>NZ_CP026226.1:2532500-2630000 GCF_002903485.1 Aeromonas sp. ASNIH7
TGGAGCCGTCCTTGAAATACCACCCTTGTATGTTTGATGTTCTAACGCAGGGCCCTGAATCGGGCTCGCGGACAGTACCTGGTGGGTAGTTTGACTGGGGCGGTCTCCTCCCAAAGAGTAACGGAGGAGCACGAAGGTTGGCTAATCCTGGTCGGACATCAGGAGGTTAGTGCAATGGCATAAGCCAGCTTAACTGCGAGACGGACAGGTCGAGCAGGTACGAAAGTAGGTCATAGTGATCCGGTGGTTCTGAATGGAAGGGCCATCGCTCAACGGATAAAAGGTACTCCGGGGATAACAGGCTGATACCGCCCAAGAGTTCATATCGACGGCGGTGTTTGGCACCTCGATGTCGGCTCATCACATCCTGGGGCTGAAGTCGGTCCCAAGGGTATGGCTGTTCGCCATTTAAAGTGGTACGCGAGCTGGGTTCAGAACGTCGTGAGACAGTTCGGTCCCTATCTGCCGTGGGCGTTGGATGATTGAAGGGAGTTGCTCCTAGTACGAGAGGACCGGAGTGAACGAACCTCTGGTGTTCGGGTTGTCACGCCAGTGGCACTGCCCGGTAGCTAAGTTCGGAATCGATAACCGCTGAAAGCATCTAAGCGGGAAGCGAGCCCTGAGATGAGTCATCCCTGACCCCTTGAGGGTCCTAAAGGGCCGTTGGAGACCACAACGTTGATAGGTGGGGTGTGTAAGCGTAGCGATACGTTGAGCTAACCCATACTAATTACCCGTGAGGCTTAACCATACAACACCCAAGAAGTGTTTCTGGCCTTGTAGCGAATGAACGAATTACTTACATCAGCTTTCTCAGATTGAAGATTTTGCCTGGCGGCAATAGCGCAGTGGAACCACCTGACCCCATGCCGAACTCAGAAGTGAAACGCTGTAGCGCCGATGGTAGTGTGGCATTCGCCATGCGAGAGTAGGACACTGCCAGGCACCCAATTAAACGGTGATGTGAAGAATCACATGGCTGGCTGCGAGGATGACACCTCACAAACAAGCAGCAAAAGATTTAGCGAAAGCTAACCGAATGCGGAGCGGTAGTTCAGTCGGTTAGAATACCGGCCTGTCACGCCGGGGGTCGCGGGTTCGAGTCCCGTCCGCTCCGCCACTAAATTGAAAGGCCTTCCCTATCGGGAAGGCCTTTTTGCTTTCTGGCGTCTGGATAAGGGCTCAGGGAACAAGAGGCTACCACCAGGGCTGCGACTTGCCACTGACAACTCGATCCCGCTCTGTTGTCCTTTGTGCTTGAGCCGGACTTTGTCCGTCTCTGCGTCCGTTATGCCACTAACAAGAAGCCCAGTCGACAGACTGGGCTTTTTTTAGTCTCCACGGTCTCCTCTTCGATCTTCGCAGCAGAAGCATTGCCTTCTTGAGCCGTGAGCTTGCTAGTAATAGACGCAGAGCCAGACGGTTGTCTCGGTCGGATGGGTCCACTCCACCCGGTGCTGAAGGTGCGCCGGGATGTTGATGTAATCCCCCGGCCCCAGATGGACGCGTTCCTGTACCCCGGTATCCGGTGTGATGAAGACCAGGATGGCCTCTCCCTGCACCAGCAATACCCATTCGTGTTCATCCTGATCGAACCACTCTCCGGTAGGGGTCTGCTGCCCCTGGGAGAGAATGCGCTCGATACGAACATTGTTGGTACTGACCAGATCCGCGAACACTTCACTGGGCAGGGGGGAGGGGATCCGGCCAAGCAGGTTGCCTGTGTGCATGGGCTTCTCTCCGGTAGATGGGAACGTGGCTAGCTAAGAGTGTAGAAGCTTGGGATGGGCCGCTCTCATGGAAAATGAGGCCTCCAACGAGCCTTTTTATGAAAAACTTCGGGGAAATGGGGGCTTATCCGCTGCAATCTCGTCAAATTCTTGCTATTTTGCGCGCCAGAAAGCAAACGATTTCCTTCACACTTTCAGGATGAACTATGGCAACGCAACAAACGACGGCCCGCGCCGGCAATGGCGGGTTTCTGGATTCCTATTTCTCCATCAGCCAGCGTGGCAGCACGGTGCGACAGGAGCTGCTGGCCGGGTTGACCACCTTCCTGGCGATGGTCTACAGCATCATCGTCGTGCCGAACATGCTGGGCGCAGCCGGTTTTGAGCAGGGCCCGGTGTTTGTGGCGACCTGTCTGATCGCCGCCTTCGGCTCCCTGCTGATGGGGCTCTGGGCCAAGCTGCCGATGGCCATCGGTTGTGCCATCTCTCTCACCGCCTTTACCGCCTTCAGCCTGGTGCTGGGTCAGGGGCTGAGCATTCCGGTCGCGCTGGGCGCCATCTTCCTGATGGGGGTGCTGTTCACCCTGATCAGCGTCACCGGCGTGCGCCAGTGGATCCTGGACAACCTTCCCTCCGGCATCGCCCACGGTACCGGCATCGGTATCGGCTTGTTCCTGCTGCTGATCGCCACCAACGGGGTCGGCATGGTGATCAAGAATGAAGGGGCTGGCCTGCCGGTGCAGCTCGGCGAGATCACTGCCTTCCCGGTCATCATGACGGTGCTGGGTCTGGCTGCCATCTTCGGCCTGGAGCGCCGCAAGGTGCCGGGCGGTATCCTGATGGTGATCATCGCCATCTCCATCCTCGGCCTCATCTTCGATCCGAAAGTGACCTGGCAGGGCTTCTTCGCCATGCCGAGCCTGAGTGGCGAGAATGGCTCCCTGGTGGGCAGCATGGATCTGCTGGGCGCCCTCAATCCGGTGGTGATTCCGACCGTGTTGGCGCTGGTGATGACCGCCGTGTTTGACGCCACCGGCACCATCCGTGCCGTGGCTGGTCAGGCTGGCCTCATCAACGAGCGTGGTCACATCATCAGCGGTGGCAAGGCCCTGACTGCGGACTCCGTCAGCAGCATGGTGGCGGGCGTGGTAGGTGGTGCTCCGGCAGCCGTCTACATCGAATCCGCCGCAGGGACAGCTGCCGGCGGCAAGACAGGTCTGACCGCCACCCTGGTCGGCGTGCTCTTCCTGCTGATGATCTTCCTCTCCCCGCTGAGCTATCTGGTACCGGCCTACGCCACCGCACCGGCCCTGATGTATGTGGGCCTGCTGATGCTGGGCAACGTCACCAAGCTGGACTTCAACGACTCGGTCGATGCCCTCTCCGGCATGCTGTGCGCCGTCTTCATCGTGCTCACCTGCAACATCGTCACCGGCATCATGTTAGGCTTCGTGGCCCTGGTGGTCGGCCGCCTGTTTGCCGCCGAGTGGAAGAAGCTCAACATCGGCACCGTCATCATCGCCGTGGCCCTGGTGATCTTCTACGCCGGTGGCTGGGCCATCTAATCCTCACGCTATCGAGAAGGGCCCTGCGGGGCCCTTTTTCATGGCTGTGAGGCGGCTAACACTTTCCCGGATCTTCCCCATCCGCTCGTTTCAGATTGAAACGTCAGGCTTCGTTTGTTGTTTCAGATCCGAACCGAAATCCCTGTCATTTTTATCCCCCTATGGCTCGCTAGACTGGCTGCATCAACCATCTGTCCACCCGTATGGTGGCAAGCCAAGGAGTGAGCCATGAAGAAGCTGATCAATGCTGTCGATGCCGTGGTCCGTGAACAACTGATGGGGATGGCCGCTGCCCACCCCGAGCTCAAGGTGCGAATCGAACCCCACTACATCACCCGCGCCGATTCCCCCGTGACGGGCAAGGTGGCGCTGGTCTCCGGTGGCGGCAGCGGCCACGAGCCCATGCACGGTGGCCTGGTGGGTAAAGGAATGCTGGATGGTGCCTGCCCCGGCGAGATCTTCACGTCCCCGACCCCGGATCAGATGTACGAGTGCGGTCAGGCCGTCGACGGCGGCGCCGGCGTGCTGTTTCTGGTGAAGAACTACACCGGCGACGTGCTCAACTTCGAGACCGCGGTCGAGCTGCTGCACGGTGACGGGGTCAAGGTGGGCTTCGCCCTCATCGATGACGACGTGGCGGTGAAGGACAGCCTCTACACCGCTGGCCGCCGCGGGGTTGCCACGACAGTGTTGTGCGAGAAGCTGGTCGGTGCCGCCACCGAGTCGGGCTACGATCTGGCGCGCTGTGAGGCGCTGGCCCGCCGCATCAACAACCAGAGCCGCACCATAGGCGTGGCCATGCACGCCTGCACCGTGCCTGCTGCCGGCAAACCCTCCTTCACCCTGGCGGACAACGAGGTGGAGTTCGGCGTGGGCATTCACGGCGAACCCGGTATCGAGCGCCGTCCCTTCACCGACCTCAACGCCCTGGTGGACGACATGTTCAAGGAGCTGACCGACAACAGCCCTTATGGCCGCACCCTGCGCCACTGGGACAGAACCACCGGCAGCTGGCAGGAAGAGCACACCTTTATCGAGTCGCTCAATGGGGGTGACCGGGTCATCGTCCTGGTCAATAGCCTCGGCGGCACCCCCATCTCCGAGCTCTACGGCGTCTATGGTCGCCTCGCCACCCTGTGCGAAGAGGCGGGCATTCATCTGGTGCGCAACCTCATCGGCCCCTACTGTACCTCCCTCGACATGACCGGCATCTCCATCACCCTGCTCAAGGTGGATGACGAGCTGATGACCCTGTGGGATGCCCCCGTTCACACCCCGGCCCTGCGGCGCGGCTGCTGAGGAATATTCATGTTAAGCAAGCATCAGATCGTCAACTGGCTGCTCGACTGCGAGCACATCTTCACCGAGCAGCGTGACTACCTCACGGCGCTGGATACCGACATCGGCGACGGCGACCACGGCCTCAACATGCAGCGCGGCTTTGCCAAGGTGGCGGAGAAGCTGCCCGCGGTGGCGGACAAGGACATCGGCCTGGTGCTCAAAACTACCGGCATGACGTTGCTCTCCTCGGTCGGCGGCGCCAGCGGACCCCTCTACGGCACCTTCTTCATCCGGGCGGCGGCCAGCAGCGATGCCTGCCAGAGCCTGACCCTCGGCCAGCTCGGCAAGATGCTGAGCGACGGGGTGGAGGGGATCGTCTCCCGCGGCCGTGCCGAGCCGGGTGACAAGACCATGTGCGATGCCTGGTGGCCCGCTCTGGCCGCCCTGCAGCAGGCGGAACAACAGGGCCTGCCGCTCCCCGAGGCGCTGGACAAGGCGGTGGCTGCCGCCGCAGCCGGCACCGAGGCCACCATCCAGATGCAGGCTCGCAAGGGGCGCGCCAGCTATCTTGGTGAGCGCAGCATCGGCCATCAGGATGCGGGGGCCACCTCGACCCTGCTGCTGCTGACCGCCCTGCGTGACAGAGCGAGGTTGTGACATGATCGGCATCGTAGTGGTCTCTCACAGCGCCATGCTTGCGGCCGGTTTGAAAGCCCTGGCCGATCAGCTCGGCAGCCCGGCGAAACTGTTGCTGGCGGCCGGGGTCGATGACCCCGCCCATCCCATCGGCACCGACGCCATCGCCGTGATGAGTGCGATGGAAGAGGCGGATGACGGCAGCGGGGTACTGGTGCTGATGGACTTGGGCAGCGCCCTGCTGAGCGCCGAGACCGCCCTCGAGCTGCTGCCCCCCGAGCTGAGCGCCCGGGTGCGGCTCAGCCCCGCCCCGCTGGTCGAGGGCACTCTGGCCGCCGTGGTGGCCGCTGGCGCAGGCCTGACGCTGGACGAGGTAGCCGCCGAGGCGCTTGGCGCCCTGGGCCCGAAACAAGGAATGCTGCCTGCCAGTGCGGCGCAGGCCACCACGGAGGCAGCCCCCGTTGCCGACGACGGCTGGTTGCGCTGCGAGGTGGTGGTCGATAACCCCCACGGCCTGCATGTGCGCCCCGCCGCCCGGCTGGTCGCGGCACTCAAGCCCTTTGCCGCTGAACTCAGGCTGCAAAAGGGGGAGAAAGAGGCGAATCCCCGCAGCCTGAGCCGGCTCGCCATGCTCGATGTGCGCCAGGGGGACAGGCTCATCCTGCTGGCGCGAGGGGAGGATGCCGGGGCGGCGCTGAGCTGCTTCCAGCAACTGGCGCAGGATCGCTTCGGCGACTGAAACATTCCCCCATCCGGGCCCCGTCACGACGGGGCCCGCTTTTTTTGAGGGGCGTTCTGGTCAGTGGTGGTAGTCGGCGGGATCGATGTCGAGCAGTTTGAGTCGCCGCCAGAGGGTGGTGCGGCTGATCCCGAGCTGGCGCGCCATCTGGCTGACCTGGCCCTTGCTGGCACGGGCGGCCCGCAGGATCGCCTGATGCTCCAGCTCCGCCAGGGTGAGCAGCGGCTGTCCCACCACCTCGTTCGCCAGCAGGCAATGACCCTGGCGGATGGCGGCCGGGAGCGCCCGGGGCGGGATCTGTGCCTCACTGCAATGCAGCAGGGCATACTCGATGGCGCTGCGCAGCTCCCCCAGGTTGCCGGGCCAGGGGTAGGCCAGCAGGCAGTCGAGGGCGTCAGGGGTGAACTGGCGCCCCGGCTCGCCCCCCTGCACCGCCAGGTGCTGGCGGATGAGGCCGGGCAGATCGGCGCTGCGCTCCCGCAGGCTCGGCAGCCAGAGTTCGCACCCTTGCAGCGCATAGAGCAGCTGGCGACCGAATCCCCCCTCCTGCACCCGCTGCTCCAGCGGGGCGCTGCTGGTCGCGATGATCCTCACCCTGAGGGGCAGGATGCGGGCGGAGTCGAAGCGCTGGATGCGCCCCGTCTTGAGCAGTTGCAGCAGGGCGGCCTGCATGGGGGCGGGCAGGCACTCCACCTGCTCCAGCACCAGGGTGCCACCGTGAGCCAGCTCGAACTTGCCGGCCCGCTCCTGCCCCGCCTCGTCGGACCCCATGAGTTCCAGCGCCATCCGCTCCCTCGGCCATGCCTGGCAGTTGAAGATGACCAGGGGGCCGGCGGCTCGCTCGCTGCCAAAGTGGATGGCCTCCGCCAGTTGGGCCTTGCCCACCTCCTCTTCCCCTCGCAGCAGGACGGGGCCCTGTCCCCTGGCCGCCTGGCGGGCGTGGCGAAGCAGTTTGCGCATGGCGCTCGACTCCCCCACCAGGGCGGAGAGCTCGGGCACCGTCTGGCGCAGTTGATGAATGGCGCGCAATCGATCGGTGGGATGGAGCAGGACGATGAAGCTGACCCCGTCCGGTCCCGGGAGGGGCTTGAGGCTCACCAGGGCGTCGATGAAGGCCTCGCCACGGGTCTCCCGCCGCTCCAGCGTCACCTCCACATGGCTCAGGGGGGTCATCTCCGCGATGGCCAGACGCAGGCGCTGGGGCAACAGCAGATGGTGATCGAGGGGCTGACCCAGGCAGACATCCGGGTCGAGTTGCAGCCGACTGGCCGCCAGGGCGTTGAGGTAGCGCAGCCGCCCCTGGGGATCCCAGGCCAGCACGCCGTCTTCCATGCCATCCAGCAGGGCATAGAGCTCGCTCAAATGGTGCTGGGACTCCTGCATCAGGCGCTCCATCTGCAGCAGATTGGCCAGCTCACGGCCGGCGCTGACGGTGAGCGCGAGATCCCCCGGCGCGGCCTCTTCCACCCGGCAGATCAGGGCCACGATCGCCACCTGGCGACCGGTGCTGTTGTAGACGGGGCTGGCACAGCAGTGCCAGGGGTGGAGACGCTGGTTGAAGTGCTGGGGGCCGCTGACGCAGAGCGGCACCCCCTCCAGGGCCGCAAGGTTGACGGCATTGGTGCCGATGCGTCCCTCGCTGAAAAACGCGCCTGGGCCAAAACCGAGTGCCGCCAGCGCCTGCAGGGTATCGGGGTGGCCGGTCCGGGCCAGCAGGCAACCGCTCTCGTCTGTGAGCAGCAGGACGCAGGGGCGCCCCTCCATGAACTCGTAGAGATCCTCCAGCGCCATCTCGCCGGTGGTGAGCAGGTCCCGTTTGCGCTGGCGCAGGCTCTCCAGGGTCTGCCCTCTGGCGCAGTGGGGAGGATGCCAGAGGGACGCGCTGGTCTGGTGGGCACAGCGCAGCCAGGAGGCCTGCAGGTGCTCGGGCCAGGACGAGAGGGGCTGGGGGACGGATGGCATGGTCACGGCGATATCCGGCAAAAGGGAAGAGGCCATTTAATCACCCTTGCCGCCCCGATTCAGTGACCGCTCTCAGAGTGTCGCGTCCTTGCCCCGGGTGGCAGCCTCTGCAGCAAACTGCTGCTGGAGCCATTGGCTCACCGCCCGGCACTGGGGACTGCCTTCGCTCTCCTGATGGATCAGCATGTTCCAGTTCGGCCCGGCCACCCGGTGGGACGAGAGGGGCAGCAGCCACCCCTGTCGGCGTGCGTCGCGAGAGAGCAGCTCGCTCGCCAGCGCCACCCCGAGCCCGGCGCTGGCCGCATCCTGCAACAAGCCGGGATCGGAAAAGTTGAGCCCCTGGGTCTGCAGGTGCAGATCGTCGCCGCCCTTGAGGGTCCAGTGGTGCCAGTCCATCTCCCGCTCCCCGTGCAGGGTGGTGCGCTCCTGCGCGGGCTGTGCCAGCACGGCCGGGCTCGCCACCGGCAGCAGCCGATCCGCCAGCAGCGGCTGATGGCGGCATTCCGCCTGGGGAGCCAGCCCCCAGCGCAGCGAAATGTCGATGGTCTGCTCGGCCATGTTCGGCGTGTCGTCGCTGGTGAACAGCCAGAGATCGATGCCCGGATGCTTGCGGTGAAGGTCGGCCAGCCGGGGCAGCAGCCAGAGGCGGGCGATGGCGGTGCTGGTGTTGAGCACCAGCTGGTTCGGCTTGCGGTACTGCTCGAGGCGCTGTATTCCCACCGCCAGTTGCAGCAGTACCTGCTGGGTCGTCTCCAGCAGATCCTGGCCCGCGTCGGTCAGGGCGACGGAACGTCCCTGGCGGTGAAACAGAGGCTGGCCAAGCAGCTCCTCCAGCGAGCGGATCTGCTGACTGATGGCAGATTGGGTGAGGTGCAGCTCCTGGGCCGCCTGATGAAAGCTGCCGAGCCTGGCCGCCGCCTCGAAGCCGCGCAGCACGTTGAGAGGGGGCCAGTGTTTGAACATCATTGATTAGCTCCGCTTATCACTTTTATCGAAAATCGATCGTTTGTTACCCATCAACGGGGAGAATAGTCTATTCCCATCGTCAATAACCTTAATAGTACCTAATCAGAGAGGCTGAGATGCGCGAGCAGGGAATGAGGGCTGTGGGCTGGTTCATGCCAGCGGAGTGGTGCCGGCACGCGGCGACCTGGATGGTCTGGCCGCACAACAAGGCGCTGTGGGAAAACGGCTGGGGCGTAACCCTGTCCCAGGTCCAGCAGGACTTCGCCCGGGTGGTCAATGCCATCGCCCGCTTCGAACCGGTGAACCTGGTGGTGGATCCCGCCGCACAGGCGGAGGCTCGCGCCCTGTGCGGCGACGGGGTGCGCTTCATTCCCCTGCCGGTGGATGACAGCTGGTGCCGTGACTCCGGCCCCACCTTCATCTGCCATCCCGAGCTTGGCACCGCCGGGATCAGCTGGCGTTTCAACGCCTGGGGCGGCAAGTCGGCCCACGGTCTGGATGAGGGGCTGGCGCGGCGCGTTCTCAACAGCCTGGAGCTGGAGTGCATCGGCAGCTTCCTCGCCAACGAAGGGGGCGCCATCCATGTGGATGAGGAGGGCACCCTGATCACCACGGAGTCGGTGCTGCTCAACAGCAACCGCAACCCCGGCATGACCAAAGTGGAGATCGAACGGATCTTCAGCCGCCTGCTCGGCATCGAGAAGACTATCTGGCTGCCGGGGGACCCGGACCACGTCACCGGCGACATGACGGACGGTCATGTGGACGGGGTCTGCGCCTTCAGCCGCCCCGGCCACCTGCTGGTGGACGCCACCCTGGACGGGCACTCCACCTATGGCCGCGTGGTGCGGGAGAACCGCCGAGCCCTGGCCCTGGCCACCGATGCGAGAGGTCGCTCCTTCGAGTGCCTCGAGCTGTTCGAGGCGAGCGAGGCGGTGGACGCCGAGGCGGAGGTGTTCTGCGCCTCCTACACCAACTTCTACATCGCCAACGGCGCCATCATCATGCCCGCCTACGGCGTAGGCGCGGACGAGGCGGCTGGGGAAGTGCTGAGGCGCGCCTTCCCGAACAGGCAGCTGGTGCCGGTGCGCATCAACCAGTTGGCCCACGGCGGGGGCGGCATTCACTGCATCACCCAGCAGCAGCCGGCCTGGCCGGTGCAGGGGTAAGCGTTTGGAGCGGCCTCGTCAGGCGTCTGCGAGGCCTCATGACGGGATCAGGGAGGAGAGATTCATGAACAAGGTCGTCGCAACCATGCAGTTTGCCTGTCAGGGGGAACGCGTGTCAGGGAGGGTATCCGGATGAGCAAGATCGTCGTCGCCACCACACAATTCGCTTGCAGCTGGGAGCTGGAGCGCAATCTGGACACAGCGGAGAGCCTGGTACGGGACGCCGCCGCCAGGGGGGCCAACCTGGTGCTGTTGCAGGAGCTCTTCGCCACCCCCTATTTCTGCATCGAGCAATACCACGGCCATCTGGCGCTGGCGGAGTCGTTCGAACAGAGCCGGGTGTTGCGCCGCTTCTCGGCCCTGGCGCGGGAACTGGGGGTGGTGCTGCCCATCAGCTGGTTCGAACGTGCCGGCAACGCCTGCTTCAACTCCCTGGCGGTGGCCGATGAGGATGGCCGGCTGCTCGGGGTCTATCGCAAGACCCATATCCCGAACGCCATCGGCTATCAGGAGAAGGAGTACTTCAGCCCGGGGGACACGGGGTTTCGGGTCTGGGACACGGCCGCCGGCCGCATCGGGGTCGGCATCTGCTGGGATCAGTGGTTCCCGGAGGCGGCCCGCGCCATGGCGCTGCAGGGGGCCGAGCTGCTGCTCTATCCCACCGCCATCGGCTCGGAGCCGGGGGCAGAGGGGCTCGATTCCCGGGATCACTGGCAACTGACCCAGCGCGGCCACGCCGCCGCCAACATCATGCCGGTGATCGCCGCCAACCGCATCGGACGCGAGGTGGCGACCCGGGATCCCGCGTTGCAGATGCGCTTCTATGGCTCCTCCTTCATCACGGATCACAAGGGGGCCCTGCTGGCCGAGGCGGACAGGGATACCCCGGGCGTGCTGGTGCGGGAGCTGGATCTCGCCGCCATGGCCGAGGAGCGGCTGACCTGGGGCATCTATCGAGATCGCCGCCCCGAGATGTATGGCGCCTTGCTGAGCCTGGATGGGCAGAGCCATCGGGGAGGGCGTCCATCATGAGCCCACTCACCAAGATAGCCACGGCACTGGCCCTGCTGCTGGGTCTGGGGGCCCAGGCCGCAGAAGGGACGGGGGAGGCGACAGAGGAGAAGGTGCTGCGCCTCTACAACTGGTCCGATTATTTCGCCCCCGATACCCTGAGCGAGTTCACCCGGGAGACCGGGATCCGGGTCATCTACGACGTGATGGACAGCAGCGAGACCCTGGAGGCCAAGCTGATGGCGGGTCGCAGCGGGTATGACCTCATCTTCCCGGGGGACACGGTGGCGGAGCGGCTGATGCGGGCGGGCAGCCTGCAGCCCCTCGACAAGGGCAAGCTGCAACACCTGGGGGACATAGACCCCGGCCTGGCGCGGCTGCAGCAGGCCTACCCCCATGCGAAGGAGGCCGTGGTGCCCTACACCTGGGGCACCATAGGGCTCACTTACAATGCGGACGCTATCAAGCAGCGGATGCCGGATGCCCCGGTCAGCAGCCTGGACATGCTGTTCAAGCCCGAGCTGGCGGCGAAATTTGCAGATTGCGGCATCTCGGTCATCGACTCCCCGGACGAGGTGCTGGCGGTGGTGCTGCACTATCTTGGGCGGGATCCCCGCAGCGGCAAGGCGGACGATCTGGAGGCGGCCCTGGCCCTGCTCAAGGGGATCAAGCCCTATATCCGCAAGTTCCAGTCCCAGCCGGTGACTCAGCTGGTGAACGGGGATCTCTGCCTCTCCCTGGGCTACAGCGGCGACATGACCCAGGCCAGGCGCACCGCCGCCGAGGCGGGCAAGCGGGCCGACTTCGAATACCGATTGCCGAAGGAGGGGAGCACCATCTGGATGGACACCATGGCGATCCCGGCGGATGCCCCCCATCCTGACTATGCCTATGCCTTTATCAACTTCGTGATGCGCCCGGCCAACATGGCGGCCATCACCAACAGCACCGGTTATCCGACTGCCAGTGCCAAGGCCAGACCCATGGTGGATGCCACCATGACGGCCAACCCGGATATCTACCTGGACGAGGCCAGCTACCAGCGGCTCATTCCGGGTCAGGATATAGCACAATCCCAGATGCGTGCCCGCATGCGAGCCTGGACTCGCTTCAAGAGCAGCCTCTGAACCCAGGAGTAGAACGATGTTTTCCCGACGCCACGTATTGAAACAGCTGGTTGCCCTTGGCGCCATTGCCGGGTTTGGCAGTCTGCCCGGTGCCCGCGCGGCCTTCGCCGCCGGCGAACCCGGCGCCGCCGCTCGCTACCACATGCCGGAGGAGTCCTCCCCCAGGCCCTGGTGTGGGTGGCCTTCGGGGCCACCAGCGAGATCTGGGGTCGCCACTACAAGGAGGTGCAGGCCACCATAGGGCGGCTGGTGCAGGCCATGGTGCCCTACACCCGGGTCAACGTGCTCTGCCATGAGGATGACGAGGCGCTGGCGCGCCAGTTGTGCGGCGAGCGCAACACCCACTTCGTCCACGCCGAGATGGATGACATCTGGCTGCGGGATACCGGCGGCGTCTTCGTGCAGGACGAGCAGGGAGGGCTCGGGCTGGTGGACTTCAACTTCAACGGCTGGGGTGACAAGCAGGAGCACAGCCATGACGCCAGGGTCGCCGCCCTGGTGGGCCGGCAGACCGATGCCTATTACCTGCAGAGCGAGCTCATCGGTGAGGGGGGCGGCATCGAGGTGGATGGCAACGGCACCGCCATCATGACCGAGAGCAGCTGGATCAACAGCAACCGCAACCCCGGCCTCACCAAGGCGCAGGTGGAGGCGGAGCTCAAGGCCAACCTGGGGCTGCGCAAGATCATCTGGCTGCCGGGGATCAAGGGCCGTGACATCACGGATGCCCACGTGGACTTCTACGCCCGCTTCGTGCGCCCCGGGGTGGTGGTGATCAACATGGACAACGATCCCGACTCCTACGACTACAAGGTGACCCGCCAGCACCTCGCCATCCTGCAGCAGGCGACGGACGCCGACGGCAACAAGCTGGAGCTGCATCAGCTGCCGCCGCCCCTGGGCGGGCGGGACAACAAGTTCAGCCGCAGCCCGGACTTTGCCGCCGGTTACATCAACTACCTGCCCATCAACGGCGCCGTCATCGCTCCCCAGTTCGGGGATGCCAGGGCCGACCGTCATTGCCGGGATCTGCTGGCCCGCCTCTATCCGGGGCGCAAGATAGTGCAGATAGACATAGACCCGGTGGCGGCCGGGGGCGGCGGCATCCACTGCATCACCCTCCATCAACCTGCCTGATCTTACGCGCAGGCCGCCTCTGGCGGTGTGACGCAGGACAAGGGGCGCCTCGGCGCCCCTTGTCCTTGCTGGCGTTCCATGGCGCCTCGCTCAGATCCCCGTCATGCCGATCTCGTCGAGCTGGACGTGAGCGGGTTGGCGCAGGGTGTAGAGCACGGCCTCGGCCAGATCCTCCACCTGCAGCCAGCCGGGCTTGCGATCGCCCGGGCAGGCCGGGGGCGGCACCTGCACCAGTCCGGGACAGAGGGTGTGGACCCGGATGCCTTGATGCTGCACTTCTTCCCGCAGTGCCCGGGCGAACCCCAGCACCGCAAACTTGGCGGCGCAGTAGACGCTGGCCCTGGCATAGCCGTGCCTGGCGGCCTGGGAGGCGATGTTGATGACGGTGCCGTGGCGGTTTGCCAGCATGTCCGGCAGGCAGGCCCGGGTCAGCAGGAAGGTGCCCTTGGCACAGGTATCCATCACCCTGTCCCACTCCGATTCCGGCAGATCCTGCACCAGGTGGTCGCTGCCGACCCCGCTGTTGTTGATGAGCAGATCGACGGGGCCGAGCCGCTCCCGGATCCGGGCATGGCCGTCCCGCACCTGATCGCCGTCGCACACATCCAGCGCCAGTGCCATGACTCGCACCCCGTATCGCGCCTCCAGTCTGGCCGCTTCCTGCTCCAGCAGCCCCAGGCGGCGGGAAGCCAGGATCAGCTCCACCCCCTGGCTGGCCAGGGCCTCGGCGATGGCCAGTCCGATGCCGCTGGCGCCGCCGCTGATGAGGGCCCGTGTTGCTCTCAGTTCGTTCATCTTGTGTTCTCCTCCAATGGTGCAGGCATTGTGGCGGGCGCCTTCGGCAGGGAACAGGGGAGGGGAAGGAGTGATTCGAACCCTGGTTCGTGTTTTGGCGTTCCGGTTCGAACTTTGGTTCTAAAGGCCGCGACCGGCCGTTGGTTCGATTAGCCATAAGGCGTAATCGGACGTTCGCGTAAATCAATTCTCCCGCTATAACAGCCATCCATATTTCCCTGCTGACAGATGCCGCTGATTCATGGACACACCGGACAGCGGCATCTCGATCGTCCGATTACGCTTCGCTAATCGAACCAACATGGGACGGTAATAAACAAAAGAGCCGCCCTGGGGCGCAATGCTGATCAGTTAAGGATCCATTGACCGATCCTTCTGCTGTAGGACAATCCGGAACCAATCACTGGTTCCGGATTTTTTATGTCTATTGCAAACGATCTGAACGATGTTGTTGAGGCATCTGGCGACATGCTGGCTCGGCTGGCCATTTTTGCCGACCATATTCCCGACGAATGGATTACTGCCGCTGCCGCCTTGTCTGAAAAGGCCACTATCCGCCGACGCCGCTTACCTTCTGATATGGTCTTGTGGCTCGTCGTGGGGATGGCCTTTTTCCGCAATGAGCCCATCTCCGAGGTCGCTCGGCGCCTCAACATCTGTGCAGAAGGGTTGGCCAATGATGCCTTGCTCGCGGACAGTGCCCTGTCTCAGGCCCGTCAGCGACTCGGCAAACAGCCGCTCGAGTGGCTGTTCAAACAGTGCGCCGATGTGTGGGGGCGGGAACGTTATCCTGAAGACCATTGGCACGGTTTACAGGTCTTTGCCATCGATGGGGCCCTGTTCCGAACCCAGGATATGCCTGAACTCAGAGCACATTTCGGCTCGGGTAACACCTCAACCAACCGGCAGACACCCTACCCGATGCTGCGGTTGGTCACGCTCATGAATGTCCGCTCGCATGTCATTGCCAACGCGGCCATCAGCCCGTACCGCAAAGGGGAAATCCCCCTGGCCAGCGAGTTCATTCACTCATTGCCGGACAAGTCAGTGACCCTGCTGGATAAAGGCTTCTTCGGTGCCGACCTGTTGCTGCGTATTCAGGCCGAAGACACCGACCGTCACTGGCTCATCCCGGAACGCAAGGGGCTGGTATACACGGAACTTGAGCGCTATGGCGACGGTGACCGTCTGTTGCAAATGACGGTCTCGCCTCAGGCTCGCAAGAAAAACCCGGCGTTGCCGACACACTGGCAAGTTCGCGCAGTGACCTATGAGGTGGCAGGCAAGGAGAAAACGGTCTTTACCTCCCTGCCCGTGGCGCGATTCAGTGCAGCTCAGGTGGCGACCCTGTACCACGAGCGCTGGGAAATCGAGCTGGGATACCGGGATATCAAAAGCGCGATGCAGCACAACGCCATCACGCTGAGAAGCAAGAAAGTGGACTTGGTCTATCAGGAGCTGTGGGGATTGCTGCTTGGATACAATCTGGTCAGGCGGGAGGCCAGCCAGGCCGCCATAGCCCATCAGCGAGCGCCCAATGAGGTGAGCTTTAAGTTTGCCTGTCAGTTCATCGCGAACCAGATGGCAGTGATGGCGGGCGCGTTATCGCCAGCCCATACGCCACGGAGGTTGGCGGAGTTGCGGGGCTGCATAGGCGTCATGTTCATAGAAAAACGCCCCAGGCCATCGAGACCCAGGGCGGTGAAGATATCAAAGACCCGTTTTCCGGTAAATCGCAATGCGGCTCCGCTTAAGTGAACAGCATTGCGCCCTGGGGCGGCTCTTTGCATCGGGGATGAATGAATCGTCACGGCGCCTTGGACGGCTCCACCAGAGCGGTTGCCGGTTGGTCATCTTCCTTGATCCAGGCATCCAGCAGGGTGTAGCCCACCGCCAACACCACGGGGCCGATGAAGAGACCGATGATCCCCAGCGCCAGCAGGCCGCCGATGACCCCCACCAGAATGAGGATCAGCGGCAGGTCGGCCCCGCGCTTGATCAGGAAGGGGCGCAGGAAGTTGTCCATGGTGCCCGCCAGCAGGGACCAGACCAGCAGGAAGGTGCCCCAGGTGGTGTCTCCGCTCCAGTAGAGGTAGCCGACGCTGGCCAGCAGCACCGGGAAGGGGCCTATCTGGGCGACGATCAGCAGGAACATCAGCACCACCAGCACCATGACATAGGGAATGCCGGCGATGAGCAGGCCCAGGCCCGCCACCGAGGATTGCACCAGGGCGGTCACCACCACCCCCATGGCGACGGCGCGGATGGCCTGGGAGGCGAGCACCACCGCATTGTCACCGCGCTGGCCCGCCAGACGGTGGGCGAAGCGGCGAATGCCTTCTGCGGCCTTCTCCCCCGAGTGGTAGAGCAGGCCGCAGATGGCCACGGTCAGCAGGAAGTGGACGAACAGCAGGCCGAGGTTGCCCGCCTGGGCCGCCAGCCAGCGGGCGGTCTGGCCGAAGTAGGGGGCCAGCTTGGTGAACAGCACCTGGCCGCCGCTCGCGAGGATCTGCTGCCAGAACTCATAGAGCTTGTCGCCCACCAGGGGCACTTGCTGCAACCAGAGCAGCTCGGGGGGCGGGGATTGGCTGAGCTCGGTGCCCAGCTCGATGAGCATGGGGGCCTTCTCCGCCACGTTGGCCAGCGTCATGAAGAGGGGAATGACGAAGATGAGCAGCAAGATGCTGGTCATCAGCAACGCCGCCAGGGTGCGCTTGCCCCACAGCAGGCGCTGGGCCATCTGCATCAGGGGCCAGGTGGCGATGGTGATCATGGTCGACCACACCAGGGCGGGCAGGAAGGGGCGCAAGACCATGAAGCACGAGATGATGAGCAGGCTGAGGAACAGCAAGCCCAGGGTGATCTTGGCCAAATCCACTTTTTTCATATTCATGGCATTCCCTTAACGAGGGGTTGAGCGCCCGGTTCGGGCACCGTGACGGATAGCGGACAACGACCACCAGAGCCCGGCGCTGAGCCAGAACCCCAGGCAGCCAAAGAGCCACCCTTGTCCCGCGAGGATCAGCAGAGAGCTGCTGGTGAGCGCGGGCACCAGGAACAGGAGCCCTGCCACGACCAGTCCCCCTGCCAGGGTCAGCAGCGCGGCGGGCAGGGCGGGGGTGGGGCTCCGTTCGAGTGATAGCAGATTACCCGATACCAGCCCCAGGATGAACATGGCAAGCCCGGCCAGGGCGGTGGACTGGGTGAGCCAGGCCGAGAGGGCGCTGGCGATGAGCACCCCGGCCCAGGGGAGTGGGCGCGCCGCCAGCTTCGCCAGCGTGGCGCGCAGTGCCAGCAGCAGGGCCCCCAGAGCAAGGCCGGCCACCACATCCGAGAGGAAGTGGACCCCCAGCCAGACCCGGGCCAGCCCGGCCACGCCGGCCAGCAACAGGGCCAGCAGGACCCCCTGCCAGGCCCGCAGCGCCGGCAGCCAGCCAAACAGCAGGCCCCAGTAGAGCAGGGTCGAAGCGGCGTGGCCGCTCGGCATGCCGAAGCCCTGGGCACTCTGGCGGGCCAGCTCGGGTTGCAGGTGGAAGGGCCTGGGCCAGCCAATGCCCGCCTTGAGCAGGTTCACCACCAGGGTGAGCAGCACCATGGCAAACAGCAGGTGGCGCAGTCTGGACCAGCCGAGCAGGGGCAGCAGCAAGGGCAGCAGCGCCAGCTGGAAGGGGGCCGAGCCCAGCAGATTGCCCGCCCTTGGCCAGAGCGCATCCGGCCCTAGCCATTGTTGCAGGCGCTGGATCAGCGGCAGCTCGGCGCGGTGCAGCTCACTGGCCGCGTCGCTGAAATCCGTCACCCACAGCACCTGGCTCTCGGGCACCTCGGCCAGCTTCGGGGCTATCCAGTCGAGCTGCGCCGGGAAGCGACGCTGGTCAAGGGGCAGGTCGGCGGCCGCGATCAGCCTGGCGTTCAGGATCTCGCCACCGAGATCCGGGGCCTGGAGCAGGGAGACAAACCCCGTCCCTCGCTGGACCCGCAGGGGTTCCAGGGTCTGGCAGGCGAACACCCTGGCCCGTTGCCAGCGCCCCAGCTCGCCGGTGACGCGACCCTGCAGGCCGGTCTCCTCGAACAGCTCGCGCAGGGCCGCCTGCTCCGGGGTCTCCCCCCTGTCGATGTAGCCGCCGCTCAGGCTGTAGCGCGAGGAGAGCCTGTCCTGCACCAGCAGGATCCCTTGCTGGTGGCGGATCACGCAGGCGGCCGCAGAGGGAGGGGATTCGGCGCGGGAGGCGGGCAGGGCACCGCCCAGCAACAGCAGCAGGCAGAAGACGACTCGAAACATGATGACACCCAGGGGCAAGGAGTGGGGACAAGGGTCACAGAAATCAGACGGCCGGGCAATGGCTTGCAGGGGGCACCGACCCTGTCGGGGACGCAAGGATTGCCGTCTGCGCGGGCAGTCCCTAGTATTGGCGGCTATTGTTCTTCTCATTCACTACATTGTGGGGCTCTTCATGCGACAGTTCGGTTTCTTTCTGGGGATTGCCATCGGCGTCATCCTGATACTGTTTGGCAGCATCGTCATCTTCCAGGCCCTGCCTGCGGCGCTGGACGTGCTGGAGATGCCGAGCCGGATCCCCTTCGTGCGCGAGGTGTACACCTGGCTGATGAGCAGCGCCAACGGGCTCACCGCCCAGCTGGAGCAGAACTTCCTGGAGGCATTCCAGACGGTGCTCAAGCTGATCCTGCTCATCACTTTCATGTGGGTCTGCGTCAAGCTGGTCAACATGGGGGTGCTGATCATCCGGGCCGGCGTCGACCTTATCCGCACCGCCATCGAGCACAGCGAAGAGAAGGGTGCCAAGCCCACCGAGCAGGACCGCCATTTCTGATCTTCCCCTGCTACGGGTCAGATAAACAACAGGCCATCATGTGATGGCCTGTTTTTATGGTGGCATGACGCTTAAAAAAGTCAGTTAAGCAGTTTTTCCAGCTCCGCTTCGGCATCCGCCCTGGCCTGATCGCTCAGGGTGCCGGAAGTCGCTTCCAGCTTCTCGCCCTGTTGCTGCACCGCCTTGGCCGCTTGCTGCTGTGCACTGGTCGCGGCACTGATGGTCGCTGCGCTGCTGGCGGCTTGTTGCTTCGCCGTGGTTGTGGCACTGCTGGCGGCCTGCTTGGCGCTGTCGCTCACCGCCTTGGCGGCTTGCTGCTGCGCCGTGGTGGCGGCACTGATGGTCGCTGCGCTGCTGACGGCCTGCTTGGCGCTGTCACTCACCGCCTTGGCGGCTTGTTGCTGCGCCGTGGTTGCGGCGCTGCTGACGGCCTGCTTGGCGCTGTCGTTTACCGCCTTGGTGGCTTGTTGCTGCGCCGTGGTTTCGGCACTGCTGACGGCCTGTTTGACGGTGTCGCTCACCGCCTTGGCGGCTTGCTGCTGCGCCGTGGTGGCGGCACTGATGGCGGCGGCACTGCTGGCAGCCTGCTTGGCGCTGTCACTTACCGCCTTGGCGGCTTGTTGCTGCGCTGTGGTTGCAGCACTGATGGTCGCTGCGCTGCTGGCGGCCTGTTTGGCGGTGTCGCTCACCGCCTTTTCGGCTTGCTGCTGCGCCGTGGTTGCGGCACTGATGGCGGCGGCACTGCTGGCGGCCTGCTTGGCGCTGTCGCTCACCGCCTTGGCGGTTTGCTGCTGCGCCGTGGTGGCGGCACTGATGGTCGCTGCGCTGCTGGCGGCCTGTTTGGCCGAGTCGCTCGCCGCCTTGGTCGCTTGTTGCTGCGCCGTGGTGGCGGCACTGCCGATCACCTGTCTGGTGGAGTCGGACAGGGCCTTGCTGGCGCTCTGTTGCAGGCCCCCCATCATGGTGCCCAGCAGAGAACTGCCAGCGCCCGTGAGCCCCTGACCGGCACCGGTCAGGGCCGTGGCGGCCGGGGTGGCCTGGGACTGCCAGCCCTGCATGGCGCTGGGCCAGGTCGGGGTTGCGGCCGTCAGGTTTTCCCCGAAGACCTGGGTCGCCCCGTCACCTTTTTGCACCATGACGGCGAGCTGGTTGGTGTCGGCGTTCCAGACCATGCCGGCCTGCTTGGCTACGTCCGGCACCGGGGCGTAGCGGGAGACCACGTAAAAGAGCGGCCCCTCCTGTTGCAGCTCGTCGGCGGTCTTGAGCAGCTGCATGGTGCTCTCGTAGTTGGGCCCCAGCATGGCGGTCATTCTGTCCTTGATCAGCGGCTGCTCGAACAGGTTGGCCTCGTTCGGATCGAAACCGACCAGCGGCTTGAGCAGGGCCCACATCAGCTGGCTGGTGGGGCTCATCATCAGCAGGGGGGCGACACAGGCGGACAACATCAGGCTCAGGCAGGCAGCCTTGAGCAACGGCATGATACGCATTGACAACATATCCAGTTAATTATCTGATTATTAAGGGTTATTCATTACCGCATCCCGGCGATGCCGGTGGGGGCCCACGGCAGAACCCTGACAGGCCTTTGCGGGCGCAGGCAGGCTATCATATTGCTTCCGGAATGCCAGATGAGCCGACATTTATTGGTCAAGTCGAGGGCTCTGCTGGTCGCTCTACACTTTCACACCCCCGTGACAGGAATTCCCATGATCCGTTGTGCAGGTTGTCTGCTGGCCCTTGGCTGGCTCTTCCCCGCGTTGGCCGCCCCGGCGTCCAACACCCTCAGCCACTCGGTGGGCACCGAGCTGGTGCTGCCCCTTGGTTCGCTGCCCGAGCGGGTGTGCTGGTATCAGGATCAGAAATACTCCCAGGGGGCCCGTATCCAGCAGGGGGAGCTCTGGCTGGAGTGCGCGCCGCAACAGGCGATGGAGACCAATGGTCCCCTGATCTGGCGAGAGGTGACGACGCCGTCACAGAGTGGTGAACCGGAGGGCAACCAGCGGACGATCCGGGTGGGCCAGTGAGCCTTTTCTTGATCCAGCTACAGACACGGGCGTGATCTCTATCGCATAATGCGGCTCTTTCTTCTCTTGACTGGGATCTAAGCAATGGCTCGTCGCTCTTCCAATGCACAACGTCGTCGCAGTAGCTGGTGGTACAAACGCTTGTTGGCAAGGGAGCGGGAAGAGCGCGAAGCGCGTTCCGTCCGGGATTGATACCGCATTGAACAACGGAGCCTCGGGCTCCGTTTTTATTGGTGACTAAACGTGTATTACCGCAGGCAGGTTTATTACCACAGGTGGACAATGGTGCCGCTCTGCCAGTGCACAACGTCGTTGCCGTCGTGAGCTGGCGGTACCAACCCTTGTTGGCAAGGGAGCGGGAAGAGCGCGAAGCGCGTTCCGTCCGGGATTGATACCGCATTGAACAACGGAGCCTCGGGCTCCGTTTTTATTGGTGACTAAAAGAGCATTATCGCAGGCAGGTTTATTACCACAGGTGGACAATGGTGCCGCTCTGTCAGTGCACAACGTCGTTGCCGCCGTGAGCTGGCGGTACAAACCCTTGTTGGCAAGGGGACGGGAAGAGCGCGAAGCGCGTTCCGTCCGGGATTGATACCGCATTGAAAAACGGAGCCTCGGGCTCCGTTTTTATTGGTGACTAAACGTGCATTACCGCAGGCAGGTTTATTACCACAGGTGGACAATGATGCCGTTCTGCCAGTGCACAACGTCGTTGCCGTCGTAAGCTGGCGGTACAAACCCTTGTTGGCAAAGGAGGGAAGCGCGCGAGGGCGCAGTGTCCGGGATGGATACGACATGGAAGAACGGAGCCTCGGGCTCCGTTTTTATTGCTGACTAGAAGTGCATTACCACAGACAGGTTGATTACCACAGGTGGATAATGGTGCCGCGCTGCCAGTGCTCAACGTCGTTGCCGCCGTGAGCTGGCGGTACAACCCCTTCATTCAGCAAAGACCGTCATGCGAGAACGGGGGCCATCAGGCCCCCGTTTTGCTTTTGCAGAGGTTGGCTGCCTGCGACTCAGCGTTGCAGGGCGGCGAGGGCCAGCTCGACCCGCTTGGCGTACTCGGGGTCGGCCTGCTCGAAGTGCCTGAGCTGGGCCGCGACGATGGCGTCATCCTCCACATTGATGAGGGAGCGGGCCAGGTTGGCGGCGAGGCGGGCACGCTGCCCCTCGTCCATCAGGCGGAAGAGATCCCCCGGCTGGCTGTAGTAGTCGCTGTCGTAGTCACGAAAATCGTAGTGCAGGGCAGCCCCTTCCAGACTCAGGGCCGGTTCGTGCTGCTCGCTCGGCTGCTGGGTGCCGAAGCGGTTTGGCTGGTAGTTGGGGCTGGCGCCACCGTTGCTGTCGGCCCGCATGGCGCCGTCGCGGTGGGCACCGTGGTGGAACGGGCAGCGCGGGGCGTTGACCGGCAGCAGGCCGTGGTTGACGCCGAGACGGTAGCGCTGGGTGTCACCGTAGGAGAAGAGCCGCCCCTGCAACATGCGATCCGGCGAGAAGCCGATGCCGGGCACCACGTTGGCCGGGGTGAAGGCGGCCTGCTCCACGTGGGCGAAGTAGTTGTCCGGGTTCTGGTTGAGTTCCAGCACGCCGACCGGGATGAGCGGGTAGTCCTTGTGGGGCCACACCTTGGTGAGGTCGAACGGGTGGATCGAGTAGGTCTGGGCCTCGGCCTCTGGCATCACCTGCACATAGACCTTCCAGCGCGGGAAGTCCCCCCGCTCGATGGCGTTGAACAGATCTGCCTGGCTGGTCTCTCTGTCCTGACCGACGGCGGTGGCCGCCTCTTCATCGGTGTAGAAGCGGTGGCCCTGCTCGGTCTTGAAGTGGAACTTGACCCAGAAGCGCTCGTTCGCGTCGTTGATGAAGCTGAAGGTGTGGCTGCCGTAGCCGTTCATCTCCCGCAGGCTCCTGGGAATGCCGCGATCGCTGAAGAGGATGGTGACCTGGTGCAGGGATTCCGGGTGGCGGGACCAGAAGTCCCAGGCGGCGGTGGCGCTGCGCAGGTTGGTGCGGGGATCCCGCTTCTGGGTGTGGATGAAGTCAGGGAATTTCAGGGGATCGCGGATGAAGAACACCGGGGTGTTGTTGCCCACCAGATCCCAGTTGCCCTGCTCGGTGTAGAACTTGAGGGCGAAGCCGCGCACGTCGCGCTCTGCGTCGGCGGCGCCCTTCTCGCCGGCCACGGTGGAGAAGCGCAGGAACACCGGGGTCTGCTTGCCGACGGCGTTGAACAGGTCGGCCTTGCTGAAGGCGCTGATGTCGTGAGTCACGGTGAAGGTGCCGTAGGCGCCCGAGCCCTTGGCGTGCACCACCCGCTCGGGAATGCGCTCGCGGTCGAAGTGGGCGAGTTTCTCCATCAACCAGATGTCTTGCATCAGGACGGGGCCGCGGGGGCCGGCGGTGAGGCTGTTGTTGTTGTCGACGACGGGGGCGCCGTTGGCGCTGCGCAGGGTCTTGTCGGTCATGGCGGGTCTCCTTGTGATGAGTCGCCAGACTAGGTGAAGTGGGGGAGCGGCTCCAATGGAGTGTGCCTAACCCTTTGATTGGTTTCGCTGATGGGGGTGGAAACAGACGCCAGCCTTGCGGCAAGATGGGATTCAGCCAATCAGGAGGTCTCATGTCCATCACCATTCGCCGCGCCGGGCCGGAAGATGCCGCCGCCCTGCGGGATCTTCACGCCATGCCCCATGCCCAGGCGGGCACCCTGCAACTTCCCTTCCCCTCCCTGCAGCAGTGGGAGCAGAAGCTGACCCCGCGGGATGGCATCTACAGCCTGCTGGCGGAGTGGGAGGGGGAGGTGGCGGGCGCGCTGGTCCTGATGGTGGAGCCGGCCCCCCGCCGCCGCCACGTGGCGAGCATCGGCATGGCGGTACACGATGACTGGGCCGGGCGCGGGGTGGGCACCGCCCTGATGCAGGCTGCGCTGGATCTGGCGGACAACTGGCTCGGCTTGACGCGGGTGGAGCTGACGGTCTGGGCCGACAACCAGGCGGCCCTGGCCCTCTATCGCAAGGCGGGCTTCGTGGAGGAGGGCGTTGCCCGGGATTACGGCCTGCGTCATGGGGTGCTGGTGGATGCCCTCTACATGGCCAGGGTGCGCCGATGATCGACTATCGCGAGCGCCTGACGCCGGTGCTGCGGGCACTGGAGCAGGATCCGGATCTCTCCATCGAGGCGCTGGCGAGTCGCGCCTGCCTCTCCCTCTACCACTTCCACCGGGTGTTCACCGCCGTGGTGGGGGAGGCCCCTGGCGAGATGTGCCGCCGCCTGCGGATGCAGCGGGCGGCCTGGCAGCTCTGCTACACCGATGCCAGCGTCACCGCCATCGCCCTGGGGGCGGGGCTTGGCAGCTCCCAGGCCTTCGCCAAGGCGTTTCGTCGCCACTATGGTTGCACCCCGGGGGCGTTTCGCCGCGACAAGGGCAAGAACGGACACCTGGATCGCAAGGAAGGACACGCATGGCAAGGGGCACTCCCTTATGCTGAAGGCCACTCATCAGCAAGGAGCAACACCATGAACACCGTCGAGATGGACGCCCGCACCCTGGCCTATATCCGCGTGACCGGCCCCTATGGCGAAGGGTATGACGCCGTCTGCCATCGCCTTCACCAGTGGGCCGCGCCCCGTGGCCTGGAAGGGGGAGAGTGGATCTTCATCTACCACGACAACCCCGAGGTGACGCCGCCGGCCCAGTGCCGCACCGACATCGGCATCAGCGTACCGGTGGGGACCCAGGGCTCGGGAGAGGTGGAGATCCAGCACATCCCCGCCGGACGCTACGCCCAGTCCCGCTACCTCATCACGGATCGCAGCCAGTACGGGGAGCGCTGGCAGGAGCACATCGGCGATATCGTCGCGGCCGGGCTCGCCTTTGGGGACGGCCCCTGCTTCGAGCTCTATCACAGCGTGAGCAATGACCCCCTGCGCGATGACGTGAGCTTCTGCTCCAGCGTGCGCTAGGCAGGCGGCAATAAAACGAGGCACCCAAGGGCGCCTCGTTTTATTTGGGGTCCATGACCACCGCAGATATCAGGACTGGCTGGGCACCTTGTTGCGGCGGGACTTCCACCACCAGCGCAGGCGGATCTGGGAGATGAGCATCCCCGCCAGCATCAGGGCGCAGCCGACCACGGCCCGTTCGTCCAGATGTTCCCCCAGCAGCAGGACACCGCCGATGGCGGCGAACACCGTCTCCAGGCTGAGGATGATGGCGGCGTGGGCCGGATGGGCACCGCGCTGCCCCACCACCTGCAGGGTATAGCCGATGCCGACCGAGACCAGACCGGCGTAGAGCAGCGCCTGCCAGCCCGCGACGGCACCACTCGCCGTCGGGGTCTCGATGATGAAGGCCGTGGCCAGGCTGAGCAGGCCGCACACCACGAACTGCACCCCGGCAAGACGAATGGGGGCGACCCGGTTCGAGTAGTGATCCAGCACCAGCAGATGCACGGCCCAGAACAGGGCCCCGATCACTTGCAGCAGATCGCCGTAGCCGATGGTGAACTCCTCGGTGACGCTGAGGTAATAGAGCCCGGCCATGGCGATGAGGGCGCCTACCCAGGTGTTGGCCCCGGTCTTGTGGCGCAGGGCCAGGCCGATGACGGGGACCAGTATGATGTAGAGGCCGGTGATGAAGCCCGCCTTGGCGGCCGTGGTGTAGAGCAGCCCCACCTGTTGCAGGGAGGCGGCGGAGAAGAGCACGGTGCCGGCGATGAGGCCCCCGGTCAGCAGCAGGCGGTGATCACCGGCAGGCTGGGGCGGCTGGCGTGACTTGAGCCACCACAAGAGCGGCAGCAGGGAGAGGGCGCCCAGCAGGAAGCGCAGGCCGTTGAAGGTGAAGGGCCCCATGTGATCCATCCCCAGACGCTGGGCGACGAAGCCCAGCCCCCAGATGGCGGCGGCCATCAATAACATCATGTTTGAACGCATACGGAATCATCCCTGAGAAAGAGTCTCGGCGGCACTCGGGCCCCGCCATTACGATACCTGCGAGAAGGGGCGTTTGTCGTCAGCCATTTGTTGCCGGGCGAGGGCAGGATCAGCGGCTGGCCAGCTTGGCGAGCAGGGGCAGCAGGGCGAGCAGCAGCAGGTTGCCCCTAAGGATCCAGATCACCCAGAACTGCTGCTGGGTGGAGACAAGGGGAGCCCGTCCCTGGCGCAAGGATCGGCGCCAGTGGTGGAACAGCCGGCTGGGGTAGCCAAAGCTGATGGCCATGGCGAAGAACATCAGCAGCTTGGTGCGGTAACCCGGATTGGCAAACAGGATGGCCGGTGGCTGGGGATGGGCGACCACCAGCAGCACTCCCGTGATGAAGATGAGCAGCAGGGCCAGGGCGGCCAGGCTGTCAGCCAGCAGCAGCTTGCGCACCTGCTCGATGGACATGCCGCGCCGGAACAGGAAATACTCCGAGGTGATGGCACCGGTCAGGGTGATCACGGCGCAGTAATGGAGGGCAGTCAGCAGTTCCGGTTTCAACATCCAGGCCAGTTCCTTCTCGTTGGCCACCTGATGCGCTTCCGTTTGGACGCCATCAGGTGGGGCTGATATTCTGACACTACACGATGTCAGGGGATAGCATGGAGTCAGGGTTGGATAAGCGAGCAGTCTCCAAAAAGACCTGGTCCCTGGTGGCACGGATGCGCCTGGGCCTGCTTCTGCTCTTCATTCCCGTCCTGATGCTGGGCGCCATCTACTACTTGCACATGGAGCGCAGCCTGCAGCGAGAGCTGCAACAGCGCCTGCTCGCCACCAATCACCAGTTGCGCCACGTCTTCATCGAACCCTACCTGAACGAGATGGAGCGTCAGTTCTCCCTCATCTACGACCAGGTCAAGGTGGAGGACATCAGTGGCCCCCGTCTGCGCAACACCGACTCCTATCTCAGGGAGTGGCGTCTCTACAAGGGGGTGATGGCGGATCTCATCTACATCTATGTGGGCACCGCCGAGCGCCAGATGCTGATCTACCCCGAATGGCAGGCGGATGCGGACTTCGATCCTAGGGTGCGCCCCTGGTATCAGCTGGCCAGCCAGCATGTGGGCAAGATGGTCTGGACCGAACCCTACTACGACTACACCAACGGCACGCTGGTGATCGCCCTGGCGCGGGCCATCACCGACAAGGAGGGCAAGGTGCGGGGGGTCTTCGCGGTGGATGCCATCCTGGCCCCCTTCTCCGCCCAGCTGAACCGGCAGTGGAACAGCGGCTACCAGATGATCGTCAACCAGTCGGGCAAGGTGTTGGCCCACCCCGATCCCTCGCAACTGCTCAAGCCCATGACCCACCCGACCTGGCTCTCCCGCTTCAGCGGGGAGGACGGCATCTTCCTGGATCAGGCGTCTCGCCAGTTCGTGGCCTACAGCCGCCTGCCTGACCACAACTGGGTGCTGATCAGCGTGTTGCCCGCCTCCAGCATCCAGGCGGTGGTGGCGAGCGCCTCCCTCAACGTGCTCGGGATCATCGTGCTGGCCAGCGTGCTCTACATGGTGCTGGCACTGATCTGGTCCCGTTATTTCAGGCGGATGCTGGACGAGATCTCCACCGTGATCCGGGCCAGCCGGACCCAGCCTGACGAGGTGCACCAGGGGGGGATGCGCGAGCTCAGGCACGTCTATGCCGAGCTGGCGGAGGTGAGCAAGGATTATCACGAGGTGCGCCAGCAGGCGAACCTCGACAAGCTGACCGGCCTTTACAACCGGCGCTTCTTCGACGAGCGGTTGAATCGGCTGCTGCTCGATCAGGACAGCTTCTGCCTGGCCATGATCGATCTGGACGGTTTCAAGCGGATCAATGACACCTATGGTCACCAGACCGGGGACGTGGTGCTCAAGCGGGTGGCCAGCTTTGGCGCCAAGCTGCTGGGGGATCATGGCTGGGTATGCCGCTATGGCGGGGAAGAGCTGGTGGTGCTGTTCGCCAATCCGGATATCCACTTCTGCCAGATGCTGCTGGAGCAGTACAGGATGGGGGTGGCCTCTCTGCACTGGCGTGAACCCGGTCTTGGGATCACCTTCAGCGGCGGCCTGGTGGCGAGTGCCCCCGGGCTTGGGGCCAGGAGCCTGCTGACCATGGTCGATGCCGAGGTCTATCGCGCCAAGGGTGACGGCAAGAATCGCATCTACATGGTGGATCCCCTGGCTCCCCGGGACGACTCGCCCTCAGGGGATGGCATGTTGAGCAAAGAAGAGGCCTGAGGGCCTCTTCTTCATTGCGCGGATCAAGGGTGCAACTGCCAGGTCCAGAGGGGCCAGCCCAGCTCCTCGGCGCACTGGCGCAGGGCGGGGGCCGGATTGACCGCATGGGGATGGCTCACCGCCTGCAGCATGGGCAGATCGTTGTGGGAATCGCTGTAGCCGAAGCTCCCCTGCCAGAGGTGTTCCTTTCCGGCAAAGAGCTGGTTGATGCGGACCACCTTGCCTTCGCGAAAACTCAGGGTGCCGCGGGTCTGGCCGGTCAACATGCCGGCTTCCTCGTCGAGCAGGATGGCCACGCAGTGATCCATCCCCAGCATCTGCGCCATGGGGGCCACCAGATGCTCGCCGGAGGCGGAGATGAGCACCAGCTCGTCGCCACGCTGGCGGTGCCACTCGATGCGGGCCAGCCCCTCGGGGTAGAGGCGCTCCCGCAGCACCTGTTCGGCAAAGCGGGTGCAGAGGGAGTCGAGCCACTGGCGCGTCCTGCCTGCCAGCGGTTGCAGGGTGAAGGCCATGTACTGGTGCATGTCCATCTTGCCCTGGTGGTAGAGGGACATCATGGCCTGCTCCTCGGCCACCATGCCCGCCGGGGCCAGCTCCTGGGCCACCATGTACTCCAGCCAGAGGCTGGCGGAATCCCCCGCTATCAGGGTCTCGTCCAGATCAAACAGTGCCAGGGCCATGGCTGCTCCTCGGGTTGGCTGCCAGCATCGGGGTACTGGCTGAAAAATGAATGGGATTCATGGCGTTATGCTACCTCACAGAGTTGATCCCGGGCCACCACCAGGGTCACGGCGCTGCCTACCGGCAGCAGATCACCGGCACGGCGGTTGAGGCAATCCACCGTCAACAGCCCCGCCTCGCACTCCACCTGATAGCGGATGACGTTGCCGAGCAGCTGCTGCTGGCGAACGATGCCGGGCAGGCTGGGCTCGTGGCTGCCCGCCCCGGCGGGCAGCAGGATGATGGACTCCGGCCGCAGCGCCAGCTTGCCGCGAAAGCGCGGGCCGAACAGGGATTTGGCCTGCTCGCCACCCAGCAGGTTGTAGTTGCCGATAAAGCCCGCCACGAACTCGCTGGCGGGACGGGTGTAGATCTGCTCTGGCGTGCCGCTCTGGACGATGGAGCCCTTGTTCATCAGGAAGATCCGATCCGACAGGGTCAGCGCCTCCTCCTGATCGTGGGTCACGAAGATGGTGGTGAGCTCGAGGCGCTGCTGGATCTCGCGGATCTGCTGGCGCAGGCTGCGGCGGATGCGGGCATCCAGCGCCGAGAGCGGCTCATCCAGCAGCAGGATCCGCGGCTGCACCACCAGCGCCCGGGCCAGCGCCACTCGCTGGCGCTGGCCGCCGGAGAGCTCGGCTGGATAGCGGCGCTCGAAGCCGGTCAGCTCCACCAGCTCTAGCGCCTCCTGTACGCTGGCGGCGAGATCCCGCCCCGGCTGGGGTTTCATCTTGAGGCCGAAAACGACGTTGTCCCACACCGTCATGTTGGGAAACAGCGCATAGCTCTGGAACACCATGCCGATGCCCCGCTTCTGGGGGGCCTGCCAGGTAATGTCCTCACCGGCCACCCGCACCTGACCACCATCCACCGGGGTGAGCCCGGCCAGGGCCCGCAGCAGGGTGGATTTGCCGCAGCCGGAGGGGCCGAGCAGGGTCACAAGCTCCCCCTTGCGGATGCCGAATTCAATCCCCTCGAACACCTTGGTGTCACCGTAGGATTTGTGCAGTTGATTCACTTCTAGATGGAACATGTTGATTCACCGATGAAATCTGTTGGCTGCCCAGGTGAGCAGCAGGGTCAGCAGGAAGTAGCTCATCACCAGGGCGCTGGTGAAGTGGCCCGAGGTGGCACGCATGTTGTAGAGGTAGACCTGCAGGGTCTCGTAACGGGTGCCCACCAGCATGTTGGCAAACACGAACTCGCCGAGCAGGAAGGAGAGGGAGAGAAACAGTGCCGCCAGCAGCCCCTTGCGCAGGCAGGGGATCACCACCAGCAGGAAGGCGCGGGCACTGCTCGCCCCCAGCAGATGAGCGGCATCCATCAGATCCTTGAGCGGCACCCCTTGCAGGCTGTTGGCCAGCGCCCGGTACATGAAGGGGAGCACCACGGTGAACCAGGTCCCGATCAGGATCCACGGCGTGCCGATAATCGGCAGCACGCCGTCAGCGTAGATCTGCAGCAGCCCCACCGAAGAGACCACGGGCGGCACCGCGAAGGGGAGCAGGATCAAGAGGTTCATCCAGGGATCCAGCCTGGGGAAGTAGTAGGCCACCACCAGCACGGTGGGCACCAGCACCAGGGTCCCCAGCAGCAGGGTGGCGAAACAGACCAGGAGGCTGCGGCCAAAGGCCGCCAGAAAGCGCGGATCGCCCCAGAGCTTGAGATACCAGTCGAGGGTAAAGCCATCCGGCAGCAGGGTCGCCCCCCAGCGGGTGGAGATGGAGTAGAGAAAGGTGGCCAGCAGCGGCAGCAGCAGGGTGGCGACCAGCGCCCCCAGCACCCATCTGGGCCAGCGCGGCGTCAAATCATGCATGGGATTGCCCCCTGTTCACATAGCTCTTTTTCAGCAGCCACTGGTTGGCGGCTGTCACCACCCCCAGCAGCACCATCAGGATCACCGCCAGCGCCGCCGCGAGATTCGGCTCGAGGAAGATGTCGCCGGAGACCAGACTGGCCACCCTGATGGTCACCAGGTTGAAGTTGCCGGTGGTGAGGGCGTAGGCGGAGGCATAGGCTCCCACCGCGTTGGCAAACAGGATGATCAGGGTGCCGAGCAAGGCGGGCGTCAGCACCGGCAGCGCCACGTGCCACACATACTGGCCCTTGCTGGCGCCAAGCAGGGCGGCGGCCTGGGGCCACTCATCCTGCAGGGCGTCGAACGCCGGGTAGAGCAGCAGCAGGGCAAGCGGGATCTGGAAGTAGGTGTAAATCAGGATAAGGCCGCTGCCCGAATAGAGGTTGAAGCCATCGATGAGGCCCCAGGATTTGAGCAGCAGGGTCACCGCGCCATTGATGCCGAGCACGATGATGAATGCGAACGCCAGCGGCACGCCGCTGAAGTTGCCCGTCATGGTGACGAAGGCCAGCAGCAGCCGCTTGACCCGCTCGCCGCTGTGGCGCAGCGCCGCGGCCCCGAGGGTGCCGATGGCGAGCCCCGCCAGGCTGGCGATGCCGGCGATGCGCAACGAGTTGCCGAAGGATTGCAGATAGAAGGGGGAGCTCAAAATCTCCCGGTAGTGGTCGAGACCCCAGCCATCGGGGGTCTGGACGCTGCCCACCAGCACCCACACCATGGGGGCGAGCTGGAACAGGATCATCAATAGGACAAAGGGCAGCAGCACCAGGGCCGGCAGCCAGTGGCGGCGCACCCGGCGTGGCTTCACCTGTTGATCCGCGAGGATCTCGGTGGTGGCAGGCATCATCAGTGCACCTCGCGCATAAAGGCCGCCTTGAGCAGCGGGGGGGCTGCCGGCTTGTCGTGGGGAACTCCCAGCAGATCCGCCATCAGGGCGCAGAGCTGGGTCTGGGCGATCGCCACCCCATCCGGCCAGCGCTCGACGAAGGCATCGCCAAAGAGCCAGAGCGGCACGGTGCGCTCCTCGGCCAGGGTGCCGCCATGGCTGAGATCGTTGTTCATGCCGTGATCCGAGGTGATCACCACCTGATACCCCTCCGCCAGCCACTGGGGCAGCAGGTCGGCCAGCAGGCTGTCCATGCGGCGCGCCTGATTGCGGTACTGGCGGGAATCGAGGCCAAACTGGTGGCCAGCGTCATCCACCCCCATGGGGTGGATCAGCAGAAAATCGGGGTCGTACTGGCTGCGCAGCCACTCGCCGTCCATCAGCAGGTGGCTGTCGGGGTAGCCGTCATCCCAGTAGAAGCAGCCGTGCTGGATGGGCAGTTGCTCGTCATGGGTGAAGCGATCGCGGGCCGCCAGCCAGGGGCTCTGGTTGTAGAGCTCGCTCACCCAGTGGTAGGCCGCCGCTGCGGTGCGTTTACCCGCGGCCCGGGCCAGATGGAAGATGGAGTCGTGTTGGCTCAGGCGCGTCACCCCGTTGTGGGTGATGCCGCTCGCCACCGGCGGCAGGCCGGTCAGGATGCACTCGTAGAGAGGGCGGGAGAGGGAGGGCAGGGCGGCACTCAGGGTCGTATGCAGGCCGCGCTCTGCCTCCACCATGCCACAGAGGTAGCCCATGCAATGGGCTACCTCTGCTGCCAGGCCATCCACAAGTACCACTATCACCTTGTGTTGCACTGGCCACTCCTTACTGCATGTTGATCATGACGGTTTCCTGCCACTGGCGCGGCAGGGCCTTGGAGCTCTGCTCCCAGGCGGCGTGATCCTGCACCGGCTTGGCATTGGCATACTGCTCGGCCGGCAGCAGCTTGGCCTTGACGTCATCCGGCAGGGTCACGTTGCTGCGGATGGGGCGGGCATAGCCACGGGCCAGGTTGATTTGACCTGCATCGGAGAGGATGTATTCCCGCGCCAGCTTGGCGGCGTTGGGGTTCTTGGCCCACTTGTTGATGATGGTGGTGTAGCCGGCGATGACTGAGCCGTCGCTCGGGATCACCACATCAAACTTCTTGGGGTCGATCTGGTCGCGGTAGTTGAGGGCGTTGAAGTCCCACAGCACCCCCACTTCCACTTCGCCTTTCTCGATGTTGGCGATGGTCGGGTCGTTCAGCGACAGACGGCCCTGCTTGGCCAGCTTGCCGAACAACTCCAGGGCGGGTTTCAGATTCTTCTCGCTGCCGCCGGTGGCATAGGCCGCCGCCAGCACGCCGTTGTTGGCCTGGGAGGCGACGCCTACGTCACCCAGGGTCACCTTGTAGTCGCCACCCAGCAGGGATTGCCAGCTGGTGGGGGCGGCCTTGACCAGATCCTTGTTGATCAGGAAGGCGATGGTGCCGGTATAGGCCAGCATCCAGTGGCCGTCCGCATCCTTGGCCCAGTTGGGAATGTCGGCCCAGGTGGAGGGCTTGTAGGGCTGGGTGACCCCCTGCTTGACCGCCACCGGGCCGAAGGCGCCGCCCACGTCGCCGATGTCGGCGGTGGCATTGGCCTTCTCGGCGGCGAACTTGGCGATCTCCTGGGCGGAGCTCATGTCGGTATCCTGATGCTTGATGCCATAGATGCTGCCGAGCTGCTGCCAGGTATCCTTCCAGTTGGCCCAGCTGTCCGGCATGCCGACGCTCTGGAGCTGGCCCTCACCGCGGGCGGCTTTTTCGAGATCCGCGATGTTATCGGCGGCAAACAGCGGTTGACTGATGGCCACCAGGGCCAGTGCACTTGCGATCACGCTTTTCATCATCCCATCCCTCTGGACTAGGTCAGTTAAGGTTCGAGAGGGATGCTAGAGGGGAAATATGACGGTGGCGGGGCGCTTTGATGGCAGTTTCGTGACAATCGCCCTGTCATGGCGCTGTCATCAGGGGCGGTTACAACTCGGGGTCGACAACCTCTGGTCTACTCCAGTGGTGTGCAAACCCGAATGACCGACAGGGATGTGACAGTGACAGAGCGATTGAGTGAACAGGGGATGGCCGATGGCCGCACACCCTCCAAGTGCGAACAGATTTGCCGGACCCTGCGCCGCTATATCGGCAGCGGACACCTGGCGGCGGGGCAGCAGCTGCCCGCCGAACGGGCGCTGAGCGAGCGCTTCGCCACCACCCGCATCACCATCAAGGAGGCGCTCTCCAGCCTCGAGGCGGACGGCCTCATCTACCGGGCCGAGCGGCGCGGCTGGTTCGTGGCGCCGCCTCGCCTCACCTACGATCCCGCCATCCACACCCACTTTCACCAGTGGATTGGCGAGCAGCAGCGCACCGCCGAGACCCGGGTGCTGGCTCATGGCAACCAGCTTGCCAGCAGCGAGTTGTGCCGCTGGATGGGTCTGGAACCCTTTACGCCGCTCTACGAAATCCGCCGCCAGCGGCTGATCGACGGTCGCCCCGTGCTCCACGTCAGCCATCACCTGCTGGCGAGCCGCTTCCCCGGCATCGCCAGCGCTCCCCTGGCCAGCTCCCTCACCGAGCTCTACCGACAGCGCTATGGCATAGGCCAGGGCTGGGCGAGCCTCGAGATCACCCCGTCGGCGGCACGGGGAGAGATAGCCCGCGCCCTCAACCTGGCCCAGGGGAGCGCCGTGCTGCGGTTGGTGCGGGTCAATCATGACGAGGAGGGGAAGCTGGTGGATTGCGACATCGAGCACTGGCGACCGGACGCCATCCGCATCTGCCTGGATACCCGGGCACTGCAACCGCTCGCCACCGGCGCGCGGCAGGTGCAACTGGCAGAGTAGCGGCGTTCTAGCACTGACATGGCGGATCCCGCAGGATCCACCGGGATCAGTTGTCGATGTTGGGGATCAGATCGTCGAAGCTCTGGTAGCCGCAGTCCGCCAGTTGCAGGGACATGGTGTAGGTCTTGCTGCCCTCCCGCTGGCCGATGGCGGGGCGGTTGAGCTTGAGCTCCTGATGCCAGTACTCCTTCATGCGATCGATCAGCGCCATGGCCTCGCTTTCCCCCAGATGGAGCTGGCACAGCGCCATGTAGTTGTTGGGCCTGTGCATGTTCTCCACCAGATAGTCCCCCAGCACCGACATGGCCTGGCGCGCCTGCTGGCGGGCGAAGCGGCTGTGCTGCTCGAAGCTGATGCGCTCGCTGATGAGGAAGTGGTAGCTGTTGTCGATGCCAAGCTGCAGGATGCCGAGCTTCTCCAGCTTGCGCAGATAGAGGTAGCAGGAGGCATCGGTCAGGCCGTACTCCCGCTTGAGATCGATAAGGGTCTTGTCGCGCCAGAAGATGTTGGCGAGGAAGGCATAGAGCCCCGGCTCCTTGTGAAACGCCTCGTCCTGCTCCTGGGTAAAGACGGCCCGGCGGCTCTGGGCATCCTGGGTCCGGTCCAGCAGCTCTTCGAAGGAGAGTCCCACCAGATGGCAGATCTCCAGCAGAGTGTCGAACGGCAGGGAGGGCTTGTTCATCATGCGCTTCACGGTGGCGATGGAAACCCCCATGGCTTCTGCCAGGGTCTGATAGCGGATCCCCTTGTCGGTCAGGGTTTTCTTCAGGGTGTCGAGGATGTGATTGGCCAGTGTCTGGCTGTAGGTCATGCAACTATTCCTTTATCTGCATTTTTAGTCGTGTCAGAAATTGAGTGGTTTGTCTGTATCGGGCTCAAATTTTGACACCTAGAAAAACCAGAGGAGGGTAACCCGGTGATAATGGCGGAAATGGCCTGACCAGTTGTGGTGCAAGGTGGCAGAAAATGACACTCGGTGGTGCATATCCTTCAACCTTTCAACATTTTGCTGGTGATGCATATTACATCGCACATAATTCAACACGAATCGGATTCAATACCTTCCTGGTTGAGAAAACGATTGTTTGCTTCCAATTTAAGGGTTTTTTTAACCGCAAGGTTTTATTCTTTCCTGGCATTGAGCGGAACTCGCAAGAGGTCCGCTTTTTTTCTTTTCTCCGAATCTGAGCCCGTCGTCAAGAATGGGGCGCAGTTTTGGTACTTCCTGCGCCACCGACCCCGGAAGGCAGTCCTTTATTCCCCCTGACCGGCAAACAGCTTGGGGATCTCCCGCACCAGCCAGCTCTTGGCCTTGCCCATGGTGTCTCGCCGCCAGGCCAGCACGACCTGGATCTGGTGGCGATATTCGGGACTGATCACCTTGAGTCTGCCCGCCTTGATGTCCTCTTCAATCCAGCGTTGCGGCATGGTGCCGATGCCGAGCCCCGCCAGCAGGGCGTCCCGCTTCTCCCCCATGGTGCTGACGGTCAGGCGCGGCTGCTTGTCGAGCAGGCGGTAGGTGAGCACCGGCTTGCGCAGCGCCGTGTCGGCCACCGCGATGGCGCGATAGCGGCGCAGGGTCTCGTCCGCCAGGGGCTCGGGTTCCTGATGCAGGGGGTGATCGGGGTGGGCGACGTAGAGCATCACCTCCTCCCTGAGCACCTGGTGCTTGATGCCGGTCATGGCGATATCGGCATTGAGGGAGGAGATGAGCAGGTCGGCGCGACCATCCTCCAGGCACTCCCAACTGCCCGCCAGCACCTCGGCGCGAAACCTCAGCCGGGTATCGGTCTGTTCTGCCAGCCGATCCACCAGGGGGTAGAGAGCCTGTACCGGCATCAAGGCATCGACGGCGATGGTGATGTCGGTCTCCCAGCCACGGGAGAGGGCCCGGGTCTCCCCCACCAGGTGCTCGGCCGCCTCCAGCAGCACCCGGCCCCGCTCCAGCAGCATGCGGCCCGCCGGGGTGAACTTGGTCCTGTGGCCGCTGCGGTCGAACAGCATGGCGTCCAGCTCGTCTTCCAGCTTTTGTACCGTGTAGCTCAGCGCCGAAGGCACCTTGCCCAACTCGTCGGCCGCCGCCGCGAAGCTGCCACGACGGTCGATGGCGTCCAGCACCCGGATCGCCTCCAGGGTCAACGCCCGCTCCTTGTTCGATTCCTTGGCCATATCAAACCTTCAATTTTTTTGAATGTGTTTACCAGATTATCTCGCTAACAACTTAGGGGAAGTCACTTTAATATTCAATCAACGCTTAGGCAGGAACGCCTGGCAGCCAAATAAAAGGTAGTTCCGGGCTGAGACATCCCCAAACACGATGTCTGATGTCAGCAAAAGAACAACATAGTATTTGAATGATCTCTTGCATGGATGCATTGATTCGGGCCCAAGGGGCCTTGGCAATGACATAAAACCCAAGAGAGTGAATGAACATGAAAAACGTAATCAAGATGCTGGCCGTTGCAGGCCTGATGACCGCAGGTGCCGCCCAGGCTTCCGTTCCCGCTGACTTCAATGCCGCCCCGGGCGTGCTGTTCGTCAACTGGAGCGCCACCGCCGCGATGGACGGCAAGGCCAACCCCATGCTGGAGGTGCGCGACGAGTCCGGTGATCTGCTGGCTTCCGTCCACGCCAACCTGATGGGCACCCAGCAGGTCGCCATCCCGAGCCGTACCCAGGGCAAGCTGACGGTGAGCCTGGGCAACGAAAGCAGCAGCTACCGCATCCCCTTCGGTCTGGGTGACGGTCGCCAGCGTTAATGAACCAACTTGGTCAGTGAGGAGCACACCATGATGAAATTGAGAGCCGCAGAAGCACGGGGCAAGGCCAACTTTGGCTGGCTGGATGCCCGTCACAGCTTCTCCTTCGGTCACTACTATGACCCGGAATGGATGGGACACTCTGCCCTGCGGGTCATCAATCAGGATCGGGTGGCGCCGGGTGGCGGTTTCGCGACCCACCCTCACGCCAACATGGAGATCCTCACCTGCGTGCTGCAAGGCACCATAGAGCACAAGGACAGCCTCGGCCACGCCGAGCAGATCCCGGCGGGGGATTTCCAGCTGATGAGCGCAGGGTCCGGCATCCGGCACAGCGAGTACAACCCCTCGCAGACCGAGCCGCTCTCCCTGTTGCAAATCTGGATCGAGCCGAATGAACACGGCACGACCCCGGGTTATCAGCAGAAGAAGATTGAAAACAAGCCCGGGATGACGCTGGTGGCGTCACCGGACGGCGAGGCGGGATCCTTCAGGATCCGCCAGCAGGCCCGCGTATGGCGGCTGCAGCTTGCCGAAGGGGAGACCCTCGAGTGGGCATTGCAAGGGCGTCATGGTTACCTGCACATGATTTCAGGGGAGCTGACCGGCAACGGTCTGGCTGCCCGACCCGGCGACGGGCTGCTCAGCCGCGACGAGTCGAGCTGGGTGCTCATCGCCTCCAGGGGGAGTGAAGCCCTGCTGTTTGACCTGCCTTGATAGAAAAATCTTGGCGAAATGAATGAGTTAACAATTAGCTTTTACACTGTAAATACCATGATGGTAAGCAAAGGAATATGACGATGGACAAGATGAAAGATGTGGCACTGCTGGTGGGTCGTGTACTGCTGGCGCTGATGTTCGTGATGGCTGGCTGGGGCAAGATCGGCGGTTACGCCGGTACCCAGGGTTACATGGAAGCCATGGGCGTGCCCGGGTTCATGCTGCCCCTGGTGATCCTGCTGGAGCTGGGTGGCGGTCTTGCCATCATGCTGGGCCTGTTTACCCGCAGCCTCTCCGTGCTGCTGGCCGGTTTCACCCTGATGGCCGCCTTCATCTTCCACTATCAGCCTGCCGAGCAGATGCAGATGCTGATGTTCATGAAGAACGTCTCCGTGGCCGGTGGTTTCCTGGCCCTGGCGGCGGCCGGTGCAGGGGCTTTCAGCCTGGATGCCCGCCTCGGCAAGCACTGGTAATACCCTGACGTTTCAAGTTTTCCAACGCCTTTTGGCCGGTGCCCCGCACCGGCTTTTTTGTGCCCGCTTCCCGGGGATGTCATCGGTGTGACGGCGCGCAGTCCGGACGCCACAAGTGCCTTTTGCATCTTATCCCCCGATCCCTGACAATCCCGATTCGCGTGCCGTGACGGGAATGCCAGAGAGTGTCCCCCCGCGCACCCCCTCTTCATGAAATTGGCGGGAGTCGTCCATGTTTACCCTCTACCACTCCAATCAGCTGGATCTGCTCAAGGAGCTGCTGGTGAGCCGCATCCGGCAGGCTCCGCTCTCCCACCCCTTCGATCGGGAGCAGATCCTGGTGCAGAGTCCCGGCATGGCCCAGTGGCTCAAGCTGGAGCTGGCCAAGGCGTTCGGCATCGCCGCCAACATCGACTTTCCCCTGCCCGCGAGTTTCATCTGGGAGATGTTCACCCGGGTGCTGGCGGACGTGCCGCGCCAGAGCCCCTACAACAAGGGGGCCATGAGCTGGCACCTGATGACCATTCTGCCCACTCTGCTCGGCAGACCCGCCTTTGCGCCCCTCGCGGCCTATCTGGGGGGCAGTGACGGGGCGGTGCCGGAGCAGGTGCGGCTCTGGCAGCTCTGCCAGAAGGTGGCGGATCTGTTCGACCAGTATCTGGTCTACCGGCCGGACTGGATCGCCCGCTGGGAAGAGGGGGAAGGATTGAGCCAGGAGCTGGCCGGAGTGAGCGGTCAGGATTGGCAGCCCGAGCTCTGGCGCGAGCTGGTGGCCCGCACCCTGGCCCTCAGCCCCAGCGGCTACCACCGCGCCAACCTCTACGAGGCCTTCATCCACGAGCTGGAGCGCACCCGGGATCTGCCGGGCAGGCTGCCGCAACGGGTCTTCGTGTTCGGCATCTCGGCCCTGCCGCCCCGCTATGTGGAGGCCCTGCTGGCCCTCGGCAGCCGCCCCGAGGTGGAGGTACACCTGTTTGTGACCAACCCCTGCCGCTACTACTGGGGGGATTTGCTCGATCGCAAGACCCTGGCGCGCCTCGAAAACAAGCTCAAGCCCGGCACGGATCTCGAGACCCTGCAGGGCCCTGCCAATCCGCTGCTCGCCTCCATGGGCAAGCTGGGGCGCGACTACCTGCACCAGCTGATGGAGCTGGAGGTGCCGCAGATCGAGGCCTTCGTCGACATCGAGGATCGCGACGATGAGGGCAAGGTCACCTTGCTGCGGGCCATCCAGAAAGACGTGCTGGAGCTGGCGGAACGGGGGGCTGGCGAGTTCAGTCTCGATGCCAGCCATCACAAGAGCCCTGTCAGCCTGGATGACGGCACCCTGCAGATCCACGCCTGCCACGGCCCCATGCGGGAGCTCGAGGTGCTGCACGACCGGCTGCTGGCCCTGTTCGAGCAGGATCCCACCCTCACCCCCAAAGACGTGGTGGTGATGATGCCGGACGTCAACAGCTACGGTCCCTACATCCAGGCCGTTTTTGGCAAGGAGGGCGGCAAGGGGCGGGGCGGGGCCCGCGGCCAGATCCCCTTTGCGATCTCCGATCGGGCGGCGAGCCAGGAGAGCCCGCTGCTGCAAAGTTTCCTCGCCCTGCTCAGGCTGCCGAACGCCCGCTTCGGAGCGGGGGAGCTGCTCGCCATCCTGGAGGTGCCCGCCGTGCTGCGCCGCTTCGAGCTGGACGACGACGAGTTCAACGTGCTGCGGCGCTGGGTGCAGGAGACCGGCATCCGCTGGGGGCTGGATGACGACTATCCCGAGCGCTTCGCGCTGCCGCGTCTGTCCGGCAACAGCTGGCTGTTCGGCCTGCGGCGCATGCTGCTGGGTTTTGCCATGGGGGACGGGGAGCCGGTGGCGGGGATCCTGCCCTATGCGGACATCGAGGGTCAGCAGGGGCTGATCCTCGGCAAGCTCGCCTGGTTCGTCGACTCCCTGGCGGAGTTTCTGCCCAGGCTGCAACAGGCGCAGCCGCTGGCCGAATGGCACGCCTGCCTGCTGGCGCTGCTGGAGCGCTTCTATCTCGCCGACGAGGATGAAGAGCGCCAGCTCCAGCTCATTCGCAGCCAGCTCACCGACTGGCAGGCCCAGCTCGGCGAGGCCCGCTTCGAGCAGGCCATCAGTGCCGACCTGTTGCAGGACTACCTCGGCAGCGTGCTGGGGGAGTCCCGCTCCAGCCAGCGCTTCCTCGCCGGTCAGGTCAACTTCTGCACCCTGATGCCGATGCGCTCCATCCCCTTCCGCCAGGTCTGCCTGCTCGGCATGAACGACGGCGTCTACCCGCGCACCCTGCCCCCCATGGGCTTCGATCTGATGGCGGTGGCCTCGCGGCGCGGGGACCGATCCCGCCGGGATGACGACCGCTACCTCTTCCTCGAGGCGCTCCTCAGTGCCCAGCAGGGGCTCTACATCAGCTATCAGGGGTTCAGCGCCCAGGACAACAGCGAGAAGGTACCCTCCGTGCTGCTGGCGGAGCTCATCGACTACGTGCGCCAGGGCTTCGTGCTGGCGGGGGATGAAGATCTCGACGACGACACCTCGGGCCGGCGGCTGCTCGAACACCTGATCGTGGCGCACCCCCTCACCCCCTACAGCCCGGCCTACTTTTACCCCGAACCCGGCTCCGGTCTCTTCACCTATGCCGCCGACTGGCTGCCGGCCCTGAGCCCGGAGCGGGGGGCCGCCAACTTCCAGAGCGGCGATCTGCCCCTGCCTGCGGAGTGGGGCAGGGAGCAGGGGCTGGAGCTGGCGGAGCTGCTGCGCTTCTATCGCCAGCCCGCCAGGTACTTCCTCAACCGCCGCCTCAAGGTATGGTTCGAGCTGGAGGAGGCGACCATCGAAGACAGCGAGCCCTTCGAGCTGGACGGCCTGCAGCACTATCAGCTCAAGGCGCTGCTGCTGGATGCCCATCTGACCGAAGGGGAGAGCGAGGCCCGTCGCCACCGGCTGCAACTCTCCGGCCTGCTGCCGCAAGGGTGGTTCGGCAGCCTGCTGCTGGAGGAGATCGACGGCGAGATGGGCAAGCTGGCGGCGCGGCTGCGTCCCTGGACGGGGGACAAACAGGCGGTGGAGATCGACATCGCCCTGGCCCAGGGGCAGCTTCAGGGCTGGATAGACACCCAGAAGGGACGAGCGCTGGTGGTCAAACCCGGCAGCTTCAACGGCAAGGATCTGCTGCTGGCCTGGATCCAGCACCTTTGCCTCTCATTGAGCAGCGTCCCCGGCGACACCCTGCTGTTCGATGCCAAACAGAGTCTGCGGCTGCCAAGGCTTGCGGCGGACGAGGCGCGGCCCAGGTTGGCGGCCCTGGTGGCCCTCTGGACCCAGGGGATGAAGCGGCCGCTGCCCTTCTTCCCGAGCACCGCCTGGGAGTGGCTCAAGGCGATCGAGAAGGATCCGGCAAAGCCGGAGGAGGCCGACAAGGCGGCGCTTGCCCGCTTCAACGGCGGCTACATGGTGACGGGAGAGGGGCAGGACGTCTATGTCGCCCGCTGCTTCCCGGAACTCGATGACGAGGTGCTGGCCCAGTTGCAGGGGCTGGCCCGTGAACACCTGACCACGCTCCATCAGGCGCTGGAGGAGTTGCAATAATGGCTAACCCGCTCAATCCCCTGCGTTTTCCCCTCTATGGCGAGCGGCTGATCGAGGCCTCCGCCGGGACCGGCAAGACCTATACCATCGCGGGCCTCTATCTGCGCCTCTTGCTGGGCCACGGCCCGGTTATCGAACAAGCAGGCGAGGAGGGGGGTGACGCCGGTCAGCCCTGTGCCCACGAGCGGCCCCTGTCGGTGACCGAGATCCTGGTGGTGACCTTTACCGAGGCGGCCACCGCCGAACTGAGGGGGCGGATCCGCGCCCGCATCCACGAGGCGCGTCTCGCCTTTATGCGCGGTCACAGCACGGATACCCTGCTGGCCCAACTGCTGGTGGAGGTGGAGGATCACGATCTGGCGGCCCGTCGCCTGCTGGCCGCCGAGCGGCAGATGGACGAGGCGGCGGTCTTCACCATCCACGGCTTCTGCCAGCGGATGCTCAGGCAGAACGCCTTCGAGTCGGGCGCCCTCTTTGAAACCGAATTTTTGACCGACGACAGCCGGCTCCGGCTGCAGGCGGTGAGTGACTACTGGCGCGCCGAGTTCTATCCGGTGGATCAGCCCCTGGCCCGGGCGGTGCGAAGGCTCTGGCCGAGCCCCGCCGCCCTGCTGCGGGAGATGGGGAGCTGGCTCGACAACGACGAGCTGGAGATCCGCCCGGTGGCGGGGGACGAGACCCTGGCGGCGCGGCACAGCGTCGCCATGGCCCGCATCGGGGCGGTGAAAGCCGGGTGGCTGGCGCAGACGGACGAGATCCGCCGCCAGACCGAGGGGCAGATCAGCCGCTACACCGGCAAGAACTATGAGGGCTGGCTTGCCAAGATTGGCGACTGGGCGCAGGACGAGGCCAGCGGCTACGTCCTGCCCAAGGAGCTGGAGCGCTTCGGCCAGCAGGCGCTGGAGGAGAACCTCAAGAAGGGGGGAGCGGTGCCCACCCTGCCGCTCTTTGGCGAGATAGACGCCCTGCTGGCGAGCCGACCCGGCATCCGGGATCTCGTCTTGCAGCGGGCGGCCAGGGTGGTGCGCAGCCGAATGCAGGAGAGCAAGCGCCAGGCCCATCAGCTCTCCTTCGACGATCTGCTGCGGGATCTCGACGGGGCGCTCGGCTCGGGCCTGGGGGAGCGGCTGTGCGAGCGCATCCGCGCCACCTACCGGGTCGCCATGATCGATGAATTCCAGGATACCGACCCCCAGCAGTACCGCATCTTCCATCGCCTTTACGGCGGTCACCAGGACACGGCGCTCCTGATGATCGGCGACCCCAAGCAGGCCATCTACGGCTTTCGTGGCGCCGACATCTTCACCTACATCCAGGCGCGGCGAAATGTGAGCGCCCACTACACCCTCGGGCGCAACTGGCGCTCAAGCCGCGCCCTGGTGGCGGCGGTCAACGGCCTGTTCGAGCGGGCGAAGGATCCCTTCATCTACGAGGCGGACATCCCCTTCCTGCCGGTGGAGGCGCAGGGCAAGAGCCGGGCACTGCTGATCGAGGGGCAGACCGCCCCCGTGCTGCACTGCTGGCAGCTCACCGGTCAGCCCACCTTCAACAAGGGGGAGTACCAGAGCAGGATGGCCCGCGCCACGGCGGCGGAGATCCATCGCCTGCTCACGCTGGCCCGGGAGGGCAAGGCGATGCTCGGCAGCGAGCCGGTCAGGGCCGGGGATATCGCCGTGCTGGTGCGCACCGGCGCCGAGGGCAAGCTGGTGCAGCAGGAGCTGGCACGCCTTGCCATCGCTTCCGTCTATCTGTCGAACCGCGAGAGCGTGCTGGCCCAGGTGGAGGCGCGGGAGATCCTGCTGATCCTGCACGCCTGCCAGAACCCGAGCGATGAGCGAAGCCTTAGGGCAGCGCTCGCCACCGGCCTGTTCGATCTCGATGCCAGGGCCCTGGACGCGCTGGCCTCGGACGAGCGGGCCTGGGAGAGCGCGGTGCAGGAGTTCATGGGATACCGCGCGGTCTGGCATCGCCACGGGGTGCTGGCCATGCTGCGGGCCCTGATGCACGGGCGCAACCTCGCCGCCTCCCTGCTGGCGAGCCCCTACGGGGAGCGGCGGCTGACCAACTTCCTCCATCTCGGCGAGCTGCTGCAACAGGCGAGCGGCGAGCTGGACGGGGAGTACGCCCTGCTGCGCTGGCTCGGGGAGGCGGTGAGCCAGCCCAACGGCCAGGACGGGGAGCAGATACTTCGCCTGGAGTCCGAGCGCAAGCTGGTGCAGATCGTCACCATCCACAAATCCAAGGGGCTGGAGTACCCGCTGGTCTTCCTGCCGTTCATTTGCAGCCACCGCGCCGCCGACACCCCCCTGTTCCACGAAACGGGGGAGGCGGGCAATCGCACCGTGCTCGATCTCACCGGCGCCGAGGAGTCCCTTGCCGAGGCCGACAAGGAGCGCCTCGCCGAAGACTTGCGCCTGCTCTACGTGGCCCTGACCCGGGGGGTCTATGCCACCTGGCTGGGGCTGGCGCCGGTGCGCTCCGGGGCGGGCAAGTCTGAGAAGACCGACCTGCACCGCACCGCCATCGGCTACCTGCTGCAAAAGGGGGAGGAGGGGGACGCCGGGACACTGGCGACCGCCCTCACCGACCTGGCCCAGGCCCTGCCGGGGGTGGCCGTCGGTGAGCCCTCGCTCACCCGCCCGGCCCCGCTGCCCGCCGAAGCGGAGACGCCGGGGGAGCCCACCGTGCGCGCGTTCCAGGGGCAGCTTGAGCGGGACTGGTGGATCAGCTCCTACTCCGGGCTCGCGGCCCAGGGCAACGGCCACGGCAAGGGGGTGCTGGCCAACCCCGGCTTTGATGACGAGGTGGCCACCGAGGCTGCCGTCACCGTGCAGGAAGAGGAGGCGCCCGCCCCTTCCATCTTCACCTTCCCCAAGGGGGCGCGTCCCGGCACCCTGCTCCACAGCCTGTTCGAGACCATCGACTTCGAGCACGCGGGGGGCGAGTCGCTGGCACAGCACATCGCCGCCCTGCTGACCCAGGAGGGGTTCGACGAAGGCTGGGCCCCCGTGCTGCAACAGCAGGTGGAGGCGGTGCTGGATACCTCCCTTGAGACCGGCCTTGGGGATCCGGTGCGGCTGCGGGATCTGGCCCCCGAGCGCAAACAGGTGGAGCTGGAGTTCTTCCTGCCCATGGGGCGGGTGACGGCACCGGCGCTGACCGCGCTCTGCCAGCAGCACGACCCCCTGTCGCGGGGCGGCAAGCCGCTCGGTTTTGCCACCGTGCAGGGGATGCTCAAGGGCTTCATCGACCTGGTGTTCGAGTGGCAGGGGCGCTGGTATCTGCTCGACTACAAATCGAACCACCTTGGCATGAGCCCCGCCGATTACGGCCGCCCGGCCCTGGAGCGGGCCATGCGCGAGCATCGCTACGATCTGCAATACCAGCTCTATTCGCTGGCCCTGCATCGGCTGCTCGCCTTGCGGCTGCCGGGCTACGATTTCGACCGGCATTTTGGCGGGGTCTTCTATCTCTTCCTGCGCGGCATGCCCCAGGGGGGCATTTTCCATGCCAGGCCCAGCCGGGAACTGGTGCTGGGGCTGGACGAGTTGTTTAGTAAAGGTGTGACATCTGACGATCATCGTTTAGAAAAATCGAACAAGGTAGAGGCATGAGGGGCGAGATGAAGGGCGAAACCATGATAGAGCGGCTGAAAGCCTTGGCGCTGGCGGGGCGCATCCGCCAGCTTGACCTGCAATTTGCCAGGCTGGTGGCTGACCTTGGCGGCAGCCCCGAGCTGGTGCTGGGGGCCGCGCTCGCCTGCCATGAGCTGGGGCGCGGCCATGTCTGCCTGCCGCTGGCGATGCTCGCTCAGGGCAGTGACGGGCAGGGATCCTCGCGCCCCTTCGGGCTGGATCCGGATCAGAGCCGGGATCTGCTGGCGGATCTCGCGGATCCCGCGAGCTGGCCCGCCCTCTTTGCGGCCAGCCCCCTGGTGGGGAGCGAACAGGAGGAGGGGGAGATCCCCCGCTGGCCCCTGCGACTCTGGGGGGATCGCCTCTACCTCACCCGCTACCACGACTTTGAGCTGGGGGTGGCCCGCCACCTTAGCGCCTTGAGTGAACGGGCCGAATGGCCGGAGATTGCCCCGGCCCTGTCACGCCTCTTTGCCCGCGACTACGGCCTGGTGTTCGGGGCCCTGCTCAAGGCCCGCCTCGCACCGGATTTCTCCGTCCACCACTTTGTGGAGAAGTACCTGGATCTGGTCTTCCCCCATGAGGTGGAGTGGCCCGCCGTGGAGACCCTGCTAAAAAGCGCCCAGGCAGCCAGCGAGCTGGAGCGGCTGGATACCCTGGTGCCCGAGGCGCTCTGCTGCAACGGCCAGAAGCTGGCGGCGGCCACGGCGGCGGCGCGCCCCTTCGCGGTCATTTCCGGCGGCCCCGGCACCGGCAAGACCACCACGGTGGCCAAGCTCCTCGCCATCCTGGTGGAGACCGGCCTGCAAGGGGGCAAGGCCCCGGCGATCCGGCTGGTGGCCCCCACCGGCAAGGCGGCGGCGCGTCTGACCGAGAGTATCGGCGCTGCCCTGCAGGCCCTGGATCTGCCCCCCGAGTGGGTGGAGGCCATCCCCACGGAGGCGGGTACCTTGCACCGGCTGCTCGGGGTGATCCCCGGGCGCAGCCAGTTCCGCCATCACAGAGGCAACCCGCTGCACCTGGACTTGCTGGTGGTGGACGAGGCCTCCATGGTGGACCTGCCCATGATGGCGCGCCTGCTGGATGCACTGCCCCGCCACGCCCGCCTCATCCTGCTCGGCGACAAGGATCAGCTCGCCTCGGTGGAGGCGGGGGCCGTGCTCGGGGATATCTGCAGCTTTATCGAACAGGGCATCAGCCCCGCGCAGGCGGATTGGCTCTCCCGCCAGACCGGCTATCGCCTGCAAGGCACGCCGGCGGGGGCCAGCGTGCGCGACAGCCTCTGTTTGCTCTCCAAGAGCTGGCGCTTTGACCAGCATTCGGGCATCGGCCAGTTGGCGCGGGCCTGCAACAGCGGCGACGGGGCGGCGGTGGAGGCGGTCTGGGGCGCAGGATTTGGCGACATCCGCCTGCACCCCTGGGCGGGGGAGGCCTACAACGCCTTGATTGCCGAGGGCGTGGCCGGTTATGGCAGCTACCTCAAGGCGGCCCGGGCCGGCGAGGATCCGGCGGCGGTGTTCAAGGCGTTCAACGGCTTCCAGATCCTCTGCGCCCTGCGGGACGGCCCCTTCGGGGTGACGGGGCTCAACGAGCGGCTCGAACTGGCCCTCGCCAAGGCAGGGCTGATCGCCCGCGACGGCGACTGGTATGCGGGCCGCCCGGTGATGGTGGTGCGCAACGACCACGGGGTCGGCCTCTACAACGGCGACATGGGGCTCTGTCTGCCCGATGACACCGGCCGCCTCAAGGTGTGGTTCGAGCAGCCGGACGGCACCCTGCGGGCGCTTTTGCCAAGCCGCTTGCCCCCCCACGAGACCGTCTACGCCATGACCATTCACAAATCCCAGGGCTCGGAGTTTGCCCATACCGTGCTGGTGCTGCCCGACAGCCCCAGCCCGCTGCTGACCCGCGAGCTGGTCTATACCGGCATCACCCGCGCCAAGGCGCGCCTCGATCTCTACGGCGATCGCGCCCTGCTGGCACAGGCGGTTCGGAAAAAGACCGAGCGTTATTCCGGATTGGCGGAGAGGTTGTTAGATTGAACATGAAATATATATTTTCGAAAGAGTGGAAGTTGATAGAGAAAGCAATGGCGGATGAATGCTGTCTCGAACTCCCTCGTTTGCTAAAAAATACGCTGGTGGTAGGAGAGGATCATCGTTTTTGGAATCATTCTGGAGTTGATTATTTTTCTTTATTAAGAGCCATCGTTAAAACTGGTTTTTTTAAAAATAGAGAGGGTGGCTCTACAATTGCGATGCAATTAGTTAGAGTTATTACATCTAACTATCAAGTTACATTAAAAAGAAAAGTGATTGAGATTTTGCTAGCAAAGAAAATTACACGCATCTACGGTAGAGAGAAAATATTGAGCAAGTATCTTCAGTTGGCTTATTTTGGCTGGAACATGCATGGCATTATTGATGCGTCTACCAAGTTAAAAATAGACATTGGAAACATGAGCCTTGTTGATGCGGCTGATTTGATTGCCAGATTAAAGTATCCTCAGTCTAGATTCCAGAATCCAATACAAGATGCAAAGATAAAGCGAAGATCTTTTTATATTGTGAATAATTCCCTTAACAATAATGGTGTTTAAATGGAACCATTCAAAAACCCACCAACATTAAAAAATATCGTTGGCACATACCCTGATGCAGCACATATAGCTGAGGCTGTTATGTCTGGAGGTCAGTTTGCTAAACAAGCTATCGCTACTCAGTGGCTTTCTGAAGGCGTTCCTTATGCGTTTAAAGATGCGCCCCTTATATATGAGTCTGTGAGATTATGGTTAAGTATTCAGCTGGATGTTGAGCCAAAGAGTATTAATATTACTGGAAGTGCTAGGTTAGGACAGTCGCTATCACCCAAGCAACTTGGTAAAAAGTTTGGTTTACACTCTGATTTGGACTTTTTTATAGTCAGTGAGAGTCTTTTCTCAAGAATAAAAGATGAGTTTAAACAATGGTATGCAGATTACTATAGCGAGGTCGTGAAACCAAGGAATGACAATGAAGCTGGTTTTTGGAGGGACAATGCAATTAGGGGGGAGCGCAATCTTGCTCGAGGGTTTATTGATGCAAAGATAATACCAAACCTAGAACCATATAGATGGACACGAGAGATTTCCCAAACCCTGTGGTTACTATCTAAACGTCTAGAGGTGACAACAGGTGCTCCTCAGGTAAAAAATATGAGTATAAGGTGTTATAAAACATGGAATGATTTTATAACTCAAACATTTTTAAATGTGGACTACAGTAGTCATCAAGGACAATAGTTGAAATATCGTATGTTGGGTTTCTCAGGCTCATCACCAACCTACCGATTGTGTAGGTTGTGGTTGAGCGTAGCGAAGCCCAACGTTTACCGCGTAATCTCTTTTTCCTTCCCCTTATCCCCGACCCTTCTCCTCCTTTTTTAATAAACCCGACATTCCGCACCTGATTTAGGAATAAATTTGCCGATAGCGCTCACCCAATACCTCCAAAATGATCTGCTGGTCTCCTGTTAGCTCCGTTACTTGTGGCGGAGCTTCTCCCAGTCGATATTCATGGATGCCACCAAAGCGCAAAAAGATCCAACGGGCCGTCGGCTGCTGGGTCGGTTTCTTTTTCATATCCGCCACACTGCGATTCTGCTCCACTAATCCCTGCCGGATCCGGTGCTCCAACGCTGCGTAAATCATCAGGCTACAGGTCATCACCATGAGCAACGCTTCAATCCGCTCCGGCTTTTTCAGGTACAGTGAGGAGGTTAAAAACTCCGGGCTCTTGAGAAAACGAAAGCCCCGTTCGACATTCTGCTGCGCTTTATAGGTGGCCAAAAGTTCGGCCATGGTCAGCGTATCGCTGTGGTCATTGGTCGCCAGGATGAACACCCCGGTCTGGTTGTGGGCCTCTTCAACGCAAGCCAGGCTAGTTGCCGCCAACCCAGTGATTTGAAACTGATGGCCAATTGGCTCTTCGCCACGCTTGGGTCTGCCACGTCCTGTATAAACGGGTTCACCTACCACTTCGGCATCCAGTTGCAGCAGCATCAAGCTGGCGGTAAAACAGCTCAACTCAGCTTGGGCATCCGCCTCACAAGCAAAGCGTCGGGCACACAATTTGGCGAAGGCTTTGAGCTCGCGGGTACTGTCTTTGAGCAGGTTTTTGGCCAATGTCTGCTGCTCGCGGTGGCTGGCTTGTTCGCTGCGCACCAGCAACCAACGTTGCGCGACCCCGGCATAATTCGCGTGTTGCCAACGGCCATGATAGCCATTGCCCAGAGCGGTCAGCGGTTGTGCACCTATGGTTGCCACGGCCTGCTTTGCCTCATTGAGAGTGACGGGCACCCGGGTCACAAATAGTTGCTGCTGTTGCGCCAGTAATTGCAAGGTATCGGCGCAGTACAGTGCGGCATCGCCGACCAGATAACGGCACTCCTGCGCGGCCTTGAGACTGCTCAAATGGCGACGAACGGTCTGGGCAAAGGCTTTGGTGTCATTACTATTGCCGCTCAGGGCCTGCATATAGACAGGTAGGCCGGCCTGATTTTCACAGATGAGCTCAAGGATCACTTGATTCAGCTCTGGCCGGTGATCACGACTATAACCACGCACCAGTTGCAGCTTACCGACCAGATCCCCATCGGCACAGTCATAGGCGCCATCGACGTGGAAGCTGGTAATATCGAGGTGCACTGCGGTGCTTTTGAGCCCCAGCCGCTCGACAACTTGCGCCGCCATCACCTGATACAAGGCGCTGACATCGGCCTCAAAGAGGGCATCGAGACAGCGACCGAGCACATCATCATTGAGGTCATCAGCACAGATCCCGGGGCCAATCAGGCGCTCAACCGGCTTGTTAGCGAAGAATTGCGGGAACATGTGCAGGGTGCTGCTGTGAAAGCCGAGGCCGTTCACTATCATGGCGACCAAGGCTTCACCATGTGAGACCTTGAAAGGCGGGGTTTTGGGGAGCAAGGCATCGATCATGCGGGCAATGCCCAGTTCCTGGCAGAGTGCGGCGACCAAACCAAGGTGATCGAGGTTACGGATCGAGATAGCGGGTGCGGCCATGATGATCTACCTGCAAAAGAGAGTAATAGATCAGAACGGCCGATCGCCGTCAAGCACTGAAAATAGCAAAATCAGGTGCGGAATGACGGATAAACGGGAGAAGGGAGCTATGCCGTTACCTTCGTCCGATTACGCTTCGCTAATCGAACCTACGTGGCTGACTACTTTTACGTCAATTGAATCGCCATGGCTGGCGATTATATCCCCGGTGCCGCTTTATCCCCTCTCCCGTTGGGAGAGGGCAGGGTGAGGGGATCATTCAGGTAATTAGATAGTCAGCTCCAGCCGATTGCCTTCGGGATCGAGGAAGGTGCTCTCGTAATAGCCATCGCCGGTCCAGCGGGGGCCGTCCAGGTGTTTCACCTCGGCGCCCTTGAGCAGCTTGAGGCGGGCTGTCATCTGGTCCACCGCATCCACGCTGCCGAGGGAGAAGGCGAGGTGGGCCAACCCCTGCAACGGGTGCGGCAGATGGAGATCCGCCGGGAACAGGATGGGGCTGTGCATCAGCTCCAGGCTGGCGCCCCCTTCGAAACGCACGAAGTAAGAGCTGAATTGTTTGCTCGGATTGTGGTAGCGCTCATTGGCCTGCCCGCCAAACCGGGAGCAGTAGAATGCCTTGAGTGCCTCCAGATCTTGCGCCCAGATGGCGACGTGATGGATATGCATGGCTGGTCTCCTGTGACTTGATGCCCTTGATGCTATGCTGGGGCCTGTCCCTTCGACATGGCTGAGCCCGTCCTGATGATGTCTGAAACTGCCAACACCGAGATTATCGATGTCTCCCCCGACTGCCGCGAGCAGATCTGCTGTGACAGCTTGCTGCCGGCTCTTGCGCAGGAGCAGGTGTGGCTGGCGGGCTATTCCCGTCTCAAGACCCGCTACCACATCGCGCGCCGCTTTGCCGATATGCACTGTTTTCTGCTGACCCTGGGCGGCGAGGGGGAGGTGCTGATCGGCGATCGCCTCGAGCGGCTGCCGGTCGGGGAGTGGGCCCTGATCCCGGCCGGGGAGCCGCTCTGCTACCAGCTTAGTGAGCAGTTGAGTGAGCAGCTTAATGAGACGTTGAACCCGCAGGTGAATAAGGGTGGTGAGTGGGAGCTGGTGTGGCTGCTGTTGCACAAGGATTCCCCCTGGGATGCCTTCGCCAGCCACCCCCGGCTCGGCTGTACCTCCCAGCAGGCCACCGTGCTGCGCACGATCGAGAACCTCTATGCGGAGCAGGAGCGCCATCAGGACCCGCTGCTCAGCGCGCTGCTGGTGGAGCAGCTCGGTTTCTACCTGCGCCGCCTGTTGCAAAAGGGAGAGGGACAGAGCCGCGGCGAGCGGCTGGCGCTGCGCCTCGAATTACTGCTCAAAGAGGCGCTGACCGAGCCTTGGGACATAGCCCGCATGGCCGGCGCCCTGCACTTCTCCGAGCGTCAGCTCCATCGACTCTGTCAGCAGCATTTCGCGCTGGCGCCCATGGCGCTGCTGCAACGGTTGCGGTTGCAGCGGGCGGCGCTCTTGCTGGCGAGCCGGGCCGACCCGGTGAAGCAGTTGGCCGAGCAGTGCGGCTTCAAGAACGAATACCACTTCTCCACCGCCTTCAAGCGCCAGCATGGGCTGGCGCCCAGTCACTATCGCCGGTTGCATCACCCCGCCTTCAAGGGGCGCTGAGGGCGCCCAAAAAAACGGGGCCCGAGGTGTCCCCCGGGCCCCGCAAGCAGATGGCGTGCTTAGATGCTGGATTTGACGCTGACGAACTCGGGGTAGGCATCGATGCCGCACTCGTGGACATCCACACCCATCATCTCTTCCTCTTCGCTGACCCGCAGGCCCATGGTGGCCTTGAGCAGGCTCCAGACCACGAGGGAGACGACAAAGACCCATCCGAAGATGGTGGCAGCACCCAGCAACTGGGCACCGAAGGTGGCGCTCGTGTTGGAGAAGGGCACCACCATCAGGCCGAACAGGCCGCAGACGCCGTGTACCGAGATGGCACCGACCGGATCATCGATCTTCAGGCGATCGAAGGCGACGATGGCGTAGACCACCAGGGCACCGGCCAGGGCGCCGATCAGGCTGGCGAACAGCGGGCTGGGGGAGGCCGGGTCGGCGGTGATGGCGACCAGACCGCCGAGGGCGCCGTTGAGGATCATGGTGAGATCCGCCTTGCCCCAGGTGAGCTTGCTGACCAGCAGGGCGCCGACCACACCGGCGGCCGCGGCGGCGTTGGTGTTGACGAACACGGTGCCGATGGCGGTGGCGTCAGCGGCGCTGGAGAGCGCCAGTTGGGAGCCACCGTTGAAGCCGAACCAGCCCATCCAGAGGATCAGGGTGCCCAGGGTCGCGAGCGGCAGGTTGGAGCCGGGGATGGGGTAGATCTCCCCTTGCTTGCCATATTTGCCGCGACGGGGGCCGAGCAGCAGCACGGCGGCCAGGGCAGCGGCAGCGCCCGCCATGTGGACGATGCCGGAGCCTGCGAAGTCGGAGAAGCCCGCCTCTTTCAGGAAGCCACCGCCCCAGCTCCAGTAGCCTTCCACGGGGTAGATGAAGCCGGTCATCACCACGCAGAACAGCAGGAAGGACCAGAGCTTCATCCGCTCTGCCACCGCACCTGAGATGATGGAGGTGGCGGTGGCGACGAACACCACCTGGAAGAAGAAGTCGGAGTGCAGGGAGTGGCCCGCGTCGTCCGCCTGGCTGCCCATCAGGCTGCCAAAGCTCGGCAGCCAGCCGCCGGCGCTGTTGTCCACGTACATGATGTTGTAGCCGACCAGCAGGAACATGATGCAGGCGATGGCATAGAGCAGGATGTTCTTGGTCAGGATCTCGGTGGTGTTCTTGGCGCGGACCAGGCCGGCTTCGAGCATGGCGAACCCGGCGGCCATCCACATGACCAGCACGCCGGAGATCAGCAGGTAGAAGGTGTCGAGTGCATAGCGCAGCTCGCTGACGGATGTGATCAACTCTTCCATGTCGTATTCCTCAGTTCCAGTCGTATCAAAGGGCGTCTGCGTCGGTCTCGCCGGTGCGGATGCGCACGGCGGCCTGCAGGTCATAAACGAAGATCTTGCCGTCACCTATCTTGCCGGTGTGGGCGGCCTTGCTGATGGCTTCGATGATCTGCTCGACGTTGTCGGCCAGGGTGGCGATCTCCAGCTTTACCTTGGGCAGGAAATCCACCTGGTATTCGGCACCCCGGTACAGCTCGGTGTGCCCCTTCTGGCGGCCAAACCCCTTGACCTCGGAAACCGTCAGCCCCTCGACGCCGAGGTTGGCGATGGCTTCGCGCACGTCGTCGAGTTTGAACGGCTTGATGATGGCGGTGATTAATTTCATGCAATATCCCCAATCCTTGTGGTTCACCCAGATAAAGGCAAATATTGCGCCAGAAAAGTATTTTTCTTTTTATTCATACACTTACTTATTAATCGCAGCCCTGGTCAGCGAGGCTTGCCCAATATGGGCAGGGCTGCGCCAAAGGTGTGCACCGCCGTGGTGCAATCTGGCCGGCAGAAGAACGGAAGGGAGCGTGACGGCGCGCAAGACTCGAAAGTGTGCGGGCTGCTACTGTTGTTCAACAAGAGAGCAACCTGGCCGATAACCAGTCATGACGGGGTGTCGAGGCCAGTCGCCCCCTTGAAGGCTCGACCGGCAGGCCCGGTTTTCCCGCCAGGTCAACAAGCGGATCCGTGGCGCCGAGTAGCAGAACAAGGAAGGTTTTCATGCTGCATGACAATGAGATGACAAGGCAACCGGCCCTCGACGAGGCCGTGATGAGCGGCATGCTGGAGGTCGTGAGCGACGGTCTCTGGGACTGGAATGCCAACACCGGCTATGTCCATCGCTATCCCGGCTGGTATCAGATGCTGGGGTATGAGCCACACTCCCTCGACAACACCGTCTTCACCTGGGAGAACCTGATCCACCCGGACGATCTGGCGCAGGTCATGGAGAGCTTCGATGCCTGCCTGAGCGGGCGGGCGGCGGACTACCGGGCCGAATACCGCTGCCGTTGCCGTAACGGTGACTACCTCTGGGTGGCGGATTGCGGCCGCATCGTCACACGCAACCCGGACGGCAGTGTCGCCAGGATGGTGGGGGCACACCGCAACATCCACGCCCAGCGGGAACTCTACGCCAGGCTGGAGCTGCAAAACCGCACCCTGGAGCAGCAGGTGGCGCAGCGTACCGCCGAACTGGAGCGGCTCAACCAGGCATTGCAGTTCCAGGTGGAGGAGAACCGCCGCCTGGCGGAGACGGACTCCCTGACCGGCGCGGCCAGCCGCTATCGGCTGGAGCAGGCGGTGCGGCTGGAGCATGAGCGCGCCAAGCGCTTCAAGGAGCCCTTTGCCGTGATCGCCATGGACGTGGACGACTTCAAGCAGATCAACGATCGCCATGGCCACGGGGTGGGGGACCAGACCCTGATCGATATCGTGCAGCTGACCCGGGGCTGCATCCGCGAGATCGATCTGCTGGCCCGCTGGGGGGGTGACGAGTTCATGCTGGTGCTTCCCAATACCCGGTTGCCCGACGCCCGGGTGGTGGCCGAAAAACTGAGGCAGCGCCTGAGCCATGCCAGGGTCAAGGGGATCGAGCCCGTGACCTTGAGTTTCGGGTTGGTGGAGTCCGACCCCGACGAGCAGGTGTCCCACCTGATGGCGCGGGTCGACAGGGCGCTCTACCGGGCCAAGCTGGCGGGCAAGGACCAGCTCAGCGGCTGACAAGGGCACTGGTCGGAGCCGCTACGGGGCTGTTCCCCCCGAATACGGCTTGACCAAGGGATTTTCTTGACTCCAATTCATCCCGCTGGTTTCATGCGCGCTCTTTTCATTCTTGCGAGATGTATCTTCATGAAAAAGTCCTTGCTGATTGCCCTGACCGCCCTGCCTCTGGTTGCCCACGCCGGCCTGATGGATTCCCTGACCGACACCGTGACCAGCAGCGTCACCAGCACCGCCAAAGAGATGGCTGGCAACGCCATGGACACTGCTTCCAACGAAGCGATCAAGAAGGCCCTGGACATCAAGGAAGGCGGCTCCAACAAGCAGGCCATCAAGGACAAGCTGGGCGCCCCGGCCAGCACCAAGACCGACGCCGGTCTGGAAGTGTGGACCTATGACCTGGACGCACTGAACAAGGCCTCCCCGCTGCTGGCCGAGACTACCAAGTCCCTGCTGAAAGACTCCGAAGTGGCCCAGAAGAACGTGGTCATCAAGTTCGAAGGCGAGACCGTGAAGACCCTGAACCTGGCCAACAAGGCCTGAGTCCTGGCAAAGTGAATGAAAAAGGGGCCCGCGGGCCCCTTTTTGCTGCCTGGTGTTCAGGCTCACACCTTGAAGCGGTGCACCAGTGCCAGCAACTGGCGGTTGGACCCCAGCAGGGTGGCGGCGCTCTGCTCCGTGTTGCCGCCGTTCTCCACCAGGAGGTTCAGCATGTCGCGAATGCTTACCATGTTGCGGTTGATCTCCTCGGTCACCCGGCTCTGCTCCTCGGCAGCGGTGGCGATCTGGCTGCTGAGATCGTGGATCTGCACTACGGCGTCGGCCATGGTGTCGAGGCCGCCGGTGACCTGCCCCGTGGTGTCGGCCGCCGCCTGGCAACTGCGCTTGGTCTGCTCCATGGCGACCACTGCCTCGGCGACCCCCTGGGTGAGCCGTGACAACATGCTGCCCACTTCGGCGGTGCTGTTCTGGGTGCGTGCCGCGAGGGCACGCACCTCGTCGGCCACTACCGCGAAGCCCCGGCCCTGTTCACCGGCCCGGGCCGCCTCGATGGCGGCGTTGAGCGCCAGCAGGTTGGTCTGGGCGGCGATGCCGCCGATCACCCCGAGCACGCTGCCGATCTGCTGGGCATCTTCCTGCATCTCCAGCACCTTGGCGGCGGCGAGATCCACCTCGTCGATGAGGGCCACCACGCTGGCGGAGGCCGATCCCACCACCTTGCGGGAGCTGGCCGCCTGACCGTTGGCGGCCTCGGTGAAGCTGGCGGAGTCGTTGGCGTGGCGGGCAACGCTGTCGGCGGTGGAGCTGAGTTCGTTGAGGGCGGTGACGACCTGATCGGTTTCGCTGGCGTGTTCTCCCAGGATCCGCCTGGCCTGCCCGGTCTGCTGATCGAGCTGGGCCAGCTCGCGGGTGATGAGGTCGGTAGCGGCGGTCACCTGCACCATCATTTGTTGCAGGAAGGCGATGAAGCGGTTGACCGACAGGGCGATGTTGTCCAGCTCGTCATGCCCTTTGACCTCGATGCGGGCGGTCAGATCGGCGTCGCCGGCGCTGAGGGCGTCGATGTTGAGTTTGAGAGTCTGCAGGCGGCTGCCAAGCTGGCTGATGGCCAGCACCATGAGCACGAACAGCAGCCCCGCCAGGGGGAGCTGGATGCTCGCCAGGGTGGCGAGCACATCCCGGCTGTCCTGGGTCAGGGTGCGGGTCGGCAGGGCGGTGGCCAGCAGCCAGGGGGTCCCTTCGATGGCCTCCATCAGCAGGGTCTGTTCCTCACCCTGATCCTGGAAGGTGGTGCGCAGCTGCCCCTTGCTCGCATCCTGGCCCAGCAGGCCGCTGATGGCGAGGGCGAAGGGATAGTCGGCGTGGGCGGAGAGGTTGCCGAGCACCACATCCCCGGTCAGACGGGCGTTGCGGCTCAGGATCTTGCCGTCAGCCTCGATGATCATCACCTGACCGCCGATCTCCTGCTCTTTCTTGGCCACCAGGTCGTTGAAGAAGCCCAGGGTGACGTCTATGGTCGACACCCCGTAGAGGGCGCCATCCTGGTAGATCCCCATGGCGCAGTTGGTTCTCGGCTGCTGGCTCGCGCCATCCTTGTAGGCGGCGGCCCAGGCACAGACGCCACGGGGCGCCTGCTGGCCAGCCTTGTGCCAGGGCTGATCGAAATAGTTGGGCGCCTCTGCCGAGTTCCAGTAGGTGTTGGGAATGAGGGCGTTGGACGCATCCCTGTGGAAGAAGGTGCTGAACTTGGCGCGCCCCGCCTCCCGCTTGTCCGGCAGGGGCCAGATGCCGCCACCGAAGACCATGCCGTTGCCGTACTGGTCGATGAGGGCCGGGAGCTGGGCATCTATCTGCTCGCTCGGCAGTTGTGCCACCAGTTGGGTAATGCTGCGCGACTGGGTCTGCACCCCGTTGAGCTGGTCACGGATATCGGTCGCTATCTCGCCGACTCGCAGCGCCACGTTCTCCTCCCCCGCTTTTTGCAGGGCGGGGGTGATCCAGATCTGGATGCCGATCACCGTCAGGGCGCACACCAGCGCCATGAAGCCCAGAAAAACGGCGGTATAGCGCCCCTTGATTGTGCCCAGATTCCATCCCATAACGACTCCTGTCCACTGTGCCCGGGATCGTGCCCGCGTCTGTTGTGTGAGGGACCATTATGATTTATTTCGAAAGTGAAACGTTTGTTATCGCTCACATAACATGATGCGGCCAGGCAGGAAAAGGTGAAAAAACTGGGGGGGGGAGACAAAAAAAGGGTGGCTTGCGCCACCCTGTCGTTTTCGCCGGTGTCGGGGCAGGGCCCCGCCGGATCACGGGTCTGCTTCGGCAAACCGCTTCATCACTTCGACTTACTGATTTGCTTCTGCGAACAGCTTGATCATCTCGACTTACTGGTCTGCTTCGGCAAACGGCTTCATTACTTCGATTTACTGGTTTGCTTCTGCGAACAGCTTGATCACCTCGACTTACTGGTCTGCTTCGGCAAACGGCTTCATTACTTCGATTTACTGGTTTGCTTCTGCGAACAGCTTGATCATCTCGACTTACTGGTCTGCTTCGGCAAACGGCTTCATTACTTCGATTTACTGGTTTGCTTCTGCGAACTGCTTCATCACCTCGGCGTGCTTGATCATACCGTCGGCACGCAGACCAAGGTTCTTCACGAACTCCGCCTTCTTGGCCGGATCTTCAATCTTGTCGTAGCGCTGTTGCAGATGGGCCTGGATCTGTTCCGGGGTCATGTTCTTCATGCGGGCCATCTTGTCGTGGCGGCCGCCATGATGCTTGCCGCCCATCATGCCGGTACCGTCCATGGGGCAACCGGTCGCCGTGGCCTGGGTCGGTTGCGCGGTGGAGACCGCCTCGCTGGCGGCATAGGCGCCCAGCGGCAGGCCGAGGATCAGGGTGGCGGTCAGCAGGGTCTTGGTCAGCTTTTTCATGGGTAACTCCTGTCGGATGTGTACGGGTAGAGGCTCTTTCGCCTTGGTATCCAGTAAACACCGTGGAAGTGTCTGAAATTTGCCAGTAGAGGCCTATTTTGTAGCAGAGTGTGGCACAGGGGCGTGCTGGCACACTTTGACACAACCCGCCCGGTTGATTTTCGTATAATCGCCCCAGCCCGATAACGGAGAGATGATGATGAACCAAGGCAGCCCTCATATTCTGGTGGTCGATGACCACAGCGAGATCCGCGATCTGCTCAAGCGCTTTCTGGAGCAGCATGGCATGCGCGTCAGTTGCGCCCGCGATGGCAAGGAGATGAAGCGGCTGCTGGATGAGCGGGAGTTCGACCTGCTGGTGCTGGATCTGATGATGCCGGGGGAGGATGGCCTCACCCTGTGCCGCGAGCTCAGGGTCAAATCCCGCCTGCCGATCATCATGCTTACCGCCATGGGGGAGGAGACGGACCGCATCATCGGCCTGGAGATGGGGGCGGACGACTACCTCTCCAAGCCGTTCAACCCTCGGGAGCTGCTGGCCCGCATCAAGGCGGTGATGCGCCGCACCCAGGCGGAGAGCCTGCCCGTGCCGGAGACCCTGACCCGGGATCTGCGCTTCGATCGCTGGCTGCTCGACGTCAATCGCCGCGAGCTGGTGGACGAGGAGGGGGTGGGGATGAGCCTCTCCACCGCCGAGTTCGATCTGCTCAAGGTGTTTCTGGAGCGGCCCCAGCGGGTGCTGAGCCGGGATCAGTTGCTGGATCTGGCCCGTGGCCGGGAGGCGGTGGCTTTCGATCGCGCCATCGATACCCTGGTGAGCCGACTGCGGCGCAAGCTGGAGCGGGATCCCAAGAATCCCGAGCTCATCAAGACCATCTGGGGTGGCGGTTACCTGTTCGCCGCCGACGTGACCCAGGAGTGAGGCCGACATGATCAAGCGCGTCTTCGCCAGGCTGCTGCCCAAGGGGTTGACCGGCCAGATAGTGCTGGTGGCCCTGGCGGGGCTGGTGCTGATCCAGCTGCTCAGTATCCAGATCTACCGTTCGGACAGGGAGGAGGCCCTCGGTTACGTCAACAGCCGCAACGCCATGCAGCGGATCATCTCCGTGGTGCGGCTACTCTCCCTCTCGCCCCCATCCCTCTATCACGAGATCCTCAAGGCGAGCCGCAGCGAGACCCTGCTGCTGCGCCTCTCCGACGAGCCGCTGCAACCGGACAACCGCAGCCCCCGCTTCGAGAAGCTGGTGCGGGCCAAGCTCGGTTATCCATCCTCCCTGGCGGTGGAGATCAGCGCCGAGCTGAAGCAGGACATCCAGCGCAGCCGGGCCTGGCAGCACCACAACCGCATGATGAAGGATCGCAACGGCATGCCGCCGCCCCAGGACATGCGGCTCTACGGCTCCATCGAACTGCCCAACGGCGGCTGGCTCCAGTTCAGCTCCCTGGTGGACAAGGAGACGGCGAGCTGGTCCTGGCAGACCACCCTCAACCTGCTGCTGGTGGCGAGCCTGGTGATCGGCCTGATGATCTGGCTGTTCCGCCGGGCGACCCGTCCCCTCAAGCAACTGGCCGCCAACGCCGACAGGCTGGGGCGTGGTGAGGACATCGAGCCCCTGCGTGAGGAGGGGCCCACCGAGATCCGCGAGTCCATCCAGGCCTTCAACCGGATGCACACCCGGCTCGATCGCTTCGTGCAGGACAGAACCCGGATGCTGGCCGCCATCTCCCACGACCTGCGCACCCCCATCACCAGCCTGCGGCTGCGCAGCGAGTTTCTGGCGGACGGGGAAGACAAGGAGCGCTTCCAGCAGACCCTGCAGCAGATGGAGCAGATGCTGGCGGCGACCCTGAGCTTTGCCCGGGAGGAGGGGCAGCAGGAGGCGACCCGGGAGCTGGATCTGGTCAGCCTGCTGGAGAGCCTGTGTGACGACTATGCCGACATGGGCCAGCCCGTCACCTGCCTGGCCGAGGGCAAGCAGGTTTACGCCTGCCGCGCCAACACCCTGCGCCGGGTGCTGCAAAACCTCATCGGCAACGCCATCAAGTACGCAGGGGGGGCCGAGGTCTCTCTGGTGCGCGGTGACGGCGAGTTGCTGATCCTGGTTCGCGATCAGGGGCCGGGGATTGCGGAGAGCCAGTTGGAGGAGGTGTTCAAGCCCTTCGTGCGCCTGGATGAAGCCCGCAACACCGAGTCTGGCAGCGTGGGACTGGGGCTCGCCATCGCCCGCACCCTGGTGCACCAGCACGGCGGTGAGCTCAGCCTTCACAATCGCCAGGAGGGGGGCTGGAGGCGCGGATCAGCCTGCCCCTGTAAGGAACCTGACCAGGAAATGGGGCACCACCAGGGTGCCCTTTTTGCTGCCCGTGGCGAGAGGGAAGCAGGGCAACAGGTCGGCCACCCGGAAACGGGCAACAAAAAACCCGCCGAAGCGGGTTTTTTCAATTCTTGCTGAGGCCCTTGCCCAAAGAGGGGAAGGTGCTCCGGCTTGAATTACTGCGGAACGACGTTCGCAGCAGCCGGGCCTTTCTGGCCTTGCTCGATGGTGAACTCAACGCGCTGACCTTCTTCCAGGGTTTTGAAACCGTTGGACTGGATGGCGGAGAAGTGAACGAACACGTCTTTGCTGCCGTCAGCCGGGGAGATGAAACCGAAGCCTTTCTCGGCGTTGAAGAATTTTACGGTACCAGTCATTTTGGACATGATAATTTCCTTGAGTAGTGATTAGTGAAACGCCACCGGAGCGGCAATCCATGATTTTTCGTCAGAAATACGTATGGGGAGCACTAAAGAAGGAGAATTATCTGGCAAGAATTATCGGGGATAACTGCCTGCACAAATCACTGCTTTAAGATGACTGCCTAACATAATCAGGTCTGAACTACCGAACCATCGAAAACGATTAGAACACGCACATCCCGTCATGGCAATCTTTATCTTGGTATTCATTTCTGACGGTGATGGCTGGATCGGCGTTTTATCCGGATGAGCGTCTGCTGCCAGGCGCCTCCTGCTGCCCTTTTCAGCGTAATGACATCACGCTCTGCCAGCCGCTTTTTTTCAGCAGAGTCTTCTGCGTGCATTCATGCTGCCGTTACCGTCTGCCACGGTATTTGTTGCTGACGGAATCGGACCAGTTGAAGGTGTCGGGCAGTACTTGGGCACTGGCTCGCTCCTTGGCTTTCTCCCGCGCCAGTGCGGAAGCCGCCTTGGCGGCCTGGGCGCGATCGGCGGCGATCTTCTGGCGTCCTGCTTCGCGGATCTTGTTGCGCTCCCCGTTGGTCAGGGTGTGATCAGCATTGGCCTGGGCCTTTTGCACCAGCAGGGCAATCTCGGCTTTCTCGGCCTCGGTCAGATCCTTCATTTCCAGCTTCTTCATGACGCGCTCCTGCGATCGTTGAATGCCCACCCTAACACACATCCATCGGAGACAGGCTGACCATCCGTCCCCGGATGCAAAAAGTGTCGCCCGGTCGTCATTTCCGGGGGAGCACGCTAAGGGAACGCCTGCCTGGCAGGCGCTGCCGGGAGGCTGGATCCCGGCGGAAGATTGGGAGTATGCTGAGGCCAGTGCGATCCCCGATCGTCACTGTTGGCGTACTGAAATCCACGATTCGGCTGACATGCTGGAACACCCGTTCCAACTGTCCAGGTAACCTTTTTGGAGTCTGATGATGAGCAACAAAGAACAGCATCACGGCAAAGATGCCAAGAAAAAACCGCAGATGTCACTGAAAGAGAAACGCGAAGCCAAACGTCAGAAAGCAGAGCTGAAAAACGGCAGCGCGATGAAGTAACGCTCCATCCACTGCGGCTCCCTGGAGCCGGTATCAAGCCAGTCCATCATGGGCTGGCTTTTTTGTCTCCGGCAGTAGAGGTGGTGCCATAGGCGGCAAAAATCCGCTCATAGCGCCCGTCCGCCTTCATCTTGGCGAGCTGTCTGTCGAACCATTGCCGGTGGCCCGCCTCGCGAAAGGCGAAGTGGTAGTGAGTCGGGGGAAGAGGTCGTGCTGTCTGACCTTGTCCTTGGGATAGCGGTCGCCCTCCTGGTCATCCCCGAGCAACTGCGCCAGATAGTAGTAGAACACCCGTTGTTCCAGGATCACGGCATCGGTGCGCCCGAGCAGGAGCCGCTGTACCTGTCCCTCCTGCCTCGCCACCTCTTCATAACGGGGGTTCTGGTCGACGATGTCGGAGAAGGTCGTTCCCAGGATCTGCCGTGCACGCTGGAAGGCACTGACTCGCAGGGTCTGCAAATCCTTCATGGTGTGGACTGCCGTCGGCGCCAGGGTAAAGACCCGGTTGTGGAAGGTGATCACCGGCTGTGAGAGGTAGGCGCTTTCCAGCATGCCGGGTTTGACGTTGATGATGGCGTCCAGCTTGCCTTCCTCCAGCATCCTGAAGGTGCGCTCCAGGGGAAGATAGACGACCTGCAGCTCATGGGGGCTGCCTGCGAAGGCCTCTCGCATGAGATCGAGTTCGATGCCCCTGTCTTCGTGGCTGATGACATAGGGAGGAATGGCAAAGCTGACTCCCACCCGCAGCGGCTCCGCGGCAAGGTGGCTGCCGAACATCAGCAGGGCGAGGCACAGCAGACGACTCAAGTAGTTCATGCAGGTTCCCGAAGGGAGAAATCGTCTCGATGATAGCCACAAGCCTGGACGAAGGGGACGTAAAGCGCGGGAAAGTGGCAGCAACATGGTCGTCGGGGAGGTGAATGCGTCAGAAACAGGTAAAAAAAGGCCCTGATGAATCAGGGCCTGCCGCAGGGGATCAAAAGGGTAATACATGTAAAAAATCGCTGCTGAGTGAGTGACTGAGTGAGTGGCAATGAATTTTTTACTATATATTTCAATGCATAACACCTTTTCTTACACTTCTGGTTGCTCACCTTAAAATGACACTTTTTAAAGATATGTAAGAAAAGGTATGAAAATGCGTGTTCATACCTGTTTATTCTTACACTTTTTGGTTGTCCTCACCAGAACCCTCACCACATGAGCCTTACCAGCTCAAAAGAGAGAACCACGCACCGAGTTGCTGAGTGACCTTCTCGCAAAGCTGTTCGCACCCGTCCCGGTAAACAGACGAAGCTTTTGCTGAGCTGAGTGAGAGTTGGGCGGGTGACCTAGTGGCATATGGACGCCAGATCCGGGAGCGGGTACAGCAGTGGACAGGGCTGACGGTCGGTGTTGGTATCGGCCCCACTAAAACCCTAGCCAAACTCGCCAACTATGCCGCAAAAAAATGGCCCGCCACCGGAGGGGTGGTCGATCTGCGCGATGAAACACGCCGCGCCAAACTGATGGCGATCACCCCGGTAGACGAGGTCTGGGGAATTGGTCGCAAACTCACCACCAAGCTGTCAGCTCAGGGCATCAACACCGTGGCTGATCTGGTAGCGGCTGATGCTAAGAGTCTTCGGCACCGTTACGGGGTCGTTGTCGAGCGCACGGTGCAGGAGCTGTGCGGGATCCCCTGCGCCGAGCTGGAGCAACTGGCACAGGCCAAGCAACAGATAATTTGCAGCCGATCCTTTGGGGAGCGCATCACCGCCTTCGGCCCCATGCGGGAGGCTCTCGCTGGCTACATGGAGCGGGCAGCTGAGAAACTCAGGACAGAGGGCATGTGCTGCCGCCATGTCACAGTATTCATTCGTTCGAGCCCGTTTGCGGAGCGGGAAACACATTATGCCAACCAGATCTCCATGCTGTTGCCGATACCCACAGCCGACACCCGTGAGTTGCTAGCCCAGATCGAGCCGCTGCTGAGCAGGATCTGGTTGGATGATGTTCGCTATATGAAGGGCGGCGTCATGCTGGCGGACTTCTCCCCGAAAGGCATGCAGCAAGGGGGTCTATTCGGCAGCGAACAGCAGGATCCCCGTAGCGATGCACTCATGCAGGTGATCGATAGGATTAACCAGGGGCGGTTGGGAAAGGTCTACTTTGCATCCCGAGGCCGAGATACCAGCGAATGGATGATGAAACGCGAACAACTCAGCCCCCGCTATACCACCAGTATCAAAGGGATCCCGGTGGTGAAGGCATGAGCACAACCATGAAAGTTAACCTCCTCTCCTAGCTACAAACCACTATCAATGCGTTGCAAACTTCTGGTGGTCAATCCGCAACATGAGCAGGTATCTTACTTAGCGGTATCACCGTTTATTTTCACGTAGCTTAAAGAGAAGATCTAACTTTTCATCCTCATCAAGTTGCTCAAATAGACAAACCAATTCCGCACTAAGATCATCTTCGCAAAAAAAATAACTCAGCGGCTTTCCCAGTACATTGGCAAGTTTTCGCATTGTATCAATGTCTGGAACGTGGCGACCTCTCTCATAGTGATTCATGCGACCACTAGCAGAACTATCATCCATACCGGCCCTTACCCCAAGCTCCTTTTGGGATATACCTGCTTTTTTACGCGCCTGCTTGAGTCTCTCTGGGAATGGGTTTTTGTACAATGTTTGTTCATCACAAAGTTCTCATATGTATAGATTGTCTAAGTTTCACCTGTCTCTGTATACTTAGCAATCCTAAGTGTTGTGGTTGTGGAAATTTTATGCAGAATAAAAATGTTTACAAAATCAGTAACAAGTTTTATCAAGTTTTACTCAAAATGACTGGTCTAAAAATAAGCAGGAAAGAGCTGATACGATTGGCTATGGAGGTCAATGACTTGGCTGTGTATCAGGCATCAGGCTTGGTTGACCGCCATGTATATAGCTTGAAAAAACAGGATGCAGTGAAAGCTAATGGGCCAAAAAATAATCGGCATTATATTTTTTCAGATGATCTTCTGGGCAGTTTACAAGCATCAATCAAAGGCGATAATTATGATCTAGCAAGTGAGTTGAGGTCTCTGGAAGAAGAGCTTCTGTTGACTCGTTATGAGTTACAAGCCTACCGCGAGATACTTGAAAAACTACCTCAAGAGAAGCAAAAAATTACTTGTTTGCATAAAAATGCATCAGAAAAAATCTACCGGTTGAATGGGAAAATTAGAGCGGTAAGTCAATTGGTGATGATGTAATTAAAAGGTATAAATGAAAGAGGCGTTTTATCGAAAAGAAGCATACCTGAGTCGGCCATAGCGCAAGAAGCGATGCCGCCAACGGAAGGCGGTGGCCAATAGATACTGTGTTCCTAGGCGGCTTATTGATTTGAACAAATTATGTGCATTTTGTGCTGAGCTACTAATGAAAATACCTGCTGTTACGGCTCAACGATAAGGATGACCCGATGCAGAATCTTGTATTGAGGAAAGCAACGCATGAAGATATGGACGACATACTGCGTTTGCAAATTCCCGTGTTCAAGGGAGAGCAGGGGATCCCTGACGAATTGATCCCTATTCCAGCTGAAAAATCGCCACAATGGTGGTGTGCAATTATGAACTCCACAATTGTTGGTGCCGTTGCAGCCTGGAAATAATGCGATGAAACTCATTGGGGGCGATTTGCAACAATGCAAAATTTCAGAGGGTATCAAATAGGTTCTAGCTTGGCTCGGTTTTCACTGCACGAACTTTTCGCACAATCTGTAGATGAAATCCATATGGATGCAAGAGATATCATCGTTAAGACCTTAAACCGAATGGGTGGCTTAGGGAAGGTGCGAACAAGTCCCTGATATGAGATCATGTTTGTCATCTGGAGCCATGAAAAAGGGTTCATCATGAGTCATCAACTTACCTTCGCCGACAGTGAATTCAGCAGTAAGCGCCGTCAGACCAGAAAAGAGATTTTCTTGTCCCGCATGGAGCAGATTCTGCCATGGCAAAACATGGTGGAAGTCATCGAGCCGTTTTATCCCAAGGCTGGTAATGGCCGGCGACCTTATCCGCTGGAAACCATGCTACGCATTCACTGCATGCAGCATTGGTACAACCTGAGCGATGGCGCGATGGAAGATGCTCTGTACGAAATCGCCTCCATGCGTCTGTTTGCCCGGTTATCCCTGGATAGCGCCTTGCCGGACCGCACCACCATCATGAATTTCCGCCACCTGCTGGAGCAGCATCAACTGGCCCGCCAATTGTTCAAGACCATCAATCGCTGGCTGGCCGAAGCAGGCGTCATGATGACTCAAGGCACCTTGGTCGATGCCACCATCATTGAGGCACCCAGCTCGACCAAGAACAAAGAGCAGCAACGCGATCCGCAGATGCATCAGACCAAGAAAGGCAATCAGTGGCACTTTGGCATGAAGGCCCACATTGGTGTCGATGCCAAGAGTGGCCTGACCCACAGCCTAGTCACCACCGCGGCCAACGAGCATGACCTCAATCAGCTGGGTAATCTGCTGCATGGAGAGGAGCAATTTGTCTCAGCCGATGCCGGCTACCAAGGGGCGCCACAGCGCGAGGAGCTGGCTGAGGTGGATGTGGACTGGCTGATCGCCGAGCGCCCCGGCAAGGTAAGAACCTTGAAACAGCATCCACGAAAGAACAAAACGGCCATCAACATCGAATACATGAAAGCCAGCATCCGGGCCAAGGTGGAGCACCCATTTCGCATCATCAAGCGACAGTTCGGCTTCGTGAAAGCCAGATACAAGGGGTTGCTGAAAAACGATAACCAACTGGCGATGTTATTCACGCTGGCCAACCTGTTTCGGGCGGACCAAATGATACGTCAGTGGGAGAGATCTCACTAAAAACTGGGAATAACGCCTTAAATGGCGAAGAAACGGTCTAAATAGGCTGATTCAAGGCATTTACGGGAGAAAAAATCGGCTCAAACATGAAGAAATGAAATGACTGAGTCAGCCGAGAAGAATTTCCCCGCTTATTCGCACCTTCCTTAGTTGTGGGAGACTCAATGCCATTTTATCGAGGGACGGTGACACCCATGATATTAACCAGAAGTGGTTTAATATTTAATAGATAAAATACTGACGATACATGTATATCCGACATTCCGCACCTGATTTAGGAATAAATTTGCCGATAGCGCTCACCCAATACCTCCAAAATGATCTGCTGGTCTCCTGTTAGCTCCGTTACTTGTGGCGGAGCTTCTCCCAGTCGATATTCATGGATGCCACCAAAGCGCAAAAAGATCCAACGGGCCGTCGGCTGCTGGGTCGGTTTCTTTTTCATATCCGCCACACTGCGATTCTGCTCCACTAATCCCTGCCGGATCCGGTGCTCCAACGCTGCGTAAATCATCAGGCTACAGGTCATCACCATGAGCAACGCTTCAATCCGCTCCGGCTTTTTCAGGTACAGTGAGGAGGTTAAAAACTCCGGGCTCTTGAGAAAACGAAAGCCCCGTTCGACATTCTGCTGCGCTTTATAGGTGGCCAAAAGTTCGGCCATGGTCAGCGTATCGCTGTGGTCATTGGTCGCCAGGATGAACACCCCGGTCTGGTTGTGGGCCTCTTCAACGCAAGCCAGGCTAGTTGCCGCCAACCCAGTGATTTGAAACTGATGGCCAATTGGCTCTTCGCCACGCTTGGGTCTGCCACGTCCTGTATAAACGGGTTCACCTACCACTTCGGCATCCAGTTGCAGCAGCATCAAGCTGGCGGTAAAACAGCTCAACTCAGCTTGGGCATCCGCCTCACAAGCAAAGCGTCGGGCACACAATTTGGCGAAGGCTTTGAGCTCGCGGGTACTGTCTTTGAGCAGGTTTTTGGCCAATGTCTGCTGCTCGCGGTGGCTGGCTTGTTCGCTGCGCACCAGCAACCAACGTTGCGCGACCCCGGCATAATTCGCGTGTTGCCAACGGCCATGATAGCCATTGCCCAGAGCGGTCAGCGGTTGTGCACCTATGGTTGCCACGGCCTGCTTTGCCTCATTGAGAGTGACGGGCACCCGGGTCACAAATAGTTGCTGCTGTTGCGCCAGTAATTGCAAGGTATCGGCGCAGTACAGTGCGGCATCGCCGACCAGATAACGGCACTCCTGCGCGGCCTTGAGACTGCTCAAATGGCGACGAACGGTCTGGGCAAAGGCTTTGGTGTCATTACTATTGCCGCTCAGGGCCTGCATATAGACAGGTAGGCCGGCCTGATTTTCACAGATGAGCTCAAGGATCACTTGATTCAGCTCTGGCCGGTGATCACGACTATAACCACGCACCAGTTGCAGCTTACCGACCAGATCCCCATCGGCACAGTCATAGGCGCCATCGACGTGGAAGCTGGTAATATCGAGGTGCACTGCGGTGCTTTTGAGCCCCAGCCGCTCGACAACTTGCGCCGCCATCACCTGATACAAGGCGCTGACATCGGCCTCAAAGAGGGCATCGAGACAGCGACCGAGCACATCATCATTGAGGTCATCAGCACAGATCCCGGGGCCAATCAGGCGCTCAACCGGCTTGTTAGCGAAGAATTGCGGGAACATGTGCAGGGTGCTGCTGTGAAAGCCGAGGCCGTTCACTATCATGGCGACCAAGGCTTCACCATGTGAGACCTTGAAAGGCGGGGTTTTGGGGAGCAAGGCATCGATCATGCGGGCAATGCCCAGTTCCTGGCAGAGTGCGGCGACCAAACCAAGGTGATCGAGGTTACGGATCGAGATAGCGGGTGCGGCCATGATGATCTACCTGCAAAAGAGAGTAATAGATCAGAACGGCCGATCGCCGTCAAGCACTGAAAATAGCAAAATCAGGTGCGGAATGACGGGTATATATTTGAAAACACTATCCATAACTATAAATTAGAGTTGACACATAGATAGCATCATTTATTACCATCCTCAATGGGTGTATGCTTTTTTTCATCTAACTGTGCAGAAAATCCAAATATTAATGATTTCAGCCCGAAATGGAAGGCCATTTCAGCAGAGGTTCTCGCCTGAATATTAAATGCCTCTTGTAATAATGGTGGTGCAGCGTCTATCACATGATTATTTTCTATCTGGTTTGTTGCTTGCTCCTCTAATACTGCACCCAACGTAAAATGGCTGATAGATTGCAGAATGAAAAGAGCCTCCTCGACCGAAAACCCTGCATCGCATAGACAGCGTAGTTGCGCCTCTGCTTGTTCAAACTGGGGGGGCGTAGGAGAGGTCCCTATATGCAATCGGGCTCCATCACGATGGACCAGTAATGCTTTACGGAAACTCAGAGCATTTTCCTGGAGAAACTGCTGCCAACTCTCAGTCGGTAACGGTGCTGAACGGGTGTGATGCTTCGCCAGTATTGCCTCTGAAAGCATGTTCATAAGAGTCTGCTTGTTGCGCACGTGCCAATACAGAGTCGGTTGCTCAATTTTTAGGGACTGCGCCAGCTTACGCGTAGTCAAGCCCTCTAGCCCTTCGCTGTCCAGCAGGGTGAGCGCCATTGAAATTACGTCGTCCAAGCTTAGTCGTGCCATCACTATCTCCTTTTGCTGTTGACAATCTATCACTGATAGAGTTATTTTTCAAACCCTATCATCGATAGAGAACGTTAACTATGAACCGCACTGTGATGATGGCACTGGTCATCATTTTTTTAGATGCTATGGGGATTGGCATAATTATGCCTGTCTTGCCGGCGTTATTACGGGAGTTTGTTGGAAAGGCTAATGTTGCAGAGAACTACGGTGTTTTATTGGCGCTGTATGCAATGATGCAAGTGATTTTTGCCCCTCTTCTCGGCCGCTGGTCAGATCGCATAGGTCGTCGCCCTGTATTGTTACTTTCACTTTTAGGTGCAACACTGGACTACGCATTAATGGCAACAGCCAGCGTAGTGTGGGTGTTGTATTTGGGACGCTTAATTGCTGGTATTACCGGTGCGACTGGAGCTGTTGCAGCCTCAACAATTGCCGATGTCACACCTGAGGAATCCAGGACACATTGGTTTGGTATGATGGGTGCCTGTTTTGGTGGCGGTATGATTGCTGGACCAGTCATTGGTGGTTTTGCCGGTCAACTTTCGGTACAGGCACCGTTTATGTTCGCTGCTGCTATTAACGGGCTGGCATTTCTGGTCTCCCTATTCATTTTACATGAGACCCATAATGCTAATCAGGTTAGTGACGAGTTAAAGAATGAAACAATCAATGAAACCACATCCTCCATACGCGAGATGATCTCCCCATTATCGGGATTGTTAGTTGTCTTTTTCATCATTCAATTGATTGGCCAAATCCCCGCAACATTATGGGTTTTATTCGGAGAAGAGCGCTTCGCATGGGATGGCGTAATGGTCGGTGTTTCATTGGCTGTGTTCGGGCTGACACACGCACTGTTTCAAGGACTTGCTGCTGGTTTTATCGCTAAACATTTGGGAGAACGGAAAGCTATAGCGGTTGGCATTTTGGCTGACGGTTGTGGCCTATTTTTATTGGCGGTCATTACACAAAGCTGGATGGTTTGGCCGGTTTTGCTGTTACTAAATAGCTGTTCCGAATAGTAGATCACCGGAGGAAGGGAACTCAGTCCAGTTTGTGCGATCTGATTAGTCGCTAAACAAAACAAGCCACACCCAAAGGACTGAGTTGATGCCTATCCTACCACCTCTGCCACGACCACAACGGCGCCGCATTCACAAAATCATCCATGCCACCCGTGATAAAGGACATGCTCGTCGCTTGATGGCCATCTTGCTGTTACATGAAGGACGCACGATCACCGATGTTCATCACCTTACCGGCGCTGCGCGCTCGACCATCGGTCGTTGGCTTCGGTGGTATCGAGATGAAGGCATAGATGCGCTAGAAGCCTTACCGGCTGGCCGTGCCCCAGTCTTACCTATCGCCAAGATTGTCACCTTACTGGTGCTGCTCATGCAGTTTTCTCCGCAAGATTTTGGTTATCAGCGCAGCCGTTGGTGTACTGAACTATTGGCTATAAAAATCAATCGGTTAACAGGGCTCAATGTGGCAGCCTCCACGCTCCGCCGATGGTTACCTCGTATGGGCATTGTCTGGCGCAGGCCCGTGCCGACCTTGCGGATAAAAGACCCAGCCTATCAGGAAAAAATGGCGAATATCGACGCCGCGCTGGCCCGCTGTGATGCCGATAATCCGGTGTTTTATGAGGATGAAGTCGATATAGACCTCAATCCCAAATTAGGAGCCGACTGGATGTTCAGAGCGCAGCAAAAGCGGGTTGTCACACCGGGGCAGAATGCCAAGCATTATCTGGCAGGCGTTCTCCACGCAGGCAACGGAAGGGTACTTTACGTCAGCGGGATCAAGAAAAACTCATCGCTGTTTATTGCCATGCTGGAAAAGCTGCGCCACCACTACCGACGAGCCAAAACCATCACGTTGATCCTCGATAACTACATCATTCACAAAAGCAAACAGACCGAGCGATGGTTGAAGAAGAATCCCAAGTTCTGCCTGGTGTTCCAGCCAGTTTACAGCCCTTGGGTTAATCACATAGAACGGCTATGGCACAAGTTACATGAAACCATCACGCGCAATCATCAATGCAGAGGGATGGCAAACCTGCTGGCCCGAGTGAAACACTTCATGGATACCGTGTCTCCTTTCCCGGGGAATGGCTATGGCACAGCGAAGGTGTAGCACTATTGGGATCAGTTATTTAGCTTGTGGTGGCATCACACTTCCCGCCTTGCAGGGAATTATATCTGTTCGTGTCGGTCAGGTAGCACAGGGACAATTACAAGGGGTGCTGACCAGTTTGACCCACCTGACAGGTGTAATCGGTCCACTTGTTTTTGCATTTTTGTATAGTGCAACCCGCGAAACGTGGAATGGATGGGTATGGATAATTGGCTGCGGATTATATGTAGTTGCATTGATTATACTGAGGTTTTTCCATCCAGGTAGGGTAATCCACCCGATAAATAAGAGCGATGTACAGCAGAGAATTTGAGCAACAATGCTGTACAGCACCGTAAATTCTGGCGCCCTACTCGGTGGATAGAGGTGAGCTGGTAGGTGGGTCTGGGATTGCGATCCATTAATCATCCTTTGGCAGCAACCGAGATAGGCCCACTTGAGCCGGTAGTTCCCCGATGACCTCAATCTTCCAACCCGTCATATTGGCCCGACACATGTGATAATGGTGCGCGATGTTGGCCTGCGCTTGCAAGGCGTGACGGGCTTTATCTAGTGCCTCAGTTGCATTGATGCCAATGCGGTTTAGCAGGAGTTCAACGCGGGTCTCCAGTTGCCTGCGTTCATGGGGGGAGAGTACCCCGGCCATTACCTTTGGCGCTACGTAAAGGCGGGCGTCGTCTTGCGAAATAGTCTTCAAGACACCGCGAGCGTACTCATTGGCGAGAGTGACCTCCTGGGCCATGTATTTGTGCATGAGGTGACCCTCTTCGAGGCGCATGATCACCTCGTTGACGTTGTAGTGACTGTGTTCCTCCAGATAGTCACGGACAAGGAGCTTATGGGCCAGCGCGATGACATCAGCCCGCTCGATATCGTTAGTGAGCCGAAGGCGTAATTCGGTTGCGCTGGCTAATTTGCCCATCGCGGCAGAAAGCAGACGACCACGTTGCGCCTGACCGGGGGACTCATCGCGACCGATAACTCCGGTTGGCAGGAATTTATCGGCTATCTCGCGGCTGACGGTGACGCGAATGCGGCTATTTTCCACGGTGAGGGTTTGATGCTTCATGTTACTGCTCCTGAGTCTGTCCGATGCCCGCGCCCACGGGGCCATGCCTATCATAATTGCGAGAGGCCTTTCGTGGGTAATTACACTGACTTGACCACTTACTTTGCACCCAGCCTTTTTAGAGAAGGTTCTTATGGCTGGATTTGCATCAGTGGTTAGGGGTGACGGCCATTGCCGACCTTGGGATAGATGGGCGTAATGATGACCAGCATCCAGGGCCAGGGAAGCAGTTACTCTATTCAAGAGAGGAAAACTTCTTTACGGGTCTGGCGGCGTTTGCTGTTGAACTCGTAATCAGCGAAGGTCAATTGATGACTCACGTTGGAGTTCGTTCTTGGTACAAAAGAGACTCTGGTGGTACTATGTCAAGGCCTTGTAAGGTATTGATTTTTAAGGTTCTAGCCCTTCCGATCGCTCAGCTACGGGCACATCTTGCTACGCAAGAGCACGGAATAAGCCGTGGACAACGCTGCGCGTTGACGCACCGCTTATCTCCGCTTGTACCCGTAGTCGCTCCCCAAGGGAATCAATCTCCTCTCATTTCTTCAACAGATCACGCAGATAGCTGTTCCGGTTATGGGCATTGCTGGGCGCTTTGGTGATGGCTGCAAACTCAGCTGTGCTGCCCACGATATGGACCTCATGCTCGGCCCTGGTTATTGCGGTATAGAGCCAGGCCCTGTCAACGATCCTCCCCTTTTGCAGCGCGATGATGATGCGTGGGAACTGCGAACCCTGAGCTTTATGGAGTGTGATGCAGTAGCCCAGCCTCATACAGTCCAGCAGGGATTGGGTGACATACACGCTCTCGCCTGTGTCCAGTTCAACCACTCCGTAGTCATCTCCAGCCCCGACAGCGCGAGTTAGCGTTCCGAGCGAGCCATTTTGAATGCCTTTCTCGTAATTGTTCTGAGTGAAGAGGATCACATCTCCTTGGCGCAAATCGTTGCGGCGGTAGGTTTCGCCATACATCTCAAATATCATCCGAGCACCATCAGGGTTGACGGCCTCCTGAATAAGATTATTGATCTCCGCCACCATAGCGGTGGTCGCACCTACCACTCGGCTGTTCTCGGGGGATTGCTGATATAACTCGGCACAGACTTGGGCGATCCTCTCTTTGGATGTTTCGTGGAAATAGACGTTACCCATGCTCAAGTGCTCCGGTATGAGACCTTGATTGACCTGCATAGAGTATTCAGGAATGCCTGTGGCTCCCTTCTGGCGTTTAACGATGTCCAGGGTCACGTTCGCAATGGCCTGTGATGCAACGATATCGGCTAGCACCTTGCCACATCCTATCGGAGGTAGCTGGTTTGGGTCACCCGTGAATATGATCCGCACGGTGGGGTGCAGATGGTTGGTGAGCCGATACATGGTGGGCAGGTCGATCATGGATGCTTCATCGATTACCAGCAGATGGCTGGGAAACCCATCAGATGGTTCTATGGGCTCTTGCCGCAACAAGGCGGAAATGGTCATCGTCCTAAAGCCTATCGACTCGTATAGGCGCATTGCTGCGCGTCCAGAAAGGGCGACAGCATGCACCTCAAAGCCCATTTTGCCATAGGCCCGCAGTGCCGTTCTGAGCACTGTGGTTTTGCCAGTTCCTGCGCCCCCCGTGATGCAACTCACCGCATTGTTTAGCGCGGTGAGCACCGCTTCATTTTGCATCGCGGTCAATTCATAGGGCAGCTCATTAACCGCTGCGAGAAACGCAGCATTGGTGGACTCATCGTAACGATTTTGCTGTTTAGCAAGTTTCAACAGCCGCTTGGCAACAACAGTCTCCATCAGCAATTGTGCGGTAGGGTGATAGGTGCCTGCTTCATGGTTCAGCACATACTGGGCTTGGTGGTAACCAGCCTTGAATGCTTGTGCTGCCAACTCGCCGTCACCAAGCAATTTGGTCAGCAGGGGGCGAAGCCTGGCCTGCGTGGTGTAGGTGTGGCCTTTTTCCACTTCCGCGTGGATGGTGAACTCCAGGGCGGCACTCAGCCTCGTCGGATCTTTTAGTTCTACCTCAAACTTCGTTTGAGAAAGCGCATCCACGTCTTCAAACCCCATCCCGAAGCCGACCAGTAGGTAGGGATTCGCTTTGATTGCATCAACGGAGCTTTCGCCATGAAATTTCAAGATCCGCTGCTGAATGGGTGAGGGAATCCGACACTCTGCCATCCAATTGCAGTGGTTCAGATTTTTGTATTTTGCGTAGCCGTTGAACAGGGCATCAATAGATACATCACTCAGAATACCCTTGAGGCGCTCTCTGGACTCTGGTGTGTCGGTGCGCAGGGTGGCGTGAAATTGCTCACCGAGTAGTTGCCATAACGCCCTGGCTTTACCGAGGCCAATTCCCTTGAAATCAGGCTCCTTGGCAATGAACTGGATCAGCTGCTCACCTGTCTCCGGCAGGGTGCATATCACGTGCTCAGGTGATTCATAGGTATGTTGCTGCATCACAACATCACCAATCTCGACCCTCTCAATGAGAGGTTTGCCATGGACTGTCCATTGCTGGCCCTGTGACGGTTGTGCCGGAAGAGTGTCAGGCCGCGCTTTAATGGTCACATAGTATTTGCCATCCTTGATCTGGCTGGTCTCGTCATTAAGTGGTATTCCAGAGAAAATCACGTAGCTGGATGAGCTATATGGGATACTGGTAACACGAAATAGTTCGGAATGGAGAGATTGGTTCATCGTGGCAAGATCCCCATTTCGGCCAATGTCTCAGATAGCTCACCGAAGCGCTCCAGTCTGGCTTTTAGTTCCCTTAGCTGCGCTTTCAGTTCAATATTCTCCTGCTCCAATATTGATACACGTTTGGTATCAAGTAGGCGTCGATGAGTCGTAGGGTCGTATACCTTTGGATGAGCTACACTCGCTATGGCCTGAGCGGTGAGTGGCGGAAGCACCCCGTGTTCCCTAAGCTGGTCTTCCAATTTCTGCAATTGCCTACGAAGCTCAGGGTTCTGCACTAAGGCAGAGCGGCCACAGCCAATAGCTTTCGTGATTTCACTGCGGCTGAGGCTGCCCCTGTAACTTAATTGTCGATACGTCTCATCAGTCTGGGTTGCCATCCATAGTTCAAACGCCTGGACGGTTGCTTTGGCTTTTTCTGTACCACTCGCCATTATTGACCTCCTGTGCGGCGTTTAACTTCTATAAGCGGCTTTCCAAGCATATCCTGTAATTTTTTTAGCTCGGCACTATCTGTTGGAAAATTATCAATTGATGTCATTCTGACACCATGCATGTAAGCATTATATTGCCATACTATGAAACGCTGTTTGTATGCATCATTCAAACTATTTAATCTGGCTAATTCATTCTCTAAAAGAGCAACCTTTTTTATAAGATACTCAAGCGTTACATCACGCTCTTTGGTAGGCTCAGGTTGAGAAAAACGTTCTTTTAAAAATGTCTTTCTTCGCGAGTATGCATCTTGAATATCTTTGTAAGAGGATAATGATTGACGTTGGACGCCACCTTTAACATCAATCATTATGGCAACTTTTTGACAGAGCAAGTCCCAAGTTAACTTTCCTTCCCAAGTATTAATTAGACCTAGTATATTAGGCAGGTTTTTTTCTGTGATAACTATTTTAGGCATAACAAATCACCCATAATATTAAACGCTTTAGAATCGATAGAGTCAGGCGATTGAACTTCAATATTAAGCCCCTTCTCTAAAAGAACAACCTTGGCTGGCGAGGGATCATATACATCAGGAATACGAATGGGGGTGCCATCAAGAACATTTTCATCCTCTAATAGCCGGATCTTTGTTCTAATATGAGCAAGTCGCCAACCGTGTGAGCTAACCCAGCGGTCAGCACCAAAGGCCCCCATTTTATGGCTTTGCTGTGCTTTTTCGAGTTGAGCTGCCACTTGAACTTCTCGTACTTTCAACAGCTCCAATGAGCTACTGAAGCCTTTGATACAGACCAATTCTTTGCAGGTTTCACAGTCACCGTTTCGCTGACATGGAATCATGGCAAAATCATGTTCACACACGCCTAGCTCTGTTACTATCGCTGCACCAGTAAGGTTCTTTCCGATTTCCTCGAAACTAATTGGAAGGTTACATTTTATTTTTTCCAACGTGTTTGCATTTTCAGGGATAGTAATAACTGCAATTGCATTGGACTTTTCTTCTTCTGTGCGATGATCATAGCTGGCATTATCAGCAACTCTTGCTCTCCCTGCCCAGTTTGCAAGCGTCAACTCATCCATCCCACCCCGTTCAGCTTTGGTACTGAGCCAATGCCTAGCTTGATGGGATGTTATATCGGGTTGTGAGCCATCCTCTCGTAATATGTTATGTTTCTTCCAAAGGTGGACTCCTTTTCTGGCCTCAGACCTAGAAATCCTTGCATTAATTATGTTCACCGTAGGTAAAACAAACGAGTGTTGAATAACATCATGTTCCGCATGTAACTCACGGTCTCTATATAGTAACAAAGCCTCTGAGGCCTTAACTTTTTTTGCGTTATCAACAAAAGGCCAGTTAACCAATTTACTGATATACACCATACTCCCATTGTTATCTGGATGCGTTTCTGCATACATCGCAGCCTCCCGTGCAGGCATGCTAATTTTTTTCAATCGTTCGATAGCTTCCAAAGCTACATCTTGCATGACAGTAGGAACCCATTTAATCCCTTCGTTGCCATTTTTGGCAGGCACCCAACGTATTCCAAGTTTAAGTTCTCCGCTGCGATTCTCCTCCCATACAGTACAATCTATAGGCAATGAGAATAACTCAGAGCATCGGGATGGTGCTTGCATGAGCAATGCTATTGCAGAAGTAAAATATTCTGCTTCAATACCTAATGAAGGTGCGTCATGAAATAACTTAGCAAATAACATCATATCCTCTTCTGAGGGCAATTTATTTTTACGATGTTCTTTTCCATTCTCGTCAAGTTGAATAGTTAAATCTTTTACTTTTTGATATGGATTTGACCACCCAGGAAGACTCGGTGTTATAAAGTTGTCACGGCAGAAATTAAGAAGAAGCTCCATTTGATAGCCCGCTTTATTTCGACCTGCCAGATTTGATATGCGTCTATTAAAAATATCGCCTAGCCTTTCTAAAACTAGGCCATCGAGCATCAGAATATCTGCTTTATGTTTTGATAGAATCAATGCTTCTTCAAGTATTCGAATAGCTTCGAAATGTCTGTGAAGAGTTGTTATGGGTTTTAATGCGTAAATGTAGCGAATGTATGCTTTTGCAAAATCAATAAATGGTGCACCTAGGGGAGAGAAACTATAGGAAGTTGATGGCTCTAAATTTGTGGAGAAACGGGCAACAACACGGCGAGTATTGTGAAAAGTGTGCCATAAATTATGATCCCAGCAATCTTCACCGAAAACAGTTAATTTGTTTTTGCTACTTTGAATGAATTTTTCTAGATTTGCTTCTGAATTCAGTTCTATCGCAGGCTTAAAATGGAAAATGTTACTGTCCACTGACTATCCTCATGCTCGTTGTTGTTTCAGTTCAAAGCATTTCTGCACAACCCATTCAACTGCTAAAATTAGCCTATCTTTTGTTGCCGCGTACTCTTCACTTTTTGTCGTTTTCAACCTTACCTCTTTCTCTGCATATAGATGGGATAAGAATTTCTCGTGAGGAGCATCTAATAATGGTCTAAATTTTTCACAAGTGTAACAACTTTCATACCCCTTAACGCAAAAGTCATTGGTGCCGCATGCTCCTACGATATCGTTATCCTTGTTTGGTATGCGAGCAGCAAGGTCATGTCCTCGCTCACCCTGCTCTAAGTCAACGATAATGCGACCTAGGAATGCATTAGCAAAGGGGGCCAGTTGTTTGCCAATGGCCTTGTCAATATAGGTCACGGTATCTGCGGTATTTTCCGTATAGACCTTAACGTTTTGTGTATCGTTGTGATCCAATGCCTCCGCTATGATCAACGGCCCCAAACCTTTTCGACCAAGGTTTGTTCCTCTTGTATGACGAAACCGCCTAGCCGTTATATGAATATAGTCCCCAGTTCTTTCAGAAATAGCTTTTTGTTTTCTTTGGAAATTTTTTAGCAGGTGTTCTCTTAGATCTGTTGATGACATATTTAAAATGTCAGTATCTAATAAATCATCAGTCAAAGATGTTTTTTTAACCGCTAACTCAAAAACCATTGCCCAATCAATAAATAATGGGATTTTTGTTGCTTGAGAAGCAGTCAGTTTTATTGAGAGTTTTGATTCAAACTTCTCTGTTTCATCTCTAATTAAATTACGCAACGTTAGATAGAGCTCTTCCGTAATGGGGAATTTTTTAAAAGAGAAACGAAACCCACCACCACGCTGCTTTGCTCTAGGTATATTGAGGTAAAAATTTGTCACATTCTTACTATGATCATGTTCTTTAAATAAATCAGCAGCCTTTATTTGTCGTAACTGTGTGGGGCGTCTAGCAGTAGCCTGCAATAAACTCACATATGCATAGCATTGAAATGAGATATAGTTATTCCTGAATAAGCGAATAAGTTCATGATTTAATGCAAGTACCTCATTGCTAGTAAAGGCACCTGTTTCAGGGCAACGATTAGCGACAGACACTCCTTTCTTGTTTCCTGATAGAGTTAGTATTTCGAGTGTTTTCACCATCTCTGTTGTTACACCATAATATCCATATTCATTCCAGCTAATAAGAAAACCACGGAGTGCACCTAAGTACCATTCATTGTTTTTATCAAGCATCGCTCGCCAATTGAGCAATACATCCTCATCTAGATTTTTGAATTTAGTGTCTCGCAATAGTCGTTGAAAGCGTAGATACATATTTGATGTATGGTGTGCTGATTGTTCTTCAGCATAGGTTGCTAGTGTTTTTTTAAATCCATCCAGCAGTTTTGGTTCCATAGATAAAACATCCGGCATGAATGCAATGCTGACATCTTTATTCAACATCCAGTATTCTGAGTGAAAGTCAAAGCTGTATCCATCTTTTGATACTAATTTTTTTGAGCTGAATGTTGATGGGAGATCGTCATTTTCTTCCTCAATGTAATCATATTTATTCATTCATATCCTCTATTTTTTTGAGATTCAATAATTAGTCTCTGTAATTCTTCTTGCTCTTCAAGCACTAGCTTGTTTGTCTTATTGCGAATATGGCGTTCAACATATGGTTTGGCAGAGCTCTCTGATGTGTGCCCCATTTGATACATTCGGCTTTTTGCTTCTTCACTAGATGAAATAAAATTACGGTTACTGTTTGGGTCTTTAGATAGATCATTGTTTTTGTCAATTATTTCGGAGAACCACTGGTTCCAGTTATGCCTAAAATAATGTGGGTGGATCGATTTGAACCGCTCATCCACAGATTTCATTGTTGGCACGATGATACTGTCAAATGTGCTGGTCGATATTGGCTGTCCTTGAGTTTTCCCCTTCCTATGTGTAACAAACAAGTATGGATGCTTGTTCGCGTTCGGAGTCTTTGCCCGTATGTTTATGATGTAGTCATCAATGAGTGCCGCAGTTTCATCTCTAATTCGCAACATTCTTTCTTTCGTCTTTGCTACAGGCTGATTTTTGCGAGGATCATATATGTCATCATGGTGGCGTTTTACCCATATGAATTTTTGGGGGCCGTGAAGCATTAGAAAGTTCGATTCAATAGATAGTGAGAGTAACTCACCTCTTCGTATGCCTAGTTCTTTTAAAAGTAAAAACATAAGATGATTTCGCTTTTTTGTCGAAGCGTGTTTGAACGGATTTTTTGGGTGGTCAAATTGTGCCACAGCCATAAATTCCTCAATTAATCCATCTGGCAAGTCTTTACCATCTAGTTTATCTAAAACATTCTTACCTTTGCCTTTAGGGCGAACAGCAAGTATGCGCTTATTCATACTGTTAATTTCTGTGAGCAGTTTAGTGCTATTACAGTTCTGTACAGCTACTCTAGCAATGAAATCTAAATAACTTGCAATAGCTGTCACACGATTGTAAATGTTATTACGTCCCACTGTGGGGGTGACACTGATTAGTCTTGGGGTGTTAAATAAATCAATGACCTTATCTCTGGTTTTTTTGCTTTTAGCTAAGCCTTTGAAATGAGAAATATCATGACTGAGATGTTCTCTGATGTTGTCAATGTCAGTGTCGCTAAGAAACTTACCTTTCTGAAACTCAGAGAACAGGTCTCTGTGTTTATTTTCTTCCCATTGAAGAAACCACTTTAATGCACCTAGGCGATTTGAAATGGTATTCACCGACAAGCTGCTACGAAGTTTTGTTGTCACCCAGAGGGTTGCAAGAAAATGAGGCATACCATCATTGCCCATTAAGACTGGATAACGTTCACCATTTGCAAAAATCAATCTATCTAGCTTGTACACTGTGCATCCTAATCTTACATTTTCCTCATACATAAAGTTATAGTGCTGAAAATCGCGATGGCAAGTGAAATGCAAAAATAAAAAAACCCAGCATTTCTGCTGGGTTGCTTTGCACTCAAGATGGTGAAAGTGATTTATTCTTACACTTTCATCTTTTACAAGATCTAGAACGGAATATCGTCGTCGAAATCCATCGGCGGTTCGTTGTAGACCGGCGGGGCGGATTGCGGCTGCTGGGCCGGACGGCCGTAACCGCCTTGCGGTTGCATGTTCTGCTGCGGGGCAGCAGGACGTTGCATGTTCTGTTGCGGTGCAGCCTGTTGCGGCTGGCCCCAGTTGCCCTGGGATGACTGGCCGCCCATGCCCTGGCCACCGCCCTGCGGACGGCCACCCAGCATCTGCATCACACCGGTGAAGCTGTCGACCAGCACCTCGGTGGTGTAGCGCTCCTGGCCGCTCTGATCCTGCCATTTACGGGTCTGGAGTTTGCCTTCCACATAGACCTGGGAGCCCTTCTTCAGGTACTCGCCGGCCACTTCGGCCAGCTTGCCCATGAAGACGACACGGTGCCATTCGGTGCGCTCTTTCTGCTCACCGGTCTGCTTGTCGCGCCAAGTATCGGAGGTGGCCAGGGTGATGTTAGTCACGGCACCGCCGCTCGGCATGTAGCGCACTTCCGGGTCTTGCCCCAGGTTACCGATCAGAATGACTTTGTTGATGCCTCGACTGGCCATAATCTCTCTTCCACCCTTATGTATACCGGCCAGGCCAGATGCCTGGGCCCATTCAATAATGCGTTTTTTTGCAACGAGATGCGCGCCCTGGACGGGTGTCATCTCTCTTCAGTGTCCTGGCTGCGCCGGAGCTTGCCGGCAGAGGCGTCATGGATCGGCCGCAGCGTTTGGGCGCCATAGTACCAGTTGACGGGCATGAGCGCACATCTTCCCTGCCACTGTGGCGTCAATGGATCGCCACAGCCTGAGTAACTTACCCGAGGTAAGGTGCCACCAGCAAGGGGAGGCGGCTGGGGCAGGCTGCGTGAAGAGGGCGGAGCTGTTATGGTGCGCACCGGCACTACTTGACCCCCCAAATGGGGGGGGCGTGCTAGCCAATTGTATTGGCTGGAAAATTGCTGGGCTTCAAAGGAGCCACCGATGCGTCTAATACTTTTTTAATGCTGCAGCCGGGAGGGGGATTGGTACTCTTCCTTGCCAAAAAGCCCCGACTCGAATGTGCAAGGAAGTTCTCTTGATGACGCCCGACTCCCTCCTGGTGCTGATCACCGAAAATAACGCACAAGCCTCCCGTTTCCAGCGTCACCTCAGTGAAGAGCTTGGTCTGCCCATCTTGCTGGTGGGGGAGCTGAATGACCTGCCAGACGTTGCAGAGGGCGCCCCCAAAACCTTGCTGCTGATCGATCTGGACTACCTCAAGTCGACCCAGCAGGAGCTGTGGAGCAATGCCATCTGCCAGCGCTTTGGCGAGGCCAGTGCCGTGTTGCTCAATGCCCCGACCAGCACCAACAAAGAGCTGCTGCTGATGTGGCCCCATACCAGCGGGCTCTTCTTTCGTCAGGACACGCTGGACAGGTTGGTCTTCGGCATCCGCAAGGTGTTGCAGGGGGAGTACTGGATCCCGCGCCACCTGCTGTGCGACCTGGTGGACTACTACCGCAAGGGGAGCGGGCAACCTCAGCGTCAGCAGACGCTGCTGACCGCCCGCGAGCAGGAGATCGTGCGTCACCTGATGACGGGGGCCTCCAACACCGAGATCGCCGACAGCCTGTTCGTGAGCGAACACACCGTCAAATCCCATCTCTACAACGTCTTCAAGAAGCTGAACGTCAAGAACCGGTTGCAGGCGGTGAGCTGGGCCAAGGAGTATCTCTGAGGAAGGGGTACGGAAGGAAAGACTGTCTATTCATCCAGTAGTCTCTATGCCATACTGGCCCGCTCTGGTTCCCGTATCGAGCGCGCAACAAGATGGAAAAAATCGTGATCCGGGGTGCCCGCACCCACAACCTCAAGAACATCAACCTGATCCTGCCACGTGACAAGCTGATCGTGGTCACCGGCCTGTCCGGTTCGGGCAAATCCTCCCTGGCGTTCGATACCCTCTATGCCGAGGGGCAGCGCCGCTATGTGGAATCGCTCTCCGCCTATGCCCGCCAGTTCCTCTCCCTGATGGAGAAGCCGGACGTGGACCACATCGAGGGGCTGTCGCCAGCCATCTCCATCGAGCAGAAGTCCACCTCCCACAACCCGCGCTCGACGGTTGGCACCATCACCGAGATTTACGACTACCTGCGGCTGCTGTTCGCCCGGGTCGGTGAGCCACGCTGCCCGACCCACGCCATTCCGCTCGCGGCCCAGACCATCAGCCAGATGGTGGATCAGGTGCTTGCCCAGCCCGAAGGCGCCAAGCTGATGCTGCTGGCCCCCGTGGTGCGCAACCGCAAGGGGGAGCACACCAAGCTGCTGGAGAACCTGGCGGCCCAGGGTTACATCCGCGCCCGCATCGACGGCGAAGTGTGCGATCTGTCGGATCCTCCCGCGCTGGAGCTGCACAAGAAGCACACCATCGAGGTGGTGGTGGACAGATTCAAGGTGCGCGATGACCTGGCCCTGCGCCTGGCCGAATCGTTCGAAACGGCGCTGACTCTCTCCGGCGGCATCGTGCTGGTGGTGCCGATGGACGGGGAGGATGGGGTTGCCCCCATGACCTTCTCCGCCAACTTCGCCTGCCCCGAGTGCGGTTACTCCATGTCGGAGCTGGAGCCCCGGATCTTCTCCTTCAACAACCCGGCGGGGGCCTGCCCCACCTGTGACGGTCTCGGGGTGCAGCAGTATTTCGATCCCGCCAAGCTCATCCATGATCCGGGCCAGAGCCTGGCCGGCGGCGCCATCCGTGGTTGGGACAAGCGCAGCTTCTACTACTTCCAGATGCTCAAATCCCTGGCCGATCACTACAAGTTCGACCTGGAGACCCCCTGGGAGGATCTGCCGCTCAAGACCCAGGAGGTGATCCTGCGTGGTTCCGGGCGCACCGAGATCGAGTTCCGCTACATGAATGACCGCGGCGACGTGGTGGTGCGCAAGCACCCGTTCGAGGGGATCCTGCACAACATGGAGCGCCGCTACCGGGAGACCGAATCCAACGCGGTGCGGGAAGAGCTGGCCAAATACATCGCCAACAAGTCCTGTACCAGTTGCGGTGGCAGCCGACTGCGGGAAGAAGCCCGCCACGTCTTCGTGGACAATCGCAACCTGCCCGCCATCGCCGAGCAGTCCATCGGCGATGCCCTGGCCTTCTTCGAAGGGTTGAACCTGTCCGGTCAGCGTGCCCAGATAGCGGACAAGATCCTCAAGGAGATCGTCGAGCGGCTCGGCTTCCTGGTGAACGTCGGCCTCAACTATCTGAGCCTGTCGCGCAGCGCCGAGACCCTCTCCGGTGGCGAGGCGCAGCGGATCCGGCTGGCCAGCCAGATCGGGGCTGGCCTGGTGGGGGTCATGTACGTGCTGGACGAGCCTTCCATCGGCCTGCATCAGCGGGACAACGAGCGGCTGCTCAAGACCCTGACTCACCTGCGTGATCTCGGCAACACCGTGATCGTGGTGGAGCACGATGAGGATGCCATTCGCCTCGCCGACCATGTGCTCGACATCGGTCCGGGGGCTGGCGTGCACGGCGGTGCCATCGTCGCCCAGGGGACGCCGGAAGAGATCATCGCGAACCCCGAGTCCCTGACCGGTGACTACCTCTCCGGGCGCAAGCAGATCGCCATCCCGGCCGAGCGCACCCCGCTCACTGGCAAGTGGCTGAAATTGAAAGGGGCGAGCGGCAACAACCTGCGCAACGTCAACCTGGATCTGCCCATCGGAGTGATGACCTGTGTCACCGGCGTCTCCGGCTCCGGCAAGTCGACCCTGATCAACGACACTCTGTTCCGCATTGCTCACCGCGAGCTCAACAAGGCGACCGAATCCACGCCAGCGCCTTATCGCAGCGTGGAGGGGTTGGAGCATCTGGACAAGGTGGTGGACATCGACCAGAGCCCCATCGGTCGAACCCCGCGCTCCAACCCGGCCACCTACACCGGCCTGTTTACCCCGATCCGTGAACTGCTCTCCGGCACCCAGGAGGCTCGCTCGCGCGGTTATCAGCCGGGCCGCTTCTCCTTCAACGTGAAGGGAGGGCGCTGCGAGGCGTGCCAGGGGGATGGCGTCATCAAGGTGGAGATGCACTTCCTGCCGGACGTCTACGTGCCGTGCGACGTCTGCAAGGGCAAGCGCTACAACCGCGAGACGCTGGAGGTGAAATACAAGGGCAAAAACATCCACGAAATCCTCGAGATGACGGTGGAAGATGCCCGCGAGTTCTTCGATCCGGTGCCGGCGGTGGCGCGCAAGCTGCAGACCTTGATGGATGTGGGCCTCTCCTATATCCGCCTCGGTCAGTCGGCCACCACCCTGTCGGGCGGCGAGGCGCAGCGGGTCAAGCTGGCGCGCGAGCTCTCCAAGCGGGATACCGGTCAGACCCTCTATATTCTGGACGAGCCGACCACCGGCCTGCACTTCCACGACATCCAGCAGTTGCTCAAGGTACTGCACCAACTGCGGGATCGGGGCAACACCATCGTCATCATCGAGCACAACCTGGACGTCATCAAAACCGCGGACTGGATCGTTGATCTGGGCCCGGAAGGGGCGCTGGTGGTGGCCGCATCCTGGTGACGGGTACGCCTGAGGAGATGAGCCGTTGCAAGGAGTCCCACACGGCGCGCTTCCTCGCTCCTCTACTGGAGAAATAAGCGTCACTCGAGAAAAAGGGGCCAAGGCCCCTTTTTTGTTGGCCGGTGGGCGAGGTGCGCCGGTCTGGCGCCCGGCCAGGGATGAGAGGGAGAAAAGAGGGACTCGTCCGGCAGACTCAGTGTGTCAGCATCAGGAAGGCGAGGGCGAACAGGAAACCCAGCAGAATGAAGAGGAAGGAACCTATCCCCCAGATGGCGGCAAGAATGCCGAGAATTTTGTCTTTGCGTGTCTGTGGTTTCATAAAATTCAAATTACAGCGTGGTTACATCGCATTAATAAAATACGCCCCGGGGCATAATTAAACAACAATTGAAAGGTGATATGAAGGTGTTTAAGGTGTATTTAATTGGTATTTTACGTTTCATGCTGATGCGGTAATTTAAGGCATCATCATGTATTTGAATGACTTTTTATTTTCATCTGCGGTTTGATTGTCCAATCAAAGCTGCCGTGTACATCTATCTATTTCTTGATAACTATTGAGCTAAATCAATAACCGGCCATTCACATCCTTTTATAGTTTTCGGGCTTGCAACATAGAAAGAAAACAAAAAAGGAATAATGTGATGAAAAAGATCCTTCCTCTGTTAATCGCAGCCGCTTTTGCTTCCCCCGTCGCCATGGCACATCAGGCCGGTGACATCCTGGTCCGTGGTGGCCTGGCGTTCGTCTCTCCCCAGACCAGCAGTGACAACGTGCTGGGGACGGGCGAGCTGGAGATCGACAGCAACATGCAGCTTGGCCTGACCCTCTCCTACATGTTGACGGACAACTGGGGTGTCGAGCTGCTGGCCGCGACCCCCTTCTCCCACTCGGTGTCGACTGCCGGCCTGGGTGAGGTCGCCAAGGTCAAACACCTCCCGCCGACCCTGATGGCGCAGTACTACTTCGGTGATGCCAACAGCAAGGTGCGCCCCTATGTGGGTGCCGGTATCAACTACACCACCTTCTTCGACGAGGAAGGGCGCGGTGCCCTGGCCGGGACGGATGTGAGCGTGGACTCCTCCTGGGGGATGGCGGGTCAGGTGGGCCTGGACATGGCGATCAATGACCGCTGGTTCGTCAACGCCTCTGCCTGGCTCATCGACATCGATACCGATGTGCATACCGCCGTGGGCACCATCAACACCTCCATCGATCCGGTGGCCTTCATGTTCGGCGTCGGTTACCGCTTCTGATGACAAACGTGGCCGGTGCACGGCCATGACAACAAGCATGTCTCTTTGGCCCGGCTCTGTTCGGGCCCTTTTCTGCCTGCCATGTCACGCCAACTGTGATCTGGCCCGCCATCGCGTCACGAACCGCTATTCCATTGCATCCCGTTGCCGATAACCTCGGCATTCACCCCTTTCCCCAACGAGTGAGGATGCCTCCATGGGTTTATCTATTGTGCAGCGGATCATCGCCGGCTTCGTGCTGATGCTGTTGTTGCTGGTTCTGCTCGGCTTCATCAGTATTCTGAAGATCCGGGGGATCAACGAGGGGCTCTCCCAGGTTTCTGATCGTGCCACCCCCCTGGTGATCGCGGTCGCCGGGCTCAAGGGCGCACTGCAGGACAGCAACCGCTGGGTGCTCACCTACAGAACCAGCGAGGAGGCGGCCCAGTTGCCGCAACTGGCCAGCCAGTTCAAGGCGCAGCAGGAGCGTTTCCTGGCCCAGAGCAAGGAGATGGCCCGGTTTGACGGGGTGGCCGAGGCGAGCGAGCGGTTTCGCCAGGTCGACGGGGCGACCCGCGAGTTCTACGGGTTGGCGGATCAGGTGCTGACCCAGCACGGTCAGTGGGTGGCCGCACTCGATCGGCGCCATGAACTGGAGCTGGCGTTCATCCGGCTGGAAGATACCTACCAGTGGGCCGCCGATCTGTTGCTGCAGCAGACCGCGAGCAAACGCTCCATGCGCAACAAGGCCGAACTCATCACCTCCGGCATTGCCCGGGATCTGAAAAACATCCGCCGGGCCGATGCCAAGACCGATCTCAATGAATTGGAGAAGGTGCTCGGCAAGGATATCGAGATGGCACGCAAACGGCTCGAACGGGTGCAGGTGCCCGATGACGTGAGGCAGCGTTTCATCGTCAACCTCGATCGGATGCAGGAGCTGGCCCTCGGCCCGAAAGGGTTGCTGGCGACCATGCGCAATGGCCAGCAACTGGCGGCCTCGCTGCAGTCCCTGAACCAGCAGCTCGACACCAGTCTGGTCAACAGCCTGGCGCTGCTGGACGAGATGGCCAAATCGGCGGGCAGCATTGCCAGCGCGAGCCGGGTCGGGGCGGATGACGCCGTCAGCAGCGCCAGCGCCTGGATCCTGATCGTGTCTGCCATCTCCGCGGCCGCCGCGCTCCTCATCGGTTACACCACGGCCCGCAGTATCCAGCGTCCGCTGCAACTCATCGATCGGGAGCTGGATCGCATGGCTACGGGTGACATGACCCGGCGCATCGACTACCAGAGCCGCTGCGAATTTGGCAGCCTGACCCGCTCCATCAATACCCTGGCAGACAAGACTGGCGAGCTGCTCGCCCAGATCAATGCCGGCTCGCGCCATCTGGTGGACGAGGCGAGCCGCGCCGCCGAGATCAGCGAGCGGGCCATGTCACGGGTGCAGGATCAGAAGAGCCAGACCGATCAGGTGGCTGCCGCCATCACCGAGCTGGAGGTGAGTGCCACCGAGGTGGCGCGTTCCACCGATGGCACCAAGCGCGAGGTGGACTTGGCGGACGAAGAGGCCCGCGCCGGACGCAAACAGGTGGCGACTACGCGCCAGATCACCGAACAACTGGCGGGTGCCATGGAAGAGGCGGTCGGCATCACCCACAAGCTGGGGGAATTCAGCGACAACATCGGCAGTATCCTCGACGTGATCCGCAGCATCGCCGAGCAGACCAACCTGCTGGCGCTGAACGCGGCCATCGAGGCGGCCCGCGCGGGGGACGCCGGTCGCGGCTTCGCGGTGGTGGCGGACGAGGTGCGGGCACTGGCGAACCGGACCCAGACCTCGACCGAGGAGATCCAGGCCATGATCGAGAACCTGCAAAGTTCCAGCAAGCACGTGGTGGCCGTGATGGCACGCAGCCAGGAGCAGACCCAGGATTGCGTGGCCCAGACCCGGGTGATGGACGAGGCGTTGCAATCCATTGCCGAGCGGATGAGTGCCATCAAGGCGATGGCGGATCAGGTGGCTCATGCCGCCCAGGAACAGATCTCCGTGAGTCAGGGGGTTGCCCGTCATGTCGCCGGCATTGCGGATGTGGCTTACGAGACCGAGCGGGAGGCGCGGGAATCGGCCAGCAGCAGTGAGGTGCTGGCGGATCTGGTTGCCAAGCAGCAGCAATTGATCGCCCATTTCAAGGTGTAGGAGGACTTATGGCTAACAAGTGGATCGGGGCCCTGAGTCTCCTGTTGTGTGGCCAGCTGATGGCCAGCGAGCTGGTGATAGAGAGCTGGCGCATAGATGACAAGGCCTTGTGGGAACAGAAGATCATTCCTGCATTCGAGGCCGCCCACCCGGGTATTCAGGTGAAATTCAACGGGGTGCAGAACGTCGAGTACATGCCGACCCTCTGGGCCAGCCTCAAGGCGGGCAAGGCGGGGGATCTCATCACCTGCCGCCCGTTTGACGACTCCCTGGCCCTGTTCAAGGCGGGCCATCTGGTGGAGCTGAGCGAGATGGCGGGGATGGAGAACTTCCCGAGCTTTGCCCAATCCCCCTGGCAGACCGACAGTGGCGCCCAGACTTTCTGCGTACCCATGGCATCGGTGATTCACGGCTTCTTCTACAACAAGAAGATTTTCAATGAGCTGGGGCTGACGGTTCCCCAGACCCGCGAGGCATTCTTCGCGGCCCTGGACAAGGTGAAGGCGGATGGTCGCTATGTTCCCCTCGCCGTGAGCGGCTCGGAGAGCTGGGTTGCCTCCGAGCTCGGTTTCCAGAACATAGGCCCCAACTACTGGAAGGGGGAGGATGGTCGATTGGCGTTGATCGGGGGCCAGGAGCGCTTCAACAACCCGCAATACGTCAAGGTGTTCGAGGAGCTGGCCCGCTGGCGTGACTACCTGGGGGAGGGGGGCGAGAGCCGCGACTACGCCACCACCAACGAGCTGTTCACCTCGGGCAAGGCTGCCTTCTATGCGGCGGGATCCTGGGAGATTGCCCCCTTCACCGGCAAGGTGGACTTCGGTGTCATGCGCCCGCCCGTGGCAAAGCAGGGGGATGGCTGTTTCTTCACCGATCACACCGATATCGGTATGGGGATGAATCCGGCCAGCAAGAACAAGGAGGCCGCCATGACCTTCCTGCAGTGGCTGACCACTCCCCAGTTTGCCGAGCTCTATACCAACTCGCTGCCCGGCTTCTTCTCGCTCTCCAACCACTTCTTTGAAGCCACCAATCCGGCGGCCAGAGAGATGATGGAGTGGCGGGATCAGTGCGATTCCACCATCCGGGTTGCCACCCAGATCCTCTCCCGCGGCACTCCCAAGCTCGGGGATGAACTGGCCGAGGTGAGCCAGCAGGTATTGCTGGGAACCGTGGCACCCAAGGCGGCGGCCGATCGCCTGGAACAGGGGTTGAAAGGGTGGTATGCCCCCCATCAGGGCAACCAGGGCAAGGGACAGGAGTGTCAGTGTGAGGCGAGCGTGCCTGCCGTCCCTGTGTCGGGTGCCATCGGGACCGAACCTGCTGCACCTGTGGTGCCGGATGGACAAGCGCCTTCCGGAGCAAGCGCGACCCAGCCTCCGTCAGTACCGGTGTCCGGAGCCGTCGCTCCAGCGCCTCCTGCCGAAGTGGAGGAGGCGCTCGCCAGCGAACTGGAGGGGGCACAGCCCTGATGGTTCACCATGAAGAACGGGAGGCCTTGGCCTCCCGTTCTTCATCTGCGTGATGACCTGTCATTCCCGTGGCAAGCGGCACAGGCTGCCAATACGGGCCACCGGCACGAAACCCAGAGTGCGATAGACCCGCTGGGCGTGATAGTGCTCGTCTGCCACTATGATGAGCGAACTGGCCCGTGCCAGTCCCTGGCGTGCGACCTGGCTCAGCAACAGACGACAGAGCCCCCGGTTTCGCCACTCTGCGTGCGTGCGCACCAGTTGAAAGCGTCCCAGGGTGCCGGTGAAGAAGAGTCCGCAGCTGGCAACCAGTTGATCCTGGTGCCATAACCCCCACCACTGTCCGAGCCCGTCATCGATCATGGCCTGATAGAGCTGGCGGCGTGACAAGAGATAGGGAAGATAGCGCTCCTCCGAATGGGCTGGATCCCGCTCTGCCAGCTCGAAGGCGAGCCACTGATCCCAGTCCGCCGCGGTGAACGGGCGAGCCGGGGTCAGGTCGCTGCCGGTGGGGGCTTGCCACTCCATTGCACCCAGCGCCAGTACCACGCACTCCATGTATTGGTACCCCGCCGCCACGAACCCGGCGACCCGGCTGTTCTGGCCTGCGGCGAGGGGCCACTGGAAGGTGCGGTGGCGGATACGGGGATCCCAGCCAATCAGCCTGTCGAAACTGGCCTCGAGCCAGCCCTTGTCACGATCGCTTGGGGGGGTGGGCAGCAACAGGTAGTTGCCGAAGTAGTAGTCTGGAGAGCCCGGGGTGCGCACGGTCCAGAACGCATCATGATCCGTCACCTCGCCCTGATAGCGATCGAACAGCAGATCGGTGGCAAAACCGGGGTGATCTTCCATGATGGGGCTCCTGCAAACGCTTGAATTGCTTATCGGCAGGCGGGGAAAGAAGTTAAAAAAAGGCCGGGAAACCCGGCCAAACAATCACACGCAGATTCAGAACGTCCAGGACGATCCGCCCGCATCATAGCGTGCCTGACAGCATTTTGGGATGGGGTCGCTCATTACTTAGGTTGAATTGCAAAATAAAAAAATCGGCAATCCCCCTTGTCGCTGACAAATCGGTATTGACTTTGATCCGTTTTCTCATAAAGATAGAAAGACGTTTAGACGTCCAAACATCCGTTTTGGCGTGAAGGAATGGGTTGCAGGACAGGGAGAGAGCAGATGGGATTTCACAGCGCGCGTCAGGTTGAGGCACTCAACCAGAGTTTGGCGGATCTGGGTGGCGACATATCGGTCAGTTTCGAGTTTTTCCCGCCCAACAGCGAAGGGATGGAGAACACCCTCTGGCAGTCCATCGAGCGCCTGCAGGTGCTGGAGCCCAAATTCGTCTCTGTGACCTATGGCGCCAATTCGGGCACCCGGGACCGCACTCACAAGGTGATCAAGGACATCAAGGAGCGTACCGGCCTCATCGCCGCCCCGCACCTGACCTGTATCGATGCCAGCCGTGACGAGTTGCGCACCATTGCCCGTGACTACTGGAATAGCGGCATTCGCCACATCGTGGCCCTGCGCGGAGACTTGCCTCCCGGCCTCGACAAGCCTGACATGTATGCCACCGACCTGGTCGCCCTGCTCAAATCCGAAGCCGATTTCGATATCTCGGTCGCCGCCTATCCGGAAGGCCACCCCGAGGCTCGCAGTGCGCAATCCGACCTGCTCAACCTCAAGCGCAAGATAGATGCCGGTGCCAACCGGGCCATTACCCAGTTCTTCTTCGATGTGGAGACCTATCTGCGTTTTCGGGATCGCTGCGCCGCCATCGGTATCGATGCGGAGATCGTGCCGGGGATACTGCCGGTCTCCAACTACCAGACCCTGGCCAAGTTTGCCGGTTTCACCAACGTGAAGATCCCGCGCTGGATGCACCAGCGTTTCGAAGGGCTGGAAAACGATCAGATGACGCGCAACATGGTGGGAGCCAGCATTGCCATCGACCAGGTGCGTGTGCTGAGTCAGGAAGGGGTGAAGGATTTCCACTTCTATACCCTGAACCGCTCAGAGCTGACCTACGCCATCTGTCACACACTGGGTGTGAGGCCGAAAGGTCAGGCCTGATCCGCGGCTCTGATACAGAAAAGCCAATGAGTCTTCTCATTGGCTTTTTGTTTTGAGCGACAGTCAGGGCCGGGTTGGCTGGATCTCCCTGGGCTCGAGATCGATGACTGCATTGCCGGCGGCACCGGGATACTGGTGATAGCTCTGGTCCTGCTCCAGGGTATAGAAGGTGTCGAGGTAGTCGTCGTTGTTGGTCATCCAGGAGTCCGGAAGTGCCTTGACGATACGACCGCCGAGGTCGAGGAAGGGCAGGGCCTCGGGTACGCCGCCCGCAGTGAAGCCGAGTTTGAGTGCGTCAATCAGGAGGGCACTCAGCTCCTTGTAATTGACGTTGTCATCCTGCTCCATCATGACCACGTCGACGGCTCCCCAGCGGTAGCGATCCCAATAGACCAGGATCTGGTTGGGGGTGTAGTCGGTGTTGTCGTAGTCGAGATAGGGCATGTCGACGATATCTACCACGGGCTCGTCCCTGCCAGGATTGACCCCGGCCACGACGGCATAGACCTCGGCGGCGCCCAGCAGCCAAGGCTCCTGATCATCGTTGAGCCTGATCTTCTTGAGAATGCTGGTCTTGAGGGGCGTGGCGTTGCTGGTGGCACGGGGCGTCACCTGCATGTCGGCGGCAGCCAGCGCCTTTCGCATCACCTTCAGGCCGGCATTCTTGGCTTTGACCGGATCGGCCTCCACCACCAGTACCGGCCGCGCCGGCGGCTGGTTCACATCGAGATAGATCGGGCTGCCGGCGCTGTCGAACGCCTCGATGGCGCTCCAGCTCTTTTCGTCACCACTTGGTATGTAGGCAACCAGTGGCTCAACCCCTTGTTGCAGTGCATCCGCCTGATCCGGATTGGCCAGCCGCAGTTGCATCAGTTCCCTGACCTCGCCATCCAGCCCTTGCCGACTGATGGCCGCCTGGTTGGCATCCCGAGCCTGGCGCTTCAGGCGCGGGCTGGCCTTTTGCAGCAGGTTGGGCAGTGGACTCTGGTATTCCTGATTGTTCAGGAGCGGCAGCAGGTTCTTCTGCTGCAGCGCGAGCTGGCGTGCCAGCTCCCGATCGGTGTCGGCAGCCTGGGTCGTGGTGGCGCCCAGCAGTGCCAGTAACAAAATGACAGCCTGATTCCTCATCTTCGTTCTCCAGTATTGAGTCTGACAACGGCGCTTGTCGGGAAGGATCTGCGCCGTTTTGTCACTAGAAAGGAATAAGGTTCATATGTGAACGCTCTTCTCAGGATTATGTGCTGCGTCTCACTGGAGTCTCCCCAGATGGTCAGGTCAGGCGCGGAGCCGGTTGACTTGATGCAATGTCACTCCGATCAGCAATCCCCAGCAGGCAGACCCGACCCCGAGCAGGGTGATCCCCGAGGCAGTCACGAGGAAAGTCAGTAGCGCGGCTTCCCGCTCCTCGTCCTGCTGCAAGGCGCTGTGCAAGCTGCTGCCTATGGTGCCGAGCAGCGCCAGCCCGGCCACGCAGGTGACCAGCACCGCAGGGAATGCGCTGAACAGGGCAACCACGGTGGCACCGAAACAGCCTGTGAGCAGGTAAAAACAACCAGCCCACACGGCAGCAGGCCAGCGTCGAGTGGCATCATGATCCACTTCCTTGCCCATGCAGATAGCGGCAGTGATGGCGGCCAGATTGAAGGCATAGCCGCCAAACGGTGCCAGCAGCACGCCGATGAATCCGGTCCAGCCAATCAGGGAAGAAGTGGCCGGTTGATAGCCGTGGGCGCGCAGGATGGCAATGCCCGGCATGTTTTGCGAGGTCATGGTAACGAGAAAGAGCGGGAGTGCGATGCCGAGCAGGGCGTCGATGGAAAAGGCTGGCGAGATCCAGACCGGGGTGGAAAGTTGCCAGTGAACCTCGTTGAGTTGCAGCTCGCCCCTCAGGGTGCAGAGCAGCATGCCGGCAGCCAGGACCAGCACCATGGTGTAGCGGGGCCAGAGGTGGCGACCCAGCAAGAAAGCCAGTAGCAAGGTGCCAAGCAGCAAAGGATCTTGCGGTGCCACCTTGAAGAGATCCAGCCCGAACCTGAGCAAGACTCCAGCCAGCATGGCGGCCGCCAGTGGGGCGGGAATATGACGCATCAGCCTGTCGAACCAGCCGCTGATACCGCAGAGGGTGATCAGCAGTGAAGAGATGATGAAGGCGCCGATGGCTTCAGCCAGACTGAAGTTCCCCAGGCTGGTGATGAGCAGGGCGGCACCCGGGGTGGACCAGGCCGTCAAGACAGGCACCCGGTAATAAAGGGAGAGGCCGATGCAGCTGACCCCCATGCCGATACCCAGTGTCCATAGCCAGGAAGAGACCTGGGCTGCATCGGCACCGGCGGCCGTGGCGGCCTGGATGATCAAGACGACAGAACTCGTGTAACCCACCAATACGGCGATGAGTCCCGCGACCATGTGGGGGAGGGCTAGGGGCATGGGAAACTTCCTTGTGGATGCTGATAGCTTGTGCGCTATTGCGTACAATGTGGTTTGGACTATAACGCTGTGCGTTATGGCGCACAATATGGCTCGAAGAAATCGGAGAACAGATGCAGGAGATGAGTCGCTATCTGGCCCAGCGATTGAAAGGGCTGCGCACTGAAAGAGGATGGAGCCTGGATATGGCCGCCCGTGAAACGGGGGTGAGCAAGGCCATGCTGGGACAGATCGAGCGAGGTGAATCCAGTCCGACGGTGGCAACATTGTGGAAGATTGCCACCGGTTTTCGGGTCTCTTTCTCCAGTTTCATTGAGCCGACACCAGCGGCACAGGGAGAGACGGTATACCGTATTGCCGATGATATTCGACAGCAGCCGGCGGGAGAGGGGATGCAGGTTGCCCCGCTTTTCCCCTATGAGGCCCGCTTTGATTTCGAGTTGTTCGAACTGACCCTGCTACCTGGATACCAGCGGGAGTCAGAACCCCATGAACCCGGAGTGACCGAACATGTCATCGTCATCAGCGGTGTGATGGAGGTACTGGTGGACGGAGCGTGGCGTTCCCTCGATCAGGGTGAGGCCGTCCGGTTTGCAGCGGACCGTACCCATGGCTATCGCAATCTTGGGGTCGCTCCCGCCATCTTCCACAATCTGATCCACTATCCGTCCATGGCCACGCGATGATTAGCCGGGGCGGCCATCCGCCCTGGGACTGGTCAGTATGGGGGTATAAACCCAGATGAACAGACCGTAGGCGGCAACCCAGCTCCATCCGCTGAGGTTCCATCCCGTGAGGGTGAGATTTGGCCAAAAGAGAGGGAGCAAGACCCGCAACAGCGCGGACAGGATCACCAGTGCAAATGCCGCCGTGATCCTGCGTCCTATCTGCAGGGCTCTGCCACTGTGTCCGAGGGATACACGGGCTATCATCCCGAGGATCATGGCCCCCATGCTGCCCGCGCTGAACAGATGGCTGGCCAGTGACAAGGCAATCGGCCAGCCAGCCGTGTGTGCCGCCAGGGCGGTCAGCCCCAGTGGGATAAAGAGGTAGGCCAGGTGAAGCGACCACAGCAGAGGGTGGGCCAACGTGGTTCCGGGTTGCCAGCGCAGCTGCCTGTAGAGGTGAGCCCCTGCCGCCACTATATATAGAGGGAACATCTGGATTCCGATGACCCACTGTGTCGGGAGCACCAACCAGAGCAGCAGGATGAGCCACAGAGACGCGAGGGCAATGCGCTCCAGCCACGGCAGTGGGGGTGCTTTTTCTGCCCCAGTGCCTCTGGCGGTAAAGAAGGGAATGACACGTCCTCCCATGACGGCAATCAGGGTTGTGAAGAGGAGCACGGTTGCAAGCAGGATATGTTCCACCAATGGCCATTCGGCATGCCACCGCCAGCAAGCGGTATTGAGCAGGGTCAACACGAGAAGCAGGGGAACAAAAAAGAGATTGCGCCACTGGCGCGTCACTATGATGGGTCTGGCGAGGAACCACGTACAGAGGGGCAACCAGGCCAGGTCCATGACCATCAGAGTGACATTGCTTTCTCCAAACCAGGGGAGCAGGCC
>NZ_CP026226.1:2635000-2872500 GCF_002903485.1 Aeromonas sp. ASNIH7
TACTACAGCTTGGCACTGAACATTGAACCTACATGTGTAGGATAGGTGGGAGGCTTTGAAGGCGTGACGCCAGTTGCGCTGGAGCCGTCCTTGAAATACCACCCTTGTATGTTTGATGTTCTAACGCAGGGCCCTGAATCGGGCTCGCGGACAGTGCCTGGTGGGTAGTTTGACTGGGGCGGTCTCCTCCCAAAGAGTAACGGAGGAGCACGAAGGTTGGCTAATCCTGGTCGGACATCAGGAGGTTAGTGCAATGGCATAAGCCAGCTTAACTGCGAGACGGACAGGTCGAGCAGGTACGAAAGTAGGTCATAGTGATCCGGTGGTTCTGAATGGAAGGGCCATCGCTCAACGGATAAAAGGTACTCCGGGGATAACAGGCTGATACCGCCCAAGAGTTCATATCGACGGCGGTGTTTGGCACCTCGATGTCGGCTCATCACATCCTGGGGCTGAAGTCGGTCCCAAGGGTATGGCTGTTCGCCATTTAAAGTGGTACGCGAGCTGGGTTCAGAACGTCGTGAGACAGTTCGGTCCCTATCTGCCGTGGGCGTTGGATGATTGAAGGGAGTTGCTCCTAGTACGAGAGGACCGGAGTGAACGAACCTCTGGTGTTCGGGTTGTCACGCCAGTGGCACTGCCCGGTAGCTAAGTTCGGAATCGATAACCGCTGAAAGCATCTAAGCGGGAAGCGAGCCCTGAGATGAGTCATCCCTGACCCCTTGAGGGTCCTAAAGGGCCGTTGGAGACCACAACGTTGATAGGTGGGGTGTGTAAGCGTAGCGATACGTTGAGCTAACCCATACTAATTACCCGTGAGGCTTAACCATACAACACCCAAGAAGTGTTTCTGGCCTTGTAGCGAATGAACGAATTACTTACATCAGCTTTTTCAGATTGAAGATTTTGCCTGGCGGCAATAGCGCAGTGGAACCACCTGACCCCATGCCGAACTCAGAAGTGAAACGCTGTAGCGCCGATGGTAGTGTGGCATTCGCCATGCGAGAGTAGGACACTGCCAGGCACTCAATACAAGAAACCCCGCTCACTCGAGCGGGGTTTTTTATTGCCTGAAATTCAGCACTCACTGGAGGGCAAACGGGCACTATGGTGCTGTTCGTCGTTCACTTGTTGCCTGTACCGGAAAAAGTTGCGGCTGCTCTGTCCGCATTGAACCCACATGTTGGCTCTCTCCGTTTTCATCATTTTTCGCGTAATAACCCAGTCGGATCCGTTCTGTCTAAACCCGCCGCCCGCGCTGCGATTGGGGTTGTATCTGAATCATAACTCGGTAGAGTAAGGGGCATTCCGGGTTTGCCCGTGCCATGGTTTCGGTTTCTTTTTCTGGTATGGGACTCTCCGCCTGTTTTTATTCACCTTCACTCAGTGGTACCTATATGGAACAAGTAAACAAGTCAACCTTCAACGATGTGCTGGAATATGTGCGTATGTCCCGTCGTCAGAACAAGCTCAAGCGTGAAATCGCGGACAACGAGAAAAAGATCCGTGACAACCAGAAGCGGGTACTGTTGCTCGACAACCTGAGTGACTATATCAAGCCCGGTATGAGCATTGACGAGGTTCAGGCCATCATCGCCAACATGCGTACCGATTATGAAGAGCGCGTAGATGACCATATCATTAAAAATGCCGAGCTTTCCAAGGAGCGCAAGGAGCTGAGTACCAAGCTGAAGAGTATGAGCACCAGCAAATAATACCGCCCCGCTCTCGTCAACACCGGCCTCTGGCCGGTGTTTCATTTTCATGCCGCAGCTCGGATCTCTTGCCGCGTTGCAACAATCGGCTCCCATTTTCACAATCGCCCTGTTAACATCGCTGCAAAGCGGTCAATAGATTTCAAGCCCTTGACTTGAAACGACTAAGCTTGATTGAAAGACAATAAATTGCGCAACCATGGTGGGGCTGATATGGGCGCATCAAAACAGACGGATTCAAATAAAGTGGCATCTCAGGATTCATCCGTACCTAATACGGACGGGCAACAGCAGCGTAAACGCCGACCCTGGTGGCGCTGGTTGTTCTGTTTTATCTTCTTGCTTTGCCTGGCTGCCGTGGTCGCCCTGGTGGGTTATGAAATGAAGACCTCCCGGCTGCAGTCACAGGAGATCTCACGCTATGCGGCCACCCTGACCTATCAGATCGAACCCGGCCCCAGCAAGCAAATTGCCTTTCCCGACGACGGCCCGTTCGACAAGCGACTCGGTTATGTGCTGATGCCTATGATCCAGGAACGTCTCGTTCAGCGTGGCTACCAGGTGAGCGAACAGGTCCGTTTTTCCGATGCGCTCTACAACTACGCCAGCCACGGTTTCTTCGTGCCTTATACCGAGAAGGTCCAGGCAGGATTGACACTCTATGACTGCCGTGCCGAGCCTTTCTACCAGTACAAGTATCCGACTCATTACTATCCGGATTTCAATGCCATACCGCCCCTGGTCATCCAGTCTCTGCTGTTTATCGAGAACCGTGAACTCCTGAGCAACAAGGAACCGCTGGCCAACCCGGCCGTAGACTGGCCGCGCTTTGCCAAGGCGGCGCTGTCTCAGGTGGGCAAGGCGCTGGATATGCAGGATCAATCCGCAGGCGGCAGCACCCTGGCGACCCAGGTGGAGAAGTATCGTCATTCTCCCGATGGACTGACCGTTTCGCCGACCGAGAAGATCCGCCAGATGGTCTCGGCCAGCGTTCGTGCCTATCGGCTGGGGCCCGAGACCCTGGAGGCCCGCAAGCTGGTTGCCTGGGCCTACCTCAACTCGGTCCCGCTCTCTGCGGCGCCCGGTTATGGCGAGGTGCACGGTCTCGGTGATGGCCTCTGGGTCTGGTTTGGCGCCAATGTCGATGAGGTGAATCGACTGCTGGATCCCGCTCGCAACCAGGATTCTACCCTGGCCGAGCAGGGCCTTGCCTTGCGCCAGGTTGTCTCCCTGATGATCGCCCACCGCCGTCCTTCCTATTACCTAGCGCAGGGTAGAGAAGCACTGTCTACCCTGACAGACAGCTATCTGCGACTCTTCGTGCAGGAGGGAATGATCACGCCCCCCCTGATGGAGTCGGCTCTCAAGGCCAAGCTGGTCTTCCGCGATTTCCTGCAGGCACCTGCCATCACTCGAGTCAACAACAACAAGGGGCTGCAGGTGGCTCGCACTCGTCTCAGTCGTCAGCTCGGAGTGCAGCTTTATGATCTGGACCGCATGGATCTGACGGCCAACACCACCCTCAATATGCCGCTGCAGAACGAGGTGTCACGGTATCTGCAGCAACTGGCAGACCCTGCATTCGCAGCCCAGGTGGGCCTGTTTGGTGAGCGACTGCTCTCGCCGGAGAAGACGGGGGATGTGAAGTACAGCTTTACCCTGTTCGAGAAGACGCCGGAAGGGGTCAAGGTCAGAGTGCAGACCGACAACACGGACCAGCCGTTCGACATCAACGAAGGCAGCAAGCTTGAACTGGGGTCCACCGCCAAGTTGCGGGTGCTGACCACCTATCTCGAGATTGTCACCGAGTTGCATGACAGCTACGGCAACATGCCGGTGGAGAGCCTGCGAAAGATCGAAGTGTCCGATCAGGACAACATCAGCCGCTGGGCCATCGCCTATCTGATGAGTGCCAAGGACAGAAGCCTGCCGGTGATGCTGGAGGCCGCGCTGGACCGCAAGTATTCCGCGAGCCCCTATGAAGGCTTCTTTACCGGCGGTGGCATGCACACCTTCAACAACTTCCGCAAGGAGGACAACGGCCGCATCCCGCCCATTCGCGATGCACTGCGGGAATCCATCAACCTCCCCTTCGTGCGCCTGATGCGGGACATCGTCCGCTACAGCCTCTACAAGGAGGGCAATCGTGCTCAGTTGCTGAAAGATGACAGGGATCCTCGCCGTACCGAGTACCTAGCCAAGTTTGCCGACAAGGAGGGCCAGACCTATCTGCTGAGGTTCTGGCGCAAATATCGTGGCAAGAGTGCAGAAGAGCAGCTCGATACCTTCCTCGATGGTCTCAAACCCAGCGCGGTGCGTCTCGCCGCCGTGCATCGCTATCTGATGCCGGAAGCCTCCCAGGCCGACTTTGCCGCTTTCCTGGCCAAGCGCCTGCCGCGGGAGAAATTGACCGAGAAGCGCATAGAGCAGCTCTATACCAATTACGGCCCTGGCAAATATTCTCTGCCGGATCAAGGTTATATCGCACGGGTGCATCCACTTGAGCTGTGGTTGCTTGCCTATCTCAAGGAGTTTGACAAGGCCACCTTTACCGATGCGGTAACCGCCAGCCGTGACGAGCGTCAGGAGGTCTACAGCTGGCTGTTCAAGACCCGTCATCGCAGTGCCCGGGATAGTCGGATCCGCACCATGCTGGAGGTTGAGGCCTTCCTCGACATCCATCAGCGCTGGGCTCGCCTGGGCTACCCGTTCGATCACCTGGTTCCGTCCCTGGCGACCGCACTGGGCAGCTCGGGCGATCGTCCTGCTGCGTTGGCCGAGCTGATGGGGATCATCCAGAACGGCGGCATTCGTGCGCCGACCCTGCGCATCGAGCACCTCTCCTTTGCCAAGGGGACCCCCTTCGCCACCGTCTTTGAGCCGGCGAACACCCAGGGGGAACGGGTGATGCCTGCCGAGGTGGCCAACGCCTTGCGCAATGCACTCTCCAAGGTGGTGGAAGGGGGGACGGCGCGGCGCATCGCCGGGGCCTTCGCCTTGCAGGATGGTACTGTCCTGGCCCTGGGGGGCAAGACGGGGACCGGGGACAACCGGATCGAGACGGTCGGTCGCTACGGCAATGTGACCAGTTCACTGGCTCGCAACCGAACTGCGACGTTCGTCTTCTACATCGGGGATGATCACTTCGGCACGCTGACGGCCTATGTACCCGGCAGCCAGTCCGACAAGTTCCGCTTCACGTCGGCGCTGCCTGTACAGGTGCTCAAGGGGATGGCCCCCCTGCTGGTCCCCTATCTGCAACCCGCTACTCACACCCAGTGCATGGCGGGCAGCTGAGCGGACATCGCATGAAAAAACGGGGCCATTTCGGCCCCGTTTGATTGTGTACTGCACGCCGCCATGAGGTGGACGTGAGTCATCACTTACAACAGATCTTCAATTTCACCGCGCAGGTACTGGTACATCTCGCGATAGGCTACCGGCGGCTTGTTCAGCTCCCGCTCCTTGTTGGCGGTGCGGATCAGCTGACGCAGCTTCTGGCGATCCAGCTCGTGGAACTGGGACATCAGCTCGTTGAGGGCGCTGTCGCCTTCGGTGATCAGCCGCTCACGCCACTGTTCGAGGCGGTGCAGGCGGGCGTTCACGGTGGAGTGACGCATCTTGATGATGGAGAGGGCCTCTTCGATGGGGGCGACATCGCGGCTACGCATCAGACGGCCGATGAACTGGAGATGGCGGCGGAAGGACTCATCCTTCTTCGGCTTGAGCTTGCGGCCCAGCTCGACCGCTTCGGCAAGCTCTTCATCCAGGGGGATCTTCTCCAGCTCGCTGTGACTCAGGGAGACGATCTCTTCCCCCATCTTCTGCAATGCCTCGGCATCACGCTTGAGCTGGCTCTTGCTGGGGCCCCAGTCTTCCCACTCGTTGTCGTCTTGATATTGACTCATCGGTCTCTGTATTCCTGTCATTCACGTTTGGCGGATATGTTACCAGCTTCTCCCGCTGGGCGCAGGGGTCTGATATGCTTAGCCCCTTTCCTTCCCTTCATACAGATGTGAGTTATGGACCAGCAAGATCAAATCCGCCAGGATCAATCCCATCTCGAGGCCGTGGTCGCCGAGGCCCTTGAGATAGCGAAAGGGCTGGGCGCCGGGCTTGCCGAAGTCTCCATCAGCAAACAGACCGGCCTCTCGGTGAACACCCGGGGCTGCGAGCTGGAAAGCATCGAATTCAACAAGGATGGCGCACTCGGCATCGCCGTCTATCGCGACGGTTGCAAGGGGTCCTCCTCCACCACGGATCTGACCAAGCCGGCCATTCGCGCCGCCGTGGAAGCGGCCATGGAGATCGCCCGCCACACCTCTCCCGATGACTGCGCCGGTCTTGCGGATGCGGATCTGCTGGCCTGGGATGCCCCGGACCTGCAACTGTGCCACCAAATCGAGCTGGATCCCCAGCGTGGCATCGCGCTGGCCATCGAGTGCGAGCGGCTGGCCCTGGGGCGGGATGCCCGCATCAAGCACTCTGACGGAGCCAGTTTCTCCAGCCACCTGGGCGTCAAGGTCTATGGCAACAGCCACGGCTTCGTAAAAGGCTATGCTGCATCGCGCAACTCCCTGAGCTGCGTACTGATCGGCGAGCAGGATGGCGACATGCAGCGCGACTACGGTTACTCCTCCAGCCGCTCCCTGAACGGGCTGTGGAGTCCCCAGCGCATCGCTGACGAGGCGGTGGAGCGCACTGTTTCCCGCCTGGGGGCTCGCAAGATCAGCACCCGCCATGCCCCTGTGCTGTTCCACCCCGATACCGCTGCCGGTCTGTGGGGCCATCTGGTGATGGCCATCAGTGGGGGGAACCTCTATCGCAAGTCGAGCTTCCTGCTGGACAAACTGGGCAAGCAGATCCTGCCCGAGTGGCTCACCATCCAGGAGTTCCCCCACTTGCCGGGAGGACTTGCCAGCACCCCGTTCGACGGGGAAGGGGTTCGCACCCGCGACATGGACATCATCCGCAACGGCGAGCTGATGAGCTGGCTGCTCACCTCCTACTCCGCCCGCAAACTGGGCCTGACCACCACGGGCCATGCCGGGGGTATCCATAACTGGCAGGTTTCCAATACCGGCCAGGACTTCCAGGGCATGCTCAAAGAGATGGGTACCGGGCTGCTGGTGACCGAGCTGATGGGGCAGGGGGTCAACATCGTCAATGGTGATTACTCCCGCGGCGCAGCCGGTTTCTGGGTTGAAAATGGCGAGATCCTCTATCCTGTGGAGGAGATCACCATTGCAGGCAATCTAGCCGACATGTTCAGCCATATCGTGGCGGTGGGCAGTGATGAGGATGAGCGTTCCAGCCTCAAGACCGGCTCCGTACTGGTCGAGCAGATGAAACTGGCGGGGCACTGATCCCCTCCGTCCGATCTGGAATATGGTGTCTAGTCCTGAGATAGGTCTACACATTTTCAGCTAGCTTTTAGCACTCAGAACCCCCGATGCGTCACATCAGGGGTTCTGTATTTCAATGCCTGATGCGGTTGCTCCAGGTTATAAGTATCCACTGCCTTTCGCACTTTTCCCCGCCTGCGCCAGCCTCTGCAGGCTTTGCAGCAGTGACTCTCTTTTCAAGATCTCAGTGCATTTTGGTGACAGTTATGAGTATCTGTCATCAAGCATTTGACCCCGTGTTGTTTATGCAATGACTGATACAACCCCGAACAATACTGCACCTGGTGGTCCGAATGATGAATAAGCTCTCCGTGGTCACGTTGTTGCTTCAGTGTTTTCTCGATCACCATCGACTCGGCATTCATCTCTTAGTTGCCACTATTTTGCGTGAGCAGGTGTCCGTCACCTAGCTCAGGTAGAGCGGCCCTGAGTGTCATAACGCGTCTGCGTCTGTTTATAGGTGAGCTTGCCTTCTTCAATCTGCTCGACCAGGGCCAGTTTAAAAATCAGAGTAATTGTGTTGTGTTCGTTTACGCCCTGTCCCATCGAGATCTCCATCTATTCGGAGGAGAAGATGCAAACCATATTCAGGCAGATGCGCCGATCAGACGTCGGCCAGCTGCAATGCCTGGCGGTAGTACTCGTTGGCCTTGTTGGTCAGCCGGCGCTTGTCCATCACCTGGCCGAGGGCGTGGTAGAGGGCGGCATCCGGCGCCTTCGCCACTTCCTGCTCCAGCAGGCGCTGGGCGTCGTCCAGTTGGCCGGCCAGCAGGCAGACCCGGGCCAGCGCGGCTTCGGCGCCAGGCTGATCCTGGATCTTTCTGAGCAGGGTCAGCATGGGCTGGTAGTCGTCCAGTTTGAGCTTGGGCAGGCGGGCGAACAGCTCGGGGGAGGGATCCTTGCGCAGGGCCTCCAGCCAGAGATCGGCGGCTTCGGCATCGGCCCCCAATCGGCGCAGGCGATCCCCGTAACTGGCCAGCAACACGGGATCCTGGCGCTGTTTGCGGGGCAGTCCCTGCCAGACCGTGCGCAGGGTGTCGAGGGAGCCGCTGGCGGCCTCCAGACGACCGCACCACGCCTGGTGCAGCAGGGTCTCTTCCTGCTGGGCGGTCAGCTTGCCCACCTTGCGCAGGGCAGGGGTGAGATCGATGAGGGCCGCCCAGTCTTCACGGGCCAGATACACCTGACGCAGCTGATCCAGCACCATGGGGTGGCGCGGGTTGAGGGCATAGATGGACTCGAGGCGACCGAGGGCGCTGTCGTACTGGCCCTGCTCAATCTGCAACTGGGTCTGGATCAGGGTCAGTGCCAGCTCTGCCTTGGGGTTCTCTTCCTGAGCTTTCTGCAGGTAGTGATCCCGGCGCACGTCATCGCCCCGGGCCTGGGCCACCCGGGCGGCGCTCAGGTAGTTGAGTAGCGGGGTGTCGCTGTTGTCGGCGCCCTTGATGAGGAGCTTCTCGGCCTGGTTGTAGTGCCCCTCTGCCATGGCCAGGGTGGCATTGACGGTTTGCAGGTTGGCCTTGCGGCGGCGGCGGGAGCCGAACCAGCCCTGGGTCTTGCGGCGCAGGCCGAACAGGCGGGCCAGCACCCATTCCACGATGAGCAGGGCGCCGTAGAACAGCACCGCCAGGATCACCGCGCTGGTGACCGAGGATTCCACCGTGTAGTTGCCCAGCGAGATGAGCACATAACCCTTGTTGCCGGAGGCTTCGGGACCGAAGATGAGGCCCGCCACCATCACGGCGACTATGACGATCAGACGAATCATGGTCTCTTCCTCAGTTGCCGGCCAGGATGCGTTGCAGGCGTTCGGTCAGCACCTGTTCCAGCATGGTCTGGGTCTTGAACTGATCCGGGTAGTCAAACTGGATCTGCTCGCCTTTGAGCTTGTCGAGCTCGGACTGCATGTACTGGGTGGCGCTGTTGTCGGCATCGAAATACTGGGTCAGCCAGCGCTGGGCCTTCTCCAGGCTGTCGACATAGAGGGACTGCTGTTCGCGATAGACGGCGAGCTGGGCCTGCAGCAGCTTGGTCTTGAGGTTCTCTCGCAGGAAGATCTCCTGCTGCGGGGAGAGCAGGGCTTCCACGGCGCCATCGCGGCGACGGATGGTGATGAAGTTTTCGGTGAACTTGACCCAGTTCTTCTTCAGGTTGCTCTGCCACTCGTCCGGGTTGGTGCTGACGGTCTGGTCGGGCTCGCTCTTGGCTTCCGGCATGCTGACGGTGGAGAGGGGCAGCAGCTCGATCTGGTCCGAGAGGGCGGCCAGCTTCAGGGTCAACCCCTCGCGATCGACCCGCGGCATCCCCTTGAGCTTGGCGATGTCTTCCGCCAGCGCCTTGCGAATGGGCATCAGGCTGGGGTCGTTGAGCGCCTTGATGCGCTCGTCGGCGTTGCCGAGCAATGTGATGGCGGAGACGATGTCGTGTTCGAGCCACAGCTTGCGGCCCGCCATGCGCACCAGGTATTCGGATTCGGCCAGCATCCAGTCATTGGGGCGCTTGTCGTCCAGATCCAGCACCTTGGTCTGCAAGGCGTCCAGCGCCTCCTGCAACTGCTGCTGGCTCTTGCCGAGGGCACCGATCTGTTCGGCATCCTTGCTGCTGCCCTGATCAATTCTGGTCATGGCGTCGGCCAGTTGCTGCTTGAGGGCTACCAGTTCGGCCTGCTGGGCAACGGCGTTCTGGTGTCCGTGCACATAGAGACCACCGGCCAGCCCCAGGGCCAGCAGGATGGCGATGCCGCCAAGCACGGTGCCAGAGCTGCCCTTCTTGCTCCCTGTCGTTCCGGGAGCGGGCTTGTTGTTGTCGGCCACGGTGGCCGCGGCACTCGGCTGGACTTCTTGCTGTTCAGTCATTCCATCTTCCTCAGTTCCAGGGCGGCCACCAGAGCCTGGTTGGATGCACCTTGGGCAATCACGATACGGGTAAAACCAGCCCCTTCTGCCATCTCGGCCACCCGGGGACTGGGTACCACCAGCAGGCGGTCATAAAGCCAGGGGTGCTGCGGGCCGGGCACCAGGGCCAGCAACCGCTGCAACAATTCGCCACTGGTGATGAGCAGGCTGTCGAGCCCGGCTGCCTGCCAGTGGCGGGTCAATGCGTCCCCGTCAAGATCGGGGTAGTGGCGCTCGTAGGTGGCACAATAGTGCACCAGTGCGCCCCGTGAGGCCAGCGTCCGGGCGATGAGATCCCGCCCGTCGTTGCCGCGCAGGATCAGCACCCGGCGGCCACTCACCCCTTGCAGTGCCGGCAGGGCCAGCAGCCCTTCGCTGCGGGGATCGGCCGGGCACAGGGCCTGGATGCCCGCCTCGGCAAAGGCATCCGCACTCGCCTGGCCGACTGCAAAGTAATCAATATGTGGCCAGGTCTGACCAGTTTGCAACAGAAAATAATGTGCAAAATGAACGGCATGCATGCTGACGGCGATAACGAGGTCCGCCTCTCGCAGCATGTCACCCAGGTGAGGGAGGTCGCATCCCGGTCGGGTTTCCAGCAACGGACAGCAGAGCGGTGCATGACCCAGCTGGCGCAGCATCTGCACCAGCTGGTTGGCCTGGGCGGCCGGGCGCACCACCAGGGGGATCATCAGGCGGCGCTCCGGGCAGATGACCGCGAACCGGTCTGTGCTGCACTCATGCCCGGTAGACCTCGGCGAGGATGACGTCGGCGCCAGCGGCCAGCAGGCGCTGGGCCAGGGTGTGGCCCAGTGCCTCGCCCTCTGCCAGGGGGCCGCGGATCTCGTCGCGAATGACGCGGGCACCGTCCGGGCTGCCCACCAGGCCGCGCAGCCATACCTCTTCTCCCTGTACCAGGGCATAGGCCCCGATAGGCACCTGACAGCCCCCTTGCAGGGCGCGGTTCATGGCGCGCTCGGTCAGCACCCGGATGCGGGTCTCGGGGTGTTCGAGCGGCGCCAGCAGGGCGTGCAGCTCGTGATCGTCGAGGCGGCATTCGATGCCGACCGCCCCCTGGCCGTTGGCGGGCAGGCTCTGCTCGGGCTCGATGAAGGCGGCGATGCGATGGGCCATCTCCAGCCGTTTCAGGCCGGCGGCGGCCAGGATGATGGCGTCATATTCACCGGCATCCAGCTTGGCGAGGCGGGTGTTGACGTTGCCCCGCAGGTCGCGGATCACGAGATCAGGGCGGGCAGCGCGCAGCTGGCACTGACGGCGCAGGCTGGAGGTGCCGACCACGGCCCCTTGAGGCAGCTCGTCTATCTGGTTGAAATGGTTGGAAACAAAGGCATCGCGCGGGTCTTCGCGCTCACAGATGGTGTGCAGGCCGAGTCCGTCGGGGAACTCCACAGGTACGTCTTTCATGGAGTGGACAGCGATGTCGGCACGCCCTTCCAGCATGGCAGTCTCCAGTTCCTTGACGAACAACCCCTTGCCGCCGACCTTGGCGAGGGGGGTGTCGAGGATCTTGTCACCCTGGGTGCTCATGGGCACCAGTTCGACCTGCAGATCCGGATGGAGTGCCTCCAGCCGATCTTTCACAAAATTGGCCTGCCACAGGGCCAGTGGGCTCTTTCGAGTGGCAATTCTCAGGGTTCGGGCTGCCATATCAATCAGTTGTTTCATCTTTTGAGAGGAAAACGATCTTACCACCCTTTGCAGGGGCTTTCATGGCGCAGCCCGCAAAAGCGGGGCCAAGCTCAAAAACGGGGGCTGAAAATTATTTTCATTCAGCCAACAATTGATTTTAACTCATTGAAAAAAGTCATTTTTATTGCTTTCCGATGATACCGTTACGAACGGGGTCAGAAATAATCCGGTGATTGTGTGCGGGCTTGTTTACCACTGCTGTTTGCATTGTTAACATGATCACACTTTTTTGACGTCTCCCCGTTTTGGTGCGTCATTTCTCTTCCCCATAGGTAGGGCATTGCTGGTTAAACTCGACACGCTGGTGGCGCGCTACGACGAACTCAATCGTCTCAAGACGCAACGAGCGCTGGATCTCATGAGTCGCTACGGGCAGCAGGTTTTCCACTTGCTGCCTGTCATGCTGCACTTCAATCACCCCCTGTTGCCCGGTTATGTGGCAGGGGATGTGCCTCATGGTATCTGGAGTTTTGTCGCCAACGAGGCCCAGCAGGCCTTCATCCAGGATCTCTGCCAGAACGCCAACTGCCAGGGCGGTCTCAGTACCCACGACAAGTCCATCCAGGGCCTCTACTCCATGGGGAGCACCTCCTCCATCGGTCAGTGCTGCCACTCGGATCTCGACATCTGGGTCTGTCACGTGGCCGGTCTGTCGAGCGAGCGCCTCGCCCTGCTGGAACAGAAGTGCCAGCACCTCTCCATGTGGGCGGAGCAGCGGGGGGTCGATCTCAACTTCTTCCTGATCCCCGAAGACAAGTTCCGTCAGCGCAACGATGCCCAGATGCAGGGGGAGAGCTGCGGCAGCGCTCAGCACCTGCTGCTGCTCGACGAGTTCTACCGCAGCGCCATGCACATCGCCGGCAAGCGGCTGCTCTGGTATCTGGTGCCGGCCGAATATGACGATCACTACGACGACTATGTCAACGGCCTGTTTGCCCACGGCAAGTTGAGCCAGGATGACTGGCTCGATCTGGGGGGCTTTGATCGCATTCCTGCCGAGGAGTATTTCGGCTCCGCCCTGTGGCAGCTCTACAAGGGGATCGACTCCCCCTACAAGGCGGTGCTCAAGTCGGTGCTGATGGAGGCTTACTCCCACGAGTATCCCAACACCCGGCTGCTGTCGGTGACCAGTCGCGACTGGTTCCAGCACAACGAGGGGATGCACTACCGCCTCGACAACTACTGCCTGATGCTGGACAAGGTGACCAACTACCTGAAGTCCATCGGCGACATGCAGCGCCTCGATCTGGTGCGTCGCTGCTTCTATCTGAAGGTGTGCGACGGGCTGAGCCATCCCAAGGAAGATCACTCCCCGGACTGGCGCCGGGAGCAGATGGCCCAGCTGGTAGCCTACTGGGGCTGGAGTCCGGAGCGCCTTTACCACCTTGATCACCGCCAGGAGTGGAAGGTCGAGGACGTCAAGGTGGCCTACGCCGAGTTGCTGGAGGCTCTGATGCAGAGCTACCGCAATCTCATCCAGTTCGCCCGGCGCAACAACATCAGCGAGTCCATCAACCCGGAAGACATCGGCATCCTGTCGCGCAAGCTCTATGCCGCATTCGAGAGCCTGCCGGGCAAGGTGCAGCGCATCAACCTCAAGATTGCGCCGGATCTCGGCGAGCCGGATCTCAGCCTGGTACAGGTACCCCACGGCCGCCTGAATCGCGCCGGCTGGTATCTCTACAAGCATTCCCTCGAACCCGCCGACATCATCGGCCGGGCGCCGCTCGAATATAACGGCTACATCAGCAAGCTGGTGGCGTGGGCCTATTTCAACGGCCTGCTGACGCCCCAGTCCCGGGTACACCTGTTTAACCAGGGCTCGGATCTGCACATCGACAACCTGCATCAGTTCTGTCGCGATCTCTCCGGGACCTTCCCGGTCAAGTATCCCCGCGCGACCAACCTGGCCCTGAGCCGGCCGTGCGAGATCCGCCAGCTCTCCATCTTCCTGAACCTGGAGACGGACCCGTCCAGCCACTGGGTGGGGCAGGTGATCGAGTTCGATGCCAACGCCGCGGACGTCTTCTCGTTCGGTCGCAACCAGGAGTGTCTGGTGGGATCCGTGGATCTCGTCTATCGCAACTCCTGGAGTGAGATCCGCACCCTGCACTTCGAGGGAGAGGAAGCCGTGGTGGACGCCCTCACCACCATCCTCGGCAAGATGCACCAGGACGCCGCGGCCCCCGAGATGATCGAGGTGTTCTGCTACAGCCAGCACTTCCGCTCCCTGGTGCGCACCCGCTTCCAGCAGCTTGTGGCTGAATGCATCGAGTTGCGTCTGGCCCGGGACAAGCAGCAGCTGGTCAAGACGCTGGCGCTCGGCAAGGAGAAGTACGGCATCTTCTTCGAGCGGCGCGGGGTGTCGGTCAAAAAGCTGGAAAACGCCATCGACTTCTACCGCCACATCTCCCACAACAAGCTGGATCACCTGCCGCTGCGCCTCGACAAGACTCACAGCCAGCACCTGCCCGGCATCGTCGACGCCTACGCCAGCGAAGGGCTGGTGCAGTTCTTCTTCGATACCCGGGATGCAGGCACCAACATCTATATCCTGGACGAGGCGAACCGGGTGGAGATCTACCAGCACTTCGCCGGCAACAAGGACGAACTGGTACAGGGGGTGAACCGGTTCTACACCTCGGGTCACGAGCGATTCAGCAATGCGGGTCAGTTCAGCAACTTCAACCTGCCCCAGTACTACGAAATCGTGCAGGTGGGTGACAAACTCGATGTGATCCCCTACCGCAGCCAGAGCCCGCAGCGGGACACCCCAGGAGCGGCACGGGAAGTAGGATGATGCGCTGATAGCCGCACCGGCAAGATGGCAAACGGCCTGCATGATGCAGGCCGTTGTCTTACCCGTTATCCGACAATCAGGCGCTGAGGCGGGCCAGCAACCAGCTGCGAATGTCGCCCAGCTGGGGGCGGCAGATCTCGTGGCGCATGGGGTATTCGTGCCACTCGGGGCTGAGTCCCGCCGCTTCCAGCCGGTTCTTGGCATCCCAGCCCATGGAGAGGTTCACCACGTCGTCATAGATGCCGTGCATGTAGCAGATGGGCAGGGCGCGGGCCGCCTCGCTCATCTCGCCGGGCAGGGCATCGGGTACCGCCAGGTAGGTGGACATGCAGAGCAGGCCTGCCAGTGGCACCGGATGGCGCAGGGCGGTGAAGGAGGCGATGACGCCCCCCTGGGAGAAGCCGGCCAGCACGATGCGCTCGGGGGCGAAACCCTCGGCCACCAACTGTTCAATCAGGGAGGCGATACGGGCCGCTGACTCCCTGACATGGGACTCCACGGCGCGATCCGCCGGATCCTTGAAGCTCTTGATGTCGTACCAGCCGCGCATCCGGTAGCCCATGTTGATGGTGATGGGGCGCTCGGGAGCGTCCGGCAGCAGATGGCGGACGGGCAGGTCGGCGGGCAGGGCCAGCGCCTCCACCAGGGGGGCGAGGCCGGCGCCGGAGTCCCCCAGCCCGTGCAGCCAGATCACCGCATGGCGGGCACCTTCGGGATGCAGATCCGTCATGAGAAGACCACGGGCTCGCCGGCCTGGGTGGTGCAGGCCCGGGTCAGCAGTGCCTTGAGCTCGTCGCCGAAGCGGTTGTCGATCCAGCTGTCACCGCGCAGCTCGAAGTGGAAGCCGTTCTCCCGGGTGGCGACCCAGATCTGGTGCAGGGGCTCCTGCTTGTTGATGATGACCTTGGTCTTGTTCTCGAAGCTCAAGGTCAGCACACCGCCGGCGCGTTCGCAGTCGATATCCGGATACCCCTCGTCGATGGTGTCTTCCACATACTGGAAAAAGGCGTCGGTCAGGGCGTGATACTCGTGATCCTTCATCGGTTTATCCTGTTGCTTTTAACAATGTGAGTGCGATTATAGAGGGCCAAAAATTTTTTCGCAGCGAACCATTATGATTACCCAGTTCACCAAGTGCCTGTTTGCCGCGTCGCTGTCGCTCGGGTTGGCCGCCTGTGGCCTGACGGGGCCGCTCTACATGCCGCCGGCCGAACAGCCCGCACCTGCAGAGCAGACACAGCCAAAGACTGAGAGTACACCGCAAGCCGCCTCGCCTGCGACCGCTACACCGGCCTCAGAGGCCGCGCCGCAATAATCTAGGAAGGAACCGCCCCCTTGGATCACTTTAACTACGACGCAGACGGTCAGCTTCAGGCCGAACAGCTTCCCCTGCAACAGCTTGCCGACCAGTACGGCACTCCGCTCTATGTCTACTCCCGTGCCACCCTGGAACGCCACTGGCATGCCTTCGACCAGGCGGCTGGCGACATTCCCCACCTGATCTGCTATGCGGTCAAGGCCAACTCCAACCTGGCCCTGCTCAATCTACTGGCACGCCTCGGTTCGGGCTTTGACATCGTCTCCGGCGGCGAGCTGTCCCGGGTGCTGGCGGCGGGCGGTGATCCGGCCAAGGTGGTCTTCTCCGGCGTCGCCAAGAGCGAAGCCGAGATGCGCCTTGCGCTGGAAAAAGAGATCCTCTGCTTCAACCTGGAGTCCGAAGCCGAGCTGGAGCGCCTGAACCGGGTCGCAGGCAGCATGGGCAAGAAGGCGCGGGTCTCGGTGCGGGTCAACCCGGACATCGACGCAGGCACGCACCCCTACATCTCCACCGGCCTCAAGCAGAACAAGTTCGGCATCCCCATCGAACAGGCGCCCGCCATCTACCGCAAGGCAGCGGCCATGGCCCACATCGAGATCAAGGGGGTGGATTGCCACATCGGCTCGCAACTCACTGAATTGAATCCCTTTATGGAGGCGGCGGACAAGCTGCTCAAGCTCATCGACGAGCTGGCGGCGGAAGGCATCCACATCCATCACCTGGACGTGGGCGGCGGTCTGGGGGTCAACTACGGCGCCGAGCAGCCGCCGCACCCCACCGAGTATGCCGAGGCGCTCAAGCAGAAGCTGGCGGGCCGGGATCTGACCCTCTTGTTCGAACCGGGCCGCGCCATCGTCGCCAACGCCGGTGTACTGCTGACCCGGGTCGAGTTCCTCAAACCCGGCGAGACCCGCAACTTCGCCCTGATCGACGCCGGCATGAACGATCTGCTGCGCCCCTCCCTCTACGGCGCCTGGATGAACATCATCGAGGTGGACAGCCGGGCGACCCACGAGAAGGCACTCTATGACGTGGTGGGCCCGGTGTGCGAGACCGGCGACTTCCTCGGCAAGGAGCGTACCCTGGCGATTGCCGAGGGCTCCCTGCTGGCGGTGCGTTCCGCTGGCGCCTACGGCTTTACCATGTCCTCCAACTACAACACCCGACCCCGTGCGGCCGAGGTGCTGGTGGACGGTGACCAGGCGCACCTCATCCGTGAGCGGGAGCAGTTGGCGGATCTCTGGCGTGGCGAGCACCTGCTGCCGTGATGGATGGATTTTCAGCGTTCCTCCATGTGAGAGCGTGATTAACGGTGAGACAGGAACGCGCGATGTTGATTGAGTTTTCCAAAATGCACGGCCTCGGTAACGACTTCATGGTGGTGGATGGCGTCACCCAGAAGGTGTTCTTCAGCAACGACATCATCAAGAAGCTGGCGGATCGTCACTTCGGTATCGGCTTCGACCAGCTGTTGCTGGTGGAGCCGCCCTATGACCCCGAGCTCGACTTCCATTACCGCATCTTCAATGCCGACGGCAGCGAGGTGGAACAGTGCGGCAACGGGGCCCGTTGCTTCGCCCGTTTCGTGCGTCTCAAGGGGCTGGTCAACCGGGATCGCATCGCGGTCAGCACCGCCCGGGGCCGCATCACCCTGCAGCTGGAAGGGGAGAACCAGGTCACGGTCAACATGGGGGTGCCCCAGTTCGAGCCGGGCAAGATCCCGTTCCGTGCCCAGAAGGCGGAGAAGACGTATCTGCTGCGGGCCCAGGATCACACCGTGATGTGCGGCGCCGTCTCCATGGGCAACCCTCACTGCGTCATCGAGGTGCCCTCGGTGGCCGATGCGCCGGTGGAGACCCTGGGACCCATCATGGAGCGCCACGAGCGCTTCCCCGAGCGGGTCAACGTCGGCTTCATGGAGATGGTCAACGCCAGCGAGATCAAGCTGCGAGTCTTCGAGCGCGGGGTGGGGGAGACCCTGGCCTGCGGGACCGGGGCCTGTGCGGCCGTGGTGATAGGCATCAGCCAGGGCAAGCTCAAGGAGCGGGTCACCGTCACCCTGCCGGGTGGCAAGCTGACCATCGCCTGGAAGGGACCGGGTCAGCCCGTCTACATGACGGGGCCGGCCGAGCACGTCTTTGACGGCCAGATAGAGTTGTAGACAAGGAGCGGGTGATCCCGCTCCATCAACGGATCATATCGGGGCCCTTGGCCCCTTTTTCGGATGGATCAACCAAGTTATGAGCGAACTCAAACGGCAGGAATCACTGGTGGATGAAGCCACAGTGCTGGAGTACCTGGCCCGTTATCCCGAGTTTTTCCTGCGTCACGGGGCCATGCTGGACAAGATCCGCATTCCCCATGCGCAAAAGGGCACCATCTCCCTGGTGGAGCGCCAGCTGGACAGACAGCGGGAGCGCATCGAGCAGCTGGAGCAGGAGATCACCGAACTGATGGGGGTCGCCAGCGAGAACGAGCGGATCTTCCGGGTCTATGCGGATCTCTACGGGGAGATCTACGGCTGCCAGACCCTGTTCGAGCTGAGCGCCGTGATGGGCAAGGCCTTCGTCCAGCGGCTGCGACTCACCGGCCTGCGGCTCTGGCTCAATCCCAGGCATTTCCAGCTGAGCGGCCCCGAGCAGCGTTTCCTGGCGCAGGGCAAACAGCTCGAACAACTGCTGGGGCAGCGCCTGCCCGGCACGGACTACTATTTCGGTCGCCTCAACCAGAGCGAGAAGCAGGCGCTGTTTGGCAATGATGTGCTGGTCAACTCGGTGGCCCTGATGCGGCTCGGGGAGCTCGGCGTGCTGGCCTTCGCGAGCTCGGATCCCAGCCACTTCACCCCCCACAACGACACCCTGCTGCTGGGTCAGCTGGGGCGTCTGCTGCAGCTGCGTCTGCCCGAGCTGGCCCGTGGCTAAGGCAACGACCCGATCCCCTGCCAAGGTGCTCCCTGCCGCCGACCCTCTGCCGGTCGCACTGGCGGGGGAGCTGGACGCCTTTATCGAATACCTGAGAGTCGAGCGCCAGCTCAGCCCCCACACCCGCAGCAACTATCAGGCTCATCTGGAAGCCATGACCGCCGAGCTGGTGAAGCTCGGGGTCGACGACTGGGCCCGGCTCGAGGCGAGCCAGGTGCGCAGCCTGGTGACCCGGATGCACAAGGGGGGGTTGGCGCCCCGTTCCCTTGCCACCAAGGTGTCGGCCCTGCGCAGCTTCTGCGACTGGCAGGTGCGCCAGGGGCGGCTCACCGCCAACCCGGCGCGGGGCATCGTCACCCCCAAGCAGGGGCGGCCCCTGCCCAAGAACCTGGACGTGGACGAGATGTACCAGCTGCTCAACATCACCGACGAGCAGGATCCGCTGGCGGTGCGGGATCGCGCCATCATGGAGTTGATGTACTCCTCCGGCCTGCGCCTTGCCGAGCTGGTGGGGCTCAACCTCGCGGACGTGAAGCTCGAGGAGCGCCAGCTCAGGGTGATCGGCAAGGGCTCGCGGGAGCGGGTGCTGCCCATCGGGCGGATGGCGGTGGAGTGGTTGCACAAGTGGCTCAAGGTACGCCCCCTGCTGGCCGGTGACGAGGGGGAGGCATTGTTCGTCTCCAAGCGCAGGCAGCGGCTCTCGGCCCGCTCGGTACAGGAGCGGCTCGACGGCTGGGGCAACAAGCAGGCTCTCAATGCCCACGTGCACCCCCACAAGCTGCGCCACAGCTTCGCCACCCACATGCTGGAATCCTCCGGCGATCTGCGGGCGGTGCAGGAGCTGCTGGGGCATGCGGATCTCTCCACCACCCAGATCTATACCCACCTCGACTTCCAGCATCTGGCCAAGGTATATGACAGTGCCCACCCGCGGGCGAAGCGGGATCCGGAAACGCCGGAGGATGAGTGATGTGGTGTGCGATCTGCGGGGATGACAATCTCCACGTCGCCCCGGTCAGGCGGGAGCTCGCAACGCCAGAGGATGAGGAGTAAAGAGGAACAGCCATGCAGTTTTACCGTCGCTGGCAGCCGGTGGCCGCCATCTCGTTCGATCTGGACGACACCCTCTATGACAACGGCCCCGCCATCGCGCGGGCGGAACAGTGGATGCTGGACCACCTGCGCAGCGAATACCTGGCTACCGCCATGCTGGACAAGCCGCGCTGGCTCGCGCTCAAGCGCCAGTTGCTGCTGGACCACCCGGCGCTGAGCCACGACGTCAGCCTGGCGCGCCAGCGTGGCATTCGCGAGGCCCTGGTGCAGGGGGGCATGGAGCCCGGGCTGGCGGAGCAGCAGGCCCGGGCGGTGTTCACCGGCTTCATGGCCGAGCGCTCGAAGATAGAGGTGAGCGAGGCGACTCACGCCCTGCTGGCTCGTCTGGCGGCGCGCTACCCGCTGGCGGTGATCACCAATGGCAACCTGGATCTGGAGCAGGCAGGTCTGGCTGGCTACTTCACCCTGGTCTGCAAGGCGGGAGCGGGAGCCAGAATGAAACCGGCGCCCGACATGTTCGTGCAGGTGCAAGAGGCCCTGGGGCTGGCCCCCGGCCGCATCCTCCATGTGGGGGATCACCCGGTGACCGACGTGCTGGGTGCCAGGCTGCACGGCTTTCGGGCCGCCTGGCTCAACGAGAGCGGTCAGTCCTGGCAGTCGCTGTCGCTGCTGCCGGATGTGGAGCTGGGGCAGTTGCAGGATCTGGCCACCCTGCTGCTCTGAGCTGGGGATGAGGGACAGATTCCGTGATGTATATCTGGCAATAACAACAAGGGAGCAAGGGCGTGAAGGGAATGAAGGGTGTCATCTGGCTGGCGATCCCCGTGATGCTGGCGGGATGCGATCTGGTGCAAGACCGTTACCGGATGGAGTTCAGGGACGGATCCTGGCGGGAGATCGCCATCTCCCCGTTTTCCAACGAGGCGCGCTGGCGCGAGGGGTGTGCCACCGGCGAGATCCAGGTGGACATGACCCTGCCCCTGAAACGGGGCAAGGTGGTGAATGGCCGGGAGCAACTGCTCATCGGCGGCGAGCTGTTCGAGCTGGAGGATGCCCGTCTCTATCGCGGCAACGGCATGGTGCTCGGGCAGGCCCCGGACCATATCCAGCGGGGCCTCAAGGGGCTGGATGTCTGCCGAACCCTGCGCCCTGATCGCGGGGCCCTGCCCAAGCTCAAGGGCAAGGGATTTGGCGACTAGCCCGTCTGCTGCCTGAACGGGCAGGAGGCGTCGCCGAAGGCAGTGGGCAGCTTGATGGCGTGGGGGGTTCACAGGCCCGTCACGTCGGATGCCTCTGGGCAGCCCCCGATGTACGAGGCCCTGCCAAGGCTCAAGGGCAAGGGGTCGGCGACTAGCCGACCTGCTGCCTGAACCGGCGGCAGGCGTCGCCAAAGGCGGTGAAGAGCTTGATGGAGTGGGGGTTCTCGCTGGCCTTCCACTCCGGGTGCCACTGCACCGCCAGCAGGAAGGGGGAGAGGGCGGGAGCGTGGATCGCCTCGATCAGCCCGTCTTCGGCATGGGCCAGGGGGGCCAGCCCCTTGGCCAGCGTCTTGATCCCCTGCCCGTGGAGGGAGTTGACCGGAATCGACGGCTGCCCCATCAGCTCGGCCAGCCAGGTACCGGGCACCAGCTCGACCTGATGGCTCTCGCCATACTGCTCGTCCACCGGGTCATCCGCATCCTCCCGATGATCGTCATAACCCGGCTCGCAATAGACCTTCTGGTGAATGTCGCCTCCCAGGGCCACGTTGATCTCCTGCATGCCGCGGCAGATCCCGAGGATCGGCAGGCCGCGGTCGAGGGCGGCGCGCACCAGGGGAATATCGAACAGATCCCTGTCCCTGTCCTGAGGCTTCTCCGGGGTGAGGTTCTCCTGGCCATAGAGGGCAGGATCGATGTTGGAGCCAGCACCGCTCAGATAGACCCCGTCGGCGAGGTCCAGATACTGCTCCAGATCCTCGGTGCCACAGCAGGTGGGCACCAGCAGCGGCACGCAGCCGCTGATCTCCACCAGAGGCTTGATGTATTTGTGGGTCATGACCTGGTAGGCGTGGCCACTGCGGGCCTGGGCCCCCATGGTCATCAGCACGACGGGTTTGTTATGGGAACTGGGGTTGGGCATAGGTCACCTTGGCTATCCTTGGCGGTCTCATCCTGCGCCTTGGGAAGGCCCTTGCCGCCTCGGCTCGCAAGGGCATGCCTCAAGGCATGGTCGTGGGATCAGGGTCGCGCCAGCGTGCCAGAATCGTCGGTCAGCCTTGGCAACGACAGCCTGGATCCTGCCTCCAGTCTGCCAAGGCCGTTCAATATGTCAAACAAAATGATGCAATTATGTTAACCGTTGATGTCGAGATACGGCTACGAGTCCCATTTAAAGGGGCTTGAGGGGGGATGCCTGGTGCGGCGAGCGATTTGATGGTGGATATATTAAACATCTGGCCGGGCGGCCGGATAGCAGAAGGGGCCCACAGGGCCCCTTGTCGACTCAGGCGTTCAGGATGAAACGTTCGATCACCTGGGCGACCCCGTCTTCATCGTTGCGCCCCGTGGTGTGCTGTGCCAGCGCCTTGATCTCGTCGGTGGCGTTGCCCATGGCGACCCCGAGTCCGGCGTAGGCGATCATGTGGTGATCGTTGCCCGCATCTCCCACCGCGATCACCTGGGAGGCATCCAGCCCCAGGTGCTCGGCCAGGGCGGCGACGCCGGTGCCTTTGTTGCTGCGTTTGTTCATGAACTCGAGGAAGTAGGGGGCGCTGCGCACCACGGTATAGCGCTCGTGGAGTTCGGCGGGCAGCTGGGCGATGGCACGGGAGAGCAGGGGCTCTGGGTCAATCATCATCACCTTCATGATCTGCTCGTCGTCGGGCAGGGTGGCGAAGTCCACCAGGTTGATGGGTTGACCGATGAGGCGGGATTCGTGCTCGGTGTAGGGGCTGATCTTTGGGCTGATGAGCCCCTGGCGGACGGAGAAGCCGTGGATGTTCACCCCCAGCTCACAGGCCAGGTGGGCGATGGCGCGGGCATCGCTGCCGGTCAGCAACTGGCTGCGGATGATGCGTTGCTCGGACACCTGCTGCACCAGGGCGCCGTTGTAGCAGATGACGTAGTCATCCTGGCCGGTGAGGCCCAGCTCGGTCAGGGCGGCGGTCATGCCTTCCAGCGGGCGGCCGGAGGCCAGCACCACGGTCACGCCCCTGGCGCGGGCTGCCGCGATGGCGGCCTGGGTGCGGGGGGAGATTCGGCCCTCTGGGGTCAGCAGGGTGCCATCCATATCCAATGCGATCAGCTTGTACATCTTCTCACTACCTGAGTCTGGCCGGCCCGCCCGATGGGGCCATGGGGAGGCCGAGTGTAGCGAAAATCGCCGCCGGGATCACGCCGCCTGCCGACGCGGGGGCACGTTGCCCCTCAGCGCTGGCCCTGGTAGGGGGTCAGTTGCAGCTGATCTTCCCGGATGGCGAAGTGGATGGGGCCGTGCTCGATGTCGACCCTGTTGTGGTGATGGGCCATCTCCACCTCGACGCCGGGGAAGAGGCGCTGGGTGGCGATGATGTCCATGTTGGCCATGAGCGCCTGCAGCTCCCGCTGCGCCTCGGCGAGCTGCTCGTCCAGGCTCTTGCTCTCGTCGAACTGGCGGGTGCGCAGCGCCTTGATCTTCTGCAGGGTCTCGGGATTGCGCTTGTCACGAGGCAGTTGCAGCAGACGCAGGATGAGATCCTGCAGCTTGTCTATCTGCTCGGCGCAGGTCTGTTTGCGCTGGCGAAGCGCCAGCTCCAGCTCCTTCTGGCTGAAATAGCCGCCGAGGATCTGCAACCGGGTCCGGTTGGCCGCCGAGGCTCCGAGCACCGGTGCCATGATGAGCCGGTTGGCGATGTTGATACCGCCGATGAGGTGCCCCTTGCGCATGGCGCTGTCCCCCACCTTGAGATCCTGGCCGCTGCGGCAATAGCAGTGACTGAGCTGGCTCAGGATATGGATGTCGCCATCGGCCTCCAGCCTGGCGTACTGGGCATAGCTGGCGTGGATCTCCCCCCCGGCGTTGAGGTGGCAGAGGTATTCGTCGTCCGCCAGCTTGCGCCCTATGATACCGTTGCGCACCGTGATGGTGCCGCCGGATTCGATGTAGCCGCCCTCGACGAAGCCGCCGATCACCACGTCCCCGCTGGTCTTGACGCGCATGCCGGGCATGACGTCTCCGGTGACCAGCAGCGATCCCTCGAACTCGACGTGGCCGTGGCGGATGTCGACCTGCTTGACGTTGAGTACCTCGTCGACCCGCATCCCGGCACGCTCCTGACAGGGGAGTCCCGGGCGTGTCGCCAGCAGCAGGTCCGGATCCTCGGGGGAGAGGCAGGTGCCGTCACCCGGCGTCATGGCGCTCTCCTTGCCGTGGCGGGCGGTCAGGGTCTGGCCCGTCACGGTGAAGCCGTCGATGCCCTGGGTGGCGGGGTGCCTGCGCATCAGCAACGCCCCGGCCTTGACGGTGAGCAGGGTGCCGAGGTCGCGCATGTCCACCTTGCCGTGATCCCGCTCCTGGGGTTTGAGGATCCGTTCGGCTGCGGTCTCCACCAGCCGCTCCAGGCGGGTATCCAGGCCGTGCCTGGCGGCCTTGCCGAGGGCGATGACGGGATTGAGCTGGGCACCGGGTGCCGCCTCACCCGCTGCCTGGATGGCGGCGGCAAGCAGTCGCTCGCTCACCCCCTGCTTGACCGTGCTGGCCGCCAGGGCCTCCTGCAACCGGGCCAGGGTCAGGGGCTGGCCGCCCCAGTCCGCGGTGATCTGCGCCCTGGCGCTCATCTGGTCCTTGTCCACCTGGATGAGCAGCCTGGCATCCTGGCGCCGGGCAATGGGGACTGGCGGATGCGCGGGGGCATCCGGCTCTGCGATGAGGGCGTTGAGCAAGGTGACGGCTTCGCGGATCCCCTCGCCGAGGGGTTCGTAGCGCCGACAGTTGGAGAGTCGCAGCAGGGCCAGGACGTCGCTTTCCTGGATGGGCTCGGTGAGGCCCGGAGTGATGCGCAGGCAGACATAGCTCATGTCGGCCGACAGCTGAAACCACGCTTTGCTTAACACCGGGCCCTCCTTCGTTGTCCCTGTCCGGTTTGCCCCATGCCGGGGCCTCTCCTTGCCGGCATCCCATGCCGCCGGGGCGGATCCAACGCGCAGTATTCGGGTATTTTTCCTTCCGGGTCAACGATCTGAATGCAAATGGGTGAGCCGGGTTGAGGAAATATCGGCTGACGGGAGAGGGGCAGAGCCGGCCATGCCATGGGCTCCATTGCAGTTTTTTAGCGCAATATGCTGACGTTTTATGCTTTCGCTATCCAGAGTGTCAACCACGTTGAAGGTGGCGATGCAAATCACCTTGCCAGGCAGGAAGAGAAGGATTTTAATCTGCCGCCGCCCCAGGGCGAGGACCCTGGTCGCCATCGATCAGCCCCTTTTTCTGTCCAACCAAACGAGCCCCATGACCGCCCAAGGCCACCTGCTGTTTTCCGTCACCTGCGTCCTGCTTGCCCACAAGGTTGAACTGACTCCGGCCCTGGCCGATGCCAGCCTGTGGCACATCGTTCCCATGGCCCTGGCGAGCGCCCTGCTGCCGGATCTCGATCACCCCCGTTCCCTGCTCGGGCGGCAACTGCCCTGGATCTCGGGGCCGCTCTCCCGGCTGTTCGGCCATCGCGGCTTCACCCACAGCCTGCTGGCGGTGGGGATGGGGGTCTGGGGGCTGGCCCAGGTGGAAGCCCCCTGGTTGCTGTCGGGGGCGGTGAAGGATGCCCTCATCGTGGGCTATCTCAGCCATCTGCTGGGGGACTGGCTCACCCCCATGGGCATTCCCCTGCTCTGGCCCTGGCGTCGGCGCTTTCGCCTGCCCGGCCTGCCCCTCAAGAGCGGCGGGGGTTACGAGAGGGCCTTCTGCCTGCTGACCCTGGCGCTCGCCGGGTACTGGGTCCATGGCGGTGCAGGCTTGGCTCACTTCTAGCCCCGGGCGCCCTCCTGGCACCTGGCCGTTCGGGTCAGGGTGAGGTAGTCGGCGAGCACCGGCAGCCCCAGCAGGTGGCGGCGCAGCATGTCGAGGGCGGCGAAGGCGAGGATCCGGCGACCGCTCGCGGGATCCGGGTGGCTGACCCTGAGCGTCTGGCCGTGCAGTTGCCCGTCGGCGCAGAGCAGCAGCGGCACGCCGTCCGGCCCGGCACGGCCTATGGTGAGGCTCAGGGGGGCGGCGGGCACCGCCAGTTGAGTCAGATCGTCGCTCAGGGTGTGGCTGAAGCCGGCGGTCAGGGCCGGGTGCCCGTGACACATGGCCAGCAGGGCGCCCCGGCTCTCCCCTTCCTGCAGGTGCAGCGACCGCTCCCCCAGCAGGGCCAGGATCTGGCTGGCAGGCGCCTCGTTGCCACGCCCCACCAGCCAGGGGGCGATGGCCGCAAGCAGCCTCGCCTCGGCGGCATCCATGTCGGCGGTGCTGGCACCGTGGCCGATGAGCTTGAGCTCGATGAGAGGCATGGAGGAGCGGTAGCCCAGCTCGATGCCGGCAGGCCAGGGGGCCGCATCCAGCATGTCGCTGAGGGCGGACTCCGAGACGCCGAAGGTGTAGAAACGGCGCAGCTCGGTGTCGGTCTCTTCACCGGCCAGCGCCTTGAGGCGGGGCATGATCTGTTCGCGCACCATCTGCTTGAACTCGAACGGCACGCCCGGGGTGAAGAAGAGCCGGCTCTGGCCGTGGCTGGCCGGGTGGCGGACCACAAAGCCGCAGGCGGTGCCCACCGGGTTGTCGAGGATCTCGCAGTCCCGGGGCAGCCAGGCCTGCTTGGTGTTGCTCCGTGCCATGGTGCGGCCCCGACTGGCATAGCGTTCGGCCATGGTGGCGAGCCAGTCCGGGAACAGGGTCAGGGGCTGGTCAAACGCCTCGGCCGCGGCCTGGGCGGTGAGGTCGTCCGCCGTGGGGCCGAGCCCCCCGCACACCAGTACCACCTCGGCGCGGTTGGCGCTCTCCTGCAGCACGGCTGTCAGATCCGCGAGGTTGTCCCCCACGGTGGCGCGGCGGCGCACCTGCCAGCCCTGCTCCAGCAAGAGGGCACTTAGCCAGGCGGCATTGGTGTCCACCACCAGGCCGGTCACTATCTCGTCGCCTGTGCTGATGATCTCGATGCGCATGGGGACTCCTTGGGTGGGGCCAGCCCTCTCAGGGCTTGCCGTGTTCGAAGTAGTAGCTGATCCGGGTGCGGGGGTTGAGGTATTCGAACACCGCCGGGGGCAGGCGTTTGGGCTGGATCACCTTGGCGATGGTCAGCCCGGCCGCGTCGAGGTCGATGATGGCCGCCTCCTGGCGCGGAATGCGGGGGTCGTATACCAGCACGGCGGGGTAGAGCAGGCGGGAGGCGTTGACCGACATCACCAGCCCCACCTGGCCGTTGGAGAGCTGCACCACGCTGCCCGGGGGGTAGACCCCCATCAACCGGATCAGCATGCCGAGGTGATCGGCGTTGAACTGGGACTTGCGCTGCTTGTAGAGGCTGCCGAGAGCCGCGTAGGGCACCTTGGCCTCCAGGTGGCAGAGGTTGTCGTACTCGTTGATGAGGGAGACGATCTGGGTGAGGGGATCGAGCTGATCGCCCTTGAGCCCCTGGGGGCCGGTGCCGTCCAGGTACTCATGGTGGTTCTGCACTATCTGCCTGGCTGCTTCCGGAAAATCGCTGACGAGCCCCAGCAGTTCCAGGCCGTAGCGGGGATGCTGGGCCATCAGGTTCTGCTCCGGCTTGGTCAGCGGCTCCGTCTTGCGCAGGATTTGGCTCGGGATCCTCAGCTTGCCGATGTCGTGGAACAGGGCCCCCATGCCGACCTGGCGGATCGCCTCGGCCGGCAACTTGCACTCCCGGGCGAGCAGCATGCTGAGCACGCTGACGTTGAGGGAGTGAAACTGCAGGCTGTTGCCATCATCGCTGTCAGAGACCAGGTGCAGCACCATCTCGTCCACCGAGAGGAGTTGCTCCGTCATGGCGTTGATCAGCTCCTGGGCCTCGCTGATGGCGTTGAGGGGGCGGGACTGGATCTTGCCCATGAGGTTGCGCACCTGGGCCAGGGATTGGCGGAACTGTTTCTCGCACTGCTGCAGGTCGCGGCGATAGCGCTGCAACTGCTCGATGCGCCGCAGTTTCTCCTGCTGCATCTCCTCCTGGCGGGCGACGAGACCCTCTCCCTCAACCTCATCTGCCTGGGACTGGGTCTGGCCGAGGGGCTTGGGCGGTGTGTCGCTCTTGTCGGGAATGATGGTCACCAGCTTGAGGCCAAGGCGACGAATGAGCTCGATCTCCTCCTCGCTCTTGAGCTTGAAGCTGGAGAACAGAAACGGGTGCTCACGCCATCCCAAAGGCAGGGAGACATAATTGCCGACTTGCAGCCGTTCTACGGAGATCTTGATTCCTGTCATGGGGTTGGGCACGAGGGACACACTGAGCCGTATGCTAGTCAAAGGGCGGGGTGAATACAAAAGGTATCTGATGACAGCGGGAGCGCTTTATTATAGGCTTCTAGATGTCCAGACATATTTACCGATGCAGTACAGGGAGTCAGCATGCCGATCAAGATCCCGGACCAGTTGCCCGCCGCCGAAGTGCTGGGGCAGGAGAACATCTTCGTGATGACGGAATCCCGGGCCGTCACCCAGAACATCCGCCCGCTGCGGGTGCTCATCCTCAATCTGATGCCCAAGAAGATAGAAACCGAGATCCAGCTGATGCGGATGCTCTCCAACTCGCCCTTGCAGGTGGACGTGGATCTGTTGCGCATCGACGATCGGGAGTCGAAAAACACGCCCCAGGCGCACCTGGAGAACTTCTATCACGACTTCGAGCAGGTGAGAGGCAACAACTACGACGGCATGATCATCACGGGGGCGCCGCTCGGGCTGGTGGAGTTCGAGGAGGTGGTCTATTGGCCACGCATCGTCGAGATCATCGAGTGGTCCCATCAGCATGTCACCTCCACCCTCTTCCTCTGCTGGGCGGTGCAGGCGGCGCTGAAAGCCTTGTACGGCATGGAAAAGCAGACCCACGGCGAGAAGCTCTCCGGGGTCTATCGCCACCACCGCCTCGACGAGCACGAGGCGCTGCTGCGCGGCTTCGATGATGAATTCGTGGCGCCCCACTCCCGCTATGCGGCCTTCGACGGGGATCTCATCCGCGCCCACACCGATCTGCAGATCTTCGCCGAGTCGGAAGAGGCGGGCGTCTATCTGGCCGCCACCAAGGATTGTCGCCAGGTGTTCGTCACCGGCCATCCGGAATATGACGCCCTGACCCTGGATGGGGAATACCGGCGGGATCTGGCGGCCGGGCTCACCCCCGTCATTCCGGTCAACTATTACCCGAACAACGACCCAAGCCAGACCCCGCGCGCCACCTGGCGCAGCCACGGTCACCTGCTGTTTTCCAACTGGCTCAACTATTACGTCTACCAGTTGACCAGCTACAAGGTGGAAGACATCGGCAAGGTGTTTACCTACCAGCAGCCCAAGGGATAGAGCCCATCAGTCCGCCCCGGCCAGCCGCCGTCCACGGGTATCGAGCCAGTGACGGTGGCAGGCCAGGGTGAAGGCCCGTGGCCGTCTGGCCCGGATGAGGGTCATGGCCTCCTGCTGGGGCAGCCCCTGGGTCATCAGCAGCAGGGCGGCCGCCAGCCCGGTACGCCCGCTTCCGCCGTGGCAGTGAATGGCAAGGTGCCGTCCCTCGCGCAGCAGGGCGAGCAGTCGGGGTTGCACCCCGGGCCAGGCCTGTTCGAAGGCGGCATCCGGTGCCTCGTCATCCGCAATGGGCAGATGGAACCAGCTCATGCCCCTGGCCTGCACCAGCTGCCCGAGAGAGAGGGGCCCGCACAGGGCCAGCTCCTCCACCGTCATCAGGGTCAGCACCCCGCCGGCACCGGCCAGCTGCAACTGGGCAAGGGCGTGGGCCATGGGGACCTGCTGGCTGCCGGGGCAGGGGGTGAGCAGGAGCTGGCCGTCGAGCCGTGGAACGTCCAGGCTCCAGAAGGGATGGGCACTGAGCATGGGGTTCCTCGTGGTGGCCGGGATCAACGGGATGGGTATCCCGCGGGTGCGGCACAGCATAGAGGGGCCGGAGGCGATGTCAATCTGCGTTGTGTTCGGCCCGGTTTACGGGCAGAGTCTAAAAAAATCGAGCGATGCAAGGAGTAAAGATGAGAAACCTGGATCAACTGGACTTGGACATCCTGGCCCATCTGTTTCGCGATGCGGGCATGACCAACAAGGATTTGGCGGCCCTGGTCGGGGTGGCGCCGTCCACCTGTCTGGAGCGGGTGCGCAAGCTGCAGCAGGATGGCGTGCTCAAGGGGGCGCACTGCGAGGTGGATTACCAGGCCCTGGGCGGTCACATCCAGGCCATGGTCTCCCTGCAACTGGCCCGTCACAGCCGCCAGATCATCGATGCGTTTCGCGACGCCATCCTGGCCCTGCCCGAGGTGATCAGCCTGTTCCACATGGGCGGCAAGGATGATTTCCTGGTGCACCTGTGCGTCTCCGATACCGAACACCTGCGCAATTTCGTCTTCGATCACTTCACCTCCCGGGAAGAGGTGGTGCACCTCGAGACCTCCCTGGTGTTCGAGCACAGGTTCAGCCGCTCGCTCCCCTGCTTCCCCCACCCCTGACGGGGCGAGCCGCAAGAAAAAACCGCCCGAGGGCGGTTTTTTTGTGGGCGGTTCCTCAGTTGAGAGCCAGCCGGCTGTCCTGCGCCGTCCGGTAGAGCCCCTGCTGATAGGCCAGGCTGCCCCACAGAACCAGCCCCAGGGCGGCATCCTTCATGGCGCCTGGCTGCGGCGCCGGGGTGAGCGTTTCGGTCGCATCCTCGTAGATGAAGCCTTCCGGCGCCCGCTCGGGCTGCAGGATCACCACATCCTTGCCGCGCATCAGGGCGAAGTTCTTGTCGTACTGCATGATGGCGCGCCCAGGCCAGTCGGCGGGCATGCGGGTGAGATCCTTGCCCAGCATGGGGTAGTCGGCACTGATGCCCATGAGGGAGAGCAGGGTCGGGGCCATGTCGATCTGGCTGACGATGCGGGGATCCTTTCTCGGTGCTATGCCGTCCCCCAGAATGACCCCCGGGATGTGGAAGCGGGGGATGGGCACCAGACTGGCTCCCCCGACCCGGCTGTCGTGATCGGCGATGACCAGGAACAGGGTGTCCTTCCAGTAGTCCGATGCCCTGGCCTTCTTGAAGAACTCGCCGACGGCGTAGTCCGCGTACTTGGCGGCGTTGTTGCGGGTCTGCTTGGGCTGCTCGTACAGGGCGATGCGGTTGTCGGGGAATTCGAAGGGATCGTGGTTGCTGGAGCTGAACACCAGGCTGAAGAAGGGTTTGCCCTCCTTGTGCAGCGCCGCGAAGGTCTCGTTGGCCTTGGCCATCAGATCTTCATCCGAGGCGCCCCAGGATCCCTCGAACACCGGGTTCTTGAAGTCCTTCTGCTCGACGATGGTGGTGAAGCCGTTGCCGAGGAAGAAGCTGCGCATGTTGTCGAAGTGGCTCTCGCCGCCATAGATGAAGCTGGTGTCATAGCCTCGCTGCTTGAGCAGGTCGGCGATGGTGAAGAAGTTGGTCTGGCTCTTGCCGAGCTTGACCACGGCCTGGGCCGGGGTCGGCGTGAAGCCGGTGAGCACCGCCTCGATGCCGCGTACCGAACGGGTACCGGTGGCGTAGAGCTGCTCGAACGCCCAACCCTCTTTCGACAAGGCATCGATGTTCGGGGTGAGCGGCAGGCCGCCGAGGGAGCCGACGAACTGGGCCCCCAGACTCTCTTGCAGCAGGATCACCAGGTTTTTGGGCTTGCCCTGGTAGCTGGCCGTGTTGAAGGTCTGGCTCGGCAGATCGGCAGAGGTGAAATCGCCGAGAGGGCGACCGCTCTCCTCGCGGACTATGTCGAGTACCTGATGGTCAGCCATCTTGCCGTAAAACTGGCTGGCGTCCTCCTCGGCCCCCATCTGCTTGATGGCAAAGAAGAGGGAGTAGGCGGAGTTGACGGTGAGGGCGTTGACCAGGGGATCGTCCGCAAAGGCCACCATGGCCGGATTCAAGGCGCGATGGCCGAGACTGGAGCGGGCGCCGAGGAAGCCGACGGCGAGGATCAGCAGGGCGAAGGCGGGGCGCCAGTACCAGCGGGGGAAGCTTAGGTCACGCACCAGGCGGCCGCTCAGCCACCAGCCACCGCCCAGCACGGCGCCGCTGAAGATCACGGCCAGCAGCAGTTCGCCCTTGCGGCCAGCCCACAGCATGGAGAGCACCTCCTTCGGATAGATGAGGTACTCCACATAGAGGCGGTTGGGACGTACCCCGTATTCGGTGACGAAGGCGGGAGTGGAGATCTCGAGAAAGAGCATCAGCCAGAGCCCCAGGGTGAGCCAGATCCGGATAAGCTGCATCCAGAGCCGCCCCGGCGCGTGGGGCCCGGCCAGCAACTGGGTCAAGACGGCGGGTACGCCCCAGACCCAGCAGAGGGTGGCGACGTCGACGCGAATGCCTTGCAGCAGCATCTCCTGCCAGCCAGAGACGGCATCCACCCGTTCCAGTTGCCAGAGCCCCAGGCCAAGGCGGCTGATGGTCAGGGAGATGAGCGCGATCAATGAAAAGACGGCGATGGGCCAAACCGGTCCCAGCCATTGTCTGATGGTGGTCATATTGTTCCTGCAAACCTGTTTGCGCCCAGTCCCCGGACGCATTGTTGTTATGGTGCAGGAGTATGACAGTGGCGCCTGGCAAAGGTTGCATGGGGGGGAGGTATAAATGGAGAAGCTGGCACGTTTTATGATTTTTTTGTGACGGGATGCAGGGTTCTAAGAGAGCATAAAACGCTGGGAAAACTGTGATCCTGCTGGCACATCGAGACAATGGTCGTGCCTATAATGGCGCCGGATTTCTCAATCGGAGCCGAAGGGATGCCGGTCTTCATCGATGTGGAATATATGCAGGGCTGGTCTCTGTTCGTTGTGCTCTCCGACGGCACCACAGGCGTGCTGGATCTCACCCCCTGGCGCGGCCAGCCGCTGTTTGCGGCCATGGAGACCGAGCGTCGCTTCGCCCGTGTCTTCATCGATCATCGCCATCAACTGGCATGGCCCTCGGGCTTCACCCTGGCGGCCCACGAGGTCTACCACCTGATCCTGCCCATCGACGAGCGCGCCGCCTTCCCCGATCGCAACATGCATCGCTTCTGACATGCTAACTCGTTGAGTCAGGTAACGTTTTCAGTCACAGACCCGCGTCGGTCAGGTCGTTATCATGACCCCAGTGCGGCGCTTTGGGCGCCCATCCACCACAGCGGGAACATAACAATGAAACAAGGAACGTTGCGTCGTGGCGGCCTCATCGGGGCCGCCCTGTTACTGACGGCTTGCGGCAGCGGGGGAGGCGGTGGCAGCAGTGACCCCCAGCCTCCGGTGGTCAATCCGCCCCCGCGTCGGCCAGCCGCGCCTGCTACGGCAATGATCAGCCAGCCTGCAACCTGCGCACCTACCAGGTGATGGTGGAGTCCTTCGTCGACGGCGACGGCAGCGCCAACTACGGCGTCGGCTACGGCCCCTCCCGGCACAACGGCGATCTGCAGGGGATCATCGACAGCCTCGACCACATCAAGAGCCTCAACGTCAACGCCATCTGGCTCACGCCGGTGTTTGACTCCTGCGCCGGCCAGGCCGGGGACGACCGGCTGGATGCCACCGGTTACTTCGCCTGCGACTTCTTCAACGTGGATCCCAACTTCGGCAGCAACGCCCAGCTTAAAAAACTGGTGGACGGGGCGCACCAGCGCGGGCTCTATGTCTTCCTCGACGGGGTGTTCGGCCACGTCAACAAGGTGGGGGTGAGCAAGCCTTCACCAGAGGGGCGGCTGCCTGCCCTCAAGAGCGGCGGCGCAGGCTACCCGGGTCAGCTGGTGGATTACGGCCAGCCCGAGAGTCTGGCCTACTTCAAGGAGGTGGCCCGTTACTGGGTCGAGCAGTACGGCATCGACGGCTGGCGCCTCGATCAGGCTTATCAGTTGGGGCTGGATGACTGGCGCGCCATTCGCAGCGAGGTGGCGCGGGCCAGCGCGGCGCGCAAGGCCGCCGGCCAGCAGTGGGGCACCCTCGGCTACATGGTGGGGGAAGTGTGGAAGGGCGCCGACGAGATCCGCGCCCAGGCCTATGGCCCGAGCGACAACCCGGCGCTCTCTTCGGCGTTCGACTTCCCCCTGCGCTACGGTCTGGTACAGGCGCTGGCGGTGGAAGAGTCCGGCAAAGGCGGGCAGGGGGCCAGCGTGCTCGACGCCAGCTGGAACAAGGTGGAGAACTACCCGGACCATGCCATGCCCAACCTGATGCTGGGCAACCACGATCTGGTGCGCTTCGGCGATCTGCTGGAGCGGGGCAACTTCAATGGGGCGGACTACTGGCAGCGCCACAAGGCGGCCTTCAGCTTCATGGCCGCCCGCTCCGGTCCCATTACCTTCTACTATGGCGAGGAGTTTGGCGACGAGGTGCCTGGCTTTGCCAGTCAGGTGGGGGGCGACTGTGCGGCCCAGGGGCTCTGCGATGATCACGTGGCCCGCAGCGATGGCAAGGTGCCCGGTGTCACCGGCTTCGTGCCGAGCAGCGAGCAGAGCGATCTGAAGCAGTGGCTCAGCCAGCTGCTGGCCCTGCGCGCCGCCCACCCCGCCCTCTATCAGGGGGAGCGGGTCAAGCTGGTGGCCGAGGGGAGCGTCTATGGCGACATCAAGCAGACGGCGGGCGAGCAAGTAGTCTACCTGCTCAACGTCTCCACCACGCCCCAGAGTTACGCCGTGCCGGTCGGCAAGCTGCGCAGCGGCAGCGCCCTGGTGGATCTGCAGAGCGGCGAGAACCTGGCCATCGGTGGCAGCAGCGTGACGGTGGACTTGCCGCCCCTCACCGGCCGCTTCCTGCTGGTGCGCTGAGGGAGGCAGACAACAGAAAGGGCTCCATGATGGAGCCCTTTTTCATGGTGGCGGCTTACTTCTCGATGCCGCTGCCCAGATCGTCCCGGCGGGAAGAGACCGAGGGCTCGGCCCCGTGGCGCCAGTGTTCCAGCCGGTTGTGCACCCCGCGGCGGAGGCTCTTGAAGCTGGCTTCCAGATAGTCCACCCCCACCAGGATAGAGAGGGTGACGACGGTGAGCAGCAGCGCCTGATGCAGCATGTCCATGCCGATGAGGGCGCCGAGGGCGGCCAGCATCCAGATGGCGGCGGCGGAAGTCACCCCCAGCACCTGACCATCCCGGGTCATCATGACCCCGGCCCCGAGAAAGCCGACCCCGGTGATGAGCTGACCCAGCACCCGCGCCTGATCGGCGCCCTGAGGACTGACGGCGGCGCCGATGGCGAGAAAACAGTAGGTGCCGAGCACGATGAGGGAAGAGGTGCGGATCCCCACCGGCTTGCCGCGAAGCTGCCGCTCCAGCCCCACCAGGGTGCCACACACCAGACAGACCAGGATGTTCTCCCAGCCAAGGGGCGCGATGTCCCACCACTGCATTGTCATCATATCCACCTCTGCTCGCGATGCTTGTTATCCTGTCGCGCTCTGCCCCCGGTTCTCCAGCCGCTGGCGGAAGGCCCGGGCGAGGCGCTCGTAGAGGTCCTTTGCCTCCCTGTCTTCAATATCGCCACGTATCCAGGGGTTGTCGATGATTTCCAGCAACACGCAGCCCTGACCCTGCTGGCGCAGATCCACCCCGAACAGGCCGTTGCCGAGCTGGTGCACGGCGCGGCGGGCGGTTTGCAGCACCCGCTCCGGCACTTCACTGAGGGGCAGCGCCTCGATGCGGCTCATGTCGAGGGGGTGTTTGCGGCGACGGATGCGGTTGCCGGGTTCGGGTCGGTAGCGGCGGCAGGCGAACAGCGGCGAGCCGTCGAGAAAGCCGATGCGCCAGTCGAACTCGGCAGGGATCCGGCTCTGGACCAGCAGCAGGGCGGAGCGGGCCAGCCCCTCGTCCAGCAGGCGGGCGAGCTGGATGTCATCGCTGGCCATGGCGAGGTCGCGCCCCTGGGCGCCGTCGGGGATCTTCACCATCAGCGGCAGACCGAGGCGCTGCACCAGTTCGTCCACATGCTGGCGGCCGCGGCGGGTCACGACGGTGGTGGGGGGCATGGGCACGCCGCTGCGCACCATCAGCTCGTAGAGATAGAGCTTGTTGCTGCAGGCGAGGATGGCACGGGAGCTGTCGATGACCGGCATCTTGAGCTGCTCGGCACGGCGGGCAAATTCGAAGGTGTAATGGCCGACCGCGGTCTCGGCGCGCAGCCAGAGGGTGTCGAACTCCGGCAACCGCTCGATGGCCGAGGGAGGCAGGATCTCGGCCTGGATCCCCTGGGCCGCGGCCGCCTTGATGAAACGCTCCAGCGCCAGGGCATCGCTGCTGGCGCGGCCGTCGTTGGGGTCGACCAGGATGGCGAGCTGGTAGCGTGGCGCCGTCTGCTCCTCGTCCCCCGTGCCCACCAGCGCCTGGGCGTGCTGCACCATCAGCGCCTTCTCGCTCGGGCTCAGCGCCAGCGGTGACAGGCTCTCCTGCTGGCGCACCGACCAGCCGTGGCGACCGCGCTTGAGGGTCAGCTCCTGCAGCGGCAACTGGCTCAGGCCGTAGTAATAGCGGGCGAGCCCCGCCAGCTCGCTCTGTTCGCACTGGCCGAAGATGGCGCGCACCCGGATCCTGTCTTCGCTCTGCTGGGCCAGCCAGCCCTGCAATTTGCGCCACAGCTTGGCGGGAGGCTGCTGGGGTTGCAGCCTGCTGATGGCCTGCAATCCCGGCAGGCAGTGGTGGCCGCGGGCCTGGGCCAGCAGGGAGCAGTAATAACCGGCCCCCAGGTGTTCCAGGCTGCGGCAGAGGTTGATGATGCGCGGACGCCCCCCTGTGGTGGGCAGACCGTGTTGCAGGTAGGTGCGGGCGGTCAGCAGATAGTCGGCATGGCAGGGCCAGTCGCCCGGCTCCTCGACGATGACATAGGTACTCATATTTTCAGGCTCCACAGAAAGGACTGCCAGAAACGGCAGGATCCCCAGTGGGCTTCGATGCACCGACAAGCACGACAATGGCGCGAGGGGAAACAAGAGGTTACAGTGCCTAATATTCTGCCTTGGTAACTTGTGATACAAGTCGCATTTCTGGTGCTGAGGATAAATAACCGAACAAGGACTCCCCGTGTTGACCGTGCGCGCCGCCCGAGCCGATGATTTGGGCGCCATCGTGAAGCTGGAACGCTACTGTTTTCCCCCCGAGGTCGCCTTCGGCCGCAGCCGCTGGCACTATCTGCTCAATCAGGGCAAGGGGCGCACCCTGCTGCTGCAAGACGAGAAGGCGCAGGTGATGGGCTATTTGAGCGTGCTGGAGCACAAAGGCTGGGATCGTCTCATCATCCAGACCCTCGCCATCCGCTGGACCGTCCGCCGTCAGGGGTGGGCACGCCGCCTGCTGGAGCAGGTGATCCGGGAAGGGCGCGAGGCCGGCTGGGGGGCGATTCGCCTCGAGGTCGCCGACGCCAACCCAGAAGCCAGGACCCTCTATCAGGGGCTGGGGTTTCGCCCCGGGGTACGGCTGCCCGATTATTACGGGCCCGGCCAGCATGCCCACCGCCTGGTGCTGGCGCTGGGGGATGAGCGGCAGGAGCCATCATGAGTTGCGAGGATTGCCTGGCTACGGCCATCAGGGCCAAGCTCGGGCGCTGCCCGGTCTGTGCCGCCCAGACCTTTCTCATCGGGGTCGTCGGCTGGCTGGTCTGGTGGTGGTGCGGCGCCGATACCTCGGTCAACGCCCTGACCGGCCTGCTGTTTGCGCTGGGGGGCTCGGGTCTCTTCCTGCTGCATCTGGCGGTGTTCGCATGGCGAAAGCTGGGCAAACGCGACATATAACGTGCTGATTTTTCAAGAAGACAAATAACAATGGAGGTTCACATGATTGCAATGGTAACGGGCGCCTCGTCCGGCTTTGGTGAGGCCATCAGCCGCCTGCTGGTGAGCGCTGGCCACCGGGTGATCGGCACCGGGCGCCGCGGCGAACGGCTGGCCGCCCTGGCCGAGGAGCTGGGCGAGCAGTTCCTGCCCCTGGTGTTCGACGTCCAGGACAAGGCTGCCACCCGCGCCGCCATCGAGGCGCTGCCGACCGAATGGCAACAGGTGGACCTGCTGGTGAACAACGCCGGCCTGGCACTGGGGCTGGAGCCTGCCCACAAGGCGGATCTGGAAGACTGGGAGCAGATGATCGCCACCAACATCAGCGGCCTGGCTCTGATCACCCGGTTGCTGTTGCCGGGCATGGTGGCGCGCAACCGCGGCCACGTCATCAACATCGGCTCCATCGCAGGGACCTACCCCTATCCGGGCGGCAACGTCTACGGCGCGACCAAGGCGTTCGTGAAGCAGTTCAGCCTCAACCTGCGTGCGGATCTGGCGGGCACGGCGGTGCGTGTCACCAACGTGGAGCCCGGCCTGTGTGGCGGCACCGAGTTCTCCAACGTGCGCTTCCACGGCGACGACGCCAAGGCGGCCACCGTCTATCAGGGGGTGCAGGCCATCCTGCCGGAAGACATCGCCAATACCGTACTCTGGATCAGCGAGCAGCCTGCCCACGTCAACATCAACAGCATCGAGATCATGCCGGTGGCCCAGACCTTCGGTCCGCTCCACATCAGCCGTCGCTGATGTCATGACGAGCCGACTCCTGTCCACAAGAGGCGCCTTCGGGCGCTTTTTTGATGGATCTGGTCGCACTCGTCATGGAGTGCAGAAGGAGGCGTGCTGCGACCCCGTGCTGAACCGTCGGAAGAGGGGGGTACTCAAGTTGGCCTGCATTTTGCTGTCTCCGGCTCATGGCGGGGAACCCATCCCCGGAGCCGGCGAGGCCGGCAGTGAGCGTGGAGCCTTCATGGATATCAAACCCTATGGTCATCAACTCGCCCAGAGTGCGTCCCAGAACCGTGCCCTGGCGACCCTCAGCGACAGCGACGACAAGCAGAGCGGCTGGTCTCAGCAGGTCAGCCTCTCCAGTCAGGTGCTGACCGGCAAGGCGCAGCAGGCGCTGACCTACGAGCATCTGGCCAGGAACGGCAAGAACACAGTCCTGACCGGTGGCGTCAAGGATGCGCGGGTGCAGCAGATGGTGGACAAGGCCCTGGGCTTTGATCGCAAAAAATTTGACGATCTCGAGCGTCAGCTCAAGGGGATAGCGGATGACAAGACGCTCTCTGCCGAGGAGCGCGAAACGCAGAGCAAGGACCTGGCCGCGCAGCGCGATGCCATGCTCAAGGAGGCCATGGATCGCCTCACCGGCAAATCCGCCTCCCAGGCATGATGTGATTCAAACGGCAATCCTTGGGCGTTAAAGGCAAGGGGTTGCCCCCTTGCCACGGGGCCGGCAGGCCGTGGGAGGCACGGCCTGCCGTGGTCAGGGCTCAGGGACTCTGGGGGGCGATCCCGATGGCGATGGCGGTGGTCTGCACGGCCTTGATCTGATCCCCCTTGGCGATGAGGGCGAACTGGGCCGGATCCTGCACCTTGAGGGTCAGGGTATGGTCAACCCCCTTGACCCGGATGGTCTGGTGCGCCTTGTCCACGTCGATGACATCGGCATAGATGGTTACCTGCATGCCGGCGCCGGCTGCGGGTTTCTCCCCGGCGGCCGCCTTGCCCCCTTCTACTTCCACCACCCGTTTTCTCACCCCGGCGGTGCCCTTGAGCAGGGTCAGGTCCAGCAGTTGCAGATATCTCAAGGCCACGACATCTCCCACCTTGAGCTGGGGAAGGTTGGTCACCTCCTCCCCGGCGATCAGATCCAGGGTCTGCCCTTCGGCATTTTTCAGGCTGACCTTGCGGGTGGTCAGGTCGATGGTGGTGACGGTTGCCCTGGCCGTCAGTTCTTCGGCCAGACTGGCTTGTCCGGGGGCCACGGCCACATGGGTGGTGACCTCTGCGGCATAGAGCAGGGGAGGGGCACAGAGGGTGAGGGCACCCGCAATCCAGGCGTGCTTCAGTTTCATGATAGAGACCCTGTGAGTGGGAAAGGGACCCCGGGAGGGGTTTGAGGGGGCGACGAACTCGTCTGCCCGCTATCACCATAGCAAAGCCGGGCAGGAGCGCCCGGCATCGGCAGGCTGGCATCGTATTTTTGACGACAGGCTCCCGTTTTTGACCTGATGGCACGGCAGGCGCACAATTCCCCGGCATGCAATCAACCGAGGGCTCTGCCGTGTACAACTTCCAATATGCCAATCCCACCCGCATCTGTTTTGGTGAAGGCCAGATCGCCAGGCTGCCCGAGCTGATCCCGGCCGGCAGCCGTCTGCTGGTGCTCTACGGGGGTGGCAGCATCAAGCAGAACGGGGTCTATGAGCAGTTGACCCAGGCGCTGGCGGGCCGGGAGTGGCTGGAGTTTCCCGGTATCGGCGCCAACCCCCAGTACGATCAGCTGATGGAGGCGGTGGCCCTGGTCAAGCGCGAGCGCATCGACTTCCTGCTGGCGGTGGGTGGCGGTTCCGTGGTGGATGGCACCAAGTTCGTGGCCGCCGCGGCCTGCTTCGAGGGGGACGACCCCTGGGAGATCCTGCGGGACAAGGCCTCCATCAAGGGGGCGCTGCCGCTCGGCTGTGTGCTGACCCTGCCGGCCACCGGTTCGGAGAGCAACCCCGCCGCCGTGGTGAGCCGGGGGGAGGCCAAGCTCTCCTTCTACAATCCGCTGGTGCAACCGGTGTTTGCGGTGCTGGATCCCGCCACCACCTACAGCCTTCCGCCGCGCCAGGTGGGCAATGGCGTGGTGGATGCCTTCGTCCACATCCTCGAGCAGTACCTCACCTTCCCGGTGGGGGGCGAGGTGCAGGACCGGCTGGCGGAAGGGCTGTTGCAGGTGCTGGTGGACAACGGTCCGCGCGCGCTGGCGGAGCCCACCAACTACCAGGTGCGCGCCAACCTGATGTGGGCGGCCAGCCTGGCGCTCAACGGCCTCATCGGTCGCGGCGTGCCCCAGGACTGGTCCACCCACGCCATCGGTCACCAGCTCACCGCCCTGCATGGGCTGGATCATGCCCAGAGTCTGGCGGTGGTGCTGCCCTCCCTGCTGCGCGAGCAATCGGCCCAGAAGCAGGAGAAGCTGGCCCAGTTTGCCGAGCGGGTGTGGCACTCCAGCCGCGAGGACAAGGCGCTGCGCATCGAGGAGGCGATCATCCGCACCGAGCAGTTCTTCCAGCAGATGGGGGTGGGTACCCGTCTCGCCGACTATGGCCTGGATGCGCGCTGCATCCCGGGGATCTGTTCCAACCTCAAGCGCTTTGGCCTGACTGCCCTCGGGGAGCAGCAGGATATCGATCCCGACAAGGTAGCGCGGATCCTCTCTCACGCCCTCTAGGCCTGAGGCCCTTGGCCAAGGGGCGATCTGGACAATAAGTGCGGCCAGGATCCTTTCCCACGCGCTTTGATCATCTGGCTGACGGCCGGAAAAGAGAACGCCCCGATCATCGGGGCGTTTTGCAGGGTGTCACCGGGGCACCGCCGTTTATTCGGCGCTGCGGTCCAGCTCGCGCTCCAGCGCCGCCGCCTTCTGGCGAGCCGGATAGGTGTTGAGTCGCTGCCAGTAGGCCTGCAGGTGCGGGAACTGGGCCAGCTGGCCGCTCTGGGCCAGCAGATCCACCAGGAAGGAGTTCAGGATGTCGGCGCCGGTGAGGCGATCGGCCACCAGGTAACGGCGGCTTGCCAGCACCTCATCGAGATAACCCAGCACCTTGGCGCACTCGGCTTTGGCGTAGTCCGGCAGGAAGCGCATCGGGCTGCCATCCTTGCGCACGAACATGTCGAGCAGCAGCGGCAGAATGCCGGAGCTCTCGGCGAAGTGGAGCCACTGCAGGTATTCGGGATACTCCGGGCTGTCGGTGGCCGGTGCCAGCCGTACCGGGGCGTGGCGGGCAATCAGGTACTCTGTGATGGCACCGGATTCCGCCAGCACCCGCCCGTCAAACTCGATGACCGGCGACTTGCCGAGGGGGTGGACGGCTTTTAGCTCGGGCGGCGCCAGAAAGGTGGCGGCATCGCGCTGGTAGGCCTTGATCTCATAGGGCAGGCCCAGCTCTTCAAGCAGCCAGATGATGCGCTGGGAGCGGGATTTGTTCAGGTGGTGCAGGACTATCATGGAAACCTCGACGCAGTGACGGAAGGCGGTGATACGCAGCGCCCCGGCAGCAGGTTCACTGATGGATGAAAAAGAGCGGGCGTGGTGCCCGCTCCTTCGTCGATTGACTCAGGCCTCCAGCGCCTGATCCAGGTCCGCCAGTATGTCCTCGATGGCTTCGATCCCAACCGACAGCCGGATCATCTCAGGTTTCACTCCAGCCTTGGCCTGCTCCTCTTCGCTCAACTGGCGATGGGTGGTGGAGGCGGGGTGGCAGGCCAGGGACTTGGCGTCGCCGATGTTGACCAGCCGCTTGAAGATCTTGAGGGCATCGTAGAAGCGCACGCCCGCCTCGTAGCCGTCCTTCAGGCCGAAGGAGAGGATGGCTGAGGGGCGACCGGCCATGTACTTCTCCGCCAGCGGGTAGTGGGGGTGACCCGGCAGACCGGCGTAGCTGACCCAGGCCACCTTGGGGTGGTGCTTGAGGTGGTGGGCCACCCGCAGAGCGTTGTCCACGTGGCGCTCCATGCGCAGGCTCAGGGTTTCCAGCCCTTGCAGCAGCAGGAAGGCGTTCATCGGCGCCAGCGCCGCCCCGGTATTGCGCAGCGGCACGGTGCGCACCCGGCCGATGAAGGCCGCCGGGCCGAAGGCCTCGGTGTAGACCACCCCGTGATAAGAAGGCTCGGGTTGGGTCAGCTGGGGGAAGCGCTCGGCGTGATCCGCCCAGGGGAACTTGCCCGAGTCGACGATGACGCCCCCCAGGGAGTTGCCGTGGCCGCCGACATATTTGGTCAGGCTGTGCACCACGATGTCGGCGCCGTGTTCGATGGGTTTGCACAAGACCGGAGTGGCGACCGTGTTGTCGACGATGAGCGGCACGCCGCGGGCGTGGGCCACCTTGGCGAAGGCCGCCAGATCGACGATGTTGCCCGCCGGGTTGCCGATGCTCTCGCAGTAGACCGCCTTGGTTTTGTCATCGATGAGGGCGGCGATGGCCTCGGCACTGTCATCCTTGGCGAAGCGCACCTCGACCCCGAAGCTCGGCAGCATGTGGGCGAACAGGGTGTAGGTGCCGCCATAGAGCTGGGGGGTGGAGACGATGTTGTCACCGGCGGCGGTCAGCGCCTGGATGGCGTAGGTGATGGCGGCGGAACCTGCCGAGACCACCAGGCCGGCGATGCCCCCTTCCAGCGCGGCCATCCGTTGCTCCAGCACATCGTTGGTGGGGTTCATGATGCGGGTGTAGATGTTGCCCGGCACCGCCAGATTGAACAAGTCCGCCCCGTGCTGGGCGCTCTCGAACTCGTAGGCCACCGTCTGGTAGATGGGCACGGCCACCGCCTTGGTGGCGGGATCGCTGGAAAAGCCGTGGTGCAGGGCCAGGGTCGCATCTTTCATCACACACTCCTTGTTGGATGTCACCATTATGGATGGATAGACGTCCAATCTAGCAGTCCTGGCGCCGATGTAAACCACCCATTCCGGCAAAGCAATGCCGGGGGATGGCGGTGACCGGATGGCGTCTGTGACGGCGACCTCAGAGACGGCGGCGATACTCCCTGTCGTCTATCTGGTGCATGTCCCACTGCATCAGGCGGTTGAGCTGCACCATGGGATCTTCGACCAGCGTCAGAGGGCGGGGCAGGATCCTCAGGAAGTAGCGACGAAGGGTTTGCTGGATCCGGTTCGGTTTGAGGGGGGTGGCATGGCTCATGATGGTGCTCCTGTGCTGTGGTTCTCACGTTCGCCAGCAGTATTGAGCTAAAATGCGGAAGTAAAAACTGATGACTTTCAGGGACAGGATTTCCTCTTTTATGCCTACCAGCCGCCTTTATCAGCAATTTCAACGGCTCGCCCAGCAGCTTGGCTGCGACGAGCGGGAAATCAGCCTCGCCGAGGTGGCGGACCTGCTCTGCTGCACCACGCGCAATGCACGCCTGCTGCTGCGCCGCATGGAAGGGCAGGGCTGGCTTTGCTGGACGGCAGAGGCAGGGCGGGGGCGGCGCTCCCGCCTCACCCTGCTGGACAACCAGGAGAGCCTGACCCGGCGCCGATTGCGGGATCTGCTGAGTCAGGGCCAGCTGGCGCAGGCGGTGCGGCTGGCCGAAGATCGCCTGGATCTGCTCACCCCGCTGCTCATCGAGCAGCTCGGCCAGGCCACCCGGGAGGGGCGCCAGATCCTGAGGGTGCCCTACTACCGGCCCCTGCCCGGTCTGTTGCCCACCGCGCCCTTGCGCCGCTCCGAAATTCACCTGAGCCGCCAGATCTTCAACGGTCTGACCCGGCGAAACGAGGAAAATGGGGAAATAGAGGGGGATCTCGCCCACCACTGGGAGTGTCTGGCCCCCTGTCACTGGCGCTTCTATCTGCGCCCCGTGGTGCGCTTTCACCATGGCCGCGAACTGGTGGTGGAGGATGTGATGGAGAGCCTGCAGGCCTTGCGGGATCGCCCGTTGTTCTCCCATCTGGCACGGTTGGAGAGCCGCTGGCCGCGCACCCTGGACATCCATCTCGACAGCCCGGATCCTCTGCTGCCGCACCTGCTGGCCGAGCCGGTGGCGGCCATCCTGCCGCGGGAGCTCAAGGGGGAGGCGAATTTCGCCCTGCAGCCGGTGGGCACCGGCCCCTATCGGGTGAGCGCCAACGACCCCCTGCACCTGTGCCTCGAAGCATTTGACGACTATTTCGGGCTGCGGGCCCTGCTCGACGAGATCGACATCTGGATGCTGCCGGAGCTGGCGGAACGGCTGGAGAGCCACGTCAGGCTGGGCAGCGACACCCCGGAGCTTGGTTCCATGCGCGGGGAGTCCGAACTCGAGTCGGGCTGCTACTTCCTGCTGCAGGACGACAGATCGGTCCCCCTGCAGGACCCGGCCCTGCGCCAGTGGCTGACCCGGCTGCTCAACCCCATCGCCCTGATGGCCCGGGTGGCACCCGAGCTGCAGCGGGGCTGGACCAGCGCACTGGGCCTCCTGCCCCACTGGCGCGAGAGCCTGCCTCTTCCCGAGCCCGGTCCGGTCAGCCTGCCAGCGCGGCTGGTACTGGCCTGCTTCAACCAGCATCTGGAGTTCAACGAGTGCGCCAGCGCCATGAGCAGCCTGCTGGCAGAGCAGGGGATCCAGCTCGAGGTGCGTACCCTGGACTACGGGCGCTGGGTGAGCGGGGAGGATGAAGATGTGGATCTCTGGTTCGGCACCCTCAACCTGGAGCATGAGCACGCCTTCGCCCCTTACGCCTGGCTTCAGGGCACCCCCTTGCTGCGCCGGGTGTGGGGCGGCCAGCAGGCCCTGTGGCAGGGATTGACGCAGTGGCGCGCCCATGGTGAAGAGCCCGGCCCCCGCGCCCTGCTGGCCGAGGTGCAGCGCCAGAGCTGGTTCGTGCCGCTGTTTCACCACTGGCTGGAGCTGGAGAGCCGGGTCGGCGTGCACGGCGTGCGCATGACGGCCCTCGGCTGGTTCGATTTTCGCAGCGCCTGGTTAAAGCCCGAGCAGGTGGCGCAGGAGCCGGAAACCGGCGGTGGCTCTCACCCCCAGGCAGGGACGCTTGAGTCGGGCGGGTTGGCGCGCTAGCCTGTGCGCGGTCCTACGACAAGGAGTCGACATCCATGCTGGAAATGCAGATCCAACCCCGTTTTCAAGAGACGGACGCCCTCGGCCACATCAACAACACGGTGCCGGCGGTCTGGTTTGAATCGGCCCGTGATCCCCTGTTTCGCCTCTTCTCCCCCGAGCTGGATGTGCATGACTGGCATCTGATCATCGCGGGCTACACGGTGCAATTCAAACGGGAGCTGTTCTATGGCCAGATGGTGTCGATCAAGACCGGCGTGCGGCGTATCGGTACCAGCTCCTTCACGCTCTGGCAGGAAGCCTGGCAGGGCGGCGAGCTGGCGGTGACCGCCGAGACGACCCTGATCCATTTTGACTACCGGACCCGGCAGTCCATCCCTTTGAGCGAGGCTCACCGGGAGGGACTGAGGGTCTGGCTGGTAGAGAGTTAATCCGGCCTTCGGGCCCACCACAGGACACTTATGCGCACAACCGCGATCGCCCTGAGCCTCGGCTTGGGACTGGGACTCTGCTCCCTGCCTTCATTTGCCGCCTCCCTGGCCGAGCAGTTCACCCTGATGGAGAAGGGGGCCGACAGCGCCCTCGATACCCGCTTGTTCAGCCACGATGGCGTTGACATCAAGGCCTGGGTCGACGGCACGCCCGTCATCATCGCCGTGCCCATCCTGAACGAGCAGGGCAAACAGGAAGGGGAGAGCCGTTACTACTTCAAGGGCGGCAAGCTGTTCGGGGTGAAGGAGCCCGCCGCCCAGTTCGCCTTCGATGACAGTGGCAAGCTGACCCAATGGCTGGACGACAAGGGGCAGCCTGCGGAGTTTGTCAGCAAGATGAGCATGCAGCAGCGGGAAGCCTGGCTGACCAGACGGGCGGCCGAGCTGGGCGGGTTGTTTGCACCGAGCACCGCCGAGGAGAAGGCTGACAAGGGGGGCGTCAAGCTCAAGGGGGCGGAGCTCGCCCAGTGGCTCTGCAATGGCAAGCTGATGGCGCTCGCCGGAGGTGACAAGGTGACCTTCGAGCCGGCCAAACTCAAGAGGAGTGCAGAGGGCATCAAGGGAGAGGTTTCCCTGCGCCAGGATAAGGGGTGGCAGGATCTCTGCCTCACCTGCGAGGTGCAGGGCAACCGGGTGACTCGCCTCACCTGGCAGCCGCTGCCGGGTGCCAACAAGCCGCAGTAAGGGCGGCAGCGTCAAAGAATGGGGGCCCACTTGCGGGCCCCTTTTTCATGCCGGTTACTGCTCGCCCAGGGTGAGCCGGGTGAGGGCCTCCACCCGTCGCCACTGACCGGGCTCGAACCAGCGTGCCAGGATCTCCGGCTGCTGGCTGACCCGGGCCTCGGCAGGCAGGGGCCTGATCTCTGCCAGATAGCCGGCCAGCTGCTGCTCGAACGCCTGCTGACTCTCTGCCAACTGGTGCAACCGGTCTGCCGCCTCCGGTCCCAACTGTTCGCGCAGTGCTGCGTCACGCCCGGCTGCGGGGAGTTGCTCCAGAGCCTGCAGATCGCCGAGCAGGCGGCTGTTGGCCTCCGCCTCCCGAAACCACTGGGGCTGCTCCGCCAGCCAGAGCTCCAGCTCGCTCGCCAGCAGCGACTTGTCGGCATCGCTGGCCTCCGCCAGCGCCTTGCGGCGCAGGGTCCACTGCTCCATCAGCCTGTCCTCGGCAAACAGTTGCTCCTGCTCGACCGGGGTGAAGCGCTGCCTGCGCAACTGTTCGCGCTCGTCGAACAGCTTCTGCAAGCTGGCCAGGCCCGGATCCGTCGGCACCGTCAGGCTGCCCTCGGCCGCGAGAAAGGCTTCATGGCGGGCCTGCAGCGAGGACTTATCCGACGGCGGTGCGGCCTGCCTGACCAGAGGGGAAGCGGGCCCGGCATGTTGCGGCGAAGGGGCGGTTGCGTCAGCGGAGGGCCAATACTGCCAGCCCCCCAGCAGCAGGGCCGCCGCCAGCGGAGCAGCCATCAGCCATGCCCTGTTCATAGTCCCAGCCTCTGCAGGCGGTTGGCGTGCTGGCGATAGAGGTTGACCGGGTTGGTCTCGAACAGGTGGCGAATGCCGAACGACTGGTTCACCTCGTCCAGATGGTTCATGCGGTAGTGGGTGCCGATCACCTTGCCGAGGTGGCTGCTGCACACCCCGACCAGGCCGTCACTGGGCTCCTTGAAGAAGCTGCCGGTCAGCGCCAGCGCCGGATCCACCGGATCCAGGATGTTGGTCATGGTGCCGCGTCCGCTCCAGGAGAAGTAGTAGACCCCGTTGGCGGCCTGCATGAGCCCTTCGCCGCAATGCTGGCTCGGCAGCCCTTCCGGATAGCGCTGGTTGAAGCGTTGGGCGCCGGTGCTGGTGAGGGCGTCGAGGGCGGCGAGGGGATCCTGCGGCAGCTGGCTGCCCCCGGAGAGCAGCGAGATGACCCCGGACAGGGCCGAGGCGGCGGCCACCGCCAGACCTTCGGCCGCCGAGCCCGGCGTCACCTTGGCCCGCACCAGGTCGGCGATCTCAGAGCCATGGTTGACCCCGCCCACGCTGGTGGCGGAAGCGACCAGCTCGGGGGCGACCGAAGCGACGTAGCGAATGGTGGGGCCACCGTGAGAGTGGCCGATGAGGTTCACCTTCTCCGCCCCCGTGATGGCGAGCACCTGCTGCACCTGCTTGAGCAGCTGTTCACCGCGCAGCTCCGAGCTCTGGGTGGCGGAGACCTGGGCCACGTAAACCTTGGCGCCATCCCGGGTCAGGGCCTGGGGGATGCCGTAGAAGTAATCGACCCCGAGCAGCTTGTCGAAACCGAACAGACCGTGCACCAGCACTATGGGGTAGCGGGTCTGGGTATAACCGGCCCCCTGACCCAGCATGGGCAGGGCGCACAACAGCATCAATAGCCATCTTTTCATCTTCACCGTCCTTGCGAAAAAACCGGCTGCATTCTGGTCGTCACCGGGGCAGCCACCGGCCTCATGCCAGTACCGGCAGCATGGTGGCTGAACTCAAATGTATCTGTGGATGGGATCACTAAACCGGGGATTGCAGAAAAACCCTACCCATATGGGCAAAAAAGGCGGCACCAACTATTCCTTGTGTCTGCCCATCAAATAAGTTAAATAATAATTATTATCATTTGAGTGGTCGAGTCATGACGGGAACCTGGGTGAAGGGGTGGGTCGGTACCACCGGAGCGGACAGCAGCATGGCGCACTGGAAGGCACAGACCCTGAGTGGCAACCGCCATTTCGATGCGGGGGAGTACGCCAGGGCGCTCGACTGCTATCAACAGGCGCTGTGGCTTGCCCGCCAGCAGTTTGCCGACTGGCACGATGCCGACGAAGCGGTGGCGGCCCTGGTGGTGGCCCATCACAACCTGGCGGATCTGCTGGTGGCCATGACCCTGCCGGATAGGGCCGCCGACCTGCTGTGTCACATCCATGATTGCCTGCTGGCCACCAGCCAGTCCCCCACCAGTTCCGCTGCCCTGCGGGAGGCGGCTGTTCGCCACGCCCGCAGCACCCGTACCGAGCTGCTCGCCTTTCTGGGCAAACACGGTCATCACGACGGCATCCAGCGCAGCCTGGGTCAATGTCTGTGTCAGACCGTCTCTGCCCATCAACTGCATTGAGCCCAACAGGAGAGACAATGAACATGAGCCATACCTTGCCAGCCCTTCCTTACGCTTATGACGCGCTGGAACCCCATATCGATGCAAAGACCATGGAGATCCATCACAGCCGTCACCATCAGACCTACATCACCAACCTCAATGCCGCCCTGGCCGATCTGCCGGAGCTGGCTGCCCTGCCGCTGGAGGCATTGCTTGCCCGTATCGACAGCCTGCCGGCCCAGGTTCAGGGGGCGGTGCGCAATCACGGCGGCGGTCACGCCAACCACAGCCTGTTCTGGCAGGTGATGAGTCCACAGGGCGGCGGCGAGCCGGACGGCGAGCTGGCCGCGGCGATGGAGCGGGATCTGGGTGGGCTGGAGGCCTTCAAGCAGGCCTTTACCCAGGCGGCGTTGAGCCGTTTTGGCAGCGGCTGGGCCTGGCTGGTGGTCGATGGGCGCGGCAAGTTGCAGGTGGTGAGCAGCGCGAACCAGGACAGCCCCCTGATGGAGGGGCTCACCCCGATACTCGGGCTGGATGTGTGGGAGCACGCCTACTACCTCAAGTACCAGAACAAGCGTCCCGACTACATAGCCGCGTTTTACAACGTGATCGACTGGGATGAGGTGGCACGGCGTTACGTGGCGGCAAGGGCCTGATCGCCGGAAATACCGAGCCCAATAAAAGAGACCCGCCTGTTGGCGGGTCTCTGCTATTGAGGGGTCGGCGCGCTGCTGGCAGCCGGATTATCCACGGGTGTTGCTTCGCTCGGCACGGCTGCGCTGGTGGCCGGGGCACCGCTGGTTGCAGCCGCTGCACTGGTGGCTGTTGCAGCGCTCACGGCCGTTGCCTGCTTGGCCTTCGGCTGATGAGGGGGCGGTGCAATGGGCAGGCAGGGCTGGCTCGCCCCTATGGTGCTCAACGCCTGGCAGGGGACCGGGCCGCCGATGACGATGGGCTCGCCGAGGAACTTGGGCCCCTTGTCCAGCACGTAGAGGTCCAGCAGCCCCATCAGGCGGGCGAACACCTCGCGCACCCGGGTCTTGATGCCCTGATAGGCGCTGGGATCCACGGCGTTGAAGCCGACCGCCTCGATGCCGAAATGGCGGGCGATGAAGATGGCGCGCTCGTTGTGAAAGGCCTGGGAGACCACGGTGAAGTGGGCCTGACCGAACACCTCCTTGGCACGCACGATGGAATCCAGGGTCCGAAACCCTGCGTAGTCGCTGTAGATGGCGCTGGCCGGGATGCCGGCCTGGATCAGGGCCCGCCGCATCTGGCGCGGTTCGTTGTACTGCACGGTGGCGTTGTCGCCGGAGACCAGGATGTAGTCCACCTTGCCGTTGTTGTAGAGCTCGGCGGCGGCCTTGATCCGGTATTTGAAGTAGTGGTTCGGGCTGCCGCCAATCAGGTATTTGGAGGTGCCGAGCACCAGGGCGACCCGGTTGTAGGGCACCGCATTGACGTCGTCGTAGGTGTAGTGACGGGCGTCCGAGACGGTCCACTCGCTGTAGCCAAGCAGGGCGGCGATGGAGGCCAGCAACAGGCAGAGGCAGGCGAGCAGGATCTTGGCAAACTTCTTCATGCGCGGTGCGGTTCGGGTCTGAAGTAAGAGAAGACAGGGGGCCATTCTATTACAAGTTGTTGTGGCGCGTCAGGTTTGATGGCGGCGCAGGGGCTCACTCGGGCAGAGGTTGTCGCAGCGCGCGCCAGGATCCCGGGCTTATCAAACGGCGCCATAAACAAGGGGCGGCCATGGCCGCCCCTTGTCATAGTCGTCTCGTCCTCAGTGGGAGGAGTCGTTGGCCTTGCACTCGTCGGAGTCCTTGTTGGCTTCCCACCAGGGCAGCAGCTCGCGGCCGAGCCACTGCTGGTAGGCCTCGCTGTCATTGGCAATCAGCTGGTCCAGCTCGGCTTCGAAGGCACTCATGGCCTGCTGCTGATCCGGGTTGCGCAGGGCCTGGGCCATGGCCAGCCAGCTGGCGCCGCGACCGGTCTCGTTCAGGAAGCGGTGTACCGTGTAGGACCAGGAGTAGACCATCTCGCCGCCCTTGTCGTAATCCAGATGCAGGATGTCGGCCAGGGCCGGACGATCGCTGGCCGGACGGCCGGCGACGTTGTCCAGACCGCGGGCGAAGCACTGGCCGTGGGCGATGAACTCCGCCAGCCCTTCCGACCACCAGGTGGTGCGGTTGAGCGGGTAGTGGCCGAAGCTGCCGTACTGGTTGAAGCGGCCGTCCAGGTAGTGCACGTACTCGTGGCGCAGGTTCCACACCTGGAACGCTGGGCGCTTCCACTCCGCCTCGTAGGCGAAGAAGCGGGCCTGGTTGCCGGGGCGCGCCGGATCCCCTTCGAGGTAGATGCCGCCGTTGTCGGTGGAGACGCCGCCGAACAGGGCACTGCCGTAGCGTTTCCAGTCGGCGGAGGAGTTGAAGACCACCAGTTCCAGCGCCTCGTTGTGATCATCCGCCACCGGCTGCCAGCCGGTCTCCATCTGCTGGTGGAACTGCTGCTCTTCGGCACCCAGTTCACGGCAGATCCCCTCGGCCTGAGCCATGGTCAGATCCTGGGCCCGCAGGCGCAGGGTCGGCGAGCAGGTATGCTCGAACGGCAGCACGTCCTCCACCCGGACAGGGGTGCAGAGCCCGGCGAAGTCACCGCTGATGCAGGCTTCGCTGGTGCGGTCCGTGTAGGTCAGGTAGTAGGTGGAGAGGGTCAGCGACATGTCTTCCAGCAGGTCCTGACTCTGCTGGCCACCGGGGATCAGGTCGTGGTGGCGAACCAGTGCGATGACGGAGTCATCCAGCAGCTTGCGGTAGCCGTCGAGCTCGTCCGGGCGGGTATAGCGGGCGACCCGGTAGAGACGGGTGTAGGCATCCAGCACGTTGTTGAGCAGGAACAGATCGGCACCATCCCTTCCTTGCCACAACGCGAGTTCGCTCATGCCGAGGGCGTGCAGCTGCTTGCGCAGCTCGCCATCCTGCTGGCGGAAGTCGTTGGCGAAGGGGTCGCTGTAGTCGCTGGCGAAGTCGAGGAAGTTGAGCAGATCGAACAGACCGGTCGCCCAGGCGTGCTGACCATTGATCTCGCTGGCATGACGGGTGCTGTAGGCCAGCATCTGGTTGAACTCGCCGAGCAGGGTGCCAAAGCGGCTCTGCACTGCCGGGCTCTTGAACTGACCGTGCAGAGCGATGCTCCAGGCTCCCATGACGGCGCCTACTTCGTCGCTGGCCTGCTCCGGGAAGAGCAGCGGATGGGCACCGAGTGCCGTCAATGCCTCGGCCAGCGCCTCGGCAGCAGCCGGGCCGTCTTCCTTGTGCTTGCCGTAGTTGTGGTAGTTGTGGGCACGCACGTATTCCAGCAGCAGCTTCATGGCCGGATGAGCCGGCTGATTGGCCGCCAGCAGGCTCTGGATGCCGCGGGACACGGCCAGCAGCTTGGTGTCATCGTGACCATAGTTCTCCTGCCAGACCGGTGCGGGCTGGCCACTGGCATCCTGCACTATCTTGGCTGCGTCGGCGTCCAGCAGCTCGGTGCCAGGCAGATCCGGCTCGGAGCAGGCGCGGCCGTCGGCACGGCGACAGTCGAGCTGCTCTTCCTTGCTGGCCAGCACGATGGGGCGGTTGAGCACCCGGCTCTCCTGCCACTCGGTTGTTTCCGGCAGGGTCTGCCATTCGCTGCCCCCCACCGGGTATTGATAGCCGGTGTCCTTCAAGACCACCTGCACTTCGCTGCCAGCGGGCAGGGTTTGACGGCACACCCGGTAGCTGATGGTCTTGTCCCCTTCCTGACGCGTCTGGGGTTCATCGCACTCCTGTTGGGCCTTGATCTCGTCCAGCAACCAGGTGTACTGGCGCCAGACGTGCAGCTCGCTCACCTGCTTGGCGGCCTGGCTGCCCGCGATGGGCTGCAGGCGGAAGAAGATCTGCTCGAGGCGACCATCCCGTTCATTGGGGGTCTCTTCCAGCACCTTCAATTGCTGCCAGTTTTGCGGCTGGTACTGCCATGCCTGCTCGGCGCAGCGACCTTCGGCGTTGAGCTCACAGCGATCCAGCTCCTGCTCGCTGTGACCCAGGATGACCCGCTCAGCCAACGGCAGACGATCCTGACGCGGCGCGGTCGGGGTGCCCGCCAGCGGCTCCCAGCGGCCCTGCTTCATGCCGTAGCCATAGTCATAGCTGCTGGCCGGGACGGCCTTGCCGGCCGGTACCACCTCTTCACAGCTGAGGTAGCGGATCTGCCAGCCCTGCTCGATCTTGAGCTTCGGCTCGCCGCACTGCTGCTCTGCCAGCGCAGCCAGGTTGGCATCGCGCCAGTCGAAGCGGCGATACACCCTCAACTGCTGATAAGGGGCGTCGCCGCTGCGGGCGCTCAGTTCAAAGGTCACTTCGGTGAGACGATCCCCCAGCTGACGGCTGGATTCGCCTTTGAGTTGATACTGTTGCCAGTCGGAGGGGGAGTAGTTGGCCAGCGCCGAAGTGGCGAGCAGGCCTGGGGCTGCCAGGAGCAGCAGCCGGGGAGAGAGGTGCTTCATCATGATCCCTTTGGTGGATGGAGAGGCGTGGGGACCAGAGAGGTTATTGGGCTCCAAAGGAATATCAATTGGCCAGATGGCGCAGCGAAATGATGCATTCGGGAGCAAACAACATAAAAACAGCCCCAAAGGGGGCCGTGTTGATAGCAAGGACTCCGCCCCATATGGGGGAGGCGTCACTCCTCTTGTCGCAAGCTGCGGGCGAGCAGGGTGCGGGAGGGTTTCAGATTGCCGCCGAGATCCGGCCAGGGATGCCACTGGTCCGGCACCATAAAGCCAGGTAACGACAGCCTGATCCAGGCGGCCAGCTCGGCAGGGGGGACTGGTTCGCCGTGCCAGTCGATGAAGGCGGCGGGCCTATGCCCCCACTCGTCGCTTGGCACCGGCACCACCAGGGCCTGGGCCACGGCGGGGTGATCCACCAGCCGCTGTTCTATGGTCTCGGGCTGGATGTTCTCCCCTCCCGAGATGAAGAGGTTGTCGAGCCGCCCCTCCACCACCAGATCGCCCCCGGAGTGAGGCGGCCCTTGTCCCGGGTGTGGAACCAGCCCTCTTCATCGAGGGGGCGCACCAGCTCGCCCTCCCTGAAGTAGCCGGCAAACAGGGTCTCACCGCGCACGCAGATCTCCCCCTGGCGGATGCAGACCTCCCGCCCCGGCAGCGGGCGACCCACCACGCCGGCGGCGCAGGGTTGCCCGGTGCAGACCTGGCTGCCCATCTCGGAGAGGCCATAGCTCACCTTGGGCTCCAGCCCCAGGGCGGTCAGCCGGTTGACCAGGGGCGCCGGGATGGCGGCGCCCCCGAGCAGCAGCTCTCGCACCCGGGTGCGGGATGGGTCGAACCCCTGTGCCAGCAGGCGCCAGAGCTGGGTCGGCACCAGCGAGAGGTGGGTGATGGGCTGATCCTCGAGCCGCGCCTTGAGGGGCCGGGTGCGATCGTCCAGCACCAGGGCGGCTCCCGCCAGGAAGACCCGGAACAGGATGGCGTAACCGCCGACGTGAAACAGTGGCAGGGAGAGCAGCCAGCCGCAGGCTTCGTCCAGGGGGATCAGGGTGGCGGAACCCCGGGCCGAGGCCAGGTGGTTGGCGAGGCGGTGGACCACCGCCTTGGGGGTACCGCTGGATCCCGAGGTGAGGATCATGTTGTTCGGCTGGTCGGGTACCAGCGGGGACTCCCCATCTGCGGCCAGCTCGCCCGTGAAGTCGAGGCTGAGGGCTTGCCAGTCGCCCGCCGGGATCTCGCCTGCCGACCAGAATGCCCGGGCCTCGAGCTGGCTCGCCAGTATGCTGTGTCTGGTTGCCGGAAAGGCGGGATTGAGGGGGCAGAAGACGATGCCGCTGCGCACGCAGGCCCAGGCCAGCAACACATCCTCCAGGGCGCCGCGCACCACGGCGGCGAGATGATCTCCCCGTTCCAGCCCGGCCCGGGCGAGCTGATTGCACAGGCTGTTGAGGCGCAGGTCGAGGCGCTGGTAGCTAAGAGGCTCCCCGCTGTGGATGGCAATGCGATGAGGGGCCAGTGTCGCCCAGCGTCGTACCGGGCAGGTTTCCTGCCGTGGGATCTGACGGGTCACCATGGGTCAGTCACGGTGAAACAGGGGGTCCATCCTGCCCGGATCGGGTTGCCCCTGCTTGTCCAGCAGATCCCTGGCCAGCCAGCGGCGGGTATCGAGGCCAGGGGCCTGATCCGGCGCCCACTCCCCCGCGAGACGGGCGAGCTGGCCGAGGCCGAGACCGGACTCGAAACAGGAGGAGACGATCACCTTGAGCTTCAGTTCGCGAGCGCGGGCCACCAGGGCTTCGCTGTTGGCCAGGGCGCCGAGCAGGGTCGGCTTGAGCACCAGGGCGCGTAGTTGCGGGATGGGCTCCCAGGGCTTGCCCTGGGCCAGCAGTTCGTCCAGCGCCACCGGCATGCCGGTGCGGCTGGCGACGAAGGCGATGTCCTCGAAGTCGGCGCACAGATCTTCGAGGTATTCGATGCGATTCGGATCCAGGTGGCCGCAGAAGGCCCAGGCCTCCTCGCGGGTCCAGCCCTGGTTGGCGTCCAGGACCAGTTTGAGATTGGGGCGCCGATCGAGCAGCAGCCGGATCAGCGCCAGCTCGTCGCGCATGGGGTAGCGGGCTACCTTCAGCTTGGCCTTGAGGGGGGTCTCGTGCAGCCACTGCTTCCAGTTCTTGAGCAGCTCCTGGGGGGAGCCCTGGATCAGCGGATAGGGCTCGGGCAGGGGGGCACCCTGCTCGGGCCAGCTACGACGGGCGCAGTCGAGCCCGAACTGCACCGAGGGCAGCTGTGGTGTCGGGGTCTGTCCCCGCGCCAGCTGCGCCAGACAGTCGAGGGCCTCGGCCTGGGCGTCGGCCAGGGTCTCTGTGGAAAATCCTGGCAGGGGGGCTATCTCCCCCCAGCCATCATCGATGCGTACCAGCAGGCCCTCGCGCGCTACCTGCAACTGACCATGAAAGGCCAGGGGCTGGGTAAAGGGCAGTTGGTAGCGGTAGAGGGCGAGTGTCATCAGGGATTCCGCTTGTATTTGGAGAAGTCGGGACGGCGTTTCTCGTTGAATGCGTTGCGCCCTTCCTGACCCTCTTCGGTCATGTAGAACAGCATGGTGGCATTGCCTGCCAGCTCCTGCAAACCGGCCTGGCCGTCGCAGTCGGCGTTGAGGGCCGCCTTCAGGCAGCGCAGGGCCATGGGGCTGTGTTGCAGCATCTCGCGGCACCAGCGCACGGTTTCACGCTCCAGCTCGGCCAGGGGCACGACGGTGTTGACCAGCCCCATGTCGAGGGCCTGTTTGGCGTCGTAGAGGCGGCAGAGGAACCAGATCTCCCGAGCCTTCTTCTGGCCGACGATGCGGGCCATGTAGGAGGCGCCCCAGCCGCCGTCGAAGGAGCCCACCTTGGGGCCGGTCTGGCCGAACTGGGCGTTGTCGGCGGCGATGGTCAGGTCGCACATCATGTGCAGCACGTGGCCGCCACCGACGGCGTAGCCAGCCACCATGGCCACCACGGGTTTGGGGCAGGTACGGATGTCACGCTGGAAGTCGAGCACGTTGAGGTGATGGGTGCCTTCATCGTCCTTGTAGCCACCGTAGTCGCCGCGGATCTTCTGGTCGCCGCCGGCGCAGAAGGCCTTCTCGCCAAAGCCGGTGAGGATGATGGAGCCGACCTTGTCGTCGTAGCGGGCATCGGCCAGGGCTTGCAGCATCTCTTTCACGGTGCGGGGGCGGAAGGCGTTGCGCACCTGGGGACGGTTGATGGTGATCTTGGCAATGCCCTCTGGGGACTTGTGATAGAGGATGTCCTCGTAACCGGCGGAGCAGTCGTGCCACTCGACAGGGGCATAGAGCTCGGCTTCCGTCATTGCTTCAATCATGGATCTTCTCTTCTGGTTGGTGAGCCCACTCCCGCAGGAGCCGGGCAAAGGTATCGGGCTGGCTTGTGTGCAGATTGTGTCCGCCATCCAGAGCCAAGTGTTTGATATTGCAGCCTTGCTTTACCAACTGGCAAGCGAGGGCATGGAATTTGTGATCCCGGTTGCCTGAGATCCACTGCACCGGCAGCCGGGTATCCCGAAGCCAGGGGGCGAGATCCGGCTGCCGCCCCAGGGACGTGGCCCTCAGCATGGCGGCCACGGCCTTGCCGTCGTTGCCAAGGCGGCGTGCGGCCTGGCGGGTGCGGGCATCGTCGTCCAGGTCGGCGAAGACGCCCTGGCGGTACCAGTCGGCAAGCACCCAGGTCAGGGGCTCGCACTCGAAACGCCGGGCCCAGGCTTCATCGTGAGCGATGCGGGCCGGACGTTCACCGGCAGGCAGCCCGGGGTGGCAGTTCTCCAGCAGCAGGGCCTGCAACCCCGCCGGGGTGTGGCTGGCGTGATGAAGCGCGAGCCGCCCCCCCAGCGAATACCCCACCAGCCGGTAGTGGGCGATATCCCGTGCGGCCAGCTCGGCGCAGAGCCAGCGATGGGCCTCGTCAAAGCCGCTCACCCGCAGTGCCCGGTTGCGGCCGTGGCCCGGCAGATCCAGGGCATGGCACGGGACGCCGGGCAGGGCCTGGATAACAGGTCGCCAGTCGTCGGCGTCCCCCAGCAGGCCGTGCAGCAGCACCAGTGGTACGGCGGGATCAGAGACCACGGATAGCGGCTCCCAGTGCCTTGAGATCCTCGGCGACTTCACTGCTCGGTACCTTGATTTCAATCAGGGTTACCCCGTTTTTCAGGGCTGCGGCATAGTCCTGCTCAAATGCGTCGAGGGTGGTGGGGGCCCGGTAGTGCAGGCCGAACATGGCGGCGGCGTGCTCGAAGTGCAGGCCGTGGGGCAGGCAGTAGTAGGTCTCCAGCAGGGCGTCCTGGGTGGGCACAGGCAGCATGCGGAAGATGCTGCCGCCGTCGTTGTTGAGCAGGATCACCACCAGGGGGCGGCTCCCCTTGCCGAGCAGCGCCAGGCTGTTGAGGTCGTGCAGGGCGCTGAGATCCCCGAGCAGCAGGGTGGTGGGCTCGCGACTGTCAGGCGGGACCGACTGTGCGAAGCCGTATGCGGTGGCGATAAGGCCATCGATGCCGGAGGCGCCGCGGTTGGTCATCACCCGGCTGGGGCCCTTGCCCACCTCGCCCAGCATGTCCATCAGCCGGGCCGGCATGCTGTTGCCGACGAACAACTGACCCTGGATGAGCTGATTCAGGCGGTGGCACACCCCGAGCTCCGAGAAGCGATCACAGGCGGTGCGGATCTGCTGGCTGATAGCCTGCTGGCGCGCGGCCAACTGGTGCCAGGGCTGCTGCGAATGGGGGATTGGATGGGTAGCCGCAAAGGCGGCGGGGTCGCACACCAGGCGACGGCGCAGCCGGTAGTCGGGGTCGAGGCGTGCCGGCTGCGGGTCCACCAGCCAGTAATCCTGCCAGGGGTGTTGTTTGATGAACTGGCCGAGGCGCTTGGAGATGAGGCGGGCGCCGAATTGCAGCAGTACCTCGGCGCGGGCCAGCTCGGCCACGAAGTCGCTGTGTTGCAGGGCGAGATCCGTGTGGACGAGGTTGCGATCATCGAAGCGGATCTGGCTTTGCAGATCCGCCAGCAGGGGCCAGCCGAGGCGGTCGGCCAGCTCGGCCACCGCCTTGCCTTGCACCGGATCCTGGATGCGTCCGGCGACGATGACACCGCGCTTGCCCTTCAGCTCCTCCCAGTCCGGCTGGGCGGGGCAGCCCGGCTCGCCCGCCAGCCAGGGGCTCCAGGGCTTGGCCGAGTGCAGCCAGTCGCCGAGAGGCGCCAGGTAGTCGGCAAAGTCCAGATAGTGGTCGCCGGGGTAGAGGGGCTCGGGGTACATGCAGTTGAAGTGCACCGGCCCCGGGGTGTGCGCCTGTCGGGCCAGGGCCTGATCCACCGAGCTCAGCACGAAGGCCGCCGGAATGGTGGGAGTGGGGCTCGGCAGATTTTGCTGATAGACGGGGTAGCGACCGAAGATCCCCGGCTGATCGATGGCCTGGTTGGCCCCGTTGTCGATGAGCTCGGGTGGCCTGTCGGCAGAGAGAATGATGAGCGGGACCCCGGTGAGCTGGGCTTCCGCCACCGCGGGCCAGAGGTTGGCCACCGCGGTGCCCGAGGTCATGATGACCGCCACCGGGCGGCCGCTCCCCTTGGCCAGCCCCAGCGCCATGAAGCCCAGACCCCGCTCGTCGAAGTGCAGGTGGCGGCGAAAGCCCGGGTGGGCTGCGGCGGCCATGGTGAGCGGCGCCGAGCGGGATCCGGAGGCCAGGGCGATGTCACGCACGCCGAGGCGAAAGAGCTCTTCCAGCAAGAGGGAGGACCAGACATGGTTGAAGGTGGCGTGATGGCTGGCAAAGGCGTGATGCGCGGACACGTGGCTGGCGGACATGAAGCTCTCGCAGTGAGGAGTCGGTAAGAAACGCTATCCCAGCAGGGAGAGCACGTTGGCGATCTTGTTGTCGAGTTCGGCCCACTCGGCGGCGGGCTCCGATCCCGCCACTATGCCGGCACCGGCGAACAGGCTGATGCGCGGGCCCCTGATCCGGGCGCTGCGAATGGCGACGGAGAACTCCGAGGTCTCCCGGCTCAGCATGCCACAGGCACCGGCATACCAGCCGCGATCATGGGGCTCGCATTCACGGATGAAGGCGAGCGCCGCCTCGCGGGGGGCGCCCCCCACGGCGGGGGTGGGGTGCAGGGCAGCCAGCAGTTGCCAGTCGCAGACGCCGGGTTTGAGCTCGGCCTCGATGTCGCACTTGAGGTGTTGCAGCAGCCGCAATTTCAGAATGCGCGGCTCTGTCAGGGTGGCATCGGTCGTGAGGGGGGCCAGGCGGCTGAGAATGTCGGCGTGAACCAGCCGGTTCTCCAGCCGGTTCTTGCTGTCGGCCAGCAGCTCGGCGGCCAGGGCCGCGTCGGTCGCCTCATCCCCGGAACGGCGAATGGTGCCTGCCAGCGCCTCGGTAAAGAGGTGGCCCTTCTCCCGGCGGTAGAGGCGCTCGGGGGAGCAGGAGATGAAGCTCTGCTCGGGGGAGAACTGGAAGCCGAAGTGGAAGCACTCCTGGGCGTGGCGAGCCCACTGTGTCAGCAGGGACCAGGGGCAGAGGGGCGCATCGTGCGCCTCGCTCTGGAGCAGGCTCTCCCGGGACAGTACCACCTTGGGGGTGCGGGCCTGGAAGTCGGGGGCCGTGACCTGCTCCACCAGGGTCTGCCACTGGGCAGGGCCCGGCAGGTCCTGGCGCTGCCATGGCCGCTTTTGCAGGGCGGGCAGGGGGGCCTCGGGTTGCAGGGCATCGAGCGCCGCCTCGGCGGCGCAGAGTTCGGCTTCGAATGCGTGACCCTCTTCCCGGGCAGGCAGCCAGAGATTGAGGCAGAGGCTGGTGCACTCCCCCCGGCGTACCAGTTCGATGCGGGGCAGCACGAAGCGGCAGGGGCCAAAACCCTGCCAGCCGGGCAGATCCGGGTCGAACGCCAGACCGCCGTAGTAGCGAGGGCTGTCTTCACTGGCCGTGCCGGCAAGGTCGCAGACCCGCTGGATATCCTCCGGCCGGGTCAGTTCGTGGATGGCGCCAAGCGCCACGTACTCCGGGCTCTGTTGCCCTCTGGCGTGCCAATAGATGCGGGGGTAGAGCGTCTGGGCCGCCAACCAGCCGGGAAAGACGTCGACGTGAGCGGCCACGCGCAGTCGCACGAAACCGCTGACAGTGCTGTGACGCAGGGCGTCCAGTTGTTGCTTGAGGTGGGTCTGAGCCAACATGGATGTCTAGTCTGAGCCGGATAATCGCGATCGCTCCGGGGGAGGATGGCGCAGGTTGATGCCAAAGGGCGACGATTTCCTATATATTATCTGCCCATTCGTCCATGTAAATTGCCCGGGGGAGCCGACGCCCCCGCGCAGCCAAGTATACCTAAATCCGGTTCGATAACCCTTAACACGATCAATATCTGATTGTTTGGCCATCACAATATGACAAATACCTTCTCTGTTTGGTTGCTGGCGGCGCGTTTGCGAACACTGCCCCTGGCGTGCTCCTCCATCTTGCTGGGCTCGGGGCTGGCAGCCAGCCGGGGAGCGTTTGACGGCACCATCATGGGGCTCTCCCTGCTGACCGCCATCCTGCTGCAAATTCTCTCCAATCTGGCCAACGACTATGGCGATGCGGTCTCCGGAGCCGACAACGGGGAGCGGATCGGTCCCCAGCGCGCCGTGGTTTCCGGCCTCATCACCCGGCACCAGATGTGTGTGGCCATGGGGCTGACCGCCCTGGCGGCCGTGGTGAGCGGCCTCTCCCTGCTGGTCTGCGCCTTCGGGGAGGCGTGGCAGCAGATCCTGACGTTCATCCTGCTGGGGGGAGCGGCCATCGTCGCGGCCATCACCTACACGGTGGGCAAGAGCCCCTACGGCTATCGCGGCTTCGGGGACATCTCGGTGTTCCTGTTCTTCGGCCTGCTGGGGGTGCTCGGCTCCTACTACCTCTTCACCCATAGCCTGGAGTGGGACCTGTTGCTGCCCGCCACCGCCTGCGGCCTGCTGGCGACTGCCGTGCTCAACATCAACAACGTGCGGGACATCGAGACCGATGCCGCCAGCGGCAAGATCACCCTGGCGGTGCGCCTTGGCCGCAACCGTGCCATCGCCTATCACTGGGTCTTGCTGGGGGCGGCGCTGCTGGCGACCATCGCCTTCCTGCTGACTCAGCCTGCGAGCCTCTGGCCCTGGATCTTCCTGCCCGCCATGAAGCCCCTCACCGATGCCGCCTGCACCCTGCGAGAGAGTTTCGATGGCGAGGTGCTGACCGGCGCCCTCAAGAAGACCGCCATCAGCGCATTTCTGTTCAGCCTGCTGCTCTCTGCCGGGCTGGCGCTCACCTGAGGCCGACGCGTTTGGCAATGAAAAGGGCTCCCGAACGGGAGCCCTTTTTGCTGATGTGTCGATGCGTTGTTGTTTCATCAGACCGATGTGATGATCGCCAGGGGAGGAGCATGCCGCCAGGCGAAGGATGGTGCCAGGTGATGCAGACGACGAGGGCCCCCGACAGGGAGCCCTCGTGTGCATGAGGCGTGCTTGCCCCTGGATCAACTTGCCTGGGCCACGGCCGTGCGGCGAGAGAAGAAGAGACTGTCCAGCAGCCAGATGACGACCATGGAGGCCCCCACCAGCGGGAAGCAGATCCCGAGCACGACCAGCACCGCGATGGCACCGCCCATGGGAGGCAGCTTGGCGGGCAGGGGCGGGGCGGCGAGGCGACCACTGGGACGGCGGCTCCACCAGATCCAGAGCCCGCTCACCGAGCTTGCCAGAATCATCAGGCAGATGAGCAGCATGACGAGCTGGTGCGGCCAGCCGTAGAGCTTGCCCATGTGCAGCATGACGCCGGTTTCCACCGTCTTGGCGACCGGGCCGTAATCCTGCCAGCGCACGTCGACCAGCACCTTGCCGCTGTATTGGTCGATGTGCAGGGTGGCGTCGTTGCGGGGATCATCGGCAAAGATGGCGATGGTATAGACGCCGGTTTCACCGACCGGGGGGGTGATGCTGTAACCCGGGCTGACCCCACGCTCGCTGGCGATGTCGACCACCTGTTGCAGCGGAATGCGATGGCTGGCCATGACCATGCCCTCGTGTCCGCCGCCATGGGTCATGGCGCTGTGATCATGGCTCTCTGCCGTGGGTTGGGAGCTCGGCATGGGCAGGGTCTCGGCCCCCCAGGAGACGGTCTGTTCGTGAGCCTGGTTGAGGCTGCGGGTGAGGGGGGCCGACTTGGGCACCTCGTTCCACATGGCCGCAGGGAAGCGGTTCCAGACGTCGGCGAACTGGCCGCCCCAGAAACCGGTCCAGGTCATGCCCGTCAGCAGCAGCAGCAGCAGGAAACCTGCGCCCCAGAAGCCGACCACGGCGTGCAGATCACGCCACCAGAGACGGCCGCGCTGGTGCATTCTCGGCCAGAGGATGCCTCCCACACCCGGTCCCTTGCGGGGCCACCAGAGATAGAGTCCGCTGACGAGGAGCACGATTCCCCAGCCTGCGGCCAGCTCGATCAGGCGATCACCCGTGGTGCCAAGCATCAGCTCCGCATGGAGAGCACGCGCCACCGCCTGCAGGTTCCACTTGTTGTCCATGGTGCCGAGCAGGGCGCCGTTCGCGGGATCCATGAAGAGGGTCAGCTCCTGCCCTTCACGCATCACGACTATCTGGGCGCTCGCGTCCGCTGCCACCGGGGGCAGGTATTTGCGCAGGCTGGCGTCCGGCATGGCGATGGTTGCCTTGGCCAGCAGCTGGTCGGCACTCAGGGTCTGGGTGGCGGGCGTCACCTTCATCAGCTGGGGGTAGAGCAGGTTGTCCAGCTGCGGCTTGAACAGGTAGACGATGCCGGTGAGGGAGAGCAGGATCAGGAAGGGGGCGACGAAGAGACCAGCATAGAAATGCCAGCGCCAGATCCGTTGGTAATAACTTGCGTCTTGTTGCTTCATCGTTGTTCCCTGGGTGAACGCCAAAAGGTTTCAGTAGGTGGAATGTTTTGAGTGGCGCGGATAATAGCAGCAACGTTTTGTTAACTGCAACAGAACATGTCGAAGAAATGTACATTCCGCCACCGGGGTAAAAACGGGGGTTGAATGGAGCTTTCCGTTCACAATGCGGGGAGCTTCATGGACTTTTCGGGGATAAATTCTTACTTTGTGGCAACACAGGGCATATCAGCCGCAGCGAAGGACTCAAGGCAGGAGGTGAACGTGCAAGCACACGGCCATTTTGAGATGCAGCGACAAGGGCAACTGCTGATCTGTCGGCCGAGCGGCCCTTTCAACCTGGCAGGCGCCATGGCCTATGAGGGCAAGTTCAGCCAGCAGATAAGCCGTTTGCAGGGAGCCCCCTGGGGCATCGTCGAGGTCGCGACCGAGTTCGAGGCCGCCGGCCCCGAGGTGCTGGCCCGTTTTCGTCGCCAGTTCAACTGGTGCGCCACCCATGGCTGCGCCTTTCTGGCGGTGGTCATGATCGGGGATTTCAAACGTTATCTGGCGGATCACGTCTTCAGCGAGCTTCCCTTTCAGGAGGTGCGCTATTTCGAGGAGGAAGCACAGGCCATCCACTGGCTGACACAGCGCCTCGAGGGGCTGCAAGGCAAGGAGATCCACGTCAGCACGGGTTGAACTTCCCGTTCATTCTAGCCTGATGAACCACTTGTCCCGCTCGTCGAGGCAGTCGGGCTCCCCCATCTCGAATTCACGGCAGATAAGCGGCCGCACCTCGTAGATGCGACACATCATGGTGTTGCGGTCGAGGGCGGCGCACCAGCCATCTTCCAGTCTGTGCATCACGGGCACTTCTCCTTCCCGTTCCTCGATATAGCGGTCCGGCACGCCGGTGTCGGTGAAGAGCATCACCTCGAGGCGGCAGCAGCAGGCTTCGCAGTTCTGGCAGCTCACATCGCTCTGGATTGCTTGGGTCATGTCACCTGTCTTGCCGCATGGCGGCGAATGATATGAAACAGGCGCCTGTCAGGCGCCTGTGGTCTGGCCGGGCGTGTGAAATACCTTAGCCCAGTTTGCGGGCACGGTAGCTGCGCCCCTTGATCTTGCCTTCCTGCAACCGCTTGAGGGCGGCGCTCGCCACCTGGCGCTTCACCGCCACGTAGGAGTACTGCTCGGAAATCTGGATTTTGCCCACATCGGCCCCGGCAATGCCGCCTTCGCCGGTCAGGGCGCCGAGGATGTCACCGGCACGCACCTTGCTCTTGCGGCCCGCATCGATGGAGAGGGTCACCATCTGCGGCGCGATCGGCTTGATGTCGCGGCCGATCCCGGCCAGGTCGCCCTGGGGAATGGGGGCCTGCTGGTACTCCTCGATGAAGTTGACGCGCTGGGCCTCGTTCGGCTGGTAGAGGCTCAGGGCCAGGCCCTGCTGGCCGGCGCGGCCGGTACGGCCGATGCGGTGCACATGCACCTCGGGGTCGTAGGTGAGCTCGTAGTTGATGACGGCGCCCAGCTCCTTGATGTCGAGGCCGCGGGCCGCCACGTCGGTGGCGACCAGTATGGTGGCGCTGCCGTTGGCGAAGCGCACCAGCACCTGATCCCGCTCACGCTGCTCCAGATCGCCATTCAGCGCCAGCGCCGAGAAGCCCTTGGCGGCCAGGTGATCAGCCACGTCGTTGCAGGCGCGCTTGGTGTTGCAGAACACCACGCAGGAGCCCGGTTGGTAGTGGCTGAGCAGCCAGGTGAGGGCATCGAGGCGCTGGCCGGCCGGCACTTCATACAGCTTCTGTTCGATGGCGCTCTCTTCATGCAGGGACTCCACGCTCACCTCCACCGGGTTGCGTTGCACGCCGCGGCTCATCTGGGCGATCCCTTCCGGATAGGTGGCGGAGAACAGCAGGGTCTGGCGATCCCGCGGGGCGTGGCTGATGACGCGGTTGATGTCTTCGCCAAAGCCCATGTCCAGCATGCGATCCGCTTCGTCCAGCACCAGCGTCTTGAGGTCGTCGAGCTCAAGGGTGCCCTGCTCCAGGTGCTTGAGGATCCGGCCCGGGGTGCCGACGGCGATGTGGGCGCCAAATCCCAGGGTGGCGGATTGCGGTGCGGTCGGGGTGCCGCCGCACAGGGTCACCAGCTTGACGTTGGGCAGGGTGCGGGCAAGACGGCGGATCTCGGTGGCCACCTGATCCGCCAGCTCGCGGGTCGGACAGAGCACCAGCGCCTGCACGGCCAGCCGGTTGACGTCCAGCTTGGCCAGCAGACCCAGGCCGAAGGCCGCGGTCTTGCCGCTGCCGGTTTTCGCCTTGGCGATCAAATCTTTGCCGTCGAGCACCAGGGGCAGGCTCTGGGCCTGGATCGGGGTCATCTGCAGATAGCCCAGGCTGGCGAGGTTGTCCTGCAGGGCGGAGGAGAGGTTCAGGCTGCTAAATTCGCTGTTGTTCACAAAAGGACTCTATGTCGGAAAATCAGAAATGGGGGTGCGCGGTGCGCAAGGGGGCGCATCATACCAGAATGTGCCGCCGGATGCGGTGAATATTTGAACGGTTGGTGTCATGGGTTGCCGATGGAGGCTTCTGTCTGCGTTGGCGGGCTTGCGGTATGTAAAAAGAGCACAATGGAACAGGGTGGTCATGGCCAGATCATGATGAATGGCGAGAAAACGTTTTTAATTAAACATGTCCTGGTGATGATAAGTCATCGGAGGATGCCATATGGGATATAGCCGTTATGAAATATATATACGAATGAGGAATAAAATTAATGAAATAGCATAACTTATTGTTTTTGATTTATTTTTAAGCTTTCTCAATGACGATTAATAATCATGTGTCTTGGCAATTAATTTAAAAACGTTTGTATTATTTCGCATGCATATTTTTACCGCGGATTGTGATGATTCTCTGATTTTTAAATATGCAGTTCTTTATGATGGCGCCGGTCAAAAATAACAATTCAATGGGTGCTACTGGTATGGAATACGTTCATTTCTTGCTCGGACTCGTGATGGTCCTGGCATTGGCGTTGCTGGCAAACCGCCGCAACTGGAAACAGATCAAGCTGCGTTACATCGGCCAGCTGCTGGTGGTCGAGCTGGCGCTCGCCTGGTTCATGCTCAACTCCGAAGTGGGTCTGGCGGTGGTGGGTGGCTTTGCCGCCGGCTTCACCAAGCTGATGGAGTTTGCCAAGCAGGGGACCGACTTCGTGTTCGGCGGTCTGGTCAACGAAGGGGCCTTCTCCTTCTTCCTGATGGTGCTGATGCCCATCGTCTTCATCTCCGTGTTGATCGGCATTTTGCAGTACATCCGTCTGCTGCCCATCGTCATTCGTGGCATCGGCACCGTGCTGGCCAGGATCAACGGTATGGGCAAGCTGGAGTCCTTCAACGCCATCAGCTCCATGATCGTCGGTCAGTCCGAGAACTTCATCGCCCTCAAGAACATACTGCCGCACCTGAACGAGAAGCAGATGTACACCCTGGCGGCGACAGCCATGTCCACCGTCTCCATGTCCATCGTCGGTGCCTACATGCAGCTGATCGAACCGCGCTACGTGGTGGCCGCACTGGTACTCAACATGTTCAGCACCTTCGTGGTGCTCTCCCTCATCAACCCCTACGAGCCCGACAACACCGTGACCGATGCCAAGGCGCTGGCCGAGGGTGACGAGCACCACACGCCGAAGAAGGAGAACTTCTTCGAGATGCTGGGGGAGTACATCATGGCCGGTTTCACCGTGGCGGTGATCGTCGGTGCCATGCTGGTGGGCTTCATCGCCCTGATCGCTCTCATCAACTACCTGTTCGAGGCGGCGTTTGGCGTCAACTTCCAGCACGTCATGGGCTACATCTTCTATCCCGTTGCCTGGATCCTGGGCATCCCGGGCAGTGAAGCGCTGCAGGCCGGCTCCATCATGGCGACCAAGCTGGTGACCAACGAGTTCGTGGCCATGATGGATCTGGGCAAGATTGCCGCCGAGCTCTCCCCGCGCACCGTCGGCATCCTCTCCATCTTCATGGTGTCGTTCGCCAACTTCAGCTCCATCGGCATCATTGCCGGTGCGGTGAAGGCGCTCAACGAAGAGAAGGGCAACATGGTTTCCCGCTTCGGTTTGAAGCTGGTCTATGGCTCCACCCTGGTGAGCCTGCTCTCCGCCGTGATTGCCGGTGTGATGATCTAGGTCCTCCCCCCGCGCTGCTCATGACGACCCCCTGCCTTGGCAGGGGGTCTTTTTTTGGGCAGATGAGCGGGTGAACAGAGGAGGGGACTGGTCGGCAGCCCGGCCATCAAGCGCGGGGGTCTTCCACCTTGATGTTGGCGGGGACCCGCTTTTTGCCCAGCACCATGGCGCGGACCAAATCGCTGCGGGTGAGGCGATCGGTCAGGAGTACCACTGCCGCATGGACGCCAACGGCGGCCATCAGGGTGTTGGCGATGATGCCGTGCAGCTCCTCCAGCCACTCCTCGCCCCAGAAGGCATCCCAGGTGGTGAGCCAGCCGGTGACGACGGTCCCGACCAGGGACAGCAGCAGCAACCAGATCATCAGGGAGCCGACCGGATTGTGGCCGAGGTAGTAGGGGTGGCGCCCCTGGGCGAGCTGACGCAGGTAGTAGCGGACCCGGGCAGGAGTTGGCCACCACTGGCCGAAGCGGGCGTAATAGGGGCCGACCAGCCCCCACAGCAGGCGGATGATGAGCAGGATGCCCACCGCGTAGCCAGCATATCTGTGGGGTTTGCTGCCCTCTTCCAGCACGAAGAAGTTGAGCAGGCAGAGGGTGACGGTCGCCCAGTGAAACACCCGGATGAGGGGATCCCAGACTTTCACTTCAGAGGCAGGTGTCATGGCAAGGCTCCATGGTGGGGGCCGGGGGAAGACCGGCCCGGGGCGGCGTTACTCGTCGATCTCTTCTTTCACCTTTTTCAGGTCGGTCGGGTCGAAGTAGATCTCGACCTTGCGCTTCTCCTTGTCCCAGCCGTAGATCTCGTAGCAGCCGGTCTTGGTGGCCTTGAACTTCTTGATGTCGTAGCCCATCGCCTTGATCTGCTGCTGGGCGTCGGCTTCGCTCATCCACTTGCTCTTGTCGGCCTGGGTGCATTGGGGGTCGGCCAGGGCTGCGCCGCTCAACAGGGGGATCAGTAACAACAGGGGGGTCAGTTTCATTGCTTGCTCCTTGCGGGTGGTTGGGTCAACAGTCGCAAGGCTAATCAAGGAGCATTAAGGAAGAATTAAGGGAAAAGGGAAATGAATGGCTCTCCCCGGCAGGGGGCCGGGGAGAGGGTGATCAGCTCAGCTTGCCCCTGACCAGCCACTTGTCCAGCGCATTGGCGAAGCGCTGCTTGTCGGCGGCGTTGAAGGGCGCAGGGCCACCGGTCTGGACGCCGGCAGAGCGCAGCTCCTCCATGAAGTTGCGCATCCCGAGCCGTGCCTGGATGGTCTCCCGGGTGTAGATCTCACCCCGGGGATTGAGCGCCTCGCCCCCGGCGTCGATGACCCAGGAGGCGAGGGGAATGTCGCCGGTGATCACCAGGTCGCCTGGCTTGACCTGCTGGGCGATGACATGATCTGCCACATCGAAGCCCTTTTCCACCTGCTGGGTCTTGATGAAGGGGGAGGGGGGGACTCTGAGCCCCTGGTTGGCCACTAGCGTGGTCACCACCTGGGCGCGGTGGGCGGCGCGGTAGAGGATCTCCTTGACCGGGATGGGGCAGGCATCGGCATCAACCCAGATGGGCATGGCATGGCTTCCTGTGTCTGGAACGGGTGGCGCATCTTAGCATGGCTGGTGCGGGGCGGCTGCCCCGGGGCTGAGTCGTCCCCGCCTTTGGTGTAAGCTGGGGCCTGCACATGAAACGAGAAGGAGACGAGATGGATCGGGTGCCCGGTGACGTGATTTATGGCCTGACCCTGGACGGCAAGGGGGGCATGACCCCGCTGGCCGAAGGTAGCGAGATCCCCTGTACCCAGCCCGGCTGGCTGCATCTGGACTACGGCAACCCGGAGTCGGCGCGCTGGCTGCTGCAGACGCCGCTGCTGGGGGAGGCGGCCCGGGAGGCCTTGCTCGGCCAGAGCAATCGTCCCAAGCTGGTGCGGATGGGGGAGACGGTGCTGCTGATCCTGCGCGGCATCAACCACAACAAGGATCACAGGCCTGAAGAGATGGTGGCCCTGCGGATCTTCATCACGCCGGATCTCATCATCAGCAGCCGACGTCGTCCGCTGCTCTCCGAGAAAGATGTGTTCGAGCAGCTGTCGCTGGGGGGCGGTGCCGACACACCCGCCGACTGGCTGGTGGAGATATGCGACGCCCTGACCGACCGGGCCGGGGAGTTCGTCGAGGAGCTGCACGACCAGATCCTGGATCTGGAGGAGATGGTGCTGATGCGCGACCTGCCCGCCAACGGTCGGCTTGCGCGCATCCGCAAGCAGCTCATCATGATCCGTCGCTACCTCTCCCCCCAGCGGGATCTGGTGGCGCGCCTGGCCAACGAGAAGATCAGCTGGCTGGACGAAGATGACAGGCGACGCCTGCTCGACATCGCCGACCGCTTGCGGCGCTGGCTCGACGATCTGGATGCCGGGGTGGCGCGCACCGCCGTGCTGGCGGACGAGATCAACAACCTGATGGCGGAGGCGACCAACCGCCGTGCCTACCAGATGTCGGTGATGGCGCTGCTGTTCCTGCCCGCCAGCTTCCTGACCGGCCTGTTCGGCATCAACCTGGGGGGGATCCCCGGGGCCGAGAGTCCGACCGCCTTCTGGGTGTTCTGTGGCTTCCTGCTGGTGCTGGCGACCGGACTGGCGGTCTGGCTCAAGCACAGGCGCTGGTGGTAAGGGGTGAACATGACGACATGGGAATCTTTTGGCGTGACCCTGCTGCTGTTGCTGGGGCACACCCTGGTGCGCGGCCTCATTCACAAGAGCCTGATGGCCCTTGGCCAGAGCCGGCAGGTGAGCGAGAACCGGGTACTCTACGTGGAGCACGTATTCCACTTCCTGCTGGGCTGCGCCACCCTGCTGATCCTGGCCGGGGTCTGGGGGCTCGACTTCTCCCGGCTGGTGGTGCTCGCCTCCTCCTTCTTCGCGGTACTGGGGGTCGCCATGGTGGCCCAGTGGTCGATCCTCTCCAACATCACCGCCAGCATCACCATCTTCTTCGCCTTCCCCTACAAGATTGGCGATCGCATCCGCATCCTCGACAAGGATGACTCCGTCACCGGCATCATCACCGAGATCGGCCTCTTCTACGTGCGGGTGCGGGATGACAACGGCGATCTGGTCACCTATCCGGCGAACCTTATTCTGCAAAAGCCGGTGAGGCGGCTGGAGGGAAAGGAGGCTGAGTCCACGCAGCCGGAATGAGAAAAGGCTCCCTCGGGAGCCTTTTTCGATGGCTGTTCAGCGTTCGAAGAAGCGGTAGAGGTGCTCGACCTGGACGGGGCAGTCGGCCACCAGGTGGATGTGGTCCCGTGCCTCCTCGGTGGACGAGAAACTCATGGGGCACCCCAGGGTGTCCGTCATCACGTAGAGGTGGCCGTCCTGCCCCCTGAACTCCACGATCCAGCCGGGGGAGACGATGTCGTGCATGATCTCCGCCTCCTTGAACCTGTGCTGCTGGTGAAGCGCGCGCAATTCACTGACTGTCATGACATCCTCCTATGACTCATGGCGCCACCCTCAAGTCTAGTTCTCCTTCCCGTTGGCGCCGTCATCGGATCAGGGCCCCGTCGCCCCCTCACGGGGCGGTTGCAGGGCGATCAGCAGCTCCCCGGGCAGCGGCGTGACAGGGCCGGTGACCACCCTGGGTCTGGCCTTGGCATCCAGCACGAACAGAGGAATGGCGCCGGGATTGGCCTCCTGATACTGGTCCCAGTCGAAGGTGTCGCTCAGGCGGGTCGCCTTGATCTGCCCGCCCCGGCTCAGCAGGCCGCTCAGCCTGGCGAAGTTGATGTCGGCGCCGAACAGGTTCTGGCGGGCACGGAAGGTGGCGCTCTCCCGGTTGGCCTTGCCGTGCTGTTCGCTGGAACGCAGGGAGTGGACCTTCTCCTCCCCGTAGAGGTGGGCGAAGTGCAGCACCCCGAGGGCGTTGTTGTGGCGGCTGGGAGAGAGCGCCAGCACGGTGCTGATGCTGGTGAGGGGCAGGTGCCGCTCGGCGTGCTCCGACTGGGGGTTGCCGAAGTAGCAGGGCAGGCCGCTCATGCGGGCCAGCTTGCAGTGCTCCCAGGCAGGATCGGAGAGCTGCACCGGGATCCCCTGATCCGCCAGCGCCTTGCCGATGGCCCGGGCAACCGAGTTGGCGCCGATGAGCAGCCAGACATTGGGGGCGCTCTGGCGCATGTCGAGCAATCTGGCCAATGGCGTGGCCGTCAGGCTCTGCAGCACCACGGTGAAGATGATGACCGCAAACACCAGGGGCACCAGCTTGTCGGCATCCTCGATGCCGGCCTCATGCATGCTGATGGCGAAGGAGGCGCTGACCGCCGCCGCCACTATGCCCCGGGGGGCTATCCAGGCGAGCAGGGCGCGGGCGCGCCAGGGCAGGTCCGACCCCCGGGTCGAGACCAGGATGCAGAGCGGACGGGCCACGAACTGCACCACGCACAGCAGGGCCAGAACCATGGGGCCGAGCTGCCAGAGCTGGGCCAGATCGAGGCGGGCCGCCAGCAGGATGAAGAGGGAGGAGATGAGAATGACGGCGAGATCCTCCTTGAAGGCCAGCACCTCCTCCAGATCCAGCCCCTCCTGGTTGGCGAGCCAGATGCCGAACACCGTCACCGCCAGCAGGCCGGATTCGTGACTGAGCCAGTCAGACAGGGTGAAGGTCACCAGCACCAGCGCCAGTACCCCGAACTTGTGCAGGCTGACCGGCAGCCAGTCCTTGCGGATGAGCAGGGTGGTGAGCCAGCCGGCACCGACCCCGATGAGCGACCCCACTCCCACCGTCTTGGCCAGGGCCAGCAGGGTATGACCGACCAGATCTCCCTGGCTGCCGAGGCGCACCGCCTCGAACACCAGTACCGCGAACAGGGCGCCGATGGGGTCGATGACGATCCCCTCCCAGCGCAGGATCTTGTCCACCTCCCGGACCGGGCGGATCACGTTGAGCATGGGGGCGATCACCGTGGGGCCGGTCACTACCAGCACGGCGCCGAGCACCATGGCGACCCGCCAGTCCAGCCCAAGCAGGAAGTAGCTGGCGGCGCCGATGACGGCAAAGCTGGTCACCATGCCGGTGGAGCAGAGGTTGCGTACCACCTTGCCGATCCCCTTGAGTTCGGTCAGGTGCAGGGTCAGCGCTCCTTCAAACAGGATGATGGCGACCGAGAGGGAAACCAGGGGAAACAGCAGATCCCCCAGCAACTGATCGGGATCGAGCAGACCGGTCACCGGGCCGAGCAAGAGGCCGCTCAGCAGCAGGAACAAAATGGCGGGAACGCGCACGGACCAGGCAAGCCATTGGGCGAGCAGGGAGATGAGGGCTATTCCGGCGAGGGAGAGAGCAATCATGCCAACCTCGTACAGGTGATGGGGTTGGACCTAGTGTAGCGGGGAAGGGGGGCAAGATGACACCCGCCAGGCGTGCAGGGGAGAGCCACTCAGATCAGATGGGGCTCTCTTTGTGGAGTTCGGTGACGCAATCGGTCACCGCCAGCACCAGGGCGGAGCGCACCATCTGATCGAGCCGGTTGAGCTGCATCTGGTAGAGGGGCCAGTCCTCCTCGTTGGCCGGGGGATCCTGCGGCATCATGCTGCCCTGCTGGATGGCATTCAGGCGCTCGAGCAGATCGCGGACCGGCTTGTCGCTGAAGCGGTAATCCTTGGGGTCGCGTACCAGAAAGTCGCGGATCTTCAGGTATGCCTCGAGATCCTGATAGCGCTCGAGGGAGATGAGGCCGAGGGCGAAGATGAGCTTGAGGCGCACCTCCAGCTGGCCGAGGGGTCCGCTCTGGTTGAGCAGGGGTTCGATGGCGTATTTGACGGCATACTCCTCCTGACGAAAGGCTCGCCGCATCAGGGAGTCGACCGCCTCTTCCAGGATGGTCACGACCTCGAGAAAGAAGCCGCGGGGGCCATCCTGCTCGTTCAGTCGCTCCAGTACTTCATCTTCCTGGTGTGTGGTCATAAGTGCTTCGGGTCCGGCTGACAGGGGGAGAGCAGGCCCTCCCCCGGTTTGTATCGTATGGGGTCCGTCACGGGCGGTGTGACGCCACCCCATCAGGTCACTTCAAGTTGTTGTAACGGGCGACGATGGTGCGTACCACATCGCTGTGCTCATCCAGGCCGGTGACGCGGGCCAGTGTCCGTGCCGGACCAAGTTCCGCCAGCATGGCCTGCAGCTCCACCGCCTGGGGATCGTCCTCATTGCGGTAATGCAGTGCGGCGGCGATGCCCTCCTGCAGGTGATCGCTCGGCAGGCCGTACTCCAGGGTGCCGAGCAGCGGCTTCACCAGCCTGTCCCCCGCCGCCAGCTTGCGCAGCGGCTGGCGACCGACCCGGTCAATCTCGTCCACCAGGTAGGGGTTGGCGAAGCGGGAGAGGATCTTCTCGATGTAGGCGGCGTGCAGGCGCGGGTCGAAGCCGTAACGTTTCACCAGCACGGCCCCGCTCTCCTCCATGGCGCGGCGTACCTTGCTGCGGATCAGCGGATCCTCGATCGCCTCGCGCACGGTGTGATAGCCCCTGAGCTTGCCGAGGTAGGCGGTGACGATGTGGCCGGTGTTGAGGGTGAACAGCTTGCGCTCGACGAAGGCCATCAGGTTGTCGGTGGGCTCCATGCCTGCCACCTGGGGCAACTCCCCCTTGAACTGGGTCCGATCGACGATCCACTCGCTGAAGCTCTCCACCGTCACCTCCAGGGGATCGTCGTTCGCCGCGGCGGGCGGAACGATGCGATCCACCGCCGAGTCGACGAAGCCGACGCACTGCTCGAGGGTGGCATGATACGCGACCGGCAGGTACTTGAGTACCTCCTCCTTGAGGTGACTGGTGCCGCGCACCATGTTCTCGCAGGCGATGACGTTGAGGGGAGTCAGGTTGCCGGCATCGAAGCGGGCCTGCAGCCCCTTGGCCAGGGTGCTGGCAATCTTGTCCAGGATGTTGGGGCCGACCGCCGTGGTGACCAGATCGGCGGTGATGATACGGGCGATCACCTCGTGTCCGGCCGAGCTGACGGCGGCAACGTTGCGCACCACGTCCAGCTTCTGATCCGTGCCCACCACGTGCACCTTGTACTCCTGGCGGTGGTTGAGCTGGTCGATCAGGGTCTCGTTGACGTCGGCGAAGGTGACCTGATGGCTGGCGTCAGCCAGCAGTTTCCCGATGAAGCCCCGACCGATGTTGCCGGCACCAAAATGCAATGTTTTCATGATATTAACCTCTACAACCAAAGACGATGACGGATGATAACGCGGCCTGCTCGGCCCCCAGCAGATCCAGGAACTCCTGGGGATCCTGGGTGCTGGCCAGACGGTCGACGAGACCGGGCTCATCCAGTGCATTGGTCAGGCGGGTTATGACCTGTATGTGTTCATCGTTGCGGGCGGCAATGCCGATGACCAGGCGCGCTACCTCATCGGCGCCCTCGCCGAAGGCGACTCCGGCCGGGTACTGGCAGATGACGATGCCGGTACGCTTCACGTGCTCCTTGGCGGCGATGGTGCCGTGGGGCACGGCGATGGATTCGCCGAGGTAGGTGGAGACCAGCTGTTCGCGCTCCAGCATGGCGTCGACGTAGTCCGGTGCCACATAGCCTCGCTCGGCCAGCAGCTTGCCGGCGGTCACGATGGCCGCTTCCTTGCTCTCGGCCTTGAGGCCCAGGTGCACGTCCTGCAGGCTCAGGGTGAAAACTTCCGGCTCCTGCGGCTCGTAGCTGTCGTCGTTGGCCGCCACCAGCAGTTGCGGGTTGGCGACGTCATCGTTGGCCGCGTTGGCCAGGCTGAGGTTCTGCACCAGCTCCTGATAGAGGGCGTTGTCGAGGAAGTTGGTCAGCGAAATGTGCTGTGCATGCGGCGCATGGCGACGGGCACGGTCGGTGAGATCCTTGTGGGTGATGACCAGATCCACCTGATCGTCCAGGTTGTTGATGGCACGGTTGGTCACGCTGATGTCGAGACCGGCGGCCTGCACCCGCTTGCGCAGCATGCCGGCGCCCATGGCGCTGGAGCCCATGCCCGCATCGCAGGCGACGACGATGTTGCGCACTGCGGTCAGCTCGGTTTCCGGCTTCTTGGCGGCGGTGGTCTCGGGCTTGGCACCCTTCATGGCTTTCATCTTGCGGGTGGCTTCACCCAGGGCATCGGCCTCGTCGGCTTCCGGCTGCTGGGCACGGACGAACACGGCAGCGACCAGGAAGGAGACGGTGGCGGAGGCGACGATGGAGAGCAGCACCCCGATGAGGGAGGCTTTCGGCGTCATCAGCAGCACGGCGAAGATGGAGCCCGGGGAGGCGGGGGAGACCAGACCGGCGTTGAACAGGGTCAGGGTGAAGACCCCGGTCATGCCGCCTGCGATCACCGCCAGGATGAGGCGCGGGTTCATCAGCACGTACGGGAAGTAGATTTCGTGGATGCCGCCGAAGAAGTGGATGATGGACGCACCGGCTGCGGACTGCTTGGCGGCGCCACGGCCGAACACCATGTAGGCCAGCAGCACGCCCATGCCCGGACCCGGGTTCGCTTCGATCAGGAAGAAGATGGAGCGGCCCTGTTCGGTGGCTTGCTGGATCCCGAGCGGCGAGAAGATGCCGTGGTTGATGGCGTTGTTCAGGAACAGGATCTTGGCCGGCTCGACGAAAATGGAGGTCAGCGGCAGCAGGCTGTGGGCGACCAGGAAGTCGACACCACCGGCCAGGGCGCCGGAGAGCACCTTGACGAAGGGACCGATGACGAAGAAGGCGAGAATGGCGAGCAACATGCCGATGATGCCGGCGGAGAAGTTGTTCACCAGCATCTCGAAGCCGCTCTTGACGCGACCTTCCATCGCCTTGTCGAAGCGCTTGATGGCCCAGCCACCCAGCGGGCCGACCATCATGGCGCCCATGAACATGGGGATGTCGGTCCCCACGATGACGCCCATGGTGGTGATGGCACCGACCACGCCGCCGCGCTCACCACCCATCAGCTTGCCGCCGGTATAGCCGATGAGCAGCGGCAGCAGGTAGGTGATCATGGGACCGACCAGCTTGGCCAAGGTTTCATTGGGCAGCCAGCCAGTGGGGATGAAGAGGGCGGTGATGAAGCCCCAGGCGATGAAGGCGCCTATGTTGGGCATGACCATATTGGACAGGAAGCGTCCAAAATTCTGTATCTTGACTTTGGTATCCGGTGATAACATGTCGGGACCCCGTTTTAAGCCTGTGTGATTAAAAGTGGTAGTCGGGATGACGAGTTTTGCCGAACTCCCATCCCAGTCGTCTAAGCAACTTCAATCTACCAGCTTGTGATCAAATTAGGCTGAAAACGGGGTGTCTTGTGACCTGGATCTCAAATACCCCGACCTCCCCCCTCCCAACATAGTGATGACGATCACAGTCAGTCGCTGTATTTCGGCTACATTTCGATCTTCTCGCCTCTGGGTGTCAATTTTTTGTGATTTACGTCTCGTTTTGTGGTTTGCGCAAATACGGTGTCAACGTGACTATCGTCACAAAACCAAACTTTGCACTCAAATGAGTCATGGTTTGTCGCCTCGTATTCGCAAGTAATGACGATGGATATGCCGCAGTTCATCGTTAATCACCAATGAATCATTTATTTTGTAACCCACTTTCAGTTTTTCCCCCGAGAGGATCGGTTCTGAAAGGGCCTCTTGTGACGCCCGGGTGGCGGATCCTGATCCGCTCCCGTCTCGCTCCTCCCTGCCGGTCGCGACGCAGGCAGGGGCCTGCGAGCGGGTCTCCCATCCCGTCTGCCCGCGGAGCGCAGCCATAAAAAAAGCCCGCAGGATGCGGGCTTTTGCAGAGCAGACAAGCAGGGGGATCACTGCGCCTTGGGGGCCTCGTCGGCAGGCGCGGCATCGGCCTCGCTGGTCGGGGCGACCGGTGCCGGACCCGGCACCAGATCCACCGCCGGCTTGGCGATGAGGGAGCGGGTCTCTTCCACCGCCTCGGTCAGCTTCACCTCGATGATCTGGCCGAGCTCGTAGACCACCTCGGTCTTGTCCAGATAGACGCGACCGTTGTCCCAGTTGCACTCCAGCCGATCCTTGTTGTCCAGGATATGGCGGGCGGGCATGAACACCACGGCGCCGTTCTCCTGCAGGCGCAGCTTGAGGCCGGCGCGCATCACGTCGATGATCTCGGCGTTGAACACCTTGTCGGTGCCCGCATCGGCCTTGAGGTAGCGCACATAGAGCCAGTCGCCGATGTCGCGCTCCACCATGCGGTGCAGGCGGCGGCAGGCGGTCAGGTGCTCGGTCAGCTCCAGGCTGGGGCGCTCACCCGGGGTCTTGCCGGCGATGACCGCCTTGAGCAGGCGATGGTTGACCATGTCGCCGTATTTGCGGATGGGGGAGGTCCAGGTGGCGTAGGCATCCAGACCCAGGCCGTAGTGGGCGCCCGGTTCGGCGGACATCAGGGCATAGCTCTGGAAGCGGCGGATCTTGCCGTCCAGCCAGCGGGTGTCCAGGTTGTCTATCCAGCGGCGCAGGGCGCAGAAGCCGGAGAGACTCGCGATCTCTTCCTTCTCGAACGGGGCCTCGGCGGTCTTGAGCAGCTCGATGGCGCCGTCCAGGGACTCCTCGTCAAAGCCGGTGTGGACGTTGAAGATGCCGTAGCCGACCTCTTTGCCCAGCACGCGGCCAGCGCAGATGTTGGCGGCGATCATCGACTCTTCCACCATGCGGTTGGCGATGCGGCGCGGCTCCACGTGGATGGCCAGCACTTCGCCGTCTTCACCCAGCTCGAAGTCGTAGTCGGGTCTGTCCGGGAACACCAGGGCGTGCTCGGTACGCCACTTGATGCGGGCCTCCGTCATCGCCTTCATCAGGGGCAGCTGGGCCAGGACGCCGGCGTCGATATCCAGCGCTTTGCCGTGCTCGGCCCAGTCGGAGACGTCGTCATAGCTGAGACGGGCATGGGAATTGATGCGGGCGGCGAAGAACTCGGTCTCCTCCAGCAGCAGGCCATCCTCGGCGATGAGCAGACGGGCGCACAGGGTGTTGCGCTCCTCGCCCTCTTTCAGGGAGCAGAGCTCGTCGGAGAGGGTGCGCGGGATCATGGGTACGTTGCGTCCCGGCATGTAGACGGTGAAGGCGCGCTGGGCGGCCTCCTTGTCCAGCTCGCTCCCCTCGGCCACATAGGCGGTCGGGTCGGCGATGGCCACCAGCAGCTCCCAGCCGTTCTCCAGCTTGGTGATGGCCAGGGCATCGTCCATGTCCTTGGTCTTGGCACCGTCGATGGTGAAGAAGGGAACCTGGGTCAGATCCCGGCGGGGCAGCTCTTCCTCTTCGATCACCTTCCACTCCGGCAGGTCCGCCGGTTCAATCTGGGCCAGGTTGTGGCGTGCCAGCACCACCCACCAGGGCACGTTGTGATCTTCCTGGGTGGCGATGAGCTGGGTGATCTCGGCGGAGAAGTTGCCGTCCACCAGGGCATGGCGCTTGAGGGTGGCGACCACCCAGTCCCCTTCCTTGAAGGATTTCTCGTCCAGACCCTTCTTGGCGCGGGCCTTGATGGCGTCCTTGATGAGGGGGTGGTCGGGCACCACGTTGAGGCGGTCGCGGAACATCTTGACGCGGCCGACGAAGCGGGTGACGGCCTGCTCCAGCAGGGCATCCGGCTCGGCCACCTCTTTCTCTTTTTCAGTGCGGATCAGGGCGCTCACCCGGTCACCGTGCATCACCTTCTTCATGTAGGGAGGCGGCACGAAATAGCTGGTCTTCTCATCGACCTCCAGGAAGCCGAAGCCCCGATCGGAGGCGCGGATCACACCCTCTTTCTTGGGGATGTTTTCGCGGATTTGTTGCTTGAGCTGGGCCAGCAGCGGATTGTCTTGGAACATAAATGGGGAACCTGAGTGGAGACCTGATGGTTAATCGCCCAGCACTATACGTTTTTACCCCCCCAAAGCCAAGGTGAATGGCCCCCTCAACGGGGTTGCAGTGCCCGTCGCCCCTGCTGGATCAGGCGCTGGGATATCTGCTTGTGCAGCCCCCGCTCCAGCACCCAGCGGTGCCAGTAGAGCTGCTCGACCAGGTGGTGATCCGGGTTGAGATCGAGCAGGCGCCCCTCTTCCAGTTGCTGGCGGATCTGCAATTCCGGGATGAGGCAGCAGGCCAGCCCCTGCTCCGCCATGGCGACGAAGGCCTCGGAGGATCGCACCGTGTGGCAGGGGTAGCCACCGGGGGGAGGGCGAAATGACGGGCCATGTAGCTGATGTGCATGTCGTCGCGCTGATCGAAGGCCACCGCCGGCGCCTTGGCCAGGGCCGCCGCCGTGAGGCCGTTCGGGAAGTGGCGGGCGACGAAGGCGGGGCTGGCGGTGAGCAGATAGCGCATCTCGCCGAGTTCGTCGACGCAGCAGCCCGCCAGCGGCTGGGGTTGCAGGCTGACGGCGCCGAACGCCTGCCCCTCGCGCACCCGGTCCAGGGTGCGGCTCTCGTCATCCACCAGCAGGTTCAGCTCGATGGGGTATTGCTCCAGCAGTGGCGCAAGGGCGGGCAGGAACCAGGTGGCCAGGCTGTCGGCATTGACGGCGATGCTGACCCGGATGGGGGCCCTGGGCTCGTCGGGGGAGAGCTCGCCGGCCAGCTCCAGCTCCAGCTGGCGCACCTGGCGATAGTGGGCCAGCAGCTTCTGGCCGAGCCCCGTGGCCTGCAGCGGCTGGCTGCGGATGATGAGCGGCTCCGCAAACTGCTGCTCCAGCTGCTTGATGCGCTGGGAGATGGCGGACTGGGTGATGTGCAGGCGCTGGGCGGCACGCTCGAAGTTTTGCTCCCGGATCACCGCGTCCAGGGCCAGCAGCAGCTTGTAGTCCAGCGTCTTCATCAGCATTCCTTATGAAAAAAGGGAGTTCAGCAAGAATGCTACTCAAGGGAGCGCCAGAGGACAACCTGACCGCCCCCATGGAGGGGGCCCGTGCCCGGGGCCGCCCCTGTGAGATGTGACAGTAGTCCTGGTATGAGATTCATAAGATACTCATCCGGTCCGTTTTTGCATGGGGTGGAAACGGACCATAGCGAGCGTCTTGAATCCCGGGCCGGTCCCGGGACTTTTTTTGCTCAGATGACGGCGAGCAGTGCATCCCCCGCCGGCCGGTAATGGCCCTGCAGGGGGCGATGCACGGCGCGGTCGAAACGCTCGTCCAGGTGGAAGCGGATGCCGACCCCGCGCACGGCCCCCAGATCCACCGCCTGGCGATGGCCGAGGCGCTCGATGGGCAGGCCGAGGCGGCGGAAGATGCGCTCCACCGGCAGGCTGACCACGGCCACCAGCTCGCGGATCCCCTGCTCCCTGGCGAAGGCCAGCACCTCGCGGAAGATGACGCAGGTGAGTTCGCTGATGCCGTTCTCCAGGCGAGGGGCCCGGTCGGCGTCGATGGCGAGGCGGGTCAGCTCCCACACGTCGTTGCCGCGCGGCGGGGCTTCGCCAGCGAGGGCGGTGGGGAAGATGCTGGGCAGCATGTAATCCTGGGCGCAGCTGAGCAGGCGGATGCAGCCGCACAGCCCCTGCTTGTCTTCAATCAGCACCCAGTGGGTGTCGGGCTTGTCGAAGTTGTCCCGCTCCAGGCCACGGCGGGATTCCACGTCCCAACCGAGTCGATCGGAGAAGACGCGGTTGCGAAATCGGTAGAGCTCGTTTTCGACCTCCCATCTGGGGTGTTCTTTCAATTTTCCTTTGAAAACAAGCATTCATGTCTCTCCATTTCATGGTTAGGCGCTATAATCCAAGGCCTTGGCCAGGGGAGGCTTGCCTATGACACGCGACCAACTGCTTGAGTACCTGGAACATTTCACGCTGGTGACCGATGGCAACCGGTTGTCCGAGCTCATCGGCCGCTTCACCCTGGGAATGGGTTACGACTACTACCGCTTCGCCCTCATCCTGCCCATGTCGATGCAAAGGCCCAAGGTGGTGCTGTTCAACCAGTGCCCCGACTCCTGGGTACAGGCCTACACCCTGAACAACATGCTGGCCTGCGATCCCATCATCCAGCTCGCCCGCAGGCAGACCCTGCCCATCTACTGGAACCGGCTGGACGAGAAGGCGCGCTTCCTGCAAGAGGGGAGCATGGATGTGATGGGGCTGGCGGCGGAATTCGGGTTGCGCAACGGCATCTCGTTCCCGCTGCACGGGGCGGCGGGGGAGAACGGCATACTCTCTTTCATCACCCGGGAGCGGGCGTCGAGCGATCTGATGCTGGAGTCCTCGCCCATCCTCTCCTGGATGTCCAACTACATCTTCGAGGCGGCGATCCGGATCGTGCGCCAGAGCATGAGGGAGGACGATCCCCAGGAGCCCCTGACGGAGCGGGAGACCGAGTGCCTGTTCTGGGCCAGCGAAGGGAAGACATCGGGGGAGATCGCCTGCATCCTCGGCATCACGGAGCGCACCGTGAACTACCACCTCAATCAGGTCACCCGCAAGACGGGGTCGATGAACCGCTACCAGGCCATCGCCAAGGGGGTGAGCAGCGGCATCCTGCTGCCGAACCTGGAGCAGGTGGTGGTCACCAACTTCCCCTCCCTGCTGCAGTGAATACAGGCCCGGCGGCACCGGCTCGTCGCCTGGCATCCCCTCTGTCGCCATCACCGCTGTCCTGCGCCGTCCCATCCTGCCGCCGATTCTCGGGGCGGGGCTGTGACCCCACAATTGTCAGATCCTGCAATTGACAACCTTCTTTGTGTGGTTTCGGCCCGGTTTTCATCAGTTTTATGAATGTATCAGAAAATGAATGAATTTCTCTGATTACCCGCGCCCCCTTATAGTGCGTTTCTCTCTTTCACAGGAACGCATCCCCATGTTCGCCACCACCCTGCAAGGCTTTACCCTCGGTCTTGCCATGATCATCCCCATCGGGGCCCAGAATGCCTTCGTGCTGAGCCGGGGCATTCACCGCAATCACCACCTGCTGACGGCGACCCTCTGCTGCCTGTGCGATCTCGTGCTGATCGGCATCGGGGTGTTCGGCGGGGCCAACCTGCTGGCGGCCAGCCCGATCGGCCTGGCCCTGCTGACCTGGGGCGGCGTGCTCTTCCTCGGCTGGTTCGGGGTGCGCTCCCTGCGCAGTGCCTGGCGCGGCCAGGAGGCGGCCCTGGCGGACTCGCCCCGGTTGATGGGGGTGAAGAGCGTGCTGGCCATGACCCTCGGAGTGACCCTGCTCAATCCCCACGTCTACCTGGATACCCTGATGCTGCTTGGCTCCTTCGGCAGCCAGTTTGCCGAGGAGCTCAGACCCGCCTTCGCGGCGGGGGCCATGCTGGCTTCTCTGGTCTGGTTCTACGGACTGGCGTTCGGGGCGGCGGCACTCTCCCCCTGGCTTGCCAGGGGCCGGGTGCAGCAAGCCATTGATCTTGTTGTAGGTCTCATCATGCTGGTGCTGGCGGTCAAGCTGGCATTGGGTGCCATACCGGCCTCATGAGGCTATTTTTGTGCCGGGCTTCATAAAAATGAGTCCCGGTGCCATCTGCTGACATATTCGTCTGTTAAATTCCCGGCGCTGGTAAAGCGTTACTCATAATAAAAGGGAAAAAACAGTGAATAACACCATGAAGCTGGGGGCTATTGCCGCCATCGTGCTGCTGTCTGCCTGCAGCAACGAGAATGACAGCAAGGCGCAGCCGGGGACCGTCTCCCTGCGCCTGATCCAGACCTCTGATATCCACTCCAACGTGCTGGGGTACGACTACTACCAGAACAAGGAGGATCGCAAGTTCGGCCTCTCCCGCACCGCCCTGCTGATCCGCGCCGCCCGCGCCGAGAACCCCAACAACCTGCTGCTCGACAACGGTGACCTCATTCAGGGCACGCCGCTGGCGGACTACATCTTCGAGCAATCCGGTGCCGGCTATCTCGAGAAGCAGGCGCACCCGGTGTTCAAGGCGATGAACGAGCTGGGCTACGACGCGGGCAACCTGGGCAACCACGAGTTCAACTACGGCCTGGACTACCTTGGCAAGGTACTGGCGGGAGCCGACTTCCCCTATGTGAACGCCAACGTGTTCGAGGCGGGGGCCTTCAAGCGCGATGCCAAGGGACAGATTGACTGGAGCGGCAACAAGTTCACCCCCTATCTGCTGCTGGAGCGCGAGGTGACCGATGACAAGGGCCAGCGCCAGCGCGTCAAGGTGGGCATCCTGGGTCTGACCCCGCCCCAGGTGCTGCAGTGGGACAAGCGTCATCTGGAGGGCAAGGTGGTGGTGGCCGACATGGTCGAGACCGCCAATCACTATGTGCCCGAGCTGCGCGCCAAGGGCGCCGACATCGTGGTGGTGGTGGCCCACACCGGCATCAATGCCAGCAGCTACGAGGCCATGATGGAGAACTCCGCCTGGCATCTGGCCAAGGTGAAGGGGGTGGACGCCCTGATGCTGGGCCACGCCCACAAGAACTTCCCCGGGGACTTCCCGGATCTGCCGGAGGTGGACAACCAGGCCGGTACCCTCAGCGGCATCCCCACCGTGATGCCCGGTTACTGGGGCAACCACCTCGGCATCATCGACCTCAAGCTGGAACAGGTGGACGGCAAGTGGCAGGTGAAGCAGAGCCAGGCCAGCCTGCGCAAGATAGACGCCAGCGAGGGCAGTGCGGTGGATCAGCGGGTGGTGGACCTGGTGCAGGCGGATCACGACGCCACCAACCAGTGGCTGGACGAGCCGCTCGGCAAGATCACCTCCCCCATCCACAGCTTCTTCGCCCTGGTGCAGGACGACCCCTCGGTGCAGCTGGTGAGCGATGCCCAGCGCCGCCACGCGGAGCAGTTGCAACAAGACGGCCTGCTCAAGGAGTCCTACCCCATCCTGTCGGTGGCGGCCCCCTTCCGTGGCGGTCGCAACGGCATCAACGACTTTACCTACGTGGCCCAGGGTGACATCTCCCTGCGCAACGTCTCCGACCTTTACATCTATCCGAACACCCTGCAGGTGGTCGAGGTGAACGGGGCCACCGTCAAGGAGTGGCTGGAGATGAGCGCTGGCCAGTTCAACCAGATCGACACCGGCAAGACCGGGGTGCAGTGGCTGGTGAACGAGAGCTTCCCCACCTACAACTTCGATGTGATTGACGGGGTCAACTACGAGGTGGACATCACCCAGCCGGCCCGCTATAGCAAGGACGGGGTCAAGGTGAGCGACGGCCAGCGCATCAGCGGCCTCACCTTCAACGGCCAGCCCGTGGACCCGGCCCAGAAGTTCTACGTGGTGACCAACAACTACCGCGCCAGCGGCGGCGGCCACTTCCCGGGCATCGACGGCAGCAACATCGTCCATGAAGATCCCTTCGAGACGCGGGAGATCATCGCCCAGTACCTGAAGGCCCAGTCTGCGGACAACCCGGCTGGCTTCAGCCCGGCGGCCAACAACAACTGGCACATGAAGGCCCTGCCCGCCAACGTGGACGTGCGCCTCTACTCCTCGCCGACCGACGAGGCCAAGGCCCTGGCGGGGGTGGATCTGTCGTACCAGTCCACCCTGCCGATGGATGACGCCAAGCACCCCGGCTACGCCATCTACCGCCTGATCCGCCAGTAAGGCAGACGCTGGCAGCCAACAAAAAAGCCCTCGCAGTGCGAGGGCTTTTTCATGGGGCGCGGTGCCATCCTGCCCTGTCGTCTGGACTTGCCCGGTCGACGGGGCGGGAGGGCATCAGTAGTAGCCGGGATCGTCCGGATTGGGGCGGGTCTTGAAGCGGCGGTGCAGCCACATGTACTGCTCCGGCGCCTTGCGCACGGCGGCTTCAATTTCGCGGTTGGCGCGGCTGGCATCCGCCATGTCGTCACCGCTCGGGTAGTCCGCGAGCGGGGCCCCGATATGCAGGGTGTAGCCCTCCCGGGTGCGGATGTTGTAGCAGGGCAGGGTGACGGTGTTCTTCACCCGGGCCAGGGTGGCGGTACCCGTGATGGTGGCGGCCTGCTCCACCGCGAAGTAGGGCACGAAGACGCTGGCATGGCTGCCGTAGTCGTGATCCGGTGCATACCAGAGGGCGTCGCCGTTGCGCAGCGCCTTGATCATCCCCTTCACGTCCATCCGGTCCACCAGGTATTTGTTGGAGGCGCAGCGACCGTGGTACTGGGCGTACTCCAGCACCGGATTGGTGTTGGGGCGATAGACACCGACCCCGGGGCGCACCAGGCCGAAGCAGCGGGCATTGAGCTCAAGGGTGAGGAAGTGGCAGGAGAGCAGCAGCATCCCCTGGCCCTTCTCCATGGCGTTGATGACGTGCTCTTCCCCTTCCACCTTCATCAGGCGGCGCATCCGCCAGTCTGGCCAGAACCAGGCCATGCCCACCTCGAAGATGGCGCAACCCACGCTCTCGAAGTTCTGCACCAGGAGGGCTTCGCGCTCATCCCGGCTGAGCTCGGGCATCGCCAGCTCCAGGTTGCGGCGGGCAATCTTGACGCGGGATTTCAGCAGTTTGCGGGCCAGGGTGCCGAGCTGGCGGCCCAGCCACATCTGGCTGCGCCAGGGCAGCAACACCAGCAGCCAGAGCAGGGAGAGGCCCAGCCAGCTCCCCCAGTAACGGGGATGGAACAGACGGGGTTCGAGGCGGGGAGCGTGTTCTTGGGCCATGAAGAGTCTCTTGTTCGCAAAGGCAAAGGGGGGAGTCCGACCGAACCGGGGGGCCTGTGTGGGGTGGCCCGGCGCGGATGCGGTCACTCGCATGTCGAGGATTCTATCCGAAAAGCGGGGGCGGGCGCGAATCGCCGTCATCTGGTCAGAGGGGGCATCAGGGCGCAGGGCCGTGCTTTTTTCACGCCCCGGAAAAGAGTGTGATAAAATCGGCCGCTGAATTTTTCAGGTTTTGAGAGCCGATACAGATGAAAATCACCCTGCCCGAGTTTGAAAAAGCCCGCATCCTGGTCGTTGGCGATGTCATGTTGGATCGCTACTGGCATGGCCCTACCGGCCGGATCTCCCCCGAGGCGCCGGTCCCCGTGGTCAAGGTCGAGCACATCGAGGAGCGTCCGGGTGGCGCCGCCAACGTGGCGCTCAACTCCGCCGCCCTCGGCGCCCAGGCCGTGCTGCTGGGCCTGACCGGTCAGGATGAAGCCGCCGATGCCCTCGCCAGCCAGATGGCCGGGGTCAAGGTGGCCTGTGATTTCGTGCGCCTGACCGACTATCCGACCATCACCAAGCTGCGGGTGCTGTCCCGCAACCAGCAACTGCTGCGCCTCGACTTCGAAGAGGCCTTCCACGACGTGGATGCCAGCCTGCTGATGGGCAAGGTGGAGCAGGCGCTGCCCCAGGCGGACGTGATGATCCTCTCCGACTACGGCAAGGGCGCCCTCAACGATGTGCCCGGCATGATCCGGCGTGCCCGCGCCGCCGGTATCCCCGTGCTGGTTGACCCCAAGGGGACCGATTTCGAGAAGTACCGCGGTGCCACCCTGCTGACCCCCAACATGTCCGAGTTCGAGGCCGTGGTGGGCAAGGTGAAGGGGGAAGAAGACCTGGTCGCCAGGGGGCTGGAGCTGGTCAAGCGCTTCGAGCTGGACGCCCTGCTGGTCACCCGTTCCGAGAACGGCATGACCCTGATCCGCGAAGGGCAGCCCGAGCTGCACCTGCCGGCCCAGGCCCACGAGGTCTATGACGTCACCGGTGCCGGTGACACCGTCATCTCCACCCTGGCGACTTCCCTTGCCGCAGGCAAGAGTCTGGATGAGGCCTGCGCCTTGGCCAACACCGCCGCCGGCATCGTGGTCGGCAAGCTGGGGACCTCCACCGTGAGCCCGGTGGAGCTGGCCAACGCCCTCTACACCGAGCAGGAGACCGGTTTTGGCGTCATGTCCGAGGCCCAGCTCAAGGTGGCCGTCCAGGCCGCCCGTCTGCGCGGCGAGAAGGTGGTGATGACCAACGGCTGCTTCGACATTCTGCACGCGGGTCATGTCTCCTATCTGGCCAATGCGGGCAAGCTGGGGGATCGCCTGATCGTGGCGGTGAACACCGACGAGTCCGTGCGTCGCCTCAAGGGGCCGGGTCGCCCGGTCAACCCGACCGAGCGCCGTATGACGGTGCTGGCGGCCCTGGGTGCCGTGGACTGGGTGGTCCCCTTCAGCGAAGACACTCCCCAGCGCCTGATCTCCGAGATCCTGCCAGACCTCCTGGTCAAGGGGGGCGACTACAAGCCCGAAGAGATCGCCGGTTACGCCGAGGTGACAGCCAATGGCGGCGAGGTGCGGGTGCTGAACTTCGAGGACGGCTGCTCCACCACCGACATCATCAAGACCATCCGCGAGCGCGGATAAGCGTAAAACCCGGCCAAGGCCGCAATGCTGTTCACTTAAGCGGAGCCGCATTGCGATTTACCGGAAAACGGGTCTTTGATATCTTCACCGCCCTGGGTCTCGATGGCCTGGGGCGTTTTTCTATGAACATGACGCCTATGCAGCCCCGCAACTCCGCCAACCTCCGTGGCGTATGGGCTGGCGATAACGCGCCCGCCATCACTGCCATCTGGTTCGCGATGAACTGACAGGCAAACTTAAAGCTCACCTCATTGGGCGCTCGCTGATGGGCTACGGCGGCCTGGCTGGCCTCCCGCCTGACCAGATTGTATCCAAGCAGCAATCCCCACAGCTCCTGATAGACCAAGTCCACTTTCTTGCTTCTCAGCGTGATGGCGTTGTGCTGCATCGCGCTTTTGATATCCCGGTATCCCAGCTCGATTTCCCAGCGCTCGTGGTACAGGGTCGCCACCTGAGCTGCACTGAATCGCGCCACGGGCAGGGAGGTAAAGACCGTTTTCTCCTTGCCTGCCACCTCATAGGTCACTGCGCGAACTTGCCAGTGTGTCGGCAACGCCGGGTTTTTCTTGCGAGCCTGAGGCGAGACCGTCATTTGCAACAGACGGTCACCGTCGCCATAGCGCTCAAGTTCCGTGTATACCAGCCCCTTGCGTTCCGGGATGAGCCAGTGACGGTCGGTGTCTTCGGCCTGAATACGCAGCAACAGGTCGGCACCGAAGAAGCCTTTATCCAGCAGGGTCACTGACTTGTCCGGCAATGAGTGAATGAACTCGCTGGCCAGGGGGATTTCCCCTTTGCGGTACGGGCTGATGGCCGCGTTGGCAATGACATGCGAGCGGACATTCATGAGCGTGACCAACCGCAGCATCGGGTAGGGTGTCTGCCGGTTGGTTGAGGTGTTACCCGAGCCGAAATGTGCTCTGAGTTCAGGCATATCCTGGGTTCGGAACAGGGCCCCATCGATGGCAAAGACCTGTAAACCGTGCCAATGGTCTTCAGGATAACGTTCCCGCCCCCACACATCGGCGCACTGTTTGAACAGCCACTCGAGCGGCTGTTTGCCGAGTCGCTGACGGGCCTGAGACAGGGCACTGTCCGCGAGCAAGGCATCATTGGCCAACCCTTCTGCACAGATGTTGAGGCGCCGAGCGACCTCGGAGATGGGCTCATTGCGGAAAAAGGCCATCCCCACGACGAGCCACAAGACCATATCAGAAGGTAAGCGGCGTCGGCGGATAGTGGCCTTTTCAGACAAGGCGGCAGCGGCAGTAATCCATTCGTCGGGAATATGGTCGGCAAAAATGGCCAGCCGAGCCAGCATGTCGCCAGATGCCTCAACAACATCGTTCAGATCGTTTGCAATAGACATAAAAAAATCCGGAACCAGTGATTGGTTCCGGATTGTCCTACAGCAGAAGGATCGGTCAATGGATCCTTAACTGATCAGCATTGGGCCAAGGCCGGGTTTTTTGATGGGGCTGCCGGGTCGGTGACATGGCCGCTGCCTGGCAGGCCCCGACCAACGCACTTCCAGCGGCGAACAGAGATGAAAAAGGCGACCCCGGGGTCGCCTTTTCTCATGGTGTGCGCCTGACTCAGGACTTCTTGGTGACCTGGGCGGCGGGCATCAGACCCTGGTTCACCTCTTCCAGATCCTTCTGCTCCAGGATGCCGGCGGCCTGCTTGAGGGAGAGGATGCTGAGGATGTAGTTGTAGCGGGCCTCGGAGAGCTTCTGCTTGGCCTGATACAGCTTGCGGGTGGAGTCCAGCACGTCGACGATGGTGCGGGTACCGACCTCGTAACCGGCTTCGGTCGCTTTCAGGGCGCTGTCGGCGGAGATGACGGACTGGCTGTAGGCGCGGACCGAGCCGATGCTGGCGTTCACGTTGTTGTAGGAGGAGCGGACCGTGCTCTGCACCGAGCGGAAGCTGCGCTCGAGCTGTTCGCTGGCGGCCACGTAGTTGAACTGTGCCTGCTTGACCTGGGAGGTGGTGGCCCCGCCGGTGTAGATGGGCAGCTTGAAGTTCAGGCCGATGTTGCCCTGATTGCTGTTGCTCTCGGGGTTGCGGATCTCGTCCTTGTAATCGTTGTAACCGGCGTTCAGGCCGGCGCCCAGATCCAGGGTCGGTTCATGACCGGTCTTGGCCAGATCGATCTGCTCCTTGGCGATGTCCTTGCCGATGCGGGCGCTGTGCAGCTCCAGGTTCTTGTCCAGGGCCAGTTCCAGCCACTTGTCGGAGTTGAACGCGGTCTTCTGCGGGCTGAAGCGATCGGTGTTGAGCACGTCCAGTTGACGGTGGTCGATACCGGTCAGCTCGCGCAGGCTCTCGTAGCTGTTGTCCAGGGTGTTCTCGGCATTGATCTCGTCCGCCAGCGCCTGATCACGCTCGGCCTCGGCCTCGTGCACGTCGGTGATGGCGGTCAGGCCCACTTCGAAGCGCTGCTGGGTCTGTTCAAGCTGACGCTCGACCGCGGTCTTGTTGGCACGCACGAATTCCAGGGTATCCATGGCCTTGAGCACGTCGAAGTAGGCCTGGGCGGTACGCAGCATCAGGTTCTGGTACTCGAGGTTGTAGGCCACGTCGGACTGGGTGGCGCTCTTCTCGGTCAGATCCAGGTTGACCCAGTTGCTGCGACGGTAGATGGATTGATCCAGGGTCACGGAGCCGGTAGCGCCCGTGTTGGTCATGGTGTCGTTCTTGTTTTGCAGGTAGTTCAGGCCGGCGCCCAGGTTGATCTGGGGCAGCAGGGCTGCACGGGATTCGTTGATCTTCTCGAAGGCCTGGTCCCGCTTGGCCTTGGATTCCAGCAGCTGGGTGTCCTTGATCTGGGCCTGTTGGTAAATATCGAGCAGGTTTTCGGCATGAGCGGCGCCGCTCACACCCAGCATCACCATGACTGACAAGAGTGTTCTTTTCATATGATAGTTTTAACCTTTTGTATCAACCCAAAGCTGTCCGCTGGATGAAGGGGGGATTGTCACCGACCAAGCTTGATTTCAGCTTAACCACTCTACTATAAGCAGATTTCATTGCGAACTGTCTCTTTTCCAGCTGCGGAAACGTCAAGGTCCGGGGCGAGTTTTCTCGGCAACGCGCCTAGCCAAATGCCCTGTGGCTGCTAAAATCCTTCCCTCATCGTCGGCGAGAGCGAGTGAATGAATGTTCATTCATGCCCCCGAATATTATGGTCAAACCAAGCCAAGTCAAGCTGGCAGGAGTCTCGAATGTCACAGCAAGCCTTGCCTCAAACCTGCCACTACTCCAGCGATGATGTGAAAATCATTGAAAAATCAGCTGGATATAATGGCTTCTTCAAGGTGAATGTCTACCGCCTGCAACACAGGCTGTTTGCCGGTGGCTGGAACGCCCCCATCGTCCGGGAACTGTTCGAACGTGGCCATGCCGCCGCCCTGCTGCCTTATGATCCGGTGCGGGACGAGATCGTGCTGGTGGAGCAGTTTCGCATCGGCGCCATGGAGACCAGCGCCACCCCCTGGCTGCTGGAGCTGGTGGCCGGCATCATCGATGAAGGGGAGACCGCCGAAGCAGTGGTGCGGCGCGAAGCGGTGGAAGAGGCAGGGATCGAGGTGGGACGCTGCGAACACGCCATCAGCTATCTGGTGAGCCCGGGTGGCAGCACCGAGCGCATCGAGGTGTTCGTGGGCGAGGTGGATTCCAGTCAGGCCAAGGGGATCCACGGTCTGGCGGAAGAGGGGGAAGACATCCGGGTCCACGTGGTGAGCCGCGAGCAGGCCTATGCCTGGCTCAAAGAGGGGCGCATCGACAATGCCGCCTCCGTCATCGCCCTGCAGTGGCTGGCCCTGAATCACGGCGAGCTGCGGGCACGCTGGCTGGCGGGGCGCTGAGGTGACGCTCGTTCAGACCCGGGTCAGGTGCCCTGTGTCCGACTGGAACACTGTGCAGTGGGTCCACCCTTCATGGACCCTGATTGAGGGAGCCGCGACATGTCATTAGTCCAGAGCCCGATGAAGCGCTATGTGCCTGATTTGATGTCCTTGCAGCGTACCTGCGAGGTCAATTACATGGCGCTGATGAAACTGTTGCCGCCCGGCGGCAGCGTGGGTGCCGAGCGCCGCTATCAGGTCGGCAACGGCCTGCAGTTCCAGCTCACGGTGACCGAGGAGAGCCGCTTCACCAGCCAGGTGATCCTGGCCCAGCACAACCCCGAATTGCCGAGCTACTTGCAAGCCCGGATAGAGATTCGTTTGTATCATGATGTGCGAATGGCGGAAGTGTGTGCGGCGCAACAGATTTCAATGTTGCAACCACGTTATGATTATCCCAATCAAAAAATGCATCACAGGGATGAAAAGGAGCAGGTAAATCTATTCTTGGCCGATTGGTTGAGATTTTGTCTCAAACACGGCACCAGCCTGATTAACATCCTCTAGTCGAACCCATAAAAAAGAAGCGTGATTTTGGAAACAGAGCTACCTCAGGCGCCGGACGGCAGTGTGCGCCTGTTACAGATTACCGATACCCATCTCTTCGCCAGTGCCGAGGGGCGGCTGCTGGCCGTGCCCACGGCGCAGAGTCTGGCCGCCGTGCTGGAGCGGGTGCAGGCCAACGAGCACCCGTTCGATCTCATCCTCGCCACCGGGGATCTCTCCCAGGATCACAGCCCGGAGTCCTACCAGCGCTTCGCCTCCATGATGGCGCCCCTGGCTCGCCCCATCTACTGGTTGCCCGGCAACCACGACGACGGCCCCCTGATGACCGAATACCTCCATGCGGCCGGCATCAGCGAGGCCAAGCAACTGGTGGGGGATCACTGGCAGGTGATCCTGCTGGACACCCAGGTGCGCGGCAAACCCCACGGGGTGCTGGGGGATCACCAGCTGGCGGCCCTGGATCAGGCCCTGCGCCAGCATCCCGAGCGCCACGCCCTGATCGCCCTGCACCATCAGGCGGTGCCGGTGGGCTGCGCCTGGCTGGATCAGCACAACCTCAAGAATGCCGACGACCTGTTCGCCGTGCTGGCCCGCCACCCGCAGCAGAAGACCATCCTGTTCGGCCACGTCCATCAGGAGTTTGACGAGGTGCACCACGGAGTGCGGCTCATCGCCAGCCCCTCTACCTGCATCCAGTTCAAGCCGCTCTCCGACGGTTTCGCACTGGACGAATCCGGCCCGGGCTGGCGCTATCTCACCCTGCACCCGGATGGCCGGGTGGCGAGTCAGGTGTGGCGCCTGCCGCTGGGGCAGTTCGTGCCCGACCCCAATGCCACCGGTTACTGAGGCGTTGCCATGAAGCCCGTCCTGCTCTATCTGCACGGTTTCAATTCATCCCCCGGCTCGGCCAAGGCGCAGCAGATGGCGGCCTGGGTGGCAGAGAACAGGCCCGATATCGAGGTGGTGATCCCGGCCCAGCCCAACACCCCGGCGGCCGCCTGGGCTGCCATCGAGCAGGCCATCGCCGACCTGAAGGCCCGCCACGGCAGCGCCCTGCGACTGGGCGCCGTGGGCAGCTCCCTCGGTGGCTTTATGGCAACGCGAGTGAGCGAGCGATACGGTTGCCGCGCCGCCCTCATCAACCCGGCGGTGCGCCCCCACGAGCTGCTCTGCGACTACCTCGGCCCCCAGACCAACCCCTACAGTGGCGAACGCTATGAACTGTTGCCCGGACACATGGACGAGCTGAGAGCGCTGGCGGTGCCGGTGACTGCTCCCGAGCGGCTCTGGGTGCTGCAACAGCAGGAGGACGAGGTGCTCGACTATCGCAAGGCGCTGGACGAATACCGCTTTGCCCGTCTCTCCCTGGAGTGCGGCGGCGATCACGCCTTCACAGGCTTCGAGCGCTACCCCGCCCAGATCGTCCGTTTCCTCGGGCTCTAGCCGTGCAGCCGCCGTTGGCCGCCTTCCTCGAACAGGTGCTGGCCACGGCCCAGGCGGGGCTCACCTATTCCCGCGATCCCTTCGACATCGCCCGCTTCGAGGCGCTGCGAGCGGCCACGGTGACGCTCATCGCCAGCCAGAGCGAGCTGGCCCCCGACGCCATCGGCGACTGGATTGCCCTCGACAGCGGCTATCCCACCCCCAAGCTCGATGTGCGGGCCTTCATTCAGAACGATGCGGGCCATGTCCTGCTGGTGCAGGAGCGCAGCGACGGCTGCTGGACTCTGCCCGGTGGCTGGTGTGATGTCGGCGATTCGCCGGCGGGGGCCGTGGTGCGGGAAGTGAGCGAGGAGACCGGCCTCGCCTGTCGGGCGGTGCAACTGCTGGCCCTGTTCGACAAGCTAAAGCACCCCCATCCCCCGCAGTTGCCCCACGCCCACAAGGCCTTCTTCCTGTGCGAGGTGACGGGGGGCGCTCTGCTTACCGACACCGATGAAACCAAAGGGGCGGGGTACTTCCCCATCGACGCCTTGCCCGAACTCTCCCGCCACCGGGTGGTGGCGTCCCAGTTGCGCACCCTGCATGACCATCTGTCGCAGGGGCGGGGGGATACCCTGTTCGATTAACCGGTTCGCAGCCTGACACTGCGGCAAGGAGGCAGCATGATCACACGCATCGGCAATACCCCCATCCAGAAGAAACACAAGGCGAGCTGCCACTGCGGCGCCGTGGTGCTGGAGCTGACCCTGCCGGATGGCGTGGTGGATCCGCGCCGCTGCGACTGCTCCTTCTGTCGGCGGCGTGGGGCCATCGTCGCCTCGGTGCCGCTGTCCGGCATCCGCATCCTGCAAGGGGAGGCGGCGCTTCGCTGCTACCAGTTCAACACCCGCACCGCGAAACACTACTTCTGCAGCGTCTGCGGCATCTACACCCATCACCAGCGCCGATCCAATCCGGCGGAATATGGCTACAACCTCGCCTGTCTGGAGGGGGTCAACCCGTTCGATCTGGGAGAGGTGCCGACCCGGGACGGGGTGCATCACCCGGCAGATACCGTAACCGATTGAACGCGAGGTGACTGCCCCGACGGGTGGCGGGAGGACGGGCGAGGCGTTGTCGTGCCACTCCCGTGACGACGCCTCAGGGGGTCATCTGCTGGTGTAGCCCCCGCCATGGCTGTGTTAACCTTGCCCTGTCCGTCTCCCGGCGGACCCCGGCCTCTCTCTTCATTTCATCTCTGCCAACAGGGGGCACACCCGTGACGACTGCTTCAGCGCTGCCGGATCTGATCCTCGGGGCCTCGCTCTACTTTCCGCCCCTGTTCAAGGCCGTGCTGCTCGGCCTGCTGGGCTGGCTGCCGCTGCACCATCTGCTGCGGGACTGGCTCTACGGCGGCGAGGTCTGGCACCCCCTGCTGATGGATCTCTCCCTCTTCATCCTCGCCGTCAGCGGCGCCCTATGGATATTGCTACATGGCTAAATCACCCCTTGCGACCCTCAAATACTTCTCCACCCTGCTGGTCTTTGCCCTGGCGCTGGTGTCGCTCTGGTGGCTGTGGAACGACTACATGCAGGGGCCCTGGACCCGGGATGGCAAGGTGCGGGCCGAGCTGGTCAGCATCACGCCCCAGGTGTCGGGCAAGATCGTCAGGATAGGGGTCAAGGACAACCAGCTGGTGAAGGCGGGGGACCTGCTCTTCACCCTGGATCCCGAGCCCTATCGCATCGCGCTGGACAACGCCAGCGCGGCCCTGGCCAAGGCCAGGTCGGATCTCGACAAGGCGGAGCACGAGGCGAACCGTCGCCAGAGCCTCTCCCGCACCGTCATCTCCGCCGAGGCGGTGGATGAATCCAGGCTCAATGCCCAGGCGATGAAGGCGGCCTATGAGGTGGCCCAAGCCAATCTGGAGCAGGCCAGATGGTCCCTTGCCCGGACCGAGGTCCATGCTGCGAGCGACGGCTACATCACCAACCTGCAGGCCAGGGTCGGCAACTACGCCACCGCCGGGGTGCCCCTGGTGGCCCTGATAGACACCCACTCCTTCTATGTGCAGGGCTATTTCGAAGAGACCAAGCTCAGGCACATCGCCCCCGGCAAACCGGCCGAGGTGGTGCTCTACAGCGGGGATCGGGTACTCAGGGGGGAGGTGGAAAGCATAGGGCGCGCCATTCACGATCAGAGCCTGGAAGGCAGCGAGGGGCTGCTGCTCGACGTCAAGCCGAACGTGCCCTGGGTGCGCCTGGCCCAGCGGGTGCCGGTGCGGATCAGGCTGCTGGCGATTCCCCCGGATCTGGTCTTGATCGCGGGCACGACCTGTACCATCACCATAGGGGACTAGAGTGATCCCCTCGCTCTGGCGCCAGACCCCCTGGGGCAAGGCCAACGGCGGCCAGTGGCGCTACGCCCTGCGCAATGCCCTGGCCATGTGCCTGTCGCTCTGGCTGGCGTTCGTGCTGCAACTCGACTCTCCCTACTGGGCCATGACCTCCGCCGCCGTGGTGAGCTTTCCCACCGTGGGGGGCGTCATCAGCAAGAGCCTGGGGCGGGTGGTGGGCAGCCTCATCGGCGCCATGGCGGCGGTGATGATCACCGGCCTTGGCATCGGTGATCCCTGGCTCTTCAGCCTGCTTATCGCCCTCTGGCTGGGGGGTTGCACCTACATCTCCAACCACCATCAGAACAACGTCTCCTACGGTTTCGCCCTGGCGGGCTATACCGCCGCCATCATCGCCTTCTCCTGCGTCAACCTGACCGACCCGCAACATATCTTCGACATCGCCCAGGCCCGGGTGAGCGAGGTGATCGTCGGCATCCTCTGCGGCGGCCTGATGATGATGATCCTGCCGAGTTTCTCCGATGGCGAGACCCTGCTGGACTCCCTTGGCAAGAGCCAGACCCGGCTGCTGGAACATGCCCAGCTGCTCTGGCTCGGGGAGACGGGCGCCGATGTGCGCACCGCCCACGAGGGGGTGATCGGTCAGATCCTCACCCTGAACGTGCTGCGCATCCAGGCAGTCTGGAGCCACCACCGCCTGCGCCGCCACAACCAGTTGCTGAACTATCTGCTCCATCGCCAGCTGAGGATGGTCAGCCTCATCTCGGGGCTGCGCCGCATGCTGCAACACTGGCCAGAGGACGCCGTCGACCCGGCCCCCATGCTGGCCGCCGTGCTGCGGGAGCTGGGACAGGGGGGCTGCGACAAGCTGCGCATTGCCCGCCTGATGGCGCCCTTCGTGGCCCGTTCGGGGGATGATTATCGCTGTCAGGCCTTCTGGCTGCGGCTGCGCCACTTCTGCTGGAGCTACCTGGAGTGTCAGCGCTGGCTGGAAAGGCTGGCCCGCCACGATGGCCAGGAGTGGCCGGCGCCGCCGCGCCACAGCTCTCTGACCAGCCACACCGACGGCCTGGAGGCGGCCTACAACGGGGGGCGTACCTTCCTCTGCGTGATGCTGGGCTGCACCTTCTGGATCCACAGCCAGTGGGATGCGGGCGCTGCGGCCCTGACCCTGCTCGCCATCTGCTGCGTGCTCTATTCCGCCACCCCGGCCCCGGCGAAGGGGGCCCAGACCATGCTCAAGGCCATCGTGCTGCTCAGCTTTATCTGCTTCGGGGTCAAGTTCGGGCTGATGATCCGCATCGACGACTTCTGGATCTTCTGCGCCCTGCTGTTCCCCGCTCTCATCACCCTGCAACTGCTGAAATTGCAGCGACCCCAGGGGGCGGCGCTCTGGGGCCAGCTCATCGTGCTGCTCGGCTCCTTCCTCGCCATCACCAATCCGCCGAGCTACGACTACCTCGCCTTCGTCAACAGCAGCCTCGCGCAGGCATTGGGGGTGATGAGTGCCGGACTGGCGTTCCAGCTCCTGAGGCCCAGCTCGGATCGGCGCAAGAGCCGCCGCCTGATGCATCGTCTGCGGCGGGATTTCGTGGACCAGCTGGCCCCGGCCCCGCATCAGAGCGAGGGGGAGTTTGAATCCCGGGTCTATCACGCGGTGAGCCAGCTCAGCCAGAGTCAGGATCAGGGGGCCCGGCTCTGGGTGCTGCGCTGGGGCGTGGTGCTGCTCAATTGCAGCCATATCGTCTGGCAGCTCAGGCTTTGGCGCAGCCGGGATCCGGCCCTCTATCTGGTGCGGGACGGCTGTCTGCGCTGCCTGAAAGGCATTCTGACCGAAGGGGGCGTGCAGCACGAGACCCTGGGGCGCACCCTGGCGGAGCTGGACCGCATCAGCCAGGGGCTGGGGGAACATGCAGACCCGGCGGCCCGGGCTCTGGCGGGGCTGGTGTGGCGACTCCACTGCTCCCTCTCCCAGCTTGTGCAGGCCCTGCCCGGGGAACCCGCCTGATCCCGGGCGGGGAGGCCGGAGCCCCTCTGGATCACCCTTTGCGAGCGCCCCATTTGTCCCGGGCCCTCCCAGCGAGTAAGATTCCCCCCAAACGTCAATTCGCAAGGCCCTCCATGTCCACTCAATACAATGCGGATGCCATTGAGGTCCTCAATGGCCTTGAACCGGTGCGTCGCCGCCCCGGCATGTACACCGACACCACCCGGCCCAATCACCTCGGCCAGGAGGTCATCGACAACAGCGTCGACGAGGCGCTGGCGGGTCACGCCCGCAATCTGGAGGTGATCCTGCACGAGGATCAGTCCCTCGAGGTGATCGACGACGGTCGCGGCATGCCGGTGGACATCCACCCGGAGGAAGGGGTCTCCGGCGTGGAGCTGATCCTCTGCAAGCTGCACGCGGGGGGCAAGTTCTCCAACAAGAACTACCAGTTCTCCGGCGGCTTGCACGGGGTGGGGATCTCCGTGGTGAACGCCCTCTCCGATCGGGTCGAGGTGACGGTGCGCCGGGACGGCCAGGTCTATGACATCGCCTTCGAGCGGGGCGACAAGGTGTCTGATCTGACCATCACCGGCACCTGCGGACGCCGCAACACTGGCACCCGGGTGCGCTTCTGGCCAGAGGCGCGCTACTTCGATTCGCCGCGCTTCTCGGTCTCCAAGCTGGAGCACCTGCTCAAAGCGAAAGCCGTGCTCTGCCCGGGCCTCACCATCAAGTTCCTCGACAAGAACACCGGCATCAAGCTGGAGTGGTGCTACGAAGACGGCCTCAAGGATTACCTCATCGATGCGGTCAAGCAGTTCACCTGCCTGCCGGAGCAGCCCTTCGTCGGCTCTTTCAGCTCCGAGCAGTCGGCGGTGGACTGGGCCCTGTGCTGGTTGCCGGAAGGGGGCGAGTGCCTCGCCGAATCCTATGTGAACCTCATTCCCACCGCGCTCGGTGGCACCCATGTCAACGGCCTGCGCCAGGGGCTGCTCGACGCCATGCGCGAGTTCTGCGAGTTCCGCAACCTCTTGCCCCGCGGGGTCAAGCTGACCCCGGAAGACATCTGGGATCGCTGCGCCTACATCCTCTCCATCAAGATGCAGGACCCGCAGTTTGCCGGCCAGACCAAGGAGCGTCTGTCGTCCCGCCAGAGCTCGGCGTTCGTCTCCGGCGTGGTGAAGGATGCCTTCAGCCTTTACTTGAACAGCAACACCGAGCTGGCCGAACAGCTGGCGGAGCTCTGCATCTCGAGCGCCCAGCGCCGGATGCGCGCCGCCAAGACGGTAGTGCGCAAGAAGATAACCCAAGGCCCGGCCCTGCCCGGCAAGCTGACCGACTGCGGCTGCGCCGACCCCATGCAGGGGGAGCTCTTCCTGGTGGAGGGTGACTCCGCGGGCGGCAGTGCCAAGCAGGCGCGGGATCGCGAATTCCAGGCCATCATGCCGCTTCGCGGCAAGATCCTGAACACCTGGGAGGTGGAGGCCGGTCAGGTGCTCGCCTCGCAAGAAGTACACGACATCTCGGTGGCGATCGGGCTCGACCCGGATTCCGACGACCTCAGTGGCCTGCGCTACGGCAAGGTGTGCATCCTCGCGGATGCGGACTCGGACGGTCTGCACATCGCCACCCTGCTCTGCGCCCTCTTTGTGAAGCACTTCCGCACGCTGGTGGAGAAGGGCCATGTCTATGTGGCCATGCCGCCCCTCTATCGTATCGACATCGGCAAGGAGGTCTTCTACGCCCTCGACGAGGACGAGAAGAACGGCGTGCTGCAACGGGTCGAAGCCGAGAAGAAGAAGGGCAAGGTGATGGTGACCCGATTCAAGGGGCTGGGTGAGATGAACCCCAAGCAGTTGCGGGAAACCACCATGGATCCCAACACCCGCCGCCTGGTGCAGCTCACCATGGGCGCGGAAGGAGGGGCAGAAGGGGAAGATGGGGACGAGACCCTGCAACTGATGGACATGCTGCTGGCCAAGAAGCGCGCCGGTGATCGCCGCGAATGGCTGGAAGAGAAGGGCAACCTCGCCATCATCTAAAGCGAGTCGCAAGTACCCCGGCCCTCCCCTTCGCAAGGGGAGGGGGCCAAGCCTCTCCTCCCCCTCATGGAGGGGGAGGTTGGGAGGGGGTCTTGTGATTCACCGTCGGCCCCCTGCCGACCCGCATTTCCGGCGCGCCCTCTGAGGGCGTGCCATAGCAAGAGAACAACCTTATGAGTGATGCTATCGAGCTCAGTCTGTTGGATGAAGTAGAGCGCCAACCAGCTCCCGAACCGAAAGAGAAAATCACATGAGTGATGCCATCGAGCTCAGTCTGGACGGGGTCGAGCGCCAGCCAATGCGCACCTTTACCGAACAGGCTTACTTGAACTACTCCATGTACGTCATCATGGATCGGGCCCTGCCGCATATCGGCGACGGCCTCAAGCCCGTGCAGCGGCGCATCATCTACGCCATGAGCGAGCTGGGTCTGTCGGCCCTCTCCAAGCACAAGAAATCCGCCCGTACCGTGGGTGACGTGCTGGGTAAATATCACCCCCACGGCGACAGCGCCTGTTACGAAGCCATGGTGCTGATGGCCCAGCCCTTCTCCTACCGCTACCCGCTGGTGGACGGTCAGGGCAACTGGGGGGCGCCGGACGATCCCAAATCCTTCGCCGCCATGCGTTATACCGAGGCGCGCCTGTCACGCTTCTCCGAGCTGCTGCTCTCCGAGCTCGGCCAGGGCACGGTGGAGTGGACGCCGAACTTCGACGGCACCATGAAAGAGCCCGTGGTGCTGCCCGCCCGCCTGCCCCACATCCTGCTCAACGGGGTGACCGGTATCGCGGTGGGCATGGCGACCGACATCCCGCCCCACAACGCGCGGGAAGTGGCCCACGCCTGTGTGGAGCTGCTGGATAATCCCAACGCCGGTTTGAACGATCTGATGGCCCATGTGCAGGGGCCGGATTACCCGACCAATGCCGAGATCATCACGCCGCGCGACGACATCCGCAAAATCTACGAGACCGGCAAGGGCTCCATCAAGCAGCGGGCGGTGTGGAGCGAGGAAGATGGCGACATCGTCATCACGGCGCTGCCTCATCAGGCCTCCGGCGCCAAGATCATGGAGCAGATTGCCGCCCAGATGGTGGCCAAGAAGCTGCCGATGGTGACCGATCTGCGGGATGAATCGGACCACGAGAACCCGACCCGTCTGGTGATCGTGCCGCGCTCCAACCGGGTGGACGTGGAGGGGCTGATGGCCCACCTGTTCGCCACCACGGACTTGGAGAAGAACTACCGGGTCAACCTCAACATCCTGGGTCTGGACAACCGGCCCCAGGTGAAAGACCTCAAGACCATCCTCACCGAGTGGCTGAGTTTTCGCCGCGAGACGGTGCGCCGCCGCCTGCAGTATCGCCTCGACAAGGTGCTGGCTCGCCTGCACATCCTCGAAGGCTTGCTCATTGCCTACCTCAACATCGACGAGGTGATCGAGATCATCCGCACCGAGGAGGAGCCGGGCCGGGTGATGATGGAGCGTTTCAATATCAGCGAGACCCAGGCCGAGGCGATCCTCGAGCTCAAACTGCGCCACCTGGCCAAGCTCGAAGAGTTCAAGCTGCGTGCCGAGCAGAATGAACTGGCGGAAGAGCGCGACAAGCTGGAACTGATCCTGGGTTCCGAGCGCCGTCTCAGCACATTGCTCAAGAAAGAGATCCTGGCGGATGCCGAGAAGTACGGCGACGATCGCCGCACCCCGCTGGTGGAGCGCGCCACCGCCGTGGCCCTGACCGAGAAGGAGCTCACCCCGAGCGAGCCGGTGACCGTGATCCTCTCCGACAAGGGGTGGGTGCGCGCCGCCAAGGGCCACGACGTGGACGTGGAGGGCCTCTCCTACAAGGCGGGGGACGGTTATCTGGCCCACGCCCATGGCCGCAGCAACCAGCAGGCGGTGTTCCTCTCCACCCTGGGGAGAACCTACTCGCTGGAGGCCCACACCCTGCCCTCTGCCCGCAGTCAGGGCGAGCCGCTCACCGGTCGCTTCGCGCTGGGGGCCGGTGAAGAGGTGCGCCATCTGGTGATGGGTAACGAGGGCGAGCCGTACCTCGTTTGCTCCGACGCCGGTTACGGCTTCGTCTGCCAATACGATGACCTGACGGCTAAGAACAAGAACGGCAAGGCGCTGCTGACCGTGCCGGAAGGGGGCTTGGTGATGGCGCCCCAGAGGATAGGCGCGCCGGACACGGATCTCTGCATGGCCATCTCCAACGAGGGTCGCATGCTGCTGTTCCCGCTCAATACCCTGCCGGTACTCGGCAAGGGCAAGGGCAACAAGCTCATCAGCATCCCGTCGGCGCGGGTCAAGGCGCGGGAGGAGTTTATGGTGATGGCGGCCATTATCCCGCAGGGCCAGTCGGTCACCCTGTTTGCCGGCAAGCGCAAGCTCACCCTCAAACCGTCTGACCTTGACTACTACCGTGGCGAGCGCGGCCGACGTGGCGCCAAGCTGCCCCGTGGCTTGCAGCGGGTGGATCGCATCGAGATTGAACCCGTCGCCGGCGCAGAACCGGTAGCCGGGGAAAATCAGGAAGGGTAATTAATAAAGAAGGGCGCGAAAGCGCCCTTCTTATTAATGAGCGCTTAAATAAATGGTAGATATTATTCTTCGTTGGCAGCTGATTTCTCTACAGTCTTCTCTTTCACTATTCCGTCATCAGTTTTAGGTGTAGGTATTTTCTTGTTTAGCTTGGTGCTTTCAGCGAAACGGCCAGCCTCTTTTGCAAGGGATGGAACCATGTCGATAGCTTTTTTAAAAGCTTCTGAATCTATGAATTCATGCCATGGACTATTGTAGTCTTTTCCTGACACCAATCTCAGTGGCATCTCATCAAAACGATCTAATGTAGAGTTGAAAAGTCGCTCGCTTGTTTCTTGATTGAAGTCTTCGGATATTTTCCTAAAGCCAGTAAATGCTTTTGCAACAGTTGCTTTATAAGAGTAATCTTCTGATAATTTAAATCTGTGGTTGATTTGTTGTGTTGAAATCCAAGCAAGCCACAGTGGACCGCCAATAGAGAATATCGAAATAATAGTATGTAATATCGCTTGACCAGCCGTTAAATCGCCCTTTAATGCCTCTGTAAAATCAGCAACTCGACTTGAGCCGATGCCAATGCCAAAAGCAAGGGCAACTAAAAGACCAATAATCCAAACCCAGATAGATTTTTGAAGCTCCTTTGCTTTTTGATCGAAACCAGCAGCAAGCCCCTGAGTTGTTGTTATCTGTAATGCATCATCACACTGTTCAACTAGGCTAGATGCACTTTGGGCATAAGCATTAGTGTTTGCTAATAATGTTTTTATTTTATCACGCATGGATATAGACTCTGATTGAGCCACGCCAATATATGCTTTGATTTCACTTATCTCATTTTTATATTTATTAATGTCATCTCTAGTTTCTTTTATTGTGGATGTTAGTTTTTCTCTGGCATCATTCAGATCTTGAATTACAGCCGGTAATGATTCTGCAGCTTCATAAGCACTATTTATAGTTTTAACCTTAACGTCAATTTCACTACAGTCGCTATTTAGGTCATTAAGCCGACATTCCGCACCTGATTTAGGAATAAATTTGCCGATAGCGCTCACCCAATACCTCCAAAATGATCTGCTGGTCTCCTGTTAGCTCCGTTACTTGTGGCGGAGCTTCTCCCAGTCGATATTCATGGATGCCACCAAAGCGCAAAAAGATCCAACGGGCCGTCGGCTGCTGGGTCGGTTTCTTTTTCATATCCGCCACACTGCGATTCTGCTCCACTAATCCCTGCCGGATCCGGTGCTCCAACGCTGCGTAAATCATCAGGCTACAGGTCATCACCATGAGCAACGCTTCAATCCGCTCCGGCTTTTTCAGGTACAGTGAGGAGGTTAAAAACTCCGGGCTCTTGAGAAAACGAAAGCCCCGTTCGACATTCTGCTGCGCTTTATAGGTGGCCAAAAGTTCGGCCATGGTCAGCGTATCGCTGTGGTCATTGGTCGCCAGGATGAACACCCCGGTCTGGTTGTGGGCCTCTTCAACGCAAGCCAGGCTAGTTGCCGCCAACCCAGTGATTTGAAACTGATGGCCAATTGGCTCTTCGCCACGCTTGGGTCTGCCACGTCCTGTATAAACGGGTTCACCTACCACTTCGGCATCCAGTTGCAGCAGCATCAAGCTGGCGGTAAAACAGCTCAACTCAGCTTGGGCATCCGCCTCACAAGCAAAGCGTCGGGCACACAATTTGGCGAAGGCTTTGAGCTCGCGGGTACTGTCTTTGAGCAGGTTTTTGGCCAATGTCTGCTGCTCGCGGTGGCTGGCTTGTTCGCTGCGCACCAGCAACCAACGTTGCGCGACCCCGGCATAATTCGCGTGTTGCCAACGGCCATGATAGCCATTGCCCAGAGCGGTCAGCGGTTGTGCACCTATGGTTGCCACGGCCTGCTTTGCCTCATTGAGAGTGACGGGCACCCGGGTCACAAATAGTTGCTGCTGTTGCGCCAGTAATTGCAAGGTATCGGCGCAGTACAGTGCGGCATCGCCGACCAGATAACGGCACTCCTGCGCGGCCTTGAGACTGCTCAAATGGCGACGAACGGTCTGGGCAAAGGCTTTGGTGTCATTACTATTGCCGCTCAGGGCCTGCATATAGACAGGTAGGCCGGCCTGATTTTCACAGATGAGCTCAAGGATCACTTGATTCAGCTCTGGCCGGTGATCACGACTATAACCACGCACCAGTTGCAGCTTACCGACCAGATCCCCATCGGCACAGTCATAGGCGCCATCGACGTGGAAGCTGGTAATATCGAGGTGCACTGCGGTGCTTTTGAGCCCCAGCCGCTCGACAACTTGCGCCGCCATCACCTGATACAAGGCGCTGACATCGGCCTCAAAGAGGGCATCGAGACAGCGACCGAGCACATCATCATTGAGGTCATCAGCACAGATCCCGGGGCCAATCAGGCGCTCAACCGGCTTGTTAGCGAAGAATTGCGGGAACATGTGCAGGGTGCTGCTGTGAAAGCCGAGGCCGTTCACTATCATGGCGACCAAGGCTTCACCATGTGAGACCTTGAAAGGCGGGGTTTTGGGGAGCAAGGCATCGATCATGCGGGCAATGCCCAGTTCCTGGCAGAGTGCGGCGACCAAACCAAGGTGATCGAGGTTACGGATCGAGATAGCGGGTGCGGCCATGATGATCTACCTGCAAAAGAGAGTAATAGATCAGAACGGCCGATCGCCGTCAAGCACTGAAAATAGCAAAATCAGGTGCGGAATGACGGTTGCATAGCTGATTTCTGCTGATTGCCCCGGTGACAGGCAGAAGCTCAGTGGTAAGCCATGACCGTCCGTGACCAAGTGAATTTTGCTGCCGAAACCTCCCCGCGAACGGCCAAGGGCTTGATTCATTGAGGTGTTTTTTTACGTGCACCGGCAGCATCTTTGGATGCTCTGACATTGGAGCCGTCCAGGCACCACAGGTCGAAATCGATGAGCCCTTCTTCATTGAGCTTGAGTTGCAGCGCTTCCAGAATGGCATCAATCCGGCCTGCATCCTGCCAACGCCGGAAGGTGTTGTAGACCGAATTCCATGGTCCGAAACGTTCTGGAAGGTCTCGCCAAGGAGCTCCGGTGTGGAGTATCCAGAGAATGCCATCGAGCACTTGGCGCGGTTCACGGGTAGGGCGCCCGATCAGGCTTCGAGAAGGAAACTGGGGCTCGATAAGCCCCCATTGTGCATCAGTCAGCTGATAACGGCGGGACACGGAATGGATCTTAAGCTGTTGAGAAGATGTGAGATTATATCTTCATCACTTTAAGAACACAGCCTAATGCTATCAATGTCGTGGTCGTATGGTTATGGTGGGTAAAAATGTGCAAAGTGTGCAAACCCACCTCAACTTGAGCCAACCTGAAATAACTCAACCCCACTTGATTCAATGGCTTGAGATTCGTACTATTCCTAGGAAACCGCAGTTTCTGGATTCAAAATCTGTACAGATCTAGTTATCACCTGACACCGGCCTCAAACCGGTGTCTTGTTTACGCTACTTTAGTGCGCACTTCCTTCGGTATCAATTTCAGACCCTTTTTGAACATGCTGTAGGGGGTTTGACCCTCCATCATCCTGCCCTGATGTGGCCGCTGGGTGTTGTAGTGATCCAGATAGCTGTCCAGGTCTGTCTGCATCTGCTCTACTGATTCATACCAGGTCGTCCTCCCCTTGATACGGAAGTGTTCATCCAGCAGGGTGCGATGTAGCCGCTCGATAAAGCCGTTGCTCTGCGGCCTGCGTACCTTGGTGGTCCGGTGCTCAATCCCCTCCAGTTGCAGGAACAGCTCGTAGGGGTGATGGTCAGGGCGCCCGCAGAACTCGCGCCCGTTGTCCGACAGGATGGTATAGACCCGCGCCTCGTGAGCCTCGAAGAACGGCAGGACCGTTTCGTTGAGCACATGGACCGAGGTCACCGGCAGCTTGCTGGTGTAGAGCCGTCCCCAGGCGTGGCGGCTGTAGCAGTCCAGCACGGTTTGCAGATACACCTTGCCCACCCCCTTGAGTGCGCCGACGAAGAAGGTGTCGACCGCCACCAGTTCCCCGGTGTAGTGAACCTCAATTTGGCGTTCGCGAAACTCGGGGCTGAAGCACTCGAGCAGGCGGTAGATTGGCCCCTTGAAGATCCAGACACTTCGCCCCTCTTAACTTAAGAGGTAGTCTTGGAGCTATGTTCAGTACTAGTCACAACGAGAAGATGGTCGAAGTGTTAACAGGGGCTGAGCGCCGTCGACGCCGGACTCCGCAGGAAAAGATCTCCATCGTGCAGCAGACCTTTGAGCCCGGAATGACTGTCTCTCATGTCGCTCGCTTGCACGACGTCAACGCCAACCAGCTTTTCAAATGGCGTAAACAATTCCAGGAAGGGTCTCTCACGGCGATCACCGCCGGTGAGGATGTTGTTCCAGCCTCCGAGTTGGCTGCTGCCATCAAGCAGATCCGAGAGCTCCAGCGTCTGCTCGGGAAGAAGACCATGGAGAACGAGATCCTCAAAGAAGCCGTGGAGTATGGTCGAGCAAAAAAATGGATTGCGCATGCGCCCTTGTTGCCGGGGGACGACGATTAAGTGCTGTGAGCCAGGCCCTTAATGTATCGCGTGCGCAGCTATCCGTTCGTGTTCATCGAAAACCGGATTGGCAAGATGGTCGTCATCATCGCCAGCGTGATGATGCAGTCTTACTTGGCCGGATCATGGAGGCGATGGCAGAGCTTCCCTCCTATGGCTATCGCCGAGTCTGGGCGCTGTTACGGCGTCAGTCAGAGGCAACACGACAGCCTGTGGTAAACGCCAAGCGGGTATATCGCGTCATGCGCGATCATGACCTGCTGCTGGAAAGAAAACCGGCTGCACCATTGACCCAGCGGGCACATAAGGGGCGTGTTGCCGTCAAGGAGAGCAATCGACGGTGGTGCTCGGATGGCTTCGAGTTTCGCTGCGATAACGGTGAAAAACTACGGGTCACGTTCGCCATGGACTGTTGTGACAGGGAAACCTTGGACTGGGCTGCCAGTACCGGGGGTTACGACAGTGACACGGTGCAAGATGTCATGCTGAGATCTGTCGAACGTCGCTTCGGTGATTCGTTGCCAGCATCACCGGTGGAGTGGCTGACAGATAATGGCGCGGCGTATCGGGCCCATGAGACCCGCGCGTTTGCACGAGAAATCGGGTTGGAACCCAGAACGACAGCTGTGAGAAGCCCACAGAGCAACGGTATAGCGGAGAGCTTCGTGAAGACGATGAAGCGAGACTATATCGAGATGATGCCAAAACCGGATAGCCGAACAGCGGTAGGCAATTTGGCTATCGCGTTTGAGCATTATAACGAGCACCACCCGCACAGCGCCTTGGGATACCGTTCACCACGGGAATTTCTGCGCAGTCGGGTATCACAACCCTAAGCGGGAAAAAGTGTCTGGACCTATGGGGTCAAATCCAGGCGGATCTGCTCGTCATTGAGCTCAATCGTCTGTTCCCTGTGGGTTTTCTCGAGGCGCAACAAGCGGTCATGCTTGGAGAGCAAGTCGTGACGTTGCCACACGCCACGCACACCGCCCGCACTGACGTTGATGCCTTGCAGAGCCAGTTCTTGCGCGACCCGCAGCGGGCCATGGGTTGGTCTGGTGAGAGAGTAATCGAGGATGGCTTGCTCAATCTCGGGAGCGACCCGGTTGGGATGAGCGCCTTTACAGCCGGGGAGTTTGTCGAGCAAGCCCTCGGCGCCATAGGTCTGGTAGTTACGGCGAATCTCGTAGAACTGCTGGCGGCTGTAGCCGATGAGCTTGCAGGCTTTGCTGACGTTATTGAGCTCTTTGGCGAGCTCTAGCAGGCTGAGTTTACGACGTGCTACTTTCTCGTTGGTGGTCATACGGTGACTCCGGATAACACGGTAGGGGTACCGTTTTGTTATCCGGTTTGAAGCCGTATGACCACTCCCTTTTGTGGGCAACTGTCAGGTGAATACCATCTCCATACACAAAATCCGCCGTAGCAATACGTGTCGGTTCGAGTCCGACCCCGGGCACCATCAGATTCCATGACAAAAGGCCATCCTCGCGGATGGCCTTTTGTTTTTCCGGGCGGTGCTAAGAGGTGTACCCTCAGACCCTCAGACCCTCAGACCCTCAGACCCTCAGACCCTCAGACCCTCAGACCCTCAGACCCACAGGCTGTCAGGCCATCAGCCTCTCGGACTGCCATCCCCTCAGTCGATGTTCTGCGCGATGCGCCACAGCACGCCTGAGGGGTCGTACAGACAGAACTCCTTCATGCGCCACGGCTGGGTGACGAGCTCCGTGACCCTGACGCCATAGCGGCGGGCAAGCTGGCTCGTTGCCACCTGCTCCTGCCAGGCGGCCACGTCCTCCACCAGGAGGTGCATCATGAGCTGCTCGGCCAGCCCCGGGGGGTTGCCATCCTGCAGCAGGAAGCTTGCGTTGCCGAGATGAAAATAGGCCACGCCGTCGCCACCGGAGGCCAGGGTAAAGCCGAGATCCTGATAGAACTGCTTTGACAGTGTGAAATCCCGGGCAGGCACGAAGGCCTTGATTTCGGTCACGTTGAGATTGGGCATGGGCTCCTCGCGGCGCTGGGAACAGGGGAAGATGGCTTGCCAGTATGACCGGGCATTTCGGGGCAGGCCAGACGAATGGCGCGCGTTTGCACTCTTAAAGTGCTTGTGCCCCTCGGATGGGGGGATATTGGCCGTCAGCCTCATTTGATTTCACCATGGTATGGCCCATTTCATTTATTTCATAAATACCTTAGCGGGATAGGTAAGCCTGCCAGGGTGACATCACCACGGGTTCGCCCCGTCATTGTGAGGTGGTTGGGTCATCCTGGTGCATTTTCCCGGCAATGCACAGCCAAAGTGCGATTTTCCCCCTGTAACCGGGCATCGTGCGCCAAGATGGTGCGTGTTGAATGTAATAAAAACATAACTCCATGAAATAAAAGAATTATTTTTCTTGGCCTGCTTTATGCTTTCCCCATGTTATGTCGCCATGATGTCTCCGTGAGCCACACAGGTGCGGTGGGCAGGTGGCCAGGTTGGAAATGCATATCAGGAAATGGACCCGGATGCCGGGACGACAAGGAGAGGGCTGTATGTTCAAGAGACTCGTAATGACTGGCCTGCTGGCGCTGGCCGCCACCATGGCCGCCCCGGGCTGGGCCGAAGAGGTGGCCGCGCAGGCCGATGTGGTACAGGCGGCCGCGACCGTGACCATCAACAAGGGGGACAATACCTGGCTGATGGTGGCAGCGGCCCTGGTGATCCTGATGTCCGTGCCGGGCCTCGCCCTCTTTTACGGCGGCCTGGTGCGCGCCAAGAACATGCTGAGCGTGCTGATGCAGGTGTTCACCCTGTTCTGCCTCATCACCGTCCTCTGGGTGGTCTACGGCTACTCCCTGGCCTTCACCGAGGGCGGCGCCTTCTACGGCTCCTTCGACAAGGTGCTGTTGATGGGGGTGACGCCGGATTCCATCGCCGCCACCTTCAGCAAGGGGGTCGGGATCAGCGAGTTCATCTACGTGGTGTTCCAGGGTGCCTTTGCCGCCATCACCTGCGGGCTCATCGTCGGCGGCTTTGCCGAGCGGATGAAGTTCTCGGCGGTGCTGCTGTTCGCGGTGATCTGGTTCACCTTCGCCTATATCCCGATGGCGCACATGGTGTGGTACTGGGCGGGTCCGGATGCCTACACGGATGCGGCCGCCGCCGAAGCGGCCGGTGCCACCGCAGGCTATCTGTTCCAGCACGGCGCTCTGGACTTCGCCGGCGGCACAGTGGTGCACATCAACGCTGCGGTGGCCGGTCTGGTTGGGGCCTTCATGGTGGGCAAACGGGTTGGCTATGGCCGTGACCCCATGACCCCCCACAGCCTGACCATGACCATGATCGGTGCCGCCCTGCTGTGGTTCGGCTGGTTCGGCTTCAACGCTGGCTCTTCCCTCGAAGCCAACGGCACGGCGGCTCTGGCCTTCGCCAACACCTGGATCGCGCCAGCCGCTGCCGCCCTCTCCTGGACCTTCGCCGAGTGGGCGATGAAGGGCCGTCCCTCCCTGCTTGGCGCTGTCTCCGGTGCGGTGGCGGGTCTGGTCGCCATCACCCCTGCCGCCGGTTTCGTCGGTGTGGGGGGCGCCCTCATCATCGGCCTGCTCAGCGGTGTGGCCGGTCTGTGGGGCGTGCACGGTCTCAAGCGTCTGCTGGGGGCCGATGACAGCCTGGACGTGTTCGGCCTGCACGGGGTGTGCGGGATCCTGGGTGCCGTGCTGACCGGGGTGTTCGCCAGCCCGGATCTGGGCGGCACCGGGGTGTGGGACTATGTGACCAACCAGGTGGCCGAGGGATACTCCATCCTGGCCCAGGTCAAGATACAGGTCATCGGCGTGGGGGTGACCGTGGTCTGGACCGCCCTGGTCTCGGCCGTGGCCTACAAGCTGGTGGACCTGCTGATCGGTCTGCGGGTGAAGGAAGATGCCGAGCGCGAAGGGTTGGACGTGACCAGCCACGGCGAGAAAGCCTACAGCCATTGATCCTGCTGCCATGAATGTCATACCGCCGGCCCCGTCCGGCGGTTTTTTATTGGGGCGGGCTGTCCAGGCTGCCCGGACCGGGCCGCTGGTGGCCGGGGTCGCTATTTGTGTTTGCGGGGTCTTTTATGCCTGCATTTTGGGCGGATCTCCGCTAAACTCTGCCACCCTTTATTCAGGGTCGCCGGGTCTGCCCCGTCGTCACCCTCTCTTTCATGCCTTCGGAGCCGCTCATGCCGTTAGTGGGACACCAACATCAGATCGATATTCTGGAACTGACCGACAAGGGGGATGGCAAGGGTCGCCTGTTCGATCGCCCCCTGTTTGTCGAGGGTCTGCTGCCCGGTGAGCAGGCGCTGGTCGAGTTGACCGAGGTCAAACCGAACTACCTGCACGGCAAGCTGGTCGAGTTGACCCAGCCCTCTGCCGACCGGGTAGCCGACTTCTGTCCCAACACAGAATGCGGTGGCTGTCAGGTGCGCCCGCTGGCCTATCCGGCTCAGCTCAAGCTCAAGCAGAGTCTGGTGCAGAGCGCCCTGGAGCAGGTCGGGCTGGGTGATGCCGTGGTCAATCCCATCCTCGGCATGGAGACCCCGTTCGCCTATCGCAACAAGGCGCAGTACGCGGTGCGCGGCTGTGACGCCGGTGCCGAGATCGGTTTTTATCGCAAGCACTCCCACGACCTCATCACCGCCGATGATTGCGCGGTGCAGGACTCGCTGCATGTGGAGCTGAACGCCCGGGTGCGCAACTGGATGCGCGAGCACGACATCGCGGCCTATGACGAGGTGGCCCACACCGGCTGTGTGCGCAACCTGATGACCCGCAAGGGCTTCAAGAGCGGCGAGCTGATGGTGGTGCTGGTGACCCTGAGCGAGGAGCTGCCGTTCGAAGCCGAGCTGCTGGCGGCTCTGCAGGATCTGCCGATCACTACCCTGGTGCAGAACATCAACGAAGCGCGCACCAACCGCATTCTGGGCGACAACAACCGGGTGCTGCTGGGCAGCGGGGTGATCCGCGACAAGATCCACGAACTCGAATTCGAGATCTCGCCGCTCTCCTTCTTCCAGAACAACCCGAGCCAGACCGACGTGCTCTACTCCAAGGCACTGGAGTATTGCGAGCTGACCGGCAACGAGACGGTGTTCGACATCTATTGCGGTATCGGCACCATCTCCCTGTTCCTGGCCGGCAAGGCCGCCAAGGTCGTGGGGATCGAGTCGGTCGAGAGCGCCATCAGCGACGCCCGTCGCAATGCGGCCCTCAACGGCATCGAGCAGACCGAGTTCCACGTCGGCAAGGCGGAGCAGCTGATGCCAGCCCTGCATGCCGAAGGGGTGAGCGCTGACGTGGTGGTGATGGATCCGCCGCGCAAAGGCTGTGACAAGGCCGTACTGCAGACCCTGGTGGCCATGGCGCCGCGCCGTCTGGTCTATGTCTCCTGCAACCCGCAGACCCTGGCCCGCGATCTCGCCTGGCTGGTCAAGCAGGGCTTCGTGCTGGACGAGGTGCAGCCGGTCGATATGTTCCCGCACTCCATGCACGTCGAAGCCGTCGCTCGCCTGAGCCTGCCAGCGAAAGCCTGATCGGGCCGAGGGCGTGGCGTTAGCCAGATGGCTCTGATAAAAACGACTCCTGAGGGAGTCGTTTTTTTTATGGTCGTGGTCGGCAGAACCACCAGGCAGGGAGGTCGGCGTGATGATTCGTATGGCAGGGGTGGAGGATGCGGCGGTGCTGGATCGCTTCTTCGGGCAACTGGACAGGGAGACCCGCTTCATGCTGTATGAAGCGGGAGAGCGCCCCTCGGACATCGAGGGGCAGCGCAGGCGGCTCGAGGCCATGGCCGCGGCTCCCAATCAGGCCATGTGGCTGCTGGAGCTGGCGGGGGAGGTGCAAGGGTTTGCCGCGCTCCTTGGTGGCGGCCTGGCACGCAACCGCCACTGCGCCCTGGTGGTGATGGGGCTGCGTTCGGGGGCGCGCGGGCAGGGATGGGGAGAACGGTTGCTGCGTACCCTGATCGCGACCGCGAGGGATCTCGGTATCCACCGGCTGGAGCTGGGAGTGATGACCCACAACGAGGTGGCCCACGCCTTGTATCGCAAGTGCGGGTTCGTGGAGGAAGGGGTGAGACGGCAGGCCTATCGGCTGGACGAGGGCTATGTGGACGAGATTTCCATGGGGCTGTTGCTGCCGCTGGACAGGCCATGACGCCGCTGGCCCCGAGATGCTGGTCTGGGGAGTTGGATTGGGGCAGGCTTGTGGGGAAACCATCGAGACAAGGAGGCGCCCATGAAGGGGATATTGCTGCGTTGGCTGGCTCGCTACGATGCCTGGTGCCAGGAGTGGGGACTCACACCGGAGAACCGGCGCTGCTGCGCGCCGGTACGCCATGATGAAGAGGAGAAGCGCCCGGAGAAGGGCGACGACCTCACTGGAACTGGCGAGTCACGGCGCCAGTGACGCTGTTGTAGTCGAACGATAGCCCGTCGGGGTATGCCGGGAAGCGGCCCACGGAGCTGCGCAGGGTATAGCGGCAGTTGTCGTGACGAAGGGCGCCGTCAGCCTGAGCGTCTGCCGGGATGAGCCGGGAGATGTAGTCACTGTCCGAATCCTGGTGCAACTCATCGGCCACCGTCAGATCGGTATCGAGCAGGGCACCAAACAGGCTCTCGCAGTCGTTCCGGCTGCTGACAGAGATCTGATCGCTGTCGCCACCGGGGAAGACGGTATCGGGCCCCTGACCTCCCTGGTCCTCCTTGGTGCCAACCGGCCAGCCATGGCTGTTGATGTCGAGATCCTGCCTGCCCATGCCGCTAAAGTTGTAGAGTGCCAGGGGCTCCCCCTTAACCTTGACCGCCCAGCCGGCGTGGGCGAGCCGGGCGGCACTGGCAAAGCTGCCCGCCGTGGCCGAGACGCTGCTCTTGAGCCCGTCGTCCTGGATGTTGATGAAGCGGGGCAGGGCGGTCACGGCCAGGATCCCCAGCACGATGATGACCAGCACCAGTTCTATCAGGGTAAAGCCTCGGGAAACGTGTGTTGGCATGGAATGAATCCATTGAGTACGACAGACAGGTAAGCGCGACATGGAATTGATAGACACCCACTGCCACCTCGATTTTCCGGTCTTTGACGCCGATAGGGAGGCGCTGCTGACCCGGTGGCGCCAGCTGGGGGTGGGCGAGTATATCATCCCCGCCGTGGGAGAGGAAAACTGGGGGCGGGTGGTGGCGCTGGCCGGGCGCCACGACGACATCCGCTATGGCCTGGGGATCCATCCCTGGTATGTGGGCAAGCAGCCCCGGGATGCACTGACCCGGCTGGAGACCCTGCTGGCGAGTCGGCCCCGTGGGCTGGTGGCCGTGGGGGAGTGCGGGCTGGATCTGCGCTCCCATGTGCCGCAGGAGGGGCAGGTCGAGATGTTCGAGGCGCAGGTGCGGCTGGCCATGGCGCATGCGCTGCCCCTCATCGTCCACTCGGTGCGTGCCAACGACACGGTCGCCAAGATCCTGCGGCGCTTCACTCCGCCACAAGGGGGGGTCATTCACGCCTTCAGCGGTTCCCTGCATCAGGCGGAGGTGTTCTGGCAACTGGGTTTCAGGCTGGGGATCGGGGGGGTCATCAGCTATGAGCGGGCCAACAAGACCCGGGAGGCGATACGCCAGATGCCGCTGGAGGCCTTGCTGCTGGAAACCGACGCTCCCGACATGCCGCTGCAGGGCCAGCAGGGGGAGGTGAACACGCCGGCCAGCCTGCCGACCATAGCCCGCTTGTTGGCACAATTGCGGCAGCAACCGCTGGAGGATGTTATTTCGGTGTTACATGACTCCACCCGGCGGCTGTTCCCCCCAGGAAATCATGAAATTAACATTTGATTATCAAATGATGACCGAGTGATAAAAAACAGGGCCCATAAAAATCGTTTGCGGTCTAATTAAACGATGTTCAGGCCGTTTGTGGCTTATAAAATGTGACCAGTATTCTATTTTGTCGCACCGTAATTAGTATAATGCGCACCCTTGATTAGCGGCTTCAATACACAAATCGTTAACAAGCTGGCAGGTGCTACTAAAGAGGAAGTGTTAATAATGAATCTGATAATGGGTCTGGTAGGGATGGCGACGCTCATCCTGATTGCGGTGCTGTTCTCCAGCAACCGCAAGGCAATCAAAATTCGTACCGTAGGTGGCGCCTTTGCCATCCAGGCCGGTCTGGGGGCCTTCGTGCTCTACGTACCGGTCGGTCGTGACATCCTGGTGGGCGTGTCCGACGCCGTCTCCAGCGTCATCGGTTATGGCCAGAACGGCATCGAATTCCTGTTCGGTGGTCTGGTTGGCAACAAGATGTTCGAAGTGTTCGGTGGCGGTGGCTTCGTCTTCGCCTTCCGCGTCCTGCCCGTCATCATCTTCTTCTCTTCCCTGATCGCGGTACTCTACTACCTCGGCATCATGCAGTGGGTGATCAAGCTGCTGGGCGGCGGTCTGCAGAAGGTGCTGGGCACCTCCCGTACCGAATCCCTCTCCGCCACTGCCAACATCTTCGTCGGTCAGACCGAAGCCCCGCTGGTGGTACGTCCCTTCATCTCCAAGATGACTGACTCCGAGCTGTTTGCCGTCATGTGTGGTGGTCTGGCTTCCGTTGCCGGCTCCGTGCTGGCCGGTTACGCCTCCATGGGCGTCAAGATGGAATACCTGATCGCCGCCTCCTTCATGGCTGCCCCGGGTGGTCTGTTGTTCGCCAAGTTGCTGGTACCGGAAACCGAGACCCCGAGCTACGACGAGAACACCGCAGAAGGTGAGCTGGACGACAAGCCGGCCAACGTGATCGACGCCGCTGCCGCCGGTGCCTCCGCCGGTCTGCAACTGGCCCTGAACGTGGGTGCCATGCTGCTGGCCTTCATCGGCCTCATCGCCATGATCAACGGCATCTTCTCCGGTGTGGGCGGCTGGTTCGGTTACCCGCAACTCTCCCTGGAGCTGCTGCTGGGCTGGCTGTTCTCCCCGCTGGCCTTCCTGATCGGCGTGCCCTGGAGCGAAGCGGTCGTGGCCGGTTCCTTCATCGGTCAGAAGCTGGTGGTCAACGAGTTCGTGGCCTACCTGAACTTCGCTCCCTACCTGAAGGATGAAGTGCTGATCAACGGTGTGGCCATGTCCGAGCACACCAAGGCGATCATCTCCTTCGCCCTGTGCGGCTTCGCCAACCTGTCCTCCGTCGCCATCCTGCTGGGTGGTCTGGGCTCCATGGCACCGAACCGTCGCGGCACCATCGCCAAGTTCGGTCTGAAGGCCGTGCTGGCAGGTTCCCTGTCCAACCTGATGTCTGCGACCATCGCAGGCTTCTTCCTGGCGCTGTCCGGCATGTAACATCGCCTGACTGACAGGATAAAGACGAACGCCACAGCGATTTGCTGTGGCGTTCTCGTTTGGGGTGGTGACAACCGTTTTCCTGTCAAGACTAATAATAAAGTGAGTCAAATCGGAGGTTCTATGAATGAAGTGCTACTGGCAATGGCGGCCGGCTTTATCGTTGGGGTGTTGTTTTCTTTCCTCAAGTTGCCGATACCGGCGCCGCCCGTCCTCTCCGGCGTCATGGGGATCGTGGGGGTCTATCTGGGGGGCATTGCCTACTCCTGGATCCTGACCCGCTTCTTCTCTTAAGCGCCTTCCAGCGCTGGATTTGCCGGGTGTGAGGTACCTCTGAAATTGGCAAATCCGGCTTGCAAACACGGGGTATCTCGGCTGAAATAGGCGATGCCAGCAGGGTGCTGGCATTGACTAATGCCCGGTTAATCCGGGTGTTGGCGGTCAAATGGAATTGATTGGGAAGTCGGGTCTGCGTAGTCGGCCTTTCTCAAGTCTTCATGGAACCAAGTCCGCACTTTTGTAAGAAAGTGACAGGGCTCTTGCCTTATTTGCAGCCGTATTGCCTGTGCATTTGCGCTGCAATTCCATATCCCGTTGCTCCGGGAACGTCTCTGCCGACCCTTGGTGTTCGGTGAAGCCGATCGCGGGTGATGGGGCTTAACAAGACTTTGGAGACATAGCATGACTGATCTGAAAGTGGCCGCCCAACGCGCCCTGAACCTGATGGACCTGACCACCCTGAACGATGACGACACCGATCAGAAGGTGATCGACCTGTGCCACAAGGCCAAGTCTCCGGCCGGCCTGACCGCCGCCGTCTGCATCTACCCCCGTTTCATCCCCATCGCGCGCAAGACCCTGCGTGACATCGGCGCAGCCGACGTGCGCATCGCGACCGTGACCAACTTCCCCCACGGCAACGACGACATCGAGATCGCCGTGGCCGAGACCCGTGCCGCCGTGGCCTACGGTGCCGACGAGGTGGACGTGGTCTTCCCGTACCGCGCCTTCATGGCCGGCAATGAACAGGTCGGCTTCGATCTGGTCAAAGCATGTAAGGAAGCCTGCGGCGCCAAGGTACTGCTGAAAGTGATCATCGAGACCGGCGAGTTGAAGGAAGAGGCGCTGATCCGTCGCGCCTCCGAGATCTCCATCGACGCCGGTGCCGATTTCATCAAGACCTCCACCGGCAAGGTGCCGGTGAACGCGACCCCTGAAGCGGCCCGCATCATGATGGAAGTGATCAAGGCCAAGAACCCGAAAGTGGGCTTCAAGCCGGCCGGTGGCGTGAAAGACGCCGCCGTGGCGGGTCAGTACCTGGCCATGGCCGAAGAGATCCTGGGCAAGGACTGGGTATCCGCCCGCACCTTCCGCTTCGGCGCCTCCAGCCTGCTGGCCAGCCTGCTGGCGACCCTGGGGCATGGCGACAAGCCTGCCAATACCAGCGGTTACTAAGCGGTGGCAGGGGGCGGTGCGCTGCCCCCTTCCGGATCTGGTTCGGTCTGTGTTCGTGCACGGCGCACGGAGGGAATGAAAGATGTTTTTGCCTCAAGAAATTATTCGCAAGAAGCGCAACGGTGAAGCGCTCAGTACCCAAGAGATTCAATTCTTCGTCCAGGGCATAACCAACAACACCATCGGCGAGGGGCAGATTGCGGCCCTGGCCATGGCGGTCTACTTCAAGGACATGACCATGGATGAGCGGGTCGCCCTGACCTGCGCCATGCGCGACTCCGGCATGGTATTGACCTGGGACCACCTCAACCTGGGCGGCCCCATCGTCGACAAGCACTCCACCGGCGGTGTGGGTGACGTCGTCTCCCTGATGCTTGGCCCCATGGTCGCTGCGTGCGGCGGTTTCGTGCCGATGATCTCCGGCCGGGGTCTCGGCCACACCGGCGGTACCCTCGACAAGCTGGATGCCATCCCAGGCTACCAGACCTCGGTCGACAACGACCGCTTCCTGAAAGTGGTGAAAGAGGCGGGTGTCGCCATCATCGGCCAGACCGGCGATCTCGCCCCGGCGGACAAGCGTATCTATGCAGTACGGGATATCACCGCCACCGTCGAGTCCATTGCCATGATCACCGGCTCCATCCTCTCCAAGAAGCTTGCCTCCGGTCTCGAAGCCCTGGTGATGGATGTGAAGGTGGGCTCCGGCGCCTTCATGCCGACCTTTGAAGCCTCTGAAGAGCTGGCCAAGAGCATCGTCGCCGTGGCCAACGGTGCCGGCTGCCGTACTTCAGCACTCCTGACCGACATGAACCAGGTGCTGGCCTCCAGCGCCGGCAACGCCGTGGAAGTGCGCGAAGCGGTGCGCTACCTGACCGGTGAGTATTGCAACCCGCGCATCCACGAAGTGACCATGGCCCTGTGCGCCGAGATGCTGATCTCCGCCGGTCTTGCCAGCGATGACGGCGATGCCCGCACCAAGCTGCAGGCGGTGCTGGACAACGGCAAGGCAGCCGAGATCTTCGGGCGCATGGTGACCGGCCTCGGCGGTCCCGCCGACTTCATGGAGCGCTACGACGACTACCTGCCCAAAGCCGCCATCGTGCGCCCCGTCTACGCGGCCCACAGCGGATTCGTCACCGCGATGGATACCCGTGAACTAGGCCTGGCGGTGGTCGCCATGGGGGGCGGTCGCCGCGCCGCCGCCGACAAACTCGATTATGCCGTCGGTCTGACCGACTTTATCCGCCTGGGTCAGAGCGTCGATGCTGACAAGCCGCTCGCCCTGATCCACGCTCAGACAGAAGCTCAATTTGCCGAGGCTGCCCGCATGGTGCAGGCTGCCGTGAAGATCGGCGACACCCGACCAGAGGCGCTGCCCGAGGTTTACCGTCGCATCGGTCTGGCTGATTTGTAACAAGGGGAAGTCCCATGAAACGTACCTTTATTCTGATGATGGACTCTTTCGGTATTGGTGCTGCCGCCGATGCCGACAAGTTCGGCGACGTGGGTGCCAATACCCTTGGCCATATCGCCAAGGCGTGCGCCGCCGGTGAGATCGAGGGCCGTGGCGCTCTCAACCTGCCAAACCTCAGCAAGCTGGGTCTGGGCCACGCGGGCGAACTCGCCAGCGGCACCTTCCCGGCCGGACTGAACAAGGACATCGAAGTGGTCGGCGCCTACGGCTTTGCCCAGGAGCTCTCCTCCGGCAAGGACACCCCGTCCGGTCACTGGGAGATTGCCGGCGTGCCCGTCTTGTTCGAGTGGGGTTATTTCCACGACCATCACAACAGCTTCCCGCAGGAGCTGCTGGATGCCATCGTCGAGAAGGCCGGTCTGCCCGGGTATCTGGGCAACTGCCACGCCTCCGGTACTCAGGTGCTGGACGATCTGGGCGAAGAGCACATGCGCACCGGCAAGCCGATCCTCTACACCTCTGCCGACTCCGTGTTCCAGATCGCCTGCCACGAAGAGACCTATGGCCTCGAGAAGCTCTATGAGCTGTGCCACATCGTGCGCGAGCTGCTGGAGCCCTACAACATCGGCCGCGTCATCGCGCGTCCGTTCGTGGGCAGCGGCAAGGGCAACTTCAAGCGCACCGGCAACCGCCACGACTACTCCGTGCTGCCGCCGGCGCCGACCGTGCTGGACTACATGAAGGAAGCGGGTGGCCAGGTGGTCTCCATCGGCAAGATCGCCGACATCTATGCCCAGCAGGGCATCACCAAGCAGGTGAAGGGGACCGGTCTGACCGAGCTGTGGGACAGGACTCTGGAAGAGGTCAAAGCGGCCGGTGATCAGACCATCGTCTTCACCAACTTCGTCGACTTCGACTCCTCCTACGGTCACCGTCGCGACGTGAAGGGCTACGCCGATGCGCTGGAGTACTTCGACTCCCGCCTGCCGGAGCTGTTCGACCTGCTGCAGGATGGCGACGTGGTGGTGCTGACCGCCGACCACGGCTGTGACCCGACCTGGAGCGGTACCGACCACACCCGCGAATACATTCCGGTACTGTTCTACGGCAAGCCGGTCAAGGCGGGCTCCGTCGGTCGTCGCGAGACCTTCGCCGACATCGGCCAGAGCATCGCGGCCTACCACGGCCTGCCCAAGCTGCAATACGGTACCAGCTTCCTGTGATGGTGACCCCGGGCCGGTTCGCCTGCCCGGGGTGCCACAGGGCCCCGGTTTCCTTTAATGTACCGCCGCCGCGCAGGCAGCGGACAATCCATAAAGACAATAAAACTCAACCTAGTGTGAAGGAATAAAGAGAATGGCAACTCCTCATATCAATGCGAAAGATGGCGCCTTTGCTGATACCGTGCTGATGCCGGGCGACCCCCTGCGTGCCAAGTACATCGCCGAAACCTTCCTGGAGAACGTCGAGCAGGTGTGCGACGTGCGCAACATGTTCGGTTTCACCGGCACCTACAAGGGTCGTCGCATCTCCGTCATGGGTCACGGCATGGGCATCCCGTCCTGCTCCATCTACGCAAAAGAGCTGATCACCGACTACGGCGTGAAGACCCTGATCCGCGTGGGCTCCTGCGGCGCCGTGCGTGAAGACGTGAAACTGCGTGACGTGGTGATCGGCATGGGTGCCTGCACCGACTCCAAAGTGAACCGTCTGCGCTTCAAGGACCACGACTTCGCCGCCATCGCCGACTTCGACCTGGTGGCCAATGCCGTTCAGGCCGCCAAGAACAAGGGTGTGGCCGTGCGCGTGGGCAATATCTTCTCCGCCGATCTGTTCTACACCCCCGACCCCTCCATGTTCGACGTCATGGAAAAATACGGCATCCTGGGTGTCGAGATGGAAGCCGCCGGTATCTATGGCGTGGCCGCCGAGTACGGTGCCAAGGCGCTGACCATCTGCACCGTCTCCGACCATATCCGTACTGGTGAGCAGACCACCTCCGAAGAGCGTCAGCTGACCTTCAACGACATGATCGAAATCGCGCTGGACTCCGTCCTGCTGGGTGACTGATCCCAGGCTTCGGCTCCACGCAAAAACGGCGACCCAGGGGTCGCCGTTTTTTTATGCCTCATCGGGATGGAAAACTCAGCTGGCGAGTTGCGCTGTCTATACTTTCGGGCAACTCCTCATGAGGCTAACACCATGAAACGAATATATATCCTGCCTCCGCTGCTGCTTGCCATGATGTTGATAGTCCCGACGCTCTGGCAGGAGGCGCTGGCGCTGGAGGGCAGGGGCCAGCACATGCCCCAGCACAGGTCGGCGCCGCAGCGGGTATCCCAGCCCCACGCGGTGCAGCACAGGGCCGTGCCCCGTCAGGCCAATCGGGAGTCGGTAAAATTCAACGAGGGGTGGGGCAATGTGAGGGCGCGGGACAAGGCGACCCGGCCGGTTCATGTCAACCAGCGTCAGATACAGGATCGCCATGTCGAGGGCAACCATCAGCTGGACAACCGCCACATCGACAATAGTCGTGACATCAGGGGCAACAACCTGGTCATCGACAATCACCACAACAATATCGTCGTGCCACCGAATCGGCGCCGTGTCTATCACGACGTGGTGGTGGTTCGTCCCTATGGCCACTGGTATGGGGGCTATGGCAGTTATTACGACGACAACGATGCCTGGAAGTGGCTGGCCTTCACCGCCATTACCCTGAAGCTCCTCGACAACATCAATGAGGAGCAGCAGCGGGAGCACGAGGCTGCCCAGGTCAAGGCGACCACGGCACCCCTGAACGATCCCGTCACCTGGAGTAATGGTGACGCCTCCGGCTCGGTGACTGCGGTGCGGGAAGGGACCAGCAGCAGTGGCCGCTACTGCCGCGAATTCCAGCAGACCATCACGGTGGGGGGCAAGAAGGAGGATGCCTTCGGTACCGCTTGCCAGAAGCCTGACGGCTCCTGGGAGATCGTTTCGGATTGAAAGCCAGCAGGTGAGAGGGGCGTTGACTCCCGATCTGCCAAGCTGCGGGGAACTGGGAGTGGGTCAAGAAACGGGGAGGCATGAGGCTTCCCCGTTGCTTTGGGGGGCTGACAGTCCCTTATGCCGTGCTGAGATCGAGGGCGAAGCGCCCCTTGCCCGCCTGTTTGGCCTGGTACATGGCGGCATCGGCCCGGTGCAGCAGATCGTCGATGTGACAATACTGGCCCGAGTGGCAGAGGGCGCCCCCTATGCTGCCGGCAAGGGGCAGCCGATGACCGGCCACGTCTCCAGGAACCGCCATGGCCGCCAGCAGCCGCTCGCACAGGGCAGGCAGCTCCTGCGCGGGTTGGCGCAGGGCAGGCAGTATGATGGTGAACTCGTCGCCGGCCAGGCGCGCCACCATGTCCCCCGGGCGCACCTCGGCACTCAGCACCTGGGCGAAGCGTTGCAACAGGGCATCGCCGACATGGTGGCCCAGCCTGTCGTTGATCCCCTTGAAGCCGTCGAGATCGAGGAACAGCAGGCCCAGGGGTTCGGCATTCTGGCGCACCCGCTCCAGCTCCCGGGAGAGGCGCAGGGTGAAGGCGCGCCGGTTGGGCAGGCCGGTGAGGGGGTCGTGAGCCGCCTCGTGTTCCAGCTGGCTTTGCAGCGCCTTGAACTCGGTGATGTCGCTGCCGAGGATGTAGACCCCGGGCTCGTCGCCCCGGCTCGGGATCATGGTGATCCTGAGGTCACGCTGACCTATGGGCAGATCGAAGCGGCGCTCGAAACTCACCTGTTCACCGGCGAGGGCCTTTGCCACATAGGCCATGGCCCTGCCGTGGGCCTCCTCGCCGATGACGTCCCGCACGCTCATTTCCCGCATCTGTTCGGTATCGAGCCCGAAGTAGCGGCAATAGGCCTGGTTGGCGAACAAGTAACGCCCCTCGGGCGACACCATGCTGATGGTGACCGGCAGGCCATCGGTGATGGCCCGCAGTCGGGCACGGCCACGCTCGATCTCCGCGAACACCTGGCGGCGGGCGGAGATGTCGTGCAGGAAGAGGGCGAGGCGCACCTTGCCGTCGAACTGGTAACGCTCGGCGATCACCTCGACCGGGATGTGCCGGCCTGCGCGGGTGATGATGTCGCACTCCAGCCGCCGTGGCGGACTCTGCGGGTTGCCTGACAGGCTCAGCAGGGGGTGATCGGCGCCGAGCAGCCCGAAGAGGGGACGGCCCAGCATCTCGTCGGCGTGCCAGCCGAGCAGGGTGGTGGAGGCCGGGTTCCAGCCTGTGATGATGAAATCGGCATCGAGCTCGAGGAAGGCATTGCTGGTGTGCTCCAGCATGTGCTGCAAGCGGCGCTGCTCCTGCCACAGCTGCTGCTGCATGGCGCCGCGCTCGCGCATCTCCTGATGCAGCTGTTCCACCGTGCGGGAGAGCTCACTGGTCCGTGACTGCACCTGCTGCTCGAGCCCTTGCTGCAGCCGCACGAGTTCGGCTTCGGCCTGTTTGCGCTCGGTGAGGTCGGCAAACACGGCGATCATGTGGGGGACCATGGTGCGGCTCTGGCAGAGGGTCACGCTGAGCTGGACCCAGCACTGGGTGCCATCGGCCCGGATCATCCGCTTCTCCAGCCGGTAATCCTGCCGTTGCCCCGCGATCAGGGCATCGAACAGGGGCTGCTCCCGCTGCAGATCTTCGGGATGGGTCATGGCGAGCCAGGTCCTGCTCAGCATCTCGTGCTCGCTGTAACCGAGCAGCCGCTCCAGCCCCGGGTTGGCTCTCAGCCATTTCCCCTCGAGGGAGGAGAGGGCCATGCCCACCGACGACTGGTTGAAGGTCAGGGTGAAGAGATGCTCCTTGTCTTCCAGCACCTGGTTGAGGGTACGCACCTGGTGGCGCCGCTCCAGATCGTGCAGGGTGTTCTCCACCAGGCGGCCGAAGTCGTCGAGATCCCGGCAGGCATCTTCGTCGAGATGGCGCGGCACATGGTCCACCAGGCAGAGGGTGCCGAGCACCACGCCATCCAGCGCCCGCAGGGGCCGACCGGCGTAGAAGACCACGCCGGGATCATCGGTCACCAGCGGATTGTCGGCAAAGCGGAGATCCCGTCTGGCATCCGGTACCTGCATGATGTCGGGGCGCAAAATGGCATGACCGCAGAAGGAGTGCTCCCGGTTGATCTCGCACATATCGACCCCGGTGCGGGCGAGAAACCACTGCCTGTTCACGTCGGTCAGGGAGACCATGGCGATGGGGAGTGCGAAATGCCGGGTGATGAGCCGGGTGAGGCGATCCAGCTGATCGATGGGCTCGTGGTCGAGCAGGCCGAGGATGCGCAGTCGTTCCAGTCGACTGTGTTCATCCAGCGGCAAGGGGGGGGCAATCATGTGGCTCTCCTGCCAGTGATCTTGCCAGTGTTATATACAAGCCGGAGGATGTGATCCACTCCCGCTTATTGCGGAGCGGCGGGTTTGCTCTGTTTCTTGTGCTTGCGCACCCGCATGTAGTTGCGACGCACCCCGTAGGAGATGAGCAGGCCGGCCAGCAGCATCACCAGCAACATCAGGCGCTGTTTCTCCTGGTTGACCTTGAGATGGGTATCTTGTGCGGCCAGCAGTTTCTGCTCTTCCAGGGTGATCCTCAGATAGCCCAGGGTCAGGTTTCCGTCCTGGATCTCCTGGACAAACTGGATGCGCCCCTTGCCCTGCTCCGGCAGGGATTTGTTGTCGCTGCCGATGGGCAGCAGGCTGTCCAGCGGCAGGGCGTTGTCCGACTGGGCGAGGGGAATACCGCGGGCGTCGTAGAGGGTGACATCCAGAATGTCAGGCTCGGCGGCCAGATCCTGCGCCAGTCTCTCCAGCTCGCTCTCCTTGTCCTCCTTGATCCAGCGGCGCATGTCCCGGGCGGCATAGGCGACCAGCGCCTGTGCCCTGTCCCGTGCCGCCGCGTGCAGGGCGGCCTGGCTCTCTCCCTGCATGTGGATGAGCAGCACCAGCACCCAGAGACCGAGCAGGACTCCCGCCGCCAGACTGACAACACGTTTGATGGGAAGATGACGCACAGAACCGGGCCTCTGGTAATGGATGAGCGGGGCTGGCTGGTGCCCCGGTGCCGCGAAGCGGGAAACAGGGTGGTCTGTTTCCATGTCTGCCCGCACCGCAGGCGGGATCTTGGCGCTTGCCTGTACAAAAAGCAATACGCTACTCTGGGCCCGCATGATGAACCCCATGATTTCCAAGGAAGGCGTCTCTCTTATGTTGTTGTCCCAACTTCCCCGCTCCCTGCACGACTGGTCCGGGGCCCTGAGCTGTGCCCCCTGCTGGCAGCTCACCAACGAAGCCTTGCTGCCCGCGGCCAACGCCCACGACAGCGCCTGGATTGTCCTGTTTGGCAAGGGGCTGGAGGCCGGTCATCTGGCCCGCCTGGCCCAGCAGCTGGATGCCCTGGGGCTGGAGGCCAGCCTCTATCCCGCAGGGGAGCAGGCCGGTATTCCGCTGCTGCTGCTTGGCACCAACCGTTTCTCCCCCGAGCTGGTGCAGGCGCTCAAAGCCCAGGAGTGGGACATCGACCTGTGTCATCTGGCTGCCCTGCCCACCCTGAGTGAGCCCGGTCTGCTGGTGATGGACATGGATTCCACCGCGATCAGGATAGAGTGCATCGACGAAATCGCGCGGCTGGCCGGGGTCGGTGAGCAGGTGGCGGCCGTTACCGCGGCAGCCATGCAGGGCAAGCTGGAGTTTGCCGACAGTCTGCGTGCCCGGGTGGCGCTGCTGGAAGGGGCGCCGGTCACCATCCTCGACGAGGTGGCGGCCGACATGCCCTGGATGCCGGGCCTGCCACTCATGGTCGATACCCTCAGGCAGGCTGGCTGGAAGGTGGCGATCGCCTCCGGTGGCTTCACCCGTTTTGCCGGCGAGTTGCAGCGTGCCCTGGGTCTGGATGCCATTTTCGCCAACGAGCTGGCGGTGGAAGGGGGCTTGCTGACCGGCAAGGTGAGCGGCCCCATCGTCGATGCCGCCGCCAAGGCCGAGGCACTGCAACAGCTGGCCTCGGAGTACGGGGTGGTTGCATCCCAGACGGTCGCGGTCGGCGATGGTGCCAACGATCTCAAGATGATGGGGGTGGCGGGGCTTGGCATTGCCATTCATGCCAAACCCCTGGTTCGTGCCCAGGCGGCGGCGACCCTCAATCACCACGATCTGGAAGGGGTGCTCTGCCTGCTCGGCGCCCTGGCTTGTCGCGACCGACGCTGGTGCTGATCCCGCTCAAGGAGGAGCCGATCACGAGATGGAACTGTTACAGCAATCCCTGTTTGTCCCCTGCGGTGAGCATCGACTCCATGTGCGCCATATCCAGCCCGGTGTCGCGGTGCATGCCGACCCCATCCTGATGGTGCACGGGGCCATCGAGAACGGCCGCATCTTCTACACCGAATCGGGCAAGGGGCTGGCCTGCTTTCTGGCTCGCCACGGGTATCAGGTCTATGTGGCGGATCTGCGTGGTCGGGGTCTGAGCACACCGACCATCGCCGAGCGGGCCGGCCACGGTCAGCATGAGCTGATCACCGAGGATCTGCCCGCCCTGCAGCGCTGGGTATCGACCCGCCATGCCGGTGCCCGGGTGCACTGGATGGCCCACTCCTGGGGCGGCGTCATCATGGCCTCGACCCTGGTGCGCTTCCCCGAGCTGGCGGAGCAGGTTGCCAGCCTGGTGTTCTTCGGCACCAAGCGGGGGGTCTCGGTGCAGAACCCGGAGCGCTGGTTGAAGGTGGATCTGATCTGGAACCGGCTTGCCCCCTGGCTGGCGCGCCGCCAGGGGTTTCTGGCCGCCCGCCGGTTGAAGATAGGGGCCGATGATGAGCCCCTGCGCTACTTGCAGGAGACCATCCCCTGGGTCAAGTGCGGGCCCTGGTTGGACCCCTTTGACGGCTTCGCCTATGACGAGGCGGCGAGCCGGGTCAACTGGCCCCCGCTCTGGATGATCTCCGCCAAGGCGGACAAGGTACTTGGCCACCCCGTCGACGTGCGCCGCTTCAGCGACGAGATGGGCTCGGCCGCCCGCCACACCCGCCTTGGGCGGGACAACGGCAACCGCCTCGATTACGACCACATCAACATGCTGACGGCCCCCCAGGCACAGGAGGATCACTTCCCCGACATCCTCGCCTGGCTGCGTAACCCCCAGGCTGCCTGATAGACAAAAAACGGGCACTTGCGTGCCCGTTTTTTGTTGTCTCCCGGCCCTGCTGGCTAGCGGGGCCCGGATGGTATGCCAAGGCGGAACAGGGTCGCCTCGGTGGTATCGGTCAGTTCACCCACGCCCACGACACTCCAGAGCTCCTCTTCCAGCTTCTTGGCCTTGTGAATGGCGAACTTGGCGATGTAGTCCAGTTCACCCGCGATGAAGCTGGTGTCCGGGCGGCCGGTGCGCGAAATACCCACCAGTACCGAATAGAACTCGCCCTGTTGCCGGGCCAGCTCGATGAAACGGCGCTTTTGATCCGGTGAGCTGAAGCTGCTGGCCATGTGGCTGCGAAACAGGGGGGTTCCCCCCTGGGAGTGGAGGGCGGCGATGTAGACCTCCTCCTCTTCCGGCTTGTCTTCCCGCTCGATGGCGCGCAGGGGATTGAGCAGCAGGGCCTTGAGCAGTGCCCCCTGGAACAGGGGATACAGGTTCAACTGCTGATCCTGCTCGGCACAGATGCGCAGCAGACGGGAAAGGCTGCGTGGCTGTGGCGAGAGGCCGGCCGCGGCCAGTTTCGGGGCGGCCTTGAGCTTGTTCACATAGACGGGGGTGTTGAACAGGTGGTGGGTGTAGAGGTTGCGCAGCGCCCTGGCCATGCCGCGATAGCGATTGAACTCCCGGGTGGTCTTGAGCTTGTTCTGGTTGCTTTCGATAAGCAGGCTGAAGAACTGGTGGCCGGTATGGCGCTCAGCCGTCCCCTCGATGCACAGATGCAGCACGGTTCTGCTCAGGTTGAGGCTGACCAGCCGATAGGGCAGGCGTTGCAGGTCCATGTTTCTGGCGAGCTCCTGCAAACGGGGCAGAGCCACCGTGATGATGTCTCCCTTCTCCCCGTCGAACGGCTCCTCCAGCTCGATTTGCATACCGTGGGCCGAGATGTCTCGGGTCCAGCCGACCCAGGATCGCTCCTTGTGATGCAAGACGATGGCCGTCTTGTGCATGTAGCGCGCCTCCTTGCGCAGTTGCACATAGTGCAGCGTCTCTATCTCGAAGGGGGCGGCATGGATGTCATGGCCAAAGCGCTGCAAGGCGTTGGCGTTGAGCGGATCCTGACCCGTCTCTCGCTGGAACTCGTCGCGCTGGTTGTCCAGGTTTATCTCCTGCAGCATGCCTACGTATCCGAGCTGGGCCAGGCGCTCGCGCAGCAGCCTGTCCTGCAACGGGCTCGCCCCGCCCTGGGGGTTGTCGAGGTCGGCCTCCCGCAGGGTGCAGGCTTCCATGCTGAACTTGTATACCCGCCAGCTGGGGCGGCGGGCGCCGATCTGGAAGAAGAGCGCGGTCAGTCCGCTCTGTTCCAGCTCCTCCCGGGTCGCGGAGAAGAAGTAGAGGTGGCTGCGTACCGCATGGGTAAAGCTGTAGATCAGCGTCTCGCGCAGCCCCTCCTTGCCCGGGAGCAACGAGGGCATGCGGGCAGCGGTGAAGAGGCTGGCGAGCATGTCGCGGTTCTTGGCATCGCGCCAGTATTCGAGAATGTGCTGGTTGTTCTCGGTGCGCAGGGCGATCTCGAGGGCGGGGATGCTGCCCTTGCCGAAATAGAGGGGCATGCCGGTCATGCGCGGCAGATAGAACTGCTCATACCCCTTGATGACGGCGGCGGAGAGCAGGTAGTCGACGCTGACGCGATAGCGGCTGCGGTTGCGCTCGATGAAGTCGCGCAGGAACTCGTCAAACACCGGATGCTCGCCGTTCTTGAGCAGCCTGAGCCAGAATTTGTCCTCTTTTCTCTCCTCCCCCAGGATCTGGTAGCTGACCGGGTCACGCAGCAGGGGATGGGGATGATCGCGTTCCAGTCCGGTGAAGAAGACGGCTATCAGGTCGCCTGTCTGGTAGTCGGGCAGATAGGGCACGGATACCCGGATGCCGCCGAGGGAGATGTCGGAGCTCTTGGCGAGGATCTTCTCGCCGTTGGCGAGCTGGAGCACCATGGGAGAGCTGAAGTGCATGCGCTCTTCCTGCCGCCCGTAATGGCTGGCGAAGGGGATGGCGCTGACATCGAACGGACGAAACGGGCTGATGGGCAGCGCCAGATTGTCGCTGCGCCCTTGGTTGAGTTTGTACCAGGCTTGCAGCGCCTCGTAGACCCCCAGGGTGTAGCTGTCCCGGTAGAGGTAGCACTGGGATTGAAACAGCTCGATGGCCTCGGCGGGCATGAAGTGCGTCACCCCGTCGAACTCATGCACCTGACAGAGGGCGCCCAGCTCGTTGCGCATGTCGATGACGCGCCGGCAGGGGGTGCACTTGCGCTTGAGTTCCATCTTCAGCAGGAACCGGCTGTTGGTATTTTCGTTCTGGGTCAGACGGTTGAAGATTTCGTCGAAGTCCTTTTCCCGGAGCAGGGGGACAAGTTGTTCTATCAGATGTAGTGGTTGTTCTGAATCCATGTATTCCTGCCGCGGAAAGTCACTTTTCCGATTCTGGGTTTGATCTGCCGGTCGCAAACAAGTATATCAAGCAGGAATTCATCCTGTCCCCGAGTTATCCATGGCCAAAAACAAAACCGCCTATGTTTGTTCCGAATGTGGAGCCGACTTCACCCGCTGGCAAGGTCAGTGCAGCGAGTGCAAGGAGTGGAACACCATCACCGAGGTGCGACTGGGGGTGACGACACCCGGCAAGAGTGCTCGCTATACCGGTTATGCGGGCTCCGTCGGCAGCCAGGTGCAGACCCTGGCGGAGATCGCCACCACGGAGATCCCCCGTTTCAGCTCGGGCTTCAAGGAGCTGGACCGCGTACTCGGTGGCGGCGTGGTCCCCGGTTCGGCCATTCTTATCGGCGGCAACCCCGGGGCCGGCAAGTCGACCCTGTTGCTGCAGACCATGTGCGGCCTGGCGCAGCGCATGAAGACCCTCTATGTGACCGGTGAGGAGTCACTGCAACAGGTGGCGATGCGGGCCGGTCGGCTGGGTCTGCCCACGGACAAGCTGCGCATGTTGTCCGAGACCAGCGTCGAGCAGATCTGTCTCATCGCCCAGCAGGAGCAGCCTCAGATCATGGTCATCGACTCCATCCAGGTGATGCACGTGGCGGATGTGCAGTCCGCGCCGGGTTCCGTCTCCCAGGTGCGGGAGTCGGCGGCGCTGCTGACACGCTATGCCAAGCAGAATCATGTGGCCATCTTCATGGTGGGCCACGTCACCAAGGACGGCACCCTGGCGGGCCCCAAGGTGCTGGAGCACTGCATCGACTGCTCCGTGCTGCTGGATGGCGGGCACGACTCGCGTTTTCGCACCCTGCGATCCCACAAGAACCGCTTCGGTGCGGTTAACGAACTGGGGGTCTTCGCCATGACCGGGCAGGGAATGAAGGAGGTGAGCAACCCTTCCGCGATTTTCCTCAGTCGCGGGGAGGAGCAGGCTCCGGGCTCCATCGTCATGGTGATCTGGGAAGGCACGCGCCCCCTGCTGGTGGAGTTGCAGGCGCTGGTGGATTACTCCCAGCTCTCCAATCCGCGCCGGGTGGCGGTGGGGATGGACCACAACCGTCTCGCCATGCTGCTGGCGGTGCTGCATCGTCACGGCGGGTTGCAGATGGCGGATCAGGATGTGTTCATCAACGTGGTGGGTGGCGTCAAAGTCGAGGAGACCAGCGCGGATCTGGCGCTGCTGCTGGCCATGGTGTCGAGCTTCCGGGATCAGGCCCTGCCCAAGGATCTGGTGGTCTTTGGCGAGGTGGGACTCTCCGGCGAGATACGGCCCGTGCCCTCGGGTCAGGAGCGACTGCAGGAGGCGGCCAAGCACGGTTTCCGCCGAGCCATCGTCCCACATGCCAATGCGCCCAAACATCCCATCGAGGGGATGGAGGTGGTGCCGGTGAAGAAACTCTCCGATGCCCTCGAGGCCCTGTAACCGACCATGAAAAAGGAGCGTATGGACGCTCCTTTTTTTTCTGCCCGCCCGCTCAGGATTCGGGGGGGACGTGGTCTCGGTGCTCTTGCAGCAACTGCTCCAGCTCGCGATGGAGCAGTTGCTCCTCTCCGATGTTCAGCTCGATCATCCGCTTGAGGTGAGTGGCGCTGTCGATGTCGATGTGGTGGCAGTAAAACCCCAGCTTCTTGCTGGCTTCGTGGGTCAGCTCGACCTGCATCTTGATCTCGATGTCGCTGCCCCCGAGCACGAAGCAGATTTCGTACTCCTTGTCCTCGCTGGCGACCCAATCCTCGGGTCTGAGCAGCAGGGCTCCCTGCAGGGAGACATCGACCAGCTGGGTGCGCCACTGGTGTTCACCCTGGGTGAGCTTGGCGGCGGTCAAATAGAAAATCCGAGTAAAGTGGCGGCGCTCGGCCATGGTCGTCTCCGGTCTGCGTGCGAGCAAGATGCTCATTCTTCATGTTGCAGAGTGTAATCCAGCTGGCACGCCAGGATATTGAACTGGCTCCGATATTGAATATCAGACCTGCTGATGGCTGAGGGATTCCACCACCTGCAGCGCCTTGACCAGCCGATCCTCCTGTTTGAACCTGTCTTCCAGCACGGGGCCGAGTTGGTTCAGATCCTCGTCCAGTTGTAGCAACTGGGCTTCGTCGGCGTTGCTGTACTTGTCGTTGAACTCCAGCGCGAATTCGGTACAGGCACGGATATGGGGGTAGATGCGCTTGGCCAGCTCCAGTTTGTCGCCGCTGGCTTGCTCAAAGGCGGTGACGACGTGGTTGTAGATCTCGAAATGGCCTGCGCTGACGTAGTCGACCAGTTGTTCGCAAAAACGTTGCAGTTCTACATGGCCTGGGAGGGTGCGTTGCTTGCACTTGGCGGGCATGAGGCCTGCCAGTCGCATGTACTCGACCAGCAACGCCTGTCTGGCATCCAGCCAGTCATCTATTGCTCTGTGCTTGCCTGCCAGTGCGCGCTTGGTTTTTTCCAGTTCAGTTAACATAGTCCCTCCATGGGCATGGCATGCGGCTCTCGGGTCGCATGCCTTCGGTCATTCTCATCGACTGACGACACTCCTATAACTAGGGAAAATCCAGTTGACCGTCAATAGGAGTGTAGGGATATTGTTACATCAGGCGGGGATTTGCATGCCTCTCCCCACCGGTACTTCGCATCCTGTCGCCCATCCAGGGGACAAGGGGGCGATATATGTGACTATTTCCGCAGATCTTGATGAAAACCCCAGCATTCAAGCCAATCCGGCTGATAAAGCCTTTGCCTGAGTGTTTTTTTTTGAATAGAGTGGCCCGGTGCTAAATGCCCGATCATAAAGGAAATGTTATGAACAAAGCTCAACTTGTCGATGCAATTGCCGCCAAAGCAGACCTGAGCAAAGCTCAGGCCAAAGTCGCTCTGGAAGAGATCATCAATGGTATTACCCAGAGCCTGAAAGAGGGCGATGCCGTTCAGTTGGTGGGTTTTGGTACCTTCAAGGTCAACCATCGCGCGGGCCGTACCGGTCGCAACCCGCAAACCGGTAAAGAGATCCAGATTGCAGCCGCCAATGTGCCGTCCTTCGTGGCTGGCAAGGCGCTGAAAGACGCTGTCAAATAAGATCGTCTTGTAATCAAATGAAACCCGGCTTGTGCCGGGTTTTTTCTTGCCATCTTCGTCAAGATTTGTTTCAGATACACTCAGGATATGGCATGCGCTGTAGCGAGGTGGATATGGAACAGAAAAATGCCATTCGGCAGGTAGCCGTCCCCTGGGCTCCCTCTCGTCAACTCCCTCCCGGCCTGGTCGTGGCCGAACTGCATCAGGATATCTGGAGCGACACCCTGACCGTCATGCTCGGGCGTGCTCGCAGCATCGATCTGCCTCCGTTGCCCCTGTGCCGGGTGAGTTTTCGCCACATCTTCGCGGTGCGGGTGATGGAGGATTGCGATCTGGCGGAGGGGCGTGACAGCCACGTCATCGAAGAGCAGATCCAGCTCATCACCCCGTCCCGTTTCGCCAGCTGGTTCCATCAGGAATCCGATGGGCTGCACCTGGATGAAGATTTGCAGCACTACCGCATCTCGACCTGGGATTACTGCGCCGATGTGCTGACCTCTTCTCCCCCTGAACTCCAGTTCATGGTTCAGGAGGAGTAAGCCAGACTGTCGGGTCGCCTCCGTGGTGACAAAAAAGCCGGCGCAGGGGCGCCGGCTTTTTCTTGTTCGGGAGAGGTGGCGTTCAGCCCAGGAGTTGGTCCCGGTGCAGCCCCAGCACGATCAGCAGCCCGATGAAATAGAAGGCGCTGAGCTTGATGCCGAGAATGGTGAGCAGGCCGGCGCACAGACGCACTAGGGCCTTGTGCAGCCAGGATCCGGTGAAGCGGTACATGATCACTCCACCGCGTCGGCCGGCGCGAACTCCGGCACCTTGGCCATGGCGTCCAGCACCACTTGAATGTCGGCCCCCGGCTTGCAGGCATTCTCGCTCAGATGGCGACGCCAGGCGCGCGCGCCCTGCATGTTCTGGAACAACCCCAGCATGTGGCGGGTCATGTGGGAGAGGTAGTTGCCCTTGGCCAGCTCTTGTTCGATGTAAGGCAGCATCATCCGCACCACCTCGTGGCGGCTCGGCACGGCACGGTTCTCGCCGAACACCAGATTGTCCACCTGGGCCAGAATGTAGGGGTTCTGGTAGGCTTCGCGGCCCATCATGACCCCGTCGAGGTGCTGCAGATGTTCAAGAGTCTGCTCCAGACTGGTCACCCCGCCGTTGATGGCAATGGTCAGATCCGGGTAATCCTGCTTGACCCGGTAGACGCGAGGATAATCGAGGGGCGGGATCTCGCGGTTCTCTTTCGGACTCAGGCCGCTCAGCCAGGCCTTGCGGGCATGGACGATGAAGGTATCGCAACCGGCGTCCCTTACCTGCTCGATGAAGGCCTGCAAGAACTCGTAGGAGTCTTGCTCGTCGATGCCGATACGGGTCTTCACGGTGACCGGAATGTCGACTACGTCGCGCATCGCCTTGACGCAATCAGCCACCAGCGCGGGTTCGCCCATGAGGCAGGCGCCGAAGCGGCCGTTTTGCACCCGATCGGAAGGGCAGCCGACGTTGAGGTTGACCTCGTCATACCCGCGCTCCTCGGCGAGCCTGGCGCAGCGGGCCAGGTCTGCCGGGTTGCTGCCACCCAGTTGCAGGGCGAGAGGGTGTTCCTGCTCGCTGTAACCCAGATAGTCGCCCTTGCCGTGGATGATGGCGCCCGTGGTCACCATCTCGGTATAGAGCAGGGTCTGGCGGGTCATCAGACGGTGGAAATAACGGCAATGCCGATCGGTCCAGTCCAGCATGGGGGCGATGGAAAAGCGCTGCGCCTGCATAAAAATCATCCGGGTTGGCCAAACAAGGGGCGGGATTCTATCACAACGTGAGACAGCCCCAGAAAATGAATTTTGTCGCCGCGCACTGGGGGCCCTGTGATAGTATCCGGCTAATTGACAGGGTATCTGCGTGAACATGAATCAAGACCAACTTCTACAACGAGCGGAACGCCTCTGCGAGCAGCGCGGGATCCGTTTCACCCCGACACGGCGCCAGGTGCTCCGGCTGCTTGCCGCCCACGGCAATGCCATTAGTGCCTATGATTTGCTGGCCCAGTTGCAGCAGACCGAGGCTCATGCCAAACCGCCTACCGTCTATCGGGCGCTCGACTTCCTGCTCGAACAGGGCTTTGCCCACAAGGTGGAGTCGCTCAACGCCTTCATCTTCTGCTGCCACTTCGACCATGCCCACCCGATGCAACTGCTGATCTGCGATCGTTGCGGTGAGGTAGTGGAGCTGCACGATCCCGCCATCGACGGCGCCTTTTCCGAGCAGGCTCATCAGCATGGTTTTACTATTACCAACAAGACCATAGAAGCCCATGGTCAATGTGCCCGCTGTTCCGCTACCGTAGGAAGTCAAGATGAAGGCTGATTTTGTAAACCCGTTCCTGCTCTCCCTGCTCAACGTGCTCTCCACCATGGCACAGCTGGAACTCAAACCGGGCGCGCCCAAGCGCAAGACGGACGAGCTGGCTCGGGGAGATGTCTCCGGCCTGATTGGCATGGTGGGTCCGCAGACCCGGGGTTCCCTTTCCATCAGCTTCGAGAAGGGGCTGGCACTGGAGATCATGCGCCGCATGCTGGGGGAGGCGCCGGCCACCATCAACGAGGAAGTGACCGACATGGTGGGCGAGATCACCAACATGGTGACGGGCGGCGCCAAACGCATGCTGGGGGAGAAGGGCTATGAGTTCGACATGGCGACCCCGGTCATCGTCTCCGGTCCCAATCACACCATCACTCACCGGGCCGACGGCGCCAAGATCATGATGCCGTTCGAATCGGAGTATGGCCGTGCCACCATCGAGATCTGCTTCGAGTAATCGCCATGTGGAAGATGCTGAAATGGAGTGTCATCGGTGGGGTGGTGCTGCTTATCCTGTCGGATATCGAGATCAGCACCTCTCTCTACAAGTACGAAGACAACCGCGTGGAGATCCACTTCCCGCGCTGGCAGGCTGACCAGCCCTGGGGCACCCTGCGCTGGCATGCGGGCCGGTTTGAGCATCACTGGTACGGTCTTGCAGGCAAACCCAAGCCAGCAACCGTACTCTGAGGAGCGCTCTCCACAACGGATGAACCAGATTGCACCAACAAAAAAGAGGCCAGCGAATGCTGGCCTCTTTATTTGGTCAAGATCTGTTATCAGGCTGCTTCTGCTGCCAGCTTGCCATTGCCACGCACCATGACACCGAGGCCACAGGCCAGCAGGGTCGGCAGCAACCAGGCCAGGCCCTTGTCAAACAGCGGCAGGAAGGCGAACGCATCCATCTTCATGCCGGCGGCGCCCAGGCCGTCCAGGCAGCCGAACAGGAAGGCGACCAGCAGCACGGAGCGGAACACCAGGCGGGGGCGACCGAAGTAACCCTTCAGGAAGGTGACCAGCACCAGCGCCACGGCAACCGGGTAGATGGCGACCAGCACCGGAATGGAGAGGCTGATGAGCTGGCTCAGGCCCACGTTGGCCACGACGCCGCAGATGACACCCAGCAGCACGACCAGCTTCTTGTAGCTCATGCCGGTCAGGTTGTGGAAGAAGTCGGAGCAGGCGGAGATGAGGCCGACGGCCGTGGTGAAGCAGGCCAGGGTGATGATGGCAGCCAGGATGAACTGACCCGGTTGGCCGAACAGGCTCAGCACGTAGGCGTTGACGATGGCACCGCCGTTGCTCACGTCGGTGGCGACGCCGGCAGCGGTGTTACCCAGCTGGAACAGGGAGACATAGACCACGGAGAGACCGATGGCGGAGATGATGCCAGCGATGGCCAGGTACTTGAACTGGCTCTGGTAGTCATGGATGCCTTTCTGGCGCAGCAGGTCGACGATCAGGGCGCCGAACATCAGGGACGCCAGGGTGTCCATGGTGTTGTAGCCTTCCAGAATGCCCTTCACGAAGGGGGTGCTTTGGTAGTCACCGGATGCGGCAGGCATGCTTCCTTGCGGTGCGACGAAGACACCGATGGCCAGGGTCAGCAGCAGCAGCATCAGCAGCGGGGTCAGGTACTTGCCGATGGCATCCATCAGCTTGCCCTGGTTCAGGGAGACCAGGATGGCCACGCCGAAGAACAGTACTGTGTAGGCAGCCAGACCGGATGGTCCCATGTCGCCAAGGAAGGGCTTGAGGCCCATCTCGTAGGCCACCAGGCCGGTACGGGGGGCGGCGAAGGCCGGGCCGATGATGATGTAGATGGCGACGGCCAGTGCGGTGGCCACGCCGGTCGGCAGCAGCTTGGTCATGCCGGCCCAGCCGTTGCCAGCCTTGGCGACGGCGATGATGGTGATGAGGGGCAGGCCCACGGCGGTGACCAGGAAGCCCAGCATGGCCAGGGAGAGGTGCTCACCCGCCATGAAGCCGGCCAGGGGCGGGAAGATGATGTTGCCTGCGCCCAGATAGAACGCAAAGGTCATGAAGCCCAATCCGAGTACATCGGACAATGTGAGTGATTTCGTCAAGTTCAACCTCGTCTGTCTTGTAAACTATTGCTTGTTATAGTTTTTTATTTGTCAGTGACCGGCACTTTCCGGGGGTAAAAAAAAGAGCCCCGCTGGTTTTTTCATCGCGACCAGTGGTTTGAACTGGTCTTGAGCGGGCGCTCATTTAGCAGTCAGCATAATGATGTGAAAAAATAGTTCAAGGCAAAATTTACATCTTCAAATAGAAGGGGCTGGTCAGTTGGATATATCTGTCGGAATAGCCTCCTGTGGCAGAATGGATCACAATTTCACCCCTATCACACTTGTTTAATCCTCTGCCAAGCAGCAATAAAACACGATTTGCCTCTTTCCCCTCTCTGGTAGTAACAGCCAGATAACAGCGCTCATACAGATCATAACTCGACGAAATGCATAAAATTTCATCCGCCATCGCCGTGGGCAGCACCAGGGCCAGTTGCCCGGTACGGCTCAGCAGGCGATCGCTGGCGGCCAGCAATCCCTTGGGGTCGAGCCCCCCGGTATGACGGGCCAGAGCCCTGGCCGGATCGCGGAGTGTCTGGCCTGCCGGGAAATAGGGCGGGTTGGAGACGATGAGATCGTAAGGGGGGGCGAGGTGATCCTGAATGGCGCTCTCTATGATGGTGACCCGCTCACGCCAGGGGGAGGCCGCCACATTCTCCTTGGCCTGCATGGCTGCGTCCTTATCCAGCTCCACCCCGTCTATGTGGCAGCCGTTCGTGCTGCGCTGGGCCAGCATCAGGGCGATGAGGCCGCTGCCGGTGCCGATGTCCAGCACCCGGCGGGCGCTGTCGACCGGCGCCCAGGCTCCCAGCAGAATGCCGTCCGTACCGACCTTCATGGCGCAGCGGTCGTGATCGATGTGAAATTGCTTGAACGTGAAACCGTTGTTGCGCCCCATTCGGCCCTCCTCCTGTACTTGCCCGCGGAAAATGGCCGGCGATTATAGCGGCTAAGCCACAGTCACCATAGGAGCCGGCGGCATAATCGCCTATAATCTGCCGCTTCCTTAATGACCGAGTATTGCCATGAGCCAGTCCTTTGATGATTTCGACCTGAATCCAGCCCTCAGTCGGGCCTTGGCCGAGATGGGATTCACCCGCCCCACCACCATCCAGCAGATGGTGCTGGAGCCAGCCCTGGACGGCCGCGATATTCTAGCCTCTGCGCCGACCGGAACCGGCAAGACCGCCGCCTTCCTGCTGCCCGCGATGCAGCACCTGCTGGACTTCCCGCGCCGCAAGCCGGGTCCGTGCCGCATGCTGATCCTGACTCCGACCCGCGAGCTCGCGCTGCAGGTGAGTGCTCACGCCAAGGCCCTGGCGGTGCACACCCATCTCAGCATCGAGACCATCATCGGTGGTGTCAGCCATGAAGAGCAGCTGCCTGCCCTGACCAAGACCACCGACATCGTGGTGGCCACCCCTGGCCGTCTGCTCGAGTACATCGAGAAAGAGGAGTTCGAGAGCCACGATATCGAGGTGCTGGTGCTGGATGAAGCGGACCGGATGCTGGACATGGGCTTCATCAAGGACGTGAACCGCATCGTGGAAGAGGCGCGCTACCGCAAGCACACCATGCTCTTCTCCGCCACGCTGGAAGGGGCCGGCCTCGAGAAGTTTGCGAGCGAGATCCTCAAAGACCCGGTTGAGCTGCACGCCGAGCCGCCCCGCAGCGAGCGCCGCCCCATCACCCAGTGGATCCACCTGGCCGATGATGCCGCCCACAAGCTGGCTCTGCTGGTGCACATCCTGAAAAACCCGGAGACCCAGAAGGCCATTATCTTCGTCAAGACCCGTGAGCGACTGGCGGAGCTTTCCGGCCAGTTGCAGGCGGCAGGCGTGCCCTGCGCCTGGATCCGTGGCGAGATGGAGCAGGCCAAGCGCATCGAGTCTATCCGCAAGTTCCACGAAGGGGAGGTGCCCTTCCTCATCGCCACCGACGTGGCCGCCCGCGGCATCGACCTGCCGAACGTCAGCCATGTCATCAACTACGACATGCCCTACGGCGCGGATGTCTATGTGCACCGCATCGGTCGTACCGGTCGTGCCGGCAACCGCGGCTGCGCCATCAGCCTGGTGGAAGCCCACGACATGGCCATGGTCGCCAAGATCGAACGCTACACCGAGGAGCGCCTCAAGCGCCGGGTGATCGATGAGCTGCGCCCCAGACACAAGGAAGCACGGGTGCCGGTGAAGAAGAAAAAGCCGAAGGATGCCAAGAAGTCGGCAAAGAAGAAAAAGAAGTAATGCCCCTGAGCACAGTTGAAACGGCCATCCCAGGATGGCCGTTTTGCTGTCTGCTGCCTGGGGAGTGGCCTGAAGGGGCGCAGAAAAAAGCCGACGCAAGGACGTCGGCCAACAAAAAGTGCTTACAACAGAGGATTCACAGAGTCAGACCCGAGGATCTCCGACTTGGTTCCCTTGAATGTGTAATTAATTTTCAGCGCGCTTGAACATCAGGGTATTGGCGTCGGACTCTTCCGGTACGAAGTAGTAGCCGTCGGCATCGAAACCGGTCAGCTGTTCCACCCGGGTGAGCCGATGCTTGATGATGTGGCGTGCCATCATGCCGCGGGCCTTCTTGGCGTAGAAGCTGATGATCTTGAACTGGCCGTTCTTCTCGTCCTTGAAGACCGGGGTGATGATGCGCCCCTGCAGGGCTTTCGGGCGCACCGACTTGAAATACTCGTCGGAGGCGAGGTTGATCAGTACGTCGTCCCCCTGGGCCGCCAGCGCCTTGTTCAGGTGCTCCGTGATGATGTCGCCCCAGAACTGGTAGAGGTCCTTGCCGCGCGGGTTCTCCAGCCTAATCCCCATCTCCAGGCGGTAGGGCATCATCAGATCGAGCGGCCGCAGCACCCCGTAGAGGCCGGAGAGCATGCGCAGGTGGGCCTGGGCAAAGTCGAGGTCGGCCTCGCTGAAATCTTCTACGGCCAGACCGGTGTAGACGTCCCCCTTGAAGGCCAGCAGCGCCTGGCGGGCGTTGGCCGGCGTGAAGTCAGGCTGCCACTCGGCAAAGCGGGCGGCGTTGAGGCCGGCGAGCTTGTCGCTGATCTTCATCAGGCTGGCGATCTGGTCCGGGCTCAGTTGACGAGCCCGGGTGATCAGTGCTGCGGAGTGGTCCAGCAGTTCGGGTTGGGTGAAACGGGAGGTCACCAGGGGTGACTCGTAATCCAGCGTCTTGGCCGGGGAAACCACAATCAGCATAACTGTCCTTTACTAGCGGTGACGCACGCCCCTCATTCATCCAGGGTCACGTTGTCGAGAGTGCCTGCGCCCAGCTGCTCGCGACCCGACAGCTTGATGAGCAGTCGCAGGTCGTTGGCGGAGTCGGCATGGGCAAGGGCCTCACTGTAGCCAATTTGGCCGGCGCAGAACAGGGTGAACAGTGCCTGATCGAAGGTCTGCATGCCGAGCTCGCCGGATTTGGTCATCACCTCCTTGAGTCTGTGCATCTCTCCCTTGCGAATGATGTCGGTGACGAGCGGGGTGTTGAGCAGGATCTCGAAGGCGGCGACCCGGCGCTGCCCGTGAGCGGAGGGGAGCAGCTGCTGGGCGACGATGGCGCGCAGGTTGAAGGAGAGATCGAACAGGAACTGGCGGTGCTTCTCCTGGGGGACCAGATGCAGGATGCGATCCAGCGCCTGGTTGGCATTGTTGGCGTGCAAGGTGGCGAGGCAGAGGTGTCCCGTCTCGGCGAACTGGATGGCGAACTCCATGGTCTCCTGGGAGCGGATTTCACCAATGAGGATGACATCCGGGGCCTGGCGCAGGGAGTTTTTGAGGGCGACATCGAAGGATGCGGTGTCGATCCCCACCTCCCGCTGGGTCACCAGACAGCGATCGTGCTGATGGACGAACTCCACCGGATCCTCCACCGTCAGGATGTGGCCGTCACCGTGCTGGTTGCGAAAGCCTATCATGGCCGCCTGGGTGGTGGACTTGCCGGCGCCAGTGGCGCCGACGAAGAGCACCAGCCCGCGTTTGGCCATGGCGACCTCCTGCAGGATGGGAGGCAGCACCAGCTCGTCAAAGGTGGGGATGCGGGTCTCGATGCGGCGCAGCACCATGCCCGGCATATCCTGTTGCCAGAAGGCGCTGACCCGAAAGCGCCCCAGCGAGCCTCGCTGGATGGCGTAGTTGGCCTCGCGGGTGTGCAGGAAGCGTTCGAAGTGGGTCTCGTCCAGGCTCTCCCTGATCAACGCCAGCGCCGTCGTCTTGTCGAGGGGGGCTGGTCCGAGCGACACCAGACGCCCGTTGACCTTGAGGGTCGGGGGAGCATCGACCGTGATGAAGAGATCCGAGCCCTTTTGTTCAACCAGTGCGGCGAGCAGAACATCCATGTTCATGGCGACTCCTTGGGTGTGCGAGCTTAAATGGTATTGGGATCGACCGCCTTGGCCTTGGCATCGAGGGATGCGACGACCCCCCGGTTGACCAGCTGCTTGAGGCTCTGGTCCATGGTCTGCATGCCGTGGGTCATCCCGGTCTGGATGACGGAATAGAGCTGGGCCACCTTGTCTTCCCGGATGAGGTTTCGCACCGCCGGGATCCCCAGCATGATCTCGTGGGCAGCCACCCGGCCGCCACCGATACGCTTGAGCAGGGTCTGGGAGATGACCGCCCGCAGGGATTCGGAGAGCATGGATCGCACCATGTCCTTCTCCGAGCCGGGGAAGACGTCGATGATTCGGTCGATGGTCTTGGCAGCCGAGGAGGTGTGCAGGGTGCCAAACACCAGGTGACCGGTTTCGGCGGCGGTCATGGCGAGACGGATGGTTTCGAGGTCCCGCATTTCACCTACCAAGATGATATCCGGGTCTTCCCGCAGGGCCGAGCGCAGGGCGTTGCTGAAGCTCTTGGTGTCGCGGTGTACTTCCCGCTGGTTCACCAGGCAGCGCTTGTTCTCGTGCACGAATTCGATGGGGTCCTCGATGGTGAGGATGTGGTGGTGGAAGTTGTCATTGATGTAATCGACCATGGCGGCCAGGGTGGTGGATTTGCCCGAGCCGGTGGGCCCAGTCACCAGTACCAGGCCGCGAGGGTACTCCGCTATCTTGCGAAATATCTCCGGCGCCCCCAGATCGTCCAGGGTCAGAACGGTACTCGGGATGGTACGAAACACCGCGCCCGAGCCGCGCGCCTGCTGGAAGGCGTTGACCCGAAAGCGTGCCATGCCGGGCACTTCGAAGGAGAAGTCCACTTCGAAGTTCTCCTCCAGCTCCTTGCGCTGGTGGTCATTCATGATGTCGTAAATGAGGGCATGGACTTCCCGGTGATCCAGGGCGGGCAAATTGATCTTGCGAACCTCCCCATCAACCCTGATCATCGGGGGGACCCCGGCCGAGAGGTGTAGATCCGATGCCTTATGCTTTACACTGAATGCCAATAACTCTGTGATATCCATAGATTTGTTATTCTCCCATCACAAGATTACGAACGAAATATGAGCCAGATTGCCCAGCACCTGCTTCAGGTAAAGGAACGTATTGTAGAGGCTGCCCGGCGTGTTGGCCGCAGCCCAGATCACATCCAGTTGCTTGCTGTCAGTAAAACCAAGCCGCTGGGGGACATTCAGGCTGCCTATGCCGCCGGCCAGCGGCGCTTTGGCGAATCCTACGCCCAGGAGGCCGCGCTCAAGATTGATGCCTTGCGCGAGCAGAACGCCTGTACAGACATAGAGTGGCACTTTATCGGCCCGCTGCAATCGAACAAGTCCAAGCTGGTGGCGGAGCGGTTCGACTGGGTTCAAAGTGTCGATCGCGACAAGCTCATCGAACGCCTCAACAACCAGAGACCGAGTGGGCTCGCGCCGCTAAATATCTGTCTGCAAATCAATATTAGCGGAGAGAGCAGCAAATCCGGTACGTCGGAGCAAGAGATTTTCCGCCTGGCCTCCCTGGTGGCCCAAAGCGAGCGGCTGCGGTTGCGCGGCCTGATGGCCATCCCCGAGCATACCCGCGACGAGGGAGTGCTGGCGGCCCAGATGGCGCGCATGCAGGCTCTGTTCACCGAGCTTGCGCAACAATACCCGAGCGTCGACACCCTTTCGATGGGAATGACCGAGGATCTTGAGCCGGCCATTGCCCATGGCAGCACCATGGTGCGGGTCGGGACCGCCATCTTCGGGGCCCGTGACTATTCATGAGCAAGAGCCGGGGCGAGAAACACCCCGGTCGTGCTTTTTTTTCAGGTAAACAGGCGCGTGTGATGCTGTCAGCCCGCACAGGCTGGGTCGGCATCCGCTGCGATGTCAGTAACAGGAGTGTTTGATGCAGCAGAGAACCCTCGCCTTCATCGGGGCAGGCAACATGAGCCGCAGTATCATTGCCGGCCTCATCCAGGCGGGTTACCCGGCAGAGCGTATCATCGCCGCCAATCCGAGCCGCCCCAAGCTGGACGAACTGGCCAGCCAGTTCGGCATCCGTATCACCCAGGACAACGCCGAGGCGGCCCGTGAGGCCGAGGTGATCGTGCTGGCGGTCAAGCCCCAGCTGATGGCGGGCATGCTGACGGCGCTGGTGGCCGAGCTTGGCTCGCTGGATGGCAAGTTGCTCATCTCCATCGCTGCCGGCATTCGCGTCGCGCGCTTGCAGGAGATGGCGGGTGGTCACGATCGCATCATTCGCACCATGCCCAACACCCCCTCCTTGCTGGGGCTGGGGATGACCGGGCTCTATGCACCGCCCGCCATCGGGCAGGCCGATCGGGCGGTGGCCGAACAGATGATGCAATCCGTGGGCAAGACCCTCTGGGTGGATCAGGAGGCCGGCATCAACGGCGTCATTGCGGCGGCGGGCAGTGCCCCGGCCTACTTCTTCCTGTTCATGCAGGCGATTGCCGAGGAGGCCGAGGCCATGGGCTTTACGCCGGAGCAGGCCCGCCTGCTGGTGCAGCAAACCGCCCTGGGAGCGGCCGCCATGGTGGAGCAGAATCCCGAGCTGTCGCTGCAGACCCTGCGCGAGCAGGTGACCAGCAAGGGCGGGACCACGGCCGAGGCCGTCAAGACATTCCAGGAGCAGGGGCTGATGCCGCTGACCGCAAGAGCCATGCAGGCGGCCGTTACCCGGGCCGGCGAAATGGAAACCCTTTTCTGAATCCCTTTTAGCAAGGAGCCCGGATGAACACGGCTTACTTTTTGATTAACACTGTCTTTGATCTCTACCTTATGGTGGTGCTGCTGCGGGTCTGGCTGCAGTGGGCGCGGGCCGACTTCTACAACCCCATGAGCCAGATGGTGGTCAAGCTGACCAACCCGCTGGTGGTGCCCCTACGCCGCGTCATCCCGGGTTTTGGCGGGCTGGACATGGCCTCTGTGCTGCTGGCGCTGCTGATCGCCTTTGGCAAATTGGTCCTGCTCAAGAGCATGAATGTGCTGCAGGCGGACTGGCTCACTCTCTGTCTGTTTGCGACGCTCACCGTGTTGAAGAAGGCGGGTTCCATGATCTTCTGGATCCTGCTGATCCGCGCCATCCTGAGCTGGGTCAGCCAGGGTCGCAACCCCATTGAATACGTGATGCACCAGCTCACTGAACCCTTCCTGGCCCCCATTCGCCGCATCCTGCCTGCATTGGGCGGGCTGGATCTCTCCGTGCTGGTCGCCTTCATCGCGCTGCAGGCCATCAACTACCTGATGGGGGATCTGTTCGGCCAGTTGTGGTGGATGATCTGATGCCCGCCGTCCTGCTGGAAGGGGACGAGCTGGTGTTGCATCTGATGATCCAGCCCAAGGCGAGCCGGGATCAGATCATCGGATTGCACGGTGACGAGTTGAAAGTGGCCATCACGGCACCGCCGGTGGATGGTCAGGCCAACAGTCACCTGATCAAGTACCTGGCCAAGCAGTGCAAGGTGGCCAAGGGGCAGGTTCGCATCCTGCGGGGAGAGCTGGGTCGGCACAAGACGGTCGCCATCGACGCGCCAAAGCAGATCCCCGCCGAGATTGCCGCTCTGCTCGATAATCAGGGTTGATACGAGAGGGATGACATCATGAAAACTGCCTGGATGAGTTGCCTGCTGGCACTCCTGATGACGCTGCCGCTGCGGGCTGAGCAGATGCAGGAGCTGGGCCCCTGGAAAGTGCACTACAGCGCGTTCAACTCCAGCTTCCTCACCCCCGAGGTAGCCAGGACCTATGGCCTGGAGCGCAGCCGCTATAACGGCATCGTCAATATCGCGGTGCAGAACAAGCAGGGGGTGGCACAGGCGGTGGGGATCAGCGGCGAAGCCCGCAATCTGACCGGCACCCTTCGCACCCTGAATTTTCAGGAGGTGAAAGAGGGGAATGCCATCTATTACCTGGCAGTCCTGCCCTATCGCAATGAGGACACCTACCAGTTCACCCTGAAGATCATGGGGGAGGGGCAGCAGCAGACGCTGACCTTCCAGCAGACCTTCTACGTCGACTAGATTGCAGGGTGAATGCAGATGCCCTGCCCCCACGGGGGCGGGGCATTTTTTTGCCCGGTGAACCTGTGCTCGACGTCAGTGGCTGGCCAGGGGATAGGTAAACAGGGCCAGGTGGGCGAAGTTGAACAGGAAGTGGAACAGGATGGCGATACTGAGGCGCCCGCTCAGTTGGAACGCCAGGCCATAGCAGGCCCCCGCCAGCGCGGCGAACAACACCAGCAACGGGCCACCGGCAAGATGGGCTGCGCCGAACAGCAGGCTGGCGACCAGGAGACCTGCCCAGGGCGTGCTTCGGCTTGCCACCCCTTGCTGGATGCATCCCCGGAACAGCGCTTCTTCCGCCACACAGGTGAACAGCAGGTTGTTGAATGCGAACAGCCACCACCAGTGGGGCAGTCCCGCTTCGGGTTTGAGGGCGCCCAGTTGCCAGGCGGTGATGAGCAGGGCCGCGAGCGGCAGGATGAGCAGGGCCAGCGGCCGCCAGCGCATCGTTCCACCCGGGCCGAGCAGGCCGGGGACGGCCAGCAGCAGGGCGAAGAAAATGAGCGGCTTGTCCAGATTGAGGTAGAGGGTGAAGGGCACGCTGGCCGGGCCCGCCTGTACCTTGTCGAGCACCCTGAGATTGTCAAAGCCGGGCACCAGATGCAGCGTCAGGGCGAGGGACCACAGCAGGACCAGCGTCAGTGCGACGCCGCGCCAGGGTGGGGGCAGGGTGGGGGTGCGCCAGGCCAGCAGCAGACCGGCGAGGCTGACAAGAGCGGCGAGGGGCGCGAGTCGCTCAAGCCAGAGGGCGGTAAGCAGGGCAAGTCCCAGCAGGAGCATGCCGGGCCTGGTCCGGCGGGCGAGGCAGCAGAGTACGGCGAGCCCCAGGACGAGCCAGATGAGGATATCGGGGTGTGGTAACATCGAGTCTCCTTGTATGAATGAAGGGCGCACCTTAACGATCCCCATGGTCTGGTTCAAGGAAAAGGGACTGGCCGGCAGAAGACGCGCAATGAAAAGCCGGAGCTGGGCTCCGGCTTGGGCGGCGGCAAGATGTCACCGAGAGAGGTGATGGCCTTCCCGTATCAGCGACCTGACTCGGCGATGACCCGGGCGATGATGTCGGCGCGTTTGCTGGCTTCCAGCTCGCCCAGGGCGATGAGACCGGCCTTGAAGATGACGTTCTTCGGCAGACTGACGTCATCCAGGGTGGTGATGGCCTCGACGTGCATGCCGTTCAGGCGGCTGGCATCGCGCGGGCTCAGGTTGACCTGGGTGTTCAGCACCTGCTTGCCCTTCTTCTTGGGCTGGGCGGGTTTCTTCGGTTGATCCAGCTCGTCTTCCGGCAGTTCGTCATCAAAATCGTAAATGGACATAGTCAATCCTGTTGGGTTGCAAGGGGCATGCTCGCCCGAATGGGGGTAATCAGCCCATATCCTCGTTGCGGATAAAGGCGCGCCAGGAGCCGAGTACCTGGGCAAAATCTTCCAGCCCGCACATGGCCAGCTGTTCATCATCGTAGTAGGCGAGATCGTCGAGATCCTCATCCTGCTCGATATTGAGGACATTGGCCTTCACCTCGGCTTCCTCGTGGGTCAGCAGCAGGGAGTAGTCGCCCCCAGCAGCCGGTATTCGGTGCGGGCCCGGCTGGAGAGCTGGTCGATGATGGCGAACAGCTCGTCGAGCTTCTCCTCGTCCTTGCCCACCTCGTCGATCAACCACTGGCCGATGGCTTCATGGCCCATGGAGAACCGGGCGCGATAGCCACCGAACGGGTCGCGGCGAAATTCATAATCCATAGCGGAGTCCATATCGGAGGGTGAAACCACCACGGCGCAAAGCGGCATGATGCCGGATCCTTGATCCATGGTGGGGCACTGATAGCGTAAAGTGGCCTATTCTAGCGATCCCCCCCGCGCTTGTCTTGATGATGTGGGATCTTTAACGGGTGATCCCGGTGATGGCGCACGCCGGGGACCCTGTCAACGAATGGTATGGAGAGGCAATGCAGCTCAACGACGCGCTCGCGCATCAGATAGTCAGCCGGGCGATGAAGATCCTCTCGTTCTCGGTCAACGTCATGGATGAACGGGGACTCATCATTGCGTCCGGCAATCCGGAGCGGCTGCACCAGCGCCACGAGGGGGCCGTGCTGGCCCTGACCGAGAACCGGGTGGTGGAGATAAGCGAGGCCACCGCCCGGGAGCTCAAGGGGGTGAGGCCCGGCATCAACCTGCCCATCGCCTATCAGGGGGAGCTGCTCGGTGTCATCGGCATCTCTGGGGATCCGGACATCGTGCGTGCTTACGCCGAGCTGGTGCGCATGACCGCCGAGCTCATCCTGGAACAGGCGGCGCTCACCGAGCAGTTGCAGTGGGACAAGCGCCACAAGGAGGAGCTGGTGTTGCAGCTCATTCGCGGCGAAGGGCGGGCCGATCAATTGCAACAGGTGGCCCGCTTCCTCGAGCTGGATCTCGCCCAGCCCCGGGTGGTGGCCGTGCTGGCGCTGGAGGAGGCCGAGCCCGCCCAGGTGAGGGAGCTGGTTCACCTGCTGGAAAACCCGGAGCGGGACAACCTGGTGGCCATCAACGGCCTGGACGAGATAGTGGTGCTCAAACCCGCCCAGCTCAGCGACGGCGTCTGGCAGTCGGCGCAGGAGCGCAGCCGGATCCGGCAGCTGCTCTCCCGTATTCCCCATTTCAAGGTTCGCATCGGGGTGGGTGATTACTTCGCCGGCATCCCCGGGCTGGCGCTCTCCTACCAGACGGCGCGAGACACCTTGCGCCGTGGCATGCGCCAGTCGCCCCGCAAGCAGGTCTATTTCTTCGAGGATTACCGGCTCTCAGTGCTGCTCGGCACCCTGGCGGACTCCTGGCAGGCGGATCAGCTACGGGCTCCGCTGCAAAAGCTGGCGCAGGAGGACACAAAGGGAACGCTGCAAAAGACGCTGCGCCAATATTTCTTGCAGGATTGTGATCTGCATCCCTGTGCCGAAGCCCTGTTCATTCACCCCAACACCCTGCGTTATCGACTGACCCGGATAGAGCAGATAACCGGCTTGAATTTCAACAAGTTAGATGACAAGTTTTTGCTCTATCTCGGGCTCAGTCTCGATAGCTGATTTGTCTTTTTCAACAAAAATACAAGGCCGGTAAATGCTTTTTTTGGTTTTATGGCCAAAGCATTCCAGGCGGGGATCCCCATAATGGCGCCACTCATTACAACAACAAGGTGCCCGTCATGATCCCAGTCTCCGCGCTCGGCGCGCTCGCCGCGCTCTCCATCGCCATCTTCCTCATCCTGAAGAAGGTGCCGCCCGCTTACGGCATGATTGTCGGTGCCCTGGCCGGTGGCCTGATCGGTGGCGCCGACCTGACCCAGACCGTCGCTCTGATGATCGGCGGCGCCCAGGGGATCACCACGGCGGTGATGCGGATCCTGGCGGCGGGTGTGCTGGCCGGGGTGCTCATCGAATCGGGCGCCGCCACCACCATCGCCGAGACCATCGTCAAGAAACTCGGCGAAACCCGCGCCCTGCTGGCCCTGGCGCTGGCCACCCTGATCCTGACCGCGGTCGGCGTCTTCGTGGACGTGGCCGTCATCACGGTCGCCCCCATTGCGCTGGCCATCGCCCGCCGCGCCGATCTCTCCAAGGCGGCCATCCTGCTGGCGATGATCGGCGGTGGCAAGGCGGGCAACGTCATGTCTCCCAATCCCAACGCCATCGCGGCAGCCGATGCCTTCCACCTGCCTCTCACCTCGGTGATGGCGGCGGGCATCATTCCCGGCCTGTTCGGTCTGGTGATGGCCTACTGGCTCGCCAAGCGCCTCAACAACCGGGGCAGCAAGGTGGCCGCCGACGAGGTGGTGAGCTTTGACGGTGCCAAGTTGCCCGGCTTTGCCGCCGCCATCAGTGCGCCCCTGGTCGCCATCCTGCTGCTGGCCCTGCGTCCCATCGCCGGCATCGTGGTGGACCCGCTCATTGCGCTGCCTCTCGGCGGCCTGGTGGGGGCTATGATGATGGGCAAGTTCACCAAGGTGAACCAGTTTGCCGTCTCGGGCCTGGCCCGCATGGCGCCGGTTGCCATCATGCTGCTGGGGACGGGTACCCTGGCGGGCATCATCGCCAACTCCGGCCTGAAAGATGTGCTCATCAGCGGCCTGACCGCTTCCGGTCTGCCCTCCTATCTGCTGGCCCCCATCTCCGGTGCCCTGATGTCGCTGGCGACCGCCTCGACCACGGCCGGGACCGTGGTGGCCTCCAACGTGTTCAGCGCCACTCTGATTGAACTGGGGATCAGCAGCCTGGCAGGGGCCGCCATGATCCACGCCGGCGCCACCGTGTTTGACCACATGCCCCACGGCTCCTTCTTCCATGCCACCGGCGGCAGCGTCCACATGGGCGTCGGCGAGCGACTCAAGCTCATCCCCTACGAAACCGCGGTCGGTCTGACCATCGCCGTTGTCTCCACCCTGATGTTTGGCGTGTTTGGCCTCGCCTAAGGAACTGATATGAAAATTGTGATCGCCCCCGACTCATTCAAGGAGAGCCTGAGCGCCATGGCGGTGGCCGATGCCATCGAGGCCGGTTTCAAGCAGCTGCTGCCGGATGCCACCTACGTCAAGCTGCCCATGGCCGATGGCGGCGAGGGGACGGTGCAGTCTCTGGTGGATGCCACCGGTGGTCGCATCCTGCCGGTCGAGGTGACCGCCCCCCTCGGCAACAGGGTGCAGGGCTTCGTGGGCCTGCTGGGGGATGGCAAGCGCGCCGTCATCGAGATGGCGGCGGCCTCCGGCCTCCATCTGGTGGCGCCCGAGCTGCGCAATCCGCGGCTCACCTCCAGTGTCGGCACCGGGGAGCTGATCCTGGCCGCGCTGGAGATGGGGGTGAACCACCTCATCCTCGGCATCGGCGGCAGCGCCACCAATGATGGCGGTGCCGGCATGATCCAGGCACTTGGCGGCAAGCTCCTGAAAGCAGATGGTACCCCCATTGCGCCGGGCGGTGCCGGTCTGGCCGAGCTGGCCACCATCGACCTGAGCGGGCTGGATCCCCGTCTGACCGGACTCACCATCGAGGTGGCCTGCGACGTGGACAATCCGCTGTGCGGCCCGAAAGGGGCGTCCGCCGTGTTCGGTCCGCAGAAGGGGGCAACTCCCGAGATGGTGGCCGAACTGGATGCCAATCTGGCCCGTTACGCGGACTGCATCGAGCAGGCGCTTGGCAAGCAGGTGAAGGAGATCCCGGGAACGGGGGCCGCAGGCGGCATGGGGGCAGCCCTGGTGGGGCTGCTCGGCGCCGAGCTCAAACCCGGCATCCGGATCGTCATCGAGGCGCTGAACCTGGCCGAGGCGGTGGCCGATGCGGATCTGGTCATCACCGGCGAGGGCCGCATCGACAGCCAGACCATCCATGGCAAGACGCCCATCGGGGTAGCTCGCTGTGCCAAGCAGTTCGGCAAGCCGGTGATCGGCATCGCCGGATGCCTCACCGATGACTGCGGCGTGGTGCACGAGCATGGGCTGGATGCGGTGTTCGCCGTGGTCAATCGGACCATGTCCCTGCCGGAGGCGCTGGCCACCGCCACCACCAACCTGCAGCTCACGGCCCGCAACGTGGCGGCTCTCTACCTGCTGCGCAAATGACCCTCTCTCCTGGCCGATGCGGTGCATCGGCCTGACCCTGCCCCGTGCAGCAGAGTGAGCGGCCCGGCGTGGCACCTCTGACGCACTTGCCGATCCTTGGGTCGGCTTTTTTTATTATCCTGCTGTCTTTCATATGGTTTTTGTATTCTGAGAAGGGGCTTTGCGGCATAGTGATCTCCCGACAGTGAGGGAGCCACGAGAAACAAGGCCCGCCTGAGGGAGGGCTTCCCATTCCGGGGGGCAATATGCGAGGTGCGAGCCATGATCCTGCTGACCCTGGGGGTGGTGTTGTTCACCCTGACTCATCTTTACCCCTGTTTTGCGGCACAGCACCGCGCCCGTCTGCGGGAGCGGCTGGGGGAGAACCGCTACAAGGGGCTCTTCTCGCTGCTGGTGTTCGTCGCCATCGGCTGCATCCTCGCAGGCTGGCGCAGTGCCAGCCCCATGCCCCTCTATTTTCTGCCTGTCTGGGGCCCCACCCTGGTGATGGGGATCATGCCGATCGCCCTTGTCCTGCTGTGTGCGGGGCAGGGGGCGAACCATTTCCGCCGTTGGCTGGTGCATCCCCAGCTGCTCGGGGTGCTGCTCTGGTCGGGGGCCCATCTGGCGGTGAACAGCGAGGCGCGTTCCCTGGTGCTGTTTGGCGGGCTCGGTCTCTGGGCTCTCATCAGCATCGTCTGGATTTCGATGCGGGAGTGGGGTCGTCACCCCCGTGCCGCCGCCACCTGGCAGGGGACGGGGATCAGTCTGGGGGCGGGGCTGGCCCTCACGGCTCTGCTTATCTTCTGGGGACACGGCTGGCTGACCGGGATCCCCCTGCACTGATCCCTGAACCAGATTCCGGGGTCTTGCGTATGATGGACAAAACAATGGGAGTCACGTCGATGAAATGGTTCACCCTGCTGCTGATGCTCGGCTCGGGCGCGGTCTCTGCCGCCTGCCCCGATTACTTCAACGTGGAGATGCGGGAGCTCAACAGCACCCAGCGCCACAACCTCTGCCAGTTGACCGAGGGCAAGGTGGTGCTGGTGGTCAACACCGCCTCCTACTGCGGTTACAGCGGTCAGTTCCGGGATCTGGAAGCCCTCTATCAGGGCTACAAGGAGAAGGGACTGATGGTGCTGGGCTTCCCCTCCAACGATTTCTGGCAGGAGGCGGGCAACGAGAACAAAACCGCCGAGGTGTGCCGCCGGGACTACGGGGTGACCTTCCCCATGTTCAACCGGGTGGCGGTGCGGGGTTCGGATGCGGTGCCGCTGTTCAAGGGGCTGGCCGCGGCTGCCGACGGTGATGCGCCCAACTGGAACTTCCACAAGTACCTGGTCGGGCGGGACGGCAAGCTGATTGCGAGCTATGGCGCCAACCAGAATCCGTCGGATGATCCTCTCAAACAGCAGATCATCGATGCCCTGGGGCACTGACCCTACCCCATGGCGGGCCGCTCTGGAATAATGCGGCCCCGCCATCCACTCCGGTGACTCCGTGCTGCAACGTCTTCCCCAAATGGTGATCTTCGATGCCCTGGTTCGTGAACAGGGCATCTCGGCGGCTGCGCGCCGCCTCGGGGTCTCCAAATCCCACATCAGCAAGCAGCTCGCCCTGCTGGAAACCGCGCTCGGCGCCCAGCTGGTACAGCGCACAACCCGCCGTTTCGGGCTCACCGAACTGGGTCAGGAGTATGCCCGCCACTGCCGCGCTCTGGTGGCGGTGGCACTGGAAGCGGAATCCATGGTGGCGGAGCGCCGTGGCAAGGTGAGCGGCGTGCTCCATCTGGGGGTGGGTCAATCCTTCGGGCGGTTGCACGTGATCCCGCGCCTCAAGGCGTTTCAGGCACGTTATCCGGATCTGGAGCTGGAGGTGTCCCTGTTCGATCACCGCACCAATCTGGTGGATGAGGGGCTGGATCTCTGGATCACCACCTACGAGGACAAACCCGAGTCCCTGGTAGGGCAGCGACTGGCAGACATCGGCTTCGTGCTGGTGGCCTCGCCGGATTATCTGCTGAGTCACGGCACGCCACTGCACCCCAGGGATCTGGCCCATCACAATTGCATCACCTACCAAAGCCGGGAGCGGCGCTACCACGAGTGGTCATTTCGCCAGGGCAAGGAGCGCCAGACGGTGCAAGTGGCGGGCAACTATCGGGTGGATCTGGCGGAAGCGGTGCGGGACGCCGCCCTGGCCGGGCTCGGCATCGCCTATGTGGCCAACTACCTGCTGGACAAGGAGCTGCAATCTGGTCAGCTCATCCCTCTGCTGCCCCAGTGGCAACCGAACCAGAAGATGGCGGTGCACGCCGTCTATGCCAGGCGAGAGCATCTGGATCCCAAGATCCGCCTCTTCATCGACTTCCTCAAGGAGAGCTTCGGACCCGGGCCCTACTGGGCGCAGCGACTCGCACCCTGGCTCGGGGGGAAATTGTCCGGCACCGAGGAATAATCGTTTCCATACAAGAACACTGGCGTGAGTGCGGTTTCAAAGTTGTGTCAAATCAGTCAGTTGGCGCAACCGATATCGTGCAAACGTTTTTGCTAACAGGGTTGTAACCCGGCGGGGTTGCGGCGGTGAGGGGAGGGGAGCAGAATCCGCGCCCATCTTCAGCCTCACTGGATGGAATCCCCATGATTGCCCTGCTTGGTATCCTGAGCATCCTGGCCCTGGCCGCACTCTGCTCTGATAATCGTCGTCGTATCCCGTTGCGAACAGTGGGCTTTGCCCTCTGCCTGCAAGTGCTCTTCGCCGCCCTGGTGCTCTGGCTGCCCGCCGGTCAGCAGGTATTGAACGGTGTCAGCGAGAGCGTCAGCAGCGTCATCGGCTACGGCCAGGAGGGGATTGCCTTCCTGTTCGGGGATCTGGCCAAGTTCAAGCTGGGCTTCATCTTCGCCTTCAACGTGCTGCCGGTGATCATCTTCTTCTCCGCGCTGATCGCCATCCTCTATCACATCGGCCTGATGCCCAAAGTGATCGCCCTGCTCGGCGGCGGCCTGCAGAAATTGCTGGGCACCGGCCGCGCCGAGAGCCTCTCTGCCACCGCCAACATCTTCGTCGGCATGGTGGAAGCGCCGCTGGTGGTCAAACCCTATCTCTCCAGGATGTCCGATTCCCAGTTCTTTGCGGTGATGAGCTGCGGGTTGGCCTCGGTAGCTGGCGGCACCCTGGTGGGCTACGCCAGCATCGGGGTCGAGCTGAAATACCTGATTGCGGCGGCCTTCATGTCCGCCCCTGCCGGGCTTGCCATGGCCAAGATCCTGGTGCCGCCCGCCGCGCAAGAGGAAGATCACCACGAAGACGTGGAGATCCCCCGCGCCACCAACGTCATTGAAGCGGCCGCCGATGGCGCCATGGCGGGTCTCAACATCGCCGTCGCCGTGGGGGCGACCCTGCTGGCCTTCGTCGGCGTGATCGCCCTGCTCAACGGCCTGCTGGGCTGGGCCGGCGACCTGGTGGGGCTGGAGCTGAGCTTCCAGATCATCCTGGGCTGGCTGTTTGCCCCCGTCTCCTGGCTCATCGGCGTTCCCTGGGATCAGGCCCAGGCGGCTGGTGCCCTGATCGGCACCAAGATCGTCATCAACGAGTTCGTCGCCTTCATCGCCCTGGTGCAGGATCAGACCCTGAACGAGTCGAGCAAGGCCATCGTCACCTTCGCCCTGTGCGGTTTCGCCAATATCTCTTCCATGGCGATCCTCATCGGCGGCCTGGGGGCCATGGTGCCGGAGCGCAAGTCCTTCATCGCCCGCTACGGCATGCGCGCCATCCTGGCGGGGGTGCTGGCAAACCTGATGAGCGCCTCCCTGGCAGGCTTGTTCCTCGCCCTCTGATAGACCCTGGAAGTCAGCACCTTCCGGTCATTGCCCGCTTCGGCGGGCTTTTTTGCACCCGCTTGCAGGCAAAAAAAAGCGCCTCTGGGGAGGCGCGGGGAAAAGACAGATTGGAAGCGTCACATGGGTGCCACCTGAATGAGGGATGAGCCGTCCCATCCAAGTGTGAAGCCATGATGCCTGATGCTCTCTGAAGCGCTTCTGAGGCGATTCTTCATACTGTGTTCATTTTCAAAATGCTGCCGAAATGTGATTTTTAAATGATTGATGCTAAAATAAAATAAATAATCAGTGATTTATTTTGTTATGCGGCTCAAAGGAAAGATGAATCGGGGCGGTGGGCATGCTCCTGCCATGGGGCGGATCCGGCGGCAGATTATCCCGGCGCCGGCTCAACGCATCACGCAACCATACTGCCAGATGGCAAACAAACAGCATGTGATGGGGATGCTGTCCGTCATGGGCAGTGCAACGCCGCCTGCGGTCTGTTGTTGGGACCAGCAACTCGTATGTGATGGAGATGCCGCTCGTCAGAGGATCCGCGCGAGTGGCCTGCGGTCTGTGGTGCCTGTACCCGCAACCCGCATTTGACAGGAGGCGCACCCTTTCATGGGGGTCAGCGCGAAGTGGTCTGCGGTCTCCTGCTCCAGTGCCAGCAACCAGCGCTTGATGGGGATGCCTCCCCCGTAGCCGGTCAGTTCACCGCTGCGCCCTATGACCCTGTGGCAGGGCACTATGATGCTGAGGGGATTGCGGCCGTTGGCGGCGCCCACCGCCCGCACCGCCCTGGGGTTGCCGATGGCCTCTGCAATGTGGAGGTAGCTGACGGTCTCGCCGTAGGGAATGTCGCACAGTGCCTGCCACACGGCCTGCTGGAATGGTGTGCCCGTGGCGGCCAGGGGGAGATCGAAGCGCCGCAGGCGGCCGGCAAAGTAGGCGGAAAACTGCTCGACGAAGGGGGCCAGGGCGGCATCATCCCGCTGCCACTCCGGTTGCGGCAGGATGGGGCGCTCCCCTTGCATGAATTCCACGTGGCGCAGCCCGGCCCCATCGATGGCGATGAGCAGGGGCCCCTTGGCGCACTCACAAAAGCTGTACTGCATTCTCTTGTCCTCGGGCTTGTGGCAGGTCACTCCAGCACGGGCTTGCCGCGGGTGGATTTGATCTCGCCCTTGCGTTTCTTGGCATCGACCCGCTTGCGTTGGGAGCTGCGGGTCGGCTTGGTGGCGTGGCGGGCCTTGGGGCGCCAGGCGGCTTTTTTCAGCAGCTCGGTCAGGCGGCTCATGGCCTCCTTGCGATTCATGTCCTGGCTGCGATGGGTCTCGACCCTGATCTGGATGAAGCCGTCGTGAACCCGGCTGTCGCTGAGCCGCTCCAGTCCCTCCTTGTAGAGCGGCGGCAGGCTGGGGGAGTCGCGATAATCGAAGCGCAGCCAGACGGCGGAGTCGGTCTTGTTGACGTGCTGCCCGCCATTGCCCTGGGCCCGCATGGTCTGGAATTGCAGTTCATGCCAGGGGATGATCACGCTGTTGGAGATGACTAACATGGGGTGATGCTCTCATTTGGTGCATCAAGGGAGTCTGGTGCAGCTTGGTGCCTCATTATGGGGCGAGATGCGCTTCCTTGGTGATCCTGAGCCTTTCTGGCTCAGAGTGTCATATCTATCTATATGAAAATAAACGATAAAAATACTTGGCACAAGAATTGATGACCCATTCGTGACATACCATGGATTGGGAGCAACCAGATGAAGCTGATTACTGCGATTATCAAACCTTTCAAGTTGGACGACGTGCGCGAGGCCATCGCCAACCTGGGGGTGGAAGGCCTGACCGTCTCCGAAGTGAAGGGTTTTGGTCGCCAGAAGGGGCACACCGAATTATACCGGGGGGCCGAGTACCAGGTCGACTTTCTGCCGAAGGTGAAGCTGGAGATTGCCACCGCAGACGAGAACGTCGAAGGGGTGATCGAGGCCATTTGCAAGGCGGCCTATACCGGCAAGATCGGTGACGGCAAGATTTTCGTCTATGACCTGCTGCAAGCGGTGCGTATTCGTACTGGTGAGAGCGACGACGAGGCGCTCTGAGTACGCTCCTTTGCCCGGCCGGGTCGGGCAAAGGTCCGGGCAGGTTCTGCCGACAGTGTGAATGGGTGGTCGTCGAAAGACCGGATGGGATTCCATCCGGTCTTTTTGTTTGGCCGCTGATTAAATAGATCGTTCCAACCCAGCAAACCGCCTTGATCCTCTCCTCCCGATTCATGCAGAATGCAAACGAAAATGGTTATCACTCTTTACGCAGACAAGGAACGGATGATGAAAATGAAGATGTTGGCACTGGCTTTCTCCACGCTTGTCGCCCAGTCGGCGTTCGCCGCCCAGGAGGTAAACGTCTATTCGAACCGTCAGGATGAGCTGATCAAGCCCATCATCCAGCAGTTCGAGAAGGAGACCGGGATCAAGGTCAATGTGGTGTTTGCCAAAGAGGGGCTGAACGAGCGTCTGGAACGGGAAGGCAAGCTCTCTCCGGCCGATCTGATGCTGACCGTGGACATCAGCCGTCTGACCGAGCTGGTGGACAAGGACCTGGTGCAGCCTGTGGACAGCAAGACGCTGCAGGAGAACATCCCCTCCATCTATCGCGATCCGGACAACCGCTGGTTCGCCCTGACCACCCGGGTGCGTGCCATCTACTCCAGCAAGGAGCGTCTTGGCAAGCTCGACACCATCCGCTACGAAGATCTGGTCAAGCCTGAATTCAAAGGAAAAATTTGTACCCGTAGCGGCAAGCACGAGTACAATGTGGCGCTGGTTTCGTCCATGATTGCCCATCACGGCATGGCGGATACCAAGACCTGGCTGGAAGGGGTCAAGGCCAACCTGGCGCGCAAGCCCCAGGGCAACGACCGTGATCAGGTCAAGGCGATCAAGGACGGCATCTGTGATGTCTCCCTGGGCAACAGCTACTACCTGGGTGCCATGTTGAAGGATCCGGCGCAGAAGTCCTGGGCCGACGCGGTGGAAATCAACTTCCCGAACCAGGGTGATCGCGGTGCCCACGTCAACGTGAGCGGCGTGGCCATGACCAAGTATGCCAAGAACAAGGAAGCCGCCCAGAAGCTGATGGAGTTCCTCTCCGGGGATACCGCCCAGCACATGTATGCGGATGTGAATGCCGAGTACCCGGTCAAGGCGGGGGTCGAGCCTTCTGCCATGGTCAAGTCCTGGGGCACGTTCAAGTCTGACCCCATGCCGGTCAGCGATTATGCCAAGCACCGCAAGGACGCCTTGCAACTGCTGGATGAAGTGAAATTCGACTTGTAATCAGATGGGGCCAACGGCCCCATCAACTTCTGTGGACTCATGAAACATTTTGGATGGATTGCCAGCAGCTGGGCCACCGCTCTGCTGCTGGGTTTGCCGGTACTCGCCCTGGTCTTCTCCGCCTTCTCGGCTGATGGGGAACTGTTTGCCCACCTCGCCGATACCGTACTGACCGACTATCTGCGAAACACGTCCGGTCTGGTGCTGGGGGTGGTCTGCCTCAGCCTGCTGTTCGGGGTGCCCACCGCCTGGCTGGTGGCCATGTGCGAGGTGCCGGGGCGCCGCGCCCTGCAATGGGCGCTGATGCTGCCCATGGCGATGCCCTCCTATATCGTTGCCTACGTCTATACCGACCTGCTCGACTACTCGGGCCCGCTGCAGGCGGGGCTGCGTGCCCTGTTTGGCTGGCAGGGACCGGCCGACTACTGGTTCCCGGCCATTCGCTCCCTCGGGGGCGCCGCCTGGGTGCTGGCGCTGGTGCTCTTCCCCTATGTCTATCTGCTGGCACGGGCCTCCTTCCTAGAGCAGTCGGTCAGCCTCATTCACTCCAGCCGTCTGCTCGGCTGCACCCCCTGGCAGAGCTTTCGCCGCCTGAGCCTCCCCCTGGCCCGCCCGGCCATCATGGTGGGGGCATCTCTGGTCGCGATGGAAACTCTGGCGGACTTTGCCACCGTCCACTTCTTTGCCATCAACACCCTGACCACCGCCATCTACGACACCTGGCTCGGCTACGGCAGCCTGGCGACCGCCGCCAAGCTCTCCTGTCTGATGCTGCTGGCGGTGGTGCTGCTCATCGCGCTGGAGCGCCGCTCCCGCCAGCGCCAGCAGGTGTTCCAGAAGTCCATGGGCTTCGAGCAGCCCCTGCGTTACCCCCTCGGGGGCCTGAGGGGCGTGCTGGCCGGGCTCTGGTGCTGGGGCCTGGTGCTGGCGGGGTTCGCCCTGCCGTTCGTCATCCTGCTCGATTACGGGGTGCGTTACTTCGCGCTGTCGTGGACGCCCGAATTCGTGCGCTTTGCGGGCAACAGCCTCGCCATCTCGGCCCTGACCGCCCTGCTGGCCATGGCCATTGCCCTGCTGCTCGGCTTCTTCCGTCGCCTCGATGGGGGGACTCGCAGCCTGCTGCCCCTGCGCCTCGCCGCCATGGGCTATGCCATGCCGGGGACCGTGCTGGCCATCGGCGTGCTGGTGCCGCTCACGGCCCTGGATTTTGGCATCAATGATCTGGCCGAGTGGCTCGGGATGCCGGGCCCCGGTCTGCTCCTGACCGGCACCCTCACCGCCATCGTGTTCGGCTATCTGGTGCGCTTCGTGGCCATCGCCATCGGGTCGGTGGAGAGCAGCATGAGCAAGATCTCCCCCAGCCTCGACATGGCTGCCCGCTCTCTGGGGCAGGGGGCGGGCGGCATGCTGCGTCGCATTCACCTGCCGCTGGTACGGCGCGGCCTCTTTGCCGGCGCCATGCTGGTGTTCATCGAATCCATGAAGGAGCTGCCCGCCGCCCTGCTGCTGCGGCCGTTCAACTTCGAAACCCTGGCGACCTACGTCTATCAGTTCGTCTCGGACGAGATGCTGGAGCGGGGGGCGCTCGGTGCCATCGTCATCGTGCTGGTGGGGCTGGTTCCCCTGCTGTGGATCAATCGTACCCTGGATGGTCCAAGCCATTGAGCGGCCCCGTCCGGCATCACTACGCGAGAGGAAAAGAACCTTGTCCTGCCTGAATATCGAGAAGGTCAGCTGTCACTACAATGGCCGCCCCGTGCTGGAGCAGCTCTCCCTGCAGGTGGCCGACAACGAGATTGTCTGTCTGCTGGGGGCCAGCGGCTGTGGCAAGACCACGCTGCTCAAGGCAGTGGCCGGTCTGCTGCCCCTGGCCCAGGGGGAGATCCGGCTGGGAGAGACCCTGCTCGATGCCCCCGGCGTGAGTGTGCCGCCGGAGGCCCGCCATATCGGCATGATCTTCCAGGATTACGCTCTCTTTCCTCACCTGACGGTGGCCGAGAACGTCGGCTTCGGCCTGACCGGGCAGGATCGCGGCCACCGCCAGCAGCAGGTGGACGAGGCGCTGGCGCTGGTCAACCTGCAGGGGCTGGGGGAGCGCTATCCCCATCAGCTCTCCGGCGGCCAGCAGCAGCGGGTGGCCATCGCCCGCGCCCTGGTGTGCAAGCCGCGCCTGATGCTGCTGGACGAGCCCTTCTCCAACATCGACACCCAGGTGCGGATGAAACTGATCCTCGAGATCCGCGCCCTGCTCAAACAGCAGGGCATTGGTGCCATCTTCGTCAGCCACAGCAAGGAAGAGGCCTTCGCCTTCGCCGACCGGCTGGCCCTGTTTCGCGCCGGTCGCATCGAGCAGGTGGGGGAGCCGGAGCAGCTCTATCGCCGCCCCGGGAACCGCTTCGTGGCGGAGTTTCTCGGCGGGGTCAATTATCTGGCGGCCGAGGTGGTGGACAGCCACTGCGTGCAGACCCTCCTTGGGACCATCTGCGGTCAGGAGCCCCATGGCCGCGCGGTGGGGGAGCGGTTGCAGCTCATGCTCAGACCCCAGCAGTTGGCGCTGACGGCGGCGGATGACGGTGAGCTCCGGGTGCGTGAGCAACAGTTCCTGGGCCATCACTGCCGGGTACTGGTCGAGTGTGGCGGCCAGCAACTGGAAGCCAGTATCGGTGAGCCCCTGGAAGGGGAGCGCGCGCGGGTGGCCGTGGCGCCTCATGCCCTGGTGTTGTTTGACCCCTTGCCCTGAGTGCGTGGTATTGTCGTGAAATCAATGAACTGGAAGCGCGCTGGTTTATAATCGCGCCACGCCCATAGCCAACGCACTTGGAGAGAGACATGAAAGCCCAAGCCGGGATCTGCGCAGAACCGAATCTGCACGCCCTCTATCTGATGTTCAATCGCACCGGTGACGCCGCTGCTCTGACCTCCCGCCTAGCCAGCCTGCCAGCACTCTGGGAGGCGGTGAGCGCCGACTTCCCCGATGCGGCCTTCAGCGGTCTGGTCGCCGTCGGGGCCGACGCCTGGGATGATCTCTATCCTGCCGCCCGGCCGCCCCAGTTCCGAGGCTTTATGGCGCAATCCGCCAACGGTCAGGAGGCCCCCAATACCCCGTTCGATCTGTTCGTGCAGTTGCGTGCTGATCGGGTGGACGTGCTGCATCATGCCGGTCATCGCGTCATGGCCCTGCTGGCCGGGCTTGTTGAATTGGCCGAGGAAGTCCGCGGTTTTCGCAACCAGGATTGCCGGGATCTGACCGGTTTCGTCGACGGCACCGAGAACCCGCAGGATGAGCACCGCGCCGAGGTGGCGTTGCTGGACGGCGGCGAGTTCGCCGGTGGTTCCTACATCCATGTGCAGCGCTGGGTCCACGCCATGAGCGACTGGGAGAAGCTGGCCCTGAAGGAGCAGGAAGACATCATAGGCCGCACCAAGGTCGACAACATCGAATACGAGTCCGCCGACAAGCCGCTCACTTCCCACATCAAGCGGGTCAACCTCAAGACCCCGAAGGGGGAGTCCATGGAGATCCTGCGCCAGAGCATGCCCTGGGGCACCATGAGCGAGCAGGGGCTCTACTTCATCTCCTGCTGCCGCACGCCGCTGCACTTCAACGCCATGCTGGCCAGCATGTACAAAGGGGAAGGCAGCCACTTCGACCACCTGCTGCGCTTCACTCGGGCGGTGACCGGGGCGGCCTTCTTCGCCCCTTCCGTCGATTTTCTGGTGGCCGAGGGCAAATAAACCCGGCCTGCCGACCGCTCAAAACAAAAAATCCCGGCCAAGGCCGGGATTTTTGTGCGGATCGCCCAAGGCGACCGGATCAGGGCGTCTGCTCGAACAGCTCGAGGGCGGAGAGGTAGAGCTCCTCGATGTCGGTATCGCTGGTCGGGGTGATGAAGATGGTGTCATCACCGGCGATGGTGCCGAGGATCCCTTCGGCCTTGCCGAGGGAGTCAAGCAGGCGGGCGATCAGCTGGGCTGCGCCGGGGCTGGTGTGGATCACCACCAGAGCGCCGTTGTGGTCGACATCCAGCACCAGGTTCTTGAGGGGGCTGGAGGTGGTGGGCACGCCCAGTTCCACCGGCAGACAGTAGACCATCTCCATCTTGGCATTGCGGGTGCGAACGGCGCCGAAGCGGCTCAGCATGCGCGAGACCTTGGATTGGTTGATGTTCTCGAAGCCCATCTCTTGCAGGGCAGTCACTATCTCTGCCTGGGAGCCGAAACGCTCCTCTTTCAGCAAGGCTTTAAAGGCCTTGGCCAGTTTTTCTTGCTTGTCGTTATGTTTCATCTTGGACTCACGAATGAGGGGAGTGACCGCCTGTCACGCTCAGGCGGCAGATACGAACAGCGCTGCTATTTTGCATTCATATGCCTGTTTTGGCAAGGAAGCGGCGCTTGTTCTGCATATTGATTCAAATATAGCTTGCATCAACTTATGCTGGCGCTAGAATCAGGACGAAATTTTGAAAACTTATTCAATTGGGCTGTATGGGTATCGAATTAATCGGCATCGAAAAATCCTGGCACAAGGTGCCGGTACTGCAGCAGGTGAGCTTTCGGACTGCTCCCGGCGAGACCTTGGTATTGCTGGGCCCGAGCGGGGCAGGCAAGAGCTCTCTGCTGCGCATGATGAACTTGCTGGACACGCCGGATGCCGGTGTGTTGCGCATCGCAGACAGTGAATTTTCTTTCCCGTCCAGCCTCTCTACTGCCGAATTCAACCGTCAGGCACAGGCGCTGCGCCGCAAGGTGGGCATGGTGTTCCAGCAGTACAATCTGTGGCCGCACCTCACCGTGATGGAGAATCTGATTGAAGCGCCCGTCAAGGTGCTCGGCATGAGCCGCGAGGCGGCCATCGAGAAAGGGGCCTATCTGCTGGCCCAGCTGCAACTGGCCGACAAACGGGACGCCTGGCCCGCACGGCTTTCCGGTGGCCAGCAGCAGCGGGTCGCCATTGCCCGGACCCTGATGATGGATCCCCAGGTGCTGCTGTTTGACGAACCGACGGCTGCCCTGGATCCCGAAATTACCAAAGAGGTGGCGGAGATCATCCGCACCCTGAGCCAGACCGGCATCACTCAGGTGGTGGTGACCCACGAGGTGGAGTTCGCCCGCAAGGTGGCCAGTCAGGTGATCTATCTGGAGAAGGGGCGGATCATCGAATCCGGCACCGCCGCCATCTTCCAGTCCCCGCAAACCAGCCGGTTTGCCGAATTCTTGATGCATTGATATTGAGTCGATAAGGAAGCTGTCATGAAAAAGAGTCTGTTGCTGATCGCCGCCATGGGTCTGCTGAGCACTTCTGTGCTGGCCAAAGAGATCAAGTTCGCCACCGAGGCAACCTATGCGCCGTTCGAATACCTGGATGACAAGAACGAGTTCCAGGGCTTTGACATCGATCTGGCCCGCGCGGTCTGCGAGCAGGCCAAGCTGGAGTGCAGCTTCCACAACCAGGCCTTCGACAGCCTGATCCCCAGCCTCAAGTTCCGTCGCTATGATGCCGTCATCGCCGCCATGGACGTGACGCCGGAGCGGGCCGCCCAGGTCGACTTCTCCGACATCTATTACGAGAACTCCGCGGTATTCGTCGCCAAGAAAGAGACCTTCAAGGGGCCGGACGATCTGGTGGACAAGACAGTCGGCGTGCAGAACGGCACCTCTCACCAGTCCTATCTGGTGGACAACTGGGTGAGCAAGGGTCTGCTGACCGTGCCCTACGCCAGCTACCAGAGCGCCTTCCTGGACATGATGAATGGCCGCACTGACGGCGTGTTTGCCGATACGGCGGTGGCCGCAGACTGGCTCAAGCAGCACAAGGAATACGCCGTGGTCGGTACCCCGGTGACCGACGCCAAGTACTTCGGTACCGGTTTTGGCATCGCGGTGGCCAAGGGCAACCAGGAACTGCTGACCCAGCTGAACAAGGGGCTAGCCGAGATCAAGGCCAACGGCACCTATCAGAAGATCTATGACAAGTACTTCGCGCAGTAAGCCATGTTGAGCCTGTTGTTGGATGCAGCCTGGATGACCCTCGGGCTGGCCCTGGCATCCCTGGTCGGTGGCATGGTGCTGGCACTGGCATTCAGTGCGGCTGAGTTGAGCAAGCAGCGTGCGTTGGTGTGGCCCGTGGCCACCCTGACCACCTTGATCCGTGGTCTGCCCGAGTTGCTGGTGGTGCTCTTCATCTACTTCGGCTCGACCCAGGTGCTGTTCCTCATCACCGGGGAGTATGTGGAGTTCAGCCCGTTCGCCTGCGGTGTGCTGGCGCTCTCCCTGCTGTTTGCGAGCTACGCCACCCAGACCCTGCGTGCCGCCCTCAATGCGGTGCCCCCTGGGCAGCGGCTGGCGGCGCAGGCGCTCGGCCTGGGCAAGGGGCACACCTTCTTTCGCATCGTGCTGCCCCAGGCCTGGCGTCACGCCCTGCCCGGGCTCGGCAACCAGTGGCTGGTGCTGCTGAAAGACACCGCCCTGGTCTCCCTCATCGGGGTGAACGAGATGATGCGTCAGGCACAGATGGCGTCGGCCAGCACCTATCAACCCTTCACCTGGTACGCCGCTGCCGCCCTCATCTACCTGGCCATCAGTCTGGTGAGTGAATTCGGCTTGAAGCAGGCGTCCCGCTATACCCGCCGTTACGGAGGCTGATCATGCAGGATTACCTGATGACCCTGCTGGGAGGGCTGGCGATCACCTTGCAGCTCACCGCATTCAGCTTGCTGCTGGGCGTGCTGATGGCGGCCGGCATGACCTGGGTGCTGGAGCGCCGCATTCCGGTGGCGACCCAGCTGGTGCAGCTCTGGGTACTGGTCTTTACCGGTACGCCGCTGCTCATCCAGATCTTTCTCATTTACTACGGGCCTGGCCAGTTTGAATGGCTCAAGGCGGGGCCGCTCTGGCCGCTGCTCAAGCAACCCTGGTTCTGCGCCGTGCTGGCGCTCGGTTTCAATACCGCAGCCTACTCCACCCGGTTGTTCAAGGGGGCGCTCGACGCCATCCCCGCCGGTGAAGTGGAGGCCTGCCGTGCGCTCGGCTTCTCGGCTGGACAGACCCTGTGGATGAAGACCCGCCATGCCGCCCGTCGGCTGGTCCCCGCCTATTCCAACGAGGTGATCCTGGTGCTCAAGGGGAGTTCGCTCGCCAGTACCATTACCATCATGGACATCATGGGGCTGGCCCAGCGTCTCAATGCCCAGACCTATGACACCCTGGCTGTGTTCACCGTGGCCGGAGCGCTCTATCTGACCATGAATGGATTGTTAACAATTGGTTTCCGCTGGTGTGAGCGTCGGGCACTGGCTTTCCAGTCCTGAAGCAGTCACATTTACCTCTTAATGGTGAGGAGGACACAGGAAATCTGTGTCTTTCCTCTCATTTATCGCATATTCCTCTCCGATTTCATCGCCGCTTGTTCCCTGGCTCACAGAACCCGTGATTACAACTGTTATCAGATTGTTTTTTAGGAGGGGATCCTTTAAGGTGAGGCGCACAATAAGAATCAGCATTAACCCAACTAGAAACAACCTTAAACCTACGCTTAGACATGGAGTTGATCATGAAAGTTGCCGTTCTGGGTGCCGCCGGTGGCATCGGCCAAGCCCTCGCTCTGCTGTTGAAAAACCGCCTGCCTGCCGGTTCCGAACTGAGCCTGTATGACATTGCCCCGGTCACTCCGGGCGTGGCGGCGGACCTGAGCCATATCCCGACTGACGTGAAAGTAAAAGGTTTCTGCGGTGAAGATCCGAGCCCGGCTCTGGTCGGCGCCGATGTCGTGCTGATCTCTGCCGGCGTGGCGCGCAAGCCCGGCATGGACCGTTCCGACCTGTTCAACATCAATGCCGGTATCGTCAAGAATCTGGTGGAAAAGTGTGCTGCTTCCTGCCCGAAAGCACTGATCGGCATCATCACCAACCCGGTCAACACCACGGTCGCCATCGCCGCCGAAGTGCTGAAGAAAGCCGGTGTCTATGACAAGCGTCGCCTGTTCGGCGTGACCACCCTGGATGTGATCCGTGGCGAGACCTTCGTGGCCGAAGCCAAGGGCCTGAACGTTGACAAGGTACGTGTCAACGTCATCGGCGGCCACAGTGGCGTGACCATTCTGCCGCTGCTCTCCCAGGTTGAAGGCGCCAGCTTCACCGCTGAGGAAGTGGCTGCCATGACCAAGCGCATCCAGAATGCCGGTACCGAAGTGGTGGAAGCCAAGGCCGGTGGCGGTTCCGCCACTCTCTCCATGGGTCAGGCAGCCTGCCGTTTCGGTCTGTCGCTCATCAAGGGTCTGCAAGGGGAAGCCAACGTCATCGAGTGTGCCTATGTGGAAGGCAACGGTGAGCACGCCACCTTCTTCGCGCAGCCGGTGCTGCTCGGCAAGAACGGTGTCGAAACCGTGCTGGACTACGGCAAGCTGAGCGCCTTCGAGCAGGAAGCGATGGACAGCATGCTGGCCACCCTGAAGGCTGACATCCAGCTGGGCGTCGACTTCGTCAAGTAAGTCTCTACGTCGACCACAAGGGGAGCCCAGGCTCCCCTTTGTCATTTTCGGGGTTGGGTGTGGCGGGCTAAGGAGATGGCTCTGGCTGCCGATAACAGAAGGCAGCAGGAGATCCCTATGATGAAACCAAGAACCCTCATCGCCATTATCGGTGTGTGCAGCTTACCCTTGCAGGGTGCGGAGCCCACCTCGGCCGCCGTGCCCACCCAGGCGGTGGCGGTTGCAGCCGCGCCGCCATCCGCGGCGTCTGCCCCCTTGTCACCGGCCTCATCATCGGCCCAGCCAGCCCTGACGCCAGCCTCTTCTGTCGCCACGTCATCCCTCCCTGTGTCAGCAGCGCCAGCCCAGGCGCCATCCGCATCCGCACCTGTACCGTCCGCACCGGCAGCTGCGCCGCTGCCCAGGGCGACGACGCAGGCATCCGCTGCTGCGGGAGAGTTGCAGGCCGTGCCGCTCTATCGCCAGGACGAACTGCTCAACTGGATAGAGCAGGGGCGCCATCTGGCCCGGGTGAAGCAGGACAGGTGCCAGCTCACCCAGGATATCGAGGCGCGGGCCTCGGTGATGAAGATCCCTGCCTATCAGTTCCTCTGGGGGGACATGCTGGCCTGGGGGGTTTGCACCAAGCCGGACGCCCAGATCGGAGTGCAGTACATGTGGGAGGCCGCCAACCAGGGGCTGGCGCCGGCGCTGGAACAGCTTGGCCGCTATTACTGGAAGGGGATCCTGGTTCAGAAGGATCTGGTGAGGGCCGAGACCCTGATGCGGGAAGCCGCGAGCCTCGGCTTCTTGCGGGCACAGATGGAGTGGGTGGAGATGTTGCTGCAGGGCATGGGGAGTCCCCTGGATTACGAGGAGGCGTATCACTGGCTGCACGGCGCCGTCATCGGCGACAAGGCCATGCACCAGAAGGCGGCGAGCCTGCTCAGCCGGCTCGGCAACCGGATGCCCGCCAATGCCATCGCCCGTGCCAAGGCGATGCACTGAGTTCTGGTAGCCCGCTTTGATATTACAAGGCCCACGAAGCTGTGCTTGTGGGCCTTGTGCATTCTCCCGGTCAGGGGAGGGATCAGAGGCCCTGATGGGGGCCGAAGACCTCGTAGTGCATCCGCTCGGCAGGCACGCCCACATTCTCCAGCTGAGCTTTGACTGCTTTCATGAACGGGACAGGGCCGCAGAAATAGTAATGGGCGTCGGCCGGAATGAGGTCGGTGACCTGCTCCAGTGCCAGAGTGCCGCTGAAGTCGTAATCCTCTCCTTTGACATCCTGCTCCCCCGGCTCCCGATACCAGATCCGGCTCTCCAGTTTCCCGTGTTGCCTGCTCTTTGCCCGGATCTCGTCCCTGAACGCGTGGTGGGCGCCGTGTTCGCAGGCGTGAAGCCAGCGAATATCCATATCCGGGCCATCGGCCAGCAAGTGGTTGAGCATGCTCAGCATGGGGGTGAGGCCGACCCCGGCGGAGATCAGCACCACGGGCGTGTCTGTCTCCTCTTGCAGGAAGAAGTCGCCGGCCGGCGGCATGATGTCGACCGTGTCACCGATGTGAAGATGATCATGCAACAGGTTGGAGGCCTGCCCCCTGGGTTCGCGCTTGACGCTGATGCGGTAGTCGCGGCCATTGGGGGCGTCCGAGAGGGAGTACTGGCGGATCTCCTGATGCTCGAGGGCGGGATGAACCAGCTTGATACTGAGATATTGCCCCGGTTTGAAACGCAACACGGGGTTGCCATCGAGGGGGGCCAGGACGAAAGAGGTGATGAGTTCACTCTCCTGACGCTTCTCCTTGATGATGAAAGGGCGGGTTCCCTGCCAACCACCGTCCTGGCTTGCCTTTTCCCGATAGAGCTCGCTCTCCCGGCCGATAAAGATGTCGGCCAGCACACCGTACGCCTTGCCCCAGGCGGTAAGGACCTCCTCCGTGACAGCGTTGCCACCCATTTCTTTGAGCGTGGCCAAGAGATGACTACCCACAATGTGATATTGTTCCGGCTGGATCAGGAAACCCGTGTGTTTGTGGGCGATGCGTTCAACGGCTCCGGCCAGGGCCCCCAGATTGTCAATGTTCCTGGCATAGGCCGCCACCGCACTGAACAGTGCCAAGGGCTGTCCCCCGCTACGCTGGTGAGCCAGGTTGAAGAGATCCTTCAACTCAGGATTGTGGCTGAACATGCGCTGATAAAAGTGCCGTGTGAGGTCAGGGCCCGCCGATTCGAGCAAAGGAATGGTGCTCTTGATGACGGCGATGGTGGCTTGGTCTAACATAGGAGGTCCTTTCTAATTGAACATCTGGAATGTTACTTATTAAGTTGCATCCTAAATGTTTAATTGATCTGGATCAATCATCAATTCTTCGCGCTAGGCGCTACAGGCACTATGAGACTAACGAGCTATACCGATTTTGGATTGAGGGCCCTGCTCTATTTGGCTACCCTGCCGGAGGGGGAACTGTCGAGCGTGGCCAAGGTATCCGCCTTGTACGATGTATCCCGCAACCACATGGTGAAGGTGGTGAACCAGTTGGTAAAACTGGGCTATCTGCAGTCACAACGCGGCAAGAATGGTGGCATCCGCATGGCGCGCTCCCCCGACGAGATCAATATCGGGCAAGTGATCCGGGCATTAGAAGGCAATCTGGACGGGATCGACTGCAGCTCCCCGGTCTGCCATATCGTCTCCGTCTGTCTGCTCAAAAGTGCCTTGAAGGAGGCGATGAACGCCTTCCTCGCGGTGATGGATGACTATACGCTGCAGGATTTGCTGGCAAACCGTGACGAGTTGCAGCAGGTGTTCGGTGAGCTCATCCCCACTCTGGTGCTGGAGCCGGATGACGAGAGCGAGTGAAACAAAAAGGCTGCCATTGGCAGCCTTTTTTCAATCCTCGTACCCTGAGTCGTCCCGGTACAGGTGCGGCATGATCCTCGCCATCTTCACCATGTTGTTCTCCACTTCGAGAATCTCGATAGGGTAGCCCGCCAGCCTGACACTGATGTTGGGTTGGGGGATCTCCTCAAGGTACTCCAGGATGGCGCCATTGAGGGTCCGTGGGCCGTCCATGGGCAGGTGCCAGTCCATCTCCTTGTTCAGCTCGCGGATGCTGGCGGAGCCTTCAACCAGGAAGGATCCGTCCGGCTGGGGATGGATCTCGTCACTCGGGGTCGGTGTCATGGAGGTGGTGAAGTCACCGACAATCTCTTCCAGGATGTCGTCCAGGGTGATCAGCCCCTGAATATCGCCATATTCGTCGACGATAAGGCCAATTCGCTCCTTGTTGCGCTGGAACTTGGCCAACTGCACGTTGAGGGGGGTCCCCTGGGGGATGAAATAGATGGGATCGACTTCCCGCAGCAGGCTGGACTTGCTGAACTGATCCCGGGCGACCAGTCTCAGGGCATCCCGTGAGTGCAGGAAGCCGACGACGTCATCGATGTTGTCGCGATAGAGCAGGATCTTGGTGTGGGCGCAGTGGGCCAGCTGGCGCAGTATGATCTTCCAGTCGTCATTGATGTCGATGGCGGAGATCTCGCTGCGCGGGACCATGATGTTCTCCACCGTCATCTTGTCAAGATCCAGGATGCTTATCAGCATCTCCTGGTGGTGCTTGGGAATGAGATTGCCCGCCTCGTTGACGATGGTGCGCAGCTCTTCGGAATTGAGGGAGTCATCCTTGTTGTGCTCTAGACGCAAGAGTTTCAGCAGCAGGTTCGTGATGCTGTTGATGAGCCAGACAAGGGGAGCGAACGGCACCATCAGCCCCTTGAGGATCCAGGAGGCAGGGTAGGCTATCCGCTCGGGGAACATGGCCGCCAGTGTCTTGGGGGTGACTTCCCCGAATACCAGTACCACCAGGGTCAGCCCGAAGGTGGCAATGGCGACGCCGAGATCCCCGAACAGCCGGATGCAGACGATGGTCGCGATGGCGGAGGCCAGGATGTTGACCAGATTGTTGCCGATGAGAATGAGGCCAAGCAGGCGGTCCGGCCTAGCCAGCAGCTTCTCGACCCGGCGGGCAGCTTTGTGCTTGGTCTGGGCCAGATGCCGCAGCTTGTAGCGGTTGAGCGACATCAGACCGGTTTCGGAACTGGAGAAGAAGGCTGACAAAAGGATCAAGATAACGAGAACAATCAGCAATGTACTCGTTGAGATACTGTCCAAGAAGGGCTCCTGTAAGGATGGTTGGGGAATGTTCGTGCGTCAGCTAAGCAGCACTTCCTTGACGAAGCGGCTGCCAAAATAGGCCAGTGTCAGGATGAAGCTGCCGATGAGGCTCAGCATGATGACCTTGCGGCCGCGCCAGCCACGGGTATGGTGACCCCAGAGCAGCAGAGCGTAGACGCACCAGGCCAGGATAGAGAGGATGGCCTTGTGGGACTTGCCCTGGGCAAACATGTCTTCCAGGAAGAACAGGCCGGATGCGATGGAGAGGGTCAGCAGCAGCAGACCTGCGGAAATGAGCTGAAACAGGCGTTTCTCCACCGTCATCAGGGGTGGCATGGCTGGCAGGTGGCTGATCTTTCTGGATTTCAGTTGCCTGTCCAGGCAGGCAAGCTGGAGGGCAAACAAGCAGGCGATCATCAGTACCGAATAGGCCATCAGCGCGAGGCCTATGTGCAGCAGTAACTGGGGGTGCGCTTCCAGATGGGTGATGTAGCGCCCGGGAATGAGCGCGCTGGCTGCCAGCAGCAGGGCTGAAAAACTGTAGACGACGGGCAGCAGGATCCAGCCGTTGAAGCGTCGGGTGACGCAGGTCATGAAGCAACTGATGATAAGGCTGACCAGGGACGCCACGTTCAACATGCTGAGATTCTGGCCGGAATGGGTGGTCAGCACTTCGCTGCCCACCGCCATGCCATGGGCGGTCAGGGCCAGGCCGACACAGACGAACAGCGATACTTGCCCGACGGGCTTGGCGCTGAGCAGCAGGTGCAGTGAAGCGATGATGGCCAGCAGGTAAAACGCCAGGGCCAGAACAGAGATCACGATCATAACCAGGTCGTTGTCAAACAAGCTTTATGGATAAGAGGGGCAGTATACCTTGCACAAGATATGCTCGCCAGTTGTGCCAGAGGCTAACTGCCCACATATAAGTAGGCGTTGATGGTCACCGTGCGGCGAATAATCGTCCTCCGGCGTTGACTGGGGTATACTGCCCTTCATTTGTTGACCTGCCCGTTCGATGGCAGGCCGCCGCGGCAAGCGGCGAGTAATCGTCCCTAGAGTGCTGACCGGGGTATAATGCCCCCAGTGTCACGCCAAGAACCGGAAAGCGTCATGTTTGAGAATTTGACTGAACGACTCTCGCGCACCCTGCGCAACGTCAGCGGCCGCGGCCGTCTGACTGAAGAGAATATCAAGGATACCCTGCGCGAAGTCCGCATGGCGTTGCTCGAGGCGGACGTCGCCCTGCCGGTGGTGCGCGATTTCGTGGCGCGCGTCAAGGAACGAGCCGTGGGCCAGGAAGTGGCCAAATCCCTGAGCCCGGGCCAGGCCTTCATCAAGATCGTCCATGGCGAACTGGTCACCGTGATGGGGGAGGCCAACGAACAGCTCAACCTGGCTGCACAGCCGCCGGCCATCATCCTGATGGCAGGTCTTCAGGGGGCCGGTAAGACCACTACGGTCGGCAAACTGGCCAAACTGCTCAAGGAGCGCAGCAAGAAAAAGGTGCTGGTGGTCAGTGCGGACGTCTACCGTCCGGCGGCGATCAAGCAGCTTGAGACCCTTGCGGGCGACATCGGTGTCGACTTCTTCCCGAGTGATGCCAGCCAGAAACCGATCGCCATTGCCACTGCCGCCATCGATCAGGCGCGCAAGAAGTTCTATGACGTGGTGATCGTCGATACTGCCGGTCGTCTGCACGTCGATGGCGAAATGATGGCGGAGATCCAGGATCTGCACGCCACCATCAAGCCGGTCGAAACCCTGTTCGTGGTGGATGCCATGACAGGCCAGGATGCCGCCAATACCGCCAAGGCCTTCAACGAGGCGCTGCCGCTCACCGGTGTGATCCTTACCAAGGCAGACGGTGATGCCCGCGGTGGTGCCGCACTGTCGGTTCGCCATATCACCGGCAAGCCGGTCAAGTTCATCGGTATGGGTGAGAAGACCGACGCGCTGGAGCCGTTCCACCCGGATCGTCTCGCCTCCCGCATCCTCGGCATGGGAGATGTGCTCTCTCTCATCGAAGAGGTGGAGCGCAACGTCGATAAAGAGAAGGCGGCCAAGCTGGCCAGCAAGGTCAAGAGCGGCAAGGGCTTTGACCTGGAAGACTTCCGTGAGCAGTTGGCCCAGATGCGCAACATGGGTGGCATGATGGGAATGCTCGACAAGCTGCCTGGCATGTCCGGCCTGCCGGACAACATCAAGGATCAGATGGATGACAAGCTCACCGTGCGGATGGAGGCCATTATCAGCTCCATGACGCCGAAAGAGCGTGCCCATCCCGATCTCATCAAGGGCTCCCGCAAGCGCCGCATCGCTGCGGGCTCCGGCATGCAGGTCCAGGATGTGAACAAGCTGCTCAAGCAGTTCACCGAGATGCAGCGCATGATGAAGAAGATGTCCGGCAAGGGCGGCATGCGCAAGATGATGGGCCAGATGAAGAACATGCTGCCCCCCGGATTCGGTGGTGGCGGTCGCGGTCCGTTCTGATTTTCCTGCTGGTCAGGCAGAAAGGCTCACCCTGGTGAGCCTTTTTCATGCCAATCCCTGCGCAAAAAATAGCTGGCTTGGTTGCAATTATTACGAATCCAAGTAGAATTACGCGGCTTATTTTAAGCTAGGGTCTGCGTATTTGCAGGCCTTGTTCATTAGATGTTTATGAGGACGATATGGTAACCATTCGTTTACAACGTGGTGGCGCGAAAAAGCGTCCGTTCTACCAGGTAGTAGTTGCTGACAGCCGTAACGCCCGTGACGGTCGTTTCATCGAGCGCGTCGGTTTCTTCAACCCGGTTGCTGCTGGTAACGCTGAAAAGCTGAACCTGGACCTGGCTCGTATCGAGCATTGGGTTGCTACTGGTGCCGCTGTTTCTGACCGCGTTGCCAAGCTGATCAAAGACGCTGCCAAAGCTGCTTAATCAGCCAAACGGTAGGGAGTTAAGGTGGAAAAACCTGTAGTTCTGGGCACCCTGGGGACCGTTTACGGAATCAAGGGCTGGCTTAAAGTGAACTCCTTCACCGATGTTGCCGAAGCGATTTTCGATTACAACCCCTGGCTGATCAATCAGAACGGGGCGTGGCGTGAAATCCGGGTGTCATCCTGGAAGCGTCACAACAAGGGTCTGATCTGCAAACTCGATGGTATCGATGTGCGTGAGGATGCCCTGGCATTGACCAACGTCGAGATTGGCGTCCCCGCCGATCTGTTGCCTGCGTTGCCCGAAGGGGAGTTCTACTGGCGTGACCTCATTGGTTGCACCGTGGTAACCACCAAGGGATACGACCTGGGCAAGGTGACCGAATTGATGGAAACCGGCTCCAACGATGTGTTGGTGGTTGAGGCCAATGTAAAAGATGCCTTTGGTGCAAAGGAGCGGTTGATACCGTTCCTGGAAGAGCAGGTGATCAAGAATATTGATCTGACTGCTCGAACAATCGAAGTTGATTGGGATCCTGGTTTCTAGTTTCCCGCGCTAACACGGGTGCCGGAGGTTTCTTATGTGGATTGGGGTCATTAGCCTCTTCCCGGAAATGTTCCGAGCCATTACCGAGCACGGGGTAACGGGTCGGGCCGTCAAGAGTGGCCTGCTGCAGATTGAGTGCTGGAACCCTCGGGACTTCACCCACGACAAACACCGTACGGTCGATGATCGTCCTTATGGTGGTGGGCCCGGCATGTTGATGATGGTTCAGCCGCTGCGTGATGCCATTCATGCAGCCAAGCAAGCGGCGGGAGACGGGGCGAAAGTCATCTATCTCTCTCCTCAGGGACGCAAGCTGACTCAAGCGGGCGTGACCGAGTTGGCGACGAATCAGAAACTGATTCTGGTCGCCGGTCGATACGAAGGTATCGATGAGCGCGTGATACAAACCGAAGTCGACGAAGAGTGGTCTATCGGGGATTACGTGTTAAGTGGTGGTGAGTTGCCTGCCATGACCCTGATCGATGCGGTTTCGCGTCTGGTCCCGGGGGTCTTGGGCGATCAGGCCAGTGCCGAGCAGGACTCCTTCACGGATGGGCTGCTGGATCATCCCCACTATACTCGGCCGGAGGTGTTGGATGGGCTGACGGTGCCCGAGGCGCTGACAAGCGGCAATCACGAAGTGATTCGGCGCTGGCGACTCAAGCAATCGCTCGGACGAACCTGGCAGAGAAGGCCGGAACTTATTAACAACCTAGCTCTGACTGACGAGCAAGAATCACTTCTTGCCGAGTATGTCCGCGAAGTGCGTGACAGCGTTAAGTAGAGTTTTCAGTTTATCCTAGGTAAGGAAAGACAATGAGCAAGATTATTCAGCAGCTTGAACAAGAGCAACTGCGTACCGACATCCCGGCTTTTGCCCAGGGCGACACCGTACGTGTTCAAGTTCGTGTTAAAGAAGGTGGTAAAGAGCGTCTGCAGGCTTTCGAAGGCATCGTGATTGCCAAGCGTAACCGCGGTCTGCACTCTGCTTTCACCGTTCGCAAGATCTCCAACGGCGAAGGTGTTGAGCGTGTATTCCAGACTCACTCTCCGCTGATCCACAGTGTAGAACTGAAGCGTCGTGGTGATGTTCGCCGCGCCAAACTGTACTACCTGCGCAACCTGTCCGGCAAAGCTGCTCGTATCAAAGAGAAGCTCAACTAATTCGATTCGAATTGGTGTCGGTATGTCGGCGAAAAGCTCGACAGGTAGTGAAAAGGCTCGCCAATGGCGAGCCTTTTTTGTATCCGTGTGCGGGGTATTGGCTCAACCGGGCTGGCTGACCCGCACCACCGAGTTGTCACGCCCGAAGGGGCCAGGCACATAGTCGTCCGCCTCCCAGTCGTTGTCATAAAGGGTTTCACCATCGGGTTGCACTAGCTGATAGCAATACTCGAAATGGCTGGGGCCATCGGTCGGCAGGTTGAGTGTCGCCTTGAACTCCCCGTTTTTCATCCTCTTCAGTTCAATGGGCTGCCACTGGCTGAATTCACCCAGCAGCAAGACCTGCTCGGCATCACCGGCGGCCTCCTTTTCGACGGCAAAGGTCACCTTGACCTCGGGACGGGATTTGAGGAATTGCTTGTTGATCGGCATATGGACTCCTTGTCACTGGCTGCGAAGAAAGTAGCGCTGGTTGTTTTTATATCACTTTATGACAAGGATGTTGATAAACAGGATCAAAGGGGGAGGGCAAAATGGCGCTGCAGGAGTTGATGGGTGAACTCGATCTTGAGGTAGAAGCCCCGTGGTAGCGTCATGATGGGTTGGCCATTGCGGCCGATGGCGCGGGTCAGCGCTTTGCTGTTGGCCGCCTTGGGGCGCAGCTGCAATACCTGGCCGTGGCGGGCGCTGATCTGCTCCACTTCCCCCAGCACTATCATGTCCATCAGCTCTTCCCAGTCCTGTCGCAGCAGTCCTTCTTCCTCTTCATTCGGGCTCCACAGCAGCGGCATGCCGACGCGACGGTCGCCGACAGGGATGTCGCGGCTGCCTTCCACTGGGATCCAGAGCACCCGCGACAGCTTGTTGCGCACGTTCGACTCCTCCCAGCGCTGGCCGCTGACCCCGATGAGGGGGGCCACGCAGACAAAGGTGGTTTCCAGCGGGCGCCCTTGAGGATCGACGGGGATCGTCTTGAGCTCTATGCCGAGTTCGGGGAAATCCTGCTCCGGTCGGCTACCTGCACTGGCCCCCAGCTGCCACTCGATCAACTGCCCTGTCCAGCCCTTGTCACGCCTGAGATCCCGCGGTACGGGGATGCCCGCCGTTGCGGCAAGCTGGGCCAGAGTGAAGCCAGCCATGGCGTAGGCTCGACTGAGCAGCTCTTGTTCTGACTGGGGATTGGCGGGCATGAGGGCTCCTCTGGAGATAATAGACATCGCAATACGGATCCTTGCATGGTATCGCTGATTTTATAACCGATCCTCGCCCGACTATACACAGGGAGACATGGGTGACAGAATTCAACATATCTAAATGATTTTAAAGGGTTTTACTTTATTTATCCAGTATGTTGGCCCGCCGGATCCCCGCATAAACGAGTTGTCCAAGGGTTTGTGCGAGCTGTTGCACACAGTTATCCACAGAAATCTTGGATAACTAGCGTAAAGTGGTGAAAGGAAGCGTGGCACCAGAAATAAATGTGAGAGTACGCCGATTTTCAGCGCCATTTCGGTGCAGATAATGCGCCATATCTGTGGATAAATCCGTCTTGGTGGATCTTTGAGCAGTCGAACTTGTTCACAATTGACAGGCTGGATCCTCTTAGGCAAAAGACATGGATCTTGATCCAGCAATTAAACTATAACCTTATGTATTTAAATGTATATTTTGTTTTTAAGTGAATCGGGTATGATATGCTTCCGTGCAATGCCACAGTATAAAACTACTGTATATACCTGCTTGATCACAGGTTTATGCACAGTCTGGGTGGGCAACTTGCCTAGCATGAACCTTCAATTTGTTTATAACTTTGCTTGAAATGCCAAGTTATTCATGAATGGAAGATGACAGTCCCTGTTTGCCGCCACGGGGTGAATGTGGAACAATCTCGTTATAGATTCAGCCTTTATAAGGTGATCACGTGATAGATGGTGACGGATTTCGTCCCAATGTCGGCATCGTGATCTGTAACCGTGACGGACAAGTATTGTGGGCTAAGCGCTATGGGCAGCACTCCTGGCAGTTTCCGCAGGGGGGGTTGATGATGGTGAATCGCCGGAACAGGCCATGTATCGTGAGCTGTATGAGGAGATAGGCCTCAAGCAGGACGATGTGACCATACTGGCGACCAGTCGCAACTGGCTGAAGTATCGCTTACCCAAACGACTCGTCCGCTGGGACAGTTCACCGGTCTGTATTGGCCAGAAGCAGAAATGGTTTTTGTTGCAGCTCGATCCTGGCAAAGAGTCCAGGATCCAGTTTGGCTGTCATGGTCACCCGGAATTTGATGATTGGCGTTGGGTCAGCTTCTGGTACCCGGTTCGTCAGGTCGTCTCCTTCAAGCGGGAGGTTTACCGCCGGGTGATGAAGGAGTTTGCCCCGCTGGCCATGCCAGTCCCCGTGGTGCAGGCTAACCGAAAAGATGGGCGGCGCAACCGCTCGCGTTAAGGAGCACAACTAGTTGCTGACGGAACTCAGACGCATCGTGGAAAGCATGGCCGAGGCCAACACCCTCGAACAGGCCTTGCAAGCATTGGTGAGCCAGACCCGGCTCGCCATGACGGTGGACTGCTGCTCCGTCTATGTGGCCGAGCCGGACATGCGCCGCTATCGACTGGCTGCGACCGATGGTCTGGCCGAATCGGCCGTGGGCAAGGCCACCCTGCCGTTCGAGCAGGGTATCGTCGGCCTGGTGGGTCAGCGTGAAGAGCTGATCAACCTTGCCGATGCCCCCTCTCATCCCAGTTTCAAGTTCCTGCCCGATGTGGCGGAAGAGGCGTTTCGCTCCTTCCTCGGCGCTCCCATCATGCATCAGCGTCAGGTGGTGGGGATTCTGGTCGTGCAGCAGAAGGAGAGCCGCCTCTTCGATGAGGGGGAGGAGTCCTTCATGGTCACCCTGGCGGCTCAGCTGGCTGCCCGCATCGCCCAGGCCCAGGCCAAGGGGTGGCTGCAGAAGACCGACTGGAGCAAGCCGCTGCGCGGTATTGCCGGGGCGAGTGGCATCGCCATCGCCAAGGCCTGGGTGTGGCGTCCGCGCAAGGCGCTCAATACCATCACGCCGCGCAAGGACGAGGATCATGCCAAGCAGCTTGCCCGTCTCGAGCTGGCGGTGGAGGAAGTGCGCCATGATCTGGAGAGCCTGGCACTGCGCTTTCGCGAGAGCTACAGCCAGGACTCGGTCGCCATCTTCGACATCTATCTGCACCTGTTGAACGATCCCGGCTACATCAAGCCCATCCGCAACAAGGTCAGCAAGGAACACTGGACCGCCATCTCCGCGGTCAAACTCATCAGCGATCGGCTGATAGAGCAGTTCAAGGGGATGAAGGATCCCTATCTGCGGGAGCGCTCCACCGATGTGAAAGACATCGCCCAGCGGCTCATCAGCCGGCTGGTGCAGGACGAACCCGAGCAGCTCACCATCGGCGAACCCGTGGTGCTGGTCGCCGATGAAGTGACGGCCACCATCCTTGCGGAGATCCCGAGGGAATTTCTGAGCGGTGTGGTGTCGCTCAAGGGCGGGACCAACTCCCATGCCGCCATCCTGGCCCGTGCCATGGGGGTGGCGGCCATCATGGGGGTGGATCTGCCCCTCGGTGACATAGGCGGGCGCACCCTGGTCATCGATGGCTACAGCGGCGATCTCTTCATCGAACCCAACCAGGTGATCCTGACTGAGTACCGGCAACTGCTGAGTGAGGAGCGGGCACTCGACACCCTGGTGCGTAGCGTCGACAACCAGCCCTCCGAGACTGCCGACGGCACCAAGGTCTCTCTGCTGCTCAACGCAGGGCTGAGTGCGGATACCGAGATCTCCCTCAATCATCTGGCGGACGGGGTCGGGCTCTATCGCACCGAGATCCCCTTCATGCTGCAGGACAGCTTCCCTTCGGAGTGGGAGCAGACTGCCCGCTATCGCGGGATCCTGGAAACCTATCGGGATCGCCCGGTTTGCATGCGGACTCTGGACGTGGGGGGGGACAAACAACTGCCCTATTTCCCCATCGTGGAGGAAAATCCCTTCCTTGGTTGGCGGGGGATCCGGCTCACCCTGGATCACCCCGAGCTCTTCCTGGTTCAGCTCAAGGCCATGTTGCGGGCCAGCGAAGGGCTGGACAATCTGGCCATCATGCTGCCGATGATCAGCAGCGTCAGTGAAATCAAGGCCTCCCGTCGTCTGCTGGATCAGGCGTGGCGCGAGGTGTCGGAAGAAGCGGCCAGCCGCGATGCGGTGATCCGCTACCCCAGTCTCGGGGTGATGATCGAAGTCCCCTCCGCGCTGTACATCCTGCCGGAGATGGCGCCGCTCATCGACTTCTGGTCGGTGGGCAGCAACGACCTGACCCAGTACCTGCTGGCGGTGGATCGCAACAATGCCCGTGTCGCCAGCATCTACGATGCCTTCCATCCCGCGGTGATCCGCGCTTTGCAGCTGCTGGTCGATGCCTCCCGGCGCTATCACAAGCCGGTTTCTGTCTGTGGCGAGCTGGCTGGCGATCCGGTCGGAGTGCTGCTGCTGCTGGCCATGGGCTATCGTCGTTTCAGCATGAATACCCACAACATCTCCCGTATCAAATACGTGCTGCGGCAATCCGACCTTGGCGAGTTGAAGGCGCTGATGGCGGATGGTCTCAAGCATGACAATCCTCACGTGCTGCGCGGCCTGTTTGCCCGCTATCTGGAAGAGCACGGTCTGGGAGGCTTGCTGCGGGCTGGGCACAAGGTCAGGCTGCCCGATTGATATTCCGTCTTGTTACTGCGTAAGAATGATCGGAGAATGCGGCTTTTCTTATGATTGGGGCCGCCTATGCAGCACGACGGATATTGGGTTTTCTCGCAGATTGATCCCGTAGCATTCAGTTTGGGACCATTATCGGTACGCTGGTATGGTCTCATGTACCTGTTCGGTTTTGCCTTCGCCATGTGGCTGGCTGGTCGCCGTGCCGATGCACCCAACAGCGGCTGGACCCGCAACGAGGTATCCGACCTGCTGTTCTACGGCTTCCTTGGGGTGATCCTGGGTGGCCGTATCGGCTATGTGCTGTTCTACAACTTCGATCTCTTCCTCGCCGACCCGACCTATCTGTTCAAGATATGGACCGGTGGCATGTCGTTCCACGGCGGCCTCATCGGGGTGATCACCGCCATGATCTGGTTTGCCCACAAAACCCAGCGCCACTTCTTCACCGTGGCGGATTTCGTGGCGCCGCTGATTCCGTTTGGCCTCGGTGTTGGCCGCATCGGCAACTTCATGAACGGCGAGCTGTGGGGTCGGGTGACCGATGTCCCCTGGGCAATCATCTTCCCCGAGGCTGGCCCCGAGCCGCGTCACCCGTCCCAGCTTTACCAGTTCGCGCTGGAAGGGGTGGTGCTCTTCATCATCCTGAACCTGTTCTGGCGCAAGCACCCGCCCCGTGGCGCCATCTCCGGCATGTTCCTGCTGTTCTACGGTCTGTTCCGCTTCCTGGTGGAGTTTGTTCGTCAGCCTGACAGCCAGCTGGGTCTCTACTTCAACGAGATCAGCATGGGTCAGATCCTCTCTACCCCGATGATAGTGGCGGGGGGCCTCATGGTCTGGGCCGCCTACAAGCAGCCCCGTCTGTTCGGCAATGCACCCAAGGAGGCGAAGTAATGCGTGCCTATCTCGACCTGATGCAGAAAATTCTGGATGAAGGGACCGTCAAATCCGATCGCACCGGGACCGGGACCATCTCCCTGTTCGGTCATCAGATGCGCTTCAACCTGGCCGAGGGATTCCCGCTGGTGACCACCAAGAAGTGCCACCTGCGCTCCATCATTCACGAGCTGCTCTGGTTCCTCAACGGCGATACCAACACCGCCTATCTGAAAGAGCACGGTGTCAGCATCTGGGACGAGTGGGCCGACGAGCACGGTGATCTGGGGCCTGTCTATGGTGCCCAGTGGCGCTCCTGGCCGGCGGCCGATGGGTCTGTCATCGACCAGATCCAGAAGGCGGTGGACGACATCAAGCACAACCCGGATTCCCGCCGCATCATCGTCTCCGCCTGGAACGTGGGCGAGCTGGATAAAATGGCGTTGGCACCCTGCCACGCCTTCTTCCAGTTCTATGTGGCGGATGGCAAGCTCTCCTGCCAGCTCTACCAGCGTAGTTGTGATGTTTTCCTTGGCCTGCCGTTCAACATTGCCAGCTATGCGCTGCTGACCCACATGATGGCGCAGCAGTGCGATCTGGAAGTGGGGGACTTTGTCTGGACCGGTGGCGATGTGCACCTCTATTCCAACCACATGGAGCAGACGGCACTGCAACTCACCCGCGAGCCGCGCCCCCTGCCGCAACTGGTGATCAAGCGCAAACCTGACTCCATCTTCGATTACAGATTCGAGGATTTCGAGATCCAGGGCTATGATCCCCATCCTGGGATCAAGGCGCCTGTCGCTATTTGAGTAGATAATGAGCCTGGGGCGAGTATCGTCTCCCAGGTGACGATGAATCGACACTCAGCTGTTAGAGGCACCTTCGGGTGCCTTTTTGCATTTTATGTGAATAAATATGCGGAATTCCGGGTGGAGAGATGGCTCCTGAAAAGGGGAAATAACCTGCTTATAGCAGGTATTATCTGTTTTGCTTTCGGTTTTTTCGTTGTTATCAGCCATTAGAAACGATTTTTCATTGAGCTACTCTGGCCCTAGACTGAAAAGATGCAATTTTATGGGTAGTTAGATATGAGCGATGTATTCAAGCGTTTTCTCAAACTGGAGTCCGCTTCCGGGATCATTCTGATCCTGGCCGCCCTGCTTGCCATCGGCCTGGCCAATTCGGCGCTGGCGCAACACTATCAGGGCTTCCTCAATACCGAGGTACAGGTTCGCATCGCGGCCCTCGACATCAACAAGCCGCTGCTGCTCTGGATCAACGATGGCTTCATGGCGATCTTCTTCCTGCTGGTGGGTCTCGAGGTGAAGCGAGAGATGCTGGAGGGGGCGCTTTCCTCCCGGGTGCAGGCAACCTTCCCGGCCATTGCTGCCGTGGGGGGGATGTTGGCACCGGCCCTCATCTATAGCTTCTTCAACTACGGAGACGAGGCTACCCGTGCTGGCTGGGCGATTCCGGCCGCAACCGACATCGCCTTCGCTCTCGGGGTCATGGCGCTGCTGGGCAAGCGGGTACCGACCAGCCTCAAGGTCTTCTTGCTGGCGCTGGCTATCATGGACGATCTGGGGGTCATCATCATCATTGCCCTCTTCTACACCCAGCAACTGTCGCTGACTGCGCTGGCGATAGGTGTGGTGGCCACCCTGACCTTGCTCTGGATGAATCGCCGTGGTGAGGACAGGATTGGACTCTATATGCTGGTCGGCCTGGTGCTCTGGGTTGCCGTGCTCAAGTCCGGTGTCCATGCGACCCTGGCGGGGGTCATCGTGGGCTTCATGATCCCCCTCAACGGCAAGCGTTACGCATCGCCACTCAAGCATCTGGAGCATGTGCTGCACCCCTGGAGTGCCTTCCTGATCCTGCCGCTGTTCGCTTTCGCCAACGCCGGGGTATCGCTGGAGGGGATCTACTTCTCGGCTCTGCTCAATCCGCTCCCCATGGGGATCATCCTGGGGCTCTTCGTCGGCAAGCCGCTCGGGATTTTCACCATCAGCTGGCTGGCTGTGAAATCAGGCATTGCCCAATTGCCGCAAGGAGTGAACTTCAGACAGATCTTTGCCGTCAGCATCCTGTGTGGCATCGGTTTTACCATGTCGATGTTTATCGCATCGCTGGCATTCGAGCATGGCGGACTGGACTACGGCAGCTACTCGCGCCTCGGGATCTTGGCAGGTTCCACACTCGCGGCTGTGATCGGTTACATCGCACTGCGGATATCGCTGCCCAATCGGGAGGCGAATCAAAGTACGGAGGGGTTATGAGAAAACTAGGATGGTTAGTCATGCTGGCGAGCCCTGCACTCTGGGCAGATAGCCTGGTTGATTGTCAGCGGGATGCCACCTCGGCAAGTTGTTCTGCCTATCTCAACGGGGTGGTCGACAGCGCACTCATGCTGGGGGACTCTCAGGTAAAAGCCCGGTTCGGAGAGACCTTCGCCGAACGGGCACTGAGCAGTCGTGCCGGCGAGCGAGTCAAGCTGTCCAACAAGCGCTACTGCACCGAGCGAATGCCGGATGCCGATCGTCTCAAGGCCCATCTGCAGGCACAGTTCGACTCGAACAAGGTTGACTCGATCAGCGACATGTATGACATTCTGGCGGTTGAACTCAGCTGCTACCGGAGCCCGCCTAGCGCGGGAACCCCATCGGATGTCACACCTTAACTACAACCATCTCTACTATTTTTGGATGACTCAGAAGAAGGGCTCCGTCACGCAGGCGGCGGAAGCCCTCTTTTTGACCCCACAGACCGTGACCGGTCAGATCAAACTGCTTGAGCAGCGTCTTGGCGGCAAGTTGCTGATCAGAAAGGGGCGCTCCCTTGAGGCCACCGAGCTTGGCCAACTGGTATTTCGCTATGCGGACAAGATGTTCAGCCTCTCCTACGAGATGCTGGATATCGTCAACTACCGCAAGGAGAGCCAGATCCTGTTCGACGTGGGTATCGCCGATGCACTCTCCAAGCGTCTTGCCAGCCGGGTACTGCTCTCCGTGATCCCCAATGATGGTTCCATTCACCTGCGCTGCTTCGAGTCGACTCATGAACTGCTCCTGGAGCAGTTGAGCGAGCACAAGCTCGACATGATCCTCTCTGACTGCCCGGTGGACTCCAGCCAGCATGCTGGGTTGCTGTCCAAGCGTCTGGGGGGATGCGGCGTCAGTTTCTTCTGCAAGGCGCCTCTGCCCTCCCAGCCTTTCCCTGCTTGCCTGGAAGAGCGCAAGCTGCTCATCCCGGGCCGCCGTACCGCCATGGGTCGTCAACTGACCCAGTGGTTCGAGCAGCAGGGGATTTCCCCCAGTATTCTGGGAGAATTCGATGATGCGGCGCTGATGAAGGCGTTCGGCTTCTTCAACCAGGGCATCTTCATGGCTCCGACCATCTATCGGGAAGAGATCCTGGAGGGGGAGGAGGTGATGCTGCTAGGTGAAACCCAGGATCTGATGGAGGAGTATTACGTCATCTTTGCCGAGCGGATGATCCAACATCCTGCGGTCAAGCGAGTATGCGAGAGTGATTTCTCCTTCCTCTTTGCCGGGCAGGAGGATTTCACGGCCATTCAGCCGGCAAGCCTCTCGTTTTAAATCGACGGTGACGGCGCTATGATGCCTGTCTTGGAAGAGGAGGGTGAGATGCAATTGGAAGAAATGGAAGCGAATGCCGGGCGTGCCGTCACCCTGCTCAAGGCATTGGCCAATGAACGGCGGCTGTTTATCTTGTGCCAGTTGCTGGATAGGGAGCTGTCGGTCGGCGAGCTGAACGAGGTATTGGGATTGAGCCAGTCAGCCATGTCGCAGCATCTGGCGGTGTTGCGCCGGGATGAGCTGGTGGTGACGAGGAAGGAAGCCCAGACGGTCTATTATTCCCTGCGCAGCCATGAAGTGCGTGAGATGATCGGACTGTTGCACAGACTGTACTGTAGCGACCCCAAATAAAAAACCGGCACTAGGCCGGTTTTTTCAGCTTTCATCAGCGGATGCTGATTAAGCCATGGCTTTGATCTGGGCAGACAGGCGGCTCTTGTGACGAGCAGCTTTGTTCTTGTGGATCAGGCCTTTGGTCGCCATACGATCCATGATCGGCTGAGCAACAGCGAAAGCGGCAGTGGCAGCAGCCTTGTCACCAGAGGCGATGGCAGCGATCACTTTCTTCAGGTAGGTACGGGTCATGGAACGACGGCTGGCGTTGTGCTGACGACGTTTCTCTGACTGAAGAGCACGCTTCTTAGCAGATTTGATGTTAGCCAAGGTAAAACTCCTAAAACTGTCTTAGCGAGTGTATTGAAAAGGCCCGGAAATATGCCTTCCCAACCACATATTGTCAAATGATTTGTGCAAATAAACACCGCCCCCCGGTGGTGTGTCAGATGGGAGACGGTTAAACTGTCGGCCGATTCTAACAGCATTCTTTTCTTTCCGACAGTTCCAGAGGCCTCGTCTTGAGTAAGAAATTGATCAAATCCGGCATGATAGTGTCCGGAATGACGCTGGCATCCCGTGTGATGGGCTTGGTGCGCGATGTGGTCATCGCCAATTTGCTCGGTGCCGGGGTGGCCGCAGACGTCTTCTTCTTCGCCAATCGCATTCCCAACTTCTTGCGCCGTCTCTTTGCCGAAGGGGCATTCAACCAGGCCTTCGTGCCCGTGATGACGGAGTACAAGAAAAACGGTGACGAGCAGGCGGTTCGCGAGTTGCTGGCGGCGGTGGCGGGCACCCTGGGTGGTATCGTCACCGTGGTCACCTTGCTCGGGGTGCTGGGTTCCGGTGTCCTGACGGCCCTCTTTGGCTGGGGCTGGTTCTGGGACTGGCTGCACGGCGGACCGGCGGCGGAGAAGTTCGAGCTGGCCAGTCTGATGCTCAAGATCACCTTCCCCTATCTCTGGTTCATCACCTTCACCGCCATGGCGGGGGCCATTCTCAATACCTTTGGCCGTTTTGCCGTGTCCTCCTTCACGCCGGTGTTCCTCAACATCACCATGATTGCGGCGGCCTGGTGGATAGCGCCCTTGATGGAGCGCCCCGAGATCTCCCTGGCGATCGGTGTCTTCCTCGGCGGTCTGGTCCAGTTTTTGTTCCAGTACCCTTTTCTGCGCCAGCTCAACATGCTGGTCTGGCCCAAGTGGGGTTGGCACCATCCCGGGGTGGTGAAGATCCGTACCCTGATGATCCCGGCCCTGTTCGGTGTGTCGGTCAGCCAGATCAACCTGCTGATCAACACCATGCTGGCCTCGTTTCTGGCTACCGGTGCCATCAGCTATCTCTATTACTCGGACAGGTTGCTGGAGTTTCCCCTCGGCCTCTTTGCGGTGGCCATCAGCACGGTGATCCTGCCTGCCCTGGCCAGGAAACACGTGGATGCGGATCCGGCTGATTTTTCTCGCACCATGGATTGGGGGGTGCGCATGGTGATGTTGCTCGGCTTGCCAGCCATGGTCGGCATCGCCGTGCTGCGCGAGCCCATACTGCGGGTGCTTTTCATGCGCGGTGAGTTCGGTCTGCACGAGGTGAGCATGTCGAGTGCCAGCCTGCTGGCCTCCACTACGGGGCTGCTCTCCTTGATGCTCATCAAGGTACTGGCCCCCGGTTATTACGCCCGCCAGGACACCAGGACGCCGGTGCGTATCGGCATCATGGCCATGGTAGCCAACATGGTGTGCAACCTTATTTTCATCTATCCGCTCGGCTACGTCGGGCTGGCGCTGGCGACCGCCTGCTCCGGCACCCTGAATGCCGTACTGCTGTTCAAGGGGCTCTATCAGCAGGATGTTTATCGCCCTTCCCGCAACACCGGGCTGTTCTGCCTCAAGCTCTTGGCGGCAACGGTCTTGATGGGGGGGCTTCTGGCCTATCTATCACCGGATCTCCCCCAATGGGGGGCCTGGAGCATGGGCAAGGCCAGCCTGGAGTTGACCCTGCTGCTCTGCCTGGGCGGAGCACTGTACGGCATTGTCCTCTTGGCATTGGGGATCCGGCCACGTCACCTGAGAGCCGATCAGCAATAAGGAGCCAGCTGCAAGGGAGGGGACAGTACAGGGTCGATGGGGGAGCGGTCTCAGGGGCTGTCGGGTTGGCCCGCCAACGAGGTGCGATGCTCCTGGCCAAGTCCGAGAAGCGAGCGGGATGGCTAAATCGGGTCAACGGCAGGGCTGACCCTGCCTGCTGCCTGATATATAATCCGCCGATTTCCATGGCAGCAACGCACAAGGCACTGATGGAGCTTATTCGCGGCATTCACAATATCAAGCCCCGTCACCGGGGCTGTGTATTGACCATAGGCAACTTCGATGGGGTTCATCAGGGGCACCACGCAGTGTTGGCCCGTTTGCAGGAGAAGGCCGCCCAACTTGGCCTGCCCGCCTGTGTCATGTTGTTCGAACCCCAGCCGCTGGAGCTGTTTGCGGGCAGTGCCGCGCCCGCCCGCCTCAGCCGCTGGCGGGAGAAGTACGAAGCCCTCAAGGGAATGCAGATCGATCGCATGCTCTGCGTGCGTTTCACCCATCGTTTTGCCGAGCAGGCAGCCAGCACCTTCATCGAGCAACTGCTGGTGGAGAAACTCGGTGTGCACTATCTGGTGGTCGGCGACGATTTTCGCTTCGGCAAGGGGCGGGAAGGGGACTTCCACCTGCTGGAGGAGGCCGGTCAGCGCTTCGGGTTCGAGGTGATCAGCACCCAGAGTTTCCAGCTTTCCCGCCAGCGGGTCAGCAGCACCCTGGTGCGCGAGGCCCTCAAAGCGGGTCGCATGGCGGAGGTGGAGTTGATGCTCGGTCGCCCCTATGCCATCAGCGGCCGGGTGGCCCATGGCGACAAGCTGGGGCGCACCATAGGTTTCCCCACCGCGAATCTGGCCCTCAAACGCCAGGTTGTCCCGGTCGGTGGCGTGTTTGCGGTGGAAGTGATATGTTCCGGCAAGACTTTCCCCGGTGTCGCCAATGTGGGTGTACGTCCGACCTTGAGCGGTACACAAGCCAGATTGGAAGTACATCTATTTGATTTTTCTGGTGATCTATATGGTCAGCAGGTCAAGGTGCTGCTTCGCCACAAGCTGCGCGAAGAGCAGAAATTTGACTCTTTCACCGCCTTGAAAGAGCAGATCGAACGAGATGCCCTGGCGGCCCGAGCCTGGTTCGGGCTGCCACAATTTCATTTACCCAGCACTCTTTTAGAAAAGAAGGGAACCCAGGACTGATGAGCGACTATAAACACACCCTGAATCTGCCGGAAACCGAGTTTCCGATGCGTGGCGATCTGGCCAAACGCGAACCCAACATGCTGAAACGTTGGTACGATCAGGATCTTTACGGCGCCATTCGCCGCGCCAAAGCGGGCAAGCCTTCTTTCATTCTGCACGATGGCCCCCCCTATGCGAACGGCAGCATTCACATCGGTCACTCGGTCAACAAGATCCTCAAAGACATCATCATCAAGTCCAAAGGCCTTTCTGGCTTCGATTCCCCCTATGTACCGGGCTGGGATTGCCACGGTCTGCCCATCGAGTTGAAAGTGGAAGGCATGGTCGGCAAGCCGGGCGAGAAGGTTTCCGCCGCCGAGTTCCGCGCCGAGTGCCGCAAATACGCCAAAACCCAGATCGAAGCGCAGAAGACCGACTTCATCCGTCTGGGCGTGCTGGGTGACTGGGAACACCCCTACCTGACCATGGATTTTGGGACCGAAGCCAACATCATCCGCTCCATGGCCAAGATCGTTGCAAACGGCCACCTGCACAAAGGCTCCAAGCCGGTGCACTGGTGTACCGATTGCGGCTCCGCGCTGGCTGAAGCGGAAGTGGAGTACTACGACAAAAACTCCCCCTCCATCGACGTGCGCTTCAAGGCCGTCGACGAGGCTGCCGTTGCCGCCAAGTTTGATTGCGCCGAAGGCCACACCGGCAAGGGCGCGCTCTCTGCCGTGATCTGGACCACTACCCCGTGGACCCTGCCGGCCAACCGCGCCATCGCCATGCATGCCGATCTCGACTACGCACTGGTGCAGGTTGAGGGCGACAATCCCGAGCGCCTGATCCTGGCCGCCGAGCTGGTCAAGGACGTGATGGATCGCGCCGGCATCGAGCACTTCCACAACCTGGGCTACGCCAAGGGTGCCGCACTCGAGCTGCTGCGCTTCAACCACCCCTTCTACAGCTTCGACGTACCTGTGGTGCTGGGTGACCACGTCACTCTGGACGCCGGTACCGGCGCGGTGCACACCGCCCCTGGTCACGGTCAGGAAGACTTCGTGGTCGGTCAGAAGTACGGTCTGGAAGTGGCCAACCCGGTTGGCAGCAACGGCGTCTATCTGCCGGATACCGAACTGTTTGCCGGCCAGCACGTGTTCAAGGCCAATGCGGCCGTGGTCGAGGTGCTGACCGAGCGCGGTGCCCTGCTGCATCACAAGGTATTCAACCACTCCTACCCGCATTGCTGGCGTCACAAGACCCCGATCATCTTCCGTGCAACCCCCCAGTGGTTCATCAGCATGGAGCAGAAGGGTCTGCGCAAGCGTGCTCTGGAAGAGATCGAGCGTATCGAGACTCAGGGCATTGCCGAACACGGCCAGAGCGGCTGGGTCCCGGCCTGGGGCAAGAATCGGATCCAGGCGATGGTCGAGAACCGTCCCGACTGGTGTATCTCCCGTCAGCGTACCTGGGGCGTGCCCATCTCCCTGTTCGTTCACAAGGATACCCAGGCGCTGCACCCGGAGTCCGTGCGCCTGATGGAAGAGGTGGCCAAGCGGGTCGAGCAGTCCGGCATCCAGGCCTGGTGGGATCTGGACAAGGCCGAGCTGCTGGGCGCGGACGCCGACAACTACGAGAAGGTGCCCGACACCCTGGACGTCTGGTTTGACTCCGGTTCTACCCACGCCTCCGTGGTCGACGCCCGTCCCGAGTTCAACGGCAAGCCGGCCGACATGTATCTGGAAGGCTCTGACCAGCACCGTGGCTGGTTCATGTCCTCCCTGATGATCGGCGTCGCCATGAAGGACAAGGCACCCTACAACCAGGTGCTGACTCACGGCTTCACCGTGGATGGTCAGGGCCGCAAGATGTCCAAGTCCATCGGCAACGTGGTAAGCCCTCAGGACGTGATGAACAAGCTGGGTGCCGACATCCTGCGTCTGTGGGTAGCGAGCACTGACTACACCGGTGAGATGACCGTCTCCGACGAGATCCTCAAGCGCTCCGCCGACGCCTATCGTCGTATCCGCAACACTGCCCGTTTCCTGCTGGCCAACCTGAACGGTTTCAATCCGGCGACCGACATGGTGTCGCCTGCCGACATGGTAGTGGTGGATCGCTGGGCAGTGGGCCGTGCCAAAGCGGTACAAGCCGAGATCGTAGCCGCGTTCGATGAGTACAACTTCCACGGCGTGACCCAGAAGCTGATGCAGTTCTGCTCCATCGAGATGGGCTCCTTCTATCTGGATGTCATCAAGGACCGCCAGTACACCGCCAAGGCTGACAGCCTGGCCCGTCGCTCCTGCCAGACCGCCCTCTATCACATCGCCGAGGCCATGGTGCGCTGGATGGCGCCCATCATGAGCTTCACCGCCGACGAGATCTGGGCCCTGCTGCCGGGTGAGCGCGGCGAGTTCGTGTTCACCGAGGAGTGGTACGACGGCCTGTTCGGGCTGGAAGCGGGCGAAGTGCTGAACGACGAGTTCTGGGCCGAGATCCTCACCGTGCGCGGTGAAGTGAACAAGGCGCTGGAAGTGGCCCGTGGCGAGAAGCGCATCGGCGGTTCTCTGCAGGCCGAGCTGACCCTGTTCGCCAAGCCGGAGCTGGCCGCGCGTCTGAACGCCCTGGCCGATGAGCTGCGCTTCGTGCTGCTCACCTCCAAGGCCAAGGTGGTCAGCGTCGATGCTGCACCGGCAGAGGCCGTGGCAACCGAGCGTGATGACCTGTGGCTCTGCGTGGCCCAGTCTGCCGCCGCCAAGTGCGACCGCTGCTGGCACCATGTGGAAGACGTGGGCACTATTGCGGGCCATGAAGAGATCTGTGGCCGCTGCGTCACCAACGTCGAGGGTGACGGCGAAACGCGTCAATTTGCCTGATGAACATGACTCAACATAAAAGCGGCCTGCGTTGGCTGTGGCTGGCGGTGCTGGCCTTCGTACTGGACCAGGCGAGCAAGCTCGCCGTGGTCAAGCTGCTGCCGTTTGGCTACCCGGGGGTGGAGATCGCCCCCTTCTTCAACCTGGTCCACGTCTACAACAAGGGGGCGGCTTTCAGCTTCCTGGCAGATCAGGGAGGCTGGCAGCGCTGGTTCTTCGCTGTGCTGGCGTTCGCCATCTGCGGCCTGCTGATCCACTGGCTGCGCAAGCAGTCGGTCACCCAGCGCTGGAGCGGTATCGCCTACAGCCTGATCATCGGCGGTGCGCTCGGCAACGTGTTTGACCGGCTGGTGCTGGGCCATGTGGTCGACTTCCTCGACTTTTACTGGCAGCGCGCCCACTGGCCGGCGTTCAATCTGGCTGACAGCTTCATCTTCATCGGTGCCGCCATGATCGTGCTGGACGGCTTCCGTGGCGAGAAAAAACAGGACGCGACCTCATGAGCCAGCTAATTGCTGCGGACAGCAGCGTGCTGTTCCATTTCTCTATCAAACTGGAAGATGGCTCGGTGGCCGACAGCACGGCGCTGCACGGCAAGCCTGCCCGTCTGCGGATGGGAGACGGCAGCTTGACGCCGAGCTTCGAGCAGTGCCTGCTGGGGCTGCGCGAAGGGGAGAGCAAGAGCTTTACCCTGGCGCCGGAAGAGGCGTTCGGCCTTTCCAATCCCGACAACATCTACCATCTCGATCGCGCCAAATTCGGTAACGAAGTTGAGCCCAAGGTGGGTGCCATCATCCTGTTCGACCAGCCCAACGGCAGCGAACTGCCCGGGATCATCCGGGCGGTGGAAGGGATGTCGGTCACGGTCGATTTCAACCACCCCCTGGCCGGTCACACCGTCACCTTCGAGGTGGAGATCCTGGGGGTTGATGACGAGGAGAAGGTGCACTGATGGATATTCTGCTGGCTAACCCCCGTGGCTTCTGTGCCGGTGTCGACCGGGCCATCAGCATCGTCGAGAGCGCGCTGGAGAAGTTCGGTGCCCCGATCTATGTCCGTCACGAAGTGGTGCACAACCGCTACGTGGTGAACAAGCTCAAGGAGGCGGGTGCCGTTTTCGTCGAAGAGCTGGACGAGGTGCCGGATGACAGCATCGTAATCTTCTCCGCTCACGGTGTCGCCAAGGTCGTGCGCGAGATGGCCAAATCCCGCGCCCTCAAGGTGTTCGATGCCACCTGTCCGCTGGTGACCAAGGTGCACATGGAGGTCCATCGCGCCAGTCGCAAGGGCTCCGAAGCCGTGCTCATCGGCCATGCCGGCCACCCCGAGGTGATCGGCACCATGGGACAGTACGAGAACAGTGAGGGTGGCATGTATCTGGTGGAGACGCCGGAAGATGTGGCCAAACTCAAGGTGAAGAACCCGGATGACCTCTGCTTCGTGACCCAGACGACACTCAGCGTGGACGAGACCTCGGATGTCATCGATGCCTTGCGTGCGCACTTCCCCAAGATCCAGGGGCCGCGCAAGGATGACATCTGCTACGCCACCCAAAACCGCCAGGATGCGGTGCGGGAGATGGCCGGGCTGGTGGACGCCATGCTGGTGGTGGGATCGCGCAACTCTTCCAACTCCAACCGTCTGAGGGAGCTGGCCGAGAAGGTGGGCGCCAAGGCCTACCTCATCGACGATGCCTCCATGATTGAGCCGCAATGGCTGGACGGGGTTGCCCGTATCGGGGTCACGGCGGGTGCGTCAGCCCCCGATGTGCTTGTTCAGAATGTCATCGCCCGGCTGCGCGAGCTGGGAGGCAAGATAGTGACCGAGCATCCTGGCCGGGAAGAGAATGTGGTGTTTGAAGTGCCGCCCGAGCTTAGAATTATTTGAATGTGGCCAGGATGGCCTGAGAATAAAGAGTTATGTTCCTGATGCCGGATTTGTCGTTGCGACCTATCCGGCATTAGACTATATGAACCGCCAGTCACCAAGGATGGGTTATGATTGGGTTCTATCGAGGCTTTTCTCTCATTGAATTGATGATTGTCGTCGCAATCGTGGCGATTCTTGGCACTATTGCCTATCCCTCCTATCAGCGTTACCTGCTGTCCAGCCACCGAATTGATGCCAAAAAAATGCTGTTGGATGCCGCCAACAGACAAGAAACCTATTTTATGGACTTCAATCGGTATACCTCATCCGCAGCCGATTTGAATATCTCGGAGAACTCCGAATCCGGCTTCTATCACCTGGTCATCTCAGCCGGGGTCAATACATACATCCTGTTTGCCACAGCCTCTGGTGCGCAGGGGTCAGACAGCGACTGCATCATTTTCTCCATCGACCAGGATGGCACCCGGAGTGCCACCCGGCTCGGGGATACCGTCAACAATGCTTGCTGGGACTAGGCGATGAAACCACTGCACCATCGACACACGAGGGGATTCAGCCTGCTGGAGGTGATGATTGCGGCCGTGGTGCTCTCCTTCGGCTTGCTGGGATTGGTTGCCATGCAGGTCACCGCCAAGTTTTCCAGCTACGAAGCGCGTCAGCGCACCATCGCCAACTGGCTGGCCAATGATCTGGTCGAACGCGCCAGGATCAACAAAGACAGCTGGTCTGGTCAGGGAACGACAGTGGTATCCGGCAACGCGATCCTGGATATGCCGAGCTGTGCCAACAACAATGGCACCATGTCGGATTGCAGCAGGACTGAGCGGCAGGCACTGGACCTCTTCTACTGGCAGCAGTCCCTGCTGGGAACCGCAGTATCCGGTGCCGCGTCACCTCTGCAATCTCCGGTCGGCTGCGTGATTCGTGGCGCCAACAACAGTTTGACCATAGGGATCTTCTGGCGGGGTCGTGAGTCTCTGTCTGATGGCGCAGATGTGGTCACCGCCGTGCGCAACAGCTGTGGACTGGGGAATGCCGCAGACAGACAGAGGCGTCAGTTCGTGCTGACGACCACATTATGAACGCCCGTGGCTTTACCCTGATCGAGTGGCTGATCGCCATGCTGATCGGCGTATTCTTGGTCGGTGGCGGCTTGAGCATCTTTGTGGCTTCTCGCGCCACCACCGAAGATGCTTTCGATCAGAGTGAGTTGCAGGAAAATGGCCGTATCGCCATGCGTCTGCTCACCCAGGATCTGAAATGGGCCGGCTTCTGGGGGGATTATACGGGGTCTCCAATGACTAAAGACTTGGGGATAACCTTAAGTAGCGGGACTACTGTAGCAAAAGATTGTTTAGATGACTTAGATCGTGGCAGTTTTCCAACTAGTACAGGTTCACTACGTTCATTCTGGGTTGCGCATATAGATGGAAATAGAACCGTGATAGGAGGGGGGCTCGACTGCATTGATGTCGGTGACCGTATAGCCAATTCAGACGTTGTGAGTATCAAGCGATTAGTTGGAAACTCTTTGGAATCTAAAGATCTAGTGACTACACGCTTTTATCTTGCAACTACAACACAGTCAGCCTACCTATTCAAAAAGGGGGAGGCCATCCCCGGCACCATGATAAACCCGCAGTTGTGGGAATATCAGCATTTTATTTACTACCTATCTCCTAATTCAAAAAATGGCAACCCTGAGCTGCGTAAGCGATATTTAACGCCTGGGGGTGGTTCTTTATTAATTGGTGGAGCAATGGCCGAAGGAATTGAACAGATGAGAATATTGCTTGGTGTTGATGACAGCTTAGTCCCTGATGGCGAAATTGATCGCTATGTCGCTACCAACAATGTCACAGGGCAGGAGTGGAGTGAGGGGCGAGTCATCGCCGCTAGAGTCTTTGTGCTCGTGCGTTCGTTACAAGTTTCCAGTCGCTATGTCAATAACAACACCTATCAGGTTGGCGATATTCAGGTCCCGGGTAACGGCGATGGTTATCGTCGTTTGCTATTGGAGTCGAGCGTCTCATTACGTAATCCAGCGGTGATTGCAGGAGGAGGGAAATGAAATCCCAGAGCGGTGTGGCTCTGATCATAGCCCTGATCATTCTGGTGCCCCTGACCCTGATTGCCGTGGTGGTGATGCAATCTTCGGGGCAAGACCTCAAGATGGCAGGTTCGTCTGCCAGCTTCCGCCAGGCAGAGCACCGACTCGAAGGCATTATCGAAGCCGCTATACAGAGCAACAACATATCGACGGTGATTGCCGGCATGAGCGACACTCCGGGGGCCAGTGCGGCGATCAGCATCAATAGCAGCAATGCTTCGGCCGCGGTCGCTCTTGCTAATCGCACCGAAACCGTGTGCAAGAGAAAGATTGACGCCAGCAGCAGCAATGTGATTCCTAAGTGCAAGTATGTCGAGCTGCAGGCCAATGTGAATTATGGAAAATATGTTCGCCCGTTGACTTGGATTGCGGGTGTAGAACAACCACTGCTCACCGAATAGGAGCGAAGGATATGTGGTTACGACGACTTGGAGTGATTTTATGCTGGTGTAGCCTTGTGTTTGGCATTACATCGACGAGAGCCGATGACACCGAACTGTTTATATATGACTTTAACAAGGCCGGGGATTTTCGCCCCAAGGTGCTGCTGATATTTGATACATCCGGCAGTATGAAAGAAACAATGCAGGTGAGTGAAGCCTATGATCCCGCAACAATATATCCAGCATTACCTAATGACCCCGACACAAACAATAGCAAAAAGTACATATATTTCTCTTCAAATAGCAGTGTGCCTAAATAGCTGTTCCGAATAGTAGATCACCGGAGGAAGGGAACTCAGTCCAGTTTGTGCGATCTGATTAGTCGCTAAACAAAACAAGCCACACCCAAAGGACTGAGTTGATGCCTATCCTACCACCTCTGCCACGACCACAACGGCGCCGCATTCACAAAATCATCCATGCCACCCGTGATAAAGGACATGCTCGTCGCTTGATGGCCATCTTGCTGTTACATGAAGGACGCACGATCACCGATGTTCATCACCTTACCGGCGCTGCGCGCTCGACCATCGGTCGTTGGCTTCGGTGGTATCGAGATGAAGGCATAGATGCGCTAGAAGCCTTACCGGCTGGCCGTGCCCCAGTCTTACCTATCGCCAAGATTGTCACCTTACTGGTGCTGCTCATGCAGTTTTCTCCGCAAGATTTTGGTTATCAGCGCAGCCGTTGGTGTACTGAACTATTGGCTATAAAAATCAATCGGTTAACAGGGCTCAATGTGGCAGCCTCCACGCTCCGCCGATGGTTACCTCGTATGGGCATTGTCTGGCGCAGGCCCGTGCCGACCTTGCGGATAAAAGACCCAGCCTATCAGGAAAAAATGGCGAATATCGACGCCGCGCTGGCCCGCTGTGATGCCGATAATCCGGTGTTTTATGAGGATGAAGTCGATATAGACCTCAATCCCAAATTAGGAGCCGACTGGATGTTCAGAGCGCAGCAAAAGCGGGTTGTCACACCGGGGCAGAATGCCAAGCATTATCTGGCAGGCGTTCTCCACGCAGGCAACGGAAGGGTACTTTACGTCAGCGGGATCAAGAAAAACTCATCGCTGTTTATTGCCATGCTGGAAAAGCTGCGCCACCACTACCGACGAGCCAAAACCATCACGTTGATCCTCGATAACTACATCATTCACAAAAGCAAACAGACCGAGCGATGGTTGAAGAAGAATCCCAAGTTCTGCCTGGTGTTCCAGCCAGTTTACAGCCCCTGTCTCTTGATCAGATCTTGATCCCCTGCGCCATCAGATCCTTGGCGGCAAGAAAGCCATCCAGTTTACTTTGCAGGGCTTCCCAACCTTCCCAGAGGGCGCCCCAGCTGGCAATTCCGGTTCGCTTGCTGTCCATAAAACCGCCCAGTCTGGCTATCGCCATGTAAGCCCACTGCAAGCTACCTGCTTTCTCTTTGCGCTTGCGTTTTCCCTTGTCCAGATAGCCCAGTAGCTGACATTCATCCTGAGTCAGCACCGTTTCAGCTGACTGGCTTTCTACGTGTTCCGCTTCCTTTAGCAGCCCTTGCGCCCTGAGTGCTTGCGGCAGCGTGAAGCTTTCTCTGAGCTGTAACAGCCTGACCGCGACAAACGAGAGGATCGAGACCATCCGCTCCAGATTATCCGGCTCCTCCATGCGTTGCCTCTCGGCTCCAGCTCCGGTTTTCCATGCCTTATGGAACTCCTCGATCCGCCAGCGATGGGTGTATATGTCGATGACCCGCAAGGCTTGGGCTAGTGACTCGACGGGTTCACTGGTTAACAACAACCATTTCAACGGGGTCTCACCCTTGGGCGGGTTAATCTCCTCGGCCAACACCGCATTGAGCGTGATATTCCCCTGTTTTAGCGTGATGCGCCCACTGCGCAGGCTCAAGCTCGCCTTGCGGGCGGGTCGATTTTTACGTTTACCGCGTTTATCCACCACGCCCTTTTGCGGGATGCTGATCTGATAGCCACCCAGCTCCGGTTGGTTTTTCAGATGGTCGTACAGATACAATCCGGAGCCAGTGTCCTTGCGCGGGTGCTTGGAGCGCACTACAAATCGCTCTTTATGTGTCAGTTTGTCCTGCAGGTAAGCATGGATATCGGCTTCGCGGTCACAGACCGCAATCACGTTGCTCATCATACTGCCCATGCGTAACCGGCTAGTTGCGGCCGCAGCCAGCCATTTGCCACTCTCCTTTTCATCCGCGTCGGCAGGGTCATCCGGGCGCATCCACCACTCCTGATGCAGTAATCCTACGGTGCGGAATGTAGTGGCCTCGAGCAAGAGAACGGAGTGAACCCACCATCCGCGGGATTTATCTCCAATAGCACCCAGCTTGCCAAGCTCTTCGGCGACCTGGTGGCGATAACTCAAAGAAGTGGTGTCCTCAATGGCCAGCAGTTCGGGAAACGCCTGAGCTAACTTGACGGTTTGCATGGCGCCAGCCTTTCTGATCGCCTCGGCAGAGACGTTGGGATTGCGGATAAATCGGTAAGCGCCTTCCTGCATGGCTTCACAGCCCTCTGATGAGATGGTTATTGATTTTCCAGAACATTTTGCCAATTGAGCGGCGACGTTAACCAGACGGGTGGTACGGCGAGGATCACCCAGCGCCGCCGAAGAGAACACAGATTTAGCCCAGTCAGCCGCACGATGAAGAGCAGAAGTTATCATGATCGTTACCATGTTAGGAGGTCACATGGAAGATCAGATCCTGGAAAACGGGAATGGTTCCGTTCAGGGCGCTACTTGTGTATAAGAGTCAGTTACAGCCCTTGGGTTAATCACATAGAACGGCTATGGCACAAGTTACATGAAACCATCACGCGCAATCATCAATGCAGAGGGATGGCAAACCTGCTGGCCCGAGTGAAACACTTCATGGATACCGTGTCTCCTTTCCCGGGGAATGGCTATGGCACAGCGAAGGTGTAGCACTATTGGGATCAGTTATTTAGTATTACCAGTTCTGCCCGCTTCCCTGACAGCGTAAATGCATGCGCGACGTCAAAGCCCCCCTTGTCCAATGTAGGGCAGTTTGTTTCAGCTGTTTGGGTTTATAAGGAAACCAATTTTCTTTTTTGGCGATATTGGTCATGGGATTCCATCAGAGGTGAGCAAGAAAAAGATATAAAATTGGTAGATTGTCAACAGGATGTTACGGTAAGGAATACAGCCAATCCCTATAGTGGAACTTTGACAGTAGGGGCTGGTTACCCCATCAGGGGGAACTCTACCGCAACGGCAGCGTATACTGCAGATGTTACCAATGTCTATAATAATAATACAGGCATTACACTGTATTCTTCCAATTATATACGTTGGTATCACGGGCCAGGTAAACCAGTCAACCAATCAAGGCTGAGTATTGCCAAAAATGCGGTGGCTGAGTTAATTTCATCAACACCTGGTGTGGATTTTGGTTTGGCAGTTTTTAATGAGAATAGCAGTAGAAACACAAATACCAATGGTGGTCGTATTGTCCGTAATATATTAGGAAGTGAAACAATCCTGGGTAATAGTAAGACAGGTGAGCAGGACTTGCTTGATAAAGTCAATGCATTGAATGCGGATGGCAACACGCCGTTGTGCGAGACCTTACAGGAGGCCTATCAATTCTTTGGAGGGATGAGTGTTGTCTACGGTACTCAGGGGGGTAGTTTATCGCCTGCCAGAGATACATCAGCTGAAAAGTCTGATGGTACTTATAAGGCTCCTTATGACAATTGTTCGAACAATGGTTATGTTATTTACATCACCGATGGTGAGCCGACTAGTGATGGTTCCTCTGATAATACTGTGATAGGTCTTATCAACACATTATCTGATAATGACAAGCGGGCTTATGGTACAGCAGTGTCATATGGTTCAGGTAGTAGTCGTGGGTCTAGTTATTTGGCTGCACTGGCTGGCTATATGAAGCACAATGATATTAACAGTACGATGGGTGATAAGCAGACGGTAACTACCTTCACTGTTGGGTTTGGTGATGAAGCCATTACCGGAGCGGGTAATTTGCTGGCCGAGACGGCACGGCGGGGTGGAGGGCAATATTATCCGGCAACCGATGCATCTGCCTTAAGTGATGCGCTGAAAGCATCACTATTGGCAATATTGCGTATCAATGCATCACTGGTGTCACCCGCCATCGCCAGCAATAACTTTGATAGAACACGTAGTAATAACAATATTTATTACGCGATGTTTGAACCAGACGCCGGCCCTAAGTGGAAAGGCAATCTAAAAAAATTAATGCTCTCTTCTGATGGTTATGTGGTGGATGCGAGAGGATTACCGGCAATTAAACCTGATGGTGCTATTATCGATAACGCTCAAACCTTCTGGTCATCGGGCCGCGATGGCAACAAGGTGGCTGAAGGGGGAGCCCAAGAGATGCTGGCGGGGAAAAGCAATCGCAGTCTCTATGTCATCAACAATGCCCAGAACCGCCTCGATCAGCTGACCAAGGCCAATCTGGTGACGCAGGCTGGCAGTGAGGCGGCGCTCATGACCTGGATGCAGGCCAGCAGCACGACCGATTTGGATGCACTGATTAACTGGACCAAGGGGCTGGATGTCGACGATGAGGACTTTGATACCTCAACCCTGAACCGCCGCCATATCATGGGGGATCCCCTGCACTCCCGTCCGTTGGTGCTGAACTATGGCCCACAATCCGGCAGCCCGACGGATGCACCCGACTTGCGGATAGTGTTTGGAACCAATGCCGGTTTCCTTCACATGTTCAAGGACATGGGGAGCACCATAGACGAAAGCTGGGCGGCGATACCTTATGAGTTCATGGCCAATCAGAAGGCGCTGCGTCTCAATGCGGAATCAGCCGAACATATCTACGGTGTTGACTCTTCTCCGGTGGCCCTTATCAAAGATGCCAATCGCAACGGGGTGCTGAAATCCTCGGAGAGCGATTTTGTCTGGGTATTCACCGGCTTGAGGAGCGGCGGCAAAGCCTATTATGCATTCAACGTTTCCAGCCCGGATACGCCGACACTGAAATGGCGTCTGAACAGTCTGACGACTGGTTTTGGTGAGCTGGGGCTGACCTGGTCGGTGCCGGAAGTCGCGTTTGTGCCGGGAGTCAGTGATCCCGTGCTTATTTTTGCTGGCGGTTATGACGTGAACAAGAGCGTGCTGGGATTGGGAACCAGTGACAGCATGGGCAGAGGTATCTACATCGTCAATGCCGATACAGGGGCGCTGATATTCAGTGCGACCCCAGCAGCGACTTCAACCAGCAACCTCAGGGTCACGGAGATGACCGACAGCATGCCCGGATCGGTAGCTACGCTTGACAGCGATGGTGATGGCAAAGTCGATCGCATCTATGTGGGTGATACGGGGGGCAATATCTGGCGCATGGATCTCCCTGGCACCAACAAATCTGACTGGCGCGTCTTCAAATTTGCCAGCCTGGGGTCGGATGTCACTCAAGCCGATGATCGCCGTTTCTTCACCCAGCCTATCGTGGTGCGTACCATCAACAAGCAGGTCACTCGCACCGTTGTGGGAGGGAATGTGGTCTATTCCTATCAGGATCGTCCCTTTGATGCAGTGCTGATTGGGAGTGGAGACCGCAATCGCCCCTCATCGGAAGCGACTGTCCGCAATGGCTATTTCATGTTGCGTGACTATGATGTCATGCCGCGTGCCACGAATGCGACGGCCAGAGACCCTATCCTGGTATCAGACCTCTACGATGTGACCAATGATCCTTTGTCGGTCCAGACGACAGTCGAAGGCACGCTGGCAATCAAGGCGGGTATTACCAGTGCCAAGGGTTGGGTCAACTGGTTGAACGCGAGGGGAGAGAAGTCTCTGGGGGCCGGGGTGGTCTTGCAGGGCAAGCTCTATTTCACCTCCTTCCTGCCTCAGGTGCAATCGTTCCAGCAATGCACCATTCAGTCTATAGGCGCGGCGCGTCAGTATATGGTGGACATGCACTATGGCAGCTCCTTCCGCTATGTGGTCGATCTCGATGGCAATGAAACTCCAGAACGCTACGTTGAAGTGCAAAACAAGGTGGCAGACGATCTGGTGGTACATGCCGGGGATGATGCCAAAATCCGCATCCTGGGGGGCGGCACCGGGGAAGAGGTCATCCTAAAAGACGAAGGCAATGGTGAGCCTGAGCGGTGTACCAGTGGCGGTGAGTGCGCCCAGGGGGCGGAAGAGGCTGAAATGGACATGTCGCCCAAGAAAATTTACCTCTACGAAGGAGAGGCACAATGAAAACACGCAGCGGGGTGTTGGGTTTGTGCCTCTTGTTATCCGGGTCCGTCTTGGCAGATGACATAAAATGTTATGTCGAGCTGGTTAACGGCCAGAAGGTTGTCCTGCACGGTACTGTGGCAGACAACACGCCAAAGGCGGTGCAGGATAAATTCAAACAAAGAGGATACGAGGTGGATGGTGCGGTACAGCCTGTGAAGAAAATCCTGGAATGCCGCACTGCGGAGGAAAATTTCCAGTCAAAAGAGGGTCAGCAACAGGATGCCCGTCAACTGCGATAGCGAAGGACTTCATTCAGAGGCAGATATTTGCCTGGGTAGATTGGGTGGTGCGGCCGGAGGGAGAGATGACCAGATTTATCTGGGCATTTCCTGAACGACACAGCGTGATGGTGGCATTGGTACCCAGGCTGGTGCCATCAGGGCTGAAGGTAGTGGAAGTTCGATTGTTTGCAGCAGTCAGCGAGTCAGATAGCTGAGGGCTTCTTGCCAGGATCTGCTCACCGTTATTGAAAATGTCATTGCCATTACCGTCGACGAACACGAGGAATTGGGTCGGATTGGCGGTGACACAATTGTCACTGGCATTGGCAAGGCACACAGTGACAGATTGCTGGTTGTCGATGGCTTGGCTACGAGCAAAACGCAGATATTTCAAGAGTGTGCGAGATTCAAATTTCAAGGCATTCTCATTGAGCAGGCTCGACATGGCCGGTGCACCAATACCAAGCAAGATGACCCCCAGACTGACGGCGATCATCAGTTCCAGCAGGGTGAATCCTTTCTCGTCCTTGATCATGTCAATATCTCCCTCGATTAGTTACATCTTATCTCCAGACAGCCAGAACACCAGCGCAAAGCCCAAGTGTTGAGCTGGCACAGCCAGCGCCTTTTCTTTATCATTCCCCATCATTTTCGAATTCAAGATGCATCGCCATGGCAAAAGCCCTCTCTCTGATGCTTGCCCAGTTAAATCTGACGGTAGGCGCCATCGAAGATAACTGTGACAAGGTACTGGCGGCAGCAGCCCAGGCCGATCAGCAAGGGGCCGATCTGCTGGTTTGCTCCGAGCTGGCCCTGACAGGATACCCGCCTGAGGATCTGCTGCTGCGCGCCGACCTGATGGTCCGGGTCGAGGCCGCTCTGTCCCGCATCGCGGCATGGCAGGGCCAATGTGCCATTCTGGTGGGCCACCCTTGGCGCGAAGAGGGGGCGCTTTACAATACGGCGTCTCTCTATGAGCGCGGGCAACTGCGGGCACGTTATTTCAAACAGGACTTGCCCAACTACGGGGTGTTCGACGAGAAGCGCTACTTCACTGCGGCGACCGATACCTGTGTGGTGCCGTTCCGTGGCCATCAGCTGGGTTTGCTCATCTGCGAAGATCTCTGGCAGCCGGGTCCGGCGCTGGCCGCCAAGGCGGCGGGGGCCGAGCTGCTGCTCACCATCAATGCCTCTCCTTATGATCAGGAAAAACCCTGGATCCGCCGCGAGCTGATGGCGGAACGCTGCGATCAGACCGGCCTGCCGCTCATCTACCTCAACCAGGTATGCGGCCAGGACGAGCTGATCTTCGACGGCTGCTCCAAGGTGTTCAACAGCCAGGGCGAGCTGACCCACAAGCTGGCTCCGTTTGCCGAAGAGCTGGCGCTGGTGCGCTTTGCCGATGGTCAGCCGGTGAAGGAGCGGGAACCCGCCGCACCGCTGGAGCCGTTGGCCGAGACCTATCAGGCCCTGGTGCTGGCGGTGCGCGACTATGTCACCAAGAACGGTTTTCACGGCGCCGTGCTGGGTCTCTCCGGCGGCATCGACTCGGCGCTGACCCTGGCCATTGCGGCCGATGCCATCGGGGCGGACAAGGTGCAGGCGGTGATGATGCCGTTCCGCTACACCGCCCAGATGAGCGTGGAGGATGCCAAGGAGCAGGCCGAGCGGATGGGGGTGGAGTTCAACATCATCTCCATCGAACCCATGTTCGAAGGCTTCATGACCCAGCTGGCACCGCTGTTTGAAGGGACTGCCCGCGACACCACCGAAGAGAACCTGCAGGCCCGCTGCCGCGGCGTGCTCTTGATGGCGCTGTCCAACAAGCGCCGCCGTATCGTGCTGACCACTGGCAACAAGAGCGAGATGGCCGTGGGATATGCCACGCTGTATGGCGATATGGCGGGTGGCTTTGATGTGCTCAAGGATGTCCCCAAGACCCTGGTCTTCAAGTTGTGCGAATATCGCAACAGCGTGGAGTACGTGATCCCGCAGCGGGTCATCGATCGTCCCCCGTCGGCCGAACTGGCACCGGATCAGGTGGACCAGGACAGCCTACCCCCCTATGACATTCTGGATGCCATCCTCAAGCGCTACGTGGAAGAGGATGCGTCTGTCGCCGACATGGTGGCGGAAGGTTTCGAAGAGGCGGTGGTACGCAAGGTGATCCGCCTGGTGGATCTCAACGAATACAAGCGCCGTCAGGCCGCCGTCGGCCCTCGCATCACGGCTCGCAACTTTGGTAAGGACCGCCGTTATCCCATCACGTCCGGGTTCGGCAAACAGAACTGGTAAGGAGTCACCATGAAGAAGATTGAAGCCATCATCAAACCGTTCAAGCTGGACGATGTACGCGAGGCCCTGGCCGAGATCGGCATCAACGGCATGACAGTGTCCGAGGTCAAGGGGTTCGGCCGCCAGAAGGGCCATACCGAGCTCTATCGCGGTGCCGAGTACATGGTCGACTTCCTGCCCAAGGTCAAGGTGGAGCTGGTGGTGCAGGACGAGGATCTCGATGCCTGCCTGGAAGCCATCCAGAACACAGCGCGTACCGGCAAGATCGGTGATGGCAAGATCTTCGTCTGCGAGGTGGAGCGCGTCATTCGTATTCGTACTGGTGAAGAGAACGAAGACGCGATCTGATGTGGTGGATGTGCCCTGTGATGAACAGCAAGAGTCTGTTGCCCTGATGTCGTTGTACCGTATCGGGGTCGTGGCGGCGTGCTTGATGGCGATCACCGCGTGCAGTACCCGGCCGCCGGCACAGCCGGAAAACCTGTGCCAGATCTTTCGGGAGAAACCCGAGTGGCACGAGGCGGCGCTCAAGATGAACGAGAAGTGGGGGACACCTGTCCAGGTAGTGATGGCCATGATGTACCAGGAGTCCTCCTTCGTGCATGATGCCCAGCCGCCGATGCAGTATTTCCTCTTCATCCCCACCGGGCGGGCCAGTTCAGCCTACGGCTATGCCCAGGTGAAAGACGAAACCTGGGCCGACTACCAGCGGGAAACCGGCAACGGCTGGAGCGATCGCGACGACTTTGCCGACGCCATCGATTTCATGGGCTGGTACACTCACAAGGCACAGCGGCTCAACGGCACGTCCAAGTGGGATGCCTATGGCCAGTATCTCAATTATCACGAAGGCTGGGGGGGCTACCGACGTGGCAGCTACCGCAGCAAGGGATGGCTGATGAAGGTCTCCCGCAAGGTGGAGGCCCGTGCCCAGCGCTACGGTGCCCAGTATCGACAATGCAAGGATCAGCTCTCCAGCGGGGGCTGGTTCTGGTAACCAAATCAGGAGTCAGAAATGCCGTTATTGGACAGTTTTACCGTCGACCATACCCGCATGGCCGCCCCGGCAGTGCGGGTGGCGAAGACCATGCAGACCCCGAACAAGGACACCATCACCGTGTTCGACCTGCGTTTCTGCGTGCCGAACGAGGAGATCCTCTCCGAGCGCGGCATCCATACTCTGGAGCATCTGTTTGCCGGCTTCATGCGTGATCATCTCAATGGGAATGGGGTGGAGATCATCGACATCTCTCCCATGGGTTGCCGCACCGGCTTCTACATGAGCCTGATCGGTGCGCCGGATGAAGCCCGTGTTGGCGCTGCCTGGCAGGCCGCCATGAGCGACGTGCTGACCGTGCAGGATCAGGGTAAGATCCCCGAGCTGAACGAATACCAGTGCGGTACTTACAGCATGCATTCGCTGGAAGAGGCCCATGCCATCGCCCGCCATGTGCTGGAGCGCGGTATCGGTGTCAACCACAATGACGAGCTGGCCCTGCCGGAAGAGAAGCTGAAAAGCCTCTGATCCCGAGAAGGGAAGCATGAAAAAGGCCGGTCAATGACCGGCCTTTTTGCATCTGGTGGGATCAGGAAGGCAGTGGCATCACCCGATTGCGTCCCAGCTCCTTGGCCTTGTAGAGCAGCTTGTCGGTACGCTCGATCAGGGTGTCTGCCGTCTCCTGGGGGATGTATTCCCCCACGCCGAACGAGGCGGTGATGTGATCGATGCGTCGCCCGGATTTGCGATCCAGAATCGACATCCGCTCGATGACGCGACGCAGGCTCTCGGCCATCTGGCGGGTCAGCGCCAGGGCGCGGTTTGGCACCAAGAGGGCAAATTCCTCACCCCCCAGGCGATAGGCGGTTATGCCCTCCTTGCTGGCCTCTCGCAGCCGCTTGCCGACGATGCGCAGCACCTGGTCCCCCAGCAGATGTCCGTATTCGTCGTTGAAGTTCTTGAAGCGATCGATATCGGTCAGGATCAGGGAGAAGGGCTGCTTGCTGCGAATGAGGCTGTCCATCTCGAGATCGAAGGCGCGTCGATTGAGCAGAGACGTGAGCGGGTCCTCGGTGGCCAGCTTCCTCGTCTCGTTCAGGGCCTGTTTCAGCTCCTTGATCTCTTTCTCGGCGCTGCTGAGCTGGTTGCGAAAGTGGAGGGTGGACATGCGTACGTCACGCGACTCGCGCACGAGATCCCGCAGGATCCCCATGGTGTCTTCCAGGCTGAGTCCCTCGTCGTCTATCTTGCTCAGCTTGTCGAAACTCTTGTCGAGCATCTCCTGAAACAGCCCGGTATCGGAGATGGCATCCTGCATCGAGTGACTCAGCTCGCTGGCCATGGCCGCCAGGTTGAGTTTCATCGCCTCGATCTGCTGCTCGTCCTGAGCCGCAAGGTGCTGGTGGTAGAGACGCTCACAGGTGGTCAGGGAGAAGGTTCCCTGCTGTTTTATCGCCTGATCGACGGCATGGTTGAGTTCGGGCATGTCGCCGGAGACATAGCTGTACCAAAGGTGATAGTTGTTCGGCGTGGTGGGAATTTGATACTTGATCATCAGGGGAACCGCCTGTTTCAAATAGGCGGCAGATTGGGCGAACGAGTCCTTGCTCATGAGTTCCGAGTCTCACATACCTGCAAACTGTGTCCAGTATGACAGAGAGAATGGCCAAAAGGCAGTCGATGGATGCCATTAGCTCCCCCCTCCGATATAATGTCTGCGTTATTACCTACCCTAAGGCCTGCTTATGTCTCAAAAAGATCCTTTCCTCCAACGCGAGGCCGAAAAATACGAAAACCCCATCGCCAGTCGCGAGATGCTGCTGGAGCTCATCAAGGGCCATGAGAAACCCATGTCCCGGGAAGAGCTGGCCAAGGTCCTCAAGCTGACCGATGAAGAGCCGTTGGAAGCCTTGCGACGTCGTCTGCGCGCCATGGAGCGCGACGGGCAGCTCGTGTTCACCCGCAACCAATGTTACGCCCTGCCGGATCGCCTGAATCTGGTCAAAGGCTATGTGCTTGGCCACAAAGATGGATTCGGTTTTCTGCGCCCCGAGGGTGGTGGAGCGGATCTCTTCCTGAACAACCGCGAGATGCAGCGCCTGATGCATGGCGACTATGCCCTGGTGCAGCCGACCGAGATCGATCGCAAGGGTCGTCAGGAAGCGCGTCTGGTGCGCCTGCTCAAATCCCGGGAGGCGGACATCGTCGGTCGTTACTTCGTCGAGAACGGCGTCGGTTTCGTGGTACCCGATGACAGCCGCATCGGCCAGGACATCATCATCCCGGAAGGGGAGAACAAGGGGGCTCGCCAGAGCCAGGTCGTAGTCGTGCGCATCAACCAGCGCGCCACTGCCCGCTTCAATGCGGTCGGTACCGTCTTGGAAGTCCTGGGTGAGAACATGGCGCCCGGCATGGAGATCGAGATCGCCCTGCGTACCCACGGCATTCCGCACACCTGGCCGGAAGAGGTGACCAAAGAGGTCGCCGGTCTCGGTGAGCAGGTGCCGGAGAAGGCCAAAGAGGGTCGCATCGACCTGCGCGCCCTGCCGCTGGTGACCATCGACGGGGAAGACGCCCGCGACTTCGATGACGCTGTCTTCTGTGAAGCCAAGCGCGGTGGCGGCTGGCGCCTGTGGGTCGCCATCGCCGACGTCTCCGCCTACGTGAAGCCGGGCACCGCCCTCGACACCGAAGCCTATCAGCGCGGCAACTCGGTCTACTTCCCCGAGTTCGTGGTGCCTATGCTGCCGGAGGTGCTCTCCAACGGTCTGTGTTCCCTGAACCCGCAGGTCGACCGGCTCTGCATGGTGTGCGAGATGACCATCTCCGCCGCCGGCCGCATGTCCGGCTACAAGTTCTACGAAGCGGTAATGAACTCCCACGCTCGCCTGACCTACACCAAGGTAGCGGCGATCCTGGACGGGGATCCCAAGCTGCGTCAGCAGTATGATCCGCTGGTGGGCCACATCGAGGAGCTGAGCAACCTCTACAAGGCGCTCAAGCATGCTCGCCATCAACGCGGTGCGGTGGAGTTCGAAAGCGAGGAGACCCGCTTCATCTTCAACGCCCAGCGCAAGATCGACCGTATCGTACCGCTGGTGCGCAATGACGCCCACAAGATCATCGAAGAGTGCATGATCCAGGCGAACGTGGCGGCCGCCCGCTACATCGAGAAGAACGAGGCCGCCGCCCTGTTCCGGGTGCACGACCGCCCGGGCGAGGAGCGTCTCACCGGTTTCCGCGACTTCCTGGCCGAGCTGGGTCTGGAGCTCAAGGGGGGCCTGGAGCCCGAGCCGAAGGACTTTGCCGACCTGGCCGCCAAATTCGAAGGGCGCCCGGATGCGGAATTGCTCTCCACCATGCTGCTGCGCTCCATGCGTCAGGCCATCTATCAGGCCGACAACATCGGTCACTTCGGCTTGGCCCTGAAGTCCTACGCTCACTTCACCTCGCCAATCCGTCGCTACCCGGATCTCATCCTGCACCGGGCGATCAAGTATCAGACCGCCAAGGAGCAGCAGGGCAACCTGCGCCACAAGTGGACGCCGAGCGGTGGCTACCACTACCAGCTGGAAGAAGTGGACCCCATGGGCGAGCACTGCTCCATGACGGAGCGCCGTGCTGATGACGCCACTCGCGACGTGGCAGACTGGCTCAAGTGTGAGTACATGCTGGATCACGTGGGTGACGAGTTTGACGGCGTCATCGCCAGCGTCACCGGTTTTGGCTTCTTCGTGCGTCTGGCGGAGATCCACATCGACGGTCTGGTGCACGTCAGCACCCTCACCAACGACTACTACCAGTTCGACCCCCTGCACCAGCAGCTGATCGGCGAGAACTTCCGCCGCCGCTACCGTCTGGGCGACAAGGTGCGGGTCAAGGTGATGGGCGTCAATCTGGATGATCGCAAGATCGACTTCGTGATGGTGGAAGAGCCCCTCAAGGCCACCGGCAAGAACGCCAAGGAGATGGCGCGCAAGCAGGCCGAGATCAAGAAAGAGAAGGCCAAGAGCGCCCAGCGCCACGAGAAACGCAAAGAGGGCAAGGAGAGCGGCAAATCCGACAAGGGTGGCCGTGCCAAGCCCAGCAACAGACGACCGAGCAAAAAGGCTCGCGACAAGGCCAAGAGCACTAAATGAGTACTGAACTGATCTACGGCATTCACGCCGTCTCCGCGCTGCTGGAGCGCACCCCCGAGCGCTTCATCGAGGTGTGGGCTCTCAAGGGCCGCGATGACGAGCGGCTGCATCCCCTGCTGGCCGAGCTGGAGTCCCTCGGCATCAGGGTGCAGAGCGTGAACCGCAAGACGCTGGATGACAAGGCGGAAGGCAACAATCACCAGGGCATCATGGCCAAGGTGATTGAAGCGCCCAAGCTGGCCGAGCACGACCTGGCCAGCCTGCTGGACGGTCTGGCGGCGCAAGAGACAGCGCCCTTCCTGCTGGTACTGGACGGGGTGACCGATCCGCACAACCTCGGCGCCTGTCTGCGCAGTGCCGATGCGGCCGGGGTGCATGCGGTGATCGTGCCGCGGGACAAGGCCACCGGCCTCACGTCCGTGGTGCGCAAGGTCGCCTGTGGCGCCGCCGAAGTGGTGCCGCTCATCCAGGTCACCAACCTGGCCCGCAGCCTGCGCGAGCTGCAGGAGCGCGGCGTCTGGATCGTGGGCACCGCCGGCGAGGCGGATCACGATCTCTATCAGGCCAAACTCACCGGCCCCATGGCGCTGGTGATGGGCGCCGAAGGCAAGGGGATGCGCCGTCTGACCCGCGAACATTGCGACGAGCTGGTGAGCATCCCGATGGCGGGGGCGGTATCCAGCCTCAACGTCTCGGTGGCGAGCGGTGTCTGCCTGTTCGAAGCCGTGCGCCAGCGCCGCGTCTGACAAGACGATGACCGACAGACCCCCCTTTGTCTGGGAACGGGTTGCAGATGAGCAGGAGGCCGAGCGCCTCCTCTCTTTTACCTGCTCCCTGACCTTGCCCCCTCGCACCTGCCTCTGGCATGCCGGTGACAGTCCGGCGCTGCTGGTCAGGGTGGAGGAGGGGTTGTTGCGGGCCAAGGTAGTGCTGGCGGATGGCCGCGAGTACATCAAGGAGTTCTATTGGGAGGGGGACGAGTTTATCGACTTCCACCACCTGCTCAGTGGTGAGCCCGCCCGCTACAGTGTGGAGGCGCTGGAGCCTTGCCGATTGCAGCTTCTTCCGCTGGCGGATCTGCGCCGACTCCCTTGCTGGCCCGCCTGGTATCACCATCTCCTTGAAGTGCAACTGCGCATCAAGGAGGAGAAAGAGCTGTTGCTGCTGACCGGGGGCCCAGAGGCGCGCTATCAGCATTTTCTGCGAAGCTTCCCCGCGCTGGATGCCAGGGTACCGGATCACCAGATTGCCGCCTATCTGGGGATCACCCCCATCAGCCTGAGCCGCATCCGCAGGCGGCTGAAAACGCGCGATCAGGGTTGAGCCAGAAGGGATTACCGATGAACTAGGGCAGAGATCGGCTCTTTTCTGGCCATGTCCGCATTGGATGAGAAGGGGGGCAACTTAACCAAGGTTAATGCCCCTCGTCGGGAGCAAGATTATGCTGTCAGACCCCATTAAACAGGAGTCATTCATGAACTGGAGTATGAAATCCTGGTCCGAGCTGACCACGGATGAATTGTATGAGCTGCTTGCCCTGCGCGCCGAGGTGTTCGTGGTGGAGCAGACCTGTCCCTTCCAGGATCTGGACGGGCTGGATCGCCGTGACGGCGTGCTGCATCTGCTCGGTCGTGAGGGGGATCACCTGGCGGCCTATGCCCGCATCATGGCACCCGGCATTGGTGATGACAGCGGCGCCGCCATCGGCCGCGTGGTCACCTCTCCCACGTCGCGGGGGGGCGGACTGGGTCACCGCCTGCTGGCGCAAGCGGTCAGAGAGTGCGAGGCACGCTGGCCTGCACACAGCATCTGGCTCGGTGCACAGGCCCACCTGCAAGGTTTTTACGGCCAGCATGGTTTCGTGGCCGAAGGGGAAGGGTATCTGGAAGATGACATCCCTCACATGGGGATGCGAAGGGAGCCTGCCTGACATCGTCAGGCGCCAGGAAAGGGGCAAGTGGCCCCTCACCCGTGGGGCATCGCATGGTTTTTTGCTACCCCGTGGCCATGTGGTCGTCAGACCGGGGTGAGATATCGCCGCACTGATCTGCCTGCGGTCTCTCTGTCGGGACACCGCCCCGGTCAGGGCGGTGCGGCATCAGGAGGGCTGGGGTGGTTCAGGGGGTGACCCGGGTGGTGAGGGTAAATCCCTCTTCACTGGAGGCCAGCGTCACCTGAACCTGGCCCAACTCGGTCAGACTGCCCACATGGGTGCCGCCACAGGGAATGGTGATCTCCCGACCCTCCAGCATGCCATGCCAGTAGCGGGAATCGATGATGGCCTCACCGGCCCGGCTGCGGCGGATCTCGCCTCCCTCTTTGAGCCAGCGCATCAGCTGCTCGTTGACCTGGAGCGCTATCCTGTCGAGGTCGGCCAGCAGTGCCTCGCTGTTAATTCCCTTTTTTCGAAGGCTCTTGCCGATCCGGTACTGCTCCTTTGATCCTCTGGGCTCGACCCGGGAGTGCTGGATGGCGAGGCGGTCGAAATCCGGCTGCCCGAGAGCGTCAAGCTCGCTTGTCTCCTTTCGCCAATAGGGCGTGAGCGCCCGATTGAGGGCCAGTGCCACCAGGTGGCAGGCGCTGTGGCCCAGGCTCAGGGCATGGCGAGCCTCGGCATCCACTGTCAGTTCCACAGGCGAGCCAATGGCAAGGTGATGGGAACCGGCGAGGGGATGCACCACCACGAAAGCCCACCCATCCGCCCCCCGCTTGACCGGAATCTCCGTATCCACGAACAGCTCGCCCTCGGGACTGATGGCGCCCATGCGGCAGGGGCCCACGGCCGCTTCCCCCCTTCCCAGCGCACAGTGCCCACGTCACCGGGTTGATCGGGCCAGAGGTGGCTCTGGGGATGAAAGGGGGTGAGGTCGGTGACCAGCAGGGTCGGATCCCCCTGTTTGCAACAGACGACGCTGGCCTGTTCCTGATGGTGGCCCAGTACGAAGCTGGCTCGGGTATGTTCCATGGCGGGCTCCCGCAACGAGATGATGAGAAGGGAAAGGGGCAGCATACGCGAAAGTGCGAAAAGGCTCATCAACCCGGGTCAATGAGCCTCAAGATGGCGTTAGAGGGTGGTGACCAGCAGATAGGCATTGAGGCCGATCACCAGGGCGACGATGAGACGCCCCACGGCCTGGGTGACGGGGTGATTGCGATGTGCCCCCATCAGGGCGCGATCACCGGTCAGGATCAGCAGCGGAATGAGAGCGAGGGCGATGCCGAAGCTCAGCACTACCTGGCTCAACACCAGGATTTCAGTGGTGTTGAGGCCCATGGCGATCACCACGAAGGCGGGGGCCATGGTGATGGCTCGGCGCAGCCAGAGCGGAATGGTGAAGCGCACGAAGCCCTGCATCACCACTTGTCCCGCCAGCGTCCCCACCACGGTGGAGGAGATACCGGAGGCGACCAGGGAGAGGCCGAACAGGGTGGCGGCTGCCGGGCCCAGCAGGGGCGTGAGGGTCTGGTAGGCCGATTCCAGCTCGGCCACCTGCTGGTTGCCGGAGCTGTGGAAGGCGGCAGCCGCCATGGCCATCATGGCCAGGTTGACGAAGCCGGCGATGGTCATGGCGATGGCCACGTCGACCCGGGTGCTGTGCAGTCGCTGGATCACCGTGCCCTGCTCCTGGGTGTGCTGGGTCAGGGCCGAGTGGAGATAGATGACATGGGGCATCACGGTGGCACCAAGCACGCCGGCGGCAAGATAGACAGCATCACCATTGGGGAGGCCGGGGAAGAGTGCCCCTTCCAGCAGATTCGGCAGGTGGGGGCGCGAGAAGATCAGCTCGACGATGTAGGCGGCGGCCACGAACAGCAGCAGGCCCCCCACCACGAACTCCAGCGGCTTCTGGCCGCGGGATTGCAGCATCAGGATCCCCCAGGTGACCACGGCGGTGATGCAGGCCCCTTCCAGCAGGGTGATGCCGAGCAGCAGTTTGAAGCCGACCGCAGCGCCGATGAACTCGGCGAGATCGGTGGCCATGGCGATGATCTCGGCCTGCACCCAATAGGCCCAGACTGCGGGCCTGGGCAGACGATCACGAATGTGTTCCGCCAGGTTCTTGCCAGTGACGATACCGAGCTTGGCCGAGAGGGTCTGCACCAGCATGGCCATCAGGTTGGCCCACACCACTACCCACAGCAGTTGATAGCCGAAGGTGGAGCCGGCCTGGATATTGGTCGCAAAATTGCCCGGGTCGATATAACCGATGGCGGCGATGAAGGCGGGGCCGAGCAGGGTCAGCTTGAATTTGCGGGCCGGGATGGCCGTGGTGAGCGCAGGTTGCATACTGTCATCCTCCGTGGGGATATGAGGAGAGTATGGATCTAAATAATAATCATTATCAATTAAAGTTTTGTATCGGGCTCATCGAGAAAAACATCTTGCTTCGCCAGTTGCAGTGGGAGAGGTGATTTCGTACAATACGCCGCCCTAGAAAGCAGCGTCTAAACATCACTATGTTCCTTGCCTCCGAGGTCTGGCTGCACCTGGGCGGAGGCTGAATTAATCCGTAAGGAGCTAAAATGCGTCATTACGAAATCGTCTTCATGGTTCATCCGGACCAGAGCGAGCAAGTACCTGGCATGATCGAGCGTTACACCGGCGCTATCACCACCGCTGGTGGTACCATTCATCGCCTGGAAGATTGGGGCCGTCGTCAACTGGCTTACCCGATCGACAAGCTGCACAAGGCTCACTACGTTCTGATGAACGTAGAAGCTGAACAGGCCGTTATCGATGAGCTGGAAACCAACTTCCGCTTCAACGATGCCGTTATCCGCAACATGATCATGCGCACCAAGCACGCCGTGACTGAAGTTTCTCCGATGGCCAAGGCCAAGGAAGAGCGCTTCACCCGTCGTGACGACGAGCGTCGCGAAGATGCTGTTGAAGCGTCTTCCGAAGAGTAATTCTTAGATCACCGCATTAGAGGATAAAGGCCATGGCACGTTATTTCCGTCGTCGTAAGTTCTGCCGCTTCACCGCCGAGAACGTTACCGAGATCGACTACAAAGATATCGTTACTCTGAAAAACTACGTCACTGAATCTGGCAAGATCGTACCGAGCCGTATCACCGGTACCCGCGCCAAGTATCAGCGTCAGCTGGCACGCGCCATCAAGCGTGCTCGTTACCTGGCTCTGCTGCCGTACACCGATCTGCACAACAAGTAAGAATCGGCCCGGCGCTTACGCCTAACTCAACGAAATTTATAGAGGAAAGGTAATGCAAGTTATCCTGCTCGATAAGATCGCCAAACTGGGCGGTCTGGGTGACCAAGTTTCCGTAAAAGCTGGTTATGCCCGTAACTACCTGATCCCGCAAGGCAAAGCTGTTATGGCCACCAAGGCCAACATCGAAGCCTTCGGTGCTCGTCGCGCTGAGCTGGAAGCCAAACTGGCTGCCAACAAGGCTGCTGCCGAAGAGCGCGCTGCCAAGCTGGGTGAGCTGGCTGCCGTTGTCATCGCCTCCAAGTCTGGCGACGAAGGCAAACTGTTCGGTTCCATCGGTACCCGTGACGTGGCTGAAGCCATCACTGCTGCCGGCGTAGCCGTTGCCAAGAGCGAAGTCCGTATGGGCAACGTTCTGCGTAACACCGGTGAGTACGAAGTTGTTGTTCAGCTGCACGCTGACGTCAAAGCAACCGTACAAATCCAGGTTGTTGCTCTGTAATAGCGTTCCGCTCTTGCAGAAAAACCCGCGCACATGCGCGGGTTTTTTATTTTCAGATCAAGGGGTAAAGTGAAGGTCTGTTCCTCTGGAGGAGAACCTTTATGGCTGCCTGGGTCGAAGGTCGGGTCATCGAGCGCATCGAGTGGACACCCACCCTGCTCTCCCTGCGTGTGGAGGCGGAACTTGCCCCCTACAAGGCGGGTCAATTCACCAAGCTGGCCCTGGAGCAGGGCGAGCGTCGAGTCCAGCGTGCCTACTCCTTCGTCAATCCTCCCGGCACGCCCTATCACGAATTCTATCTGGTGGAGATCCCCGGCGGTGAGCTGAGTCCCTCTCTCGGTTCCCTGCAGGTGGGCGACAGCCTGCTGGTGCAGTCCCAGGCCACCGGTTTTCTGACCCTGGATGAGATTCCCCCGGGACGGGACCTCTGGCTGCTCTCAACCGGCACCGCCATCGGCCCCTTCCTCGCCATGCTGGCCGAGGGACAGGTCTTCGACCGCTTCGAGCATCTGGTGCTGGTACACGGGGTGAGAAAAGGGGAAGAGCTCAGCTATCAGCCGCTTATCGCCAGTTTTGCCGAGCAGCATGGCGAGCGTTTTCGCTATGTTCCCTTCGTCAGTCGTGAGACCTGGCCGGGGGCGATGGCAGGGCGCATCCCGGCAGCCATCGTCGATGGCAGCTTGCAGGCGAGGGTGGGGCTGAACTTCTCCCCCGAGTTGAGCCAGGTGATGATCTGCGGCAACCCCGCCATGGTGAAAGAGACTCAGCAGACCCTGCTCGGGCTGGGGCTTGCCAAGAACCTGCGTCGCGCCCCCGGCAATATCAGCATGGAAAACTACTGGTAGGGGAAATGACTCCAGGGGCCACAGGCCCCTCAACCATGTCCATGGGCATGCTGGTCAGTGTTTTTGGTGGCCGTTGCCGCCGTGCTTGTTCCTGGGCTTGTCATGGCCCTGACCCGGGTTGTTGCCACTGTGAATGCTGCGGTTGTAATGGTCGCGGTATTTGCCACCCATGTTGTCGCAGTTGAGCTGGATGCGGCTGGTCCGGGTGCTGACATCCAGGCAGTTGTGCTGCCACCACTCGTACTCCTTGTCGTCCCAATCCAGGCTTACCCGGCCCTGGTCGGTGGAGATCCGGATGTCGTCATCGTGTTTGGAAGGGGGGGCAGCAAAGGCCATTCCCTGAACCAGAAGCAGGGAGAGCAGCAGTGCGCCGCGGGAAGTCATGGTCATGTGGGTCATCGCATCAAGGCCCCTGTCAGGGGGATCATTGATCCGGTTGCGTGCTGATCTGGTTGGTGCTGGGGGGCTGGTTGCGCTGCGTCTCGTCCTCCAGATTGAGGTTGATCCTCTTGCAGTCGGCGGCGGCCGTGTCACCGCTCCCGAGATCGAAGCAGTTGCTCTGGGACCAGTCAAACTGCGTGTCATTCCAGTCCAGATTGAAGGTCAGCGCATCCACGGAGAAGGTCTGGCTCCCTTCGTCCTGTGCCAGGGCGCTACCGGTGATCAGAAAAAGAGAGAGCAACAAAGCCGTCGTTCTGTTCATGATGTCCTCGAGTCGTGTTCGGTGGAAAAGAGTGTAATGCGGCGGGCTTAACCCGAGCATAACCGCAGATGTCCTTCAGGTTCGGGGTCGATTGTAGTGTTTTTCTGCTGCCGATTTGCACGTTTTGGTCGCACTCTGGGCAGCTGATCGTCCATCGGCGGGAATTCGGGGATTTGCCCTTCTCTCCGGGGGAGTGGCGACTATAATCGGCAGCCAACTTTTCCTGCAGATGTTTCCCGTTTCATCATGACTACTCAGGCTTGCGCCGCATTGCGTTACCCCAAGGGATGGTTCGCCCTCACGACTGTCTACAGTTTTACCGGGCTGGCCATTCTGGCTTCCATCGTCTTCTCCCTGCTGCTGTTTCTCTCCATCGACGAAAACCCCCTGATGAAGTGGCTGTTCGGCGGGCTGGCCATCATCTTCGAGCTGGGCAAGTTCTACGTCTGGTACGAGTACGGCGAGTGCAAGGCGAGGCGGGATCTGGGCGGCGCCTTCTGGTCGCTGCTGTTCTACAGCGTTCTCGCTGCCATCTCCATCGGGGGCAGTATCGGCGGCATCAACAGCGCCACCAACACCATCCTGAGCCAGCAGGCGCGTCACGAGCGGGAGATAGCCCGTTTCGACGAGCAGATAGCTAGCATAGAGCGGCAGATCCAGCTCAACGAAGAGGCGGCCCGCAAATACATCGAGATGGCGCGTATCTCGAGCGGCGTCAGCGGTCTGCAGCAGGCCAACACCAAGCTCAGGCTGCGTCAGGACGAGCTGCGCCAGGAGCGGGACGCCAAGCCGCTGGGGGAGCAGTCCTCCATGCTGGGGCTGATGAGCAGTCTGGCGGACGGGGTGGGCATGAGCATCGGCCAGGTGCAGTTCCTGCTGGTCTGCTTCCTGTCTATCCTGCTCGATGCGTTTGGTGCCTTTTTCGTCAGCCTGATCGGTGAGGAGAACCGCTTCCGCCGTCAATGGATGTGGCAACGGGAGAAGGCGCAAGCCGAGGCCCGGGTCGCAGCGCCGACCCCGGAGCCGCCAGCCATCAGTAGACCCATGCCCGAGCCAGCCGTGGTCGCCCAGGTGCGCGGCGCGCTGGAGAGCGGCGAGCTCAAATGCAGCAAACGCAAGGTGGCAGAGGCATTGTCACTGTCTCTGGAGGAGGTGGACCGGGTGTTCCAGCATCTGCTGGCGCAGGGCGTGCTGGGGCAGGGCAGCAATCGTCACTACCATCTTCGTGCCGAGCAGGGGTGAATCCGGCTCAGTCGAACCAGATAAGACCCTCATAGGGTTGCTGTCTGAGAGAGGCGAGCCGGCTATCCAGGTTGCCTGCATGGATTTCCAGTCGGTGCCCGTCGGGATCCAGCAGATAGAGTGAATCCCCTTCGCTGCTGTTCTTCTTCCACTCCACGACGCCCGCCGCGCGCAGACGGGCGCAGAAGGCTGGAAACTGTTCAGGCGAGATGCCAAACGCGACATGGCTGTAATCTCTGGCCGGTTGGGGGGGATCGCAGGAGAGGCAGAGCCAGAGATCGCCGAGGGTGAGATAGGCTCCCCGTGCCCATCTCACCCTGGGGCGACATCCCAGCAAGTCGACATAAAAGGCAACGCTGCTGTCGAGATCGCCGGTTGCCAGCGTGAGATGGTTCAGTCCCTGCAGCATCTTCTCTTCTTCCCCCTTGTCCCCGAACCCTAGTGAGTGAGCACCATCATCAGGCTGAGGAAGGCGGCCAGCCCGCCGCCGATGCCGATGATCCAGTAAAAGCCCCTGGCCCCCTGTTTGAGCGGAATGCGGAAGTAGAGCAGAAACGCCCACCACCCCAGGGTCAGCAACAGAGGAATAAGAAACATTCGAGCCATGGTGTCCTCGCTGTTATTCTGTTGACCCTTGATCAATCAACAGGATGGATTGTGCAATGACGCAGCTACAGATTACCGCATTCGGCGACCCCTCGGTACTCAGGCTCAACCCTTCCCTGGACAAGGTGCCAGCCGACGGCGAAGTGCGGGTGCGCATCTGCTTTGCGGGGATCAACCCCATCGATGCCAAGACCCGGGCCGGTCTCGGCTGGGCGGCCGCCCAGAACAAGGACAACCTGCCCTGGACGCCGGGTTATGACGTCTCCGGAGTGGTGGAAAAGGTGGGGCCCGGCGTGACCTCGCTGGCCGAGGGGGAACTGGTGTGCGGCATGGTGGGTTTCCCCCTCGCCGCTGGCGCATATGCCGAATCCGTGGTGGCCCGCGAGGAGGAGCTGGTCAAGCTCGATGGGGTGAGCCTCAGGCAGGGAGCGGCCTTGCCGCTGGCGGGTCTCACCGCCTGGCAGGGGCTGCTGGAGCACGGTGGCTTGCAGTCGGGGCAGCGGGTACTGATCCTGGCCGGTGCCGGTGGCGTCGGCCACCTGGCGGTGCAGTTTGCCGCCGCCTATGGTGCCCACGTGGTTGCCACGGCAAGCGGCGACAATCACAGCTTCCTTCATAGTCTCGGGGCGAGCCGGATGGTGGATTACCACCAGGCCGGGTGGCGCACCGAGGCGATCACCGATGGTCCGTTCGATCTGGTGCTGGATCTGGTGGGGGGCGAGAGCGGCAAGGCGGCGCTGGCCTGCGTCAAGCCGGGCGGCCGTCTGGTGACGGTCCCCACCATCACGGCCCAGCAGATCAAGGACGCGGGGGCCGAGCTCGGCGTCGAGGTTGTCGGCATGCTGGTCCATCCCGATCGAACGCAGCTGACCCAGATGCTGACGCTGCTTCGCCAGGGGGAAGTGAAGATCACCGTCTCCGGTGAATACACGCTGGCAGAAGGGGCGCTGGCCCATCAGGCCATCGAGCAGGGCCATGTGCGCGGCAAGCTGTTGCTGCGCATGTCCGCCGCAGACGGTCAGCCCGGATGATAGACTTCACCGGGATGGGGCTGGGAGGGTTGTTTCTGAGCGCCTTCACCTCCGCCACCCTGTTGCCCGGCAGCTCGGAAGTGCTGCTGGGGGCCATGGCGGTCAAGGGGGAGTGGAGCATGACCAGCCTGCTTTTCTGGGCGACGCTGGGCAATACCCTGGGTTCCATGACCACCTGGTGGCTCGGCTGGCTCGCCACCCACAAGAAAAAACCGGAAGATTTTCAAGGCCGTGGGGAACAAAAAGCCCTTGGTTGGCTCAAACGTCATGGCCACTGGTGTCTACTGCTTGCCTGGACGCCTGTGGTCGGCGATGGTCTCTGTCTGCTGGCTGGTTGGCTGCGCCTCTCCTTCTGGCGCTCCCTCATCTTGATCGGGCTCGGCAAATTGCTTCGTTATGCCCTGGTGTTTCTGCTGGCCAGTCAGATCTTCTAGCCCTTTTGTCACTCACGAGGTACCCGTGAACAAACTCATTCCATTAAGCATGCTGCTGGGCTTCTCCCTTCCCGTGCTGGCGGCCCCGACCCTGGTGTCCGAGCAGGTCAAGCAGGAGGGCAAGCTCGGCATTCCCTATCAGATGTACAAGCTGGACAACGGTTTGACCGTGATCCTGGCCCCCGACCACTCCGATCCCCTGGTGCATCTGGACGTCACCTATCACGTCGGCTCCTCCCGGGAAACCGTGGGCAAGTCGGGCTTTGCCCACTTCTTCGAGCACATGATGTTCCAGGGCTCCAAGCACGTTGGCGATCAGGAACACATGCGGATCATCAACGAAGCGGGCGGTGACATGAACGGCACCACCAACAAGGACCGTACCAACTACTACGAAACCGTGCCGGCCAACCAGCTGGAGAAGGTGCTCTGGCTGGAGGCGGATCGCATGGGCTTCCTGCTCGATGCGGTGAGCCAGAAGAAGTTCGAGATCCAGCGCGCCACCGTCAAGAACGAACGGGCCCAGCGCATCGACAACCAGCCTTATGGCCTGGTGGGCGAGCGGGTGGGGGAGGCACTCTATCCGCGTACCCACCCCTACTCCTGGCAACCCATCGGTTATGTGGAGGATCTCGACCGGGTCGACGTCAACGACCTCAAGCAGTTCTTCCTGCGCTGGTATGGTCCCAACAACGCGACCCTGACCCTGGGCGGCGACTTTGATACCAAGCAGGCGCTGGCCTGGATTGAGCAGTACTTCGGTTCCATCCCGCGCGGTCCGGACGTGGCCGAACCGACGCCTCAGCCTGCCACCCTGCCGGCAACCCGCTACGTGACGCTGGAAGACAAGGTGCATCTGCCGCTCCTGTATATCAGCTACCCGACCGTCTCCCTGGGTGACCCGCAGGAGCCGGCGCTGGACATCTTTGCCGATGTGCTGGGGGGCTCTGCCAGCTCCATGCTCTACCAGTCCCTGGTGAAAACCGGCAAGGCCATCGAGGCGGGTGCCTCCCACTCCTGCGAAGAGCTGGCCTGTACCCTGACGGTCTATGCCTACCCCAATCCGGCGGCGGATGGCAGCCTCAAGACCCTCAAGGGCGAGGTGGACAAGGTGATCGGCGAGTTCGCCCAGCGCGGCATCAAGCCTGCGGATCTGGAGAAGGCCATCAGCAGCTATCGCGCATCCGCCATCTGGGGACTCGACAGCATCGAGGGCAAGGTAAGCCAGCTTGCCATGGGGCAGGTGCTGGCCCGGGATCCCGACTATGTGTTCAAGAATCTGGATGCCATCGCCCGGGTCAAGGGGTCTGACGTCAAGGCTGCCTACGACAAGTTCATCCAGAACAAGCCTGCCGTGGTGCTGAGCGTGGTGCCCAAGGGCAAGAGCGACTGGCAGGCCGCCAAGCCCAATTTCACTCCCGCCAAGCGGGAGCTGCCGGATTACAGCAAGCATGACAAGGTGCTGGCCGAGCGGCCGGTGAAAGATGACTTCGATCGCAGCGTGCAGCCCAAGGCGGCCGATGCGGTGAGCGTCAAGGTGCCCGCCATCTGGCGTGGCAAGCTCGACAAGGGGATCGAGATCATCGGCACCCACAGCGACGAGATCCCGGCCGTCTCCATCATGATCGCCCTGCCGGGTGGCATCCGGGCCGAAGGCAAGGGAGAGCTGGGGCTGGCCAGCCTCACCGCCGCCATGCTGGAGCAGGGGACGACGCGCCTCTCCGAGGCCGAGCTGAGCGACGAGCTGCAAAAACTCGGCGCCAGCATCAGCGTCTCCAGCGCCCAGTACAACAACCTCATCACCATCAGCAGTCTGGCGGACAAGCTGCCTGAAACCCTGGCGCTGGTGCGGGAAGTGCTGCTGCAACCCGGCCTGCGGGAAGCGGACTTCGAGCGGCTCAAGACCCAGATGCTGCAAGGCATGAAACAGAGCGAGCAGCAACCCGAGTGGCTGGCGGGTCAGGCGTTCCGCGAACTGGTCTATGGCAAGCAGAATCGCCTCGGCCAACCCTCTGACGGGGTGCTGGCGGACGTGGAGAAGCTGACCCTGGCGGATGTGAAGCGCTTCTATGAGGCCTATTACAATCCGACCAATGCCAAGGTGGTGGTGACAGGTGATGTGACCGCCCAGCAGGTGGAATCCGGTCTCGCCTTCCTGACCCAGTGGCAGGGAGCCGCCCCGACCCTAGGGGATCTCAAGCTCGGGGGAGAGCAGGCCAAGCCAGGCATCTATCTGGTGGACAAGCCGGGGGCCCCCCAGTCGGTGATCCGTATCGGCCGTCGCGCCATGCCGTTTGACACCACGGGAGACTATTTCATCGCCAACCTGATGAACTTCAACCTGGGTGGCAACTTCAACAGCCGCATCAACCTCAACCTGCGGGAAGACAAGGGCTACACCTATGGTGCCAGCTCGGGCTTCCAGGCCAACCGCGAGGCGGGTGTCTTCGCGACCGGCGCCAATGTGCGCACCGATGCGACCGTGGATGCCATCCGCCAGTTCCTCAAGGAGATGGACGGCTACCGCAAGAGCGGGCCGACCCCGGTGGAGCTGGCCTACATGCGCAGCGCCGTCTCCCAGCAGGATGCGCTCTCCTACGAGACCCTGGGGCAGAAGGCGGGCTTCCTGCTGCAGATGATCATGTACGACCTGAAGCCGGACTATGTGCTGGCCCAGAACAACCTGATCAAAACGGTGTCACCCGAGACGCTGAAGGCCAGTGCAGCCCGCTGGCTGGATCCGGCCGAGATGGTGATTGTGGTGGTGGGAGACAAGCAAAAGCTTGAAAAACCCCTGAGCGAGCTTCATCTTCCCATCTATCCACTGCAACTGCCCTGAGGGGCGTCGCAACAATAAGTGCCGCCCCGGGTGGGGCGGCCACACATGAGCCGTGAATATGACTACTACTAGCTTGTCGCTCACCGAGTTGCTGGCTGCGCTGGGCACCCCGGAACGGGTGACCGCCCTCAAGGGGATCCGGCGCGGGATCGAGCGCGAATGTCTGCGCATCACCCCCGAAGGGACCCTGGCCCAGACCGATCACCCCAGAAGCCTGGGGTCGGCCCTGACCCATGCCAACATCACTACCGATTACTCCGAGAGCCTGCTGGAGTTCATCACGCCGGCCACCGACTCCATCGAGAGCCTGATCGAGCAGCTCGGCGACATTCACCGCCACACCATTCATCATCTGGGAGAGGAGCGGATCTGGCCCCTCTCCATGCCCTGCTTCGTCGGTGACGAGGAGAGCATCCGCCTGGCCCAGTACGGCAGCTCCAACATCGGGCGGATGAAGACCCTCTATCGCCAGGGGCTGAAGAACCGCTACGGCAGCCTGATGCAGGTGATCGCCGGGGTGCACTTCAACTTCTCCATGCCGGACAGCTTCTGGTGCGAGTGGCAGGATCTGGTGGGAGAGGGCTGCTGCAGCCAGCGCTTCATCTCCGACAAGTACATGGGGCTTATTCGCAACGTCTACCGCTTCGGCTGGCTGGTGCCCTATCTGTTCGGCGCGTCTCCTGCCATCTGCGACTCCTTCCTCAAGGGGCGCAAGAGCAGCCTGCCGTTCCAGAAGACCGGCAAGGGCACTCTTTACCTGCCCTATGCCACGGCTCTGCGCCTGTCCGATCTCGGTTACACCAACAGCGCCCAGGCGGGGCTCAAGATCAGTCATGACAGCCTGCCCGCCTATGTGAGCAGTCTGCGCCGGGCCATCAATACCCATGATCCCGACTTCGCCAGGATAGGGGTCAAGGTGAACGGCGAGTACCGCCAGCTGAACGACAACGTGCTGCAGCTGGAGAACGAGCTCTACGCACCGATCCGCCCCAAGCGCACCCCCCGCAGCGGCGAGAAGCCCTCGGATGCGCTGGAGCAGCGCGGCATCGAATACATCGAGCTGCGCACGGTGGACGTCAATCCCTTTACCCCGTTCGGTATCGAGGTGGATCAAATCCGCTTCTTCGATCTCTTCCTGGTCTGGTGCCTGTTGCGTCCGTCCCCCGTGCTCTCGGATGACGAAGTCGCCCGCAACCGTCGCAATCAGAACAAGGTGGTGCTGGAGGGGCGTCGTCCCGGCCTGACGCTTGAAGATGAGCAGGGCAATGCCATCGGTCTCAAGGAGTACGGCCTCAAGCTGTTCGACGAGCTGGCCGAGGTCGCTGCGCTGCTGGACCGCTGCTGTGGTCGCAACCGCTATCGCGAGACGCTGGCGATGCACCGTGAGAAGCTGCTCGACCCCGAGCAGACCTACTCCGCCCGCCTGCTCAAGCAGTTGCTTTCAAGCGGCCAGGACAACGGCTGCTTCGGCGATGCGCTGGCGAGCCGCTACCGGGAAGAGATGCTGGCCGGCGAGCTGCAGTACTGGGACGAGGCCTACTTTGCCGGCGAGGCGCGGGACTCCCTGGCCAAGCAGCGGGAGCGGGAACGCAGTGACAGTCTGTCGTTCGACGACTTCCTGGCTGACTATTTCGGTACCCGCCAGACCACGGTCTGAGGATGCCGCCAGGATGACGAAAGCCGCTCCCGGGAGCGGCTTTTTCATGGGAGCCCGGCGGTGGCCTGGCATAAAAAAACGGCCCGTTCGGGCCGTTTTGCATGGGGTGGTTCACCGGTCAGAGGATGAGACCACCGAAGAAGAAGCCGAGCGCCACAGCCATGGCGATGGTGGCCACACCCGGGATGAAGAAGGGGTGGTTGAACACGGCCTTGCCGATGCGGGTGGAGCCGGTGTCGTCCATCTCGACCGCGGCCAGCAGGGTCGGGTAGGTCGGCAGCACGAACAGGGCGCTCACGGCGGCGAAGGAGGCGATGGCCGCCAGCGGGCTGACACCCAGTGCCAGGGCGGCAGGCATCAGGGCCTTGGTGGTGGCACCTTGCGAGTAGAGCAGCATGGAGGAGAAGAACAGCACCACGGCCAGCAGCCAGCTGTATTGGCTCAGCAGATCGCCGGCGAACGCCTGGATCTCGACCATGTTGCCCTTCACGAAGACGTTGCCCAGCCAGGCTACGCCCAGCACGCAGATACAGGCGGACATACCGGACTTGAAGGTCGGCATGTTGGTGATCTGGGCCGCGTCCAGTTTGCAGAACAGGACCATCAGGGTGGCGGCGGAGAGCATGATGCCCATGATGGCGCCATCGCGGGGGATCGGCGGATTGCTGATGAGGCCGACATTGCCGGAGATGGCGGTGGCATAGGCCATCACGGCCACGATGGAGGCGACGAAGATGCCGACGGAGAGCTTGGCATAAGGCTTGATCTCAACCTGGCTGGTACCGCGCAGCTTGATGAGTCCCTTGGCTTTGCGCTCCAGATAGACTTCGTCCTGATCCAGCGGCTTGCCCAGCAGGTTGGCGATGAAGGCCCCCAGCAGACAGGCGATGAAGCTGGACGGGATGCAGATGGCCAGCAGGGTCAGGTAGTCGACGCCAAGCGGCTCCAGCATGCCGGAGAAGGCGACCACGGCCGCCGAGATGGGGGAGGCGGTGATGGCAATCTGGGAGGCAACGACCGCGATGGAGAGCGGACGGGAGGGGCGAATGCCCTGCTCCTTGGCCACTTCGGCGATCACCGGCAGGGTGGAGAAGGCGGTGTGACCGGTACCGGCCAGCATGGTCATCAGGTAGGTGACGACCGGCGCGGCGAAGGTGATGTGCTTGGGATTCTTGCGCAGGGCCTTCTCGGCCAGGTGCACCAGATAATCCATCCCGCCAGCCAGCTGCATACAGGCAATGGCGCAGATGACGGACGCGATGATCATGATCACGTCCCACGGGAGATAGGTCACCAGCTGATCGCTCGGGATGGGCATGCCCAGCCCCCAGGTCAGTACCAGTACCCCAAGACCACCGGCAAAGCCGATACCGATGCTGCCTATCCGGGCCCCCAGATAGATAGCGGCGAGCACGACAAGTAACTCGATTCCAATCATAGCGAACACTCCATTTTCCAGTTTTTTTAGGTTTTATTAGGCTGAAAAGCCAATTCCCGATGGGGCTGTGGGGAGACCGCTCGGGAATTGACTTTAAATGGGCCGGGATCACCCCGGCCCATCTGCTCGCTTATACGGTGGCTTCGCGGGTGTAACGCTTGGCTTTGTATTGCGGGTTCATCAGGTTCTCGATGGAGAGGATCTCGTCCAGCTGTTCGGCGGTCAGCAGGCCGCGTTCCAGCACGACTTCGCGGACGTTCTTGCCGGTTTGGGCACAGATCTTGCCGACAATGTCGCCTTCATGGTGACCGATGAAGGGGTTCAGGTAGGTCACGATGCCGATGGAGTTCAGCACGTGGTTCATGCAGATGTCCGGGTTGGCGGTGATGCCTTCCACGCACTTCTCGCGCAGGGAGATGCAGGCTTTTTCCATCAGGCTCAGGGATTCGAACATGGCCTGACCAATCACCGGCTCCATGACGTTCAGCTGCAGCTGACCGGCCTCGGCGGCGAAGGTGATGGTGACGTCGTTGCCGAATACCTTGAAGCAGGACTGGTTGACCACTTCCGGAATGACCGGGTTGACCTTGGCCGGCATGATGGAGGAGCCAGCCTGCATTTCCGGCAGGTTGATCTCTTTGAGCGCGGTGCGCGGGCCGGAGGAGAGCAGACGCAGGTCATTACAGATCTTGGAGAGCTTCATGGCCAGACGCTTGACCGCACCGTGCAGCATCACATAGGCGCCGCAGTCGGAGGTCGCTTCGATGAGGTCCTCTGCCGGCACGTAGGCACGACCGGTGATCTCGGCCAGACGCTTGATGGCAAGACCGGAGTACTCGGGCGGAGTGTTCAGACCGGTACCGATGGCGGTGGCGCCCAGGTTCACTTCCAGCAGCAGCTCCTGGCAACGCTTGATGGATTTGATCTCTTCACGCAGGGTGACGGCGAAGGCGTGGAACTCCTGACCCAGGGTCATGGGCACGGCGTCCTGCAACTGGGTACGGCCCATTTTCAGGATATGTTTGAATTCCTTGGCTTTGACATCGAAGGCGGCGATGAGGGCTTCCAGAGCGTGCAGGGTGGTGTCGGTGCTGTTGACCACGGCCACGCGGAAACCGGTGGGGTAGGCATCGTTGGTGGACTGGCACTTGTTGACGTGATCGTTGGGGTTGATGACGTCGTAGCGACCCTTTTCAAGTCCCATCAGCTCGAGGGCGATGTTGGCCAGCACTTCGTTGGTGTTCATGTTGACGGAGGTACCGGCGCCGCCCTGATAGACATCGACCGGGAACTGATCGAAGCACTTGCCGGTGTTCAGCATCAGGTCGCAGGCTTCGACAATCTTGTCTGCGATCTCGGGACGGATGGTGCCCAGTTCACCGTTGGCCAGTGCAGCCGCCTTCTTGGTCAGGACCATGCCACGAACAAACTCGGGAACGTCAGAAATCTTCTGAGTGCTGATCTTGAAGTTTTCAACAGCGCGCAGGGTGTGCACGCCGTAGTAGAGGTCGTTGGAAACTTCTTTGGTGCCCAGCAGGTCTTCTTCAATGCGGACGTTTTTGATGTCGCTCATTGTTATGCCTCAGAAATCAAATAAATGGAAACGATCCTCACCGAGTGGTCGCGATTTCCCTACGCACATTTCATCCTGAAGCACCACACATCGGGTGGGGCAGTTGGGAGCCAGTTGCTCCCTGTGCAATGACTGGTGTTGATGTTACCCCAATTGAGGTATCCGGTATTAGACCTGGATCACTAAATTTGAGGCAACCTCAAATTTCTTGTGGTCATTAAACAGATATTGCAATCGGGCGATTAACTTTGACAGAACAACCACCTCAATCCCAGTTGGGCGGACAAATATTTATCCGTATTCCGGGGCCTGCGGCAGGAGAGGCTTGAAAAATGATCAACCAGCCCCATGTTAATGTCAGAAGACCTGAACCCGGCGCGCCAGCATCAGCGATGTGCGGCTGCCGACCGGACACCCCGGGTCCATTCATTCATCGCTCCGAGGTTGCTATGGGCAAGTTGTTACTGTTGTTGGTCGGGCTGGTATTGCTGGAGCTCACCGTCATGATCAAGGTGGGCTCCGTGATCGGGGCCTTGCCGACCGTTGGCTTGCTGGTGCTGACCGCCGTGCTGGGATCGTCGCTGGTGCGCAGCGAGGGGATCAAGACCCTGCTCACTGCCCAGCAGAAGATGCAGCTGGGGGAGATGCCCGGCCGCGAGGTGATGGGTGGCATGATGCTGGCGCTGGCGGGCTTGCTGCTGATTATCCCGGGATTTGTGAGCGATATTGTCGGCATCCTGCTGCTGCAGCCCTGGCTGCGCAACATGCTGGCCGACAAGCTGATTGGCAGCAATCAGTTCAGGATGCAGATGGGGGGTTTCCAGGCTCGCCAGCAGCCGTTTGAACCAGGCCCGGGCGATGACAGACCCGGACAATCCCCGCGAGGGGGTGGCAATACCATCGAAGGGGAGTTCGAACGCAAAGAGTAATCGCGAGCCCCGAGCTGTGCAGTCAGGGTTTCCCCTGATGGCACAGCCGCTCGAACCGGCGGTGGGCATACCCCCAAGCCAGCAATCCGGCGGCCAGGTTCGCCAGCAGCATCCCCAGATAGATCCCCTGTTCTCCCCCCAGTTTTGCCCCCAGCCAGGCCCCTGGCAGCAAGAAGACAAACAGCCTGATGCCGTTTATCAGCAGTGACACCGCCGATGCCCTGACGCCGTTGAGCGCCGATGCCAGCAGCATCACCATGCCCTGAAAGCCGTAGCCAATGGGGACCAGATGCAGATAGAGCACGATGAGTCGCACCACTTGCGGATGATCGCTGAACAGATCGGCGATGAAGGGGGCGAGAAGCCAGGTCAGCACGTAGACCCCAAGCTGGAACAGCAGGGCAAAGCGCATGCAGAGCAGCAGGGCTGCCTTGGCTCGGGCCGGATTCCCGGCGCCGCAGTTCTGCGAGATGAAGGGGGCCAGCACGGAGGAGAGCGCCATCATCACGATGAGCAGCAAGGCCTCGACCCGGGATGCCGCGCCGTAGGCGGCGACCACCTCGGTTCCCAGCCCGGCGAAAATGATCATCAACACGGCGTTGGCCAGTGGGTTGAGCATGTTGGTAAACGATGCGGGCACCGCCACATGGAGCAGGGCGCGCCAATGGGCCAGCAGCTGAGGGCGGGGAGAGAGGCGCCAGCGCAGCAGGCCCTCGCGGTGGCGCAATATATAGAGGCTGACCAGCATGGCCATCAGCCAGGAGAGGGAAGTGGCGATGGCGGCTCCCCGAATGCCCCACTCAGGGAAGGGGCCTGGCCCGAAGATGAGCAGAGGATCCAGCACGCCGTTGACCAGACCGGCGACCCCCATCACCAGACTGGGGGTCTTGGTATCCCCCGTCGTCCGGATAGCCGCATTGCCGACCATGGGCACGACCAGCATGGGGACGGTCAGATACCAGATAAGCATGTAGTCGTGGATGAGGGAGATGAGCTCTGCGCTGGCACCCAGCAGGGTGAACAGAGGGGTAATGGTCATTGCCCCCAGCCCGGCGAGCAAACTCACCAGGATGACGGCAAGGAACAGACAGTCTGTAGTGATGCGGGCTGCCTCGTCATGGCGACCCTGCCCCAGGGCATGACCGAGCAGGGCACACAGGCCAGCCCCCAACCCCATGGTCAGGGAGGTGACGACAAAGGTGACCGGGAAGGTGAAACTGATGGCGGCCAGCGCCTGGGTACCCAGCATGCCGATAAAGAAGGTATCGACCAGGTTGAAGGCCAGGATGGCGATGATGCCCAGGATCATGGGGCCCGTCATGCGCAGCAGCATGGGTGTCATGGGGGCGGTCAGCATGGGATTGGGTCGGCTCAAGGCAGAGTCTCTAGGTGCTTTGGGCCTGAATGCTGGCCGTCTCCATCCGCCTTCCTGATTGGGGATGGGTGATCCATCGAAGGTGTTCATAGTACGTGAAAATATTTTTTTTGTATTTGCCCTTGAAGGGCTAGCCCTGTTGCCCCAGATCAGGGGCATGACAAATTTGGCCGATTGCGGCCATTCCTCAAGCAACACAGAGACTCATTTTGGGAGAGTTATCGATGAAAATTCGTCCACTGCACGACCGCGTCATCATCAAGCGCATCGAAGCTGAAGCCAAATCCGCTGGCGGCATCGTCTTGACTGGCACTGCGGCCCAGAAGTCCACCCGTGGTGAAGTTCTTGCCGTGGGGACTGGTCGAATTCTGGACAATGGGGATGTCAAAGCACTGGCCGTCAAGGTGGGTGACAAGGTGATCTTCAACGAAGGCTACGGCGTGAAGACCGAAAAGCTGGATGGCCAGGACGTACTGATCCTGTCCGAGACCGACATTCTGGCGATTGTCGAAGAGTAATCACCCTCCCTCTTTTCCCGAATTGATTTAAGGATTGAAGAACATGGCAGCTAAAGAAGTTAAGTTTGGCAACGAAGCTCGCATCAAAATGCTGGAAGGCGTCAACATCCTGGCCGATGCCGTCAAGGTGACCCTGGGCCCGAAAGGCCGCAACGTGGTGCTGGACAAGTCCTTCGGCGCCCCGACCATCACCAAGGATGGCGTCTCCGTTGCCCGTGAAATCGAGCTGGAAGACAAGTTCCAGAACATGGGTGCCCAGATGGTCAAGGAAGTCGCTTCCAAGGCCAATGACGCCGCCGGTGACGGTACCACCACTGCCACCGTACTGGCTCAAGCCATCGTCAACGAAGGCCTGAAGGCCGTTGCCGCCGGCATGAATCCCATGGATCTGAAGCGTGGTATCGACAAGGCCGTTGTGGCTGCCGTTGCCGAGCTGCAAGCACTGTCCACTCCCTGTGCCGACAACAATGCCATTGCCCAGGTAGGCACCATCTCCGCCAACTCCGACGAGAAGGTCGGCAAGCTGATTGCCGAAGCCATGGACAAGGTCGGCCGTGACGGCGTCATCACCGTGGAAGACGGTCAGGGCCTGGACGACGAGCTGGCGGTGGTAGAAGGCATGCAGTTCGACCGCGGCTACCTCTCCCCTTACTTCGTGAACAAGCCGGAAACCGGCTCCGTCGAGCTGGATGACCCCTTCATCCTGCTGGTGGACAAGAAAGTCTCCAACATCCGCGAAATGCTGCCGGTGCTGGAAGGTGTGGCCAAGGCGGGCAAACCGCTGATCATCGTGGCCGAAGACGTGGAAGGCGAAGCGCTGGCGACCCTGGTGGTCAATACCATGCGTGGCATCGTGAAAGTGGCCGCCGTCAAGGCGCCGGGCTTCGGTGATCGCCGCAAGGCCATGCTGCAGGATATCGCCATCCTGACCGGTGGTACCGTGATCTCCGAAGAAGTGGGCATGGAGCTGGAAAAAGCGACCCTGGAAGATCTGGGCCGTGCCAAGCGCATCGTCATCACCAAAGAGAACACCACCATCATCGATGGCGTGGGTGATGCTGCCCTGATCGAAAGCCGCGTGGCCCAGATCCGTCAGCAGATCGAAGAGACCTCTTCCGATTACGACCGTGAGAAGCTGCAAGAGCGCGTGGCCAAGCTGGCCGGCGGTGTTGCCGTGATCAAGGTGGGTGCTGCCACTGAAGTTGAAATGAAAGAGAAGAAAGCCCGTGTTGACGATGCCCTGCACGCCACTCGCGCAGCCGTGGAAGAAGGCGTGGTTGCCGGTGGTGGTGTAGCGCTGGTGCGCGTTGCTGCCAAGCTTGCCTCCCTGCGTGGTGACAACGAAGACCAGAACGTCGGTATCAAGGTTGCCCTGCGCGCCATGGAAGCCCCGCTGCGTCAAATCGTCATCAACGCCGGCGAAGAAGCCTCCGTCATCGCCAATGCCGTGAAGAACGGTGAAGGCAACTACGGTTACAACGCCTACACCGAACAGTACGGCGACATGCTGGCCATGGGTATCCTGGATCCGACCAAGGTAACCCGTTCTGCCCTGCAGTTCGCCTCGTCCGTCGCTGGCCTGATGATCACCACAGAGTGCATGATCTCCGAGCTGCCGAAGAAAGATGCACCTGCCATGCCTGATATGGGTGGCATGGGCGGTATGGGTATGATGTAATCCCGTCAAGTCATCAAACGGCTCGCTTTTGCGGGCCGTTTTTTTTAGTGCTACTAAGCTGAAGTTGTTGATAGTGAAATGATCTGAGGTGAACATGCGATACTTAGGGCTTCTCCCGTTACTCCTTTCCCTGGCCTTGCCGGGCATGGCGCAGGCGACACCACAGGGGCCGGTCATTCTCAAGGTGACGGGGAATCTGGACCCTGCCGATCCGGCAGATGGAGAGGTGCTGTTCGATATGGCCATGATCCAGGCACTGCCGCAGCATGAGGTGGTGACGAGCAATCCCTGGGTGGACAAACCGCACAAATACGTGGGGCCGAAACTGGCGGACGTGCTGACGGAGGTGAAGGCCAACGGCAAGAGCATCACGCTCACCGCCCTGAACAGTTTCCAGATCCGGATCAACTGGGATAAGGTCAAGCAATACGATCCTATTCTGGCCTGGCAGGATGACGGGATGACCATGCGGGTACGTGACAAGGGGCCGCTCTGGTTTATCCTGCCACTGGATCAGCATCCCGAACTCAGGCGTTCCGAGTTCACCGACATGATGATCTGGCAACTGAGTGCGATCGACATTCAGCAGTAAAAACGGTGGTTTACGGGAGTACTGGGTGAAAGCGAAGACCAGGGCCTGGCCCTTACTCGGCGTTCTTTATCTATCCATTCTGTTGTTCACGGGTAGCACCCTCTATTGCCTGGTGCAGATACAAAATGCGACCCGGGTGATGGAGAAGTACACCTATGACGTCTCCTGGGCATTGATGCAGTTGCAGCTCGAACTGGGCCGCTTTCTCAATGCCGTCGAGATTTACCACTATGGCGGCATAGACCAGGAAGCCCTGCTGCTCCGCTATGACATTCTCTGGAGTCGTACCCCCATTCTCCTGAGCGGCCAATTGAGAAAAAGCCTCGCGGACAATCCGAAGACGCTGCGGCTGGTGAAACTGACCGAAAGCAGCATCCGCAAGCTGGAGCCTGATTTGGTCAGGCTCAAACCGGGGACGCCGGATTACCAGCAAGTCATGATGACACTGGCGCCCTTGCAGGAACCCCTCTCTTACTCTCTTGCTTCCGTCATGCAGAACAACATCAACGTCTATACGGGCAACGACGCGCGTTTTGGCCAGTTGCGCAATGCCCTGCTGTTCATGGTGTCGGGGCTGGTGGTGTCCGTCATTCTGCTCAGCGGCCTGCTGGTGCGAGAAGCCAGGCGCCATTTCAGGACCGCTAGGATCGATCCCCTCACCGGGCTCGCCAACCGGCTGGCGCTGCTGGAAAAGATGGATGCCTATGTCACCCGTGATACCTCCTTCGGACTGGTGCTGGTCGACATCAACGACTTTCGTGATATCAACAGCAAGTTTGGCTACAACACAGGGGACCTCCTGTTGCAAGAGGTGGCAAAGCGGCTGCGCGCCCTGTGCGAAAACGGGGAGTGGGTGGCGCGTTTGGGGGGAGATCAGCTTGCCATGCTGCAACGGGAGGGGAGCGATCTTCGCCAGGTCAGGGAGCTCGTGGCCAGAGTACTCCACTCCATCAAGCAAGACATCATCATCGACAACTACCCTTTTCGGCTTGAGGTTGGTATCGGTATCGCCTTCTTCCCGACCGACAGCAACCAGACCCAGGAGCTGCTCAGCCGGGCGGAGCAGGCCCTTTCTCACAGCCGCAAGACCCATGTTCCCTATGTCATCTATGACAGTTCCCTGCTCAACGAGACGGCCAGGCGCAAGCATCTTGCTTCCGACATGGTGATGGCGCTGGAGCACAATGCGCTCGAGCTCTATTACCAGCCCATCGTCAATCTGGAAAGTGGCCGCTGTGAAGCCGTGGAGGCGCTGCTGCGCTGGCGCCATCCCGAGCTTGGCTTTATCCCGCCCAACGAAGTGATCCAGGTGGCGGAAGAGTTTCAGCTGGCCGAGAAACTGGGTGGTTGGGTATTGAATACCGCATGTGAGCAACTGCATCAGTGGCAGCATCTGGGTTTGGTGGACTTGCAGATGTGCGTGAATATCTCCCCGGGCATGTACCAGCGCAACTTGTTGAAGCTGGTGGCCAGAGCGTTGATGGAGCACCATATCCCTGCGTCCAGCCTGGTGCTGGAGGTGACGGAAGACACCACCATGCGCGAGGTCAAGAACTCGCTGCAGTTGATGCAGGATCTCAGCCAGCAGGGTGTGCATCTGGCCCTTGACGACTTCGGCACCGGCTACTCCTCCCTCAGCTATCTGCAGAAGCTGCCGGTGAGCAAGGTGAAGATAGACAGGTCCTTCATTCAGGGTATCGACACCTCCATCGAGGCGGCCGAACTGGTCGCCAACATCTGCCGTATGGGCTCCATGCTTGGCAAGAAACTGGTATGTGAAGGGATCGAGACTCAGGGGCAGCTCGATGTGCTGCGCTCATTGACCGACATACATCTATATGGTCAGGGATATCTGTTCAGTCGCCCGGAGCATGCTGAAAAGGCCTATCAGACATTGCTGGAGATGGAAGAGCGCTGGTTGGCCCGGCGCTCGCCGGACAAGGCATATCTGCGTTGAACGATATGGCTCATGTCTCACCGGGCCCGGCCGATAGTCTCTTGGCAGGAGGTACACAATGGATATTTCTAGTTCTGCAAATGCGTCGTTCGGTTCTGCACTGATGGTGGCCAGCCTGGCCAAAAAGCAGCAGACCCAGGAAGGCGAATCCGCACTGAAACTGCTGGAAACAGCAGCGCAATCCGCTCCGGCTGCGCCGACATCGGCCAGTGCTTCCCTCGGAAGCAAGATCGATATCCGCGTCTGAGCGATAAAAAAGCCCCCATCTCTCGATGGGGGCTTTCTTTTTATTGGGCTGTTATCTGCCAGGCTCAGACCGGGAAAGGGGCCGGTGCCTCGAAGGTCATCCGCTCGCCGCTTCTGGGGTGGCTGATGGTCAGGCTGGCCGCATGAAGATAAAGGTGCGGTGCAGCCGCCAGCGCATCCGGGTTGGCGTAGAGGTTGTCGCCGAGGATGGGGTGACCCAGCTCCAGCATGTGTACCCGCAGTTGATGGGAGCGACCGGTAATCGGGGTCAGCTTGATCAGGCTGTTGCCGTTCTCCACCTTCAGCTTTTGCCACAGGGTGAGGGCATGACGCCCCTCCTCAAAATCCACCTTCTGCTTCGGCCGGTTGGGCCAGTCGACGCAGAGCGGCAGATCCACTTCACCTGCATCCAGCGCCGGTTCACCCCACACCCAGGCGAGGTAGTGCTTCTCGGTCTCCCGCTCGCGGAATTGCCGGCTCAGCTCCCGGTGGGAGTTGGGGTTGAGCGGGATCACCAGCACGCCGGTGGTCGCCATGTCGAGGCGATGGGCAGCCGCCGCCTTGGGGTGCTGCTGCTTGACCCGATGGAGCACGCTGTCTTCATTCTCGGGGCCGCGCCCGGGGACGCTCAGCAGGCCAGTGGGCTTGTTGACCACCATGATGTCCTTGTCCTTGAACAGGATATCGAGCCAGGGTTCCAGGGGCGGGGAGTATACAAACATAGCGTCTCGCATCTTGGGTCAAAGCGGGGGCAAGCCCCCATCAGTTATGGGTCACCACAATAAAGCGGATGGCATCCAGCTTGAGTTGGGTCTGGTCGATCAGGTGGTGCAATTCTGCCTGCAAATTGCGCAGATAATCCAGTTCGCTGTCGCGCACATTCGGGTTGACCGCCTTGAGCGCTTCCAGCCTGTCCAGATCCTGCTGCAGGGTCTGCGCCATCTGGGCGCGGGCCTTGTCGACAATCCCGGCTTTCAGTTCGTTGGCAATGACCTCGCCCTTGCCAATCAGGCCGTGGATCACCGGCTGGGACGCGGTCACCAGCTTGCTGCCGAGGTGGCGGTTGACCGGCGTCAGCTGGCGGTTGAAGGCATCAAACGCCACTTTCTCGCCCAGATTCTGGCCGTTCTTGTCCATCAGCAGACGGATCGGCGTCGGCGGCATGAAGCGGTAGAGCTGTGGATGAGCTGCGGACTCGGCAACGAAGATCAGCTCAAGCAGGATGGAGCCGACCGGCAGCGCCTTGTTCTTGAGCAGTGCGACCGAGGTGGCACCGATCTCGGAACCCAGGATCAGGTCGATACCGCCGCGCATCATGGGGTGATCCCAGGAGAGCAGCGCCATGTCATCCCGTGACAGGGCGGTGTTGCGATCGAAGGTGATGGTCATGCCGTCTTGCGGCAGGCCCGGGAAGCTCGGCACCAGCATGTGATCCCCGGGAGTCAGCACCAGCGCATTTTCACCACGATCATCCTGGTTGACGCCGATCTCGTCGAACATCTTGAGGGCGAAGGAGATCATGCCGGTGTCGTCATCTTCGGCGGCGAGCTTGTCGACCAGCTGCTGGGCGGCGGTGCCACCGCTGGAGTGGATTTCCAGCAGGCGATCGCGACCCTGTTCCAGCCGGGCCTTGAGCGGCTCGTGCAGTTCGCGGGTCTTGACCAGCAGGGCGTCGAGGGGGCCCTGCTCGCTGGTGTTGGCGGCCAGCAGCTCGAACAGCTCGTCACGTACCGCTTCGAACACCGGGCGGGCCGTCGGGCAGGTCTGCTCGAATGCATCAAGACCATCGTGATACCAGAGCTGCAGGGTGCGCTGGGCAGTCCCTTCCAGATAGGGGACGTGGATCTCGACGGTATTCTGCTGACCGATACGGTCCAGTCGGCCGATACGCTGTTCCAGCAGATCCGGGTTGAGTGGCAGATCGAACAGCACCAGATGGCTGGCAAACTGGAAGTTGCGACCTTCTGAGCCGATCTCGGAGCAGAGCAGCACCTGAGCGCCCCCCTCAGCTT
>NZ_CP026226.1:2877500-3032500 GCF_002903485.1 Aeromonas sp. ASNIH7
GGTGTAGACCCGAAACCGGGTGATCTAGCCATGGGCAGGTTGAAGGTTGAGTAACATCAACTGGAGGACCGAACCCACTAACGTTGCAAAGTTAGGGGATGACCTGTGGCTGGGGGTGAAAGGCCAATCAAACTCGGAGATAGCTGGTTCTCCCCGAAAGCTATTTAGGTAGCGCCTCGGACGAATACTACTGGGGGTAGAGCACTGTTTGGGCTAGGGGGTCATCCCGACTTACCAACCCCATGCAAACTCCGAATACCAGTAAGTACTATCCGGGAGACACACGGCGGGTGCTAACGTCCGTCGTGAAGAGGGAAACAACCCAGACCGCCGGCTAAGGTCCCAAAGTTCTGGTTAAGTGGGAAACGATGTGGGAAGGCTCAGACAGCTAGGATGTTGGCTTAGAAGCAGCCATCATTTAAAGAAAGCGTAATAGCTCACTAGTCGAGTCGGCCTGCGCGGAAGATGTAACGGGGCTCAAACCAGGCACCGAAGCCGCGGATTCACACTAAGTGTGAGTGGTAGGGGAGCGTTCTGTAAGTCTGCGAAGGTGTGTCGAGAGGCATGCTGGAGATATCAGAAGTGCGAATGCTGACGTAAGTAACGATAAAGGGGGTGAAAAGCCTCCTCGCCGGAAGACCAAGGGTTCCTGTCCAACGTTAATCGGGGCAGGGTGAGTCGACCCCTAAGGTGAGGCCGAAAGGCGTAATCGATGGGAAGCAGGTTAATATTCCTGCACGACTTGTAATTGCGATGGGGGGACGGAGAAGGCTAGGTGGGCCAGGCGACGGTTGTCCTGGTGAAAGTGCGTAGGTGGTGTTTCTAGGCAAATCCGGAGACACAACACTGAGACACGAGACGAACGCACCACGGTGCGGAAGCCATTGATGCCCTGCTTCCAGGAAAAGCCTCTAAGCTTCAGATTACAAGTCATCGTACCCCAAACCGACACAGGTGGTCGGGTAGAGAATACCAAGGCGCTTGAGAGAACTCGGGTGAAGGAACTAGGCAAAATAGAACCGTAACTTCGGGAGAAGGTTCGCTCTTGATGGTGAAGTCCCTTGCGGATGGAGCTGTCGGGAGTCGCAGTGACCAGATGGCTGGGACTGTTTATCAAAAACACAGCACTCTGCAAACACGAAAGTGGACGTATAGGGTGTGACACCTGCCCGGTGCCGGAAGGTTAATTGATGGGGTTAGCGCAAGCGAAGCTCTTGATCGAAGCCCCGGTAAACGGCGGCCGTAACTATAACGGTCCTAAGGTAGCGAAATTCCTTGTCGGGTAAGTTCCGACCTGCACGAATGGTGTAACCATGGCCATGCTGTCTCCACCCGAGACTCAGTGAAATCGAATTCGCCGTGAAGATGCGGTGTACCCGCGGCTAGACGGAAAGACCCCGTGAACCTTTACTACAGCTTGGCACTGAACATTGAACCTACATGTGTAGGATAGGTGGGAGGCTTTGAAGGCGTGACGCCAGTTGCGCTGGAGCCGTCCTTGAAATACCACCCTTGTATGTTTGATGTTCTAACGCAGGGCCCTGAATCGGGCTCGCGGACAGTGCCTGGTGGGTAGTTTGACTGGGGCGGTCTCCTCCCAAAGAGTAACGGAGGAGCACGAAGGTTGGCTAATCCTGGTCGGACATCAGGAGGTTAGTGCAATGGCATAAGCCAGCTTAACTGCGAGACGGACAGGTCGAGCAGGTACGAAAGTAGGTCATAGTGATCCGGTGGTTCTGAATGGAAGGGCCATCGCTCAACGGATAAAAGGTACTCCGGGGATAACAGGCTGATACCGCCCAAGAGTTCATATCGACGGCGGTGTTTGGCACCTCGATGTCGGCTCATCACATCCTGGGGCTGAAGTCGGTCCCAAGGGTATGGCTGTTCGCCATTTAAAGTGGTACGCGAGCTGGGTTCAGAACGTCGTGAGACAGTTCGGTCCCTATCTGCCGTGGGCGTTGGATGATTGAAGGGAGTTGCTCCTAGTACGAGAGGACCGGAGTGAACGAACCTCTGGTGTTCGGGTTGTCACGCCAGTGGCACTGCCCGGTAGCTAAGTTCGGAATCGATAACCGCTGAAAGCATCTAAGCGGGAAGCGAGCCCTGAGATGAGTCATCCCTGACCCCTTGAGGGTCCTAAAGGGCCGTTGGAGACCACAACGTTGATAGGTGGGGTGTGTAAGCGTAGCGATACGTTGAGCTAACCCATACTAATTACCCGTGAGGCTTAACCATACAACACCCAAGAAGTGTTTCTGGCCTTGTAGCGAATGAACGAACTACTCAAATTCAGTGGTAATGACAACGCACACTAGCGAAGTCGTTATTCACGTCAGCTTTCTGGATTAAGATTTTGCCTGGCGGCAATAGCGCAGTGGAACCACCTGACCCCATGCCGAACTCAGAAGTGAAACGCTGTAGCGCCGATGGTAGTGTGGCATTCGCCATGCGAGAGTAGGACACTGCCAGGCACCCAATTAAACGGTGATGTGAAGAATCACATAACCGGCTGCGAGGATGACACCTCACAAACAAGCAGCAAAAGATTTAGCGAAAGCTAACCGAATGCGGAGCGGTAGTTCAGTCGGTTAGAATACCGGCCTGTCACGCCGGGGGTCGCGGGTTCGAGTCCCGTCCGCTCCGCCACTAAATTGAAAGGCCTTCCCTGACGGGAAGGCCTTTTTGCTTTCTGGCGTCTGGATAAGAGCTCAGGGAACAAGAGGCAACCGACGGGTCTGCCGCCTGTTACTGACAACACGCCTCTTCCCCCCTGTGGTGCTTGCGTGCCTGGTATTGTCTCTTTGCCCAGGGCTTACCCTTCGCTCTGGTTTGCCTTTGCTCCTCCATGCTTTCCCAACCCGGCCAATCGACCGGGCTTTGTCGAGTCTGGAGATGAGCATCGCAAGCACGCGAATACGCTCTGGCCGAGAGTGCCAGAGGACCATCGGGAGCTCATATGCGGATAAGAGATAAGCAAAGCGCTTTTTCTTTCTTCATGGAATATGCATAAGCGGGCATGCTGTACTCAACCCAACGATATGGAGTATCACCATGAAACTGCGAATGACCGCTCTCACCGCTCTCTCCCTGCTGGCTCTCGGTCAGGTCCAAGCCGCCGAGGTGCGGCTGCTGAATGTCTCCTATGACCCGACGCGGGAGCTGTTCCAGGAGTACAACAGTGCCTTTGCCAAGGAGTGGAAGGCCAAAACCGGCGACGATGTGGTGGTGAGCCAGTCACACGGTGGCTCAGGCAAACAGGCTCGTGCCGTGGTGGACGGACTGGAGGCTGACGTGGTCTCCCTGGCGCTGGCCTATGACGTCGATGCGGTGGCCAAGGCAGGTCTCACCGCCAGCGACTGGGAAGGGCGTTTGGCCAACAATGCCTCTCCCTATACCTCCACCATCGTTTTCCTGGTGCGCAAGGGGAATCCCAAGCAGATCAAGGATTGGGGCGACCTGGTGCGCAAGGATGTCGCCATCATCACCCCCAACCCCAAGACCTCCGGCGGTGCGCGCTGGAATTATCTGGCTGCCTGGGGCTATGCCCTGAAGAAAAGCGGCACTGAAGAGGGCGCCAAACAGTTTGTCAGCGATCTGTTCAAGAATGTGAAGGTGTTGGACTCCGGGGCACGTGGCGCCACCACCAGCTTCATCGAACGCGGGCTCGGGGATGTGTTGCTGGCCTGGGAAAATGAAGCGTTGCTGGTGCTCAATCAGCCGGGCACCAGCGACAAATTCGAACTGGTGGTGCCCTCGGTCTCCATCCTGGCAGAGCCGCCGGTAGCCGTGGTGGACAAGGTAGCCAAGAAGCATGGTACCGAGGCCGTCTCCAAGGCTTACCTCGAGTATCTCTACTCTGACGAAGGGCAGCGCATCATCGCCAAATACCACTATCGTCCGAGCAATCCGGCGATCCTGAAGGAGACTGCGGCCCAGTTCCCCAACCTGACGCTCTTTACTGTCAAGGATCTGGAAGGAGATTGGGACAAGGCACAGAAGAAGCACTTCGCCCAGGGCGGATCGTTTGACCAGATTTACCAACCGGGCCGCTAAGAGACGCAGGCCCCTGTGACAACAGATAGGAGTACCACGATGAACAAGATCCTTCTGGTTCCCGGTCTGCACAACAGTGGGCCGGATCACTGGCAGAGCCGCTGGCACCAGCAATTTCCCCAGTGGCAGAGAATGATGGGTCTGCCCTGGGACAAGCCGGATCTCACGGTCTGGAGCGCAAAGCTGGCGAGCAAGCTCAGGAGCCGGCGCAGCCGGGTCCACCTGGTAGCCCACTCCTTCGGCGCTCTAACGGCCATCGCTGCCGCCAGACTGCAACCAGACAAGGTCTCCTCCATCTTCATCGTTGCCCCTGCCGATCCTGCCCGTTTCGGTATCCCGGATGAGGTGTTGACGGGGTCCATCAAGGTCTCTGCCCAGTTGATCGCCAGCCGCAATGACCCCTGGATGAGTTTCGAGCGGGCAGAGTTCTGGAGCCGGCAGTGGCAGGTGCCCTTGTTCGATGCGGGGGAGGTGGGCCATATCAATGCCCAGTCCGGCCATGGGGAGTGGCACCAGGGCCTCGCTTTGCTCGGTACCCTATACCGCCGTGCCGAAATGGTCGTGGAGCCTGCTCCTGCCGAGTGGGGCAAGCAGGCCGCACTCAGTTTTCGATGAGGGACCATCGGATTGTCTCGGCACGATTTCCAGGCGGGCTGGCAACTTGGCCAGCGTGACTGACTTTGCATGTTCCCGGTTTTACCGCTCCGTCTTTTAGGTCTTTTATTTATATAAAAGACCTTTTTTTATGCTTATCGCTCTAAAAGCCTTGTTCCACCATTGTTAGATAAAAAAGTGCTTAGCAAAGGCATTATTGGTGTTTGTTGTCCCTGGCCGCCGTGAGCAAAATCGTCACATCCAAAGTATTTATAACAAACGGATGTGTTATGCGATTAAGTTCTTATTCCGTCCTGCCAGGCCTGGGGCCAACGCTGGGCTTCAGTCTGCTCTATCTGGGCATACTGGTGCTGCTGCCGCTCTCGGCACTGGTGCTATTTGCGGTGAACAACCTGAGCGCCGCCGAGTTCTGGCAGGTGATCGGCTCCCCCCGGGTGCTCGCCTCCTTTCGCCTGAGCTTTGGCGCCGCTTTCATTGCCGCCCTGCTCAACAGTCTGTTCGGTCTGATACTGGCCTGGGTACTGGTGCGCTATACCTTCCCCGGCCGCAGACTGGTGGATGCGCTGATCGACCTGCCCTTTGCCATGCCGACTGCCGTCTCCGGCATTGCCTTGTGCGCCATCTTTGCCCCCAACGGCTGGATTGGCCAATGGGTCGCTCCGCTGGGCATCGAGCTTGCCTACAACCCCATAGGGGTGGTCATTGCCCTGACCTTTATCGGGCTGCCCTTTGTGGTGCGTACCCTGCAGCCGGTGCTGCGGGAAGCGGAGAGCGAGCAAGAGGAGGCGGCCGCGAGCCTGGGTGCCAACCGCTGGCAGACCTTCATCCGGGTACTGTGGCCGACCCTGGTACCTGCGCTGCTCACCGGTTTTGCCCTGGCGTTTGCTCGCGGCGTGGGGGAGTACGGCTCTGTCATCTTCATTGCCGGCAACCTCCCCATGGTGTCCGAGATTGCCCCCCTGATGATCATGAGTCACCTGGAGGAGTATGACTACGCCGGTGCATCGGCCATTGCGTCCGTCATGCTGCTCATTTCCTTTGTGCTGCTGTTGCTCATCAACAAGTTGCAAGCCTGGAGCTGGGCTCGCATCGGAGGAAGCCGTATATGAACGCCTCTACTGCACATCTCGATCAGGCCCAGGAGTCCGCTCCGGCCACCCCGGCGCGTCATCCTCCGGTGACCCATGAACCGGTCTGGGTCAAATGGCTGCTGGTCACCGTCGGTCTGGGCTGGTTTGCCGCCTTGCTGCTGTTGCCGCTGGCCACCGTCTTCATCCAGGCGCTGAGCCCGGGTCTGGCCTTCTTCTGGCACGCCATCAGCGAGCCGGATGCCCTGAGCGCCCTGGGGCTGACCGCCCTGGTGACGCTCTGCTCGGTGCCCCTGAACCTGCTGTTCGGGCTGGCCGCCGCCTGGGCCATCGCCCGGTTCCGCTTTCCTGGCCGGCAACTGCTTATCACCCTCATCGATCTGCCGTTCTCGGTCTCGCCGGTCATCGCGGGCTTGATGTTCGTGCTGCTGTTCGGCAGTCGCGGCTGGTTCGGCGAGTGGCTCAGCGAGCACGACATCAAGATCATTTTCGCTACCCCGGGGATCATCCTGGCGACCACCTTCATCACTGTGCCCTTCGTGGTACGCGAGCTGCTGCCCCAGATGGAGGCGCGGGGCCCGGAGGAAGAGGAGGCCGCCATCATGCTGGGGGCGAGCGGGTTGCAGATGTTCTGGCGGGTGACCCTGCCCGGCATTCGCTGGAGCCTGATGTATGGCCTGCTGCTCTGTACCGCCCGGGCGGTGGGGGAGTTTGGCGCTGTCTCCGTGGTTTCCGGCCACATTCGCGGCCAGACCAACACGCTGCCGCTGCACATCGAGATCCTTTACAACGAGTACCAGACCGGTGCCGCCTTCGCGGTGGCCAGCCTGCTGGCGCTGTTCGGGATCTTCACCCTGCTGGGGGAGACCCTGCTGGCCAGGCTGCGCGGCCAACCGACCCAGTCCCATTGATCCCGAATTAACGGTTATAGGAGAGGCATTCATGAGCATTCAGGTTCAAGGGCTCAACAAGCATTTCAATCAGTACGCGGCGCTGGCCGACATCAACCTCGATTTTCACGACGGTGAGCTGGTCGCCCTGCTCGGCCCCTCCGGCTGCGGCAAGACCACCTTGCTGCGGATCATCGCTGGGCTGGAACAGGCGGACAGTGGCAGCGTCATCATCCGCGGCGAGGATGCCTCGGATCTCCATGTGCGCGAGCGCAACGTTGGCTTCGTGTTCCAGCACTACGCCCTGTTTCGCCACATGACGGTGTTCGAGAACGTGGCCTTTGGCCTGAGGGTCAAGCCGCGCAGCGAACGCCCGGACGAGGCGGCCATCCGCACCCGGGTCAAGGAGCTGCTGGATCTGGTGCAGCTCAGCCACGTCGCGGCACGCTACCCGACCCAGCTCTCCGGTGGTCAGCGCCAGCGGGTCGCCCTGGCCCGGGCCCTGGCGGTGCAGCCCAAGGTGCTGCTGCTGGACGAGCCTTTCGGCGCCCTCGATGCCCAGGTGCGCAAGGAGCTGCGCCGCTGGCTGCGTGAGCTTCACGACGAGCTGCATGTCACCAGTCTGTTCGTGACCCACGATCAGGAAGAGGCCCTGGAGGTGGCGGATCGGGTGGTGCTGATGAACGCCGGCAAGGTAGAGCAGATTGGCACCCCTGCCGAAGTGTATGATCAGCCCGCCAGTGCCTTCGTGCACAGCTTCCTTGGCAGCGTGAACCTGTTTCGTGGCAGGGTGGCCGGGCAGGGGCTCGGCATCGGTGAACAGCAACTGGGTGGCCCCATCCCCTCCCATCTGGCAGAAGGGAGTGCGGCCATTGCCTATGTGCGCCCCCACGAGCTGGAGATCCTGCCCTCGGATGCCCCCGGTGGCATTCGCGCCACCATTACCCGCCTGCTGCCCATGGGGCCGCGCATCCGGGTGGAACTGCGTGGCGATGGGGAGACGGGAGGCGCCCACTACGAGGCCGAACTGAGCAAGGAGGCCGCCCGCGCTTTTGCTCCCGGCCAGGGGGTGCGCCTGGTGGCCAGGCAGGCACAGCTCTATCCCGACTACCAGATCTGAGGGCAAGCCGCGAGGTGCGGCCCTCTGTCAGGCTTGCTGCCGGGCCATGATCCCGGCAATCCATAACAAGAGGACGGTGGCACGAGCCACCGCCACTCAGCGCAGGAGGCGATGAGGTGAACTTTCAGCAATTGCGAATCATTCGGGAGGCGGCACGACGGGATTACAACCTGACCGACGTGGCCAATGCCCTCTTTACTTCCCAGTCCGGGGTCAGCCGCCACATTCGCGAGTTGGAGGAGGAGCTGGGGCTCGCCCTTTTCATTCGCTATGGCAAGCGTCTGCTCGGTATGACCGAGCCGGGCAAGGAGTTGCTGGTGATCGCCGAGCGTATCCTGGGGGATGCCGACAACATCCGCAAACTGGCGAGCACCTTTGCCAATCGCGACTCGGGCCGGCTGCTCATCGCGACCACTCATACCCAGGCCCGTTATGCCCTGCCGAGGGTAGTGAAGGCGTTTCGGGAGCAATTTCCCCTGGTACAGCTGGAGCTGCGTCAGGGGAGCCCGGAGGAGATAGTGCGGCTGGTGCAGACCGGTGAGGTGGACATCGGCATCAGCAGCGAGCAGCTCGACAAGAGCGAAGGGGTGGTGGCCTTTCCCTACTACCGCTGGCACCACAATATCGTCGTGCCGGAGCAGCACCCCCTCACCGCCGAGCGGGAGCTGACCCTGGCCGCTCTGGCCCACTGGCCCATCGTCACCTATCAGGCCGGCCTCACCGGTCGGGCACGGGTGGATGATGCCTTTGCCGAGGCGGGCATAGTGCCGCAGATCCTGCTGACCGCCCAGGACTCAGACGTCATCAAGACCTATGTCGAGCTGGAGATGGGGGTGGGCATACTGGCGGACATGGCGTTCGATTCCCAGCGGGACAAGGGGCTGGTGCAACTGGACGGCAGTCGGTTGTTTGCGCCGCACACCGCCTGGATCGGCCTCAAGCAGGGGCAGTTCCAGCACAACTTTGCCTGGCAGTTCATCCAGCTCTGCAACCCCGAGCTGGCGCTGGCGGAGATCCAGGCCCGCGCCATGAGCAACGAGCCCCTGCTCGACTATCAGATCTGAACCGAGGGATGGATGAAAAACGGGGAGCCATGGGCTCCCCGTTTGTTTGATGTTGACCTGATCTGGCACCGGAAGCGCCGAGCGGCTTCTCGCCAGGTCGGATACGTCCCATCACTGCGCTGTCCAGGCCTCCTGCCAGTGGGAGCCTACGCCCGGTTCATACTGGGTGGCCGTGCTCGCCCACTGGCTGCACCAGCCGCTGTAGGGGAAGGGTTTGCACTGATAGACCTTGCCGTTCTTCGGCTGCAGCACCCGGGTTCCGGCGGTGTAGGACTTGAGGCCGTCCGGGAAAGTGAACTGGTAATCGCCCCCGCTTGCCGGATCCTTGAACATGAGGTCCAGGGTCTGCTGCACCGCGTCACCACCGGCCTTGGGCTTGCCCTCGATCACCAGCTGATGGTGGCCTGCACTCAAGCCGGTCAGCGCCATGGAGAAACTCTGGCTGCCGTCCTTGATGTCGGCACTGCTCTGTCCCCTGGCGACACCGCCGTGGTCATAGAGGGTGTTGGTGATGGCGAGATCCCCCTGGGCCGTGACGGTGAAAGTCAGGGTGAGCTTGCCGTTGTCGAGCGTGTAGTCGCTCGCCAGACCGCTCACGCTGATCCCGTTCTCAACCGGGGGCTGCTGTTGCTCAAGCTGGATCTCGACCCGTTGCAGGTTGCTGCCAGCCTTGAGGTAGACCGGGTTCTGGCCATAGACGGGGTTGAACTGGCCGTCCGTGCCTTGCTGGCCCGCACGGATCTGGCTCTGCTCGGCGTTGATCTTGCTCGCCAGGGCGTGGGCCCAGTTGTTCTTCTGGCCCTGCTCGGTGCTGGCGATGGTCAGCTCGGTCTGGAGATCGGTGCGCTCGCCATTGGCATCGAACACCCGGGTTCTGGCTTTGTCACCCGCCACCAGGTCGATGGAGGGATAGATGGTCCCTCCCTGGTTCCAGGTCAGCGGTGGCTGGGTGCCATCCTTGAACCGGGCGTCGATCAGGTTGTAGAAGCTGTTGGCGGTATCCCCTACCTCCCACACCCCGAGAATGACCTGATAACCGGTACGCGGGGGCAGGGTGCACTGATGGGTCACCTGTTTGGGGGGCTGCACCATGTTGCCCTCGATGACGCAGAAGGGATTGAGATCGAACGCATCCCGGGTGAGGGGCTGGTTCGGGTTCCAGTCCTGCTTGGTGAGGTAGTAGCGCCAGTTGCGGGTCACGTGGTTGGCGGTGAAGGTCCAGCTGATGGCGAAGGGACCGGCCTGCACTTCACGCTTGGTCCAGCGATCGAGGGTCTGGGTGTTGAGCTCGCCGAATTGGGGGTGACCGGCCGAGGCTATCTGGCCGTCGGCGGGGCCGCCATCGGGGAAGCCGGAGGGGGCTTCCAGGCTCTGGGGTTCCCACTGGATGGCGCCACACTGGCTGTTGCCCCCTGTCTTGCACAGGTAGTTGCGCCCTTCGGGCTGGCTGATGTAGCCGTGAGCGAGTACGCCGCCACTGGCCAGCAGCGCCAGCGCTGCCGCGAGATGGGTGAGTCGGATATTTGCTGCCATACATTCCTCTGTTCGGTGATGTGGGCAGTCACGTTGGCAGGGGAGTTCCCCGAAACACGGTGCTGCAACCCCGCTATCCTGGACAGCTTGTCTTTAGACCGGAGGCTTTGCGTCCTGGCCTTTCAACCAGTTTGCCAAATGACTACAGAAAGGATCATGGTGCCGCCTGTGGCGACCACTCATCATGACTATATTTTGTTAAAAAAATAAGTGTGAAAATTGACAGTGCCATCTCATCGGAGCAGCGCATCAGCAGCAGATCACTCCATCGGGATCTGCGCGCTGGTTCAGTGCGAGAGGGTGGCCCGGGAGAGGCTCCCGTGGCCATGACAGGAAAGGAGCCCCTGCCAGACTGGCAGGGGTTCACGGGGCCACTCAGTGGCGGGGTTGCATGCCTGCTCGGGAAGAGGACGCCTGGGTCGGTCGCATCATCCTGTCCTGGGCTTGGGCGTTGTCCAGCTTGAACACCGCCAGTCGCTCGTCGAGGCTTCGGGAGAGACCGGCCAGCAGTTCGCTCTCCTGGGCCAACTGGGAGGCCGCCTGGGACATCTCGAGTGCCGAGTCGTTGATGCCGCTGACGTTGCGGTTCATGTCTTCCGCCACCATGCTCTGCTGCTCCGCCGCCGTGGCGATCTGGGTCGCCATGTCGCTCACGTGCTGGATGTGATTGACGATGAGGGAGAGATCCTGCCCCGCCTTCTCGGACTGGTTGACGCTGCTCTCCGCCAGCTTGCGGCTGGCGTCCATGGCGTTGGCGGCGGTGACAGCCCGTTGCTGCAACTGGGTGATGGTACTCTGGATCTCCTCGGTGGAGTGGCGGGTGCGACTGGCCAACTGGCGCACCTCGTCGGCCACCACGGCGAAGCCACGGCCCTGCTCGCCGGCCCGGGCCGCCTCGATGGCGGCGTTGAGGGCCAGCAGGTTGGTCTGCTCCGAGATGGCGCTGATGACCGCCGTCACCTCGCTTATCTGCATCACCCCCTCCTTGAGCTGGTTGACCTGCGAGGTGGCCTGATCCACCTCGGTGGCCAGCGCCTGGATGCCGTGCACGCTGGCATGGACATCCTGGTTGCCGAGCCCGGCCTCGCTGGTGGCATCCTGGGTGTCGCGGGCCGTATTCTCGGCGTGACCCGCCACGTCGGCGATGGTGGCGCTCATCTCGTTCATGGCGGTGGCGAGCTGGGCGAGCTGATCCCGCTGACTGTTGACCGCCTGGTTGGTCTGTTCGGCGGAGGCGGCGATGCGCAGGGCGGCATCCGCCACGTTGCGGGCCCCCAGGCTCGCTTCCAGCAGGGCGCGGCGGATGGCATCCAGCCCCTGGTTGGTGGAGCTGGCGACGGCGCCGAGCTCATCCCTGCCCAGCACCGGGATGCTGACCACCAGATCGCCAGCTGCGACCCGGGCCAGGGCCTTGTTGATCTCGGCCAGGGGATTGACGATGGAGCGGCTGATGGCGAGTCCCAGCAGCCCCATCAACAGGATCACCAGCAAGGTGGCGCCACCCATCCACTCATATTGCGACCACATAGTGGCCTCAATGTCCTGCAACAACACACCGGAGCCCAGGATCCAGCCCCAGGGCTGGTAGCCCGTCACCAGCGACATCTTCTGGGCCGCCTCGCCGGACGGGGAGACCCACTGATACTCCAGCCTGCCCTGGTGGCCGCCCTTGCCGAGATCCACCATGTGCTGCCAGTGGGACTCGGCAGGGTTGTTGCCCATCTGCTGGCCGACCAGCTCGGGTTTGGCGGGATGCACCACCACCCGACGGTCTTCATCCAGTACGAACAGGTAGTTGTCCCCGTCAAAGCGCATGCTGTCGAGCATGGCCTTGGCCTGTGCCTTGGCCTGCTCCGGGGGGAGGGTGGCGGCCAGGGCCTGGATCCGGCTCATGGCCAGATCCAGCACCGCCTGCAGCCTGGCTTCCCGTTCACTCATCAGATTGCGGTGCAGGGCACTGGCCGAGATGAGCAGCAGTGCGATGAAGCCGACCAGGGCCAGTGAGAGCAGCAGCATCAGTTTGCGACTCACGGCAATATCACCGAGCTTGAACATAGTCTTATCCTTACTTTCCCATGCGGGTCTGATTGTGGCCGTTCTAGCGGCCGGACCTGATTATTGTTGTTTTTAACATACCATTAACTTTCAATGGGTTGCGGTGGAAAACAGCCAATTGAGCAGTTTGACAACCAGTATAGCCAGCAGACAGAAACCCTCGCTTTTGATAGCGTGATGGCGCGCATCCCGGCGCACAATTTGTCTGCTCCATTCGCAAGAAGTGTGAATGGGTTGGCATTTCACCAAAAAGGAGTGGGCGCCCCCGTGGTCGCCCCATAACAAGAGGGAAGTTATGAGTTCCATTGCCAGGAATTATCTCAACCAGCTCAATGCCGATTACCTGCAGGTGCACAGACGCAAGGAGGACCTGTTCTGGTCCACCTACATGGGCACCAGCGACGATCAGGCAGGCTTCACCGCGGCCGAACAGGCCTACAAGGCGTTCTGTGCCGATCCTGCCCGCCTGCCGGTGCTGCGGGAGATGCATGCCCAGGCCGAAGAGGCGGATCTCAGGCGCGGCCTGGGGGGCTGGATCGCCTTCTTCGAGTGCAACGTCATCGAAGATCCCGCTGCCTCCGCCCTGATGGACGAGCTGGTGGCCGCCGAGGCGGATCTCTTCGCCCGTCGTAAGGGGTTGAAGCTGACCTTGCTGGACGAGCAGGGCCGCCAGGTCCCCGGCAGTCTGCCCGCCGCCAGCACAGCGCTGGCCGCAAGTCGCGACGAGCCGGTGCGCCAGAGCGCGCTCGCCATGTTCCACACCCTGGAGCAGTGGGTGGTCGACAACGGCTATCTGGCCATCGTCGCGCTGCGCAACCGCTTCGCCCGTGCCATGGGCTATCGCGACTACTTCGATTACAAGGTGCACAAGAACGAGCAGATGAGCCCGGAGCAGCTGTTTGCCATTCTTGACGACTTCATCGCCCGCACCGATGCTCGCTTGCACCAGAGTCTGGCGGAGCTGAAAGCGGCCAAGGGGGACGCAGCCCTGCTGCCCCACAACCTGCGCTACAGCGTGAGTGGTGACGTGACCCGCCAGCTCGACCCTTACGTGCCTTTCTCCCGGGCGCTGAAGGATTGGGTCGAGAGCTTCCGCCGCCTCGGCATCCAGTATCGCGGTGCCACCCTCACCCTGGATCTGCTGACCCGGGAGGGAAAATACGAGAACGGCTTCTGTCATGGCCCGGTGCCGAGCTTCTGGCAGGAAGGGGAGTGGGTGCCGGCGGTGGTCAATTTCACCAGCCTGGCCAATCCGGCCCAGGTGGGCAGCGGCTGGAGCGGGCTCAACACCTTGTTCCACGAGGGCGGCCACGCGGCGCACTTTGCCAACGTCACCGGCAACGCCCCCTGCTTCTCCCAGGAGTTTCCGCCCACCTCCATGGCCTATGCCGAGACCCAGTCCATGTTCTGCGACAGCCTGCTGGACGACGCGGACTGGCTCAAGCGCTACGCCAGAAACGCGGCGGGAGAACCCATCCCCGATGCGCTTATCCAGGCCATGATTGAAGCGCGCCAGCCATTTCGCGCCTTCAACGAGCGCCAGATTGCGCTGGTGGCCTACTTCGAGCGGGATCTCTACGCCATGGCAGAGAGCGAGCGCACCCCGGCCGCCGTGCTGGCCCTGGCCCGCAAGTGGGAGCGCAAGATCCTGGGGGTGGAGAGCCCGCGCCCGCTGCTGGCGATCCCGCACCTTCTGAACCAGGAGTCGGCCTGTGCCTATCACGGCTATCTGCTGGCGCTGATGGCGGTGGAGCAGACCCGCGCCTACTTCCTGAAACGCGACGGCTACCTCACCGACAACCCGCGCATCGGACCGGATCTGGCCGCCCACTACTGGGGACCGGGCAACGGCATGACCCATGACGAGACGCTGCAGAGCCTCACCGGCGAGGGTTTCAGTGCGGTGCCGCTGGCAGAGGCGTGCAACCGGAGTGCCGCCGAGGCGTGGCAACAGGCACAGACGTGCATGGCGGCGGCGCGGCAGCGCCCACCGGCAGGGGAGGGGACGCCCCTCGACGCCCATATCCGGGTGGTGCACGGGGCCGAGCTTATCGCCGACAACAGCGAGTCCGAGGCGCGCATGCTGGCAGACTTCGAGGCCTGGATCCGGCGCCTTGAGACCGCCGAACCAGTGACCCAGGCCTGAGCCCGGTGTTGCACCGTCAAAGGGCCCCATCAGGGGCTCTTTTCTTGTGCGTTGAGATGGCCTGACCCCATGGTGCCAGCCGGGGATTGGCGGGTGGACAGGCTCAAGTGTCACTGGCGGCGGCGCTGCCCGCTGGTTTTTCTCCCTGCGCCATCTTCCTGGCCTTGACGACCTGCGCTGAGGTGCCCGGTTGCAGGCAAGAGACGACGCCCAGCCCTTGGCAGGGCCTCTGCATGGCGGGTTGACGGCCATTTCCCCCTGCTGGCCACAGATATGTTTCTCCCGATATATTGAGTATTCACGGCGATCCCATATCATGGCGCTCGCTCGCCACCAGAGAGTGGCGACATTCAGATGATTTGCTAACAAGAGAGCCCAGAAGGCTCGCAGAGGGATGGATAGTGAGAGCCGTATTGCTGTGTTTGCTGGGGCTGTGGCCCGCGTTGAGTTTTGCCACTCTGTCCGCCGATATGGTGGTGGTGAAGAAGTCGAGTTACAGCCTGACCCTGATGAAGGATGGCAAGGAAGTGAAGCGCTACTGGATTGCCCTGGGCCCGGCTCCCAAAGGACACAAGCAGCGTGAGGGGGATCAGCGTACCCCGGAAGGTCGCTATACCCTGGACTACAAGAAGAGCAACTCCGGTTTCTACAAGGCTATTCACATCAACTACCCGAATCTGGACGACATCAAGCGCGCCAACGAGCTGGGTGTGAACCCGGGCGGCATGATCATGATCCACGGCCAGCGCAACAGCCTGGGGGATCGCAGGGTGCAGCCGTCCAACTGGACCAATGGCTGCATTGCGGTGCTGAACCACGAGATGGACGAGATCTGGAACGCCATCGAGCCAGGCACCCCCATCATCATCGAGCCCTGATCCCGCCTGCCAACGCCCGCTCTCATGCGGGCGTTGCATTTGTCGCAGACCATGACGTGACACAGCCTCCTGCGCCGTGCTAGTTTTTCCGGTTCGCATTGGCTGTGACAAGGATGATCCCATGATGTCGGAAACCCGCCTCCCTGCGCCCGAGCGCACGGGGGCGCTCTGGTGGCGTGCCACCCTGGATATGCTCCCGCTCTCCATTTCCGTCATCCCTTGGGGAATACTGTGTGGCGCCCTGGCGCTTCAGGCGGGTATGAGCCCGCTCCAGGCACAGCTGATGTCGCTGCTGGTCTATGCGGGGGCGGCCCAGCTCTCGGCCACCACCCTGTTCGGGGCGGGGACGCCGCTGCTGCCCATCATGGGCTCCACCATGGTGATCACCTCCCAGCATCTGCTCTATGGCTTCACCTTCCGGCGCGACGTGCTGCCGCTCTCCCTGCGCTGGCGGGCCAGTCTCGCCTTCTTCCTGACCGACGAGATGTTTGCGGTGGCGCTGAAAGACAGGGAGCGCAGCGGCGCCTTCAATCCCGCCTATGCGCTCATCGCGGGCTTTGTCTTCTATCTGTTCTGGAACCTGGCGACCCTGCTCGGCATCGCCGCCGGCCAGTACATTGACGGGCTGGACAAGATGGGGCTGGATTTTGCCATCGCCGCCACCTTTATCGCCATGACGCTCCCCGCCATGAAGAACCTGCCCATGGTGGCGGCCACCCTGGTGAGCGGCGGGACGGCGCTCGTCACCAAGCCGCTGCTGGCGGAGATCCACATCATCGTCTCGGCCCTGGCCGGCATGGTGGTGGGCTATGTGCTGCACCGGATGAGGAGGTGATCATGGGCTGGCTGATGATAGGGCTGCTGGCCCTGATCACTTTCTTCAACCGTTTTGCCTTCTTCTCGCGGTTGACCCGCTATCAGCCGGGGGCCGAGATGGGGGCTTTCCTCAGCTTCTCGGCCCAGTCGGTGCTGACCGCCATCTGGCTGCCCATCGTCTTCAGCTATGAGCCCGGCCACGGGCTGGACTGGGATCCGGACTACCTGGCCGCCACCCTGCTGGTGACGGTGCTGACCCTGCTGCGCCTGCCTACCCTGGTGGTGGTGGTCGTCGGCATGGGGGGCTTCTTCCTGCTGCGCTGGCTGGGGGGCGTGGCCCTGTTCTGGCCCTGGTGAAGGGCGTGCCGTGATCCGGCATGGCGGATGTCTTGATGGGATATCCGCCCTGTTGGGAATGTCACTTCAAAAAAGGCCTCTCAAGTGTGAGGATTTTGGCTCCACCCGCCACGGAGTGAACCATGTCCTTCACCGAAACCTGCCAGCGCATCGTGCGCGACCCTCTGCTCTCACCGGCCCAGAAGAGTCGGGCCTTGGCGCTCGCCGCCGAAAACGCGTTGCCTTACCCCGAGTTGCCTGCAGACGTCGCCGAGGCGATGACGCAAGGGGTGCTGTGCGACATGTTCGAGGGACACGCCCCCTACAAGCCGCGCTATGTGCTGCCGGACTACGAGAAGTTCCTGACCCAGGGCTCAGCCTGGCTGGAGCTGGCACCGCCGCGGGATTTCGATGAAGCGCTCGATGCCCTGCGCATCCTCTATCACCACGTTCCTTCCGTCACCGGCATGCCGGTCTGGCTGGGGCGCCTCGATCACCTGCTGCTGCCCTTCGTCGGTGAGCTGGATGATGAAGCGCTCCATCGCAAGTTGAGGGCCTTCTGGATCTACCTGGATCGGGTGCTGCCGGATGCCTTCATGCACGTCAACATCGGCCCCGATGACAACCGGATCTGCCGCCTGATCCTGCGCATCGACAACGAGCTCAAGCAGGTGGCCCCCAACCTCACCTTCTTCCACGATCCGGAGCAGACCCCGGACAGCCTGCTGCTGCAAGGGGTCGAGAACATCGCGGCCTGCAGCAAACCCCACATCGTCAACTATCCGCTGCACAGGGACACCTTCGACGAACGCGGCTTTGGCATCGTCAGCTGCTACAACGCCCTGCCCCTGGGGGGCGGTGCCAATACCCTGGTGCGCCTCTCCCTCAAGGGCGTGGCCGGGCAGAGCGCAGGGGTTGAGGATTTCATGGCGCGCACGCTGCCTCACTATTGCGAGCAGGCCTCGCGACTCATCGAGGCGCGCGCCGCCTTCCTGCACCGGGAGTCGGGTTTCTTCGACAGCTTCCTGGTGGAGGAGGGGCTGATCGAGGAGGCGCGCTTCGTCCCCATGTTCGGCATCTACGGCATGGCGGAAGCGGTGAACCTGCTGATGGAGAAGGGAGGCTTGCCGTGGCGCTATGGCCATGACGATGAGGCCAACCAGCTTGGCTATCGCATCTCGGCTCGCCTCTCCGAATGGGTGGCCAGGAGGGGCCAGACCCATGCCTGGGGCGGCCGCGCTCTACTCCACGCCCAGGGGGGACTCAGCGTGGACAGGGGCGTGACTCCGGGGGGTCGGATCCCCTATGGCGAGGAGCCGGATCCCGCCAGTCACCTGCTGGCCCTGGCGCCCCACCACGGCTACTACCACTCGGGGAGCAGCGAGATCCTGACCCTGGATCCCACCATACGCCAGAATCCGCAGGCGCTGCTGCAGCTCTGCAAGGGGGCGCTCGCCATCGGCATGCGCGAGTTCACCGCCAACGTGGCCGACAGCGATCTGGTTCGGGTGACCGGCTACATGATCCGCAAGAGCGACGTGGCCCGCTTCGCAGAGGAGGGCTCGCGGTTGCAGACCACCTGTCTTGGTGCCGAGGCGAGTGACGTGACCGCTATTCGCCAGCGGGCACCGCGAGTGGTGGCCAATGAGTCGACCATCAGCCAGTACTGAGCCGAGTCCGATGGATGAAGCTCTGCTGACGCGCAGCGCCCTGGTGAGCAGGGTGCTGCCTTTTTCCTGCGTAGACGGGCCGGGCAACCGGCTGGTCTTGTTTCTGCAAGGGTGCAACTTCCGCTGCCCCGGTTGTCACAATCCCCACACTATCGGGCTGTGCGACGATTGCGGCGACTGCCTTGCGGTCTGCCCGAGTGGCGCCCTCGCCATGAGCGAGGGCAAGGTTCATTGGCAGGAGGCGCTCTGCACCGATTGCGACGCCTGTCTGGAGGCCTGCCCGCGCAGTGCCAACCCCAAGACGCGCCAGATGTCGGTGGCCGAAGTGCTGACCTTGCTGCGCCGCTATGGCCCGCTGCTCACCGGCGTCACCGTCTCCGGCGGGGAGGCGACCACCCAGTTGCCCTTCGTGATCGCCCTGTTCACGGCCATCAAGGCTGCGCCGGATCTGGCCCGTCTCACCTGCCTGCTCGACAGCAACGGATCCCTGGGTGAAACGGGTTGGCAGCGGCTGTTGCCGGTGCTGGACGGCGCCATGATAGACCTCAAGGGGTGGCACGAGCCCGTGCATCTGGCCCTGACCGGGCGGGGCCGCGAGCGGGTGCTGGTATCGCTGCAACTGCTGGCGCAGGCGGGCAAGCTGGCGGAGGTGCGGCTGCTGATGGTGCCGGGGCGGAGCGATTTTCTCGATGCCACTGGCGCGCTGGAGGAGGCGTTGACGACCTTTTTGCTGTCGCTGGGGCCCGTGCCCATCCGCCTCAACGGCTTTCGCCACCACGGGGTGCGAGGGGAGGCGCTGTCATGGCCAGAAGCCGGGTTGGCTGATCTGACAGTGCTTGCCAACGCATTGAAGGCCAAGGGGTTTGGGTCGGTGATGCTGCCTGCGATCTGAGCTCTGCGGCACGTAGGGATGCTGTGACCCGATATGACGCAACTGTGAACTCTGTCTATAGGGGCTGTCCGAGGGGACGGCTAGAATGGGCAAACCGTCCATCACCAACAGATACCCATGAGTGAATCCAACGCCCTTTATCGAGTGCAGTTCATTTGTCACAGCGAGCGTTACGAAGTCTATGTAAGAGAGGTGAATCAGGGCCAGCTGTTCGGCTTCATCGAGATCGCCCACTTCGTGTGGGACACCCACACGGCGCTCATCGTCGACCCCAGCCACGAGAAGCTGAAGAGCGAATTTGCCGACGTCACCCGCACCCTGATTCCCATGCACCACGTGCTGCGGGTCGATCAGGTGCGCAAGCAGGGGGCCGCCCGCATCACCGAACTGGGCAACAACGTCACCTCTTTCCCAGGCCCCATCTATACCAAGAAGCCCTGAGTCCTGCCGCCAGGCATCATTGTGGGGCGTCCAGCTCCCGGGCCAGTTGCAGGATGCGCTGACGGAACCAGCGCAGGGCGGGATCTTCCCCCAGGGGGCCATACCACACCAGGCTGTGGCTCACTGCGCCGTAATCGAAGGGGACGGGGCGGCTCACCAGCCCCTGGGTACAAGCCCGGGTAGCCCAGCCCTTCACGGCTGTGAGAATGAGATCGCTCTGGCGCAGCAGGGCGGCGGCGCTGCCAAAATCCGGGAGGGTGGCCCCCAGTCTGCGCCGTACCTGGCGCTGGGCCAGACTCTGCTCGAAGAAGGGATCGGCCAGCTCCTGATCGCGAATGGCGATGTGGCGCCAGCTCAGGTAGGCATCGAGATCCCAGGGGCGCGTCAACGCCGGATGATCCGCGCGCATCAGGCAGACCAGCTCGTCCTCCCGCAAGGTTTCCCAGACGAGGCCGGGCTGATTGACCCCGGGCTGGCTCTGATCGTGGGGCAGGATCACGAAGTCGAGCTTGCCCGCCGCCAGAGCAGCCAGTCCCTGCTCGTCCTTGTTACGCACGACGGGCATCAGCCCCGGCACCTCCTGCATCAACTGACCCAGTACGGCCCCCATGGGCCAGATCATGCTGCTCTCCCGCATCGCCAGGTTCAGCTCCCCCTGCCAACTGGCGGGATCGAAGCCGCCCTGGCCGGTGAGGCCGTTGAGCTCCCCCAGCAGGCGGCGCAGCGTCGGGCCGAGGCGTTCGGCAAACGGGGTCAGCTGCAACTGATTGCCCTGGCGGTAGAGCAGCTGATCGCCGAGCAGATCCCGCAACTGGTTGAGGGTCTTGCTGACGGTGGAGGGGGTGGTGCAGAGCCGCTCGGCGGTGCGGGTGACGCTTTGGCTGTCGAGCAGCAGATGCAGGGTCACCAGGTGGCGACCGCCGAGGCGGGAGAGGGCAATGAGATCCATCACGGTTCCACGGGCAAGGGGACAAACGAAAAGCCCCGCCTGAGCGGGGCTTGCGGGCTTAGCCCTTGAGCACGGCGGCCATGGCGTCGGCCACGTAGTCGACGTTGCGGCTGTTGAGGCCCGCCACGCACATGCGACCGGAGCGCACCAGGTAGACGGCGAACTCTTCCCGCAGGCGGTCCACCTGCTCCGGCGTGAAGCCGGTGTAGCTGAACATGCCGCGCTGGTTGATGAAGTAGCCAAAATCGCGGCCCGGCACCTTGGCACTCAGCACCTCGAACAGCTTCTGGCGCATGGCCTTGATGCGGGTGCGCATCTCGGTCACCTCACCGACCCACATGGCGTGCAGTTCGGGCTGGCTCATCACCGCCGCGGTGATCTGGCCACCGTGAGTGGGGGGGCTGGAGTAGTTGCGGCGCACGGTGGCCTTCATCTGGCCCAGCACCCGGCCCGCCTCTTCGGCATCCTGGCAGATGACCGACAGGCCGCCGCAGCGCTCGCCGTAGAAGGAGAGGTTCTTGGAGAAGGAGTTGCTGACGAAGAAGCTGACACCGGCGGCCACCATGGCGCGGATGGCATAGGCATCCTCTTCCAGCCCGTCACCGAAGCCCTGATAGGCGATGTCCATGAAGGGGATCAGGTTCTTCTCGACCACCAGGGCGATCACCTGGTCCCACTGGGTACGGGAGAGATCCACCCCGGTCGGGTTGTGGCAGCAGGGGTGCAGCAGCACGATGCTTTTCGCAGTCAGGCTGCTCAGGCAGTCGATCATGGCGTCGAACTGCACGCCGCCGGTGGCCGCATCGTAATAGGGGTAGTCGTGCACCTTGATGCCGGCCCCCTCGAACATCGCCTTGTGGTTGTCCCAGGTGGGATTGCTGACCCACACCTCGGAGGTCGGGAAGTAGCGCTTGAGCAGATCGGCACCGATCTTCAGGGCGCCGGAGCCACCGATGGTCTGGATGGTGGCGATGCGACCCGCCTTGACCGCTTCGTGCTCGGCGCCAAACAGCAGGTGCTGCACCGCGGTGCGGTAGTTGGCGGCGCCTTCCATCGGCTGGTAGGGGCGCGGGGCCGGGGCGGCGGCGCGCTGCGCTTCGGCCTGCTGCACCGACGGCAGTAGCGGAATGCGGCCCTGCTCGTCGTAATAGAGGCCAATCCCCAGGTTCACCTTCTGCTCGCGGGTATCTTTGTGGAAGGTCTCGACTAGCGTCAGTATGGGGTCGCCAGCATAGGCATCGACGTGTTCAAACATGGGGGGTCCTTGAAGTTGACTGTCCAATTCGGCCGGCCATCAGCCGGGCCGATATGATGGCGCAATCCAGAGGTGGCCTCAAGTTGTTCGAGATGGCGACAGGGCTGACAAAGTCTGTCGCAGTGGTGAATGCGGGGCCCTTGCCAGGATCCTGCATCCCGTCTGCACGTTCCCCCCATTTTGTCAGAGAAGGCTGCCTTATCGGCATCGTTTGGATAATATATGGATGCATACGGCCCCTCTCATTCCCCTCCCACCCATCCGGGGGAGCCAGGTTCGGCGCCGCCTGAGACAAAAGAAATAGTTGCATAATAGTCAGGCTATTCTTTTGACAACCATTGCAGTATGCCCGGCCCCTTCGGGGGGCCCACGATAACAGGTGACTCATCGCCGATGACCCGACATGTTTCTGATGCCGATTCCCCCTGGCTGGACTGGCACGGCCTGGGTGGCTGGAATGTCTATTTTCTTGCCAAGTTCGCCCTGCTCTGGGGGGGATATCTCAACTTCCACCCCCTGATCAACCTGGTGTTTGCCGCCTTCCTGATCTTTCCTCTGCCAAGGGCCGGGTGGCGCCGTGCGCGGCACTGGCTGGCGTTGCCGGTGGGGGCGGGGATCTTCTATCACGATACCTGGTTGCCGGGGATAGAGAGCATTCGTGCCCAGGGCAGCCAGGTCTTCTCCTTCACCCTGGATTACTGGGCTGAGCTACTCGGGCGTTTCATCAATTGGGAGATGGTCGGCGCGGGGTTCGTGCTGCTGACGCTCTATCTGTTCATCGCCCAGTGGTTGCGCTTCACCCCCTGGATCCTGCTGGCGCTGCTCTGGCTCTGGGTCTCGCCCCAGGTGAGCAATCCCTTCGCGAGCAGCAAGGGGGCGAGCGAGCACGTCGTGAACACGTCCCGGGAGGAGACCCGCCCCTCAGTGCTGCCCATGGAGGAGCAGCTTGACCAGAGTGCCCCGCCGACCAACGAGAACCTCAACGCCTATCTCGATGACTTCTATCGGGAGGAGCAGGAGAGGCTGGTGCACTTCCCGGAAAGCCTGCCAGCCCAGGCGACCCCCTTCGATGTGCTCATCATCAATGTCTGCTCCCTGGCCTGGCGTGACGTGGAGGCGAGCGGCCTGACCGGGCACCCGGTCTGGTCCCACTTCGACATTCGCTTCAACCGCTTCAACTCCGCCACCTCCTACAGCGGCCCGAGCTCCATTCGCCTGCTGCGGGCCAGTTGCGGGCAGACCAGCCACCAGGGGCTCTATGTGACGGCGCCGAAGCAGTGTCTGCTGTTCGAGAATCTGGCCCAGCTCGGCTTTGCCAAGCAGGTGGCCATGGATCACTCGGGGGATTTTGGCAACTACCTGACCGGCCTGCAGCAGTATGCCGGGCTGGATGTGACCCCCATGGACAAGAAGGGGCTGGCCCATGATCTCGCCTCCTTCGATGGCGAGCCCATCTATCGCGGGGATGCCCTGTTCGGCCGCTGGCTGAACGAGCGGACACAGAGTCAGGCGGCACGCAACGTCACCTTCTTCAATCTCATCGCCCTGCACGATGGCAACCGCTATGTGGCGAGCCGCCAGATAGCGCCCTACAAGGCGAGGCTCAAGACCCTGCTGGATCAGCTGGACGACTTCATGACGACGCTGGAGCAATCCGGCCGCAAGGTGGCCGTGGTGATGGTGCCTGAGCATGGCGCCGCTCTCACCGGCGACAAGATGCAGATGGCCGGGCTGCGGGACATTCCCAGCCCGAGCATCACCCAGGTGCCGGTGGGGGTTGCCCTGCTCGGTACCAAGGCGCCCCACGAGGCGACCCGCAACGTGGACACCCCCAGCAGTTTCCTGGCGGTATCAGAACTGGTCTCCAGGCTGGTGGGGAAGGATGTGTTCGGGAGCGAGACCATCGATTGGGATGCCCTGCTGGGCGACCTGCCGCAGACCCCGTCGGTGTCCGAGAACCAGGGCTCGGTGGTGATCGAATATCAGGGCAAGTACCACATCAAGCTGGGGCAGGGGGACTGGGTCCCCTATCCCCAATGAGACCGGAGGTGACGATGCGCAGCGAACGGCAATCAGACATGCAGATCCCCTTCGGCGTCCCGGTGGAGGGCACGGTAATCAATGACGTGGCCATGGTCCAGCAGGCCTTTGGTGTCAGCCTCTCCTACCAGGATATTGCCGCCAGGGAGCGGCTCGCCGCCTTGTGCGCACGCTTCCCCCTGCTGGCGGAGGTGGCAGTGAAAGGGCCCGAGGGGACTGGCGAGGGGAGGTCTGCATGAAGGTGATCGCCCTGCAGGGGATCCGGGGAGGTGTGGGGACCACCGCCATCGTGGCGGGGCTTGCCCAGGCTGCCCATGAGCAGGGGGCAAGGGTGCTGGCGGTGGATCTCTGCCCGGACAACCAGCTTGGCATCCACCTTGGCCTGTCCCATGACGATCCGGGAGGCTGGAGCCGGCTGACCCAGCCGGCGCGGGAGTGGCGAGGAGCGCTTCACCGCCGGGAGGAGGGACTGGATCTGCTCTCCCATGGCGGGGGGCAGGGGGCGTCAGCCGAGTGGCTGGCGGGGATCGATGGCTATGATCTGGTGCTGCTGGATCTGCCCCTGGGCATGGCCCCCGTCATCCCCTGCAGGCGCTTGCTGGTGGTCAATGCGGATGCCAACTGCCATGTGCGGCTTCACCGCCACCCCTGGGCGGCCGATGAGCGCCTGCTGGTGACCCAGTTCTCCAGCCAGCGGGCCCTGCAGCAGGGGTTGCTGGATCTCTGGCTGGCAGGGGGGCTCCCTCTGCTCAATCTTCATCTGCACAGGGACGAAGCCATGGCGGAGGCCATGGCCGCCAAGCTGCCGGTCGGCCGCTATGCGCCCACCAGTCTGGTTGCCCACGAGCTGGCCGCTCTGGCGACCTGGTGTCTGGCAGAGGGGGAGGTGCCCCGATGAGAGTGCGGCTGCTGACGCCGGCTGCGGGCCTCTGGTGCTCGCAGCGCTATCGCGCACTGCGCGAGCGGGGGGCTTCCCGCCCGGGGGCGGCCGCATTGACCCTGGGCTGGCTGCTGGCCTGGGCTCTCTTCCCCCTCGAGCGTCATGGCTGGCAATGGGTGCTGGGCCATGCCCGGGGGCTCTATCCCCAGCTGACGCACCCCCGGGTGGGGGATCCCCTGCGCGTTCTGTTGCAGAGCCTCTGGATGATAGTGCGTCGCCCACAGCCCATCCCTCTGCGCTGGCCCGCCTCCTGGCAGCGGATCTGGCACCGGGGCACACAGACTCTCGGCGCCTTCCTGGCCCGCCAGGAGGAGAAAGGGCTGGCCGCCGCCAGGGCCACGCCCCGCGAGGCACGCTGGAAAAGCGTGCTGCTCTGCGTGGTGGCCGGGAGCCTCTCCCTGATCTGCGTCACCCAGCCGTTCACCCTGCAGGCGCAACTGGTGTTCGTCCTCCTGCTGGCGGCCATGGCCTTCATCCTGCGGGCCGTGCCGGGCCGTTATCCCATGCTGATGATGATGGTGCTCTCCCTCACCATCTCCTGCCGCTACATCTGGTGGCGCTACACCTCGACCCTCGACTGGTTCGACCCCGTCAGCCTGGCCTGCGGCCTGCTGCTGCTGGCCGCCGAGACCTATGCCTGGCTGGTGCTGCTGCTCGGCTACTGGCAGACCGCATGGCCCCTGCACCGCCCTCCGGCACAACTGCCGGCGGATCCGGCCCAGTGGCCCAGCGTGGATCTGATGATCCCCACCTACAACGAGGATCTCGCCATCGTGAAGGGGACTGTCTACGCCGCCATGGGGCTCGACTGGCCCGCCGACAAGCTGACCATCTGGCTGCTTGACGACGGGGGGCGGGCGGCGTTTCGCGACTTCGCCGAGGAGGCCGGGATCCGCTATGTGGCCCGGTCGACCCATGAGCACGCCAAGGCGGGCAACATCAATCACGCCCTCAAGATGGCCACCGGGGAGCTGGTCGCCATCTTCGACTGTGACCACCTGCCGACCCGCTCCTTCCTGCAGATGACCGTGGGCTGGTTCTACCGGGATCCCCGTCTGGGCGTGGTCCAGACCCCCCACCACTTCTTCTCCGCCGATCCGTTCGAACACAACCTGCAACGGTTTCGCAAGATGCCGAACGAGGGGGCTCTCTTCTACGGCCTGGTCCAGGATGGCAACGACATGTGGGATGCCAGCTTCTTCTGCGGTTCCTGCGCCGTCATCAAGCGCACCGCCCTTGACGAGATCGGCGGCATCGCGGTGGAGACGGTCACCGAGGATGCCCACACCTCCCTGCGGCTGCACCGCCTCGGCTACACCTCGGCCTATATCCGGATCCCGCTGGCGGCGGGGCTGGCCACCGAAAGCCTCTCTGCCCACATCGGTCAGCGCATCCGGTGGGCGCGCGGCATGGTGCAGATCCTGCGTCTGGACAACCCCCTCTTCGGCAAGGGGCTCAAGCTGGGGCAGCGGCTGTGCTACTTCAATGCCATGCTGCATTTCCTCTCAGGCATACCGAGGCTCATCTTCCTGACGGCGCCGCTCGCCTTCCTGATCCTGCACGCCTACATCATCTATGCCCCGGCGGCGGCCATCGCCCTCTACATGTTGCCGCACATCTTCCACAGCGCCCTGACCAACTCCCGGTTGCAGGGCAAGGTGCGCCACTCCTTCTGGGGCGAGGTCTATGAGACGGTGCTGGCCTGGTACATCGCCAGGCCGACCACGGTGGCGCTCTTTGCACCCCACAAGGGGACGTTCAACGTGACTGCCAAGGGGGGGATGACGGAGGAGGTGTTCCTCGATCTGTCGGTCTCCCGCCCCTATCTGCTGCTGATCCTGCTCAATCTGTGCGGGCTGGGGTTCGGTCTCTGGCGCATCGGCACCGGCCCTGCCGACGAGGTGCCGACCCTGATCCTCAGCATGATCTGGACCCTCTACAACATGACCATACTGGGCGGCGCCCTGGCGGTGGCCTTCGAGTCGCGGCAGGTCCGTGCCAACCCCAGGGTGGAGATGGTGATGCCGGCGGCCATCAGGCTGGCGAACGGTCACCTCTACCCCTGTACCGTCAGGGATTACTCCAACGGGGGGGTCGGGGTGCTGCTCGAGGCGCCCCTGCCCCTGGCCGACAAGGAGAGGGTCTGGTTGCTGCTGCGCCATGACCAGCGGGAGCAGGCGTTCGCCGCCAAGGTGCAGCGGGTGTTCGGCTGCAAGCTGGGACTGGAGCTGGAACCCATGGCGCAGGCACAGCATGTCGAGTTCATCCAGTGCACCTTCGCCCGGGCCGATACCTGGTCCCTGTGGCAGCAGCGTCTGGGCAAGGATCGCCCCCTCCACAGCCTGATCGACATTACCCTGCTCGGCTGGGGAGCTTACTGGCGTCTGGCCCGTACCTCACCCATCGGCTTTGTTTGTATCCTCCTCGAGAAGCTGGCTCGCTGGCTCCTCTCCTTCGTTCCCCGTCGCGTCTCCCCAGATTTCCGGGCCGGGACTCCGACCTCACAGACAGTGAAAGGATGATGAAACCACAACGCTACCTTATTCCTCTCCTGCTGATGGCGCAGAGTGCGACCGCCGCCGAGGCCGTCGGCCCCCTGCCGCCCGTTCCCGCTCCGGTGCGCACCCAGGGGATGAGCTTCGAACAGATGGCGTCATCGCCAGGCACCCTCTCCCTGCGCGGCAATGCGCCAGACGGACTGGCCGACTTCACCGTGCGGCGGGACGAGGTGGTGACCCGGGCCACCCTGGACCTGAACTTCACGCCATCGCCCTCCCTGCTGCCGCTCATCTCCCAGGTCAAGGTCTATCTCAATGACGAGCTGATGGGGGTGACGGCTCTCAACCAGGATCAGATGGGGACGATGACCCATGCCAGCATCGATCTGGATCCCCGCTATGCCAAGGATTTCAACCGCCTCAAGGTGAGCTTCGTCGGCCACTATCAGAAAGTGTGCGAGAACCCGGCGAGCGACACCCTCTGGCTCAACGTCAACCGGGACAGCAAGCTGACCCTGCAGTTGCAGACCCTGCCGGTGCGCAACGAGCTCTCCTTCTTCCCCATGCCGTTCCTCGACGTGCGGGACAATGGCAAGCTGACTCTGCCCATGGTGTTCACGGGCTCAGTGCCCCCGGAGCAGCAGCAGGCGGCGGCGGTGTTGGCCTCCTGGTTCGGCACCAAGGCCCAGTGGCGTGGTCAGCATTTCCCGGTGCTCATCAACCAGTTGCCGGATCGCAACGCCGTGATCTTTGCCACCAATGACGCGCGCCCCGATTTCCTGGTGGACTATCCCGAGGTGAAGGGGCCCACCATCGACATGATCAGCTCCCCCGACAATCCCTATGTGAAGCTGCTGCTGATCCTGGGGCGGGATCAGCAGGATCTGCTGACGGCGGTGCAGGGGCTGGCGCGAGGCGATGTCATGCTGCGTGGTCAGAGCGTCATGGTGGACGAGGTGAAGCCGCTCTCGCCGCGTCAACCCTACGATGCCCCGAACTGGGTGCGACTGGATCGCAAGATGCGCTTTGATGAGCTCACGGAGTACCCGGGCCAGTTGCAGGCAACGGGACGCACGCTGTGGCCCATGAGCCTGACGCTGCGCCTGCCGCCGGATCTCTATCTGCTGGGGGAGAACGGCATCAGGACGGAGCTGAAGTATCACCATACCTCGCCCACCCTGCGCGACGGTTCCCGGCTGGATGTGGGGGTCAACGGCCAGCTCATGAAGTCGTTCACGCTCGAGCCCGGCGAGATCAAGAGTGAGCGGTTGCTGACTCTGCCGCTCTGGTTTGCCGACGACGGCGACACCATGGCGCTGCGCATGCCCGGGCTCAAGACCACCCAGGCCAACAGCCTGAGCTTCTCGTTCGAGTATGCCCAGCAATACATGGGAGGAACGGAGGATGGCCGTTGCGACCTGGTGATGCCGCCAGCCCATCAGGTGCGCATCGACGAGGGCTCCACCATCGACTTCACCGGCTATCGCCACTTCATCGAGATGCCCGATCTCAAGGCGTTCGCCTATGCCGGCTTCCCGTTCAGCCGGATGGCGGATCTCGCCGACACCCAGATTGTCATGCCGGCCAGACCCCATCCCGGGCAGATCACCACCTTGCTCGATGCCGTCGGTGCCATCGGGGCCGAGACCGGGTATCCGGCGCTCTCCCTGCAGGTTCTGGACGACTGGGAGCGGGCGCGCACTGCGGATCGGGATACCCTGCTCATTGGCACCCTGCCGGAGGAGTTTCGAGGGGATCTGGCTCCCGACGCCCTGCTGCAATCCACGCGCAGCTGGGTCAACGAACCAACACGCCAGCACAAGGGGGATTTGCTGCACACCATGGCCGATCGCCAGCCCCAGGCCCGGGTGGGCATGACGGGCAACCGGGCCATCGCCGTCATCCTGGGGCTGCAATCGCCGACCCATGATCAGCGCAGCCTGGTCGCACTGCTGGCGGATGGACCGGCGGGGGTCACATTGCTCAATGATGCCCTGCAGACCCGGACCCTGCGCGATCAGGTGGCAGGCTCGGTGGCCATCATCCGGGAATCCGGGGTGAAGAGCCTGGTGGTGGGGGATCGCTACGAGGTGGGTTACCTGCCGTGGTGGGAGCGTCTCTGGCAACTGTTTGCCCGTTATCCGGTGCGTCTTGCCGGGCTGACCCTGCTCTGCATGCTGGTACTGGGCTGGGGCCTGCGGGTGCTGCTTGCCAGTGCCAGCCGCCGCCGTCTGAAGGAAGATTAAGAGATGACTCAGATGAAAAATGTCTGTGGTGCCCTGCTCCTCTGGGCCCTTTGTTCCCTCCCGGCGCAGGCCGTCTGCCACTGGCCGGAGTGGGATCACTTTCGCCAGCACTACATCAGCGAAGAGGGCAGGGTCATCGACCCTGCCGACGGGCGCCGCATCACCACCTCGGAAGGCCAGAGCTATGCCCTCTTCTTCGCCCTGGTCAACGATGACAGGGAGACCTTTGCCCGCCTGCTCGACTGGACGGAGCGGCAGCTCGCCCGCGGGGATCTGACCGGCTTCCTGCCATCCTGGCTCTGGGGCAGGCAGCAGGACGGCAGTTGGGGCGTGCTGGACGCGAACAGCGCGTCCGATTCGGATCTCTGGATCGCCTACAGCCTGCTGGAGGCGGGTCGCCTGTGGGACAACCACAGCTACTCGGCCCTCGGCACCCTGCTGCTGCGGCGTATCGCCCGGGAGGAGGTCGCCACGCTGCCGGGTCTTGGCCCCGTGTTGCTGCCCGGGGCGAAAGGCTATGAGGGGGAGGGACGCTGGACCCTCAACCCCAGTTATCTGCCCCCACAACTGCTGGCCAGATTCGCTTCCTTCAAGGGGCCCTGGGGCGAGATGCGGGCCCTCTTGCCCAAATTGTTGCAGGAGAGTGCGCCCCGTGGCTTTGCCCCGGACTGGGTGGACTGGCAGGCCGACAAGGGGTGGCAGGTGACGGCGGACAAGGGCGACACCGGTGGCTATGACGCCATCCGCGTCTATCTCTGGCTCGGCATGTTGAGCGAGGAGGATCCCGCCAGGGCTTCCCTGGTGGCCCACTTTGCCCCCATGCTGGCGCAGCTGACCGAATCGGGTCATCTTCCCGAGCGGGTATCCAGCCAAAGTGGTCAGGTTCAGGGCAAGGGGCCGAGCGGCTTTGCCGCCGCCCTCCTGCCCCTGTCACGGGGCTTGCCGGCGCAGGTCACCTTGCGCAAGCAGGTCTCCGATCACGGGCTGGATGCGGATGCCTACTACGGCAGCGTGCTGACCCTGTTCGGCGCAGGCTGGGATCAGGGGCGTTATCGCTTTGCCGCCGACGGTACCCTGCAGCCGGATTGGAGCGAGTCATGTCAGGCAGAGTGACCCTGGGGTGCCTGCTCGCCTGCCTGATGAGCGGAGCCCTGGCGCAAGGGACGGTACAGCCGGTGGCCTGGCTGCTGGAGCAGGTCAGGATTGGCGAGGCCCGTGGGCGGGAAGATCTCGTCAGCAACAGCCTCTATTCCCTCTCCCTGGTGGAGCCTGATCATCCGGAGCTGCTGGCAGCCCAGGCCCGTCAGGCCCTGCGCCAGGGCAAGGTCAAGGAGGCCGGGGCACTGCTGGCCCGCCTTGGCAAGCAAGACCCCGACTCTGCGCTCTATCGTCAGGGCATGGCCAACCTGGCCCTGAACGAACCGGCCAGGCGCCAGCAACTGCAACAAGCCAGGCTGCTGACCAGCGCCGGCAGGCTGGAGGAGGCCGAGCGTCTCTATCGCTCCCTGTTCTCCGGTGATCTTCCCCCCAATCTCGACGTGGCGGTGGATTATGCCCTGTTGCAGACACGGATCCCGGCCATGAAGGCGAAGGGGCTGGCGGCCCTGGAGGCACTCAACCGGCAATATCCGGGTGAGCCCAGAGTGCGGGGCGGGCTGGCTCGCCTCTATCTGGCGGAGGGTCGGCGCCAGGGGGCGCAGAACCTGTTGCGCGAGATGGCGCGAGATCCCTATCAGCGGGACGAGGCCGCCGAGATCTGGCTCGCGGACATCGAATCCCTGCCCATCGGTCCCGGGAGCATCGCTGCCTTGCAGGAGTACATGGTGCTCTTTGGCGAAGGGGATACCACCAAGGCGGAACAGCTGCTCGCTACCCAGGAGGAGAAGTGGGCCTCGCCTGCCTATCGCGCACGCCAGTCGGCGCTCGCAAGCACGGCGGGAGGTGGTGCCTCCATCTCCCGCTTGCAGCGTGCCCTGGCTGCCAACCCGGGGGATCCCGAACTCATGGGGGCCCTGGGGCAGGCCTACTCCCGCAACGATCAGCGAGCGCTGGCCATCGCCCAGTTTGAACGGGTGCTGGCACACCCCGAGGTGACCGACAAGGACAAATGGCGCAGCCTGCTGGCCACCAACCGCTACTGGCTGCTGGTGAGCCAGGGGCGCAGCGCCCTGGAACGGGAGCAGTGGGATGAGGCGGCGACCCTGTATCGCCGTGCCATCGCCCAGGATGGGCGTGAGCCCGAAGCCTGGCTGGGGCTCGGAGACAGCGAGCGTGGCCGCCATCGCGATGCCGACGCGGAGTCCGCCTACCGCAAGGCGCTCGCGATGGGGAGCGCGCGGGAGCGGGCACTGGCCCGCCTGTTCGATCTCTACAAGGAGCAGGATCCGGCGCGTGCCCTGGCCCTGCTGGAGCAGCAGGGCACCCCCGGGATGCAGGCCGAAGGGCGGCGGCTCAAGGCCGGGCTGTTGCAGGAGGAGGCCGATCAGCTCGATCGGGCCGGCAAGGTGGCGGCGGCGCTGCGCCTTCGCGAGCAGGCACTCGCGCTGACCCCGGAAGAGGTGTGGCTGGCCTATCGAGTGGCCGATACCCGGGCCCGCCTCGGGGAAGCCGGGAGCGGGGAGCGGCTCTTGCGGGAACGGCTGGCGGCGCGGCCCCAGGACGCCACCCTGCGCTACGCCACCGCCCTCTATCTCTCGGGGCAGGACAAGACGGTGGAGGCGAGAGGGGTGCTGGCCGCCATCCCTAGGTCCGGCTGGACACAGGACATGAATGCGCTGGATCGGCGCCTCGCCCGTGACGAGGTGCTCGCCAGGGCGAGGGCGCGTCACGAGGCTGGGGATGATGAGGGGGCCGAACGCCTGCTTCAGCCGTTGCAGCCGGATGAAGAGGCGAGTCTGATGCTGGCGGAGTGGGCCACGGATCGGGGGGCCTATGCACTGGCGGAGCAGCGCTATCAGGAGGTGCTTGCCCGCACGCCGCAACAGCCCGAGGCCAGGCTTGGCATGGCCGAACTGGCCCAGGCCAGGGGCGATCTGGCAAAGGCCCGTCACTGGCTGCCCGCCTGGCCGGTCAGCCCGCTGCCCCCGGAGGGGGCCAACTACTACCGCCGGGTAGCCAATCTCTATCAGGCGCTGGGAGAGGGCGAGACAGCCCGCGCCATCTTCACCGACTACGAACCCCTGGTGGCGATGCAACCAGCCTCCCAGCAGACGGCGCTGTTCTGGCGCGATGCCGCCCGCCAGCGCGTTGCCGAGCATGATGTGGAAGGGGCTCTGGTGCGGGATCGCAAGGGGCTGGTGGCCGCAGGTCTGGCCCCCCGCGAGGATCTGGAGGGGGGCGAGCTGACCCGGCTGGCACGCAGTCAGGATGGGGAGGGGTGGCTGGCATCCGGCCTGCGCAGCGATCTTGACAGACATTACCGGCAGAGTCAGACCACCTTCTCCCTCGACAGCGATTACTGGGGCTCCAGCGGTACCGGGGGCTACTCGGATCTGCGGGCGCTGACCCAGATGGCGCAACTGGATACGCCGCTGGCCGGTGGTACCGTCTTCGGCCGTCTTGAACTGGTCGACATGGATGCCGGAGATCTGCCGGACTCCCCTTACCGGGCGCAGTTCGGTACCTGCGCGGCCAGGGACTGTCGCGGGGACGCGCACCAGCAGAGCCGGGGCACCACCCTGGCGGCAGGCTGGCAGCGGGGGGCCTGGGCGTTCGATCTGGGGACCACGCCCCTCGGTTTCGAGGTGGTGGACTGGGTCGGGGGCGCCACCTTGACCGGTGACTGGCACACGCTGGGGTGGGGGATGACCCTCTCGCGTCGGCCCGTCAGCAGCTCGCTGCTCTCCTATGGGGGAACGGTGGATCCGGGCACGGGCATCAGCTGGGGCGGGGTGCGGGCGAACGGGGTCCGCCTCGATCTCAGCCGGGATCTGGGAGGGGCAGTCGGGTTCTGGGGCAGCGCCCAGCAGCACCTGCTGACCGGCAAGAACGTGCCCGACAACTGGCGCACCCGGCTCATGGGAGGGGGCTATTACAAGTTCGTCAACGAGACCCATCGCCGTGCCAGCGTGGGGCTCAGCACCATGCTGTGGCACTACCAGCAGGATCTGGGGGGCTATACCCTGGGGCAGGGGGGTTATTACAGCCCGCAGGGGTACTTCTCGCTCTCGGTGCCGGTCAGCTACCGGCAGCGTACCCCGGACTGGTCGTGGGAGCTGGGGGGATCGGGATCCTGGTCCTACGCCCGAACCGACGACAGCCGTCGCTACCCGCTGGAAGGCCTGCTGCCCGCCGGTTTGCCAGACAGAAATGCGCCTGTGAAAGGGGGCAGTAGCAGTGGATTCGGCTACACCCTGAATGGCGTGGTGGAACACAGGCTGACGGAACACTGGCGCATCGGTGGCCGGGTGGACATCCAGCAGGCGGATGACTATGCCCCCAGCCATGTCACCCTGTTCCTGCGCTACACCTTCAAGCCCTGGCAAGGGGATCTCGACATGCCGCCAAGGCCTCTCACTCCCTACGCGGACTTCGACTGACAGGGGCGCCCGTCATCACCGGGCGCCCTTATTTCAGATAGGAGCGCAGTACCCTCACCACCTGATCCAGATCCTCCAGCCGCTCGGCATGGGTCGTCTCCTCGGCGCCAAGATGCTCGCGCATGTGTCCCTCCAGCACCTCCAGCATCAGGCCGTTGACGGCGCCGCGGATGGCGGCGATCTGCTGCAGGATGGCGGCGCAGTCTGTTTCCTGTTCCAGGGCGCTCTCCAGGGCGCCGGTCTGCCCCTTGATGCGCCTGACCCGTGCCAGCAGCTTCTTCTTGTCGTGAACCGTGTGTGACATCCAGGATCCTCTCGATCAATAAAACTATACTGGGGTATAGTATATAGCATCCTCGTTTTCAGGAGAAATCCATGCCATCCCTCGCCTCATCCCACTGCCACCACCCCGTCGTCCACGAAGGGAATCCCCTGGCCGAACAGAAGACCCGCTGGGCCGTGCTGCTCACCGTCGTCATGATGGTGGCGGAGATCGGTGGCGGCTGGTTCTACAACTCCATGGCGCTGCTGGCCGATGGCTGGCACATGAGCTCCCATGCCCTGGCCCTCGGCCTCTCGGTGCTGGCCTATCGCGCTGCCCGCCACTTCGCGCGGGATCACAGGTTCAGCTTCGGTACCTGGAAGATAGAGGTGCTGGGGGGCTTCAGCAGCGCCCTGCTGCTGGTGGGGGTGGCGGGGTTGATGCTGTTCGAGTCGGTGGCCAGGTTGCTGGACCCCAGCCCCATCCATTATCAGCAGGCGATCGGCATTGCCCTGCTGGGCCTGCTGGTGAATCTGGCCTGTGCCTGGCTGCTCAGGGACGATCACGACCATCACCATGGTCACGACCACCATCACGGTCATCACGACCACTCGCACGATCACCACCACGGCCATCAGGATCTCAACCTGCGCGCCGCCTACCTCCACGTGCTGGCGGACGCGGCCACCTCGGTGCTGGCGATTGTGGCGCTGGTGGGAGGCATGTTGTGGGGGGCGGACTGGCTGGATCCCCTGATGGGCATCGCCGGGGCCGTGCTGGTTGCGGTGTGGGCCAGGGGGCTGCTGCGTGATACCGGGCGCGTCTTGCTGGATGCGGAGATGGATGCGCCCCTGGTGGACGAGATCCGCGAGGTGATCGCCGAGCTGCCTGGCGCCGAGATCCGCGATCTGCACGTCTGGCGGGTGGGGCAGACGCAGTATGCCGCCGCGATGTCGTTGCAGATGGCGACCCCGGTCCCGGCACAGGCGATCCGCGAGCGCCTCGCCATCCACGAGGAGCTGGTGCACCTGACCATCGAAGTGTCTGCCGACTGACGCCCCTGGCGGGCGTCAGCGGGGAGGCTCGCTCCCCTGATCCTGCCAGAGGGAGCCCAGCATCAGCCTCAGCAGCAGTCCCGGCGGGTCGTCGAGCAGGCGGCCCGGCTCCAGCAGCAGGTGCCCGTCGGCATGAAAGCCCAGGCTGGCGTGAACCTTGCCTTCCTCGCCACACACCTGGAGGAGGCCGTTCAGGGAACCCCCCTCGCCGGGTTGACAGCGCAGCCGCAGTTCCCGTGGTTCCCCCAGCAGGGTGAAGGCGCGGGCGAGGGGCGGGCTCTCTTCATAATCCGGCCAGTTGAAGAAGTGATAGCGTTCGGCGAGCACGCCGGCCTGCTGGCAGAACTGATCGAACAACTGGGCAATGCCCTGATACTCCTGGTCCAGCCGCCTGGCCTGCTCCTCAATCCGTTTCATCACCCAGCCCCCTCTATCCATTTGATTGGACATTGATTTCGTCACTCGCTCCCCTCTTCCCGCTGGTATGGGCCGAAAGCGGTGCCAGGTCTGTGAGCGCGATCGAGTTTTCGTTATGAAAACGTTATCTTGTTGATGCGGATTGGTTTTTTTTGCCCATCCGCTCACATTTACGGCAATTCCCGCTGATTAATATGACACCGCTCGGCAATGACCGGGTACTCGGATATCGAGACTAACTACAGCGGGAATTATAAAAAAATGGATATGAAAAAGACCAAAGTGGCGCTGGTAACAGCCTCACTGCTCGCGCTTTTGTCAGGCTGTAACGACAACAGTTCTTCTGCTCCTGCCCCTCAGGATGAGCCCGTCGCTCGTCTTCCCAACGTCCAGCCCCCGGCCGAACTGCTGACGGCCGGCCCTGACGAAGCGGTCATCGCCCTGGTGGATACCCAGACCAGCGCGGCGCGCGGTGTCACCGGCCCGTTCGCCAGCCACAGCCTGCACCTGTGGAACAACGACGCCTGCAACTCGACCTCGGAGGGCGGCCTCAACACCGGTTGGGATGACAAGAGCAAGACGCCGTCCGCGGCGGACAGTTTTGGTCCGGCCTGGGTCGTGCCGCTCTCCAAGATGGAAGGCTGCATCAACTTCATCGCCCGCAACGGCGATCTCGCGAACCTGACCGGCAGCGACATGAAGGTGGTCTTCAACGATCACCCGGATCGCACCGTGGCCATCGTCGCCGGCAAGAACGAGATCTTCGGCAGCCGGGCGGAAGCCTTCACCGCCGCCTTCGGCGTGGCGGGGGCCAGTGCCCATCTCATCGACGACAACACCCTGATTTGGCAAGGGGGCAAGGACAAGCCCTATGTGCGCCTCTACTACACAGAGTCAGGCACCATCACGGCAAACAGCGAGGGCGTATTCGATTTCCCCTACCTCAAGCTGACCCCGACCAGCCTGACCGAAGAGCAACAGGCCAAATACCCGCACCTCAAGGATGCCGCCGCCTTCGCCCTGCCTGCGGGGAAAGATCTCAAGCCCCTGCTCAAGGGTGAGCTGGTCGCCATCGGGACCGATGCGGACGGCATCCTGCAGGGGGCGACCCTGGTGCAGAGTGCCGGTGCCCTCGATGCCCTTTACAGCGAAGCGGCCACCAAGCTGGCCTACGGCGCCGTGGTGGAGGGAGGCAATGTCACCTTCCGGCTCTGGGCACCGACCGCCAAGTCGGTCAAGCTGGCGCTGTTCGACGAGCAGCACAAGTTGCTTGGCGAGCGCGCCATGACTCTGGACGAGGTCAGCGGCAGCTGGAGCGTGCAGGGGGGCAGCGATCTTGTCGGCAAATACTACCGCTACGACATTCAGGTCTATCACCCGGTCAGCCGCAAGCTGGAATCCTATCAGGTGACCGACCCCTACTCCTTGAGCCTGGCGATGAACTCCGAGTTCAGCCAGGTGGTGGATCTCGACGATCCGGCCCTCAAGCCGGAAGGCTGGGACAGCCTCAAGGCGCCCCACAGCCAGAAGAACCCCGCCGACATCACCATCTATGAGGCCCACGTCCGGGATCTGACCGGCAACGACGAGTCGACGCCGGTGGAGCACCGCGGCAAGTTCCTCGGACTGACCGACAGCGACAGCGTGCCCGTCACCCACCTGAAATCCCTGGCCAAGAGCGGCGTCAGCCACCTGCACCTGCTGCCGGTGTTCGACATCGCCACCGTCAACGAGGACCCGGCCAAGGTGGCCAACATCGGCGATGACTTCAGCAAGCTGTGCGAGGTCAATCCCGAGGTCAAGAACTCCAGGTTTGCCAGCCACTGTGGTGGCGGCGAGACCATCGAAGCCGTGCTCGGTGATCTGCAAGCCAGCGACAGCAAGGAGAACCCCGTGGTGCAGGAGCTGTACGGCTACCTGCGCGGGGTGGACTCCTTCAACTGGGGCTATGACCCCTACCACTACACCACCCCGGAAGGCTCCTACGCCACCAATGCGGAGGGGACGACCCGGATCAAGGAGTTCCGCGAGATGGTGCAGGCCATCAAGCAGAACATCGGCATGAACGTGGTGATGGACGTGGTCTACAACCACACCAACGAAGCGGGTCTCGGTACCAAATCCGTGCTCGACAAGATTGTGCCCTGGTACTACCAGCGCCTCAATCCGGAGACCGGTTCGGTGGAAAACTCCACCTGCTGCTCCAACACGGCGCCGGAACACGCCATGTTCGCCAAGCTGATGGATGACTCTCTGGTCACCTGGGCGCGGGACTACAAGATCGATGCCTTCCGCTTCGACCTCATGGGCCATCACCCGAAAGATCAGATGGTGCAGGCCCTGGCCGAGGTGAAGAAGGTCAATCCGGACATGTACTTCTACGGCGAGGGGTGGAACTTCGGCGAGGTACAGGATGACAAGCGCTTCGTACAGGCGACCCAGAAGCACCTGGCCGGTACCGGCATCGGCTCCTTCTCCGACCGGCTGCGTGATGCGGTGCGCGGCGGCAGCCCGTTCGACGGCGGCGAAGCCATTCGCAAGACCCAGGGCTTTGGCAACGGCGCCCTGGTGGATGCCAACGAGCTGGACGGCGTCGATCTCGCCACCGCCCTGCATCAGTCCGATCTGGTGCGCCTCGGCATGGCGGGCAACCTCAAGGAGTTCGTGCTGACCGACAAGGACGGCATACCGAAGAAAGGCTCCGACATCGACTACAACGGTCAACCGGCGGGCTATGCCCAGGATCCGACCGAAATCCAGAACTATGTCGACAAGCACGACAACCAGACTCTGTTCGACAACCTGGTGTACAAGGCACCCGCCGGGGCCGACCTGGTGCGGATGCAGGGGGTCTCTCTGGCGACCGCCATGCTGGGTCAGGGCATTCCCTTCACCCACGCAGGTGTCGAGCTGCTGCGTTCCAAGTCCATGGAGCGGGACAGCTACGACTCCGGTGACTGGTACAACCGGGTCGACTACGGCTTAAGTGACAATAATTTTGACAAAGGGCTGCCGCGCAAGGACAAGGACGAGGCCAACTACGAGCTGATCGAGCAGGTGCTCGGCCAGCACGCCAAGCCGGGTTCGGCCGAGATGCATCAGATGGTGAACTTCTACCAGGAGCTCTCCGAACTGCGTCAATCCTCTCGTCTGCTGCGTCTTGGCAGCGGCGCCGAGGTGATCAAGCGGGTCGACTTCCGCAACACCGGCCCTGAGCAGATCCCGGGTCTCATCGTGATGAGCGTGGATGACGGGGTGGGCGCCGGTGCGGATCTGGATCCGGCCATCGACGGCCTGGTGGTGATGATCAACGCCACCAATCAGCCCCAGAGCATCGGCGATTTCCGTGACGGCAAGGATCAGCCCATCGATCTGACCGGCATGGTCCTGAGCGGTGCCCACCGTGACTCCGACAGCATCGCCAGCGGTGCGGCCAATGACAGCGGTCAGCTGACCCTTGGCGCCTGGTCGGCGGCGGTGTTCGTCAAGCCGCAGAGCGGTGCCCAGGGCGCGGGGCTGCCGGTGAGCAAGAAGACGGATCTGAGCACCTTGCCTCCCTTCGGTGACACCGAGGTGTTCGTGCGCGGTTTCCTGAATCAGTGGGATCCGGTCAACAAGATGAACTTCAGTGGCAACTTCACCTATGAGTTCACCACCGAGGTGACGGCGGATCAGCTGGGGTCGACCCAGGTGAAGATCGCTGGCAACGAGTGGAGCGGCCCCGTCAATTACGGCAAGTGCAGCGATACCGACCAGCTTGCGACCGGCCAGGTCAATACGCTCTGTGCCAATGGCGGGGATCTGCCGTTCAACGTGGAGAAGGCTGGCACCTACAAGTTTGTCTTCACCGCCATGAACAAGGACAAGCCCACCCTGAGTGTCAGCTACACCGAACCGGCGCAGAGCTGCAAGGTGCTGGATACCGTCGCGGGCAATCCGCTCGGCTTCCCGCTCTATGTGCGCGGCAGTCTGAGCGACTGGAACGCCCAGCCGGCCTACCAGCTGAGCTACAAGGGGATGGAAGGCAACCTCGCCATCTATCAGGCCGCCTTCAACTACGCGGGCAGCTTTGACTTCAAGTTTGCCAACGACGATGGCAACTGGAGCAAGCAGTTCTTCGTGAAGGATGCCGGTGGCACCCTGATCGCACTGGAGCCCGAGCAGGTTTACCCGCTCCAGCACGGCGACGGTGGCATGGGCAACAACAGCATCACGCTGGAACAGGGTCTGTGGAGCTTCCTGGTGAAGGTTGACCCGACCCAGACTTCCGGCGAGGTGGGCAGCGTCATCATCCAGGAGTGCAGCGCCAAGTAAGTCTTTCCCATCGAGCCCGGGGCTGGCTCGGCAGCCCCGGGTTGAATTCCGCCTCGCCAAGGGCGGGATAACACCGAGAGAGTAAGCAAAGCGCGACTGCCGACCGGCAGCCGCGCTTTTTCTTTGCTCGTGGGCGAGGCAATAAAAAAGCCGCCCCGTTGGAGCGGCTGTTGGTTGTGCAGTTTACGGCCGGCCTAGCGTTTTCGCAGCAGGCGCAGAGCGTTGGCGGTGACCAGGGCGGTGGCGCCGGTGTCGGCCAGCACCGCAATCCACAGGCCGGTGATGCCGAGCAGGCTGGTGACCAGGAAGATGGCCTTGAGCCCCAGCGCCAGCGCGATGTTCTGGTGGATGTTGGCCAGCGCCGCGCGGGAGAGCCGGATCATGGCGGCGACCCCGCCGAGCTGGTTGTGGGTCAGCGCCGCATCGGCGGTTTCCAGCGCCACGTCGGTGCCGCCTCCCATGGCGATGCCGATGCTGGCCCGCTTCATGGCCGGTGCGTCGTTGATGCCGTCGCCGATCATGGCCACCTTGCGGGTGCTGGCGAGCTGGCTTATCTCCTCTACCTTGCCTTCCGGCAGCAGGCCGGCGCGCCAGCCCATGCCGAGCTCGGTGGCGATCGCCTCGGCGGCGCGGGGGTTGTCGCCGGTCAGCATGATGCTCTGCAGGCCGAGCTGGTTGAGCTCTTGCAGCGCCGCAGCCGCTTCCGGCCGGATCTGGTCGCGCAGGGCCAGCAGGGCGGCCGGGGCGGCGTCGGGCTGACCGAGCACCACGACTGTCTTGCCTTGCAGCTCCAGGGCGGCGACCCGGCCCCGTGTTGCGTCATCGAGGGAGGCGACCCGACTCGGCGCCAGCAATTGCCAGAGGGCGCCGTCGATGCGACCCTCTACCCCCATGCCGGGCAGGGCGCGCAGCTCCTGGGCTGCCGCCAGGGCAAGACCCCGCTTCCCTGCCGCCGTCACCACGGCGCGGGCCAGCGGGTGGTGGGAGCCCTGCTCGATGGCCGCCGCCAGTGCCAGCAGGTCGGCCTCAGGCTGGCCATTGAGGCTCACCAGTTCGGTCAGCTGCGGCTTGCCCAGGGTCAGGGTGCCGGTCTTGTCAAAGGCCAGAGTATCGATGTGGGCGAGGCGCTCCAGCGCGGCGCCCCCCTTGATGAGGGCACCCTGCCGGGTGGCTGCCGCCAGTGCCGAGGTGACCGCCGCCGGGGTGGAGATGACCAGGGCGCATGGGCAGCCGATCAGCAGCAGCGCCAGCCCGCGATAGACCCACTCGTCCCAGCTCTGGCCGAAGGCGAGCGGCGGTACCAGCACCACCAGCAGGGCAACCAGCATCATGGCCGGGGTATACCAGCGGCTGAAGCGGTCGATGAAGCGCTCGATGGGCGCGCGCTGGGTCTCGGCCTCCTCGATGAGATGCAGAATGCGGTCGATGGCGTTGTTGCCGGGCTCGGACACCACCTCGAGGCGCAGCACCCGATCCGCCGCCAGGCTGCCGGCGGGCACCTTGTCACCCTGATGGCGCTCCACCGGGATGGATTCGCCGGTCAGGGCGCTCTCGTCAAAGGCGCCGAGGGGGTCGAGCAGGCGGGCATCGGCGGCCAGGCGGGCGCCCGGGGCGATTTCGATGATGTCGCCGGGGCGCAGCTGGTCGGCAGCGACCTCTTCGCGCACCTCGCCCTCGGCAGTGGTGCGGATGCGCAGCGCCTTGTCGGGCACCAGCGCCATCAGGGCGGTGACCCCGGCGCGGGCGCGGCCAGCAGCGTAGGCCTCCAGATGTTCGCCCAGCATGAACAGCAGCAGCACCATGGCCGCTTCGGCGGTTTCACCGAGGAACAGGGCCCCCACGGCGGCGACCGTCATCAGGGTCTCGATGGCGAAGGGAGAGCCGCTTCTGGTCAGTGCCCACGCCTTGCGGGAGATGGGCCACAGTCCCCAGAGGGTGGCCAGGGTAAAGAGCGGCTGACCTAGCTGGGCCGGCAGCAGGGCCGCCACCCCCATCAGGCCGGCCAGCGACAGGGGCTGCCAGTATTTGCCGAGCAGGTTACTGACCCTCTGCATCAGCGGGCTGCGGCCCGGTTCGCTGCGAGCCGTGTTCTGAGCTCCCCCTTTGAGCTGGAAGCCGGCGGCCAGCACGGCGGCGGTAACGGGGTCGGGGGAGAGGCCGGGGGCCAGATCCACCACCAGCTTCTCGGTGGCGAACAGCACCCGAGCCTGCTGTACGCCCTCCACCCGGCTGACGGCGGTCTCTATCTTGCGGGCACAGCTGGGACAATCCATGCCCAGCACCTGCCAGCTATGGCGGCGGCTGTTCTGCTCGGGGGCGTCAGCGGCGGCTCGGTCGCGGCGGCCGTGTGGGCGTGCCCCTGCTCATGATGATCGTGGTCGTGGTCGTGGGCTGTGTCGGTGGCGCAAGCGCCTCTGGGGGGCTCTTCATCACCCGGGCCGTCTGCGCCACTTTGCCCCTGATGATCGTGGCGGGTCGGGTTGGCGACACCACTGGCCTGTGCCCCGTTGTCGCAGCAGTGGCTGGTGTGGCTGTGCCCGGCCTCTGGGGTGGCGGCCTTGCTGACGGCCTTGATGGGGGCGGCGGCGTGTTGATGGCTGCAGCAGGATTTGCTCATGATGCGTTCCTCTTGAGGGATCCCGCCCCTGCGGGATCCTGGATGACTGCGCCGAGTGTAAACCTTGGTGTAAAGTCCAAGGTCAAGCCCTCTTCTCCTCTTTGTCCGGGTCCATGTCAGTGGCCGCTGATCTGCCTCTGGAGCAGGAGGGATGCAAAGGGATGCCAAATCCCTTTCATTAGCGGGTGTTTGTCATCCCGTGGCGGGCCTATACTGGGGACCCTGGATCCCACATCAATCATCAAGGACCTAACATGAGCAATACCGTCACCCTGCAAGGCAACCCCGTCTCCGTCTCCGGCCACTTCCCCGTTGCCGGTGAGCAGGCCAAGCCCTTCTCCCTGGTTGCTGGCGATCTGTCCGATGCGACCCTGGCGACCTTCGCCGGCAAGCGCAAGATCCTGAACATCTTCCCGAGCGTCGACACCCCGACCTGCGCCACTTCCGTGCGCAAGTTCAACGAGCAGGCAAGCGCCCTGAACAACACCGTCGTGCTGTGCATCTCCGCCGACCTGCCGTTCGCCCAGGCCCGTTTCTGCGGCGCCGAGGGTCTGGACAAGGTGGTGAACCTCTCCACCCTGCGTGGCGTCTCCTTCCTGCAGGACTACGGCGTGGCCTTCTCCTCCGGCCCGCTGGTGGGTCTGGCTGCCCGTGCCATCGTGGTACTGGATGAGCACGACAAGGTGCTGCACAGCGAGCTGGTGGCCGAAGTCGCCGACGAGCCGAACTACGCCGCCGCCCTGGCCGTTCTGTAAGTCGCGCCACAGGCTGATTGCCTGACGGCCTGCCCCGTTCACACGGGGCAGGCCGTTTTTATTGCGCTCCCGAACCTTTTACTTATGGGGTGGGTCTGGCTAGACTTCGCCTCCACATCCTCGTTCAGCCTGTATCTGCGATCCCCATGACGTTTGACGAACTCGCCCTTGACCCAGCCCTGTTGCCCCTGCTGCCCGCAGCGCTGGAAAAACCGACCCCCATTCAGCAGCTAGCCATTCCTGCTGCCTTGTCAGGACGGGATCTGCTTGCCCTGGCCAGGACCGGCAGTGGCAAGACCCTGGCATTCGGCCTGCCGTTGCTGCAGAGGCTGGACGCAGCCAGCGACCGGGTACAGGGATTGGTACTGGTCCCCACCCGGGAGCTGGCAAGCCAGGTGAGCGCCGCCCTGCAGGAGATTGCCGACGGGTTGGGGGTGCGCCTTCTGACCCTGTGTGGCGGGGTGGCCCAGGAGTGGCAGGAGCGGGAACTGGCTCTCGGCCCCCAACTGCTGGTGGCGACCCCCGGACGGTTGCGGGACTTGCTGGCCCAGCAGACGCTGGGGCTGGGTGCCCTGCGCATGCTGGTGCTGGATGAAGCGGATCGCCTGCTGGAGATGGGGTTCTGGCCCGACATCCAGTGGCTGATGAAGGCGATTCCGGAGGCGCGGCAGCAGATGCTCTTCTCCGCCACCTTGCCGGTCGAGCTGGAGAGCCTGGCCTCGGGCCTGCTGCAGGATCCGGTGCGCATCGAGGCCGAGCTGCTCAACAGCCTGGTGAACGACATCGAGGAGCGGCTCTATCTGGTCAACAGGAGCAGCAAGGTGCCTGCGCTGATCGCCCTGCTGGAGGCCGGAGAGTGGCCCCAGGTGCTGGTCTTCATCAGTGCCAGGGACGACGCGGACGGGGTGGCCAAGAAACTCGCCAGGGCTGGCATGACGGTGGCAGCCCTGCACGGAAACAAGGATCAGGCCACGCGGGAGCAGGCGCTGGCGGATTTCAAGGAGGGCAGGGTGCGGGTGCTGGTGGCCACGGATCTGATGGCGCGCGGCATCCACGTGGAGGCATTGCCGGTGGTGATCAATCTGGATCTGCCGGAGCATGCGCCCGTCTACGTGCATCGTATCGGTCGTACCGCCCGTGCCGGGCAGAGCGGTCTGGCCATCTCCCTTACCTGCCACGGTGATGGGGAGGCGCTCGAGGGGATCCGGGCCCTGACCGGTCGGCCCCTGCCCCTGGCGGCGCTGGCAGGTTTCCCGGTGACCGACAAACCCGCCAGCGGGGAGAGCAAACGGGCGCCAAGAGACAAGCAGGCGAACCGTCGCACCCAGGGCAAGCGCAGCATCAAGCAGTTCAAGGGCAAATCCTGAGACGGACTTCTTGCCCCCGGCGGGAGCCTGTCGTCGTGAAGGAGAGGAGAGATCGGCAGCGCGCCCGGGGGCGCGCCAAACTACACGGCAAGGGGGTCAGTCGTGGAACTGGTTGATCAGGCGGGAGAGGTTTTGCAACCGCTCCACCAGCAGGGTGATGCCATCGAGGGCTTGACGGCTGTTGTCCGCGGTGTGGCTCGCCAGTTGGTGGATCTGGTGGATCCCCTGATCCAGGGTGCTGGTGACATCCGCCTGCTGGCTCACCGCCTGGGCTATCTCGTCGCTGGTGTGGGTCACCCGGGCCAGCATCCGGTTGATCTGGTCGAGCACCTCGGCGGTGGCCCCCATGTGCTGCTGGCAGAGCACTGATGTCTGGGCCCCCTGCTCCATGCCATCGGACAGTTGCCGGGTGCTCTGTTGCAGCGCCCCTATCATGTCGCTTATCTCGCCGGTGGAACTGCGGGTCTTCTGGGCCAGGGCCCGTATCTCGTCGGCCACCACCGCAAAGCCGCGCCCCTGTTCACCGGCCCGTGCCGCCTCGATGGCCGCATTGAGGGAGAGCAGGTTGGTCTGATCCGCAATCTGCCCGATCACCTCCAGAATGCCGTTGATCTTCTGGCTGTCCTGGGTCAGGCGCGCCAGCACGCCCTGGCTGGCGTCCAGCTCCTGATGAAGCCTGTCGACCGAATCCCGGGTGGTGGCCAGCGCCTGCTGACCACTGGCGGACACCTGCTGGACCTCGCCCACCAGCGCATTGGCCTGGTGGGCATTGTCAGCCACATCGCGGATGGACTGGCTCATCTGGGTGATGGCCGCCGCCAGTTGCTCGCTCTGGGCCCGCTGCTGTTGCAGGTGGGTGTCTATGGTCTGGATATGCCCCCTGTCATCCTCCGCCGCCTGCAGGATCTGTTGGTTGGTGTCCGCGCTGCGACCCACCACGGCGCGCAGCTCCGCCTTCTTCATGCGCAGCAGCAGTTCAAGGGCGGCCAGGCTGTCCTGACGCCTGGCATAGAGTACCTGGCAAAGGGCGCTGCCCTGCTCCTCGCCCGCCATGGCCAGCAGTCTGGCCAGCCGCCGTTGCAGATGCCAGCCATGCCCCATCTGGGCCAGCAAGCAGAGCAGGGTGATGACGCCCCACCCCGGCTGGCCGGTGACCAGACTGGCCCCCATGCCGAGCAGGGCGGTGCCAGAGAGCAGCAGACACAGCTGCCCCGGCTCCAGGGTCAGCCGGGTTAGCCAGGGCAGTGCCTTGCCGTCACGGATCCGGGCATAGAGCTGCTCTGCCCAGGCGATGTCGTGATCCTGGGGACGGGTGCGGACAGACTGGTATTCGATGATCTGCTGCTGATCGTTGAGAATCGGCGTGACGTAGGCGTTGACCCAGTAGAACTGACCACTCTTGGCGCGGTTCTTTACCAGCCCCATCCAGCTCTTTCCTTGTTGCAGGCGGCGCCACATGTCGGCGAACGCGGCCTTGGGCATGTCGGGGTGGCGGACCAGATTGTGGGGCTCCCCTTCCATTTCGGTCGCGCTGTAGCCCGCCACATCGCAAAAGTGCTGGTTGGCATAAGTGATGTGACTGGCGGGATCCGTGGTCGAGATCAGTGAGATGTGATCGGGGAAACGGATCTCCCCTTCGTGCCGGGTTGTGGTCATGTGCGCATCCTGAATGAGCCAAGTAACTGATAAAGTTATTTTTTATATTTGTGATTGTTACGGCGTCATTGTAGATGCGGACTGTTACACCACCTTGGCTTGGGTCAATAAATCAACACGGGAAAGGCTGAAAAAAGTCGTAGATGGCGGGCTCAGCCGCGGGGAGTGAAGTCGTGGATCTCCCCCGTCCTCGGTTTGAAGCGGGGGTCATTGTCTTCTGCGCTGGCGACCCAGGCCATGGCCTGGCAGAAACTCTCCTGCTTGGCGAAGGCATCCCGGGCCTGATCGATGGCTCGTTCGGCATTGCGCCGATCCATCTTGCTGGCCTTGCGGTCGCTGAACTGCTTCTGCTGGCTCAACATCCATTCGAGGAAGGCCTGGCGGCATTCGGTTTCATCGGCGGCCTTGGCGGGAAGGGCAACAAACAGGGCAATCAGGAGCAGAGCACGCATGGCAGGATCGGATCACGGGGTTGATGAATGAAAAGAGGCGGCATTTTATGCCGGGAACTTGAACAGGAACAGTGTCAGGAGGGGTCAGATGTCCCGACCCCTCCCCGGACTCAGTGTTTGACGAGGTAGAGCTGACGGCTGTAGGCCACGTCTTCCGGGTTGTTGATGGGATACCCCTTGAGCCAGGGCTTGATGAGCCGGGCATTGGTGTACTGGTAGATGGGGGCGATGGGGGCCTCCTTCTGCAAGATGGCCTCGGCCTCATCGAACAGGCGGGCCCGCTCTGTGGGCTCCTGACTGTTGGCCGCCTGCGCCAGCAGCTTGTCGTAAGCCGGGTTGGCGAACCGGGCCATGTTGCCGCTGTGGCCCGATCCCCAGAGCCCGAGGAAGGCGGAGGGGTCGTTGTAATCGGCGACCCAGGAGGAGCGGATCACCTCGAACTGGCCACTTTGACGGCTGTCGAGATAGGTTTTCCACTCCTGGTTGGTGAGCTCGACCCGGGCCCCCAGCTTCTGTTTCCACAGGTTGGCGATGGCCAGCGCCATCTTCTTGTGAATTTCCGCCGTGTTGTAGAGCAGGGTCAGCCTGAGGGGATTGCTTGGGCCGTAGCCCGCTTCTTTCAGCAGGGATCTGGCACGCTCGTCCAGCGCCTGCTGACTGCTGGTGGAGAGCAGATTGGGCTTGGGGTCGAAGCCGGCGGTCACGTCCGGGGTGAAGTGGTAGGCCGGTTTCTCTCCGGTGCCCAGCACCTTGTCGGCAATCAGGCCCCTGTCGATGGTGTAGGAGAGCGCCTGGCGAACCCGAACATCATTGAGGGGCGGGCGCTGGGTGTTGAAGGCGTAGTAGTAGGTGCCGAGCTGTTCCGGGGTATAGACCTCCCCCGGGATCTGGGCCATCAGGCTCTGGTACTGCTCCTTGGGGAAGGATTCGGTGATGTGCAGATCCCCGGCCAGATAGCGGTGTGTGGCCGCGCTCTCCTGGTTGATGGGCACGAAGGTGACGCGGGTCAGCACCGTGTGGGCGCGATCCCAGTAGTAGGGATTGGGCGTCAGCTCCAGTTTCTCGTTCACCACCCGGTGACTCAACACGAAGGCGCCGTTGCCCACCAGCTTGCCGGGCTGGGTCCACTGGTTGCCATATTGTTCCATGCTGGCCTGGTGCAGGGGCGACAGGCTGGGATGGGTCAGCAGGCTCAGGAAATAGGGCACCGGCTGGGAGAGGGTCACCTTCAGGGTATGGTCATCGACGGCCTCCACCCCGAGCGCATCGGGGGCCAGCTTGCCTGCCACTATGTCGTCCACCTTGTCGAAGCGAGCGAGCTGGGCGAACCAGGCGAAAGTGGCGGCTTCCCTGGGGTCAACCAGCTTGCGCCAGCCATAGACGAAGTCGGCGGCGCGCACGGGGTCGCCGTTGGACCAGCGGGCATCCGGCCTCAGGTGGAAGGTGAATGTCTGGTTCCCCTCGTTGTCCCAGCTCGCGGCCACCCCGGGCAGCACCTTGCCGTCCGGCCCCTGGGTCAGCAGCCCCTCGTAAAGGTCTCTGAGGACCTGCAGCTCCGGCAATCCCACCAGCTTGAGAGGGCTCAGGCTCGCCGGTTCATCCTTGAGATGACGGACGACGGCCTGTTCAGCGGCGAGTGGGGTACCGGGCGGCACATCGGCGGCCTGGACGCAGGCACAGCCCAGCAGGGCCAGCAGGGGGCTCCATCCTTTCATGGTGAATCCTTCAAAATGTGTGAAGCGGGGAGAAAACTCGGCGAGAATGCATCGCCGGCAGATGGGAAATCATGATATCCCCTTTGCTGGTCAGACCGCCAGCATGAGTCCCATTGATATCCGATGCGGCTGTCAACGAAGGGGCGCCGTGAGCGCCAGGAAAAGGAGAGAATGATGAGAGCATGGATCTTGTTGGCCTGCGTGCTGAGCCAGGGCGCCTGGGCGTTGTCCCCGTGCGAGAAGAGCAGCCCGGTGGGAAGCTGGTGCGAGGTGAACATAGAGGCGCTGCACCCCACCCAGGGCGGCGTGGGGCAGTTGCAGGTGGATACCACTGCCCGGGAGCTGGCGGACAAGAGCGAGAAGCAGCTCGACAAGCTGATGAAAAAGAAAGAGATCCCCATCGTCATCGCGCCGGATGGGGGTTACTGGCTGGTGGACAGGCACCATCTGACCAAGGCGCTGTGGCAGCAGGGGGTGAAGCAGGTCAGGGTCAAGGTGATTGCACGGTTGCAGGACAGGGCCAATTTCTGGAGCCAGATGCAGAACAACCACTGGGCCTGGCTCAAGGATGAACGGGGTCAACCCCTGACTCCCGAGCAGTTGCCCGGCCATATCGGTGAATTGCCGGATTACCCCTACCGCACCCTGGCGGGGCTGTTGCAGGATGCGGGCTACTTCAGCAAGAAGGATCAGGTCTACTTCGTCGAGTTTGCCTGGGCCAGCTGGCTCGGCCAGCAGATGGCCTGGCAGCCGATCGATGAGGTCAACCTCGCAGATCGCCTCGCCGAAGCCAAACGGCTGGCGTGCAGCAGCAAGGCGTCGGATCTGCCTGGTTACCCCGGCAAGCAGTGTCGCGTCAATCAGCCCAGAACGGCGGGTTGAGGGATCCTGCACAAAGGGTCTGGTTGATATTTGTTCTCGATTGGCCATGATACAAACTCCACTCGTGTCGGCAAAGGAGAGGAACATGGAACATCAGAACTGGCAACGTTACATGCTGGAGGCGGAGAACGCCCTTGGCATGGGGGCTCTGGGCACGGCGATCTGCCTCTATCAGCAGGCCCTGGGGGAAGTGTATGAGCTGGCCTCCGGGGATCTGGACGAACTGGCCAGCATGCGGGTCGCCACCTGTCACCGCATGGCCGATTTCTGGCGTGCCATGGAAGAGCCCGCCTATGAACTGCGCTACCTCAAGCTCGCCTCCGAGCTGGTCACCGCCCTGGTGCCCCAGTGCCCCAACCGTGAGTGCGAATCCCTCATCAGCGAGCTGGGCTGCTGCCGCGCCGCCCTGCTCTCCTTCTTGAAGCGCCACCCCAATCCGGAGATTGCCCGGCTTATCCAGGTGCAGGACAGGGTGCAGGGCTGCGAGCTGATAGGCCGGTTCCGTCTCAACTAAGTTCAGCGCCGTTTTTGCAGCTTGCTGGCGATGCGGTTTTGCGCCTCTTCCCCTTGCAGGGCCTGGGCGAAGGCGCGCGCTTCCAGGTCGATGACGAAATGCACCGCCTGTTTGAGCTCCTGCTTGAGCAGCGCCTTGCTCTTCTGGAGCGCCATCGGCGGCTTGGCCGCCAGTTTCAGTCCCTGCTCCCGAGCGAAGGGGAGCAGGTCCGCCGGGGCCAGCACCCGGTTGGCGAGCCCGAGACGCAGCGCCTCTTCCCCATCGATGGCCTCTGCCAGCAGCAACAGCTCCGCCGCCTTGAGGTGACCGACGGCGCGTGGCAGCAGCAGGCTGGCGGCAAACTCCGGCACCAGTCCCAGCTCGACGAAAGGCAGCTGCAGCCGGGCGTTGTCACCCAGATAGACCAGGTCGCAGTGCAGCAGCAGTGTGGTGCCGATGCCGACTGCCGGGCCGCCCACGGCGGCGATCACCGGTTTGGGGAAGTCGGCCAGGGTGTGCAGAAATTGCAGGATGGGGTCGTCCGGCTCAAGGGCGTGCTTGCCAACAAAGTCGGCCAGATCGTTGCCGGCGGTGAAGCACCCCGCCTGGCCCTGCAACAGCAGCACATGGACCTCTTCGTCCCGGGCGGCCTGGCGCAGTGCGTCGGTCAGCGCCAGATACGTTTCCGTGTTGAGGGCATTGCGCTTTTCCGGTCGATTGAAGGTCAGGGTGAGCAAGCCGTCCTGCTGTTCGGCCAGAATTGTGAGGGCCATGTCTGAATCCTTGTTGTCGGGGGCTGTCAAAAGCTTGCCACAGGGGTAAGCTTTGTCTCGTTTAACAACATCATAAAAGGATTTCAACCATGTTTAAACGTGCGTTTTATTCCACCATGGCACTGCTTCTGGCCGCCCCGGCCCTGGCCAAGGTCGACGCAGTCGATGGTTATGTGCGCCTGCTGCCCCCTGGCTCGCCGAACACAGCGGCGTTCATGGTGCTCAGGAACGATGGGGACAAACCGGTGAAACTGGTGGCGGGAGCGTCTCCTGAGGCGGGCCGTGTCGAGCTGCACACCCATTTGCACGAGAACGGCGTCATGAAGATGCGCCAGGTGGAGAGTATCGAGATCCCGGCCAAGGGGGAGGCCGTGCTCAAGCCCGGCAGCCTGCACATCATGTTGTTCGACATCCATACCCTGGCCCAGGGCACGCCCTTCCCGCTGACCCTGACCCTGGACGATGGGCAGACGCTGTCACTGAGCCTGCCCGTGAAGCCGGTCGAACCCATGAAAGGGATGAAGCACTGACATTTATGGACGCTTGTTCAGCTTTTTACTCTAGGTATTCCTTGCCCAGCGGGTAAAATGATGGCCTTTCCAGTCCAAAATGGAGCGAAGTGATGAAGAAGACCCTGATTGCCGGCACTGTGATGGCTCTGCTCAGCCATGGGGCCATGGCCGCCAATGACTGGCGTTTTGCGGCGGGTGCCGATCTGTGGAATGCCCAGGGAAGTGGCCAGGTCAGCAGCGTGGGTGCCGATGGCAGCTACGACGAGAACTACAACTGGAGCGGCTACCTGCAACTGGAGCACGGCATCCTGCTGCTGCCCAACGCCAAGTTTGAAATGTCCGACTTCAGCAGCAGCGGTGGCAGCTTCAACAACGATCTGCTGGCTTACGACCTGAGCCTCTACTATCGCCTGTTCAACAACGATCTGTTCCAGATCGATCTGGGTCTGACCGGTCGTCGCTACGACGGTGATTTCAACACCCAGCACTACTCCTATGACAAGGATGTGCTGATGGCCTACACCGGGGGTGAAGTACGCATCCCGGGGACCGGCTTTGCCGCCTTCGGTGATGCCCGCGTGCAGGATGCCGACAACTACGACTACCGTCTGGGCGGCTCCTACAAGTTCTCTTCCGTGCCGCTCAAGATCCGCGCCGGCTGGCGTGAGGCCGAGATGGACTTCGATCGCGTCGATCAGACCATCGACGGCTGGTTCATCGGTGGTGAATTCACCTTCTGATCTCCCTGAGGAGCACACATGGGCCACATCATAGTGACTGGCGCGGGGTCCGGACTGGGCCGCGCCCTGACCATAGGGCTGGTTGAACGCGGCCATCAGGTTTCCATGATGGGTCGCCGTTACCAGAAACTGCAGGAGCAGGAAGAGCTGCTCGGCAAGGCGGTGATCGGCATTGCCGCCGATCTCGCACACCACGAAGAGGTGGATGTCGCCTTTGCCGCTGCGGTGGAGTGGGGCGGTCTGCCCGACATGGTGATCCACTGTGCCGGTGTCGGCGAGTTCGGCCCGGTGGGTGTCTACACCGCCGAGCAGATCCGCCGGGTGGTGGAGAGCAATCTCATCTCCACCATACTGGTGGCCCAGCAGACGGTACGCCTCATCGGCGACAAGGGCGGGGTGCTGGCGAATGTGCTCTCCTCCGCCGCCCAGACCGGCAAGGCCAACGAGAGCCTCTATTGCGCCTCCAAATGGGGCATGCGCGGCTTTCTCGAATCCTTGCGGGCCGAGCTGAAGAGTGCTCCCCTGCGACTGGTGAACCTTTATCCGAGCGGGATCCGCAGCGAGTTCTGGGAGAATTCGGATCACGTGGATTCGAGTGGTTTCATGACGCCGGAAGACGCGGCAGCCTACATGCTGGATGCGCTGGCCGCGAGAAGCAGCTGCCATGTGACCGATCTCTTTATCGGTCGTAATGCCTGAAGCGCCGTGAACCGGCCCCGTCGCCAGATGACAAGGAAAAAAAGCGCGCCATTTGGCGCGCTTTTTCATTGATGTGCAGTGCTAAATTATCTGCTTGCCTGCCTCTCTTTACGCCGGGCCATCATGGATGTGAAGGCGGGTAAATTCAGTGCCGACATGGCACGGATGATTGATGATGCATCTCGGCACATATTATTTCCGAGTCGCATATTCCCGCAGGAAGGATGGAATCACCTGTTTTGGCTTCTTGCCAAGGGTCAGCAGCAATGCAAAGTCCGGGTCGATAATGCCATGCCGACACGCCAGCTCTTCCAACAAGGCAAGCCAGAGGTGGGCCGTCACCTCTGCATCCGCCAGGGCACGGTGAAACACCCCGTCATTGGGCAGGCTCCGGTATTGCACCAGGGTACCCAGCTTGTGATCCGGGGCATCGGGAAACAGGCGCCTCGATAGCAGCAGGGAACAGGCGAACTGGCCGCGGTATTGCGCCGGCAATCGCTCTATTTCCGCATCCAGAAAGCGCTTGTCGAAGGAGGCGTTGTGGGCGACCAGATTGTCATCACCGATAAAGTCGACGAAATCCGCCATCACCTCGTTACAGGGGGGAGCCTGTTTCAGCATGGCATTGCTGATCCCGGTATATTGCTCGATGAAGCTGCTCACGTTGAAGCCCGGATTCATCAATGCCGAGAAACGCTCACTGATATGGCCATCCTTGATTCTGACGGCACCGATCTCGATGGCTCTATCCCCTTGTCCGGGTGAAAGCCCTGTGGTCTCGAAGTCGAGCACGACAACGGTATTGGCTGAGGCGATGGACATAACTTCTCGGGCAAGCTCGGTAAAGAGCGCCAGTCTAGGAAATCAGCCGTGCCGTGTACAGGGCAATGCAGTTATCTCATTGGTTCACGCTGGAGACGCATTTTTGTGCATCATGGCTGAGAGCCATATAAAAAGCCCCGAGTGCCGTGGCACTCGGGGCTTTCCTATGAAAAGCGAAAGGCGGTGTCGCGTTATCAGCGACCCAGCTTGGCCTTGAGCATGGCAACGATCTCGCCGATGGCCACTTCCTGCTTCTCGCCGGAGCGGCGGCACTTGTACTCCACCACGCCGTTGTCGAGACCACGGTCACCGATGACGATGGCGTGGGGCACACCGATCAGCTCCATGTCGGCGAACATCACACCCGGGCGCTCCTTGCGGTCGTCAAACAGCACGTCCACACCGGCGGCTTTGAGCTCGGCGTAGAACTGCTGCGCCTGCTCGGCCACGCGCTCGGACTTGTGCATGTTCATCGGCACGATGGCCACTTCGAACGGGGCGATGGCATCCGGCCAGATGATGCCGTACTGGTCGTTGTTCTGCTCGATGGCCGCAGCCACCAGACGGGAAACCCCGATACCGTAGCAACCCATCTCCATGGTGACGGACTTGCCGCCTTCGTTCAGCACGCTCGCCTTCATCGCTTCGGAGTACTTGGTACCCAGCTGGAAGATGTGGCCCACTTCGATACCGCGCTTGAGCAGCAGCTTGCCCTGGCCGCACGGGCTCGGGTCGCCTTCCACCACGTTGCGCAGGTCGGCAACCTCAAAAGAGGTGATGTCGCGATCCCAGTTGGCACCGGTCAGGTGGAAACCGGTCTCGTTGGCGCCGCAAACAAAATCGCTCAGATGGGCGGCGCTGCGATCGACGATGATGCGACCGGCAAAGCCGACCGGGCCGATGGAGCCTGCATCGCAACCGGCGGCCGCTTTGATCTGCTCGTCATTGGCGAAGGTCAGCGGGTTAGCCACGCCAGAAAGCTTCTCGGCCTTGATTTCGTTCAGCTCGTGGTCGCCACGCAGTACCAGGGCGATGACGGCCTGTTTGCCGTGCTCGTCTTCCTCGGCCAGTACCAGCAGGGTCTTGGCGATGGCGGTCGGCGCCACGTTCAGGAAAGCGGCCACTTCGTCGATGGTGTGGACGGCCGGGGTGGCCACCTTGGTCAGGGCTTTGGTTGCGGCAGCGCGCTCGCCAGCCGGCGCCAGGGCTTCGGCCATCTCGATGTTGGCGGCGTAATCGGATGTATCGGAGAAGGCGATCAAGTCTTCACCGCTCTCGGCCAGCACCTGGAATTCGTGGGAGCCGGTGCCCCCGATGGAGCCGGTATCGGCCTGCACCGGGCGGAAGTTCAGACCCATGCGAGTGAAGGCGGTGCAGTAGGCCGCATGCATCTTCTCATAGGTATCGACCAGGGAGGCCTTGTCGATGTGGAAGGAGTAGGCATCCTTCATCAGGAATTCGCGGCCACGCATCACGCCGAAACGGGGGCGCACTTCATCGCGGAACTTGGTTTGGATCTGGTAGAGGTTCAGCGGCAGTTGCTTGTAGCTGTTCACTTCGTAACGGACCAGCGCGGTGATCACCTCTTCGTGGGTCGGACCCAGCACGAAGGGGCGGTTGTGACGGTCGGTCAGGCGGCACAGCTCGGGGCCGTAGTCATCCCAGCGGCCGGACTCCTGCCACAGCTCGGCGGGCTGTACCACCGGCATGGACACTTCGACGGCACCCGCATTGTTCATCTCTTCGCGGACGATGTTTTCAATCTTCTTCAGGACCCGCAGGCCGGTCGGCAGCCAGGCGTACATGCCGGAAGCGAGTTTGCGGATCATCCCGGCGCGCAGCATCAGCTGGTGGCTGACAACTTCAGCGTCGGAGGGGGTTTCCTTGAGAGTGGAAAGCAGATATTGGCTGGTACGCATCGCGGTAGACCTTCGCTAGTTCGGGCGGCTTGGCCCTGGAAAATTTCAAGTGCGGAATTTTAACAGGCGAAGCCCCCCGGCCCAAGGGCTAAATTCAGCGGCGCTGGGGGGAGGGCGGGGGCCTTGCCCCGTCCGCACTAGACCCGAAATTGCGACAGCAACTGCTGTTGCTGCTGGCTGGCCTGATGGAGGGAGGAGGCCAGTTGCAGGCACTCCTGGGCTTCCTGTTCGCCCGTCTGGGCCTGCAGGCTGATATCCGAAACCTTGCCCGTGGTGTGCCCCAGGGTGTGGGAGAGCTGGCTGGTCGCCTCTGCCACCTGTTGCACCATGTCGGCGAGCTGATCGATGGCCTCTTCTACCTTGAACAGGATCTGCTTGGTGTTGTCGGAGTCCGCCATACCCGATTCCACGGTTTTCAGGTTGCGTTGCATCATCAGATAAGCCTGCTCTGTCTGCTGCTGGATGCTGTTGATCACGTCCGTTATCTCGGCACTGGAGGTGGCGGTGCGATTGGCCAGGGTGCGCACCTCGTCGGCCACCACGGCAAAACCGCGCCCCATCTCGCCCGCCCGGGCGGCTTCGATGGCGGCATTGAGTGCCAGCAGGTTGGTCTGCTCCGAGATATTGCTGATGGTGGAGATGATCTGGCCAATCTGCCCTGCCTGCTCCTTGAGGGCGTTGATGGCGGTGGCACATTCACCCACCTCCATGACCACCCGCTGCATGCCGGCGGTGGCGGAGGAGACATACTGGCTGCTTTGCGTGGTGAGCTGGCGCACCTCGTTGGCGTTGTGTGCCGCCAGGTTGCAGTTGTCCGAGATGGTGGTGGCCACCTGCACCATCTGCTCGCTGTCGTGGTGCAGCGCCTGGGCATGCGCTGCGGTCTGGCGGCTGCTCTGGCTGATGGCCTGGACCCGGTTGACCGAGGTGTGCACGTGCTGGTTGATGTGCTGGTTGTTGTCCATGGTGGCGCTGATCATTTTCTGCAGCTTCTCGATGAAGCGATCCACGCTGCCGGCCAGGGAGCCAATCTCGTCGTCGCGTGAGAGGTTGATGCGGGCATTGAGATCTCCCTCCCCGGCGGCGATGTCCTGCATGCGCTTGTCGACCTGGAGTAGCGGACGAACAATGGTGCGTACCAGCCAGAAGCCGCAGCAGGTGACGATCAGCAGGCTGAGCAGCAAGCCCCCCAGGATGAGTCCCCTGGTGTAGTCGATGATGGCGTTGAGCTGGTGAACCTGATCCTCGACGGTGGCGTCCCCCTGGGCCTCGACCTCGACCAGAGCCAGCCTGAGCTGGTCGGCACTGTGTTCGTAACGGGCCAGCTGGTTCTGATAAGCGCTCAGGGCTGTGGTCCATTCACGGATCAGGCGGGCATTGTCGGCTTGCAGGGCACGATACTGGGTGGAGAGCATTTGGCCTGCAAACTCCCCGTCGCCGGGCACATCGAACTGGCCGGTTGCCAGCATGCCGTCAACCGCGTCCTGATAGAAGCGGGTGGCTTGTGCCAGCTCGGCCTGGATGGCAGGAGTAGGGCCTTCGCTCTGCATCTTCTCCAGCGCATAGAGCTGGCGCAGGAATCCGATGTTGGCCTCCATGCCGCCATCGGCCGCTTGCCAGCGGGTCGCAAGGCCGCCGTTCCAGCTGATGGCCTGATCCGGTGAGCGGGTGAGGCTCTCGACGGCCTCGTCACCGATCACCTCCAGCCTGGTCGAGAGGCGTGACATGCGTTCAGAACTGGCACGCAGCGCCTCATCGGCGCTCGTGAAGGTGCGATAGAGGGTCAGCAGCTGTGCCTGCTCTTGCTGATAGGTCTGCTCATGCTGCTTCAGCGTGGTGATGGCCGCCGCATCGATGAGCCCGCCTTGCTCCACCCGGTGCAAAGCGTCGCTGGCCGCCTCTTTTGCCCGTTGCAGCTCCGGTGCGTCGAGGGGGATCCCCGAAAGCATTTTCTGGATATAGAGCGACTGGTTGCCGAGTTCGATGGAGCCCTCCATGGCACCATCTGCCGTCTGCCAGGCGGCACCCAGGACGTAGGAGAGCAGATCAGCCAGCCGCTGGCTGCCATACCAGCCGATCGCCCCCATGCCCAGGGTGCAGCCGAGCAGAATGGTGAGTCCGAGGTTGGATGTGGTGACGATTTTCATGATTCAAGCCTTCCCTGGTGCCGAACAAGACCATTTCAGTGTTCAATCAATGACGAAGATGTGCCATCCCCGATGGAAAATAAAGTGACAGACTGTGTTCTGAACGAGGGAAATGGCCGGGTATGAAGAGCTGGTCATCCCATGATCTGCATGGACCTATGCTGGATACTTATCCAGTTATTCTTTATGCTATGACCCAATTTGCGAGAGTCTGCGTGGCGAGGAAAAGAACATGATCGGTCGCTTGAGAGGCGTCATCATCGAGAAGCAACCCCCCGAGGTGTTGCTGGAAGTCGGAGGGGTGGGATATGAGGTTCATATGCCCATGAGCTGCTTCTATGATCTGCCCGAACTCGGGAAAGAGGCCGTCATTCACACCCACTTCGTGGTGCGTGAAGATGCCCAGCTGCTCTACGGCTTCAACCACAAGCAGGAGCGGGCGCTGTTTCGCGAGCTGATCAAGACCAACGGGGTCGGCCCCAAGCTGGCACTGGCCATTCTCTCCGGCATGACGGCCACCCAGTTTGTGATGAGCGTTGAGCGCGAGGAGATAAGCTCCCTGGTCAAGTTGCCCGGCGTGGGCAAGAAGACCGCCGAGCGCCTGGTGGTGGAGATGAAAGACCGCCTCAAGGGCTGGGTCAGCCACGATCTCTTCTCCCCGGCCGAAATCACCCTGCCCGCGAAAGAGAGCCCGCTGCGTGCCCCGGATGCGAGCGAGGAAGCGGCCAGTGCACTGGTGGCCCTCGGCTACAAGCCGCAGCAGGCCAGCCAGATCGTCAGCAAGGTGGCCGCCGACGGCATGTCGGTAGAGGAGATCATTCGTGAATCCCTGCGCAGCCTGGTGTGAGGTAGACAATGATTGAAGCGGATCGCCTCATCTCGGCCGGTGCCGCCCGTGAGGACGAGATCATCGATCGGGCCATCCGGCCCAGAAAGCTGGCCGATTACACCGGACAGGATCACGTCTGCGATCAGATGGAGATCTTCATCGAGGCCGCCCGCCAGCGCGGGGAGGCCCTCGATCATCTGCTGATCTTCGGGCCTCCCGGCCTTGGCAAGACCACGCTAGCCAACATCGTCGCCAACGAGATGGGGGTCAACATCAAGACCACCTCGGGCCCCGTGCTGGAGAAGGCCGGCGATCTGGCGGCGCTCCTCACCAACCTGGAACCGAACGATGTGCTCTTCATCGACGAGATCCACCGTCTCAGCCCGGTGGTGGAGGAGGTGCTCTACCCGGCCATGGAGGATTATCAGCTCGACATCATGATAGGGGAGGGGCCGGCGGCCCGCTCCATCAAGCTCGATCTCCCTCCCTTCACCCTGATCGGTGCCACCACCCGGGCCGGCTCCCTCACCAGCCCCCTGCGTGACCGGTTTGGCATCGTGCAGCGCCTCGAGTTTTACAACGTCAAGGACCTGACCGACATCGTCTCTCGCAGCGCCCGCTGCCTCGGGCTCGACATGACGGAAGACGGCGCTCTCGAGGTAGCCCGTCGCTCCCGGGGGACACCGCGCATTGCTAACCGTTTGTTAAGGCGGGTACGAGATTTTGCCCAGGTGAAGTCTGACGGGCGAATTGACGGACCCATTGCGGCCCGTGCTATGGACATGCTGGACGTGGACAATGAAGGTTTCGACTTCATGGATCGCAAGCTATTGTTGGCCGTCATCGACAAGTTTATGGGGGGGCCAGTCGGGCTCGACAACCTGGCCGCCGCCATCGGTGAGGAGAAGGACACCATAGAAGACGTGCTGGAACCTTATCTGATCCAGCAAGGCTATCTGCAACGTACACCCAGAGGGCGGATCGCAACTCAGAGAGCCTACGCACACTTTGGCCTGGAACGACCGGCAGATCAGTAGACGTTGCGATATGAACCAAAAAGCCGCCCTTGAGGCGGCTTTTTGTTTTGCAGGCAAAAAAAAGCCCACGGCACAGGCGGTGGGCAAAGACAATTCAGGATGGATGTTCACAGACAGTGAGCGCGTCTGCAGACCGGTCGGGAAAAAACAGAGGAGCCGTCGCGAGGCTTCAGAGTCGGTTCATTTGATAGAGTTGAACGAAAGAAAGCTTGTAGTAACGGATGGTCTTGGCAACAAACTTTTTCATCATTAATCCCAACAAACAGGTTCGAAATGTTCATCGAATACGTACCGGGAACCCGGAATGACCGGCCTGTATTCAGAGGTATGCCCTCACTGCGAGGCGCATTGTAGGAGCTCTTTACGGGTGGGACAAACAAGAAAATCTATGGGCTTCTGATTAGATAAACTAATGATTTTGGTAGGAGTGCCAATCCGCATAAACATGTGTTTTTACTGGGTTTAAATTGATTTTTGGATGAGCCTGGCCATTTATTGAAATAATCGAGACGCGAGGGCTTTATTTCCGTGGTTGCGTATTTGTTTAACAGAATTGAAACTATTTTGGTTGGTCATAAAATTGATTTAAATCAATTATTTACGACTTATCGTTTTTTGTGATGAAGCTCCCATAATTAATGGGGAAAGCCCTATAAGTTACCTTGAAAAAACATGTATTGAGGGTGGTTTTACATTGATTTCAATCAAATAAAGGTGATATAAAACAGCGATCATTATAGGCGGGAATAGAACCCTGGTTATTGTTTATTAGATGTTAAACATTAGCTTTTTTTGTTCCTGTATATTGCCTTGTTGTTAATGTGGTGGCAGTCGAATCCGGTCAGTCCGCGAGGGGTGACCGACCGTTCGGGGACTTCCAATGGAAGCTTTGTCCTTAAAACTTAAAATAGCCGTGCCAATAATCGGTGAGGAAACATCATGATTGCTGAGCATGTGGTAGACCTATCGCGGTTCCAATTTGCTGCGACGGCCCTTTATCACTTCCTGTTTGTACCCTTGACGCTGGGGATGGCCTTCATCCTGGCGATCATGGAGTCTGTCTATGTGATGACCAACAACACAGTGTACCGGGACATGACCAAGTTCTGGGGCAAGTTGTTTGGTATCAACTTTGCCCTCGGGGTTACCACCGGGCTCACCATGGAGTTTCAGTTCGGTACCAACTGGGCTTACTACTCCCACTATGTCGGCGACATCTTCGGGGCCCCGCTGGCCATCGAAGGCTTGATGGCCTTCTTCCTGGAGTCCACCTTCGTCGGTATGTTCTTCTTCGGTTGGGATCGTCTCAGCAAGCGCCAGCACCTGGCGGCTACCTGGCTGATGGCGCTCGGGACCAACCTCTCCGCACTGTGGATCCTGGTCGCCAACGGCTGGATGCAGAACCCGGTGGGTGCCGAGTTCAACTTCGAATCCATGCGCATGGAGATGGTGAGCTTCGCCGACCTGGTGTTCAACCCGGTTGCACAGGTCAAGTTCGTCCACACCGTGGCGGCAGGCTATACCACGGGTGCCATGTTCGTGCTCGGGATCTCCTCCTATTACCTGCTGAAGAATCGTGATGTGGCGTTCGCTCGTCGCTCCTTCGCCATCGCGGCCGCGTTCGGCATGGCCTCCATCCTCTCCGTGCTGGTGCTGGGTGACGAGTCCGGCTACGAGACCGGGGAAGTGCAGAAGGTGAAACTGGCGGCCATCGAGGCCGAGTGGAACACGGAGCCGGCTCCGGCATCCTTCACCCTGTTCGGGATCCCGAACCAGGAGGAGATGCGCACCGACTACGCCATCAAGATCCCCTATGCCCTCGGCATCATCGCCACCCGTTCCCTCGACGGTCAGGTGACTGGTCTCAAGGATCTCAAGAGCGAGCATGAGCTGCGCGTGCGCAACGGCATGACCGCCTACGACCTGCTGACCAAGCTGCAATCCGGTGACAAGTCCGACGATACCCGCGCCCGCTTCGACGAAGTGAAGCAGGATCTGGGCTACGGTCTGCTGCTCAAGCGTTACACCCCCAACGTGACCGACGCCACCGACGAGCAGATCAAGGCTGCCGTGGATGACTCCATCCCGCAGGTACTGCCGCTGTTCTTCGCCTTCCGCATCATGGTTGCCTGCGGCATCCTGATGCTGGTGCTGATCGGTCTGGCCTTCTATGACAGCACCCGCCACAAGATCGGCGAGCGCAAGTGGCTGCTCAAGGCGCTGCTGTACGGCATTCCGCTGCCCTGGATCGCCATCGAGGCTGGCTGGTTTGTCGCTGAGTATGGTCGTCAACCCTGGACCATCGCCGAGATGCTGCCGACTTATGTCTCTGCATCCAACATTCCTGCGTCCGAGATCTGGTTCTCTCTGATCGGGATCTTCCTGTTCTACACAGTACTGCTGATCATCGAGATGTACCTGATGTTCAAGTATGCGCGCCTGGGCCCAAGCAGCCTGAAGACGGGCAAGTACCACTTCGAACAGAGCAAGGCATAAGGAGAGTGACCCATGTTTGATTACGAACTGTTGCGTCTGGTCTGGTGGGTGCTGGTCGGCGTGCTGCTGATCGGGTTTGCCATCACCGACGGTTTCGATATGGGGGTGGGCGCCCTGCTCCCCTTCGTCGGCAAGAAGGATGTGGAGCGTCGCGTGATGCTCAACACCATGGGGCCGCACTGGGAAGGCAACCAGGTCTGGCTGGTGACCGCCGGTGGAGCCCTGTTCGCCGCCTGGCCCATGGTCTATGCGGCGGCCTTCTCCGGCTTCTACATCGCCATGATCCTGACCTTGATGGCGCTGTTCTTCCGTCCGGTCGGCTTCAAGTACCGCTCCCTGCAGGAAGACGCCAAGTGGCGCTCCAACTGGGACTGGGCTCTGTTTGCCGGTAGCGCCATTCCCCCTGTTATCTTCGGGGTGGCGTTCGGCAACCTGCTGCAGGGTGTACCGTTCAGCTTCAACCAGTTCCTGATGATGACCTATCACGGCAACTTCTTCGGCCTGCTCAATCCGTTCGGTCTGCTGGCCGGTCTGGTGAGCCTCTTCATGATCATCACCCAGGGTGCAACCTGGCTGATGATGAAGACCGAAGGTGAAGTGCTGGCGCGCTCTCGCACCGCCGCCATGATCTTCTCCCTGCTGACCCTGGTGCTGTTCGCCCTGGCCGGTGTCTGGGTGAGCGGCATGGATGGTTATGTGATTGTGGGCTCCGTCGCCACCGACGCCGTCACCAACCCCCTTCACAAGGAAGTGGTGGTGCAGGCCGGTGCTTGGATGCAGAACTACAACCTCTATCCCTGGATGATTGCCGCACCCGTGCTGGGTCTGGTGATGTGTCTGCTGACCGCCGTGGCGGCCAAGCTGGACAAGGGTTGGGTGGCGTTCCTGTTCTCCTCCCTGGCCATCGCCGGCATCATCCTGACCGCGGGCTTCTCCATGTTCCCGTTCGTGATGCCTTCGAGCCTCGAGCCGTCCCAGAGCCTGACCATGTGGGATTCCACCGCCTCCTTCAACACCCTCAAGGTGATGACGGTAGTCGCAGTCGTCTTCGTGCCGACCGTGCTGGCTTACACCATCTGGACCTACATCAAGATGTTCGGCCGGGTGAGTAACAAGCACATCGAAGACAACCAACAATCGCTCTACTAAGAAGGTGCCCTGATATGTGGTATTTCACCTGGATCCTGGGGCTGCTGCTGGCCTGTGCGTTTGGGATTATCAATGCGCTCTGGCTGGAGCACACCGAGAACCTGGATCGTCAGATTGATGAAGACAAGTGACAGGCTCGCCCGGCTGGCCGCTCCTCTGGAGCGCCAGCCATGGCAAGGTCTGATGCTGCTGGCGGCGGCCCTGCTGGCTGTCGCCATCTTGCAGGCGCCCAACCTGGTCGCGGCCAATACCAGTGAGCACGGCCTCTGGCTTGCGCCCTGGCTGATGTGGGCGGTCTGTTGCGGTGTCATGCATGGACTGGGGTTTCACCCGCGCAGCCTGGTGGGTCGCGTGCTGTTCTTCCCCTGGCTCGCCCTGCCCAGCCTGCTCTGCGGGCTCTGGCTGACCAGCAGCTACTACCTGCCATAAATGATGAAGGAGGTCGGCATGAGCCCACCTCCTTCTTCTTTTTTGAGGGGCGTGCCGTCGCCCGGTCAGAGCGACAGAACCTCGCTCGTCACGCCGCTCGCAGCCACTTCTCTTTTCCGCTTTTCTTGCGATGCTGACAGCCCTGTGGTCTTCGGCCTGTCGGCGCCGCAGCACACCATAAAAAACAGGGAGAGAGGGGATTTCCCTGTCTCCCCCTGCTTCTTTCCTATTCAGCCCTGCGCTATGATAGCCCCCCATCTGACTGTCGAATGGATCACAGATTTTTATGGGGGAAGTCTCTGAGTTTCCGGTGCGTGTCTACTACGAAGACACGGATGCCGGAGGCATCGTCTACAACGCCAATTATCTCAAGTTTATGGAACGGGCCCGCACCGAATTCCTGCGCGCAGGCGGCATCGAACAGGATGTCCTGCTGCAGGCGGGGATCGCGTTTGTGGTGAGTCGCACCGAAATCGACTTCCGCGCGGCGGCCCGCTTCAATGAACTGCTGACCGTAATGACGCAAGTAACTGAAGTGAAACGCGCTTCCATGCGTTTTTCACAGCAGATCCTGGCGGCTGATGGACGGCTGATCACTCAGGCCATGGTACAGATCGCCTGTGTCAGTCATCCGCAAATGAAACCTGTTGCAATACCTGAAAAAATCAAGGGAGTGCTGTTAAGTGCACGCTGAAATTTCGTTTATTGGCCTGTTCTGGCAAGCCAGTCTGTTGGTGAAACTGGTCATGATGACCCTGATGGGCATGTCGGTCGTCTCCTGGGCGCTGATCATCCAGCGCTCCAAGGCCATCAAGGCGGCCAACCTCGCCTCGGAGCAGTTTGAAGACAGATTCTGGTCCGGGGTCGACCTCAATCGTCTCTACCAGGAGTCCTCCTCCCGTCGTGACGACATCGAAGGCATGGAAGACATCTTCTACTCCGGCTTCAAGGAGTATGCCCGCCTGCTCAAGGCCGGAGCCCGCGGTCAGGATGCGGTGATGGACGGTACCTATCGCGCCATGCGCGTTTCCCTGTCCCGTGCAGTGGACGATCTCGAGTCCAACCTGCCGGTCTTGGCGACCATCGGCTCCATCAGCCCCTATATCGGTCTGTTCGGTACCGTCTGGGGGATCATGAACGCCTTTATCGCTCTGGGCCAGGTTCAGCAGGCGACCCTGCAGATGGTGGCACCGGGTATCGCGGAGGCGCTGATCGCCACCGCCATGGGTCTGTTTGCCGCCATCCCGGCCGTTATCTTCTACAACCGCTTCACCAACAAGGTCGAACGGCTGGAAAACGCCTACGCCAACTTCATGGACGAGTTCACCACCATTCTGAATCGCCAAATCGCACAGCAGGGTGAGAAGTAATGCAAACCTATCAGCGGCTCAAACGCAAAAAGGTCGCCGAGATCAACGTGGTGCCCTATATCGACGTCATGCTGGTGCTGCTCATCATCTTCATGGCGGTCACGCCCGTGATCACGCAGGGGGTCAAGGTCGACCTGCCCCAGGCGGAGTCCGAGCAGTTGCCGGAAGACTCCAAGCCGCCTTTCATCGTCAGCGTCAATACCGAGGGTGAGTACGTCATCAAGGCCGGCGAGGCGGATGACGAACCCGTACCGAGCGGCACACCAGAGGCGATGCAGCAGTACATCACCGAGAAGGCCATGGGCTATCTGGCCATCAACCAGAACGCGCCTGTGGTGGTCGCCGGTGACAAGTCCGTGCGCTACGAGGAGGTGATCCTGCTGATGGTGGCCCTCAAGAAAGCCGGTGTGCCTCAGGTTGGTCTGATGACGGATCCGGTGAACTGACGGAGATGGATGTGAAGCGTGGTATTTCCGGTTATCTCGTCGCGTCGCTGCTGCTGCATCTGATCATCGGCATCATCCTGCTGGTCGGTGTCGACTTCAGCAAACCCAAGCGCCCCGAGTCCAAGGGACAGATCGTCAATGCGGTCATGATGGACAGCGAAATGCTGGAGCAGCAGATGCAGCAGGTCCAGCAGCAGAAGCAGGCCCAGCCCAAGGCTGCACAGCAGCAGAAGGACAAGGAAGACGCTGAGCGCGTCAAACGCGAGCTGGCACAGGAGCAGGAGCGTCTGCGTATCGCCGAGACCAAGCGCAAGCAGGCCGAAGAGGCGACCCGCAAGGCCGAAGCCGACAAGCAGAAGAAAGAGGCTGAACAGAAGCAGGCGGAAGAGAAGGCCCAGAAAGCCGAGGAAGCCCGCAAGCTGGAAGAGCAGAAGACCAAGAAGGCCGAAGCCGAACGCAAGGCGGCGGAAGAGGCCAAGGCGCTGGCGCTCAAGAAGAAAAAAGAAGAGCTGGAGAAGAAGCAGGCTGAAGAGAAGGCCAAGGCGGAAGAGGCCAAGGCCAAGAAAGCGGAAGCCGAGAAGAAGGCCAAGGCCGAAGCCGAGAAAAAGGCGAAGGCGGAAGCCGAGAAGAAAGCCAAGGCCGAGGCCGAGAAGAAGGCGAAGGAAGAGGCGGACAAGAAGGCAAAAGCTGACGCAGAGAAGAAGGCGAAGGCCGAGGCCGACAGAAAGGCCAAGATTGAGGCGGAGCGCAAGCGCAAGGCGGCCGAAGAGGCCAAGTTGCAAAAAGAGATGGAAGCCATGATGGAGCAGCAGCTGGCCGCCGAGGCCAATGCGCGCAGTCAGGCAGCATCGGCAGCCGCCAAGGGCGAGGTCGACAAGTATGCCGCCCTCATCAAGGCCACGGTCGAGCGCTACATGATTTTGGATCCCACCATGCGGGGCAAAACATGTACTATCGGTGTCAAGTTGGCCAGTAGCGGCTTCGTCATCTCGGTGGACAACGGTCAGGGTGATCCGGCGGTCTGCCGCTCCGGCAAGGCGGCGGTTCTGAAGGCCAACCAGTTGCCGGTGCCGAAGGATCCGGCGGCATTCGAATTGATGAAGGATCTACGCCTTCAGCTAGCGCCAACGATTTAAGAGAGTGTTTCTGCTTTGATTGGCAAAGGTTGTTGATCAGAGAACTGAGTCTCAAATTGGAACTGAGAGTTTAAGCCATGATAAGAAAAGTGTTTTTTGCTTTGGTTGGCTGTTTGTTGCTGGGCCAGAGTGCTCAGGCGGCCTTGGATATCGTCATCACCGGCGGTATCGACAGTGCACGTCCCATCGCCATCGCTCCCTTCAAGTGGGAGGGCAATGGCCAGTTGCCGCAGGATATCGCGGAAGTGGTCTCCAACGACCTGATGCGCAGCGGCAAGTTCAAGCCGCTGGCCCGTGGCCAGATGCCGCAGGCGCCGAGCTCCAGCGGCGAGATCAACTTCGCACCCTGGGCTTCCCAGGGAGTCGAAGCCGTGGTGGTCGGCTCCATCGCCGCCGTGGGTGATGGCACCTACAAGATCAACTTCGAGCTGGTCGACGTCCTGAAAGGCCAGCTGGCCAAGACCCAGGGCGGTGAGGCGAACGGTTACATCCTGGACAGCCGCATGGCGACCATCCCGGGTGCGCAGATGCGCCAGTTTGCCCACCGCATCTCCGACATCGTCTACGAGCGTCTGACCGGTGAGCGTGGTGCCTTCCTGACTCGTCTGGCCTATGTCTCCGTGCAGCAGGGCACCCAGTTCCCGTATCAGCTGCGGATCTCCGACTACGACGGCTACAACGAGAAGACTCTGCTGCGCTCCCGTGAACCCCTGATGTCCCCGGCCTGGTCGCCGGATGGCAGCAAGCTGGCTTACGTGAGCTTCGAGAACCAGAAGTCCGAGATCTATGTGCAGGACATCTACACCCAGCAGCGCAGTCTGATCACCAGCTTCCGTGGCATCAACGGTGCGCCGGAGTGGTCTCCGGATGGTCGTCGTTTGGCTATTGTTCTGTCCAAAGATGGGCAGCCTGACATCTATGTCGTTGATGTTGCTAGCAAGCAACTCACTCGAGTCACAAATAACCGCACCATCGACACCGAACCCTCCTGGATGCCGGACGGTCAAACTTTGCTGTTCACCTCTGAACGTGGTGGCAAACCCCAGATTTATAGCGTAAATTTGGCGACTGGCATGACTCGCCGGATGACCTGGGAAGGGGATTCCAACCAGGGGGCATCCATCACACCGGACGGCAAGTCCATGGTGATGGTGACCCGGGTTCAGGGACAATATCGCATCGCTCGCCAGGATATGGAAAATGGAGCCATGCTGGTACTGACCCAGAGTGCTCTGGATGAATCGCCAAGTGTGGCTCCCAATGGCAGCATGATCATTTATGCCACCATCTATCAGGGTCGTAAGAGTCTTGCATTGGTGTCGACCGACGGTCGCTTCAAGGCAGTGCTTCCGACCAGTAGCGGTGAAATTCGTGCACCAGCTTGGTCGCCCTTCTTGAATTGATAAAAATCGATTGTTTTTTGTTTTGTTATAAAGGTTTAAGGAAATAGCATGCAACTCAATAAACTGCTCAAGGGTCTGGCCATCGCACTGCCACTGTTCACCCTGGCTGCCTGTAGCTCCTCTTCCGACTCCGACGCCGCTGGCGCCGAGTCCGGCATGACCGACGGCATGGGCGGTGTACAAACCGGCGGCGCCAACGGCATGTTGTCCCCGGAAGAGCAGATGCGTCAGAAGTTCGAAGCGCTGCAACGCGACAACGTGATCTACTTCCCGTACGATGGTTACGACATTCAGGGTCAGTACGCCGACCTGCTGGATGCCCACGCCAGCTACCTGCGTGAACGTCCGAGCGTCAAGGTACTGATCGAAGGCCACGCCGACGAGCGCGGTACGCCGGAATACAACATCGCGCTGGGTGAGCGTCGTGCCAAGGCTGTTGCCAAGTATCTGCAAACCCTGGGTGTGCAGGCCGAGCAGCTCTCCATCGTCAGCTATGGCGAAGAGAAGCCGCTGGATCTGTCCCACACCGAGGAAGCCTTTGCCAAGAACCGCCGTGCGGTCCTGGTTTACTAAGGTTTGAGTCGAACGAAGTTCGTTTATATGCAAGCGGCCATTTCGATGGCCGTTTTATTTGCACTAAACGTCAAGGTTTGATCCGAATGAAATCTGTATCAGCGAGCGACTATGCGCTGGCCGTTTTATTTGCACTAAACGCTAAGGTTTGATCCGAATGAAATCTGTGTACAAGCAAGCTGGTGTTGCGCTGGCCGTGTTGGTTGCTTTGAATGCGCAAGCGGCGGCACCCGTGAGCGATCTGAGCGGGGATTCTGGCAGCAGCGGCGTGGTGCTGAGCGGCAACAATGGTGCCATCGTACCGACCGGCAGCCTGGAAGACCGGGTTGCTCTGCTGGAGCGTACCCTCAACGCCCGTCTGCGTCTGCAGGCCGAACTGCAGCAACAGGTCGACTCCCTGCAAGGGGAGGTCTCCGAGCTGCGTGGTCAGCTGGAACAGCAGACCTACCAGATGGAGCAGTCCCAGGAGCGCCAGCGCCAACTCTACCAAGAGCTCGACAAGGTGGCCAACAGCCAGCCTGCCGCCGCGCCCGCAACACCTGCTGCAGGTGCTGCAACGCCTCCTGCCGCGGCAGCCAACTACTCCACCAACCAGGATGAGAACCAGGCCTACGACGCGGCCGTGAACATGGTGCTCAAGGAGAAGAACTACGACAAGGCCATTCCTGCCTTCGAAGGGTTCATCAAGCAGTTCCCGAACTCCAGCTATGTTCCCAATGCCCACTACTGGCTTGGCCAGCTGATGTTCAACAAGGGCGACAGGGCGGGGGCCGCGAGCCAGTTCTCCACGGTGGCGAACAAATACAGCAAGTCACCCAAGCGGGCCGATGCCCTGCTGAAACTCGGCATGCTCGCCCAGCTTGACGGCAAAAAAACAGAGGCCAAGGCCTTCTATGAGCAGGTGATCAAGGGTTACCCCAACACCTCGCCGGCCCAGCTGGCCAAACAGAGTCTGGCCAAGCTGTGACATTGCTGCATGTCACTGTTTTCGTAACACTCTTGTAAATACCGCCGTGCTTTGTATGCGCAGTGAACAATCAGATTTAATTTAAGATTTTTCTATTGCGCCAGGATGATAAATCCGTAATATAGGCCGCCGTCAGAGCCGGAGCAGTAATGCAGTCGGCGCTGGTCGTGGTGAGGGTCGTTAGCTCAGTCGGTAGAGCAGTTGACTTTTAATCAATTGGTCGCTGGTTCGAATCCAGCACGACCCACCATTTCTTCACAGCAGGTGAAGACAATATTCCCAGGTCGTTTAGCTCAGCTGGGAGAGCACCTCCCTTACAAGGAGGGGTCACTGGTTCGAGCCCAGTAACGACCACCATGTTGTAATGCTGGCCGCCACATGCGGTTGGTGAAAGGTTCAGGATGTGGGTCGTTAGCTCAGTCGGTAGAGCAGTTGACTCTTAATCAATTGGTCGTAGGTTCGAACCCTACACGACCCACCACTCTGAACATTGAATCCCAGGTCGTTTAGCTCAGCTGGGAGAGCACCTCCCTTACAAGGAGGGGGTCACTGGTTCGAGCCCAGTAACGACCACCATGTTGTAACACTGGCCGCCACATGCGGTTGGTGAAAGGTTCAGGATGTGGGTCGTTAGCTCAGTCGGTAGAGCAGTTGACTCTTAATCAATTGGTCGTAGGTTCGAACCCTACACGACCCACCACTCTGAACATTGAATCCCAGGTCGTTTAGCTCAGCTGGGAGAGCACCTCCCTTACAAGGAGGGGGTCACTGGTTCGAGCCCAGTAACGACCACCATGCTTTAAAAAATGATTTCGATGGGTCGTTAGCTCAGTCGGTAGAGCAGTTGACTTTTAATCAATTGGTCGCTGGTTCGAATCCAGCACGACCCACCATCATTTCAGTCTTGTCCCAGGTCGTTTAGCTCAGCTGGGAGAGCACCTCCCTTACAAGGAGGGGGTCACTGGTTCGAGCCCAGTAACGACCACCATGCTTTAAAAAATGATTTCGATGGGTCGTTAGCTCAGTCGGTAGAGCAGTTGACTTTTAATCAATTGGTCGCTGGTTCGAATCCAGCACGACCCACCATCATTTCAGTCATATCCCAGGTCGTTTAGCTCAGCTGGGAGAGCACCTCCCTTACAAGGAGGGGGTCACTGGTTCGAGCCCAGTAACGACCACCATGCTTTAAAAATGATTTCGATGGGTCGTTAGCTCAGTCGGTAGAGCAGTTGACTTTTAATCAATTGGTCGCTGGTTCGAATCCAGCACGACCCACCATCATTTCAGTCATATCCCAGGTCGTTTAGCTCAGCTGGGAGAGCACCTCCCTTACAAGGAGGGGGTCACTGGTTCGAGCCCAGTAACGACCACCATGCTTTAAAAAATGATTTCGATGGGTCGTTAGCTCAGTCGGTAGAGCAGTTGACTTTTAATCAATTGGTCGCTGGTTCGAATCCAGCACGACCCACCATCATTTCAGTCATATCCCAGGTCGTTTAGCTCAGCTGGGAGAGCACCTCCCTTACAAGGAGGGGGTCACTGGTTCGAGCCCAGTAACGACCACCATATTGAAAAGCCCGCAGCGATGCGGGCTTTTTCGTTTCCGTCTCCCATCAGGTTCGCAGTCGATCCAGCTCGCTTGCCAGGGTGGTGGCCGCCTGTTCCAGTGCCTCGCTCAGGCGCTGGCTGGCATTGGCCTCTTGTCCCAGGGTGGTGGCGGCGTCACCGATGCGCATCAGGTTCTGGTTGATGGTGTCGCTCACGGCACTCTGCTGCTCGGCGGCGGTCGCCACCTGGCTGATGTGATCATGGATCTGCTGGATCTGGGTGACCACCTGATTGAGTGCCTCGAAGGCCTGCTCCGTGCCTTCAACCGTGCTCACCGAGCGGGCGATCCCCGTGCTCATCAACTGCTGGCTGCTGGTGACCTCGGTTTGCAGGCTGCCGATGAGCTGCCCTATCTCGTCGGTGGATGAGCGGGTCTTGTTGGCCAGCGCCCTCACCTCGTCCGCCACGACGGCAAAACCCCTGCCCATGTCGCCGGCCCGCGCCGCCTCGATGGCTGCGTTGAGGGCCAGCAGATTGGTCTGTTCGGCAATGGCCCGGATCACATCGAGGATGTGGCTGATATTGGTGCTGCGCTGGGCGACCTGGGCGACCGCCTTGTCGGCCTGATGCATGTCCTCGACCAGGGTATGGATCTCGTTGCGGGCCCTGCTCAAGGTCTGCTGGGCCGTGCTGACATGGTGGGTCGCCGCTTCCGACTCCTGCGCCGCCTGTTCCGCATAGCCCGCCACGCTGACTGCCGTGGTGCTCATCTCGTGCATGGCGCTGACCACGCTCTCCAGCTCCAGGCTCTGATCATCCAGGCTGCTGCGCATGGCATCGGCCGTCTGCTTCATGCCCCTGGCCTGCTGATGCACCTGTTGCCCAATCTGCTTGCTGCCCTGCACCATGGCCCTCAGCTTGCCGAGGAAGGCATTGAGATGCCTGCCCAGCTCGATGAGCTCCTGGTGGGTGTCGATACGCATCTGCTGGGTCAGGTCGCCCTCATTGCTGGCGAGGTGGGAGACGTGGCGGCTGATGAGGGAGAGGGGCGCCGTGATGGTCTGGATGAACCAGACAAGCAGGCCCAGGGCCACCAGGGTGATGACAACGATGGCAACCAGCTGCTGCTGCTGGGTAGCCTGCAACAGGCTGCCGAGCTGCTGGCTGATGGTGTTGGCCTGGCTGAGGGCGAGGGCCTTGGGCACCTTGATCATCAGCCACCACTGGTTGTCGGCAGCCTCGATCCGTATGGGCTGCTGCAAGATGAAATCGCTGTCGGTATCGGCGGGGTGTCCATTCGGGGCAACCAGTCCGGCCTCTGTCAGGGGGCGCCCCAGTTTGTCCGAATGGCGGTTGCTGCCGACGATGAAGCCCGCCTTGCTGACCAGGGTGACCTCGGCCTGGTTGTCATAGAGGCTCTTGCCAAGGTGCTCGGCCAGTTGCTGGAAGATGGGCAGGTTCATGTCGACCCCGGTGATCCCGGCAAACTTGCCATCCTTGAGGACGGGCACCGTCAGGCTGGTCATCAGCATCTTCTGGCCAGGGCTTATCTCGTAGAGGTAGGGTTCCATCAGGCAGGGGCGACGAGTCTCGCGACCGCAGAGATACCACTCGCTGTTGCGAATGCCGAATTCATTGCGCGAGGTGTCGAACTTGGCGTCACTGGTGGCGGCATCTATGGTCTGCTGCGCGATGTTTCCGTTCTGTTCCCGGGTGAAGTAGACCTCGAGACTGCCCTTGCCGGCAACCGAATGGCTGGCGCCCGTCTGCCAGTCGGCGTCCTGTTCGTCGTAACCGTTGGGTTCGAACTGGGCGTAGATGGAGCTGATCCCGTTTGCCTGGCGCAGGCGGCTGCCAAGCAGAAGCTCCACTTGCGGGCGACTCAGCCGCTGGTCCGGCTGGGCCATGCTTCCTTCAAGCTGCGCCGCCATGCCGAGCGGTATCTGATAGGCCTGCTGCAACTGGTCTTCGATCTGCACGGCATACCGCTCTGCCTGGAATTGCAGGGAACGGGAAACCTCCTGCTCCAGGGCGCCACGGGTCTGCGCCATGATGTCATCGCGCAGGCCGTTCAGCGAGGAGGACTGTATCCATGTCATGGCGACGCCACTGGCGAGAAAAAGTCCCAGCGTGAGCAACAACAACTTGGTCTTGAGCGAACGTTGTTTCATTCGACAACTCCTTTTGGCAAGAATGACAACGATATGGTCGGAGCGGGTCCTGACAGTTGTACTGTACTGGATTTGTTGATGGGTTTGTGCACGGCTTCTGGTTATAATTTTGGCCTTCCCGAGCGTTGATGGAACAGTCGCAATGAGCAATGCACTGAGCAGTATTCCGCCGGTAGTCGAGATGGACTACCCCTTCCCGGCCAAACCACAGCCCCTGACTCCCGAGCAGAAGGCGACCCTGATCGCCGAGATCAAGGTGCTGCTGCAGGCGCGCCAGGCCGTGCTGGTTGCCCATTACTACACGGATCCCGAGATCCAGGCCCTGGCAGAAGCCACCGGTGGCTTCGTGGGTGACTCCCTGGAGATGGCCCGCTTCGGTCGCGACCATGCAGCCCAGACCCTGATCGTGGCCGGTGTGCGCTTCATGGGAGAGACCTCCAAGATCCTGAGCCCCCACAAGCGGGTGCTGATGCCGACGCTGGAGGCCGAGTGCTCTCTTGATCTGGGTTGTCCCATCGACCAGTTCTCCGCCTTCTGCGATGCGCACCCCGATCACATCGTGGTGGTCTATGCCAATACCTCGGCAGCGGTGAAAGCACGGGCCGACTGGGTGGTCACCTCCAGTATTGCACTGGAGATCGTCGAACATCTGGACAGTCAGGGTCACAAGATCATCTGGGGCCCAGACCGCCACCTCGGCGCCTATATCGAGAAGAAGACAGGGGCCGAGATGCTGCGCTGGCAGGGTCACTGCATCGTGCACGACGAGTTCAAGGCCAAGGCGCTGCGCGAGCTCAAGGCCCAGAACCCGGATGCCGCCGTGCTGGTGCACCCGGAGTCCCCGGCCTCCGTCATCGAGCTGGCGGATGCGGTGGGTTCCACCAGCCAGCTCATCAAGGCCGCCAAAGAGCTGCCCCAGCAGAAACTGATCGTGGCGACCGATCGCGGCATCTTCTACAAGATGCAGCAGGCCTGCCCGGAGAAAGAGATGGTGGAGGCGCCCACCGGCGGTGATGGTGCCACCTGCCGTAGCTGCGCCCACTGCCCCTGGATGGCGATGAACGGCCTGGTGGCCATCAAGGAGGCCCTGACCGACGGTGCCGAGCGTCACGAGATCCATGTGGATGAGGCACTGCGTCTCAAAGCGCTTGTCCCGCTCGACCGCATGCTGGATTTCGCCGCGGAGCTCAAGCTCAAGACCCAGGGCAACGCCTGACTGACTCTGATGGCAAGATGCAAAGAGGGCTCCTGCGGGAGCCCTCTTTATTTGTCCGTCATCTGTATCGTCAGATGATGACGGTGGAGAAGCTGTGCTCCTCGTCGGGCTGGACGGTGATCCCGTCCTCGGCGGTGATGGCCGCCTCGACACAGAGCATGGTGCGATAACCGTTGTCACTCATGTCGGCCATGGCGCTGGCCCCTTCCTGCCAGGGGGTCCAGACCACCACGCTGTCGTGGTTGCCGTTGACCACCCGGGTGGTGCGCTCACCATCCTGCACGCTGACCATGGCATCGGGCTGGCGGTAGATGCGATCCATGGCTGCGGTGACGGTCAGCGCTCCCTGTTGCAGTTCGTTTCGGCCGGTCAGCTTGTCCAGATAGGGTTCGCCGAGGCCGGTCACGGTCACCGCTTCCGGCGCACTGATCTGCAGGTAGGTGTGCAGGGCGGCATTGTAGGTGAGCGCTGACTTGCCGGTGTTGCGGGTGGTCAGCACCAGGGAAAGCTCCTTGCCGACCAGTACGTCCAGCTCCAGCTCGAAGGCATGGGGCCAGAGTGTCCTGCTGGCATCGTTGTCACGCAGGGAGAGGTGGACGAGTGTGCCATCCCCGTGATCGGAGACCCCATCCAGCGTCCACAGGCAGTTGCGTGCGAAGCCATGAGCCGGCTTGCCGCTGCCAACGCGAGCGGGGGAGGGGCCGAACCAGGGCCAGCAGAGGGGAATGCCGCCGCGAATGGGCTTGCTGCCATCCAGTATCGCCTTGTCGCTGAGCCAGAGAGAGGCCGGCTCACCATGGCGTTGGTAACGCAGCACATGGGCGCCAAACAGGCTTATCTCGGCCCTGGCGTGCTCATTGTCTATGGTCAGCAGGGGCAGGCCATCCTGGCTCAGGGTGCAGTGGGCAGTCAGCGTACGTGTCGGTGTCATAAAGGCTCCAGTGCTCGGGGACATTCAGAAAGGGTCCGTGATTCAGAATACAAAAAGGCGGCCATTGGCCGCCTTTTTTCAAGCTACGCGATTGCGCATCCCAAATTACTTGGAGATGTGAGCGATCAGGTCCAGAACCTTGCTGGAGTAGCCCATTTCGTTGTCGTACCAGGAGACGACTTTCACGAAGGTCTTGTTCAGCTGGATACCAGCCTTGGCATCGAACACGGAAGTCTGACGCTCACCCAGGAAGTCGGTGGAAACCACTTCGTCTTCGGTGTAGCCCAGCACGCCCTTCATGGCGCCTTCGGAGGCAGCCTTCATGGCCTGGCAGATTTCAGCGTAGGACGCTTCTTTCTTCAGGTTGACGGTCAGGTCAACAACGGACACGTCCGGAGTCGGAACGCGGAAGGCCATGCCGGTCAGCTTGCCGTTCAGTTCCGGGATGACCACGCCAACAGCCTTGGCAGCACCGGTAGAGGACGGGATGATGTTCTGAGCCGCACCGCGGCCACCGCGCCAGTCTTTGGCAGACGGACCATCAACGGTCTTCTGGGTAGCAGTGGTAGCGTGAACGGTGGTCATCAGGCCGGATTCGATACCGAAGGTATCGTTCAGAACCTTGGCGATGGGGGCCAGGCAGTTGGTGGTGCAGGAAGCGTTGGAAACGATGTCCTGGCCAGCGTAGGAATCCTGGTTGACGCCCATGACGAACATCGGGGTAGCGTCTTTGGACGGACCGGTCAGTACGACTTTCTTGGCACCGGCAGCGATGTGCTTGCGAGCGGTTTCGTCGGTCAGGAACAGACCGGTTGCTTCGGCAACAACGTCAACACCGATTTCGCCCCATTTCAGGTTGGCCGGGTCACGTTCAGCGGTAACACGTACGGTTTTGCCGTTGACGATCAGGTTGCCGTCTTTGACTTCAACAGTGCCCTTGAAGCGACCGTGAGTGGAGTCGTACTTCAGCATGTAAGCCATGTAGTCAACGTCGATCAGGTCGTTGATACCAACCACTTCGATGTCAGCACGCTCAGCGGCCAGACGGAAAACGAAACGACCGATACGGCCAAAACCGTTAATACCTACTTTGATAGTCATAATTGGTTACCTAACTGTTCAGTAGTCAAAGAAAATTCCGTTTGTAAATTTACTAGAACTCCCTCGCGAGTCAACCAACAATCTGCGCGAAATTGCGCTATATCATGAAAAACTGTGAAATTTATTTTCGGTTTATGTAACTGGCTACCAACTTTTGTTGAATGCATCATCAGCAAAGTCGGTGGCAGAGAACAACAATAGTGCCTGCCCGGTCACACATCCAGCCGGGGAGATATGTAAAAATGTGCGCGGTTTAGCATGGCCAAAGAGCCACTGTTCAAGTACCAACCATAAAAATTAATCACAAAATAGCGTAGACAGAATCCACAGCGGGAATTCTCAAACTATGACCACCCTGATTGAACAGCTGGCTGCCGCCAAAGGCATTGCCAGTGAGTATGTTGATGCCTGGGGCCAGCCGGCCCTGGTATCGGAAGAGAGCAAGGCCGCCATGCTGGGCGCCATGGGCTACCGCGTCGATGACGAGGCCGCCCTGTCCGAACAGCTTGAGCAGGAGCACCGCCAGCATTGGCTGCGCGCGCTGGATCCCGTGATGGTGGTACGCAGCGGCGACGCCGTTACTCTTGAGGTTCGCCTCCCCATCGAATTTGTCAACGATGCCCTCACCTGGCAGCTCCAGCAGGAGCAGGGTGCAGTGCTGTCCGGTCAACTCACCCCCATCGAGGGTGAGCTGGTCGGGGTGGCCGAGTTCGAGGAGATGGAGTGTCAGGCCTATCGCGTCACCCTGGATGTGCAGCCTGCGCTGGGTTATCACCAGCTCATCCTGCTGGAAGAGGGCAATGACGAGCCGCTGGCCACCATGCGTCTCATCGTCGCCCCCAAGTCCTGCTACAAGCAGGCACCCATCGCCAATGGTCGCAAGGTGTGGGGCCCGAGCGTCCAGCTCTACTGCCTGCGCAGCCGCCACAACTGGGGCATCGGCGATTTCAGCGATCTCGGCCAGCTGGTTGAGAATGCCGCCGCCTGGGGAGCCCACTTCGTCGGTCTCAACCCCATTCATGCCCTCTATCCGGCGAACCCGGAGAGTGCCAGCCCTTACAGCCCCTCTTCCCGTCGCTGGCTCAACGTCGCCTATATCGATGTGGAAGCGGTGCCCGAATTCCTGGGCAACGATCGCCTGAAAGCGGAAGTGGCGAGCCCGGCCTTCCAGCAGCACCTCACCTCCCTGCGGGTCAAGGACAATGTGGATTACACCGGCGTCATCCAGACCAAGATCGGGATGCTGCGCCAGGTGTTCGACCAGGCCAGCTTCAGCGCCGAGCGTCAGGCTGCGTTCGATGCCTTTGTGGCTGCAGGCGGTGACAGCCTGCAACAGCAGGCAGCGTTTGACGCCCTGCAGGCCCACTTCTATGCCAAAGGCGAGAATGCCTGGGGCTGGCCGGTCTGGCCCGAGGCGCTGCGCGATTACCACAACCCCGAAGTGGCGGCCTGGATGGCCGAGCACCAGCAGGATGTGGCCTTCTATCTCTATCTGCAGTTCCTGGCTGACGAGCAGCTGGCCCGGGCCGATGCCCGCGCCAAGGCCGCCGGCATGGTGATGGGGATCTACCGGGATCTGGCGGTCGGCGTCTCCGAAGGCTCCACCGAGATCTGGGCAAACCGGGACCTCTACTGCCCGAAAGCCTCGGTCGGTGCACCGCCCGACATTCTCGGCCCCCTCGGCCAGAACTGGGGCCTGCCCCCCATGAACCCGAACCAGCTGTTCGAGGCCGCCTACCAGCCCATGGTGGATCTGTTCCGTGCCAACATGCGCTCCTGCGGCGCCCTGCGCATCGACCACGTGATGGCCTTGCTGCGCCTGTGGTGGGTGCCGCCCGGAGAGTCCGCCGCCAAGGGGGCCTACATCTATTATCCGGTGAACGATCTGCTGGGGATCCTGGCCCTTGAGTCTCATCGCAACCAGTGCTTGCTGATCGGCGAGGATCTGGGGACCGTGCCGGAGGGGATCGACGTGACCCTGAAAGAGAACGGCGTCCACTCCTACAAGGTGTTCTTCTTCGAGCGCTCCAAGGACGATGGTGGCTTCATCTCCCCGGCGCACTACGCCGAGCAGGCGATGTCCGCCCTGACCACCCACGACATGCCGACCCTCAAAGGCTTCTGGCACTGCGACGATCTGGCGCTGGGACGCGAACTGGGCCTGTACCCGGATGAAGACGTACTCAAGACCCTGTATGCTGATCGCCACCAGGCCAAGCAGCGGATCCTTGACAGCCTGCATGCTCATGGGGTCATCTCTGGCAATATCAGTCAAGACGTGAACTGGGTCGGCATGAATACCGAGCTCAACCACGGTCTGCAACTGCACATGTCCCGCGGCAGCTGTGCCCTGTTCAGCACCCAGCTCGAAGACTGGCTGGAGATGGACAAGCCGGTCAACGTGCCGGGTACCAGCTACGAGTACCCCAACTGGCGTCGCAAGCTCTCCCGGGATCTGGAGGATATCTTCGCCGACGAGGCGCTCAAGAATCTGGCGGGCAAGATGAGCCGGGCCCGTGACGAGGCCAGCCGTTGAGCCTTGAACGCCAACATGTGACTCACTTTCATCCGCTTCGGCTTCGGCCGAAGCGGATGTTCAGCCATCAAAGGAAATGTCGATGCCCGTTGAACGTTTGGTTGCCGCCCGCTGTGCCGATCCCTTCTCCCATCTAGGCCTGCTGGCCAATCCGGATGGGCCAGGCCTGAAACTCACCGCCTGGTTGCCCGATGCACTCGAGGTCCGGGTCAGGGATCTCAAGTCAGGCAAGATAGTTGCCACCCTGACCGCCGCTGACGAAGCGGGCCTCTTTGAAACTGTTTTCACCCGCCGCAAGAATCCCTTCCCCTACCAGCTCATCGCGACCTACGCCGACGCCAGTGCCGACATCATCGACCCCTATCAGTTCCAGGCTGCCGCCTGGGAAGGGTTGGCGGAACTCACCTGGCAACCGGAAAACCTCTACCACACCCTCGGCGCCCAGTTGCGCACCGTGACGCACCTCGGCCAGCAGGTGGAAGGGGTCCGTTTTGCGGTCTATGCGCCGAGCGCCACGGCGGTGAGCCTCATCGGCGATTTCAACTTCTGGGATGGCCGCCGTCACCCCATGCAGCGCAGCCAGTGCGGCCACTGGGTGCTGTTCGTGCCGGGGCTCAAGGCCGGGGATCGCTACAAGTTCGAACTGAAGGACCCGGCGGGCAATCGCCTGCCCCACAAGAGCGACCCGGTGGGCTTCTACAGCGAGCAGTACCCCTCGTTCGCCTCCGTGGTCTATGACCATGGCCAGTACCAGTGGCAGGACGCCGCCTGGCGCGAGAGTCAGCTCAATGACAAGCGCGAGCAGCCCCTTTCCATCTACGAGCTGCACGTGGGTTCCTGGAAGCGTCACTCCAACGGCGACAGCCTGAGCTGGCGCGAGCTGGCGGTGGAACTGGTGGATTACATCAAGGAGATGGAGTACACCCACATCGAGCTGCTGCCGGTCTCCGAGCACCCCTTCAGCGGCTCCTGGGGCTACCAGCCGGTGGGCATGTTCTCCCCCACCAGTCGCTACGGCACGGCCGACGATTTCAAATACTTCGTGGATCAGTGCCACCAGGCGGGGATCGGCGTGATTCTGGATTGGGTGCCCGCCCACTTCCCGTCCGATGCCCACGGCCTGGCCCGCTTCGACGGCACGCCGCTCTACGAGTACGAGGATCCGCGCCGTGGCTGGCACCCGGACTGGAACTCCTACATCTATGACTTCGGTCGCGACACCGTGCGCCAGTTCCTGGTGGCCAGCGCCCTGTTCTGGCTCGACAAGTTCCACATCGACGGCCTGCGGGTAGATGCGGTCGCCTCCATGCTCTATCTGGATTACTCCCGCAACGCCGGTGAGTGGGTGCCCAACGTCGATGGCGGCAACCACAACTACGAGGCGATCAGCCTCTTGAAGTGGACCAACGAGGAGGTGTACGGCAAGTACCCCCACGCCATGACCATCGCCGAGGAGTCCACCGCCTTTGCCGGGGTCTCCCGTCCCACCTTCCTCGGTGGCCTGGGGTTTGGCTTCAAGTGGAATATGGGCTGGATGCACGACACCCTCAGCTACATGCAAAAAGAGCCCATTCACCGTCGCTACCACCACAACGACATGACCTTCTCCATGGTGTACCACTATGACGAGAACTTCATTCTGTCCCTCTCCCACGACGAGGTGGTCCACGGCAAGCACTCCCTGCTCTACAAGATGCCGGGGGACGAATGGCAGCAGGCCGCCAACCTGCGCGCCTACATGGGCTTCATGTATGCCCACCCCGGCAAGAAGCTCAACTTCATGGGCACCGAGATCGCCCAGAGCAACGAGTGGAATCATGATGCCCAGCTGCCCTGGCACCTGTTGCAGTACCCCAGGCACGGCGGCCAGCAGCGGCTGATCCGGGATCTCAACCACCTCTATCGTCATGAACCTGCCTTGTATCAGGCGGATTATGAACAGGCCGGTTTCCGCTGGCTGGATCACCAGGACGCGGACAACAGCATCTTCGCCTGGCTGCGGGCCGACAAGCTGGGGGCCCATCCGCTGGTGGTGGCCTGCAACTTCACCCCGGTGCCGCGCATCGGTTACCGTCTCGGGGTGCCGGCTGCCGGTCGCTATCGGGTGGTGCTCAACACCGACAGCGAGCATTACTGGGGCAGCAACTATGATGTGGGTCTGGTCTTCGTCGCCGAGGCGACCCCCTGGCAGGGGATGGCACACAGCCTGGTGCTGGACTTGCCGCCGCTCGCGACCTTGTTCATCAAACAGGAGTCCTGATGTTTGAAATGGAAAACGGGGTAGATCACCCGCTTGGCGCCCGTCTGGACGAGACGGGCTGCCACTTCTGTGTCTGGGCTCCCCAATCGGACAAGGTGGAGCTCTGCCTGTTCGACGACGAGGAGCAGGAGCTGGCGCGTCTCCCCTTGCCCGGTCGGCGCGGCCAGTACTGGTTCGGCCACGTGCGCGGGGTCAAGGCTGGTCAGCGCTATGGCTACCGGGTGCATGGCTCTCCCCAGGAGGGGTTGCTGTTCGACCCGGACAAGCTGCTGATAGACCCCTATGCCCGGGCGCTCAGCCGTCCTACCTACTGGGACGACGCCCTCTACGAGGGGGACAGCGCGGCCATGGTGGGCAAGTCGGTGGTGGTGGACGATGCCTTCGACTGGCAGGGGGTCGGCAAGCCCGGCATCCCGCCGGAGCGGGTCGTGCTCTACGAGACCCACGTCAAAGGGTTCACCCGCCAGCACCCCGGCATCCCCAAGGCGTTGCAGGGCACCTATCTGGGCATCAGCCACCCGCTGATGATCGAGCATCTGCAGGGGCTGGGGGTGACCTCGGTCCAGCTGATGCCGGTGGCGGCCTTCATGTCCGAGCCCAGGCTCGAGCAGCTGGGGCTCACCAACTACTGGGGCTACAACCCCATCGCCTTCTTCGCGCCCGAACCGCGCTACGGGGCGAAGGATGCGGTGACCGAGTTCAAGACCATGGTGCGCGAGCTGCACCGGGCGGGACTCGAGGTGATCCTGGATGTGGTCTACAACCACACCGCGGAGTCGGGCTTCGACGGCCCCATGCTCTCCCTCAAGGGGTTTGACAACGCGGGCTACTACGCCTTCGAGTCGGGTGCCCACGGTCTGGATTACCATCGCCACGCCAACGTCACCGGCTGCGGCAACAGCGTCAATCTGGATCACCCCAACACCCTGCGGCTGGTGCTCGATGCCCTGCGCTACTGGGTCACCGAGATGCAGGTGGACGGTTTCCGCTTCGATCTGGCGGTCACCCTGGCGCGGGAAGCGGGGGAGTTCGATCCCATGAGCGCCTTCTTCAAGGCCATGATGGCGGATCCCGTGCTGGCGCGGGTCAGGCTCATCGCCGAACCCTGGGACATCGGCCCCTTCGGCTATCGTCTCGGCCAGTTTCCGAGCCAGTGGCTGGAGATCAACGATCGTTACCGCGACACGGTGCGCGCCTTCTGGCGCGGGGATGCGGGCAAGATGGGGGATTTTGCCACCCGTCTGGTGGGCTCGCGGGATCTCTTCCCGAAGAACTGGCGCTCCCCCCACACCAGCGTCAACTACCTCTGCTATCACGACGGCTTCACCCTCGAGGACCTGGTCTCCTACAACCAGCGCCACAACCAGGCCAACGGCGAGGACAACCGGGACGGCCACGGCAACAACCTCTCCAGCAACCACGGGGTGGAGGGGCCGACCCTGGACCCGCGCATCAACAACCTGCGCCAGCAGCAGAAGCGCAACCTCATCGCCACCCTGCTGCTGTCACAGGGGACGCCCCACTTTCTGGCCGGGGACGAGATGGGCCGCAGCCAGCTCGGCAACAACAACGCCTACTGTCAGGACAACCAGATAAGCTGGGTGAACTGGCAACTGCGCCCGGAGGACGAGCGGCTGCTCGCCTTCACCCGCCAGATGATGGCGCTGCGGGCGGAGTCCGGGGTCTTCTCCAACCTGCAACTGAGCGACGACGGCTGGAACGGCAAGGCGACCAGCTGTCACCAGGTGAACTGGTATCACCCGGACGGCCATCAGCTCACCGATCAGGACTGGCACGCCCCCATGGGGCAGGCGTTTGCCATGGACATCGGCATGATTGGCTGCTCCGGGGAGCGCTGGTACGTGCTGTTCAACGCCAGCGACTATGACATCCAGTTCCGCCTGCCGCCGCCGGGGGAGGGCATGGAGTGGATCCAGACCATCGACACCGCCACCAACGACGGCCTGCCCTTCCTGCCGGACGACATCAAGCGGCAGGTGGCGGTGGGGCGTGCCCACTCCCTCAAGCTGCTGGAGCGGGTCGCCCTGCCGGCGGCGGTGCTGGCGAGCGAAGGGGTGGTGGCAGCGGATGTTGTCGCCGTGTTGCCAACGGGATCACAGTTCCCGCTGGCGGGGTAGAGCCAGGCGCCCTGACTGGGTATGCTGGGCACCGTTATCAGTGGTGAGGAGCCGGAATGAGCAGTAACAACCCTGAACAGTGGCGCGACAAGCTGAGTGCAGAGCAGTTCCACATCTGCTGGGAGAAAGGGACCGAGCGTCCCTACAGCGGTGCCCTGCTGCACAACCGCAAGAGCGGCGATTACCACTGCGTCTGCTGCAAGCAGGTGCTGTTCCACTCAGCAGCCAAGTTCGACGCGGGCTGCGGCTGGCCCTCGTTCGACCGGGCCATCGAGGGGACGGTGACCTACACCGAGGACAACAGCCACGGCATGAAGCGGGTGGAGATCACCTGCAGCCAGTGCGGCTCCCACCTCGGCCACGTCTTTCCCGACGGGCCGACCGAGACCGGCCAGCGCTACTGCGTCAACAGCCTGAGCCTGGATTTCGAGCCCGACGCCTGATCCCCGACACGACCAGCGGCGCCTCCCTTCGGAGGCGCCGCTTTTTTATCTCCCCCTGTCAGGTGCCGGGCTATGCCAGCGGCAGGTAGATGTCGGTGACCAGCTCATGGGTGGGCACCTCGTGTACAAAGTTGTGGTAGTGGAAGAAGAGTGGAAAATCCCGCAGCTCTTCGCCGCTGGCGGGCAGCCAGTCGCGGTAGAGCGCCCGGGCACAGTCGGCCAGGAGGTCGTGGGAGCCGTGGTGGCGTACCACGGCGCAGCGCCCGGCCGGGATGAGGGCATTCTTCACGCCCCACTCATTGTCCTCGGCGACGGGGGCCTCGACGCTGCCACAGAGGGTAAAGCGAAACGCCGCACCCTCCGTCGTGGCGGGGTCGTCCGGCGCCAGGCCATAGGTCCGGCTGGTGGCGACCGGGGAGTCGCCCGTGGCCTTGCGCCACTGGATGAAGCGCGCCGCGGTGTCGTTGATGCGCTCGGGCAGGCCCTGATGGGTCAGGGCGGCGACGGCGGTCTGCGGGAACTGGATGATGTCGACTCGCATGGGGTCAATCCTCTTTGTGGGGGGCCGTGGCAGGCAGCGATGCCAGCTGGCCCAGTCCGGGTGCTGCCTGAACTGGCTGGGCGTCAGGCCGAACGTCTGCTTGAAGGCGCGACTGAAAGATTCGCCATGCTGGAAGCCGGCATCGAGGGCGATATCAGTCACCTTGTCCAGAGGCGCGAATGCCAACCGGTAAGAGGCCCGCTTCAGCCGCAGCAGCTGGATGTAACGCCCCAGCGGCACGCCGCAGTAAGCGGCAAATTGCCGATGAAAGTGAAAGGGCGAAAAGTGCGCCACGGCGCTGAGCCGCTCCAGCGACAGGTCGTCGTCGAGATGGCGCTCGATGTGCTCTGTCACCGTTTGAAAGCGTCGGCGGTAGGCCTCTGTCTGGTTGTGATCCATGGTCTCTCCTCTGTGCTGCCCACTATCGGCCAACGGGCCCGAGCTGTCCTGACGGATCTTGCTCTCTTTGCCTCCCCTCGGGGATAAGAGCCATGACCGCCAGCCCGGCGGGCGCTGCCTGACTTGTCGCGGGTTCGTCAGGCCAGCAGCAGGGCGGCCCCCGTCAGCAGGGCGGCGAGGGGCAGAACGGGGAGCCGTGGCACCCGCAGCAGGTAGAAGCCGACGGCGGCCAGCGCCAGATCGGTGGGGGAGAGCACGGCGCTCTGCCACACCGGCTGATAGAGGGCCGCCAGCAGCAGCCCCACCACGGCGGCGTTGATGCCGGCCACGGCCCCCGCCAGACGGGGGCGGGCCAGCCAGTGCTGCCAGCAGGGGCCCAGCGCCCAGAGCAGCAAGAAACCCGGCAGGAAGAGCGCCAGGGTCGCCAGCAGCGCCCCGATGAGGGGAGTGGCGGGCAACAGCACGGCGCCCAGGTAGGTGGCCAGGGTGAACATGGGGCCGGGTACCAGCTGGGCCAGGCCGTAGCCGGTCAGGAACTGCTGCTCGCTCAGGTGGTGACCCAGGCTCTCCTGCAACAGGGGCAGCACCACGTGACCACCGCCAAACACCAGGCTGCCTGCCCGGTAAAAGTCGGCCAGCAACTGGCTGACGGGGCCGCTCGCCACCAGGGGCAGGCCGACGAACAGCAGGGCGAACAGCAGCAGGGTCGGCCAGTGAGGCTGGCGATCCGGAGTGGACGCGGGGCCCTGACTCCCCGGGTGCGGCTCGCGCAGGGCACAGAGCAGGGCCGCGCCGAGCAGCATGGCGACCTGGGTCAGAAGACCGGGGGCGCACCAGAGGGCGGCGGCGGTGGCCACCATGACCCCCTGTTGCAGCGCCGTCTTGCAGAACTGGCGGCTCATGGTGAGCACGGCATCCGCCACCACGACGAGCGCCAGCAGCTTGAGGCCGTGCAGGGCGGCGTCCAGCCAGAGGTTGCCCGCAAGCTGACCCAGACCGACGGCGGCCGCCAGCAACAGCAGAAAGGAGGGGAGGGTAAAGCCGACGAAGGCGGCCAGGGCGCCGCCGATGCCGGCACGGTGGCGACCGATGGCAAAGCCGAGCTGGCTGGAGGCCGGACCCGGCAGCAGTTGGCACAGGGCCAGCAACTGGGCGAACTCCGCCTGGTTCAGCCAGCCCAGCCGCTGGACAAAGGTGCGCTGAAAATAGCCGATATGGGCGGCCGGCCCGCCAACACTGATGCACCCCAGCCACAAGAACTGCATGAATACCTGTCCCATCTTCCCCTCCTCGTCATCATCCTGGCCCGGATAATATGACAAAAAAGTGACAGTTTGGTGACGGTACGCCCTCCCGCGCTGCCTGCCATCAACAGGGGCTGGCGGGGTGGCTGGTCGCCTCCGCCAGCTGACGAGAGGTACCGGGGTGACGCGCGGCAGCCTGCCGGTGAGGGTCAGGGGGCAGGTTGTGCCTGGGGCAGGTAGCATTGTCCCGCCAGCCAGCAGGCGATGGACTGGCGACTGGCATCGAAGTGAGGCTCGGGCAGAGTGTGCGGGTCGCACCAGATCCAGCCCTCGCATTTTTCCGGCTCCAGCAGTTGCGGCTCCCCGTCCACCTCTGCCAGCAGGGTGACCGAGATGTAGTGCAGGCCGCTCTCGCGCCAGGTCTCCAGGTTGTTGGTGACGGCGATGACGCGAGGCTGGCGGATGACGAAGCCGGTCTCCTCCGCCACCTCCCGGATGGCTGCCGACTCGAAGGTCTCCCCCAATTCCAGATGACCGCCAGCGATGGACCAGTAGGGGGCATGGCTGCCCTTGCGCTTGCCAAGCAGTACCTGGCCCTGGCCATTGGTGAGAATGACGCCGACACCGACGCGGGGATAGGGGGTAGACATAGGGGAGGCTCCTTGCTGAGACGGCGGGGTGCGCCAGGGAAAACGGGCCCACCTTAGGGGGGATGGGCCCGTTGTGCAAGCCGCCTGTTCAAGGGCGATCGGATGCCGATTTTCCATCGCTTAAATGGATGGGTCTGGCGATATTCTATCTGTTAAATAGATGGGAAATGCCTCCGGATCAGGGCAGTCTGACCAGCATCTTGCCGGTATTGCGGCCCTGGAACAGTCCGATAAAGGCTTGCGGCATGCTGGCCAGCCCCTCGCTGACGGTCTCCTCGGCCTGGAGGGTGCCCGCCTCGAAGGCCGGCATGGCCTCGGCCAGGAACGCCCCGTAGTGTTGCCAGTGATCGGAGACCAGCAGCCCCTGCATCAGGATGCGCTTGCGGATCACCTGGGAGAGGTTGCGCGGGCCGCTGGCCTGGCCGTTGCTGTTGTACTGCTCGATGAGGCCGCACAGCACGATGCGCCCGTGCACCACCAGGTGGTTAAGGGCGGCATCCAGCATGGCGCCCCCCACGTTCTCGAAGTAGACGTGGATGCCTTCGGGGGCGAGGCGGGCCAGCTCGGCGTCGAGATCCGGGGTCTCCCGGTAGTTGATCACCGCATCGGCTCCCAGGGTCTTGAGGTAGGCGACCTTGTCGGCCGAGCCGGTGGAGCCGATGACCCTGGCCCCCGCCTGCTTGGCGAGCTGGACCGCCATGGTGCCGACCGCCCCGGAGGCTGCCGAGACCAGCAGGGTTTCACCGGCCTTCAGGTGTGCCACCTTGTGCAGGCCCGCCCAGGCGGTCATGCCCGGCATGCCGAGGGCGCCGAGGAAGCGCTGGGGCGGCAGGGTGGTGTCGGGCAGGCGGGTGAGCTGGGCGGCGTTTGCCACGAAGGCATCCCGCCAGCCCAGCATGCTGCTCACCTTGTCCCCCACCTTGAAATCGGGGTGGCGCGATGCCTGTACCGTGCCGATGGCGCCGCCGTCGAGGGGGCCGTTGAGGGGGAAGGGAGGAACGTAGCTTTTTGCCTCGCTCATGCGGCCGCGCATGTAGGGGTCCACCGACAGCCACTGGTTGGCGACCTGCACCTCTCCCTCCTGCAGGGCGGGCAGGGGCACGTCCCGGAGGGCGAAGTCCTCCAGGGTGGGGAGACCGGTGGGGCGACGCAGCAGTTGGATTTGATGGCTGATGGCATTCATGGGCATTCTCCGGCAGTGGGGCCGCGCGTCGGGCGGCGGCCTGGTATTTTTGTTTGTGTGCAAACTAAAATCAGGGTAGTCCTGAACACGGGGGCTGGCAACTGTTTTGTGTGCAAACTATTCAGCCCCGAAGTTGATGGGGTATACTGCCCCCTTGTCGTCAGCGAGGTCCTCCATGAGCGAATTGAAAAAGCAGGTCTGTTTTGCCCTCTACAGCGCCTCCAATGCGGTGATGCGTGCCTATCGGCCGCTGCTGGACAAGCTGGATCTCACCTATACCCAGTACCTGGTGATGCTCTCGCTCTGGGCCCGGGACGAGGTCAGCCTCAAGGAGATAGGGCAGGAGACCGGACTGGATGCGGGCACCCTGACCCCCATCGTCAAGCGGCTGGAGAGCAAGGGGTGGCTGACCCGAACCGTCTCCCACGAGGATGAGCGGCAAAAGTGCATCAGTCTGACCGAGGCGGGACGCCAGTTGCAGCAGGAGGTCAGGGAGTGCTGTCTGGCGGACAGCTTGCGCAATCAGGTGGATCTGGCCGATGCTGAGTTGGCCCAGCTCAAGCAGCTTTGCGATCGCGTGGCGGCGCAGCTGGGGCGCTGATCCCTTTCCCCGTCAGGAGTGACCCGATGAAACCCATGCAATCCCTGCTCCCTCTGTTTGCCATCCTGCTGTGCGCCTGCGCCGATACCTCCTATCCCCGTTCCGAGCTGCAGATCGACGATGCCGATGCCTGGCAGGCCATCTGCAAGGACGGGGTCCGGGTGCGGGCGGTCACCGACGAGGGGATCTGTGCGGATCACCGCGGGGTGGCCATGTGGACAAATAAACCAAGGGCTGCACGGATGGCAGAAGAAGCGGCCAAGTAGTGTGACCTGTACGACATAAAATGACATGACCGGCCATGGGGCCGGTTTTTTTCGCGATCTTGCCAGCACTTTGGCACCTTGTTCATGGTGCACTCATTTTTCTCTTCCCATACTGGCCCTCAAGGTAGCAAACCAACAGGAGAGAGAGATGCAATCATCCATCGTCGGGCTCTCCATTCTGTGGGGGCTGGCCAGCTTTGGTGTTCAGGGGGATTTCATCGAGAGCCGTGATACCGCCTCCCCCTCCTGGCAGGCCGAGTCCAGAGTGGAGATGGAAGGGTACTTGATGGAGTCGTTGGGCGCCGATCGCTGGGTGTTCGACAACGGCAGCGAGAGCCTGGAAATATCTCTGCCCAAAGGGCAGTGGGTGTCGACCGGTGAGCGGCTGCGGCTGCGCGGCGAACCCCTGCAGGAGCAGAGCGGCTGGTTGCTGCAGGTGCAGGACGTCAGCCAGGTCGAGGCATGACGAGGCGTCCACCACCTGGCGGCGCGAGGGCGCCCGGGGGCTGTGTTGACCGCGAATGCCCTTGATAGCAGAGACAAGAAGAGGAGGCCCTGGCCTCCTCTTGCTTTTGGTGCATCCCCGGATGCGGGGTGGGTTGTCAGCCCAGGTGGTTGAGGGGCAGGGCGGTCTTGTGCTTGATGCGGCGCAGCACGAAGCTCGAACGCACCCCGGTCACGCCGGAGATGTGGGTCAGCTTGTCCAGCAGGAAGTGCTGGTAGTGCTCCATATCCCGCACCACCACCTTGAGCTGGTAATCCGCATCGTTGCCGGTGATGAGGTCGCACTCCAGCACCTCGGGCAGATCCTTGACGGCGCGATCGAAGTTCTCGAACCGCTCCGGAGTGTGCCTGTCCATGGAGATGTGAATGTAGGCGGTGAGGGTCAGCCCCAGCTGGCGGGCATTGAGCAGGGTGACATGGGTATCGATGAGACCGGCATCCTCCAGCGCCTTGACCCGGCGCGAGCAGGGGGAAGGAGAGAGCCCGACCAGCTCGGCCAGCTCCAGGTTGCTGATGCGGCCATTTTCCTGCATCAGCTCCAGAATATGCCTGTCTATACGATCAAGTTTCAGCATTCTCCGTACCTCTTCGCAATTACTAATCCACTTTTCCTAGATTAAGGGTGAACTATTGCAAAAACAACTGAAAATACCTGCTACTTCACAACCACTCACCGCATCGCGGGGAGTAACATGGTTACATCTTCCGGTGGCAAGACAGGCGCCCGACCAGGCACCTGTGGTGAAGGACCTTACCGGGTCAAGAGCCCCATCAGCCGTTCGACCTTATCGGGAAACAACGGGCTGGAACGAGAGCACCCCCTCCCCGAAGGCAACAAAGCAGGCATCCCGGCGCCTGCTTTGTTGTTTTTGCGTTCCGCCCGCTCAGGGGCGGGGCGGCCGGATGCGATAGAGGCAGCGGCTGTCCCCCTCCAGCAGATACTGCTCCCGCTCCACCTCGGCCGGCGCCAGCAACCGGCGAAACAGCGCCAGCTCGCTGCGGCAAAAGCCCCGACAGGCTCTGGCCGCACTGCAGATGGGGCAGTGACTCTCCCACCACAGCCAGCTGCCGTCCTCCTCCTGCGACATGTCCGCCATATACCCCTCCTGGGTGCGCAGTGCCTTGAGCGTCATCAGCCTGTCTGCCAGCGCCGGCTGGGTCAGCCTGGATTCATAGCGTGCCTGCATCTGCTGCTCCCGCCGCGTGATGAGCTGCTCCATGCCCGCGTCGCCAAACACCTGCCGGATGTCGTCGATCAGCTGCAGGGTCAGATCGCCATGGGTGTCGGGGAAGCGTTGCCAGGCCTGGTCGGTGAGGTGCCACAGGCGCACCGGGCGACCGCGGCCGCGGGCCTCGTCGCTAAACCCCACCCAGCCCTCGGACTCCAGGGCCATCAGGTGCTGGCGCGCCCCCATGGACGTCATCTGCAACTGGTCGCCGAGTTCGGCGGCGCTCTGGGGGCCGCGGGTTTTCAGCAGATAGAGGATCTTGTCGGTACTGGCGTTCATGGGGGCTCCGGTGGTGGGTATCGGTGCGGTGACCGCCTGGATGAGGTCATTATGGGTAGCAGGGCGATTTAAATCAACAATCTGCTTTACTTAATGGACGACCCCTCACAATATAAATAAACCGATGACTTTATTTAATGAGGCGAAGATGGAAGGGATCAAGGGACAGGGGACCCTCTGGGTATTGGTGATGACGGTGACGCTGGCGGTGGCGGGGTTCAGCCTGCCTTCCCCCGTCCTGGCGCCGCTGCTGCTGGATCCGGCCCAGGGCATGTTGACGCCACAGGCGTCGGACTGGAGCCGCAAGGTGTGGCTTGGCGTCATCATGGGGCTCTATCCACTGTTTCAACTGCTGGGGGCCCCCTTGCTTGGCCGCCTCTCCGATCGCCATGGGCGCAAGCCGGTGCTGACCCTCTGTCTGGTGGGGGTGCTGGCGGGGTATGTGCTGATGGCTCTCGGCATCGCCTGGCGTTCCCTGCCGCTCTTGCTGCTGAGCCGGGTGGTGGAGGGCTTCTTCAACGGCGACATCGCCATCGTGCAGGCGATGGCGGCGGACATGAGCACGGCCAGGACCAAGGCCCGCAACTTCGCCCGCATCAACATCGGCATGAACCTGGGCTGGGTGGTGGGTCCCATGATCGGAGGCTATGCGGCCGTGGTCTCGGGAGATTACAGCCTGGCGGCCTGGCTGGCGGTGGGGATGACGGTGATCAACCTGCTGCTGGTGCTCTGGCTGCTGCCCAATCGTCCCCCGGTGCCGGCGACCCGGGATGAGGTTCCTCTCTCGACCCGCCAACTGCTGCTGCAACCTCGTCTCCTGCCCTACTTTGCCCTGACCCTGGCAAGCTATGGGGCGGTACAGCTCTACTTCACCTACTTCAATGTCTGGCTGGTGGAGCGGCTGGCATGGGATCCGGTGCAACTGGCCCAGGCCGCCGTGCTGGTGAGCGTGCCCATGATGCTGGGCTCCTGGATCGGTGAGCAGTTGGCACGGCACTGGCGCGGCAGCTCCCTTGGCATCGTCGGCCACCTGGTGATGGCGGCGGGCATGCTGATGTTCATCCTGCCGACCCAGTGGTGGGGGCTCGCGCTCACCTTCATCCCGGCCGGCATCGGCATGAGTCTGGGGGAGCTGGCCACCTCGGTGGCGGTCTCCAACCGCAGCCATGCCAGCCAGCAGGGGCAGGCGATGGGGCTCTACCGCGGTCTGGCGGTGGGCAGCGAGATCCTGGCGGTGGTGCTGGGCAGCCTGGTGCTGCTGGCGGGGACCGAGTGGCCCTTCTACCTGGCCGGCCTCTGCGGCGTGATCTGTGCCCTCGGTTTCTACGGATTGCGCAGACGGGCGGACAGGCGAAACGCCGTGGCCGGGTGCGCCGAGGCGGGCTGACGAAGGGCGCGGGGATCACAGTTCGGCGACGGGATGGCGGGCCGGACTTGCATCGCGGCGCCGAGTCTGGGACGGTATGGCTCTTTGCTCCGCTGTTCCCGCCCCCCGGCGAGCGCGTCTCCCATCATGGGCCTTGCGATGCCCAGTCCGCATTCCCGGCGGTGAGATGTGTCGTCATGGCACTGGAAACGGGAGGGATGGCGCCGCACCCGTCTCGACATTCTTGGAGGTGATATGAGTCGTTATCAGGCCATTGCATTGGACATGGACGGTACCCTGCTGAACCGGGATCACAAGATCTCGTCCGCTACCCGGGCGGCCCTGGCCCAGGCCCGGGCCCACGACATCAAGGTGCTGCTGGTGACGGGTCGCCACTTCATGACGGCCCGTCCCTTCCACCACGAGCTGGCCCTCGACACCCCCATCATCTGCAGCAACGGTGCCTACCTCTATGATCCGGTGCAGGAGAGGATCCTCGCCGGGGATCCCCTGGCCGTGGCGCCTCTCACCACCCTGCTGGAGGAGGTGCAAGCCCAGCAGATGGGGGCGCTGTTCCACCTGGGGGACGGCATCGGCTACCTGGGCTGCGAGGAGCACGTGGGCCGGATGCGGCGCTGGTCGGCAACCCAGCCGGATCACCTCAAGGTCTCCCTGCTGCCCGCCGAGGATATCGAGTCCTGGTTGCAGTCCCCCATCTGGAAGCTGGAGTTGTTCAACCAGGATCCCGGCCGGTTGCACCGTTTCGTCGGGGAGGTGGTGGAGAGATTGCCCTTCACCCGTGACTGGGCGGCCCCCTATGCGGTGGAGCTGGTGCAGCCAGGTTGCAGCAAGGGCAACCGGCTGGCCCAGTGGGCCGCGAGGGAGGGGATCGCCATGGAGAACCTGGTGGCCTTTGGCGACAACAACAACGACATCAGCATGTTCGAGCAGGTGGGGCTGGCGGTGGCCATGGGCAATGCGGCGCCCCAGATCCAGGCCCATGCAGACCGGGTCACCGCGGATCACAACGAGGATGGCATCGCCCTGGCGTTGCAGCGCTGGGTCCTGCCGGCCTGAGGGGAAAAACAGTCTGCGGCATAAACAGAAAGGGGCCATGTCGGCCCCTTTTTGTCAGCTCCCGAAGGAGAACTGGATCACCCGATCCGGGAAGCGCAGCCGGTTGTAGTCCCGGTATACTCCTTCGTAGTGACGGATGGCGCGCTCGCGCTGGGCACGGTAGTAGTCGCGCTGGCGGCTGTCGCTCTCGCCCCGGATCTGCTGATCCAGCTGGTGGATGCTCCGCTCGGTGCGCTCCAGCTCCTGCTGCAATTCGCCGAGGCGCTGCTCCAGCAGGTACTCCTTGCGGCCGCGCTCGAACTGGGTGAGGAAGCTGGTGTCGTTGGGGCAGACCCCCAGGTATTCGCTCCCCTCCCGTCCCTTGCTGTAGGCAAGCTCGGGGATGCAATAGAGCTCCAGCCCCTTGGCGTAGCCGCGCTGCCACTCCGCCTCATCCACCTTGAGGCCGTACTCCCCGCAGGTCTTCTGATAGTCGCGGGTGGCGCTCCGGGTCTTGCCCTGCTCCCCGTCCTGATAGCCTTGGTTGTACCAGCTCATGGCACGGCACTCCTCCTCCGAGAGGGAACTGCACCCGGCGAGCAGGAAGGGAAGGGTCAACAACAGGATCTTGGGGGACATGAGGGGGCTCCGACAGCAAAGGGGGTGGGGCATTCTAGAAGAGGAGGCCCGTCCGGGACAAGCACCGGGCGAGGGGGCCGTATCATGATGTTTTTATCAGTATTTTCAAGCCGTTGTAGACGGGCTTCCGGCAGCCTTTTCTTGCCCGGGGAGGCAGGGTAAACTGCGCCTACTTTTAACTGGCATGTAACATAAAAACAATGAAAGTCCTGACCGTCGATTATCGCTCCCCCGATGCGGCCGAGCGCTTCACCGAATCCCTGCGCACCACCGGCTTCGGGGTGCTGACTCACCACCCCATCCCGAAGGAGCTGGTGCAGTCCATCTATGACAACTGGTATCGCTTCTTCATGAGCGAACAGAAGCAGGATTTCCTGTTCAATCGCGAGACCCAGGACGGCTACTTCCCGCCCTCGGTGTCCGAGGTGGCCAAGGGCCACAGCCAGAAGGACATCAAGGAGTACTTCCACATCTATCCCTGGGGCCAGATGCCGGCAGAGCTGAAAGAGCAGGCGATGGAGTACTACCGCCTGGCCAACGATCTGGCCGCCGAGCTGCTGGGCTGGGTGGAGCAACACACCCCGGGCGACATCGCCGCCCATTACAGCTGCCCGCTCTCCTCCATGATCGAAGAGAGCCACAAGACCTTGCTGCGGGTGCTGCACTACCCGCCCTTCGACGGCACCGAGGAGCCGGGTGCCATCCGCGCCGCCGCCCATGAAGACATCAACCTGCTGACCATTCTGCCCGCCTCCAACGAGCCGGGCCTGCAGGTGAAAGGTTCAGACGGGGAGTGGATGGATGTGCCCTGCGATTTCGGCACCCTCATCATCAACATCGGTGACATGCTGCAGGAGGCCTCCCGCGGCTATTACCCCTCCACCACCCACAGGGTCATCAACCCGACCGGGGACAGTGCCGCCAAGTCCCGCATCTCCTTGCCGCTCTTCCTGCACCCCCGTCCGGATGTGGTGCTCTCGGAGCGTCACACCGCCCACAGCTATCTGATGGAGCGGCTGCGGGAGCTGGGGGTGATCTAATCCCGCCAGACCCGGGCAGACAACAAACCGGAGCATCCCCGCTCCGGTTTTTATTTTGTGGCACGATTGGTTGGTTATCCGAATTTTATTGGTTAATGATGCTAAAAACTAAGTTTTATATCGGATATACGCCGAGTGATTGCGCGCCCGCGGGCGTACTCTGAGCGCCATTTCGGGCCTCGCTGGCAGGCCCTTCCCGTGGAGTTCTTATGAAGCAGTCCCAATGGTCATCCCGGCTCGGTTACATCCTGGCCGCCGCAGGTTCCGCGGTCGGTCTCGGCGCCATCTGGAAGTTCCCCTATGTCACCGCCGCCAACGGTGGCGGCGCCTTCCTGCTGGTCTTTCTGCTGTTCAGCTTCACCCTGGGGGTGGCGGTGCTGATGGGGGAGACCCTGATCGGCAGCCTGACCCGGCGCGGGGTGGTGGGAGCCTTTGGTGAACTGATGGGCAGGCGCTGGCGCTGGGTCGGTGCCATGGGTTTGCTGTGCAGCCTGCTCATCTTCTGTTTCTACAGCGTGGTGGGCGGCTGGACCCTGGGGTACACGGGCATGGCCCTGGCGGGGGAGCTGCAACAGGGGGACGGCGCGGCACTGACCGCCCGTTTCAACGACTACGTCGGTGATCCGTTCTGGCCGGTGCTGACCCACCTGCTGTTTGCCGGCTTGACCTGGTGGTTCGTGCGGGGCGGCGTGCAACAAGGGGTGGAGCGCACCCTGCGCTGGATGATGCCGGCCCTCTTCATCATGATCCTGCTGCTGGTGGCCTTCGGCCTCACCCTGCCGGGCGCCATGGCCGGGGTGCGCCACTTCCTGATGCCCGATTTCAGCAAGCTCGGCATGTCGGGTGTGCTGGACGCCATGGGGCTGGCCTTTTTCTCCCTCTCCATCGGCCTTGGCATCCACACCACCTATGGCGCCTACCTGCCTTCCAGCGAAGGGGTCGGTCGCTCCAGCCTCTGGGTAGTGCTGTTGGCGAGCGTCATCGCCGTGCTGGCGGGCCTGATGATCTTCCCGGTACTGGCGGCGACCGGTATTGACCCGGCCTCGGGCCCGGGCCTCACCTTCATGACCATGCCGGCGGTGTTCCAGCAACTGCCCTTCGGCCAGGGGCTGGCGGTGGTGTTCTTCTCCCTGCTGGTGGTGGCGGCGCTCTCCTCCTCCATCTCCCTGCTGGAGCACTTGCAGTGCTTCCTGTGCGAGAGCCTGGGCTGGTCCCGCCGCACGGCGTGCAACCTGGTCATTGCCCTGGTGATGGCGGGTGGCATCCCGGTGAGCCTGTCGTTCGGTCCCTGGGCCACCCTGACCCTGTTTGGCAAGAACATCTTCGAGTTGCTGGACTTCATCACCTCCAACCTGATGATGCCCCTGTTCGGGCTGGCCCTGACGCTGCTGCTGGGCTGGCGGCTCGGTCGCCAGGCGCTGCCCGAAGGGCTGGCTCCCCACTGGCGGGCACTGCTGATGGGCTGCTGGCGCTGGCTGGCTCCCCTGCTCATTGGTGGCATTCTGGTGCGCGGCCTGGTGTAGGGAGGGTTGGTCATCTGTGCCACTCCCCGGCCGGGCTGGCAGGGGAGTGGGGTGGCAGGATTGACTCTTTATAAAAATCTGTTAATTAAAAATAAATAGAGTAACGGTCTGTAATTTCGATATTTTGTTTTGGTTAAATCTGTTTTTGGTTCTGTTTTAGACTATTTCCTGTCAACTTCTCTTGCCATGGTTTAGGCTGTGGCTCCTTTTTACCGTGCAGGCGTCGCCCTCCCATGTCACCCCTTATCGCTCTCTGTGGCCGATTTAGCCCCTTCCTGGAGAGGTGACCTTGCAGGTGTCGTTTGTCTGACTGTTCATTGCAAAGGTCGCCCTCAGGCGGCCTTTTTTGTTGCGGCGCACACCGCGTCTAGCCATGGAGTATCGAACTGATGTTGTCTTGCCCGGAGGTTGTATGAGCCAGGTTCAGTGGTCTTCCCGTATTGGTCATGTGCTGGCGGCCGCCGGCTCGGCGATCGGCCTTGGCGCCATCTGGAAGTTTCCCTATGTGACAGCCACCAACGGGGGCGGTGCCTTCCTGCTGGTGTTCCTGCTCTTCAGCTTCACCCTGGGGGTCGCGGTGCTGGTGGGGGAGACCCTGCTCGGCAGCCGCAGCCAGCGCGGCGTGCTCGGCGCCTTCCACAAGTTGGTGGGGCCGAACTGGCGCTGGATGGGTTACATGGGGATCCTGTGTGGCTTCTTCATCTACAGCTTCTACAGCGTGGTGGGGGGCTGGACCGTGGGCTATGCGGCCCTGGCCGTGGGCGGTGAGCTCAACCTGAGTGAGGCGAGCACCCTCACCGCACTCTTTACCGGTTATGTGAGCGATCCCCTCTGGCCGGCCCTCACCCATCTCGTCTTCGCCGGGCTCACCTGGTGGTTCGTGCAGGGAGGGCTGCAACAAGGGGTGGAGCGGGCGCTGCGCTGGATGATGCCGGCCCTGTTCGTGATGATGCTGCTCCTGGTGGTGACCGGGCTCTCCATGCCGGGGGCCATGGCCGGGGTACGCCAGTTCCTGATGCCCGACTTTTCCCACCTGACGGGGCAGGGGGTGCTCGACGCCCTGGGGCTGGCGTTCTTCTCCCTCTCCATTGGCCTCGGGGTACACACCACCTATGGCGCCTACCTGCCGAGCAGTGACGGGGCGCTGCGCTCCGGGGTCTGGGTGGTCACCCTGGCGAGCTGCATCTCGGTGCTGGCGGGGCTGATGATCTTCCCGGTGCTGGCCTCCACCGGCATCGATCCTGCCGCCGGCCCCGGCCTCACCTTCATGACCATGCCGGCGGTGTTCAACCACCTGCCGTTCGGTCAGGGGCTGGCGGTGATCTTCTTCCTGCTGCTGCTGGTGGCGGCGCTCTCCTCCTCCATCTCCATGCTGGAGCACCTGGTGCGCTTCACCACCGAGGAGTGGGGCTGGTCGCGCCGCAATGCCTGCCGGGTGCTGACCCTGCTCATCATGGCCTGCGGCATTCCGGTCAGTCTGTCATTCGGGCCCTGGGCGGACTACACCCTGTTTGGCAAAACCCTGTTCGATCTGCTGGATTACCTCACCTCCAACCTGATGATGCCCCTGTTCGGTCTGGTGCTGACCCTGCTGCTTGGCTGGAAGCTGGGGGACAGTATTGTGCCTGCGGATCTCTCGCCGCTGATGCGTGGTGCGCTGCTCTGGTGCTGGCGGCTGGTCGCCCCCCTGCTGATCGCGGGGATCCTGGTGCGGGGCTTGTTGTAACACACCTGCCAGGGCGGCATGCACCTGCCAGGGCGGCATGCACCTGCCAGGGCGGCATGCACCGCCCTGGATGGCTATAGGCCCTGATGGGGACCGAGGGGCGGCAGTTTGGGGGCCAGGTGAGATCTCACCTGTTGCAGGGTTTCCCGATAGGCGTTCCCATGGTGTTCCAGGAAGGCGGCACTGTGGTTGAGACGCTGCTCCAGCCTGTCCACCAGGCGGGCCACCGCCGGGGCCGCCATGCCAGCGGGCCAGCACTGGGTCAGCAATACCAGCAGTTGCCAGGCATCCCCCGCCTGGGCCGGGAATCGCTCCTGCAGGGTCAGAGCGCTCTGCACGGCGAGCTGGAGCTGACCCGTGGTCATGGCCCGTTGCCGCTCCTCGCGCAGCTGGGTCAGCTGCTGCTCCCGCTGCGCCAGTTGCCGCGCCAGATCGTCGACCACCTGCAAAATGAGCCCCTGCAACAGCGGGGTCTGTGCCACCGGCCCCTGATACTGGCCGAGCTGGGCCAGATAACGCTGGGCATGGTGGGGAAGCCCGCAGAACTGGCTGACGGCCACCCCGAGCAGCTGGTTGAGGTGATTGTCCCGCGCCGCCTCCGGCGGGTGCTTGGCCAGCAGCATCAAGGCGCCATCGAATCGATAATCCAGACCCAGCATCAGGGCGCGCAGCAGCCCCTCCTCGTGGGCACGCAGGGTCACGGCCTGCTGACCGAGCTCCTCCAGAGCCTGCTGCAGCCCATGAACTCTGGCCTCTCCCGGTGGATGCCAGAGCACCGCCAGGGTCGCATCCAGCAGGCAGCGTTCAACGGAGTGGCGAAACGTCTGTTTGGGGAAGTAGCGCAGGATGAAATCGCTGGCCTGCGCCAGCACCTGACCTTCATCCCTTCGCAGCAAGGCCAGCAAAATGGCCACCTGGCGCCACTGCGGCTGCCAGGGGCAGCGGTGCAGCAAGCCTGACAAGGTTTCCCAGGCCGGATCCCACTGCGCCTCGTGCAGTTGGCAGGCGAGAACCAGCGCCTGATGGATGACGGGGGGCAGTCGCTCCCGGTTGCGGGCCAGATCCTTGTGGGCGCTCTCCACCCGGTTCAGCCCGAGCAGAGCCTGGTTCAGTCCCTGGCGTGGCCACCAGGCATCGTGCTCCGTGGTGCAGATGGCGTAGTGCTGGGCGGCCTGCACCCGTTCCCCGGCTTGCAGCAGCATGTAGCCCTTTACCCTGTCCATCTGTGCTTCCAGCCCCTTGTGGCTGGCGTGCCGGTAAAGCAGATCCTCGCACTGGGCGCAGGCGCTGCGCCACTCCCTGAGCGCCATGGGGGTGGCCAGGGGGCGGGTCACCGTGGTCAGTGCCAGCAGCGCTTGCAGGCTGTGCGCCAGCTGCTCCGTGGTGAAGGGCACGGCCAGACGCAGGGCGAAATAGAGGTCGGAGGGGGGGAACTGGCCGGTGTCCTCGTCCTGCTCCAGCAGCAGGAGCACGCAGCCGGGCGCGAGCAGGCCCAGGTGGTGTGCTTCATGCAGCAGCCTGACTCCCTCGTGGGCCTGGTGGTGATACTGGCGGCAAAGAATGGCATCGAAGGCGTGCTGGCGCAGCAGGGCGGGCAGGCTTGCAATCTCTTTGCAGTGGAACAGCTCGGTGGGGGGCAGCCCCAGATCACTCAGTCCCTGGGTGAGGGTCGAGCCCATCATGGCATCGTCTTCGATGAGGAGGATCTGCATCTTTGACGCTCCTTCGCCGGTCGGGGGTGGCGAGGTTGGATTCAAAGTTAGCCTCCACTCTCCCGCGAGAGCCAGAGGGGGTCAATACCCCACCTGGGTCAGGGATGGCTCAGTGCCGGCCTTGGGCGGGGCAAAGATAGCATCACTGAAGGCCGGGCCCCCTGGCCGAGAAGGGGCAGTCCCGCTGGGGGACACGCAGCTCCCCGGCTCCCGCCTTTCCCTGCCAGGTGAGCTCGAGCTGGCCCAGGCGCCCGAGGCGGCGCAGCTCGAACTCGTAGCGCAGGCAGGGGTTGTCGGTGGGCAGCCGTGTCATCCCGGCGGGCAGCCGGTAGTCGTAGCGCAGCTGGGGGCCATCTTGCAGTCGGCTCTGCACGGGCACCAGCCCCTCCGCCGTCGGTGCGGGGGCCTTGAGATAGCGGCGCAGCGCCACCGGGGCGTCGATGGCTTTTTGATAGTGAAGGCCGTTCATGGCTGCCAACTCCTCCTCCAGCCGCGTCAGCTCCCCCTCCAGTCCGCTCAGGGCGGCGCCAAGCTGTTGATGGGCCGGGGAGGCGCAGCCTCCCAGCAGCAGGGTTGTGATCAGCAGGGCGGGACGGGCGGCAGACATGAAGGCTCCTCGGGTGCCAGGGTCAATGACTATAGCAGGGGATTGGTGGGCGGCGTGCCCCTCAGCAGCCCGGCGAGGCGCTCCAGCCCTTCGGCGACGCGGGCGTCGGTGGCGGGCTGGCTCAGGCTGAGGCGTACTCCCTGCGGGGCGGCAAACTGGCCGGCGGCGAAGTGTTCTCCGCTGGCGACCCCCACGTCAAGGGCGTTGGCGGCCTCCGCAAACTCCTGGCTGCGCCAGGGCTCGGGCAGCGGCAGCCAGGCGTGCATGGACCCCGCCTGCCAGCGCGCTCCCGGCAGCAGGTGGCGCAGTAGCTCACCCCGGCGCGCCAGGATTTTTCGCTGGTGTTCGATGAGCGGCATGATCTGGCGCTGGCTCACCAGCTTGCAGGCCAGTTCGATGAGCAGCGGACTCACCATCCAGCTCGACAGCCGCATCGCCTGGGCGAAGCCGTTGCGAAGGGCGGGAGGGGACAACACGAAGCCGACCCGCAGGCCGCCGCAGGCGATCTTGGCGAGACTGCCAAGGTAGATGACCCGCTCCGGTGCCAGGTTGACCAGGGGAGGGATCGCACTTTCGGGCAGCAGGCCGTTGACGTCATCCTCGACGATCAGCAGATCGTGGCGACGGGCGATGGCGACGATGGCGTCGCGCCGCGCCAGGCTCATGGTGGCCGTGGTGGGGTTTTGCAGGGTGGGGGTGAGGTAGAGCAGCTTGGCCCGGCGGGTACGGCACGCGGCATCCAGCGCCTCTGGCAGCAGTCCCTCCTCATCCATCGCCAGCCCCACCACCTGATTCTTGAGCTGGCGTGCATTACCCAGCATGCCGGGGTAGCTCAGTCCCTCGCAAAACAGGGTCTCTCCCACGCAGCCGGTGGCCAGCAGGGCCAGCATGATGCCGTGCTGGGCACCATGGCTGAACAGCAGGCGATCTTCGCTCGCCGTGATGCCCTGCTCGGCGAGCCAGTCGACGAACAGCTGGCGCTGTGCGGGGCGTCCGGCCTCCTTGTCATAACCGAGCAGGCCGTTGAGATCCCCCTGCGCCAGATCGGTGAGCAGGGGCCTGATGATGGCGCCCCTGTCCAGCTGGACCGGGAGGTTCTGCCACAACTCGATGCGCTGGCTGTCTTCATTGCGGATCACCCATTCGTTGGCGGGATCCGCCGCTCCCCTGACCCAGGTGCCGTGCCCGACCCGGGCCGCCAGCAGGCCCCGTCGCTCCGCCTCGGTGTAGGCGCGGGTGACGGTGCCCACGGTGACCCCCAGCTTGTCTGCCAGAGCCCTGTGGGTCGGCAGCCGGGTCTCGGGTGAGAGGGTGCCGGTGGCGATGGCCTGCTCGATGGCTTTGACCAGTTTGAGGTAGAGGGGCCCCTCGAAAGGGGTGAGGTCGGGCGTCCAGATTGTCATGGTGACAATAAATCCATTGATCCAAGATTGTCCGCAATATAGCGTGATTATCAGTCTTTACACAACCAACAAGCACACATTGTATCGGTACAATGTGGCGAGAAAGGAGTCTCCCCATGACCATCGAATGGTATGCCACCCTGTTTGGCTTCGCCCTGCTCACCTGCGGCACGCCCGGGCCGAACAACCTGATGTTGACGGCGTCCGGCGCCAACTTCGGCGTGCGGCGCACCCTGCCCCATCTCATCGGGGTGGCGGTGGGCCAGCCTGTGTTGCAACTGGTGCTGGCGCTCGGCTTCTATCCGCTGTTCGAGCGCTGGCCCCTGCTCAAGCTGAGCCTGCAGGTGCTGGGCAGCCTCTACCTGCTCTGGCTGGCGTGGCGCATCGCGGTGGCAGGCGCCCCCGGAGATCCCGCCAGCCGTGCCCGCCCCTTGACTCTGCTTGAAGGATTGGGCTTCCAGTTCCTCAATCCCAAGGCGTGGATGATGGGGATCTCGGCCATCAGTCTGTTCAGCCTGCCGGGGAGCGACTACTGGCCGAGCATGTGGGGCATCATGAGTGTCTTCCCCATGGCGGGGTTCCCGGTCTGCTTCGCCTGGGTGATGTTTGGCCATCAGCTCAGTCGCTGGATCAACTCGGACAAGGGGTGGCGTCGTCTCAACGGCAGCCTGGGTGCCTTGACCGCCCTGTGCGTGGTGATGCTCTGGTATTAACAGCGTCTTGATTATTCATGCAAAGAAAATGCATTGCTGACCTTGTCGTCAGGGCGTCGGCTCTGCATATTAGGAGGCTTGCCGTATCTGAACGAGGTTGAGATGGATCTGAACTGGTTGCTCCCCCTGGCGGGCTTTGCCCTTATCACCTGTGGCACGCCGGGCCCCAACAACATGCTGCTCACCAGTGCCGGGGCCGCCCAGGGGTTTCGCCGCTCCGTGCCTCTGCTGGTGGGGGTGGTGGGGGGCATCAACCTGATGATCCTGGCCACGGCCCTGGGGCTTGGGGTGGTGTTCGAGCGTCTGCCCCTGCTGCACGACGGCCTCAAGCTGGTGGGGTCGGCCTACCTGCTCTGGCTGGCCTGGAAGGTGGCCAACGCCAGTGGCCCGGCGGAGGGGAACCGGCCGCTCATCCCGGCCCATCAGGGGGCCATGCTGCAACTGCTCAATCCCAAGGCCTGGATGATGGCGCTCTCCGCCATCAGCGGCTTCACCCTGGCGGGGGAGGCTTACTGGCCGTCCGCAGGCTGGGTGCTCGGCATTTTCTTCGTGACCGGCCTCTATACCGGCGCCTTCTGGGTGCTGTTCGGTGCCCAGGTGCGCCGCCTCATCCGCACCGCCACCGGCTGGCGTCGTTTCAATCTGGGCATGGGGCTCGCCACGGCGGCCTGCGTGCTGATGATCTGGGTTTAGGCCTCGGCCTGAGCCTTTACCGGCTGTCTTGTTGGCCCTTCGGGGCCTTTTTTATTGCCGGGGCGGTGCGATCAAACGCGCCCCCTGAGGGATTGCAGCATTGGTTTGCACCATCGGGTTACATAAGGAGATCCCATGAAATGTATCGGTCTGCTGGGTGGCATGAGCTGGGAGTCCACCGTCAGCTATTACCAGGCCCTCAACCGGGGGGTACGCGAGCGGCTCGGCGGTCTGCACTCGGCGCGGGTGCTGCTGAGCAGCGTGGATTTTGCCGGGATAGAGCGGTTGCAGCACGCCGGTGACTGGCCCGCCACCGCCCGTCTGCTGGCGGCCGAGGCCAGGGCCATCCAGGCCGGTGGCGCCGATTTTCTGCTGATCGGGACCAACACCATGCACAAGGTGGCGCCGGAGATCGAGGCCGCCATCGACATTCCCCTGCTCCACATCGCCGATGCCACGGCCCATCGCCTCCAGGCCGACGGGGTGACCCGGGTAGGCTTGCTCGGCACCCGCTTCACCATGGAGCAGGATTTCTACAAGGGGCGGCTCCAGGAGCGCTTCGGGCTGGAGGTGCTGGTGCCTGATGACGCTGCACGGGAGCGGGTGCACCGCATCATCTATGACGAGCTCTGCCTCGGCGATATTCGCGAGTCGTCTCAGGCCGAGTATCTGGCCATCATCGCCGATCTGGCACAGACCGGTGCCCAGGCGGTGATCCTGGGTTGCACCGAGATCGCCCTGCTGGTGGGGGCGTGCCAGGCCGCCGTGCCTCTCTATGACACCACCGCCATCCACGCCGAAGCCGCGGTGACGCTGGCCCTTGCCTGATGTGGTGCGGGCGGGGTGAGGGGGCGCCCCTCTCGGCGCCCCGCCTGTTTTTTCCTCCTTTCATAACTGTGAGTCAGCCTTCATTTCAGCAGGGCTGAAGCCGTTTTTATTGTCAATCGGCTCACATTTCCTCTTTTTGTCTCTTGAGTCCGGGGCATCAGACGCCTAGTTTTCGATCACTGAAACGATTCAGCTTTCACAAAAACAAGAGACACGAGGATAAATCCATGTTGAAGAAACTCTCCATTGCCGTGCTGCTCGCCCTGGGCGCCACCGCGGGTCACGCCGCCGAATTTCTGCTGACCGACTCCCAGCAAGGGCTGGATGTGGGTGACTGGAAGATCACCAGCGAGAAGCTCGGTATCAAGAGCCCGGTTCCCTTCACCATCGAGAAGAAACGCCTGCACGGCGGCCGCCAGGAAGGGGTGGATCTGCTCATCGTCGACAACGGCGTCATGAAGATCACCCTGGTGCCGACCCGCGGCATGGGGATCAAGGAGGTCAAGGCGGCGGATCTGCGCCTCGGCTGGGATTCACCGGTCAAGGAGGTGGTCAATCCCGCCTTCATCGATCTCGAGAGCCGTGGCGGCCTCGGCTGGCTCGACGGCTTCAACGAGATGCTGGTGCGCTGCGGCTACGAGTGGACGGGTCATCCCGGGGTGGATGACGACGGCCGCCTCAAGAGCCTGCATGGCCGGGTGCAGAACATTCCCGCCTCCGTGGTCAGCGTGACCGTGGACGAAGAGCCGCCCTATGCCATCCACGTGCTGGGCCGGGTGGACGAGCGCACCTTCAAGATGAGCGAACTGGTCACCTGGACCCAGCTGAGCGTGGTGCCCGGTCAGGCGGAGTTTGCCCTGCAGGACAAGCTGACCAACCACGCGGACTACGAGAACGAGTACCAGATCATCTATCACGGCAACTTCGGGGCCCCCATTCTGGAGGAGGGAGCCAGGGTGAGCACGCCGGTGAAGCAGATCTCCCCGTTCAATGACTACGCCAAGGCCGGACTCAAGGGCTGGCAAACCTATCTGGGGCCCACCAAGGGCTTCGACGAGATGGTGTTCAACCTGGTGCCCTACAGCGACGCCGACGGCAATACCCTGGCAGTGCTGAACAACCGGGCCGGCAACGCCGGAGTGGCGGTGGGCTACAACACCAGACAGCTGCCGGTGCTGACCCTGTGGAAGAACACCGACACCCGGGCCCAGGGCTATGTGACCGGCATCGAACCCGGTACCAGCTATGCCTACAGCACCAAGTACCAGCGCCCGCTCGGGCTGGTCCCCAAGATCCAGCCGGGGGAGACCAAGACCTTCGATCTGACCTATCGCCTGCTGCAAAATGCCGACGAGGTGAAGCAGGCCCTGGCCCAGGTGGAGAAGATCCAGGGCGGTCGGGCCACCGAGCTGCGCGCGCAACCCCTGGTCAAGCTGCCATAAGGGAGAGACGCCCAGCAAAAAGCCGCTCCATGAGCGGCTTTTTCATATCAGGCCCGTCGATCAGACGTGGCTGTACATGGCTTCTATCTCGCGCTGGTACTTGGCCTCGATGATCTTGCGGCGCAGCTTCATGGTGGGGGTGATCTCCCCGAGCTCCATGGAGAAGGCGCTCGGCAGCAGGGTGAACTTCTTCACCTGCTCGAACTTGGCCAGCTCCTTTTGCAGATCCTGAATGCGAGCCTCGAAGAACTCCATCACTCGGGAGTGGCGCAGCAGCTCGGTCTTGCACTGGTACTGCAGGTTGATGGAGCGGGCGTACTCCTCCAGGGACTCGAAGCAGGGCACGATGAGCGCCGACACGAAGTGGCGGGCATCGGCGACGATGGCAATCTGCTCGATGAAGCGATCCTTGCCGAGGGTCCCTTCGACCAGTTGCGGCGCCACGTACTTGCCGTTGGAGGTCTTCATCAGCTCCTTCAAGCGCTCGGTGAAGTAGATGTTGCCCTCGTCATCCAGCTCGCCTGCATCGCCGGTGCGCAGGAAGCCATCCTCGGTCATCACCTCGGCGGTGGCCTCCGGCTTGTTGTAGTAGCCACGCATCACGGTGGGGGCGCGCACCAGCAGTTCGTTGTTCTCGCCGAGTCTCACCTCGATGCCGTTTAGCGCCGTGCCAATGGAGCCCAGCCTGAACTGGGTGTCTTCATAGCAGCAGACGGTGGCGGTGGTCTCGGTCATGCCGTAGCCGTACTTGAGGTTGAGCCCCATGGCCTGGAAGAAGAGATTCACCTCGTCCGCGAGACGGGCGCCCGCCACCGGCAGGAAGCGGGTGCGACCGCCGAAACGGGCGCGCAGATTGCGAAACACCAGGCGCTCGGCAAGCCAGAGCTGGCCATAGAGCAGGGGAGAGGCGGACTTGCCCGCCTGACGGGTGGCGACCATCTGTTTGCCCACCCGGGTGGCCCAGCCGAACAGGGCGCGGCGCAGGCGCGGCGCCTGGGCGACCTTGGCCTGGATCATGGCGTAGGCCTTCTCGTAGAGGCGGGGCACGGCGCACATCACGGTGGGCTTCACCTCGCCGATGACATCCATCACCTTCTGCGGGTCGCGAATGTAGACGTTCTCGGCGCCGCAATAGAGCACGTAGTAGCTCCAGGCTCGCTCGAACACATGGCTCAGCGGCAGCATGCAGAGGGAGACATCCTGCTCGCTGAGGTCGAGGCGAGCGTCATGCATCTCGAAGCAGGCGGCCATGTTGGCGAAATCGAGCATGACCCCCTTGGGTTCGCCCGTGGTGCCCGAGGTGTAGATGAGGGTCAGCAGGTCGTCCATGCGGTAGTGGCGCTCGCGCTCGCGCAGCACCAGCTCGCTGGGTTGGTGGTTGCCGGAGACGAGGAAGGTCTGGAAGTGGCTGGCCGAGGCGCAGCCGCGCAGATCGACGGTGCCGTCCAGGGCGACGATGTGGCTTATCTCGCCGCTGTCGATGAGGTGCAGCGCCTGATCGAACTGGGGCTGCTCCCCCACGAACAGCATCCTGATGCCGGCATCCTTGACGATGTAGCGCAGCTGATCGAGGGTGCTGGTGGGGTAGATGGGCACGCTGACGCCGCGGGCGGCCAGGATGCCGAGGTCGGCCTGGGTCCACTCGGGCATGTTGCGGGCATAGATGCCGACCATCTCGCCGGACTGGTGGCCCGCCCGGATCAGGCCCTGGGCGCAATAATCCATGGCCTGACCCAGGGTTCGCCAGCCGATGGCGCGCCACTGGCCATCCTGCTGGACGCGCAGGGCGGCCTTGTTGCCAAGGCGGGCAATACGCTCACGCATCACTCTAACCAGATGAAACTGCGACATCTCACGCATCCTCAAGTAACAGTTGTGCGCCCGCAGGGGCACCAAAATCGGGGCTGGAGTTTAAACTCTAACATTACAGCTTACAAGTGTGCGCCATTTGTCCTGGATCACAAAGTCGTCAACCAGATGAGAGTGAGGCATGATAGGGGGCAGGGATCGGATTCATTCAGGGAGTTGCACCATGAATATCGGGATCAAGAGCCTGTTCACCGGCGTGTTGCTGCTGTTGGCGGGGGCTGGCGCCCTCTGGTATTTGCTGGGGGGCGCGGGGGAGCAGGATAATCCCTGGCTGAGTGGCGCCGAGGGCTATGAGCAGGCGCAGCGGCTGGCGCTGAGGGAAGGATACCCCTTGCTCTACGTGATCGAGCGCGCCAAGTGCCGACGCTGCAAGGCGCTGAATACCAGGCTGTGGCGTGCCCCCGAGATGCAATCCGCCCTGGCGAAGTTGGTGAAGGTGCGACTCAACCCGGATGCGGGGGATGGCAGCGAGCACATTCTGCGCCGCTTCCCCCAGGTTGCGACGGCCCCTGGCATCTATGTCCAGCGACCGGGTGAGCCGCTTCGCCCCATCAAGATCGCGGTGGATATCGAACAGATCTGGATGCCCGGCGTCACCTATGGTCGCGGCTTCTTCATGCCCCTCTCGGGAGCCGCCTTCGAGGCCGTGCTGAGGGTGACCCTGAGCCTGGAAGACCCCTCCATCGACAACGCGCCCCTGCCCTGAGGGGGGAAGCGAAGCGGGGGAGTCAGGGAGGTCAGAGGGGGGCGCCCGCTGACGGCGGTCTGCTGCGGGTTGTCAGCCGAAGTCGAACAGACGGGACATCAGCACGGCATCCTCCCTCTCCTGCCCGGTGCCATAGTAGTCGGCGCGGCGGCAATATTCGGCAAACCCCTCGCTCTCGTAGAGGTTGATGGCGGTGCGGTTGCCGGCCCTGACCTCCAGGAACCAGGCCTCGGCCTTGCCGGCCTTGCTGCGGGCCAGGTACTCCCTGAGCAGCGCCCGCCCCAGCCCCTTGCCCTGAAAATCGGGATGCACGCAGATGTTCATCAGGGAGCTGTCTCCCGCCACCAGATCCGAGATGTAGAAACCGGCCGGTCGTCCGTCCACCAGCATCAGGCCGTTGAGATAGCGCGGCCCGAAGCAGGAGAGCAGGTTGGCCTGGCTCCAGGGCTCCTGGTGGGCGGCCTGCTCGATGGGGTAGATGGCTTCGAAGTCCGATTCGAGCAGGGGGCGAAAGTGGGGCAAGAGGTCAGACATGGTCACTCCGGACGGGATTCAGGCTTGCGATGGACACCATGGCCGTGCCATGGTCGTGAGCATCAAGGGGTGTGGCGCTGCCGGCACTGCTGCCAGAGGGCGCGCTTGTGCGCCCCATCGGGCTTGAGCGGGCAGACCAGGGCATCGGGCCAGCGAGGGTCCGGCGCCGTCAGCCAGAGCAGGGGCGAAGTGGCCCCCGCGGGCAGGGAAGGCATCTCGGACAGCAGGGAGACCTCGTCTGTGCCAAGGCCGAGCCAGCGGCAGATGTCCCCGAGCAGGGAGGGCGCGGGCAGCGTCTCGGCCAGCAGCCAGAGCTTGCCGGTCGGCAGAGGGGCAGTCTCCTGCGGGGCCAGCACCTCGTCGGCGGGCGTGTTTGCCGGCTGCGCGGCGCCGTCGGGGCTGGTGCCTCCCGCCAGGAGTCGGCCTCTTTGTTGCCAGAGGGGGATGCCCATGCGGGCCAGGATGCGCTGGCGCAGCGGGTCCAGCAGGGGATCTTGCATGGCGAAGGCTCACTCTTGATCTGCGTTGGGGTAAATAATGATGCGCAGAGTACACTCTCGCGGGATTTGCTGCACCCCGGACGTGCGCTTTTCGCCCTGTGGCGATGGCAAACGAGCGCCTCCCCGGGGGCAGAGATGACAGACAATGAGAGTGGAGCGGGGCCAGAGGCCGGACCCCGTCACCACGGATGACCTATCAGCTTCGGAACTGTGCCTATGCCGCCTTTAGCCCAGAATACTGTTCGTGCCACCCCCATTCATGAGCGCCTGCCACGGCTCCTTTCCGCCCTTGGCGAGGGACTGTATGAGCGCCAGGATGCCCTGCGGCTCGGCCTGCTGGCGGCCCTGAGTGGCGAGAGCGTCTTTCTGCTGGGCCCCCCGGGCATCGCCAAGAGCCTGATCGCGCGGCGCCTCAAGCTGGCGTTTCAGGATGCCCGCCATTTCGAATACCTGATGACCCGTTTCAGTACGCCGGAGGAGGTGTTCGGCCCCCTCTCCATCCAGGCGCTCAAGGAGGATGGCAAGTACCTGCGGTTGACCAGCGGCTACCTGCCGGAGGCCGAGGTGGTCTTCCTCGACGAGATCTGGAAGGCGGGCCCCGCCATCCTCAACACCCTGCTCACCGCCATCAACGAGCGGCAGTTTCGCAACGGCGACAGCCAGCACCCCATTCCCATGCGGCTGCTGGTCACCGCCTCGAACGAGCTGCCGGCCCCGGACAGCGGGCTGGAGGCGCTCTACGACCGCATGCTGGTGCGGGTCTGGATGGACAGGGTGCAGGAGAAATCCAACTTCCAGGCCATGCTGGCGAGCGATGGCCAGTCCCATCAGAACCTGACCCCCTCGGTGCAGATTCGGGGGGAAGAGTACGACGCCTGGCAGGATGCCATCGAGCAGGTGCGCCTGCCGGACGCCTGTTTCGAACTCATCTACCAGCTGCGCCAGCAGCTCGACAGTCTACTCGGGCACGGCTGCTATGTCTCGGATCGGCGCTGGAAGAAGGCGGTGCGGCTCATCAAGGCGAGCGCCTTCTTCAATGGCCGCGACGAGGTGGCTCCCCTGGATCTGCTGCTGTTCAAGGATTGCCTCTGGCACGACGAGGCTTCCCGCACCGCGCTGCTGGAGATGATCGGCGAGTTTTCCCGCCTCTACGGTTACCAGCAACTGGCGCTGACCCGGGAGCTGCTCTCCCTGCGCGAGCAGTTCAAGCAGTTGCAGGGGGCGGTCGCCCTGCGCATCGGCTGCAAGGCTGTCAAGCGCAAGCAGTGGTTCGGCCGCCGCGCCCGCGGCACCGAACTGCCGCTGGCCAACGCCAGGCCGTTCGGCAAGCTGGTGCACTTCCAGCTGCTCACCCCGGCGCCCCTGGATGGCAGTGATCCCGAACGCCTCACCGGCACCCTCACCTTCGATCGCACCTTGCTCTCTCACTGGCACCCCACCGGGGAGGCGCTGGTGGGCTGGCCCCTCGGCAACCCCAAGGAGGGGCACTACGAGCTGGTGCTGGACGAGCAGTTGCGGCTGCACGTGCTGGATATCCAGCGCCAGCCCGTGCCCTTGATGCTGGTGGAGCGCACCCCCATCCCCGAGGTGGTGATGGCCCCCTGGCTGTCGGCCCTGGACGACCTGACGGGCCAGGTGAACCGGGTGCTGCAAAACCTCAAGGGCCAGCGCAACCTGTTCGACCGTCACCAGCCCCATCTGTTCGTGGGGGACCACTGGCTGCGTCAGGTGGAGGACAGCTTCTTCGTGCTGAGCCGGGACCTTGAGCGGCTGGGGGCCGAGCTGCAGCAGTGGCGGGATCGTCTGCCTCTTCTCGATGCACAGGGGTGACGTCGCGCCTGACGTGGGATTGGTGAAATAAACAGGATGAAAAACATGTTTCGTCAGCATGATACTCCATCACATCTCAACGTCCGGGGTGGCCCATGCTAGAGATCGGCATGATGGACCTGGGGCTGCTCATGGGGGAGGGGGAGCTGGCGGGGGAGATGGCGCTGCTGCTTGCCTCCACCCCCAAGATCTCCGAGTTCCTCAAGCGCTCGCCCCTGCAGGGGAAGCTGCTCAGAAAGCGCATCCAAACCTGGAGCGAACAGCTTGGGGAGGAGATGCGTCACAAGCCGGTGCCGGTGGCCCTCGAGCGGGAATACCTGCTCTATCAGGCCCACCGGCAACTGCCCCTGCCGGAGCTGGTGGGGCGCCTGCCCGCCTTGCTGGAAGCCCTTGAGCAGCACAGCCCCTTTGCGGGGGATGCCCGCAGCCTGGTGCGCCAGATAGTGGCCCAGCCCACCGAGGGGCTGCGCCAGCTCTTCATCGAGAAGTGGCGTGCCAGCCTGGTGGGCAGCCTGTTGCAGTTGCAGCAGCAGATAGCGGAGGCGGAGCGGGAGAAGCAGCGCCAGGAGATAGAGGATCAACTGCTGGCCAACCGGACCCTGGCCGATGCCCTGGATCCGCACCAGATCTCCGCCGGGGGCTCTGGGATCTGGCCCAGGGGAGCTGGCACAAGCGCAGCCTGGCGCTGGTGAAGCAGTACGCCCGCATGTTGCAGCAGGAGCCTCTGCTCGCGGAGATCGCCGCCCTGCTTGGGCGCAGCGAGCGGGAGCGGCGCAGCGAGGACAGGACGCTGCCGCCGGTACCTGTGCACGAGCTGGAGGAGGTGCAAAGTGACGATGTGCCCGACGATCTGGTGGGGGTGCACCCGGCCAGCGATCTGATGCGCCTCCTGCCGAGCGAGGCGGTGATGCTGGCGCTGCCGGAGCTGGAACTGGAGTTCTATCGCCGTTATCTGGAGCGGCGCCTGCTGAGCTACCAGTCGCGGGGCACCCTGCCGCGCCAGCGTCTGATGCTGCGCTCCCCCGAGCAGGGAGGGCAGGAGGTGCAGCCGCGTGGCCCTTTCATCGTCTGCGTCGATACGTCAGGTTCCATGGGGGGCTATCCGGAGGAGTGTGCCAAGGCGCTGTTTCTCGCCCTGCTCAAGGGGCGATGGAGGAGAAGCGGGGCTGCTATCTGATGCTCTTCTCCACCGAGGTGGCGACCCTGGAGATCACCGCCGACACCGGGCTTGAGAAGGCGGAGCGCTTTCTCTCCATGAGTTTTCACGGGGGGACCGATCTGGTGCCCTGCCTGGAGCAGGCCCTGACCCAGCTCGAACAACCCGCCTTTGCCAAGGCCGACGTGCTGGTGATCTCCGACTTCATCGCCCAGAACCTGCCCCACGCCCTGCTCGAGCGGATGAACCGGCGACGGGCGCAGCAGACACGCTTCCATGCGGTCGCCATGTCCCGTCACGCCAAGGCGGCTATTTTGCGGGTGTTCGACAACAGCTGGCTGCTCGATTGCGGCCTGCGTGGACGCCTGCTGCGGCGCTGGCAGCGCCATTGAGGGTGCTCAGGCTCAGAGAGTGGGCCTGTGGTAGAGGCCCCGTTCGTTGACCTGCTCCTGATCCAGCAGCGGCTGACCGCTTGGCTGGGCAATATAAAAACCCCGCTTGCCGCTGCGCTTGACCCTGTACATGGCCTGATCCGCCCGGGCCAGTGCCGCGCCGAAATCGTCCTGGGGCCGGATGGCCGCAATTCCCATGCTCAGTCCCACCGAGGCGTCCCCGTTGGGCAGCTCGAAGGGGGTGGCGATGGCATCGATGCACTGGCGGGCGAGGTGGCTGGTGCGGGGATCGTCGCACGCCCAGGGCAGCAGCAGCACGAACTCGTCCCCGCCGATGCGCCCCAGCCGTACCTCCTCGGCGCAGCAGTGGCGAAGGCGCTGGGCAAGGGAGACCAGCAGTTCGTCACCTGCCCGGTGGCCCAGGTTGTCGTTCACCAGCTTGAAGTCATCGAGATCGATGAAACAGATGGCCTGGTACTCCCCGGGAAAGTGGCGGTGCAGCGCGGTGCGGTTGAACAGGCCGGTGAGGGGATCCCGGTGGGCAAGCTGAGCGAGCTGCTGCTCGTACTCCTTCTCGTGGGTGATGTCGATGTGGGTGCCCATCACCCGGACGGGGTTGCCCTGATCATCCCGCTCCACCACCCGGCCCCGGTCCAGCACCCAGGTGGTCTTGCCATCCTTGCCGATCATCCGGTGCATCGCCTGATAAAACGGGCTCTTGCCCTCCAGATGGTCGAAGAAGGCCTGCAGCACCTGCTCCCTGTCCTCCGGGTGCAGGTGGGCGCGCCAGACGTCGAAGTGGGCCGACAGCTCCTTGGGCTGGTAACCGAGCATGGAGCCCCAGCGGCGGTTGAAGATGATGAGTTTGCCGGTGGGCACATGGTTCTGCCAGATGCACAGGCCGGTGCCGTCCATAGCGGCGTCCAGCTTCTCCCGCGCGTCATCCGCGATGCGTTTGAGACGCTCGTTCTCCAGCAACAACCTGTCGTAAGCCTCCCTCAGCTCCTCGTAGGTCATTCCTCATCCCTTCCCCTGTTCGAAAGCATATATAGTCGATGCACTCTCTCCTTCTGTAAAGAAGGGGATAGGGGAGGCTCTCGTCCGATATGAGGCGTTTTCCCACCCTCTGACGGCTGTGCGCCCAGAGTCTGTGGGGATATGATGACAGCGGTGAGCGCGGCGTCCGGCCAGTGAAGAGGAGAAAATGTCCGCATGAAGATCCTGATGGGAGGTGGTCTGTTGCTGGGGGTTGCCCTGGCCCAGGCGACGCCACTGGCTGGGTACGAGTTGCAACTGGCGTTGCAGCGACTGGAAGAGTCGACGATGCCGGTGCAGGTATTTCGCGAGCGCGTCGCCGCCCTGACTGCCGAACAGGCACACTATCCGCCCGAGGTGCAGGGCCGCCTTGCCCGGCTGCAGTGCTGGGCCCAGCCGAGTGAACGAGACGAGGAGTTTCGCCGCGCGGTGGCGTTTGCCGAGCAGGGGCTGGCGCAGGCCCGTGCCCGCAAGGACAGGGTCACCGAGGTGGGGTTGCTCGCCTGCCGCGGGTATCACCGGCAACTGCTCGGCAACATGGCCGGGGCGGGGGAGGATTACGACGCCGCCCTGACCCTGGCTCGCCGACTCGGGGATGAGCGTCAGCGTGCCGACATCCTGAGCCTGCGGGGGGAGATGTACTCCTACCAGGGGGAGCTGGCGGAGGGGCTGATGGATCTCATCGATGCCCACCAGCGATACGAGGCGCTCGGGCTGGAGGCCAAGGGGCGCGAGGTGCTCGCCAATATTGCCAATGCCTATCGCAGGATGGGGCTCTATGAGCGGGCCGAGAGCTATTTCAAGGAGCTGGAGCACGACTACCGGCAGCTCGGGGTCGAGGAGTACCTGGTGGACATTCACAGCCAGCAGGGGCTCCTCTACATCGACACCGAAGAGTACGACAAGGCGCTGCCCCTGATGGCCGAAGCGGAGCGTTACTATCTGGGATCAAACCAGGAAGGGGTCCTGGCCTGGAGCCGGATAGAGCTGGCCACCATCCTGCAGAAACAGGGCAAGCCGGACCAGGCCATGACCAAGCTCGATCAGGCGGCAGCCTCCCTTCATCAGGGGGAGGGGGCGGACAGCGTCACCCTGGGCCACTGGCACCTCGTCATGGCCGAGGTCCTCGAGGCCCTGAACCGACCCGGCGAGGCGCTGCGGCACCTGGACGAGGCCGAGCCCATCTTTACCCGGGAGCAGAACCTGCGTTTCCTCGCCCGGGTGCATGAGACACGGGCCCGGGTGCTGGAGCGTCAGGGGCATATCCAGTCGGCCCTCACCAGCCTCAAGACCTATGTCGAGACCCGCCAGGCCCTCGAGCTCAGATTGCGGGAACAGCGCTCCTTGCAGATGCGTTTCGAGTTCGATCTCGCCCGCAAGGAGCTGGAAAACCAGACCCTCAGGTCCCAGCAGCAGTTGCAGGCGGAGAAACTCAAGCAGTTGCAGGAGCGGCGCTACTGGCAATACCTGGTGGTGGCCCTGCTGCTGGTGGTGATGGGCACCCTGGTGGTGCACCAGCGCGGGCGCACCCGCAAGATGCAGCGCCTCGCCATGACGGACGAACTGACCGGCATCCACAACCGGCGCCAGATCCAGGCCAAGGGGCGCAAATGGTTCACCCAGGCCCGGGAGGAGGGCAAACCCCTGTGCGTGCTGCTGCTGGATGTGGATCACTTCAAGAAGGTGAACGACCAGCTGGGCCACCACGTGGGGGACAGGGTGCTCACCGCCGTGGCCCAGTGCATCGAGGAGCAGTTGCGCAGCCTCGACAGGGTGGGGCGCAACGGCGGCGAGGAGTTTCTGGTGCTGCTGCCGGATACCCTCCTGGGCGAGGCCGTCGAGGTGGCGGAGCGGATCCGCCTCGCCGTCGCCTGCCTCGAGATTGAGGGGGTGCCTGCGGATCACCCCATCCACATCAGCATCGGCTGCGCCCAGTACAAACCCGAGGATGACAACCTGGGCGAGCTGGTACGCCGGGCCGACGAGGCCATGTACCAGGCCAAGCTGGCGGGGCGCAACCGGGTGATGACGGCCCGGTGAGGTCGACCCCGGGCCCCCGTGATAGCGGGCTGGGTATTTTTCACTCGCGCGGGTATAATGCCGCGCAATTTTGCTTTGACCCGGGGCCAGACCCATGTAATGCAACGCGCTTCTCCTGTCTCCACCGGCGGTCACTGACCCGCCCGCGTGGTGTCGTTGTCTGCATGGGCGCCCTGATTCCAAGGTGCTGTCCCGCATTTTTCCCACGGTGGCTCCAGGCCGCCGCTCAATAGAAGAACGTCGAATTATGTCAGCTGAATTTCTGAGTGAAGTCTCCAAGAGACGCACTTTTGCGATCATCTCGCACCCGGATGCGGGTAAAACCACCATCACCGAAAAGGTCCTGCTGTTCGGACAGGCCATTCAGCGCGCCGGTACCGTCAAGGGCCGTGGCTCGGGCCAGCACGCCAAATCCGACTGGATGGAGATGGAGAAGCAGCGCGGTATCTCCATCACCACTTCCGTGATGCAGTTCCCCTACGCCGACTGCCTGGTCAACCTGCTCGATACCCCGGGTCACGAGGACTTCTCCGAAGATACCTACCGTACCCTCACGGCGGTCGACTGCTGCCTGATGGTCATCGACGCCGCCAAGGGTGTTGAAGACCGGACCCGCAAGCTGATGGAAGTGACCCGGCTGCGCGACACCCCCATCCTCACCTTCATGAACAAGCTGGACCGCGAAGTGCGCGACCCGATGGAGGTCATGGACGAGGTGGAGCGCGAGCTCAACATCATGTGCGCCCCCATCACCTGGCCTATTGGCTGTGGCAAATCCTTCAAGGGTGTCTATCACCTCTACAAGGACGAGACCTATCTCTATCAGAGCGGTCAGGGCCACACCATCCAGGAGAAGCGGGTGGTCAAGGGGTTGAACAACCCCGAGCTGGATGCCGCCATCGGCGACGATCTGGCTGCCCAGCTGCGTGGCGAGCTGGAGCTGGTGCAGGGCGCCTCTCCCGAGTTCGATCACGACGCCTTCATCGCCGGCGAGATGACCCCGGTCTTCTTCGGGACCGCCCTCGGCAACTTCGGTGTCGACCACATGCTGGATGGCCTGACCGACTGGGCGCCAGCCCCCATGCCGCGCAAGGCCGAGAGCCGCGAAGTGGTGGCCACCGAGGAGAAGTTCTCCGGTTTCGTGTTCAAGATCCAGGCGAACATGGACCCGAAACACCGCGACCGTATCGCCTTTATGCGTATCGTGTCAGGTACTTACAGCAAGGGCATGAAGATGCGCCACGTGCGCATCGGCAAGGACGTGAACATCTCCGACGCCGTCACCTTCATGGCCGGTGACCGCGAACAGGCGGTCGAGGCCTGTGCCGGCGACATCATCGGTCTGCACAACCACGGCACCATCCAGATCGGCGACACCTTCACCCAGGGTGAAGATCTCAAGTTCACCGGCATCCCGAACTTCGCACCTGAACTGTTCCGCCGCATCCGCCTGCGTGACCCCCTCAAGCAGAAGCAACTGCTCAAGGGGTTGGTGCAGCTCTCCGAGGAGGGGGCGGTGCAGGTGTTCCGTCCGCTCATCAGCAACGATCTCATCGTCGGTGCGGTCGGTGTGCTGCAGTTCGACGTGGTGGTTTCTCGTCTGAAGAGCGAGTACAACGTCGAGGCCATCTACGAGGCGGTCAACGTCGCCACCGCCCGCTGGGTGGAAGGGAGCGACGTCAAGAAGTTCGAGGAGTTCAAGCGCAAGAACGAGGTCAACCTGGCCCTCGATGGCGGTGACAACCTCACCTACATCGCGCCGACCATGGTCAACCTGCGCCTGGCCCAGGAGCGTCACCCGGACGTTCACTTCCGCCAGACCCGCGAACACTGATCACTCCGCCCGCACCCAGCGGGTGGCTGATGACCAGAGAGACCCCGCTTCGGCGGGGTTTTTTGTTATGGGGCGTTTCATTGGAAGGGGCGTAGATCCCCATCCGGGGCTTGATGAGTGAATAAAAATAAAGGATAAGTGATTTAAATTTCACTCATGGAGAGAGACATGTCCGTCACCCAACCCGTAGAGGCGCAGTTTGCCGCCTACAATGCCCACGATCTCGACGCCTTCGTGGCCTGCTTTGCCCCGGATTTCAAAGGCTATCGCATGCCGACCGAGACGCCGAGCACAGTCGGCAAGGGGGCGCTGCGGGCCTTCTATGCACAGCACAGATTCAACAACCCGCTGCTCAAGGCCGAGCTGCTGTCACGCACTGTCATGGGCAACAAGGTGTTCGATCACGAGCTGATCCACGGCCTCTCCCCCGAGCCCATCGAGAGCGTGGCGGTGTTCGAGGTGAAGGAGGGTCTTATCCAGACCGCCTGGTTCTATTTCCCCTCTTAAACCCGACACTGTATTTGCCATACGGCCCCATCCTATTGCACCGCTGTGCAGGGAAGGGTGACAAGGAGATGCCATGCAGATATTCAAGGCCACGTTGGCCCACATTGAAGAAACCAGCCGTCTGTTTGATGCCTATCGGCAGTTTTATGGGCAAGCGCCGGACAGTGATGAGGCAACCCGATTCATTGGGGAACGCCTTCAGGGGGCGGATTCAGTTATCTTTCTGGCACGCAACGAGGCGGGAGAGTGTGCAGGCTTTGTCCAGTTGTATCCGGCATTCTCTTCCGTCGCGATGAAGAGGATGTGGTACCTCAATGATCTTTATGTCGTCGAGTCAGCTCGCCAGCAGGGGGTGGCAAGAGCGCTGCTGAAACGGGTGGCCAGCTTTGCTAGGGAGACAGATGCCCTGACCGTCAAACTGGCGACGGCTGTCTCCAATCAACCTGCAAAATTACTTTATGAATCAGAAGGGTATCAAAAGGTAATCGCCTTTGATCACTATACCCAACGGGTTGGAGCCTGACAGGCGTTATGTGTCACTGTCCATGAGATGAATGGCAAGCGCTCTTCTGGGGAGGCGCGGTGTCAGCCTGGGGTCGTGATACGGGGTGATCGGGCTCGCGGGGTATCGACAGATTGCCTGTCCGTCCCCCCTTCTACCCTTGCGGGAGAAGGGGGGGTGAGGGGGGAATTGGCGCTTCTGGCTAGAAAGTACGCAGCAATCTGGCGGGGTTGCCGGCATAGGTGCCAGGTACAGTGATGTCCCGGGTCACCACTGCGCCGGCACCGATGACGGCTCCCTGGCATATCCGTACCGGCAAAATGGTGGCGTTTGAACCGATGGATACCCCATCCCCAATGTGGGTTCGGCCCCAACTGGCGGGATCCGGGTCGGGGGCGCCGCTTTGAAAGAGGTCATTGGCAAACATGACGCCGTGACCGATAAAACAGCGCTCACCTATGGTCACATGCTCACAGATAAAGCTGTGGGACTGGATGCGGGTTGCGCGACCTATGGAGACGTTCGACTGTATCTCCACGAAGGGGCCGACAAAGACATCGTCAGCCAGGGTACAGCCGTAGAGATTGACAGGCTCAACCAGCTTCACCCTTTCACCGAAGCTGACATCTCGTATGCCGACAGAGAGTCGGGTTGGTTCACTCATCTCCCCTCCTTCCCGTCGAGCGCCAGTACCATGCAGATCTCGCAGGCGTCGTGGCCCGTGCAGCCAAGGGGCCCAGGCAGGTGTTCGAAGCCCAGGGATTCATAGAGGGCGGTGGCTTCCCGCAGCACGGCGGTGGTCTCCAGATAGCAGCGCTGGTAACCCAGGGCGCGAGCCTCGGCCAGCGCCTGCAACACCAGCCGCCGTCCCAGCCCCAGCCCTCGCAGGGCGGGCAGGAAGTACATCTTCTGCAGCTCGCACACATCCGCTGCCCCCGCCAGCGGCGCTATGCCACCCCCGCCGAGAATGGCGCCGTCCGGTCCCTCAATCACCCAGTAGCGGCTGCGCTCCCCCTGATAGGTCTCGTGGAGAAAATCGAGGTTGGGATCCGCCACCCCGTACCCCTTGTCGGCGGTGAGGCCGTATTCGGCGGAGACGGCGCGCACCACGGCGGCGATCCGGGGATTGTCGGCCGGGGTGATGGGGCGGATGACGAAGCCCTGCTGGCGGCGGGCGCGGGAGAGGGCGCTGCGATAGAGCCGCATGCCCTCCCAGATCTGCTCGCACTCGGCGGGGGAGAGCTGGGCCAGGGCCCCCGCCATGGTCTCGTCCATCTGCCGGTGCAGCTCCTCAAGCTGTGCCTTGCCCGGCTCGGTGAGGCTCGCCTCCTTGCTGCGCCCGTCAGAGGGGTGGGGTTGCCAGGCGATAAGCTCCCGCTCGGCGAGGCGGGCCAGGGGGCGGCTGGCGTTGGATTTGTCGATGCGAAGGCGCTCGGCAAGCTGCTGGTTGGTGGCGGGACCGTTCTCCAGCTCGATGAGCAGGTGGGCCTCCAGGGGGCTCAGGGCCAGCGAGCCGCACTGCTGGGAGAGCATGCCGAGTTCGCGTACCAGTTCCCTTGACAGGGCGCGCAGGGGGCGGGGATCCATGGGGTTGTCTCCTAGTGATGGTATTTGGTTGTTGTACGCAACCAATAGCATCGTTTGGTTGTTGGTGACAACCATTTGCGTGAAAAAGGGTGAAAGGCAGGCAGAAAAAAGGGCCCGGGAGAGGGCCCAAACATTGGAAACCCGCGCGGGGGGCGCGGATCCCATCCTTGGTCAGGCAAGGCGCCGGCGAGGGTTAGACCAGCTCGGCCAGCATGGTGTCGGCATAGGGCACCAGGGCGTCGCCCTGTTTCACCTTGGCGAAGTAGTCCGGGTTGGCGATGAGGGGGCGACCGATGGCGACGAGGTCGAAGCGGTCCGCCTCGATGGCCTCGAGCGCGGTCTCTGCGCTGTAGTTGCCGACCCCCACCAGGTGGCCGTCGTAGCGGGCACGCAGGTAGTCGGAGGCGCGGCCGTCCAGGTAGTCGAAGGTGAGGCTGTCATCGAAGATGCCCAAGTGCAGATAGGCCAGAGTGCGCTGGTTCAGCTCGGCCAGCAGGTGGTCGAACACGGCGCGATCCCGGGCATCCCCCTCCAGGTGCACATAGGCGCCGGGGGAGAGACGAAGGCCGGTGCGATCCCCGCCGATGCGGGCGGCGATGGCATCCACCACCTCCAGCGCGAAGCGGCTCATGTTCTCGGGGCTGCCGCCGTAGTTGTCGGTGCGCAGGTTGCTGGCGTGGTGCAGGAACTGATCGATGAGGTAGCCGTTGGCACCGTGGATCTCCACCCCGTCAAAGCCCGCTTCGATGGCGTTGGCGGCGGCCTGGGCGTAATCCTCGACCAGCTGGGCGATTTCGCTCCCGGTCAGGGCGCGCGGCACCTGATAGACCAGCTCGCGCATGCGCGGCACCGTGCCCTCATGGGCGACGGCGGAGGGGGCCAGCACTTCGGCGTGGTGGAAGAAGGGGTGGGAGAGACGGCCCACGTGCCACAGCTGGGCGAAGATCTTGCCGCCGTTGGCATGCACGGCGCTGGTCACTTTCTTCCAGCCGGCGATCTGTTCGGCGCTGTAGAGCCCCGGGGTATTGGGGTAGCCCTGCCCGTCCGGACGGATGATGGTGGCTTCGGAGATGATGAGGCCGATGTCGGCGCGGCGGCCGTAGTAGGCGGCCATCTGTTCGGTGGGCACCAGACCCGGGCCCGCCATGCAGCGGGTGAGGGGGGCCATCATGAAACGGTTCGCGAGGGTGAGGGTGTCGTTGAGGCGATAGGGCTGAAACAGGGTATTCATGATCGTCTGTCCTGAGGGAGTGATTCTTGAACGGGCATTCAAGACGTTTTTTGGTTTGTGTGCAAGTATTTTTTGAGCAAGCATTCAACATGGATTGACGGGGGAGGCTGGGGTAAACTTGCCGCCCTGTTTTTTCCGTCCCGCGGGACCTTGCCACCGGAGACCCCATGCGCAGCGCCGAATACGATCGGGATGCCGTCTTGCGAAACGCCATGGAAGCCTTTCGCGCCAAAGGCTATGCCAAGACCACCATGCAGGAGCTGGTGGCCGCAACCGGCCTGCACCCGGGCAGCCTCTATGCCGCCTTTGGCAACAAGCGCGGCCTGCTGCTGGCGGCGGTCGATCACTATGTGGCAGAGAAGGGGGCCCTGCGCCGCCGCTGCCTGGCACAGCCCAGCCCGCTGGCGGGGCTGCACGCCTACCTCGAGCAGGTGGTGGACGATGCCCTGCAGGGCTCCTGCCTGCTGACCCGCACCCTGATGGAGCTGGCGGAGCAGGATGAGGAGCTGCACCTTCGCTTCAAGGCCATCTACGGCGAGCTGGAACAAGATCTGGCCGGGCAGCTGGCCCTGGCAAAGGCGAAGGGAGAGCTGGCAAAAGAGGGGGACATCCCCACCCTGACCGCCTTCTTGCAGGTCCATATCCAGGGACTGGTCACCTTCGCCCAGTGCCACCCCGACCGCCCTCTGCTGGCCGGTGTCGTCGCCCGGATGATGAGCGCCCTGCGGGCGTGATGGCGAGGATGGAAACAACAAAGGCTCCCGCGGGAGCCTTTGTTGTTGCTGGGAACTCCCCTCGCAGCAGGGATTTTGCCCCCTTCTCCCCTTGCGGGAGCCATGGTTGTTTCTGGGGGAGGTCGCACGCCGCTTGGTTGTTTGTTCCCTTCTCCCCTTGCGGGAGCCATGGCTGTTTCTGGGGGAAGCCACACGCCGCTGGGTTGTTTGCTCCCTTCTCCCACTTATTTACAAAAGAATGGGAGAAGGGCTGGGGATGAGGTGGAGGGCTCGTGCTCAGCGCAAAGAGAGCAAAAGAAGTTTCAGTACGGCCTCCATCCGACTCAACACATCGTTATTCCACACCCGGATCACCCGAAAGCCCTGCTGATTGAGGTAGGCCGTTCTTGCGCCATCATGTTGCCGTCCGGCCGGTTCGTTGTGCTGTGACCCGTCTACCTCGATGATCAACCTCTGCTCAAGAGAGATGAAATCGACAATGTAGGGCCCGATGGGCATCTGGCGACGGAATTTCACCCCGGCCAGACGGCGGTCGCGCAATTGCAGCCACAGCTTCTGTTCGGCAAGGGTGGCTTCTCGCCTCATGCGCTTGGCAAACGGATGGGTTCTCTTGGTGCCTATCCAGAGCTGTTTGACCCTATTAGATATAGCCATTCCCCGGTCTGGTGACTGAGTGGGTGGCGTCCCCTCACCCTGGCCCTCTCCCCAGAGGGAGAGGGGACAGATCGAGTGACAGTTGTCATCTTGTTGGTCATCTCGGGGCCATCGTGGTGTGGTGTGACATTGAACTGATGAATCGACAGGTCGATGTGCTGGTGGGATGTATTCCGCCCTAGCAGACAGGTTGTTTGCGATGCTGCCAGTGGCGCAGATCCGCTCCCTTCTCCCCTTGCGGGAGAAGGGTTGGGGATGAGGGGGGGAGTCACACGCCGTCGGGTTTTTCAGGAGTCACCAGCTCTTTCATCAGATGCTTGAGCCACACCTGGGCCGGCTGCTGCGCATGGTGCTTTGGTATGCCAGCCGCTGCCGCTTAGCCCGGATTCACCAGATCCTTCATCAACGCCTTCAACCAGGTCAACGCCGGTTGCTGGGCGTGGACCGGGTGCCAGACGCAGTTGAGGTGATAGTCCGGCACGTCGTCGGGCAGGGGCAGGCTTTTCAGCGGCCAGTGGCTGGCGAGCAGCTCGGCCACCATGCTGGGCAGTACCAAGAGGTGATCGCTCTGGCTCACGATGGCGGCGGCGGACATATAGCTCTGGCTGTTGACCGAGATGGTGCGGCTATGGCCCAGGCTCTGCAAATAGCGGTCGAGGCTCGCCTCCGAGGTGCCGAGCGGCGAGTGGAACACATGGGGCATCTCGATTAGCTGGTCGAGGGTGATGCGCTCCTCCTCCAGCTCCAGGGTGGCACGCACCAGCCCGGCCAGGGGTTCGGTGAGCCAGGTCTCCTTGCCCAGATACCCCGGCACCTGCATGTACTCGTCAAACCCCAGCACGAGATCTATCTCGCCGCTCGCCAGCTCGGCTTCGGGCAGGGTATCGCGCAGGATGCGGATCTCGATGGTGACGCCGGGGGCCAGCTTCCTGAGGCGCTGGATAAGGGGCGGGATCAGCACGCACTCCACGTAATCCGTGGTGCAGAGTACGAAGCGGCGCTTCGACTGGCGCGGCGCGAACTCGTCCTCCTCCCAGAGCTGCTGCTCCAGCAGCCGCAGCGCCTGCTGCACCCCCAGATGCAGGCGCTGGGCCCGGGGAGTCGGCAACATCCCCTGGGGCGTGCGCACCAGCAGCGGGTCGCCGAGAAAGGCCCGCAACCGGCCGAGGGAGTGGCTCATGGCGGGCTGGCTGATAAAGAGCGATTCGGCGGCGCGGGTCACGCTCCCTTGCGTCATCAGGGCGTCAAAGGCGAGCAGCAGATTGAGGTCGAGCTGGTGCAGTTTCATGGGGGGATTATTCGCCGTGTTTATGGGACAATTAATCCTATTCATTTGATGGATGGGCGCGCAACTTCTTACACTGCGACCCACTCTTATTTTTTTCAGGGTTCCCAGGCAAATCGGGGGCCTCAATCCATGCAAGGAGCCTTGCGATGAGCATCAAGACCATGAACACCACGCCGGCCGCCGACGGCTTCACCATGCCCGCCGAGTGGGCTCACCAGCAGGCCGTCTGGATGATCTGGCCGTTCCGCCCGGACAACTGGCGGGAAGCCGGTCGCTTCGCCCAGGCCACCTTCGCCAAGGTGGCGGATGCCATCGGTGGCGCGACGCCGGTCTTTATGGGGGTGCCGGCCCAGTTTATGGAGCAGGCCCGTGGCATCATGCCCGCCCACGTTACCCTGGTTGAGATGGCCAGCGATGACTGCTGGGCCCGCGACACTGGCCCCACCATCGTCACCAACGCCGCAGGCGAGTGCCGTGGGGTGGATTGGGGCTTCAACGCCTGGGGCGGTCACAAGGGGGGTCTCTACTACCCGTGGAACCAGGATGAAGAGGTCGCTGCCCGGATGCTGGAACAGCACGGCATGGGTCGTTACGACGCGCCGCTCATTCTGGAAGGGGGCTCCATCCATGTGGATGGCGAAGGCACCTGCCTGACCACCGCCGAGTGCCTGCTCAACGAAAACCGCAACCCGCACCTGACCAAAGAGCAGATCGAAGCTCACCTGCGCGACTATCTGGGTGTCACCAGTTTTATCTGGCTGGACGAAGGGGTCTACATGGACGAGACCGACGGCCACATCGACAACATGTGCTGCTTCGTGCGCCCGGGTGAAGTGGCCCTGCACTGGACCGATGATGAGACAGATCCCCAGTACGCCCGCTCCCTGGCCGCCCTCCAGGTGCTGGAAGCGGCGGTCGACGCCAAGGGTCGCAAGCTGAAAGTGTGGAAGCTGCCCCAGCCGGGCCCGCTCTACTGCACAGAGGAAGAGTCTGCCGGCGTCGAGAGCGGCAGCGGTGTGCCGCGCGAGGCAGAAGGCCGTCTGGCCGGTTCCTACGTGAACTTCCTTATCACCAACGATCGCATCGTCTACCCGCTGCTGGATGCCGCCACCGACGGCGAAGCCCAGCGCATTCTGGAAGAGATCTTCCCGGAGCATAAGGTCGTCGGCGTACCGGCCCGCGAGATCCTGCTGGGCGGTGGCAATATCCACTGCATTACCCAGCAAATTCCTTCTGGCAAGTAAGAACCTGTTCCAAGCCAGCCAAGGTTGGTATTCAAAACCCCACGCCGTGGGGTTTTATCTCTTGATAACGTGATGGCCGCAGGCGCCGATGCGGCGATCATCATGACAAACAGTCACCCTTTTACAGGAGATCCCCATGATCGAAGTGACCGAGGTTTCCATTGTCGAGCTGCGTGCTGCGCTCGAATCAGGCCGCACCACCGCGGTCGAACTGGTCGAGGCCTATCAGGCCCGGATCGCCGCCTATGACGGCCCCGAGACACCAACCCGCCTCAATGCCGTCGTGGTGCCCAACCCCGATGCCCTGAAAGAGGCGCAAGCTTCCGATGCGCGCCGCGCCCGTGGGGAAACCCTGGGGCCGCTCGACGGCATCCCCTACACCGCCAAAGACAGCTATCTGGTCAAGGGGCTGACCGCCGCCTCCGGTAGCCCGGCCTTCAAGGATCTGGTGGCCCAGCGCGATGCCTTTACCGTTGAGCGCCTGCGCGCCGCCGGCGCCATCTGCCTTGGCAAGACCAATATGCCGCCCATGGCCAATGGCGGCATGCAGCGCGGCGTCTATGGTCGCGCTGAGAGCCCCTACAACGCCGACTACCTGACCGCGCCCTTTGCCTCCGGCTCCTCCAACGGGGCCGGCACTGCCACCGCCGCCAGCTTCGCCGCCTTCGGTCTGGCGGAAGAGACCTGGTCGAGCGGCCGGGGTCCTGCGTCCAACAACGGCCTGTGTGCCTACACCCCGTCCCGTGGCGTGATTTCGGTGCGCGGCAACTGGCCCCTGACCCCGACCATGGATGTCGTCGTGCCCTACGCCCGCACCATGGCCGATCTGCTGGAAGTGCTCGATGTAGTCGTCGCCGACGATGCCGACACTCGCGGTGATCTGTGGCGCATGCAGCCCTGGGTCAAGCTGCCCAAAGCCTCCGAAGTGCGTCCGGCTTCCTATCTGGAGCTGGCTGCCAAGCCCGATGCCCTCAAAGGCAAGCGCCTCGGTGTGCCGCGCATGTTTATCAACAAGGATGAACTGGCCGGCACCAGCGACAACCCCGGTATCGGCGGCCCGACCGGTCAGCGCATCCATACCCGCGAGACCGTGATCGCCCTCTGGGAAGATGCGCGCAAGGCGCTGGAAGCCGCTGGCGCAGAAGTCATCGAAGTGGACTTCCCGCTGGTCTCCAACTGCGAAGGGGACCGACCCGGCGCGCCGACCGTGTTCAATCGCGGCATCGTGAGCCCGGAGTTTCTCAACGACGAGCTGTGGGAGCTCTCCGGCTGGGCGTTCGACGACTTCCTGCGTGCCAACGGCGATCCCAAGCTCAACAAGCTGGCCGATGTCGATGGGCCGAAGATCTTCCCCCACGATCCGGGCACCCTGCCGAATCGCGAGGGCGATCTGGCGGCGGGCATGGACGAGTACGTCAATATGGCCAAGCGCGGCATCAAGCGCTTTGACGAGATCCCCACAGTGCCGGACGGCCTGCGCGGTCTGGAGAAGACTCGCAAGCTGGATCTCGAGGACTGGATGGACGGGCTCAAGCTCGACGCCGTGCTGTTCCCCACCGTCGCCGACGTCGCCCCGGCTGACGCGGATGTGAATCCGGCCTCCGCCGATATCGCCTGGAGCAACGGCATCTGGGTTGCCAACGGCAACCTCGCCATTCGTCACCTCGGCGTGCCGACCGTCACCGTCCCCATGGGGGTGATGGCCGATATCGGTATGCCGGTGGGGCTGACCTTCGCCGGTCGCGCCTATGATGACAACAACCTGCTGCGCGTCGCCTCGGCCTTCGAGTCCACCGGCAGCAAGCGGATGGTGCCGCCACGTACGCCGCCGTTGGGGTGAGGGTGATTACCAGTAGGACTAGATAGCGCGGATTGTCCGCTCATAACGATAATAAAGCCACTCACTATATGGTGGGTGGTTTTTAATTTTTGAAATTGGTTGTGGGAAAACGATTTATATTATGCACGTTTCTTGAAATATCTTTGATGCATTTTTATTCATGCTTTCTAAGATTATTCTTGGTAAAGTGCATGTGTTATATGGAATGACGTTTTTTAATACCAAGAGTGATAAAAACTTGATGTGGTTGCATCACCACCATGCTTATCGTTTTGATTGCATTCTTTACATAGTAATTGCATATTTGATATGTCATTAAAACCAAAGTTTGACAAAGGTACAATATGGTCATAGTTCGCTACATTATCCAAGTTTAATGTGCCTGAAAGATCTTTGTTACAGAGTACACAGCGTCCTCTATCTCTAAAATAAACGGCTTTTCTAACCCAGCTTGGAATGTTTTTCCTTTTTAGCTTGCCATTTTTCCTTATCAGATCATCTGATTTTGACTCAACAGTATGTTCACGTTCCAAAGCATTTGCCATCATTGTGTTAAACACAAGCATTAACACACGATTTTGAAATAGAACATGGAATACTTCTTTTGATGTATGCTCAATGAGTTGTTCAAAATTTCCATTAAGCCTTAGTTCAAGAAGATAATCATAAATATCATCTTTATCGCATGTCGTGAATTTCTTGTCTCTTTCATGCAGAAAACTTGAGAAGCTTTCGTATTCCAATCCATGAAATGTCAACGCCAGTTCAATAGGCAAAATATCCCATTTTAAATGTTTATTTATTATTGGAAGATGAGCATTGTTTTTTATTAACTGTTGTCGTTCCTCCAAATCTATATCATAGGTGTTATCCCAAGTGACATCATCTATTACAAACTCTAGAAAGTCATGAAAAACAGAGTGCTTTCTAAATGGTTGCAGCATATTTAGTATATTACCATCGCCATGAAAGTTATGAAGGTCACGTAAATATGAGTCTTGCTCCATTAGAATATTTGATATTACGTTACAGAAATAATATGTTTCATAATACTTTACATTGAGCACTTTGTTCTCCTCATATTAATTATTTTTAATAAAGTCGTATTTTAGTTTTATTTGTTAAAGTAGCTTTGGATATATAATCGCGTAGTCTGTACAGATCTAGTTATCACCTGACACCGGCCTCAAACCGGTGTCTTGTTTACGCTACTTTAGTGCGCACTTCCTTCGGTATCAATTTCAGACCCTTTTTGAACATGCTGTAGGGGGTTTGACCCTCCATCATCCTGCCCTGATGTGGCCGCTGGGTGTTGTAGTGATCCAGATAGCTGTCCAGGTCTGTCTGCATCTGCTCCACTGATTCATACCAGATCGTCCTCCCCTTGATACGGAAGTGTTCATCCAGCAGGGTGCGATGTAGCCGCTCGATAAAGCCGTTGCTCTGCGGCCTGCGTACCTTGGTGGTCCGGTGCTCAATCCCCTCCAGTTGCAGGAACAGCTCGTAGGGGTGATGGTCAGGGCGCCCGCAGAACTCGCGCCCATTGTCCGACAGGATGGTATAGACCCGCGCCTCGTGAGCCTCGAAGAACGGCAGGACCGTTTCGTTGAGCACATGGACCGAGGTCACCGGCAGCTTGCTGGTGTAGAGCCGTCCCCAGGCGTGGCGGCTGTAGCAGTCCAGTACGGTTTGCAGATACACCTTGCCCACCCCCTTGAGTGCGCCGACGAAGAAGGTGTCGACCGCCACCAGTTCCCCGGTGTAGTGAACCTCAATTTGGCGTTCGCGAAACTCGGGGCTGAAGCGCTCGAGCAGGCGGATCTGCTCGTCATTGAGCTCAATCGTCTGTTCCCTATGGGTTTTCTCAAGGCGCAACAAGCGGTCATGCTTGGAGAGCAAGTCGTGACGTTGCCACACGCCACGCACACCGCCCGCACTGACGTTGATGCCTTGCAGAGCCAGTTCTTGCGCGACCCGCAGCGGGCCATGGGTTGGTCTGGTGAGGGAGTAATCGAGGATAGCCTGTTCAATCTCGGGAGCGACCCGGTTGGGATGCGCCCCTTTACAGCCGGGGAGTTTGTCGAGCAAGCCCTCAGCCCCATAGGTCTGGTAGTTACGGCGAATCTCGTAGAACTGCTGGCGGCTGTAGCCGATGAGCTTGCAGGCTTTGCTGACATTATTGAGCTCTTTGGCGAGCTCTAGCAGGCTGAGTTTGCGACGTGCTACTTTCTCGTTGGTGGTCATACGGTGACTCCGGATAACACGGTAGGGGTACCGTTTTGTTATCCGGTTTGAAGCCGTATGACCACTCCCTTTTGTGGGCAACTGTCAGGTGAATACCATCTCCATACACGTAGTCTACCTCAAAAGGGCTGTAGATCTGAATGACGAAGTATATTCGGACGATCGCGAATGGGGGCCGAGAAGCCGCTGACATCCGGAGTTTCCTGCCGGTCTTGCTATGACTCGGTACGCGGCGGTATGCGGACGATTACGCTGCGCTAATCGACCCTACATGATGTGGCTTATTGTTACCTCCCCCTCATCCCCGACCCTTCTCCCCTTGTTTGTGATCAAGAGTGGGAGAAGGGAGCAAACAGGCTCCGCTGATTATGCGTTGGCTCTGTGGTGCGGGTGAATATGAGTGGCTTGGTATTGGCACGGGTCATCCCCTCTCCCTCGGGAGAGGGCCAGGGTGAGGGGCCGCTATCTGTGTTGTAGGTTCGAATAGCGAAGCGTATTCGGACGATCGCGAACAGGTAGTGGCCGAGAAGCCACTGATATCCAAAGTATGCTGCCGGTTTTGCCATGATTTGCTGCGTGGCGGTATGCGGACTAATTTTTCATTTCCTTATGTTAGTTATGGTACAACTCTACAAAACAGTGGGTGCTAGAAATATAATAGAGCGTTTTTTCTAAAGTTTTTAATTATTGTTTTCATGTCGATGTCATTACAATTAACCATACATGTAGTATCTTTTTTCTTTTGAAGAAAACCTGGTAAAGGTTCGAATCCCGATACCTTGTAGTAGTCAGGGTTAATATCGGAGTAAAGAATAAATGCTCTTGTTTTAAATTGGTTGCAATACTCTTTTTTACTGCGTCTAATAGTATTCTGGCAAAGCCATTTCGCCTTTTATCAGAAACTGTAGATAGAGACCCTATACCTATGGTTGAAATGTCATAAATGGAAGGTAGTGAATAACATATAATAGAACTTAAAATACAATTGCGTTCTTCAAGAATATACCAAGTTCCTTTTTTATATTTTTCAGAATTATTACAGGAAAACAAATACTTGTTGAGTTCTAATCCATCTCCCCAAGCATCATAACCCATTGTATAGATACTGTTCATATCATCTAACGTAGCGGTTCTGATTACTAGGTCATCAAATCTAAGAAGTGGTAAATTTTCTGCGGGTGTTAAAAAAGACATAAACCACCTTTGATAAATGGGTATTGATAACTAGTTGTAAAAATACAGGTAGGGATGTGGATTAGTGTTCACAATATTATTGCGGTGGCTCGTTTGGGTCAACTTTTGTTTTTTTAAAATTAAAGTGCTGCGTTGTTATGATTTTTTGTGATCTTGTATTATTTAGAGAGGGTGGGGCGGTATTTTGTTCCGATTAGCGGCTTTGTCGGGATATTGATTTCCACTTTTTCCGTCCGAATAAAGATACGGTGAGAGAGATGCCTGCAGATTGCTCTTCATACAAACATGGAGAGAAGAGGCTATTTTCACCATCTTCACCTTGGCTTCACACAACCTCATTTTTTCCTCACAAATCCCCCCTATCTTCTGTCCACTGATAAATGGGCCTGCTTGCCACAGGAGTGGCAAGGGCCAACGAGAGGGGAGCAAGAGGATGAAATCCTGGATCAAATACGGGCTGGTCGGGGCCTTGATACTGGTGGCGAGTTTCTGGGGCGGCAGCGTGCGGGCGGTGCAGATGCCCCTTGGCCAGGATACTGCCGTGCCGGGGCAGCTAACCGCCCAGGTTGCGGTGCTCCCGAAGGAGGCCCATTTCCAGCCCCTGGGGGCTCTGCCATAGGTTGCTGCCGGACGTGGCACCTGAGGGAGTTGATACCGGTCTTTTTAACCAGACCGGGCCGGTGACGTCACGGCACAGTGCGCATCAACACGGGCCGGGCTGGCTAGTGCGCGACATAGTGAGCCTCATGCCAGACCGGGCTGGCTACTGCGCCTGATATTGGGCATCCAGCCAGGCGATGGCCTCTTGGGGGTCGTTGAATGCCTGGATATGGCCCGGGTGAGTGAGGGAGAGGCAGGAGAGGGCGATATGATGGAGCACCTTGGCCGAATAGAGGGAGGCGATGGCCACCAGGTTCTTCTGGGCGAGCCACCCATAAATATCCTGCAGATGGGGCAGGGCGGAGAGCACCACCCCCTGATGCTGGCGATGGTCCACCAGGGCGCAGAAACGCTTACCGTCCAGGCTGTTCACCACGGTCTTTATCTGTGCAATCCACGCCAGCATACCCTCTTCATTGAAAGGGCCGATCAGCTCACAGGTGACCAGGTGTTCCTGCACATTGAAGATGAACTCACCGTGTTTTTTATCAAAGGACATACAACATTCTTATCCATGACCAGGGGCGGCAAGATGATATTGATTCATTCAACCTGCATCAATATCCGAATGAGGGTTTTGGTCATGGCGTCGTATTGCTGCGTTGACGCCGGGGGTAAGGTGCTTGTCCGTGATGGCGATACGAGAACAACAGGCGGCGCCAGTGTATTTCATCCGGATGCCGGGTAGTCCGGTCTGCATCCAGGGTGGCAATGCTCCTGTTTGCCCGGGCCCTTATCCCGGGGTGTCTTGCCCGGAAGGGGGGACTGCCTTGGTGAGGGCGTCGATGGCATTGGGGACGAATCGCTCGGAAAAACCGGCGATAAAGGCCCAGATGACGGCTTTGGCGGCATCCAGATTGGTTGCAGGAGAGGCCAGGGTCAGCAGAGTCTGCAAGGAGACATAGGGGTGCTCCATGTGTTTGAACTTGGGAAACAGGTCCCCCTGGAGCAGGCTGCTGGCAAAGAGCCCGTAGGCGATAAAGCCGAGAATGCCGGAAAAGAGCAGGGAAACATAAAACTGCGTCACGATCACCCGGGGTTGGCTGATGTGGGCGATGGCACCGCTGTCGTGCAGCCTGGCGAGGCGGTAATAGTTGTTGATGACGGCCCCCACCGATCCGGCAAAGAAGATGGCGGTCATGATGTTGGACATGAGGGGGATGGTTTGTAGCAGCAGTACCAGAGCAAGGCCTCCGAAGGAGATGAGGCCGCTGATGGCCAGGTGTTTGTAGTAGCGATCCATGGGTAGCTCCACTTCGGGCACAAGACCCTGTTGAGGATAGTCAGCCTATGGCGAAAATGACCCGAAAAGGCCGGTGAAGCAGTGCCCGGCCTGTGTCTTCTCAGTTGCAGTGCCATTTCATCGGTGGTGTTTCACCGTTTTTGGCGTGGGCAATTGACCTGCTCAGCCAGCCAGCGGCAGGTAGACATGCTGGTAGGCCAGGGCCATGGCGCTGTAGAGCAGCAGGGCGGCCATCAGCAGGTTGAAGTACCTGAACCAGCGAGGATGTTGAAGATGACGTCCGATGAGGCTGCCCGCCATCGAGTAGCTGCCGGGGGCACCGGCGGCCAGCAGGCCGAGCAGCAGGGACCAGGGCAGCAGGCTCCATCCGTGGATCTGGGCCGCCGGGAACTGAATGCTGGTGATGGGCAGGGTGGCGATCATCGCCTTGGGGTTGAGCAGCTGGATGACGAAGCCGCTGCGCACCCCCAGAGGGCGGGTAGGCGCCTCGTTGGCACCGAGCTCGCCGCTGTCGCTGGCGATCTTGATGGCGAGGTAGGTGATATAGAGGCACCCCACCAGGCTGACATAGATCAGGGTATCTTCCCGCACCAGGCGGGTGCCTGCCCAGCCAAAGAGCAGCAGGAGCACGAACATCGCCAAGCCGACCCCGAGGAAGAAGCCAAGGGAGGCGCGGGTGCGGCCACCCAGGCCTGCATTGAGGCCGATGAGGTTGACGGGGCCAGGGGTATACATGATGCCGATGGCATAGGCGAGAAGTTCAATCATGGGGTGTTCCTTGGGCTCAGCGGATCAGGCTGGCGCTGTATTGGGTGGGGGTCATGCCATAGATGCGCTTGAAGCGACGGTTGAGGTGACTGAGATCGGTGAAACCGTAGCGGTACACCAGATCCTGCGCCGACTCTCCGGCGGCCAGGGCGCGCCGTGCGGCATTGATGCGGCAGTTGATCACGTATTGATGGGGTGTGATGCCAAGCTGTTGGCGAAACAGCCGCAGGAAGTGGTACTTGGAGATGTTGGCCGCCGCGCTGATGTCGGCCAGGGAGATATCCTGCTGGAAGTGGGCGTGGATAAAGTCCCTGGCCTGCAACAGGAGGCGATCGATGCGGCTCACCCGGCCATTGGGCTCAAAACGTCCCGCCTGCTGCATCACCCGGGTGGCGAGGCGATAGAGGGCAAACTCCTGCTCTATGCTGTCGGCCTGGCCGCGCACCGCCTGGGCCAGCTCGAGGATGCAGGCGCTCAGCGCCTCATCGCGCACCAGGGGCTTCAACAACCGATAGGTCCCCATTGCCCGCTCGCCCGCGGCATCGGCAAACAGCGGGGTGAGTTCGTGGGGCGGAATGTAGAGCATGGTGTAGTCGAGGCTGGCGTTGTCACCGGCATGACCGTCGTGGACATCCCCGGGATTGAACTGGATGACGCTGCCTGCCGGGCTGGAGTGGGCTCCGCCGTGGCAGAAGAAGTTCTGCCGCCCGGCCAGAGTGACCCCGAAGGAGTACTCCTCGTGGGCGTGACGGTCGTAGCGAAATTCCGTCATGTTGACCCGCAGTGCAGTCAGGCTCGCCAGGTGCTGACTGTGTGCGAATATGAACTGGTTGTCCTGCGCCATCTTTCCCTCCTGTACCAGACTGCCCCCCTAATCTAGCCCCAAGGGTGTGCCTCTCGCTTGGACAATCTTGCTGTTTGCCGGCCCGCCTGCGCCCCGCACCGAGAAAAACGGTGCAGCCGATGGCTGGCTGCGCCGGCTGGCCCGTCAGCGAAAGCGAAACAGCTCCCGGTGCAGCGGGGTGGCCAGATGGGCATCCAGGGTGTGGGCCATGGGCTCGGGGCCGCAGAACCACACCGGGGTGTGCTGGCGCTCGCCCAGGGCGGCGAGATCCAGTCGGCCGCGCTCGGACTCCAGATGCAGCCGGTAGTCGATCCCGACCCGGCGGCACAGATCGGCCAGCCGACTGTGATAGGGGGCGGCCTCGGCGCTGGGAGCGCATTGCAGCAAGGTGGTGCCGGGGCGTTGTTCACCACGGCGTACCAGGGCCTCCAGCCAGGCGACGAAGGGGGTGATGCCGATACCGGCGCCGACCCAGAGCGCGGGGGCCGGATCCGGCAGGGCGAAGGCGCCATAGGGGCCGGTCACGATCACCGCATTCCCCACCTTGAGGTGGCGGTGCAGCCAGCGGGTGTGATCCCCGAGGGCGCGCACCGCCAGGGTCAGGGTGCGGCAGTCTGCCGAGACATTGACCAGGGTGTAGGGGTGGGGCTCGCCGCGCCCGGCAAAGTCGAAGAAGGCGAACTGCCCCGGGCGATAGCCGTGCAGGGGCGCGGTGAGGCCAATCCGGATCTCCAGGGTGCGCTCGTCCAGAGGAGTGAGGGCGCTGACCGCCCCTTGGCGGCGTGCGTCCCGTCCCACCCGGCCAAACAGGGAGTAGAGCGCCCCCAGAGCACCCAGCCCGCCGCCGATAAGCAGGGTCAGGCCGACCGGGGTCAGGGCGCCGATGCGCGGCAGCAGGCAGAGCCCGTGCAGCCAGCCCATCAGATAGATGACCGGGGCCAGCCGGTGAACCACCTTGAAGCGCTCGTAGCGCACCACCGCCAGCAGGCTTACCACCACCAGCGCCAGCAGCAGATAAAAACTCCATTCCCCCAGGGTATTGCCGAGGCTGTGCCAGAGGGCATCGTTGCCAGCACCAGCACCAGCACCAGCACCAGCACCAGCACCAGCACCAGCTCCGCGGCGCGCCGGCCGGGTCAGCCAGTCGGCGGCGACAGCCCACTTGGGGGCTTCCACCAGCAGCCAGTGGGCCACCAGGGTGCCGGTGGCCCAGAGGGCGCTGCTGCGGTGCAGGTGCAACATGCGATCCAGCCCGCCGCACCAGGCTTCGAGCCTGGGCAGGCGCAGGGCGAGCAGCAAAGAGAGGGTCATGGCGCCAAGGCCAATCAGGCCGGTCAGGATCAGCAGCTCGTGGCGCCAGGGCCAGACGCTGGCGGGCCACTGGGTGAGGCCAGCGAGCCAGAGCAGGGTGAGGGTCAGGGGCAGGGCCCAGACGAGGGATGCGGGTTTCATGATGTCCTCCTTGTCCATGCCTCCATTGCACGCCTGCTTTGTGGCGAAAGTGTGCCCCCTGACTACCTCTTTTGTAGCAGAGTGTGGCAAAGGGTCGCCGGGTCAGGGCAAGCGGACTGAGGAGGAGGGCGCGGAGCAGAACAGGGGGGCAGGAAAGCGGTTGGCGTCACCCCACAGGCCTGGGTCTGGAGAGGGGTGATGCTGGGGCAGGCGCATGGCTGTCCCAGCAAACAGTCGTGTCAGGATTTTCGTCCCTTGCCGCCCTTGTTGCCCGCGAGGGCCTGCTTTCTGGCCTTCTGCTTCTGGGCGCCCTTGCTGGCGCGGCGCGGCTCGGGGTCGAAGCGGGTGAGATCCGGCTCAAAGCCCGGGAACCACTGCTGGGGCAGGCGGGTATCGAGCACGGCTTCGACTTTTTCCAGCAGGGGGGCGTCTTCCGGGCTGAACAGGGTGATGGCGAGCCCCTTGTTGCCGGCGCGGCCGGTGCGCCCGATGCGATGGACGTAATCCTCGGGCTGATGGGGGAACTCCAGATTGATCACATGGTTGAGATCCGTGATATCGAGGCCGCGGGCCGCCACGTCGGTGGCGACCAGCGCCTGCAAGGTGCCTGCGCGAAACGCCAGCAGCACGTTTTCCCGCGCGCTCTGTGACAGATCCCCGTGGAAGGCCAGCGCATTGATGCCCCCCTTGCCAAGCTGCTGGGCCAGCTTGTCGGCCCCCTGGCGAGTGCGGCTGAAGATCAGCGCCGGCGCCCAGCCCTTCACGGTCAGCATGTGTTGGACCAGCGCCAGCTTGCGATCGCTGTCCACCGCATAGACCCGCTGCTCCACCTCGGCCGCCGTGGTGTTGCGCGGTGCCACTTCCACCAGCGCCGGGTCGCGCAGCAGTACCTTGCAGAGGGCAAAGAGGTTGTCATCGCAGGTGGCCGAGAACAGCAGGGTCTGGCGATCCGCCGGGATTTGCTTCAACAGCGCCTGGATCTCGTCCATAAAGCCCATGTCGAGCATCCTGTCCGCCTCGTCAAACACCAGATGGCGCAGTTCTGCCAGCGTGAGCGTCCCCTGGCGCAGGTGATCGAGCAGGCGGCCCGGGGTGGCGATGAGGATATCCACCCCGGCGTTCAGCGCCTCCACCTGTGCGGCGATGCTCACCCCGCCGTAGACCAGCGTGCTGGTGAGAGTGGTGCCCCTGGCGTAGCGCGTGACGCTCTCATGTACCTGCACCGCCAGCTCGCGGGTCGGCACCAGCACCAGTGCACGGATCGGGCGGGATTCCCCTTGCGGCTGCGCCAGCAACTGCTCCAGCAGCGGCAGCACGAAGGCGGCGGTCTTGCCGGTGCCGGTCTGGGCGCCCGCCATCAGATCCCGCCCCGCGAGGATCAGGGGGATGGCGCTGGCCTGCACCGGGGTGGGGGCGGCGTAGCCAAGCTCGGTCAGGGTTTGCTGCAAGCGGGGGGAGAGGGCCAGTTCGGCGAAAGAGGCAATGGACATAGGGCACCAGTATGGGGTTATCCCGCCCCGTGGCCGGGGCGGAAACAATCAGCGTGGCCGGGATGGTAACAGATAGCAGGGGAGCGGCAGAAGCCGGGGCGCTCAGGGGGCTGAATTGTCACCCGGATCGCGGACAAGGCGGATGGTTTGCCCCTGGTAATAGGCGATATTGCGCTTGCCGTGCTGCTTGACGTGATAGAGCAGGTCGTCGGCCAGTTGCACCGCCTCGGCCACCGTCAGGTAATCGCGAATGCGGGTTACTCCGGCGGAGAAGGTGATGGGGGCGGGCAGCTCGGGGATGCGCAATGGCCGCTCCAGCAGGCGGGCGGCGGAGTGATGCATCATGTTGTCATCGTCCATCCCCTTGAACAGCACGATGAACTCTTCCCCGCCCCAGCGAATGGCGACATCGCCCTTGCGGATATTGGTCTTGAGGTGATTGGCGAAGGCGACGAGCGCCAGGTCACCCACCCCGTGACCATGGGTGTCGTTGACGGACTTGAAGTTGTCGATGTCGAGGATCATCAGGTAGTCGTGCTCCCGCAGCAGCGCCTGATTGAGGATGTCACGGCGTGGCAGCCGGGTCAGGTGGTCGGTCTGGGCCAGGATGCGCAGACGGGTAACCAGGCTGCGCCCCGTCAGCATGATCAGCAGCAGGGCGATGAGATAGAGCTTGAAGGCCGCCCCGTAGAGCACGGACCGGATGAAACCGCCGTAACTGTATGACCACTTGAGGTAGAGATCATTGCCTGCCTGAGTGCGCATCAGCGGCGTGCTCAGGCAGAGGTGGAACGGGCGGCAGGGCTCGACCTCTTCAAAGGAGAGGACGGTCCGGGTCGGATTGAGGCTCTCGAAGGGGTGCAGCACATCCTTGAACGCCCGGTCGACGGCGATGTCGATGCCCTTGAGCTCATAGCGGTAGTCCTTGATGGCGGGCTCGTAATAGACGAAGGGGAAGTAGAGGGTGATGGTATTCAGTCCGGTGAAGGTGTCGGTGTAGATCTCGGATACCCAGGCTTCATCCGTGCTGCAGGGGACATGGGTGGCCGCGAAAAAGGCGCAACCGAAAAAGTGGGTCCAGGGCTCGATGTCATTGAGGTCGGTGTTGACCGGGAGCAGCTGGCTCGGCAGCATCCCCTTGTTGGCGACCATGCCAAGCAGGCGGCGATCGTCATAGAAGGCGTAGAGGTTGAGGACCTCGGGGTTGGAGATGACGTACAGGTAGGCGAGGAGCATCTGGTTGGCCGGGGGCAACACGGGAATGACCGCCAGGCGCTTCAGGGTGGGGAGATCATAGCCATAGGCATAGGCCGTCGCATCCCCGTTCTCGCTGAAGATGGGCATCTTGATGCTGCTGTTGTCGATGAAGGCGGCCAGTTTCTCTGGCGCCAGGATGCGAGCCCGCTGATAGAACACCTCGAACAGGTTGGGCTGCTTGGCGGTGATGAGCGCCATGTCGTGCCTGATGACGAAGTAGGTGTAGTTGCACACCAATCCGAGCCCCATCAGGGCCAGGCAGAGCCAGCCAAGCCGGGTGAGCCATCGACGGGGGAGGAAACGCAGCAGTGAGGCGGCCATGGCGTGAACGCTTCCGTGGTGACAGAGGCCTTTTTTGTAACTGATTTTGCCGGGCATCACCAGATGAAGTTGGTGGGTCGTCACCCGGCATGCGCAAGAATGAGCCAACAATATCAAAAAGATAGACGATGAGGCGTCATTCGATGTCAGGCAGGGGAAAGGGGTGGCGACTGAAACAAGAGGGCATGGCGCCCTCTTGTGTGGACTGTGACGGGCGCCTTAGCGAGCCTGGTATTTCGGCGAGCGGGGGCCATGGAGGATGCCGTTGGGCATGTCGGCACTGAGCAGCCTGACGCTGGTGATACCGGCGATTTCATGACCCTTGTCGGTAAGGGTGTTGGCAATCTGATTGACCACCGCCACCACCAGCATGCCGATGAGGCCGCCCCCGAATTGCCCTGCTGCTCGGCACTGCTGGCGCTGGCACTGCCTTCCCACAGCAGCTTGCCGGTGCGCAGATCCACCAGGCGGGCACTGGCGGTGACCACTGTCTCGCTGGAGATGACCAGATAGCTGGTGCCGTACTCCTTGATGTCGAGGTAGAGGGCGGTATCGGCTCCGTAGATCTCGTGGAGCTTCTTGATGGGCAGCGCCTGGATGTCGGCGGGCTCGGTCACGCCGTTCTGCCGGAACGTCTCGTTGGTGACCGCTACCGGCAGCACGTAATAGCCGGACTCGGCGAGCGGATAGGTGATCTGGGATTGCAGGCTGGGGCCCGCCTTGATGTCCGGCGAGTGATTCACCGGCGGCAGCACCAGAATGGAGGTCGGTCTGCTCTCCTTGAAGTTGCTGTAGTCGTAACCGGGGCCCTGTGCACAGCCGCCCAGGAGGAGGGCGCCCAGCGTGAGGGCAAGGAGGGTGCGCAGGGTCATTGGGTCTCTCCCTTCTTGTTGGACATCAGGAAGTTCATGAAGGGGGCCGATTCGGGGAAGAGGCGCTTCTCGGTTTCGAACTGCTCGCGAGTCTGGGCATCCTTGCCGAGCTGGGCGTACAGCATGCCGAGGTGAGCGTGAAAGCCCGGTGGCACAGCCTGCCCCTTGGCGCTCGCTTCTTGCTGGTTTTTCTCCAGTGCATCGATCTGCGCTTCGACCCCGGTGTCGTCACCCTGCATGTGCTGGTAAACCACTCCCTGATATTGATCCCAGTTGTAGAGCGTCTGCGGCCCCTGGGCGCAGGCGCTCAGCAGCAGGCCGCTGACCAGCAACAGGGAAGGACGGAACCGCGTCATCTCGTCTCTCCTCATTGGACCGGGCGCCAGGCACCGGTCTCGATGCCGTTCACCAGATTGTTGACGGCCTCGCGGATGGCGAGATCCAGCACCTTGCCGTTCAGGGTGGAGTCGTAGCTGGCGGTGCCGCCGAAGCCGACGATCTCGCGGTTGGAGAGTTCGTACTCCCCGGCACCCTGGGAAGAGAAGACCACTTCCGAGGTGGTGACGTTGACGATGTTCAGGTTGACCTTGGCATAGGCGATCTGTGACTTGCCACGACCCAGGATGCCAAACAGCTGATGATCACCGACTTCCTTGCGACCAAACTCGGTGACGTCGCCGGTGACCACGTAGTCGGCGCCCTTGAGTTGCTGAGCCTGTTGCTTGATCCCGGCTTCGGCCTGGATCTCCGCCATGTTGTCGCGATCCAGCACGCTGAAGCGGCCGGTCTGCTGCAGGTGGGTGAGCAGCACGGTTTTCGCCTGGTTGCCCAGCCGGTCCACGCCGTCGGAGAAGATGCCACGCATGTAGCTGGAACGGTTGTCGAACTTGCCGACGGCGATGGGGCTGCGTGCGCCCTGATAGTGGCTCTGATAGGAGGCAACCTTGGGTACCTCCAGGGTGCGCGACGACTCGCTCGCACAGGCTGTCAGCAAGCCCGCCATCAGGATGACACTGGATGAAACAACAAACTTCTTCATGTAAGGCCCCGTTATCAAAGGAAAAAACAGCGGCGGACTCTAACATGGTTCGTTGCGAAGAAAGTGCCCCGTATGGGGGGCATACCCGCTCAATCCCTGTGCGTTTGACAGGGGGGCGGAGGGCTGGGTCTGCTGCAGGGGCTGGAACACCTCCTCCAGGGCTGCCACCAGGGCGCGCATGCGGCCCGTCTTCTGCACATCCGGGTGCAGCACCATCCAGATGTCGATGGGATCGTGCTGGTCAGGCAGCAGGCGCACCAGGGCGGGATCCTCCTCGGCGAGGAAGGTGGAGAGCAGGGCGATGCCGAGCCCCTGCCGGGCGGCGGCCATCAGCACCAGCTGGGCATTGCTCTGCAGGACCACGTTGGGTTCGTGGAGCGGTTCGCCGCACAGACTCAGCCAGTGACGGGCCACCAGCTCTTTGGGAAAGAGCAGCAGGTCGTGCTCTTGCAGTGCCTGACCCGAACGGGGCGTGCCCCGTCTGGCCAGGTAGTCGGGAGAGGCGTAGAGCCCCATCTTGATGGTGGCGAGCCGTTTGACCACGAGATCTCCCTGCTCGGGACGCACGCTGCGAATGGCGAGATCCGCCTCCTGATTGGGGATGTCGCTCACGCTGACGGCGGTCAGCAACTTGAGGCGGATACCGGGGTGGCGCTGGCGCAGCAGGGTGAACGCGGGCAGCACGAAGCCCTGGGCCAGGGTATCCGTGGTGGCGATGCAAAGCTCCCCTTCCAGCTCCCCCAAGCTCGCGGTGCGCATCATGGCCAGGGCCGCCTGCGCCATGGCCTCGGCCTGGGGCAGCAGCGCTTCCCCCAGAGGGCTGGGGCGATAGTGTCTTGGGGTGCGGATAAACAGCTTGGCCCCCAGCTGCTGCTCGAGCAGGGTGATCCGCCGCCCGACGGTGGCCTGATCCACCCCGAGCTCGAGTCCGGCCTGCCGCAGACTGCCCCGCCGTGCCAGGGCCAGGAAGAAGCGGGCATCGTCCCAGTTGATCATGCTTGCTCCTCACTCAAGCAGAACGCCCGATTGGCGCCGCAATATTAGATGCCAGCGGGGATGGCAGCACAAGGGGATAGACCGGGTCCGGTGCGTGCCTGCGGCTCCCCGGCCAAGGGCGCGTGCCACCCCGACGTGATGCAGGATTGAGTCGGCGTGATGCAGAACTGCCGCAGTCCGGAGTGGGCGGGATCGCTATGATGTCGCTCCCGATTGCGGTTTCATTCGTCTGCCACTGGAGTGTCCATGTCTGTCTCAAGCGTCCCGGCTTGCGAGCCAGGTCAGGTTGTCCATCCTCGTCTACGCTGGTTTCTCTCCCTCGCCCTGATGTCGGCCCTGCTCAACAGCAGCGTGCCTACCCCGCTCTATCCCCATTACCAGGCGGCGCTGGCTCTGAGCGATCTCGGCCTCAGCCTCATCTATGGCGGCTATGCGGGGGGCGTGCTCATCGCCTTGTTCGGGGTGGGCAACCTGGCAGGACGAGTGGCGGATCTGCGCACCCTGATCCTGCCTGCCCTGGTGGCGGTCGGGGGCGGGGCCCTACTCTTCTCCCTGGCCGACAGCTTCTGGGCCCTTTTGCTGGCGCGGCTGCTGGCCGGGATTGGCACGGGCAGCCTGACCGGCGCCGCCAATGTGGCGCTGCTGCGTTTTGGCCCCAGGGATGGGGGCAAGCGGGCGGCGCTTAGCGCCACATTGTCTTTCACCGCCGGGCTGGCCCTTGGCCCCGTGTTCAGCGGGCTGGCGCTGCAGCAGGATCTCTACCCGACCACGCTGCCGTTTTTGCTGATCCTGGGGATGGCGGCCTGCGCCATCGGGGGCTGGTGTTGAGCTGGCCCAAAGGGGTGAGGGCGACGGAGGCCGCCCCGAGCGGGCAGGGGGGCGGATCCCTGGGGGAGGGGCTCAGGGCCACGGGGGCCGGGTTCTTCCTCTGCGCTCTGGCGCTCTTCACCGCCTGGGCGGTGGCGGCCAGCTTGCTGGCCATGGGTCCCAAGGTGGTGAGCGAGATGCTGGGCATGACGGATCTGGGGCTGTTCGGCTATCTCGTCGCGGCCTATCTGGTCTTCTCCGGGCTTTGCCAGCTCTGGGCCCGTCGCCTCGATGCCCGCCATACCCTGCAAAGTGGCGTGCTGACCCTGGCGCTGTGCGTGCTGCTCTTTGCCGGGGCCGTTCACGGCCTGCCCAGCTGGCTGGCGGGACTCGGGCTGCTGGTGGCGGGCTATGCCCAGGGGGCCGTGTTCGTGGGCAGTGCAACCCTGATCAATCGCATCGCGCCCCCGGCCAGCCACGCGCGGCTGCTCTCCCTCTTCTATGTGATCGCCTATGTGGCGAACTGGGTACCCGTGTTGCTGGGCTGGGTGAGCGACGGGGCCGGTCTTGGCGTCGCGCTGGATCTGCTCTTCGTCGGCAGCACCCTGACAAGCCTGGGGCTGGCCTGGGCGGTGTCTCGGCGGCGCTTCGAACCCGCTGTGTGACAAGGCATCACCCATCGACCAGGACGACGCTCCCGGCATCCAGGTGGTGCATCCACTCCCGCAGGATCAGCAGGGCGGCGGCGATGCGCTTCTCCCTCGGCAACTGAGCCGATGCCAGGGGATCCCCCTCCACCATGGCGGCAAGCTGGCCGAACAACCGCTCTATGTTTTCCCGGCTCTGCACCCGGTTGCCGAGCACCTCGGCCAGGGGCTCCGGGCTTTGCAGGTGCAGCACGGGGTGGGGCGGGATCCGTGCCGCGAGGGGCATCAGCACATCCTCCACCACCATGATGGCCTGCTCAAGCTCCAGGGGCGTCGGCGGATCCCGGCGAAAGGGCCCCGGGGTCAGAGCATCGAGCCCCAGTGTCAATGCAAATGTCTGGCTGGTGCCATCGGCCGCGGTGAGCGCGACCTGGCTTCGGGTATTGCCCAGGCTCAGCAAAATGGTGTCGTGATGCTCTCTGGTCATCTGGTGTGCTCCCGGCGTTGGATGCCCCATGGATACACCCGCACGGGGCGGATTGGCGAGTCATTTCGCCCCCCATTCGGGCATCAGGGGTTGCATAGATTCCCATGAGTGGCAATCTGGACGTCCAAACGTCTTTAAAGGAGCCCTGACATGGATATTCGTATCGTCCCCCGCGCCCTCGTGCTCGCCCTCTCTCTGGTGGGGGCTAGTGCCCTTGCCAACGAGGCCCTGGTGTTCCAGACCGACTTCGGTCTCAAGGATGGCGCCGTCTCGGCCATGAAGGGGGTCGCCTTCGGGGTGGACCGCACCCTGCCGCTCCATGACCTGACCCACGAGATCCCGGCCTACAACATCTGGGAAGCCTCCTACCGCCTCTATCAGACCCTGCAATACTGGCCCGCGGGCACCGTCTTCGTCAGCGTGGTGGACCCCGGTGTCGGCACCGAACGCAAGTCGGTGGTACTCAAGACCAGGAGCGGCCACTACATCGTCAGCCCGGACAACGGCACCCTGACCCTGGTGGCGGAGCACTTCGGCATCGAGGCGGTGCGCCAGATAGACGAGAAGACCAACCGCCTCAAGGGCTCCGAGAAGTCCTACACCTTCCACGGCCGCGACGTCTACGCCTACACCGGCGCGCGCCTCGCCTCCGGTGCCATCAGCTTCGAGCAGGTGGGGCCCCTGCTGCCCGCCGAGGTGGTGACCATCCCCTATCAGCCCGCGGTGGCCGAGCAAGACGGTACCCTCAAGGGCACCATTCCGATCCTGGACGTGCAGTACGGCAACGTCTGGACCAATATCGACGACAGCCTGCTGACCAAGGCGGGTATCCACAAGGGGGACAACGCCTGCATCAGGATCAGCGAAGGGGATGCGCTGAAATACGAGGGCAAGGCTCCCTACGTCAGCAGCTTTGGCGATGTGCCGGAGGGCCAGCCCCTGGTCTACCTCAACAGCCTGTTGCAGGTGTCGGTGGCGCTTAACATGGACAGCTTCGCCGCCAAACATCAGGTGCAATCCGGCGCCAACTGGCATATCAGCCTGAAGAAGTGCGGCTAGAGGCTGCCAGCTGTCAGCGGGTGCTTCCGGTACAAACGGGCATAGCAGTCTGAAGAAGTGCGGATAGGGTTCAACCCTTCTGTCGGCGACATGTCTTTCGGGGCGGTGGGACTCCTGTCCACCGCCCCTTCTCTTTGGCGGTGGCGTCTTGCCGGGCCAGCCAGTTATCTCATCATTTGTCATCCTCGTTTAATAAAGCGCTGCCATGCTGTGGCCGGACGCCGTGATGACGCAATGATTGCGCCGAGATAACAAGGAAAAGCCGATGAGCCGTTTTGACGAGAGAGACAGTGCCAACCACCCCCGCGATCAGGAGCCGGCGTTCAACCGCCTCATCGAGGCGGTCCTGAGCCGCCGTGGCTTCCTCAAAGGGGTGGGCGCCGCCAGCATGGTGGCCTTCTTCGCCGCGAGCCCCGTGGCCCAGGCCGTGGCCGCCGCCACCCGGCCGCTGCTTGGCTTCCAGGCCGTGCCCGCCTCGGTGGCCGACACCATAGTGGTGCCGACCGGCTACAAGGCCGAGGTGCTGATCGCCTGGGGAGATGCCCTCTTCCCCGATGCCCCCGCCTTTGCCCAGGGCAATGACGCCAAGGCCCAGGCACGCCAGTTTGGCGACAACAACGACGGCATGAGCTTCTTCTCCCTGGGCCCGGATCGCGCCCTGCTCGCCGTCAACAACGAATACACCAACTACGAATACCTGTTTGAAGATGGTGGCAAGACCCTCAGTGCAGAGGCTGTCGCCAAGGCCCAGGCGGCCCACGGGGTTTCCCTGGTGGAGCTGGTGCGCATCGATGGCAAGTGGCAGGCCAACCCCAGGGGGGCCCTCAACCGCCGTATCACCGCCACGACCCCCATGACATTGAGCGGCCCGGCGGCGGGCCATGCCCTGCTCAAGACCCAGGCCGATCCCGAGGGGCGCACCGCCCTTGGCACCTTCAACAACTGCGCCAATGGCCAGACCCCCTGGGGGACCTACCTCACCTGCGAGGAGAACTTCAACGGCTACTTCGGCAGCGAGGGCAAGCCGGTGCTGGACCAGCGCGCCGCCCGCTACGGCCTGGCCGCCGAGGATGCAGGCTTTGGCTGGCACAAATTTGACGAGCGGTTCGATCTCGCGAAGCATCCCCAGGAGCCGCACCGCTTCGGCTGGGTGGTGGAAATCGATCCCCGCGATCCCGCCTCCACCCCGAAGAAGCGTACCGCCCTTGGCCGCTTCAAGCATGAGAATGCGGCCTTCACCGTCAACCAGGATGGCCGCGCCGTGGTCTACCTCGGCGATGACGAGCGGGGGGAGCACATCTACCGCTTCGTCTCGAAGAACAAGGTGGCGCCGGGCAATGACCCCGCCAACCGGGATCTGCTGGACGAGGGCACCCTCTATGTGGCCCGCTTCGAGGCGAGGGAGGGGGAGCTCAAGGGCACCGGCCAGTGGCTGCCCCTGGTACACGGCGAGCATGGTCTGACCCGGGAGAACGGCTTCGCCGATCAGGGGGAGGTGCTCATCTTCGCCCGGGAAGCGGCGACCCGGCTCGGTGCCACCACCATGGACAGGCCCGAGTGGGTGGCCGTGCATCCCCACAGGGCCGAGGTCTACTGCACCCTGACCAACAACAAGAACCGCGGCCTCAAGGAGAACCAACCTCTCGATGGCGCCAACCCCAGGGCCGAGAACCCCTATGGCCAGATCATCCGCTGGCGCCCGATGGGGGACGCTCACGGGAGCGACAGCTTCGAGTGGGATCTCTTCCTGCTGGCGGGCAACCCTGGCGTGCACAAGGAGGGGCTGATGGCGGGCAGTGCCAACATCCATCCGGACAACATGTTCAACAGCCCGGACGGCATCGGCTTCGACGAGGCGGGGCGGCTCTGGATCCAGACCGACGGCGACTACTCCAACGAGAAGCAGTTTGCCGGCATGGGCAACAACCAGATGCTGTGCGCCGATCCCGCGAGCGGCGAGGTGCGCCGCTTCCTGACCGGCCCTGTGGCCTGCGAAATAACGGGCCTCACCTTCACGCCTGACTGGCGCACTCTGTTCGTCGGGGTGCAGCACCCGGGTGAGGAGGGGGCGCCCTCCCATTTCCCGGACGGCGGCACCGCCATTCCCCGCTCCGCTGTGTTGCGGATCACCCGGGACGATGGCGGCATCATCGGCGCCTGATGGCCCGGGGTAACCGACTGGCCCGTGATGACAAAAGCCGCCTTCGGGCGGCTTTTTTTGTGGGTGTGGCGGGCGGGAGACAAAAAAAGACCGGGTACGGGACCCGGTCAAAGAACCCGCGCATTCAGGGAAGAAGTGCGGGCGTTCAGGCTTGGTGGCGGGGCCGGGCATCGGCCCCCGATCCGGTGTCGGGGTGAGTGGCGTCACCCCGGCGTCAATGCGGGCTATTCGCGCTCCAGTGCGTGGATGGGATCCAGCCTGGCGGCCCGGCGGGCCGGGGCGAAGCCGAATATTACCCCGATCAGGCTGGCGCAAAGGCAGGCCACCCCCATGGCGGCAAGGGAGTAGCTCATCCGGACGCCGCTGCTGAAGTGGTCGAACAGTTGGCCCAGCACCAGGGAGAGGGCGATGCCGAGCACGCCCCCCAGCAGGCAGATCAGCACGGCTTCAATGAGGAACTGCTGCTGGATATCCCGGGTCCGGGCGCCGACCGCCATCCGCACCCCTATCTCCCGGGTGCGCTCGGTGACCGAGACCAGCATGATGTTCATCACCCCTATGCCCCCGACGATCAGGGAAATGAGGGCGATGAGAGCGATCAGCGTGGTCAGGGTGGCGCTGGTCTGGCTGATGGTCTGGCGGATGCTGTCGGTGTTGAGCAGGAAGAAGTCCTGGCTGCCGTGGCGCAGGGTGAGCAGGCGGCTGATGCCATCCTGGGCGGCGTCCAGGCTCACCTCGTCCCGCACCCGCACACTGATGCTGCGCAGATGGCTCTGCCCCAGCAGGCGGCTCATGGCGGTGGTATGAGGGATCCAGACGTTGAGGGTCTCGTCGCTGCCAAAGCCGCTCTGGTTCTTGATGGCGACCCCGATCACCCGGCAGGGCAGATCCCCCAGCAGGATCACCTGGCCCAGGGGGGACTGGGTCGGGGCGAACAGCTTGTCCCGGGTGTGCTCGTCGATCACCACCTCCTGGGCCAGGCTCTCCTCGCTCTGGCGATCAAAGCCCATGCCCTGGGCCAGGCGATAGCCCCTGACCTGGAAGAACTGGGCGCCGACGCCGTTGATGGTGCCGGAGACGGCGGTGCTGCCAAGGCGCAGGGTGGCGCTGGTGCTGAGGCTGGGGGTGACGCTGTGCACGTAGTCCAGCCGGGCGATGGCCTCGGCGTCCCCGATCCGCAACGTCTGTATGGTAGCGGAGCGCATGTCCCCGAAGCCGCGGCCGGGGAACACCTCCAGGGTGCTGGTGCCCATGGCGTTGATGTTCTCCAGCACCCGCTCCCGGGAGCCCTGGCCGAGGGCCACCACGGTCACCACCGAGGCGATACCTATGATGATGCCGAGCATGGTGAGAAAGGTGCGCAGACGCTGGGCAACCATGGCCTTGAGGGCCATCTGCAGGGCATTCCCGAGCCCCGCCATCCGCGGGGTCTTCCCCCTGGCGGACGTCTTGGTGGCGGCCTGGGTCGCCTGGGGAAGGGCCTGTGGCTCGCGCGTGCGGCGATCGGCGATCACCCGGCCATCTTTCAGTTCGATGATCCGCTCGGCGTGGCGGGCGATGTCCATGTCGTGGGTGACGATCACCAGGGTGTGGCCCTGGCGATGCAGAGCTTGAAGGCTCGCCATCACCTCGGCGCCGCTCTGGCTGTCGAGGGCCCCGGTCGGCTCGTCGGCCAGGATCACCTCGCCGCCGTTGATGAGGGCCCGGGCGATGCTGACCCGCTGCTGCTGGCCGCCGGAGAGCTGGCTTGGCTTGTGTTCGAGCCGGCTGGCGAGGCCGAAGCGGGTCAGCAGGGCCTCGGCCCGCTGGCGTCGCTCGGCCGGATCCAGACCGGCGTAGAGGGCGGGCACTTCCACATTGGTGCGGGCATCGAGATCCGCCAGCAGGTGATAACGCTGGAAAATGAAGCCGAAGTGCTCCCGGCGCAGGGCGGCGAGCTCGTCCCGGCTGAGGGTGGCAGTGTCGCGCCCGGCCACCAGATAGGCCCCCTCGCTCGGCTGATCCAGGCAGCCCAGCAGGTTCATCAGGGTGGATTTGCCGGAGCCCGAAGCGCCGACGATGGCCACCATCTCTCCACGGGCGATCGCCAGATCGATGCCATCGAGCACGGTGACGGTGCGCTCACCCTCTTTGAAGTGGCGGCGGATGCCCCGCAGTTGCAACAAGGCGCCCATGGTCACATCCCCATGGGGGGCGGCATGCCCCCGGCGGCGTTGCTCTGGCCTGCGCTCACTTCGCTGACGATGACCCGCTCACCGGCGCTCAGGCCCGACAGGATCTGGGCATCCACCTTGTTGTTCAGGCCGACCTTGACCCGGCGCAGGCTGATCCGGCCTCCGTCGTCGATCACCCTGACCTGATCCCCCTGCAGGGCGATGGCCGGGATCACCAGCGCATCTTTGAGCCGGGCGACCACCAGATAGACCTGGGCCGTCATGCTGATCCTGAGCTGACCGTCCTGGTTGGGCACCTCGAACAGGCCGTGATAATAGATGGCGCTGCTGTCGCTGCTGCTGGTGGTGGTGTCGTCGTCATTGATGGTGTCGGGGGCGGGCTCGATGGCCCGCAGGGATCCCTCGAAGCGGCGCTGGCTGTTGCCAAGAATGGTGAAATAGACCGGCATGCCGACCCGGACGTTGATGACGTCGGCCTCGGAGATCCTGGCCTCCACCGTCATGGTGTCGAGCTGGGCAATCTTGAGCAGGGTAGGGGTGCTCTGGCTGGCGTTGAGGGTCTGCCCCTCCTCCACCGGCATGGCCACCACGGTACCGGAGAGGGGGGCCAGGATCCGGGTATACCCCAGGTTGACCCGGGCTGTGTCCACCGCGATCTCGGCCTGCACCCGCTGGGCGTTGAGGGCCCGGATATCGGCCAGGGTCTCGTCCAGGGTCGCCTTGGCGCTGTCATGGTCGGCCGTGCTGCCAAGGCCTCTTGCGACGATCTGCTGCTGGCGCTGGTATGCGAGGCGAGCATTGCGAAGGGTGGCCTCTTTGGAATCCAGCTGGGCCTGGAGGTTGTCGCGCTGGGCCAGGGCATCCTTGAGGGCGTTCTGCTGGGGCAGATCGTCTATCTCGACCAGCAGCTCCCCCTGTTTGACCTCCTGCCCCAGAGTCACGTGCAGTTTCTTGATCTGGCCCGACACCTGGGCGCCCACGCTCACCTGCTTGCGCGCCTTCAGGGTGCCGTCCGCCATGATGAGCTGCTCCAGATCCCGGGTCTTTGCGCTGGCGGTGATGTAGTCGCTGGCGGGTGCCTTGGCCTGGGGGCGCCAGGCCAGCAACAGGGCGAGGGCGCACAGGGGCAGCAGCCAGAAGAGACGAGGGGAGAACGTGGGCATGACAACCTGTATCCTGAATGACGATCACGGCGGCACTCTACCCCAGAGCCGGGTTAAGGCTCTTTGCGCCAAGCGTAAGGGTTTCGTAAAAATGGCTGCCAAGTGCGTGGCAAGCGGCGAAAATGGCCGCCGACAAGGGAGACCGCATATGAAGATCCTGCTGGTGGATGACGATGCCGAACTGGGCGCCATGTTGAGTGAATACCTGGGGGGAGAGGGGTTTGATACCACCCAGGTGCTGACCGGAGGGGAAGGTGTTCACCATGCCCTCTCCGGCCGTTACAGCGCCCTGCTGCTGGATGTGATGCTGCCCGACTTGAGCGGCACCGAGGTGCTGCGCCAGGTGCGCCAGCGCAGCCGCCTGCCGATCATCATGCTGACCGCCAAGGGGGACAACGTGGATCGAGTGGTGGGACTGGAGATGGGGGCCGATGACTATGTGCCCAAACCCTGCTACCCCAGGGAGCTGGTGGCCCGGCTGCGGGCCGTTCTGCGGCGGGTCAACGAGGGGGGGAGCGCAACCCCCTCGCCGGATGCCCTCATCCTGGGGGATCTGACGGTCACCCCGGCCAACCGGGTCTGTCTCTGGCAGGGGGAGCCGCTGGAGCTGACCGCCACCGAGTTCAACATGCTGGTGTTGCTGGTGCGAGCACCGGAGCAGGTGGTCACCAAGGACACCCTCTCCCTGCAAGGGGTAGGGCGCCCGAGGGAGGCCTATGATCGCAGCGTCGATGTGCACATCTGCAACCTGAGGCAGAAACTGCAGCAAAAAGCGGGGGAGGCCGTCACCATAGAGACGGTGCGCAGCATAGGGTACAAGATACGGTGATCCTCAAGGGACGTTTGTTCTGGAAGATTCTGCTGGGGTTTTGGCTGGCCATCGTGCTGGTCAGCCAACTGCTCTGGCTCGGTTTTCGTGCCGAGCGTGACCCCCCGGAAGAGCACCTGGCCCAGCAGTTGGCGAGCCAGCATCTGGAGATGGCGGCAGCCGTGCTGGCAAAGGGGGGAATCGAGGCTGCGACGGCATTGAGCCAGGCCATGTCGCCGCCGTTGCTGCAGATAACACTCCTCGATGTCTCCGATGCGCCTCCCCGGCCAGCGCCCCGGGCATCCAGGTTGACAGCCTCCGGGGAACCTGGCCCGGGCAGCGTGCTGACACGCACCGTGATTGCCAGCGACGGGCAGACCTATCTGCTGCAGACCAGAGCGGACCCGCGCGTCCTCCCCGGCGGGCCGGCCCCCGGCCCCCTCTCCTGGCTCAACATTCCTCCGCCCATGCTCTGGATTGGCGGCCTGGGGGGACTCTTGTTCAGCATTCTGTTCGCCTGGCACCTGACCCGGCCCATGAACGCCCTGCGGCGCAGCTTCGATCGGGTAGCCAGGGGGGATCTGGGGGTCAGACTCTGGCCCGCTCTGCGCTGGCGCCGGGACGAGCTGACGGAGGTGGCGAAGGAGTTCGATCTCATGGTGGAGCGGTTGCAGCAGTTGGTCGAGGGGCGCGAGCAACTGCTTCACGACGTCTCCCACGAACTGCGATCCCCCCTGGCCCGCATCCAGATGGCCATCGGCCTGGCGGAGCAGCGCCCAGAGAAGGCGAGCGACGCCCTGGCGCGGATCCGGCTCGAGACGGAGCGGATGGACAGGATGATAGGGGAGCTGCTGACCCTCTCCCGTGCCGAGCAGGGCCACGGGCTTGAGCAGAGCCACTACGACCTGCTGGCGCTGGTGGAGACGGTTGTCCAGGATGCCAGGTTCGAAGCCCAGCAATCCGGAGTCGAGATAGGGCTCGAGGCGGCGCTGGGGGAGGGTTGTCTCCTGCTGGGGCATGCCGAGCTGGTGCGCCGCGCCGTGGAGAACGTGGTGCGCAACGCCCTGCGTTTCTCGCAGTCGGGCCAGATGGTGAATGTTCGCGTGCTGCGCCTGGGCCAGGAGGTGCAGCTCTCCATCGCCGATCGGGGGCCCGGGGTGGAGGAGGGGAAGCTGGCGGGGATCTTCGACCCCTTCGTACGCATCGGCTCACCCCGCATGGGCAAGGGCTACGGGCTCGGGCTCGCCATCGCCCGCAAGGCGGTGATTCTACAGGGCGGTACCATCCAGGCGCGCAATCGCGCACAGGGGGGGCTGAGAGTGACCATGACGCTGCCCCTGTATGACCCGTCCTGAGGTACGCGGCTCAGACCTGAGTGGGGTAAAACCCCGGTAATGAAAGAGGGGGCCAAGGCCCCCTGCTCGTATCTGTTCCACCGTGCGATTCAGCGCAGCGCCGCTGGCGGCGGCACCTCGGTGTAGCGCCCGTCTATTTCTCGCAGGTAGTAGTGACCCTCCCTGACGTAATAGCGGCGGCCATCCAGATCCAGGGGGATGAGCCCTGTCTCTGCCACCACCAGGACCTGAGGAGGTGGGGAGACCACCACATAGTGGTTCTCCTGCCGACGGTAGAAGATGCCGTCGAGCACATAGTAGGTGAGCCCGGCCAGCAGCAAGGTTTCCACCCCTCCCGGCAGCCGGTCGACGCGGTGGCCGAAGCCGGGACCAGCCCCATGGCCGTACTGCGGGGCAGGGCTCTCCCATCCGCCCGGTCTGCTCATGTTCCCCGGACCCGCCATGGCGGGCAGGGCGATGGCCATGGCAAGCAGCCAGAGTGAAGGGCGGTGCAGACTCATCTCACTGCCCCTTGAGCGGTGCACCGGCGGGCTGGGGTTTGAGTGGCTGGGGCGGCAGTTCGCGCACGCTGACCGTGACCTCATAGCGGGTATCCGGCTTGGCGGCATCAATGTTTTTGGACAGCGCCTGGACCAGGACCTGGGGATCCGCACCCTGCTTGCTGGCGTGATAGAGCACTGAGGGGGGCGGTGTCATGGGGCCTCCCTGGCGGGCGCCCATCGGGGGCGGCATCTCGCCGGCATGAAGGAGCGTGGTGCCCAGCAGAAGGGCAAGGGCGACAGGATAGCGTGACATGATGATGACTCCATTGATGGGAACGCCCCCATCAAACGCGACGCGTGCGCCCGGCTCAACCACCTTTACACCCTCTTTTCGCCCTCTTTACAGTTGTGACAACGGGCGCCGTGGCGCCCGTTGTGTGTCGTGAACCGCTCGCCGGATCAAAACTCGTTGGAGAGCGCCTTGTAACCCCTGACCAGGTCGATATTGGTGTGAGCCACATCCTCGGAGAACTCGGTGGCGTCCACGGTGACGCGCGGGATCTGCGCCAGATCGCTCTGCTGGTTGATGCGGGTGGTGGAGGGGACATAGAAGCCGGGGGGAATATCGCAGCCATCGACCACGGAGTTGTGGCGCACCACGGACCCTTCGCCGATGTGGCAGTTGAACAACACGCTGTTGAAGCCGATGAAGACCCGGTTACCCACTTCGCAGGGGCCGTGGACGATGCTGCGGTGGGCGATGGAGCTGAACTCGCCGATGGTGACGGCAGCGCCGGATTTGGAGTGGATGACGACGCCATCCTGAATGTTGGAGTTGGCGCCGATGACGATGGGTTCCATGTCACCACTCTCGTCCACTTCGTCTGCGCGGATCACGGCATAGGGGCCGACAAACACGTTCTCCTTGATGATCACCTTGCCACAGATGATGGCGGTCTTGTCGATATAGGCGGATTCGTCGATAACGGGCAGGTGACCTGAGGGATTCTTGCGGATCATGTTACGTCCTGTTGCTGATGAAATCGGGGAAACGTGGCGCGTCATGAAGGCCCGCCGGAGAGCCAGCTTACGCCTCTGATCCGGCAGGGGAAACCTTTTACTGGTCTGACCCACAGTGAGTAAGGCCATTTTGAGCGATTGTTCTTTGACTCCCTGTTATGGGAGCATGAGGGCGCAAAATGGGGCGCCACCGGGTGCAAAGAGATGAGGGGGAACGAGAGATGAAGCAGGTCATGGTATGGCTGGTGGGGTCGCTGTTGTGGATCTCCGCCGCCCAGGGCAAGGGCCATGCGGGGGAGTTTGACTATTACGCCATGGCACTCTCCTGGTCGCCCGAGCATTGCGCCATCAAGCCAGGGGATCGGGAGCAGTGCGCCCGCAAGCTGGGGTTCGTGCTGCATGGGCTCTGGCCCCAGTATCAGCGCGGCTACCCCGCCAGCTGCACCCGCGAGCGGTTGGATGCGGATATGGAGCAGCAGTTTGCCGGGCTCTACCCCAGCCGCTTCCTCTATCGCCATGAATGGGAGAAGCACGGCACCTGTTCCGGGCTGAGCCAGGAGGCATTTCACCAATTGGCCAGCGATCTGCGCCAGAAGGTGAAGATCCCGGCCGCCTATCAATCGCCGGAAGAGCCGCTGCGCAAAAACAGCTTCCAGCTCAAGGCCGATCTGTCGAGCGCCAACGAGTGGCTGGCCCCCGATAACATCACGGTGGCCTGCGCTGATGGGGGCCGCTTCCTGCGGGAGATCTACATCTGCATCAACAAGCAGGGGACGGATGCTGTTCCCTGCTCCGACGAGATGCAGAAGCGGGAGCGCCGCTCCTGTGGCCAGCCGGACTTCCTGCTGCGCAGCGTGCGTTGACACTTCACGTTCGGGCCCTTCGCGGGCCCGATGTGCCATGAACCTCAAGGAGCCTGATGGATGAAAGCGAAGACAGGATGTCTGGCCGGGAACTGGACAGGCGATATGGCCAGACGACGTGTCAGCACGTCAGGTGCGCTATGCCGACTCAACCCGCCTCTGGCGCACAGGCAGACTCACCATCAGAAACAGGAAACCATCATATGACGCTCTTTGCTGAACTGGGGATGCGCTATCCCGTCATTCAGGCCCCCATGGCGGGCGTGCAGGACAGCGCCCTGGCGATGGCGGCGACCAGTGCGGGGGCACTGGGCTCCCTGCCTGCCGCCATGCTGAGTGGTGCCGATCTGCGCAAGGAGCTGAGTCGCCTCGCCGCCAGCGGGCCGGGCCCATACAACATCAACTTCTTTTGCCATCGGCAGCAGGAGCCGGAACCAGCAGCGGAGCAGCGCTGGCGCCAGGTACTGTTACCCTATTACGCCGAGTTCGGGGTGGATGCCGCTGCGCCGTCGCGAGCCCCCTCTCGGGCCCCCTTCAATGACGAGCATGCGGCCCTGCTTGCAGAGTTCAGACCTGCCGTGGTCAGTTTCCACTTCGGCTTGCCCGAGCCCGAATTGCTTGCCCA
>NZ_CP026226.1:3037500-4817060 GCF_002903485.1 Aeromonas sp. ASNIH7
CAGCACTCTGCAAACACGAAAGTGGACGTATAGGGTGTGACACCTGCCCGGTGCCGGAAGGTTAATTGATGGGGTTAGCGCAAGCGAAGCTCTTGATCGAAGCCCCGGTAAACGGCGGCCGTAACTATAACGGTCCTAAGGTAGCGAAATTCCTTGTCGGGTAAGTTCCGACCTGCACGAATGGTGTAACCATGGCCATGCTGTCTCCACCCGAGACTCAGTGAAATCGAATTCGCCGTGAAGATGCGGTGTACCCGCGGCTAGACGGAAAGACCCCGTGAACCTTTACTACAGCTTGGCACTGAACATTGAACCTACATGTGTAGGATAGGTGGGAGGCTTTGAAGGCGTGACGCCAGTTGCGCTGGAGCCGTCCTTGAAATACCACCCTTGTATGTTTGATGTTCTAACGCAGGGCCCTGAATCGGGCTCGCGGACAGTGCCTGGTGGGTAGTTTGACTGGGGCGGTCTCCTCCCAAAGAGTAACGGAGGAGCACGAAGGTTGGCTAATCCTGGTCGGACATCAGGAGGTTAGTGCAATGGCATAAGCCAGCTTAACTGCGAGACGGACAGGTCGAGCAGGTACGAAAGTAGGTCATAGTGATCCGGTGGTTCTGAATGGAAGGGCCATCGCTCAACGGATAAAAGGTACTCCGGGGATAACAGGCTGATACCGCCCAAGAGTTCATATCGACGGCGGTGTTTGGCACCTCGATGTCGGCTCATCACATCCTGGGGCTGAAGTCGGTCCCAAGGGTATGGCTGTTCGCCATTTAAAGTGGTACGCGAGCTGGGTTCAGAACGTCGTGAGACAGTTCGGTCCCTATCTGCCGTGGGCGTTGGATGATTGAAGGGAGTTGCTCCTAGTACGAGAGGACCGGAGTGAACGAACCTCTGGTGTTCGGGTTGTCACGCCAGTGGCACTGCCCGGTAGCTAAGTTCGGAATCGATAACCGCTGAAAGCATCTAAGCGGGAAGCGAGCCCTGAGATGAGTCATCCCTGACCCCTTGAGGGTCCTAAAGGGCCGTTGGAGACCACAACGTTGATAGGTGGGGTGTGTAAGCGTAGCGATACGTTGAGCTAACCCATACTAATTACCCGTGAGGCTTAACCATACAACACCCAAGAAGTGTTTCTGGCCTTGTAGCGAATGAACGAATTACTTACATCAGCTTTCTCAGATTGAAGATTTTGCCTGGCGGCAATAGCGCAGTGGAACCACCTGACCCCATGCCGAACTCAGAAGTGAAACGCTGTAGCGCCGATGGTAGTGTGGCATTCGCCATGCGAGAGTAGGACACTGCCAGGCACCCAATACAAGAAACCCCGCTCATCTGAGCGGGGTTTTTTATTGCCTGAAATTTATTTTTTAGATAATAAGTCTGGTTAATGCGCAAAACACAGTCTATTGTATCGATAAACATTGTTATTCAGCCAGTATCACTGTCTTTCAAACGGCTCAATCTCTCTTTCTCACCAGGTTGAGCGTCAAGTATCTCCGGCTCAAGCGCTATTCCCTTCCTTGATAATCACTATCGCTGGAAACGGGAGTGACAAGTACCTCAGGATCCATAGACTGTTTCTTTCATGTACAAGGAGCTGTCTATGTTGGGGATCCACGATTTGGCGTTGTTTGTCGTTTCTGGCCTGCTGCTGAACATGATGCCTGGGCCTGACTCCCTGCTCATCATGCTGCGCAGCGGCTCCCAGGGATGGCGTGCAGGGTCCATGGCGGCATTGGGTATCGGGACAGGTACCATGGTACATGTGTTGGCTGCGGCGCTGGGACTGTCTGCCCTGTTGAGTGCCTCCGCCGAGCTGTTTGCCGTCATCAAGCTGATGGGGGCGCTCTATCTGGTCTATCTCGGCGTGTCCATGCTCTGGCAGAGGAGTGGCACTTCAACGTCTGTGGATGGGGCTGTGGCGCTGCCTGCGCTCTCTTATGGGCGCATCTTTCGGCAGGGGTTGCTCACCAATGTCCTCAATCCCAAGGTGGCGCTCTTCTTTCTCGCTTTTGTGCCCCAGTTCATCGATCCCGCTTCACCGCAAAAGGCGATGGCATTCATCGTGCTGGGCTGCATCTTCAATCTCAACGGCATGATCTGGTGCCATCTGCTGGCGTTTTCCACCGCGTTTGCAAGCCGCAAGGTGCGACTGCCCGCCCGGGTGGCCACCTGGCTGAATCGCGTGATGGGGGGGCTGTTCGTGGGGCTCGGTATCAAGCTGGCGGTGGAGTGAGCAGGTAAAAACCGGGCATAGAAAAAGGCGTATCCCATCGCTGGGATACGCCTTCGTCTGCACTGCAGCAGAATGACCGGGATCAGTTCATGCCGTAACGCTTGAGTTTCTTGCGCAGGGTGCCGCGGTTGATGCCCATCATTACGGCGGCGCGAGTCTGGTTGCCACGGGTGTACTGCATGATCACGTCCAGCATGGGAGCTTCGACTTCGGAGAGAACCATATCGTACAGATCAATCACTTCCTGACCGTTCAACTGGGCCAGGTAGTTACGCAGGGCCTGTTGCACAGAGTCACGCAGGGGGCGTTGGGTCGGCTCGGCAGCGTGATTGTGAGTAGTTGTTACCAATGCATCAGAAGTCAGGGTTTGTTCGAACATATTCGGTCGGCTCTTTAGTTATGCGTTAACCTAATCCATCGAAATACGCTTCGAGTGCCTCGAGTTGTGCGTCTGCACAATCCAGGGCATTGAAGTGCTTACGGAATTCTCGGCCCGCCTCTTCTTCATCCAGATACCAGCCCACGTGTTTACGGGCAATGCGCGCTCCCAGATAGGCACCGTAAAACTGGTGCAGATTGGTGACATGCTCGTTCATCAGGGTGCGAACCTCTTCCCTGTCGGGAGGCGGCAGCTTGGTGCCCGTTTCAAGAAAATGGCGGATTTCCCGGAAAATCCAGGGTCGTCCTTGCGCAGCACGGCCGATCATCACGGCGTCGACACCGGTATAGTCGAGGACATACCGGGCTTTCTCCGGGCTATCGATGTCGCCATTGGCGACAACAGGAATCGATACGGCCTGCTTAATCGCCCTGATAGTGTCGTACTCCGCTTCGCCCTTGTAGAGGCAGGCACGGGTACGACCATGCACGGCAAGGGCCGCGATACCGCAATCTTCGGCGATTCGGGCGATCTCCTCGCCATTGCGGTTATCCGGATCCCATCCTGTGCGGATCTTCAAGGTGACAGGTACTTCCACCGCATCCACCACGGCCCGGCAGATGGATCTGACCAGGTCTGGCTGACGCAGCAGGGCGGAACCTGCCAGCTTCTTATTCACTTTTTTTGCCGGACATCCCATGTTGATGTCGACGATCTGAGCGCCCTGCTCCACGTTGTAGCGGGCAGCAAACGCCATCATCTCGGGGTCGGCACCGGCAATCTGGACCGATCGCAAGCCGCCTTCAGCAGAGTGATCCATTCTCATCCGGGTTTTCTGGGTATCCCAGACATCCGGGTTGGCCAGCAGCATCTCGGAAACGGCCATACCGGCTCCCAAACGTAAACAAAGTTCACGAAATGGTCGGTCTGTTACACCGGCCATGGGGGCCACGATCAGGGGAGTTTCAAGCGTGTGGGGACCTATCTGCATTCCACGGTTACCATCGGCTTAGGGCGGCGTATATTACGCATTTTTTAGTCAGGAGAAAAGGTTAGTATTTGAGCGTCAGCCATTTTTTTCTGAAAAAAACGTCGCGCCAAGGCTTGCAAATTCAGGAGTGCTTGAAAATCGGACATATTGTCTGTGACCATGGTCAGGAGGGCGCGAGTGAGGGGGATGGTGATTTGTGAGTCTCCCTCTCAAGCCGGTTTAGGCTATGATAGCGGGCCTGAATTGAGCAAAGACTCTACACAATTTCATTACAAACGGATCGGGGATGTATGACGGTAAAGTTCATCAAGTCGCTCTGCCCATGCCTGCTGGGTATCGTGCTGGGGTCGGCTCAGGCGCAGACGGTCAGCTTTACCGAGGCCTGGAGCCGCGTCATCCAGCAGGATGACGGCTTGGCGGCAGAGCAGGCCGGGGTGGAGCGGGCCCAGCAACTGCGGGAGGCGGCCAAGGCAATGTACCTGCCCAAGGTGGATGTGGGGGCCAGCTATACCCATCTCGATCAGCCGATGGAGCTGGACATGCTGGATCTCAACCCCATCGCCAATCATCCGGAATTCGGCAAGGTGCTGGGGCCTGTGATGCAGGCACTCAACCTCAGCCCGAGCGATTTCGTCACCCCCCTCACCAAGCAGAACGTGGTGACCAGTTCGGTCAAGATGCTATGGCCGCTCTTTACCGGCGGGCGCATCGATGCGGCCCAGGATATTCGTCAGGCCCAGGTGAGCGAGGCTGAGCAGTTGCTGGTGCTCAAACAGCAGTCCACCTTCGAGAGCCTCTCCCAGACCTACTTCGGGGTGGTGCTGGCGGCGCAGGTGGTGCAGACCAAGCAGGAGATCGAGCAGGGACTGGCACACCATCTGGATCATGCCAAGAAGCTCGAAGCCCAGGGGCAGATCGCCAAGGTGGAGCGCCTTTCGGCCCAGTCTGCCTATGACAGGGCACGTATCGATACCCAGAAGGCCAGGCGCAGCCTGGAGATCGCCCAGCTGACGCTCGGCCACATGCTCAAGCTCAAGCAGGCTGAGCCCAATACCGCCCTCTTCATCAACGAAGGGATGCCAGCCTTGTCTCCCTTCGTGGAGGAGACCCTGTCGGTGCATCCCGGTCTCAAGCTGTTGACGGCCAAGAAGGATCAGGCCCAGGGGATGATCAAGCTGGAGAAGGGCAAATACGCCCCCGAGCTCTTCCTGTTCGGCAACTACAACCTCTATGAAGATGATTCCATTGTCTCCAAGACCACACCGGACTGGCTGGTTGGTGTCGGGGTCAGCATGCCGCTGGTGAGTCGTGATGGCCGCTCCGAGACGGTCCAGGCAGCCAAGAGCGCCGAACTCCAGGTCAACCTGCTGCAAGCCAAGACCCGCCAGGATCTGGAGCTGCTGGTCGAGAAGACCTGGCGCGAGGCTGCCCAGGGACTGGAGGAGTATCACTCTCTCTCCTCGACCCAGGCGCTGGCCGAGGAGAACGTGCGGTTGCGTGACAAGGCATTCGGTCAGGGGCTCTCCACTTCCCTCGATGTGGTCGATGCCCAGACCCAGCTTGCCGGGGTCAAGACCCAGCGCGCCGCCGCCGCCTATCAATACGTGATCTCTCTGGCCCGCCTGTTGGCACTCTCCGGTCAGATGAACAGTTTCAACCAGTATCAGCATGGCCAGGCGATCGAGGTGAACTCATGATCGCGCGCTCTTCCACTCCGTTATTCATGTCCGTTTCGACCGTCAAGGGTCGCCCGTTTGCCGAGGTGAATTCATGAGTCATCCCCCCATCAAGAAGAAGATGAGCCAGGGCAAGCCCTGGCTGCTGCCACTGGCGCTGGTATTGCTTGTGCTCTGGCTTGGCTGGCGCTTCTGGCTGGCCTATCAGCCGGAGCCGGTGCGTCTGCAGGGGCAGATAGAGGCGCAGCAGTATTCGGTCTCTTCCAAGGTGGCGGGCCGCATCGACGAGGTGCTGGTGAAGAAGGGGGATCAACTGGCCAGGGGCCAACTGGCGTTCACTCTGGCGAGCCCGGAGATCGAGGCCAAGCTGAGTCAGGCCAAGGCCGGGCAGGCCGCGGCGGGTGCCATGGCCGAAGAGGCCGAGAAGGGGGCGCGAGTGCAGCAGATCGCGGCCGCCAAGGATCAGTGGCAACAGGCCAAGGCGGCTGCCCTGCTTCATGGCAAAACCTACGAGCGCATTGCCAGCCTGCATCGGGATGGCGTGATGTCGCTGCAAAAGCGTGACGAGGCCTGGACGGCCTGGCAGGCGGCGAAGTACAGCGAGGGCATGGCCTGGCAGCAATACCAGATGGCACTGGAAGGGGCGCGGGAAGAGACCAAGATAGCGGCCCGCGAGCAGGCCAAGATGGCGGCTGGCGGAGTGGCGGAAGTGGAAGCCTATCTGGCCGATACCCGCATCGCCAGCCCCCACGAGGGGGAAGTTGCCCAGGTGCTGTTGCGTAGTGGCGAGCTGGCTCCCCAGGGCTTCCCTGTGGTGACCTTGCTCGACATGAAGGATGCCTGGGCCCAGTTCCATGTCCGTGAGGACCTCTTGCCAAGGTTCCCGGTCGGTACCGAGTTTGATGCCCGTATTCCCGGCCTGGGGGATCAGCTGGTGCGCTTCAAGGTGACCCATGTGGCCGTGATGGGGGATTTCGCCACCTGGCGTGCCACCGACACCCGCCAGGGGTTCGACATGAAAAGCTTCCAGGTGGAAGCGCGCCCCTTGCAGCCGGTTGACGGGCTGCGGGTCGGCATGAGCGTGCTGGTCGAGCTCTGATGGGGCGCGAATGGCGGTTGCTCTGGCAGGACCCGTTCGGCCGGGCGCTGGCGAGCTGGGTCCCCTTGGTGCTGATAGGGATCCTGTGCTGGATCTTTTCAGCCGGCCTGGCGCGGGATCTCAAGGTCGGTCTGGTGGATCTGGATCGCAGCACCCTCTCCCGACAACTGGCGCTCTCTCTCGATGGCTCCGCCGGGCTCAAGATAGCGCAGCAGTTTGACGCCATCGACGAGGGGGCCAGGGCGCTGCGTGGGGGAGACATCTATGCCCTGGTGGTGATCCCCCATCACCTGGAGCGGGATGCCCGCGAGGGGACCCAACCCAGGGTGACCGTGTTCAACAATGGCCAGTTCATCCTGATTGCCAAGCTGGTCAACTCCGCACTGGCCCAGGTGGTGGGAACTCTTAATGGCCAGGTGGGCGTGCTCTCGGCCATGGCCGACGGCAAGACGCTGCCCGGTGCCCTGGGACAATCCGTACCCATTGCGAGCCAGGTTACCGCGCTTTACAACATCAATTCCAGCTACGCCCAGTTTCTGCTGAGCGCCCTGCTGCCTGCGGTGTGGCAGATCCTGGTGGTGCTCTATGGCCTGAACGCCCTGGCCCGCACCGATCGCCTCGGGTTGGACTGGACCACCAGAGGGGTCTGGTTCGGCCTCTGGCGTACCCTGCTACCCCACGTGCTCATCGGCTGGGGGTGGGGTCTGGCGTGGAGTCTGCTGCTGTTCAAGGGGCTTGGGTACCCCATGCAAGGCAGTTGGCTGGTGCTGACGGCGGGGCTGGGACTGGCGTCGGCCGCTTGCGTCACCATGGGGGCCTTCTTCTACGCCATCATCCGGGATCCGGCGCGCGCTCTGTCGCTGGCGGGGGCTTACACGGCTCCCGGTTTCGCCTTTATGGGGGTCACCTTTCCGGTCAGCGCCATGGGGGATGTGGCCCAGTTCTGGCGCAGCCTGCTGCCCATCTCCCACTATGTGGAGCTGCAAATCGGGCAAACCAACTACGGTCAACCGTTGACGGCGGCCCTGCCCCAGCTCGGGGCCCTGCTGCTGTTTCTGCTGCCCCTGCTGCTGGTGGTACACCGCTACCGGACGCCGTCGGGCGCGGCCCTGCCCCATGAGGAGTCCAGGCCATGATGGGATTCTGGGATCTGGTGCGCCTTGAGCTGCGCACCCTCTTGGCGGATCGCGCCATCATGCTGACCCTGTTTGGCGGCGTCTTCTTCTACTCCTTCCTCTACCCCCAGCCCTACCTGCACCAATTGCCCAGGGAAGAGCCCGTGGTGGTGGTCAACGAGGATGGCAGCCAGCTCTCCCGCCAGCTGGAGTTTATGGCCGATGCCACGGCGCAGGTGAAACTGGTGGCCCGTGCCGGTTCGCTCGACGAGGCCCGCCAGATGATGCTGACCGGCAAGGCGAGCGGCATCTTGCACATTCCCCGCCACTTCTATCGGGATCTGATGCTGGGCAGGAGCGTGACCCTGGGTTATGCCGGGGATGCCTCCTACTTCCTGGTCTATGGCACCATTGCCGAAGGGCTGGCCCAGGCGGGGGGCACGCTTGCCGCCCAGGTGAAGGTGGCCAGGCTGTTGAGCCAGGGTGAGGCGCTGCCCCAGGCCGCCATGGGCTGGAACGCGGTGGCCCTCAATGTGCTGCCGGTATTCAACCCCACCATGGGCTATGTGAACTACGTGGTGCCTGCGGTATTCGTGCTGATCCTGCATCAGGTGTTGCTGATGGGGACCGGCATCCTGGGGGCGACCCAGAACCAGCGCAGCCGCCGTGGCGAGTCAGGCTACTGGCAACATGCTCCCGTGCCGGCCTTGTTGCTGGCCCGCACCCTGGTGGTGGGGGCTCTTTTCGTCCTTCCGGTGACCTACTTCTTCGGCTTCTGCTTCGATCACTACGGTATTGCCCGCACCGCTGTACCCGGCGAACTCTGGCTCTTTACCCTGCCGTTCCTGTTGGCCACCACCTGGCTCGGGATCGTGCTCGGCGCCCTGTTCACCCGCCGTGATCTACCGACCCAGGTGGTGCTTGTCTCCTCTTTGCCGCTGGTCTTCCTGGCCGGCTTTATCTGGCCCCTTGAGCTCATCCCGGCCCCCCTCAACTGGCTGGCCCAGTGGGCACCGAGCACGCCGGCCATCGAGGGATTCCTGCGCCTCAATCAGATGGGGGCCGACTTTGCCCAGGTCTCCCGCTACTGGTGGCAGTTGTGGGGACTGGCGCTGCTGTATGGCGCTCTGGCGTGCTGGTTGCTCCGCTGGCGTCAACCGTGCCTTGCAACGCGGCCGGATGATGGGGCGACAGCGTCTTCCACCGACTAGGCGCCTTGCAACAACACGGTCAGCCACTGGGCTGACCGTGTTGCCATTCACAGGGATCATGGCTGATTCAGACCCGGATCGCCGATGGCATAGATCTGGCCGCACGCCTCCTGGTCGGTGAGCAGTTGCAAACCCCGTATCGCCACATCCTGGCGCCTGACCAGGCCATGCCTCTCTAGCCCCTGGCTCAGGATGGCCTGACCCGTGGGCTCCCCATCCTGCAACCCTGCGGGGCGTAAAATGGTCCACGCCAGGGGGCTTGTCTGCAGCCAGCTTTCCGCCAGGCTCTTGAGGCGTACCTCGTGTCCGAAGGCGGCGCGAGCCCGCTCGGGCAGGTATTGCCAGCTGTCGCCACAACCGAGGGAGGTGACCAGCAGCAGGCGGCTGAGCCCGGCGCGCTCCATCTCGTCGATCACATGGCGGTTGCCCTGATAATCCACCGGTGCACTCTGGCGAAAGCTGCCGAGGGTGGAGACTACCCGGGCATCCCTGTCCGCCAAGCGGCAAGCCTGGGCCACGGCCTGGGGGTCCAGGGCATCCCCGATGACGACCTCGACTCCCAGGGTATGCAGCTCGCTGGCCATGTCGGCATGGCGCACCAGGGCAACGACCCTGTGGCCCAGTTGCAGTGCGTGGTCGGTGAAGGCGCGGCCCAGTCCTCGACTGGCACCGAAGATGAGTGTGGTTGGCATGACAGGCCCTCTCGAACAAAAGAGCAAGCCTAGAGCCTGGATGGCTCTCTGTAAATGAGAGTGGTTTTTATTTGTGAGGTGCAGGGGATATGAAGGGCCGGACATCAGGGACGCCGGCCCGACGGGATCAACCGTTGTAATGGCCGATGCTGGGACGGCGGCTGGGTCCGCTCAGGTGGATGTCCACCGGATTGAACGCCTTGATCGCCTCATAGCTGAAATCACCGATGGCCTGATGCAGGCTCTGGGGGCTGTGGTTGGTGATGATGATGACGCTTTTGGACAGGTTGCGACGACGGCGCAGCAGGTGGCCGAGGAAGCTGGACTGACTCTCGGCCATCTTGGCACGGTTGGCCGCCACCTCGTCGATGATCAGCAGGTCCACCTCTTCCAGGGCGCGGCGGTACTGGTTACGCTCCTCCTGATCCTGGATGACGTTGAAAAAGAGCCTGTCCACGATGGAGGCCCACTGCTGGAAGATCACCGACTTCTGGTGGCGCGCGATCAACTCGTGGGCCACGGCACCCGCCAGGGTGGATTTGCCGGTGCCGTAATCGCCGTAGATCAGCATGCAGCCCCCGCCGCTCTTCTCCCAGTGCTCGAAACCGCTGATGAAGTAGCGGGCTGTCTCGATGGGGTATTGCAGGGCCGGGTCACCGGAATCCATCTTGTCGAAGATCCAGTCCGGATTGAGGTCGGCCTGGGCGATCAGCTTCTGGATCCGCTCCTGGCGGGCGGCCTTCTGCAACTCGCGCACTTCGGCATTGGCCTTGGCGTCGTACTCCTTGCGCAGGGTCTCGTAGTCGTACTGGCTGCCGCCGGTTGCGGCCCGCAGTCGGAGAATACGTTGCTGCAGGCTGCTGACGTGACGCTTGAGCTCGGGATCATGAGCCCGTTGCTCCTGTCTTGCCTTGGCGATTTTCTGGCGTTTGGCCTCGATCTCTTCCAGTGCCTGGCGCATCGGGTCGTGCGGATCTGTCATGGAATTCTCCTTCTGCTAGGGCTGTGGCTGGATGGGCAGGGGGTCAATAGTGCACTTCGTGGCCGCCTGGTATCAATCATTCTCCGGCTCCTGAGCTTGTGCCAGCCGTTTGGCCTCATCGATCATCTCTTGCGCCCGGCGGCTCGGGCCAGCCTCTACCGGGGCTGGCGCGACCTGCTGGTACCCGGTGACCACGGTCGCCGGGCGGCGGGCGTAGCGCCGACTCTTGAGGGCCCGAATAAATTTCAACATCCACTGGTGCTGGGAGTCGAACACCTCGGGGCGGCCGAGCCAGTAGGCGATGAACTCCCCGAGATCCTCTTCGCTGTAGCTGGCATCGATCACCCCGCACAGGCGTGCGAGAGCAGGCAGTTCTTCGTCCGGACGCCACTGCAGGTGCATCTGGAACGGGCGTGCCGGCAGAGGGCTGCGCACCCGCTGGCTCAGCAACGGCAACTGGAAAGGGCACTGGTGGTAGTGCTCACTGTCAGCCTGGGCCTCGACCTGAAGCAGTTCGGCTTCCATCAGCTCGTCGAGCAGTTCGGTCAGCTGGCGAGCGTTGACCTGATAGCTGAAACCACCGGGATTGCCCGGATCGACGACAGCCAATGCCCGGCCAAGCTCGGGATAGTTGAGTCGGGCCAGCCGATTTTCCAGCACCAAGCGGCGCAGTTGCAGGGTATAGAGGCTGCGGGCCGGATGGGAGAGTCTGGGATGGGCGAGGGCGCTGTATTCGGCTGGCGTCATGGTCTGCTTCACGATCTGGAGTGGAGGGCATTATCCCTCATGGCGGTGCCTCATACAATTCATGGTGCCGACCTGCGAGATAACGGCTGCCGGGCGACGGTTGCCGACCATCTCTGCGCAAGGGGGCGATCAAAATAGTCGGACCATTTCAAACGCTTGGCAGATACCAAGGCCAGCCCGGCTCGCTGCTCGACAATATTGTGTGGCGGTATCCAGCGCCCATGATCTAGTCTTAATGCTCAAATAACCATTTGACTAATAAGAGCTTTGTCAAGATGTCAAAAGCCGGACTACGGATCTTGGTGGTAGAAGACGAAGCGGTTTTTCGCCACTCACTGGTATCTTATCTCGAGCACGACGGGGCCTGCGTCTTTCAGGCAGAAGACGGAATTGAGGGGCTCTCTGCCGCAGCGCTCTATCACCCCGATGTGGTGTTGTGTGATCTGAACATGCCGAACATGGATGGCCATGAGGTGATTGCCTGCCTTACCGCCCGCTATCCACAGGTGCCCGTCATCGTCATCTCCGGTCAGGATCAGATGGCTGCGATCGAGCGTGCGCTGCGGGCGGGGGCCAGGGACTTCTTCATCAAACCGGTGAATGACTATGAGCAGATCCGCCGCAGCATCGAGCAATGCCTGACAAACCTCGGGCATCAGAGCCAGCAGCTGGAACTGATGGAGCACATCGACTTCTTCCGTGGCCACGATCTGGCGAGCAGTCGGCTGCTCGCCTGGTTGGCGCCCCCTGGCATGCAGGAGTGGGGGCCCTGGCAGGTCACCTTTGCCGGCATGGGCAATCTCTTCATCCCGGATACCTTCAAACTGGACGACAAGCTGCTGGTACTGGTGATGGAATTGCCCATCCTCGGTGTGGATGCGGCCTTCTGTGGTGCCTTGGTGCGATCCCTGATGAACGGCCCCTATCGCCAATACCAGCAACAGGAGAGCCTGCTGTTGACCCAGCCACACCGATTGCTGGATTACCTCAATCTGCAACTGCTGGAGTCGGGCCTGCGTCACTCCTTTGCCATGGCGGCCCTGCTGTTCGATCAGGAAGATGGGCTGCTTTTTGCAAATGCCGGGCTCACCTCACCTCACTGGTTGATGCGTGCAGGGGGGTTGCCGCTCGGCTTGATGCGCAGCAGTCGCTACACGTTGCACAGGCGAAGCTGGCACGAGCCCTTTGATCTGCAGTTTCGCAGTGACAGCGGCAGCGCCCTGACGATGCAGGTTCGTCACCACTGACGCAGTGAAGTGAACACATGCAAACAGGGCGCCCATGGGCGCCCTGTTTGGTATCTGCTGTCCTGACCGGTCAAACGGTCGCGGAGTGCAGTTTCTGCTCTTGTTCTTCGGGCTCTTTGGCCGGGCCTTCGGCACCGTGCATCCAGTAGACCAAGCGGTTGGCCATGGTCAGCAGGATGAGGGCGCTGATCACGGCGGCCAGTGCGATGCCACCGAAGATGGCCATGGCACCGGATTCGCCGACGAAGGATCCGATGAAGCCGGCGGCATAGTTGGCCAGGGCCACGAAACCGAACCAGGCACCCATCATCAGGGAGGCCAGGCGCAGCGGAGCCAGCTTGGTCACCATGGAGAGACCGATGGGGGAGAGGCAGAGCTCACCCAGGGTATGGAACAGGTAGGCACCGACCAACCAGAACATGGAGGTCTTGACAGCCTGATCACCACCTTGCTCCAGCACGGCACCGATCATGAACAGGAAGCCGACGGCCAGGAATAGCAGGCCCATGGCGAATTTCACCGGGGAGTTCGGCTCTTTCTTGCCGAGCTTGATCCAGATGGCGGCCACGACAGGGGCCAGGGTGATGATGAAGAAGGGGTTCAGGGACTGGAACCAGGCGGTCGGCACTTCGAAGCTGCCGATCATGCGGTCGGTATACTCCTGGGCATACAGGTTCATCAGACCACCGGCCTGCTCGAAGCCGGCCCAGAAGATGATGGTGAACAGGCCCAGTACCAGGATCACCTTGATGCGATCCACTTCCTGTTTGGTCAGGGGCGCTTTTTGCTCCTTGGAGCGCTGCAGGGCGGCACGCTGGGCGGCGGGCACACGGCCGATGTCGCCAAGGAAACGCTGGGCCATGGTGGCCTGCACGACCAGGGAGAGCAGCATGCCGATACCGGCGCTGACGAAGGCGGCTTGCCAGCCATAGGCGGTGGCGGCGGCGCCGCAGATCACGCCGGCCAGGAGGGAGCCCAGGTTGATGCCCATGTAGAAGATGGTGAAGGCGCCGTCACGACGGTGATCCCCTTCTTTATACAGGTCGCCCACCATGGTGGAGATGTTCGGTTTGAACAGGCCGTTGCCCACGATCAGCAAGCCAAGGCCGGCATAGAAGACGGTGTTGACCATGTCAGGGAACATGGCGTGAGGCAGTGCCAGGGTAAACTGGCCGGCGGCCATCAGCACGGCACCGAACAGGATGGCACGGCGCTGGCCCAGGAAGGTATCTGCGAGCCAGCCGCCGATGATGGGAGTGATGTAGACCAGACCGGTATAGATGCCGTACAGCTTGAGGGCGTCGGCCTGGGTCCAGCCCATGCCACCGTTGGCGGTCAGGTCGGTCAGATAGAGGACGAGCACGGCACGCATGCCGTAATAGGAGAATCTCTCCCACAGTTCGGTACTAAAGAGCAAAAAAAGCCCTTTAGGGTGACCTAAAAAGGTCCCTTTGGACGGGTTATTCATTGGAACTTCCACCTGTGTCTTATATTTTTTTAGAAATTTTATGCAAGGGCTAGGAACAAGCCTTAATCCTTATAGAACAAGCGACTTTAAATTACAATATTATGATTTAGCGATATTTTATCTATCAATGGTTGAATATTTGTTTATAAAATGAAAAAGGGCATCGAATGATGCCCAGTTTTTTATTCTGCTTATCTTGTAAATATTCAGAGATTACAGCTCTTTGGCAAACTGCTTCAGCCAGCTGGTGAATTCTTTGCTGAGTTCCCGATGGCGCACGGCGTATTCCACATTGGCCTTCATGTAACCGAGCTTGCTGCCGCAATCGTGGCTGCGTCCCTTCATGAAGTAGGCATTGACCTGCTCCTTTTCCATCAGCATGGCGATGGCATCGGTCAGCTGGATCTCGTCGCCGGCGCCGGCCGGGGTTTTTTCCAGCAAGGGCCAGATATTGGCCGAGAGCACATAGCGACCGACCACGGCCAGGTTGGACGGGGCTTCATCCCGGGGCGGCTTCTCGACGATGGCCTGCATCGGCAGGGACATGCCTTCGCTCAGGGCTTCCCCCTTGATGTCGGCGATGCCGTATTTGTCCACTTCGCTCTCGGGGACGGCTTCCACCATGATCTGGCTGATCTGCTCCTCTTCGAACAGATGCACCATCTCCGCCAGGTTGTCCTGCTTCAGATCGCTGGCCACCTCGTCGATGAGCACATCCGGCAGCAGCACGGCGAAGGGTTGATCCCCGATGAGGGGGCGGGCACACAGTACTGCATGGCCCAGGCCTTTTGCTTCCCCTTGACGCACGTGCATGATGGTGACGTCTTTGGGACAGATGTGCTGAACCTCTTCCAGCAGTTGGCGCTTGACCCGCTTCTCCAGGGTCGCCTCCAGCTCGAAGCTCTTGTCGAAGTGGTTCTCGATGGAGTTCTTGCTTGAATGGGTCACCAGGATGATCTCCTTGATGCCGGCGGCGATGGCTTCGCGCACCACATACTGGATCAGCGGCTTGTCGACCACGGGCAGCATCTCCTTGGGGATGGCCTTGGTGGCGGGCAGCATGCGGGTACCCAGACCGGCAACGGGGAGAACGGCCTTGCGAACAACGAGCGGTGTCTTTTTCATGGAGTGAGTCCGAAGATACAAAGTGGGCTCATGATACCCGAAGAAAAATAGGGCAGCCACAGGCTGCCCTCGGGATGATAGGGATTCAAACCGGTTACTTGACGATAATCATGTCCCGGTTTGCTTCCAGCGTGGCAGGTCCGATGCCACTGACGTCCGCCAGTTGATCGACGGAGGTGAACTTGCCCTGCTTCTCCCTGTGGTCGATGATGGCCTGTGCCTTCTTCTCGCCAATGCCTTTCAGGGCGGTGAGCTCGCCGGCACTGGCGGTATTGAGATTGATCTTGCCGCTCTCCTTGACTTGGGTGGTGGCCACAGGCTTGGTCGCCGCCTTGTCGGCGGCCAGCAGAGGTTGGCTCAACAGGGGGAGGCAGCTCAGCAGCAGTGCGGCGATCAGGGTCTTCTTGTTCATGTTTCACATCCTTATGAATCTGCCTTAGTGGCATATTTATCATTAGCTGTGTTGCGCCACTTTTTGTCTGTCAGTTTTGACACTGTATAAGTCAGTGCAAACGGCTATAAGCCGAAGATACTCACTCGGTTACACTGACCAACCCTTTGAGCGAGAACTCTTTTCCATGTATCTACCCGCCATTTCCGAACTGGAGCCCATCGCCCGCGCCGCCGGTGAGGCCATCATGTCTATCTACAGTCAGCCCTTTGCGGTGGAGTACAAGCAGGACGAGAGCCCGCTGACGGCGGCGGACAAGGGGGCCCACGAGGTGATCGTTCAGGCGCTGGCGCGTCTCACTCCCGATATCCCGGTGTTGTCGGAAGAGTCCTCCCCCGAGGTGATGGCTGCGCGACTCGGCTGGCCCCGTTACTGGTTGGTGGATCCTTTGGATGGCACCAAGGAGTTTGTCTCCCGCAACGGCGAGTTCACGGTGAATATCGCCCTGATTGAACAGGGGACCCCGCGCTGGGGGCTGGTCTATGCCCCGGTACTGGACAAGCTCTGGTATGGGGGCAAGGGGATTGGCGCCTGGCGTGTGGCTGATGGCAGGCACGAGGCCATCCAGACCCGCCCTCATGACGCTGGGCAAGTGTGGCGCGTGGTGGGCAGTCGCAATCACCTGTCGCAGGAGACACTCGAGTATCTGGCCCGTTTTGGCGAACTGGAGCGGGGCGAGATCGAGCTGGTTTCCATGGGCAGCTCTCTCAAGTTTTGCATCATTGCCGAGGGGGAGGCCGAGCTTTACCCGCGGCTCGCACCGACCTGCGAGTGGGATACGGGGGCAGCTCAGGCGGTACTGGAAGGGGCGGGGGGCAGCGTCACCCAGCTCGATGGTTCGCCGCTTTGCTACAACAAGCCCGATATCCTCAATCCCTGGTTTGTGGCCAGGGCATGAGTCATCATCGGATACGAAAAGGCCGGACAGTGTCCGGCCTTTTTCTTGTCAGCCTCGATGGGCTCAGAAGACTTTCTTGAACGGTTTGATGGTCACTCTGGCGTAGACCCCTGCCGCAACATAGGGGTCCGCATCGGCCCAGGCCTGGGCGTCGGCCTGACTGGCAAAGTCGGCGATGACGGTGCTGCCGGTGAAGCCCGCATCGGCCGGATCCTCGGCATCGATGGCCGGGTTGGGGCCGGCCGTCAGCAGTCGGCCCTCATCCTGCAAGGCTTGCAGGCGGGCCAGGTGGGCAGGGCGTGCCAGCTTGCGCTGGGGCAGGCTGCCCGCGACATCTTCGGAGTAGATCAGATACCACATGGAACAATCCCTTTCTGGTTGCGGTTATTTTTTCTGTTCTGCGTTCTGCTCGGCCGGCATGTGGCGATAGAGATAGACGCCGCTGAGCAGGGTGAAGACCAGGGTCATGCCCAGCAGGCCGAACACCTTGAAGTTGACCCACATCTCCTGGGAGAGGTTGAAGGCCACGTAGAGGTTGAGCAGACCGCACAGGGTGAAGAAGCCGACCCAGCCGAGATTGACGTTGTCCCAGACCCGGTCGGGGGCTTGGAGCTCCTTGCCCAGCATCTGCTTGATGAGGTTCTTGCCAAAGCCATAGCGGCCGATGAGCAGGGCGAGGGCAAAGAGCACATTGATGACGGTCACCTTCCACTTGATAAAGGCATCGTCGTGGAAGAAGACGGTGAGGCCGCCGAAGAAACCGACCAGCACGAAGGTGAACAACTGCATCTTCTCGACCCGGCGATAGCGAAGCCAGCTGTACAGGAGTTGCAGGCCAGTGACGACCACCAGGGCGCCAGTGGCGGTGTAGATGTCGTAAAACTTGTAGACCGCGAAGAAGACGATCAGGGGGATGAACTCGATAAACTGCTTCATGCTGGGCTCTAACCTCAAAATTTCACTCAGTGTACCTGCCCGTCAGACAACGGCAAATGAATAGACCGTCCATTCTGCAGGCAGTTCCTTCCCGGGGCGGCGGGTTACTCGAACAGCTGGCTGGCAATCTGGTTGCCAAGGCGCACCTGATCGTCCAGCAATGCGTGTATGTCTGCTTCCTCGATGAGAGGGTTGAGCAGGACGGCGCGCAGCAGCGTGAGCGGTTGCTCGCCATAGCGGGAGACTGCGCGCTGGGTGCGTGAGACGAAGCTGTGCCCTTCGGCGCGCTGGGCTTTTTGCAGGGCGACGTTGAAGAGATTGATCTGTTCGTTGGCCGCCACATCGGGTACCTGACCTTGCAGGTGGGGCGGAATGCACCGGTAGGAGAGCAGGTTCATGACAGGTGCCGACATCAGCTCGAAGGCGGGGCTGGCGTCGATGAGCGCGGCCATTCGCCGCGCCCTGTCGTAGTTGGCGTCGATGAGTTGGGCATAACCCTGCTGCCCCAGCATCTGGAAGGCGGCATCCAGATAGAGCGCGTTGGCGGGACGGGTCCCCTCCAGAGTGAAACGCCCCTGATCGAAGGAGGTGGCGCGGATGGCGTAGGGAGCCTCGCGCTTCACCGTCATCATCAGGTCCGGTTGGCGGCAGAGCAGCATGCCGGTACCGAGCGGGACCAGCAACTGCTTGTGACCGTCAAGGGTAACGGTATCGGCGTGCTCTATCCCCGTAAGCAATCCCTGATAGCGGGGCGAGAAGAGGGTCGGGCCACCCCAGGCCGCGTCCACGTGGAAGTGGATTTGCTCGCGCCGGGCGATGGCGGCCAGTTCCGGCAGCGGGTCGACGGAGCCAAAATCCGTGCTGCCAGCCACGCCGACCAGCGCCAGCACCTTGAGCTTCTGCTCCCTGCATTGTTGAAGGGCCTGTTCCAGCGCCGCCAGACTGAGCCGGTTGTGCTCGTCTGTGTCGAGACGCCAGACGCTGCGACCCCCGAGTCCCAGCAGATCCATCCCCTTGTCGAAGGAGTAGTGCATCAGCCGCGATCCCAGAATGACGGCGCCGCGATAGCCCTGCTCGGCGAGGGCGAACAGGTTGTCGCCACAGGCCCGGTTGCGGGCCAGCCAGAGGGCGGTGACGTTGGCGATGGTACCGCCACTGGTCATGACACCGAGGGCTGCATCCTTGGCATGCATCTGGGCTGCATAGAAGGCGTCGTCCTCGCGGTAGACCAGACGGTGCAGCTTGGCCAGCACTTCCCGCTCCAGAAAGCTCAGCAAACGGGAGGACTCCATCTTCATCGGGTTCTGGTTGAGCATCACCAAGAGCCGGGAGAGCTCGGCGGTGAAGGCCGGCAGCGGTGCCGTCATGTGTCCCATGTAGCGGGGAGAGGTGAGGTGCGATGCCCCGGGTACCAGGGTGGTGAGCCGTGCCAGATAGTCCCGGGGAGAGATGCCGATGGCGGGCATGCACGACTGATCGAGCTGGTGGGTGAAGCTGCCCCGCTGATAGGGGGCCTGACTGTCGTCGGAATGATGGAAATGCTCCAGCAGGGCCGTCATGGCCTTGCCGAAATCAGGATCCGGTTGTGTAAACAGTTCAGTGAGCTTCATCGGGTTCTCCAGACCAGATTGTCGGGCAGACGCGGCCATCCGCATGGGCGGCGTCGGCGGCAGAGCATACACCAAAGGGGCGGGGGGCACAGCCATCTCTGGCCCTCCCTCTCTTCGCTCCTTTATTTTCAGCTAACACTTGTAGCCTGAAATGTCGGCCGCTAGAGTGGGCCGGTAATGGGTTGGAGGTAATGATGAATGTGACGGGGTACTCCCCACGGGAAGAGTGGGCGAATCGCCTCAGCCATGGGCTGGGGCTGCTGCTGGGCGGACTGGGACTGGTCTTGCTGCTGCACAAGGGGTGGGATCAGGGGCCCAGGGTACTGCTGAGCTACGGCGTCTACGGTGCCAGCCTGGTATTGCTCTATCTCGCCTCGACGCTCTACCACAGCGTGAGCTCGGTGGCGACCAGACGCTGGAGCAAGCTGTTCGATCACTGCGCCATCTATCTGCTGATCGCCGGCACTTATACCCCCTTCCTGCTGGTGGCGCTCGATACGCCGCTGGCGCAAGGACTGATGGTGGTGATCTGGGGGCTGGCCCTGGCGGGGGTCGTGTTCAAGCTGATCTTCATCAATCGCTTCAAGAAGGTGTCGCTATTTACCTATCTGATGCTGGGCTGGTTGTCGCTGGTGGTCATCTACCAGCTCTATCTGCATCTGGATGGTACCGGGCTCCTGCTGCTGGGGCTGGGTGGTCTCATCTACAGCCTGGGAGTGATCTTCTATGTGGCCAAGCGCATTCCCTACAACCACGCCATCTGGCACCTGTTTGTGCTGGGTGGCAGTCTGTGCCACTTCATGGCCATTTATGGCTATATCTGATGGCTAACCCTTAATTGGTATTTTTGTGCTCATGAAAGCCTGAATTCGTGCGGCACCCCACAGTTGCCCCCTTCGTTTGCTGACAAGCTAGTGCCAGTTCAGTTTGGAAAGGATGCAAACGATGAGTGAGATCGCGCTTTCCATCAGCATGCTGTCGCTGGTGGCAGTGCTGGGGCTCTGGCTGGGAAACTGGCGGGTCTATGGCGTGGGTTTGGGTATCGGCGGGGTGCTGTTCGGCGGCATCATAGTGGGCCACTTCGCCGGCTTGTCCGGCTTGAAGCTGGATGAGCAAACACTTCATTTTATTCAGGAATTCGGCCTGATCCTGTTCGTCTACACCATAGGCATCCAGGTCGGTCCCGGCTTCTTCTCCTCCTTGCGCAGTTCGGGCCTCAAGCTCAATGGCTTCGCGGCCCTGCTGGTTCTGCTCGGCTGCCTGGTGGCGGCAGCGTTGCACCAGCTGTTCGATGTACCGCTGCCGGTGATCCTCGGGGTCTTTTCCGGGGCCGTGACCAATACCCCGTCCCTGGGGGCTGGCCAGCAGATCCTGGCCGAGCTGGGGGCGGATCCTGGATCCACCGGCCTGATGGGGATGGGCTATGCGGTGGCCTACCCGTTCGGTATCTGCGGCATCCTGCTCACCATGTGGCTCATCCGTATGTTCTTCCACATCAAGATCGAGGAGGAGGCGGTCGCTTTCGAGCAGCAGGCAGGCAAGACCAAGGAGAGTCTGCAAACCATCAACATTGCCGTGCGCAATCCCAATATGCATGGCCTGATGCTCCGCGAGATCCCGAGTCTGGACGAGGCGGACGTCATCTGTTCCCGCCTCAAGCGTGGCGACGAGCTGATGGTGCCAAAGCCCGACTCGCGTATCGAACTTGGCGACCTGCTGCACCTGGTGGGGGAGCGCCATGCCCTGCACAAGGTGCTGCTGGTGCTTGGAGAGGAGGTAGACACCTCCCTCTCCACCCGCGGGACCGATCTGCGGGTTGAGCGGGTGGTGGTCACCAATGAGCAGGTGCTCGGCAAACGGATCCGCGATCTCGACATCAAGCAGAAATACGATGTGGTCATCTCGCGCCTTAATCGGGCCGGCATCGAGCTGGTGCCGACCAGTCAGACCAGTCTGCAGTTCGGTGACATCCTGAACCTGGTGGGGCGGCTCGATGCCATCGAGGCGGTCACCAGCGTGGTGGGCAACGTGCAGCAGAAACTGCAGCAGGTGCAGATGCTGCCCGTCTTCATCGGCATCGGGTTGGGAGTATTGCTCGGATCCATTCCCTTCTACCTGCCGGGATTCCCGGCGGCGCTCAAGCTGGGGCTGGCAGGGGGACCGCTGGTGGTGGCGCTCATCCTTTCTCGTATCGGCAGCATCGGCAAGCTCTACTGGTTCATGCCGCCGAGCGCCAACCTGGCGCTGCGGGAAATAGGCATAGTGCTCTTTCTGGCGGTGGTGGGGTTCAAGTCCGGGGCCGGCTTCATCGACACCCTGATCAACGGCGACGGTCCCGCATGGATGATGTACGGTGTGGCAATCACCCTGATCCCGCTGCTGCTGGTGGGTGTGCTGGCACGCCATTATGGCAAGCTCAACTACCTCACGCTGTGCGGTCTGCTGGCCGGCTCGATGACGGATCCTCCCGCTCTGGCATTTGCCAACGGCATGCACCCCACCAGTGGTGCCAGCGCACTCTCTTACGCGACCGTCTACCCCCTGGTGATGTTCCTGCGGATCATCTCGCCCCAGCTGCTGGCCATCCTGCTCTGGGCCGGTGTCTGACACCTCACGAGACGGGAGCCGATGAGGCTCCCGTCTTCGTTTTGTCACAATTGATGCTATTGATTTAATTAATTTTATTTATCTTCTGCGTCCCTTCGTTTTCGCCCCGAAACCCGGCTTCATTTCGGTCTGTTCATTCGATTTTTCTCACTGGTTTATGGCCTGATAAACGGGCACATTGGAGGCTGGAGCAATATGCCCTTCGATATTTCAGGAGAAACCATGAGCAATCAGCGCATCGTATTGGATCAGGATGTCGTCGTTACCCACTTGCAAGGCAAAATGTATCTGGTCGCCGCCGACGGGAGCCAGAGACTCGTTGCAGAAGGCGATGTACTGCCCAAGGATGCGGTATTGCTTGCGCCCGAAGGGGCCAGCTTCCAGGGAGGGGAGACCACGTTCACCCTGGGTTCCGGCGAGCGCCCCGAACAGGGTGACGCCGTGCTGGCGAACGCGGGTACGCCCGATGACATCGCCGCCTTGCAGCAAGCGATTCTGGACGGGACCGACCCCACCAAGGCATTCGAAGCGTCGGCGGCGGGCGGAGCCCCGGCCGCAGGCAATGCGGGGGGCGTGGCTGGTGCCAGCGGCAACGGCGGTTTCGTCACTATCGATCGTACCGGTGATGCAACCATCTCCAGCGCAGGCTTTGACAGTGCGAACCCGGCTGACGCGGCGCCGCTGGTGGATGCGCAAAGCAGTGAGGATGAGCTGGTCGACCTCACCGCTCCCGTCATCACCGTCTCTGCCCCCGACAACACCAACGATCGGACGCCGACCCTGACCGGCACCACGGATGCTCCCGCTGGCAGCACGGTGACCCTGGTGGTGACCGATGCCAACGGCAATCAACAGACCCTGACCGCTACGGTACAACCGGATGGCAGCTTCAGCGTGGATGTCACCTCACCGCTGGCCGAAGGGGGCTATCAGGTGACGGCCTCCGTGACCGATCCGGCCGGCAACACCGGCACCGCGACCGATGATGGCAGCGTGGACACTACGGCCCCGATCGTGACGGTGAATGCACCGGACAATACCAATGACAACACCCCGACCATCACGGGTACCACGGACGCCGCCCCCGGCAGCACGGTGACCCTGACGGTGACCGATGCCAACGGCAATCAGCAGACCCTGACCGCCACGGTACAACCGGATGGCAGTTACAGCGCGGATGTCGTGACACCGTTGCCGGATGGAGGCTATGACGTGACGGCCAGCGTGACTGATCCTGCTGGCAACAGAGGCACGTCGAGCGACGATGGTAGCGTGGACACCACGGCGAACATCACGGTGAGCCTGGATGACGTGAACGCGGCCAATGTGGCCAACACGCCCATCAGCGGCACCTCCGATGTTGGCCCGGGTCGTACCGTGACCCTGGTGATCAGCGATGCCACCGGTAAGAGCGTGACAGTCACTGCCGTCACCGATGCCGATGGCAACTACCAGACCCGCGCCGATCTGAGCGGGCTGGCTGATGGCAACCTGACCGTGGTGGCCAGCGTTACCGACGCGGCGGGCAACCCGGCCAGCGCCACCGACGACACTACCTTGCTCGATACCACGCCACCGGATGCCAGCATCACCCTGGATGGCAACATCACCCCTGACGACGTGATCAACGCGGCCGAGTCCAAGCAGGACATCGCCGTGACCGGTCGTGTGGGTGGCGACGTGAAAGAGGGCGACACCGTCACCCTGACAGTCAATGGCAAGGCCTTCACCGGTCTGGTCTTGGCCGACAAGACTTTCAGCATCAATGTGCCGGGTAGCGAGCTGGTGGCCGATGGGGACAAGGTGATCGACGCCAAGGTCACCACCACCGACGCGGCGGGCAACAGCACCACCGTGACCGATACCGAGGGTTACAGCGTCGACACCCTGGCCCCGAGCGTGGTGGTCCACATCGTTGACGACCAGCTGACCGTGGGCGAGACCAGCGACGTCACCTTCACCTTCAGCGAGAAGGTGACCGGGTTCGAGCTGGGCGACCTGACCGTGGTGGGCGGCACCGTGACCGGGCTGACCACCTCCGATGGCGGCAAGACCTGGACCGCGACCTTCACTCCGGATGCGCACTTCACGGGCACCGCCAGCGTGACCGTGAAGGAGAACAGCTACACCGATCTGGCGGGCAACAAGGGGACCGGCGGCAGCGACAGTGCGGCCATCGACACCGAGGCGACCGGTGCGCCGACCGTGGTCATCACCGAAGACGTGAACAACGACGGCACCATCAGCAACACCGAGATCAGCGGCAAGGTGGACGTGGCAGTGAGCCTGCCGGGCGATGCCAAGGCCGGGGACACCCTCAAGGTGAGCGGCCAGGCCGACCGCCTGTTGACCGATGCCGACATCACGGCGGGCAAGGTGGGTTACGAGTTTGACCGTCCGGCGGACGGCGTGACGCTGACCGTGACCGCCACCATCGTGGACGCGGCGGGCAACGTCTCGCTGCCGGGCAGCGACAGCGCCACCATGGGCGACACCACCGCGACCGGTGCGCCGACCGTGGTCATCACCGAAGACGTGAACAACGACGGCACCATCAGCAACACCGAGATCAGCGGCAAGGTGGACGTGGCAGTGAGCCTGCCGGGCGATGCCAAGGCCGGGGACACCCTCAAGGTGAGCGGCCAGGCCGACCGCCTGTTGACCGATGCCGACATCACGGCGGGCAAGGTGGGTTACGAGTTTGACCGTCCGGCGGACGGCGTGACGCTGACCGTGACCGCCACCATCGTGGACGCGGCGGGCAACGTCTCGCTGCCGGGCAGCGACAGCGCCACCATGGGCGACACCACCGCGACCGGCGCGCCGACCGTGGTCATCACCGAAGACGTGAACAACGACGGCACCATCAGCAACACCGAGATCAGCGGCAAGGTGGACGTGGCAGTGAGCCTGCCGGGCGATGCCAAGGCCGGGGACACCCTCAAGGTGAGCGGCCAGGCCGACCGCCTGTTGACCGATGCCGACATCACGGCGGGCAAGGTGGGTTACGAGTTTGACCGTCCGGCGGACGGCGTGACGCTGACCGTGACCGCCACCATCGTGGACGCGGCGGGCAACGTCTCGCTGCCGGGCAGCGACAGCGCCACCATGGGCGACACCACCGCGACCGGCGCGCCGACCGTGGTCATCACCGAAGACGTGAACAACGACGGCACCATCAGCAACACCGAGATCAGCGGCAAGGTGGACGTGGCAGTGAGCCTGCCGGGCGATGCCAAGGCCGGGGACACCCTCAAGGTGAGCGGCCAGGCCGACCGCCTGTTGACCGATGCCGACATCACGGCGGGCAAGGTGGGTTACGAGTTTGACCGTCCGGCGGACGGCGTGACGCTGACCGTGACCGCCACCATCGTGGACGCGGCGGGCAACGTCTCGCTGCCGGGCAGCGACAGCGCCACCATGGGCGACACCACCGCGACCGGCGCGCCGACCGTGGTCATCACCGAAGACGTGAACAACGACGGCACCATCAGCAACACCGAGATCAGCGGCAAGGTGGACGTGGCAGTGAGCCTGCCGGGCGATGCCAAGGCCGGGGACACCCTCAAGGTGAGCGGCCAGGCCGACCGCCTGTTGACCGATGCCGACATCACGGCGGACAAGGTGGGTTACGAGTTTGACCGTCCTGCGGACGGCGTGACGCTGACCGTGACCGCCACCATCGTGGACGCGGCGGGCAACGTCTCGCTGCCGGGCAGCGACAGCGCCACCATGGGCGACACCACCGCGACCGGCGCCCCGACCGTGGTCATCACCGAAGACGTGAACAACGACGGCACCATCAGCAACACCGAGATCAGCGGCAAGGTGGACGTGGCAGTGAGCCTGCCGGGCGATGCCAAGGCCGGGGACACCCTCAAGGTGAGCGGCCAGGCCGACCGCCTGTTGACCGATGCCGACATCACGGCGGGCAAGGTGGGTTACGAGTTTGACCGTCCGGCGGACGGCGTGACGCTGACCGTGACCGCCACCATCGTGGACGCGGCGGGCAACGTCTCGCTGCCGGGCAGCGACAGCGCCACCATGGGCGACACCACTGCGACCGGCGCGCCGACCGTGGTCATCACCGAAGACGTGAACAACGACGGCACCATCAGCAACACCGAGATCAGCGGCAAGGTGGACGTGGCAGTGAGCCTGCCGGGCGATGCCAAGGCCGGGGACACCCTCAAGGTGAGCGGCCAGGCCGACCGCCTGTTGACCGATGCCGACATCACGGCGGGCAAGGTGGGTTACGAGTTTGACCGTCCGGCGGACGGCGTGACGCTGACCGTGACCGCCACCATCGTGGACGCGGCGGGCAACGTCTCGCTGCCGGGCAGCGACAGCGCCACCATGGGCGACACCACCGCGACCGGTGCGCCGACCGTGGTCATCACCGAAGACGTGAACAACGACGGCACCATCAGCAACACCGAGATCAGCGGCAAGGTGGACGTGGCAGTGAGCCTGCCGGGCGATGCCAAGGCCGGGGACACCCTCAAGGTGAGCGGCCAGGCCGACCGCCTGTTGACCGATGCCGACATCACGGCGGGCAAGGTGGGTTACGAGTTTGACCGTCCGGCGGACGGCGTGACGCTGACCGTGACCGCCACCATCGTGGACGCGGCGGGCAACGTCTCGCTGCCGGGCAGCGACAGCGCCACCATGGGCGACACCACCGCGACCGGCGCGCCGACCGTGGTCATCACCGAAGACGTGAACAACGACGGCACCATCAGCAACACCGAGATCAGCGGCAAGGTGGACGTGGAAGTGAGCCTGCCGGGCGATGCCAAGGCCGGGGACACCCTCAAGGTGAGCGGCCAGGCCGACCGCCTGTTGACCGATGCCGACATCACGGCGGGCAAGGTGGGTTACGAGTTTGACCGTCCGGCGGACGGCGTGACGCTGACCGTGACCGCCACCATCGTGGACGCGGCGGGCAACGTCTCGCTGCCGGGCAGCGACAGCGCCACCATGGGCGACACCACCGCGACCGGTGCGCCGACCGTGGTCATCACCGAAGACGTGAACAACGACGGCACCATCAGCAACACCGAGATCAGCGGCAAGGTGGACGTGGAAGTGAGCCTGCCGGGCGATGCCAAGGCCGGGGACACCCTCAAGGTGAGCGGCCAGGCCGACCGCCTGTTGACCGATGCCGACATCACGGCGGGCAAGGTGGGTTACGAGTTTGACCGTCCGGCGGACGGCGTGACGCTGACCGTGACCGCCACCATCGTGGACGCGGCGGGCAACGTCTCGCTGCCGGGCAGCGACAGCGCCACCATGGGCGACACCACCGCGACCGGTGCGCCGACCGTGGTCATCACCGAAGACGTGAACAACGACGGCACCATCAGCAACACCGAGATCAGCGGCAAGGTGGACGTGGCAGTGAGCCTGCCGGGCGATGCCAAGGCCGGGGACACCCTCAAGGTGAGCGGCCAGGCCGACCGCCTGTTGACCGATGCCGACATCACGGCAGGCAAGGTGGGTTACGAGTTTGACCGTCCTGCGGACGGCGTGACGCTGACCGTGACCGCCACCATCGTGGACGCGGCGGGCAACGTCTCGCTGCCGGGCAGCGACAGCGCCACCATGGGCGACACCACCGCGACCGGCGCCCCGACCGTGGTCATCACCGAAGACGTGAACAACGACGGCACCATCAGCAACACCGAGATCAGCGGCAAGGTGGACGTGGCAGTGAGCCTGCCGGGCGATGCCAAGGCCGGGGACACCCTCAAGGTGAGCGGCCAGGCCGACCGCCTGTTGACCGATGCCGACATCACGGCGGGCAAGGTGGGTTACGAGTTTGACCGTCCGGCGGACGGCGTGACGCTGACCGTGACCGCCACCATCGTGGACGCGGCGGGCAACGTCTCGCTGCCGGGCAGCGACAGCGCCACCATGGGCGACACCACCGCGACCGGTGCGCCGACCGTGGTCATCACCGAAGACGTGAACAACGACGGCACCATCAGCAACACCGAGATCAGCGGCAAGGTGGACGTGGCAGTGAGCCTGCCGGGCGATGCCAAGGCCGGGGACACCCTCAAGGTGAGCGGCCAGGCCGACCGCCTGTTGACCGATGCCGACATCACGGCGGGCAAGGTGGGTTACGAGTTTGACCGTCCGGCGGACGGCGTGACGCTGACCGTGACCGCCACCATCGTGGACGCGGCGGGCAACGTCTCGCTGCCGGGCAGCGACAGCGCCACCATGGGCGACACCACCGCGACCGGTGCCCCGACCGTGGTCATCACCGAAGACGTGAACAACGACGGCACCATCAGCAACACCGAGATCAGCGGCAAGGTGGACGTGGAAGTGAGCCTGCCGGGCGATGCCAAGGCCGGGGACACCCTCAAGGTGAGCGGCCAGGCCGACCGCCTGTTGACCGATGCCGACATCACGGCGGGCAAGGTGGGTTACGAGTTTGACCGTCCGGCGGACGGCGTGACGCTGACCGTGACCGCCACCATCGTGGACGCGGCGGGCAACGTCTCGCTGCCGGGCAGCGACAGCGCCACCATGGGCGACACCACCGCGACCGGTGCCCCGACCGTGGTCATCACCGAAGACGTGAACAACGACGGCACCATCAGCAACACCGAGATCAGCGGCAAGGTGGACGTGGCAGTGAGCCTGCCGGGCGATGCCAAGGCCGGGGACACCCTCAAGGTGAGCGGCCAGGCCGACCGCCTGTTGACCGATGCCGACATCACGGCGGGCAAGGTGGGTTACGAGTTTGACCGTCCGGCGGACGGCGTGACGCTGACCGTGACCGCCACCATCGTGGACGCGGCGGGCAACGTCTCGCTGCCGGGCAGCGACAGCGCCACCATGGGCGACACCACCGCGACCGGCGCCCCGACCGTGGTCATCACCGAAGACGTGAACAACGACGGCACCATCAGCAACACCGAGATCAGCGGCAAGGTGGACGTGGCAGTGAGCCTGCCGGGCGATGCCAAGGCCGGGGACACCCTCAAGGTGAGCGGCCAGGCCGACCGCCTGTTGACCGATGCCGACATCACGGCGGGCAAGGTGGGTTACGAGTTTGACCGTCCGGCGGACGGCGTGACGCTGACCGTGACCGCCACCATCGTGGACGCGGCGGGCAACGTCTCGCTGCCGGGCAGCGACAGCGCCACCATGGGCGACACCACCGCGACCGGCGCGCCGACCGTGGTCATCACCGAAGACGTGAACAACGACGGCACCATCAGCAACACCGAGATCAGCGGCAAGGTGGACGTGGAAGTGAGCCTGCCGGGCGATGCCAAGGCCGGGGACACCCTCAAGGTGAGCGGCCAGGCCGACCGCCTGTTGACCGATGCCGACATCACGGCGGGCAAGGTGGGTTACGAGTTTGACCGTCCGGCGGACGGCGTGACGCTGACCGTGACCGCCACCATCGTGGACGCGGCGGGCAACGTCTCGCTGCCGGGCAGCGACAGCGCCACCATGGGCGACACCACCGCGACCGGCGCGCCGACCGTGGTCATCACCGAAGACGTGAACAACGACGGCACCATCAGCAACACCGAGATCAGCGGCAAGGTGGACGTGGCAGTGAGCCTGCCGGGCGATGCCAAGGCCGGGGACACCCTCAAGGTGAGCGGCCAGGCCGACCGCCTGTTGACCGATGCCGACATCACGGCGGGCAAGGTGGGTTACGAGTTTGACCGTCCTGCGGACGGCGTGACGCTGACCGTGACCGCCACCATCGTGGACGCGGCGGGCAACGTCTCGCTGCCGGGCAGCGACAGCGCCACCATGGGCGACACCACCGCGACCGGCGCCCCGACCGTGGTCATCACCGAAGACGTGAACAACGACGGCACCATCAGCAACACCGAGATCAGCGGCAAGGTGGACGTGGAAGTGAGCCTGCCGGGCGATGCCAAGGCCGGGGACACCCTCAAGGTGAGCGGCCAGGCCGACCGCCTGTTGACCGATGCCGACATCACGGCGGGCAAGGTGGGTTACGAGTTTGACCGTCCGGCGGACGGCGTGACGCTGACCGTGACCGCCACCATCGTGGACGCGGCGGGCAACGTCTCGCTGCCGGGCAGCGACAGCGCCACCATGGGCGACACCACCGCGACCGGTGCGCCGACCGTGGTCATCACCGAAGACGTGAACAACGACGGCACCATCAGCAACACCGAGATCAGCGGCAAGGTGGACGTGGCAGTGAGCCTGCCGGGCGATGCCAAGGCCGGGGACACCCTCAAGGTGAGCGGCCAGGCCGACCGCCTGTTGACCGATGCCGACATCACGGCGGGCAAGGTGGGTTACAAGTTTGACCGTCCGGCGGACGGCGTGACGCTGACCGTGACCGCCACCATCGTGGACGCGGCGGGCAACGTCTCGCTGCCGGGCAGCGACAGCGCCACCATGGGCGACACCACCGCGACCGGTGCGCCGACCGTGGTCATCACCGAAGACGTGAACAACGACGGCACCATCAGCAACACCGAGATCAGCGGCAAGGTGGACGTGGCAGTGAGCCTGCCGGGCGATGCCAAGGCCGGGGACACCCTCAAGGTGAGCGGCCAGGCCGACCGCCTGTTGACCGATGCCGACATCACGGCGGGCAAGGTGGGTTACGAGTTTGACCGTCCGGCGGACGGCGTGACGCTGACCGTGACCGCCACCATCGTGGACGCGGCGGGCAACGTCTCGCTGCCGGGCAGCGACAGCGCCACCATGGGCGACACCACCGCGACCGGTGCGCCGACCGTGGTCATCACCGAAGACGTGAACAACGACGGCACCATCAGCAACACCGAGATCAGCGGCAAGGTGGACGTGGCAGTGAGCCTGCCGGGCGATGCCAAGGCCGGGGACACCCTCAAGGTGAGCGGCCAGGCCGACCGCCTGTTGACCGATGCCGACATCACGGCGGGCAAGGTGGGTTACGAGTTTGACCGTCCTGCGGACGGCGTGACGCTGACCGTGACCGCCACCATCGTGGACGCGGCGGGCAACGTCTCGCTGCCGGGCAGCGACAGCGCCACCATGGGCGACACCACCGCGACCGGCGCCCCGACCGTGGTCATCACCGAAGACGTGAACAACGACGGCACCATCAGCAACACCGAGATCAGCGGCAAGGTGGACGTGGCAGTGAGCCTGCCGGGCGATGCCAAGGCCGGGGACACCCTCAAGGTGAGCGGCCAGGCCGACCGCCTGTTGACCGATGCCGACATCACGGCGGGCAAGGTGGGTTACGAGTTTGACCGTCCGGCGGACGGCGTGACGCTGACCGTGACCGCCACCATCGTGGACGCGGCGGGCAACGTCTCGCTGCCGGGCAGCGACAGCGCCACCATGGGCGACACCACCGCGACCGGTGCGCCGACCGTGGTCATCACCGAAGACGTGAACAACGACGGCACCATCAGCAACACCGAGATCAGCGGCAAGGTGGACGTGGCAGTGAGCCTGCCGGGCGATGCCAAGGCCGGGGACACCCTCAAGGTGAGCGGCCAGGCCGACCGCCTGTTGACCGATGCCGACATCACGGCGGGCAAGGTGGGTTACGAGTTTGACCGTCCGGCGGACGGCGTGACGCTGACCGTGACCGCCACCATCGTGGACGCGGCGGGCAACGTCTCGCTGCCGGGCAGCGACAGCGCCACCATGGGCGACACCACCGCGACCGGTGCCCCGACCGTGGTCATCACCGAAGACGTGAACAACGACGGCACCATCAGCAACACCGAGATCAGCGGCAAGGTGGACGTGGCAGTGAGCCTGCCGGGCGATGCCAAGGCCGGGGACACCCTCAAGGTGAGCGGCCAGGCCGACCGCCTGTTGACCGATGCCGACATCACGGCGGGCAAGGTGGGTTACGAGTTTGACCGTCCGGCGGACGGCGTGACGCTGACCGTGACCGCCACCATCGTGGACGCGGCGGGCAACGTCTCGCTGCCGGGCAGCGACAGCGCCACCATGGGCGACACCACCGCGACCGGTGCCCCGACCGTGGTCATCACCGAAGACGTGAACAACGACGGCACCATCAGCAACACCGAGATCAGCGGCAAGGTGGACGTGGCAGTGAGCCTGCCGGGCGATGCCAAGGCCGGGGACACCCTCAAGGTGAGCGGCCAGGCCGACCGCCTGTTGACCGATGCCGACATCACGGCGGGCAAGGTGGGTTACGAGTTTGACCGTCCGGCGGACGGCGTGACGCTGACCGTGACCGCCACCATCGTGGACGCGGCGGGCAACGTCTCGCTGCCGGGCAGCGACAGCGCCACCATGGGCGACACCACCGCGACCGGCGCCCCGACCGTGGTCATCACCGAAGACGTGAACAACGACGGCACCATCAGCAACACCGAGATCAGCGGCAAGGTGGACGTGGCAGTGAGCCTGCCGGGCGATGCCAAGGCCGGGGACACCCTCAAGGTGAGCGGCCAGGCCGACCGCCTGTTGACCGATGCCGACATCACGGCGGGCAAGGTGGGTTACGAGTTCGACCGTCCGGCGGACGGCGTGACGCTGACCGTGACCGCCACCATCGTGGACGCGGCGGGCAACGTCTCGCTGCCGGGCAGCGACAGCGCCACCATGGGCGACACCACCGCGACCGGCGCGCCGACCGTGGTCATCACCGAAGACGTGAACAACGACGGCACCATCAGCAACACCGAGATCAGCGGCAAGGTGGACGTGGAAGTGAGCCTGCCGGGCGATGCCAAGGCCGGGGACACCCTCAAGGTGAGCGGCCAGGCCGACCGCCTGTTGACCGATGCCGACATCACGGCGGGCAAGGTGGGTTACGAGTTTGACCGTCCGGCGGACGGCGTGACGCTGACCGTGACCGCCACCATCGTGGACGCGGCGGGCAACGTCTCGCTGCCGGGCAGCGACAGCGCCACCATGGGCGACACCACCGCGACCGGCGCGCCGACCGTGGTCATCACCGAAGACGTGAACAACGACGGCACCATCAGCAACACCGAGATCAGCGGCAAGGTGGACGTGGCAGTGAGCCTGCCGGGCGATGCCAAGGCCGGGGACACCCTCAAGGTGAGCGGCCAGGCCGACCGCCTGTTGACCGATGCCGACATCACGGCGGGCAAGGTGGGTTACGAGTTTGACCGTCCGGCGGACGGCGTGACGCTGACCGTGACCGCCACCATCGTGGACGCGGCGGGCAACGTCTCGCTGCCGGGCAGCGACAGCGCCACCATGGGCGACACCACCGCGACCGGCGCGCCGACCGTGGTCATCACCGAAGACGTGAACAACGACGGCACCATCAGCAACACCGAGATCAGCGGCAAGGTGGACGTGGCAGTGAGCCTGCCGGGCGATGCCAAGGCCGGGGACACCCTCAAGGTGAGCGGCCAGGCCGACCGCCTGTTGACCGATGCCGACATCACGGCGGGCAAGGTGGGTTACGAGTTCGACCGTCCGGCGGACGGCGTGACGCTGACCGTGACCGCCACCATCGTGGACGCGGCGGGCAACGTCTCGCTGCCGGGCAGCGACAGCGCCACCATGGGCGACACCACCGCGACCGGCGCGCCGACCGTGGTCATCACCGAAGACGTGAACAACGACGGCACCATCAGCAACACCGAGATCAGCGGCAAGGTGGACGTGGAAGTGAGCCTGCCGGGCGATGCCAAGGCCGGGGACACCCTCAAGGTGAGTGGCCAGGCCGACCGCCTGTTGACCGATGCCGACATCACGGCGGGCAAGGTGGGTTACGAGTTCGACCGTCCGGCGGACGGCGTGACGCTGACCGTGACCGCCACCATCGTGGACGCGGCGGGCAACGTCTCGCTGCCGGGCAGCGACAGCGCCACCATGGGCGACACCACCGCCACTGCGGCACCGACCGTGGTTATCGTGGATGATGCCAACAACGACCAGATGCTGACCAAGGCCGAGATTGGCAATGATCAGATCCAGGTACGCGCCGGGATCAATCACGCAGACCTGGTTGCGGGCGGCAAGGTGACGTTGACCATCAACAATGGCGGGGTGAACAGCACTGTCCAGTTGACGCTCAAGGCCGATGGCACCCTGCTGGCAAGCAATGGCAAGAGCTACGGCTATCAGAATGGCACCATCAGCTGGACGGAGACGACCCCGGCCAACGGCAAGTCGTTGACGGTGACGGCGACCCAGACCGACAAGGCGGGCAACGTCTCCCTGCCGGGCAGCGACAACGCGCAGATCCTGAATGAAGCGCCGGAGACGGCGAACAAGCAGGCAAACGGTCAGGAAGATGCCGCCAGCATCGCCATTCCGACCCTCAGTGGCAGCGACATCGATGGCAACGTGGTGAGTTTCACCATCAAGAGCCTGCCTGCCAACGGCATCCTCTATCTGAACGGGGTGGCTGTGACGGTGGATCAGAGCATTGCGGTGGCGGACGCCGGCAAGCTCACCTTCACTCCGAATGCGAACTGGAACGGCAACACCACCTTCAACTATGCGGCGGTAGACAACGACGGCGCCGTGGATGCGAGCCCCGCAACCGTGACCATCAAGGTGGATGCGGTCAACGATCTGCCGACGCTGACCATCTCCAATGGGGCTGTCGTCTCCGAAGAGGGTCTGGCAAACGGTATTGCCGACACGGTCGGCAACCCGGATACCACCAACGCCATCAAGGCGTCCGGTACCCTCTCGGTGGGCGACATCGACAGCAGTACGCTCAGCATCTCCTTGAACGGACCGGGCGGGCTGACGTCCGGTGGGGCCAAGGTCCAGTGGAGCTGGGATGCGGGCAGCAAGACGCTGGTCGGCTACACGGGGGCGATTGGCGGCGCCGATTACAAGGCGGTGGTCGAGGTCAAGCTGACGGCACCCAATGCCAGCGGCAAGGGAGAATGGACCTATGACGTGACCCTCAAGGGCCCCCTCGACCACGGGGATACGACCTCGGAAGACAAGCTGTCGTTCCAGCTGGACGTGGAGGTCTCCGATGGCAGTGGCGTCACCAAGGGCAAGCTGGATGTCAGCGTCGAGGACGACTCCCCCATTGCTGGCAACAGCGATGCCGTTTCCGTGGTGAAGACCGATATTCCGAACGTGCTGACCGGGCTCTTCGACCTGACCAAGTACAGTGGCAACCAGAGCACCCTGAACATGGCAGGCTTTACCATCAGCGCCCTGGGCTTCAAGTCGGCAACCGATTCCTCACTGGTAACGGCGGATGTCAACGGCTCCAGCTCGGGGCTGGGGGTGGCCAGCGGTGCTGCGCCTTACCACAACCTCGCCAACGAGATTGACTTCCGTCACTTTGCCGACGGATCGTCCGCCTCCGAGCAGTTGATCGTCAGGCTGGATGCGGGCAAGGTTGCCTACGGCGCCAACATCAAGTTCAGCAAGATGTTTGGCGGCGAGCTGGAGAGCGGGGTCGTGGAGTTCTATCGCGGTGGTGTGCTGATCAGCACCCTGGTATTCAACTCCAACGCATCGGGTGGGGAGTTCAACCAGAACTTCCAGGTGCAGCAGGGTGGCTTCGATACCATGGTGATCAAGGCGACCAACAACGGCAACACCAATACCTCCGACAACAGCGACTTCACCGTACAGAGCATCGAGTTCCTCGGTGCCAACACGGCGCAGGCCATCGCCTATGGTTCCGGCACCGTGACCCCGCAGTGGGGGGCGGACGGCAAGGGCTCCATCGGGTTGGTACTGGACCCGGCGACCTTCGAGAATGGTCTGCGGACGGCTTCCGGCTCAGCCATCGCCATCACTGCCAGCGGGGCCAATACCCTGCTCGGGAAGGATGCGGGCGGCAACCTCGTCTTCAAGCTGGAGTTCACGCCAGCCACCGGCAAGTGGGAGTTCTTCCAGTACCAGCGCATGTCCAAACCCCTGGGTGATGGTGACATCGACTTCCAGATCCGGGTGGTGGATGGTGACGGTGACGCCAGCATTGGCTCCTTCGCCACCAAGCCTCTCTTCACGCCGCTGGTTCAGGGTGTCTCCAGCGAGAGCGTGACTGAAGGGGGCAACCTGTTGCACAAGGTCACCTTGTCCGATGCGACCCAGGAAGCGACCGAATACGATTTCGCCATTCGCGGATCGGGCAACAACCCCGCCTCCAACCAGGACTGGGGCAATGCCCAGTTCAGCAACGGCGTGACCTACAACAGCACCACCGGCAAGATCACGGTACCGGCGGGCGTGACAGACTTCACGGTGACCATCCCGACGGTGAACGATCGTCTGGTCGAGACGAACGAGACCCTCTCGGTGACCATCGGTGGTCAGAGCGGGACCGGTACCATAGTGGACAACGATCGGGCGCCGACGGCGGCTGGCGGCCACAGCGCCGGTGCCGAAGATCAGCCCCAGGTCCTGACCTGGGCCCAGTTCGGTGCCAGCGACGATCAGGACGCGACTGATCTCGGGGTGCAGATCAACACCCTGCCGCTGAACGGTACCCTCGAATACCTCAATGCGGCTGGGCAGTGGGTTGCGGTGCAAACCGGATCCCTCATCTCCTATGCCGAGGTGAACGCAGGCCATCTGCGCTTCGTGCCAGGTCTGAACGAATCGAGCACCCATGCCGCCAACGGCAACGGCGCCGTGGTCGGCAACATGAAGGGCGACTATGCCAGCATCGGCTATCAGATAAGCGACGGTGCCAACCTCAGCAATGGCAGCAAGCTGGTGATCGACGTGGCGGCGGTCGCCGACAAGCCGACCGTCAACCTGAGTCTGGTGGGCAATGGTATTCCCCTTTACAACCTGAGCTTCCCGAGCGCGGGGATCACCACGGGCCAGTTCCAGTCCGGCAACTTCGACAAGGGGGCCCTCGGGATCACCAAGACCCTGACCGATAGCTCTTCTGGGCAGGATCAGGTCAATGGCACCAGCGGCAACGACTACATCGTGAGCCAGAAGGGGGGTGGCGACAGCCTGGTCGGCAACCAGGGGAATGACATTCTGGTGGGCAGCGATGCCATCCAGGGCGATTCCCTCTATGGTGGTGAAGGCAACGACATCCTGGTCTCCGGTCTTGGCAATGACGGCCTCTATGGCGGGACTGGCACGGATATCGCCGTGCTGCCCGGCAATCGTGCCGACTACTCCATCAAGAAGGGCGAGGGATATTCGAACAACGACAAGTGGTTCGACTTCGTCGTGTCCGAGCGAGGCGTCGGGGTGACCAAGGCCCTGCACGACATGGAATATGTCCAGTTCGCAGACGGCATCTACCAGATCAACCAGACCACGGGTGAGCTGACCCTGGTTCCGCCGACCAAGGTGGATTACCCGGTCGAGTTGACGGCCTCCCTCACCGACAGGGATGGTAGCGAGGTGTTTGACAGCCTGGTGCTGAGCGGCATGCCCAAAGGCTCCGAGCTCTACAAGGGCAGCCAGTTGCTGGGTACCGTCGGGGACGATGGCAAGCTGACCTTCACCGCGTCGGACAAGCTGTGGAGCAGCAATGCACTGGATCTGAACCTGAGCGGTCTGACTCTGCGGGTACCGGGTGACAAGGCGGGCCTGGTCAATCTCAAGGTCGATGTCATCGCCAAGGAGGTCGGGACCGATCTGACCAGTACCGCGACCGATGACGACAGCATCCGCCTGAGCTACTTCAACGCCACCGAAGGGGAGCCGGGGGACCAGAACCGGACCTATGGCAGCGAGCACAATATCGTGGTGGGGGATCTGGATGGCAGCGTGATGCTGCCGGGCCAGAACTACAACCTCGCCTTCATGATCGACACCTCGAGCAGTATCGGTTCGTCGGCGATGAAGACCATCCGGGATCAACTGACCCAGGTGTTCAAAGAGCTCCAGGGGAGTGCGGGCAAGGAGGCGGCGGGCAAGGTCAACGTCTTCCTGATCGATTTTGATACTCAGGTCAATCGTTCCGTCAGCGTGGATCTCAAAGATCCCAATGCGTTGAAGCTGCTGGGTGATGTACTGACCAGCATGGATGGTACCTCGGGGCTGACCAACTACGAGGATCCGCTCAAGGTCACCTCCAACTGGTTCAACAGCGACCTGGCCAAGAACAACACCAATGCGAAGAATCAGGCCTATTTCATCACCGATGGGGCTCCGAACTCCTACTTCTACAACGAAGAGATCAATCCGGTGGTGAACACCAAGACCCAGGAAGGTCTGGATACCTTTGTCAACGTCAACAACTACGTACCGGGTACGGCTTTCTACGCCAATATCGGGGGCACCCAGCGGGTGATTGTGGATGCCAGTGGCAACGTCAAGCAGTGGTCACAGAACGGAAATGGTAACTGGAACTCCCAGAACATCGGCAAGATCAAGGCGCAAGGGGATGGGACCTTCGAGATCTCAACCAGTTACACCTCGGGGTCGACCAACAGCACGGCACGGGACAACGCATTGAATGTGCTGCCGCTGCTGGAGGCAAACAATGTGGTGCTGGCGGCCATCGGGATCGGCAGCGGGGTATCAAGTGATATTCTCAAGCTGTTTGATAGCGACAAGGTCGTACAGTCCAATGTGTCTGCCTCCGATCTCGCCAATGCCATTCTGGGGACGCCGGTCAGCAACCTGCCCGGCGTTGACAGGCTGGATGGCGGTGCGGGCGACGACATCCTGTTTGGCGACGCGGTACGCTTCACCGGCATCAGCGGGGAAGGGTATGCGGCCATCAAGCAGTATGTGAGCGGCAAGCTGGGGGCAGGGTCGGTGACCGATGCCCAGGTGCACGCCTACATCACGGATCATGCCAGCGAGTTCGATCAGTCGTCGACCAATGACAAGGGTGACACCCTCCTCGGCGGTGATGGCAATGACATCCTGTTCGGTCAGGGGGGAGATGACTTCCTGTATGGCGGTGCCGGCAACGACACCCTGTTCGGTGGTAGCGGCAACGACACCCTCTATGGGGAGAGCGGCAATGATCGCCTCTATGGTGGCAGTGGCAACGACACCCTCTATGGCGGTACCGGCAACGACATATTGAGCGGCGGACTGGGCAACGACATCCTGATCGGGGGGCCGGCAACGACATCCTCATGGGGGATGCAGGTGCCGATACCTTCACCTGGCTGAAGGGGGATACCGAGGCTGGCAAGGTGGCCAAGGACTACATCGTCGATTTCAGCAAGTCGGAAGGGGACAAGCTGGATCTGAGCGACTTGCTCGACAGCGATGGCAGCAAGAGCGAGAGCTCCCTGAAGAGCCTGCTCTCGGTGTTCCAGGACAGCGAAGGGGTGCATCTGCAAGTCAAGGAGAGCAGTGCCGCGCCGGTGACCCAGGAGATAGTGCTGATGAACCACACCTTCGACACTCTGACGGGCGGTTCAGGGACGACTGCCAACCAGGTGATCGATTTCATGTTGCAAAACAACATGTTGGATATCAACAAGTAACAGCCAAGCGGGCTGGGCAAAAGCGGCAGAGCAATCTGCCGCTTTTTTTATGGGGGATTTTCGGGTGGATGGACGCAGACGAGGGGGAGGGCAATGCAAGATGAAGGTGAAAAAAGGGCGCCCTTCAAGAGAAGGGCGCCCGGGGTAGACGGGATGATTGCCAGAGGATCAGGCGTTGACTCCTGCCAGGCGGGAGCCGCGCTGGAAGCAGTTGGCCAGCAGCAGCAAGGTGGTGACACCGACGGTGCCGAGCACCAGCCAGGGCAACCAGGGTTGCCCCTGGGCCATGGCGTAGTCGTGCAGGGCGCCGCCCCCCACGTAACCCGTCATGCCCCCGAGCGCCAGTCCCAGTCGGCTGAAGCCCATGTAGCTGCCCCGCGCCCCCGGTTGTGCCAGCTTGGTCATCAGGGTTTCCCGCGCCGGCTCGGCGATGACGATGCCGAGATAGAAGCAGGCGAGCAGCAGGAAGACGGCGGGCAAGGTGGTGGCAAAGGCCACCAGCCCGATCCCCGTGGTCATCAGCAGCACCCCCGCCATCAGGCGGTTCTCCAGCTTGAAGTGGCGCTCGCCGAACCGGGCAAGGGGGTAGAGCAGGGCCAGGGAGATGGCCGTCTCCAGGGTGTACATCCAGCCCACCGCCGTGGTGCTGCCTGCCATCTGTTTGACCAGGATGGGGAAGATCAGCATGACCTGCACCCAGAGCGCGTAGTAGCCGCTTAAGATCAGCACCAGTCGGCAGAAGGCCTTGTCCGCCAGCACCTGGCCGAGGCCATCCCGGATCGGCGTCGGACGCACCGAAAGCTTGTAGGGTGGCAGGATCAGCAGGTTGCACAGGGCGGCGCAGACGAACAGGCCGGCACCCAGCAGGCAGACATATTCAAAATCGAAGTTGAGCAGCCAGCTGCCGAGCAGGGCGCCCACCACGGCGCCGGCGCTCTCCAGCATCATCAGCAGGGAGATGTAGCGACCCCGCTCCCGTGGCCGGGTGAACTTGATCACCAGGGCGGCGCGGGGGGGATCGAACAGGCAGCCACCCAGCCCCGAGATGATGCAGGAGAGGATCAGTTCCAATCCGCTCTGGGCATAGGCCAGGCTGGCAAACCCCAGCGCCCGCAGCAGCATGCCGCAGACGATGAGGGGGCGCGCCCCGAACTTGTCGGCGAGGGAGCCGCCAAAGACCCCCAGCCCTTGCTGGGTAAGCTGACGCAGCCCCAGTGCCAGTCCGACCACACCGGCGGCCCAGCCCAGTTGGTCGACGAAGCGCAGGCTGATCATGGGCATCACCACGAAAAAGCCCAGGATCACCAGCAGGGAATCCAATGCCAAGAACCACCGTCCCAACCGCCTCGCCCGATCCACCATGACCCTGATACCTCTGTTTGCTTCGCTGATATTGTTGTCTTTCTTGCCCGAACGGCGCCGTCACCAAACAGAGCCAAGGGGGATGACAACTCCCTGGCTCGGTGGCGTTCAGCCGGTTCATGACGATTGATGCTGCTATTCTGGTGGGGCGCCAGATATAGTGGTAGCCGACAACTGGCTATATTTCATATTGGATTTGGTTATGGCTATGACCCTCGACGATTTGCAACTGCTGCTGGATGTGGCCAACCGTGGCAGCTTCAGCAAGGTGGCCGCCATTCGCGGCTGGTCACAACCCATGGTGAGCCAGCGCATTGCCGTGCTGGAGCAGGAGCTGGGCCAGTCTCTGTTCCGTCGCCATCGTCGGGGGGCCACCCCGACCCCGGCCTGCGAGCAGTTTCTGCCTGCCGCGACTGCGGCCCTGAGCGCACTGGAAGGGGGGCGGCTGGCGATGCAGGGGGCGCCTGCATTGCCGCGGATCCGGCTCTCCTGCCTCCCCTCCCTGACCACGGCGGTGTTCGGCCCCCTGCTGCTGGCCCTGGTGGACGAGACCTTCGAGATCCGCTGCAACACGGATCACTCTGGCATCATCATGCAGGAGTTGCTGACCGGCGAGACCGACGTGGGCTTCATTCTCAAGTGCCCTGCCATCGCGGGCATCCAGCTCGAACTGCTTTACCGTTCCCCGATCATCGCCGTGGCCTGCGCCACCCACCCGCTGGCCGGTCGGCAGGGGCTGACCCTGCAGGACATTGCCAACGAGCGGCTGGCCCCCCAGCAGTGGGGGACGGGCTGCGACGAGCTGATCCTGCAGTTGCGTTTGCTGCGTCAGGTGGCGAGCCCGCTGCACGCCATCCAGCCAGCAAGTGCGGCGCGGGAGCTGGCGCTGGAGCACGGCTTCATCACCCTGATGCCGGCGCTCGCCATCACCCGGGATCTGGAGTTCGGTCGCCTGGTGAAGCTGGACGTGGTGGATCTGCCACCGGATCACTGGGACGTGATGATGGCCTGGCGCAGCGGCAAGCGCCCCAATCCCGCCAAGGAGCGGGTGCTGGAGGCGGCCCGTACTCTTGCCCGGCGCTGGTCGGGCAAGCGGACATAAAAAAGCGCCGGACCAGGCCGGCGCTCTTCGCTTATTCCCCTTGATGCCCGCTCAGACTCAGTAGCTGGCCTTGAGGGTGACGCCGGAGAAGGCGCTGAACCCGCTCAGCTGCACGTGCCAGGTCCCCGCCTTGGGGGCGTTCAGGGTACAGGTTTCGGCATTGCCGCTCTTGTAGGGGCGGCAGTCATAGCTGCTGGCGGTCGGCGCGCTGCCGAACTTCACGTAGAGATCCGCATCCCCGCTACCGCCGCTGCTGGTCACCACCAGCTGGCTTCTGCCGGCGGGCACCTCGACGGTGAAGTTCAGCTTGCCCCCCTTGGCGGCGGTGAGATTGCTCACCGGTACCCCGTTTTGCAGCACGCTGCCCGGTTGGGGCGTGGTGCCGCCACAGGTGGCATTGACCCCGACGGCGGTGAAGGCGGCTGCCACGTCGCTCACGCTGTAACCGAGATCCGTGGCGGCCCTGGTCACCCCGCACGCCCCCTGATCGAAGGTGGTGTTGGGGCCCCAGTAGAGGCGGTTGGCCAGCACGAACACCTCGAACGCCTTGCGGGTTTGCCAGCCGCTGGTGTTGGCCAGCAGGTAGAAGGCGCGGTTGTAGACCCCGGAGCTGTGGTGCACGTCGATGCCGTCATAGTAATCGCTGGCGTGGCCGATGGACTTGCCGTCCCGGGCCGGGTCCTCGAAGTAGCGCAAGGAGCCGTTGCCCTTGAAGATCTGGGCCCCCACCAGCCAGTCGTTGCTGCCCTTCATGTAGTATTCGGCCGCTTCCCCCGCCATGTCGGAGAAGGCCTCGTTGATGCCGCCGGACTGACCGGAGTAGACCAGTCCTGAGTTCTGCTCGGTGAAGCCATGGCTCACCTCGTGGGCTGCCACATCCAGGCTTACCAGCGGATAGAAGGTGGTGGCCCCGTCGCCGAAGGTCATCTGGCTGCCGTCCCAGAAGGCGTTCTCGTAGTTGCGGCTGTAGTGCACCCGCATCTTGAGCTTGAAGCTCAGCGGCGCCGTGTTGTACCAGTTGCGGTACATGTCGAACACCACGTTGCCGAAGTAGTGGGCATCGTTGAGAGGAGAGTAGGCACCGTTGATCTCCTTGACCGTGTTCTCCGGGCAGGTGAACTGGTGGATGGTGCCCCCCGTGGTGCCGTGATTCATGTTGAGGGTGTCCACGTTGGTCCCCGTCATGCGGCAGTTGTCATCCACCTGGAGGGGGCCAAAGTCGGCGCCGTAGAAATACTTGCCGGTCTTGACGTTGCCCCCCGGGCCGGTGGCGTCCTTGTGGTTGATCCCCTCCCAGCGTTTGAGCTCGCTGCCGGTCTGGGCGTCGATCATCACGAAGGGGCGGCTCGGTTCCTTGCTGGCGGCGAGCCAGGAGACCAGATAGACCAGTCTGGCCTGGCCGGTCTCATCCTGCATCACGAACAGCTTGACCTGTTCGTTGCTCCCCTTGGCACCGCTGCGAGCCTGGCGTGCGGCGTCGCTGGCGGAGAGGGCTACGGCCGGGCCCGTCAGGTCGGCATCGATCTTGCGCAGCATGGTGCCGGACACCTGATTGACCTGGCCCCCCAGCGCCTGATCGGCCACCAGAACCTGGCCCCACACCGGAATCCCCTGCCAGGTCTGCTCATAGCGTATCCGCTGCTGGCCATTGGGCAGCGTCACCGCCCGCACCTTGCGAAACTCGCCATCCCCGGCGCCAAGGGCGCCAATCTTGGCGGCGCCGCTCACCGCAGCGGTCAGGTCGGAGACCTGGTTCACTTCCACCTGTTCTGCCGCCATGGCGGCGCTTCCCCAGCAGGCCAGCATGACGGCCAAATAGACTTTGTTCATCTCGTCTTTCCTTAGTCGATGAAGATTACACGCCGGGTCCGTTGCCCGGCGCTCTTACACTAGTGGGAAGGGGTAAAATAACGGCCTGTCATTTGTCACAGGGCAGCGAAAACAGATAGCACGATTCACTTTTACAGCGCCAATCATCCACAAATACTGGTAATGGCAGCATGTTGAACCGCTGCGAGGGGTGATTGATGACCTTGGGATCAAGGTGCCCGCATGGGGATCGCCATATGGGGGTTGCCAGCGGGGAAGCCGGTTGAAAAGTCCTTGGCAAACAAGGGGTTGATTGACTACATTGGATCCCATGACGGCAGATGGCCGGAGCGGAACCGGGGAGGAGTGGCGATGTTTTCATGGCAACTGGATGACGAGCTGGCGCTCCTGTTCCTGCAACCCGACATGGCCAGCGAGCTGTTTCGCCTCTGCCAGCGCAATCGCGACTACCTCTCCCAGTGGCTGCCCTGGGTGCCCCACATTCAGCAGCCCGCCGACAGCGCCACCTTCATTCGCCACGCCATCGAGAAGTTTGCCCGAGGGGAGGGGCTGACCACGGCCATCGAGTATCAGGGGGAGGTGGTCGGCGTCATCGGTTACAACCAGATCGATCAGGATCTCGGCAAGGTGACCATCGGCTACTGGCTGGCGGAGCGCTGGCAGGGGCACGGCATCATCACCCGGGCCTGCCAGGCCCTGATCCATCACGCCTTCGAGGAGATGGGGATGGAGAAGGTAGAGATCAGCGCCGCCCTCGAGAACGAGGCGAGCCGGGCCGTGTGCGAGCGGCTGGGAATGACCCAGGAGGGGATCACCCGGCGGGCGGAGCGGCTGGCGGACAGGGTGGTGGATCATGTGCACTACGGCCTGCTGCGGGACGAGTGGCTGAGGCTGAGGGATCTCTGATGACCCTTCTGTCCGCTTCCAACCTCCTGAGGGCGAGATGACGACGCTGCCCCACATTGCCACCCCTCGCACCCGGCTGACCGTGCTGACCCCGGAGCGGGCCTGCCTGATGGTGGATTTCTATCTGCGCAATCGCGCCCACCTGTCCCCCTGGGAGCCCAGGCGGGAGGAGAGCTTCTACACCCTCGCCCACTGGCAGACCCGCTTGCGCGACGGTTACGGCCACTATTTCGAGGGCAGTGCCGTGCAACTGGTGGCGCTCGATCCCAGGGGTGAGCGGGTGCTCGCCACCTGCAATTTCACGAACATTGTGATGGGCATGTTCAAGGCGTGCCACCTGGGCTATGCGATTGACAAGGAGCACGAGGGGCAGGGCCTGATGCAGGAGGTGGTGGCCGCCGGCATCGATCACCTGTTCCGGGAGCGGGGCCTGCATCGCATCATGGCCAGCTACATGCCCGCGAACCTGCGAAGCGGCGCGCTCCTCGAACGGCTGGGGTTCGAGCAGGAGGGATACGCTCGGGACTATCTGATGATCAACGGCCGCTGGGAGGATCACGTCCTCACCGCGCTCATCAATCCCGTTGGCTAGCAAAGCCGTTGTCGAAAGGGGGGCTGGCGGGTGACCGCCATCGCTTTTTCACTGCAAGATCGCACTATCTGTACGCCTCTCATACCCCTGGGGATAAAAGCGTGTAAAATTGCGCCCTGAATTTTCCCGGCCGGCAGACGCAGGCCGCGACTCCATACATGCAAGGCAGACATTGTGACAGAAGTAGATAGATTCGCGGACATTCGCCCCTATCGCGATGAAGAAGTACCGGCTGCCATCGAGCGGCTGATCCAGGATGACGAGTTTATCGGCGCCATCGCCAAATACCGCTTCGGTTCCCTGATGAGCTGGCTGGGCTGGGCCATTCGCCCGCTGATCCGCCAGTTCCTGCGCCACAAATGGGCCAAGGTCAGCACCATCCATCAGGTACAGATGGGGGTGACCCGCTACATGACCCGGATGATCGCCACCTCCACCCAGGGGGTGAGCTTCTCCGGGCTCGAACACCTCAAGAAGGAGCAGGGCTACCTGTTCGTCTCCAACCACAGGGACATCGCCATGGATCCGGCGTTCGTCAACTGGGGGCTGCACACCCACGGATTCGATACCGTGCGCATCGCCATCGGCGACAATCTGCTGCGCAAGCCCTGCGCTACCGAGCTGATGAAGCTCAACAAAAGCTTCATCGTCAAGCGCTCCGCCAAGGGACCGCGGGAGATGATGAAGGCCCTCGGCGAGCTGTCGGCCTACATCGGCCAGTCGGTGCACGAGGGGCACTCCATCTGGATCGCCCAGAAGGAGGGGCGCGCCAAGGACGGGGACGACAAGACGGATCCGGCCATCCTCAAGATGTTCTACGTGGACGGCAAGAAGCAGAAGATCGAGTTCGTCGACTACATGCGCAGCCTCAACATCGTGCCGGTGAGCATCAGCTACGAGCTGGATCCCACCGACAAGGCCAAGGCGCGCGAGCTCTACGAGAAGTCGGTCAACGGCAGCTACGAGAAGGGCGAATTCGAGGACATCGAGAGTATCGTCGCGGGCATCGTCGGCCAGAAGGGGCGGGTACACGTCTCCTTCGGCGCCCCCATCACCGAGGGCTTCAGCGATCCGGACGAGCTGGCGGCGCTCATCGACAAGGCGATCTGGAGCAGCTATCGCCTCTTCCCGGGCAACTACCTCGCGGCGGATGTGCCCGGCAAGGCCAGCACCATAGAGCAGAGCGCCTTCCTGACTCGCCAGTCCGAGGTGCCACAAGAGCACAAGGCCATCTGGCGCGCCATGTACGCCAAGCCGGTGGAAAACGCCGGAAAGGTTTGAATGGCACCGCTTTTGAGCGGGTGATGGAAAAAAAACGGGAGCAGATGCTCCCGTTTTTGCGTCTGGTCAAAGTCGGGGGAGATTGGGTAGTGAATAATATTGTTTCAACTGGTACGATCATCGGGTGAATGGGCGAGTATCTCTTGGCAGGGGCGGACGAGTATGCAACAGTGACTCGGCGCCATCGGCTTGGAAGCGACAGCGCCCCCGTCTGCACGGATGGCAGACGAGACGATAAAAGGACCTTCAATGGTCCTTTTTCATTGGTGCACAAAGATAGACCACAGATATATCTAAGGATGCGAACCTCATGATCACCGGCAGTCTGGATACCTTGCAACGCACCCCCTTGCCCGCCCCCCTGAACCGTATCGTGGCCGAGGTGGTGCAAAGCGTCGAACGCTGGCTGCACGCCCCCCTCGGCAAGCAGGAGGTCGACGGCCTCACGCTGTTCTGCCTGGTGAGCGAGGATCTGACAGAGCCGGTGGCGGATCGCCGGGGCGAGTTTCATGAGCAGTATCTGGACATCCAGCTGCTGCTGCGCGGCGAGGAGTGGATAGGCGTGGGCCCTCACGCCTACAGCCGGGACGGTGCCGATCATCCTCACCCCGATCTCTGGTTCGTCGATGACGAGCAGACCAGTTATCTGGCGTTGCAGCCCGGCGACTTCGCCATCTTCTGGCCGGGAGAACTGCATCGCCCCCTCTGTACCCTGACGACCCCAGGTCCGGTCAAGAAGCTGGTCGTCAAGGTTCACCAGTCGCTGCTGACCGGCGCCTGAGTGGCATTCGGGGCCTGGAGTCCCGAGTGATTGGGCCAACAGAGGCCCGTTGCGAATCGCTGATTCGACGCGCGCGCCAGACGAACGGTCTGAGCCCAACGATTTGAAAAATTGGACGCACCCTCCTGCGACCATAAGCCCCCGGCAGGGGAATCCCATCCATCGCTGGATGACACGACACTGTCGGCGTAAAGCCGAAGCACAGGAAGATGTAGAACATGAGCAAGTTGGTATTGATCCTTAACTGCGGTAGCTCTTCCCTGAAATTTGCCGTAATGGACGCTGAAACGGGCGAGGACATGCTGTCCGGCCTGGCCGAATGCTTCAATCTGGATGACGCACGTATCAAATGGAAACTCCACGGGGTCAAGGGCGACGCCATGCTGGGCGCCGGTGCCGCGCACCAGGAAGCCCTCGACCACATCGTGGGCCACATCCTGCCCCAGGATCCCGCCCTGGCCGATCAGCTGGTCGCCATCGGCCATCGCATCGTGCACGGCGGCGAGCAGTTCTCCCGCTCCGTGCGCATCGATGACGGCGTGATTGCCGGCATCGAGGCCGCCATTCCGTTTGCCCCCCTGCACAACCCGGCGCACCTCATCGGCATCCGTGCCGCCCTCAAGGTGTTCCCGGCCCTGGCCGACAAGAACGTGGCCGTGTTCGACACCGCCTTCCACCAGACCCTGCCTGAGGAAGCCTACCTCTACGCGCTGCCCTACAAGCTCTATCGCGAGAACGGCATCCGTCGTTACGGCGCCCACGGCACCTCCCACCGCTTCATCGCCGAAGAGACCGCCAAGGCGCTGGGCAAACCGCTCCATGAGCTCAACATCATCAACTGCCACCTGGGCAACGGTGCCTCCGTCTGCGCCATCAAGAACGGCGAGTCCGTCGACACCTCCATGGGGCTGACCCCGCTGGAAGGGCTGGCGATGGGCACTCGCTCCGGTGACATCGACCCTGCCATCGTCTTCTTCATGCACGACAACCTGGGTTACAGCGTGGACAAGATCAACCAGGTGCTGACCCGCGAATCCGGCCTGCTGGGCATGACCGAGGAGAGCAGCGACTGCCGCTACGTCACCGGCAACTACGCCACCGACGCCGGTGCAAAGCGTGCACTGGACGTCTTCACCTATCGCGTTGCCAAGTACGTCGGTGCCTATGCTGCCGCCATGGATGGTCGCCTTGACGCCCTGGTGTTCACCGGCGGCATCGGCGAGAACGCCGCCATGGTGCGCGAGATGGTGCTGGCCCGACTGGCCCTGCTCGGCTTCAAGATCGACAAGGAGGCGAACAACGCCGCCGTGCTGGGCGGTGAAGGCCCCATCACCGTCGAAGGCAGCCGTCTGGCCCTGGTGATGCCCACCAACGAAGAGCTGGTGATCGCCCGTGATGCCCTGAGCCTGGTCGGCTAAGGCACCCTCTGGTGACGACAACGCCCGGCCCCTGCCGGGCGTTGTCGTTTCGGCAATAGTGATCGGCCTGTCATTTGACATGGGGGACCAGATGCGTACCCTGACCGCTGTGTGATATTGCGGAGGTAACGATGAAAGAGATGTTTTTCAACTGGTTGTCAGGCCTGGGGGTCGATGTGACCCCCATGATGGCCCTGGTGATTGCCCTGGGGTTCATCGTGCTGACCGCCATGGTGCTGCACCTGGTGCTGCACCGCATCCTGCTGGTGCGCCTGGTGGGGCTGCTTGGCAAGACCAAGCAGATGTGGCTGCCGCCCCAGTTGCAGCAGCGCCTCTTCTACCGGCTCGCCTTCGTGTTCCAGGGGGCCGTGCTGCTCGGTCAGGCGGAAATCTGGCTGCCCAAAGCGTCCGAGAGCCTGGCGCTTATCGAGTTGCTGGCCCAGCTCTGGATCCTGCTGTTCCTGCTGCTGGCCCTGTTCGCCCTGCTCGACTGCCTGCTCTCCCTGAGCCGTCATACCCGGCTTGGGCGGGATCTGCCCCTGCGCGGCATCTTCCAGGGGGTGAAACTGGTGGCCAGCATCCTGGTGGGCATCCTGATGATCGCCCTGCTGCTCGGCAAGTCGCCCCTCTTCCTGTTCAGCGGCCTGGGGGCCATGACCGCAGTCCTGATGCTGGTGTTCAAGGACCCCATCCTCGGCCTGGTGGCGGGCATCCAGCTCTCCGCCAACCGCATGCTGAGCGTCGGTGACTGGCTGCAGATGGACAAGTACGGGGCGGACGGCGAGGTGACCGACATCGGCCTCACCACGGTCAAGGTGTCGAACTGGGACAAGACCATCACCACCATCCCTACCTATGCCCTCATCTCCGACTCCTTCAAGAACTGGCAGGGGATGACCGAATCCGGCGGGCGCCGCATCAAGCGCAGCGTCAACATCGACATGACCAGCGTGCGCTTCCTCACCTCGCAGGAGCAGTTGCAGCTCAAGCAGGCCAGGTTGCTGGCGCCCTACCTCAGCCGCAAGGAGCAGGAGCTCAGCAGCTACAACCAGCAGCTCAGCGATGCCATCAGCTGCCCCATCAATGGTCGCCACCTCACCAACCTCGGCACCCTGCGCGCCTATCTGGACGCCTACCTGCGGGCTCATGCGGGCATTCGCAAGGACATGACCCTGATGGTGCGCCAGTTGGCACCGACCACGGACGGCCTGCCGCTGGAGATCTACTGCTTCACGGCGACCACCGCCTGGGCCGAGTATGAAGGGATACAGGCTGATATTTTCGACCACATATTTGCGATAATTGAGCAATTCCATCTGCGTTTGCATCAGTCGCCAACCGGTTATGATATGCACAGTTGGAAAAACGGCTGATCCCGCTTATGACAAGGTGCCGTGGCGCAGCGCGGCACCGTATTTAATCACCGACCCGTCAGCACGTGGCGGTTGAAATTTGCATGGCAGAGGAGAAAAATGGCGGCCTTCTCTTCGCCCCGGGCGCGCCCGTCGCCTCCGCGCTGGCCAGAGTGCTGAACCACCCCCTTTATCACAGGAAAGTTATGAAGCTCCTCCACAACACGGCGGCCGCACTGTGCTGCTCCCTGATCCTGGCCGCCATGCCCGCCCTCGCCATCGAATATGCCCTGCCCGCAGCCAACAGCCGCCTGGTGGGGGAGAACCTGGACTACGTGGTGTCCCCGGAAGAGGCGGGCCAACCCCTGGAAGCGGCAGCGGCCAGATTCCAGCTCGGCTTGACCAACATGCTGGAAGCCAACCCCAAGGCGGACCCCCTGCTGCTGCAGGCGGGGGAGAAGCTGGTGGTGCCGCACCAGCTGATCCTGCCGGATGCCCCCCGTGAAGGCATCGTGCTGAACGTCGCCGAGATGCGCCTCTACTACTACCCCAAAGGCAAGAAGGTGGTGGAAGTGCTACCGATTGGCATCGGCCAGCTCGGCACCGACACCCCGGAAGACTGGGTGACCAGCGTGCAGCGCAAGAAGGCGGGCCCGACCTGGACCCCGACCGCGAAGATGCACGCCGAGTACGCCGCCCGTGGCGAGACCCTGCCTGCGGTCTGGCCGGCCGGTCCGGACAACCCCATGGGGCTGTTCGCGCTCTACATCGGCAAGATGTACGCCATCCACGGCACCAACGCCCAGTTCGGCATCGGCCTGCGGGTGAGCCACGGCTGCGTGCGTCTGCGCAACGACGACATCGAGTACCTGTTCAAGCAGGTCCCGGTCGGTACCCGCGTCCAGTTCGTGAACCAGCCCATCAAGGCCTCTGTCGAGCCGGATGGCCGCCGCTACCTGGAAGTGCACCAGCCCCTCTCCCGCAACCAGGAGGAGTTCAACTCCAGCCTGCCGGCCCCGCTGCCCATGTCCACCGCCGTGACCCGCTTCATCGCCCACGCGGACAGCGACTCCCAGCTGGTCAAGCAGGCCCTGGAGCAGCGCAGCGGCATGCCCATCGCCATCAACCGCTGATCCCGCCCGTCGGTATTCCGAGCCCCGGCCACTGTCGGGGCTTTTTTATGGCGCGGGGGAGGGGATCATCAGGGTAAACCCTTGGCAGATCGGGATAAAATCCGGCCTTATTGCAATTGAGTGGTTGCTTGGTTAGGTGTTAAACGTTTTACATGTGTTTTTTATTTGTTAAAAGTGGTTGTGGTCCGGCGATCTGCTGATTACTCTAGGCCGGTTTTTTTAAGGAAGAGTCCGTCGCAAGAACGGGCACAGACGTCACATAACGGAGTTTTGAATGACAGCTAGCACCCCCATGCTCATCACCTTTCTGGTGTACATCCTCGGGATGGTATTGATCGGCTTTATCGCCTATCGCGCCACCCAGAACTTTGACGACTACATTCTCGGCGGCCGCCGCATGGGGAGCTGGGTGACCGCCCTCTCCGCCGGCGCCTCCGACATGAGTGGCTGGCTCCTTATGGGCCTGCCCGGCGCCGTCTTCATCGGCGGCATCTCCGAGAGCTGGATCGCCATCGGCCTCGTCATCGGCGCCTACTTCAACTGGCGCTGGGTGGCCGGTCGGCTGCGGGTTCACACCGAGAAGAACCGCAACGCCCTGACCCTGCCGGACTACTTCACCTACCGCTTCGAAGACAAGAGCCGGGTGCTGCGCATCCTCTCCGCTCTGGTGATCCTGCTGTTCTTCACCATCTACTGCGCCTCCGGCGTGGTGGCCGGTGCCCGCCTGTTCGAGAGCACCTTCGGCATGAGCTATGACACCGCCCTCTGGGTCGGCGCCGCAGCCACCATCACCTACACCTTCTTCGGCGGCTTCCTCGCGGTGAGCTGGACCGACACCGTGCAGGCCACCCTGATGATCTTCGCCCTCATCCTGACCCCGGTGTTCGTCATCATCGCCGTGGGCGGCATCGACACCGCCATGGTGCAGGTGGCGGCGCAGAACGCCAGCAACCTCGACATGTTCAAGAACCTGGACTTCATCGCCATCATCTCCCTGATGGCCTGGGGCCTGGGCTACTTCGGTCAGCCCCACATCCTGGCGCGCTTCATGGCGGCGGACTCCCACCACTCCATGGCTAGCGCCCGTCGCATCAGCATGACCTGGATGGTGCTCTGCCTGGGCGGCGCCGTGGCCATCGGTTTCTTCGGCCTGGCCTACTTCTCCACCTTCACCGAGCAGGCGGGCGGCGTGACCACCAACCCGGAGCGCGTCTTCATCGAGCTCTCCAAGATCCTGTTCAACCCCTGGATTGCCGGCGTGCTGCTCTCCGCCATCCTGGCGGCGGTGATGAGTACCCTCAGTTGCCAGCTGCTGGTCTGCTCCAGCGCCATCACCGAGGATCTCTACAAGCCCTTCCTGCGCAAGAACGCCTCCCAGAAAGAGCTGGTGTGGGTCGGCCGCGCCATGGTGCTGCTGATCGCCCTAGTGGCCATCGCCGTCGCCACCAACCCGGAAAACCGGGTGCTGGGGCTGGTGAGCTACGCCTGGGCCGGCTTCGGTGCCGCCTTCGGTCCCGTGGTGCTGCTCTCCGTGCTCTGGTCCCGCATGACCCGCAACGGCGCCCTGGCGGGCATGCTGACCGGTGCCCTGACCGTCATCATCTGGAAGCAGTTCGGCTGGCTGGGTCTGTACGAAATCATCCCGGGCTTCCTGTTTGCCACCCTGGCTATCGTGCTGTTCAGCTTGTTGGACAAGGCTCCCTCCAAGGCCATGCAGGATCGCTTCGCAGAAGCCGAGCAGGAGTTCCAGAGCCCCATGGCCGACGCCATTGCGGCAAAATAACCCCCGCCTCGACGACAAAAGCCCCGCAACTGCGGCAATGCTGTTCACTTAAGCGGAGCCGCATTGCGATTTACCGGAAAACGGGTCTTTGATATCTTCACCGCCCTGGGTCTCGATGGCCTGGGGCGTTTTTCTATGAACATGACGCCTATGCAGCCCCGCAACTCCGCCAACCTCCGTGGCGTATGGGCTGGCGATAACGCGCCCGCCATCACTGCCATCTGGTTCGCGATGAACTGACAGGCAAACTTAAAGCTCACCTCATTGGGCGCTCGCTGATGGGCTATGGCGGCCTGGCTGGCCTCCCGCCTGACCAGATTGTATCCAAGCAGCAATCCCCACAGCTCCTGATAGACCAAGTCCACTTTCTTGCTTCTCAGCGTGATGGCGTTGTGCTGCATCGCGCTTTTGATATCCCGGTATCCCAGCTCGATTTCCCAGCGCTCGTGGTACAGGGTCGCCACCTGAGCTGCACTGAATCGCGCCACGGGCAGGGAGGTAAAGACCGTTTTCTCCTTGCCTGCCACCTCATAGGTCACTGCGCGAACTTGCCAGTGTGTCGGCAACGCCGGGTTTTTCTTGCGAGCCTGAGGCGAGACCGTCATTTGCAACAGACGGTCACCGTCGCCATAGCGCTCAAGTTCCGTGTATACCAGCCCCTTGCGTTCCGGGATGAGCCAGTGACGGTCGGTGTCTTCGGCCTGAATACGCAGCAACAGGTCGGCACCGAAGAAGCCTTTATCCAGCAGGGTCACTGACTTGTCCGGCAATGAGTGAATGAACTCGCTGGCCAGGGGGATTTCCCCTTTGCGGTACGGGCTGATGGCCGCGTTGGCAATGACATGCGAGCGGACATTCATGAGCGTGACCAACCGCAGCATCGGGTAGGGTGTCTGCCGGTTGGTTGAGGTGTTACCCGAGCCGAAATGTGCTCTGAGTTCAGGCATATCCTGGGTTCGGAACAGGGCCCCATCGATGGCAAAGACCTGTAAACCGTGCCAATGGTCTTCAGGATAACGTTCCCGCCCCCACACATCGGCGCACTGTTTGAACAGCCACTCGAGCGGCTGTTTGCCGAGTCGCTGACGGGCCTGAGACAGGGCACTGTCCGCGAGCAAGGCATCATTGGCCAACCCTTCTGCACAGATGTTGAGGCGCCGAGCGACCTCGGAGATGGGCTCATTGCGGAAAAAGGCCATCCCCACGACGAGCCACAAGACCATATCAGAAGGTAAGCGGCGTCGGCGGATAGTGGCCTTTTCAGACAAGGCGGCAGCGGCAGTAATCCATTCGTCGGGAATATGGTCGGCAAAAATGGCCAGCCGAGCCAGCATGTCGCCAGATGCCTCAACAACATCGTTCAGATCGTTTGCAATAGACATAAAAAATCCGGAACCAGTGATTGGTTCCGGATTGTCCTACAGCAGAAGGATCGGTCAATGGATCCTTAACTGATCAGCATTGCGCAACTGCGGGGCTTTTTAATGGGTAAAACATGCCCATGGCAGGGATTAGGCGGGGCGCCTGCCCAGCCGCCGCACATCCTGGCGGGCGGCGGCCCCGGCCTGGCGGAGCCAGTGCTGGCGGGCCCCCTCATCCGAGGTGTGGACGGGCCCCAGATGCTGGCGGTGGGTCAGCCGGATGCCGCACAGCCCCAGCACCGGCTTGTCCAGGGTGCGCTCCAGGGGGGCTCCCTGCCACCAGCGGTAATACCAGGGGGGGCTGTCCATGGTGAGCAGCAGGCGCGCCGTCTTGCCGGCGAGCAACTGCTCCGGGTGCGCCTTCCCCGGCTGGTAGCGAAAGGCGAAACCCGGCAGCAGGGTGCGATCCAGCAGCCCCTTGAGCCGGGCTGGCAGGTGGCCCCACCAGACGGGGGCGACGATCACCAGATGGTGGGCCTGCACCAGGCTCTGTTGCACCGCCTGCAGATCGGGCTCGAGGGGCTGCACCTCGTCATAGCCATGGTGAAGATCCGGCGCGAAGGCGAGCTCCCCCACGTGATGCAGGGTGACGCGCGCGCCCCCTTGCTCGGCACTGCGGGCATACTCTCGGGCGAGGGCGTGGCAGAGGCTGTCGGGTTTGGGGTTGCCGTTGAGAACAAGCAGGTTGGGGGTCATGGTATGGCTCCTTGAAGTGAGCCCCCATTACACCCCTTGTCCCATGGGACAGAGTCAAGCCACCTTTTGACCCCGATCCGCGGCGGCGGGATGATCCCGCCCGTCGGGGGATTGCCGCGCCGGGGCGCCATAGCGGCAGGGGTGCTGCGCCAGCAGCGTGGCGCACTGGCTCAAGCCCTGATGCTGGCGTTGCAGCCGGGCGACCTCCGCCTCGATCTGCGCCAGCTTGTCCGCGATAAGCTGCTCTACCCTCTGCCAGGGGAAGTGATCGAGGCTGGTGACGCCCGCGAGCAGGGGAACCAGCTCCCCGAGCTTGCAGCCAAGCCGCTGGGCCTCGCGGATAAAGCCGACCCACTCCAGATCCTCGGCCCGGTAGACGCGATACTTGCCGCGCCGCCTGGGCTCGGGCAGCAGCCCGAGCTGCTCGTAGAGGCGGACCGCCTTTGGGGTGGTGCCCGCCAGCCGGGCAAATTCGCCGATATACATGGTGCTGCTCGCAAAGGTGGTGTGAAAGGAGCCCACTATAGGCCAGTGGCAGGGGAGAATGCATCCCCAGGGAGAAGAGGCAGTCGGCGCGGCGATTTTCGTAGCAGCGCTCCGTATGCGGCTTTCCCCATCGAATGCGAGGGCGTTGCCCTCGACGGGGTTTCGCCCGCCCTTCGGGCCTGGGCGAGTGACTTTGGAAAGACCCGCTTTTTATTGAACATAAGACCAAAGGTCTTTTCCCCCGGCAAGCCGTCCGCTTCGCGGATTCCCTCGCCTCCTTCATCGGGTCGGACGGATCGCCGCACACGGCACATCCCTGCGCCGCCTGCGGCTGCGCCGTCGTCCATGACGGCGCTCCTGACCCGTTGAACTCGGCTCGGCGGCTTTCAGGGGGAAACAATACCCTGCCTGTCTGCGGTGCAGTGAGGTGTGTCGTAGGGGCGGGATATGGCCGAGCTGACCCGTGATGGGGCCGCAACAGGCGCTGGTGGATTGGTGAGCGCCACTATAAGAGAAAATGTGGTCATCCACGGAAAACCCATAAATTCCATTTATAGTGACTCTGGCGAGCCAGACAGGGCCACTAGGTGGCCGAAAAGGGCTCACCAAGGAGATTTCCCGATCCTTGCTTATACGGGAGGATTTACGATTATTCGAATACGCTTCACTATTTGAACTTACGGGCTGAGAGACGCTTCGTCATTTTATGTACTTAACGCTGCGCTCTGCGGAAAATGTATAGGGAAGGTGCGAACAAGTCCCTGATATGAGGTCATGTTTGTCATCTGGAGCCATGGAACAGGGTTCATCATGAGTCATCAACTTACCTTCGCCGACAGTGAATTCAGCAGTAAGCGCCGTCAGACCAGAAAAGAGATTTTCTTGTCCCGCATGGAGCAGATTCTGCCATGGCAAAACATGGTGGAAGTCATCGAGCCGTTTTACCCCAAGGCTGGTAATGGCCGGCGACCTTATCCGCTGGAAACCATGCTACGCATTCACTGCATGCAGCATTGGTACAACCTGAGCGATGGCGCGATGGAAGATGCTCTGTACGAAATCGCCTCCATGCGTCTGTTTGCCCGGTTATCCCTGGATAGCGCCTTGCCGGACCGCACCACCATCATGAACTTCCGCCACCTGCTGGAGCAGCATCAACTGGCCCGCCAATTGTTCAAGACCATCAATCGCTGGCTGGCCGAAGCAGGCGTCATGATGACTCAAGGCACCTTGGTCGATGCCACCATCATTGAGGCACCCAGCTCGACCAAGAACAAAGAGCAGCAACGCGATCCGCAGATGCATCAGACCAAGAAAGGCAATCAGTGGCACTTTGGCATGAAGGCCCACATTGGTGTCGATGCCAAGAGTGGCCTGACCCACAGCCTAGTCACCACCGCGGCCAACGAGCATGACCTCAATCAGCTGGGTAATCTGCTGCATGGAGAGGAGCAATTTGTCTCAGCCGATGCCGGCTACCAAGGGGCGCCACAGCGCGAGGAGCTGGCCGAGGTGGATGTGGACTGGCTGATCGCCGAGCGCCCCGGCAAGGTAAGAACCTTGAAACAGCATCCACGCAAGAACAAAACGGCCATCAACATCGAATACATGAAAGCCAGCATCCGGGCCAAGGTGGAGCACCCATTTCGCATCATCAAGCGACAGTTCGGCTTCGTGAAAGCCAGATACAAGGGGTTGCTGAAAAACGATAACCAACTGGCGATGTTATTCACGCTGGCCAACCTGTTTCGGGCGGACCAAATGATACGTCAGTGGGAGAGATCTCACTAAAAACTGGGAATAACGCCTTAAATGGCGAAGAAACGGTCTAAATAGGCTGATTCAAGGCATTTACGGGAGAAAAGATCGGCTCAAACTGAAAAAATGAAATGACTGAGTCAGCCGAGAAGAATTTCCCCGTTTATTCGCACCTTCCCTAACACATTAATACCACCTTCTATCTAACTCCGCTTCACTTTGGTTTAGGGCTTTATAATCAACATTTTAAATCAATGAGTTACCTGCCTACCTCTGAAGCTAACACTATTTTCTGACCTTCTCTTTTGAACAATCATGACGACTGTAAAGAAAATCAGTGTGATGTAAGCCATAACAAGCGCCGGGATGGCTACCGCCCTGAATGTCAGCTTCCAGCTTGCTGCGATTGACCAAAAGGGCGTGGTTGGCATGGCTCATAGGAGACTCCGACGAGGCGTGTGTTGCCAATTGGCTATATTAACGGCCCGCGAGCGAAGGGAAAGGAGGAAATGGCGAATTGCCGGGCAAGATCAACAAATGGAGGCCAGTCCGAAAGCCTGGCGTCCGGGCTGGATTGGCGAGAGAGGGCTGGGAATAGGTAAAAGGGGGCGAGTGGCCACCAGCTGGTGACCCTCTTGCTGCCTGTACGGAAGTGCTTGCCCGGCCTCTGGCCGGGCGGGGATCAGTTGCCCGGGATCTCGTTGCAGTTGAGGGTGGGCTGACCGTAGCGCTCCAGCATGGCGTCGCTCCCCTTGGTCCAGAGGGTGAGGTTTTGCCCCTCGTACCGGGCGCCGCTGGCGCTGGGGGTCTCATAGGCGAGCACCTGTTGCTGGTTGTTACCCTCGCTCAGGTTGATCATGGCGGCGGGCCGCTTGGCCTCGTTGTAGAAGTAGGTGGAGAGGGTGACGCTCTTGCCGCACTGGTAATCGACCGGTGTCGGCACCTTCAGTTGGCCGCCTTTTATCTGCAACTCGGTGATCCGCAACTGGTAGCTCTCTTCCACGCACTGGCGCAAGTCGCCCGCCTTCCAGCAGTCGTTGCGCCCCTTGATCCAGCCGCGCTGGATGGCGCGCTCGCTCTTCTGCTGCTCGGGGGAGAACCCGGCAATCGCCTTGGGATAAAGGGCTGACAGCTCGTTATCCAGCGCAGCCAGTCCGGCATCCTTGCAAATGAGGGTTTCGGCGGCGCCTTTCGCCTTGGCGCATTCGAAGGACGGGGTGGCCGCCGCGGCCAGCAGAGGGGAAAACAGCAGGGTTCCAAGCAAGATCTTGTTCATCGACAGGGCTCCAACAGGGGGCATGATGCCCCGTGACCAGAGCACACTTTACACCCGAAGGAGGCAGGAGCACCCCGTGTTTTTGGGTGGCGGGCGGCCCTGCATGGCAATCAGACGCCGGCCAGCGCCAAGGTCTGGCGGCTGCGCCACAGCCGCTCGTGGAAGAAGAAGACGACGGTGTTGATGGCAGGTTCGATCAGTGCCATCACGCCGCCGGTGAGCAGCTCGCCACTCAGCAGGTAGGCGACACCGAAGGCCACCGAGAAGTGGACCAGGGCGAAGCTGCTGGTCTTGGCCTGCAGGCTGTGTTCAGGCTTGAGCTTGTGCCAGCCAAGGTCGTGGAAGTAGAAGGCGACCGTGTTCACGGCGGGCTCGATGAGGGCGATCAGGCTGGCGGTGAGCAGTTCGCCGGTCAGCAGGTAAGCCACGGTGAAGGCGACACAAAAGTGCAGGATGGCGAAGCTGATGGTCTTTTTCATGGTGGTGTCTCCTCTGGCGATAAAGGCAGTATCACCCAGAATTCCATTAAATGAAAACCATTCTCATCTATTGGCGAAATAGAAAATGCCTATCGACCAGGAAGGCACCACCAGATAGGGAGTTGCCCGGGACCGCAACGGCGCTAGAGTGTGCCTTTTGCCATGAAAAAGGAGCTTTCATGACCATCAACTCCAACCTGTTTGTTCTCTTCATGCTGCTGCTGATGATCGTCGTCGGCGTGGTGGCATGGCGACTGGCCCGGCGCAAGAGCCGCCACCCGGGGCTTGTCACCTTCCTGTGCGTGCTGCTCTGCCTGGTGCCGCCCTTTGCCCTGCTGGCGCTGCTCATTCTGGCGCTCTGGCGGGACATGCCCGCAGGCCCCGATGCCAGACAAGCCTAGTCCCCCTCAGCCGCCACTGCCGCAGTCATAGAAAAGCCCCTTGCGGGGCTTTTTTACTTGGAATGTCCCGCGCAGCAGGTGGCCGGTTGGAAGGGGCAAGATCGGGTGATGGCCCTACCTGCCGAGGCCAGCGATCCGAGCATGGGCCTCGCGCATTCCCTGCTCCGCCCCGTGGGGGCGCAGATCCATCCCCTCTGCGTAGACGAATTCCACCTCCGCGATGCCCATCAGGCCGAGCACGGATTGGAGGTAGGGGGTGACCGCATCCGTCGCCTGTCCCTGATGCACGCCGCCGCGGCTGCTGAACACCAGGGCGTTGACCCCCTCCACCAGCCCCATGGGGTAGGTGTCGGTGTAACGGAAAGTCACCCCGGCCCGTGCCACCAGATCGAACCAGTTCTTGAGGGGTGTCGGTACATTGAGGTTGTACATGGGGGCGCCGATCAGCAGCAGGTCGGCGGCCTTGAGTTCGGCAATCAGCCGATCCGACTGCGCCACCGCCTGCCGGATGGCCTCATTGGCCGGTTCAGCCCCGCGCAGGGCGTGAAACAACGGGCTGTCGAGGACGGGCAAGTCGAGGGCGGTCAGATCACGCACCACCACCTGGTCCTGATGGCCCTGCTCCCGGCGTGTTTGCAGGAAGCGCTCCATCAACTGGTTGGTGCGGGATGCGGGGCCGTTGAGGCTGGATTGCAGCAGCAGGATCTGGCTCATGAGGAGAACTCCATCTGAAACGTGTGAAGAATGAAGGGAGCTTACCAGTCATTTTTTTCCGCAGTGCTGATAGTATTTCGCCATATTGGTTCCAAAAGGTATGCAATAGATGACAAACACGCTCAACGGCATCGATCTCTTCGCCACCGTGGTGGAGGCGGGCAGCTTCGCCCAGGCGGCGGAGCGGCTTCACCTCACCCGCTCGGCGGTGGGCAAGGGGGTGGCGCGGCTGGAGCTGCGTCTCGGCGTGCAACTGTTTCATCGCACTACCCGCAGCCAGAGCCTGACCGAGGAGGGGGCGCTCTTCTATCGCCACTGCCTGCGGGCGCTGGAGGAGGTGCGTCTTGGGGAAGCGGCGCTGGCCAGCAACAAGCTCACCCTCAACGGCAGATTGAAGGTCTCCATGCCGGTGCTGTTCGGCCAGCAGTGCGTGGCCCCCATTTTGCTGGCGCTGGCGAAGGCGCATCCCGGGCTGGCCCTGGAGCTGTCGTTCAGCGATCGCAAGGTGGATCTGGTGGAGGAGGGGATGGATCTGGTGATCCGCAACGCAGAGCCGCCGGACAGCCTGGATCTGGCGGCGCGCAGGCTCGGGGAGCACGGCATGACGCTCTGCGCCTCGCCCGCCTATCTGGCCGAGCGGGGGGAACCTGTGACCCTGGCTGAGCTATCGGATCATGAGTGCATCGCCTATCTGCGCCAGGGTCGGGTGCTGTCGTGGTGGTGGCAGGAGGCCGAGGCATGGCGCGAAGTCCAGCCCAGAGGGCGGTTGCAGATGGACGATCTCAACGCCATCACCCAGGCGGCCATCGCGGGCTTTGGTCTCGCCTGGCTGCCGACCTGGCTGGCGCGGCCCCACCTTGAGCGGGGCGAGCTGCGCGAGCTGCTGGCCCGGTTGCCGGGTCGGCGCTATCCCATCAATGCCCTCTGGCCCCACAGCCCGCACTTGCCGCTCAAGACCAGAATGGCCATCGACTGGTTGGCGAGCCGGCTGCCCGAGCAGCTGGCCAGCGTGAACGTGCCGGGTAATGAGCCCCAATGAAAAAGGGCCTGCTGTGACAGGCCCTTTTTCATTTTCTGTGGTTCCGAGGATCAGGCCTCGGCCTTGTTCAGCCACTCCACCCTGTACTGGGCGCCGGCGCCCTGGGCCAGCCTGGCGCACAGGGGTTTCAAGAAGGCCTCGATCTGCTCGTCCAGCATCCAGGGGGGGCTGACGATCAGCATGCCGGAGCCGTTCATGCCCCAATCGGCAGTCTGGCCGGCCACTTCCAGCTCCGCCACCAGGACGTTGCCGAAGTTCTCGCGCTTGATCGCTTTGAGCATGTCGCGGGACTTGTCCGCCTCCTGCCCGAGGATGGGATACCAGAGGGCGTAGATGCCGGTGGCCCAGCGCTTTTGCGCTTTTTTAAGGGTATCGACCACCGCGAAGTAATCTTCCTTGAGCTCATAAGGGGGGTCGATGAGCACCAGGCCACGGCGCGGGGTGGGGGGCAGCAGGGCCACCAGCCCCTCGAAGCCGTCGCGATGGTGGACGGCGACGCGGGGGTCGTACCCCATGTTGGCGCGAAGATCTTCCACCTCGTTGTTGTGCAGCTCCATCAGCGCCAGCTTGTCCTGATCGCGGATAAGGCGGCGGGACAGCTCCGGCGAGCCGGGGTAGTAGTGCAGCTGGCCATCGCTGTTCATCTCCTCGATGACACCCAGATAGGGGGCCATGGCAGACCACTGGGCCCGTTCATCCCACAGGCGTTTGATCCCGTCGGCGTATTCCGCCTTCTTCTGGGACCAGTCGCCGCGCAGGTCGTAGAGACCGCCACCGGCATGGGTGTCCAGCACGATGAAGGGTTTCTCCTTCTTCTTGAGGGACTCGATGATCAGGGCCTGGACGGCGTGTTTGAGCACATCGGCGTGGTTGCCGGCGTGAAAGGCGTGGCGGTAGCTCAGCATATGAGATCTCTGAGGGGGCCCTGCTGGGCACCCAGTAACGATAGATAGTGAAACAGGTTGCGGCTGTCGCCGCGAAACAGGGCGAGGGTGCGCAGGGTCTGCAGCAAAACCCCCTGTTGCAGCCGCTCCAGCTCCAGTTCGTGGGCCAGCATGGTCTGGTACTCCTCGACCCCCACCCGTGACTTGGCCTGCTGGCGCAGGGTGCGCCAGGGGAGCAGCACCGCCTCGGTCTGTACCAGGGCCGGTTGCAAGTCCGTGAGGTCGACCGGGATCCGGAGCAGGTCGAGGTGGTGCAGCAGGAGCGCCAGGTTGACGTTGCCCCCCATGCTTTGCACGTGGAGCCAGTCCTGGCTGCGCTGGCCATAGGCGCCTGTGCTCCATGTCCAGAACTCGGAAGGGGTGGGCAGGGCGTCGGGGCTGACCCGCTCGCTGGCCATCAAGGCTTCATCACGCAAAGAAGGCCTGCTCCATGGTTTCCAGCTCTTCAGAGAGGCTCATCCACTCCAGCTCGACGTGCTCCAGCTCCTCCTTGAGGGGACCCTGGGACTTGAGCAGCTCGGAGAGCTTGCCCTTGGCACTCTCTTCATAGATGGCGGGATCGGCCAGCTGCTCTTCCACCGCGGCCAGCTTGGCCTGCAGTTTCTCCATGCTGGTTTCGAGCTTCTCGAGCTTCTGGCGCAGCGGCCGGGTCGCTTGCCGGAACTGGGCTTCGAGGCGCTTCTGATCCTTGCGCGCCACCGCCGAGTTGGCGGAGACGGTGCCATCTGCCGGCTTGGCATTGGCCTCTTTCTCCTGCTCGCCGAGCCACTTGTGGTAGTCGTCGAGATCCCCGTCGAAGGGCTCGACCCGGCCGCCGTGGACCAGATAGAAATCATCCGTGGTGGTGCGCAGCAGATGACGGTCGTGAGAGACCACCACCATGGCCCCCTCGAACCCTTGCAGGGCCATGGTCAGGGCGTGGCGCATCTCCAGATCCAGGTGGTTGGTCGGTTCATCCAGCAGCAGCAGGTTGGGCTTTTGCCAGGTGATGAGGGCCAGCACCAGCCGCGCTTTCTCACCGCCGGAGAAGGGGGCCACCTTGTCGAGTACCTTGTCGCCGTGAAAACCGAAGCTGCCGAGGTAGTTGCGAAGCTCCTGTTCGGTCTTGTCCGGGGCCAGGCGCACCAGGTGATCGAGGGGGCTGTCATCGAGGCGCAGGGTTTCGAGCTGATGCTGGGCGAAGTAGCCGATGCTCACCCCGGCGCTCACCTCCAGCTTGCCGGAGAGGGGCGGGTTGGAGCCCGACAGCATCTTGATGAAGGTGGACTTGCCCGCGCCGTTGCGACCGAGCAGGCCGATGCGCGAGCCCGGCACCAGGTTGAGCTTGATCTTCTCCAGGATCACCTTGTCGCCGTAACCGGCGCTGAGGTTCTCCATGGCGATGAGCGGGGTCGGCAGAGCGGAGGGCTCGCGAAACTCGAAGCTGAACTCGGAGTCGGCGTGGGCGGGCAGGATCTTCTCCATCCGCTCCATGGCTTTGAGCCGGCTTTGTGCCTGACGGGCCTTGGAGGCCTTGTAGCGGAAGCGATCCACATAGGATTGCATGTGGGCCATCTCCCGCTGCTGCTTCTCGTACATGGACTGCTGCTGGGCCAGGTGCTCGGCCCGTTGCAGTTCGAAGTCGGAGTAGCCGCCGCTGTATTCGTTGAGCTTGCCGTTCTCGATATGGATGATGCGATTCACCACGGAATCGAGGAAGTCGCGGTCGTGAGAAATGAGCACCAGCGTGCCCTGATAGCCCTTGAGCCACTTCTCCAGCCAGATGACGGCGTCCAGATCCAGGTGGTTGGTCGGTTCATCCAGCAGCAGCAGATCGGAGCGGCAGAGCAGCGCCTGGGCCAGGTTCAGGCGCATGCGCCAGCCACCGGAGAAGCTTCTGACCGGCGAGTCGAGCTGATCGCCGCCAAAACCCAGACCGTGCAGCAGCTCGGCGGCGCGGGCACGAATGCTGTAGGCACCTATGGTATCGAGCTTGCCGTGCAGCTCGGCCACCAGCAGACCGTTGTCATCCGCCTCGGCCCGGGCGAGCTCGGCCTCCAGGGCGCGGAACTCCTTGTCGCCGTCGATCACGTATTCGAGCGCGGAGCAGTCCAGCGCCGGGGTCTCCTGGGCCACGCCGGCAATCTGCCAGCCGGCGGGCAGGCTGAAGCTGCCGTTGTCGATGGCCAGCTCGCCCCGCACCAGCGCAAAGAAGGTGGACTTGCCACAGCCGTTCTTGCCCACCAGGCCCACCTTGTGGCCGGGGTGTATGGTGGCGGACGCGTTGTCCAGCAGCGTGCGGCCGCCGCGGATCAGTTCGATTTGACTGGCAACTATCATGGATGGGTCTGCTTGGCTCGATTGAAGGAGAGAAACTGGCGCGGATCTTACGTGAAATGACACAAATTTGCACTTGAGGGCGGGGGGGATGGCTGCCGCCGGAAAAACGTGTCATAACAGAGACATCTGGGGGGCAGGAGGCTGACCATGTTGATTAAAGAGATCATGACGACCCGGGTCGCGACCGTTTCCATGGATGACAGGCTGAGCGTCATCAAGGAGATCTTCGAGCAGGCCCATTTCCGCCACCTCCTGGTGGTGGAAGAAGAGGAGCTGGTGGGGGTCATCTCGGACCGGGATCTGCTGCGTGCCATCAGCCCCTATCTGGACACGGATGCCGAGATGAACCGGGACACCGAGACCCTCAACCGGCGCGCCCACCAGATCATGAGCCGTGAACCCATCACCGTCTCCCCCGAACGCTCCCTGAAAGAGGCCGCCGGCCTCATGCTGGAGCACCAGATCTCCTGCCTGCCTGTGCTGGAAAACGGCGCCCTGGTGGGCATAGTGAGCTGGAAGGATCTGCTGAGGGTCATGCGCGGCTGGCAGCCGGTCTGACGGGGCGGGGAAGGTGTGCGGGGAGCCCGTGTCGCCCGGCAGGGCTCCCAGCTTCTCGCCTTGTTGAAATATTAAACTGCATTCATCATTTTTTTCAGATCGCTTGTGTTGCAAAAGTGATTTTCGTGGTCATAAATTCTGCGCGTGTCATTTCATGTGACACTATATGTCGCGGCGTCAGGCGGAATTGATGCTTTTATAATTAATCGTTCGCCGCTTCAGTTCCCATCAAGGTTTCCGGATCTACCTTAGGCCATCGGCACATCAACCGATCATCACGACCGAACTCTGGTCTGACAGAGAGTGCTTACACCTGAGGAAAGAACAATGAAAAAGACAGCATTGACGATGGCCATCTCCAGCCTGCTGCTGGCCGGTGGTGCACAGGCCGCCAACGTTTACGATCAGAATGGTACCAAACTGGACATCGGCGGCCGCGTCAACGGCATGTACTACGGCACCGATGACAACGCCACCGAAGGCGATGCCAGCTACCTGCGTCTGCACATCGCAGGTGAAACCAAGGTTGACGAGGATCTGACCGCGTTCGGCTTCGCCGAGTACAACCTGCCGGTCTCCGGTTCTGACAACGACGAGCTGCGTTACGCCTATGCGGGCATCAAGCACGATCGCTTCGGTGCCTTCAGCTACGGCCGCCAGGACGGTCTGTTCACCAAGGCGGTGAACAACTACACCGACGTGCTGCCGGAGTGGGGTGGTGATGGTCTGGGCAAGGACACCGAGGTGTTCGGCACCGGTCGTACCAACGGCCTGGCCCAGTACATGTACAACTGGCAGGGGCTGACCCTGGGTGCCCAGTTCACCGGCAACAACGACCCGCAGAACGCGAGCCGCAGCGAGCGCGTCGGCCCGAACAGCACCTGGAGCCCGAAAGGTTCTTCCGAGGGGTATGCCCTCTCTGCCAACTATGACTTCAACATGGGCCTGAGCCTGGGTGCCGCCTACAACCAGGCTGGCAAGACCGACGAACAGGCCGAGAACGTGAGCTTCGGCGGCGACAACGACGCTAAGCTGTTCGGGGTGGGCGCCAAGTATGCCGTCGGCAACCTCTACATGGCTGCCACCTACTCCCACGGTGAAGATCACCTCTTCGTGGACACCGGCTCCCTGCGCGGTTACGCCGAGAAGATGGATGGCTACGAAGCGGTCGTGCAGTACAACATCACGCCGAAGTTCAAGCCCTCCCTGGCCTACCTGCGTACCGACGTGAAGGACAGCGCTCACGGCATCGATGACACCGCGACCGAATACGTCTCCGTGGGTGCCTGGTACAACTTCACCGACAACTTCAATGCCTACGTGGACTACAAGATCAACCTGCTGGACGAAGTGGGTTCCACCGGCAAGAACAGCCTGAACAAGTCCACCGACGACATCGTCGCCGTGGCCCTGCAGTACAACTTCTAAGTCGTCCCGGACGCACTGCACATCCCAGGACCGGCCCATGTGGCCGGTCTTTTCGTTGCTGGCTGACAAGAGCGGCACGCCGGGGTTCAGCAATGCCCCTGTGTGGTCGATACCCTTGTTGTCGGGGCCGGTGCGTGGCTGTGCTTGCCATGAGGCAGTGATGGGGCGATGATCACGCCCCGTGGTCAAGATCCTATCTTTCCTCGACGCTTTTCATTATTTCTATATAGGCTTGCGTTGTCCCGACAGGGAAAGCGGGGCTGGTTGGCATGTCGCAGCTCCGGTGCGGGGCAATTTCGGGAAATGGACGTAAGGGCGTTATATGGCGAGCATATTGGATTCAGTGGATCAACGTACCCAGCTTGTAGGGGAGAATCGCCTGGAACTGCTGATGTTCCGTTTGGGTGCCCAGCAACTGTTTGCGATCAACGTCTTCAAGGTGCGGGAAGTGGTCAAGCTGCCCCATCTGAACAAGATGCCGGGGTCCCACCACAACATCAGCGGCGTCGCCAACATTCGCGGCGTCTCCATCCCCGTCATCAACCTGCGCGGTGCCATCGGGATGCGTCCCATGGCCATCGATCAGGAGTCCAACCTCATCATCACCGAGTACAACCGCACCATTCAGGGATTCCTGGTGGGGCAGGTGGCCCACATCGTCAACATGACCTGGAAGGACATACTGCCGCCGCCCCGTTCGGCGGGTCGTGCCAACTACCTCACCGCCATCACCCGCATCCCGGAAGGGGGCGTCGACCAGATCGTCGAGATCATCGACGTGGAGAAGGTGCTGGCGGAGATCATCACCTATGACGTGCGCATCTCGTCCGAGGTGCTGGACGAGGAGATCCTGCCCCAGATGCAGGGACGTCGGGTGCTCATCGTCGATGACTCCAGCACGGCCCGCAACCAGGTGCGCGAGACCCTCGCCCAGCTCGGGCTCGAGGTCATCGAGTGCCAGGACGGCTTGCAGGCCCTCAAGCTGCTCAAGGGGTGGTGCGATGGGGGCAAGAAGGTGACCGACGAGATCATGCTGATGATCACGGATGCCGAGATGCCGGAGATGGATGGCTATCGCCTGACTCACGAAGTGCGCAGCGATCCGCGCATGTCCGATCTCTTCATCACCCTCAATACCTCCCTGAGCGGCAACTTCAACGAGGCCATGGTCAAGAAGGTGGGGTGTGATCGCTTCATCTCCAAATTCCAGCCCGACTTGCTGGTGGACGTGGCCCAGCAGCGGATGCGGCAGATCCTGGGCCGTTGAACCCGGCACGCCGAACCATGAAAAAGCCCCCGCCATGCGGGGGCTTTTTGCTGGGCAAGGGGAAGGGCCATGGGCCCGGCCACCGGGCTATTGTGTCAGCAGAGGCTCGACAAAGCGGGCGACCTTGTCGCGGATCCGGGGCTGGGCGGCGGCCGTCGGGTGCAGTCCATCGTTCATCATGAGTTCAGGGCGCAGCACAATATCATCCAGAAAGAAGGGCATCAGCGGCAGGTCGTTGGCCTTCGCAAGATCCGGGAAGATCTGCTCGAACTGCTGCAGATAGCGCGCCCCATAGTTGCGGGGCAGCAGGATCTGGGTCAGCACCGTCTTCGCCTGGTGCGCCCGGGTGAGCTCGATCATCTTGGTCAGGTTGGCCCGGGTGATGGCGGGAGCAAAGCCCCGCAGCCCGTCGTTGGCGCCGAGTTCGATCAACACCCAGTCCGGTTTGTGGGTTTCGAGCAGGACGGGCAGGCGGGCCAGGCCGCCCTGGGTCGTTTCACCGCTGATGCTGGCATTGATGAGGGTGTGTTCTCCCCCCTGCTGCTGCCACTTTTCATTGAGCAGGGCAGGCCAGCTCTGTTCGGCCTGCATCTGGTAGCCGGCACTCAGGCTGTCGCCCAGTACCAGCAGGGTCTGGGCCTGGACGGACGCTGCCCAGCAGCACAGGCAACTCACGGCAAACAAGAGACGCATCATGCAGTCAACTCCCACGTTCTATTGTCATTACAGGTTCAGGCAAACAGGATACCCAAGATGAGTTCAACGCCCATTATCGCCGTCAGGGGGCTCGGTAAAACCGTTCGCCTCGGTCAGGAAAGCCTCACCATCCTTGAAGGGATCGATCTGCAAGTCAATACCGGCGAGACGCTGGCGCTGGTCGGTGCGTCCGGTTCCGGCAAGTCCACTCTGCTCGGTTTGCTGGCCGGTCTCGATCTGCCGAGCAGCGGCGAGATAGAGATCCTCGGCCACTCCCTCACCCGGCTGGACGAGGAGGGACGCGCCAGGCTGCGGGCCGAGCAGGTGGGGTTCGTGTTCCAGTCGTTCCTGCTGCTGCCCACCCTGAGCGCCCTGGAAAACGTCATGTTGCCGGCCGAGCTGCGGGGGGAGACCGACAGCGAGCCCCGTGCCCGGGAGCTGCTGGCCCAGGTCGGTCTGGGAGAGCGGTTGCACCACCTGCCGCCGCGCCTCTCTGGCGGCGAGCAGCAGCGGGTCGCCATTGCCCGTGCCTTCATGACCCGCCCCAGCTTGCTGCTGGCGGACGAGCCTACCGGCAACCTCGACAGCAAGACAGGGGAGACGGTGATCGAACTGCTGTTTCGTCTCAACCGCGAGCACAACACCACCCTGGTGGTGGTGACTCATGACCATGAACTGGCCCAGCGCTGCCAGCGACAGCTGGTGATGTCAGCCGGGCGGCTGGAGGCACAGACTGTCATGGCGGCCAGGGTGGGAGAGCTGTCATGAGTCAGTGGAGACAGAGCTGCACCAGGGGATCGCTGGCAGCAGCATGGACGGTGAGGGAGGCGTCATGAGTCAGTGGCGACTGGGATTGAAGCTGCTGCACCGGGAAGGGTTCAGCGGCGAGCTGCGCTGGTTTGTGCTGGCGCTGGCGCTGAGCGTCGCCTGCGTGCTCAGCGTGGCTCTGGTGGCGGATCGGCTGGATGCGGGGCTCAAGGCCTCCGGGCGGGATTTCATCGGAGGGGACAGGGTGCTGCGCTCCGCGACGCCGGCACCGGCAGAGTGGCTGGCGCAGGCGCATCAGGAGGGGCTGGCTGTGCAGACCACGGTCAGCTTCAACAGCATGCTGTTTCACGGTGATACCCTGCAACTGGCCTCCATCCGCGCCGTGCCCGAGGATTTTCCCTTCTACGGCAAGCTGGAGCTCACTCCCCAGCGCGCCCCGGCGCCCGGCGAGATCTGGCTCTCCGCCAGGGTGATGCAGCTGCTCGGCGCCAAGGTGGGGGAGGTACTCGAGGTCGGCAACACCCGGCTGACGGTGGCAGGGGAGCTGGGCCAGGAGCCGGATCAGGGGTTCAGCCCCTTCCAGATGGCGCCAAGGGCCTTGATCCACAGCGCCGATATCGAGGCGACCGGGGCCCTGCTGCCGGGCAGTCGCCAGCAGTGGCGCTATCTCGTCAAGGGGCCCCGTGACGCCATCGCCCGCTATGAGGCCTGGCTCAACCCCAGGCTGAGCGCCGGGCAAAAGCTCGTCAAACCCGACGATCAGGGTACCCAGGTGGGGAAATCCCTGGGCAATGCCGAGCGCTTCTTCCGTCTGGCATCCCTTGCCGGCGTGCTGCTCGGCGCCCTGGCCATGGGGATAGCGGTGCGCCATTTCGCCGAGCGCCAGACCAACATGGTGGCCCTGCTCAAGACCCTGGGGGCCTCGCGGCGCACCCTGTGGCAACTGATGGGCACCCTGCTATTCTCCCTGACCCTGGTGGGGGCCCTGATGGGGCTGGTGGCGGGCAGCGCCATGCAGTGGCTGACCCTGAACCTGCTGGGGGATCTGCTGCCTGCGGATCTGCCGCCCCCCTCCTGGCGACCCTTCGCCCTGGGCCTCGCGGTCGCCTTCTTCATCACCCTGATGCTGGCGTTCGTCCCCTTCCTGAGGCTGCTCAAGGTACCGCCGCTGCGGGTGCTGCGCCGGGAGCTGGAGGCGGGGATCCCTCCCTGGCTGACGGTGCCCGTGGGGCTCATCGGGCTGTTTGCCCTGGTGTGGGGCTTTACCGCCGACATCAGGCTGGCGGTCGGCCTCATTGGTGGCATGGGGGTGTTGATGGCGCTGCTGGCCCTGCTCGCCTCCGTGCTGCTGCGTCTTGGCAGTCGGCTCAAGGGGCCCCATGCCCTGCGCCTGGCCATCAATCACCTCTCCCGGGAGCGGGGCAGTGGTCTGTTCCAGCTGGCGGGTTTCGCCCTGGCGCTGATGCTGTTCGGGCTGCTGTGGGCAGCGCGGGTCGATCTGCTGGAGGATTTTTCCACCCGGTTGCCTGCCGACGCCCCGAACCGCTTCCTGGTCAATGTGGCGGACAGCGAGCGGGAAGGGATCCTGGCCGATCTGCACCAGGCCGGGGCCATCACCTCGGACTTCTACCCCATGGTGCGCGGGCGCCTGACCCGTATCGCCGGTGAGGCGGTGGGGGAGGATGCGGCGCGGGAGGGGGTGGACAGAGAGCTCAACTTCACCACCACATCGGCCCTGCCCGCCGACAACAAGGTCACTGCCGGTCAATGGCTGGCCGGCAAGGGGGAGGTCTCCGTCGACGAGGCACTGGCGGGACGGCTCGGCATCGCGCTCGGAGACGAGCTCGGCTTCACCATAGAGGGGCGGGCGTTCGAGGCCAGGGTGACCAGCCTGAGGTCCATCAAGTGGGACAACATGAGGCCGAACTTCTACATGATCTTCTCGCCGGACGTGCTGGCCCCCTTCTCCCAGACCTGGCTCGGCAGCTATCGTCTGCCGCCTGAGGGGCGAGGGGCAGAGGTGGAACTCATCCGCCGCCACCCCACGGTGAGCCTCATCGATGTGGAGGATCTGATAGGCCGCCTCACCCTGGTCTCCGATCAGGTGAGCCGCGCCCTGGGGTTGATGCTCGGGCTGGTGACGGTGGCCGCCCTGCTGGTGCTGCTGACCCAGACCCAGGCCGGCATGGCCCATCGGCGCCGGGAGCTGCTGCTGATGCGCACCTTGGGGGCGGGGAGCGCCCTGCTCGAGAAGATGCTGCGCTGGGAGCTGGTGGCGAGCGGTACCCTGGCAGGGCTCTGCGCTGCCATGGTGGTGGAGCTCTGCTCCTTCGGCCTGCAGTGGTGGTGGGAGGGGGCGCAGTGGCAGTTCCACTGGGCCATCTGGGCTGCACTCCCCCTGCTTGGGGCCGTGCTGGTGACCCTGGCCGGACAGGGCATGCGCCGCCAACTGCTGGCGGGTACCCTGAGCGACCGGCTCAGGGGACTGGGGCAGGGGCTGCTCTGATGGCTCGACATATCCCGACCTTGGTCGGGATGTGTCATTGGGTCAACGGGGTGAGTGCAGCAAATTGTCCAGAGCGCCGGGCAGGGCCGGGAAGCTGAAGTGAAAACCGGCCTGCTGCAAGCGGGCGGGCAGCACGTGCTGTCCGGTGAGCAGCAGATCCGCCGCCTCTCCCATCAGGAGTCGCAGGAGGGGGGCCGGTACGAAGAAGAGGTGCGGGCGATGGAGCGTGGCGGCCAGGGTCTCGCTGAACCGGCGATTGCTGACCGGTTGCGGGGCCGTGCCGTTGAAGATGCCGTCACACTCGCCGTGCTCGATGAGAAACAGCATGGCTCGCACCAGATCCTGCACGTGGATCCAGCTCATCATCTGGGTGCCGCTGCCCATGGGGCCGCCGAGGCCCAGGCGGTAAGGGGGCAGCATCCTGGGCAAGGCGCCCCCCTCCAAGCCGAGTACCAGGCCGATGCGCAGGATGCAGACCCGGGTCTGGGCCGAGCGGGCCTGCTGGGCAAGCTGCTCCCACTGCTGACAGAGACGGTGGGTGAATTCGTCGTGAGGGCTCTGGCATGTTTCATCCAGAGGGGCGTCATCCTGGCGGCCATACCAGCCGATGGCGGAGGCATTGAGCAGCAATCTGGGGGGCGTGCTGGAGAGTTTGACGAGATCCACCAGCTGTTCGGTCAGCAGCCAGCGGCTGTTGCAGAGCAACTGCTTGCGGGACTCGCTCCAGCGTCCGGCTGCGATGGGTTCGCCGGCCAGGTTGATGACGATGTCCACGTCATTGAGGTGATCCAGCCTGTCCAGACTGTCCAGCAGGGTGACATCGTGGCCGAGCAGCTCGTAGGCCCGGCTGCCCTGGCGGGTCAGCACGACTACTTCGTGCGCCACCTTGAGGTGTGCCACCAGACGGCGGCCGATAAACCCCGTGCCCCCCGTGATCAGTATCTTCATGTCCTGCCTCCCTGACGCTCTAGGGTCTACTCTAGAGCCTGGGTGCCCGATGGACAAGCTCCTGTTTTTATGAGCATTATGATTTTTGTCTCCCAAGACGCCGCCCCCTTTGTCCACGGGGTTGCCGGGCGTTGCGACCACGGGAGGCGCCGTGGCGCGGCGGTATCAGGGGCTCATTCCGGCTTGCCAAACGGGCGCCAGCGGGTAAACTCGAGCGCTTTTTCGCCATGTTCATGAGGGCCGTTATGCCATTTCGACGTTTGAAGGTGCGTCAATTCTATGTCCGGCTGCTCTGTGCCTTGCTGGCCGGCCTGTTGCCCATGCTCCTTGGGCTCGTCATCGTCATCTGGCAGACCGCCACCGGCGTGAAACAGGATGCGGTGGCGCGCCTGGAACATGCCAGGGTCATGTTCGACCGCACTCTGGACAATGCCCAGTTGGCGGCGTCGGCCCTCACCGGCAGCCTGGGCAGGCCCTGTCTCGAGGTGGTGCAGGGGCTCAGGGATCAGGTGGCCACGGTGCCGGATGTGCGCAGCGTCAACCTGGCCAGGGGGGATCGGATCTACTGCTCTTCCCTCTATGGCCCGGTCGATGGCGGCATCAAACTGGATGACTATGTCGGGGGCAGGCTCGACCTGATGAAGGGCAACCCGGTCACCCCGAATCGCCCCCTCATCGCCTACCGGGAAGAGGTGGGCGAGTTCAGCGTGCTGGTGGGGGTCGACGGCTACTACCTGCTCAACATCCTGGACATGCTGAGCCGCAACTCCCCACTGGGGCTGGTGGTCGGCAACGAGATGCTGCTGCGAAACAGCGAACTCACCGACAAGCTGATCCCCAAGGATCGCAATGGCTATCTCGAACAGGTCTCGACCAGGTACCCGTTCAAGGTAGTGACCACGGTGTCGGTGGATGAGTACCGTGCCCACATCTGGGACTACTCCAAGGTGGGCGTCATTATTTATCCTCTGCTGAGCCTGCTGCTCGGGGTGGCGGTCTTCTGGCTGATGGGACGTTCGACTTCGCCGGCCCAGGAGCTGAAACGGGCACTGTCCCAGCAGGAGTTCATCCCCTATCTGCAACCCGTGGTGAACGGGGAGGACGGCCAATGGAGCGGTTGCGAGGTGCTGATGCGCTGGCAACACCCCCGTCAGGGGATGATCTCGCCGGATCGCTTCATTCCCCTGGCAGAGGACAGTGGCCTCATCGTGCCCATGACCCGGCTGTTGATGGCGCAGGTGCGCGAACAGTTTGCGGGCAAGGCGCACCATCTGCCGCGAGGGTTCCACTTCGGCTTCAACATCAGCGCCAGCCACTGCAAGGATCTGAGCCTGGTGGAGGATTGCCGGGATTTCATCAACGCCTTCAAGGGGAATCCCATCAAGCTGGTGCTGGAGCTGACCGAGCGCGAGCTCATCGTGGCGGACGAGACGACGGACCGGCTCTTTGCCGAGCTGCATGCCCTCGGGATCTTCATCGCCATCGACGATTTCGGCACCGGCCACTCCAGCCTGACCTACCTGCAGACCTTCCAGGTAGACTTCCTCAAGATCGATCAGAGCTTCGTCGGCATGATTGGGTCGGACGCGCTCTCCAGCCACATCGTGGAGAACGTCATCGATCTGGCGACCCGGCTCGGTCTGCAACTGGTGGCGGAAGGGGTGGAGAATCAGGTGCAGGCCGACTATCTGAAGGCCCGCGAGGTGACCTTCCTGCAGGGCTACCTGTTTGGCAGGCCCATGCCCATGAAGGAGTTTGTCAGCCAGCTGGCCGGGCAGGGGCGCTGAGGGGTAAGCGCGAGGCAAAAAAAACCAGCGACCGGGTCGCTGGTTTTTTTATGGCCGGATGGCTCAGAGCATGCGGGCCAGGGCACGGCACAGACGCTGAACCCCCTCTTCCGTGGTCGCTTCATCCACACAGGAGAAGCTCAGGCGCAGGGTATTCTGGATCTCGGGGCGCACATAGAAGGGGGCGCCGGGCACGAAGGCCACCTTCTCCTTGATGGCCTCGTCGAACAGGGCCATGGCACTGACGCTGGGCGGCAGGGTCAGCCAGAGGAACATGCCCCCTTCGGGACGGGTGTAGCTGACGCCGGGCGGACAGTGGCGGGCGAGGGCGGCTTCCATGGCGGCACGCTGGCGACCATAGACCTCCTTGATCTTCTCCAGGTGAGCGTCGAGGGAGTTGTCGGTCAGGAAGCGGTGCAGCACCTGCTGGCTGAAGGCGTTGCTGTGCAGGTCGGTGGCCTGCTTGGCAATGGTAACCTTCTTGCGCAGCCATTCCGGCACCACCATCCAGCCCAGGCGGAAGGCGGGTACCACCGTCTTGGAGAAGGACCCGAGCAGTACGGTGTTGTGGGGGGCCAGCTTGGCGATGGGGGGCAGGTGCTCCCCTTCGAAGCGCAGCTCGCCATAGGGGTCGTCTTCCACCATCAGCAGATCGTGGCGCACCAGGCGCTCGGCCAGGGCTTCCCGGTTGGCGCGGCTGTAGGAAACACCGCTCGGGTTCTGGAAGTTGGGCACGCCGTAGAGCAGCCTGGCGCTGGAGCCCTGCTCCAGCAGCGCATCCAGCGCGGCCAGATCCAGCCCCTCTTCCGCCAGGGTGATGGGCTTGAAATTCGGTTGATAGACGGAGAACGCCTGGATGGCGCCAAGGTAGCCCGGCTCTTCGATGATGAGATCCTGCCCCTCGTTCACCAGCACCTTGCCCAGCAGATCCAGCGCCTGCTGGGAGCCGCTGGTGATGAGGATGTTGTCAGGATTGACGGTCATGCCGTGGCGGCTCAGGTAGCGGTCGGCGATGAACTGGCGCAGCGGGGCAAAGCCCTCGGTGGTGGCATATTGCAGCGCGGCGGCTCCCTGCTCGCGCAGCACGTCCTGGCACGCTTGCTCGATGGCCTTGACCGGGAACAGATGGGGGTTGGGCAGGCCGCCGGCGAAGGAGATGATCTCCGGATTGGCGGCAACTTTGAGGATTTCGCGGATAAAGGAAGGCTCGACCTTCTCGAAGCGCTGGGCAAAAAACGGCTGCATAGGGTTCTCTCTGACTAGGTGGCGGTCGCTCCATTCAACCGCCAGGTTATCCGTTTGTATCAGATTTCAGAAATGAGGCAATGGCTGTCACAAAAATCCATAAAAAAGGGCAGGTTTGGCACCTGCCCGAATTTTATCGTCCCGACCCCGGTCAGGGGCGCAAAAACCCCTGTCAGGGGGGCATCGGGCGGGATGGGGGTCAGAGCCCCGGCGCCTTGAGGAAGCGGATCATCAGGTCGGTATTGGCCCCGAGCTGCTGCTCGATCCGGCCCGGGAAGAGCTCGGCCATCTTGTCGAGGCGATCATGCTCCGTGTGCCAGATCTTGCCCCACTGGGTCTCGCTGTCCCGGTCGCAGGCGCTCTTGGTGGCGTCGTCGTAGCAGTCCCACAGCGCCGGATTGGTGCTCTGGGAGTAGCCGTCATAGCCATCTTCCCCGTTGATGGTGAAGTTGGTGGCCTCCACGTAGGCGATGGGCACCCCCAGGCAGGCAAAGGGAGCATGATCGGACCAGCTGCCGGTCTCCCCTTCCGGGTAGCCGCTGTAGCTGGGGTGGATGGCGAACGGGGTGGCGGTCTGCTGGGAGATGGCCAGCAGGCGATCGCGCACCTTGGGATCGAAGCTGTAGCGGCTCGGGTCGGCGCAGTTGTACTCGGCCACGTCGGAGTGGGCCGAGTGGACATAGACGATGTCACCCCCGGCGATGGTGTCGTAGTTCACCATGGCCAGCAGCTTGGCGACGGCATTGGTGTCGAGACTGGCGGCATAGGCTTTGGAGCCGTTGAGGCCGTTTTCCTCGGCGCCGAAGAAGGCGAAGCGCACCGTGTAGGGCAGGGTCTCTCCCTTGAGTGCCTCGGCAACCGCCAGCAGGGCGGCGACGCCGGCCCCGTTGTCGGTGGCGCCTTCGGATCCTTTCTTCTCGCCGGTGCTGTCATAGTGGGCACCGATGAGGATCACCTTGTCGCTCTGACCCTTGAGCTCGGCGACGATGTTCTGGGAGGTTCGGTCTGTGCCGCCCCGGGTGTAGGTGAACGGCTGGTTCTGCACCTCGTAACCCCAGCCGGCCAGGTGATCCTGGATCCAGGCGGCGGCGCGGGTTTCGGCCTCGGTGCCAGTGGGGCGAGCGCCTATCCCTTCTGCGCCAGAGCTCAGTTGCACCAGAAATTCATGGGCCTGAGCGGCGGGGGCAGGGGGTTGGGAGTCGTTGTCAGAGGGGTTGCAACCGGCCAGCAGGGCAGGCAGGACGAGGGCCAACAGGGTTTTCTTCATACTGCAATCCTTTGTTGTATATGGTTTTATTTTTCCGCATCAGGATGAACCCGACGTCCGACAGATTCTGTGAAGGGGGTGGCATTTGTCAACCTTGCCGGTGGATGTGGGCAGTCCCGGGGGATTTGTTGTGGGAAACACTTGCGCCTTGTGCCTATCTTGGGATAATTCGCTCCCCTGTTTTTGCGAACTGATGCAATAACGAGCGATCCATTTATGTCGGCTCTGTTCCAGAGCGATGCAATAACGAGCAATTTACTATGTCTGTGACCCAAGATGTGTTTAACGAAGACGGCAAGTTCATGCGCAAGATCCGCAGCTTCGTCCGTCGCGAAGGCCGCCTGACCAAAGGGCAGGAGAAGGCCCTGGAAGAGCTCTGGCCGGTCATGGGCATCGATTTCGCACCAGAGCCGCTCGACATGGTGGCCCTGTTTGGCCGCGAGGCACCCGTGGTGCTGGAGATCGGGTTCGGCATGGGCGCCTCCCTGGTGGAGATGGCCAAGAACGCCCCCGAGAAGAACTTTATCGGCATCGAGGTGCACTCTCCGGGTGTGGGCGCCTGCCTTGGCACCGCCCAGGAGGCGGGCGTCACCAACCTGCGCGTCATCTGCCACGATGCGGTGGAAGTGCTGGAGCACATGATCCCGAACGGTTCTCTCTCCTGCCTGCAGCTCTTCTTCCCTGACCCCTGGCACAAGAGCCGCCACCACAAGCGCCGCATCGTGCAGCCTGCCTTTGCCCAGGATATCCGCCAGAAGCTTGCCATCGGTGGCGTCTTCCACATGGCCACCGACTGGGAGAACTACGCCGAGCACATGCTGGAGGTGATGAGTGCCGCCGAGGGGTACGAGAACACCTCCGCCACCGGCAACTGGGTGCCCCGTCCCGACTGGCGCCCCCTGACCAAATTCGAGCAGCGTGGCCATCGTCTGGGCCACGGTGTCTGGGATCTGATTTTCAAACGAGTCAACTGAGTCAACGTATCAACTAAGGAGCTATCATGGCCAACCGTAGCCGCCGTCTGCGTAAGAAACTGCGCGTCGATGAATTCCAGGAAATGGGGTTCGACATCAGTTTCAACTTCCCGGTCGGCACCGCCGAAGAGACCATTGATGCCGTGGTCGATGCGCTGATCGACGAGGTGATCGAACCTCGCAAGCTGGCCTTCGCCGGCTCGGGTCACCTGGCCTGGGAAGGGATGGTCTGCACCCAGCAGCTCGGCAAGTGCACCGACGAAGACCGTTCCGCCGTTCAGACCTGGCTGCAAGGCAAAGGGCTGGAGGCCGTGGTGGTCACCGAGCTGTTCGATCTCTGGTACGGCGAGCCGGCCTGATATCTGACTGCCTCCCGGGCAGATAGAAAATCCCGCCGCCGGCGGGATTTTTGTCGGTGGGCTGGCCCCGCCTCGTTTCACGTCATGGAATAGCCAATGGTGTTGTCATCCGAATTACTGGCCGGCATCCTGGAAGAGGTGCGTCCGCTGCTCGGGCAGGGGAAGGTGGCCGATTACATTCCCGCCCTGGCCCAGGTGCCTGCCGACCGGCTGGGGATCGCGGTCTGTACCGTTGAAGGAGAATTGTTCACCGCAGGTGACGCTTTCGAGCCCTTCTCCATCCAGAGTATCTCCAAGGCCCTGAGCCTCACGCTGGCCTTGACCCTCTATCAGGAGGAGGAGATCTGGGCCCGGGTGGGCAAGGAGCCCTCCGGTCAGCCGTTCAACTCCCTCGTCCAGCTGGAGTTCGAGCAGGGCATTCCCCGCAACCCCTTCATCAACGCGGGTGCCCTGGTGGTGAGCGATCTACTGGAAACCCGGCTCACCGCTCCTCGCCAACGTACTCTGGAGCTGGTGCGCCGCCTGTGCGGCAACCCGGCCATCATGGCGGATCAGGTGGTGGCGCGCTCCGAGTACCAGCACTCCGCCCGCAATGCCGCTATCGCCTATCTGATGAAGGCCTATGGCAACTTCGAGAACGAGGTGGACAAGGTATTGCAGAGCTACTTCAATGCCTGCGCCATCCGCATGAGCTGCGTCGATCTGGCACGAGCCTTCGTCTATCTGGCCAACCGGGGTGTCCCTCTTGGCGAGAGCACACCCCTGCTGCCGGCCCGGACCACCAAGCAGGTCAATGCCCTGCTCGCCACCTGCGGCCTCTATGACGAGGCGGGCGACTTCGCCTACCGGGTCGGCATGCCGGGGAAATCCGGGGTGGGGGGCGGCATCATGGCGCTGATCCCGGGAGAGCTTTCCATCTGCGTCTGGTCACCCGAGCTCAACAAGGCGGGCAACTCCCTGGCCGGGACGGCGGCGCTGGAGCTGCTGGCCGAGCGCCTGGGCCGCTCCATTTTTTAACTCTCTTCACTATGCATCGAGACGACATCATGAAACGAATGACTGGACTGTGGCGAAGCTGCCTGACCGCCTTGCTGCTCTGGTGTGCCTGGCCCGCGCTGGCCGCCGAGCTGCCCCCGCTCTCCCTGGCGGATGCCAAGGGGAAGGAGGCGGTGATCCTGGATACCCGCCCGAGCTATTTCTATCAGGGCTGGCCCATGGACGGGGAGAAGCAGGGGGGCCATGTGGCCGGTGCCGAGCTGCTCTCCGCAGAGTGGAAATACAGTGACGAGGAGTGGCCTGTGGCGCTTGCGAGCAAGGGGCTGAAGGCCGACAAACCCGTCGCCCTCTATGGCACCCCTCGCGAGGTGGCCGAGGTGGCCCGTCTGCTGCGCCAGCAGGGCATCAAGCAGCTGTTCGAGCTGCAGGGATGGAAAGAGGCGCTCCGGGAGCATCTGGCACGCTGGCAGCAGCTGGTCCATCCGCTCTGGTTGGCGGACTTGCAGGCAGGCAAACCGGTCATCGCCGCCCCCAAGGGGGAGTGGAAGGTGTTCGAGGTGGACTGGGGATCCCCCAAGGCCTATCTGCTGAGCCACATTCCGGGAGCCGGCTACATCGACACCAACCGGCTGGAAGGGGAGCCGCTGTGGAACAAGGTCTCTGACGAGGCGCTCAAGGCGCTGCTGCTGGAGAACGGCATCCGTCATGACACCACCGTCATCCTCTATGGCCGCAACACCATGGCGGCGGCCCGTGCGGCCCATCTGATGATGTATGCGGGGGTCGAGGATGTGCGGCTGCTGGATGGCGGGCTGGAGGCCTGGTTTGTGCAGCATCTGCGCACCGAGACCGGCCTGGCCAACAAGTTCACCCCGGCCAAGGAGTTTGGCGTGGTCATCCCGGCCCGTCCCGAGTACTACACCACCCTTGACCAGGCCAAGGCCCTGCTCAAGCAGCCGGACGGCGCCCTGGTCAGCGTGCGCACCTGGAACGAGTTCGTGGGCAATACCTCGGGCTACAGCTACATCAAGCCCAAGGGGGACATTCCCGGGGCCAGATGGGGTCATGGCGGGGTGGATGCCAACAGCATGAGCGACTTCCACAACCCGGACGGCACCATGAAGCCCGCCCGCGAGATCCTCGCCATGTGGGATGAGTGGAATATCGAGCCGACCCAGCAGGCCGCTTTCTACTGCGGCACCGGCTGGCGCGCCTCCGAGGCGTTCTTCTACGCCTGGTTGATGGACTGGAAGCGGATCAGCGTCTACGATGGCGGCTGGTTCGAGTGGAGCATGGATCCGGCCAACCCCACCGTCACCGGCGAGCGCAAGCCGGGCAAGTAACTAATAATCCAGAGCAGGCCGGACAGATGTCCGGTCTTTCTTTTCTTGATAGATCATTTTCAATGGCTATAGCAGGTGGATTCTTTCTGTGAATCCTGTTGCTGCAATCAAGGTAAACGGGCCATCTGGTTGAGCTAGGCTTCATCTATCACCGCCAGGGTGAGCGTGAAGAAGGGGAGAGTGATGAAAGCTGTGATGATGCTGATTTGTCTGTTGGGATTGGCGGGGTGCAGCTCCCAATACATCATGAGCACCAAGGATGGCAAGATGATTGCCACCGACAGCAAACCCAGGTTGGACGAGACCACAGGCATGTATCGCTATTACGATGAAGAGGGGAGGGAAGTGCATATCAACAAGGACGACATCACCCAGATCATGGAGCGTTGAGGCTCTCCTCAAGCAACAAGGGCTGCCCGGGGGCCAATGCTGTTCACTTAAGCGGAGCCGCATTGCGATTTACCGGAAAACGGGTCTTTGATATCTTCACCGCCCTGGGTCTCGATGGCCTGGGGCGTTTTTCTATGAACATGACGCCTATGCAGCCCCGCAACTCCGCCAACCTCCGTGGCGTATGGGCTGGCGATAACGCGCCCGCCATCACTGCCATCTGGTTCGCGATGAACTGACAGGCAAACTTAAAGCTCACCTCATTGGGCGCTCGCTGATGGGCTATGGCGGCCTGGCTGGCCTCCCGCCTGACCAGATTGTATCCAAGCAGCAATCCCCACAGCTCCTGATAGACCAAGTCCACTTTCTTGCTTCTCAGCGTGATGGCGTTGTGCTGCATCGCGCTTTTGATATCCCGGTATCCCAGCTCGATTTCCCAGCGCTCGTGGTACAGGGTCGCCACCTGAGCTGCACTGAATCGCGCCACGGGCAGGGAGGTAAAGACCGTTTTCTCCTTGCCTGCCACCTCATAGGTCACTGCGCGAACTTGCCAGTGTGTCGGCAACGCCGGGTTTTTCTTGCGAGCCTGAGGCGAGACCGTCATTTGCAACAGACGGTCACCGTCGCCATAGCGCTCAAGTTCCGTGTATACCAGCCCCTTGCGTTCCGGGATGAGCCAGTGACGGTCGGTGTCTTCGGCCTGAATACGCAGCAACAGGTCGGCACCGAAGAAGCCTTTATCCAGCAGGGTCACTGACTTGTCCGGCAATGAGTGAATGAACTCGCTGGCCAGGGGGATTTCCCCTTTGCGGTACGGGCTGATGGCCGCGTTGGCAATGACATGCGAGCGGACATTCATGAGCGTGACCAACCGCAGCATCGGGTAGGGTGTCTGCCGGTTGGTTGAGGTGTTACCCGAGCCGAAATGTGCTCTGAGTTCAGGCATATCCTGGGTTCGGAACAGGGCCCCATCGATGGCAAAGACCTGTAAACCGTGCCAATGGTCTTCAGGATAACGTTCCCGCCCCCACACATCGGCGCACTGTTTGAACAGCCACTCGAGCGGCTGTTTGCCGAGTCGCTGACGGGCCTGAGACAGGGCACTGTCCGCGAGCAAGGCATCATTGGCCAACCCTTCTGCACAGATGTTGAGGCGCCGAGCGACCTCGGAGATGGGCTCATTGCGGAAAAAGGCCATCCCCACGACGAGCCACAAGACCATATCAGAAGGTAAGCGGCGTCGGCGGATAGTGGCCTTTTCAGACAAGGCGGCAGCGGCAGTAATCCATTCGTCGGGAATATGGTCGGCAAAAATGGCCAGCCGAGCCAGCATGTCGCCAGATGCCTCAACAACATCGTTCAGATCGTTTGCAATAGACATAAAAAATCCGGAACCAGTGATTGGTTCCGGATTGTCCTACAGCAGAAGGATCGGTCAATGGATCCTTAACTGATCAGCATTGTGCCCGGGGGCAGCCCTTGTTATTTTTGGTGCTCATGCCGTCTGGGGCACCTGACGGTTGACCTGGCCGGCAAACAGCTGGTGGAAGCGGGAGTGGGAGTTGGCCAGCAGGCTCACCGGCGACCCCTGCTCCACCACGGTGCCGGCCTCCATCACCACCACCTTGTCCACCGACAAGAGCGGCTCCAGGTGGTGGGCGATCACCAGATAGCTGGCCTCCGGCCGGTAGCGGTAGAGCAGCTCCGCCATCTTGCGCATGCCGCCGTGATCGAGGTCCGAGGTGGCCTCGTCCAGCACGATGAGCGGTCGGCGCGACAGCAGGATGCGGGCGATCACCAGCAACTGGGTCTCGCCAGCGGAGAGTTGCAGCCTGTCGAGATCCTCGTCCAGCCGCCCGGCGCAGCGCTCGGCCAGTCCCACCCGGGCAAGCGCCTGCTCAAGCATGGCGTCCTCATGCTCGGTCAGGGGCGCCAGATTGGCCCGCAAGGAGCCAAAGAAGGTGAGCGGGATCTGGGAGACGGTGTCGTAGAGATCGCGCACCGCCTCCGGTGCAAGTCGTGACAGTGGCTGATTGCCGTAAAAGATCTCCCCCTGGGAGGCGGGATACATGGCCTGCAATACCCCCAGCAGGGAGCTTTTGCCTGCCCCGGTACGCCCGCACACACCCACCTTTTCACCGGGGGCCAGTTCGAAGTTGACCTTGTGCAGCGCCCACTGGCTGGTCTGGGGGTAGCGCAGCCCCAGGTTGTCGAAGCGCACCGCAGGGTGAGGGGTGGCGAGGGCCTCCCCCTCCTGGCGCTCGCTCTCTATTTCGCTGTATTCGCGCACCCGCTCTACCGCGTTCATCACCTGTTCCACTTCGGCAAAGGTACGGATGAGGGAGTTGAGCATGGCGGAAGCGGTAAAGGCATAGGTGATGGCAACCGCCCCCAGCAGCGGGCTGTTGCCAAAGGCCACCATCAGCGCCACGGCCCCCACCAGGGCGGCGGAGAGCAGGGTCTGGTGCATGCCGAGCCAGCGGTTGATGGAGGTGGTGGTGTACCAGCTGCGCAGGTTGTTGTCATAGTGGTGCAGCACCTGGTCCAGCGCGAAACGCTCGGCCCCGGCCAGGCGCAGGGCGGGGGCGCCGCGGATGGTCTCGCTGATGCTGATGTAGAGCGGGGAGCGCAGCACCGAGGACTGGCGCCGCAGCTTGAGTTGCACCGCCCGGTAGCGGCGCTGCAACACATAGAGCGCCCATCCCACCAGGGGGGCGATGAGCAGCAGCAGGGGAATATTGATGCCGATCACCACCACCTGCAAGGCCACGGACACCAGCATGCCGAACAGTCCCACCAGCATGGAGAGCAGCATCTCTTGCGCCTCCCCCAGATCCCGGTCGAAGCGGTTGAGGATGCGCCCCTGGGGCACCTTGTCGAAGAAGGCCATGGGGGCGCGGCTGATGCGCCCCAGCATGCCGTCAAACAGGGTCCAGGCCAGCTTGAGGCCAAGGGTGTAGTTGATGACCCGTACCGCCATGATGCAGGCGAGGGAGCCCGCCCCCAGCAGCACATAGATGCCGAGCAGGGTCGTGACGTCGCTCACCTCGGCCTTGCCGCCGAGCCAGAGATCCGAGGCGATGCGCAGCCCTTCCTGGCCCAGGGTGAGCAGCAGGACGAGCAGGATGGCACCGGGGGCGGCGAGGCGCTGCCACATGAAGCCAAACAGCCCCCAGTCCACCTTGCCCTCCACCACTTTCTCCTCGCTGAACTGCTCCGCCTCCTGAGGGGGCACCGGCGGGGCGGGCTGGGGATGCTGGACAAGATCCGCCAACTGGTGGGCATCGAGCTCCACCAGGCGCCCCTGCTCGATGCGGATCACCCGATCGCACCTGGCCAGCACATCCGGATCGTGGCTCACCAGGAGCCGGGTCGGCCCCGGCTTGAAGACGAGCCCCTGCTCCAGTACCTGGGCCGCGACCATGGGGTCGAGCGCAGACAAGGGGTTGTCCAGCAGCAGGATATCGGCCCGGGCGTAGAGGGCGCGAGCCAGGGCGACCCGCTGCTGCTGGCCGCCGGAGAGGCGGGTGCCGAGCTCGCCCACCAGGGTTTGATCCCCGTGGCTGAGCAGCGCGAGATCGGCCGTGAGGGCGCAGGCGCCGAGCACCCAACGATAGCGCTCGGCGTGCCAGGGCTGGCCGAACAGGATGTTGTTGCGGATGGTGTCGTTCATCAGCCAGGGCTTGTGGCCCAGATGGGCAACCCGGCCGTGGCGACGGATGCTGCCGGCAAACTCGCTGTCAAAGCCGGCAACCAGATGCAGCAGGCAGCTCTTGCCCGCCCCGGTGGCCCCGGTGATCCCCACGAGCTCCCCCGGTGCGATGGCGAGGTTGGCTCCCTCGAGCACCGGTTTTTGCTGGTGCAGGGCACTGACGCCTTCCAGGTGGAGGGCCCCCGCCGGCAGGGCGGGATCATCGAGTTCCCGATGCTGCTCCGGGCTGTTCAGGAACTCGCACAGCCGGTTGAAGCCGGTGTTGAAGTTGATCAGGGTGCGGATGAGGTAGGGCAGTCGCATCATGGGGATGCGCAGCACGGTAAACAGGGCGATGGTGGTGAACACCTGGGGCAGGGTGAGGGTGTTGCCCGACGCCAGGTAGGTGGTGAAGGTGGCCAGGGTCACCAGCAGGGGAGTGCTCAGCATCAGCCCTTCGTTGATGGCATCGAGCCTGAGCACCCGGCCCAGCACCCCCAATTCCTGCTGGCGCTTGGTGTTGGCCGCCCGGGTAAAGAAGGGGCCAAGCCCGTTCTGGCGTACCAGCCTCAGCTTCTTGATGTATTCCGCCAGGATGCCGTTGCGCTCGTCCTGCTGGCGCTTGAGCTGCTGCTCCTGCTGGTTCATGCGCCGTACTACCCGGGTGGAAATGAGCAGCAGCAGGGCCAGCACCGCGAAGCCCACCAGACCGGCACTGCCCACCTGCCACACCAGCAGGGCGATGGTGCCGATGAGTTGCAGCGCCATGGTGACCGGCATGGCGGGGTCCGCAAGAATCCAAGTAATGTCCCACACGTCCCGGTTGATGAGGTTCTGAACCCGGCCGCCGGCCCTGTCGTCGAAGCTCTTGCCACCCTGCTTCATCACCTTGGCGAGCAGGGATTCGGCCAGCAGACGGCGGATGGGCACGTGCATCTTGAGGGCCAGTTGCAGGGAGTGCTCCGCCAGCATGCCGGCGGCGAGCACGGAGGCGAACAGGGCCAGGGCCAGCAGCAGCTTGTGGCCGGTGGTGGCATCGGTGCCGAGCTGGGTCATGCTGTGGTTGAGCAGCCAGGGGCTGGTCAGGGTGGCGAGCATGCCGAGCAGTTGCAGCAGGGTGAGCAGGCCAATTCGTCCCTTGTAATGACGCCAGATAAAGGCGGTCAGGGGCCAGGGGCGCACCGGCTGGCGGGCGGTGAGCGCGAGGAAGGCGTCGGCGCGGCCGTCGCGCCTGTCTTCCGGCAGCAGGGGATAAAGATCGTCGAGACTGACCTGGGGCTGGGTCAGCCCCTTGCGCAGCAGCGGGCCGGTCCAGCGATAGAAGAGGCGACTCAGCCAGCCGGTCGAGATTTCCGGATGATCCAATGGGTGTCCTTGTTGTTTTGTGTTGCTTCCATGGGCGGGGCGGCTCATGGGCCGCCCTCGAACTTGTTGTCTTGCTGCGGGCGTGCGCCCGGCGGGATCAGCGATCCCGGTTCATGCGGATGAGCCGATCCAGGATCCGCTCGCCATCGACCCGCAGGCCGTTGTGTTCGTACTCGTTGGTGATCCAGGCGCGGCTGTTGCCAAGCCCCTTCAGGGTGTCGCGGCTGTAGTCAAACTCCACGTACATGTCCTCGGCATAGACGGCGCAGGCCACCGGCACAGTGTTGCGGGCCAGCTGCGCCGGATCGTAGAGGGGGCCCCAGTCCGCTTTCTGGGCCAGCAGGTGGGCGGCCTCCTTCAGGGGAATGAGCTCGCGGAACTGCTCGAACATCCAGGGGAAGATCATCTCGCCGGTGAAGGCGAAATCTTTGCCGGGCGCCCAGGCCAGGGCAGGAAACTCCCTTCTCACCCGCTCGGCCGCCCAGTTGCTAGCACTCCCTTCGCAATAGATGAGCTCGTGCAGGATGGCGAACACCGGGTTGGTGTTGAACGGCTGCATGGCCTGCACCTGATAGAGGAAGGCGGGGTTGAGGCGTTCGCCGATGAAGGCGTCTTCCAGCAGGTAGTAAAGTGCCTCGAAGGCGCCGCTGGCCCCAAGATCCAGCCCCTGCTGCTGCAACTGCTCCACCGTCAGGCGCTGGCCGTTGGGCAGGCGCACGTCGTGGTGGTGCAGGTGGTTGGCCAGCCGGTTGACCAGGGCCTGGGCATGGGGGAAGCGGGTGAAGAAGGCGCGGTTCTTGTCCGCCACCCGCTGGTAGGTGGCGCGGTAGACCTCATCCGCACTGCGCCCGATGGGTGCCACCCCGCCGGTGAGGTAGACCTCGTGCAGACACCGCGGGAACAACGAGAGGTAGGTGAGGCTGCAAAAGCCGCCGAAACTCTGGCCGAGCAGGCTCCAGGGGCGCCCCGGGCTCAGCACCTCGCGAATGCATTCAGCGTCGCGCACTATGTTGTCGGCGCGAAAATGGCCGAGGTAATCCGCCTGCTCATATGGGGTCATCCCCGCCAGGGCGTCAGCACTGATGGGGGTGGAGTGGCCGGTGCCGCGCTGATCGAGCAGCAGCACCCGAAACTCCTGCAGGGCCCGCTTGATCCAGCCGCCATCGGCGGTCGGGCGAGGAGCGCCAAAGCCCGGGCCCCCCTGCAAATAGAGCAGCCAGGGCAGGTCATCATCCAGCTTGTCCTTGCGGCAGAGGGTGCGGCCAAACAGGGTGAGGGTCGCCTCCTCGTCGGGATGCTGGTGGTCGAGGGGCACGGTAAAAAAGTGTGGCTCGCAATGGATGCCATCCAGCACATAGTGCAAGGGGCTGCTCATCTGGGGTCTCCCTGAGGGTAGGAAAATCGTCGGCCTCATCATAGCCCTGGCGCAGGGGCGGGTCACGCCGGTTTTCCAGATTGTTAACAGAGATGGAGTCTGAGGTCGGTGCCCTACAAGGTGTGGTTTCGCCGCAGTTGACGGCGGGCTGCAACTGGACAAAGATGAGCCGCCTGCCGGGACGGGCAGGGATAGGTCAGCACCCCGGGTGCAGGAAACTGGATGGAGTTGGCTCGATGAAGCCGAGATGGATACGTGTTCGCAAGAGACGCACACAGAGGGATCCGGAGGGGGTGCTGCAGGTGGGTTTGCTGGTGTTCAGCGCCACCTGTGGTGCCACTCTGTTGCTGGCGGCCTGCAACGGCGGTTAGCTGAGTGAAACAGACCCGCTTGTCATGAGCGGGTTTTTTCATGCCGGAGCAGAAGGTCGGGACCTGCCTGTAGCCCTTTGCTGACGCGGGTTTGCGGTATGCAGAGTACGGCTGCTATGGTCAATTTACGACCGGATCCACACAGGGAGGCGATCATGAACAGTCGTGAAAAAGTCCTGGCTCATTTGGCCACAGATCACCGGGTTGCAGGATTGACCGCCGGCGAGGCACTGGCTGGCATGAGCCACTCGATGAGTTCGCTCCTGCTGCAACAGGATCAGCACTTCTTCCGCCGCCATGCGGACGACCCCTGCCACGAAGTCGCCCGGGCCTGCTCGGCCGGACACGTATGGCATGGGGACGAAAACCACTACTAGCCCCGGCATGTGAGTAAATGACAGATGCAAAAAGGCCCGCTCATCTGAGCGGGCCTTTCGAATTTGGCTCCTCCTACTGGACTTGAACCAGTGACATACGGATTAACAGTCCGCCGTTCTACCGACTGAACTAAGGAGGAATAGTTGGTGCCCAGAGACGGAATCGAACCGCCGACACGGGGATTTTCAATCCCCTGCTCTACCGACTGAGCTATCTGGGCAACGGCGCGCATTAAACCCTTTCTGGACTGAGGTGTCAACCACAGGCCGCAGATTGATGTACCGTTCGCTCGATATCCGAGCAATCTTCCCGTGATTGGACCGGTTTCCCGGTTTTAACCATGAAAAGAGGGGCGCCTGTGGGGCAGGGCGGGCCGGCGGCCAGCAGAACATCATGAAGGATGGCGGGCTGCCTGACGTGCCGAGGGCTGCCCGCTGGCGCCAAGCCGGGAGAGGCGCCAGTTATCTTGGCCCATCGATTGAGCCTGCCGCGCTCTGCGGGTATGCTTTGCCGCACTCATCCCCTGGCCATGGTCCGGGCCGACGCGGCTGGCAGGGGTGACATCCATCCAACACCGCCTGGGGTTTATATGAATACCAATATGCAAGAGTGGCGCGAAGAGACCGCCGCCATCGTCAACGAGCTGCTGGCCGATGGCAGCAACCCGGATCTGGATTACGAGATTGAGCACCACTTTGCCTGCCAGAAGTTCGATCTGCTGGAGAAGGCGGCGGTCGATCTGTTCAAGGCCGGTTTCGAAGTGACCGACGCCGAGGAGATGGAGCTGGACGACGGCGCCACCATCTTCTGTTTCGACGCCATGGTGGAGTGCAAGCTGGACATCGACACCATCGTCGCCGACATCGAGAAGATGCTGCCCATCCTCGAGAAATACGGGGTGGACTACGACGGCTGGGGCACCTATTTCCAGGAGTAAGTGCGCCAGATCATGCACGCTTTGCAAAAACAACAAGGCCACCCTCGGGTGGCCTTGTTGTTGCTGGCTTACTGCTCCGGCAGCTGATAGCTGCGGGCAAAGTCGGCCGGTGGGAGGGGGCGGCTGAACAGATAGCCTTGCAGCCGATCGCAACCGACCTGCACCAGCCAGGCCTGCTGCTCCGGCGTCTCCACCCCTTCGGCGGTGATCTTGATGCCAAGTTCATGGCCCAACCCGATGACGGAACGCACGATGGCGGTGGTGGCCTGGTTGGTGGCCAGCCCCTGGGTGAAGCTCTTGTCGAGCTTGAGGGTCGCCACCTGCAGCCTGGGAAGGTAGGCGAGGGAGCAGTAGCCGGTGCCGAAGTCGTCGATGGCGAGCTGGAAGCCCGCCTCGATGAGGCTGGCCAGGTTGCTCTCAATCTCGTCGGCATTCTCCATCAGCACCCCTTCGGTGATCTCCAGCTCCAGTTGCCAGGGGGCGAGCCCGTGGCGCGCGATGCAGTCGAAGATCTGAGGGCAGAGCTCGGGATCGCGGAACTGCAGGGGCGAGAGGTTGATGGAGAGCACCAGGTCCGGGGCCGCCACCTGCCAGCGGGCAAGCTGGGCACAGCCGAGCTCCAGCATCAGCTGGCCGAGCTGGCCGATGAGCCCCAGCTCCTCCGCCAGCGGGATGAACTCGTCGGGGGAGACCATGCCGAATTCGGGATGGGGCCAGCGGCAGAGCAGCTCTGCCCCGTGCAGCCGGTTGCTGTGGGTACAGATGATGGGCTGGTAGACGGCGGTCAGCTCGGCGGACTTGATGGCGAGTGGCAACTGGGCGGCGATGAGCTGGCGGCGTTTGAGCTTGGCATCGAGTGCGGGGTCGAACAGGGTACAGTGCTGCTGCTGGCGCTTGCCCTGGGCCAGGGCGGCCTCGGCGTGGCTCAGCAGACGCTCGGCATCCTTGGCCTTGCCATGGGCTATGCCGAGGAACACCGGGATCTGGATCCTGTGCTCCTCGACCTGATAGGGCGTCATCAGCTCCTGCTGCAGGTTGCGGCTCCACGCATCCAGAGAGAGGGGGAGCTCGGGCAGCAGCAGGGCGAAGTCATCCGCCGCGACCCGACAGAGCAGGGACTGGGGCGGCGCCAGTCGTTGCAGGCGGCGGGCCACCTGGCTCAGCAGGCGGTCGGCGACCCGTATGCCGAAGCGATCGTTGATCTCGCGAAAATGTTGCAGATCCACCAGCAGCAGGCTGGCCTTGCGGGCCCCCAGATGACGGCTGGTCTGCAGGAAGTGGGAGAGCTTGAGCAGGCCGGTCAGGCTGTCGTAGTGCTGCTCTTGCTGCAACTGGGCCTGGGTGGTGCGCAGCCCGGTGATGTCGCGGCTAAGGGTAAGGATGCCGAGGGAGTTGCCCTCGTCATCCGGCACCTCGACCCGGGTGACCTCCAGATGGCGGCCTCTGCCCTGGGCATCCACCACGCAATACTCCCCCTGACCCAGGGTTTGTTCGACGGGCAGCCGGGGCGGGACGCGCCGACCCAGAGCCTCGCTTGCCACCAGCCCCATGAAGTCGAGAAAGGCCTGGTTGCAGTCGATGAGCACGCCCTGATGATCCTCGAGACGGATGAGGTCGGGAATGGCATCCAGCAGGCGGCGTTGCAGCAACTGCTGCTGGCGGAAGGTTTGCTCCAGCTCCTTGCGCTGATCGATGGCGCTGACCATGGCAAACAGGGCGATGGGGTCGCCGTGCTCGTCATACAGGGGAACCTTGTTGATCTCCATCCAGCTGGCGCCTTCGCCGCTGTGGCAATGGAGCTGCTGGTGCAGCAGGGGTTTGCCGTCGGCCAGCAGGCGGTCATCTTCCTCCCGGAATACATCCCCCCAGGGCATCTCGGCATCGCTCTTGCCAATGAGTTCGCTCGGGTCTTGCAGGCCGGCTTCCCTGGCGAATGCCTTGTTGGCAAACAGGTACCGTCCGTGCTTGTCCCGGCAGAAGATATTCATGGGTAACTGGTCGATGATCTGCTGCAGCAGCGCCAGGGAGAGCGAAGAAGTCACGAGAGCACTCACGGGGGAGACTTCGAGCAAATCTATGATAACAGGTGGGTTTTGTAAAGCCTGGGTTAAGAGTACGCCATTTGTGCGGATCCCTGCTGACAGCCTGTGTCGCGATCGCCATAATAGCCGCCGGTCGGCCTATGGCCTTATGGATGAGAGAAGCAGCATGAAGAAGATAATGGGGGGCGCCCTGGCCCTGTTGATGGTGGGTTGTGCGAGCGACAACAACGGCGGCGAGCAGTATCGCTATACCCCGCCGGTTGCCAAGGCAACCAACAACACCCAGGAGATGGCGATCCCGGTGGATCTGGTGTGGGCCCGTGCCGAGAAGTGGTTCGGCGATCACGGTCTGAACATCGAGAACAGCCAGCGTGGTGCCGGTCTGATGACCGCCAACGTGGAAAACTCGGCCGATGGTCTGGAGTGGCTGGATTGCGGCACCATGGGGTCCAAGGTGGCGCTGGGCAACCCCAACCTGCAGATCAACCTGATCATCACCCAGAGCGGCAACAACAGCGTCGCCACCGTGAATGTCAAGGGCAATACCCAGCTCTACTTCGTCGAGTCCTCCGGCGAGCGAGTACTGGCTCCCTCCATCACCCCGGTGTGCGTCTCCCGCGGCAGCCTGGAACAGAGCCTGTTCTCCACCCTCGGCAACTGATCCTGCCGGGTATCATGAAAAACCCCGTTGCGTGCAACGGGGTTTTTTTATGCCTGCTCTGCGCCCATCAGGGCGTGAGGGGAGGGATGACGAGGATCAGGGGGTCAGATCGCCGTGATAGAGCACATGGTCGCCGGACTTGAGCACATACCCCTTCCAGGGGAAGAGCTGATAGCCGCCGCCCTGCCAGGACCAGTTGCCCTCTTCGCCCTGGCGGATCAGCCGGATCGGCTCGCCCTCTGGCAGGGTCAGCTCGGCCTGACTCTGATCGGCATTGAACAGCACGAAAGCGCTGACGGTCTGACCGGCATCGGTCGGGTTGAGGCGAATGCCCTGCTCGAACAGACGCACGCACTGGCCTGCCAGCGCCGACCATTGATAGCCCGCGCTGCCGATGCAGCCATGTTCGTCGCGATCCGCGCCGACCAGGGGCTCCCTCGGTGTCGTGTTGCAGGCGGCCAGCAGCAGGGAGGCGGCCATCAGGGTCAGGGTGCGCATGCTTACTCCTTGGCGTCCCGTTCGATGACGATGTTGGAGAAGCCCAGCTCCTTGAAGTAGTTCTCCCGGTAATCCTTCACGCTCTTCTTGTCGCGGCGGCACACCTGGGCCAGCTGCTCTTCCATGGCGTGGAAGCGGGTCAGATCGATCCCCTCGGCGGCGGCAACGGCATCATAGATGCTGTTGAACTTGTCGTTGGCGTAGCCAATCTCCCTGGCCTGCTTCTTGTAGGTGTAGGTAATCTTGAACGCCATGGCGTCACTCCTTCTCTTTGGCCTGCTTGCGCTGGACGTACAGATAGAGGCTTTCGACCTTCTCTCTGGCCCAGGGGGTCTTGCGCAAGAACTTCAGGCTGGACTTGATGCTGGGGTTATCGGTGAAGCAGCGGATATTGATCTGCTGCCCCAGCGCTTCCCAGCCATAGTGCGCGACCAGGGCGGTGACGATGGCCTCCAGGGTCAGCCCGTGCAGCGGGTTGTTCTTCTGGGAAGTGGGTTGATCGCTCATGCTTGCGCCGCCAGGGTGGCAAAGGGCTGACCCATGCGGGTGGTGACCCCGTTGGCCAGGTGCGGCGCGAAACCGGCCAGCATGCCCGGGCCAAACAGGCAGACGACTGTGCTGCCCAGCTTGAACAGGCCCATCTCGGCCCCCTTTTGCAGGGTGATGGCTTCGTCGCCGGTGTAGTCCCAGCGCACCACCTTCTTCTCTTTGGTCGGCGCTATGTTGCCGGCCCAGATGGTTTCGATGCTCGCGACGATAGTGGCACCGACCAGCACCAGGGCCATGGGGCCGTGGGGAGTACGGAAGGTGGCCACCACCCGCTCGTTGCGGGCAAACAGGTTGGGCACGTTCTCGGCCGTGAGGGGGTTGACGGAGAAGAGATCCCCCGGCACGAACACCATGCTCTCCAGCACGCCGTCCAGCGGCATGTGGATGCGGTGGTAATCCTTGGGTGCCAGATAGATGGTAGCGAAGTCGCCATCCTTGAACGGGGCCACCAGATCCTCATAGCCCCCCAGCAGCTCGCGGGCGCTGTAGTCGTGGCCCTTGGCCTGGATGATGCGACCTTGGCTGATGGGCCCGAGCTGGCTGACGGTGCCATCCACCGGCAGGGCCAGGGTCATGGCGTCTTCCACCACGGGGCGGATGCCGGGCTTGAGCTCGCGAGTGAAGAAGGCGTTGAAGCTCTTGTAGTGGGCCGGGCTCTCGTGCAGCGCCTCGCTCATGTCGACCTGGTACTGCTTGATAAAGGCCTCGATCACCCTGGTGGTGAGGTTGCCCGCTTCGGCGGCGGCAAGTTTGCCCACCAGGCGGGAGAGGGCGTGTTTGGGCAGGCAGTATTGACCGGCAATTTTCAGGTTGTCAGTGATGCTCATGATCTTCATCTGGGAATGAGTTGAACGGGTCACAGCCGCGCCTGTTGGCGACCGTGGCGGGCTTCCTGCATGGTTTCCAGGATGCGGTGGTAGTTGTGGAAGCGATCGGCGCTGATGGCGCCCGCTTCGACCGCGGCGCGCAGGGCGCAGCCGGGATCATCCTTGTGGGTACAGTCGCGAAACTTGCAGCCACCCAGGTAGTCGCGAAACTCGACGAAGCACCAGGTGATGCGGTCGGCTTCCAGGTGCCAGAGGGCGAACTCGCGGATCCCGGGGGAGTCGATGAGATCGCCGCCGCTCGGGAAGTGGTAGAGCCGCGCCGTGGTGGTGGTGTGCTGGCCGAGCCCCGAGTTCTCGGAGATCTCGCCGGTGAGCACGTCCAGCCCCGGCATCAGGGCGTTGGTGAGGGACGACTTGCCCACCCCGGACTGGCCCACGAAGATGCTGATCTTGTCGGTGAGCGCCGCCTTGAGGGCGTCGATGCCCTCACCGCTCTCGCAGCTCACCAGCAGCACCTCGTAACCGAGCTTGCGGTAGGTCTCGAGCTGGTGCTCGATACGGGCGCGGGCCGCGTCATCGAGCATGTCGACCTTGTTGAGCACGATGAGGGGCGCTATCTCCACATCTTCTGCCGCCACCAGGTAGCGGTCGACGATATTGGTGGAGAACTCTGGCATCACCGCCGAGACGATGATGATCTGGTCGATGTTGGCGGCGATGGGTTTGACCCCGTCGTAGAAGTCCGGCCGGGTCAGCACCGAGTGGCGCGGATGCACCGCCTCGATGACGCCGGCAGTCGCGGCATTGAGGCCGGGGCGCCACACCACCTTGTCGCCGCACACCAGGCTGCTGATGCTGCTGCGCCGCAGGTTGCTGCGGTGGATGGCACCATCGCTCGCCTCGACATCCGCGTGCTGGCCGAAACGGCTGATCACCACCCCTTCGATGGCGGGGCCGAACAGGGTGTCATCTACCACTGTGGTGTGCTCTTTTTGCAGCCGCCGCTCGCGGTTGGCCTGGACGCGCCTTTGTTGACCCAGATTGAGTTTTGCTTTCTTTGCCACGGGGTTTGCCAGTTTATGAACAGATTCAAAGCCAGTATGATACATGCAAATTGGCAAAATTCCGCCATTCCTCCCAATAGAGAGAGCAATCATGACAGTCAGCGCGCAGAACCTGGTATGGATCGACATGGAGATGACGGGTCTGGACCCCGAAGAGAACGTGGTACTGGAGATCGCCACCATCGTCACCGACAAGGACCTGAACGTGCTGGCCGAAGGGCCGGTCATCGCCATCCACCAGAGCGAGGAAGAGCTGGGCAAGATGGATGACTGGAACGTCAACACCCACACCAAGAGCGGGCTGGTGGCCCGGGTCAAGGCGAGTGAATACGACGAGGCCAAGGCCGTTGCCGAGACCCTCGCCTTCATTCGCCAGTGGGTGCCGGAGCGCACCAGCCCCCTGTGCGGCAACAGCATCGGCCAGGATCGCCGCTTCATGGTCAAGCACATGAGCGATCTGGAAGCCTTCTTCCATTACCGCAACGTGGACGTCAGCACCATCAAGGAGCTGGTCCGTCGCTGGCAGCCTGAACTGCTGGATCAGTTCAAGAAGAGTGGCTCCCACCAGGCGCTGGACGACATCCGCGAATCCATCGCCGAACTGCAGTTCTACCGCGCCCACGTCTTCAAAATCTGAGTGGCTGGCAAGGGGTTGCCGTCGTTCGGTTGCTAAAATCAGCAGTTCGGCCAGCTTTTGAGCGAACGGCTGCAACCAGACAAAAAAGCCCTTGCAATTGGAATGTCTGCTCTTATAATTCGGCTCCCGTACAGTAGCGCAAGCAACCAAATGCTGTACGGTCTGTTTTCAGGTTTTGCGGGAATAGCTCAGTTGGTAGAGCACGACCTTGCCAAGGTCGGGGTCGCGAGTTCGAGTCTCGTTTCCCGCTCCAAAATGTTTGCTGATGACGTTCCGATGCGGGAATAGCTCAGTTGGTAGAGCACGACCTTGCCAAGGTCGGGGTCGCGAGTTCGAGTCTCGTTTCCCGCTCCAATCATCAGCACAGCCTCAAGACAATCCATGTTGCGGGAATAGCTCAGTTGGTAGAGCACGACCTTGCCAAGGTCGGGGTCGCGAGTTCGAGTCTCGTTTCCCGCTCCAATATGCAGTGCCGGAGTCACCGCGTTGGTAGCGCATGTTGAGTGCTTGCCAAGGTCGGGGTAGCGAGCGCGAATCTCGTTGCTGGCTCCAAAAATATGTAAGTGATATTCCGATGCGGGAATAGCTCAGTTGGTAGAGCACGACCTTGCCAAGGTCGGGGTCGCGAGTTCGAGTCTCGTTTCCCGCTCCAATCACTTGCAGATGACATTCTGTTGCGGGAATAGCTCAGTTGGTAGAGCACGACCTTGCCAAGGTCGGGGTCGCGAGTTCGAGTCTCGTTTCCCGCTCCAATCACTTGCAGATGACATTCTGTTGCGGGAATAGCTCAGTTGGTAGAGCACGACCTTGCCAAGGTCGGGGTCGCGAGTTCGAGTCTCGTTTCCCGCTCCAATCACTTGCAGATGACATCCTGTTGCGGGAATAGCTCAGTTGGTAGAGCACGACCTTGCCAAGGTCGGGGTCGCGAGTTCGAGTCTCGTTTCCCGCTCCAATCTCTCTTCGAACCCTTCGAATTCAATCTCTCCCCCAAGTACACGAATCCAGTTTCTCAGTACCATCACTGCTGCGTCCTGTTGGTAGAGCATGATCCGCGCTTGCCAAGGTCGGGGTCGCGAGTTCGAGTCTCGTTTCCCGCTCCAATCTCTCTTCGAACCCTTCGAATTCAATCTCTCCCCCAAGTACACGAATCCAGTTTCTCAGTACCATCACTGCCGCGTCCTGTTGGTAGAGCATGATCCGCGCTTGCCAAGGCTGGGGTCGCGAGTTCGAGTCTCGTTTCCCGCTCCAATCTCTCTTCGACGTCCTCATAATCCCTTTGAATTGCCCATCACATCGCGCCGCGATGATTTGTCGTATCCGGCGTTTGCCTGCTTTCTCTCTTCCCCGCACATCCCAAGTCATAAGACCAAGATGTATTGCTTGCTAATAGCCTCCCGGAGATCGGGCACAACCCTTTGCGGTCGGCTAACAGGCTTGGCAGGGCCTGAATGACAGACAGTGGCTCGGTATAAGTTAAAACCGGGGCATTTACCCAAAACTCATCATTTTGATTTATAGCGGCTGGTGGCGGCCATAAGTGGCTTGCAGGTGGGGATGGCAAGCCCGGCAAGAGCTCTGCCGGTCGGGAAGGAAAGATCGCGGGCAAAAAAATAGGAGGGGCGATGGCTCCTCCTACGGGTTCACTGGCGCTGGCTCAGATAACGGTGACGTTCTCGGCCTGAGGGCCTTTTTTGCCCTGGGTCACAGTGAACTGGACTTTTTGACCTTCAGCCAGGGTCTTGAAACCTGCGCTCTGGATGGAGGAGAAGTGAACGAAAACGTCCGGTCCCTGGGATTGCTCGATGAAGCCAAAACCCTTGGTTTCGTTGAACCATTTTACTTGGCCGGTGCGAATGTCAGACATGTGGTAAGTCCTATCTATAACAAAATGAAACTAAGCCTGGTTGGGCAGCATTTGCCTGGAAGTCAGGGGTTGAAGCATGACTGACCACGTCTCTTTGTCCCAGTAGCATGTAGCACAATCCCTGTCTAAAGCCTGACCGATTGTACTGGAGCCCGATCCCTTGTCAATTTGGCACTTTTCATTTTTTGAGCGAGCTAAAAGTATTGTGAAGTCAGCAGCTTGTTTCATGCTTCACATCAAAAAAAACGGGAGGCCATGGCCTCCCGTCTGCATAAGGGGGTGTGGTCGAGCCCCCTTATTCCTTGAGGGCGAACCCTTCCCCCTGGCGGTCGTAGCGGTAGCTGACCTGACCGAGAGAGCGGACCTCGACCCGCTGGATGCGGCGGCTGGTGTCCACCAGGATGAACACCGACTTGCCCGACTGCAGCCGGGTCAGCGGCCTGTCCGGCCCTTCGATGGCGATGAGCCGGCTGAGCTCGGCCCCCGGCAGCTCGAACTTGCGGAAGATGGAGTAGAGGGTTTCACCGGCCTGCACGTCGTGCTGCAACCAGGTGCCATCCACTTTTTCCTCGACGGGCTTGGCGGCCTGGGGCTCACCGGCGTTGCCGACGGTCAGGGCCTGGGCCGGCACGGCCAGGGGGACCGCCAGGGAGCCTGACGGCGCCGTGGTCGGGGCGGTGGGGGCGGGCTCCCAGGCCAGCACCAGCAGCCAGAGCGGGATCAGCACCAGCAACCCTATGGTGTGTTTGCGGGGCAGGGGGCTTGCCAGCTTGAACGAGGCCGCCTTCGGCTCCTTGTTGCGCTGACCCAGGCCACTCATGCCCTGGCCGAGACGCTGGCGCAGGGGCAGGGTAGCCGCGTTGATACGTTGGAGCAGGGTTCCTTGTGATTCGTCTTGGCGACGCTGCTGGGCTCGTCTGTTATGGCCACGTGGGCGACGGTCCGGGGTGGGCACGGCATTTACCTCTCACTACATTGCCTGCCATCAGGCAAATATGCCGCCTATGGTAAACGGACTCGCCCCCGAGGGGGAGAGTCCGGAGCATGAAAATTATCAGCTGAGACGAAACTGACCCAACAATTGCTGCAAACGTTCCGCCGCCTGACGCAAGGCCTGACTGGCGTTGGCCGTGCTGGTGGCGTCCCTGGCGATGTCGTTGGCCAGTGCGCTGGTTTTTGACAGATTGCCGGAGACAGTCTCGGAAACCGAGCTCTGCTCCTCGGCGGCGGAGGCGATTTGGTAGGTCATGTCGTTGATGGTGGCGATGGCCTGGAAGATGCTGCCGAGGGCCGCCTCCGCCTGATCCGCTTCCCCCACCGCCTGATGGGTCAGCTGCTGGCTCTGCTGGATGGCGTTGACCGCGTTGGTGGAGCTGTGGCGGATCTTGTCGATCAGCTCCTGGGTATTCTGCACCGCCTGCTGGGTGTTGCCCGCCAGCTTGCGCACCTCGTCGGCCACCACCGCAAAACCGCGCCCCTGCTCGCCGGCCCGGGCCGCCTCGATGGCGGCGTTGAGTGCCAGCAGGTTGGTCTGATCGGCGATCCCCTGGATGACGGTGAGGATGCTGGTGATCTGCTCGCTGTCGTGAGCCAGCCCTTCCACCACTTCGGCTCCCTTGCCTGCCTCGGCGGCCACCTTGTGCATGGAGTGGATCACCCGCTGGAAGCGTACCTTGCCCTCGTCCGCCGCGCTCTGGGCCTGCTTGGCGGAGTCGGCGGTGTTGTTGGCGTGGGTGGCCACCTCCTGGCTGACGTAGGACATCTCCTGTACCGCGGTCAGCATCTGCTCCATCTCCGCCTGATGATGCTGCAGGTTGCTGTCGGTCTGTCCGGCGATGCGATCGGTATCCCCGGCGTGGCGATGGACCTCGCTCGCGGTCTTCTGCACATCCCCGAGCAAGGCCTGCAGCTTGTCGATGAAGCGATTGATGCCCCGGGCCAGGGCCCCCAGCTCGTCCCGGGAGCTGCTCTCCAGGCGCTTGGTGAGATCCCCCTCGCCGTCGGCGATGTCATCCACCAGGCTCACCATCTGGCGGATGGGGCCCGTGATGCTGCGGGCAATGACCAGCATGGTGCCAAGGGCCAGCGCCAGTACGATGAGGGCACCGATGAGCTGCTGGGTCATGGCGGCGCGGTTCATGTCGGTGAGCTGGCGTGCCAGCTCGTCCGCTCCCGCCAGCACCACCTTGTAGGGCAGGGTGACGATGATGGCCCAGTTGCGGGCCATGCCGGGCACCGCAATGGGCACCGAGATGCGAAACGCGTCGGTGAGCTCCTGGCGCTGCACGTCCGGTTTGAGGTACTGCTGCCAGCCGTTGCCGAGCACCTTGTCGGCGCGGCTGCCGAGCAGGCTGGCGTCGCCGCTGGTGCCGGTGATGACGCCGGCGGCGCTGACGATCAGGGTCTCCCCCTTGCCGTCATAGATGTTGCTGTTGAGGGACTGGGCCTGGCGGCTGATGGAGTCCACCGCCAGATCCAGCGCGGCGATGCCCTTGAACCGGCCATCCACCAGGATGGGGGTGGTGATGGTGCTCACCAGCACCTGCTGGCCGTTGATGTCCACCTTGAAGGGATCGATGAGGCAGGGGCGCCCCTCCCGTTTCGGGCAGGCATAGTAGTCGTTGGCCGGGTTGCCGAACTCGTCCGGATCGCTCTTCTCGATGGAGAGCAGCAGATCGCTGCCGATCTGATCCTTGTCGCGATAGAAATAGGGAACGAAGCGCCCCTTGTCGTCACTGCCGAGCGCGCTCTGGCCGGCGAAGCTTTCGTCCTGGCCGTCGAAGCCGTTGGGCTCGAAGCCCGCGAAGGCGCCATAGAGCTGGGGCTCCAAAGCAAGCTGGGCCTTGAGCAGATCGGTGGCCTGCTGGCGATCCAGCGGCAGTTTGCCCTCCTGCTGGCGGGCGAAAACGCTGGCCATCTGCTGGGTGTAGGAGAGCCCCTTTTGCAGCAGTTGGGTGATGGTGGCGGCCTCGGCGCGGGCGTTGGCGCTCACCTTCTGCCACGCCTCCTGTTGCAGGGCGGCGCGACTGGAGTCGATGGTGAGCTGCTGGGTCTGCCGGCCTGAATACTGGTTGAGCAGGATCAGGATGACCAGGGCCGTGGTCATGGCGACACCGGCCAGTACCAGGATACGATTCTGGATAGAACGAAACTGCATCGTGCGTTCCTTGTATCGTTGAGGGTTCGTTGACGGGGTGACTGAAGTATCGGCTGTGCGGGAGATCTCTCCAGCAACCTCGCCTAGCTAAGCGGGAAAAAAGGGAAAATTCTGAGACATCACTCTAAAACAGCGGTTTTTGCGGGAATAGACCCTATTTTCCCCTCTGCCTCGCCATGGTTTTCCCATCCGTCATTGTCGGTGCTAAAATGCGACGGTTTTTTTAACGAATTGGCCCAAGGCCCTCTACACAAGGCTTAAAGATGAAAGTCAAAACCCGTTTTGCTCCCAGCCCGACCGGCTTTTTGCATGTCGGCGGTGCCCGTACCGCACTCTATTCCTGGTTGTTTGCAAAGAACCAGGGCGGTGAGTTTGTGCTGCGTATCGAGGATACCGATCTGGAACGTTCCACTCAGGAGGCCATCGACGCCATCATTGAGGGCATGGAATGGCTGGAGCTGAACTGGGATGAGGGCCCCTACTACCAGACCAAGCGCTTCGATCGCTACAACGGCCTCATCGACGAGATGCTGGCCGACGGCCGTGCCTACAAGTGCTACTGCTCCAAGGAGCGGCTGGAAGCGCTGCGTGAAGGCCAGATGGCCAACGGCGAGAAGCCCCGCTATGACGGCAAGTGCCGGGATGGCGTCCACGATCACCCGGCCGATGCGCCGCACGTGATCCGCTTCCGCAACCCGACCGAAGGCTCCGTGGTGTTCGATGACCACGTCCGTGGCCGCATCGAGTTCGCCAACACCGAGCTGGACGATCTCATCATCCGCCGTACCGATGGCGCGCCGACCTACAACTTCTGCGTGGTGGTGGACGACTGGGACATGGAGATCACCCACGTGGTGCGTGGCGAAGACCACATCAACAATACCCCGCGCCAGATCAACATCTACAAGGCGCTGAACGCGCCGGTACCGGAATTTGCCCACGTCTCCATGATCCTGGGTGACGACGGCGCCAAGCTCTCCAAGCGCCACGGCGCCGTCTCCGTCATGCAGTACCGCGACGACGGCTACCTGCCGGAAGCGCTGCTGAACTATCTGGTGCGTCTGGGCTGGTCCCACGGGGATCAGGAGATCTTCACCCTGGACGAGATGATCAAGCTGTTCAGCCTGGATGCCATCTCCAAGTCTGCCTCTGCCTTCAACACCGACAAGCTCTTGTGGCTGAACAACCACTACATGCGTAGCCTGGATCCGGCCTATGTGGCCAAGCACCTGGCCTGGCACATGGAACACCAGCAGATCGACACCAGCAATGGCCCGGCGCTGGCCGAGGTGGTCACCCTGCTGGCCGAGCGCTGCAACACCCTGGTCGAGATGGCCGCCCAGAGCCGCTACCTGTTCGAAGAGTACGAAGCCATTGACGAAGCCGCTGCCAAGAAGCACCTGCGCGGCGTGGCTGCCGAGCCGCTGGCTCTGGCCAAGACCAAGCTGGCGGCCCTGGAGACCTGGACCACCGAGGCGCTGCACGAGCTGATTGAGGCCACTGCCGCCGAATTGGGTCAGGGCATGGGCAAGGTCGGCATGCCGCTGCGTGTGGCCGTCACCGGTTTGGGCCAGTCTCCTGCCATCGATGCCGTGATGGCGCTGGTGGGCAAGGAGCGGGTCCTCGCCCGCATCGATCGCGCCCTGGCGTACATCGAAGCGCGCATGGCCGCCGAGTAATTCAGTACGCCGGTACGGGCCAGTCCCCTGGCATCGCCGACGCCGTGATGGCGCTGGTGGGCAAGGAGCGGGTCCTCGCCTGTATCGATCGCGCCCTGGCGTACATCGAAGCGCGCATGGCCGCTGAATAAACATCGGCCATGGCATGAAAAGGGCCCCCTGACGGGGGCCCTTCGTATTTTGGCCTCAAGCGGATTTGCGACGTAAAACAGCGACATAGCGACGAGGTTGGCGGTAAAAACAGCTAACTGCCTGAATTTTGACTAAACGCTCCAGTGGGCGAGAATTTTGGGTTGACAGCAAAGCGGGTGATGCCTATCATGCGCCTCCGTTGCCAGAGATAACTTTGGTAGCGCCGAGGTGAGTTGGGGTTATAGCTCAGCTGGGAGAGCGCTTGCATGGCATGCAAGAGGTCCGCGGTTCGATCCCGCGTAGCTCCACCAAATTCTCCTCGAACAATCTGGAATCCAAGGGGTTATAGCTCAGCTGGGAGAGCGCTTGCATGGCATGCAAGAGGTCCGCGGTTCGATCCCGCGTAGCTCCACCAGGTTCCCGATTGACATGAAGTACCCAGGGCAGTGGGGTGTGTATCACCCAGGCCGACCTTTGTGGGGTTATAGCTCAGCTGGGAGAGCGCTTGCATGGCATGCAAGAGGTCCGCGGTTCGATCCCGCGTAGCTCCACCATTATTGAGGATGAATGGCCGCCAGAACCATTCGTTCAGTACCGAATTTGGGGTTATAGCTCAGCTGGGAGAGCGCTTGCATGGCATGCAAGAGGTCCGCGGTTCGATCCCGCGTAGCTCCACCAAATTCAGAGTGATTCAGTGTCACTCACACACATCGGGGTTATAGCTCAGCTGGGAGAGCGCTTGCATGGCATGCAAGAGGTCCGCGGTTCGATCCCGCGTAGCTCCACCATATTTCGCAAGAAAGCACCAAGGCCACCGCATCGCGGTGGCCTTTTTGTTTGCCTGTCATTTGGATTTCCCATGATCTCGCCCTTTGCATTTGTCTGGCAAATGGCGTTTCACCCTGTCCGCGAGGGCATCAGCGGCCCTGGCCGCCGCTGACGGGGGTGAGGGTGGGGATTGGCGCCGATGCCGCCATGGCCATGGCGCGGGCTGCACGATGCCATCCTCTGCCGCGTGGCGGTTGGCTCGTTCGGCAGCCTGCGATGGCGCTTCACCTTGTCCGCGAGGGTATCAGCGGCCCTGGCCGCCGCTGACGGGGGTGAGGGTGGAGATTGGCGCCGATGCAGCCATGGCCAAGGCGCGGGCTGCGCGATGCCATCCTCTGCCGTGTGGCGGTTGGTTCGTTCGGCAACCTGCGGGATACGCTATCCGGCCCCTGGAGTCAGCACCGGGTTTCCCCGTCGGCAGGGTGCCAGCCCCCCGGGAAAGGGGCGGAGTGGGGCAACAAGGTATTTATTAATCCCATGATGTGGCCCTTTGCATTTGTTTTTCAAATGGCCATGGCACAAAAAAAGCCCGCGATCATCGCGGGCTTTGCACCTGGCATCGAGGATGCCGCGTCTTAGCGACGGCGCCGCCAGGCGAGCGGCAACAGGGCCAGCAGCAGGGCGCCCATGGCGCCGCCACCCCCCTTGCTCGCTTCCTTGAGCTTGAGATCGACGATGACGGGGTCGTGGTCCGAGGCGCTGAAGGGGTTGTCCGACTTGATGAGGTCGCCGGTGTAGGCGCTGCCATATTCGAACAGGTTGCTCTCGAAGGAGTTGATGTGCCAGTCGGCCACCGCCACCACCTTGTCAGCCAGCGCCGAGTTGGCGAGGGCGTAGTCCAGGGTGCCGAGCTCGGCCTCGTAGCTGTAGGAGATGGCCTTCTCCTGGTTGAACTTGACGTTCAGATCCACCAGGCCGTAACCCTTGGCCACCGTCCGGCCCATCTGCTCATAGGGCTTGTCGCCGATGTAGGTGTGGGAGGCGGAGCGGATCTGGCGCTCCCCCGCGACCGGCGCATAGTCGGTCAGCACACGGATGGGATCCTCCTTGGCGTAGGAGTTGAAGTCCCCCACCAGCAGCACCTGGCCCGGCATCTTGCTCACCGCCTCCCCCAGCACCTTGGCGGCGCTCACCCGAAACTCGGTGCACTTGCCCTGCAGATCCGCAGGCTCCGTCTTGCCATCCCCGTTCTCATAGCAGCCCGACCCCTTGGACTTGAGGTGGTTGACCACCAGGGTCAGGGGGGCGTCGCTGCCCGCCACGGTGAAGCGCTGGACTAGGGAGTCCCGCTGACCGGCGCTCTTGGTGACGCCGCCCGTGGTGTAGCGCTGCTGGGGCAGGGGGATGACGTCGGCATCCCCGCTCGGGGTGAGCAGGGCGGGGCGGTAGATCATGGCCACCATGATGGCGTCGCCGCCAAAGAAGCGATCCTCCGTGAGCAGGGCCTTGGGCAGGGTGACGAAGGCGTAGTGCTTGCTCGCCTCCTTCTGCCTGGCGTTGAGGCTCTCCACCAGATCGTGGAGGGCTGCGTGCTCGTCAAAGCCGTTGTTCTCCATCTCCATCAGGCCGAGCAGGTCGGCGTCCATCTCGGTGATGGCGTTGACGATCTTGGCGCGCTGCAACTGGAACTCCTCCAGGCTCTTGGCGCCGCGGTTGCAGCCCTTGGCGCTGTCCGCATCCGCCTGATCCGCGCAGAGCACGTTGAGGGCGCCCCCCACGCTGGAGTGGCTGGTGAAGTAGTTGAGCACGTTGAAGCTGCCGATGCGAAGGTCAGTGCCATCCAGGCGGGCCGGGGCGCTCTGGCGGTCGTTGTCGCCGGTGCGCAGCAGATCCCCCGCGGTGATGGTCTGATCCCGGGGCACGATCAGGCGGTACTCGTTGTAGCTGTAGCCGACCATGGCCTCCAGATTGACAGGGGCATCGCCGATGCGCAGGTAACCCTGCTCCGGCTCCCAGGCGGGCAGCCAGGGGAGCTTGCCGTCCCCCGCCTTGACGTCCGACTCGAGGAAGACCCGGTTGCTGGCGTTGGCCTCGGCCAGCGCCACGGCCTCGGGGCTGCTCGCCACATGGAGCTGGGTCGGCTTCATCAGCGGGGCGCCGTGAGCGAGCACCAGGTTGTTGCGCCGGGCGGCATAGTCGTAGCTGAAGTTGCGGCTTATCTTGAGGGCGCTGTCGGCGTCAAGGCGTACCCGCATCCCTTCGTGACGCTCCAGGGCCCGGGCCAGGGTTTCCCCCTCCAGTACCCGCAGCGCCGTGGCGGCCGGGGCGGCGCCCTGGGCCAGGGTTGTCAGGCGCGGCGTGCTGCCGTCAAACAGGGGCTTGAGCTGGGTGTGGCCGTAATACCTGACTCTTATACACAAGTAGCGCCCTGAACGGAACCATTCCCGTTTTCCAGGATCTGATCTTCCATGTGACCTCCTAACATGGTAACGATCATGATAACTTCTGCTCTTCATCGTGCGGCTGACTGGGCTAAATCTGTGTTCTCTTCGGCGGCGCTGGGTGATCCTCGCCGTACCACCCGTCTGGTTAACGTCGCCGCTCAATTGGCAAAATGTTCTGGAAAATCAATAACCATCTCATCAGAGGGCTGTGAAGCCATGCAGGAAGGCGCTTACCGATTTATCCGCAATCCCAACGTCTCTGCCGAGGCGATCAGAAAGGCTGGCGCCATGCAAACCGTCAAGTTAGCTCAGGCGTTTCCCGAACTGCTGGCCATTGAGGACACCACTTCTTTGAGTTATCGCCACCAGGTCGCCGAAGAGCTTGGCAAGCTGGGTGCTATTGGAGATAAATCCCGCGGATGGTGGGTTCACTCCGTTCTCTTGCTCGAGGCCACTACATTCCGCACCGTAGGATTACTGCATCAGGAGTGGTGGATGCGCCCGGATGACCCTGCCGACGCGGATGAAAAGGAGAGTGGCAAATGGCTGGCTGCGGCCGCAACTAGCCGGTTACGCATGGGCAGTATGATGAGCAACGTGATTGCGGTCTGTGACCGCGAAGCCGATATCCATGCTTACCTGCAGGACAAACTGACACATAAAGAGCGATTTGTAGTGCGCTCCAAGCACCCGCGCAAGGACACTGGCTCCGGATTGTATCTGTACGACCATCTGAAAAACCAACCGGAGCTGGGTGGCTATCAGATCAGCATCCCGCAAAAGGGCGTGGTGGATAAACGCGGTAAACGTAAAAATCGACCCGCCCGCAAGGCGAGCTTGAGCCTGCGCAGTGGGCGCATCACGCTAAAACAGGGGAATATCACGCTCAATGCGGTGTTGGCCGAGGAGATTAACCCGCCCAAGGGTGAGACCCCGTTGAAATGGTTGTTGTTAACCAGTGAACCCGTCGAGTCACTAGCCCAAGCCTTGCGGGTCATCGACATATACACCCATCGCTGGCGGATCGAGGAGTTCCATAAGGCATGGAAAACCGGAGCTGGAGCCGAGAGGCAACGCATGGAGGAGCCGGATAATCTGGAGCGGATGGTCTCGATCCTCTCGTTTGTCGCGGTCAGGCTGTTACAGCTCAGAGAAAGCTTCACGCTGCCGCAAGCACTCAGGGCGCAAGGGCTGCTAAAGGAAGCGGAACACGTAGAAAGCCAGTCAGCTGAAACGGTGCTGACTCAGGATGAATGTCAGCTACTGGGCTATCTGGACAAGGGAAAACGCAAGCGCAAAGAGAAAGCAGGTAGCTTGCAGTGGGCTTACATGGCGATAGCCAGACTGGGCGGTTTTATGGACAGCAAGCGAACCGGAATTGCCAGCTGGGGCGCCCTCTGGGAAGGTTGGGAAGCCCTGCAAAGTAAACTGGATGGCTTTCTTGCCGCCAAGGATCTGATGGCGCAGGGGATCAAGATCTGATCAAGAGACAGCCGTAATACTCCTCGACCTTGGCCTCCAGACAGACCAGGGCGCCCGGCTGGATGTCCGGGTACTTGCTGGCGAAGTTCTTGTCGTTGAGGTAGACGAAAATGCCGTCCGACGTCTCGGGGTTGCCGTCCCCCTGCACATCCAGCAGGTAGAAGCCCTTGTTGAGGCTTTCCCCCAGACCCGAGACCACCGCCTTGACCGAGACGCTCTGGGCGCTTTCGAACTGATCGTCCGGGACGAGGGGGCTCTTGTCGCCGCTGCCCTGGATGGCGGGGATGGGGGTGAGGGCACTGTCGGCCGGGCAACTGAAGCCGGCGGCGTAGAGAGACGGGGACGCGAGCGCGAGCCCCACGGCCAGCGACAGCAGGGTAGGTGTTCCTTTCATGGGTATTCCTTTTTTTATTTTGCCAGTGTTTCCATAGCCTTGGCATCGTGGCCAAGGGCGCGCATTGTCACATTTCTGGCAGCTCTGACCAGTGAACCAACGCACATTATGAGGAGACAAAGGAGCCCATCTGCCATTTTTTGACGTGGCTAACAGTTTGATATTGATGATCTATTTGTCATCAGGTGGGAGCGAAAAGTGTGAGGCCGCCAGCATTCACATATTTTCCTTCGAGAATAAAGATTGAGCAGTGGTCACTTGCTTCCTATACTCGAGCCGTTCCTCACGGAACCCAGGCAAAGGGCAAACCGGCAGTGATGCCGGGACGCAAAGCCTCCGATCTGTCCCATCCGGGCCAGACAGCGGGGTTACCCAGGGTGACTTGAGGGTTTGTGGCCCGTCCATGGCCTGTTGTCGCTCCCTTGTTCCCTGTTGCGATTGCGCTTTTCCCGGTATTGAAGCCAAGACAAAACAAGGAAGATAACAATATGCAACAGATCTTGAGGCCCAGCAGGCTTGCCATGCTGGTCGCCCTTGCGGCCGTCCCTGCCTGGGCGCAGGCCGCTTACCCCGCCTATCAGGCCGGCACCGCCTACAAGGCTGGCGACATCGTCAGCAACGCAGGCGCCCTCTATGAATGCAAGGAATTCCCTTACTCCGGCTGGTGCGGCGCGTCCCCCTACCACTATGCCCCCGGGGTCGGCACCGTCTGGGCCGATGCCTGGAAGCTGTATGGTGGCGAGGTGCCGCCACCGTCCCTGGTCGTCGCCATCGGCTCCCCCGCCGTGGGTGCCAGCGTCAGCGAGGGGGCCAGTGTGGCCCTGGCGGTGACGTTGAGCGGCCCGGTCACGGCGCTCGCCCGGGTGGAATACCTCATCGACGGCACCCTGGTCGCCACCGCCACGGCTTCTCCCTGGAGTGCCAGCTGGTCTGCTGCCGGTGCGGGCAATCACGCCCTCAAGGCCCGGGCGCTGGATAAAGACGGCAAGGTGCTGAGCGAGGCGGATTCGAGCTTCAAGGTCGCCGCCGTGGTGGCGCCAGAGGCGCCCAGGGTGAGCATCGCAAGCCCCGCCGCCGGTGCCAGGGTGACCCTGGGCCGCGCCCTCACCGTGAGCGGCAATGTCACCGACGCCAATGACGACGTCGCCAAGGTCGAGCTCTTCGTGAATGGCCAGAAGGTGGGCGAGGACACCAGCGCCCCCTGGCAGCTGAGCTGGACGCCCCAGAACAAGGGGCTGACCGGCCTCAAGCTGGTGGCGACCGACAAGACCAACCTCTCTGGCGAGTCGGCCCAGGTGGACGTGCAGGTGGAAGAGGCGGCCCTGCCCCCTACCGGCGGCAACCTCTCCTGCGACGTGCGCCAGATCTACCGCGCCGACGGCAGCGAGTGCATGGGGGATGACCACGGCCGCCGCGTCATCGGGTATTTCACCTCCTGGCGCACCGGCAAGAACGGCCTGCCCGCCTACCTGGTGAGCGACATTCCCTGGGACAAGATCACCCACATCAACTACGCCTTCGCGGCGGTGGACGAGCAGAGTCACACCATCAAGGTGGATGACGCCGCCACCAAGCTGACCTGGAACGGGGTGCCGGGCGCCGAGATGGATCCGGAGTTCGCCTATCAGGGCCACTTCAACCTGCTGTCCAAGTACAAGAAGCAGTACCCGGACGTGAAGACCCTCATCTCCGTCGGGGGCTGGGCCGATACCCGCGGCTTCTACGCCGCCACCACCAAGGGTGACTGCTCGGTCAACACCGCCGGCATCAACGCCTTTGCCGACTCGGCCGTGGGCTTCATCCGCCAGTACGGCTTCGATGGGGTGGATATCGACTACGAGTACCCCACCTCTATGAAGGATGCGGGCAACCCCAACGATTTCCCGCTCTCCAACCAGTGTCGCGGCAAGCTCTTTGCGAACTATGAAGTGCTGATGAAGACCCTGCGCAACAAGCTCGACAGCGCCGGCACCGAGGACGGTCGCAAGTACATGCTGACCATCGCCTCGCCGGCCTCGGCCTACCTGCTGCGCGGCATGGAGAACTTCCAGGTCACCCAGTACCTCGACTACGTCAACCTGATGACCTATGACTTCCACGGTGCCTGGAACCACTTCGTCGGTCACAACGCCGCCCTGTTCGACAACAAGGCGGATCCCGAGTTGTCCCAGTGGGGTGTCTACACCCAGGCCCAGTTTGGCGGCATCGGCTATCTCAACTCCGCCTGGGCGGCCCACTACTTCCGTGGTGCCCTGGCGGCGGGCAAGATCAACATAGGGGTGCCCTATTACACCCGTGGCTGGCAGGGGGTCAGCGGTGGCACCCACGGTCTGGGTGGCAAGGCGGCGCTGCCGAGCCAGAGCGATTGCCAGCCGGGCACCGGTGGCAGCACCATTCCGTGCGGCAACGGGGCGGTGGGCATCGACAACATCTGGCATGACCTTGACAAGAACGGCAAGGAGATTGGCGGCGGCGCCGTGCCCATGTGGCATGCCAAGAACCTGGAGCACGCGGCCAGCCTCGGCATCACCACCCTGCCGAGCTACGGCCAGGCCTGGGGTCTGGATCCCAACAACCCGGCCCACGTGATGCAAGGCCAGTATGTGCGTTACTACGACGACAAGGCCCATGCGCCCTGGCTCTGGAACGAGCAGAAGAAGGTGTTCCTCTCCACCGAAGATGAAGAGTCCATGGGTCACAAGCTCGACTACATCGTCAAGCGGGGCCTGGGGGGCGTCATGTTCTGGGAGATGGCGGGGGACTATGACTTCGACGCCGCGAAGAACGAGTACGTGATGGGCAGCACCCTCACCAGCCTTGCCTACGAGAAGTTCAGCAAGGCCGACAAGGCGGCCCTGAAGCAGAATGATCTGCCGGCGCCGGCTGCCCAGCTCGACATCGGCGTGAGCCTCTCCGGCTTCAAGGAAGGGGACTCCAACTACCCGATCAACCCGACCCTCAAGCTCACCAACAAGTCGACCCAGACCATACCTGGCGGCACCCGCATCGAGTTCCTGGTCCCCACCTCCACCTCAGACACCATCACCGACCAGAGCGGCATGGGACTGAAAGTGGTGGAGAGCGGCGGCAACCAGAACTCGGACGGCATCGCCAATGAGAAGGACTTCCACAAGGTGGCTCTGACGCTGCCGGTCTGGAAAGCCTGGACGCCGGGCACCGACGTGGAAGTGGCCATGACCTACTACCTGCCGGCCGCCGGCGTGCCGAGTGGCATGCGCCTGATTGCCGGCAGCCAGACCATAGGCCTGAAGTCCGACTTCCCGGCCCTGGCCGAGGCGGTGCTGGGCAGCAGTGGCGGTGGTGACGGCGGCAGCGGTGGCACCACCTGTGCCAGCCAGAACGTCAACCCGGCGGACTACAACGCCTATCCGACCTGGCCGCGCGGGGATCACGCCAATGGCAACGACCGCATGACCCACAACAAGAGGGTGTGGCAGGCCAACTGGTGGACCAGCAGCGAGCCCAAGGCGGGCGATGGCAGCTGGAAACTGATATGCAGCTACTGAGTTGTCTAGGCTGCTATACCAGCAGCGAACTCAGAGTGGGCGACGGCAGCTGGAAGCTGGTGTGCAGCTACTGATGACCGTTTGAGCGGCAGGCCGGCACTTTGCATGGCCTGTTTTCTCGCAACGCAACGACCCAATCCGGAGCCCAGGCTCCGGATTTTTTTGTGCCTTGTATCAGGAGAAGGGGGGGAAAGGGCAGGGGCGGTGCCATAAAAAAGACCGCTCCGAAGAGCGGCCAATTGCCACCAAGGCAATCTGCGGGGTGACCCCCTTGTCGATGTGTCGCGGCCCGGATGCCGAGTCGGGGAGATCCCCGCCCCGCCAGCCGGGCCGCGCAGCTTTATTGGGTGACGGCGCCGCCCTGCTGCTCTTTCAAGAAGCTGATCCAGGGGGAAGCGCGACCACTGACATTGCCATTCTGGGCGGCCTGAGTGAAGGCGGAGAGCGCCTCCTTGGGCTTTTGCTGCTCAAAATAGGCGACCCCGGTCAGGAACTTCAGATCCGCCCGCTGCTCGCCGCTGGCGTTGGCGGCAGGCTTGGCGGCGAAGGCCACCAGATCCTGGTAGCGCTTGCTCTGGATCATCATGCGCGCCATCTTGAGCTGCAGCTCGGCATTGGGGGCCAGCTTGTAGGACTTGGCCAGGGTGTCGATGGCCGGGTCCAGCTCCTTGGCCTGATGCCAGTAGTTGGCCAGCGTCTTGTAGTTGGCCGCGGTGCTCTCGATCTGCCCCTCCTTCATGGCTTTCTCCATCACGCGGGCGGCGCGGTGGGGAATGCCGGCGAAGGCGAGGTAGTTGGCGAGCCGCTGCAACTCGTTGGCTTCGGTCAGCATGCCGAGGTTGTAGGCCCCTTCCAGTGCCGCCAGGGCCTTGGCATCGTTGCCCGCCTGCATGTGCATGGCCGAGAGCTGGGTCCAGTACTTCTTCTTCTCCGGGTAGCGGTCCACCAGGGCGGTCAGCACCTCGGTGGCCGGCTTGTACTGTTTCAGCTCGTAGTGGGCCGCCATCTTCAGCAGGTACCAGGACTCCGGCGCCTTGCCCGCGGAGAGCTTGATCGCGTTGTCCACCGCCGGAATGGCTTCCCGGTACTGCTTGAGCTGCACATGGGCGTTGGCCAGGGTGATGTAGGCGTGCGGGGTCGGCTTCTCGTCCTTGCCGAGGTTTGCGAACCACTCCTTCATGGTGTTGATGGAACCCTTGAAGTTCCCCTCCGCCATGTAGAGCTGGGCCAGGTTGTAGCGCACCTGCTGGGCCACCGGGGGCGGCAGGCCGCCGGTGGCGATGGCGTCGGCGAAGTACTTGGTCGCCTGACCGTACTTCTCCTGCTGCGCCGCCACGAAGCCCAGGGTCTGCAAAATGACCCCCTTGTCGTAGACCCGCTCGCCAGCGCCGGACAGCGCCTCCTGCAGCTTGGCATTGGCCTCGCCGTATTTCTTCTCGGTGATCAACGCCTGGGCCTTGTTGACCGCGCGGTAGGCGCGGTCAGACAGGGCGGGCTGCTCGGCGGCCCAACCGGCGGTGCTGAGCAGCACCGCCATGGCGACCGGGGCGAGGATCAGGGTGTGTAACTTTTTCATCGCCACCTTCCTTAGTTGGTCGCAAACTCGATCTCTTGCTGCATGCGACTGGCCTGCGGCTTGCCATCCACCATGGCCGGTTTGAACGTCCATTTGGCGATGGTCTGGCGCGCCGCCTTGCCGAGGTCATAGCTGCGGGGCTCTTCCTTGACGATGCGGATGTTGCTCACGGTACCGCGCTCGGTGACGGTGAACTCCACCAGCACCTTGCCGGACGCGAGACCGGCCAGGGCCGCCTTGCGGGGCATCATGGGCTCGAAGGTCGCCATCGGGATGGCGCCGTTGTTGCCGCCCATGCCGCCGCCACCGCCGCCGGTGCTGTAGGCACCCAGGGCGTTGCCGCCACCGATGTTGACCGGGATGTCGAGTTTGGGCATGTCCATGGGGGAGCTGTCCATCTTAGGCCTGTCCGTGCTCGCCACCTCCATCTCGGGCGGGGGAGGCGGGCGTTTCGGGGGCGGCGGTTTGGGCAGTTCCCGTTGTTTCTCTTGCAGGGTCTCCTGAGGCTTGAGGCGGATGAAGTCGGTCATGGTGACGTCCTCCCGCTCCGTCAGCTCCCGGTGATCCGGCGTGATGAGCTTGTTCATTCCCAGAAACAGGAAGAACACCACCACGCAGGAGACCGCTAACGATATCAGGTATCTCATGGCATTCGCTCCGGCATCAGCTGCTCTTGTCGGCGGCGATGGAGATGTTCTGGACACCGGCCATGCGGATCTGGTCCATGACCTGCACCACCAGACCGGAACGGGATTCGCTGTCGGCCTGGATCACCACGGCGCTCTCCGGGTTCTCCGCCCGCAGCCGCTCGATATTGGCACGCACGGCACCCACTTCGACGATGCGCTTGTCGACCCAGACCTGGCCGTTCTCGCGGACCGCGACCATGATGTTCCCCTTCTTCACCGTCTCGGCCGTGCTGGCGCTCGGGCGGTTGATCTCCACGCCGGACTCCTTGACGAACGAGGTGGTGACGATGAAGAAGATCAGCATGATGAACACGATGTCCAGCATGGGGGTCAAATCGATGGCCGCCTCGTCAGCACCGCTGTCGCTGTGACGTTTTCTCATGGCAAAAACTCCTTGCTTGTTCTGTGCCCCGGCGGGCATGGCCCGGCCGGGGATGTGCATCCTGCATCAGCCGTGTTTCAGGTTGTCTTCCAGCTTCTGCACGGCCAGCTTGGCCTTGTGATCGAGCCGGCTGACAAAAAACAGGCCGGAAAGGGCGGCAATCATGCCCGCCATGGTCGGTACCGTCGCCTTGGAGATCCCCGAGGCCATCGCCCTGGGGGAGCCGGTGCCGGTGATGGCCAGGGTGTCGAACACCTGCACCATGCCCACCACGGTCCCGAGCAGCCCCATCAGCGGGCAGAGGGCGATCAGCACCTTGATGACCGGCATCCCCTTGTCCACCGCCATGGCGACCCGGGAGACCAGCTCGCGGCGGATCTGCCTGGCGGACCAGGAGAGGTGATCGGTGCGGGCCAGCCAGGCCGTCTTGGTCTGTTTCACCTGCTGGGGATAGACCGCCATGAAGTAGAACCAGCGCTCCAGCAGCAGGGCCCACATCATCAGAGTCAGGAAGAACAGGGCGACCAGTACGTCGCCCCCCAATCCCAGAAACCGGCGGACCGACTCGACTTCTTCAATCAACCAGAACCACATAGGTGACTCCTTAGGCTGCGGCTTTGGCGGCGTGCAGACGTTCCTGATAACGGGCAACGAAACCGGCGCTCTGCTCTTCCAGTACCTGGATCAGACGGCGGCTCTGGGTCTGCACGATGGTGTAGAGGAACAGCATGGGCACGGCCACGACCAGACCCTGCATGGTGGTGACCAGGGCCTCGGAGATACCCCCCGCCATCAGCTTGGGATCGCCAGTACCGAACAGGGTGATGGCCTGGAAGGTGGCAATCATCCCGACCACGGTACCCAGCAGGCCCAGCAGCGGGGCGACGGAGGCGATCAGCTTGATGAGGCTGATGCCCTTCTCCAGCTTGGGCACGTTGCGCAGGATGATCTCGTCGAGCTTGGATTCCAGATCCTCGATGTTGTCACCCCGGTGATCCTGGTAGGCTCCCAGCATCTCGCCGATGGGGTTGCCCTTGATGATCTGCTCGGATTTCAGCTGCTTGCGCATGGCACCGCCGATGAGGGAGAGACGGGCACCGCAGAACAGGGCCAGCAGGGTACCGATGACACCCAGCGCCAGGATCACGTAGCCCACGGAGCCACCCTGATCGATGCGCTCCTTGAGGGTCGGCGACTGCACCAGCAGGGAGAGGATCACGCCACGGGACGGGTCGATGAAGATGGGTTCGACGCTGCCGCCACCCTGTTCAAACTTGGCGACCGGTTCCAGCACCGCGTTCTCGGGCTGGCGGGAGAGTTGTTCGAACTTGCCGGTCTCCGGCACGAAGGTGAGGTACTTGCCTTCGGAGACGGTGTTGAACTCGCCGATCTGGGTCACGGTCTTCTGGGCCTGGTTGCCCTCGCCGTAGACCACGGTGGCCGGGATCTGGCTCACCTTGCCACCGTCGACCATGCGGCTGAGGGTGGTGGTCCAGAAGGCGGTCAGGTCATCGCTGGAGGGCAGCTCCTTGCTCTCGGCCAGGCGAGTCAGCAGGGCAGTCTGCTCGGGATGTTCGACCCGGCGGGCGGAGGCGTTGAAGATCCCCTTGAATTCACCGGCGAACTGGCGCAGCACGCCAAACATCTCGCCCATGTTGCCGGAGCGCTGGCGCAGGGTTTCGGTCAGCTCGGTGAGCTGCTTGTCGTTGGCATCGAAGGTGGCCTTGAGCTTTTCGCCCCTGGCGACTTCGGCGGCGAGATCCGCCTTGGCCTTGGCGAGCAGGGCCCCTTGTTCGTTCTTGTCAGCCAGGAAGCGGGCTTCCCGCTCCTTGTTGAGCTGGGATTCGCTGGTGCTGGCGGCCTTGACCTGATTGAGCAGGGCGTTGAGATCCACCGGCTTCTCGGCGGCGGTCACCGGCAGGGTGACCAGGGTAGCGCCCGCGATCAGCGAGGCGATGGCAAGTTTGATTCCTTTCATGATGCTTTCTCCGCAGTTTGAACCGGCAGCTTGATGAGGGCGGGGGGTGCCTGCTTCTTCGCGATGCGAAGGCCTTGTTCAACCGCACTGCGATACTCCTGGGGCAGTACTTCCCACTGGCGGGTCTTCTTGTTCCACATGCCGGTCTCGTTGCCATCCGGGGACTGGTAGAGCAGGGCGATGCGGCCGACGCGCAGGAACTCGTAGGTCTTCTCGTCCCCATCCTTGTCCAGGCTCGCCTTGTAGGCTTCGATGGTGCGGCTGAAGCCCTCCTCGATCTGGTAGGCCTCGAGGATCTTGCGGTACTTCTCGGAGATGGTGACGTCGGCCCGGTTCATGAGATCGGTCAGGGCCGCCACGCGGTCCTCACGCTCCACCTTCTGGAACGGCAGGTCCAGGGAGACGAACTGCTCGAGGGAGTCGATCATCTTGAGCATCAAGGGCACCACTTCGGTGCTGGTCTGGTCGATCTGGGCGATCTGCTTTTGCATGGAGGCGAGTTCGGCGCTCTGGGAGTCGACCATCTTGCCCACTTGCTCGTTGTAGGCGCGTAGGCTGTCCACCTGGCGCAGGGCGGCCTTGTACTGGGCCAGGGCAGACTCGGCAGACTCGGCGTAGCTGTCGATCTTCTGCTGGGAAACTTTGGATGCATTGTCGGTGGCGGCTTGAGCGTCCACGGCCTGACCGGCGGTGGCGGCACTCAGATTGAAGCTGGTCAGCAAGGCAGCCGAAATCAGGCTGCCGAGGAGCGCTTTCTTCATTGTAATTGTCCTTGTCTTCATAGGATTACCCTATCTCCGTAACTTCCTTGGGACCTTGGGCAAAGCCGGCCCGAACGGGCCGGCTTGTGGTTTGCTGGTGGATTAGAACTTCTGGCTGTAGTCGAGGTAGTAGATGCGACCGTCGATGCTGTAGAGCTCGTCGTCATAGGTGAAGCCATCGCTCTCGAGGGACGGGCCCACGTTGAACATGTTCTTCACGCCGACCTGGATCTTGCCGTTCCAGGGCGCTTCCACGCCGACGTTCAGGTTCCAGGTGGTCTGGGACGCGATGTGGCCCACTTCCTCACCGGTATCGGCGATGTAGTCCTGGCTCTGGGAGTCGATGTAGTTCGCGCTCAGGTAGGTATCCATGTTCCACCATTGGGGAACGTTGACACCCACACCGGAGCTGAAGCGCATCTGGGGCAGACCGTTCTGGCCGATCTTGTCGATGACGGGACCACCGGCGTACAGACCTTCCTTGTATTTCAGGATGTAGGTACCGCCCAGGTCATAACGCACGGTGGCGTAGTTCAGGTCGTAGGTGTAATCCACCTTCAGGTCGAGGCCAGAGGTCTCGAGGGTCCCCAGGTTGACCATGGGAGCGATGGCGCTACCGATCTTGCCCTGGCTGTTGCGGGTGATGCTGCTGGAGCTGCCGCTGTTCAGTTCGTCATAGATGAGAGACTGCAGGGAGTTCAGCTGGATCACGTCCTCGATCTTGATGGTGTAGTAGTCCAGGGAGAGGTTCAGGTCATCCACCGGGCTGTAGGCCACCCCGAAGTTCCAGGTGTCCGCTGTCTCTTCCTTCAGATCCTCGTTGGAGGTACGGGTGGTGGTGTACTGGCGGTTCGGGCAGTCTGCCGCGGAGATGCCGTTGGCCTCGCAGTAGACGTAATCCTTCGCCCAGTCGGCGGACTCGGAATCAGCCGAGTAGAGATCGCTCAGGCTGGGGGCGCGGAACGAACGGGACCAGGAGGTGCGCAGCATCAGGTTGTCCAGCGGCTGGTAACGCAGGCTCGCCTTGGGGGAGAAGGCGCTGCCGAAGTCGCTGTACTTGTCGAAGCGACCGGCCACGTTCAGCTCGATCTGCTCGGTGATGGGCACCAGGGACTCGATGTAGGCGGCAGTCACGTCACGCACGCCACCGGAGGAGTTGCCTGCGGAGCCGATGATGTTGCCGGCTTCGGACTGGGCGTCGTATTTGTCGGCATAGACCCAGTCGTTGTACTCGGCACCGGCGTACCAGCTGACCGGACCGGCCGGCAGTTCACCCATGTCCCACTGGACACCGGCGTACCACTGGTAGAAGTCCATGGTGGCGCGGCGGCTGGTGTCGGCGGCCATGGAGGCCGTGCTCTGGGGGTCGAACTCACCACCGACGAACTTGCCGTCGGCAATCGCCTGCTGGGCGGCGGACTTCAGCACGTAACCGGTGCCGTTCTCCTTGTTGTCGGTCTTGGAGTACATGTAGCCGGCGTTCCACTGCATGTCGCCGACGCTTTCGGTGGCGATGGTACCTTCGAAGCCGAGGTTCATGCTGCCGGTGGTGTCGGTGACATAGTTGTCACGGGGACCGACGTTGCTGAAGCGGTAGTAGGCGTAGGCAGCCTCACCCAGACCCTGGGTGGCGGCGGCATCCAGGCCGTTGTCGGCGAAGAACTGGGCGTTCTTCGGGTTGGCCGGGTCAATGGTGAAGGCGCCGGCAGCCGGGGCGAAGCGGCCGAAACTCTCGACCCGGGAGCCGATGATCTGCGGCACGAAGTCCACGTTGTCGTTGATGTGGTAGCGACCGTTTACGTACAGGGTGTCACGGCTGCGGGAGGCCGTGGTGGCCGCGACCTGGCCGTAGTTGAAGTTACAGCCGCCCTCGAAGCCGACGAAGGGCTCCTTGCATGAGCCGTCGGCATTGGTGGCGCCGGCCAGGGGGCCGTATTTCCAGATGGGGTCGCCGTTGGCGTCAAGACCCGTGATCCCCTCCACGTTGCGGCCGTAGGCGCTGGGGGAGTCGTTGCCCTGCTTGGCAAGATAGTCCCGATCGCGACTGTAGATGACGTCCTTCTTGTCGTGCTCGTAGACCGCCATCAGGGAGCCCTTCTCGCCGGCCACCCCTGCCACGATGGAGCCGCTCTTCTCGTCGCCGCCCTCTTCGCTCGGGGAGCCAATGCGGCCCTGGAAGTCCAGCCCTTCGTAGCCCTCTTTGAGCACCACGTTGATCACGCCACCAATGGCGTCGGAACCGTAGATGGCGGAGCCGCCGTCCAGGTTGACCTCGACCCGCTCAACGGCGGCCATGGGGATGGTGTTGAGGTTGATGGAGGTGCCGCCCATGGTGGGGGAACCCGCTACCCGCTTGCCGTTCAGCAGAACCAGGGTACGCTCGGAACCCAGGCCGCGCAGGCCGACGGTGGATTGGGACTGGAAGGAGCTGCCGGAGGCAGGGGAGACGCCGCCAAAGGAGTTGTAGGAGGCTTGCTTGAGGTAATCGGCGACGGTCTGCTGACCGGATTGCTCGATTTTCGCCTTGGTCACGGAGACGACCGGGGTGGAGCCTTCCACATCGACCCGGGAGATCCGGGAGCCGGTGACCTTGATTTTTTGCAGTTTTTCTACGTTCTGGCCCTCTTCGGCCAGGACAGGGGTGGCCACAACTGCCGCGCTCGCCAAGGCAAACGCTACGGCAGCAGAGAGTCTGCTTTTCCTAAGCATCGCTAGTATCCTTCCTGATTGTTTATTGTTTGCTTCCATTACCGCCCTCGTTGGAGCGGTGCGTAAGGCTTATCAAGGTTTGGTGATGGACGTCAAATGGAGCGGCGGGGATGGGGGCAGCAGAGGGAATTAGATGGGAATATGCACTTGATGGAATATTTTTGGCGTTTTATTCCGTAAATGTTGCGTCAACTTATGTAAAGATGTTGTTAAGTTCGATTTTTACAATTTTATTGATTATTTTTGAACTTATCGATAAGTCGCTTGTCACTCCGGTGTCGATATCGAGAAAACGGTTTTTTGCAGTATTTTCATCTACTTTTATGGCGAGAGCGTTTTCCGGGGAACGGATGGTGTGGGCAGCTATCCCTCTTCTTCTATAGGTAAATAAGAAAGCAGTCCGACTTATCATTAACTTGTTGATTTTGTTCTGCTTGATATGGATTAAAACACCTGTGTAATTAATTTTTTAATATTTAAAATCGAGTTGGACGGGTAGGCGTAGCAGTTTTTTATATTGAAGTTGGGTTTTTTGGAAAAAATCATCCGCGGGATATGCTGCGGGGGGACATTCCCGGTCGCAGACAGGGTTCTACTTGATTTTTGTTGCAGAGCTTTTACAGTGACCGAGCTGGATTGTCTGTCAATGCCAGTCAATTCAGTGAGTAATGCCAGGTAAGGATAGGCCCGTCACCGGATGTGACTGGCCATAAAAGAACAACAAGGACGAGGTTCCACCATGCTGTCGTATTTCCTACGTCGGATGCTTTTGATCATCCCGACGTTTCTCGGTATCACCCTGCTCGTCTTCACCATCACCCGCTTCGTGCCGGGCGGCCCGGTCGAGCGCATGTTGCTGCAGGCGCAGGTCTCGCAAAACGAGTCAGGCCGCTCCAGTGGCAGCAAGGGGGCGCAGGCACTCTCCGACGAACAGATTGAAGAGCTCAAGGCGTTCTACGGCCTCGACAAGCCCATGCTGGTCGCCTACTGGGACTGGTTGCAGAAGCTGGCGGTGCTGGATCTCGGGGAGTCGACCCGTTATTACGAGCCTGTGTGGGATCTCATCAAGGAGAGGTTGCCGGTGACCGCCTTCTTCGGGCTCGCCACCTTTCTGCTGAGTTATGCCGTCTCCATCCCGCTCGGGGTGGCCAAGGCGCTCAGGCACAACAGCCGCTTCGATTCCCTGAGCTCCATGCTCATCTACATGGCCTATGCGCTGCCCGCCTACGTGGTGGGGATCTTCCTCATCACCGTCTTTGCGTTCCATCTGGAGTGGTTGCCCATGGGGGGCTTCCCGGGGGACGAGTTTGACGGGATGGAGAGCAGCTGGGATCAGATCCGCACCGTCTTCGCCCACGCCCTGCTGCCCCTCATCGCCTACGCCATCGGGGATTTCGCCATCCTCACCATGACCATGAAGAACAGCCTGATGGAGAACCTGTCGGCGGATTATGTGCGCACCGCCGTGGCCAAGGGGCTGCCGTTTCGCAAGGCGGTGACCGATCACGCCATGCGCAACAGCCTGATCCCCATCGCGAGTCACTTAGGGTCGGTGCTCACCGTCTTCTTCGGGGGCTCCTTCCTCATCGAGACCATCTTCAACATCGACGGCATCGGCCTGCTCGGTTACGAGGCCATCGTCGAGCGGGATTACCCCACCGTCATGGGCATTCTGGCCATCACCTCCATGCTAATGCTGGTGGGCAACATTGTCTCCGACATCTGCGTTGCCCTGGTCGATCCTCGCGTGCGGTTTGGAGAGTAATCATGAGCCTGAACTCTGTTGCCATGCCGATGCTGATGTCAGCCCATATCGTCTCCGACATCTGCGTTGCCCTGGTCGATCCTCGCGTGCGGTTTGGAGAGTGAGCATGAACCTGAATCCGGTAACTCTGAAAAAACTCAAGCGCTTCAAGTCGATAAAGCGCGGCTACTACTCCTTTGTCATCTTTTCGGTCCTGGTGGTCATCTCTCTGCTGGCGGAACTGCTGGTCAACAGCCGGGCCCTGGCGGTGAGCTATCAGGGGGATCTCTATTTCCCCACCTATGGGGACGTGATCCCGGGCCAGCACTTCGGGCTCGACTACGAGTACGAGACCAACTACCGCCAGCTCAAGAGCCAATTTGCGAAGGAAGGGAAGGGGGATTGGGTGTTGCTGCCCCTGGTCCCCTGGAACCCCTATGAGCAGGACTTCAAGGAGGAAGCCTATCCGCCCTATGCCCCGAGCCTGGCGGAGCGCCACTTCCTCGGCACCGACACCAGCGGTCGCGACGTATTGGCACGGCTGGTCTACGGCTTTCGCATCGCCATCGGCTTTGCTTTCATCGCGCTGGTGGCGAGCTATGTCATCGGGGTCAGCATCGGCTGCATGATGGGGTTCCTCGGCGGTCGGTTCGATCTCCTGATGCAGCGTTTCATCGAGATCTGGTCCCAGGTGCCCTTCCTCTACGTCATCATGATCCTGGTCTCCCTGGCCAAGCCGAACTTCGGCCTGTTCGTCGGCATCAACGTGCTGTTCGGCTGGATGGGGATCACCTGGTACATGCGCACCCTCACCTACAAGGAGCGGGCGCGGGACTACGTGATGGCGGCGCGGGCCCAGGGGGCGAGCACCCGGCGCATCATCTTCAACCACATTCTGCCTAATACCCTGATGATGATCGTCACCCTGGCCCCGTTTGCCGTGGTGGGCAACATCTCCACCCTGACGGCGCTGGACTACCTGGGCTTTGGCCTGGCGCCGCCGACCCCGAGCTGGGGGGAGCTGCTCTCCCAGGGGATCAACAACCTCGATGCCATCTGGATCGTGAGTTCGGTGGTGGCGGCGGTGAGCCTGGTGCTCATCATGGTCTCCTTCATCGGGGAGGCCATCCGGGAGGCGTTCGATCCGCGCAAATTTACCCGTTATCAGTGAGCGGTGGCGCCTTGCCAGGGCACATCGACAGGACCCTTAATGAAGACGCCCCCAGTGCAGGGGCATGACCAGGAAGTCAAACATGAACAATAAAATCAAATGGACAGGTGCTCTCTTTCTGCTGTTGAACGGATCCTGGGTGTGGGCGGCCAGCCTGCCCGCGGATCTGACGTGGGAGACCAACGACACCGACCCCGTGTTCGCCTCTCCCAAGGCGCTGCCCGGCGGCAACCTCAATCTCTTCGTCGACAGCTTCCCGCTGACGTTTCGCACCGTGGGGCCGGATTCCAACGGCTCGTTCCGCTCCTTCATCCTCGACAACCAGATGAGGCTCATCAGCTTCCATCCCAACACGGGCAACCCCATTCCGGCCCTGGCGAATGCCTGGGCCATCGCGCCGGACAGCCAGACCGTCTATTTCAGGCTCGACCCGCGCGCCAAGTGGTCCGACGGCAAGCCGGTCACCGCCGATGACTACACCTTCGGCTACGAGATGATGCGCTCCAAGGACATCAAGGGCCCCTGGTTCAACAACTACTACACCACCGAGGTGGTGGCGGTGGAGAAGATTGACGACCACACCATCCTGGTCAAGGCGGGCAGCCGCAAGGCCAAGCTCGATCTCCTCAACACCACCGAGCTGTGGCCCCAGCCCAAGCACTACTACAAGATGGGCCCGAACTGGGTAAAGCAGTACAACTGGGCCGTGGTACCCACCACGGGCCCCTACGTGATGAGCGACGTGAAGAAGGGCAAGTCCGTCACCTTCAGCAAGCAGAAGGAGTGGTGGGCAAAAGACGATCGCTACAACCAGCACAGGTTCAACCTCGACACCATCAAGGTGCAGGTGATCCGCGACCACAACATCGCGTTCCGCCACTTCCTCAAGGGGGAGCTGGACACCTTCGAGATGATCCTGCCCAACTGGTGGCATGAGAAAGCGGTCACCCCGGAGTACAAGCAGGGATACGTGCAGAAGGTGATGGCCATGACCGACACCAAGCAGGGGGGGCAGGGGGTTCACCTCAACGTGGCCAATCCCAAGCTGGCGGATCTCAACGTTCGGCTCGGCATTCAGCACGCCTTCAACATCGACAAGATGATAGAGACGGTGCTGCACGGCGATTATGACCGCGCTACCACCTTCGGCTCTGGCTTCGGGGCCTTCACCGACATCGCGCTCCCTGAGCGGGCCTACGACATCGCCAAGGCACGGGAGTACTTCGCCAAGGGCGGTTACGGCAAGCAGGGACCGGACGGCATCCTGCAAAACGACAGGGGAGAGCGGCTCACCCTGGCCCTCACCTACACCAGCCAGGAGCACTCCAAGCGGCTGACCGTGCTCAAGGAAGAGGCCAAGAAGGCGGGCCTGGATCTGGAGCTCAATCTGGTGGATGGCGCCACCGGCTTCAAGGTGATGCTGGAGAAGAAACACGAGGCGGCCTGGCTTGGCTGGGGGGGCGGCGGTCTCTATCCGCAATACTGGGAGTCCTTCCACTCCGACAACGCCAACAAGCCCCAGACCAACAACCTGTTCAACGTGGCTGACAAAGAGCTCGACAGCCTGATCGACGCCTACAACGTCGAGTTCGACATGGACAAGCGGGCCGCGCTTTCCCACCAGATCCAGCAGCGCATCTATGATCTCGCCATCTTCGTGCCCGGCGTTCAGCTCAACTACGTGCGAGCCAGCAGCTGGCGCTATGTGATGCTGCCGGAGGTGCCCGCCACCCGCAACACCCCGGATCTGCTCTACTGGCCCATGGATGGCTACCCCCACAGCAGTGGCGGCCTGCTCTGGATCGATCCCAAAGTGAAGGAGGAGACCCAGAAGGCCAAGTCTGACGGCAAGGCGCTGGCCCCCATCACCCTGATCGACAAGACCTATGCACATCATTGATGTGGCCCAGAAGGGAGCAGCAGTCATGCCCAACACACAGGCCACCGCCCCCGGCACCAGAGATCATGAGGGGCAGTCTCTGTCCCCCATCCTCGAGGTGCGGGATCTCGAGGTGGAGTTCGCCGTCGACGACGGCAAGATCAAGGTGCTCGACGGGGTCAGCTTCCAGGTCGCCCCGGGCAAGACCCTGGGGATAGTCGGCGAGTCCGGCTGCGGCAAGAGCGTCACCTCGCTGGCCATCATGGGGTTGCTGCCAAGGCCCCACGGTCAGGTGGTAGGGGGCTCCATCCGCTTTCAGGGGGAGGAGCTGCTCAATCTGCCGCCGGAGCAGATGTACAAGGTGCGTGGCAACCGTATCTCCATGATCTTTCAGGAGCCCATGACGGCCCTCAACCCGGTGCAGACGGTCGGCGATCAGCTGATGGAGGTGTTTCGCCTCCACCGCCCCGATTACAGCAAGGCCCAGCGCCGTGACGCCGCCATCGCCATGTTGAAGAAGGTGGGTATCCCCGAGCCTGCCCAGCGTTTCGCGGCCTATCCCCACAATCTTTCCGGCGGCATGCGCCAGCGGGTGATGATCGCCATGGCGCTGGCCTGCGAACCTGCCCTGCTCATCTGCGACGAGCCGACCACGGCGCTCGATGTGACCATCCAGGCCCAGATCCTGGATCTGATGAAGGAGCTGCAAGCCCAGACCGGCATGGCCATCATCTTCATCACCCACGATCTCGGGGTGGTGGCGGAGCTGTGCGACGAGGTGGTGGTGATGTATGCCGGGCGTGCGGTGGAGCGGGCCGATATCTATGAACTGTTTGACCACCCGCGCCATCCCTATACTCATGGTCTGATGGCCTCGATCCCGCGGCTGGAAGATGTGCCAAAGAGCCTGCTCAAGACCATCAAGGGTCAGGTGCCCGCCCTGCACGAGATGCCGGCGGGGTGCCGTTTCTCCAACCGCTGCCCCCATGCCACGCCCCTTTGCGTGGAGACCATACCGGTGACCGAGCAGTTGAGCGAACGCCACGGGGTGGCCTGCCACCACTGGAAGGAGGTGAGCCTATGAACGGCCTGGTGCGGGGACGGGGTGTCGCAGGACAGCCAGGCGGCGGGAAGGCGACCAGGTCGTCTGCTGCCATGAATCGTCGGGGATGGAAGTCATGACCAGCTTGTTGTCGGTAAGCAATTTAAAGCAGCATTTCAAGATGGGTGGCGGTTTCTTGCGCAAGCAATACACCGTCTACGCGGTGGATGGCATCAGCTTTGATCTCAGGCAGGGGGAGACCCTTGGCCTGGTGGGGGAGTCGGGATGCGGCAAGTCCACCTTGGGGCGTTCGTTGCTCAAGCTGTTCGAGCCGAGCGCCGGCTCTATCACCTTCGAGGGGCGTGACATCACCCACCTCTCGCCCAAGGAGATGCGATCCCTGCGTCAGGAGATGCAGATCGTGTTCCAGGATCCCGCAGAATCCCTCAACAGCCGCCACACGGTTGGGCAGATCCTGGAGGAGCCCTTCATCATCCACGGCAAGGGCAACGCCGAACAGCGCCGGACATGGGTGCAGGAGCTGCTGGAGAAAGTCGGCTTGCCCGGCAGCGCGGTGGATCGCTACCCCCATGAGTTCTCTGGTGGCCAGCGCCAACGTATCGGCATCGCCCGAGCCATCGCCCTCAAGCCCAAGCTGCTGGTGTGTGACGAGGCGGTGTCGGCGCTCGACGTGTCGGTGCAGTCCCAGATCGTGAACCTGCTGCTCAATCTGCAGCGGGAGATGAACCTCGCCATCATCTTCATCGCCCATGACCTGTCGGTGGTCAAGCACATCTCGGACAGGATTGCGGTGATGTATCTGGGCCGGATCGTCGAGCTGGCCGAGGCCCAGGCACTCTACCTGGCACCGCGCCATCCCTATACTCAGGCCCTCATCTCCGCCATTCCGGTGCCGGATCCGCGGCGGCGCAGCCAGCGCATCCTGCTGACGGGGGATGTGCCGTCCCCCATCTCGCCGCCGAGTGGCTGCCACTTTCACCAGCGCTGCCCCCATGCAACGGATCTGTGCCGCACCCGCTCGCCTGCCCTTGAGGCGTGCGGCGGGCAGGGGCATCAGGTAGCCTGCCATTTCCCCTTGACCGTGCAGGAGGCGGTGCCACTGGGAAAGGCGATATGATGCCGGCGCCCGCCACGTCGCGACCAGCATCGCTGCAAGGTGGCACCGAGGAGGCGCAATAAAGGCGGAAACGGAATAAAAAAATGGGGCCTGCGGGCCCCATCTTCATGGTTGGAGTTCAGGTTTGGCCGTGGAAATTCTGGCCCGGGCAGGACAGCGCCCCGATGGGGGTGGCTGCTGTGTGGATTGCTGAGTTGTTTTGTAGTTTTATTACGTTGCTAATTTCAACTTCCGGACAGGCGATATCAGGCGCCATAACGGAAGTAGTAATTGCGGGTTGCAGGCGCATAAGTGTCTTTCTCTTCAGCACCTTTCTTGCTGGTTGCACCCTTCAGGTGGAACAGCACTGCCAGATTCTCGAACATATGATGACCTCGTTTCTCTGTGGTTCATGGGTTGTGTGACCTTGGTCACGTTCTGATCCTAGGGGAATATGTGAGCTGGATCAACTTTTTGTGTTGTAAATTTACATAAATCATGGAAAGGGTTTTCAAATGCAGACCTGTTCATGGATACGGTTTCAAGCCAGGGCCGCGCGTGGAATCGGGGATATGAGAGAGGTGGCCGAGGAGGGAGCACAAAAAAGATGCCCCGCACGGGGCGGGGCATCGGTATGGTCGTGAGCTGGCTTACTTGGCCGGGATATGTTCCAGCACGTGAACCAGCAGGTGCCAGAAACGCTCGACCGCCGGGATGTGTACTTTCTCCCCCGGTGCGTGGGCGCCACGGATGGTCGGGCCGAAGGAGACCATGTCCCAGTCCGGGTAGGCGCTCTTGAACAGACCGCACTCGAGGCCTGCATGGATCACCATGACGTTCGGCATCTCGCCAAACAGGGTCTGGTAGCTGTTGCGTACCAGCGCCATTACTGGGGAGTCCACGTTCGGTGCCCAGCCCGGGTAGGCGCCGGTGAACTCGCAGCTGGCGCCGGCCAGGGTGAACAGGGAGCGGGTCATCTGCTCGATGTTCTCGCGACCGGAATCGATGAGGGAGCGGATCAGGCACTGCACATAGACTTCCCCCTCGAGTGTCTTGATGACACCCAGGTTGGTGGAGGTCTCGGTCACGCCCGGGATGGCGTCGCTCATGCGCATCACCCCGTTCGGGCAGGCCATCAGGGCATCCAGCAGGCGGCTTTGCAGGGACTCGCTCATGAGCTGGGCCGGTTTCTCCCGGGCGGTGAGCAGCACGGTGAGGTTGGCCTCGGTGGCGGCCAGCTCGCTTTGATAGATGCCGGCGTAGCGGTCCACCAGGGCCTTGAAGTCAGCCACGCTGGCGGCGGGCACCAGCAGGCTGGCACGGGCCTCGCGGGGGATGGCGTTGCGCAGGGTGCCGCCGCTGAGATCGCCAAGGCGCACCCCCAGCGGTTCGGCGGCTTTGAGCAGACGGACCAGCAGCTTGTTGGCGTTGCCGCGGCCGCGATGGATGTCGACCCCGGAGTGGCCGCCGCGCAGGCCCTTGACCTGCAGCTCGAAACCTTCACCCTCGGTGGCAGCGACCAGCTCCAGGGGGAAGCGGATATTGGCATCCACCCCGCCGGCGCAGCCCATGTAGACCTCGCCATCCTCTTCGGAGTCGGTATTGAGCAGGATCTCGCCTTCCAGCCAGCCCGCTTCCAGACCGAAGGCGCCGGTCATGCCGGTCTCTTCGTCGGTGGTCAGCAGCACTTCCAGCGGACCGTGCTTGATGGTCTTGTCGGCCAGCACGGCCAGGCAGCCCGCCATGCCCATGCCGTTGTCGGCGCCCAGGGTGGTGCCGCGGGCAGTGACCCATTCACCGTCAATGTAGGCATCGATGGGATCGGTGGTGAAGTCGTGCTGGGTGTCGGCGTTGGCCTGGGGCACCATGTCGATGTGGGCTTGCAGCACCACGGCCTTGCGGTTTTCCATCCCCGGCGTGGCCGGTTTCTTGATGATGATGTTGCCGACGGCATCTTGCTTGACCGCCAGGCCTTCTCCCTGGGCCCATGCGACGATCCAGGCGCTCAGTTGGGCTTCGTGCTTGGAGGGGTGGGGGATGGAGCAGATCTGCTCGAAGAATTGCCAAATCAACTTGGGAGACAGAGAACTGAGCTGTGCCACGTCGGGACTCCTTACCAGCATGGAAAATGTCGGGCCCCACTCTGCGGGCCGGGGAAGAGGATAACGATAATACAGTCAATCACGCAAAAATGTGAGCGATCAGCGCAAATGACGCTCTGCTTGTGCTGGGAAAGGGAGCATGGATGGCGAACTTCACTGCCTGCCTGATTCGTGTCAGCACAACATCAACTTTGTGATGCTGATCACAAAAATATTGTCTTTTTGGCGCCGGGTGGTAAATTAGCCGCCGTGGCCAGCCCACTTGTCAGGATGACAATCAATGCCTCCAGGGAACCGAAGCAAAGCAAGTGCGCCTCCATGGAACCGAGTGTCAGTTCAAGGATGTGAACCCGCATTAAGGTACGTAACTTGTTAAGCAATCAGGAGTTTATGATGTCAGGCAGCAATTCAACCTATTGGTTTGCCCAATCTCTCTATACCCAGGGCTTCAACTACCCGAATCCCTACGCCACCCGCCGTTAAGGCTCGCAGGCGTCACAGGTAACAGCAGCAGGTGTGTGAGGATCCTCTCCTCCCCCTGCTATTTTTTTGCCCGAATGTCATGGAATGTGTGTCAAACGGCTAACCTGTCGGTGTCGCCGGAGTCCTCCCAAAAGGGCGACAGAGCGGAAGTTGACGGACATTTCCTGTTTTTCGCATACGTTTGCCGCTCAATTTATCCATAAAGAGTGCTATCATACCGGCCCAACAGCCGGGCCGAGATCGGGAGTCCACCCGACATGGCCGCCAGCTACACCCCATCCCTGTTCGCATTGCATCCGTTTTTGCCGCCGAGGCGTCAGCCCCGAGGCCGAAAAAGTGCAAGCAAAATTCGGGAAACGGGGTGCCAGAATTGACCTGAACCCGTCTCTTTGCCGGGTTCTCGCCTCATAAGTGATTGCTTTATAACTCGTTGAGATCGATAGCATGCCAAAAAAGTTTTATGTATCGTGGGATAACCTGCAACGCGAAGCGCGCCGTCTGGCCCGTCGTCAACTGCCTGTCAGCCAGTGGAAAGGGATCATCGCCGTCAGCCGCGGTGGTCTGGTGCCTGCGGCCCTGATGGCCCGCGAACTTGGCATTCGCAATGTCGAAACCCTCTGCATCTCCAGCTATGACCACGACAACCAGCGCGAGCTAGCGGTGGTGAAGGCTGCCACCACCGCAGGTGACGGTGAAGGCTGGCTGGTGGTGGACGATCTGGTGGACACCGGCGGCACCGCCAAGGCGATCCGCGAGCTCTACCCCAGAGCCAAGTTCATCACCATCTTCGCCAAGCCCATGGGCGAACCCCTGGTGGATGACTTCGAAGTCGCCATTCCGCAGGACACCTGGATTGAACAGCCCTGGGACATGGCGCTGGAGTTCGCCAAGCCGATCTGCGACGAAGCGTAATCGCCCCACCGGTCGCGACCAGTGACTCCCCGGCATTCGGGAGCGGACTGATCCGTCGTGATGCAAGGTTGACCACATTGAGCCCCTTTTGGGGCTCAATGCGTATCTGGTGTGGCTGCTCGATGTGAAAAGTGGTTAAGATGGGACATTGTTTGAGACAGAAGAGCCACCATTTTGGAACCAAACGACGATACCAATCTGACGGAAAAGCTGTTTACCCGGGTCAAAAAGGTATTGGAAACTTCCGAAGTCTCCAACTCGAGCCCCGTCGACGAGCAAGACAGCGCACTGTCTGACAGCTTCATCGATGGCGCCCTGTCGCCCCGCTGGTATCGCCTGCTGCGCAGACCGACCTGGGCCTGGCAGGGGGCCGATCCCGTCGAGGTGGAGCAGACCCTGGCGCACATCGCCATGGGGCAGGGGGAGCGCAGTCACGAACGCTATCTGGACACCATCAAGGGCTATGTGCCCGGCAACTGGGTCTATGAGTGGAGTCAGCTCGCCGGCCGTTATTTCAATACGGGGCGGACGCTGCTTGGGGAAGGGGATCGCGCCGCGGCGCTGAAGAGCCTGCTCAAGGCAGTGCGCTACTACTCCATCGCAAGCTACCCCCACCTCAAGCACGACGAGCTGGCGGATCAGGCCCAGTTACTCGGCAACATGGCCTATCGCGAGGCAGGACGCCTGTTCAAGGTGCCCCTCAAGGAGTTGCAGGTCCCGTTTCGGGGCAAGACCATCCAGGGCTACCTGCATCTGCCCACCACCGAGAAACCTGTGCCCCTGGTCATCGTCAGCGGTGGCATCGATTCGCTTCAGGTGGACTTCCTCAACTTCTATTTCAAGTGTCTCGAGCCCCATGGCATCGGGATGCTCTCCCTGGACATGCCGGGCACCGGCTATGCCGAGCACTGGCCCCTGGTGCAGGACACCAGCCGCCTGCACCAGGCGGTGCTCAACTACCTCTCGGAGGTGGCCTGGGTCGATCACCAGCGCATCGCCATGGTGGGGTTCCGCCTCGCCGGCAATGTGGCGGCCCGTCTCGCCTTCGTCGAGCCGTTCAAGCTTAGGACCGTGGTCTGCATCGGTGCCGGCATCAACCAGGTGTTCACCAATCAGGAGATGTTCGCCCGCTGCCCGCGCATGATGCGCGACGGGCTGGCGAACCGGCTGGGGGCGGACGCGGCCCAGTGGGATCTGCTGCGCACCAAGTGTCAGGTCTTCTCCCTCAAGACCCAGGGATTGCTGGGGAGTCGCACTTCCGTGCCGATATTGAGTATCGGGCACAAGAAAGATTTTATTTGTCCCGAGCAGGATGTCCGGGCATTGGCCGCTGCGAGTCGCAACGGCAAGGCGGTGGTGTTTGACAAGCAGCCACTGCTCGAGGTCTATGACGAGGCACTGAAAGAGACGGTAGATTGGCTCAAAAAGCACTTATGTACATGATATAAAACTAAAAATGTAACATCACCATGTGATGGTATGGCTTGTTCAACAGGGAGGTTAGCATGTCAGAAAGAGTGACTTACAAGCGATTGCTGCGGCAGTTCGCGGCCATTGGCCCCTATTTGCGTGAAGACCTGTGCGAGGAGGGCCGCTACCGCTTTGACTGCCTGTCCGTCTGTGTCAGCGCCAAGCCTGCTCCGGACAAGCGGGAGTTCTGGGGCTGGTGGCTGGTGCTGGAGCAGGCGGATCACAGCTTCAGCTACCACTATCAGACGGGGTTCTACAACGCGGACGGGGAGTGGATCGACAAGGCGCTGCCCAAGAAGCATCAGGCGGAAGTGGAACGCACCCTGCAACATTTCTACAAGCTCATTAGCGGCAAGCTGACCCAGCTGGAGTGCACCCTCTCCCCCGCGAAGCAGGTGACTGCCGAACTGAGCGTGACGGCAGCCTGATCCCCAAGCCCCGCATCTTCCCGGTGCGGGGTACCCCGATGCTTTGTCACCGAGCCTGCAACTGCCTGGCGAGGCTTAATTGCCTTGCAGGGCAGGAGGGCCGTGGGTATAAAGGGATTCCTTACTTTTCTAACCCTTCGTTCCCATGGAAAACAGAACCATAGTCGTCAAACTGGGCACCAGCGTGCTCACCGGGGGATCTGCCCGCCTTAACCGTGCCCACATGGTCGAGCTGGTCAGACAATGTGCCGCCTTGCATCGACACGGGCACCGTGTCGTGCTGGTCACGTCGGGGGCCATCGCCGCCGGTCGTGAGCATCTGGGCCACCCTCCGCTGGCGCCTACCCTGCCGAACAAACAGATGCTGGCGGCGGTGGGTCAGACCCAGCTCATCCGGGTATGGCAGGACCTGTTCAACCTCTACGGGCTGCACATCGGCCAGATGCTGCTGACCCGCGCCGACCTGGAAGACAGGGAGCGCTACCTCAATGCCCGCGACACCCTGCGCACCCTGCTCGATCACCGCATCATCCCCGTCATCAACGAGAACGACGCCGTGGCCACTGCCGAGATCAAGGTGGGGGACAACGACAACCTCTCCGCCCGTGCCGCCATCCTGGCGGATGCGGACTTGCTGATCCTGCTCACGGATCAGAAGGGGCTCTTCACCGCCGACCCGCGCACCAACCCGGATGCCCAGCTCATCGAAGAGGTGCAGACCATAGATGACACCCTGCGCTCCCTTGCCGGTGATAGCGTGAGCGGTCTTGGCACCGGTGGCATGGCCACCAAGCTGCAGGCGGCCGACGTGGCGCGCCGCGCCGGGGTGGACGTGGTGATTGCCACCGGCCAGATCCCGGAAGTGATCGGCCGCCTCGCCGCCGGGGAGCGGGTGGGGACCCTGTTCCCGGCCCTGGCATCCCCCCTGGAAGGGCGCAAGAGCTGGATCCTGGCAGGGCCCCCCCCTCACGGCGAAGTGCAGGTGGATCAGGGGGCCGTGGCCGCCATGCAGGAGAAGGGCTCCAGCCTGCTGCCCAAGGGCATCGTCGCGGTGAAGGGAGATTTCGTGCGTGGCGACGTGGTGCGTATCCTGGATCCCAAGGGGAGCGAGCTGGCTCGCGGCATCTGCCGTTACGACCATCTGGAGCTGGATCGGCTGCGGGGTGTCCACTCGGATCAGATTGAACAGGTATTGGGTTACGGCTATGGGGCCGTGGCCATCCACCGTGATGACATGGTGCTGCTCTGAACAGGGCGGCACCGCATGAACAAAAGGGAACTGTGATGAGTCTGGAGAAAATGGGGCAGGCGGCCCGTGAAGCCGCCTATCAACTGGCCACCGTCAGCACGGCACAGAAGAACCGGGCGCTGGCAGCCATCGCCGATGAACTGGAAGCACGCAGTGCCCAGATCCTGGCGGCCAACGAGAAAGACATCGCCGCCGGGCGCGAGGCGGGGCTCACGGAAGCCATGCTGGATCGCCTGCTGCTCAACCCGGCACGCCTTGCCGGCATAGTGGCGGATGTGCGCAAGGTGATCACCCTGGACGATCCGGTCGGGGCCGAAATCGACAGCCGGGTGCTGGAGAACGGCCTGCGCCTCTCCCGTCGCCGGGTGCCCATCGGGGTCATCGGCGTCATCTACGAGGCGCGCCCCAATGTCACCATCGACATCGCCAGCCTCTGCCTCAAGACCGGCAACGCCAGCATTCTGCGCGGCGGTCGCGAGACCTTCCACTCCAACCTGGAGCTGGTGCGGGTGATCCAGCATGCCCTGGCGGCGTCCGGCCTGCCCGAGGCGGCGGTGCAGTACATAGACAACCCGGACAGGGCGCTGGTGGCCGAGTTGCTGCGCCTCGATCGCTACGTGGACATGATCATCCCCCGCGGCGGCGCGGGTCTTCACAAGATGTGCAAGGAGAACAGCTCCATCCCCGTCATCATCGGCGGGTTCGGTATCAGCCATATCTTCGTGGACGAGAGCGCCGATCTGGCACGTTCCCTGGCGGTCATCGAGAACGCCAAGGTGCAGCGCCCCTCCGCCTGCAACGCCCTCGATACCCTGCTGGTACACGAGAAGGTGGCGGCCACCTTGCTGCCGCAACTGGTGGCTCTGATGAACGAGCGCAAGGTGACTCTGGTGGGGGCGCCCAACGCCATGGCGCTGCTGGCTGGCAGCGAGAACCTGTGCGACGCGGGGCCGGAAGATTTCGACACCGAGTGGCTGGGGCTGACCCTGGGGGTCAAGGTGGTGGCGGACGTCAACGAGGCGCTCGCCCATATGCGCGAGCACAACGCCGGCCACTCCGATGCTATCCTGACCAACTCCCTCGCCAATGCCGAGCGTTTCGTCAACGGGGCCGGTTCGGCGGCGGTCTATGTCAACGCCTCCACCCGCTTCACCGACGGCGGCCAGTTTGGCCTCGGGGCCGAGGTGGCGGTCTCGACCCAGATGCTTCACGCCCGTGGCCCCATGGGGCTGACCGAACTCACCAGCTACAAGTGGGTGGGGCAGGCGGATTATCTCAGCCGTGCCTGATCCAGGCACGCTCAGCAAGCAGGACAATGCCGACTCAGGTCGGCATTTTTGTGCTTTTTTATTGCTCGCAATCAATGGCTTGCATATAACTATCCAGCAGGATGCGGTGTCACCCGGGGCATCAGGCCAGCGACAGCAAGGGGAGCAACTTCAAGGATGAAGGGACAGGATAGGAGTGCGTGGTGGGGCAGCCTCTGGCTGAGCCTGCCACTGCTGCTGGGGGCGCTCGGTTTCAGCGGCGCCAGCCACGCCAGCTGGGACCAGGATCTCTATCGTCAGCTCGGGCTGGCCGGCAAGCTCGACAGCCGCGTGTTTCGCAAGGCCCTGGACGGTTACCAGAGCGTGCGTCACAAGCGAAAACCCATTCTCACCATCATCGACTACAGCAAGCCCTCGACCATGCGCCGGCTGTTCGTCATCGACGTCAAGCGCCACAAGCTGCTCTACCACACCTGGGTCAGCCACGGCCGCAATTCGGGGGAGCTGGCCGCCCGCCAGTTCTCCAATCAGATGAATTCCCGGCAAAGTTCCCTGGGGGTCTACCGCACCGCCGAGACCTATCAGGGCAAGCACGGTTAATCCCTGCGTCTCGATGGCCTCAGTCCCGGCAAGAACAGCGATGCCCGCAAGCGCGCCATCGTGGTGCACGGGGCGGACTACGCCAGCCCCAGGCATCTGCAGAAGTTTGACAAGCTGGGGCGCAGCTGGGGATGCCCGGCCCTGCCAAGGGAGCAGTCCAGGGCCATTATCGACACCATCAAGGGAGGGAGCGTCATCTATGCCCATGGCTGAGACCCTGCCCGCGAGCCTGCTGCGAGGGCGTCACCAGGACTGGTGGGCGGCGCTCTACCTTGCCGACGACCTCTCGTTATCCCTCGTGCACCGGTTCTGAGATGAGCATCCTATGGCAATCAATAGCAAAAAGGCCAGCATATGCTGGCCTTGGCGCATCAGGCGGGGATTATTTGCGGACCACCAGCACAGGGCAGGGGGCGTGGCGTACCACGGATTCCGCCACGCTGCCCACCAGCAGGTGGCTGATACCGGATCGGCCATGGCTGCCCATGACCACGAGATCCACCTTGTCTTCCTTCGCCTGGAGGACGATTTCATCGGCGGCGCGGCCAAAACGGACCTCGAATTTGGCCGGAATGGGCAGGCAGGCGACCAGTTCCTTGAGCTGACTCTTGGCCTGGCGTTCCATCTCGTGGGTGATCTCGATGGCCGTCATGTGCAGGATCTTGTAGCTGTCGAAGCCGTGCAGCTGATCCACCACGTGGACCAGTTTGAGCTCGGCCTGGTGGGTGTTGGCCATGAAGACGGCGTAGTCGAGTACCGCTCTGGACATCTCGGAGAAATCGACGGGGCAGAGCAGGGATTTGATGGTTGGCATGAGAATCTCCCCTCAAGTTGGGCTACTAATGAATCTTGTTTGCCATGATACGCTGTGGGGCGACAATAACCCTCGACCCGCTCGCAAAATGGGGAAAATGTCGGCCGGGACTCTGTTTTTCTATGCTATCTGTATGCCTGAACGGGCCGTCCGGCGGTGAGCATCTGCCGAGTGCCATATCACTGAGGATATTCATGGTTCGTCTTTTTCTGTTCTGTTGCCTGCTGATCACCTCGTTCGTGCGGGCAGACACCATACACGTCTATTGCGACGACTGGCCCGGCTTCTGTCACCGGGACGGCAAGGGGGTCTATCTGGATGTGGTTCGAGCCATCTATGAACCCCTGGGGCACGAGGTGAAGCTTCACATGGTGCCTTACAAACGGGCACTGGCGGTGGTGTCGAAAAAGGAGGGGGACATGGCGATGGGGGTCTATCGGGGAGAGGTGCCCGGGGTCCATCAGCCCGACTACCCCGACTCGGCGGACTACGTGAGCGTGGTGATGCAAAAGCGCTGGCTGCCGCACTGGGCAGGGGAGCACAGCCTCAAGGAGCAGGAGGTGCTCTGGCTGAGGGGGTGGGCCTTTGACAAGTTCATCCCGGAGCCGATGCGCTGGTTCGAGATAGACAGCCACGAGATGGCGCTGCAATTGCTGATCAAGGGGCGTTACCGCTACTACCTGACCGACGGCGCCCTCTACCCCGAAGGCTCCCTTCCCCCCGAGCTGGTACAGGTATTCCTGCGCTGGATCCCGACCTACCCCATCTTCGCCGATACCCCGAAGGGCAGGCAGTTGCACGGGCTCTGGGATCCCGGCATGCGCACCCTGATAAGGCAGGGCAAGCTGGCGGAGATCTATCGGCAGAACAAGCTCTACGACTACTACCAGGACTTTCTCAGGGAGCAGGTGGTGCGGGCGAACAAACCACAGCCCTAGCTGTCGGGCCTGATGCCGTCATCGGGCCCCTCTTGTCCTGCCTCAGCCTTTGGCGCTGAGCGTCTTGGCCAACCGGTCATAGAGGATGACGTTGACCGAGGCGGCCAGGTTCATGCAACCCTGAGTCGGCACATAGATGACCTCCTTCACCGCCGCGAAGCGGGCGGGTTCCAGGGTGCCATCCTCCGGGCCGAAGATGTAGAAGGCTCTCTCGGGGTGCACGTAATCCGGCAGGGGCGTGGCCCCCTCGATCAAATCCACCAGCACTGGGGTGCAGCCCTCGGGCACGAAGTCCAGCAGCTCCTCGACCCCGAGCAGGGGGATCTTCTCCACCATCTGCTTGGTGTCGGTAACAAAACGGCGTGCCAGCTCGAAGCGCTGCCCCGTGTAGTAGACCTCGTCCGCCCCGTAGCAGCCGGCGGCCCGCATCACGGCGCCCACGTTCTCCGGGGATTTGGGATTGACCAGCCCGATGGCGCAATAGTCCCCACCCTCCCGGGCATCTGCCCGGTGCTGCCCGGCGGCGCCTTCATCTGACACTTTCATCTCTCTCTCCTGTGTGGTGGCGCATTATACCCCCGGTGGGTCCCTTGCCCAGCGTGCGGGGCGGATTCCCGCAAGGCGGGCCCAACAAGGGGGCGGCTGCACCGTGGCGGCGCAGCCCGACCTCCTGATGCGCAATGGCGGCGCCCCTTGCATCCTGGCGCGGGGTTTGCAGTCATTTCCCCATACAAGACGATGAGGCATCCGGACAAAGGCGTCCGTCCCCGCAGGGGGGCGGACGCTTTTTTTATGGGCCCCTCGTCAGACACATGACAAGGAGCAAGGGAATGAAGACCACCTGTGCCTATTGCGGAGTGGGGTGCGGCATCCGGCTGAGCCGGGAGGGGGACAACTGGCAGTTGCAGGGGGATGAGCAGCATCCGGCCAACGGCGGCGCCCTGTGCGTCAAGGGGGCCAGCCTGCTGGAGAGCCTGGCCTTTCCCGATCGCCTGCTCTATCCGCGCTGGATGGGGCAGCGCATCGGCTGGGAGGAGGCCCTGGACACCCTGGCTGCGCGTTTTGCCGCCATCCTGGCCGAGTCCGGGCCGGATGCCATCGGCATCTATCTGTCGGGCCAGCTCACCACCGAGGATTACTACGTCGCCAACAAGCTGATGAAGGGGTATCTGGGCAGTGCCAACGTGGACACCAACTCCCGGCTCTGCATGTCGTCGGCGGTGGTGGCCCACCAGCGCGCCTTCGGGGAGGATCTGGTGCCCGCCTGTTACGAGGATCTCGAGCTCGCCGATCTGGTGGTGCTCACCGGTGCCAACACCGCCTGGACCCATCCCGTGCTGTTTCGCCGCCTGCAGCAGGCCAGGGCGCGGCGCCCCGAGCTCAGGCTGGTGGTGCTGGATCCCCGCCGCACCATGACGGCGGAGCAGGGGGATCTGCATCTGGCACTCAAACCCGGCAGCGACGTGACGCTCTGGAACGGCCTGTGCCGCTACCTGCTCGATGTCGATGGCTGGGACAAGGCCTATGTGGCGCAGCACGTGAGCGGCTTCGAGGCGTTGGCGGGGGCGCTGGACGATCCGGCCTGGCAACTGGACGAGGTGGCCCGCAGCTGCGGCCTCTCCCGCAGCGATCTGCTCGGTTTCTACCAGCTCTTTGCCCGTACCCCCAAAACTGTCACCTTGTTCTGCCAGGGGATCAACCAGTCCAACCAGGGGGTAGACAAGGCCAACGCCATCATCAACGCCCACCTGATGTGCGGTCGCATTGGCAAGCCGGGGGCGGCTCCCTTCTCCATGACGGGGCAACCCAACGCCATGGGAGGGCGTGAGGTGGGAGGGCTCGCGACCCAGCTCGCCGCCCACATGGGCTTTGGCGAGGCCGAGTGCGATCGGGTACAGCGCTTCTGGGGAAGCCCGACCATGGTGCGCGGGCCGGGGCACAAGGCCGTCGAGCTGTTCGAGGCGGTGCACCGGGGGGAGATCCGCGCGCTCTGGGTGCTCGGCACCAACCCGGCGGTCTCCCTGCCGGACGGCAACCGGGTGCGCGAGGCCCTGAGCCGCTGCGAGCTGCTGGTGGTCTCCGAGGTGACGGCCAACACCGACACGGCGCGCCTCGCCCACCTGCTGTTGCCTGCCGCCGCCTGGGGGGAGAAGAGCGGCACCGTCACCAACTCCGAGCGCACCATCAGCCGCCAGCGCGCCTTCCTGCCTCTGCCGGGGGAGGCCAGGCCCGACTGGTGGGCCCTGACCCGGCTCGCCCGTCGGCTCGGCTTTGGCGAGGGGTTCGCCTATGAGCACGAGCACGAGATCTTCTGCGAGCATGCCGCCCTCTCCGGGTTTGAGAACGACGGATCCCGCCAGTTCGACATCTCCGGGCTGGCGGGTCTCACCCGTGCCGAATTCGAGGCGTTGGAACCCCTGCGCTGGCCCGTCAACGCTGACTGGCCCCGTGGACGAGATCGCCTGTTCGAGGATGGGCGCTTTGCCACCCCGGATGGCCGGGCCCGCCTGCTGCCCCTGGCCCAGCGCTTCCCCGAGCAGCCAGAAACGCCACCGCTTGCAGGGGCTGTCTCCCTGCTCCTCAACAGTGGCCGCCTGCGGGATCAGTGGCACACCATGACCCGCACCGGCCATGTGCCCCGGTTGCAGGAGGCCGAGCCCTGGCCCAGGGTACGAATGGGGGCCGCCAGCCTGCTGGCGCTTGGCGTGAAGGAGGGGGACCTGGTGCGCCTTTGCAACGGGCTTGGGGAGGCGCTGCTGCTGGTGGGGCTGGATGAGGGGCTCAGGGAGGGGGAGGCCTTCCTGCCCATGCACTGGACCGACAGCCAGTGCAGCCAGGGGGCGGTCAACCGCCTCATCGCCCCCGTGGTGGATCCCCTTTCCGGCCAGCCGATGTTCAAACAGGGGCGGGTGCAGGCCAGGGCGCAGCTCACCCGCTGGCAAGGGCTCTGGTGTGGCCGTGGTGAGTGGCGCGAGCCGGTGGACTGGTGGGCCAGGCGTCCCCTGCCCGAGGGGAACTGCACCCTGCTGGCCTCCTGGTCAGAGAGCACAGAGAGCCTGTGGCAACGGCTTGGGGCCGAGGGGCACTGGCTCAGGCTGCCCATGAAGGAGGGGTGGCTGGCCGTGGCTCTGGCCGGAGATCGTATCGAGGGGATCCTGCTGGTGGGGGCGCGGCGCCCGGACATCAAGGTCGACCTGCTGGCCAGTCTGCTCGGCACGCCGCTCCAGGCGGGGGCCCTGAGCCAGACCCTGAGCCAGGCCCTGGCCGGGGAGAGCCGGCTGGTCTGCTCCTGCCTGCGGGTCTCGGAGCAGCGCATCGTCGATGCCATCACCCGGCAGGGGGTGAGCGAGTTGGCGGGGCTGCAGGCCCTGCTCGGCTGTGGCAGCAACTGCGGCACCTGTCTGCCCGAAATCGACAAGCTGTTGATCAAACATGTTTTCCTGGCATCCGCTTAGTGCGGTGCCAGGACACAAGGAGCCTGAGATGAGCCAAATCAGTCTGGTGGGAGCGGGCCCCGGGCCCCTCGAATTGTTGACCCTGCGCGCCCTGCACCGTCTGGAGGCGGCAGAGGTCGTGGTCTATGACCGCCTGGTGGGGAGCGAGATCCTGGCCCGCATTCCCCACGGGGCGGCCCGCTTCGACGTGGGCAAGCGCTGCGGTGAGCCGAGCCCGACCCAGGAGGAGATCAACGCCCTGCTGCTGGCCCTGGCCCGCACGGGCAAGCGGGTGGTGCGCCTCAAGGGAGGGGATCCCCTGGTGTTCGGGCGCGGTGGCGAGGAGGCGCTGCACCTGGCCCGGCACGGCATCGAGGCCGAGCTGGTGCCGGGGATCACGGCGGCCCTGGGCTGCGCCGCCAGCAGCTTCATTCCCCTGACCCACAGGGGGCTGGCCCGCTCCCTGACCCTGGTGACGGGGCACCTGATGGACGAGCGCGACTATCAGGGCTGGCAGGGGCTGACCCGGGCGGGCCACACCCTGGTGTTCTACATGGGGCTGGAGCGGGCGGCCCGCATTCGGGAAGGGATGTTGAGGGCGGGGGCCCCGGGCGCGCTGCCGGTGGCCCTGGTGGTGGCTGGCTGCAGCCCCCGCCAGCAGGTGCACGAGGCCACGCTCGATGGCCTGGAGCAGGCCGCCCGTGCCCTGCTGGGCCAGAGCCCGGTGCTGATCATCATGGGGGAGGTGGTGCGGCTGCGCGCCGAGCTGCAGGGGCTGCTGACGGAGGCCCTGGAACGGGTCGCCTGAGGGGCGATTGTCCCTCTACCCCCACTACCTCCTGATAGATAAAAAGGAGGTAGATTCAAAGAGTTGGCCTTCATGTTGCGGCATTTTCGCCAGACAGAACGCGATCGTCGCCGACAAGGAGCGCCATGACCACTTTTTCCACCCGGGGCCAGGACGGCCCCGCTTCCCGGCTGTTGATCCACGCCGATGACCCGGGCCAGGCGAACCGCCTGGCCCTGCTGGTCAGTCACTACGGCCATCAGCCCGGGATCCTCGATACCCGCCAGTTGCTGACGCCGACGCAGAGGGGGGATGCCCTGCTCGTCAGTTGCCGCCAGTTCAGCGCCGAGGTACGCCTTGGCCTCTCCCTTTGGCCCGACATGCCGCGCCTCTTGTTCTGCGAGCGGCTGGGGGGCGATACCCAGCTCGCCCTGTTGCAGCAGGGGGTGTTGCTGGTGCCCCACCCTTGCGGCGAGCGTGAGCCGGTGGAGCAGTGGCTGCGTCTGGCCCGCAGTCAGCTCGCCATGGTGCAGGCCCTGATGCAGACCGAGAGCGAGCTGCGCCAGAAGCTGGAGGATAGGCGGCTCATCGAGCAGGCCAAGGGACGCCTGATGCGCCATCAGGGGCTGGACGAGGACGAGGCCTATCGCCTGATGCGCAGCACCGCCATGAGCCGTCACCTGAGCCTGGGGGAGCTGGCGCGGCAACTGCTGCAGGCTTTGCCCGCCTGAGCGCTCCCGTGGCCAACCGTTTTGGTGCAACTGCGCCTAATTGAGGCAAATTTGAGGGAGGATCAGGGCACCACAGACCGCAAAGGGCCGCCTGATGCACCCTGGACGAGCTGGCACGGAAAGTGAATAACAAAAACACGATAGCAATGAAGTAACGATGCGCAGTGAGGGGCCGATCAGGCCACTCACCCGCAACAGGGCAAAGAAGCCCCGCCGATCCCGGATCGGCGGGGCTTTTTTTTGGTCGCGACGCACCTTGGGTCGCAGCGCTGCAACGAGGTGGCACTGCGATTCCAGGCAGCCTGGCGCCATGGCCCTGACCCGGAACCGAGGGAGGAGATGCAATGAACGGACGACAAGGATGTGCGGGACTGCTGCTGGCGGCGTTGTCGCTGCCGGTGCTGGCACTGGGAGCCCCGGAGCAGGAGGAGCTCAGGCTCGGCTTCATCAAGCTGACCGACATGGCGCCGCTGGCGGTGGCCTACGAGCGTGGCTATTTCGAGGATGAGGGACTCTACGTCACCCTCGAAGCCCAGGCGAACTGGAAGATCCTGCTGGATCGGGTGATAGACGGCGAGCTGGACGGTGCCCAGATGCTGGCGGGCCAGCCCCTGGCGGCCCACATCGGCATCGGCACCCAGGCCGAGCTGGTGACGGCGTTTGCCATGGATCTCAACGGCAACGCCATCACGGTGGCCAACAGCGTCTGGGCCGCCATGGCGCCCCAGTTGCCCAGGCCGCAGGCGGGCCAGGTGCCGCCCCCGGTGAGCGCCGCCGCCCTCAAGCCCGTGGTGGCGGAGTATCGCAAGGGGGGCAAGCCCTTCAACATGGGGATGGTCTTCCCCGTCTCCCCCCACAACTACGAGCTCAGGTACTGGCTGGCGGCGGGCGGCCTGCACCCCGGCTTCTATGCCCCCCAACTCGGGGACAACTCGGGCCAGCGCCAGGCGGACGTGCTGCTGTCGGTGACGCCGCCCCCCAGATGCCCGCCACCCTGGAGGCGGGCACTATCGCCGGCTACAGCGTGGGGGAGCCCTGGAACCAGCAGGCGGTCGCCAGGGGCATAGGGGTGCCCGTCATCACGGATCAGGAGATCTGGCGCAACAACCCGGAGAAGGTGTTCGGCGTCACCCGGCAGTGGGCCGAACGTCACCCCAACACCCATGTGCGGCTGGTGAAGGCGCTGCTGCGGGCGGCCTGGTGGCTGGATGCAGACGACAACGGCAACCGGCGCGCGGCGGCCAAGCTGCTGGCCAGACCCGAGTACGTGGGGGCGGACGAGCAGGTGATCGCGAGCTCCATGACGGGCACTTTCGAGTACGCCAGGGGGGACAAGCGCCAGGTGCCGGATTTCAACGTCTTCTTCCGCCACCACGCCACCTATCCCTACTACTCCGACGCCATCTGGTACCTGACCCAGATGCGGCGCTGGGGCCAGATCCCCGAGGCCAGGCCGGACGCCTGGTTCGAGCAGGTGGCCAAGGCCGTCTATCAACCGGATGTCTATCGCCAGGCCGCCGAGGCGCTGATCGCCGAGGGCAAGCTCAAGGCCACCGACTTCCCCGACTTTGCCAGCGAGCAGGGCTATCGCGGCCCCCAGGATGGCTTCATCGACGGCCTCATCTATGACGGCCGCCACCCCAACGCCTACCTGCAACAGTTCGCCATCGGCCTCAAGGGCGATGAGCGGGTGCAATGAGCAAGGAGATCCCGATGAAACGACACGCATTGCCCCTCATCCATTTAAAAGCCATCAACTGGAAAATCATGGTGCAGCCCCTGCTCGGCGTGCTGCTCTTCCTCGGCCTCTGGCAGTGGGGGGCGAGCCAGGTGCAGACCAGTCTGGGCACCCTGCCGGGGCCGCTCGCCACTGCCAGCCAGCTCTGGTCCCTCGGGCAGGAGCATCTGCAGGAGCGGGAGAAGGCGGCGGCCTTCCTCGAACGCCAGCAGGTGCGCAACGCCGAGCGACTGGCGGCGGATCCGGCGGCCGAGGTGAAGCTGCGTCCCTACACAGGACGCCCCACCTTCTTCGATCAGATAGCCACCAGCCTGCTCACCGTGCTGTGCGGCTTCGCGCTGGCGACTCTGATCGCCATTCCGTGCGGGGTGCTGCTCGGCATGAATCAGGGGCTCTATCGCGCCGCCAACCCGGTGATCCAGCTGCTCAAGCCGGTCTCCCCCCTGGCCTGGCTGCCCCTCATCACGCTAGTGGTGAGCGCTCTGTATGCAAACCCCGCCCCCTGGCTTGCCAAGTCCTTCCTCACCTCGGCCCTGACGGTGACCCTCTGCTCCCTCTGGCCGACCCTGATCAACACGGCGGTGGGGGTGGCGGGGCTGGATGGGGATCTGCACAACGTCAGCCGAGTGCTGCGCCTCTCCTTTGTGACCCATGTGCGGCGCATCGTGCTGCCCGGGGCCCTGCCCATGATCTTCACCGGGCTGCGGCTCTCCCTGGGGGTGGCCTGGATGGTGCTAATCGCGGCGGAGATGCTGGCCCAGAACCCGGGGCTCGGCAAGTTCGTGTGGGACGAGTTCCAGAGCGGCGGCTCTGCGTCTCTGGCCCGCATCATGGTGGCGGTGATCACCATAGGCCTCATCGGCTGCGCCCTGGACAGGGGCATGCTGGCCCTGCAGCAGTGGTTGTCCTGGGACAAGCGCCAGGTGCTGCGTTAATCACATTTCTATTCAGGCAGGAGAAGAGCCAATGAAGAGTTATCTGGAGATAAGCGACGTCGGCATCTCGTTCGAGACGGAGCAGGGCAGCTTCGAGGCCTTGAGCCGGGTCAACTTGCGCATCGAGAAGGGGGAGTTCGTCTCCCTCATCGGTCACTCGGGCTGCGGCAAGAGCACCGTCCTCAACCTGGTGGCCGGGCTGCTGGAGCCGACCCTGGGTGGCATCATTCTCGATGGCCGCGAGGTGGCGGGGCCGGGGCCCGAGCGGGCCATGGTGTTCCAAAACCACGCCCTGCTGCCCTGGCTCAGCGTCCAGCAGAACGTGGCGCTGGCGGTGGCCCAGGTGGAGTCTGACAAGCGGGCGGTGGCGGAGCGGGTGGACTACTACCTCTCCCTGGTGCAGATGGATCACGCCAGCCAGAAGATGCCCCACGAGCTGTCGGGGGGGATGAAGCAGCGGGTCGGCATTGCCCGCGCCCTCTCGCTCTCCCCCAAGGTGCTGCTGATGGACGAGCCGTTCGGCGCCCTCGATGCCCTGACCCGGGCCCATCTGCAGGATGCTCTGATGGCGATCCAGGCGGAGCTTGGCAACACCGTCATCATGATCACCCACGACGTGGACGAGGCGGTGCTGCTCTCCGATCGCATCGTCATGATGACCAATGGCCCCAGCGCCACCGTCGGGGAGATCCTGACCGTCGACCTGCCAAGGCCCAGAGACAGGGTCGCCCTGGCGGACGATCCCCACTACCACAAGCTGCGTCAGCAGGTGCTGCGCTTCCTCTACGAGAAGCAACGCAAGGTGACCCCCCTCAAGGCAGCCGGGCAGGTGCGCAGCAAGCTGCGCGCCTGAGCCCGCCGGATTCAAGGAAGAGAGACATGACAGACAAAGAGCAACAGTGGGTGGCAGAGGACGGCATGGACCTGCTCGGTCGCCAGAACAGTGGTTCCGCCGACACGGCCGACAAGCAACGGCTGCTGGTGGTGGGTAACGGCATGGTGGGTCATCACTTCGTCGAACAGCTGGTGGCGGCCGGTGGCCTGAGCCGGTTCGAGGTGACGGTATTTGGCGCCGAGCCGGACCCCGCCTACGACAGGGTGCACCTCTCCGAGGTATTCGGCGGCAAGGCGCCCCAGGCCCTGCGCATGGCGGATCCCGCCTGGTATGAAGAGAGCGGCATAACGCTGCGACTGGGGGCCGAGGTGGAGGTGCTCGACCGGGCGGCCCGCACCCTGACGCTGGCCAACGGCGAGCAGTTCCCTTACGACCGTCTGGTGCTGGCGACCGGCTCGGTCCCCTTCGTGCCCCCCATCCCCGGTCATCAGCGGGAGGGCTGCTTCGTCTATCGCACCCTGGGGGATCTCGCCGCCATTCGCGATGCCTGCGCCCAGGCCCGCAGCGGCGTGGTCATCGGTGGCGGCCTGCTGGGGCTGGAGGCGGCCAACGCCCTGCGCCTGCTCGGCCTCAAGACCCAGGTGGTGGAGTTCGCCCCCAGGCTGATGCCGGTGCAGCTCGACGAGAGCGGCGGCGCCGTGCTGCGGGACAAGATCCAGGCCCTCGGGGTCGAGGTGCTGGTGGAGAAAGCCACCGAGTGCATCGAGCAGGGGGAGCAGGCCCGTCATCGCCTGCGCTTCAAGGACGGCACTCACATTGAGACCGACGTGCTGCTGTTCTCCGCCGGTATTCGACCCGCCGACACCCTGGCCCGGCAATCCGGGCTGGAGGTCGGGGAGCGCGGCGGCATCTGCATCGACGACGGCTGCCACAGTTCGGATCCCGCCATCCTCGCCATCGGCGAGTGCGCGCTCTGGCAGGGGCGCATCTTCGGCCTGGTGGCTCCCGGCTACCAGATGGCCCGGGCCGCAGTGGCCAGTCTGTGCGGCGGCGAGACCCGCTTTATCGGGGCCGACATGTCCACCAAGCTCAAGCTGATGGGGGTGGACGTGGGCTCCATCGGCGATGCCCACGCCAACACCGCCGGCGCCCAGGAGTTGCTGCTGCTGGACAGGGTCAACGGCATCTACAAGAAGCTGGTGACCGACGGCGAGGGCAATCGCCTGCTCGGCGCCATCCTGGTGGGGGACGGGGCCGATTATGAGCGGCTGCTGCAGTACTACCAGAACGGGGTGGCGCTGCCCCAGCCGCCGCTCTCCCTGCTGGTGGGGGAGGTCGGGGCCGCCCCCGCGCCCCTGGTGCTGCCGGACAGCGCCATCCTCTGCTCCTGCCACAACGTCAGCAAGGGGGACGTGGTGGCCGCCGTTCGGGCGGGCAATCACGAGCTGGCTGCGGTGAAGAGCTGCACCAAAGCGGGCACGGGTTGCGGCGGTTGCAGCAACCTGCTCAAGCAGGTGGTGGATCAGACCCTGGCGGACCTTGGCGTCGAGGCGGACAAGGGGTTGTGCGAGCACTTCGCCTACGGCCGTCAGGAGCTCTATCACCTGGCCCGGGTCGGCGAGCTGAAGAGCTTCGAGGCGCTGCGGGACAAGCACGGCCAGGGGCTGGGGTGCGACATCTGCAAGTCGACGGTGGCCTCCATCCTGGCGTCCCTCTGGAACGAGCACGTGCTGGAGAAACCGCACCGCGCCCTGCAGGACACCAACGACGCCTTCCTTGCGAACCTGCAAAAGGACGGCACCTATTCGGTGGTGCCGCGCATCCCGGGGGGGGAGATCACCCCGGAGGGGCTCATCACCATCGGCGAAGTGGCGCGCAAGTACGGCCTCTACACCAAGATCACCGGCGGCCAGCGCATCGATCTCTTCGGCGCCCGGGTCGACCAGCTGCCCGCCATCTGGGGCGAGCTGGTGGCGGCGGGCTTTGAGACCGGTCAGGCCTACGGCAAGTCGGTGCGCACCGTGAAGTCCTGCGTGGGCTCCACCTGGTGTCGTTACGGGGTACAGGACTCCATGACCCTGACCCAGACCCTGGAGCACCGCTACAAGGGGCTGCGGGCGCCACACAAGCTGAAGTTTGCGGTCTCAGGCTGCACCCGGGAGTGCGCCGAGGCCCAGAGCAAGGACATCGGCGTCATCGCCACCGAGCGGGGCTGGAACCTCTATGTGTGCGGCAACGGCGGGATGCGGCCGCGCCACGCCGACCTCTTTGCCACGGATCTCGACGAGCAGACCCTGATCCGCTACATCGACCGGCTGCTGATGTTCTATGTGCGCACCGGGGACAGACTGCAACGTACCTCGGTCTGGATGGAGAACATGGAAGGGGGGCTCGACTACCTAAAGTCGGTGATCATCGAGGACAGGCTCGGCATCGGTGCCGAGCTGGAGGCCATGATGGAGGGGATCGTCGGCACCTGGCAGTGCGAGTGGAAGAGCACATTGGCGGATCCGGACAAGCTCAAGCTGTTCGAGGCCTTCGTCAACCGGCCCGAGGACGAGACGCCGCCGCGCCGTGAGGAGCGGGGGCAATGGGTGCCGGATATCGCTATCAAGGAGGTGGTATGAGCGACATAAAAGAAGAGACCTTACAGTCAGAACCTGGAGCCTGGCATAGGGTATGCGAGCTGGCGGCGCTGCCGGAGCAGGCCGGGCGCAGCGCCTGGCTGGAGGGGCGGGTGCTGGCGCTGTTTCGCCTCGGGGAGCATGTCTATGCCCTGGACGGGGTGGATCCCCTGGCCGGCGTGGCGGTGCTGGGGCGTGGTCTGGTGGGGGATGCCGGTGGGGAGCCCGTGGTCGCCTCGCCCCTTTACAAGCAGCGCTACGCCCTGATGGACGGTCGCTGTCTGGACGATCCTGCCCTGAGCGTCGCCTGCTGGCCGGTGCGACTGGAGGGGAGCGAGGTCTGGGTACAGCTGGGGTGAGTGGCCCATCTGAAAACCATGTTGTGATCGCCGGGCACTGCCCGGTGATTTTTTGTGCGCGACCCGACATTTCTTGTACGAGAGGATGGCGGGAAAACGTTTTTCGGAAATAATGGACAAACGTTTGCAACTGGATGTTTGTCTATGACGGAACGTGAGCAAGAGATCCTCGCCCTGCTGCGCCAGGATCCCATGATTGCCCAGCAGGAGCTGGCGGACAGGCTCGGCATTAGCCGCTCCGCGCTGGCGAGCCACATCTCCAGCCTGATGCGCCAGGGCTATGTGCAGGGGCGCGGCTATGTGCTGCGCGAAGGCCCCTACGCCGTGGTGATCGGCGGCGCCAACATGGATATCTGTGGCTGCAGCCACGACAACCTGCGCATCGGCGACTCCAACCCGGGCCGGGTACGCACCTCCGCCGGCGGGGTAGGGCGCAACATCGCCGAGAACCTGGCGCGCCTTGGCACCGACACCCGGCTGTTGACTGCGGTGGGCAACGATCAATACGGCCACCACCTGCTGGAGGTGAGCCAGCGCGCCGGGGTCGATGTGCGCCAGGTGCTGGTACTGGAGGGTCAATCGACCTCCTGCTATCTCAGCCTGCACGATGGCAGCGGCGAGATGAGCTGCGCCGTCAACGACATGGGGATCATCGAGCAGCTCACCCCGGCCCGGCTCACCCCCCTGAGCGGTTTTCTCGGTGCGGCCCGGCTCTGGGTGCTCGACACCAACCTCGCCACCCACACCCTTGACTGGCTGTTCGAGCGCCAGGGGGAGCACATCATCTTCGTGGACACCGTGTCGGTGGCCAAGGTGGAGAAGATCCGCCCCTGGCTGCACCGCATCCACACCCTCAAACCCAATCGCACCGAGGCGGAGCAGCTGTGCGGCTTCACCATCGGCGGGCCCGACACCTGGCCCATGGCGGCGGCCTGGTTCCACCGCGCCGGGGTGCAGCGACTCTTCCTGAGCCTCGGCGATCAGGGGATCTTCTATAGCGACGGGGCCTGCCAGGGCCATCTGCCCGTGCTCGGCAGCCCGGTCGTCAACGTGACCGGCGGCGGCGATGCCTTCATGGCAGGGCTGGCCCACGCCTGGTTGCAGGATCAGGGCATCATGGAGACAACCCGGTTCGCCCTCGGTTGCGCCGCCCTCACCGTCAATTGTTCCGATACCGTCTTTTCCGGCCTATCCAAGGCCGCCGTTGAACGCATGCTGGAGGAGTACCCATGTTGAACGCTTACCTCGATATCCAACCTGAAGTTGCCGCCGCGCTGGCCGCCGGCAAGCCGGTGGTGGCCCTGGAGTCCACCATCATCTCCCACGGCATGCCCTATCCGCAGAACGTGGAGACGGCGCGCCAGGTGGAGCAGGTGGTGCGGGACAACGGCGCCGTGCCGGCCACCATCGCCATCATCGATGGCCGCCTCAAGGTGGGTCTGGATGCGGGGGCCCTGGAGGCGCTGGGCCGGGCCGGTCATGCCGCCACCAAGTGCAGCCGCCGCGACATCCCCTTCGTGCTGGCCAACAAGGGGTTGGGGGCGACCACGGTGGCCTCCACCATGATCATTGCCGCCATGGCCGGGATCCGGGTGTTCGCCACCGGCGGCATCGGCGGCGTGCATCGCGGCGCCCAGGAGACCTTTGACATCTCGGCGGATCTACAGGAATTTGCCCAGACCCCGGTGGCCGTGGTCTGCGCCGGTGCCAAGTCGATCCTCGACATCGGTCTGACCCTGGAGTACCTGGAGACCCAGGGGGTGCCGGTGATCGGCTACCAGACCGAGGAGCTGCCCGCCTTCTACACCCGGGAGAGCGGCTTCAAGGTGGATTATCGCCTGGAGAGCCCGGCGGCCATCGCCGAGGCACTGCGTCTGAAGTGGGAGCTGGGGCTGGCGGGGGGCGCCGTGGTGGCCAACCCGATCCCGACCCAGTTTGCCATGCCCAAGGCCGACATCGACGCCGCCATTGCCCAGGCACTGCGAGAGGCGGACGAGCAGGGGGTGAAGGGCAAGGCGTCCACCCCCTTCCTGCTGGCCCGGGTGTGCGAGCTGACCGGTGGCAACTCCCTGGCGGCCAATATCCAGTTGGTGCTCAACAACGCCGCGCTGGGGGCGCGCATCGCTGCCAGCCTGTAAACACCTTTGCGAAAGATGCAAAAGAGGGCCAACAGGCCCTCTTTTTATTGCGAAAATCGGTGAGATAACCTCCTTATTCCAGCACCAGTCGCCCGTTGAGAGGCTGGACGGGGCGGTTGTTGGGGTGGTGCATCACCGCCTTGAAGGCATCGATCTGGGCCTGGCTGGCCTGGACCGGCTCCTTCATCACCAGCCAGCGCACTCCTTCCAAGCAGGGTGGGGTGGTCAGGGACCCGCTGAAGCGGTAGTAGTCGTGCTGGGCGGGCAGCAGTTGCTCTGCCGAGATAGGTTCCTTGAAGGCATGGATCTCCCCCGCCTTGGCTGGCAGCACCTGCCAGGCCTGGCTCAGTGCCCCATTGGCCTGGCCCGGCTCGAACATCACGGCGACCACCGCCAGCTCCCCCTTGTCATTGGCATGGACCAGGTGACCCTCCAGGGGGTAGGACTTGCCCTCGATGAGGTTTTCGCTGGGGGCGTGGAAGTGGAACTGCTTGAGCTCGAAGTGCATGCCGTCGAGCTCAAGGGTGCTGCCGGGGGCATAGTTGACCTGCACCGTGTGGCCGTTGTTGACCAGCGTCTTGCCACCCGCCTGATAGTGGAACTGCAGGGGGGCCAGATCGGCCTTCACCAGACCCGAGAGGTTGACCGGCGACTGGTTGCTGCCGGCACACTGGCCATATTCCGGGGTCAGGCTGGCCCATTTCGCCGGGCCGGCCTCGCCGCTGTATTCCCAGTGTGTGGTGGCAGCAAAGGCGGCAGGGCAGAGCAGCAGGGCGCCAGCCAGCAGGGACTTTTTCATCATGCATCCTTATCCTGATTGAAAAGCACGGCCATTCCAGGCCTTCCGGCAGGAAGGCCTCATCAATGGCATCGTTGGAAACGCAGGGTACGCGGTGCCAGACCGGATTAATTGTTATGAAAGGTCTGTCGTCGTCGCTATTTGAAGCGTGGCATGAGGCTGCGCCATAGTGTATTTCGGCAACGGGGCACGCTTATTCATGGAGGAGAAATCCTGCGGGCATTTTCGCAATGAACGGCCCCCTTTCATGGCGCCCCAAATAGATGACGGGCTGATTCTAGAGGGCTTTTCATGGCTCCATTTGATCTCGAGCAAACAAGCGCGGACTAATTATCGGGCTTGAGGATCCCTTATTTCGCTGGGATTTGTTCGATATTCCCTGACCCGGTCAGGGGCGTGCGTGGCGGGAGCCGGGCGCTGCGCTGACAGAGTGCCTCGGTGTTGACCCCTTATCTCTCTGATAGTGCTGGAGAAATTCCCCCCTCAGCACAGTGACGGCGGGATGACAATCCCCCGGTTGGCGGCGCCTTGTTTGCGGTTTTGCCGTCCTCTTCACATTTCCGGATTGCTCGCTATTTGTGCGATTGCCTTACTCATCCGACCTGGTGTCAAATCACTCCGCCTAACACAAGGAGTGGCATAATAATGAATAATATCAATAAATTAGTTCTGGCTATCGGATTCACTCTCACCACCTTCCCGAGCCTGGCGGCGGGATTCCAGTGCGGGGAGCACGTCACCCTGGGGGTACCCGGTCAATCCAGTCAGCTGTTGTGCCGGGAGGGCTATGCCGCCGGGTACAACTACGACACCAAGGTCTCTGACTGGGTTTCTTACCGGATGACGGCCGCCAGCGCCCAGGGTCAGGTGCCGCGCAAGGATGCCTTCGCCGAGGACAAGGAGGTGCCGGTGCAGTTTCGCGCCACCCTGTCGGACTACAAGGGCTCGGGCTATGACCGCGGCCACCAGGCACCGGCGGCGGACATGCGCTCCACCGCCAACACCATGAAGCAGAGCTTCCTGCTGACCAACATGACCCCGCAACTGCCGGCGCTCAACCAGGGGGCATGGCGCATCCTGGAGGAGAAGACCCGGCAGTGGGCCATCACCTACAAGAGCGTGCAGGTGATCACCGGCCCCATCTTCACCCACTCCGATGGCGCCATCGGCAACGGCGTGACCGTGCCCCACGCCTACTACCGGGTGGTGATGGATCTGGCGGGCAAGCGGGCCATCGCCTTCATCCTGCCGCAAGAGAACGTCTCGGCCAGTCGGCTGGCGGACTATGTGGTGACGGTGGATGAGGTGGAGGAGCAGACCGGGCTCGACTTCTTCACCGAGCTGCCGGATGAGCAGGAAGAGGCCATGGAGTCGCGGCTGTCGGCCATGTGGGGCGGTTAGCGCGTCCGGCAGGGGTAACGGGGGCCCAGGCCCCCGTTACCCACACGGGCTTCCGGCCATTGTCATGGCCCCTGGTACAGGGCCAGTACAGCTTGGGTCTGGCATCGGGTCCTTATCATGACTCCTTTTTTCAGGAGGCATCATGTCAGCGCTGTTTTCCCTTCACTCCTCGTCCACTCTTGCCCGCGCGTTGCGCATCTGCGTACCCATGGCGCTGCTGGGGGCTGCTGTTCCCCCGGCCATGGCCGACGAGGATATCCGCTTGGGGCAGACCATTCTGCTCGGGGTCGGCGATCATCCCGCCATCATTCCCATGCTCGCCTGCCGGCCGACCAAATCCATCATGGTCAAGGCTGGGCGGGAGTTGACCCTGGAGCGGGTCAAGGTGTTCTACGGCAACGATCGCAGCAAGACCCTCTATTTCGACAAGGTGTTGAGAGAGGATCAGGAGTCGGGGTGGCAATCCCTCGGCAGCCGACTCTGCATCAAGCGCATCGAGGTGTACGGCAATTCGGAAGGGAGCAGGGCGGGGGTCAAGGTGTACGGGCGCAAATGAGCAAAGGGCGGGGGAAATCCCCGCCCAGTGCTTATTTCTTCGGGCGGAACGGTTTGATGATGGCCTCGTCGCACTCGAGATAGGGCCCTTCCATCAGGTCGATGCAGTAGGGGATGGCGGGGAAGACCGCATCCAGGCACTCGCGGATCGATTTGGGCTTGCCCGGCAGGTTGACGATGAGCGAGCTGCCGCGCAGGCCGGCGGTCTGGCGCGACAGGATGGCGGTCGGCACGAACTTGAGGGACTCGGCCCGCATCAGCTCGCCAAAGCCCGGCATCATGCGATCGCACACCGCCTCGGTGGCCTCCGGGGTCACATCCCGCCTGGCCGGCCCTGTGCCCCCCGTGGTAACGACAAGGCAGCACTGCTCCTCGTCGACCAGCCGAACCAGGGTCGCCTCAATCTGCTCCTGCTCGTCGGGGATCACCTGATAGACGGGCTCCCATTCCGAGGTCAGGTAGGCGTTCAGGGTGTCGATGATGGCCTTGCCGGAGAGATCTTCGTAGATGCCTGCACTGGCGCGATCGCTGACGGTGACGATACCGATTCTTGCCTTGCTCATGGTCTGCCCTTGGTTGCCGCAATAAAGTGGTAAATAAAATAACATAATCAGTGAGATATGTTAAACCGCCGGATGAGGCAAGGGGAGGGCATCGAGCCTGGGAGAGAGTCGAATGAAAAACAATTTTGAGAAAAGTCCGTTAATAAGGAATAAGGCCGAGAAAAATGACGCTGAAATTTTATAAAAAAACTGACGCAGGCCGGATTCGGTTAATTTCATGAATCATAAGGAATAAATGATTTTTTCCGCCAACAATGCGCAATCCGTGCCAAAAACCGGACTCCTGTGGCTCGGCGGTGAATGGCCCAAAATCGCCACCATCCTATATAACCTTCCTTAGGGACAGTGAAATAGTGATGTGCCCGGCGTCGTTCCATTCCATGGGCGAGGTCCGGCCAGGAGGGTATATGGAGCTGCCTGATTTCGATACCCTGAAGTACTGGGCGCTGGCCGAGCCGGAGCGACTCGACGCGCTGCTGCACCAGCAGATAGAGACCCTGATCGCCCAGGTGGGACCAGAGCGGCAACGTCGGTTGCGAGGTCTGCAATTTCGCATCGACTGCCAGCGCCGCCTGGCAAGAAACAACCTCGACAGCTGCATCCGGATAGCCAACATGATGCATGACTCCGTCTACGCCATGCGCCAGCACATTCTGGATCTGCAGAACGAATCCTGTCAGGAAATGGCAGAGCCCCCGCTGCCGGATAATGTGATAGCGTTTTCCAGTTATCTGAAACGGAAATAATTAAAGGCCCTGTTCAAGATATAAAAAAACAGGGTTTTTATTAATTTGTTTCACCCCTTCTCAAACAAGTTGTTAAGCAAGTTGGGTGAATTGTTTTTTATTTGCTGCAAATATTCCCCGGGCGGCTGAATAATAGTGACCAGTGCCCGCAGTCCGATAGAGATGGATGAAGGTGTATTTATTTTGGGGTAATATCCAGACACATTTCATCTTGCTATGACTCAAAGGGATCATGAGAAGCATCACACCAGGAAGGGTGCTGTCGCGAGAGCAGCAGACGGAGATCACCCGGATCATCGTCAAGGCGGGCCAGATGCTGGCCCAGTTTGGGGCGGAGAGCCGCATCATCGAGCAGACCACGGTCCGGCTCGGCATGGCGCTCGGGCTGGAGAGCGTCGAGATGGCCATCTCTTCCAGCGCCATCGTCCTCACCAGTCTCTACCAGGGCAGTTGCGTCACCACCACCCGCCGGGTGCGGGAGCACGGCATCAACATGCAGGTGGTGTGCGAGATCCAGCGCATCTGCATCATGACGGAAAAGTCGCTTATCGGCGCGCGCGAGGTACGTCAGCGCCTCGAGGCCATCACGCCGTTCCACTATCACCCCTGGCTGGTGGTGCCCATGGTGGGGCTCTCCTGCGGTGCCTTCAGCCTGCTGTTTGGCGGTGACTGGCCCATCTTCCTGGTGACCTGCTGCTCGGCCTCGGTCGCCATGCGGGTGCGCCAGCTCATTGCCCGCCATCACCACAGCCCCCTCATCAACTTTGCCGCTACCGGGTTTATCGCCACCCTGCTCGCCTCCAGCGCCACCTTCTTCGGCTGGGGCGAACAACCCTATCTCGCCATGGCCGCCAGCGTGTTGCTGCTGGTGCCGGGGTTCCCGCTCATCAATGCGGTCTCCGACATGGTGAAGGGTTACTTCAACATGGGGCTGGCCCGCTGGGGCACGGCGACACTGCTGACCATCAGCGCAGCCATAGGGATCATTCTCGCCATGTCGGTGACGGGTATCTGGGGGTGGAAAGTATGAAGATCTTTGACGTTGTATCGACCCTGTTGATCGGGGCAAACCGGCTATCCATCAGCGCGCGGAACCATATCGGGATCATGCTCGCCATGTCGGTGACCGGTATCTGGGGGTGGAAGGTATGATGGAACTGCTCTGGTTGCTGGCCAAGGATGCCTTCTGGTCGGCCATTCCGGCGGTGGGCTTTGCCATGCTGTTCAACGTGCCGCCACGGATGCTCAAATATTGCGCCATGGGGGGCGCGTTGGCCCATAGCCTGCGTACCCTGCTCATCCACTACGGCATGCCCATCGAGTGGGCCACCCTGGCAGCGGCGACCACGGTCGGCTTTGTCTGTGTCTACTGGTCGCGCCGCCTGCTGGCACCACGCCCGGTGTTCAGCGTCGCCTCCATCATCCCCATGATCCCGGGCAGCTACGCGTTCAAGACCATGATCGCCATCGTCGAGCTCAATATCTCCGGGGTGACCATGGAGCTGCTTCAGAGCGCGGTGGAGAACGGCCTCAAGGCGCTCTTTATCGTGGGGGCCCTGAGTTTCGGTTTGGCGATTCCGTCTCTGGTCGTGTATCGTAACCGCCCCATTATATGAATGGTGAAGCGAGAAACTGATACCGTGAAGATTTCAATGATTGCTGCCCTCGCGAAAAATCAGGTGATTGGTAAGAACAACCTGATGCCTTGGCATATGCCCGCCGACTTGGCCCATTTCAAGCGGATCACCCTGGGCAAGCCGGTGCTGATGGGGCGCAAGACCTTCGAGTCCATCGGACGGCCACTGCCAGGCCGTCGCAATCTGGTGATCAGCCGCAATCCCGACTACCGGGCCGACGGCGTGGAGGTCATCGACTCGGTGGAGGCGGCGCTGGCGCTGCTGGCGGGCAGCGATGTGGCCGAGCTGATGGTGATCGGGGGGGGGCATCTCTACGGCCAGCTGCTGCCACGGGCCGAGAGGCTCTATCTGACCCGCATCGATCTGGCGGTGGAGGGGGATACCCGCTTCCCGGCCTTCGATGAGAACGATTGGTCGTGCATCGAGCGCGAGTCCCATCAGCCTGACGAGAAGAATCCCCACCCCTACTGTTTCGAGACCTGGCAGCGGCGCTGAGCCCTCTGATGCCATGAAGAGCCCCTTGCGACAGCCGGGGGCTTTTTTGTGCCCTGTTACTGCAAAGAGAAGGGGGCTGAACCGGCATGGCTGAAGGTGCCTGAAGCAATATCCGGAATGCGTGACACTAAAATGATTGGTGGTGTAATCAATAAACCATTCGTCGCCCCGATGGGCGCCGTCGTCCCCACCCTCTCTTTTCGCCTGCTGATAACGCCCTTTAATCATTAATAAAATGTGCTGAAAGTGCATCGCTACTGTGGCGACCCTGTCTGTTATAGGCGTTTTTATCGTGATTTAATGGATTTTTATGAATAAAAATAACCAATAAAAATCAATGGCTTAAATTTAACCTTTCCAGGCTAGCTTCAATTGGTTCTTTTGTTTGGGTGTGAAATTGCTTAGTGTTAAAAGTAATTGGCTCACGTTCGACGGTTTGCCAGGCAAGGCGTCGGCCAAGAAAAAAGGACAATATGACAGTCAAACTCGAGGTCAAATCCCTCTACAAAATCTTCGGCGATCAGCCGGATAAAGCGTTCAAATTGCTGGCGAAAGGGCATGATCGCGCCAGTATCCTGAAAAAGACCGGACAGACCCTGGGGGTCCAGGATGTCAATCTGGCCATCAACGAAGGGGAGATCTTCGTGGTGATGGGCCTCTCCGGTTCGGGCAAGTCCACCCTGGTGCGTCTCTTCAACCGGCTGATCGAGCCGACCCGCGGCCAGGTGCTGATCGATGGCGAGGACATCGCCGCCATCTCGGAGCGCGAACTGCGCCGGGTGCGCCGCAAGAAGATCAGCATGGTATTCCAGTCCTTCGCCCTGATGCCGCACCTGAGTGTGCTGGAAAATACCGCCTTCGGGCTGGAGCTGGCCGGTGTACCGCTGGCGGAGCGCCAGCAGAGTGCCCGTCAGGCGCTCCATCAGGTGGGGCTGGGACAGTGGATAGAGGCTTATCCGGATGCCCTCTCCGGCGGCATGAAGCAGCGGGTCGGGCTGGCCCGGGCCCTTGCCAATGACCCCGACATTCTGCTGATGGACGAAGCTTTCTCCGCGCTGGATCCCCTGATCCGCACCGAGATGCAGGACGAGCTGCTCAAGCTGCAGGCCAGCCAGCAGCGCACCATCGTCTTCATCTCCCACGATCTGGACGAGGCGATGCGCATCGGCGATCGCATCGCCATCATGCAGGATGGCCAGCTGGTGCAGGTGGGCACCCCGGACGAGATCCTCAACCAGCCCGCCAACGACTATGTGCGCGCCTTCTTTCGCGGGGTGGATCTGGCCCATGTGTTCAGCGCCCGCGATGTGGCCAGCCGCAAGCAGGTGCCCCTCATCAAGAAACACACCACCGACGGGCCGGGCAACGCCCTGCGCCAGCTCAAGGAGCTTGAGCGGGAGTTCGGCTACGTGGTGGATCGCAGCCGCCGCTTCCTCGGGGTCGTCTCGGTGGAGTCGCTCGGTCAGGCGGTCAGGGCCAAAGGCAGCCTGGAGCAGGCGTTGCTGGCGGACATTCAGCCCATCCTGGCGGACACCGCCCTCAATGAACTGATCAGCCAGGTGGCGGCCGCCCCCTGTCAGGTGCCCGTGGTCGAGGAGGACGGCACTTACCTCGGCCTCATCTCCAAGGCCAATCTGCTCAACACCCTGGACAGGAGTACCCCGGCATGAAGCTGATGAATCCCCATTTGTTGCTGAGCGGGCTGCTGGCCCTGGTGCTGCTGGCGAGCCCTTCCCTGCGGGCCGATGAGGTGGCGGCAGACCCCTGGAGCGCACCTGCGTCCACCGAGGTGTCCGATCCCTGGGGCAGTACCGACACTCAGAACACCGACTGGCAGAACCAGATCGAAGCCGCCGACACCACAACCGCCATCGACTGGCTGGATCCCTTCCAGCAGGCGCTGGTGCCGCTGGATACCTGGGTGGAAGGGGGCATCGGCTGGCTGGTGGAGAACCTGCGGCCGCTGTTCCAGCTAATCCGCGCACCGGTGGAGCTGACCCTGAACGCCATGACCCATCTGCTGCAGACGGTGCCCTCCACCCTGATGATGGGGCTCCTGGCCCTGCTTGCCTGGCAACTGGTGAACGGCCGCATGGCGCTCGGCACGCTCGTATCTCTTGTGGGGATCGGGCTCATCGGGGCCTGGTCCGATGCCATGGTGACCCTGTCCCTGGTGCTGACCTCGCTGTTCTTCTGTGTGCTGCTGGGGTTGCCCACCGGCATCCTGCTGGCCCGCAGCGAGCGGCTCTCCACCTGGACCCGGCCGCTGCTGGATGCCATGCAGACCACCCCGGCGTTCGTCTACCTCATCCCCATCGTGATGCTGTTTGGCATCGGCAACGTGCCCGGGGTGGTGGTGACCGTCATCTTCGCCCTGCCGCCCATGATCCGGCTCACCATGCTGGGCATTCGCCAGGTGCCCGCCGATCTGGTTGAGGCGGCCCACTCGTTCGGTGCCAGCCCCTCCCAGTTGCTGTTCAAGGTACAGCTGCCGCTCGCCATGCCCACCATCATGGCCGGGGTCAACCAGACCCTGATGCTGGCGCTCTCCATGGTGGTGATCGCCTCCATGATCGCGGTGGGGGGCCTCGGCCAGATGGTGCTGCGCGGCATCGGCCGGCTCGACATGGGGCTCGCCTCCATCGGCGGCCTCGGCATCGTGCTGCTGGCCATCGTGCTCGACCGCCTCACCCAGGCGATGGGGCAACCGGATCGCACCCGTACCGGCCGCTGGTATCAGCACGGCCCCGCCGCCCTGCTGCTGCGCCTGGCCGGTCGTGACAAGAAAATCGATTACAAAGGAGTAAATGCATGAGACCGATCACCAAAGGATTGACCCTGGGCACATTGCTGCTGAGTACCCAACTGCTGAGCCCGCTCGCCATGGCCAGCGCCGAGTTGCCGGGGGAGGGGGTTCGCGTTCAGCCCCTGCAGAGCTCCTTGCCGGAAGAGGCCTTCCAGAGCCTGCTGGTGAGCAAGCTGATGGCGCGTCTGGGTTACGATGTCCAGCCCGCCCAGGAGGTGGACTACAACGTGGCCTATGCCTCGGTGGCCCAGGGAGACGGCACCTTCCTCGCGTTCAACTGGGTGCCGCTGCAGGACAACAAGTACGAGCAGGCGGGGGGGGACAAGGTGTTCTTCCGTGAGGGCACCTATGTGGCCGGTGCCGCCCAGGGGTACCTCATCGACAAGAAGACCGCGACCCAATACGGCATCACCAACCTGGGCCAGCTCAAGGATCCCGAGGTGGCGGCGCTGTTTGACGGGGATGGCGACGGCAAGGCCGACCTCATCGGCTGCAACCCCGGCTGGGGCTGCGAGGGGGCGATCAACCATCACCTCGATGCCTTTGGTCTGACCCCCACGGTGGCGCACAAGCAGGGCAACTACGCGGCGCTGATCGCCGATACCCTGGCTCGCTACCAGGCCGGCAAGCCGGTGCTCTATTACACCTGGACCCCCTACTGGCTCAGCAGTGAACTGGTGCCGGGCAAGGATGTGGTGTGGCTGGAAGTTCCCGCCGATGCCCCGGATGCGGCCAAGACCCGTTTGCCGAACGGCAAGAACTACGGCTTTGCGGTGAACACCATGCACATTGTTGCCAACAAGCGGTTTGCCGAAGCCAATCCGGCCGCCGCCAGGCTCTTCTCCATCGTCAAGCTGCCGCTCAATGACATCAACGTGCAGAACGGCCTGATGAACAAGGGGCAGAACAAGCCGGCGGACGTGGAGCGTCATGCCGACGCCTGGCTCAAGGGCCACGAGGCACTGGTGAACGACTGGCTGAATCAGGCGCGCGCTGCCGCCATGTAATGAAGGGCGTTACATCACCCTTTTGCGCAAAGAAAAACGCCCGGCAGTTGCCGGCAATGCTGTTCAGATAAGCACTTTTTTGACTGATTATTCATAAATTGGATTTGAGTTGAGGGGGCAAGGCTGTGTCCAGTCGATCTTCCTCCAGCCTTTATCCAGCGGGGCTTGCAATAGAAAGAGGGAGGCATCATGCCTCCCTCGATTTTTTGTCCTGATACTACGTGGACTGGAACTCAAATTCTCTTAAGTGAACAGCATTGCGGCAGTTGCCGGGCGTTTTTTTGTGGGCGGGGCGCAGCACATGGCCGGGCCGGGGGATCAGATGCCGGAGCCGTCGCTCTCGCCACCTTCCTCATGCAGGCCGCACTCGCGCTTGAGGCCGAAGAAGCGGGTCTGCTCCTCGCTCATGCCGGGCTCCCACTTGGCGGTGGTGTGCACGTCGCCGACCGAGAGGTAGCCCTGCTCCCACAAGGGGTGGTAGGGCAGGTCGAACTCCTTGAAGTAGTAGAAGACGTCCTTGTTGCTCCAGTCGATCACCGGCAGGAACTTGAAGCGACCGCGCTGGATGGCCAGCACCGGCAGCTTGCCCCGGCTGCCGGACTGCTCACGGCGCAGGCCCGAGAACCAGGTGCGGGCACCCAGCTCGTTCAGGGCGCGGTCCATGGGCTCCACCTTGTTGAGCTGGTTGTAGCGGGTGATCCCCTCCACCCCCTGCTCCCACAGGAGGCCGAAGCGGGCCTCCTGCCAGGCCGGGCTGAGTTCGGCCCGGTAGATCTTGAGGTTGAGCGCGAGACGCTCGGTCAGTTCGTCGATGAAACGGTAGGTCTCGGGGAAGAGGTAACCGGTGTCGGTCAGCACCACGGGCACGTCGGCCCGCTCGCGGCTCACCAGGTGCAGCATGAGCGCCGCCTGGATGCCGAAACTCGACGACAGCACATGCTCCCCCGGCAGGTTGGCCAGGGCCCAGCGCACCCGCTCGGGGGCGCTCATGGCGTCCAGCTCCCGGTTGAGGGGGGCCAGCGCCTCGACCTGCTCCTCCCGGCCCAGGGCCAGCAGGGCGTCGAGGTCGAGCCGGCCGTCGGCGGTGCGCGCCAGCCGGGCTGTATCAGTCTGTTCAGGCTGCATAGAAGTCCCTCGCGGAGTCGATAACCGGGGCGATGATGCCGGCGCGAATGACAAAATCGCCGAAGCACTCGTCCGGGTTGCGATCCTTGGCCCAGCGGCCGATCAGGGCGTCCAGTTCGGCCAGGATCTGCGGCTCGGTGATGTTCTCCAGGTGCAGGCGCGGGATGCGGGTCCCCTCGAGGTTGCCCCCCAGGTGCAGGTTGTAGCGACCCGGCGCCTTGCCCACCAGACCTACTTCCGCCAGCATGGCGCGGCCGCAGCCGTTGGGGCAACCGGTGACCCGGAAGATGATGGCGTCATCCGCCAGGCCGTGCTTGGCCAGCAGCCCCTCGATGTCGGTGACGAAGGCAGGCAGCATGCGCTCGGCCTCGGCCATCGCCAGGGGGCAGGTGGGCAGGGCCACACAGGCCATGGACTGCTTGCGCTGCTCGCTCACGCCGTCATCCAGCAGACCGTACTGGCGCGCCAGGGCTTCGATGCGTGCCTTCTCGCCGGCAGGCACGCCCGCGATGATGAGGTTCTGGTTGGCGGTGAGGCGGAAGTCCCCCTGATGCACCTTGGCGATCTCCAGCATGCCGGTCTTGAGGGGCTTGCCCGGGAAGTCCAGCAGGCGGCCGTTCTCGATAAACAGGGTCAGGTGGTGCTTGCCGTCGATCCCCTCCACCCAGCCGAAGCGATCGCCACGGCTGGTGAATTCATAGGGGCGAACCGGCCCGAACTGGATGCCGGCGCGGTTCTCCACCTCGGCCTTGAAGGCCTCGACCCCCACCCGTTCAAGGGTGTACTTGGTCTTGGCGTTCTTGCGGTTGACACGGTTGCCCCAGTCGCGCTGGGTGCTGACCACGGCGGCAGCCACCTCCAGCACGTGGGAGAGCGGAATGAAGCCAAAGTCGCTCGCCTTGCGCGGGTAGGTGGTGGTGTCGCCGTGGGTCATGGCCAGACCGCCGCCCACCAGCACGTTGAAGCCCACCAGCTTGCCGTGATCGGCAATGGCCACGAAGTTGAGATCGTTGGCGTGGATGTCCACATCGTTGTGGGGCGGGATGACCACGGTTGTCTTGAATTTGCGCGGCAGGTAGTTGGAGCCCAGGATCGGCTCCTCGTCACCCCCCAGCTTCTCGCCATCCAGCCAGATCTCCACGTAGGCGCGGGTCTTGGGCAGCAGGTGCTCGGAGATCTTCTTGGCCCACTCGTAGGCCTCCTGGTGCAACTCGGACTCCACCGGGTTGCTGGTGCAGAGCACGTTGCGGTTCACGTCCCCCGCGGTGGCGATGGAGTCGATACCTGTGCTGTTGAGGGTCTGGTGCATCAGCTTGATGTCGCGCTTCAGTACCCCGTGGAACTGGAAGGTCTGGCGGGTGGTCAGGCGGATGCTGCCGTACATGCTGTGTTCTTCGGCGAACTTGTCGATCACCTGCCACTGGGCCGGGGTGATGATGCCGCCGGGCAGGCGGGCGCGCAGCATGACGTTGTGCAGGGGCTCCAGCTTCTGGGCGGCGCGCTCCGGGCGGATGTCGCGGTCATCCTGCTGATACATGCCGTGGAAGCGGATCAGCTGGAAGTTGTCGCCGTTGAAGCCGCCGGTGAGCGGGTCCTGCAGATCTTCGGCGATGGTGCCGCGCAGGAAGTTGCTCTCGCGCTTGAGGCGTTCGTTGTCAGCCAGCGGCCCTTCGACCGGTCCCGGAATAAGTTGTTTGCTCATCAATAGACATCCCTTTGATAACGTTTGGCACGACGCAATTCGCTCAGATACTCTTCTGCTTCCTCACGGCTCTTGTGGCCGTGTTCCGCAATCACTTCCAGCAGGGCTTCCTGCACATCCTTCGCCATGTGGTTGGCGTCGCCACACACATAGAAGTGAGCGCCTGCTTCCAGCCACTGGTAGAGCTCAAGCCCTGCCTCGCGCAGACGGTCCTGCACATAAATCTTGTTGGCCTGATCCCGGCTGAAGGCCAGGGAGATCTTGGACAGCAGGCCCGATTTCACATAACGCTGCCACTCCACCTGATAGAGGAAGTCCTGGGTGAAGTGGGGGTTGCCGAAGAAGAGCCAGTTCTTGCCCTCTGCCCCCTGTGCTTCCCGTTCCTGCAGGAAGGCGCGGAACGGAGCAATGCCGGTGCCCGGGCCCACCATGATGACGGGGGTATCGGGATTGGCGGGCAGGCGGAAGTTGTCGTTGTGCTCCACGAACACCCGGACCTCGGCATCTTCCGGCAGACGGTCCGCCAGATAGGAGGAGGCGCCGCCGCTTCGCACTGTGCCATCTTCCTGGGGGTAGCGCACCACGCCGACGGTCAGGTGAACCTCTTCTTCCACCTCGCTCTGGGCGGAGGCGATGGAGTAGAGGCGGGGGGTGATGGGGCGCAGCAGTGCGATCAGTTGATCGGCACTCAAGGAAGCCGGGAAGCGTTTCAGTACGTCCACCACTTGAGCAGAGGCGACCAGGGCGTTGACCTGGGCCTTGTCACCGGCCAGATCCTTGAGCGCCGGGTTGCCCGATATGTCAGCGAGTCCTGTGATAAAGCCGCCGTGCAAGCGGGTCAGCTCGAAGTGGCGGGTCAGGGCTTCCCGCAGGCTGCCATGGGGAGTGGTTTCATCGCCATTGAGGCCGGTCAGGGCCAGCACTTCACCCACGAGATCTGCGTCGTTGTCGAACCAGATGCCGAGGGCATCCCCGGGCTGATAAGTGATGCCGGACTCTTCCAGGTTGATCTCGATATGGCGGATGTCCTTGGTGGAATCGCGGCCGGTGATCTTCTGATTGACCGAGAGTCTGGCCGGGAAGGGGTTCTCCTTGTGATACTGGCTGTGGCCGACGGCGGCCTGCACCGAGCCCGCCAGGCTGGTGGTCGCGGCCCCTGCGGACAGGGTGGCGGCGACGGCCTTGACCGCCAGCTCGCCCCAGGCGCCTGCGGCTTCCTGATAGTCCACATCCAGGCTCGCAAGCTCATGGATGCGCTCGGCCCCCGCTTTTGACAGGAAGTCGTCGAAGTCCTTGCCGGTCTGGCAGAAGAACTCGTAGGAGCTGTCACCCAGCCCCAGCACGGCAAATTTGAGGCCCTCGAGTTTGCCAATCTTGCCCTTCTTGAGCTGCTCGAACAGATCGACGGCGCTCTCGGGGGGCTCCCCCTCCCCGTAAGTGCTCACTACCACCAGCAGGTGGTTCTCTTTCTTGAGCTGCTTGGGTTTGTAGTCCGCCATGGAGGTGAGGGTCACCGGCAGGCCGCGGGCCTCGGCCTGGGCCTTGATGGCGCTGGCCACGCCCTTGGCATTCCCGGTCTGGGAGCCGTAGAGAATGGTCAGGCTGCCGCCGGGAGCCGCGGCTTCTGCGCCTGCGCTCGCCACGGGCTGGACGCCCGCCTGGGAGAGGCCGTAGAGATAACCGCTGACCCAGGCCAGTTGCTGGGTATTGAGGGTGGTGAGAACTTGGTTGAGCTGGCGCTGCTGTTCGTCAGAGAGCGGGCTCAGGGTGGGGGCTGTCAATGGCATCACACATGTCTTCCATGGTCTGATTTTTGGTCAGGGTAAGGGGTGTAATGAATAACAACAAAGAATAAAAATATCTTCTTTATGCGATTTATGAATTTATAAAGCCAAAATCCATCTCAGCCCCGGGGCGCCCGTGATATAAAAATGGCCTTGCCGAGCCCCCTGTCCCGGGGATCTCTCATGCCCCAAGGAGCAACCATGTCCCGTCTCTTTCATGTCAACGCCTTCAGCCATCACCCCTTCGCAGGCAACCCCGCCGTGGTGGTGCTGGGGGAAGCGCGGCCCGACGCCGAGCTGCAAACCCTGGCGGCCGGGGCCAAGTTCCTGCTTGAGCTCGCCAGCGAGGAGGCGGTCCGCGCGCTCACCCCCGATTTTCACGCCCTGCGGGCGCTGCTGGGCCGGGGGATCATGGTGACGGCGCCATCGAGCCGGAAGGAGGACGACTTCGTCTCCCGCTACTTCGCCCCCTGGGTAGGAGTGGACGAGGATCCGGTGACCGGCTCCAACCACTGCGCCCTGGTGCCCTTCTGGGCCGAGCGGCTCGGCAAACGGCAATTGCGGGCCCGCCAGATCTCGGCCCGGGGTGGGGATCTCAGGCTGGAACTGCAGGAGGGGCGGGTGCTGATGGCGGGCCGGGCACTGACCCTGTGGCAGGGGGAGTGGCTGCTGCCGCCGGCCTGATAAGCGGCAAGTTGGTGGCGTATTGAAGGTTCGCCACCGGTTGTGTCCGTCATAAAAAACGCCCCGCAATTGCGGGGCGTTTTGATTGCCATGGACGGCAGCGTTTTGCTGCGGCCCTGTTTCTGCGGCGCTTACTTTTGTGGACGCAAGGCCGGGAACAGGATGACGTCGCGGATGGTGTGGCTGTTGGTGAACAACATCACCAGACGGTCGATACCGATACCCTGACCGGCGGTCGGCGGCAGACCGTGTTCCAGCGCGGTGACGAAGTCGGCGTCGTAGAACATGGCTTCGTCGTCCCCTGCGGCTTTCTGGTCAACCTGGGCCTGGAAGCGCTCGGCCTGATCTTCCGCATCGTTCAGCTCGGAGAAGCCGTTGGCCAGCTCGCGACCGCCGATGAAGAACTCGAAGCGGTCGGTGACGTCCGGGTTCTGGTCGTTGCGACGAGCCAGCGGGGAGACGGCGGCCGGGTACTCGGTGATGAAGGTCGGTTGCAGCAGCATGTGTTCCACGGTCTCTTCGAAGATCGCGGTGATCACGTGGCCCAGCTCCCAGCTCTTCATCAGCTCGATCTTCAGACCCTTGGCGACGGCGGTGGCCTTCTCAAGAGTGGCCAGATCGTCACGGGTCACACCCGGGTTGTACTTCAGGATGGAGTCGACCATTGAGAGGCGCTGGAACGGCTGACCGAAATCGATGGTCAGGCCCTCTTCGCCCTCTTTGGCGTAACGGATCCTGGTGTCGCCCAGGATGTCCTGTGCCAGGGTGCGCAGCATCTCTTCGGTGAGATCCATCAGATCGATGTAATCGGCGTAGGCCATATAGAACTCGAGCATGGTGAACTCGGGGTTATGGCGAACGGAGATGCCTTCGTTGCGGAAGTTGCGGTTGATCTCGTAGACACGCTCGAAACCACCGACCACCAGACGCTTCAGATAGAGTTCCGGAGCGATACGCAGGTACATGTCGATGTCCAGCGCATTGTGGTGGGTGATGAAGGGACGTGCGGAGGCGCCACCCGGGATGACTTGCATCATGGGGGTTTCCACTTCCATGAAGCGCTTGTCGTTCAGGAACTTGCGAATGCCGGCCACCACCTTGGTGCGGGTCACGAAGGTCTTGCGGGACTCTTCGTTGGCGATCAGGTCCAGGTAACGCTGGCGGCAGCGGGCTTCCTGGTCGGTCAGACCCTTGTGCTTCTCGGGCAGCGGGCGCAGGGCCTTGGTCAGCAGGCGGATGGTGGAGACGTGTACGGAGAGCTCACCGGCGTTGGTGCGGAACAGGGTGCCCTCGACACCGACGATGTCACCCAGATCCCACTTCTTGAACTGCTCGTTGTAGAAGCCTTCCGGCAGGTCGTCACGGGTCACGTAGATCTGGATCTTGCCAGCCATGTCCTGCAGGGTCGCGAAAGATGCCTTGCCCATGATCCGGCGGGTCATGATGCGACCGGCAATCTTCACCTGTTTACCCAGGGCGACCAGCTCGTCATTGCTCTTGTCGCCGAATTCGGCGTGCAGATCGCCGGAGAGGCTGTCACGACGGAAGTCGTTGGGGAAGGGGTTGCCCTGGGCGCGCAAGGCGGCCAGCTTGGAGCGACGCTCAAGCATCTCGTTGTTCAGTTCGAGAGTCTGGTCGACTTCCGGGGTGGTGGTTTGTTCAGACATGGTGATTCCTGCTGCTCTGTTTACAGGCCTGATTTCAGGCTGGCTTCGATAAACTTGTCCAAGTCGCCGTCGAGTACCGATTGGGTATTGCGGGTTTCGACGCCGGTGCGCAGATCCTTGATACGGGAATCATCCAGTACGTAGGAGCGGATCTGGCTGCCCCAGCCGATGTCGGACTTGGTCTCTTCGAGGGCTTGCTTCTCAGCGTTCTGCTTTTGAATTTCCAGCTCGTAGAGCTTGGCCTTCAACTGCTTCATACACTGATCTTTGTTCTTGTGCTGGGAACGGTCGTTCTGGCACTGCACCACCACGCCGGTCGGCACGTGGGTGATACGCACCGCGGACTCGGTCCGGTTGACGTGCTGACCACCCGCACCGGAGGCGCGGTAGACGTCGATGCGAAGATCAGCCGGGTTGATCTCGATCTCGATGTCATCATCGATCTCGGGGTAGACGAACACGGAGCAGAACGAGGTGTGGCGACGGCCGCCGGAATCGAACGGCGACTTGCGTACCAGACGGTGCACGCCGGTCTCGGTGCGCAGCCAGCCGAAGGCATACTCGCCGGTGAACTTGATGGTGGCGGACTTGATGCCGGCCACGTCGCCCTCGGAGCATTCGATGAGCTCGGGCTTGTAGCCGTGGGCATCACCCCAGCGCAGGTACATGCGCAGCACCATGTTGGCCCAGTCCTGGGCCTCGGTGCCGCCGGAACCGGACTGGATGTCGATGTAGCAGTCGGAACCGTCGTGCTGACCGGAGAACATGCGACGGAACTCGAGATCCACCAGCTTGGCCTCCAGCTCGTCCGCTTCGACAACGGCTTCGTTGAAGGTCTCTTCGTCTTCGCCTTCGACGGCCAGGCTGACCAGCATCTCGACGTCATCGACGCCCTGGGTCAGGGTATCGATGGTGCTGACGACGTTCTCCAGGGAGACGCGCTCCTTGCCCAGCGCCTGTGCGCGCTCGGGTTCGTTCCAGACATCCGGCTGTTCCAGCTCGGCATTGACCTCTTCTAGACGCTCTTTCTTGGCGTCATAGTCAAAGGTACCCCCTAAGCAGCTCGGTCCTCTCAGACAGCTCCTTAAGCTTGTTTAATACAGGATTGACTTCAAACATCGTGAAAACTCTCGGGGTCGATGTGATTTAAAAACGGGATATTCTAGCCAATTGCAGAAGGAATAAACAGGGTTGGCTGGCCTCGCTCTTTTTCCTGCTCCAATTTTCCGCAGCATTTTTAAAATTTCCGCGTAAAATATCGTCACTCACGCCATTCTCCGCTTCAGTTTTGCGCGGATTGGCCGCTAACAACACACAGTGCCACGCACTCCCGATTGATCCTGTTCCCGACCCCCACAAGAAGAAAACACGATGAAAAACCTATCACTCAAGCAGAAGATACTGTTGTCTGTGGTCATCGCCTTGTCACTGGTGATCCTGCTGCTCTCCTGGCAGAGCTACACCAGCCAGAAGTCCATGCTGCTGCAAGGCAGTCAGGAACAGGTGCAGCGCCTCGGCAGCCAGCAGGCCGCCAGCGTCAGCGACTGGCTCGCGGCCCGTCGTGACGTCATCCAGGCCCTTGGCAACAAGGCCGGTGCCGAGCCCCTCAACGCCCTGCAACAGGCCCAGGTGTCCGGCCGTTTCCAGCTCACCTATTTCGGTGAGGGCAGCGGCAAGATGCACGACTCCGACCCCTCCATCAACCGCGACGGTTACGATCCCCGCTCCCGTGGCTGGTATCAGGAAGCCATGGCCAAGGGCGGCATGATCGTCACCAAACCCTACCTCGACGTGGCCTACAACATTCTGGTGGTGACCCTGGCCCAGCCGGCCCAGGGCGGCGTGGTGGGGGGGGATCTCTCCATCGCCTCCCTGGTGGATGACATCACCAAGATGAAGCTGCCGGCGGACGGCTTCGCCATCCTGATGCACAAGGATGGCACCGTCATCGCCTACAAGGATGCGGCCAAGGCGATGAAGCCGGCCAGCGAGATCGACAACGATCTGACCAATGCCCTGATCGAGCAGAGCAAGGCCAGCAACAGCCTGGTGCCTGCTTTCTTCGACAACGAGGGGCGTGACAAGCTGCTGTGGGCGACGGACATTCCGGACACCGACTGGGAGCTGGTGCTGGTACTGGACAAGAGCACCCTGGAGGCGCCGCTCTCCTCCCTGCTGATGACCCAGCTCGGCCTGGCCCTGCTGGTGCTGGTGGGCAGCATTCTCGCCATCTCCTGGCTGGTCAGCCTGCTGCTCGGTCCCCTCACCAAGGTGTCCCAGGCCCTGGCCCGCATCGCCGACGGTAACGGCGATCTGACCCAGCGCATCAAGATCGACGCCAATGACGAAGTGGGCCAGCTCGCCGGCAGCTTCAACCGCTTCGTGGGCAGCCAGCATCAGCTCATCGCCAACATCCGTCAGCTTGCCAACGAGCTGAACGCCGATGCCGAACGCAGTCTGGTGACCAACCAGGCCGCGGTGGAAGAGCTGCAACGCCAGCAACAGGAGGTGACCATGGTCGCCACCGCCGTTACCGAGATGGCGAGTGCCACCATGGAGATCGCGGGCAACGCCGAGAACACCGCTGCCGCCGCCCAGCAATCCGCCCAGAGCAGTGAACAGGGCAAGATCCTGGTGAACCAGACTCGCCAGTCCATCAACAACCTGGCCGAGGAAGTGGGGCAGGCGACCGGCGTCATCGGCGAGCTGAGCCGTCACGCTCAGGCCATCTCCGGCATCCTCTCCACCATCCAGGGCATCGCCGAGCAGACCAACCTGCTGGCGCTGAACGCGGCCATTGAAGCGGCCCGTGCCGGCGAACAGGGTCGCGGTTTCGCCGTGGTGGCGGACGAGGTGCGGGTGTTGTCGCGCCGTACCCAGGATTCCACTCAGGAGATCCAGTCCACCATCGAGACCCTGCAACAGACCACGGCCCGCGCGGTGAGCCTGATGCAGACCAGCCAGGGGCTGGCGGACAACAGCGTGAAGGATGCCGACGCTGCCGCTGCGGCCCTGGAGGAGATAACCCAGGCCGTCAGCCTCATCTCCGACATGGCGGGCCAGATCGCCACCGCCGCCGAGGAGCAGACCCAGGTGACCGGTGAAATCACCCAGAACACCACCGCCATCAAGGATGTGAGCGACGAGATCACCGCTTCCGCCATGCGCGACCTGGATCAGGCGCACAACCTCAAGGGGCGTGCCACCAACCTGAACCAGCAGGTGTCGACCTTTATTTTGTAAGGAAGGTCAGGCCGCAATTTGAACCAGCTGGTGTTGGCCTTCATTCTGTAAGGAAAGGTCAGGCCGCAGTCCTACCGTGGCGTCAGTAAAAAGCCCCGCACCTTGGTGCGGGGCTTTTTGTTGCCTGCCGTCGGCCCCTTGGTGGGGGTCGGGGCAGCGTCCAGGGGCCAGCAAACAAAGAGCCCACCGCAAGGTGGGCTCTGTCATACGGGGCCTGCGTCCGGGATCACAGGAAGGGCAGGGCCAGGAACAGCTTGATCACCACGGCGTTGATGATGTCGATGAAGAAAGCACCGACCATGGGCACCACCAGGAAGGCCAGGTGGGAGGGGCCAAAGCGCTGGGTGATGGCCTGCATGTTGGCAATGGCAGTGGGGGTGGCGCCGAGGCCGAAGCCGCAGTGACCCGCCGCCAGCACGGCCGCATCATAGTTGCGCCCCATGACCCGGAAGGTGACGAAGATGGCGTAGAGCGCCATGGCCACCGTCTGAACGGCCAGCAGGATGAAGATGGGCAGGGCCAGGCTTGCCAGCTCCCACAACCTGAGGCTCATCAGCGCCATGGCGAGGAAGAGCGACAGACTGACGTTGCCGAGCAGGGAGACCTCGCGGTCGCTCACTTCGTGCCAGTTGAGCAGGGTGAGCAGGTTGCGCAGCAGCACGCCGACAAAGAGCACGCAGACGAAGATCGGCAACTCGAAGACGCCGCCCTTGAGATAGAGGGCCAGCATTTCGCCCCCTTTCAGGCTGATGGCGATGAGTGCCAGGGTCTCGATCAGGCTGAAGGTGGTGAGCGGGCGCTCCATGTCCGGCATTTCGAAGCCCTGGGGGGCGCCGTCACGGTTGTGCTCCTCACCGGGCACCTGCACCTTCTTCACCAGATAACGGGCCACCGGGCCGCCGATGAGGCCCCCCAGCACCAGGCCGAAGGTGGCACAGGCAATCGCCAGCTCGGCGGCGGATTGCACGCCGTACTTCTCGGTGAAGATGGAGCCCCAGGCCGCCCCGGTGCCGTGGCCGCCGGAGAGGGTGATGGAGCCGGCCAGCAGCCCCATGTGGGGATCCAGCCCCAGCAGGGTGGCCAGACCCACCCCCAGGCTGTTTTGCACCAGCAGCAGGCCGGTGACCACCAGCAGGAAGGTGGCCACCGCCTTGCCGCCGCGCTTGAGGCTGCCCAGATCGGCGGAGAGGCCGATGGAGGCGAAGAAGGTCAGCATCAGGGCCGTCTGCAGGCTGGTATCAAATTGCAGTTCGATCTGCAGGGTGGAACGCAGCACCAGCAGCACCAGGGCAACCACCAGGCCACCGGCCACGGGTTTGGGGATGTTGAAAGTGCGCAGGGGTCCTATCTTGTTGACCAGCAGGCGGCCAAGCAGCAGCACCAGGGTCGCGGCGACCAGGGTGGCGTAGGCATCAAGTTGTAGCATTCAGTGCTCCCATGTTGATCGGCTGTGTCTTTGGCGAGAAAGACTCACGGATCCAGCCGGGATGAAACAGAGTGGCGAACGCGCCAGTGACAGAGGGGCCGCAGCCCCGTCCCTCTGCAAAAGAGGGGGTCGACACGAGCCCGTGTTCGTCGGGCGTCCAGATGAGATTTGTGAAAAACCCGCCGGATACTAGCAAAAAACACCAAGTACATCCACATATGTCACATTAATGATTAAAACATGGTGTTAACATGGCATTTAAAACTGCCTCGCCGACTGTGCTCCGGATCGCAACAATGCTGCTGCGGCTGTCATTTGCAGCGGCACTCTTTATAATTCGCCCGGTTCCGCCCCCACGGGAGGACACAGACCCTCAAGAGGTCTGCTGATGACCGATATTGAGCCCGCCCGCACCATCTGAAGGACGGGGGCTGTATCGGTTGAGCCCTGTTTGATTTGCCGGTTTCCAGTCCAGAGAGAGGAGAGGGTGTGAAGAAGTCCATCTACATTGCCTACACAGGCGGCACCATAGGGATGCAGCGTTCCGACCACGGTTATGTACCGATGGCGGGCTTCATGGAGGACTGTCTGGCACGGATGCCCGAGTTCCATCGACCGGAAATGCCCGATTACCATATCCACGAATATGCCCCCCTCATCGACTCTTCCGACATGACGCCGGCAGACTGGCAGCGCATCGCCGAGGATATCAAGGGCAACTACGACAAGTACGACGGTTTCGTCATTCTGCACGGCACCGACACCATGTCGTTCACCGCGTCTGCGCTCTCCTTCATGCTCGAAGATCTGCACAAGCCGGTCATCATCACCGGCTCCCAGATCCCCCTGGCCGAGCTGCGCTCGGACGGTCAGCAGAACCTGCTCAACGCCCTCTATATCGCGGCCAACTACCCGATCCACGAGGTGACGCTCTTCTTCAACAACCAGCTCTATCGCGGCAACCGCAGCAAGAAGGTGCATGCCGACGGCTTCCACGCCTTCGACTCGCCCAACTACCCGCCCCTGCTCAATGCCGGTATCGCCATCTCCCTGGAGGCAGGTGAGCTGGGCGTGCCGTGCGATCGCCCCCTGGTGCTGCACGACATCACCCCCCAGCCCATCGGGGTGGTGACCCTCTACCCGGGGATATCGGCGGAGGTGATAGCGAACATCCTGCAACAGCCGGTGCGTGCGCTGATCCTGCTCTCCTTCGGGGTGGGCAATGCGCCCCAGAACCCGGCCATGCTGGCGCTGCTCTCCGAGGCATCTGCCCGGGGCGTCATCATCGTCAACCTGAGCCAGTGCCTGCACGGCAAGGTCAACATGGGGGGCTATGCCACCGGCAACGCCCTCTCCCGTGCGGGAGTGATCTCGGGCTTTGACATGACCGCCGAGGCGGCGCTCACCAAGCTGCACTTCCTGCTGAGCCAGGATCTGCCGGCGCCACGCATCCGCGAGCTGATGCAGCAGTCCCTGCGCGGGGAGTTGACCCCCTGACTTTCCCTCTCACCCTAACCCTCTCACAGCGGGAGAGGGGATAGATCGAGGTGGCGAGGTTTGCCATGAAGATCGCCGGCAGGTGGCCCGCTGACTGCTCGCAGGGGAGTGCCAGCTCCCTTCTCCCCTGGTGGGAGAAGGGCCGGGGATGAGGGGGATGAGTCATCCTGCATAGAGAGGAAAAAAGAGGGGAGCCATAATGGCTCCCCTCTTTCGTTTCGTTACCGCGATAGGTGACGTGCGGCCTGCCTCAGTGGCTAAGGTCGACCCGCACTATCTCTTCCTCGTCGCGATATTGGCGCTTGAGCTCGCTCTTGCTCTTCATCACGATCTCGCCGTCACGGCCGATGTTCATGTGCTCGGGGTTCTCAAGGTGCATCGCCTGCCAGGCCATCACGGCCTGCAGGGAGGTGGCCTTCTGCTCCTCGGTGAGGGGCTTGCCATCCGGCCATTTGCCGAGCTCGACCGCAGTCTTGAGCCGCTCGTACACCTCTTTGGGCATCTGCGCTATCGCTTGTTGAAACGTCACTTGCTGAGACGACATCCGGCCTCTCCTTGAAAATTGAGCCATGAACGTGGGGTCAGGCGGGCAGATCCTGTCGGACTATACCGGCAGATCCTGGCGGACTACGCCAGCCATCTGCTCCATCACCCGGACTACCTGACAACTGTACCCGAACTCGTTGTCGTACCACACGTAGAGCACGCAGTGATCCCCCTCGGCGATGGTGGCCTGGGAGTCGACGATGCCCGCAAAACGGGAGCCCACCATGTCGGAGGAGACCAGCTCGGTGCTGGCGCTGAAGTCGATCTGGCGATGCAGGGCCGAGCTCAGTGCCATCTGCTGCAGATAGGCGTTGAGGCTCTCCCGATCGGTGGTCTGCTCCAGCGACAGGTTGATGATGGCAAGCGACACGTTGGGGGTGGGCACCCGGATGGCGTTGCCGGTCAACTTGCCCTTGAGCTCCGGCAGCGCCTTGGCCACCGCCTTGGCGGCGCCGGTGCTGGTCATCACCATGTTGAGGGCTGCGCTGCGACCGCGGCGCTCGCCCTTGTGATAGTTGTCGATGAGGTTCTGATCGTTGGTGTAGGAGTGGACCGTCTCCACGTGGCCGTGGCGGATGCCGTACTTGTCCTGCATCACCTTGAGCACCGGGGTGATGGCGTTGGTGGTGCAGGAGGCGGCGGAGACTATCTTGTCATCCGGGCCTATCACCTCGTGGTTGACCCCGAACACCACGTTCTTCATCTCCCCCTTGCCGGGGGCGGTCAGCAGCACCCGGGCGGCGCCACGGGCCTTGAGGTGCTCGGACAGCCCCGCCTCGTCACGCCAGACGCCGGTGTTGTCAACGATCAGCGCATTGTCGATGCCGTAGGCGGTGTAGTCGATGTCGGCCGGGCTGTTCGCATAGATCACCTGGATGAAGGTGCCGTTGGCGATGATGGCACTGCGTTCAGCATCCACCTCGATGGAGCCGTTGAAGGGGCCGTGCACCGAATCGCGGCGCAACAGGCTGGCACGCTTCTCCAGATCCCCGTCGCGACCGCCGCGCACCACGATGGCGCGCAGGCGCAGGGAGTTGGCGGCGCCGGTGCGCTCGATGAGCAGACGGGCCAGCAGGCGGCCGATGCGGCCGAAGCCGTAGAGCACCACGTCGGTCGGGGCGGGCACAGCACTGCGGTTCAGGGCCGGTGCCAGCTTGGCGCGCAGATAGTCCTCGATGCCGGCTTCATCCTGGTGATCCTGCCAGTAGCCCACGGCCAGTTTGCCGAGATCGACTTCGGCGGCGGTGGGGTTCAGGGCGACGATGGCGCGCAGGAGAGGGAAGCTTTGCTGGATGGGCAGCGGGGAGCCCTGGTGGCGGCGAACGACCCGGTGGGCCTTGAGGATATCGATGGTGGAGGCGTTTTGCAGCGGGCGTCCGTAGAGGGTGATCTCTATCCCTTGCTGTCGGTAGAGGCGACCTATCAAGGGTTGCATGGCTTCGGCGAGCTCCTGGCTCTCCTGCCACGCCTGCAAGTAGTGCTCGTGGGTCATTAACCAGATCCTTTTATTTCACGTTGTTGAAGCAAGTTGCCTGGGCAAATTGAAATTCGTCGAAGGCAGATCAGTGTAGGGCTGATGGTTTCGTTATATTATTCTGCAATCGCGGCCTTATACGGCGCGCGCATTGTAATGGATATGTAGCCTGTTTGCTAGTTGGCGGTGGCCGGTGCGGGTTGCGATTGTTATCAACCAGATGTGAACCATGACCCTATTCTCACAGCGTCCGTTACTGCTTTCCCTCGCTTGTTGCCTGACGTTGACGGCCTGCGACGACGACAGGATCCACAACATCTGCTCCCAATATCCCGCCCTGTGCGCGGACCTGGTGGACGACGGCTGGTGTCGCTATGAGCGCAGCGACGTCATTCGCGGTCGTTACTATCTCCAGGAAGAGGGGACGGACAGGCGCAAGTACGATCTGATGCGCGGCCTGGAGCGTTATCTGCAGTGCGCCGAGCACTCCACCAACATCGAGTACAAGCGGGCCAGGGAGCAGAAGAGCCCCAGAGTGGAAGGGATGCTGGCCGCCGGCCGTCAACTGGAGCAACTGGATGCTCAGACCCGGGGTTCCCGGGATCCCTACCTGCTGCTCTGGCACTGGACCAACAACACCAGTCCCGAGGCCCGCACCAGCTTCCTCGCGCAGGAGGGGACGCCGAGCCTCGAGGAGCCCGAGCTGCAACTGGCGCTCGGCGGCATTTATGCCAAGAGCGAGCCCGAGAAGGCCATCAGGCTGATGCACCATGCGCTCTCCCTCTATCGGGAGGGGACAAGGTCAACAGCCGGATCCTCACTGCCCTCAGCACCCTCTACATGGGGCAGAAGCGATTTGATCAGGCCTATCTGTGGGGCAAGGTGAGCGAGTCATTCCAGGAGAGCCCCGAGGTCTCCGCCACCCGGCTCGGCATTTACCATGCCATCGGCAAGGAGGAGCAGGAGACGCTGGACGACCAGGCGGCCACCATCGTCGATGCACTCAGGCAGGGGAGCTACCGCACACCATGAATCCGACCCTGTCAGAAGCCCGGGAGTGGGCCCATCCCTTCGATATCCGTCTCGTCCACGGCCAGATCCGCGGCGAGGACAGGGTGCTTGAACGGGCCACGGTGAGGGCCGTGGTGATGCGTGGTGATCGACTGCTGCTGGTGCACTCCCGCGTCAATGGGGATCTCATGTTCCCCGGGGGCGGCATCGAGCACGGGGAGGCGCACGATGCGGCCCTGGCCCGGGAGCTGCGGGAAGAGTGTGGCGCCGAGCTGGTGGCCGTGGGCCCCCTGCTGGGAGAGACCCGGGAGTATCGTGCCGCGCGCGAGCCGGATTACGATGCCTACTGCATCCGGTCGTCCTATTACCTCTGCCGGGTCGGGGAGGACTGGAGTGCGCCGCGCCCCCAGCCCTACGAGATCCGCCTCGGCTTCACGCCGGGCTGGTTTCCCCTGGCCGAGGCCCTGCAAACCAACAAGACCCAGCTGGCGGGTCCCTGTCCCCAGTGGACGGCGCGAGAGACCCGGGTGCTGGCAGAGTTGCACCGCTGGCAAGCGTCCGGCTTGCTGACCTGACAAGGCCGCTTGCCCCATAAAAAAACCGCCTGTCGGCGGTTTTTTTATGGCTGTCCCCGGCGTCAGGGGAGACAGACCGGGCAGAAGGCGTAGGTGCCCTGGGGATCGTTGAAGCGGGTCAGCGGGTCCAGAGTGCGGTTCATCTCCAGCAGCGCCTTGCCAAGCCCGGCGGGCAGCCAGCTTTGCAGGTGCGGGGCCAGCGCCTGGGCGCTGCTGTCAAACAGCTCGCGCAGGAACTTGTCCCTGGCCGACTCTTCCGGTGCGATGGGGGTGACCTGCCAACTCTTGAGGTTGGCGAGATCGGCGGCCGCCTTGAGGGCGTCATCCAGATTGCCGAACTCGTCCACCAGCCCCAGTGCCTTGGCATCCTGCCCGGTCCAGACCCGGCCTTCGGCGGCTTTTTCCGCCTCTTCCGGGCTAAGGCCCCGGCCCTTGCCCACCAGGCCGACAAAGCGCTGATAGGTGTCTTCCACGCTCAGTTGAATGGCTTCACCCACGTGATCCGGCAGGGCACGGGTCAGCCCGACCCCCACGAAGTCGGTGGTGCCGACGCCGTCGGTGTGTACCCCGTACTGGGAGAGCGCCTTGTCGATGGTGGCGAACATGCCGAACACCCCGATGGAGCCGGTGAGGGTGGTGGGGGAGGCGAAGATCTTGTCCGCATCGGCGGAGATCCAGTAGCCACCGGAGGCGGCGTAGCTGCCCATGGAGATGACCACCGGCTTGCCCGCCTGTTTCAGGGCCAGCAATTCGGCGCGGATCTGCTCGGCGGCGAAGGCGCTGCCGCCGGGGCTGTCCACTCGCAGCACCACGGCTTTCACCTGATCGTCACGGCGGGCTTCGGCCAGCAGATCGGCAAGGCTGTCGCCACCGATGGTGCCGGCAGGCTGGACGCCATCCATGATGGCGCCGCTGGCGGTGATGAGGCCTACCTCATCCTTGCCGCTCTGGGGGTACTGCTCCGGGATGGCGGCCAGATACTCTTTCAGGCCCACGCCTTTCCAGCCGTGATCATCGGCCTCGCCCACTTCCTTGATCACCGCCTGGGTCATTTCGTCGCGGGTGGCGAGCTGATCCACCAGACCGTTGTCGAGGGCGTAGCTGGCCGCATTGCCACCGGCCTTGCGCAGCAGTTCGAGGAAGTGATCCTTGTTCGGTGCCACGGCATCCGGTTCGATCTCCCGCTGCTCCGCCACGTCGGTCACATAGGATTGCCACAGCTGATCCAGCCAGCGCTGGTTCGCCTCCTTGCTCTCGGGGGACATCTCGTCCCGGGTGTAGGGCTCGACAAAGGACTTGTAGGTGCCGACCTTGAAGACGTGCGGGGTGATGTTGAGCTTCTCCAGTGCCGATTTGAAGTAGGTCTGGTAGACACCCAGCCCCTCGATCAGCACGGCACCACTCTGGTTGAGCAGCACGTGGTCGGCGTGAGCGGCGAGCAGATAGGCCCCCTGGCTGTAGTAGTCCGCCATGGCGATGACCGGCTTGCCGCTCTCCTTGAAGGCGTCGATGGCGGCCGTCACCTCCTGCAGTTTGGAGAGGCTGGCCCCTTGCAGACCCTGGGGTTTGATCACCAGCGCCTTGATGCGATCGTCATTCCCCGCGCTCTTGATGGCCCACAGCAGATCGGAGAGGACGATTTCGCTTGGCTGCTCGTCCCCCTTGTCCATCTGCCTGAGCAGTTGCACCGTGGGATCGGTCTGGGTGCGCTGTTCTACCAGCACACCGGAGAGATTGAGGGTGAGCGCCCCCTCGATGGGGGTGCTTGGGGTCTCGCTCTGTCTGACGCTGAAGACAATGACCAGCACGACGAGAAGAAACAGCAGGTTGACCAGCATCAAGCGGGTAAAGTTGAGCAGGCGCCAGAGGCTGCGAAAGAGCCATCCCAGACCTTTGAAAATAGACATAGCTGCGTTGTCGCCCTGTTAATGGGTTGAGAGCAGCCATTATTAACCAGTTGCGCAGCCAATTGCCATTTCCCCTTGAGTCGACTGCCTCCCCGCCACTTCGGAACACGGCTGTTCGCTGAAAAAATGTCCAAACATTTGTTTGAAAAAGAGTTTTCGATTCTTTACTCTAGCTCCAGTTTGATAACAAAAAATTAACTGAAAGGCCCGATGAGCCGGCCCCACCTCCACCCACCCCTTCTTTTTACTGCCCGTCACCCGAGGCAGCCAGGAAGGCTGGAGCATGACCCCGTGCACATCGACCTCGACAAGGAGTGCATCATGAGCCGTTATCCCACGCTGCTGACCCCCCTCGATCTGGGTTTTACCCAGTTGCGCAACCGCGTACTGATGGGGTCCATGCACACCGGCCTCGAGGAGGAAAAGGGGGGCTTTGACAAGCTGGCCGCCTTCTATGGTGAGCGGGCCCGTGGCGGGGTCGGTCTCATCGTGACCGGCGGTATCGCCCCCAATTTGCGGGGGCGGCTGGTGCCCCACGGCTCCCAGCTGAGCTTTCCCTGGCAGGTAGCCAAACACCGCAAGGTGACCGAGGCAGTGCATCAGGAAGGGGGCAAGATAGCGCTGCAGATCCTTCATGCGGGCCGCTACGCCTACCATCCGTTCAGCCTGGCGCCGAGCGCCCTCAAGGCTCCCATCTCCCCGTTCAAGCCGCGGGCCATGAGCGAGCGGCAGATCCGCGGCACCATTCGCGACTTCGCCGCCACTGCGGCGCTGGCCAAGGCGGCCGGTTATGACGGGGTCGAGGTGATGGGCTCGGAAGGCTATCTCATCAACCAGTTCATCTGCGAGCGCACCAACAAGCGCACCGACGGCTGGGGTGGCAGCAGCGAAAACCGCATGCGCTTCCCGGTGGAGATTGTCCGCGCCATGCGGGAGCGGGTGGGCACGGATTTCATCATCATCTTCCGCCTCTCCATGCTGGATCTGGTGGAGCAGGGCTCCTCCCTTGAGGAAGTGATCACCCTTGGCCGGGCACTGGAGCAGGTGGGGGTGACCCTCATCAACACCGGTATCGGCTGGCACGAGGCGCGCATTCCCACCATCGCCACCAGCGTGCCGCGCGGTGCCTTCAGCTGGGTGACCGCCGAGCTGAAAAAGCACCTCAAGGTGCCCCTCATCACCACCAACCGCATCAACACCCCCGAGGTGGCAGAGCGCATCCTGGCGGGGGGGGAGGCGGACATGGTCTCCATGGCGCGCCCCTTCCTGGCAGACCCCGAGTTCGTCATCAAGGCGGCTGAAGACAGGGCGGACGAGATCAACACCTGCATCGCCTGCAACCAGGCCTGCCTCGACCACGTGTTCAAGCAAAAGCGTGCCTCCTGCCTGGTCAATCCCCGCGCCTGTTTCGAGACCGAGTTGACGTTTGGCCGGGTGCCCCAGCCCAAGAAGCTGGCGGTGGTGGGGGCGGGTCCTGCGGGGCTGGCGTTTGCCTGCTATGCCGCCGAGCGGGGCCATCAGGTGAGCCTGTTCGATCAGGCGAGCGAAATCGGCGGCCAGTTCAACTTTGCCAAGCAGATCCCGGGCAAGGAGGAGTTTCACGAGACCCTGCGCTACTTCGCCAAACGGCTTGAGAAGTGCGGCGTCGAGCTCTATCTGGGCCAGCGCCAGAGTGCCGAGAGCCTGCTGGGCGGCGGTTTTGACGAGGTGATCCTCGCCACCGGCATCCGCCCGCGCACTCCCAACATTCCGGGTATCGAGCATGCCAAGGTGATGAGCTACCTCGATGTCTTGCGTGATCACAAGCCGGTGGGCGAGAAGGTGGCGGTGATCGGCGCCGGTGGTATCGGCTTCGATGTGGCCGAATACCTGGTGGAGAAGAGAGGATCGCCGGATGCTGAAAGCCATCGCGATCACTGGCTCAAGGAGTGGGGCATCGACAAGCAACTCGGTGAGCGCGGCGGCCTGACTACCCCCGAGATCGATGCGCCCGAGCGCCAGATCTGGTTGCTCCAGCGCAAGGAGAGCAAGGTGGGCGACGGCCTTGGCAAGACCACCGGCTGGATCCATCGCACCGTGCTCAAGAATCGCAAGGTGCAGATGCTCTCCGGCGTCCAGTACCTGCGTATCGACGATGCCGGGCTTCACATCCAGGTGGGCGACCAGCAGCAGTGCCTGCCGGTGGATCAGGTGATCATCTGTGCCGGACAGGAGCCCCTCAAGGAGTTGCAGGCCGGTCTGCAGGCTGCTGGCAAGCCGGTGCACATCATCGGCGGGGCCGACGTGGCCGCCGAGCTGGATGCCAAACGCGCCATCCGGCAAGGGGCGGAGCTGGCTGCCGTCATCTAGCCTCCCGGACCTTTCGTATCCTGACAAACCCCTGAACCCCAGGGGTTTTCTTCATCCGGTGCTGTGCTAAGGTAGCGCCATCATCGCCTTTGACAAGGAACTGCCCCATGGATGCCCTCCATCTGTTACTCAATCGCCACTCCTGTGGTCGTCTGGCCGAGCCTGCCCCGAGTGGCGAAGTGCTCGACAATATCCTCAAGGCCGGGCTGCGGGCGCCGGATCACGGCACTCTGACCCCCTGGCAGTTCATTCTGTTTGAAGGGGAGGGGCGTGAGCGCCTGGGGGCATTGCTGGCCGATGCCGCCCATGCCCGTGGCGAGGATGCGGACAGTGTCGAGAAGTGCCGCGCCGCGCCACTGCGTGCTCCCCTGGTGATCGCGGTGGCGACCCGTTATCAGGCGCACCCCAAGGTACCGAAACTGGAGCAGGAGCTCTCTGCCGGTTGCGCCCTGATGGCGATGCAGATGGCGGCCCAGGCCCAGGGCTTCAACGGCATCTGGCGCTCCGGCTGGTTCATCTTCGACGAGCAGATCCATGGTGCACTGGGGCTGGCACCGGAGGATCAACTGGTGGGCTTCCTCTACCTTGGCACCCCCATGCTGGAGGCCCGCAAGCTGCGCGAGTTGCCCATCCAGGACTTCGTGCGCAGCTTCTGAAGCACAGAACGCCAAAAGCCCTGATTATTCAGGGCTTTTTTGTTTTCTGACAAAGCCGTCAGGCTGTACTGATAAATGCGCACTTGCCAAGAGGGGAGAAGGGGGTTGGCCGGACATTTTTTGAATTGTGAGAGATTCTTCTCACTCCTGGTTTATTACGCTATGTAAAACGTTTGCGCCACGTTATTATCCCACTGCCAGTTTAGAAGGTGACCCCTTCTAATTTTCTGCGATGAGAGTCGCAATTCCGTAGCACCTTTTTAGAGCCCAACGTCTTGATGACATTGGGCTTCATTTTTTTGCGGGATCGGCACGTCAGCGTTCTTTCTCCTCTGCCTCTCTTCTGCCTCTTCTCTACCTCACCTTGTCTCTTTCCGGCGATCTTTTGCACAGCCATTGATGTGGTCTCGATTGGAATCAGGATCAGGGTCAAATATCCTGCATTTGCAGGTGAAATCCGGCCCGGGATCCGCCAGCATCGGCAGAGACAAGAGAGCCAGCGGCTTCCCTTCAATGTCGACTGCCCGCACCTTTGCCATCCGGAGGCCATATGTGGTTCAACCGCAAGCTTGAAAAAGAGAATCAACAGCTCAGGGAGACGATGCTTCTCAAAGAGCAGCAGCACCAGAGCGAGCTGGCCGAATTGCGCGCCACCATCGGTGAATACGAGCACATGCAGCGCACCAGCCGGGAGCGTGGCGATCTCTTCAATCAAGTTATCTCCTGCCAGAACCAGGGAGGTGAGATGCTGCAGAGCGTGCGGGAAGCACTGGCCGGCAGTGCCGAGCACCTGATGGCGGAAAAGGGCGCGCTCTGCGAGCTGGATCAGCTCTTTGCCTAGACCCGGGGCGCCATCACCCGTCTCTCCGAGCGCGCCCATGCCATCACGGATGAGGCGGCTCGCAGCCTCGCAGCCGTCCATCAGCTCGATGCCAGCACATCCGCCATCAACCAGTTCGTGACCGCCATCCAGGGCATTTCGGATCAGACCAACCTGCTGGCACTCAATGCGGCCATCGAGGCGGCCAGGGCCGGTGAGGCTGGCCGTGGATTCGTCGTGGTCGCCGATGAGGTGCGTCAGCTGGCTAGCAAGGCCCATGAGGCCAGCAGCCAGATCGAGGTGCTGGTCAGACAGATAGTGGCCCAGGCGCAGGAGATCAAGTCCATCATCGATGACAACCAGGCCAGTGCCGCCGAGGTGGCGACCTCCTCCTCCCAGATCGATGTGGTGGTGACCCAGGTGCTGGCACAATCAGGCCGGATGCAGCAGGTGATCCACAGTGCGGCCTCCACCTCCTTCCTCAATACCACCAAGCTGGATCACGCCGTCTGGAAGAACACCATCTATCGGCTCATCGATCAGCAGCATTTTCACGAGCCGGTGAGCGACCACGCTCAGTGTAGGCTGGGCAAATGGTATTTCGAGGGGCAGGGTGCGGAGCTCTTCGCCCACAAGCCGGGCTTTCGTGAACTGGACGGGCCCCACAAGCGGGTCCACGAGAGCGGCAAGGCCGCCCTGCACGCGCGCGAGCAGGGGGATATCAAAAGCATGGTCGAGCAGCTCAAGACCATGGAAAACGCCAGCATGCAGGTGGTGCACTGCATCGACCGCTTGCTGGAAAGCGCCTGAGCGAGCCTCGGGCCTTCCGCTCAACCTTTGACTGGCAGCAGCCGTGCCGGGTTGCCTGCCACCCTGGCACCGGCCGGTACATCTCTGGTCACGACCGAGCCCGCACCCACGACGGCTTCCCGCCCTATGGTGACGCCGGGCAGCAGAATGGCGCCGCCGCCTATCCAGACCCTGTCTTCGATGGTGACCGGCAGCGCCGTCTCAACCCCCTGAATGCGCTCATCGGCGTCCAGCGCATGGGCGGCGGTGTAGATCTGCACGTTCGGCCCAATCATCACCTCGGCACCGATGTGAATGGGGGCATTGTCCAGCAGGGTGGCCCCCATGTTGATGTAGCTACCCTTGCCAAGGTGGATGTGGCGGCCATAGGTGCAGTAGAAGGGTGGGCAGATGAAGGCACCCTGTGCCAGCTCGCCGACGATCTGCAGCAGCAGCGCCAGCTGTTCATCCTCCTCGTCGCTACGATTGAAGCGGCGGTACAGGCGGGCCGTCTCCCGGCGCAACAGCTCCAGCTCTGGCGCTATGCAGTTGTAAGGCTGGCTGGCGATCATCTTCTCGTATTCGGTCATGACTGGGCCTCGATGGGGTGGAGGAAGAGAGGATAAGCCATCGGGAGGCAGAGAAGCGTGAGGCTCTCCCCAGAGTGGGCAGAAGGAGAATGGGCGTCCGGAAACGACAAGGGCACCCTGCTGGGGTGCCCTTGTCGTTCAACGACCTAAGTGTTGCCGCTGTGGCCTGTTGCTTGTCAGCCGAGTGTGCGGCTGATGGGTTGGCAACTGCCGTGGCTTGTTGTTTATCAGCCGAGTTTGCGGCCGATGGGTTGGCAGCCACCGTGGCTTGTTGCTTATCAGCCGAGTGTGCGGCTGATGGGTTGGCAACTGCCGTGGCTTGTTGCTTATCAGCCGAGTTTACGGCCGATGGGTTGGCAGCCACCGTGGCTTGTTGTTTATCAGCCGAGTGTGCGGCTGATGGGTTGGCAACTGCCGTGGCTTGTTGTTTATCAGCCGAGTTTGCGACCGGAGAGGCGGCACCACTCCTCTTTCACGGCGGTCGGGTCCATCTCGAACCACTGGCCATAGATGGTCTCCAGCTCTGGCGCCTGGCTTTCCAGCACGCCGGAGAGGGCCATCAGGCTGCCCGCCTTGCCGTGACCGGCGATCAGCGGCGCCAGCTCCCGCAGCGGGCCGGCCAGGATGTTGGCGACCACCACGTCCGCTTCGAGGTCTTGCGGTTGATCCGCCGGCAGGTAGAGTTCAATCTGGTCGGCTACGCCATTTCGCTCGGCGTTGTCACGGCTGGCCTGGATGGCCTGAGGATCGATGTCGATGCCGATGACCCGGGCGGCCCCCAGTTTCAGGGCGGCGATGCCGAGGATGCCGGAGCCGCAACCAAAGTCGACCACGGTTTTGCCGGCCAGATCCAGCCCGTCCAGCCACTGCAGGCAGAGCGCCGTGGTGGGGTGGGTACCGGTGCCGAAGGCCAGGCCCGGGTCCAGCATGACGTTGACCGCATCGGGGTTCGGCACGTCGCGCCAGCTCGGACAGATCCAGAGCCGCTCGCCGAACTGCATGGGGTGGAAGTGATCCATCCACTCGCGCACCCAGTCCTTGTCTTCCAGCTGTTCGACCTTGTAGCCCACGTCTTCACCGAAGATCTGCTGGAAGAAGGTGATGGTGGGAGCCGGATCGGTTTCGGCATCGAACAGTCCCATTACTTCGGTCTCGCCCCAGAGCGGGGTTTCACCGGGCATGGGCTCATAGACGGGCACATCCTTGGCATCCATAAAGGTCACCGCCTGGGCCCCACGCCCCAGCAGCATGTTGCTCACCTTGTCTGCGGTCTTGGCAGTGGCGTTGATTCGAATTTGTATCCAGGGCATGGCGTCGGCTCTTCATAAATGTGAAACCGCGGGATTCTATCATCATGGACCCGTGCTGTCGTGGTTTGACCATGGCCTCATGGGGAAGGGAGGTAACTCTGCCAAGTTGGCACGGTTAATGTATTCCTTCATGGGTGACGGGAAGCAACTTGTTCCCGCTGAATGCTTTGCTCTATGAAGTTCCGTCATCTTTTTTCAGCCACCTTCGGGTGGCTTTTTTTATGCCGGTGCGCTGAAAAATGGTTAATTGGGAGGGAAAAGCAGAGATTGGCACGCTATCTGCAAAGTTACAGATGTCCTGCATAAGGATATGTGTGTGATTGTTACCCCAACGTTCAGGTTTTTAGGGCCATCCCGACGGGATGGCCTCTTTTTTATGGTTTTTTCGGGGGAGATGCCCCGTCAGGGACAAAGATCACCTGCGGGGCTGTGCACTCTTGGGGCTTGTCACTGGTGATTTCACCCCATGATGGTGCATTTATTTACCTACAAGGGAATAGGCTGGACGGTAAGGCCCGCTTGGGCGGCGCCTCAGCGATGGAAACCGCTCATGTCGATCACCAGCTTGCCCACCATGCGACCCGCTTCCAGCTCGGCATGAGCCCGGGCCAGGGTGAGGGGCGTCAGTTCGGGCACCACCTTGCTGAGGGTGGTCTTGAGCACCCCTTCATCGATCAGGGCCGCGACCCGGCCGAGCAGGTTGTGCTGCTCTATCATGTCCGGGGTCTGGAACAGGGAGCGGGTAAACATGAACTCCTGGCTGAAGGTGACGCTCTTTGGTTTGAGCAGACCCAGATCCCAGGGTTCACTGGACTCGGCGATGGTGCAGATGTGACCAAACGGACGGATGAGGCTGGCCATGGTGTTCCAGTGCTGCTCGGTGGCGTTGGTGCAGAAGATGGCATCCACCTCGCTGATGCCGAGTGCCTTGAGCTCCGCCTGCAGATGGTGATGGCTCACCACCTGGTGGGCTCCCATGTCCAGGCACCATTCCCGGGTTTCTGGGCGCGACGCGGTGGCGATCACCTCCATGCCGGTGAGCTGGCGGGCGAGCTGGATGGCGATGGAACCGACCCCGCCGGCGCCCCCGATGATCAGCAGTCGCCCGGTGCTTTCTCGGGTAAGGCTCATGCGCTCGAACAGGGTTTCCCAGGCGGTGATGGCGGTGAGCGGCAGGGCGGCGGCTTCCAGATCGGTCAGGGTGACTGGGGCGATGGCGGCAATGCGCTCATCCACCAGTTGCAGGGCGCTGTTGCTGCCCGGGCGGCTGATGTCGCCGGCATACCAGACCCTGTCACCGGCCTTGAACAGGGTGACGTCGCTACCGACGGCGATCACCTCGCCCACGGCGTCCCAGCCCAACACGCGGGGGCTGCTTTCGACCTTGTCCTTGGGGGCGCGTACCTTGGTGTCGACCGGATTGATGGAGGTGGCGTTGACCCGTACCAGCAGATCCCGCGGGCCCGGTGTCGGATCGGGCAGATCGCTCTCGATGAAGCAGTGGGGGTGGTTGCTTGGCAGATAGTGAGTCAGGGCGATGGCTTTCATGGCTTTTCCTTTCAAATAGCAGTGTTCGGGATTGCCACTTACTCTAGTCTGGATGATTATCAAGATTAAGATGGGTAATTGGTAAAGACTGTTTGAATATATGAACAATGTCGAACTGGAGTTGATGGGGCTGTTCGCCACCGTGGTGGAGCAGGGGAGCTTCACCGGGGCGGCCGAGGTGCTCGGCATGCCCAAGTCCTCGGTGAGCCAGAAGATCTCGCGCCTCGAATCCCGGCTCGGGGTGAGGTTGCTGCAACGCACCACCCGCAGGCTCAGCCTGACACCCCAGGGGGAGGTCTATGTGGCCCATTGTCAGGAGCTGCTGGCACTGGCGCGCAGCGCCAATCTGGCGATGGCGCGGTTGCGCGCGGCTCCTGGAGGGCGGGTGCGGATCACTGCTCCCGAAGCCACGGGAACCTTGCTGCTTGGCCGGATACTGGCCGAATTTCGCGCCCTCTACCCCGAGGTGGTGCTGGAGCTGACCCTTTGCGATGAACAGCTGGATCTGGTGGGGGAAGGTTACGATCTGGCGCTGCGGGCGGCGCCGCTGAAAGATTCCAGCCTCATCTGCCGGCGCATCGGCCAGGTGGCGCGCCATCTGGTGGCATCTCCCGGTTACCTGGCGGCCAACGGGACGCCGCTCCAGCTCTCGGAGCTGGCCGGACACGCCTGCCTGGTACATGGCTCCTTGCCGGTGTGGCCATTGCAGGAGGGGGGCTGGCGCCCTCGCGGGGCCTGCCAGAGCAACAGCCTGTTGGCGCTGCGGGAGCTGGCACTCCATGACGGGGGGATTGCCCTGCTGCCGGCCCATGTCTGCGGCGACGATCTGGCGGCGGGGCGACTGCTCAAGGTGCTGCCGGATCTCCTGGTCCCGGTGAACCCCTTCTATCTCATCTACCCGAGCCGGGAACACCTGGCCCCCGCCCTTCGCAGCCTGATGGACTTCGTGGCCGAACGTCTTCCCTTCGCCTGATCACTGGTGCTGGCCAAGGGGAGCCTGAGCCGGTTCGAGACCGAGCGGGACCGACTGGCGTTCCGCCAGCATGCGGATCTGCCCTTCGATGAGGCCGGCATGGGGGCCGAGCACCAGCACCAGCTGATGTTCGTTGAGCACGACCCAGGAGAGGCAGCCCAGTCTGGCCAGGCAGGATTGATCCACCAGGGCCATGTCGCGAACCCGCAGGCTGAGGCGGGTCAGGCAGACGCTCATGGCCTGCAGGTTGTCCATGCCCCCCAGCATCTTGAGGTACTGGATAGCCAGCATCTGGGGATCGGTGGGGGCCACGGTCGCGAGCCGGGAGAGATCCTCGGCGATGGGCTTGCCCGGCAGACTGAGGGGAGCGTGTTCCAGCAGCCGGGAGAAGAGCAGGGCATAGACGACGAAGAAGAGGATACCCAGGGGGATGAGCCAGAAGCTGTGCAGACCGGCGTGGTAGCTCAGCACCAGATCCAGCAATCCGGCAGAAAAGTAGCTGCCCACCTGGATGTCGAGCCCGCTGCAGATGGCCAGCGACAGACCGGTCAGCAGGGCATGGGCCAGAAACAGCCAGGGAGCGGTGAAGGCAAACAGGAACTCGATGGGCTCCGTGATGCCCACCAGTGCCGAGGTGAGCGCCAGGGTGAGCAGCAGCCCTCCCTGGGGCAGTTGCTGCATCCGCTGGCGATGGATCCAGATGGCAAAACAGGCACCGGGCAGGCCGAACATGATGACCGGATAGAGCCCGGCCACATAGCCTTCATGCAGTGGCTGGGCGGTCGAGAGGGCTTGCAGGTTGCTCTCCCCGAGCCCGATGAGGCTGCCCAGCACCTGGTGCAGGCCGAGGGGGATCAGCAGCCGGTTCAGCACGCCGTAGCAGAAGGCGCCAAATGGCGTGGTGAGCAGATCGGAGGCGAGCAGGGTGAGCCCCTGTTCCAGCAGCGGCCAGAGGATGGAGAGGGGAAGCACCAGCAGCAGGCAGGCCAGCGCCGAGAGCAACATGCCCGGCAGATCTTCCTGCAGGGGGCGCAACCAGCCCGGCAGCCGCAGAGCACGGGCCCGGGAGCAGACCATGGCGGTGACGAGCCCGGCCAGCAGGCCGCAGATCATGTCCGCATGCAGCCCGGGCACCAGGGTGCCCAGCGCCGAGCTCAGCAGCAGGAAGTTGACCGCACCGGCGAGCGCCTGAGCTCCTTGCCCCTGGCGACTCAACCCGAAGGCGATGGCCACCGCATAGATGAGCGGCATCTGGCTGAACAGGGCGCGACCGGCGAGGGAGAGCACGGCGAGATCCAGCACGTCCGGCTGGCCGAGCCGGTGGAGTAGGGCGGCCAGGGGCAGGATGGAGACGGGCAGCAACAGGGCATAGCCGAGGCGCTGCAAGGACTGGGTCAGGATCTTTCTGGCGTTCTGGACTGGCATGGGGGCACGGTATTTGTGACGTGGCGCACATTTTACCCGTGAGCCCCCATTTGGGAATAGGCGAGCCTTCCTTTATTGATCCTTTTCTTAATTTTGATCAAACAATCGACGGACACGCTGATCCGGGGCAGGAGTGAGCAGGCTGACAAGAACAAAGGCCGCCAGGCCAAGGGCCAGGCTCGGGACGATGGCGTGCAGGCCGGTCACCTTGATCCCCCACTGGCTCAAGGTGCCGTAACAGAGGATGCCGCAGACCATGCTGGCCAGGGCTCCCGGGCCGTTGGCCCTGGACCAGTAGAGGCCGAGCACCAGGGGCCAGAGGAAGACCGCCTGCAGGCCGCCGAAGGCGAGCAGGTTGAGCCAGATGATCATCTCGGGGGGCTGGAGCGCCGCCAGCAGCACCAGGGTACCCAGGATCAGGGTGCAGAGCAGGGAGAGGCGCGGCACCCGGACCTCCAGCTTCTCCTGCCTGGGGTTGAGGTAATTGAGGTAGAGATCTTTCACCAGGGTGGCGGAGGCCTGGATCAGCTGGGAGTCGATGGTGGACATGATGGCCGCCATGGGGGCGGCCAGGAAGACCCCGGCCAGCCAGGGGGGGAGCACCTCCATCATCAGGGAGGGCATGATCTTGTCCGGGCTGTCCATGCCGGGCAGGATGGCGCGGCCCAGTGCCCCGGCCAGGTGCATGCCGAACATCAGCAGGGCGCAGACGATGGTGCCGATGAGGATGCCCCGGTGCAGCGCCTTGCTGTCCCGGTAGCCAAAGCAGCGCAGCGCCGAGTGGGGCAAGCCCACCACCCCGATGCAGACCAGCACCCAGAAGCTCAGCATGAAGGGCTGGGTCAGCATGTCGCCAGCCCCCTGGGGGCTCACCAGCTTGGGATCTATCTCCTTGAGCTGGTGGACAAGATTCGGCAACCCGTCACCGGCGATGAGGATGCCCGCCAGCAGGGCGCCAGTGCCGATGAGCATGACGATGCCCTGCAGGGCATCCGTCATCACCACGGCGCGAAAGCCGCCGATCACCGTGTAGAGCAGCACGCAACTGGCAAACAGGAAGAGCCCCTGCTGATAGCTGAGGCCGGTCGCCGTTTCCAGGAGGCGGGCGCCGCCGATGAACTGCACCACCATGGTGGCGATGAAGGCGAGGATGATGGTGACTGAACCCAGCACGACCACCGCCCTGCTCTGGTAGCGGGCCCAGAGCATGTCGTTGATGGTCACCGCGTTGACCCGGCGGGCGATGATGGCGAACTTCTTGCCAAGCACCCCCAGGGTGAGCCAGACGGTGGGCAGCTGGATCATCGCCAGTAGCACCCAGCCGAGGCCGACCTTGTAGGCGGCTCCCGGCCCGCCGATGAAGGACGATGCAGAGGTATAAGTGGCCACCAGGGTCATGGCGAGCACCAGCCCCCCCATGCTGCGGTTGCCGATGAAATACTCCTGCATGAAGTTGCCGCCGGTCCGGTGGCGACTGGCCCAGAAACCGACCCCCAGTACCAGCACAAGATAGATGCAGAGCGGCAGCATCAGCTCAAGATTCATGGGGTGGTACCTCGCTATCCAGGGGAATATCGACGAACAGGCGATCCACCATGAGGGCGCAGAGGCCGATGAACAGCAGCGGCATCAGGATGCAACTAAGCAGGAACCAGAGAGGCAGGTCCCACAGCTCGAGATCCTCGGGGATGAAATAAGCCGAGCCATACCAGGCGACAAAGTAGAGCAGGGTCAGCAGCAGGCAGAAGGCTGCTTCCCGACGGGCGAGTACGAAACGGTTCACTGTGGCCTCCGACGAGTGAGCGGGGCGCAAGAATAACAAAAAAGGGCCATGTCGCCATGGCCCTTTTTTACGTTGGCGATCCGGGTGGATCGCGCAATTTCCCGATGAAAGGGGTCTTTGCAGACCCGACTTCTTGTGCAGGTGGTGGCTGTTCTGTGCTGCCACCGTGCTCAATGGGTCGGGTCTCAAGCCATTACAGACCCGGCTTCTTGTGCAGGTAGTGGCTGCTCATGCTGCCACCGTGCTCAATGGGTCGGGCCTCAAGCCATTACAGACCCAACTTCTTGTGCAGGTAGTGGATGTTGGTGCCACCGTGCTGGAAGTTTTCGTCCTTCATGATCTCTTTTTGCAGGGCGATGTTGGTCTTGATCCCTTCCACCACCAGCTCGTCGAGGGAGTGACGCATGCGGGCGATGGCCACGTCACGGTTCTCCCCGTAGCAGATCAGCTTGCCGATCATGGAGTCGTAGTAGGGGGGGACCTTGTAACCCGCATAGATGTGGGATTCCCAGCGCACGCCCAGGCCGCCCGGCGCGTGGAAGCGCTGGATGAGACCGGGAGAGGGCAGGAAGGTGGCCGGATCTTCGGCATTGATCCGGCACTCGATGGCGTGGCCACGGATGCGGATGTCCTGCTGGGTGATCGACAGGGGCTGACCGGCGGCAATGCGCAGCTGCTCCTTGATGAGGTCGACGCCGGTGACCATCTCGGTGACCGGATGCTCCACCTGGATACGGGTGTTCATCTCGATGAAATAGAACTCGCCGTTCTCGTACAGGAACTCGAAGGTACCCGCACCGCGGTAGCCGATCTCGAGACAGGCGCGCACGCAGCGCTCACCGATGAACTTGCGCATCTCGTCGGTGATGCCGGGGGCCGGCGCCTCTTCCACGACCTTCTGGTGACGGCGCTGCATGGAGCAGTCCCGCTCACCCAGATAGAGGGCGGTACCCTGACCGTCAGCCAGCACCTGGATCTCGATGTGGCGCGGATTCTCCAGGTACTTCTCCATGTAGACCATGTCGTTCTTGAAGAACTGGCCCGCTTCGGATTTGGTCAGCGCGATGGCGGAGGCCAGTTCGGCCTCGTTGCGCACCACGCGCATGCCGCGACCACCACCGCCACCGGCGGCCTTGATGATCACCGGATACCCGATCCGCTTGGCGATGGCGGCGTTGCGCTTGGCATCGTTGTCCACCGGGCCGTCGGAGCCGGGTACGCAGGGCACGCCCGCCTTCTTCATCGCCTCGATGGCGGAGACCTTGTCACCCATCAGGCGAATGGTCTCGGCGCGCGGGCCGATGAAGATGAAGCCGGATTTCTCGACCACTTCGGCGAAGTCGGCATTCTCGGAGAGGAAGCCGTAGCCCGGGTGGATGGCGACGGCACCGGTCACCTCGGCGGCGGCGATGATGGCCGGCACATTGAGGTAGGACTCACCGCTGGCAGGTTTGCCGATGCAGATGGTTTCGTCCGCCAGGAGCACATGCTTGAGCTCCCGATCGGCAGTGGAGTGAACGGCCACTGTCTTGATCCCGAGCTCTTTGCAGGCGCGCAGGATCCGCAGGGCAATTTCACCGCGGTTGGCGATGACAACTTTGTCCAACATGGGTGGCATTTTCCCTTATTCGATGATGAACAGCGGCTCGTCAAACTCGACGGCCTGACCATTTTCAACCAGGATCGCTTTGATCACGCCGGCCTTGTCAGACTCGATTTGGTTCATCATTTTCATGGCTTCGACGATGCACAGGGTGTCGCCGACATTGACGTGCTGACCGACTTCCACGAACGGCTTGGCTTCCGGGCTGGAGGAGCGGTAGAAGGAGCCCACCATGGGGGAGCGCATCAGATGACCGCTCGGGGCGGCATCGGCAGCAGGTGCAGCGGCTGCTGCCGGAGCAGCGGCAACCGGTGCGGCAACCTGAGCCGCGGCCTGGGGCATGATCATCTGCGGGGCAACGCTAACCTGGCCGGAGAAATTACGGCTGATGCGAACGGACTCTTCCCCTTCGGAGATTTCCAGCTCGGCGATGCCGGACTCTTCAACCAGTTCAATCAGCTTCTTGATTTTGCGGATATCCATTAGCATTCTCTTTCTTCTTTATCTGATCAGTGATTATCAAGCCGCGCGCAACTGATGCACGGCCGCGGTTAAAGCGAATTGGTAACCATCGGCACCCAACCCGCAGATCACCCCCTTGGCGATATCAGACAGATAGGAGTGATGACGGAAGGGCTCCCTGGCATGAACGTTTGACAGGTGAACCTCGATAAAGGGGATGGCCACACCCAGCAGGGCATCGCGCAGGGCAACGCTGGTATGGGTGAAGGCGGCGGGATTGATGATGATGAAATCCACCTGGCCCATGGCCTGATGGATGCGGCCGATCAGCTCGTGCTCGGCATTGGATTGCAGATGTTCCAGGGTGACACCGAGTTCGCTGGCGCTGCGCTGCAGATCGGCGACGATCTCATCGAGCGTCTTGCTGCCGTAGATTCCCGGTTCCCGCTTGCCCAGCAGATTCAGATTGGGGCCGTTAAGCAGGAGGATTCGGTGATGTTGCGACATATTGAGTACATCCTCGATGATTATGCTGCTATCTATCAGCTATCTTTGGACTACCAAAAATCTAGCCAATTTTTGCACAAATCGGTGTGCCCTGACACACAGATTTCGCAATTATATTGATTTCGTGAAAATTAGCAGCATTTTACTGGTCTAATCTCTACATCTGGCTATTTATTGGCCTGGTTTGCCCGCAACCCCTGCCTGCCACCGAACTCTGCCCTGTCCGGATCCCGAAGACAACAAAGCCGGCACGTGGCCGGCTCTGTTGACGTGGGGAAGAGACTCAGGCCGCTTCCGACTTCTCGCGGATCAGCTTGTCCACGACCCCCGGATCCGCCAGGGTGGAGATATCCCCCAGGCTGTCGGTTTCGCCGGTGGCGATCTTGCGCAATATGCGCCGCATGATCTTGCCGGAACGGGTCTTGGGCAGCCCCTCGGCCCAGTGGATCACGTCCGGGGTCGCGATGGCGCCAATCTCCTTGCGCACCCACTCCTTCACTTCCTTGTGCAGCTCGCGGCTCGGCTCTTCCCCGGCGATCAGGGTGACATAGGCGTAGATACCCTGTCCCTTGATCTCGTGGGGAACGCCCACCACCGCCGCTTCGGCGATCTTCGGATGGGCCACCAGAGCGGACTCGATTTCGGCGGTGCCCATGCGGTGGCCGGAGACGTTGAGTACATCATCCACCCGGCCGGTGATCCAGTAGTAGCCGTCCTCGTCGCGACGGGCACCGTCGCCGGTGAAGTAGCGACCCGGAAAGGTGGAGAAGTAGGTCTGCTCGAAGCGCTCGTGATCGCCGAACACGGTACGCATCTGGCCGGGCCAGGAGTCGGTGATCACCAGGTTGCCCTCGGTGGCGCCTTCCAGCGGCTCACCCAGGTTGTCCACCAGAGCAGGCTGTACTCCGAAGAAGGGACGGGTGGCCGAGCCGGGCTTGAGCGTGGTGACGCCGGGCAGCGGAGTGATGAGGATGCCGCCGGTTTCGGTCTGCCACCAGGTGTCGACGATGGGGCAGCGCTCGTCGCCGATGGTGCGGTAGTACCACTCCCAGGCTTCCGGGTTGATGGGTTCACCCACCGACCCCATTATGCGCAGGCTGGTGCGGGAAGTGCCTTCGACAGCCTCCTTGCCCTTGGCCATCAGTGCGCGAATGGCGGTGGGGGCGGTATAGAGGATGGTGACCTGGTGTTTGTCCACCACCTGACTCATGCGGTTGGTGGCCGGGTAATTGGGCACCCCTTCGAACATGACGGTGGTGGCGCCGTTGGCCAGTGGCCCGTAGACCAGATAGGAGTGACCGGTGACCCAGCCCACGTCGGCGGTACACCAGTAGATGTCCTCTTCGTGGTAGTCGAACACGTATTTGAAGGTGAGGGCGGCATAGACCAGATAGCCGCCCGTGGTGTGCAGCACACCCTTGGGTTTGCCGGTGGAGCCGGAGGTGTAGAGCACGAACAGGGGATCTTCGGCGCCCATGGCTTCGGGCGGACAATCCGGGCTGGCGGCGTTGACCGCATCATGCCACCAGATGTCTCTGTGCTCGTGCCAGGCCACGTTGCCACCGGTGCGCTTGAGGACGATCACCTTGCTGACCTTGGTATCCGGGTGGGTAAGGGCCTCATCCACGTTCTTCTTGAGGGGGATGGGGCGACCGCCTCGCAGCCCCTCATCGGCGGTGATGACGACGGAGGCGCCGGAGTCGATGATGCGGCCCGAGAGCGCCTCCGGCGAGAAGCCGCCGAAGACGATGCTGTGCACGGCCCCGATGCGGGTACAGGCCAGCATGGCGATGGCCGCCTCCGGCACCATGGGCATATAAAGGCAGACCATGTGGCCACGCTTGACCCCCTGGGCTTTGAGCACGTTGGCAAACTTGCATACTTCGGCGTGCAGTTCGCGATAGGTGATCTTGCGATCTTCGGCCGGGTTGTCCCCTTCCCAGATGATGGCGACCTTGTCGCCGCGCTCGCTCAGATGGCGATCCAGGCAGTTGGCCGAGACGTTGAGCAGGCCATCCTCATACCACTTGATGGAGACGTGGCCCGGATCGTAGGAGGTGTTCTTGACGCGGGTGTAGGGGGTCATCCAGTCGAGGATCTTGCCCTGCTCCCCCCAGAAGGCGTCCGGATCCTGCACCGATGCCTGATACATGGCTTCATAACCTTCCTTGTCCAGCAGGGCGCCGTTGCCGATGTGGGCCTTGACCGGGTAGACCTTGCTCTCGCTCATCTCTCACTCCTGTGAATACATTTTCTTAATGATTGAGTAACAACTTATACCTTTGGTTCCCGAGGGCAATTAGACTTTTGGATAGCGACGAAGATAGCGGGCGGGAAGCCATGATGATGAAGCAGAAGGGAGCCATGGGCTCCCTTCTTTGCTTGCGTGGTGGCGCGGCCAAGGCTCAATGGCGGAGGGGGAGCAGGGGAGGCAGGCTGGGTTCTGGCAGGGGATGGCTGAACAGGTTGCCCTGTCCCTCTTCGCAACGCAGGGATTGCAGGAACTTGCGCTGGGGCTGGGTTTCTATCCCTTCCGCCGTGACGGCCATGCCGAGGGAGCTGGCCAGCTGGACTATGGTACGGCACAGCTCGCGGCTGTGCTTGTCGTCGGGCAACGCCTGGACGAAGGCCCTGTCTATCTTGATGCGATCGATGGGCAGGCTCCTGAGCAGGCTCAGGGAGGAGAAACCGGTGCCGAAGTCGTCGATGGCGATCTGTACCCCCAGCGCCTTGAGGCGGGTGAAGAGCCGCAGACTGTGATCCACGCTCTGGATGATGCTCTCGGTCACCTCGATCTCCAGCCGTTCGGCAGGAAAACCGGTCTCGGCCAGAATGGCTGTCACCCGCTCCACGTAGTCGTGGGAGCGCATCTCCCTGACCGACACATTGACCGAGAGCCGGGGCACGGCGAGCCCTTCTGCCAGCCACTGCTGACCTTGCCGGCAGGCGGTGCGCATCACCCATTCGCCCAATGGTTCGATGAGACCGCACTCCTCTGCCACCGGAATGAAACGGTCCGGGGATATCATGCCAAGGCTGGGATGCTGCCAGCGGATCAGGGCCTCCAGGCCGCTGAGATGACCATCCGCCAGATCCGTCATGGGTTGGTAGAGCAGGCGAAACTCTTGCTGCTCAATGGCCTTGAGCAGTCCCTGCTCCAGCAGCATCCGCTCCCTGGTCTGTGCCGTCATGTCGGGGGAGTGGAACAGATAGCCGTTGCGGCCACGGCGCTTGGCTTCATGCATGGCGTTGTCCGCCGCGCTGATAAGGCTGTCCGGGGTCTGGCCATGCTCCGGATAGAGGGAGACGCCGATGCTGGCGGAGAGCCTCACCCGCTCCTGGCCGATGTCGGCGGGATCGTGCAGCCTGCGTTGCAACCCCTCGATGAGACCCAGCAGATCCTGGGTGTCTCTGATGGCGGGCAGCAACACCAGAAATTCGTCTGCCCCCAGCCGGATGGCGATGTCTCCGGGGCGCAGGCAGTGGCGAATGCGGTCTGCCGACAGCTTGAGCAGCAGATCGCCGGCACTGTGCCCCAGGTTGTCGTTGATGAGCTTGAAGCCGTCGAGATCGATGAACAGCAGCGCCAGGACGTGGTGGTTCACCCTGGCCGTCTCTATCTCCAGGGTGAGGCGCTCTTGCAGCAGATGGCGATTGCCGAGATCGGTGAGGGGATCGTAATAGGAGAGGTGCTGCAAGCGGGCTTCGGCCTGATAGAGACGCAGTGCATGAAGGTGGGTCATCTCCTGCAGGCCGGGTGACACGGGCGCGTCGAGGTGGGGGCCTGTCTGTGCGGACTCCCTCATCACGAGGACGATGCCGCTGAAGGTGCCGTCCTCATCCAGCACGGAGCTGACGCTCACTTGCCAGCGTGCGGGGGAGGCCGCGCGGGAGAGACCGACCATTTCCACCTCAAATGTGCATCGGGGGGGACCTTGCCGCAGTTGCTGAAACAGCGGGAGCAGCTGGGGAGTCTGGGCAGGGACAATGTCGAACAGCATCTTGCCCGGGTGCTCTGCCCGTGCGAGGCCGGTCAGTTCGGCAAAGCGTCCGTTGACGTCGCGACACCTGAATTCGTGATCGAAGACCCCAATCCCGACGGGCGCCTGGGCGAACAGCTGTTGCAACTCGTGGGGAGAGAGCGGGCCTGACAAATGCCGTGTCGGAACCGATTCGGGTAGCACTTTTTCCATGGAGGCTCCTGAATTGATTGCTTTGTCATTTGGACGACTGTGTCAGTATGGCAGGAAGTGTCAGGAGAGAAAGAAAGTGTGAGAAGGGTGTGAAATCAACGAGATGTCAGCCTTTCTGGCGGCCAAACGCCTGGATCCCGCGAACAAATACCAGCCAGCCCACCAGATGAAACGGCAACGCCATGGCGTAGAGCACCAGCCAGTGGCTCTCGGTGCCGCTGCTGTTGATGAAATCTGTCCAGGCGGCGAGCAGGGCCAGCATGCCCGCTATCTGGAAGCGGCGACGCAGCACCACTTCCACCCCGAGATTGGCGAGGTAGAGGGTCAGCAGGATGCCGGCAAAGCCGGTGAGCTGGGCGGTGCTGTAGAGCGCGCGGTCCGGGTTGAACAGCAGCGTCACGAGGGGAGTGAGACCCTGATCCAGCGGGATCAGGGCCAGCAGCCAGCATGCGATAAGAAGCAGGGCTGTCTTCATGCCGGGCTCAGTCGGCGGACGGTGCCGGTTTGACCAGGGAGAGGTAGTTGGCGTCCATCTTGAGGAACACCCCCAGCAGGCGGGCACTGGCACCGTAGAAGCCAAACGTGTCGGCGGCCCGGCAGGCCTGCTCGAAGCGCTCGAACCAGCCCAGCAGGTGGCCGTGCAGCAGGGACTCCTGCTCGCCAAGCCACGCCTCGCGCTGGTCGGCGGTGGTCGACTCGGCGGCGCGGATGATGAGGCTGCCCATCAGATCCAGCTCGATGGCCAGATGATCGGCAGGCTCATTGTATTTGTCGCTGACGTTGATGCCGAGGCGATCGAGGCGTGCCTGCATCTCGGTCATGGGGGCCTGCATCAGCTGCTTGCCTTCGCCCCGGTAGAGGGATTCGTAGGGCAGGGCACCCTGCTCGGGAGCGCTCAGGAACAGGCCGGCGAAGTCGGCGGCCAGGGCCGTCTGGCGCTCGGGGCGCACCAGCAATCGGGCGATGGCGTCGTTGAGCTCAGCCACGGCTTCGCGCATGGGATCGAGAGTGGAGAGGCTCTTCAAGAAGCTGCGCACGTCATAGGTGTCGTATTCAGCGATCTGTGCATCACTGAGTTCGGCAGCAAACAGGGTGGAAAACCACCAGTAAAGCTCGGCCCGGCGTTCGCTGGTCGCCATGAATTCCTGCATTTTTCCTCCGTGGATGACAATCGGGAGCCTTGATGGCCCCCGATTCTAACGACTTTAAAAATAAAGGAAACTCATGGGGCCTTTTGGCCGGATAGCGCCAGGCGAGGGGGTCGCATTCGCGGGATCACCGTGGGCGACGAGGAGGCCGACCTACTCCTCGACGCGATAGAGCACCTGCTTGCAACGGGGGCAGATGTGCTGGCGGCGGTAATCCATCTGGTGCACCAGGCCGACCTCCCGCTGCTGATGATGACCGCAATGGATGCAGAAAATGAGATCCCCGTCGGCGGCGCCGGGATGGGCCGCCAGGTACTGCTCCCGTGTGGGAAGTGTCTCCCAGTTGGCGGTGCAGGCACCCTTGCGGCTGGCGGTGTAGTAGACCCAGTAGAAGAGAGCGAAGACCGCGACAATCACGAACAGCATCAGATGATCCATCATGGCGTTTCCCCTTGTGTTCCGGGATGGCAGGGAGCGACACCCGCTCGTGCAGATGTCCCATGGCCTAAAGATGTTATCTGTTAGTAAATGCTATATCCATGATCTGGCTCTGGTTTTCATCGCCTTGCCCGGGAAGCGGGGACGATGGCTGGAGCCGGATTGCTGGTGTGGGGAGGCCGGGGGATGAGCGAAGCCAGGGGGCGGGATTCGAAATTTGCGACGTATTTTACATTTTATAAACAATTTTTTGGGTGGTTGGACTGTCTCTTTGATCCAGCTCACGTTACAATGCGCGGGCCCACTTCACCTATCGCGCAAACGATTTTCAGGAGATAAACGGATGTTGAAACGTGACATGACCATCGCCGGCTATGATCCAGAGCTGTGGCAGGCCATCACAGACGAGACCCGTCGTCAGGAAGAGCACATCGAGCTGATTGCGTCCGAGAACTACACCAGCCCCCGCGTCATGGAAGCCCAGGGCTCCCAGTTGACCAACAAGTACGCCGAAGGCTACCCGGCCAAGCGTTACTACGGCGGTTGCGAGTATGTGGATGTGGTTGAAACCCTGGCCATCGAGCGCGCCAAAGAGCTGTTCGGTGCCACCTACGCCAACGTGCAGCCGCACTCCGGCTCTCAGGCCAACAGCGCCGTCTACATGGCCCTGCTGCAACCGGGCGACACCGTGCTCGGCATGAACCTGGCCCACGGCGGTCACCTGACCCACGGCTCCCCCGTCAACTTCTCCGGCAAGCTGTACAACATCATCCCCTACGGCATCGACGAGTCCGGCAAGATCGACTACGACGAGATGGAGCGCCTGGCCGTTGAGCACAAGCCGAAGATGATGATCGGCGGCTTCTCCGCCTACTCCGGCATCGTCGACTGGGCCCGCATGCGCGAAATCGCCGACAAGATCGGTGCTTACCTGTTCGTGGACATGGCCCACGTGGCCGGTCTGATTGCCGCCGGCGTCTACCCGAACCCGGTGCCCCACGCTCACGTGGTCACCTCCACCACCCACAAGACCCTGGCCGGTCCGCGCGGTGGTCTGATCCTCTCCGCCGCCGACGACGAAGATCTGTACAAGAAGCTGAACTCCGCCGTCTTCCCGGGTGGTCAGGGCGGCCCGCTGATGCACGTCATCGCCGGCAAGGCCGTGGCCTTCAAGGAAGCGCTGGAGCCCGAGTTCAAGACCTACCAGGCCCAGGTCGTGAAGAACGCCAAGGCCATGGCGGCGACCTTTATCGAGCGCGGCTACAAGATCGTCTCCGGCGGTACCGACAACCATCTGATGCTGGTTGACCTGATCGGTCGCGAGCTGACCGGCAAAGATGCTGACGCAGCCCTCGGCAAAGCCAACATCACCGTCAACAAGAACTCCGTACCGAACGACCCGCGTTCCCCGTTCGTGACCTCCGGCGTGCGTATCGGCACCCCGGCCATTACCCGCCGCGGCTTCAAGGAAGCCGAGTCCATTCAGTTGGCCAACTGGATCTGCGACGTGCTGGACAGCCACGACAATGAAGAAGTGCTGGCGACTGTGCGCGAGAAGGTGCTGGACATCTGCCGCCGCTTCCCGGTCTACGCATAATCAGCCTGACCTTCAGGTTGAAGACCAATGCCACCCTCGGGTGGCATTGTTTTTTGCAGCGTCTGGCAAGATGAGACAGAGGTGATCATGTGCGATGACATGGAAGAGGACGTGCTGGAGGCGTCACTGCGGCAGACGGTTCGCGCCCTGTACCACTTTCGCGCCAGCGAACAGGGACTGCTGGCCTGGGATGTGCGCCGCTTGATCCGGCTGAGCCGCAACCTGCCGGTGCAGGCGGTGGCACTCGGCGAGATTGCCGAGCTTGACCGCGACCACTGGTACGGCCATGGCGACGCCACGCCCACGGTGCGCAGCGTGGTGGCGCATTGCCAGCTCATGATGGCGGCGGATCTCGCCTATCCCATCCTGCTGGACAGCGCCGGTCGGGTGATGGATGGCATGCACCGGGTGGGCAAGGCGCTGATGCTGGGTCACAGCCATGTGGCTGCTCGCCGGTTCGCGGCGGATCCTGCCCCCGATTACCAGGATTGCGACCCCGAGGCGTTGCCCTATGACGACTGAGTCCTGCCCGAAGGTCTGGCTGGTTGTCCCTTGTTTTCATGGGCTTTTACCGGTTCTGGATGGCCGTGTTACACTGGCCGGCCTAGCGCCAGCCCCCGGGGCCCGCGCCCATTTTCATCCACGCCGGAGGTCAGATGCATTGCCCTTTCTGTAGTGCCGTTGATACCAAGGTGATCGATTCCCGTCTGGTGGCCGAGGGCCATCAGGTGCGCCGCCGTCGCGAATGCCTGCTCTGTCACGAGCGTTTTACCACCTTCGAAATGGCCGAACTGGTCATGCCCCGCGTCATCAAGTCCAACGGCTCCCGCGAGCCCTTCAACGAAGACAAACTGCGGGCCGGCATTCTGCGGGCGCTGGAGAAGCGGCCGGTGAGCATGGAGGCCATCGAGAAGGCGGTCAACCACATCAAGTCCCGCCTGCGGGCCACCGGTGAGCGGGAGGTGGCCTCCCAATTGGTGGGCAATCTGGTGATGGATGAGCTCAAGAGCCTGGACAAGGTGGCCTACATCCGCTTTGCCTCCGTCTACCGCAGCTTTGAAGACATTCGCGAATTCGGGGAAGAGATCGCCAAGCTGGAGAAGTAACGCCGGCCTGCGGCTCCCTATGTGAATAAGAGAGGGCCTGCCGTTGCGGCAGCGCCAGTTGTCACACCAGTGAGACATCTAGATAGCGCATCGTTGCACTGGTGAAAAAGTATGAGGGCGTGCGGCCGCATCCTGCGATGTGTGTGCCCGTCGCCATGGCGTCAGATGCCATGGCCGATCTGCCCGAGAAGGCGTGCGGCAAGCGCGTACACCCTATTTTCTTGTCCCATCGGATGGCCGTGCCACCGGGGACAGGTTGCTGGACACAGGAGCCCGGATGTTTAGTCAAGACGATTACCAATGGATGAGCCGGGCCCTCGAACTGGCCCGGCGCGGCCGTTACACCACGGCCCCCAACCCCTGCGTCGGCGCCGTGCTGGTGAAGGCCGGCGTGGTGGTGGGGGAGGGCTGGCACAAGCGGGCCGGTGAGCCCCATGCCGAGGTCTATGCTCTGCACGCGGCAGGGGAAGAGGCCCGCGGTGCCACCGCCTATGTGACCCTGGAGCCCTGCTCCCATCATGGTCGCACGCCGCCCTGCGCCGAGGCGCTCATCAAGGCCGGGGTGACCCGGGTGGTCGCCGCCATGGTGGATCCCAATCCCCAGGTGGGCGGGCGTGGCCTGCGGATGCTCTCTGAGGCGGGGATCAAGACCGATTTCGGCCTGCTGGCCGCAGAAGCCGAGGCCCTCAATCCCGGTTTCTTCAAGCGGATGCGCACCGCGTTTCCGCTGGTGACGGTCAAGCTGGGGGCGAGCCTGGATGGTCGCACCGCCATGGCGAGTGGCGAGAGCCAGTGGATCACCTCTGCGGAGGCGCGCCGGGACGTGCAGCGGCTGCGGGCCCGTCACGATGCGGTCCTCTCCAGCGCCGAGACCGTGCTGGCAGATGGCGCCTCCCTCACCGTGCGCTGGGACGAGCTGCCCCCCTCGGTCAAGGCGGTCTATCCCAAAGAGACCCTGCGCCAGCCACTGCGGGTCATCGTGGATTCGCAAAACCGGCTCACCCCGGATCTGCCCCTGTTCCAGAGCGAGAGCCCGGTATTGCTGGCCCGCCACAAGGCATCCGGTGAGTGGCCCGCCTGGGTGCAGCAGCTGGAGGTGCCGCTGCTGGATGGCAAGCTGGATCTGGTCAGCCTCTTCATGCTGCTGGCCAAACAGAACGTCAACTCGGTACTGGTGGAGGCGGGGCCGCGGCTGTGCGGCGCCCTGCTGGAGAAGGGGCTGGTGGACGAGCTGGTGCTCTATCAGGCGCCCAAACTGATGGGGGATGAGGGGCGCGGCCTGTTCCATCTGCCGGGGCTGACCCGGCTGTTCCAGGCTCCCAAACTCAACCTCAAGGATGTGCGCATGCTTGGCCAGGATATTCGCATCACTGCGAAAATAGCCTGATTTTTCAATGTTCACGGGGGCATCCATCGCCCCCGTCATCAGCAAGGTGATCTGCATGTTTACCGGAATTATCGAAGCGGTGGGAACCCTGGCCGAGCTGCGTCGCCAGGGGGAGGACATGGCCCTCACCGTGCACGCGCCGACCCTGGGCTTCAGTGACGTCAAGCTGGGCGACTCCATCGCCACCAACGGCGTCTGTCTCACCGTGGTGGCGCTTGGGGATCACAGCTACACCGCCGACGTCTCCCTGGAAACCCTCTCCCGCACCGGTTTTTCTGCCGCCAAGGTGGGGGATCCGGTCAACCTCGAGAAGGCGTTGATGCCCACCTCCCGCCTCGGCGGCCACCTGGTCTCCGGCCACGTGGACGGTATCGGCGAGGTGAAGAGCAAATCGTCCAGCGGCCGCGCCATCGAATACTGGATCAAGGCGCCGGGGGAACTCTCCCGCTACATCGCCGAGAAGGGGTCGATTGCGGTGGATGGCATCAGCCTCACCGTCAACGCCGTGCAGGGGGATCTGTTCCGGCTGACCATCGTGCCCCACACCGCCCAGGAGACCACCATCGCCCGCTGGAAACCCGGCTACCGGGTCAATCTCGAGGTGGACCAGATAGCCCGCTATCTGGAGCGGCTGATGACGGGCAAGCGCGAGCAGAGCAGTGCTTCTACCCTGACCCTGGAGAAGCTGGCCCAGTCCGGATTCTTGTGAGCCGTTTTGACGGGAAAACGCGGTTCTGTGATCCCGCGCGGATTGAAACGGGGCCGCGTGCCCCCATCTAGAGCACAATACGCAGTATCAAGTCGAGCCGACTGGCTCAATCCCCAAGCATGTTGATGGAGTAGCCCATGGCGCTGAGCACGACCCAGGAAATCATTGCCGATATCAAGGCTGGCAAGATGGTGATCCTGATGGATGACGAAGACAGGGAGAACGAAGGGGACCTGATCATGGCCGCCTCCTGTGTCCGCCCGGAAGACATCAACTTCATGGCGCGCTACGGTCGTGGCCTCATCTGCCTGACCCTGACCCGGGATCGCTGCAAGCAGCTGGCGCTGCCGCTGATGGTCGATCGCAACAATGCCCAGTTCTCCACCGCCTTCACCGTCTCCATCGAGGCGGCGGAAGGGGTGACCACCGGCATCTCCGCCGCCGACCGCGCCGTCACCGTGCAGGCCGCGGTGGCGCCCCATGCCAAGGCCGCCGATCTGGTGCAGCCCGGCCACATCTTCCCGCTGATGGCGCAGGATGGCGGTGTGCTGACCCGCGCCGGCCACACCGAAGCGGGCTGCGATCTGGCACGGCTGGCCGGCTTCGAGCCTGCCTCCGTCATCGTCGAGATCCTCAACGAAGACGGCACCATGGCCCGGCGCCCGGATCTCGAGATCTTCGCCGAGGAGCACGGCATCAAGCTCGGCACCATTGCCGACCTTATCGAATACCGCAACCAGCACGAGACCACGGTAGAGAAGGTGGCCGAGTGCAAGTTGCCCACCGAATACGGCGAGTTCGACCTCGTCACCTTCCGCGACACCATCGACAACCAGGTGCACTTCGCCCTGAAGAAAGGGGACGTGAAGGCCGACCAGCCGACCCTGGTACGGGTGCACCTGCACGACGTGCTGAGCGATCTGCTGCTCACCGACCGCCACAGCGCCCGCAGCTGGCCGCTGCCCAAATCCATGGCCCGCATCGCCGACGAGGGCGGGGTGCTGGTGATCCTGGGGGCGGAAGCCCATGGCGCCGAGCTGCTGGCCAGGGTCAAGGGTTTTGAAGCCGCCGACAAGGGGCTGGCACCGGAAGGGGCCAAGTGGCAGGGCACCTCGCGCCGGGTCGGCGTCGGCTCCCAGATCCTCAAGGCGCTGGGGGTCGGCAAGATGCGCTTGTTGAGCTCCCCCAAGAAGTACCATGCCCTCGGTGGCTTTGGTCTGGAAGTGGTGGAGTACGTCGGCGAGTAAGCGCTGCGTACGGTTGAATTCATCACCATGGCCGCCCGTTGCGGCCATGGTTTTTTGTCGCGGCTCTGTTGTGCTAGAATGCGTGCACTTTTGAGCCCGGCCCCTAATTGATTGCACAGAGACAGGATTTCCAATGAAGATTATCGAAGGAAATATCGCCGCTCCCGAGGCGCGTGTTGCTATTGTCGTTGCCCGTTTCAACAGCTTCATCAATGACAGCCTGGTGAACGGCGCGCTGGACGTGCTGAAGCGTCAAGGTCAGGTCCAGGAGAGCAATCTGACCCTGGTGCGCGTACCGGGGGCCGTCGAAATTCCCCTGGCGGCCAAGAAGCTGGCCAAGAGCGGTCAATACGACGCCATCGTCGCACTCGGCACCGTCATCCGCGGCGGTACCTACCACTTCGAACTGGTAGCGAGCGAGAACGGCAAGGGTCTGGCCCAGGTAATGATGGAATACGACATTCCCGTTGCCTTCGGCGTGCTGACCACCGAAAACATTGAACAAGCCATCGAACGCGCCGGTACCAAGGCGGGTAACAAGGGTGCAGAGGCTGCACTGAGCGCGCTCGAAATGATCAACGTCCTGAAACAACTGGACGTGTAACGAGGAGAAATGCATTGAAACCGTCCGAGCGCCGTAAGGCCCGCCATTGCGCCACCCAGGCCATCTACCAGTGGCAGATGACCCAGGCCAACGTGGGCGACATCGAAGAGCAGTTCAAGATCGATCAGGACACCAAGGGTGTGGACCTGAACTATTTCCGCGATCTGCTGTTCGGGGTAGCGGTCCACTGCAACGAGCTGGACAAGGTGTTCGCGCCTTTCCTCTCCCGTCCGCTGGAAGAAGTGGACATGGTGGACAAGGCGATCCTGCGTCTGGCGACCTACGAGCTGACCCGTCGTGAAGATGTGCCGCCGCGCGTGGTGATCAACGAAGCGATCGAGCTGGCCAAAGCCTTCGCCGCCGATGACAGCCACAAGTTTGTCAACGGCGTCCTGGACAAGGTGATCAAGACGCTGCCCAAGCGCTGATCCTGCTGTCCGTCAGCAATTAAGAGAGGAGCCAGCTTATTGCTGGCTTTTTACTGTATGGGTGAATTTGAGCTGATTGAGAAGTACTTCAAGGTCCCCCACGCCCGCAAGGACGTGGTGATGGGCCCTGGAGATGACTGTGCCCTGCTGACCCTGCCCCCCGACGCCCAGTTGGCGGTGAGCACGGACACCCTGGTGAGCGGCGTGCACTTCTTCCCCGACATGGATCCGGTGGATCTCGGCTACAAGGCGCTGGCGGTCAATCTCTCCGATCTGGCCGCCATGGGTGCCGAGCCGCGCTGGGTCTCCCTGGCCCTGACCCTGCCCGCCATCAACGAGCGCTGGGTCGCCGGTTTCGCCGAAGGGTTCCTCGAGCTCGCCGAGTACTACAACGTGGCGCTGGTGGGGGGAGACATGACCCGCGGGCCCCTCTCCATCACCGTCTCGGTGAAAGGATCTGTCCCGGCAGGTCGCGCCCTGATGCGCAGCGGCGCCAAGGCCGGTGACGGGGTCTACGTGACCGGTACCCTGGGAGATGCCGCCCTGGCGCTCTCCCACCTGCTGGGCAAGCGCACCCTCAACGAGAACCAGCTGGCGGCCGTGTTGCCGCGCCTCGACCATCCCCATCCCCGCATCCTGGCCGGTCAGGCCCTGCGCGGGCTGGCCAGCAGCGCCCTGGATCTCTCAGACGGCCTGGCGTCCGATCTCGGCCACATCCTCAAGGCGTCCGGTGTGCGGGCCCAGATCGATCTCAATCTGCTGCCCCTCTCCCCCGTGTTGCAGGATGCGGTGCCGGCCATGGATGCCTGGCAGCTGGCCCTGGCCGGGGGCGACGACTACGAGCTCTGCTTCACCGTGCCCCAGGAGCATCACGGCGCCCTGGACACGGCGCTGGCCAATTGTGGCGTGAAGTTCACCCGCATCGGTCGCATCCTGGCCGGGGAGCCTGGCATCGACTACCTGCAGGACGAACAATCCGTCGAACTGCACCTCAAGGGCTGGGATCACTTCGCATGATGTCTTTCAAGATAAAGCCCGAGCTGACGCGGCTGAACCTTAAAAACCCGCTCCACTTTCTGGCGGTGGGGTTTGGCTCCGGCCTCTCCCCCAAGGCGCCGGGCACCATGGGGACCCTGGCAGCCATCCCGCTCTATCTCTTGGTGAGCGGGCTGCCGACCTCCTGGTTCATCGCCCTGCTGGTGGTGGGTTTCGTGGCGGGCATCCGCATCTGCCAGAGCGCCACCGACGCCATCGGGATGCCGGATCACGGGGCTATCGTCTGGGACGAGGTCATCGGATTCGGGGTCACCATGATTGCGGCCCCGGCCGGCTGGGAGTGGGTGCTGGCGGGCTTCGTGCTGTTTCGCCTGTTCGACGTGCTCAAGCCCTGGCCCATCTCCTGGTTCGATCGCCGCATTCACGGCGGGCTTGGCATCATGCTGGACGATCTCATTGCCGGCCTGTTCGCCCTGGCCTGCATGCAACTGCTTGCCCACTGGTGAGGGGAGGTGGCTCCCGAACGCCCTCTCGCTGTTTTTCACTCCTCTCCTCTTGCAAAGAGGCCGGATATACCGCACACGCATGCCCTGAGGGGCCTGCGTTTTTTTGTATGCAATCCCTCCCGGCTTGCCGTGCCGGCGGGCCTGTGGCCCAGGTTGATCCTTCTGCATTGTCCCTATTTAGCTCTGCCTATTTTTCCTTACTCCGGATATGCTGCCGTCAAAAAATCATTTCACATAAATATTCACTACTCATTCGAGGCTGGCCAGCATAATGCTGATAGTGAATAAGATGGTTTGTTGCTATTTTGTTGAAACATAATTGGTTGATGGTCTCGCATTGCCAGCGTAATCTCTGGTAATGTGACTTTTATCGACATTTTAACCCCAGGGTGTCGGCATTCTCTGGGCAAAGTATTGCGAAATTGTATAACTGGATCATTTACACCCGCGGGCAAACCGACTAACTTACTCGCGGGTTATTCCAAAAAAATGCAAAAAACCCGCCCGGATCGCTGGTTTGGCTGCCTCATGGATTGAGCGTTAATTACACAACAACGGCTCTCGAGCAGTACCAAGGCACAACCAGCATCTGCGGCTGATTTACGGACGAATTATTTGGGACGGATGTCCCCCGCAGAGGTAACCATGTCCTTGCTTGAAGTCAAAAACTTGCGGATCGAGTACCCCTCCCGCTACGGGGTGCTTGCCGCGGTCAAGGATCTCTCTTTTTCTGTTGAAAAGGGCGAGATCGTCGGCGTCGTCGGTGAGTCCGGCGCTGGCAAATCCACTATCGGCAACGCCGTCATCGATCTGTTGAGCCCGCCCGGTCGCATCGCCCGTGGTGACATCTACCTCAACGGCGAGCTCATCTCCGGCAAGAGCCAGAACGAGATGCGGGCCATTCGTGGCTCGCGCATCGGTTTCATCTTCCAGGATCCCATGACCTCCCTCAATCCGCTGTTCACCGTGGAGCAGCAGCTGGTGGAGACCATCCTCGCCAACACCGACCTGTCCCGCGAGGCGGCCTTTGCCAAGGCCCTCGAGCTGATGGGGGCGGTGGGGATCCCGAACCCGGACGTGCGCATCAAGCAGTATCCTCACCAGTTCTCCGGTGGCATGCGCCAGCGGGTGGTGATCGCCATCGCCCTCTCCGGGGATCCCGAGCTCATCATCGCCGATGAGCCGACCACGGCGCTGGACGTCTCCATCCAGGATCAGATCCTCCAGCTCATCCGCAACCTGTGCAAAGAGCGCCAGGTAGGCTGCATGCTGGTGACCCATGACATGGGTGTGGTCTCCAACGTCACCGACAAGGTGGCGGTGATGTACCGCGGCGATCTGGTGGAGTTCGGCACCACCGAACAGGTGCTGGGCCGCCCCAATCACCCCTATACCCGCAGCCTCATCTCGGCGGTGCCCCGCTCGGATGTGAAGCTGGTGCGCTTCCCCCTGGTCTCCTATATCGAGGATGCCGGTGCGGCGGATACCAGCATCGATCTCAAGACCCACTGGCTCGGCCAGAGTCAGGACGAGCGCACCTATGAAGGTGCGCTGCTGCGGGTGGAGAACGTGGATCTGAAGTTCGTCACCAAGGATTCCATCTTCCCGAGCCGCCGCCAGTACGTGCGCGCCTGCAACAACATCAGCTTCGAAATCTTCGAGGGTGAGACCTTCGGCCTGGTGGGGGAGTCGGGCTCCGGCAAATCCACCATCGCCCGTGCCATCACCGGGCTCTATCCGCCTGATACCGGCAAGATTGTCTTCGAGGGGATCGATCTCACCGCCCTGAAAGGGGAGCACGAGCGTCGCCCCCTGCGCCGCCAGATGCAGATGGTGTTCCAGAACCCGTACTCTTCGATGAACCCGCGCATGAAGGTGCGTGACATCATCGCCGAGCCGATCCGCTTCCACCGCCTCGCCGAGAGCGAGCGGCAGATAGAGCAGATCGTCGGGGACCTGCTGGATCACGTGGGCCTGGGCCGCGGCGCCGGGGTCAAGTATCCCCACGAGTTCTCCGGTGGCCAGCGCCAGCGCATCTCCATTGCCCGCGCCCTGGCGACCCGCCCGCGCTTCCTCATCTGCGACGAGCCCACCTCGGCGCTGGATGTCTCGGTGCAGGCCCAGATCCTCAACCTGCTCAAAGACTTGCAACAGGAGCTTGGGCTCACCATGCTGTTCATCAGTCACGATCTGCCGGTCATCCGTCAGATGTGCGACCGCATCGGTGTGATGCAGCACGGTCATCTGGTGGAAGTGGCCGAGACCGAGAAACTGTTCACCAATGCCGAGCATGAGTACAGCCGCAAGCTGATCTCCCTCATGCCGGAATTCAAGGGAATGTCCCGCGAGGGGCTGGAAATCGCAAGCTAGGAAAGCACCGGTTCGCCGGTTTGTCTGTCAATAAAAAGCCAAAAGCATGGAGAAAGACATGAAGAAAGGATTATCCAAGATCGCCATGGCGCTGTTCGCCGCTGGTCTCGCGTTCAACGTTTCTGCTGCCGACATCAAGGTCGCCGTCGCGTCCGACGCCACCTCTCTGGACCCGCAGGAGCAGCTCTCCGGTCAGACCCTGGAGATGTCTCACCTGGTGTTCGACCCCCTGATGCGTTACACCCAGGATCTGCAGTTCGAGCCGCGTCTGGCCGAGAAGTATGAGCGCATCGACGACAAGACCGTCCGTTTCCACCTGCGCAAGGGTGTGAAGTTCCACTCCGGCAACGACTTCACCGCCGATGACGTGGTATGGACCGTCAACCGTCTGAAGGCCTCCCCGGACTTCAAGGCGATCTTCGACCCCATCGCCGAAGCCAAGAAGGTGGATGATTTCACCGTGGATCTCGTCACCGCCAAGCCGTTCCCGCTGGTGCTGCAGACCGTCACCTACATCTTCCCGATGGACTCCAAGTTCTATAGCGGCAAGACCGAGGCGGGCAAGGACAAGGCCGAGATCGTGAAGAACGGTGACTCCTTCGCCTCCACCAATGTCTCCGGTACCGGTCCGTTCAGCGTCAAGTTCCGCGAGCAGGGCGTGAAGCTGGAATACGTGCGCAACGCCAACTACTGGGACAAGGCCTCCAAGGGCAACGTCGAAAACCTGACCGTGGTACCGATCAAGGAAGACGCCACCCGTGTTGCAGCCCTGCTGGGCGGCGACGTGGACATGATCTACCCGGTTGCCCCGAACGATCTGGAGCGCGTGAAGAACGGCAAGGATTCCCAGCTGGTCACCCTGTCCGGTACCCGTGCCATCATCATCGAGCTGAACCAGAACACCAACCCGGCGCTGAAAGACAAGCGCGTGCGTCAGGCGATCAACTACGCCATCAACCAGGTGGGCATCGTCGACAAGATCAACAAGGGCTTCGGTACCCCGGCCGGCCAGCTGAGCCCGAAAGGCTACGCAGGCTACAACGAGGCGCTCAAGCCCCAGTATGATCTGGCCAAGGCCAAGGAGCTGATGAAGGAAGCCGGTTACGAGAAGGGCTTCAAGATGAGCTTCATCTCCCCGGCTGCCCGCTACGTCAACGACGTCAAGATTGCCCAGGCCGTCTCCGCCATGCTGTCCAAGATCAACATCAAGGTGGATCTGAAGACCATGCCGGTGGCCCAGTACTGGCCGGAGTTTGACAAGTGCGCCGCTGACATGCAGCTGATCGGCTGGCACTCCGACACCGAAGACAGTGCGAACTTCTTCGAGTTCCTGACCTTCACCAAGGATGCCAAGACCGGCATGGGTCAGTACAACTGCGGCGGTTATGCCAACGCAGAAGCTGACAAGATGGTGATGGAAGCCAACACCGAGACCGATCCTGCCAAGCGTGCCGCCATCCTGCAGAAGGTGGAAGCCATGCTGATCGACGACGCTGCCTATGTGCCGCTGCACTGGGAAGACCTGGCCTACGGTGCCAAGAAGAACGTCGACATCAAGCCGGTGGTCAACGTGATGAACTTCCCTTATCTGGGTGACCTGGTGGTCAACAAGTAAGCGAAGCGTTTAAGGAAGGACCCGGCGGGGCACCCATGGTTGCCCCGCCATTAACAGAAGCCTGTGCCAAGACACAGGCCACGTAGAAGGACAAGCATGTTTACATTCCTGCTGAAACGGTTCTATCAGGCCGTGATAGTGATGTTCGTCATCAGCCTGGTCGCCTTCTCCATCCAGGACAACCTGGGGGATCCGCTGCGCGAGCTGGTGGGACAATCCGTCTCCGAGTCCGTGCGCCAGGAGCTGCGCGACAAGATGGGACTCAATGATCCCTTCCTCGTGAAATACAGCCGCTTCTTGAAGAACGCGGTACACGGGGATCTGGGCACTTCCTATTTCTTCAAGCGACCAGCCCTCGAGGTTATCCTCGACAAGCTGGTGGCTACCCTTGAGCTGGTGTTTGCCGCCGCGCTCATCATCGTCGTGGTCTCCATTCCGCTGGGGGTTTATTCGGCGATAAGACCGCGCAGTTTCCTGACCAAGCTCATCATGGCGGTGAGCAGCATCGGCATCTCGATCCCGGTCTTCCTGACCGCCATCATGCTGATGTACCTCTTCTCCATCCAGCTGGGCTGGCTGCCTGCCTATGGCCGTGGCGAGACTTACAACCTGCTGGGCTGGGAGTCGGGATTCTTCACCTGGGACGGTATCCTGCACCTGGTGCTGCCTGCGGTCTCCCTCTCGTCCATCATGCTGCCGCTGTTCATCCGGCTGGTGCGCTCGGAGATGCTGGAGCAGCTCTCCTCCGAGTACGTCAAGTTTGCCCGTGCCAAGGGGCTGGACAACAACAAGGTCTACTACCAGCACGCCCTGAAGAACACCATGCTGCCGGTCATCACGGTGGGCGGTGTGCAGATCGGGACCATGGTGGCCTACACCATCTTGACCGAGAGCGTGTTCCAGTGGCCGGGGACCGGCTTCCTCTTCCTTGAGGCGATCCACCGGGTCGATACGCCGCTGATCACCGCCTACGTCATCTTCGTGGGCCTGATCTTCGTGGTGACCAATACCCTGGTCGACCTGCTCTACGGGTTGATCAACCCGACCGTCAACCTGACCGCCAAGGGGTAACAGATGACTAATGCTGTAACTGCAAGCCCAAGCCGTTGGGCACGCTTCAAAAATTCCGACATCGTCTACTACTTCCTGCGGGACAAGGTAGCCATGTTCAGCTTTGCGGTGTTTGTGGTCTTCGTGCTGGCGGCCCTGCTGGCACCCTGGATCGCACCGCACAACGTCTATGACCAGACCAGCTTCGATCTGATGGATGCGGAGCTGCCCCCCTCCTGGCTGGAAGGGGGCGAGGCCCGCTTCTGGCTCGGGACCGACAACCAGGGACGCGACATCTGGAGCACCATCCTCTATGGTGCCCGCATCTCGCTGACCATTGGTCTGTTCGCGGTGGGGCTGCAGCTGGTGCTCGGTATCGTCATCGGTCTGATGGCCGGTTACTTTGGTGGTCGCATCGACAACCTGCTGATGCGCTTTGCCGATGTGCAGCTGTCGTTCTCCACCATGATGGTGGCCATCATCATCTCCGCCATCTTCCAGGCGACCTTTGGCTCCGAGTTCTACTCGAAGTTCGCCATCCTGATGCTGGTGGTGATCATCGGTATCGCCGAGTGGCCCCAGTATGCCCGGACGGTGCGCGCCTCCGTGCTGGCGGAGAAGAAGAAGGAGTATGTTGAAGCGGCTCAGGTGATGGGGTTCCGCGCCCCGCGCATCATGTTCCGCCACATTCTGCCGAACTGCCTGTCGCCCATCCTGGTCATCTCCACCGTGCAGGTGGCGAACGCCATCATGAGCGAGGCGGCCCTCTCCTTCCTGGGTCTGGGGATGCCGGTTGATCAACCGTCCCTGGGGTCGCTCATCAGCGTGGGCTTCAACTACATCTTCTCCGGATCCTGGTGGATCACCGCCTTCCCGGGCCTCTGCCTGGTGGTGCTGGTGCTGGTGATCAACCTGCTGGGTGACTGGCTGCGGGATGTGTTCAACCCGAAGATCTACAAGGGCTGATAAACCTTTCCACGAACTGGCTGCGAGGCCGTGATCAAGGTTCATGTGCTGCTCGCTTATGTAGAACCAAGGAGTGCTCATGTATGTCTCGGTTCCTGAGCGGCTTGTAACCTTGTTGACGGCCTTCTCGCGACAGTATCTGAACAGGGTTGGTCTGGCACAGTGAATAACAAAAAAGGGCGCCATCAGGCGCCCTTTTTTATTGCTTGCGATAACCCTTGTCAGGCCTGCAGCCAGCTCTCGATGCGGGTCTGAATGCCCACGCTGTCCAGCCCCAGCAGGGCGTAGATCTCATCCTGGGTGCCCTGCTCGATGAAGCGGTCCGGCAGGCCGAGGTTGAGCACCGGTTTGCACTGCTTGCAGCCCATCAGCAGCTCGTTCACCGCAGAGCCTGCACCGCCCATGATGGCGTTGTCCTCGAGGGTGACGAACTGATCGTGGGAGGCGGCCAGAGAGAGCACCAGCGCCTCGTCCATGGGTTTGACGAAGCGCATGTCCACCAGGGTGGCATCCAGCGCCTCGGCGGCTGCTCTGGCCTGTTGCAGCAGGGTGCCGAACGCCAGGATGGCGGTCCCCTTGCCCTCGCGAACGACGCGTCCCTTGCCGAGGGGCAGGGCCTGCATCTCGCTCTCGGCCTGGATACCGGTGCCGCTGCCACGGGGGTAGCGCACCGCCACTGGCCCGTTGCACAGATAGCCGGTGTAGAGCATCTGGCGGCACTCGTTCTCGTCGGACGGGGTCATCACCACCATGTTGGGCACGGTGCGCAGGAAGCTGATGTCGAACGCCCCCTGATGGGTCGGGCCGTCGGCCCCCACCAGACCGGCCCGGTCGATGGCGAAGAGCACCGGCAGGTTCTGCAGCGCCACGTCGTGGATCAGCTGGTCATAGGCCCGTTGCAGGAAGCTCGAATAGATGGCGACCACGGGTTTCTGGTCGGCGATGGCGAGACCGGCGGCGAAGGTGACCGCATGTTGCTCGGCGATGGCCACGTCGAAGTAGCGATCCGGATATTGCTGGCTGAATTTCACCAGACCGGAGCCTTCGCGCATGGCGGGAGTGATGCCGACCACGCGCTCGTCCTTGGCGGCGATATCGCACAGCCACTGACCGAAGATGGCGGAGAAGGTGGGTTTGCCACCGGCACTCTTGGGCAGGGCACAGTCATCCGGGTTGAATTTGGGGACGGCGTGATAGCCGATGGGATCTTTTTCCGCCGGCTCGTAGCCCTTGCCCTTTTTGGTCTTGACGTGCAGCAGCTGGGGACCCTTGAGGTTGCGCATGTTGCGCAGGGTTTCGACCAGGGCATGGATGTCGTGACCGTCGATGGGGCCGATGTAGTTGAAGCCGAACTCCTCGAACAGAGTGCCGGGTACCACCATGCCCTTGAGGTGCTCCTCGGCCCGCTTGGCGAGCTCCTTGACCGGCGGCAGACCCGCCAGCACCTTCTTGCCCCCCTCGCGAATGGTGGTGTAGAGCTTGCCGGACATCAGCCTGGCGAGGTGATTGTTCAGGGCCCCCACGTTCTCGGAGATGGACATCTCGTTGTCATTGAGCACCACCAGCATGTCCTTGTGGACGTCGCCGGCGTGATTGAGGGCCTCGAAGGCCATGCCGGCGGTGATGGCGCCATCACCGATGACCGCGACCACCTTGCGGCCAAGCCCTTCGCTCTCGGCCGCCACCGCCATGCCGAGCGCTGCCCCGATGGAGGTGCTGGAGTGGCCCACGCTGAGCACGTCGTACTCGCTCTCTTCCCGCCAGGGGAAGGGGTGCAGGCCATCTTTCTGGCGAATGGTGTGAATGCGCTCCCGTCGTCCGGTCAGGATCTTGTGGGGATAGGCCTGGTGGCCTACGTCCCACACCAGCCGATCGAAGGGGGTGTTGTAGACATAGTGCAGGGCGACCGTCAGCTCGACGGTGCCAAGGCCGGAGGCGAAGTGGCCGCTGGAGCGGCTCACCGAGCGCAGCAGATACTCGCGCAGCTCGTTGCACACCACGGGCAGCCGCTCGAAGGGGAGGGATCGCAAATCGACCGGCGTGTCCGCGAGGGCCAGGTTGGGGAAATCGCTAATATCAACGCTCATATTGTTACTGTTATCCAGCGTTTAGTGGGTTCGCTCGATGATGTAATCGGCAAACGCTTCCAGAATGTCGGTATTGTAGGGCAAGGATTGCAGGGCTGTTAAGGCCTTGTCATGCAGTTCGCGAGCCAGCTCACGGGCATTGTCGAGTCCGAGCAGGGCCGGATAGGTACTCTTTTCCAGCGCCAGATCCGAGCCTTGCGGCTTGCCCAGGGTGGCGGTATCGCCCGTGATGTCGAGGATGTCGTCCTGCACCTGGAAGGCGAGTCCGATGGCGGCGGCATAGGTTTGCAGGGCGGTGAGGGTGGCGGGTTCCACGTCAGCCTTGCACAGGGCGCCGATGGTCACGGCGCACTCGATGAGGGCCCCGGTCTTGTGGCGGTGCACCTGCTCCAGCTCGGCGAGGCTGATCCGGCGCCCTTCGGCGTCCAGATCCAGTGCCTGACCGCCGCACATACCGAGATAGCCGGACGCGCGGGCCAGGGCACTCAGCATCCGCACCCGGTTGGCCATCAATGTATCGGGCATGGGGTGGTCGGCCAGAATGGAAAACGCCAGGGTCTGCAGGGCATCGCCCGCCAGGATGGCTGTGCCTTCATCGAAGGCCTTGTGTACGGTGGGCTGACCACGACGCAGGTCGTCGTCATCCATGGCGGGCAGGTCGTCGTGCAGGAGGGAGTATGCGTGAATGCACTCCACGGCGGCGGCGGGGCCATCCAGCAGTTCGCTCTTGACGCCCAGCATCTCGCCGACGGCATAGACCAGGAAGGGGCGCACCCGTTTCCCACCGAGCAGCAGGCCGTATTTCATCGCATCCCGCAGACGTGGCGCCATGGCGGGCAGGGCGTCAAGCTGTGCCGAGAGGCAGTCGTCGATGCGGCGCCGATGCAGGCGGGAGAAATCGTCCAGGGTCACTCACTCCTCTCCTTGTTCTGCTCGAAAGGGGACCGCTTGCTCGCTGCCATCGGCCTGGGTCAGGAGGATCTGGATCTTCTGCTCGGCCTGTTCCAGCTTCTGCTGGCCGGCGCGCACCAGATGGATGCCCTGTTCGAATTGTTTGAGTGCCTCCTCGAGGGGGAGCGAGCCCTGTTCGAGTTGATGCACTATGGTTTCCAGCTCTTCCAGGGTGGCATCAAAACTCAGACGGTCGATTTTTTTACTGGCCATGTCCATCCTCGGGGATTGAAAAAAACGGCTCATCTTAACATCGACCGGCCACAGGGGGGAGGCAGAAAAACGCGGCGTCCTCAAACTATCCTGACCCTGGCCGATAAGAAGGGCATGCAACCACGCATTGCCGATCGGCGATTGCGGTGTGCCGGGCTTGCTGCCGGGGACGCAATAGCAGAAAATTCAACGCAATATAATTAGACGGCACGTTCGGCGACAGGAGTAGGGATGTGGATTTAGGGAGTCTGATAGGCTTAGTGCTGGGGTTCGGGGTCGTGGTGTACGGCATGTTGCTGGGCGGCCCCATGAGCATGTATGTGGACATGCCATCGGTCTACATCACCATACTGGGGTCCGTGTTCATCTGCATGATGAAATTCAACCTCGGTCAGTTTCTGATGGCCTTCAAGGTCGCGGGCAAGGCCTTCATGTACAAGGGGGACAAGCTCGACGATCTCATCACCAAGGCGGTGGAACTGGCGGATGCGGCCCGCAAGGGGGGCTTTCTGGCCCTGGAGGCGGCGGAGATCCCCAATACCTTCATGAAGAAGGGCATCGACATGCTGGTGGACGGTCATGATGCCGACGTAGTGCGTGCGGTGATGGAGAAGGACATCGAACTGACGTCCGAGCGTCACGCCACGGCCATCAAGGTGTTCCGCTCCCTGGGGGATCTCGGTCCGGCCATGGGCATGATCGGTACCCTGGTGGGGTTGGTGGCCATGCTGGCCAACATGAGCGACCCCAAATCCATCGGTCCGGCCATGGCGGTGGCCTTGCTGACGACCCTGTATGGCGCCATCGAGGCCAACATGATTGCCATCCCCATCGCTGACAAGCTGGAACTGCGTAGCGGCGAGGAACAGTTGAGCCGCACCCTGATCCTCGACGCCATCATGGGGATCCAGGATGGACAGAACCCGAGGGTGATCCAAGCCATGTTGCAGAACTACCTGAATCAGTCCAAACGCAACAACGGGACCGAATAGGAGCGCACAGATGGCAAAGTGCAAGTGCCCGCCTCCCGGATTGCCCGGTTACATGGGAACCTTCGCGGATCTCATGTCTCTGCTGATGTGCTTCTTCGTGCTCTTGCTCTCCTTTGCCGAGATGGATGTGCAGAAGTTCAAGCAGATCGCCGGTTCCATGGAGAAGGCGTTCGGGGTGCAGAACATCCTAGAGGTCAAGGATATCCCCAAGGGAACCTCGGTCATCGCCCAGGAGTTTCGTCCTGGTCGCCCCGAGCCGACGCCTATTGACACCATCATGCAGCAGACCATCGACATGACCCAGACCGAGCTGGATTTCCAGCCAGGGGATGCGGACAAGGCGGGTGGACATGACAAGACCGAAGGTCAGCAGAGCGGCGGCGATACCGCCCAGGAAGCCCAGAAGGCGCAGGAACAGTCCAACACCCTGGCCAAGGCACTGGCGGAGCAGATGCAGGCCCAGATCCAGGATGGGGCCATCGAGATAGAGGCGCTGGGTCAGCAGATCATCATTCGCATTCGCGAGAAAGCGGCGTTCCCGGCGGGATCCGCCTTCCTGCAACCCCAGTTCTGGCCGGTGATCCGCAAGGTGGCTGTGCTGCTCAAGGATGTGCCGGGGGAGATCACCGTCTCCGGCCACACCGACAATGTGGCCACCGAGGACGAGTTGTTCCAGTCCAACTGGGAGCTTTCATCCCAGCGGGCGGTGGCGGTTGCCCACCAGATGATCAAGGTGCCCGGTTTTGACGGCAATCGTCTGGTGGTGCAAGGGATGGCGGATTCCCAGCCGCTGGTGCCCAACAACAGCCCAGAGAATCGGCGCATGAACCGACGTGTCGAGATCGCCATCATGCAGGGCAAACCGACGGTGTCGGCCCCGCTTGGCGTCTCGGAATCCAAGTAACGCTGGCCCAAAGCAGGATCCCGCTCGCAGGGGCTGACATGGATTTTGTGGCGGCTTCATATTAAGATGCCCCATCCGAACCGACAGCTGCGGCTCTCTTTTGATTGCCGCAGCTTCTCTTTATAAAGCAACCCAGGTTTCGACTATGAATCATACTCCGATGACTGTTCGCGGCGCTGAAAAGCTGCGTCAAGAGCTCGATTATCTCAAGACCGAGCTGCGTCCCCAGATTATCGAAGCGATTGCTGATGCCCGTGAACATGGCGATCTGAAAGAAAATGCCGAATACCATGCCGCCCGCGAGCAGCAGGGTTTCTGTGAAGGCCGCATTCAGGAAATCGAAGGCAAGCTCTCCAATGCCCAGATTATCGATGTCACCAAGATTGCCAACAATGGCCGCGTCATCTTCGGCGCAACCGTGACCCTGCTCAAAAGTGAAACGGAAGAGGAAGTGGTCTACCGCATCGTGGGAGACGACGAGGCGGACATCAAGCAGAACATGATTTCCGTGAACTCCCCCATTGCCCGCGCCCTGATCGGCAAGGAAGTGGATGACGTTGCCATCGTCAAGACGCCGGGTGGCGATGTGGAGTACGAGATCCTGGAAGTTGCCTATCTCTGATTGAACGTCGGGGAAAGAGACAGGGGAGCCGGGCTCCCCTGTTGTCTTTAGTCACCCTGATAGGCCTGGACGAAGGCGTCCTGGTGGCGCTGGAAGAGCCAGTCCCGCAATTGTTCCTGATCCTCCTTGCCCAGCCGGAACTGGACGGCCCAGTCATGGCGATGTGGATTGGCATCCACGTGCCTGACGAGGGTGCCTGTCATGGCCAAGGGAGGGAGATCCTCGATGCGAAGGTATCCGCCAAGTGGATCTCCCTTGGCAAAGGCGTCCGGCAAGCCAGCCACGATGAGACCGCCAAGGGAGAGGCTGTATACCTCGTACTCCGCGTCTTCGGTGCAAAGCACGGCCTTTTCGTCGAGTCGCCAGGCGCGCAGATGGGGCGAACCCAGCTCGGTAATGGTCGGCGCGGCGATGCGCAGCTCGGCGTGGCCCTCCTCTGCCTGGGTGCAGTGGAGCGGGAAACGCAATTGGTAGCCGGCGATGCGGGCTTCGAGTGTCAGGGGCTTGGCTCGCTGCAACAGGCTTTGGAGAGGAAGGGGCAGGGGGCCGCGCAGGTATTGGCTGGTGGCAATGTCTTCATCGTTTCCCAGGTCCCGCAGCATGGCCAGTTCTTCATCGGTGAGGAGCTGATGCTTGTCCATAGTGGGTGTCCACGGCTATTCATCGCAGGTTAAGGGCCTGGCAACTATTTTGGCAAGCGACTTGGGAAGAAGGGAAATGAAGGAAAGAGCGAATGCTCTTTCCTGTTACTTGCGCGGCAACTGGATCTTGGGCTCTTTGGCCTGACGGTAGATGGTCAGTACATGGCCCATGCTCTGTACCTTGATGGCGCCGGTCTCGCGAACGATGGCATCCATCACCAGCTGTTTCATCTCACGATCTTCAGACGCAACCTTAACCTTGATCAGCTCGTGGTGGTTCAGCGCCAGATCGATCTCGGCCAGCACCCCTTCGGTCAGACCGTGTTGTCCCAGCAGGACGACCGGCTTCAGACTGTGGGCCAGGCCCTTGAGGTACTGTTTCTGTTTATTGTTGAGAATCATGGCAATTTCTTCATAAGTCAGGGTTGAAAGGGGCGTATTCTACCCCCACTTAGCCCTTAATACTAATAACCCTTGTGGTTTTTTAAAGTCGACAATCATGACCCAGAAAAAACGTTCCCCCAGTTCAACCCGCTGGTTAAAAGAACATTTCGACGACCAATACGTCAAGAAAGCCCAGAAGTTGGGACTGCGCTCTCGCGCCGTTTTCAAGATCGACGAGATCCAGGGCAAAGACCGGCTGCTCAAGCCGGGGATGACGGTAGTGGACCTGGGGGCTGCTCCCGGTGGCTGGTCCCAATTTGCTATCGACCAGGTCGGTGACAAGGGGCGCGTCATTGCGTGTGATATTTTGCCGATGGATTCCATTGCCGGTGTCGATTTCCTGCAAGGGGACTTTCGGGAGGAAACTGTACTCGGCGCCTTGCTGGAGCGAGTCGGCCCCGACAAGGTGGATGTCGTCATGTCGGACATGGCGCCCAACATGAGCGGCACCCAGCAGGTGGATCAGGCCCGTGCCATGTACCTGGTGGAACTGGCGCTGGACATGTGCAATCAGGTCCTGAGCAGTAATGGCAGTTTTGTAGTCAAGGTGTTCCAGGGGGAGGGGTTTGATGCCTATCTCAATGAAATACGTAGACTTTTCTCTGTCGTCAAGATTCGAAAACCAGACTCGTCCCGTGCACGTTCACGAGAAGTCTACATTGTGGCTACCGGTTTTAAACTGTAGTACCCTAACCCTCATCGTTAACTGTCAGTCTGCGAGGTCATTGATTTGAGTGACATGGCGAAAAACCTAATCCTGTGGCTGGTCATCGCCGTCGTGCTGATGTCGGTGTTCAATAGCTTCAGCCCCAGCGATACCACCAGTCGCCAGCTGGACTATTCCAGCTTCGTGAAAGAAGTGACCCAGGAGCAGATCCGTGAAGTGCGGATGGATGGCAAGGTCATCAATGGCGTCAAGCGCACCGGTGAACGTTTCACCACCATCATTCCTGCGCCGGATCCCCAACTGCTCAACGACATGCTCAACCATAACGTCAAGGTGATGGGTGAGAAGCCGGAAGAACCATCTCTGATCACGTCCATCTTCATCTCCTGGTTCCCGATGCTGTTGCTGATCGGTGTCTGGGTCTTCTTCATGCGTCAGATGCAGGGCGGCGGCGGCAAGGGTGCAATGTCGTTCGGCAAGAGCAAGGCTCGCCTGATGAGCGAAGATCAGATCAAGACTACCTTCGCCGACGTAGCCGGTTGTGACGAGGCAAAGGAAGAGGTCAAGGAGCTGGTCGACTATCTGCGTGACCCGACCAAATTCCAGAAGCTGGGTGGCAAGATCCCGACCGGCGTCCTGTTGGTAGGTCCTCCCGGTACTGGTAAGACCCTGCTGGCCAAAGCCATTGCAGGCGAGGCCAAGGTGCCGTTCTTCACCATTTCAGGTTCGGACTTCGTGGAAATGTTCGTGGGTGTCGGTGCCTCCCGGGTGCGTGACATGTTCGAACAGGCCAAGAAATCCTCCCCCTGCATCATCTTCATTGATGAGATCGATGCGGTCGGTCGCCAGCGTGGCGCCGGTCTGGGAGGTGGTCACGATGAACGTGAGCAGACCCTGAACCAGATGCTGGTTGAAATGGATGGTTTTGAAGGCAATGAGGGCATCATCGTCATCGCCGCCACCAACCGTCCCGACGTACTGGATCCTGCGCTGCTGCGTCCGGGTCGTTTCGACCGCCAGGTCGTGGTCGGCTTGCCGGATGTTCGCGGTCGTGAGCAGATCTTGAAAGTGCATATGCGCAAGGTACCGTTGGCGGATGATGTCAATCCGGCGCTGATTGCCCGTGGTACCCCTGGTTTCTCCGGTGCTGATCTGGCCAACCTGGTGAACGAGGCTGCCCTCTTCTCTGCTCGCGAGAGCCGCCGAGTGGTCTCCATGCTGGAGTTCGAAAAGGCGAAGGACAAGATCATGATGGGGGCGGAACGTCGCTCCATGGTGATGAAAGAGTCCGAGAAGGAGATGACGGCCTATCACGAAGCGGGTCACGCCATCATTGGTCGCGTGGTGCCGGATCATGACCCTGTCTACAAGGTCTCCATCATTCCGCGCGGCCGTGCGCTGGGTGTTACCATGTACCTGCCGGAGCAGGACCGCTGGAGCCACTCCAAGCAGCATCTTGAGTCCATGATCTCCAGCCTGTATGGCGGTCGTCTGGCGGAAGAGTTGATCTACGGTGCCGAGAAGGTATCGACCGGTGCATCCAACGACATCGAACGTGCGACCGACATCGCCCGCAAGATGGTCACCCAGTGGGGCATGTCCGAGCGTCTCGGCCCCATGCTCTACGCAGAAGAGGATGGTGAAGTATTCCTCGGCCGCAGCATGGCCAAGGCCAAGCACATGTCTGACGATACCGCCCGCATTATCGATGCAGAGGTCAAGCAGGTCATCGATCGCAACTATGATCGTGCCAAGCAGATCCTGCTGGACAACATGGATGTGCTGCACACCATGAAAGATGCATTGATGAAGTACGAGACCATCGATGCCAAGCAGATCGATGATCTGATGGCGCGTCGCGAGGTCCGTGCTCCCAGCAACTGGCATGATGAGCACGGTGACACCCCGCAAGGTGGTGCCAGCGTGAACAACGGGCCGGAGGCCACGGCGCCGGCTGAAGAGGGCAGTGCACCTCTGAGTGACATCGACAAGGCGAACGATGTCCCGGCCAAATAAGTTGCCATGATACAAACCCCGGGCTTGCCCGGGGTTTTTCTTTGCACGAAGAGTTTGCAGCTCTTGTTGGAGGTAGTTGAAGCAATGCAGTTAATCAGCAAGGGACGTCCCCTTTCTCTCGACCGTCCCCATGTCATGGGCATTCTCAATGTGACGCCGGACTCCTTTTCAGATGGTGGCCGCTTCAAGCAGATCGATCTGGCGTTGGGTCATGCCCGCGACATGGTGGCCGATGGGGCCACCCTTATCGATATAGGTGGCGAGTCGACCCGCCCGGGCGCCCCCGACGTGAGCGAGCAGGAGGAGCTGGACAGGGTCATCCCCGTGGTGGAGCGCATGGTCGCCGAGCTGGATGTGATGATCTCCCTCGATACCTCCAAGGCGATTGTCATGCGGGAGGGTTGTGCTGCAGGTGGTCACCTCATCAATGATGTCCGCGCCCTGCAAGAGCCGGGAGCGCTGGGCGCGGCGGCCGAGGCTGGCGTACCGGTATGCCTCATGCACATGCAGGGGCAGCCCCGTACCATGCAGGTGGAGCCGCACTATGACGATTTGCTGGGGGAGGTGAGAGCCTTCTTTGACGAGCGGATTGCCGCTTGTCTGGGGGCCGGTATCCCGCGTGAGCATCTGGTACTGGATCCAGGCTATGGCTTTGGCAAGACGCTGGCGCACAACTATCAGCTGCTGGCACAGCAGGCGTCACTGCTCGATTACCAACTTCCGCTCTTGGTGGGCATGTCACGAAAGTCTATGATAGGCAACCTGCTTGACCGCCCGGTAGCCGAGCGGTTGGCTGGTAGTCTGGCCTGTGCCCTGATCGGGTTGCAACATGGCGCCAGGATCATCCGGGTGCACGACGTGCGGGCCACCATGGATGTCTTGCGTACAGGCTGGATGACCATGACGGGACAAGATTTCATATCCAAATAGAAAAACGAGAAACAGACAATGACCAGAAAGTACTTCGGCACCGACGGCGTGCGCGGCAAGGTGGGTGAATACCCGATCACCCCGGATTTCGTCATGAAACTGGGCTGGGCCGCCGGCAAGGTGCTCTCCAAGAAAGGGACCAAGAAGGTGCTGATCGGCAAGGATACCCGTATCTCCGGTTATATGCTGGAGTCGGCACTGGAGGCGGGGCTCTCCGCCGCCGGTCTCAAAGCCATACTGATGGGACCCATGCCCACCCCGGCGGTTGCCTACCTGACTCGCACCTTCCGTGCCGAAGCCGGCATCGTCATCAGTGCATCCCACAACCCCTATTACGACAACGGCATCAAGTTCTTCTCCGCCGACGGCACCAAGCTGCCCGATGATGTCGAGCTGGCCATCGAAGCCGAGCTCGACAACGAACTCAAGTGCGTGGAGTCCGCGGAGCTTGGCAAGGCGCAGCGCATCGATGATGCGGCTGGTCGCTACATCGAATTCTGCAAGAGCACCTTCCCCTCCAATCTGAGCCTGGAAGGGCTGAAAATGGTGGTGGATTGCGGTCATGGTGCCACCTACCACATCGCCCCTTCCGTCTTCCGCGAGCTGGGTGCCGAAGTCATCGCCATCGGCTGCAGCCCGGATGGGCTCAACATCAATGACGGTGTCGGTTCCACCGCACCGGAGGCGCTGGCCGCCAAGGTTCAGGAATGCAAGGCAGATCTCGGCGTCGCCTTCGACGGTGACGGCGACCGTCTGGTGATGGTGGACAGCACTGGTTACATCATCGACGGGGATGAGATCCTCTACATCATCGCCCGGGATGCCCTGCGCCATGGCCGCCTCAAGGGCGGTGTGGTGGGCACCCTGATGGCCAACATGGGGCTGGAGCTGGCGCTTCAGACCCTGGGCATCCCCTTTGCCCGTGCCAAGGTGGGTGACCGCTACGTGCTTGAGATGATGAACGAGAAGGGCTGGCGCATCGGGGGCGAAAACTCCGGTCACATCATCTGCCTGGATCAGACCACCACGGGGGATGGTATCGTCGCCGCCCTGCAGGTGCTGACGGCCATGCGCAGTGCCGAGATGCCGCTGGCCAAATTGCGTTCGGGCATGAGCAAGTTCCCGCAAGTGCTGGTCAATGTGCGCTTCGCCGAAGGCAAGGATCCGCTGACCTCCAGTGTCGTTCAGCAGGAAGTGGCGGCAGTGGAGCAGGAACTGGCCGGCCGTGGCCGGGTGCTGCTGCGCAAATCTGGCACCGAGCCCCTGATCCGGGTCATGGTCGAAGGTGAACACGAACAGCAGGTGCGCGATATGGCAGAGCGCATCGCCAAACAGGTCGAATCGGCGTTTTAATGAACAAACAAGGCGGCTTTTTAGTCGCCTTGGTTGTATCTTGTTCAAACGATTCGAAAATTTGAAAATAGCACTTGTCAGCTGAGCATCCTCTGGATATTATCAGCCCCGCTTTCGCAAGGGAGTTGCCGATGGGACATCGCAAGCCGTTTGTAGCAGCCAACTGGAAGTTACACGGTAGTAGGTCGCAGTTAGAGCAGTTTACGAGTCAGTGCGCAGAGCGCATTGATGAAGACGTAGATGTGGTCTTGTGTCCATCCCATGTGCATCTCGGTTTCACGGCCGAACTGCTCGGTGAGCAGGGAAGAGTGAAGCTGGGGGCTCAGAACGTGAGCCAGCACAGACAAGGCGCTTATACGGGTGAAATCTCGTGTGAGATGCTAGTCGAGGCAGGTTGCCGATATGTACTTGTTGGCCACTCCGAGCGCAGGCGTCTCTTTGGTGAGACCAGTTTTATAGTCGCAGAGAAGTTTGCGGCAGTCAGAGCAGCAGGTCTGATACCCATACTTTGTCTTGGTGAGTCAGGCGCGGCGAGGCAGGCAAGAAGAACCTTTGAGGTGATTGCCGAGGAACTGGACATCGTCATAGAGAAAAATGGCGCGATGGCTTTCGATAATGCTATCATCGCCTACGAGCCAATCTGGGCTGTAGGTACAGGTAAATGCGCCACACCCGAGCAGGCACAAGAGGTTCATTCCTTTATTCGCAGTCGCTTGGCGGAGGATACTCCGGTAATAGGTGAGAAAGTCAGAATCATCTATGGTGGGAGCGTGACACCGGCCAATGCACAAGATTTGTTTGCGCAGTCCGATATTGATGGCGGTCTGATAGGCAGGGCAAGTCTTGATGGCGAGGCGTTTTTAGGAATAGTTGAAGCGGCAAAGGGTGCAAGTTAAATGTACGAGATTCTTTTGGTCGTTTATCTGCTGGTATCGCTGGCTCTGATTGGTCTGGTGATGATTCAGCAAGGTAAAGGGGCTGATATGGGCGCCTCCTTCGGCGCAGGGGCATCGAATACTGTGTTCGGCTCCGGTGGTTCAGGCAGTTTCCTGACCCGCACAACAGCGATTTTGGCTACTCTGTTTTTCTTGATTAGTCTGGTTCTGGGTTCCATGTCCAGCAACAAGGTCAAACAGGGTAGTGAATGGGAAAATCTGCAACAGACTCAACAAGTTGAGCAGAGCAAAGCGCCAGTGAAGAAAGATACTGACGTTCCCGAATAAGAGTTTTGCCGTGGTGGTGGAATTGGTAGACACGCTATCTTGAGGGGGTAGTGCTCTAGGGTGTGCGGGTTCGAGTCCCGCCCACGGCACCAATTAAGCAGTGAACCCGGGTAACCGGGATGTTATAGCCGCTGAGTCTTGTCTCACGAGAGCGAAGTGGCTATAATCTCGCACGATTTCGGACGCGGGGTGGAGCAGCATGGTAGCTCGTCGGGCTCATAACCCGAAGGTCGTCGGTTCAAATCCGGCCCCCGCAACCAAATTTCACGCATTTCCTACGCTCAGGAAGGCGGTCGCTGCGAGGCGACAATCAGGGTAAAGCGCCAAGCCCCGATTTGACATCGGGGCTTTTTGTTATGTGCAATTTACTCTGAATCTATTTCTATCTGGGCTATATGCCCTTTTTTCGTTTTTCGGAGGGTGACTTTGGCTACGTTGGAACAACGTTTGACCGATCTGCTCGAGGCTCCGGTCGTTGCCTTGGGTTTTGAACTGTGGGGTATCGAGTTTATCCGTGCGGGTAAGCACTCGACCTTGCGCGTTTTCATCGACTCGGAGCAAGGCGTGACGGTGGAAGACTGTGCCGAGGTGAGCCGCCAGGTCGGCGCCATCATGGATGTCGAAGATCCCATCACCGAGGAGTACTACCTTGAGGTGTCTTCCCCGGGTCTGGATCGTCCACTGTTCAAGGTCGCCCAGTTCGAAAAATACGTTGGCCAGGAGGCGGCGGTAACGCTTCGGATGGCAACAAACAACCGCCGCAAGTTCAAAGGCGTAATCAAAGCCGTGCAGGGGGACATGATCACTCTGACGGTAGATGGTAAGGACGAGGTGTTGGCTTTCACCAATATCCAAAAAGCGAACATAGTGCCGAACTTTGGTTAACGAGGCTATCGGATATGAATAAAGAGATTTTGCTGGTCGTTGACGCTGTGTCCAACGAGAAGGCTGTCCCCCGCGAGAAGATTTTCCAGGCTCTGGAGACTGCGCTGGCGACTGCGACCAAGAAAAAATACGAAGGCGAGATTGAAGTGCGGGTCGAGATCGATCGCAAGACCGGTGACTACGATACCTATCGCCGTTGGGTCGTGGTAGCCGATCAGGCTTCCATGGAGAACCCGTACGGGGAAATCACTCTCGAAGCCGCTCAGATCGAGCAGCCGGATATCCAGATCGGCGACTATGTTGAAGACCAGATTGACTCTGTGACCTTCGACCGTATCACCACCCAGACCGCCAAGCAGGTCATCGTGCAGAAAGTGCGCGAGGCCGAGCGTTCCCAAGTTGTTGACCAGTTCAAGGACAAGGAAGGCACCATCATCAGCGGCGTGGTCAAGAAGAGCAATCGTGACAACGTGATCCTGGATCTGGGCAGCAATGCCGAAGCCGTGATCTTCCGTGACGACATGCTGCCCCGTGAGACCTTCCGTCCCGGTGACCGTATCCGTGGCCTGCTCTACGCCGTGCGTCCGGAAGCCCGTGGTTCCCAGCTGTTCGTCAGCCGCTCCAGCCCGGACTTCCTGAAAGAGCTGTTCCGCATCGAAGTGCCGGAAATCGGCGAAGAGATGATCGAAATCATGGGCGCCGCCCGTGATCCGGGTTCCCGCGCCAAGATCGCGGTCAAGACCAACGATCGTCGTATCGACCCGATCGGTGCCTGTATCGGCATGCGTGGTGCCCGCGTTCAGGCCGTCTCCGCCGAGCTGAGCGGTGAGCGTGCCGACATCGTGCTGTACGATGACAACCCGGCCCAATACGTGATCAACGCCATGGCGCCAGCCGATGTGGCCTCCATCATCGTCGATGAAGACAACCACACCATGGACATCGCCGTGGAAGCCGCCAACCTGGCCCAGGCCATCGGCCGCAACGGTCAGAACGTGCGTCTTGCCTCCCAGCTGACCGGTTGGGAATTGAACGTGATGACCGTCGAGGACATGCGTGCCAAGCACCAGGCCGAGAACGACCGCATCATGAACCTGTTCACCAGCACCCTCGATATCGACGACGATTTCGCTGGCCTGCTGATGGAAGAGGGCTTCTCCACCCTGGAAGAGATCGCCTTCGTCCCGGTCAACGAGCTGCTGGCCATCGACGGTCTGGATGAAGACATGGTCGAAGAGCTGCGCAAGCGTGCCAAGGATGCCCTGACCACCAAGGCCCTGGCCAAAGAAGAATCCTTTGAAGGCGTCGAGCCTTCCGAAGAACTGCTCAATCTCTCCGGCCTCGGCCGTGAAATGGCCTATGCCCTGGCCGCTCGCGGCGTCGGCACCCTGGAAGATTTGGCAGAGCAAGGTATCGATGACCTTGCCGACATCGAAGAGTTGACCGCCGAGAAGGCAGGTGAGCTCATTATGGCTGCTCGCAATATCTGTTGGTTCGGAGAAGAGCAGTCTGAATAAGGTCAAACGGAGGAAAATGAATGGCAGAAGTATCAGTTAAGCAACTTGCCACTGACATCGACACGCCGGTTGATCGTCTTCTCCAGCAGTTTGTCGATGCCGGCATCGTGAAGAGCAAGGCCGACGACATGGTCAGCGAGTCTGAGAAACAGACTCTGCTGGCACATCTGAAGAAACAGCATGGAGGTGACGAGGTCACCGCACCTGCTCGCATGACCTTGCAGCGCAAGACCAAGAGCACCCTGAGTGTTCAGGGGACTGGTGGCAAGAACAAGGAAGTGCAGGTAGAAGTGCGCAAGTCTCGCACCTATGTAAGACGCTCGGCGCTGGAAGATGAACAGCGCCAGGCGGAAGCCGAGGAAACAGCGCGTTTGGAAGCAGAAGAAAAAGCTCGTCGCGAGGCCGAAGAGAAGGCCCGCCTCGACGCTGAAGAGAAGGCTCGCCGTGAGGCTGAGCAGGCTCGTCGTGAAGCTGAGGAAAAGGCGCGGATCGAGGCACAACAGAAGGCTCGACAGGCTCAACAGCCCGCCAAAGCAGCCGTTAGCACAGCTCAGCAAGAGGCAGAAAAGATGGCCAAGCGCGAAGCAGAAGAACTGAAGCGCCAACAGGAACAGACAGCTTTGCAAAAAGCTGAAGAACTCGCCGCGAAGAAAGCCGAAGAGGCTCGCATCATGGCGGAACAGAATGCGGCCCGCTGGGCTGAAGAAGAAGCGGCTCGCGCCAAAGAGAGCAGCGATTACCATCTGACCACCAACAAGCACGCGCAAGCGGCCGAAGATGAGTTGGATCGTAAGGAAGAGACCAGCCGTCGCACGGCTGCCGCTGCCAAGGCGCCGAAGAAGGTCGGCCGTCGCGAAGACGACCGCAATGACCGCAACTCCCGCGATCCCCGTGCCCGCAAAGGCAAGCGTGGCAAGATGGCCATGCCGAACGCCATGAAACACGGCTTCAACAAGCCGGCTGCCGTGGTCAACCGTGACGTCGTCATCGGCGAGACCATCACAGTGGCGGAGCTCGCCAACAAGATGGCCGTCAAGGGCGTTGAAGTCATCAAGGTGATGATGAAGATGGGTGCCATGGCCACCATCAACCAGGTGATCGACCAGGAGACCGCTCAGCTGGTCGCCGAGGAGATGGGTCACAAGGTAGTGCTGCGCCGTGAGAACGAGCTGGAAGAGGCGGTACTTAGCGATCGTGACGAGACCTCCGAAGCCAAGCCGCGTGCGCCGGTCGTGACCATCATGGGTCACGTCGACCACGGCAAGACCTCGCTGCTGGACTATATCCGTAAAGCCAAGGTCGCCGCAGGCGAAGCCGGTGGCATTACCCAGCACATCGGTGCGTACCACGTACAGACCGACAGCGGCATGATCACCTTCCTGGATACCCCGGGTCACGCGGCGTTTACCTCCATGCGTGCTCGTGGTGCCAAGGCGACCGACATCGTGGTGCTGGTTGTTGCAGCTGACGACGGCGTGATGCCGCAAACCATCGAAGCTATCCAGCACGCCAAGGCGGCCGGTGTGCCGCTGGTTGTTGCGGTGAACAAGATCGACAAGCCTGAAGCGGATCCGGATCGCGTCAAGACCGAGCTGGCCCGTTACAACGTCATGTCCGAAGAGTGGGGTGGCGATTGCCAGTTCGTGCACGTCTCCGCCAAGTCTGGCGAAGGCATCGACGACCTGCTGGAAGCCATCCTGATCCAGGCCGAAGTCCTGGAGCTGAAAGCAGTGGTTGACGGCATGGCCAACGGCGTCGTGATCGAATCCTTCCTGGATAAAGGTCGTGGTCCGGTTGCCACCGTGCTGGTACAGGAAGGTACTCTGCGTCAGGGCGACATCGTGCTGTGTGGTCTTGAGTACGGCCGGGTTCGCGCCATGCGTGACGAACTGGGTCGCGAGATCAAGGAAGCAGGTCCCTCTCTGCCAGTGGAAATTCTGGGTCTGTCCGGCGTTCCCTCTGCCGGTGACGAAGCCACGGTCGTGCGTGACGAGAAGAAAGCCCGTGAAGTGGCGCTCTACCGTCAGGGCAAGTTCCGCGAAGTCAAGCTGGCTCGCCAGCAGAAGGCCAAGCTGGAAAACATGTTCGCCAACATGACCGAGGGCGAAGTGTCCGAAGTGAACGTGGTGATCAAGGCCGATGTACAAGGCTCTGTGGAAGCGATCTGCGATGCGCTGGTCAAACTCTCCACCGACGAAGTGAAGGTGAAGATCGTGGGTTCCGGCGTAGGTGGCATCACCGAAACCGACGCGACCCTGGCCGCGGCTTCCAGCGCCATCCTGGTGGGCTTCAACGTCCGTGCCGACGCTTCTGCGCGCAAGGTCATCGAATCCGAGAGCCTGGATCTGCGTTACTACTCCGTCATCTATGACCTGATCGACGAAGTGAAGCAGGCCATGAGCGGCAAGCTGGCTCCTGAGTATCGTCAGGAGATCATCGGTCTGGCTGAAGTGCGTAGCGTCTTCAAGTCGCCGAAGTTCGGCGCCGTTGCCGGCTGTATGGTTACCGAAGGTGTGGTCAAGCGTTCCAACCGCATTCGCGTTCTGCGTGACAACGTGGTTATCTATGAAGGCGAGCTGGAATCCCTGCGCCGCTTCAAGGATGACGTCAACGAAGTTCGCAACGGCTACGAGTGTGGTATCGCGGTCAAGAACTACAACGACGTACGTGAAGGCGACCAGATCGAGGTGTACGAGACCGTTGAAATCCAACGGACTCTGTAAGCCGAGCGTTAGACAAAATAGGGGGCCGCGGCCCCCTTTTATCGCAGGATAGAATATGGCCAGAGAATTCAGCCGGACCCGTCGGGTCGGGCAGCAGATCCAGCGTGAAATCGCGCTGATCCTGCAGCGCGAGGTGAAAGACCCGCGCATCGGCATGGTGACCGTCTCCGACGTGGAGGTCTCCAAGGACCTCAACTATGCCAAGGTTTATGTCACCTTCTTGCAACTGGAGAATGACGCCGAGCGCATCAAGGAAGGGCTCAAGGGCCTGACCGAGGCTGCCGGTTACATCCGCAGCCTGCTGGGCAGCGCCATGCGTCTGCGGGTGGTGCCCGAGCTGCGTTTCTACTACGACCAGACCCTGGTCGAGGGGATGCGTCTCTCCAACCTGGTGACCAACACTGTGCGTGAAGACAAGCGTCGCATGACTGAAGCCGGTCGTGACGAAGAGCAATCCGCACCGGATGACACGACTGAGGATAACGCCTGAGATGTCTCGTAGACGTCGTTTCAAAGGCCGTGACGTACACGGCATCCTGCTGCTGGACAAACCTACCGGCCTGACTTCCAACGATGTGTTGCAGAAGGTCAAGCGGATATACAACGCCGCCAAGGCCGGCCATACCGGCGCCCTGGACCCCCTGGCCACCGGCATGTTGCCGATCTGCCTCGGGGAGGCCACCAAGTTCTCTCAGTATCTGCTGGAAGCGGACAAGCGCTATGAGGTGACCGCCAAGCTGGGCGAGCGCACCAACACCAGCGACTCCGACGGCGAGGTGGTCTCCACCCGCCCGGTGAACGTGGCCGTGGGCACCCTGATCGAGGCGCTGGACCAGTTCCGCGGCCCCATCATGCAGGTGCCGTCCATGTACTCCGCCCTCAAACACAACGGCCGCCCGCTCTACGAATATGCCCGTGAAGGGATCGAGATCGAGCGGGAAGCCCGTCCCATCACCATCTTCGAACTCAAGCTGCTCGGCTTCGAGGGGGACGAGGTGAAGCTGGAAGTGCATTGCAGCAAGGGTACCTATATCCGTTCCCTGGTGGACGATCTGGGGGAAGTGCTGGGCTGTGGCGCTCACGTCACCCAGCTGCGTCGCACCCAGGTGGCGAGCTACCCCTATGAGCGGATGCTGACCCTGGAGCAGCTCGAGTGTATCTTCGAGCAGGCCAAGGCCGAAAGCATTCCGCCACGGGAGCAGCTGGATCCCCTGTTGCTGCCGATGGACACCGCCGTGGCCTCTCTGCCCGAGGTGAACATGCTGGTCGCCGTGGCCGCCTATGTGAACCAGGGTCAGGCCGTGCAGGTGGCAGGTAGCCCCCAAAGTGGCCAGGTCCGCATGACGGTTGGCCCGGAGCGCGAATTCATCGGGGTTGGCGAGATCGATGACGAGGGGCGCGTGGCGCCCAAGCGTCTGGTTCGCTACCACGACGAGGAGTGATCCTCAGGCGGTATCGGTCTGTCACGCGTCTTTCCCGTTGCGAAAAGGGGCGGGGACGATTATGATACCGCCCTCATTTCACGGCTGAATTAGAGATTGGCTGTGAACCTTTAAACACTCTACTGGAGTAATACCATGTCTCTAAATGCTGAGATCAAAGCTCAAATCGTTGCCGACAACGCTCGTGGCGCCAACGACACCGGTTCCCCCGAAGTGCAAGTTGCCCTGCTGACTGCCCAGATCAACCATCTGCAAGGTCACTTCAAGGAGCACGCCAAGGATCACCACGGTCGTCGCGGTCTGCTGCGCATGGTTTCCCAGCGTCGTAAGCTGCTGGACTACCTGAAGCGTAAAGACGTTCAGCGTTACGCTGCTCTGATCGCCAAGCTGGGTCTGCGTCGTTAATCGACCATCAGATTTCGCAAAAAAGGGGAACCGCGAGGTTCCCCTTTTTTATTGCCCGTTTCAAACAGGATGCAGGCCGTTGCCTGCCTCACAGAATTGACGTCCGCGCTTACCTTTTGATGCGAATCAAGTATACTTGCACGCGAATTTAAAGCGCCAAATTGTTAAAAGGAAATTCACGTGAATCCTATTGTAAAGTCATTCCAGTACGGTCAACACACCGTCACACTGGAAACCGGTGTGATGGCCCGTCAAGCCACTGCGGCCGTCATGGTCAGCATGGACGATACCTGTGTCTTCGTGACTGTCGTTGGCAAGAAAGAGGCCGATCACGGCCGTGATTTCTTCCCGCTGACCGTCAACTATCAGGAGCGTACCTATGCTGCTGGTCGTATCCCGGGTGGTTTCTTCCGTCGTGAAGGCCGTCCGAGCGAGGGTGAGACCCTCATCTCCCGTCTGATCGACCGTCCCATCCGTCCGCTGTTCCCGGAAGGCTTCCTCAATGAGGTTCAGGTGGTTGCCACCGTCATGTCCGTGAACCCGGCCGTTTCTCCCGACATCGTTGCCATGATCGGTGCCTCCGCGGCCCTGGCCATCTCCGGCATCCCGTTCGGCGGCCCGATCGGTGCAGCCCGCGTGGGTTACATGAACGGCCAGTACGTGCTGAACCCGACCACCACCGAACTGCCCCAGAGCGATCTGGATCTGGTGGTTGCCGGTACTGCCAATGCGGTGCTGATGGTGGAATCCGAAGCGGCCATCCTCTCCGAGGAGGTGATGCTGGGCGCCGTGGTCTACGGTCACGAGCAGATGCAGACCGTGATCAACGCCATCAACGAATTCGCTGCCGACGTCGGTACCAAGCCCTGGGACTGGACCCCGCCTGCCGTCAACGAAGCGTTGAAAGCCAAAGTTGCCGAACTGGCCACCGCTGAGCTGGGTGAAGCCTACCGCATCACCGAGAAGGCTGTTCGCTACGAAACCATCGCTGCCATCAAGGGCCGCGTGGTCGAGCAAGTCATCGCATCCGGCGTGGAAGAAGATGCCAAGAAGATCGGCGAAGAGTTCCACAGCCTGGAGAGCCGCATCGTCCGTGGTCGCGTAGTACGTGGTGAGCCGCGTATCGACGGTCGCGATCCGGAAATGATCCGCGCCCTCTCCGTCGGTACCGGCATCCTGCCCCGTGCCCACGGTTCTGCCCTGTTCACCCGTGGTGAAACCCAGGCCATCGTGGTCGCCACGCTGGGTACCGAGCGTGACGCCCAGAACATCGACGAGCTGACCGGCAACCGCGCCGATCGCTTCATGCTGCACTACAACTTCCCGCCCTACTGCGTCGGCGAGACCGGCATGATGGGCAGCCCGAAGCGTCGTGAAATCGGTCACGGCCGTCTGGCCAAGCGCGGCGTTGCTGCCGTGATGCCGAGCGCCGCCGAGTTCCCGTACGTGGTGCGCGTGGTCTCTGAAATCACCGAATCCAACGGTTCCTCCTCCATGGCGTCTGTCTGTGGTTCCTCCCTGGCGCTGATGGATGCCGGTGTGCCGATCAAGGCCTCCGTTGCCGGTATCGCCATGGGTCTGGTGAAGGAAGAAGAAGGTTTCGTCGTGCTGTCCGACATCCTGGGTGACGAAGATCACCTGGGCGACATGGACTTCAAGGTAGCCGGTACCAGCGAAGGTGTGACCGCGCTGCAGATGGACATCAAGATCGAAGGCATCACCAAAGAGATCATGGAGATTGCGCTGAAGCAAGCTCGTGGCGCTCGTCTGCACATCCTGAAAGTGATGGACGAAGCTATCCAGGCTCCCCGTGCTCAGATCTCCGATTTCGCACCGCGCATCCACACCATCAAGATCAATCCTGAAAAGATCAAGGACGTGATCGGCAAGGGTGGTTCCGTGATCCGTGCACTGACCGAAGAGACCGGCACCAACATCGAGCTGGATGATGACGGTACCGTACGCATCTCCGCCGTGGCCAACGAAGCCGCCATGGAAGCGATCCGCCGCATCGAGGCCATCACCGCCGAGATCGAAGTGAACCGCATCTACGAAGGCAAGGTCGTGCGCCTGGCTGACTTCGGCGCCTTCGTCAACATCCTGCCGGGTAAAGACGGTCTGGTGCACATCTCCCAGATCACCGATGCCCGCGTGCAGAACGTGGCCGACTTCCTGAAAATCGGTGACGTGGTGAAGGTGAAGGTACTGGAAGTGGACCGTCAGGGCCGGGTGCGTCTCTCCATCAAGGAAGCGAACGCACCGACCGAAGCGGCTGCTGCTCCTGCTGCCGTTGCCGTCGAAGAGCCGGCTGCCGAATAAGGCTGCCGTATGTGAAAGAGCCGACCCTTGGGTCGGCTTTTTTGTGCCTGTCGCCCGGCATGGCGCAGATTGTCTCCTTGTTCCTTTTGGCGCCCCTTGATATAAGGGACGACCCCGCTTCGTTGGCAAAAGGAATTGCAGCATGTCATGGGCCTACCTCAGACAGTTTCCTTCCCTGGTCTGGATCGTCATCCTGGGCACTTTCATGGTGCGTACCACCTTCTTCATGGTCTGGCCCTTTCTCTCGATCCTGCTCTACCGTGACTACGGACTTTCGGCGACCCTGATAGGCGCCATCCTGGGGGCCACGGCGGCGCTTTCCACTCTCGTCAGCTTCTATGGCGGCTGGCTCTCGGACAAATGGGGGCGGCGCAACATCCTGCTGTTCGGCTGCCTGGTTTCCGCCGCAAGCGTGGCCCTGCTCGGCCTCTCCCCCAAGGTGGGCTGGCTGGCACTCGGGGTGATCGGCAGCGGACTCTCCTACGGTCTCATCGACGCACCGGGCAAGGCACTGATGGCCGACAATCTGGCCGAGCCCAAAGCCCGTGAGCTGGCGCTGCACCTGCGTTATTTCCTGCTCAACCTGGGGGCGGCCATCGGTCCTCTGCTCGGCGTCACCTATGGCCTGAGCGCGCGTCAGGAGACCTTCCTGTTGCTCAGTGCCAGCTATCTGCTGCTTGGCATGGTCTTTGTCATCGGGTTCAGGCTGGCGGGTTGCCACACCAGCCAGGCGGCCGGGCCCGGCATGCGTGCCGTGCTGCGGGTGCTCTGGCAGGACAGGGGGTTTCTGCTGCTGATCATGGCCAATCTGCTGCTGATGCTGGTCTACGCCCAGTTCGAGTCGCCCCTCATCCAGTATCTGACCCGCGCGGGGACGCCGGAGGTGGAGCGGCTCATCGGCTGGCTGGTGACGACCAATGCGCTGACCATAGTGATGCTGCAGTTCCCCCTGCTGCACCTGACTGCCCGCTGGTCCACGCGGCGCAAGCTGCAACTCGGGGTGGCGCTCTTTCTCGGCGCCCAGTTGCAGTTTGCGCTGGGGGATACCGCCATCTGGTGGCACTGGATAGTGGCGGTGATCCTCTTGAGCGTCGGGGAGTGCATCCTCTTCCCCTTGCTCAATGTGCTGATCGATCAGATGGCGCCTGGTCATTTGAAGGGGAGCTATTTCGGGGCGGCCTCCATCTCCGGACTCGGGGTGGCCATGGGGGCCTTGCTGGGAGGCTGGGTGCTGGCCCACTGGGGCGGGAGCTGGCTTTACGCCCTGATGGCGCTGCTCTGCCTGGTGATCCTGATGCTCTATGGTCTGAGTACCCGGACCTCGCGCCCAGCACTGGTCCGGGCCGGGCCCTGACGGCTAGAAGGTCAGCACCTTGTCGGCGGCCAGAGTCCATTGGGCCAGCAAGGGGAGGGTGCCTATCTCTATGCCCTCGACAAGGGGTAGCGGGGTGATGCCGCGCGCATCGGTGCAGCTCTTGCAAAGCCGGATCCGGGTGCCCTGAGCCAGCAGTATCTCCAGCATCTGGCGCAGGTTGTAGCCCTCGGCCGGAGCCTGCCCGGCGAGGGCAGCAGTGACGGCATCCGACATCAGGAAGAGGTTGAGGTCTACCTTTCCCTCCTCTTTGAGGGCGATGCCGAGGCGCAGGGCATTGAACAGGGACTCGCTGCCATAGGGGGCGCCGTTGGCAATGATGAGAATGTGTTGGGTCATGTGGCTCTCCTGATTGAAAGGGCCATTGTAGCCTCGGCGAAAGCGGCCCGGCATGATGCAGAGCACACTCTGTCGTAGCCCGGCCCCGTGTGTCTTGACCTCACACAGGGAGTCAGGTCTCATGGACGGCCATCCAGTATGACAGAACAAAGAGGTTGTTATGTGGAAGATCGCCGGAATAGGCTTATTGTTGTTGGCCGGACAAGCCTATGGTAGTGAAAACATCGGCTGCAAGGCCAGAGAGCAGGCCGTGACGGATCAGCTTGCGTTCGCCAGAGAGCACAACAACCAGGAGCAGGTAGCCGGCCTTGAGCGGGCACTGCGCAACCTGGAGGCCCATTGTACCGATGCCGGGCTCCTTGAGGAGCAGCAACGCAAGGTGGTCAAGCAGAGGGAAGAAGTGGAAGAGCGGCTGGCCGAGTTGCAGAGCGCACGGGTATCGGGCAAGCCGGACAAGATTGCCAAGAAGCAGTCCAAGCTGGAGGAGTCCCAGGCCGAGTTGCTGGAAGCCCAGCGCGAACTCGAGGCGCTGCAAAAACTGGTCAAACCCTGAGGGAAGGGCAGCGCAATAGAAAAAGCCGGGCATGCCCGGCTTTTTCTATTTTTGGATAATGCACTCCGCGCGTGTCAGACGCGGACTACCTGTGCATCCGCACGAATTTCTCCATCAACTGATCTTCGGTTTCCACCCTATGGACGGGATCCCGGAGGATGCAGTCCCTCTAGAGCAGACGCTGATGTAGGTGTTACTGCTACTGCCTGTGCATCCGCACAAACTTTTCCATCAGCTGATCTTCGGTTTCCACCTTATGGACGGGATCCCGGAGGATGCAGTCCATGGGGCGCAGACGCTGATACAGGTTTACTGCCTGTGCATCCGCACGAATTTCTCCATCAGCTGATCTTCGGTCTCCACATGGGCGGGATCCCAGATGATGCAGTCGATAGGGCAGACGCTGATGCAGGTGGGCTTCTCATAGTGGCCGACGCATTCGGTGCAGCGATCCGGGTCTATCTCGTAGATCTTGCTCCCCAGGGTGATGGCCTGGTTCGGACACTCCGGATCGCACATGTCACAGTTGATGCACTTGTCGGTGATGAGCAGTGCCATCTCAGGCCGCCGAGTGAGGTTGACGGGTATCCTCGCGCTCGCCGAGGTTGCGCAGCAGGATGCCGTAATTCACGTCGATCTCCTTGGGAACCGGCACGTAGACCACGTGGCCGTTGCCCGGCGCGGTGTCGATGAGCTCGCCCTTGCGGTTCTGCATCTGCTCCAGGTTGAAGCTGAGGTTGCCCTGGGGGGTCATCAGCTCCAGGCTGTTGCCCAACAGGAACTTGTTCTTCACCTCGACCTCGACCATGTCACCGTTGCGACCGGTGATCTCGCCGACGAACTGCTGGGTGTCGGAGACGGAGTAACCGTAGTCGTAGTTCTGGTATTCGCTGTGGTTGTGACGGCGCAGGAAGCCCTCGGTGTAGCCGCGGTGGGCCAGGTTCTCGAGGGTGCCCATCAGGGTCGGATCGAACGGACGGCCAGCCACCGCATCGTCGATGGCCTTGCGATAGACCTGGGCGGTACGGGCGCAATAGTAGAAGGACTTGGTACGGCCTTCGATTTTCAGGGAATGAACGCCCATTTTGGTCAGGCGCTCGACGTGCTCGACAGCGCGCAGATCCTTGGAGTTCATGATGTAGGTACCGTGCTCGTCTTCAAACGCAGTCATGAACTCGCCCGGGCGGTTGGACTCCTCCAGCAGCACCAGGGCATCGGTCGGCTTGCCTGCGCCCAGGGTCGGATCCACCTTTTGCACGGCGATGGGCTCCTGGCGGTGGACGATCTGGCCCACGTCATCTTCCTTGCCCTCGTGCACCTTGTACTCCCAGCGGCAGGAGTTGGTGCAGGTGCCCTGATTGGGGTCACGCTTGTTGATGTAGCCGGAGAGCAGGCAGCGGCCGGAGTAGGCCATGCACAGCGCCCCGTGGACGAAGACCTCCAGTTCCATCTCCGGCACCTGCATGCGGATCTCCTCGATCTCGTCGAGAGACAGCTCGCGGGAGAGGATGGCACGGGTCAGGCCCATCTGATGCCAGAACTTCACCGTGGCCCAGTTGACCGCGTTGGCCTGCACCGAGAGGTGGATAGGCATGTCGGGGAAGGCTTCGCGCATCATCATGATGAGGCCGGGGTCGGACATGATGAGTGCATCCGGCTTCATATCCACCACGGGGCGCATGTCGCGGATGAAGGTCTTGAGCTTGGAGTTGTGGGGTTGGATGTTGGCCACCACATAGAACTGCTTGCCGAGGGCATGGGCCTCGTTGATGCCGAGCTGCAGATTCTCGTGATCGAATTCGTTGTTGCGCACCCGCAGGCTGTAGCGCGGCTGGCCCGCATAGACGGCGTCTGCGCCATAGGCATAGGCGTAGCGCATGTTCTTGAGGGTCCCGGCAGGGGAGAGCAATTCTGGTCTGAACATGTTGGACTCTTTTATCTGATTGCAAATCAGGACGGCGCCACCTGATGGCGTCGTGTGGGTTCATCGGTGGCGCGACCGTCTTCGACGCACGGCCATCCGATGGGGGTACATCGGAGCAGGAGGTGACTCGATACTCCGGATATACGGGGTGCGAGATTGTACTCGTGACCGCCTCGTCATGCAATTTGGGACGGCCTTGACATGCCTGCGCCATGTTCATTTTACGCTCAGACTGGGGTTGCTAGAGTGCAAGGGGTGAAAGATGCCCCCGAGTTGGCAGTGAAATGGATCTTTTCGGCGAAAAAGACCATCTCCAAGTTGAAATTTTGCCCTGCTCGGGAAAGAATGCGCGCTCGGTTGTTGGTCCCCGGTGACGGGCCCACAAGAGACCGATGATGAGCAGGGCAAAGGCCCACAGGAACAGGAAACCATACAGGAATTTTATGAATCCCCTTCGCATTGCCGCTTCGGCTCTTTTATGTACGCTGGCGCTGGTCAGCCAGCAGGCCGCCGCCGTTGAATACCCGCTGCCTGCAGCCAACAGCCGCCTGATCGGTGAGAACCAGGAATACGTGGTGCCCGCAGACAACCGTCCGCTGGAGCAGATCGCCTCCGACTTCCAGCTGGGTCTGACCAACATCATGGAAGCCAACCCGGGCGTCGACCCCTACTTGCCCAAGGCGGGCAGCACGCTGATCATTCCCCATCAGCTGATCCTGCCCAACGCTCCCCGCGAAGGGATCGTCATCAACGTGGCGGAGATGCGTCTCTACTACTACCCGAAGGGCAAGAACGTGGTGCATGTGCTGCCCATCGGCATCGGCCAGCTCGGGGTCAACACCCCGGAGAACTGGATCACCAAGGTTGAGCGCAAGCGTGCCAACCCGACCTGGACCCCGACCGAGAATATCCGTCGCCGCTACGCCGCCCAGGGCAAGACCCTGCCCGCGGTCTGGCCGGCCGGCCCGGACAACCCCATGGGCCTGCACGCGCTCTACATCGGCAACCTGTACGCCATCCACGGCACCAACGCCACCTTCGGCATCGGTTTGCGGGTGAGCAGCGGCTGCGTGCGCCTGCGCGCCGACGACATCAAGTACCTGTTCGATCACGTGCCGGTCGGCACCCGCGTCCAGTTCGTCAACCAGCCGGTCAAGACCACGGTCGAGCCGGATGGCGGTCGCTACATGGAAGTGCACGAGCCGCTGTCGCGCACCGAGGAAGAGTTCAACTCCACCGCCTCCGTGCCGCTGCCCATGACCCCGGCTACCACCCGCTTCATCGCCCATGCTGACAGCGATTCCAACGTGGTCAAGCAGGTGCTGGAACAGCGTACCGGCATCCCGACCCGCCTCAATCCAGAGGCGTAATGGCCGGCAAGTGCAGTTAAACAACAACGGCGACCATCAGGTCGCCGTTGTTGTTTCTGTGTATCCGGACGTCAGCTGGCTGGTGGGGCATAGAGGGCCAGCCAGTTGCCTTCGGTATCCTCGATGATGACCCGGGAGCCATGACCGCTGCCGATGCTGTGCAGAGGCTCCAGCACCCGCCCGCCGAGCCGGGGGACCAGCAGCTCCGCCTCCTGCAGCCTGTCACCGAGGGAGAGATAGATGAGGGGACCGGCACCGCCGGGCTGGTGATATTTGTCCATGGGGCCGAGACAGGCCGCCGCGTTGCTGCCGTCGTGGCGCAGCATGGCAAAGCGCATGGTCTCTTCCTGGATGGGGGTGACCTGCACATCGAGCAGGGCCGAGTAAAAGTCCATGGCGCGATCCAGATCCCGTGTCGGAATATCGGCCCAGACCAGGGTGTTGTCCATCGTCGTATTCTCCAGAGTTCCCGGCCAACGCGGTCGGTGGCTCTTTGAGGTTAGAAGTGGCTGTCGGGGGGCGCCATGGATAAAAAAAGCGGCGCCTGATGGCGCCGCTTGAAGGGGGAGGAGCCGAGTAAGGCTCCCCCTCTTATTTGCCGGCAATGCTGAGCCCGCCAAAGCGGATCAGCGGGGCATAGAAGTCCTTGCCATCGTCGTGATGCAGCTGGTTGCCGACCGCTTCCAGCTCCCCGAGCAGACGATAGAAGTTGCCCGCCACCGTGATGCCGCGTACCGGTGCCACGCGCTCGCCATTTCGGCAGAGGAAGCCGGAGGCGCCGAACGAGAAGTCGCCGCTCACCGCATCGGCCCCGGAGTGCAGGCCGTCCAGCTTGACCAGCTCCAGGTACTCACCGCTTTGTACCTCGGCCTCGCCGTGGGGGCCGAGCCCGAACACCAGGTGACGAGGGGCCACGTCCAGGGCACTGCGGGCACTGCGGGCGGCTGCACCGTTGCTTGTCACGCCGAAGTGGCGGGCGGTGGCGCTGTTGTGCAGCAGGGTCTTGAGCTCCCCCTCGCCGATGAGCAGGAGATCCGAAGTGGCGGCCCCTTCGCCGTCAAACGCCTTGATCTTCATGCCCCCCGGCATATAGGCACGACTCTCCAGGGTGAGCCAGCGAGAAGCCACGCTTTGGCCCAGCTTGTCGCGCCAGGGGTTGATCCCCTGCTGGGCCCACTTGCCAGACAGTGCGGACTGGAAGCAGCCAAACAGGCTGGCAAAGCAGTGGGTGCTGAAGATGACGCTGTAGCGACCGCTCGGCACCGCCTCACCCATCAGCAGGCCATCGGCCACGGCGTGGATCTGGCGGATGAGAGGCTGGCTCTCCAACTCGTCGAAGCGTCGTGCGTACTGTCCCTGGTAGTGCATGGACTGGCGGCCCTCTCGCTCGATGAGAGCGGAGCTGTGGCAGCCGACGCTGAACGCCTGATGTTCGCAGAGGCTGCCCTGGCTGTTGGCAAGCCAGAGGCGGCTCTCCCCCTCGAAGAAGCCGTTGTAGGGGGCGCCGGTCACGTCCGGCAGGGCCAGCATGTCGGACTCGAGGCGCAGGGTCAGGGCGATCTTCTCTTCCACCGCCGTGGTGTCGGCCTGATGTATCTCGGCGCAGTCGGTGATGAGCCGGCTCTGCTGCACTGTGATGCGCTGATCCGGGTCCACCTTGGCGAAGCGGCCGGCATCCAGCGCATCCTGCACCATGGCGTCCAGGGCCGACGCGTCGAGGGACTCGGAATAGGCGATGCCGACCCGGCCTTCCTTGATGAGGCGAATGCCGATCTGCTGGCTGCTGGTGACCTTGTATTCACTGAGTTCGCCCTTGTCGGCCTTGAGGGAGAAGGCCTTCTCCTGATTGGCGATGACGTCTGCCTCGGCACCCAGATCGGCGACCTGCTCCAGCAGACGGGCAAGCAGTTGGTTCATGTCGAGTTGGCTCATCAGGCGTTCCCTCCGACCAGGATATTGTCAACCTTGAGCGGCGGCTGGCCGACTGAAACGCGAATGAGGCGGGAGATGGAACCGCATAGAGTGTCATGGATGTTCATCAGGCGTTCCCTCCGACCAGAATGCTGTCAACCTTGAGCGGCGGCTGGCCGACCGAGGCGGGAATGGATCCGGAGACCGAGCCGCACATGCCGGCGGAGAGGGCCAGATCGCGCCCCACCATGGAGATCTCCTTCAATACCTGCGGGCCGGTGCCGATCAGGGTGGCCGACTTGAGGGGCCGGGTGATCCTGCCCCCCTCGATGAGGTAGGCCTCCTGCACGTTGAAGTTGAACTCGCCGGTACCGGGCTGCACAGAGCCACCCCCCATCCGCTTGGCATAGATGCCGTGCTCCACGGTTGCCAGCATGTCGTCGAGGCTGTAGTTGCCCGGTTCGATATAGGTGTTGCGCATGCGGGAGGCGGGGGCGAACTTGTAGGATTCCCGGCGCCCGGAACCGGTGCGGGCGTAGCCGGTGCGAAGGGCCCCCATTCTGTCCACTAGGAAGCCGGTCAGCACGCCGTCCTTGATGAGCTGGGTGTGCTGGGTCGCCATCCCCTCGTCATCGACGTTGATGGAGCCCCAGGCGTTGCCCTGCAAGCCCTCGTCCACCGCGCTGACCGCGGGGTTGGCGATGAGCTGGCCCATCTTGTCGTGGAACACGGATGCCTTTTTGGCTACCGAGGTGGTCTCCAGCAGGTGACCGCACGCCTCGTGGAAGATGACGCCGCCAAAGCCGCTCTCCATGATGACCGGCAGCTTGCCGCTCGGGCAGGGGGCGGCGCCCAGCTTCACCAGTGCCTGGCGGGTAGCGGTGAGAGCCAGCTCGCGGGGATCGATGCTCTCGGCATGCTCCCATCCCTTCATGGCACCGGGGGCTTCATAGCCTACACTCTGCTCGCCCCCGTCAAGGGCGATGGTCTGAGCCATGATGCGGTTGTAGTGGCGGCGATCGCTCACCTGCACCCCTTCGCTGTTGAAGATCTCCACCTCCTGCTCCCAGCCGAGCACGTTGCCCGAGAACTGGCTCACCTTGTCGCTCTCGGCGCGGGCCGCAGCGTCCATGGCATGCAGGTAGGCGATCTTCTGCTCCAGCAGCTTGTCGGCCGACAGCGGCAGAGCGATCGGGTTGCGGTCGGTCAGGCGGGTGAAGTCAAAGGCAGTGGCGGTGACCACGGGGTCACGCCTGTCCTTGGCCGCCAGCAGGGTAACGATGCGCAAGAGCTCGTTGCGATCGGCCAGGTTGGTGTAGCCGTAGAGCACCTTGTGGCCGTAGCACAGGCGAACGCCGATACCGAAGTCGAGACCACCGCTGATGTTCTCTATCTGGCTGGAGAGCAGGCTGAGCTGGCTGCGGCGCTTGTGCTCCACAAACAGCTCGGCGAAATCGGCACCCAGCGCCAGCGCGTGATCGAGCACGTCGCGTGCGATGGCGGGGGCCAACAGGGAGAATGAAGTCATAGAATATCCTTTTCTGGTCTGTCCGTTTGCTTCCGACACCCGGCGTTGTGTTGTTATGGGGTGTCGACCTCATTGTTGCAGACCAGAAGCAAAAAGTCGCTATAGCGTCAGCCGATGATACCAAACGAGAAAATCGGTGCGATTTATGCGCCCGGCAGCCCGAGCGCAGGCTACCGGCAGGGGAGGTTGGCGCCGCTCATGGCGCTCGTTTTATATGAGGTTGACCCACTGCTCGATACGGGGTCGGTCTGGTCGTCCAATGGCTGGCGTCGTCGAACATCCAGGCGATCAGGGTCAGAGCAGTTCGTGGATCTCGCTCAGGATCTGGTCGACCCACTGCTCGATACGGGGTCGGTCTGGTCGCCCATTGGCCGGTGTCGTCGAACATCCAGGCGATAAAGGTCAGAGCAGTTCGTGGATCTCGCTCAGGATCTGGTTGACCCACTGCTCGATACGGGGTCGATCTGGTCGCCCATTGGCTGGCGTCGTCGAACATCCAGGCGATCAGGATCAGAGCAGTTCGTGGATCTCGCTCAGGATCTGGTCGACCCACTGCTCGATGCGGGGTCGGTCTGGTCGTCCATTGGCTGGCGTCGTCGAACATCCAGACGGCCAGGGTCAGAGCAGTTCGTGGATCTCGCTCAGGATCTGGTCGACCCACTGCTCGATGCGGGACTCGGTCTGGTCGTACTGGTTGGCGTCATCGAGGGCCAGCCCGACGAAGTGACGGCCATCGTCGATGAGCGCCTTGGAGGCGTCAAACTCGTACCCCTCGTTGGGCCAGTAGCCCACCAGCTTGACTCCCTTGGGGACCAGCTGATCGTGCAGCAGGCCGAGGGCATCCTGATACCACTCCCCATAGCCCAGCTGATCGCCCATGCCAAACAGGGCGATGATGCGTCCCTCCAGATGCAGGTCGGCGATGTCTTCCCAGCGGGATTCCCAGTCCTCCTGCAGCTCGCCGAAGTCCCAGGTGGAGATGCCCAGGATCAGGATGTCGTACTCCTGCATGCGGGCGAGGGGCACATCCTTGATGTTGTGGAGATCGACCAGCTCGGGGCCGATGAGGGCGCGGATCTTCTCGGCGGCCATCTCGGTGTAGCAGGTGGTGGAGCCATAAAACAAACCTATCTTCATCGCTCTTCTCTTGATCGCAGTCGGCAAGGGGCGTGACCGGCACAGCGGCGCCCGGGGGGAGGGCGCCAGTCTAGCAGATTGCGCCGGGCTCTTCACCGCCTGAGAGGATGTGCAGCCTTGCCTTGCGGCCCGGGTGGGTCGGCACGTTACAATGGCGACCTGTTTCCCTGAGCGCGGCGCACCATGAGCAAAGCAGAATCCCATCCCCTGATCGAGCCGTTTCTCGACGCCCTCTGGCTGGAGCGGGGGCTTTCCGACAACACGGTCAGCTCCTATCGCAGCGACCTGGAAAAATTTGCCCTCTGGCTCGATGAGCAAGGCGGTTCCCTGCTGCTGGCGGGGCTGGACGACATCCAGCACTACCTCGCCTGGCGGGTGGACCATCAGTTCGCGGCCAGCAGTACGGCCCGTTTCCTCTCGGCCCTGCGCCGCTTCTACCAGTATCTCAATCGCGAGAAGCTGCGCAGCGACGATCCCACCGTGCTGCTGGAGGGGCCAAAGCTCCCCAAAAAGCTGCCATCGGATCTGAGCGAAGCCGAGGTGGAGGCGCTGCTGCAAGCCCCCCTGGTGGACGATCCGCTGGAGCTGCGGGACAAGGCAATGCTCGAGCTGCTCTACGCCACCGGGCTGCGGGTGTCCGAGCTGGTGGGGCTGACCGCCGAACACGTCAGCCTGCGCCAGGGGCTGGTGCGGGTGGTGGGCAAGGGCAACAAGGAGCGCCTGGTCCCCATGGGGGAGGAGGCGGTGCACTGGCTGGAGCGCTACTACCGGGAGGCGCGTACCCTGCTCCTCGGCGGCACCAGCTCGGACGTGGTGTTCCCCTCCAAGCAGGCGCGCATGATGACCCGTCAGACCTTCTGGCACCGCATCAAGCTCTATGCCCAGCGCGCCGGCATCCAGGGCGAGCTCTCCCCCCACACCCTGCGTCACGCCTTCGCCACCCACCTGCTCAATCACGGCGCCGATCTGCGAGTGGTGCAGATGCTGCTGGGCCACGCGGATCTCTCCACAACCCAGATCTATACCCACGTGGCCAACGAGCGGCTCAAGGCACTGCACGGCCAGCACCACCCCAGAGCCTGATCGCCTCACCTGCCTTGCAACAAAAAACCGCCCGAAGGCGGTTTTTTTTCAGCACACGACAGGGAGGAAACGGTTATTTCCCCTGCTGGGATTTCAGCAAGTCGCGGATCTCGGTCAGCAGCTCCTGATCCTTGGTGGGGCCGGCCGGGGCAGCGGCTTCCTCTTCCTGCTTCTTCTTCAGGGTGTTGATGGCCTTGAGCCCCATGAAGATGGCGAAGGAGATGATCAGGAAGTCGATACAGGTCTGGATGAACTTGCCGTAGGCGATGACCACGGCAGGGGCATCCCCTTCGGCGGCCTTCAGGGTCACGGCGAGATCGCTGAAATCCACGCCCCCCAGGATCAGCCCGATGGGGGGCATGATCACGTCTCCCACGAAGGAGGAGACAATCTTGCCAAAGGCGGCACCTATGATGATACCGACAGCCATGTCGATCACATTGCCCCTGGATGCAAAGGCCTTGAACTCTTGAATCAGACTCATTTTTCCCCCTAGAAATGGACGAAGTGCCACCTGAGCGCACGTCGATTTGAATAATAAAACATCAGCAAAACAGAGGGATGACTAAAGATGTCTCCCGTCGTCCTGATTAGCTTGCGGGGCTCAAGCCCGATTGGCAACCTGTCATCCCGTGATTTTTTCTTGCGGACGTTATTAATCAATCACTAATTAAGGTCTTTGGGAGAGGGAATTGTCTGGGTTACCTTATGAGACCCTTCAATCATGCCAAGTGAATGAGCTGATGCGATATTTACTGCTGGGAATGATGCTGCTGTGCGCTTTTGCGGCCAGCGCGGGGATGGACCCCCATGTGTTGAAACAGACCATAGAGCAGCGCCTCGGTGTGCAGGTCTACCTGGTGGACGAGACCCCCATGCCGGGCCTCTATCTGCTGGGCACGGCCCAGGGACTGCTCTACAGCGATGCCAGGGGAGACTATGTGCTGCAGGGCTCCATGCTGGATCTGGCCCACGACATGAGAAACCTCACCCGGCTCAGCCAGCAGCAGCAACGCAGGCTGGCGCTCTCCCAGATAGGGGAGGCCCGGCTCTGGCTCAAGGCGCCGAACGAGCGCTACCGGGTGACCCTGTTTACCGATCTCGGCTGCCGCCGCTGTCACGCCGTGCTGGACGAGTTGCCGCAATTGCAGGAAAGAGGGGTGAGCGTGCAGTTGCTGCCCCTGGCTGCCCCCTTCGTCGAGCTGGCCGAGACGCAGGCGCTCTGGTGCGATCCCAGGCTGCTGCGCGAACTCAACTTCAGCGATCGTTTGCCTGAGAGCGGCTGTAATGCGATCCTTGCCCATCATATCGGCCTGAGCCAATGGCTCGGGATCAAGGCGTCACCGAGCTGGGTCCTGCCCAATGGCGACTTGGTGCGCGGTTACCAGAGCCCCGAACAACTGCTCAAGATACTGGATCACATCAATGCCCCTGCAAATCCGTCGTCGTCCGCGAGTTGATGATTCCCATCTGCCCGCCACCCTGCACCCGCTACTTCGCCAGATCTTCGCCAGCCGCGGGGTAGAAGATCCCGCTCTGCTGGAGCGCAGCGCCAACCAGCTGCTGCCGCCCCAGCGTCTGTTCGGCATGGCGCAGGCGGTGCCGCTGCTGGCCGAGGCGCTTACGGCGCAAAAACGCATTCTCATCGTCGGTGACTTTGACTGCGACGGCGCCACCAGCTCGGCCCTGTGCGTGCTGGCCTTGCGCGCCATGGGGGGGCACCACATCGATTTTCTGGTGCCCAACCGCTTCGAGTTCGGCTATGGCCTCACCCCGGAGATCGTCGAGCTGGCGGTGGCCCGCGGCGCCGAGTTCCTGATCACGGTGGACAACGGCATCTCCAGCATCGCCGGGGTGGCGGCGGCCAAGGCGGCCGGCATGCAGGTACTGGTTACCGATCACCATTTGCCCGGCCAGGAGCTGCCTGACGCCGACGCGATAGTGAACCCCAACCAGCATGGCTGCGACTTCCCCTCCAAGTCCCTGGCCGGGGTCGGGGTCGCCTTCTATCTGATGGCGGCTCTCAACACCCATTTGCGCCAGAGCGGCTGGTATGAGCGCCAGGGGCTGCGCGCCCCCAACGTGGCAGATTACCTGGATCTGGTGGCCCTCGGCACCGTGGCCGACGTGGTGGCGCTGGATGGCAACAACCGCATCCTGGTCCATCAGGGGTTGCAGCGGATCCGGGCCGGCCGTTGTCGCCCCGGCATCCAGGCGCTGGTGGATGTGTCGGGCCGCGACGGTCGTCGCCTGTGCGCTGCCGATCTCGGCTTTGCGCTGGGGCCGCGCCTCAACGCGGTGGGCCGGCTCGATGACATGTCCCTCGGGGTCGCCTGTCTGCTCTGTGACGACATCAACCTGGCGCGCCAGTTCGCCTCCGAAATGGACAGCCTCAACCAGGAGCGCAAGGAGATCGAGCAGGGGATGCAGCAGGAGGCGCTCGCCACTTTGGAGCAGATCCGTTTTCGCGACGGCGAGGTGCCCTCCGGCATCGTGCTGCACCGAAACGAGTGGCATCAGGGGGTGGTGGGGCTGGTGGCCTCCAAGGTGAAGGAGAAGTACTACCGCCCGGTCATCGCCTTTGCCGAGAGCAGCGAGACCGAGCTCAAGGGCTCCGGGCGCTCCATCCCGGGGGTGCACCTGCGCGATGCGCTGGAACTGCTCGATACCCGCCACCCCGGCTTGATGGGCAAGTTTGGCGGCCACGCCATGGCGGCCGGGTTGACCCTGCCCAAGGCCAATATCGAGGCCTTCGGGCGGGCTTTTGAGGCGGTCATCGGCGAGCTGGTGACCCCTGAGCTCTTGACCGGGGTGCTGCTCACCGATGGCGAACTGCTGCCGGACGAGCTCACCCTCGAGCTGGCGGAGCTTATTCGCGCCTCCGGCCCCTGGGGTCAGGCCTTCCCCGAGCCGCTGTTTGACGGCGAGTTCGTGCTGGTGCAGCAGCGGCTGGTGGGGGAGAAGCACCTCAAGATGATGCTGACCACGGATTCCGGCCACGCGGTGGATGCCATCGCCTTTGGCGTCGACTTGCAGCGCTGGCCCGATGCTTCGGTGAAGCGGGTGCGGCTGGTCTACCGGCTCGACGTCAACGAGTGGCGTGGCAACCGCAGCGTGCAGTTGTTGGTGGAGCATCTGGAAGCCGCCGGCCTCTGATCCCGCGAGTCTCTCTTGCTGTCGATGACGGCCACCTCAGGGTGGCCGTTTTTTTATGGTGTTAACCCGGATGTTGTCGTTGACCCGTCTATTGCTTCACAGTTTAAGCTTCCCTTCATCGGGTCACGGACCCCACTGCGAGTCGCTGTCATGAAAATATCCGAACTGGCCCGGCGCTGCGGCCTGGCCCGCTCTACCCTGCTCTATTACGAGAAGCTGGGGGTGATTACGGGCACGAGGGGCGCCAACGGCTATCGCCACTACGACGATGACGATCTGCAGCGGCTGCGGATGGTACAGGCCCTGCAGGCAGGTGGTCTCAGCCTCAAGCAGTGCCTCGCCTGTCTGGCTGGCGAGATAGATCAGGCGGCATTGCAGGCCCGGGTCAGGGAGCTGGATGAAGAGCTGGCGCGGATGCAACGCGCCCGGGATCTGCTGGCGGATCTCGCCGGTTTGCGTGCGCACTCCGGCGACGAGTTCAAGGCCTGGCAGCGGCAACTGCAGCATCAAGCCCCGCAGGCTTACTTTGCCTGGGTGATGAAGCAGGGATTCAGTGAAAAAGCGCGTTACCACCTGCAGTGGCTCAGCAAAGACATGAATGAACATGAGCGCTACATCCGGGATTTCAAGCTGCTGCTGGATGGCATGAGCTATTGGGGGCCGGGCGATAGCCTCTTCACCCAGCAGCAATTTGCCGCGCTGCCCAGCCAGCCTCGCCGGATCTTCGACATGGGCTGCGGGCGCGGCTCCGCCACCCTGGCGCTGGCACAGGTGACGGACGCCACCATAGTGGCCATCGATCTGGACGAGGAGGCGCTGGCCGCCGTGGCGAGATCGGCCAGCGCGGCTGGCTTTGAGCAGGTCACCACCCTGTGCGCCAACATGGCGGCGCTGCCGGCGGACCTGGTCCCCGCCGATCTCATCTGGGCCGAGGGGAGCGCCTACACCATAGGGGTGGCCAATGCGCTCAAAGCCTGGCGGGCGTACCTTGCCGATCCTGATGCCTGCCTGGTGCTGAGCGACCTGGTGTGGCTGACTGACACGCCCCCAGAGGAGGCGCTGGCGTTCTGGCAGCGAGATTATCCCGCCATGCAGACCCTGGCGGGCCTGCTCAAAACGGTGCAGGAGGCGGGTTATCGCTGTCTGTGGCACACCCCGTTGCCGCCAAGGGCCTGGGACAACTATCTGGATCCCATCGAGCGCAATCTGGCGCGCCACAGTGCCGAGCTGGGGGATAGCCCAGCTTGGCAGGATCTGAGCCGGGAAGTGGCCATTCACCGCCAATACCTGGGCAGCTATGGCTATGTGATCTGCTGCCTGCAGGCAGTCTGATCAGGTCATCCATTGCAAGATAACAAACGGAGAAAACCTTATGAATATTCTCATTCGACCTGAAACGGGCGCCGATCACGACGCCATTGAAGCGCTGACCGTGGCCGCGTTCCTCAATGCCCCCCATACCGATCACAACGAACAGCTGATCGTGCGTGACCTGCGCCAGGCCGGGGCACTCAGCCTGTCGCTGGTGGCGGAGCAGGCGGGGCGGGTGGTCGGCCACCTCTGCTTCTCGCCGGTCACCATCAGCGATGGCAGCCCGCACTGGTATGGCCTTGGCCCCATTTCCGTCTCCCCTGCGCTTCAGGGCAGGGGGCTGGGGTCACGGCTGATGGACGCGGGTCTGGCCGAGCTCAAGGGGATAGGGGCGGCCGGCTGCGTGGTGCTGGGGGATCCCGGCTTCTACGGCCGTTTCGGTTTCGTGCCCGAGCCGGGGTTGACGCTGCCCGGCGTGCCAGCCGAGTACTTCATGGCCCGCTCGTTCGGTGCTGCCATGCCCAGTGGCGAAGTGTGTTACCACCCGGCCTTCCAGCAGGGGTAAGCCCTCACCTTGAGGAAGATGAAAGCCGCTTTCTCAAGGTGGTGCAACCTTGCCGGTTTTAGGGAATGGGGCGGTGTTTAATATCGCTCCTGTTAATATCTCATGGTGGAAAATGCAATAAGTGACGGTATTGTGATATATTCCACCTGTAATTTTTCTTGACGGACAGCCCCCTTGTCATCCTCTCGCCGCCCCTCGTCATGGCCGATGGTGCTTGCCATCGCCTGCCTTCTCTGGCTTGCCGCTGCGGCGGCGGCAGGGGTCGTTGCAACTAAGGGAATGGAGACGCAAGGGCAGGAGCGGCCGATGCTGTTCCATGAGCCAGCGAACCCGGGGCTTGCCGACAACGTCAGCCTGCCGCCCGCCTCCCAGTGGCGGCTCGGTTTCGAGCAGGGACGGCGACTGGAAGGGGCCGCTCATGCCGAGCTCTACCAGATGCTGCTGGCCTGGTTCCAGCACGAGATCCTCGGCCTGCTCTGTGGCCTGCTGTTCTTCCTGCCCCTCATCTACCTCAGGCAGCGGCCCGACTACTTCGGCGCTCTGCACACACGGCGGCTTCGCTGCCACCACCTGCAATATCGCTTCTGCCAGGGCGACTAGGTTCACCAGCCGGGCGCCTGCCCGTTTGATCCCCGTCATTGAGTACCGCTGACCGGGCTGCTCGGCAGTCTGGCGGCTGCCGTGGTCATTACCGGGTGCTGCGCCAGCTCTCTCTGTAAACGTCATCTTCGCGACTGGCCGTTGGCCGGGCGCGGACGTGCTCTTATTGCAACCAAGTGGTGAACTCATTCATGGACTATTACGTCAATCTCTTCATCCAGTCGATCTTTGTGGAAAACCTGGCGCTGGCCTTCTTCCTTGGCATGTGCACCTTCCTGGCCGTTTCCAAGAACATCAACACCGCCTTCGGTTTGGGCATGACGGTGCTGGTGGTCATGGTAATCGCCATCCCCCTCAACAACCTGATCTACCGCCATATCCTGCGTCCCGAGAGTACCTTCCTCGGGGAGTTTGATCTGGGCTTTCTCGATTTCATCGTCTATATCGGGGTGCTGGCGGCCCTGGTGCAGGTGATGGAGATGGTGCTGGACAAACATTTCCCGGCGCTCCATCACGCGCTCGGTATCTATCTGCCGCTGCTGACGGTGCACTGCGCCATCTTCGGCGGGGTGATGTTCATGGCCCAGCGGGATTACGACTTCATCGAATCCGTGGTCTACGGGGCGGGCTCAGGGCTGGGCTGGCTGCTGGCCATCGTCGCCATTGCGGGGTTGCGCCAGAAGATGAAGTATTCGGATGTGCCAGAGGGGCTACGGGGGATCGGCATTACCTTCATCGTGGCCGGGCTGATGTCCCTCGGCTTCATGTCTTTTTCCGGCATCTCGCTCTGAGCCATGGGCCGGGTGGTGGCCCAATGAAGGTGCTCAATCCAGACGCTTTGCCATGTTGTAGCCGGTGATGGTGAAGCCCAGCGCCTGATAGAGCGCCAGTGCCCTCGGGTTGTCATGGGCCACCCTCAGCTTGATCTGGTGGATGCCTAGGGGGGCGAGCTGCGCTTCCAGGGCGGCCATGGCTGCCTTGCCGAGGCCGCGACCACGATGGGGCGGTGTCACATAGAAGTCGTAGATGAAGGTGGTGCCGGCGGCGCCGTCGATGGCGTGCCAGAGATAGCCCAGAGGCTCGCCCGGCGCGTTCGAGGCTTCAGGTACCATGGCGAGCAGGTGATGACCCGGGGTGGCGACACCCAGTGGCAGGAGCTGCTGCAACGAGGCGTCGGCCTGACGGTGGGCGTCAGGCAGCGCCATCCCGTGGTTGCTGGCAAGATCCTGGGCGTAATCCTCGATGAAGTAGTCGCGATAGGCGGGAAAGTCTGCGTCACGCAGGGGGATCAGGCGAACGGTGAGAGTCGGCATCCGGCACAGCACTCCAGAGAAGGGGAGTGGCCACGTTACGCCAGAACGGCGCCAATCACAAAGGGACAACCGCTGCCTGCGCGGTGACGGCGATAAAAAAAAGAGCGCCCAGAGGCGCTCTTTTTTCTGCCAGCAGGAAAAGAGGCTTATTTGACCTCTTCCCCCTTGGCTTGCAGGTCTGCGTGGTAGGAGGAACGCACGAAGGGACCGCAGGCGGCGTGGCTGAAGCCGAGATCCATGGCCACATCCTTGAGTTCGTCGAACTCTGCGGGCGGCACATAACGCTTCACCGGCAGGTGGTGGCGGCTCGGTTGCAGGTACTGGCCCAGGGTCAGCATGTTGACGCCGTGCTCGCGCAAGTCCTTGAGTACCTGCACGATCTCTTCGTTGGTTTCGCCCAGACCCATCATGACGCCGGACTTGGTCGGCACGTGGGGGTGCATCTCCTTGATGCGGCGCAGCAGCTCCAGCGACCACTTGTAGTCGGCACCCGGCCGGGCGACCCGGTACATGCGCGGGGCGGTTTCCAGGTTGTGGTTGAACACGTCAGGCGGGGTCTCGCGGAACACCTCCAGCGCCTGCTCCATCCGGCCACGGAAGTCCGGGGTCAGGATCTCGATGCGGGTCTGCGGGCTGTGCTCGCGGATCTGCTTGATGCAGTCGGCGAAGTGCTGGGCACCGCCGTCCCGCAGATCGTCGCGGTCCACCGAGGTGATCACCACGTATTTGAGCCCCATCTCCTTGATGGTCAGCGCCAGCTTCTTCGGCTCCTCCGGATCCAGCGGCAACGGACGGCCGTGGGCCACGTCGCAGAAGGGGCAGCGGCGGGTACAGATGGCGCCCATGATCATGAAGGTCGCGGTGCCGTGGTTGAAGCACTCCGCCAGGTTGGGGCAGGAAGCCTCTTCACACACAGAGTGCAGCTTGTTTTTGCGCAGGGTGCTCTTGATGTGCTCGATCTTCTGGCTCGACGGCGGCAGCTTGATCCGCATCCACTCCGGCTTGCGCAGCACTTCCTCGTTGGGATCCGGCATGAATTTCACCGGGATCAGGGCCATCTTGTCGCCATCGCGCAGCTTGACGCCCGGCTCCATACGAACGGGTTTGCTCATGATTCACTCTCGGTGTTTGTTATTGTCTGGTTGACGGTCACCAGAGGCCTTGCGGCTCCCTCGTGACCACGGGGCATGGGGTTGCTCATGCCGCCTCTTCGGTATTCGTGATCTCTTGGTAGCCAATCAGGCGGGCCAGCTCCGTCACCAGCAGGGACTGTGCCTCGGCGACGCTCTGTGGGCCGCCCAGGGCGCTGGTCTGGGTCATGGCCATGCCCGCATAGCCGCACGGATTGATGCGCAGGAAGGGAGTCATGTCCATGTTGACGTTGAGGGCCAACCCGTGGAACGAGCACCCCTTGCGAATGCGCAAGCCCAGGGACGCCAGCTTGGCCTCCATACCCAGATCGCTCTTCACGTAGACGCCCGGGGCATCGGCCTTGGCGTAGGCCTCAATATTGCTTTTGGCGAGCGTGTTGATGATGGCGGTTTCGAGGCAGGTCACCAGCTCCCGTACCGAGAGCTTGCTGCGGCGCACATCCACCAGCACGTAGAGCACCAGCTGGCCCGGGCCGTGATAGGTCACCTGGCCACCGCGATCACTCTGCACCACCGGGATGTTGCCGGGGGCGAGCAGGTGTTCGGCCTTGCCGGCCTGACCCTGTGTGTAGACGGGGTCATGCTCCACCACCCAGAACTCGTCCGGGGTGTCGGGGGTGCGATTGTCGGTGAACGCCTTCATGGCGTCCCACACCGGCTGGTAGGGGCGACGGCCCAGCTGTCTGACGAGCAGTTGGCCGGCTGACGGTTGTGGCTCGGCGGGCGTTTCGAGTGACATCTTTCCTCACTGGCGGCGCGGTGTCGGTACGGTCGCCGCTGCGACCGGGCGGCAAATAATCAGTCGCCCCGGTGGCGGGGCGAGAGAGGCAACTTACAGGACGTAACGAACCAGCTCGATCTTGCCAAGGGCGGTATACATGGCCTCGATGTGTTCCTTGCTCTGGGCGGTGACCGTCACCCGTACCGAGTGATAGTTGCCCTTGGAGCTAGGTTGAACGGTCGGGCTGTAGGTGCCGGGAGCATGTTGCTGCAGCACTTCCACCACCATGTCGGGCAGGGCGGGATCGGCCACGCCAAGCACCTTGAACGGGAACTTGCAGGGGAACTCCAGCAGTTCATCAAACTTGGTATTCATCTACTTCACCTTTCTGGGTCGCCGGGACGCGACGTCATCTTTACGTCTTTGAGGGCCGCCGAAACGGTCCCCTCATCTGCCCCCAGGGGACAGTTCCCAGTCTATATGGGCATGAGCCGCCTCGGGATCAAGACCCGGCGGTGCGGCAAGACGTGGAAATGCTGCTTTTTACCACAAATCGTCAGTCGGCGGAACCTGCAGATTACAGGGTTATTGACTGGACAGACCGCAAAAGACAGGAGCGGCGCCTGTTGGCGCCGCTGCTTGAGGAAGGGTCTGTTACTTGAACCAGCTGGAGACCAGCATCACCAGGTAATCCCACAGGCGGCTCATCAGGCCACCTTCCTGCACCTCTTCCAGGGCAACCAGGGGAACCTGCTTGATCTCCTTGTCCCCTTGCTTGAGGTACACGGTGCCGACGCGCTGGCCCTTGGCCAGGGGCGCCTTCAGCTCGCTCTCCAGCTGGAAGTCCGCCTTGAGGTTGTTGCCCTGGCCACGGGTGACCAGCACGGAGACGTCCTTGTCGACCCCCAGCTTCACTTCCGGCTTGTCGCCCATCCAGATCTTCTGGGTGACCAGTTCGGTGCCCGCCTTGTAGGGGGTCAGGCTCTGGAAGAAGCGGAAGCCGTAGGTGAGCAGCTTCTTGCTCTCGGCAGCGCGGGAGGCCTCGCTGTTGGCCCCCATGACCACGGCGATCAGGCGCATGCCTTCGTTGTTGGTGGCGGAAGAGACCAGGTTGTAGCCGACCTGGCTGACGTGACCTGTCTTGATGCCGTCAACCTGCAGGGATTGGTCCCACAGCAGGCGGTTGCGGTTGTGCTGGGTGATGCCGTTGAACACGAAGGACTTCTGGGAGTAGATCTTGTACTCCTCCGGCTGATCGTGGATCAGGGCCTGACCCAGGCGGGCCATGTCGCGGGCGGTACTGTAGTGGCCCTCTTCATCCAGGCCGTGGGGGTTCTTGAACTGGGAGTCCTTCATGCCGAGCTTGGCGGCCCAGGCGTTCATCAGGCTGGCGAAGGAGTCGGTGCTGCCTGCCAGGTGCTCGGCCATGGCGACGCAGGCGTCGTTGCCGGACTGGATGATGATGCCCTTGTTGAGATCATCGACGGAGACCTGCTTGCCCACCTCGATGAACATCTTGGAGGAGTCGGAGTAGTTCTTGGACCAGGCGTTCTGGCTGATGGTCACCATGTCGGTGCCCTTGATGTTCCCTTTGTGCAGCTCGTCGCCGACGATGTAGGAGGTCATCATCTTGGTCAGGCTGGCGGGGGGCAGACGCTCGTCGGCGTTCTGCTCGGCCAGCACCTGGCCCGAGAAGTAGTCGATCAGGATGTGGGCCTTGGCGGAGATCTCGGGCGCGGCAGGCACCACCATGGGGGCGCTGTTCAAAGTGGGGACCGGCTGGGCACTCGGCAGGGCCGAATCCGGGGTCGGAACAGGCTGGTTGGCCTGAGCGGTGGCGCTTAACAGGGAGGCCAGAATAACGGAGCGGGCAAATTTGGACATCTTGAAATTCCTGGTGCCTGGATGGGATGTACCCAAGTTGAAAAAAAGCGGGCCCCACTATACCAGATGTGCGTGTCGGTCATAGTCCGAGATGCGACCTGGACGGGATTTTATGGGATGGTCCCCGACCTCGCGTCGTATCCCGGCGCGAGGTCGGGGCGGGTATCAGGGCACGATGAAGGCCTGCTCCAACCCACCCTGGCGGATCTGCTCGAGCAGAGGGGCCTGCTTGTCGCTGGCCACGGGTCCGAGCAGGACGCGGAAGACGGCGCCATGTGCCACCACCTGGTACGGCACGCCATAGCGCTGGGTCATCACCTTGCCCATGGCCTCGGCCCGCGCCTGCGAGCCGCTGGCGAGCACCTGGATCATCTTGCCCTGGGTCGCACCGGCCTTGGGGGGGGAGACGGTGGTGGTTGCCGTGGCGGCAGGAGCAGGCGCGGCCTTGGCCGGTGCCGTGGGGGCCGGCGTCTCGTTCGCGAAGGAATTGGCTGCTGGCGCCGCAGGCTCCATGGGCGTCATCGGGGTCATGGGCACCATCTCTACCATCTGATCCGGCTGATCGGTGATGAGTTCGAGGCGCACCCGGGCCTCACCCCCTTCCACCATCTCCAGCTGCGCGGCGGCGGCGTGGGAGAGATCGATGAGGCGATCGCTGCCGAAGGGGCCGCGATCATTGACGCGAACTATGGTCTCCAGACCGTTGTCCAGATTGGTGACCCGCACGTAGCTTGGCAGGGGCAGGTTGCGGTGGGCGGCGCTGAACAGGGTGCTGTCCTGCACGTCACCGTTGGCAGTCTTGTTGCCGTCCAGATCCCGGGAGAGCCAACTGGCAGTGCCTTCCTCGCTGTAGTGCTTGACGTCGCGCCACACCTCAAACTTCTGCTTGCCGATCCAGTAGTCCCGGTTGCCGCTCTCGCTCATGGGTTCGGGGCGGGGAATGGCGCCGGTCGCCTGGGGAATCTCGATGACCTGGGGCTTCTCCTGGGGGATGGGCTCTGGCGGCAGCGGCTGGGGCTCGGGTTGGCTGCTACAGGCGGCCAGCAACAAGGTCAGGCTGAGGGGAAGAAGTTTGTGGCTGTAATGCATAAGCGTCCTGGATTGCTTGACTGAGTTGATGCACCGCCATCGCATAGAGAGGGCTGCGATTGTAGCGGGTGATCACGTAAAAATTGTGGCGCGCGACCCAGTATTCCGGTCCTTCGGCCTGCTCCATCGCCAGCAGTTTTACCGGCGTCTCGGGTGACGGCGGTGTGGCGACTTCTATGCCCGCAGCGGCCAGCTCTGCCCAGCGGTGTCTTAGCTCGGGCTCGGGTGCAAGCAGGGTACCTACTGGCGCCAATCCGATCAAGGCGGGCTCCACCACCGGCTCGCCCCAGCGCCAGTGGTGCAGGGCGAAGTAGTTGGCCACGCTGCCGATGGCATCTGCCGGGTTGGCGAAGAGATCCCGCTTGCCGTCTCCGTCGAAGTCGACCGCGTAGTGGCGGTAGCTGGAGGGCATGAACTGGCCCATGCCCATGGCGCCGGCATAGGAGCCCTTGAGATTGGTGAGCGGCCACTTCTCTTCCCGGGCAAGCAGCACCAGCTGGGCAAACTCCTTGGCGAAGAAATCCGCCCGTTCTGGGTAGTGGAATCCCAGGGTGTAAAGGCTGTCGAGCACCGGATGGCGGCCCATCTGTCGACCGTAAAAGGTCTCGATGCCGATGATGGCGACGATGAGGGAGGCGGGGACCTGGTAGGTCTGCTCGGCCCGTGCCAGGGTGGCGGCATGGCGCTGCCAGAATCCCACTCCGTCCCGGATGCGCTCCGGGGTGACGAACAGCGGCCTGTAGCGGTGCCAGGGCTTGGCTTCCCAGGGGCGGCGGATGGTGTCCAGTACCTCCTGGCGCAGGCTGGCCTGGGCGGCGGCGGCCTGCAACTCTGCCAGCGGCACCTGCTGCTGCTCGGCCAGCAGGCTGAGCCGGGCCGGCGAGACGGCAGCACCCGCCGTCAGGGTGCACAGAGATAGAGCCAGCCAGCCGAGCCGCATCAGGCGAGCAGCCGCCTGTGGGTCTGGATGGACATCAGAACGCCGAAGCCCGCCATCAGGGTCACCATGGAGGTGCCGCCGTAGCTCACCAGTGGCAGGGGAACTCCTACCACTGGCAGGATGCCGCTTACCATGCCCATGTTGACGAACACATAGACGAAGAAGGTCAGGGTCAGGGCGCCCCCCAGCAGGCGTTCGAAGCTGTTCTGGGCCTGCATGGAGATAAACAGGCAGCGGCTGATGATGTAGAGGTAGATGACCAGCAAGAGGGCCACTCCCACCAGACCGAACTCCTCGCTGAAGACGGCGAAGATGAAGTCGGTGTGGCGCTCTGGCAGGAATTCGAGCTGGGACTGGGTACCTTGCAGCCACCCCTTGCCGAACACGCCGCCGGAGCCGATCGCAATCTTGGACTGGATGATGTGATAGCCGCGACCGAGCGGGTCCTTCTCCGGGTCCAGCAGCATCAGCACCCGCTGGCGCTGGTAGTCGTGCATCAGGAAGAACCAGAGTACCGGCATGAAGGCGCAGATGAGCAAGACCGCGAGCCCGATGAGCCACCAGCTGATCCCCGCCAGGAAGATGACGAAGAAGCCGGAAGCGGCCACCAGGATGGAGGTGCCGAGATCGGGTTGGGCCGCGATCAGCAGGGTGGGCAGCAGCACCATCACCAGGGCGATCATCACATGGCTGAACTTTGGCGGCAGGGAGTGCCGGCTGAGCCAGGCGGCCACCATGATGGGCATGGAGAGTTTCATCACCTCGGAGGGCTGGAACTTCATGAAGCCGAGATCGAGCCAGCGCTGGGCCCCCTTTCCGATATGGCCGAACACGTCCACCGCGATGAGCAGCAGCACCACCACCGCAAACAGGGGCACCGACCAGCGGGCATAGAGGGAGGGCGGCAGCTGGGCCATGCCGATCATCAGACCGAAGGCCAGGGCGCCGCGCACCAGCTGGCGCACGATGGAGTCGAGATCCTGGCCCGAGGCGGAGTAGAGCACCACCATGGAGAGGGCCATCAGGGTCAGCAGGCCGAGCAGCAGCGGCAGGTCGATGTGCAGCTTGTACCAGATGCTCTGCTGGCGGGCAGAATTACTCATTGGGAAACGACCTCACTCGGTTGGGACGGCTTTTCCGGTGCCGGTGGCAACTGGGGTTCCGGCGGCAGCAGATAGGCATCCAGCATGTGGCGGGCGACCGGTGCCGCCATGGCGCTGCCGCCCCCGGCGTTCTCCAGCACCAGGGCGACCACCGCCTTGGGTGCCTCGAAGGGAGCGAAGGCGACGAACAGGGCGTTGTCGCGGTGCTCCACCTTGGTGGTGGCCGCGTTGTAGACCTGGTTCTCTTTCAGGCCCACCACCTGGGCGGTGCCAGACTTGCCCGCCGCCTTGTAGGGGGTATTGGCGAAGGCGCGGCGCCCCGTCCCTTCGTGGCCGTTGATGACGCGCCACATGCCGTCCTTGGCCACCTGCCAGTAGGTATCGCTCTTGGCGGCGATGGCCACGTTCGGGTTGATGGGGGCGTTGACCACGCCATCGGAGGAGGCTGTGCTCTTGAGCAGGTGCGGCGTCACGTCGTGACCGTTCTGGGTCAGGATGCTGATGGCCTTGGCGAGCTGGATCGGGGTGGCGCTCCAGTAGCCCTGGCCGATGCCGATGGAGATGGTGTCCCCCTGGTACCAGGGTTGACGCCAGCGGGCCATCTTCCAGTCCCGGGAGGGCATGACGCCCCGGGTCTCTTCATAGAGGTCCACGCCGCTGTACTGGCCGAAGCCGAACTTGGTCATGTAGCTGTTGATCTTGTCGATGCCGACCCGGTAGGCGAGATCGTAGAAATAGGTATCCGCCGAGACCTCGATGGCGCGATAGACGTCGAGCCAGCCGTGGCCCCAGCGGCGCCAGTCCCGGAACTTCTTGGTGGTGCCCGGGATGGAGAAGCTGGGCCCGCCGAAGTAGCGGTAATTGGGGGTGATCGCCCCCTCATTGAGCCCCATCACCGCCATCATGGGCTTGACGGTGGAGGCGGGGGCATAGATGCCCTGGGTGGTGCGGTTGACCAGCGGCCGGGCGGGATCGTTGAGCAGCGCCGAGTAGTTGGCGCTGGAGATGCCGGTCACGAACAGGTTGGGGTCGTAGCTCGGGCTCGACTCCATGGCCAGGATGGCGCCGGTGTTGGGCTCCATCATCACGATGGCGCCCCGGCGGCCGGCCAGCAGCTCCTGGGCTTTCAACTGCAGGCGGATGTCGATGTTGAGGTAGATGTCCTTGCCGGGCTCGGGGGGCTGGAATTTCAGGGTGCGCACCACCCGGCCGCGGTTGTTCACCTCGACCTCCTGATAACCCGCCACGCCGTGCAGCTGATCCTCGTAGTACTTCTCTACCCCCTGTTTGCCGATGTCCTTGGTGGCGGCATAGTTGGCGAGCTTCTCCTCCTTCTCGAGGCGCTCCACGTCACGGGTGTTGATCTTGGCCACGTAGCCCAGGGCATGGGTCAGGGTATCGCCGAACGGGTAGTAGCGCTTGAGGTAGGCCTCGATGCTGGCCCCCGGGTAGTTGTGCTGGTTGACCGAGAAGAGGGCGACCTGGTATTCGGTCAGCTTCTCGAACAGGGGCACGGGCTTGAAGCGGCGCTGACGTTTGACCTCGGCCAGGAACTTCTCCTTGGTCCCCTCCGGCAGGGCCAGCAGGGTGATGAGGTCGTCCGCGGTCTTCTCCAGGTTCTCGGTCTCTTCGGGCACGATCTCCAGGCTGTAGACAGGGCGGTTTTCCGCCAGCAGGACACCGTTGGCGTCGTAGATGAGGCCACGGGGCGGCGCCACCGGTACCACACGGATGCGGTTGTCGTTGGATCGGGTCTGATAAGTTTCGTAAGACTCTACTTGCAGGTAGTAGAGGTTAGCCAGCAGCACCAGCATGAGGGTGACCATGCCGATGTAGGCGACCAGGGTGCGCCGGAAGAACAGACGTCCCTCGGCACTGTGATCGCGCATTTCAATGCGATTCTTCAGCATGCCGTTACCTTGTGGCTGACGTGCGGGTGAGAGAGGAGAAATGCATGCTCAGGGTCGGCATGGGTCACTCTCTGTGATAAGGGTGATTGGTGGTGATGCTCCAGGCGCGATAGAGGCTCTCGGCCACCAGTACCCGCACCAAGGGATGGGGCAGGGTCAGGGGCGAGAGAGACCAGCTCTGCTCCGCGGCAGCCTTGCACTCGGGGGAGAGCCCCTCCGGGCCACCCACCAGCAGCGCCACATCCCGGCCATCCAGCTTCCAGGCTTCCAGTTGCACGGCGAGCTGCTCCGTGGTCCAGGGCTTGCCCGGAATGTCCAGGGTCACGATACGGGAGCGGCCGGCGGCGGCCAGCATGGCTTCCCCTTCCTTTTGCAGGATGCGGGGAATGTCGGCATTCTTGCCGCGCTTGCCTGCGCCGATCTCGACCAGCTCGAACGGCATGTCTTTGGGGAAGCGGCGACGGTACTCTTCGAAGCCATGCTCTACCCAGGCAGGCATCTTGGTGCCCACGGCAATCAACTGGATCTTCATCTTTGGTTACGCTGTCGCCCTTTATTGCGAATTGACCTGGGCGGCGCCGCTCCAGAGTTTTTCCAGCTGGTAGAAGTCGCGGTACTCATCCTGCATCACGTGGACGATGACCGACCCCATGTCCACCAGCACCCACTCACCGGTGAGTTCCCCTTCCACGCTCAGCAGGTCGAGCCCCGCATGACGGGCCTCGCTGGCGAGGTTGTGGGCGATGGCACTGACGTGACGATTGGAGTTGCCGGAGCAGATGATCATGGTGTCCGTGATGCTGGATTTGCCGCGCACATCGAGGGTGATGATGTCGCGGCCTTTCATGTCATCGATCTTGTCGACGATAAAGGCGAGCAATTCTTGGCCTTGCAATGTCTTCTCCTATCTTCCGGCGCCAGAGGGCGGCGGATTATATCATGGTCACTCCCGTTTCCCAGCCTGGCAAAGGGAGCATCGCCCGGGGAGGCGTCCCGTGGGGGAGGGGCCCCTTGACGATCACTATAGTGTGCAACCCGGCCTGGCAATAGTCAGGGCCGGGCCCGGTGCGCCCGGACGTGTCGGCTGATCCGCCTGCGTGGCGCCGTTTACTGCGTTGCCGATGAGCGGTAGAGCCCGTGGCGCCGGATATAGTCGGCGACCGGGTTGGGCAGCAGGTATTTGGGATCCTGGCCTGCCGCGAGCAGGGCACGCAGGCGTGTGGCCGACAGCTCGACGGGCAGGTTGTCACAAAGCCAGACATGACCGTGGCGCTGGCGATGGAGATCCTGAATGTCCCGGGTCTGGTGGCGGGCCAGCAGCTCGGCAACCTGGACGGAATAATCCGGTTGCCAGCCTGGGCGGCAGCTCACCACCAGATGGGCGTAATCGAGCAGCTCCTGCCAGCGGTGCCAGCCCGGCAGGCCGAGCAGGGAATCCATCCCCATCAAAAAGCAGAGCGGGGTGTCCGGCAGCTCGCTCCTCAACTCGACAAGGGTGTCGATAGTCCAGGAGGGGGTGTCGCGCCTGAGCTCCCGCTCATCCACCACGAATCCCGGGTTGTCCGCCGCAGCGAGCCGGACCATGGCGAGCCGCTGCTCGCTGGAGCAGAGCGGATTGGCCCGGTGGGGCGGGATATGGTTCGGGAGCAGGCGCACCTCGGCCAGACCCAGGGCGTCCCGTGCCTCGATGGCGGGCCTCAGGTGGCCGATGTGAATGGGATCGAAGGTGCCGCCGAGGATCCCGATGGGCGGTGTCAGCATGATTCCGTCTCCAGCAGGGGGAGCGGGGTACCGTCACGAAAGCCGAGGGCGATGGTTTGCAGCATCAGCCAGGCCTGTTCGGTGTCGAAATGGCGCTGGGCATGGTCCAGCTGGGCCATCAGTTGCCAGAGTTGCCGGATCTTGGGGAAGGGAAGCCGGGTCAGCGCCTGCTGGATGAGCTGCTGGCGGCTCTGCCAGATGCGCAGGCGGCTGAAATGCTCCACCAGGGGCTGTCCGGCGCGGGCGGCCAGCGCCAGCTCGGTGAGCTGCTCCAGCTCGCGGCACAGGGTCCAGGCCAGCATGCCGGGTTCGGTGCCCTCGGCGCGCAGGGCCAGCAGGATGCGCTGGGCCCGGTTCACCTTTCCTTCCAGCAGGGTATCGACGAGCTGGAAGGGAGTGAAGTGGGCGTGGCGGATGATGGTCTCCTGCAGATAGGCGACGCTGATGGGCTGGGGCGGCGAGAGCAGGGTCAGCTTCTCGATCTCCTGGCTCGCGGCCAGCAGGTTGCCCTCGTAGGCGTGGCACATGAAGTTGACCGCATCCGGCAGTGCCTTGAGGCCGAAGCGCTGAAAGCGGGCGCTCATCCAGCGCGGGAAGAAGCGGGGCTCGGGGTGGTTGACCGGTACATAGGTGCCGCTCTGGCTCAGCTTGTCGAACCAGGCCGCCTTCATCTGGGTCTGGTTGAGGCGGGGGCCCGAGAGCACCAGCAGCAGGTCGGGGTGGAGCTGCTTGCCAATGTCGCTGATGCGGGCGGCGAGATCCTTGTCGATCTTGGCGGGCAGCTCCAGCTCGATGATCTGGCGGGCCGAGAACAGGCTCATGGCCTGGCAGGCATCGTAGACCTGGTTCCAGTCCAGCCCCTGTTCCACCACGAAGCTGTGGCGTTCATCGAAGCCCTGTTTGCGTGCCACCTGGCGCACGGCGTCGACGGCTTCCAGCTTGAGCAGGGGCTCGTCCCCAAAAATGAGATAGCAGGGCTTGAGCCCTGCCTTGAGATGATCCGCAAACTGCTCGGGATAGACTCTCATCAACACCCTCTCATCAAGATACGCGCATCAGAACTTGACCTGACTGAGCTGGCGAATAACCAGGTTGGCGGCCTGCTCCTGCATCTCCTTGCCGAGCTGTTCCTGCTCGCGGGAGGAGGCGAGTGCCGCATCCGGCTTGTTCAGGAAGCTGCGGTTGAAGGTGATGGGGAAGACCTGGGTCGGTTTGCCCGGCATGACCACGGTGAACTGGGTGCTGTAACTGAGCAGGTATTCGCGGTCCTGGCCGATGGAGTCGACGGAGGCGACCTGGCTGCGGCTACGTACCCCGGCCAGGGTCAGCACCGGGATGCCCTCCTTGTCGGCGAGCTGCACGCCAGCGGCCTTGAGGCGGGTGGTGACCAGTCGGTAGAAGTCGCTCTTGTTGTCACCGACCACTTTCATGGTCATCAGTTCGGGGGGAATGGCGGTGCCCCGCATCTGAAAACCGCAGGCCTGCAGCAACAGTCCTGCCAGCACGATGGCCATCCAGCGCGTGAAGATGGTGCCCATAAAAAATCCTCTTTGCATGAAGGGAAGAGCGGCGGGCGCAGGGCCCGCCGTCATCATCCGTGTGTCGTCAGCCCCTGGCCCAGACCGTCGGCCGCCGCCAGGGGAGGCGTCATCAGTTGGCCACGATGTTGAGCAGTTTGCCCGGCACGTACACGACTTTGCGCACGGTCAGACCGTCGGTGAACTTCTGTACGGACGCATCGGCCATGGCCAGCTTCTCGACGTCGGCCTGGCTTATCTCGGCCGGCACGGTCAGCTTGCCGCGCATCTTGCCGTTGATCTGCACCACCACCAGCTTCTCGGTCTCGACCATGGCCGCTTCGTCGGCCACCGGCCAGGCCGCGACATCGATGTCCCCTTCCTTGCCCAGCATCTTCCACAGCTCGAAGCCGATGTGCGGGGTGATGGGGTAGAGCATGACCACGACCGCTTCCAGCGCTTCCTGCATCAGGGCGCGATCCTGAGCGTCGCTGCCCAGTTTTGCCAGGTTGTTCATCAGCTCCATGATGGCAGCGATGGCGGTGTTGAAAGTCTGACGGCGACCCACGTCGTCGCTCACCTTGGCGATGGTCTTGTGCAGCTCGCGGCGCACGGCTTTCTGGTCGCTGGTGAGGGCGGCGACGTCCAGTGCGGCAACGGCGCCACCGGATACGTGCTCGAAGGTGATGCGCCACAGGCGACGCAGGAAGCGCTGGGCACCCTCTACGCCGGAGTCGGACCACTCCAGGGTCATCTCGGCCGGGGAGGCAAACATCATGAACAGACGGACGGTATCGGCGCCGTAACGCTCCACCATCAACTGCGGGTCGATGCCGTTGTTCTTGGACTTGGACATCTTGGTCATGCCGGAGTGGATCACTTCACGACCCTCAAGGTCGACCGCCTTGGTGATGCGGCCCTTGTCGTCACGTTCCACCTTGACGTCGAGGGGGCTGACCCAGACGTTGCCGCCCTTCTCATCCTTGTAGTAGAAGGCGTCGGCCAGCACCATGCCCTGGCAGAGCAGGCGCTTGAACGGCTCGTCGCTGTTCACGAGGCCCGCATCACGCAGCAGCTTGTGGAAGAAGCGGGCGTAGAGCAGGTGCATACAGGCGTGCTCGATGCCGCCGATGTATTGATCCACCGGCAGCCAGTGGTTGGCAGCCGCCGGATCCAGCATGCCCTTGTCGTAGTCCGGGGAGCAGTAGCGGGCGTAGTACCAGGAGGACTCCATGAAGGTGTCGAAGGTATCGGTCTCGCGGAACGCTTCCTGGCCGTTGTAGGTGGTCTTGGCCCACTCGGCGTCGGCCTTGATCGGGCTCTGGATGCCATCCATCACCACGTCTTCCGGCAGCAGTACCGGAAGCTGATCTTCCGGGGTCGGCACCACGGTACCGTCCGCCAGGGTCAGCATGGGGATGGGAGCGCCCCAGTAGCGCTGACGGGAGACACCCCAGTCGCGCAGACGGTAGTTGACGGTGCGCTTGCCCTTGCCGAGCCCTTCCAGCTTGTTGGCGATGGCATCGAAGGCACCCTGGAAGTCGAGGCCGTCGAACTCGCCGGAGTTGAACAGCACGCCCTTCTCGGTATAAGCCGCTTCGCTCACGTCGACGTCACCATCAACCGGCTTGATGACAGGCTTGATCTCGAGGCCGTACTTGGTGGCGAATTCGTGGTCACGCAGGTCGTGACCCGGTACCGCCATCACGGCGCCGGTGCCGTAGTTCATCAGCACGAAGTTGGCGACCCAGACGGGCACCTTGCGGCCATCCAGCGGGTGAATGGCGTAGAGGCCGGTTGCCATGCCCTTCTTCTCCATGGTGGCCAGTTCAGCTTCGGCTACCTTGGTGTTCTTGCACTCTTCGATGAAGGCGGCCAGCTCCGGATTGTTCTGGGCTGCTTGCTGCGCCAGCGGGTGACCGGCGGCGATGCCCACATAGGTCACACCCATGAAGGTGTCCGGACGGGTGGTGTAGACCTCGAGGTGCTCGGCCTGACCGTCGATATTGAAGCTGATGTTGACCCCTTCGGAGCGGCCAATCCAGTTGCGCTGCATGGTCTTGACCATCTCCGGCCAGCCTTCCAGATTGTCGATGTCGTTCAACAGCTCTTCGGCGTAGTCGGTGATCTTGATGAACCACTGAGGGATCTCTTTTTGTTCCACCGGGGTGTCACAGCGCCAGCAGCAGTTGTCCACTACCTGCTCGTTGGCCAGCACCGTCATGTCGTTCGGGCACCAGTTGACGGAAGAGGTCTTCTTGTAGACCAGGCCCTTTTCGTAGAGCTTGGTGAAGAACCACTGCTCCCAGCGGTAGTAGTCCGGCTTGCAGGTGGCCAGCTCCCGATCCCAGTCATAGCCCAGACCCAGCATCTTCAGCTGGTTCTTCATGTATTCGATGTTTTCGTAGGTCCAGGGGGCCGGCGCCGTGTTGTTCTTGATGGCGGCGTTTTCTGCCGGCAGGCCGAAGGCGTCCCAACCGATGGGTTGCAGCACGTTCTTGCCATTGAGCCGTTGATAACGGGAGATCACATCACCTATGGTGTAGTTGCGAACGTGCCCCATGTGTAGACGACCAGACGGATAGGGGAACATGGAGAGGCAGTAGAACTTTTCCTTGTCTACTTTCTCCACCGCCTTGAAGGTTTTCTTGGCATCCCAGTGCTTCTGCACTGCTGGTTCTATGGATTGGGGAACGTATTGCTCTTGCATTGGTGACATCCGGATCTGTGAAATGAATAGATAAAACGGCTGGGAAATCCCGATAGAATACCCATATCCTGCGGCGGCAACAACCGCCAGCATCCGCCCGGTCTCGGGCCAGGTCCGGTACCCGCGAGGATTTGCAGAGCCGCAAGAGTCGCAACGAAGTGAGAATGGCAACCGCCGCCCGTATCCGCCGAGCCCGAGGTCAGGGTCTGGCTCGATCGGGATTCAGCAGAGGAGTGATGGCCATGGACAAACGTCGACAAGGGTATGAAGCCTTTATCGCCCAGCTCAAGAAGCAGTGGGAAGAGACGGAAGCGTTTCAGGGAGAGCACCTCAACCGGATGATCGCCAAGGTGCAGGCCTATCTGGAGGCGGCCGGGGATCTGACCCAGGACGAGCTGGCGCTGATCGCCGAGTATGTGAAGCGGGATCTGGGCAACTATGACGAAGGGCGCAAGGATGAGCAGGTGGAGGAGTCCGCCTTCATGCTGGCGCTCAAGGACACCGCCTGGTCCTGGCTGGCGGACGTGACCGACCGTACCCAGGTGGAGTGGCAGGAGTTGGCGGACGAGCTGGAACACAAGGGGGTCTACCGGGCGGGGGACTGGGTGGGACTCGGGGTGCTGGTGTGCGATCACTGCGAGTGGCGCCATACCGTGCTGCACCCGGAGCAGCTTGACACCTGCCCGGAGTGTGGGGCCGATGAATATCATCGCGAGCCGCTGTCTCCTTGAGCCGCCAGACTGTGCCAAGCCATAAGCCAAACCATAAAAAGAGGCGCCCAAGGGCGCCTCTTTTGTTTATTGGCGTTGTGTGGTCTTAGCCCTTGCGCGCCCAGGGGTGGGCACGTGGGCGCAGCCACAGGGCCAGCCCCAGCAGGGCGGCGGCCAGGCCATACATGGGCCAGCTGCCAAAACGCAGATAGGGGGTCTGGCCGTGGGCGGGGCGTACCTCGGCACGCAATACTCCAGCCTCGAACTGCGGGATCTGGGCGATGATGCTGCCGTCTATCTCGGTGACGATGGTGATGCCGGTGTTGGTGTCGCGCAGCAGCGGGCGGGCCAGCTCGAGGGCGCGCATGCGGGCGATCTCCATGTGCTGCCAGGGGCCGATGCTGGTACCGAACCAGGCGTCGTTGGAGACGGTCAGCAGAAAGTCGGTATCCGACTGCACGTTGCGGCGCACCTCGTCCGGGAAGATGATCTCGTAACAGATGGCGGCGGCAAACTTGAGCCCCTTGGCGATCAGGTTTGGCTGCACCTCGTCCCCCCGGCTGAAGGAGGACATGGGCAGGTTGAAGAAGGGGGCGATGGGACGCAGCAGATCTTCAAAGGGCACGAACTCGCCGATGGGCAGCAGATGGTACTTGTAGTAGCGGTTCTTGTGCTCGTAGTAGTAGGACTCCTTGCCCTCAGCATCCTGTACCCCCATGCCGAGTACGGTATTGAAGAAGCGCTGCTGTTTCAGATCGTAATGGATGATCCCCGCCAGCAGGCCGGTGTCGTTCACCTTCATCGCCTTGTCCAGGCTCTCCAGATAGGTACCCATCTCCTTCTCGATGGCTGGGATGGCGGACTCCGGCCAGACGATGATGTCGGCATCCTGGTTCTCGCGGCTGAGATCCTGATACTTGCGCACGGTCGGCACCAGGGCCTCCGGATCCCACTTGAGGGACTGCTCGATGTTGCCCTGCACCAGCGCGACCTTGACCGGTTCACCCCGGGTCACCCAGTTGAGCTGCATCAGCCCCTGGGCGGCGCCCACCAGGGCGACGGGGAGCAGCAGCCAGGCCGGCTTGCGGTGTTGCCATACCAGCCAGAGGGCGGAGGCGGTGAGCAGCAGGGCGAGGGTGATGCCCTGCACCCCGAGAAGGGGAGCGAAGCCCTTGAGGGGGCCGTCTATCTGGGTGTAGCCGAACCAGAGCCAGGGGTAGCCTGTCATCACCCAGCCCCGCAGCCAGTCGGCCATCAGCCAGAGCGCCGGGAAGGCGAGCAGCCAGCGGCTCCAGTGGCGGCCGGCAAAGAAGCGGGCGAAGAGCCAGCAGGCCAGGGTCGGATAGAGGGAGAGATAGGCGCAGAGCCCGGCCAGCAGCACGAAGGCGGCTGGCAGCGGAATGCCGCCAAACTCCGTCATGCTGACGTGGATCCACCACTGCCCGGGCAGGAACAGACCCATGGCGTAGCCGAAGCCGCGCCAGGCTGCCTGTTTGGGGGTGGCCTTGTCCAGCAGGGCGTAAAGGCCGAGCAGGGAGGGGATCACCAGGGGCCAGTAGCCGAAAGGGGAGAAGGCCAGCACGGCGATGGCGCCGCTGGCAATGGCAAACAGGCTGGTCAGGAGTTTCGATTTCACGGGGGATCGGGGCTCGAATTGGACTGAATGGAAACACAATGGCCGACATCTTAACCGCAAACCGGGTCAACGGCGAGCCTCGCGGTCGGCGTGGGCCCAGGGGCGGTCGCGCGGCGGGAGAGAGGCAAAAAAAGCGCCCCTGACGAGAGGGGCGCGGGATGTGCGTGGGGTTGGGCGGGATCAGGACTCCGGCTGCGCCGCCGCATGATGCTCGGGGATCTTCACCTGCAACTGTTGCAGGCGACGGCGATCGGCGTGCATCACCTTGAACAGGTAGCCGTCGAGTTCGATCTCTTCACCCTTCTTGGGCAGGTGGCTGAAGGCGTGCATCACCAGACCGCCGACGGTGTCCACCTCTTCATCGCTGAACTGGGTGCCGAAGAAGTCGTTGAAGTCCTCGATCTCGGTCAGCGCGCTCACCGAGAAGACCCGCTTGCTGATGCGGCGGATCTCTTCCGGCTCGTCCTCGATGTCGTCGAACTCGTCGTCAATCTCGCCGACGATGAGCTCCAGAATGTCCTCGATGGTCACGAGACCAGAGACACCGCCAAATTCGTCCACCACGATGGCCATGTGGTAGCGCTCTTCCCGGAACTCCTTGAGCAGGCGATCGACCCGCTTGCTCTCCGGCACGATCACCGTGGGACGCAGGATCTTCTCCAGCTGGAGCGGTTCGCTGGCATGCTGGCCGCCAAAACCGAACGGCAGCAGATCCTTGGCCAGCAAGATGCCCTCCACGTGATCCTTGTCTTCGTTGATCACCGGGAAGCGGGAGTGGCCGGATTCGATGATGACTGGCAGGAACTCGTCCACCGGCTGGGACTTCTCGATGGTCACCATCTGGGAGCGGGGGATCATGATGTCACGCACGCGCAGCTCGGCAATTTCGAGCACGCCCTCGATCATGTCCTTGGTGTCCTGATCGATGAGGTCCCGCTCTTCGGCATCGGCGATGACCTCTACCAGATCGTTGCGGTCTTTTGGCTCGCCCTGGAAGAGTTGGCTGAGTTTGTCGAGCCAGGTTTTCTTCGGCGAGCCGGTACTAGGGTGATCGTCGGTCATTTTCTCTCTTGGTTACTCGTATGAACACACTTGAAATCGTTGTGGCTATATGAGGATGGGCATCGGCTGTTTCAAGACGATGACCATCCGGTTCGTTACTCTTCGTCGTTCAGATAAGGATCGGCGAAGCCCAGTTCCTGCATGATGTCGCGCTCGAGCTGCTCCATCTCCTCGGCTTCCTCGTCCTCGATATGGTCATAACCTAGCAGATGCAGACTGCCATGCACAACCATGTGAGCCCAGTGGGCCATCAGGGGCTTGCCCTGTTCGACGGCTTCGGCCTCGACCACCTGGCGGCAGATCACCAGATCCCCGAGCAGTGGCAGCTCGAGACCCGGTGGCGCCTCGAAGGGGAAGGAGAGCACGTTGGTGGGCTTGTCCTTGCCGCGATAGGTGTGGTTGAGCTCGCGGCTCTCCGCCTCGTCCACCAGGCGCACCGTCACCTCGGCCTCGGGCTGGAAGCCCAGAATGGTGCCGTCGAGCCAGCCTTGCAGCTGGGCCTCGGTCGGCAGGCCGTCCGTGCTGGCGCAGGCCAGTTGCAGATCCAGGGTCACGCTCATTGGGCACTCTCTTTGCTGGTGTTCTCGTTGCGGGGAGTGGCTGCGCTCTTCTCGGCCGCCTGCTGGGCATCGAATGCCTCGTAGGCCTGCACGATGCGGGCCACCACGGGATGGCGCACCACGTCCTTGGACTCGAAGAAGTTGAAGGAGAGACCATCGACCCCCTGCAACACCTCCAGGGCGTGGCGCAGACCGGATTTGGTGCTGCGAGGCAAGTCCACCTGGGTGATGTCGCCGGTCACCACCGCCTTGGAGTTGAAGCCGATGCGGGTCAGGAACATCTTCATCTGTTCCGTGGTGGTGTTCTGGGCCTCGTCCAGGATGATGAAGGCGTCGTTGAGGGTGCGGCCGCGCATGTAGGCAAGCGGCGCCACCTCGATGACGTTGCGCTCCATCAGCTTCTCCACCCGCTCGAAGCCCAGCATCTCGAACAGGGCGTCGTAGAGGGGGCGCAGGTAGGGGTCCACCTTCTGGGAAAGATCGCCGGGCAGAAAGCCGAGCTTCTCACCGGCTTCCACCGCCGGGCGGGTCAGCAGGATGCGGCGGATCTCCTGGCGCTCCAGGGCATCCACGGCGGCGGCCACGGCGAGATAGGTCTTGCCGGTCCCGGCGGGCCCGATGCCGAAGCTGATGTCGTGGCGCACGATATTGGCGATGTACTGGGCCTGGTTCGGGCTGCGGGGCTTGATGAGACCGCGCTTGGTCTTGACCGTGACCTCCTTGCCATACGGCAGGGAAGGGGCGGGTTCGTCGTCCTGCTCCAGCACGCGGGACTCCTGCACCGCCAAGTGCACCATCTCGGGGGTGATGTCGCTCACCTTGCTCCCCTTGAGGGGCTGGGTTTCCACATAGAGGTGCTTGAGGATGACGGCAGCCGCCTCCACCTGGGCCTGCTTGCCGATCACTTGGAAGTGGTTGTCCCGGTAGCTTATCTCGATGCCGAGACGGCGCTCCAGCTGCTTGAGGTTGTCGTCAAAGGGTCCGCACAGGCTGGCGAGGCGCTGGTTGTCGGCGGGTTCCAGATGCAGATTCAGGGTGGAGATGTGTCGGCTCAAGGTGTCCTCTTATCGGTTGTTCCCCCGCCAGGGGGCGGGGGAGAGAGTCATCAATGGGGTCTGAAGGCCGCAACGCCCAGATCATCGGGCACGTTGTCAGGACGACGGGCGAGGATCTCGCTCGGGGCCGTGGCGATGCGCAGGTTCATTTCGTCCTCGCCGCGGATGAAGCGGCCGCGCAGGGAGTAGGGGCGTACGTCGGTGATCTCCACGTCGGCGAAGCCGCCGATGAGGCGGTGCGGCCCCTCGAAGTTGACCACCCGGTTGTTCTCGGTGCGGCCACTGAGCTGCATGGGATCCATCTTGGAGGGCCCCTCCACCAGGATGCGCTGCACCGAGCCCAGCATGGCGCGGCCGATGAGCATGGACTGGTGATTGATGCGGTTTTGCAGTCGGGTCAGGCGGGCCTTCTTCACTTCCATGTCGACGTCATCGGGCAGGTCCGCGGCTGGGGTACCGGGGCGCGGGCTGTAGATGAAGCTGAAGCTCATGTCGAAGTTGATCTCCTCGATGAGTTTCATGGTGGCCTCGAAGTCTTCGTCCGTCTCGTTCGGGAAGCCGACGATGAAGTCGGAGCTCATGGTGATGTCGGGACGCACGGCGCGCAGGCGGCGGATCTTGGACTTGTACTCCAGCACGGTGTGCGGGCGCTTCATCATGGTCAGGATGCGATCCGAGCCGCTCTGGATGGGCAAGTGCAGGAAGCTGACCACCTCGGGGGTATCACGATAGACCTCGATGATGTCGTCGGTGAACTCGACCGGGTGGCTGGTGGTGTAGCGAATGCGGTCGATGCCGTCGATGGCAGCCACCAGGCGTAGCAGTTCGGCGAAGGTGCAGACCTCCCCGTCGAAGGTCGGCCCCCGGTAGGCGTTGACGTTCTGGCCGAGCAGGTTCACTTCGCGCACCCCTTGCTGGGCGAGCTGGGCGATTTCATAGAGCACGTCATCCAGCGGCCGGCTCACCTCCTCGCCACGGGTGTAGGGCACCACGCAGAAGGAGCAGTACTTGGAGCAGCCTTCCATGATGGAAACGAAGGCGGTCGCCCCCTCGGCACGGGGTTCGGGCAGGTTGTCGAACTTCTCGATCTCGGGGAAGGCGATGTCCACCTGGGCACCGCGCCCCTCCTGCACCTGCTTGATCATGGTCGGCAGGCGGTGCAGGGTCTGGGGTCCGAAGACGATGTCCACATAGGGCGCCCGGCTGCGCAGGTTCTCCCCTTCCTGGGAGGCGACGCAGCCGCCCACCCCGATCACCAGCCCCGGTTTTTTCGCCTTGAGCTTCTTCCAGCGACCGAGCTGGTGGAACACCTTCTCCTGGGCCTTCTCGCGGATGGAACAGGTGTTGAGCAGCAGCACATCTGCCTCTTCCGGCTCCTCGGTAAGCGTGTAGCCATTGCTGGCATCCAGCAGGTCCGCCATCTTGGACGAGTCGTACTCGTTCATCTGGCAGCCCCAGGTCTTGATATGAAGTTTCTTGCTCATTGCTTCTCGTGACTGGTTTTGAAATCGGCAGGGTCAAAGGACCGGCCATTTTACTCCGCAATCCCGGTGCTGACCAGTCTGGGGCCGCCCGTCGCCATCAGGGCCAGCTTGTCGTCGGCAATTGCGCATCCCTCTCACTGTTTCTGCCGCCTCCTTGCGTTATCATGCCCCATTCGGTTCGGCCCTTGCCCCTTATCGCGGGGACTCCTTGCAGGAATCAAGTTATGGAACAGTGTGATATCGCCATCGTCGGCGCCGGCATGGTGGGCGCCGCTACCGCCTGCCTGCTGGCGGCAGAGGGGCTCTCGGTACGGGTCATCGAGACCCGGTTGCCCGAGCCCTATGCCCCCGAGCAGTCGCTGGATCTGCGGGTTTCCGCCATCAGTCAGGCCTCGGTGGCGCTGCTGACCCGGGCCGGTGCCTGGCAATATCTGCAGCAGATGCGGCTGTGCCCCTATCGCCGGCTGGAGACCTGGGAGCTGGACGGCTTCGCTACCCGCTTCGACGCGGTGGATCTCGGGCTGCCCCAGCTCGGCTACATCATCGAAAACCGGCTGATCCAGCTCGCGCTGCTGAAAAGGATGGAGGATTTCCCGACCATCCAGACCCATACCCCGGCGGCGGTGACGAGTCTGCGCCAGAGTGCGGATGACGCCGTGCTGACCCTGGATGACGGCACCGAGCTGCAGGCGCGCTGGGTGCTGGCCTGCGATGGTGCCGAATCCCACACCCGGCGATTGGCCGGTATCGGGGTGTCGCGTTTCGAGTACCGCCAGCATTGCATGCTGATCAACATCGACACCGATTTTGCCCAGGAAGACATCACCTGGCAGCAGTTCACCCCGAGTGGCCCGCGCGCCTTCCTGCCGCTGCCGGGCCGCCATGGCTCTCTGGTCTGGTATGACAGCCCGGCCCGCATCCGGGCGCTGGCCGCCATGAGCAACGAGGCCCTGGCCGTCGAGGTGCGCCGCCACTTCCCGAGCCGCCTTGGCGGTTTCACCGTGACGGCCAAGGGGAGCTTCCCCCTGGTGCGCCGCCACGCCAACGACTATCACGCCGGGCGAGTGGTGCTGCTCGGGGATGCGGCCCACACCATCAACCCGCTGGCGGGACAGGGGGTGAACCTCGGTTTCAAGGACGTGGCCTGCTGGGCCGGGTTGCTCGGCAAGGCGGGGGCACAGTGGCACGAGCTGGCGCTGGCCGGGCGTTACGAGGGGCGACGCCGCCCTGACAATCTGCTGATGCAGTCGGGGATGGATCTCTTCTACGGGGTCTTCAGCAACGAGATAGGCCCCCTCAGGCTTGCCCGCAACCTGGCGCTGAATCTGGCGGACAAGGCGGGCCCCCTCAAGGAGATGGCGCTACGCTATGCGCTTGGGCTGGTATGAGGCAGTGCGTGGCACTGCCAGGTGCCAATCGGGTGGCATATCAATCCGTGTGATGGTGCCAGCCGGTTTTTTATATGGCCGCGAGGAGTGATCCTGGCGGCGCAGGGGCAAAACGGCCTCAGGCAAGGGGGAGAACACCATGAACAAGGCATTGCTGGTGATCGATTTCATCAACGACATCGCCCACCCGGACGGGCGCATTGCCGCCTCGGCGGCCCAGGTGCTCGAGCAGGACGCCATTGCGCACGCCAATCAGGCGCTGGCCCATGCCCGCGCTCACGGCTGGCTGGTGGTGCTCATCAAGGTGGGGTTTGACGAGGGCTATCTGCTGCATCCCAGGGGTTCCCCCATGTTTGGCCGTGCCCGGCAGTTCGGGGCCCTCTCCCTGGCGGACAGCGGCACCGACTTTCACCCGGAGCTCGATGTGCAACCCGGGGATCTGGTGCTGACCAAACCCAGGGTCAGCCCCTTCTACGGCACGGCGCTGGAGCCTGCGCTACGGGCCAATCGCATCGAGCATCTCTATGTGTGCGGCGTGAGCACCAGCTGGGCCATTCAGGGGGCGGTACGGGATGGCCACGATCGGGACTACGCCATCACCATCCTGGAGGATGCCTGCGCGGCGGCGGATGCCGCAGAACACCAGGCTTCCCTGCGCATGCTCGGTCGCATTGCCGAGATCATCAAGGTCGCGGAGCTGGCGGAACGGGACTGAGCCCGGCCATCCTCTCCTGCAGGTATCTCATGCACCTCATGCGGGCTCGGGGTGCGTCTCTCTCACCATGGCGAGGAAGCGATCCCGAATGGGATCGGCAAATTCCGGGTTCCACACCAGGCTGATTTCCCATTCCGACCAGGGGCCGGAGAGAGGGTAGAGGGTCACCTCCTTGCCCGCGATGAACCCCACGCTGCGCGGCAGGATGGCGTTGCCGATACCGGCGGCCACCAGGGCGACCAGGGTCTGGATGTCTTCCGCCTCCTGGATGAGACCGGTCAGCCGGTTGGCACCGAGGAAGCGAGCGATCTGCTGGCTGAGACCCGGGCAGCGATGGCCCACCATCTGCAGCAAGGGATCGCGGATCAGCGCCCGCTCCAGGTCGAAGTCCGGCCCTGCCACCTGGGTGGGGACGGCCAGGACCAGTCTGTCCGTCAGCAACCTGTGTTCCCTCAGTTGTGGCGCATCAGGCCGTCGCATGAAGCCCAGTTGCAGCCGACCCGCCAGCAAGTGCTCCTGCTGGATGGCGGAGGTGGTGTCCCGCAGGTGAACCAGCACGTCGGGGGCCTGCTGTTTGAAACGGGCCACCAGGGAGGGGGCCAGTGCGAAGCTGGAGAGCCCGAACCCGATATTGAGGCGTCCGGCGGCACCGCTTGCCAGCGCCAGGGCATGCCGCTCGAATCCCTTGCCGTGATCCACCAGAGCCTTGGCCTGGGGCAGCAACTGGAGGCCGATGGCTGTCAGCTCGGCCCCATGGCGGCCCCGGTTGAACAGGGTGCTGCCGAGGGCCTGCTCCAGCCCCTGGATCTGCTTGGTCAGGGCCGGTTGCGTCACAAAAAGCCGGCTGGCCGCCTCCCGGTAGTTGGCACTCTCGGCCAGCATGACGAAGGCCTGCAATTGTCTCAGGTCGAATCTCATTCCGTTTGGTTATCAAATGTGGCGATTTATTGATTATAAATTATCTAATCTCCTTGTTCTAATGGTCTCGAAACGGGCCTGCTTGCCCGCTGTTCAGCCACAAGGAGTCATGTCATGTCGAGCGAACGCTATCTGTTCTTGATCAAGGGGAGCCTGGTGATGGCTCAGCCGCTGGCCGCACCGGAGACCGGGGAGCTGCTGACCAGCCTGTTGCAGCAGGGGTTCGTCGTCGCCCCCTTGCCGGTGTGGGCCAGCAATGCGGAGCAGGCGCTCGCCTGTTACGAGGCCGCTGCCCAGCGGCAGGTCTTCGCCGATGCGCTGGCGGGGAGAGCCCTGTGAGCGCGGTGCGCGTGAGGGCCGAGGCCCTGCTGCTGGACATGGATGGGACCTTGGTCCACTCCACCGGCGACGTGGAAGTCGTGTGGCGGCGCTGGTGTCAGCACCATGGGCTGGATCCCGCTCCCGTGCTCGCCATGTGCCACGGCGTGCGCTCACGGGAGGTGATAGGGGCCCTGGCTCCCCAGCTGGACATGGCGGTGGAGGTGGCCCTGCTCGACGATCTGGAGATGGCATATGCTGCGGCGCCGATGCCCCTGGACGGTGCCCGGCGACTGCTCGAACAGCTGCCATCGACGCGCTGGGCGCTGGTGACCTCCGCAAGCCGGAGGGTGGCAGAGCACCGGCTGCTGCACGCCGGATTGCCGCTGCCCCGTCTCCTGGTGTGCGCCGGGGATGTGGTACGGGGCAAGCCGGATCCCGAGCCTTATTTGCTGGCTGCCAGCCGGTTGGGACTGGCTCCGGCCGATTGCCTGGTGTTCGAGGATGCGCCAGCGGGCATCGCCAGCGCCCTGCAGGCGGGTTGCCAGGTGGTGCAGATGGGGGGAACAAGGCGGTATGACGACAGGCTCAAGGGCTGGCTGCGGGACTGGCGCGGGATCGAGATCGAGGTGGCATCGGACGGGCTCCATCTTCATCTGCCCGCCCCGCAGCCGGCAGAGGCCGGATGATGACGACAAGAGCCACGCCATTCAGGTGCCGCAAGATTGCCCGACGCTGGGGGAAGCCTGCTCGGCCGAGTAGCGTTCCACCCGGTTGCGGCCATTGTGCTTGGCCAGATAGAGCGCCTGATCGGCGCGAGAGAGCAGCTCGTCCAGATTGAAGGGGCCCTCTCTCTGGGAGGCGATACCGATGCTGACCGTGATGCAGACGGCGGGCTCGGCTCCATTTTCTTCCCCTGGCTGCGCGACGATTTTTCGCAGCCGCTCGGCCACCGCCATGGCCTGCTCCTCGCTGAGGCCGGGCAAGATGGCCACGAATTCCTCTCCCCCCAGGCGACAGAAGAGGTCCCCCGGTCGAAGCTGGTCGCGCACCCGGGCCGCGAAGCCGCTCAACTGGTTGTCCCCCTCTTCGTGACCGTGCCGATCATTGATGCGTTTGAAATGATCGATGTCCAGCATGCAGACCGCCACAGGGTAGCGCTGCACCGTGAGGTGCTGGAGCAGTTCGTTGGCGGCCGACCAGAAGCCGGCCCGGTTCAGCGCACCGGTCAGGTGATCGTGGTGGGCCAGGTGTTTCATCTCCCGTAGCAGGCTGTTGCGGGCCGCCATGATGCTGGCGGCGGTCAGGGGGGTGAGAGCGATCAGCATGACCCCTATCCGGACGGAGAACATCCAGTACTGAGTCTGGACATCGTGATTGATGACGAGATGGCCGTTTGAGAGGGCGATCAGGATCAGAGTGCTGTAACTCAGGGTCAGCAGGCTGGTGGCGAAGACGGAGTAGGTGACTGCGCACCAGAGCAGTGCCGGTACCGGGAAGGCGATGGATCCCGGCCCCTCGATGAGCAGGGTGAGCAGCAGGGAGGCCACCAGGCTCAGCAACGGCATCAATCCGGCCCAGGAGAACTCGGTGCGATAGAGGAGGGTACACCAGGGGGGCACGCTGTCATGGGGAGGCAGTGTCAGGAGCACCGGCAGTATGGTCATGTAGTTCACCAGCTCGCTGGCAAACCAGAAGCCCAGCCCGTAGAGCGGGGAGCCCAGAGACAGGATGGGATTGATGATGGCGCCGACCACGCCGGCGGCGAGGGAGGCGGCCAGGGTGTTTCGCAGCAGGAGCACGAGGGAGGTGGGGCGCCTGAGGAGCTTGTCGGCAGGCGCGAGCCGATGCATCAGCAGATACCCGACGCCGATGCCGGCCAGGTTGCCGCAGGTCAGCAAGATGGTTTTGAACAGGGGCTCGCCGGTGAAGAGGGCGGCGAGAAAAAAGCCCAGTATGCCGCCGGCCCAGCCCGCCGGGGTGGCCAGGCGCGGATAGCGCACCATGCAGCCGAGCATGACCGCATTGGCAGGCCAGAAGGCCGCCAGCAGGTTGGGGGGGCGGGTGAAGATGCCGATCAGCGAGAACAGCAGTACCAGGGCGGCGACACACAACAGAGCGGACAAGGGCGTCAATGTGCATGAGGTACGTTGGCGTGCGATGTCCCCCATGGGGACCTCCTGACAAGAGAGGGTTTGCTCAGAGTATGGCTGGCACGTGACAAGGGTGAACGAGTGCGAGATGAAAACGCCCCCTGGTGGAGGGGGCGTGAAGGCTTACTTGAAGACCCGGAAACGCACGTCGTCGTCGATGAAGGTCTTGTCGCCGGCAGGTTGCTCTATGCTGCCAAAAGGCATCTGGGCACGAAGCAGCCAGCTGGCGGGCAGGTCCCACTCCTTGCGCACCGCATCGTCGATGAGCGGGTTGTAGTGTTGCAGGGAGGCGCCGATGCCCTCCTGGGCCAGGGTGGTCCAGACCGCGAACTGGGCGATCCCGGTGGCATGTTCGGACCAGATGGGGAAGTTGTCGGCATAGAGAGCGAATTTCTGCTGAAGATCCTCGATGACGGCGGTGTCTTCGAAGAAGAGCACGGTGCCAGCCCCGGCGCGGAAGCTGCCGTTGATCTTGGCTTCACTCTGGGGATAGGCCTCCGGCGGCACTATCTTCTTGAGCTCCGCCTTGACGATGTCCCACAGCTTGTGGTGCTGCTCGCCGAACAGGATGACGGCGCGGGAACTCTGGGAGTTGAACGAAGAGGGGCTGTGCTTGACGGCATCCTTGATGAGGGCGGTCAGCTGGGCCTCGGAGTGGGTCACCCTGTTGCCCAGGGCATAGATGGTACGACGTGCTTTGATCTGTTCGATAAACGGACTGCTCATAACATCTCCTTGGTTGATGAATCATCACCGCCAGCGTTGCCGACAAAGGTCATCTGGCTCCGATTTCTCGAGTCATCGACTATATCACCTTGCGGGCAATAAACCGTCAACGAGGAGTAATGACTGTTTCTACTTTTTATGGATATTCACATGACGGATGTGAATATGGCCGTGAGACACCTTGATATCTTTTTTATCATTAGCAGTGGATGTTAATGACTTCAATCAATATCTTTTGCAGATTTTTAATCTATAAAATTCATCCAATATGACATTTTATAGAGGGTGGCATGACGGCGGCGCTGATCAAGGAACGCTATTACATACTGACTCCGCTGTCGTTTCTCCTGGGAGGGCTGGTGCTGATCGCCACCCTGTTGCTGGCGGCAGCCAGCTACCTGAGCAGCATCGACAAGACGGTGGCGGGTTACGGTCACATGCTGGCCGCCCTCGACGCCACCCTGTTCCAGGACATGGCGCAGGACAACCGCCGCCAGCTTGGCGTGCTGGAGGCGTCCCTGGACAAGCAGGCCATCGCTGCCGGGGCATCGGCCATCAATCCCATCTGGGCCATTGCCCATCAGTTCAAGTACGACGCCCACTTCCTCTATTTCTACAACGCGCGCACCCATCGGCTCGACGGCTATCCCGACTGGCAGCAACCGGAGGGCTACCGGGCACAGGCGCGGCCCTGGTTCCAGACCCTGTCCGGCGAGGGCGATGATCTCGTCTGGTTCGGTCCCTACCCGGCGTTTGATTTGGCCGGAGAGGTACTGACTCTCATCAAGCGGGTCAAGGATGATGAGGGGCAACTGCTTGGGCTGCTGATGGTGGACATGTCGTTCAGTGCCTTGCAGGGGGCGTTGCACCGGGCAGTGGGTGAGGATCCGGTGGCTCTTTACATCACCGAGCGCAAGGGCGGCAAGCTGGTGGTGGGGCACAATTTGTCGCTGTTGCCGCCCCGTCTCGAGCGGGAGACGCAGGCGGTCGGCCTGGACGGGTTCTGGGCCGGTCGCCACCTGCAACACGCTCTGGAGGGGATGGAGTGGGATCTCAACGTCTATCTCCCCCCCTCCCATTTTCATGAAAACCTGCAAGACACCCTGCTGATGGTGGTGCTGCCCGCCCTGGCATTGCTCTGCATCTGGCTGTGCAGCCTGTGGTTTCTGATGCGGATCTTTCGTCAGGAGCAGGCGCTGGTGCAGGGCTCGCTCAGCGGCCTCATCCGGGATGAGGCGAGAAAGGAGATCCAGCGGCGTCAGCGAACCTGGTTCGTGCACGGCAGCCTGGGAGAGATAGAACAGGTGCGAAACAGCCTGCTGCAAGGGCAGGATGCCCTGCTCCACGACCCTCTCACCGGCATCCTGAACCGGCGAGCCTTCGATCAGCAGCGGGCGGAGCTGGAGCAGGCGAGGAGGCCCTACTGGCTGGTGCTGTTCGATGTGGACAACTTCAAGCGCGTCAACGACAGCTGGGGACACGGTGTGGGGGATGCGGTGCTATTTCGGGTAGCCACCATCATGGCGAGAACCCTGGGGGATGAGCAGGTCTACCGCATCGGGGGCGATGAATTTGCGGCCTTGCTGCCCTGGGAGCAGGCGGAGGTGGAATGTCGCCTGACCCACCTGCTCGGTCGGGTGAAGGCCCTGAAATGGCGGGAGTTCGCCGACGCCATCACCCTGAGCGCCGGCGGCGCGCGCTATCCGGATGATGCCCTGACGCCGCTCGAGCGGGCGGATGCCTGCCTGTACGAGAGCAAGCACCAGGGGCGGGATTGTTGGCATCTGGCGGCGTCGTCGCCCGTTGACGGGGAGGTTGTGACAGTATCTGTCTGACGGTGATTGCTGCAAAAAAGGGCCTTTGGGCCTAGAAAAGGGTCATGACGGGGATGATTTCTCGTGTGACCTTTTTTTTTGATGTGGTTTCAGGTGGTTAGCCTGCTTTCTTGCATCGTGTCGCGAACCGGAGACAGGGAGGGCTGGCCGTGAGGTGCCCCTTGCGGCAGTGGCGCAGGTCAGGGGGCTTTGTATAGTGCAGGGAAAAATAATCAATCATCAGGTTTGACAGGAGTACCCCATGAAAATGAAACCGTTTGGCATGAGCGCACTGGCGCTGCTGGGGGCGTTGCTGTTGGGCACAGGACAGGTGCAGGCATCCGAGACCCTCAATACCATTCTCGGCGGCGGAGCCGGCGGGGTGGCGGGCACCATGATCGGCAAGGAGCTGGGTGGCGACACCGGCGCCCTGGTGGGGGCCGCCCTGGGGGCGCGGCCGGTGGTGCGGCCACGGCCAATAGGGGCAACAAGAACGAAGCTGCGCTCGGCGGCGCCGTCGGTGCCCTGGGCGGGGCAGCCATCGGCAAGAGCGTCGGTGGCAGTACGGGCCAGCTGATCGGCGCCGGTATCGGTGGTGCCGGTGGCTCCGCCATCGGAGCCAGGACCGGGGATGGTCACGAGAGCCGCGGCGATCGCTATTACGATGACAGGCGCTATCACAAGCACCACAAGCACCACAAGAAACACAAAAAGCACCGCAAGCACAGATGGCATGACGACTGATCCCGCTGCCGGCCCGTGAGGGGCGGCGAGCGGCCTCTTACACCAGCCGGTGCTGGCGCCTGCCAAGGGAGAAGGCGTTGATGTTGTCGATGAGCTGATCCGCGAGGCGCTGCATCGACTCTTCGCTGGCCCAGGCCACGTGGGGAGTCAGGATGAAATTGGGGTAACGCAGGGCCTGCATCAGGGGGTGGTCGGGGGGCGGCGGCTCGACGCTCGCCACATCGAAGCCGGCGCCCCCCAGACGGCCGTTGCCGAGGGCTTCGAGCAGCGCCGGCTCGTCCACCAGGCCGCCACGGCCCACGTTGATGAGCAAGGCGCCCGGTTTCATCAGGGCCAGCTCCCGCTCCCCGATGAGATGGCGGGTGTAGGGGGTGAGCGGGCAGTGCAGGCTGATCACATCCGAACTTTGCAGCAGGGCATCCAGGGGCAGCCTGTCGTCATCCCCCGGGGAGCCGACCTGGCTCTGGGCATAGTAAACCTCCATCCCGATGGCGCTGGCCCGCTGTCCCAGCGCCTGTCCCAGGGTTCCCTTGCCGATGATCCCGAGGCGCTTGCCATGCAGATCCGTGATGGGGTGGTCGAAGAAGCAGAACTGGCCGCTTTGTTGCCAGCGCCCCTCCAGCAGGGACTGGCGCCAGGCGAACAGGTTGCGCGACAGGGCGAGCATCAGGGCCATGGCGTGCTCGGGGACGGAAGGGCCCGAGTAGTTGCGGATATTGCACACGGCGACATTGGCGGCGCGGCACGCCTCCAGATCCAGGTTGTCGCTGCCGGTGGCGGCCAGGGCGATCAGGCGCAGTTCGGGCAGCTGGGCCAGTTCATCGGCCCCGATGCGCACCTTGTTGATGATGGCGATGCTGGCGCACTTGAGCCGCTCCACCACCTGATCCGGCGCCGTGGTCGAGTAGCTTTGCCAGTGATGGGGAAAATCGGGGCGGCGCAGATTGATGCCGGTGTCCAGGGTGTCGCTGTCGAGAAACACGATTTGCTGCATGAAGCCTCCTGCCATTGGTTCGGACATGATGCCAAACATGGAGGGCGGCTGACCAGCGCGGTGGCATCGGGCCAAGTCCGATGGGGAAGGCAAAAGGCGGGTGGCTGTGCCTCGGAGGGCCTCAGATCCAGCCCAGGTGCGTCAGCCAGCCCTGGATGCGCCCCGGCGTCTCCTCCAGATCCATCAGGGCATAGGGGCGGTAGTTGAGCTTGTGGCTGCGGCGACTCTCGCTTCTGCGGGCTTCGGCCGCCAGCAGGGGCCAGCGTCCTCCCTCCTCCTGATAGAGATCCAGGGTAGGGATGCTGCCCTGGGCTATCTGCTTGGCGAGGGTCTGGTTGCTCAGCTGGTTGGGGAAGAAGCCGTCGAGCAGCACCAGAGCATCGGGGGCGGGCAACTGCTCGCTGGCGATGAGGTTGGCGGCCCAGGCGGCGCTGGTACCTTGGGCCAGCAGCAGCTTGAAGCCCCCCTCCTGCAGCTTGGCATCCCCCAGCTTGCTGATGCGGGAGGCAAACTGCTTGCGAAAATCGTCGATGACCTGCTGTTTCTTCTCGGCGGCGGGGTCGAGCTCGGTCTGCTGCGGCGAGGGGAGCAGCAGCAGGGTATCGAAACCGAGGCGCCCCAGCTCCCGGGTCAGTTGCCACAGCTGGCCGCTGCGCTGCCAGTCGGGCAGCAGGATGACCAGACCCACGTAGTTGTCGCTGTCGTGCTTGGCAAACAGTACCTGTTGCTTGTCCACTCTGGTGCTGTCGGGTATTCCCTGCCAGTCGCTGCTCTGCCAGTAGTCGGGGGGAACCAGGGGGGCTGGATCCGGGGCGGCGCCTGACGGTGCCTGCCCGGTGCCGTGGGCGGCAAAAGCAAGCAAGGTCAGCAGCAGATAGGGGCGAAATGTCATGGGGGATCCTCCAGCACTCCCTCATAGCGGCCTCGCCGGGGGTTTCTTTAGGGCAAGGGGGCACATCGGCATCGGCGGTGGCGAAGAGGGTCTGACCGGCGGGCCGGACACGGGCCCGGGATTGTTCCAAATGGCAAAGCATTCCCGGTTTTGATTGTTCCATCCCGTGACCCATACATGGTTCAGTAAGGGCAGACAGACAGGGGGCCGGGGCATGTCGCCACTGGCCGCAGGCGGAGAATTCTCCCCCCCTGTCTCGTCAGAACGAGAGGTTCACCCTCACTTTCCATCGACAGGGAGCGTTATCGCCATGAGCACCTTGGTTCACTTGCCCATCCTCGACCTGAGGCAGCTGGATGCCTCGCCCGACGCTCGGGCCGATTTTCTGGCATCGTTGCGCGATGCCGCGAGAGAGACGGGATTTTTCTACCTGACCGGCCACGGCATCGATCCCGAGCTGCAACAGGAAGTGCAGCAGCTGTCGCGGGCCTTCTTTGCGCTGCCTCTGGCGGCCAAGCAGCAGGTCGCCATGATCCACTCTCCCCATTTTCGTGGCTACAACCGACCGGGGGCGGAGCTGACCCGGGGTCAACCCGACTGGCGAGAGCAGTTTGATATCGGTGCCGATCGCCCTGCCTTGCCGCGCGCGGCGGGCGACCCGCCCTGGTGGCGGTTGCAGGGGCCGAATCAGTGGCCGGAGGCGCTGCCGACACTGCAACCCGTGCTGACGCGCTGGCGTGGGCAGATGACCCGCATGTCCCGTACTCTGCTCGGGGCTTTTGCCGAGGCGCTCGCACTGTCGCCAGATGCCTTCGATGCCCTGCACGGAGAGCGTCCCAACGAACATATCAAGCTGATCCGCTATCCCGGTGAGCGGGGCGCCACTCAGGGGGTCGGTCCCCACAAGGATTCGGGCTTCCTGAGCTTCCTGCTGCAGGATGACCAGCCCGGCCTGCAGGTGGAGGTGGCGCCGGATCACTGGATCGATGCGCTCCCGCTCCCCGGCACCTTCGTGGTCAACATCGGTGAGCTGCTGGAGCTGGCCAGCAACGGCTACCTGCGGGCGACCGTGCACCGGGTGGTGCCGTCGGCGCCGGGGCAGGAGCGTCTTTCCATCGCCTTCTTCCTGGGGGCCCAGCTCGACGCCGTGGTGCCCGTCTATCCGCTGCCCGAGGCACTGGCCCGTGAAGTCAGAGGGCCTGCCACCGACCCGCACAATCCGCTGCTGCGGGAGGTGGGCTGGAACTACCTCAAGGGGCGGCTGCGTTCTCACCCTGATGTGGCATTGCGCCACCATGCCGATCTGTTGCCGGCGCCCCGGGCGCTGGCGGTCGGCGAAACCACCCATTGATTGCATGGCAAGGAGCACAAGATGAACAAGCACGGACTGTTTTCCCTGAGCGGCCTGGTATTGGCCCTCGGACTCTCTCTCTCCGCCCAGGCAGCCCAGGCGCTGCGGGTTGCCGCGGATCCACTGCCCCATGCGGATATCCTCGGCGAGGTGAAACGCCAGGACCCTTCGCTGGATCTGCAGGTGATCGAGCTCAGCGGCGGCATCAATGCCAATGCCCTGCTGGTGGCGGGTGATGTGGATGCCAACTATTTCCAGCACGTCCCTTACCTGCGGGATCAGGAGAAGGCGCTCGGCACCGAGCTGGTGGTGGCCGCGACCGTACACGTGGAGCCTCTTGGCATCTATTCGAAGAAGTTCAAGCACCTGAGGGAGGTACCGGAAAAGGCGGTGATAGCCCTGCCCAACAATGTCACCAACCTGAGCCGGGCCCTCTATCTGTTGCAGCACGAGGGGCTCATCACCCTCAAGGCCGGCCATGAAGATCCGGCGCGGGATCTGGCGACGGTGCACGACATCGCCACCAACCCCAAGGCGCTCAAGATCCTGGAGATCGAGGCGCCGCAGCTGCCGCGCTCCCTCGACGACGTGGATCTGGCGGTGATCAATGGCAACTATGCCCTGGAGGCGGGGCTGGAGCCTGCTCGCGATGCCCTGGGGCTGGAGAGCGCCCAGAACAATCCCTACGCCAACATCCTGGTGACCACCCCGGCGCTCAAGGATGATCCGCGGATCCGCCAGTTGGCGCGGGACCTGGAGTCCAGGGCGATCGCCGACTTCATTCGCAAGAGCTACAAGGGGTCGGTGATCCCGGTGGCCGGGCGGCAGTCATGATAGTGCTGGAGGGGCTCGGCAAGCAGTACCCGGGGCACGGGCAACCCGCTCTGGAGGGGGTGTCGCTCGAGATCCCGGATGGGGCCATCTACGGCATTCTCGGGCGCAGCGGCGCGGGCAAGAGCACGCTCATTCGTTGCCTCAATCTGCTGGAGCGGCCAAGCCGGGGCCGCATCCTGTTCGATGGCCGCGACATCACGGCCCTGGAGGGGGCGGCCTTGCGCCGCCACCGTCAGGGGACCGGCATGATTTTCCAGCACTTCAATCTGCTGCACGCCCGCAGCGTGGAGGAGAACGTGGCAGTCCCGCTGGAAATCGCCGGAGTGGCGCGCCGGGAGCGGGCGGCCCGGGTCAGCGAGCTGCTGGAACTGGTGGGGCTTGGCGAGCACCGTCGCGCCTTTCCCTCCCAGTTGTCGGGGGGACAGAAGCAACGAGTGGGCATCGCCCGCGCCCTGGCCGCCAATCCGCGCCACTTGCTCTGTGACGAGGCGACCAGTGCCCTGGATCCGGAGACCACGGAGTCGGTGCTGGCGCTGCTTGCCGACATCAACCGCCGCCTCGGGATCACCATAGTGCTCATCACCCACGAGCTGGAGGTGGTCAGGGCCATCTGCGATCACGCAGCATTGCTTGAACGGGGTCAGCTGGTGGAAAGCGGCGCTCTGGGCACCCTGCTGGCCAACCCCGACTCCCGCGTGCGGCAGGCCTTGTTGCCGGATCCCGAGATCCTGCGGCGTTTCATGGCGCGTCACGGAGTCACAGAGGAGGTGCGTTTATGCAGAGTCGCCTGAGTGTCGATGCCTTGCTCGAACTGATGTATCAGGGGTCGCTCGAAACGCTCTACATGGTGGGAGTGGCGGCCGTGTTCACCCTGTTGCTGGGGTTGCCGACCGGGGTGCTGCTGGTGGTGACCCGTCCCGGGGGCGTGCTGCCCTTGCCCCGTCTCAACATGGTGCTGGGGATCGGTATCAACATCGGGCGGTCGCTCCCCTTCGTGGTGCTCCTGATCGCCCTGATCCCCCTGACCCGGCTGGTGGTCGGCACCTCACTGGGCAGCACCGCCGCCATCGTTCCCATTACCCTGGGGGCCTTCCCCTTCTTTGCCCGGGTGGTGGAGAGCGCCCTCGATGAGGTGGACAAGGGGCGCGTCGAAGCCGTGCTCGCCATGGGGGGCAGCGGCTGGCACGTGGTCGTCAAGGCGCTGCTGCCCGAGGCCTTGCCGGCGCTGCTGGCCGGACTCACCCTGACGGTGGTGATGCTCATTGGCTTCTCCTCCATGGCGGGGGTGGTCGGTGGTGGCGGGCTCGGGGATCTGGCGATCCGCTACGGCTACCAGCGCTTTGACGACAAGGTGATGGCAGGGACAGTGGTCATGTTGCTGCTGCTGGTGCAACTGGTACAGGGGGTGGGGGACAGGCTGGTGCGGGCACTGGCCCATCGCCGCTAGGGGCACGGCTTCTCATCAGGCCGGCCGTGAGGTGCCAGCCAATAAAAAAGCGAGCCTGGGCTCGCTTTTTTTGCAATCACATCAAGGGGTCAACTTAGTTGACGCGACGCTTGAATTCACCGGTACGGGTGTCGATTTCGATCTTGTCACCGATCTCCACGAAGGCGGCAACGGCCAGCTCGTAGGAGGTGCCCTTCAGGCGGGCAGGCTTGGTCACTTTACCGGAGGTGTCGCCACGGGCGGCCGGCTCGGTGTACTCGACTTCACGCACGATGGTGGTCGGCAGTTCTACGGAGATGGCTTTCTCGTTGTAGAAAGTCACTTCGCAGAGGTCTTCCATGCCGTCTACCAGGTAGTTCAGGGCATCACCCAGGTTGTCTTTCTCGACGTCGTACTGGTTGTACTCGGTGTCCATGAAGACATACAGCGGGTCGGAGTAGTAGGAGTAGGTGCACTCTTTACGCTCCAGCTGAACGACTTCCAGCTTGTCGTCGGCCTTGAAGACGGTCTCGGTGGCGCTGCCGTTCAGCAGACCCTTCAGCTTCATCTTGACCACGGCGGAGTTACGGCCGGATTTGTTGAATTCAGCCTTCTGGACCACCATCGGCTCGGTGCCGATCATGACTACGTTACCAGCGCGGATTTCCTGTGCGGTTTTCATGTAAAAAATTCCTGTTCGTGAAACGGACGGATAAAAACTGCCAGATTATATACGGCTTTCTAAAAATTTCACCAACCTCGTGACGAGATCCCCGTCCGCCAGCAGCCTCTGTGGCCAGGTGTGCCCATGTTGCTGCCATATGGCCGCGTATTGCGGCCATTGTGCCCAGAGTTCACCGGTGTGTTCCCCCCGGTTTAGGGCATGGTTGAAGCGGCGCAGCCACTGACCGGCCGACGCTGGCAAGGGGGAGAGGTAGTGGTCGAGAAAACCGTCCAGCTTGACCATGTGGGCATCCTCTTCCTGCTGGTAGATGTGCCAGAGGAAGGGGCGCCCCGCCCACTGGGCCCGCACGAAGGAGTCCTCCCCGCGCACCAGGTTGAGATCGCAGCTCCACAGCAGGCGATCGTAACCCCTCTGATCGGTCATCGGCAGCAGCTTGATGGTGAGGTTGCCCGCCTGGAGCAGATCTCCGGCCCGGGCACCGGGAATGGCCTCTGCCAGCCCTGCACCGATGAGCACGTCGTCGAGGGAGCGCCCCAGCGGCAGCAGCAGGGTGACGGGGGTGACGCTCTGGCGCCAGCCCTCGACCAGGCTCCTGAGCGCCTCGCTCTCGTAGGTAAAGAGGCTGACCCGCAGCTCGTCTTCTCGTTGGGGTGGCAGGCCGAGGCTGGCCCAGTAGGCAGTCAGTCCCGCTTCATCCTGCTGCCAGCGCTCGCGCTCGACGATGAGGCCGTGCTCGCACAAGAGGCCGCCGGTTCTGGCGGTGAAACCCGGGAAGAAGAAGTACTTGTCGAGGCGCCGGCTGCCGACCTGCTGGGGCGAGGTGAGGCCATGGCAATCCTCGACCCAGCTCTCGGCCGAGAGGTATTCGAGGTTGATCCAGCAGGGGGGCGTGGTCTGCTCGGTCATGCGTTCGATAAAGGGGGCGGGCAGCTCGCAGGCAAACGCCTCGATGACGACCCTGGCCGGGGTCATGTCGGCGGGGAGGCGCTCGTGCCAGTGCTGGACATAGATGCCATCGACCCACTGACCGTCCTGTGCGGGGTCGAGCGCCGGGCAGATGCGGGCGAAGCTAGCCAGATCGTCCACCCAGAGCCGCACCTGCACCTCACTCTTCTGCGCCGGGAGCGCGCCTTCCTGTTTGAGCTGGCGGGCGAGTCGCCAGGTGACGCCGATGTCACCGAAGTTGTCGACGACGCAGCAGAAGATGTCCCAGTCGAAGGGGGGGAGAGGGCTTGTCATGGCGCGGGATCCCAGATGCAAAAAAGCCGGTGCGCAGGGTAGCACACCGGTTGGTCGGCTTCTAACCGTCAGCGCGTGACGGGGTCTGTGGCAGGTTACTCCTTGCCGTAGACGTTGTTCTCCTGCTCGCGCACCCGGATGAAGGTGGTGCGTTTGGTGAGCTCTTTCAGCTGGCTGGCCCCCACATAGGTGCAGGTGGATCGCACCCCGCCCAGGATGTCGCGCACCGTGTTCTCCACCGGGCCGCGGTAGGGCAGCAGCACGGTTTTGCCTTCGGAGGCGCGATACTCGGCGACGCCGCCGGCGTGCTTGTCCATGGCGCTGGCCGAGCTCATGCCGTAGAACTTCATGAAGGGCTCGCCATCGACCTCGACGATTTCACCGCCGCACTCTTCGTGAGCGGCCAGCATGCCCCCCAGCATCACGAAGTCGGCGCCGCCGCCGAACGCCTTGGCCACATCCCCCGGGCAGGTGCAGCCGCCGTCGCCGACGATCTGGCCACCCAGGCCGTGGGCCGCATCGGCACACTCGATGATGGCGGAGAGCTGCGGGTAGCCGACCCCGGTCTTGACCCGGGTGGTGCAGACCGAGCCCGGGCCTATGCCCACCTTGACGATGTCGGCGCCGGAGAGGATCAGCTCCTCCACCATCTCGCCGGTCACCACGTTGCCTGCCAGGATGACGTGGTTCGGGCAGGCCTCGCGGATCTTGCGCAGAAACTCGACGAAGTGCTGGGAGTAGCCGTTGGCCACGTCCACGCAGATGAAGCGCAGGGCGCTGGACATCGCGAGGATCTGGCGGGTCTTGGTGAAGTCCTCCTCCGAGGTGCCGGTGGAGACCATTACGTGGCCCAGCAGGGCCGGGTCGGTCTCATTGACGAAGGTTTGCCACTGCGCAAGGCTGTAGTGCTTGTGCACCGCCGTCATCATCTCGAAGCTGGCCAGGGTACGCGCCATGGCGAAGCTGCCGACGGTATCCATGTTGGCGGCGATGACGGGCACGCCCTGCCATCGGGTCTGGGTGTGCTTGAAGGTGAACTGGCGGGTCAGGCTGACTTGGGAACGGCTCTTGAGAGTAGAGCGCTTGGGGCGAAACAGGACATCCTTGAAACCGAGCTTCAAGTCTTCTTCGATACGCATTGCGAATTCCTTATTGAGCCTTGTGTGAGAGGTCACTTTGCAGTGGCAACTTTTCGGCAGGCGCAAAAAAACCGGTGGTTTTCAGGCCCTCCGGTTTACAGCAGTGTAGGCAAAAATCCCGTCAGAACAAGACTGATAATTCACGCACCGCTGTGGTAGCCTTTGGCGTCACAACCTGAGGATGGCCGCCAGCGTCATCCAGCACCCTGTTCTCCCCTCGTTTTCCTGCTGCATTCCCCACTCACGCGCCGTGCCCGGCATGGATTGTCGCCTGTTGGCACCGCGTCCAGAGCCAGCTCCCCTGCGCGCCAGAATCCGGTTGACCCGGCAGTTGGCTGTGATACATCTGGGCGCAAGACTGACAAGGCGAGAGAGCATGATGGGCAAGAGAATGGTGGCGGCGGCCATGATGTGGGCGCTGTGCGGCAGCGCGATGGCGGCCCAGACCAGCTATGGCTGGATCGAGAAGGGGGTGCTGATGCCCTACGGGGTGGCGGTCAAGATGAAGCTCGATACCGGTGCCCTCACTTCGTCGCTGGATGCCCGCGACCTGAAGCATTTCAAGAAGGATGGCAAGCCCTGGGTGCGCTTCAACCTGGTGCTGACCGATGCCAATACCGACAAGGTGGTGCGCCGGAGCGTGGAGCGACCTGTGGAGCGCAGCGTGACGGTGCGCGGGGCGGGCGGCATGGAGCAGCGCCCGACGGTGACCATGTCCGTCTGCGTCGGGGACCAGGTCTACAAGGAGTGGTTCACCCTGCGGGATCGCAGCAAGATGATCTACCCGGTGCTGCTGGGGCGCCGTCTGCTGGCGGAGCTGGGACCGGTGGATTCGAGCCGGACCTTCACGGTACAGCCCACCTGCGACTAGGGTGGTGCAGCCATGAAAAACGGGGGCCTGGCCCCCGTTTTTCATGGCGTGCGCAAAGGCTGACCCCTCATGCCTGGCGCGAGGTGGGCAGCAGCACGCTCACTTCGAGCCCCCCTTCGGGCCGGTTGTGGATGTCGAGATCCGCTCCGTGAAGCTGGGCGATGCGCGAGACGATAGCCATGCCAAGGCCCACGCCATCCCCCTGCTGGGGATTGACCCGGAAGAAGCGCTCGCACAACCGGGAGAGGGCGGCGGTGGGGATGCCGGGGCCGTTGTCCCGCACATCCACCCGGATCCGGTTGCCCACCTGGCTCACCACCACGGCGACCTCGCCGCCCACCTGGGTGTAGCGCAGCGCATTGTCGATGAGGTTGCCGAACATCAGCTCCAGCAACATCGCCTGTCCCATTACCTGCACCTGTTCGGCGCCCTCCAGGGACAGCTGCTGATCCTTTTTCAGGGCGATGGGGGCCAGGGTCGCCAGGGTGCCCTGCAACAGGGGGAACAGGGGGAGGGCGGTGAGGGCCGGGCTCTGCTGGTTGTCGATGCGGGCCTGGGTCAGCAACTGGCGGATCAGCCGATCGCTGCGATCGAGGGCCAAGAGCATCTTGCGCAGGGCCTGCTCCCGGCTCTGATCATCCTCGGCTGTCATGGCGTTCTCGCTGTGGATGCGCAGCACCGCGAGGGGGGTGCGCAGCTCGTGGGCGGCCTCGTTGGTGAACTGTTTCTCCCGATCCAGAGTGTCAGCGAGGGCGTGCATCAGCCGGTTGATCTCCCCCACCAGCGGCGTCAGCTCCTCGGCCTTGATGGCGAGATTGAGGGGGCTCAGGTTGGCGGGATGACGCTCGCCGATGGCTTGCGCCAGCTGGTGCAGCGGTGACAGCCCCCGGGTGATCAGCCACCACAGCAGACCGAGCAGGAAGGGCAGGGTGATGAAGAGGGGCAGCATGGTGAGGGTGGCCATCTTGCTGGCCAGCTCGCTGCGTTCGTCATCCCGCTCCGCCACGATGAGCCAGGTCTGTTCACCTTCGTTGTAGAGGGTAAAGGTGCGCCACTCGTGGTGATCCTTGGTCTCGCTGTTGAAGCCCCGCTCCAGGGTGGTCAACGGTTGGGCCGGGGCATTGGGCGAGCGCAGCAGCACGGCGCCCTGCTCGCTCAGCAACTGGAAGTAGAGGTTGTGCTCGAATTCATGGCCATAGGGGGTGAACTCGTTGTCCTGGCCGAACTGGAAGAAGCCGCCCTTCTCGATGTGGGGCGTCTCGGGGACGGCCTGCACCCACTCCTGGTACACGGTGCCGTTGCGCGGCAGCTCGCCGCTCTGCTTGAGATAGCGGCTGAGCAACTGGTTGGTGATGCGGCCGGACTGGGCGAGACGGGCATCAAACAGCTCTTCCATTTCGTGGTTGGCCTGCAGGTAGCCGATAAGGCCGCTGATGGCGAGGCTGAGGCTGACCAGGGCCAGGATGCCGGAGAGCAGGAAACGGCGGATGGAACGGACACGGCTCATGGGGCGGAGGCTCCTCTTGCGCCCTGGACGTCGAGCTGGGGCACGATGTAACCGACGCCGCGAATGTTGCGGATGAGCTCGGGGAAGAATTTCTTGCGCAGGTGGTGAATGTGCACCTCCACCGCGTTGCTCTCTGCCCCCTCGTCCCAGCCGTAGAGGCTCTGTTGCAGTTGATCCCGGCTCAATACCCGGCCGCTCTGGGTGATGAGCTCCTGCAACAGCTTGTACTCGTGGGGGGTGAGCTTGACCGGCTCGCCCCGATAGGTGACCTGTTGTGACGCGGGGAAGAGCTGCAGCTCCCCGTACTCCAGCACCGCCTGGGCCTGCCCCTTGCTGCGCCGCACCAGGGCGCGCAGCCGGGCGTTGAGCTCCTGCAGGGCGAAGGGTTTGACCATGTAGTCGTCGGAGCCTGCATCCAGCCCCAGTACCCGGTCGTCCAGGGCATCACGGGCGGTCAGGATGAGCACGGGCAGGGTCTGCCCTTCCCGGCGCAACTTGCGCAGCAGGCTGATGCCGTCGATGTCCGGCAGGTTGAGATCCAGGACAAGGGCGGCAAACTCCTCGCTCTTGAGCGCCGAGAGGGCCGGCATCCCCTGCTGGAGCCAGTCCACCGTGTAGCCGCTGCTGCGCAGGGCATCCACCATGCCGTCTCCCAGCATCACATCATCTTCCACCAACAGGATCCGCATTGTTCTCTCCCTCAAACGACACTGCCCACCAGTATGCTAGCTGGTGGGCAGAGTTGAAATAGCGCACTGTGCTGCTTGTGTTTACAGCTTGGCGAGACGCTCGCGGATCTCCTTTCTGCGGCCCTCGTCCGCCACCTCGCGGCCAGGGCGCGCCGGGGCGGCCAGGGCCTTGTCCAGATAGACCTTCGCCTGTGCCTTGTCACCCTGATCCAGCAGGAAGTCGCCGTAGAAGAAGTTGGGGTCGATGCCGGTGGGATTGATGGCCAGCGCCTGCTTGAGCAGCTTCTCCGCCTTCTCGTCGTCTCCAAAGCCCACCGGCCAGCCCGGCACCTGGTAGTAGAGGGAGCCCAGGCTGGTGTAGGCCGAGCCTTCCAGCGCCTTGGGATCCTGCTTGATGGCGATCTCGAGCTTGGCCTTGGCCTCCTTTACCAGGCTCAGGGCGCCGAGGCCACCCTTGGCCCCCGCCCAGGTGCTCTTGACGATGGCGGACCAGATCAGCAGATCGGTGCGAAATGCCTCCTTGGCGCTCGCCTCATCGGCCTTGGCACTCAGGCTCTCCAGGCAGCTCTCCTTGGCTTTTCCGGTCTGCTGGTACTGGCAGTGGGCCCACTCCTGCTGAATGGTGGGCAGGGCATCGGCGGCCTGGGCCAGACCGCTTGCCAGCAGGCCTCCCAGGGCGAGCAACAGGGGGCCGTGACCAAATCGGGGACGGAAAGTGGCGTGCTTCATCTCAATGTTCCTTCTCGTTTGTCGCACAGGCGGGATCGCTCCTGTGATCGGGGGCTGGGGAGGCGGTGCGGCGGGCGTGGCGCTCGATGATCGGGCGCTGCTTGGCCAGGGCCATGTCCACCAAGGCGGGCAGCAGGCCGTTGAGCCGCACAAAGAGCTTTTCCGGCCAGCCGAGCCAGCGGCGGCGTGTCTCGTTGCACAGGGCGATGACGGCCTCCTCGGCCACGTCCTGTGGGCTGTCGGTCCGGGTGCCGAGCTCGGCATTCATGGCATAGGCCGCCTCGGAGTTGAGCAGGGTGCGGGTGGCGCGGGGGGCAAAGTGCAGCACCTTGATGCCGGTTCCCTCCAGCTCCCTCCCCAGAGACTCGCTGAAGCCGCGCATGGCGAACTTGCTGGCGCAATAGACGCTGTAGCCGGCAAAACCGATGGCCCCGAGGCTGGAGCCGATGTTCATGATGATGGCGGGCTTGCGCAGCCGGGGCAGCAGGGCTCGGGTGAGCTGGATGGGCGCCTCGACGTTGAGCAGCAACTGGCGTGTCACCTGCTCGCTGCTCTGATCTTCCAGCCAGGCGAACTGGTTGCAGCCCGCACTGTTGATGAGCACGTCCAGCCCCTCGTCCAGGGCCGGATGTTGCAGCAGCTGCGCCCGCTCATGGGGAGAGCCAAGATCGGCCGTCACCGTCTGGTGGCGATCCGGATGAGGCAGCTCCCGGCGCAGGCGCTCCAGGGCGCTGGCCCGACGACCGTGCAGCAGCAGATGGGCACCCTGGGCCGCCAGTTCATGGGCCAGGGCTTCACCAATGCCGCCACTGGCGCCAGTCAGCAGTATGCGTTTGCCTTCAAGCTTCATTGGCAGGATCCCGTGAGCTGATAGAGCATGTCGCCATAGAGGCGGTAGACCACCTTGGCGGCGTGAATGATGGCGGCCTGATCGGCGGGGTTCTCCACCCGGTCCATCAGGGACTCGAAGAATTTGAGGTGCTCCTGATCCAGGGCACCGTGGGAGCTCAGGTAACTCATGGCCTGGGGGGGCAGGCCGAGGCCGCTCTTGAGCTGGTCGGCAATGGTCAGGGCGATGGCGACGCTGGTGCCTTCCAGCACCTGCACCATGCCGAAGAAGCCCATGGGATTGCCGCGCTGGATCTGGTCGTAGAGGAAGGCCACCATCAGCTCGATGGGCAGGCCCGGCTGGCCGTGGCGTACCGCCTCGGCATCACCGCCGCAGGCACGGATGTCGTTCAGGATCCACTCCTGATGGCCGTACTCCTCGTCAATGTACTCCCTGATGGCGCCACGCACCCATTCGTACTCCTGCCCCAGTTTGCCGCCGGTGGCCATCAGGAGCGGCACCGTGTGGCGCACGTGGTAGTAGGCCTGTGCCAGGAAGGCGAGGTAGGTGTCACGGCTGATGTCGCCGCGGCGGCAGGCCTCGATGATGGGGGCGTTGAACAGGCGTTCGCGCTCGCAGGCGGTGGCTTGTTGCAGGGTCTGGTAGAAGCTCATGAGGTCTCTCCTGTGAGGCATTGGCTGATCTGCCGGGAAAAATGGTGATAAATCTCGTTGCGACGGGGGCGCCCGTTGGCCGTCAGGAGGCCAGGGAGCTGATCCAGGGCGACCGGCAACCAGTGATGGATGCGGGCGTAATCGGGCAACTGCTGGTTGAGCCGGGCAATCTGCTCTGGCAATTGGGACTGGCTGCCCGGCAGCGGCTGGATAAGGGCCACGTTGGCGGGCTGACCATCACCGAAGATGACGATGCGGGCGATGGCCGGGCAGAGCTGGGCCTGGGCTTCCACCCACTCCGGGGAGAAGTTGCGGCCAAAGGCGGTGATCTGCACGTTCTTCTTGCGCCCCGTGATATGGAGATAGCCCTCCTCGTCGATCCGACCCAGATCCCCTGTGGCGATCTGGCTGCCCGTCTCGCCCTCTTCCCCCAGGTAGCCCAGCATGGCGCTGCCGCTGACCATGACTTCGCCGTCTGCGGCGATCGTCACCTGGCAGTGGGGCAGGGGCAGGCCGACGCTGCCGGGACGATCCCCGTGGGGGCCGTTCAGGGCGACCACGGAGCCGCATTCGGAGAGACCGTATCCCTCGTAGACCGGCAGCCCCGCCGCACGGGCGTGAGCGATGAGTTCGGGGGCGACCTTGCCGCCGCCCACGGCGACGAAGCGCAGGGTGCCGAGCTGTGTCGCCAGGGCAGGGGTATTGAGGCACAGGGCCAGCAGCAGGCGCAGCAACTCGGGTACTAGCACCAGGCTGTGGCTGGGCCAGCGCAGCAGTGCCTGGGCCAGGGCCGCAGGATCCAGCTTGCTGGAGCCCGAGAAGCCGAGTTCCCCCAGGGAAGGGATGCGGCTGCAGGCGCCGGTCAGCAGCGGTACATACAAGCCGGTCAGGTTCTCCAGCAAGGTGGTGAGGGGCAGCAGGGTCAGGTGTTTCTCAACCCGGGCAGGGGCCACCCGCAGGGCAAGGGATCCGCAGACCGCCGTCATCTGTTCCAGCGACAGGCAGACGCCCTTGGGTTGCCCCGTGGTGCCCGAGGTATAGGTGATCTTGGCGGTGCCCGCAGGCAGCTCGGGGAGGCGTGCCGGGATGCGGCGCCACAGGGGCACGGCCTGCTCATCGGGCCTGCCTGCCATGAGCACGAGGGGTGAGGCGGCTTGCCACCCCTGGTGCTCCGGGCCGACCAGGGCGTCTGCTCCGCTGCTTTCCAGCAGCCACGTCTGCTGCGCCGGACTGAAGAAGTGGGGAACCGGGATGACCACGATGCCGGCCCAGGTGCAGGCGAGATCGATCAGCGCCCAGGGCAGGCCGTTGTCGAGTTGCAGGGCCAGGCGGCGGATGCCGGCCCCTTGCAGCACGCCAGCCAGTTGCTGGATCTGCTGCCACAGGCTCTGGTAATCCAGCTCACCCTGGCTGCCTAGCAGCGCAGGCTGGCGCGGGGTCTGGCTGGCATGGTGGGCGATGGTGTCGAACAGCGTCATTGCGCGCACCTCCTGTCGATGTCGGCATGGTTAAAAAGGCGGGGCATGGGCCCCAGCAGGTTGAGCAGCAGGCTGCTCTGTGCGAGCACCTCGCGCCCCTGGTTGATGTCGCCTGCCATCACCTTGGGCTGGCAGCGGTAGTATTCGCCCCAGGCGCTGGCATCCTCTCCCACCTGATGGGCCTCTGCGAGTGCCAGCTCCACCGGGTTGAGACGCAGGCGGGTAAAGCTGTTGCGCAGCTTGGCGGTGCCGGTGAACACCACGTAGTCCAGGGCGTTGTCACACAGCAGACGGCACAGCGCGGCAAACATCAGGCGGGCGTGACCCGGTTCGCTGCAGGCAAGATTGCCCACTTCGATGATGCGGTGGCGGGCCGGACGGACCCCGAGGCGGGTCTCGATGGCGGCCTCGACAGGCTGCTCCAGATATTGCTCCAGATAGAGCGGTTGCTCGTGCTCGCCATGGCAGGCCTGGTTGAGGCCGCAGGCACCGACCAGCACGCCATCTGCCCGGTAGAGCCCGAGCAGGCAGGGCTGGAAATGGGGAATGCGGGCGTTGAACTCGAGGGTATAGGCGGCCTGGATATAGGTTTGCAGCGCCATGACCTGCTGCGGGGATTCGGCCAGGATCAACCGGTAGGGGGCTTGGATCTCGATGGTCATGGTTGGCTCCTTCTCTTGCGATGGGATGAGAGTAAAAGGGCAAACTTAAGAAACCCTTAAGGCGCAAAAAAAGACGAAAAAAACTGGCGGGGGGTGAACGGGGGTCGATGGGGGCACCAGACAAAACAGTTGCCAGCAGCGGGCGTGGCAGGCAATCTGCCCCGCTGTCGCCACCCGAGGAGCTGCCATGTCATCCCCTGTTCACTGTCCCCTGTGTCTCTCCCCTCGGCACCATGCCCTGCCGGTGGCGGGCAAGGGCTATTACCGCTGCCTGGCGTGCGAGCTGGTCTGGATGGACGAGGCGGACCACCTGGACGAGGGGGCCGAGAAGGCGGTCTATGACGGGCACGACAACCGGGTGGACGATCCCCGCTACCGGGCCTTTCTGATGCGTGCCTTTGGCGAGGTGCTGGCCCGGGTGTCGCCTCCTGCCAGCGGCCTCGATTTTGGCTGCGGCCCGGGCCCGGCGCTGGTCGCCATGGGGCGGGAGGCGGGCTTCGAGATGGCGGGCTACGACAAGTTCTATGCCGACGACCCCGAGTGCCTGACAAGGCAATACGACTTCATCACCAGCACCGAGGTGATAGAGCACATCGCCACCCCCCGCGCCGTGCTGGACACGCTCTGGGGCTGCCTCAAGCCCGGCGGGGTGCTGGTGTTGCAGACCCAGCGGGTGCTGGGGGACGAGCGCTTCAAGACCTGGCGCTATCGCCACGATCCCACCCACATCGTCTTCTTCGCCGAGGCCTCGTTCCGTGCCCTGGCGGTCCGCTGGCAAGCAGCGGTCGAGTTTCCTCATGCGGATGTGGCGGTGTTCACCAAACCCTGAGCCGGGCGTTTTCATTTGGCCATGAGTTGGGCATGCTGGTGGCCTGATACCCAGGAACGGATGCCCCTATCTCCATGTCGATCCCCCACCTCTCATTGCAAGACGCTCGCCACCTGCAACTGGCGGCCCAGGGGCTGCTGACCCCGCGCCGCGCCAGAGCAACCCCCGCCGACCTGCTCGCCTGCATTCGCCGCATGGCGTTGCTGCAGATAGACACCATCTCCGTGGTGGCCCGCAGCCCCTATCTGGTGCTGTTCAGCCGTCTCGGCCACTACGATCCGCGCTGGCTGGAACAACTGCTGGCCGATGGTGACCTCTTCGAATACTGGGCCCACGAGGCCTGTTTCGTCCCCCGGGAAGATTACCGGCTGCTGCGCCATCGCATGCTGGATCCCGCCGCCATGGGCTGGAAGTTCTCCGCCCAGTGGCTCAAGACCCACGGCGGCGAGATAGCGCAGATAGTGGAGCGCATTCGCCAGGATGGCCCGGTGCGGGCGGCAGACTTCGAGCGCAAGGGGGACAAGGGCAACGGCTGGTGGGACTGGAAGCCGGAGAAGCGCCACCTGGAGGTGCTGTTTACCGCAGGCCAGCTGATGGTGCGCGAACGGCGCAATTTCCAGCGGGTCTACGATCTCGCCGAGCGGGTCATGCCGGAGTGGAATGACGAGCGGGATCTGCCGAGTCCTGATCTCGCCCGGCGGGACATGGTGCGAGCCAGTTGCCGGGCGCTGGGGCTGGTCAAGACCGGCTGGGTGGCGGATTACTATCGCCTTAAACGGGGGAAATACGACGCCCTGCTCCACCAGCTGGCGGATGAGGGGGAGCTGTTGCCGGTACGAGTGGAGGGGTGGCAGCACGGAGCCTTCGTTCACGCCTCCCTGGACGATGAGCTGGTCCGGGCCCAGGCGGGCACCCTCAAGGCGAGCCACACCGCCGTGCTCTCGCCCTTTGACCCGCTGGTGTGGGATCGCAAGCGGGCCAGCGAGTTGTTTGGCTTTGACTATCGCATCGAGTGCTATACCCCGGCCCCCAAGCGCCAGTACGGTTATTTCGTGCTGCCGTTGCTGCATCGCGGCAAGCTGGTGGGCAGGATGGACGCCAAGGCCCATCGCAAGGAGGGGGTGTTTGAGGTCAAGAGCCTCTATCTGGAGCAAGGGGTCAGGATCACCCAGAGCCTGGCCCAGGATCTGGGCAAGGCCATCCAGAAGCTGGCGGAGTGGCACCAGACCCCGCTGCTGCGTTATGGCAACGTTCCTGCTCCCTTGCTGGCTCAATGGCAGGAGGTGGCATGCTGAGGAAGGACGCCTACCCTCGCATCAAGCCGGGCAGCACCAGCGTAACGGCCGCGGTGATGCGCTCGCGGATGTCGCTGCCCGGCGCCAGCAAGCCGAGCGCCATCTGGCGCAGGGGCTCCGCCATGGTCATCGCCAGCAGCAGATCGCTGGTCTGGGCGGCGTCCAGCTCCCGCAGCCAGCCCAGTTGTTGCTGGCGCTGCAACCACGCCGCCAGCGTCGCCCTGCCGCGGGCAATGCCGTTCTCCTGATAGGCCGCCAGCAGGGCATCCCGCCCCGCGAACTCATGCTGCAGCAGCCGGAACATGCCCACCGCCGGTGCGCTCAGCACCTGTCCCGCTATGGCCTGCAAGCCCTGCTCCAGCATCTCCCCCAGCGCGCCTGGGTGGGCGGCATCCTGCTCGAAGGCCGGTTGAAAGGCATCGGTCCAGCTGCGCACCGCCTGCGCCACCAGCTCGTCACGGTTGGCGGCGAAGCGGTAGAGGGTCTTCTTGGCGACCCCCGCCTCTTTGGCCACCGCATCCACGGTCGCGGCGCCGTAACCCCCCTTGAGCAACAAGGTCAGCGTCGCTTCGGCAAGGGCGGCGCGAAGGTCGGCTTCCGGGGTGACCGGACGGCCTCGTGAGCGTGTTTCTTCATCGTTCGGGTGCGACATATGGGCTCCTGGAAAGCATTGACAGACCCAGCATACAGGCATAGCGTAATTTAAGAAACGAACTTCGTTTCCTAAATTTATGGGAGTCATATCATGCATCCTTCTGCCCTGTTTGCCCCTTGGGGCGTCAATGACATCAACGAGTTGCTCAGCCCGCAACCCCTTCGCCTGGAAATGGGTCTGACCCGCAGCACCGACGGCCTGCTGACGGTCGCCATCCGCACCGATCTGCACGGCTGCAAGGGGCGCATGCTGGATTGGTGGTTCACCTTCTTCGAGACGACCCAGCACATCAGGTGGTGGCACCCCCACGATCATGTCGAGCACCGGGGCTGGGATCATCACTGGAAAAAAGGGGAGCGCTTCGTGGGAGCCAGCATAGAGGCTGTGGAGTGGCTTGCCGAGCTGCCGCCGGTGGCAGCTCGCCTCAAGTTCCACGGCGCCGAAGAGGTGTTCGCCCCGCAATCGCTACAGGAGGCGCGGGAGACGCAGGCTCTCTCTGCCGCCATCTGCGCCCGTATCGGCTTTGGCGACGAGGTAGCTCTGGATGGCAATGGTGCGCCGCTGGATGGCGAGATGCTGCACCTGGCGCGCGATACCCCATACGGCTGTGTGCTGCGCAGCCGCTTCCTGCTGGGCAAAGCCTGCGCCAACCCGTTTGACGAGGTGCCGGACGAGGTAGGTTTCAACCTGATGCGCCACTGCTACAGCGAATTCAGCTATCTGGCGCAGTTTCTGCCGTCGCTCTACTACGCGGAAAACGGTCGTGAACCGGCGCCGACGCTCTGGTGACGGGGCTGACAGTTGGCGCTGAATGTGGCTGAGTGCCTTGACACATCCAGTGGGAATGCCGGCTATCGGGCTGTGGCGTGAGCCGCGGAAGATGGTCATAAAAAAACCGGGCACTGGGCCCGGTTTGTTATGCAGTCAGGATGTGCTTACTGGAGCACCAGCACCATCAGCAGACCGACGGTGATGGCGGACACCAGGAAGGCGAAGCCATAGAACACATAGTGGTGCAGCTTGGTGGTGTGGATCCCCAGATCATGCAGGCCGTGGTAGATGCGGTGCATGCCGTGCCAGACGGGCAGGGCGATGATCACCAGCAGGATGCAGGCACCCCACCAGGAGCTGGCGAATGCCAGCACGCGCTCGTAGCTCATGGTCTCCACGTCCATGATGCCCATGGGCACCAGCAGACCTGTGATGAGGACAATGACCGGCAGCAGCATGGCAACCACCATGCCACCCGCACCAAACAGACCCCAGTAAATTGGCTCGTCAGAACGTCTCATATTTTTTCCTCAAATCATGATTGAGTGATCGTGGCCAACGTTTCTGAGTGAGAGCCCGGTACCAAACAGACACCAATAACCGGGTTCGTCAGAACGTCTCATTGTTTTCCCCTCAGGCCACGATGATCAGGACAAGCAGGGATACCGCCGCCAGCGCCACATACTGGGCGATGACGATCGGCTTCTCCGGCACCAGGTCTTCGCCACGGAAGATGCGCATGGCTTTCGGGGCCAGGGCGAACCAGGTCTTGGCGTGGAACAGGCAGGCTGCCAGGGCGATGACGTGGAACAGGATGGCAATGGGGCTCTGCAGGGATTCCAGCCAGCCATTGAATGCCTCCTGACCCTGTACCAGCCGCAGCAGACCCCACATCAGCACGACGGCGTAGATGGAGACGAAGATGCTGGTGCCTTCGCGGATCATGTAACCGGTGTAGAAGGCATTCTTCAGCCACCAGTCTTTTTTCATCTCGCGCACGTAAGGCTTACGTTTGCTCTCAGTGTTGTTCATGGTCTCACTCCTGGTCTCAATCCGGCTTGAACATGGCGATCATGTAGTCCTTGGCGCTCTCGACCTTGCCAAGCTGGATGGCGGCGGCCGGATCCACGCCTTTCGGGCACACTTCGGAGCAGTAGCCCACGAAGGTACAGCCCCAGACGCCCTCGTCCTGGCTGATGATCTTCATCCGCTCCCTGGACGCGCTGTCGCGATTGTCGGCGTTGTAGCGATAGGCCAGTGCCAGGGCCGCCGGACCGGTGAACTTCTTGTTGATGCCATATTGCGGGCAGGCCGCGTAGCACAGACCGCAGTTGATGCACATGGAGAACTGGTGATACTTCGCCATGTCAGCTGGGGTCTGGGTGTACTCGCCATCGCACAGGTTGCGCGGCTCGGACGGGATGATGTAGGGCTTGATGCTCTCCAGCTTCTCGATGAAGTCGGACATGTCGACCACCAGATCGCGCTCGATGGGGAAGTTGTTGAGCGGTTCGATAGTCATCTTGCCCGGCAGGTAATCCCGCAGGAAGGTCTTGCAACCGAGTTTCGGAATGCCGTTGACCATCATGCCGCAGGAGCCGCAGATCGCCATCCGGCAGGACCAGCGGAAGCTCAAGGTGGAGTCCAGATGATCCTTGATGTATTGCAGCGCATCCAGCAGGGACATCTCTTTGAGGTAGGGCACCTGGAAGGTCTGCATCCAGGGCTCGTTATCCTGCTCGGGACGGTAGCGCAGGATTTCAATTTCGATCATCTCAGCCATTCTTCTTAGCCTCGTCTTGTTTCTCACCCTCGGAACCGTACACGCGCTTGGCCGGTTGGGATTTAGTGATCTTCACATCGGAATAGTCGATGGTCGGGGCCCCTTCGCCGTTGTAGAAGGAGAGAGTGTGCTTGAGGAAGTTGACGTCATCGCGCTCCTCGTAACCGTCCAGACGCTGGTGGGAACCGCGGGACTCTTTGCGGTTGATGGCGGAGTGCGCCATGGCTTCCGCCACGTCCAGCATGTAGCCCAGCTCGATGGCGTACAGCAGGTCGGTGTTGAAGACCGAGGACTTGTCGTTGATCTTGATCTTCTTGTAACGGGCTTTCAGCTCGTTGATCTTGTCGATGGTGCCCTGCATCAGCTCTTCGGTACGGTAGATACCGACACCGGCTTCCATGGACATGCCCAGTTCGTTGCGGATATCCGCCGGGTTTTCGGTGCCGTCGATGTCCAGCAGGGAGAGGTGCTGCTTGATGAGCGCCTCGGCCTTGGCGACCAGCGCCTGGGTGTTGCCGTGTTGCTGGGTGGCGGCAAACTCGGCTGCCTGCTCACCGGCCACCTTGCCGAAGACCACGATCTCGGACAGGGAGTTGGAACCCAGACGGTTGGCGCCGTGCAGACCGACGGAGGCACATTCGCCAGCGGCATAGAGACCGGCCAGACGAGTGGCGCACTTGCCGTCGGTTTCGATGCCACCCATGGTGTAGTGGGCGGTCGGACGTACCGGAATCGGCTCTTTTACCGGATCCACACCCACATAGGCCTTGGCCAGTTCGCAGATGAAGGGCAGACGCTCTTTCAGGTACTTCTCGCCAAGGTGGCGCAGGTCGAGGTGAACCACGTCGCCCATGGGGCCCTGGATCACGCGGCCTTTTTGCTGCTCCTGCCAGAAGGCCTGGGAGAGACGGTCGCGCGGACCCAGCTCCATGTGCTTGTTCTTTGGCTGGCCGACCGGAGTTTCCGGGCCCAGACCGTAATCTTGCAGGTAGCGATAGCCATCCTTGTTGAGCAGGATGCCACCCTCACCACGACAACCTTCGGTCATCAGGATGCCGGTGCCCGGCAGACCGGTCGGGTGATACTGGACGAACTCCATGTCCCGCAGCGGTACGCCGTGGCGGTAGGCCAGGGCCATGCCGTCACCGGTGACGATGCCGCCGTTGGTGTTGTAGCGATAGACACGACCTGCGCCGCCGGTGGCCAGCACCACGGACTTGGCCTGGATGAAGCGGGTGATGCCGTTCTGGATGTCAAAGGTGACGACACCCTGGACGCGGCCATCTTCCACGATGAGATCCAGACAGAAGTGCTCGTCGAAGCGCTTGATGGTCGGGTACTTGATGGAGGTTTGGAACAGGGTGTGCAGGATGTGGAAGCCGGACTTGTCGGCGGCGAACCAGGTGCGGGGGATCTTCATCCCGCCGAAACGGCGCACGTTGGCCTTGCCGTCCGGTTTGCGGCTCCAGGGGCAACCCCAGTGCTCCAGCTGGATCATCTCGTTGGTGGCGTTGTTGACGAAGTACTCGACTACGTCCTGCTCACACAGCCAGTCACCACCGGAGACGGTGTCGTTGAAGTGGTTTTCCAGGGAATCGTCATCACGGACGACGCCTGCGGCGCCACCTTCGGCGGCCACGGTGTGGCTGCGCATCGGATAGACCTTGGAAATCAGGGCGATTTCCAGCTCCGGGTGGGCTTCTGCAATGGCGATTGCGGCACGCAGGCCACCGCCACCGGCACCGATGATGGCAACATCGGTCTTGATAATATCCACATCTGCCTCCTTAGGGATAGATTTGCTGGGCACGATTTTGCTCTATGAAAAAAATTCAGGCTTGATGCAAGTCAAACTGCTTTGTTTTAGTGCTTGGCAACGGTGATTTTTATTACAACCACCCCATTCCTTGGATGAAAATGCCGTCATTATCGCCATCCATCAGTGATCTGGATCAGCCGTACTCGTTACTCTGGTGATTTTAACTCCAAGATTATACGTAGTTTTCTTTCAAAAAAATGAGAAATGCCTCTCTTTTTGGGTATTGCCCATAAAGTTTTTAAGTTTTTTATCAAAACAGTTTAATGATAACTATTATCACGATGACATATCGAGGTTAGGCATCAAAAAAGTAATGCGAATATAGCCATGACAGACTGGGCCCGTCTCCCACACATGGGCAAAAGGAGATGTCGATCACAGGGTTGAGGGTCTCGAAAGGGGATTATAACCGTTGAAACAAAAAGGGTTTATAAAAAAAAGGGGCCTGAACGGCCCCTTTCTTCCCATGGTCGATCAGATGCGGAACATGCCGACCTGATTATTCAATTCACCTGAAATATTTTTAAGCTGGGCCGACAGATTGCGGGAGCTGTCCGCATCCACTGCCAGCTCGTCCGAGACATCCTTGACCGCCTGAATGTTGCGGCTCACCTCGTCGGTGACGGCACGCTGTTCCTCTGCGGCGCTGGAGATCTGGGTCGCCATGTCGGAGATCTGGTTGATGGAGGTGGTGATCTGCTCCAGCGCCTGGGTCGCATCGTTGGCATCTTCCACGCTGTTCTGGGCCAGCAGCTGACCCTCGTGCATGGTACTGACGGCGCCCTGGGTGTTGCGCTGCAGGGTCTCGATCATGCTGCGGATCTCGACGGTGGAGCTGTGGGTGCGCTGGGAAAGCACCCGCACCTCGTCGGCCACCACGGCAAAGCCGCGTCCCTGCTCGCCAGCCCGGGCGGCCTCGATGGCGGCGTTGAGCGCCAGCAGGTTGGTCTGCTCGGCGATGCCCTGGATGGTGGAGAGGATGGTGTTGATCTCCTGGGCGTTCTTCTCCAGTTCCTGAATGATGCCGGAGGCCTGCTTGACCTGGGTGGCGAGATCCGTGATGGAGCGCTGGTTGCGGGCAATCACCTGCTTGCCGTGCTCGCAACTGCTGGAGGAGCTGCGGGCCGCTTCCGCGGTCTGCTCGGCGTTGCTGGCCACTTCGACGGCGGTGGCGGACATCTCGTGCACTGCGGTCGCAATCTGGGAGATCTCGTTTTGCTGGCGGGCCAGCCCCTGGTTGGATTTCTCCGCCATGTCGTGGGAAGACCTGGCCTGCTGGTTGAGCTGGGTGGAGGAGTTGGAGATGTCCTGCACCATAACGTGGATGCGCTCGATGAAGGTGTTGACGTGCTTGGCGACGGTACCGACCTCGTCTTCACGCTCGATCTTGATGCGACGGGTGAGATCGCCGTTGCCGCGGGAGAGATCGGCAATGGCCTCGCCCAGGGTTTTCAGCGGCGCCAGGGAGCCGTTGATGGCGACATAGGAGAAGCCCGCCACGATGAGGATGGTCAGCAATCCCTGGATGAGGGCGGAGGTGACCATGCGGGAGACGGACTGGTAGGCGACCGCTTCGTCCACCACGATGCCGAAATACCAGTTGGTGTTGGGGATCTCGGTGAGGTCGAACACGCTCGCCTTGCCGCTGATATCCATCTCGGAGATGGTGTTGTCATGGGCCAGCTCGTTGACCTTGGCTGCCGTCAGTTCCGGGGAGATGGCGGTGGCGGGTTTGAGGGTCAGATCCTTGTCCGGATGGGCGATGATGGTGCCGTTGCTGTCCACCAGAATGGCATAGGTGCCTTCCGAGTTCATGGCAAGCACGTCTTTCACCAGACCGTCGATGGAGACGTCACCGGCGATGACGCCGTCGGTGTTGCCGCGACTGAAGGGCTCGGCGATGGTGATGATGAGCTGGCCGGTGGTGATGTCGGCATAGGGGGCCGTGATGGCGAGCTTGCCGGCGGCCATGGCGTCCTTGTACCAGGGGCGCTGGCGCGGATCATAGCCGGCCGGCAGATCGGTCGGCTTGCTCTGGATCATCCGGCCATCCTTGGTGCCCACGTAGACGAGATCGAAGTTGCCCGCATTCATGGACTGGGCCAGGTGGCTGAGGGGCTCGTCTTCCTTGGCGAAGGCTTCCTTGGTGGCGGTGACGAGATTGATGCGGGCGTCGAGCCAGCGGGAGATCCCCTTGACGTTGGCGACCGAGCTGTCGTCGATGAAGCTCCAGATCAGCCGCTGGGTTTCACTGCGCAACTGGGAGGTGTTGTACCAGACCTGCAGGCCGGTGATGACCAGAATGATGGCCCCGATGGAGAGGACCAGCTTGTTCTTGATGGATAGGTTCATGTTTACATCCTTGTGAGCGTCAGTCAGAGATCCATGGTGTTTGTTATTGTTATGAGCCAACTCTGTATCGGCTGGCTATGGACTTTATGTATCCCGGTGCACCGCATTTTTTCAATTCTTTTCACCTCCTTGTGGCCTGCCAGGCCGCGCCGATACTCAGCTGAATCGATCTGGCCGGTTGGTGAAGATGCCATCGACACCCATGCTGGCGAGGGCGCTCCCATCACTCACTTCGTCGACTGTATAGACCAGGATCTTGAGCCCCCGGCGATGGGCATCCGCCACCAGGGTCTCGTCGACGAAATCCACGTCGCAGTTCAGTGACCAGGCCCCCAGCGTTTCGGCGAAGGCGGCGCCGTCGAGGGGCAGGCTGGCCATGAGGGCGCCGATCCTGATTTCCGGTCGCAGTCCCTTGAAGCGTAACAGCTCGGGATGATGAAAGGAGGAAACGATCCAGTGCGCCTGGGTAAAGCCAAGCTCGGCCTCGGCCCGCCTGGTCAGGGCGGCCACCGGCTCGGCGGTGTGGGCGCCCTTGAGCTCGATGTGCAGTTCGCAGCGCCCCGCCACCAGTGCCATCACTTGCCACAGGGTCGGGATCCGCTCCCCGTCCCCCGCATCCAGGCTCGCCAGGTACTCCCGGGATTGCCCGGTCAGCACACCCTGGCCGTTGGTACAGCGCTCGAGCCGCCGGTCGTGGAAGACCCAGAGCTCTCCGTCGGCCCACTGCACGTCCAGCTCGATGGCTTTGGCACCCAGATCCAGCGCCAGGCTCATCGCCTTGAGGGTATTCTCCGGGGCCAGGTCGCTGGCACCGCGATGGGCAATGATCTGCATGATGGCTCCTGTTGTCGTCTTTGGGGGCTTCATCCCCGGCTCATCCGGATGTCGATCTGCTGATGTGGCAGATGCATGCCGACCTGGCCGAGTTTCTCCAGGATCAGGGAATGTACCTCATGTGTAATGGGCATCCGGTGATCCATGTTGTTGACGTAGAGCCGGATCTCGTAGATGAGGGCCGAGTCGGTGAACTCGATGAGGAACACCTCCGGGGCGGGCGTATCCAGCACCAGGGTGGATTCGCGCACGCTCTGCTCCAGCAGTTGCTGTACCTGCTTGGGATTCTGGGTCAGGCCGATGCGAATGCGCAAGCGGACCCGGGTGATGGCATCGGACAGGGACCAGTTGATGAACTGCTCGGTGATGAAGGCCTTGTTGGGGACGATGATCTCCTTCCTGTCCCAGTCCACTATGGTGGTGGCGCGGGTCTTGATCTTGGTGACGGTGCCGGTGAGATCACGGATGGTGACGGTGTCACCCAGGCGGATCGGTTTTTCGAACAGGATGATGAGGCCGGAGACGAAGTTGGCGAAGATCTCCTGCAAGCCGAAGCCCAGCCCCACAGAGAGTGCCGCCACCAGCCACTGGGTCTTGGACCAGTCGATGCCGAGCATGGAGAAGCCGGTGAGAGCGCCAATCAGCAGTACCAGGTACTTGCTCACCGTGGTGAGGGCGAAGCCGGTGCCTGGGGAGAGGCTCAGGTGCTGGAGCAGGGTGAGCTCCATCAACCCTGGCAGGTTGCGGGCGGTGACCACCGTCAGGATGAAGGCGAAGACGGTTAGCATCAGATCCTGCAGGGTGATGGCGGAGAGCTGCTCGATGCCGGCCACCTTGCTGCTCACCTGCCACACCTCGATGCTGCTGAGGAAGCTGAATGCCGAGTTGAGATCCGACCATTGCACCACCACCAGCATGGTGAAGCCCAGCATCAGCAGGGTGCGCACCAGGCCGAGGGACTGGGCGCTGATGGTATCCAGATCCAGCTCGGGCTCCTCCACCACATCGGGGATCTCGGAGCTGAGATCGTCCTCTTCCCGCTCCCGCTGCGCCAGGATCTCGGCCCGCTTCTGCTTGGCGCGATCGAAGGCGAGTCGGCGGCGCTGGATCAGCATCCAGCGGTGGGCCAGATAGTAGACGAGCAGGCAGCCGAGCCCCGCCAGCAGGCTCAGCTCCAGCTGGCGCAGCAGGGTGCGGGAGGTGTAGAAGTAGCCGAACAGGGCGCCCAGCACCGCCAGCAGCGGGGCCAGCATCAGGCTGTTCCAGATGAAGTGGTGCAGCAGATGGGGCTTGGTCATGTCTGCCTGACCCCAGGTGAGGGGCAGTTTTTCCCGGTTGAGGCGGGCAAAGAAGAGCAGCAGCCAGAGGGCCCCGATGATGAAGGCGAGGCGTCCCAGGGAGTCGTAGAAGGCGTGCTCCTGATAGCTGCTCGCCATGCCCTGCACGAAGAAGCTCGGGATCAGCACCAGCAGCAGGGTACGAAACTGTCCCCACACTCGCTGCACCCGCTCCTTCTGCCAGCGGAAGTGGAGGATGAGGATCCCCTTCTCCAGGGTGAGGTGGCGCGCCACCAGCAGGGCCAGCAGCAGGAACCAGATTTCACCCAGGCCCCGGGCCACCGCCACCGCGAAGGGATATTGCCAGGCGCCGTCCAGCAGGCCGTGCACCATGAGCACCATGGCGGGCAGCGGCAGGGCGGCGAGCACGGAGCGCACCAGCAACCGGCTGGTGAGGCTGAACTTGTCCTGGGTTACCTTGCCGATGCGCGGGGCAATGTAGTGGCTGTATTGAAGGAGGTGGCGGGCCAGTTTCAACCAGCACCAGGCCAGCCCCAGCAGCCCGAGGCCAGCCAGGGTCAGGCTCAGGGGGTTGTTCTCGGCGATGGCCCTGGGCAGTTGCAGCCAGTTGGCCGGGTTGAAGGCAAGGCCGAGGGCGGCCGGGACGCCGAGCAGCACCGCCGGGCTCAGGGGGCGCACGTCCGGCATCCAGAACAGATGGCTGGCGCTGAGTTCGCGGATCTCGTCGATCTTGCTGTTCTGGCGGCTGTAGAGCAGCTTGAGGCGGGTCTGCTCCTGAATGAGGGTGTCGGAGGCATCGTTGAGCCGGGTCAGCAGTTGTCGCCTCGCCTTGAGCAGGTTATCCAGCACGGCGCGCTGGGCCCTGTCCAGGGTGATGTCGTCTCCACTGAGCAGGCTGTTGCGCAGTTGCACCGGATCCTTCAGGGCATCCTGCTCGGTCTCGTACTGGTATTTGGCCATGCGCGCCTTGACGATGGCGGACTCCAGCCGCTCCAGCGGGAAGTAGGCGGGCAGATCGGCCAGCTTGCTGCGCAGGTTCTCGCCGTAGGCGTTGCTTATCTGCAACCACTCCAGCTGTTCGCGCACCGAATTGACCAGCTCGTTGAGCCCGGAGAGGGAGGTGTCCACCCCCCGTTGCTCGTCCTGCACCCGTTCAATCTGGTCCTCGAGAGCCCCCAGTTGGAGGGAGAGGGCCTGGTTTTGCTGCTGTTGCTCCTGCAAGAGGGGGAGGTCAGAGGTGAGCTGGCGGCGCAGGCGTTCGCTCTCGGCCAGGGCCTGCTCGGTCTTGTCCCGGCGCAGCTGGTTCTGCTGGGCAAGCAGACTGGTCTGCCACTCATCCTCGTCGGTGATGGCGAGGTTGAGCTCCTGCAGCTTGAGCTTGCCCAGATCGTTGCGCTGCTGGGCGGAGAGCTGCTCCAGCTCCAGCATCTGGATCCGGTCGGAGAGGCTCTGCTCTTTGAGTCGGGTGGCCAGTTGCTGGGCCTCCTGCAACCTGTCCGACTCGTTGCTGAAGCTCAGGCGATCGAGCAGGGAGCGGGTCTGGAGCAACTGCTTGCGCAACTCGTCGACCCGCAGGTGATATTCCTGGCCCGTGCTCTCAAGCTGGTTGAGGCTGTCGGTCACCGCCTGACGCTCCTTGCGCAGGTTGAGCTGGCGGTTGCTGCTCAGGCTGATGGCCTGGCGAAGGGCATCCTCCTTGAGGGAGGAGAGGGACGGGCGGGACTGGGGCTGATAGTTGTGCAGCCCCTCCTTGAGACGGGCGGACTCCTTGGGGTAGTCGATGAGGATCTGCTGGTAGGCCTTGCCCTGTTCCCGGTAGCGCTGGGCATCCCGGGCATATTGCAGCGCCTGCTGGTAGCTCTCCCGCAGTTGCTGGTTTTCCGGGGTATCCGTCTTGGGGACGCTTTGCAGCAGCTCCTCTACCTGAGTGATGGCATCATCGGCCTGGACAGCGGAGAAGGGGAACAGGCTGAGACAGAGCATCAGACAGAGCAAGCGTTGCAACATGGCGCACGTTTCCGTTCAGGAGAAGTCGCCCTAGCCTAAAGCAGGGGCCGGGGCGGGTAAAGCCCTCAAGATGAATGATCCACGGCACAAATAACGGGTGATCCGGGTCTTGTTTGGCTATTATTCTGGCCGTTCCCCTTCATTGAGCAATTTATGTCCTCCGTCGATCTGGGCACGGCCCCCCTTTCCCGCCTCTTCTTGCGTTACGTCACCCCCACGGTGGCCGCCATGCTGGTCACCGGCATCTATGTCACCATTGACGGCATCTTCGTCGGCCATATCCTGGGCCAGGACGGGCTGGCCGGCATGATGCTGGCGTACCCCATCTGCGCCGTGCTCTACGCGGTGGGTGCCCTGATCGGCATGGGATCCTCGTCGCTGGCCTCCTTCTATCTGGGCAAGGGGGAGCAGGCTAGGGCGCGCCACATCGTCGGCAATGCCCTGGTGATGGTGCTCATCGCCTCCGCGCTGCTCGCCTTCATTGGCATTCGTTACGGCAAGGCCATGCTTGTCTGGATGGGGGCGCAGGGGGTCATCTTCGACGCAGGCTTCGCCTATCTGCAGTGGTACGCCTGGCTCGGGGTGTTCGCGGTGCTCTCCATGGCCTTTACCGCCCTGCTGCGCAACGACGGGCGACCCGGCCTCACCACCTGGATCCTGGTGGGGGGCGGCGTGCTCAACGTGCTGCTCGACTACCTGCTGATGGCGGTGATCCCCTGGGGGCTGGCGGGGGCCGCCATCGCGACCATGCTCTCCCAGGCGGTCACCGGGGGCCTGTGCCTGTGGCACTTCTTCACCCCCCGCAGCCAGTTGCGCATTCGCTGGGATACCCTGGTGCCCGACTGGCGGCTGATGGGGGAGACATTGCGACTCGGGGTGTCGAGTTTTCTGATGTACCTCTACCTCTCGGTGGTGCTGGCGCTGCACAACAAGGCGCTGCTCTCGGTGGGCACTTCGCTGCACGTGGCCGCCTATGGGGTCATCAGCTACAGCGAGGCCTTCTTCTATCTCATCTTCGAGGGGATCGCCATGGGCATCCAGCCTATCGCCAGCTTCAATGCCGGGGCGGGCAACTGGTCGCGAGTACTGCGGGTACGCAACCTGGCATTGGGAGTGACCATGGCGGTGGCACTGTGCGGGATGATCCCGCTGTATCTGTGGCCGGAGGCAGTGGTTTATCTGTTTGCGGGGGACAATGCTGCCCTGTTGCCGGTAGCCAGCCTCGGTATCTGGCTCTACTTCTGGGGGCTGCCCATGGAAGGCTTGCTGCTGGTGGGGGCCACCTATTTCCAGGCCATCAACCGGGCCCGCATCGCTTCCCTGCTCACCGGCGGCAAGTTGGTGCTGATCGGCGGTTTCCTGTGGGGCTTCTCCTCCCTGTGGGGAGTGGCCGGTGTCTGGCTGGCGCTGCCTACTTGCAGCACTCTGCTGGTCCTGGTGATGTGGCGGGTGATGAACAGGGAGGGGCGCCAGCACAGCGCTGCCTGAGATGTGGTCATGCGTCCATGAAAAAGGCAGCCTCGGCTGCCTTTTTCATTCCCTGCCTGTGGGCGGCAGGTCGCCGGCCTCAGGGCTTGAAGGCGCCGATAAAGATGGCGGGGTCGACGCGGGCGTCGTTGAGGCTGACGTTCCAGTGCATGTGGGGACCGGTGGCGCGGCCGGTGGCGCCGACCCGGCCGACGATGCCGCCGCGGGGCAGGCTCTGGCCCAGTTTCACGTCCACCTTCGACATGTGACAGAACATGCTGATGAGGCCCTGGCCGTGGTCGACGAACACCGTATTGCCGTTGAAGAAGTAGTTGCCGATGAGGATGACCTTGCCAGCGGCTGGTGCCTTGATGGGAGTGCCGGCTCCGACCGCGAAGTCGAGTCCGGAGTGGGGGTTGCGCTCCTCGCCGTTGAAGAAGCGGCGCAGCCCGAAGGGACTGGAGAGCGGGCCCTGGACCGGCTTGTCAAACAGCAGGTTGCTCGGCTGAGCCGGGCTGAAGGTCTGGTAGGCGCGGGTCTGTTCGGCAAGCTCCCGGTTGATGCGGGTCATGTCTTCGGCCAGCGGATTGACCTGGCGGCTGTTCTTGAGCTTGATGTGCTGCTCACGGTAGTGCTTGGTGCCGACTTTGAAACTCAAGGTGCGGCCATCGCTGGTGGTCACCTGATGGGGGCCGGGCGCGCTCTTGAGCGGGATGCCGACGATGGCGATCCACGTCTTCCCGTCTTCCTGTACCACCAGCACAGGCTTGTCCTGATAGCGCACTGCGGGCGCCTTGGCCCCGCTTCCCAGTGGTACCACGGCCACGCCCCCGGCACCGGGTGGTTGAGCAAGCGGCTGATAAACCCCGGTTCGGCGTGAAGCGCAGGGCTGCCGAGCAGCAGGAGAAGAAAGAAGAGGCGGCGCATGATGGCTCCATCGGATCAGGGGGAAAGCAAGAGGGGGGAGATGATGCCACATTCTGGCGGTGCTGTCCGTCAACCGTGGCCGATAAACTCGTCGGCTGCGGCCCAGAAAGACGCAACGGACACGCCATTGCAGCGAGGTGAATGCTCTGGTTGCGGGTGCCCGCCTTCCCTTCGACCTTGCCAGCCTGATCAGGGGGCCGCTGCGCTACAGCTTCTCGGGGGTGCTCGCGAGCGACAACCGCTTCATTACCACCAGCCTGGCCGGTGTCGGGGTGGGCATGGTCGAGCAGGGGGCCCTGACCCCTATTCCATTCGATACCGCCATCGCGGTACCCTACTCGGCGGCGACCCAGGCCACCGACTACAAGGTGAGGCTCTACCCGACCCGGCTGCCGGGCCAGGTAGTACGCACCGGCCCCTACACCGGCACCATCATGGTCACGGTGAGCGTGCCCTGAGGAGACGCCGCTTCGCCCCTATTTTTCGACGAGGTCAATGATGAACAGTGACAGGGCCCTGCGCCACGAACCCAAACGCCATGGCATAGGACAGGGCTGGATCTGGATCCGCACCGGATTCGACATCTTCAACAAGGGGATGGGTGCCAGCGTGGCCATGATAGTGCTCTGGTTTGTGGTGGGCATCGTGCTGGATCAACTGCCGGCGGGGGGCTTGATCTCCCAGTTGCTCTACATGGTGTGGGGGGCTGGCTGGGTGGCGGTGGCGCGGCGAGGTCACCAAGGCGAGGCGCTGCAATTTGGCGACTTCTTTGCCGGTTTCCGCCATCGGTTGACCCCCTTGATGCTGGGGGGCCTGATGGTGCTCGGCCTCATCATGGGGATCCTGATGATCTGCGTGTTCCTGCTGCACCAGTGGGGACTCACCGGCCTGTTGTCCGCGGATCCGGGCTCCCTGGCGCTGACCCCGGAGCAGGCACGGGGCTTCCTCGTGTGCGCCCTGGTGGGACTGGCACTGTTCGTTCCCGTGCTGATGGCCATCACCTTCGCCCCCGCCCTTATCCTCTTCCATCAGGTCGGGGTCTGGCAGGCTGCCCGGCTCAGCTTCAAGGGATGTCTGCGCAACATGTGGCCCTTCCTCTGGTGGGGGCTGCTCGGGGCCGTGCTGATCTTCTTTGGCGCACTCCTGATGCTGGTGGGCCTGCTGGTGGTGCTGCCTGCCATCAACTACTCCATCTATGCCGCCTATCACGACATCTATCTGGAGGATCAGGAGGCCGAGGAGGGAGAGACCCCGGTCAAGGCATTCGGTTTCGAAGCCTGACCGGCACAGGATGGAGCAAAGAGGGGCCGCGAGGCCCCTTTTTTGTGCGGCTCGCAGGGATCAGAGAGAGGGAGGGGCTTCCTGCCACAGGGGATCGTCCGCCATCCGCTCCACGAGAAAGTCGAGGAAGCTGCGCAGCAGGGGGGACATCTGTTTGCGGGTGCCATAAACGGCATAGACGCCGAGGCGCTTGGGCTGCCACGGGGTGAGCAGGGGGACCAGGGCGCCGCTTGCCAGATGGGGGTGAACCGAGTAGGCGGGTTGCAGACTGATCCCCGCCCCGTCCAGGGTGGCGGCCAGCAGCAGGTTGGAGATGTTGGCGCTGAGGTTGCCGCTCACCGGGACGGATTCGGGACCATCGGGCCCCAGAAACTCCCACAGGCTCTTGCCGAAATAGGTGTAGGTGAGGCAGTTGTGCAGTGCCAGATCCTGCACCTGCTGCGGCGGAGCATGGCGGGCCAGGTAGGCGGGGCTGGCGCATACCACCGAGTGGCAGGTGCCGAGCCTGCGGGCCACCAGGTTGGGATCGAGGTCATTGGTGATGCGCAGGGCGAGATCGATTCGCTCCTCCACCAGATTGACCGTCCGGTCCAGCAGCAGGATGTCGATCGCCGTGCCGGGGTAACGGGCCAGGTAGTCGTTCGCCGCCCCGACCAGCAGGGCTTCGGAGAGAGAGTAGCTGCAGGTGATGCGCAGTTGCCCCTTGGGGGCCTCGTCATGGCGGATGGCCAGGTGTTCCATCTCTTCCCCCAGGGCCAGCATGGCTCTGGCCCGGTTCAGCGCCTCTTCTCCCGGCCCGGTCAGGCTCAGCCGGCGGGTGGTGCGGTGCAGCAATCTGGCCCCCATCCAGCGTTCCAGCTCGGCCAGGTAGCGCGACACCATGGCGCGGGACATCTCCAGTTTCTCCCCGGCGCCGCTCAGGCTGCCCTGTTCCACTACGCAGACAAAGACCCGCAATGCGGTCAGCCTATCCATCTTGTGCCCCTATATGCTCGATTTGTGCAACAGTGATGCGCCCATTATGCGGTATTTGTATCGATGGTGATGCAATAAACTGCGCTCATTCCATTAATCCACACCGATGAGCGTTATCTGATGAACAACACACTGCGTACCCTGACCCTGACCAGCCTCCTGATGACGGGTTCCGCCCTGGCGGCCCCCCTGACCGTGACCGTCTACAACCCCGGCGAGAAGGCCATCTTCCCCGTCTCCTCCTCACTGGTAACCGGTGACAAAGAGGCCATCCTGATCGATGCCCAGTTCGATGTGCAACATGGTCAGGCGCTGGTGGACATGATCAAGAAGAGCGGCAAGAAGCTGACCACTGTCTATATCAGTGCCGGTGACCCCGACTTCTACTTCGGTCTGGAACCCGTCATGGCGGCGTTCCCGGATGTCAAGGTGCTGGCCGACCAGCATGTGGTCGACCATATCAAGCAGACCAAGGATGCCAAGCTGAGCTACTGGGGCCCGATCCTGGGCAAGGATGCACCCAAGAGCCTTACCGTGCCGCAAGTGATGACGGCCAGCCACCTGACGCTGGATGGCGAGAAGATTGAAATCAAAGAGATGAACACCCCGAATGCCTACCTCTGGGCCCCTTCCATCAAGACGGCCTTTGGTGGTGTGCCGGTCTACAGCGGCGTGCACGTCTGGATGGCGGACAGCCAGTCCAAGGCCGCTCGCAGCCACTGGGTCAAGGCGCTGAACAATCTGCTGGCGCTGAAACCTGAGCGCGTGGTGCCGGGTCACTTCCTGGGGACTGCGCCCAAGGGTACCGAAGCCGTGACCTTCACCCGTGACTACGTGCAGCGCTTTGAGCAAGAGCTGGCCAAGACCAAGCACTCCGGCCAGCTGATTGAAGCGCTGAAGAAGGCTTACCCCTCCCTGCCGGTCGATGATGGCCTGGCCATCGGTGCCAAGGTCAATACCGGCGAGATGAAGTGGTAACTCCCTGACGCCTACATCCCTGTGTTTTTTTCCGGGCCCGAGGGCCCGGTTTTTTATCCAGCATTGAAGCGAGAATGATGATGAACGAAGCGCAAACAACCCTCCATTATGTCTATGACCCCCTCTGTGGCTGGTGCTATGGCGCCGCCCCCCTGCTGAAAGCCGCTGCCGAGATCCCGGGCCTTCGCATCGAACTGCATGGGGGGGGCCTCTGGATGGGCGCCAGGCGCCAGGCCATGGGACAGCCCCTGCGGGACTATGTGCGCCCCCATGACGAGCGCATCCATGCCCTCACCGGACAGCGCTTTGGTGAGCGCTACTTCAACGAGCTTCTGCTCAACGAGTCACTGCTCCTCGACTCCGAGCCGCCCATACGCGCCGTTCTGGCGGTGAGCGAGCTTGGCGGCGACGGCCTTGCCTTGTTGCACCGCATCCAGGAAACCCACTACCGGGATGGGGAATGGGTCGGTTCCCCGACACGGCTGGCGGCGCTCGCGCGGGAGCAGGGGCTGACACCGGAAGCATTCGCCCTGGCCTTTGGTCGGGTCGATCTTGTGGGCCATCTGGCCACAAGCCAGGCGTGGCTGCGCCGGCTCGGCGGGCAGGGGTTCCCGACCCTGGGATTGATGCAAGGGGAGCGCGTCGTTGTGCTGCCTGTCTCCTCCTATCTGGGAGAGCCAGCGGCGTTCGCGGATCACATCACCTCCCTGATGGGGTGAGTCTCTCGCCCATCGCCTGCGGCTTGTCAAAGGAGAGGGAGAGGGCAGACCCGTCTGCGCGCCTCCCTTGTCCCCCGCACCGTTCTTGTGCATGCTATCGGCCTCATTGAACGGCAGGATGCAGTACCTATGAACCTTCGCGATCTCGAATATCTGGTAGCGCTGGAAGAGGAGAAACACTTTCGCAAGGCAGCGGAGCGCTGCTTTGTCAGCCAGCCGACCCTGAGTGGTCAGCTGCGCAAGCTGGAAGATGAACTGGGAGTGATCCTCATCGAGCGCACCTCCCGCAAGGTGCTGTTCACGCCCGCCGGCGATGCCATGGCCCGTCAGGCGCGCAAGGTGCTCAAAGAGGCGCGAGAGCTCAAGAGCATAGGCCAGCACTTCGCCGAGCCCATGTCCGGCGAGATCCACATCGGTTTCATTCCCACCGTGGGCCCCTACCTGCTGCCCCACATCATCCAGGATCTGCGTGAACACTTCCCCAAGCTGGAGTTCTACCTCTACGAAGATCAGACCCAGGTGCTGCTCAAGCGGCTGGAGGAGGGGGAGCTGGATTGCCTCGTGCTGGCGGAGCTGGAAGGGATGGAGGGGTTTGGCGCCATCCCCCTCTATCAGGAGCCCATGTGGCTGGCCGTGCCTCAGCATCACCCGGAGGCGAGCGCCAAGGCGGTGCCCCTGCACAATCTCAAGGGCAAGAAATTGCTGATGCTGGCCGACGGTCACTGCCTGCGGGATCAGGCGATGGGTTTCTGTTTTGCCGCAGGCATCGGTGAGGATCAGCGCTTCAAGGGCACCAGTCTGGAGACCTTGCGCAACATGGTCGCCGCTGGCAGCGGCATGACGCTGGTGCCCAGGCTCGCCGTGCCCGCCAACCCGGAGGAGGGGGGTGTCAGCTATCGCCCGGTAATCAACCCCGTGCCGGGGCGCACCATCTCCCTGCTCTATCGTCACTACTCGGTGCGCCGCCCCTGCTTCAATGAGCTGGCGGCCCGCATCTCGAGTCTGATGAAAGCCCTGCTGGGCTGACGCAGCCCGCTCGTCATCCCGAAACAAAAACCGGCGCCTGGGCGCCGGTTTTTGTTGTTTCCAGGGGGACCTAGAAGATGTCGTCGGTGGAGACGGGACCGTCTGTGGTCGCATCGTCACCGCCATACACCTGGTTGCCATCGGAGATCTGGCTCGCGTAGCGGGTGGGCTCTGTGCCCTCCTTGAAGAACTCCTCCGTAGTACTGCCATCGGCGCGATTGGTCAGCAGACCGGTTTCACGATCGATGCGGACCTGCATGATCCCTTCGGGGACCGGCATCTTGCGCTCGGGCACCTGTTGCAGAGCCGTCTTCATGAAGTCAATCCAGATGGGCTGGGCGGCACCACCGCCAAACTCGGCCCGGCCCAGACCGCGCTGGTGGTTGTCAAAACCGATCCAGGAGGTGGCCACCAGATTCGGGGTATAGCCGGAGAACCAGGCATCCCGGGATTCGTTGGTGGTCCCCGTCTTGCCCGAGATGTCGTGACGCTTGAGGTCACGGGCTGCCCGCCAGCCGGTACCACGCCAGCCATTGCCACCCCAGATGGCGGTGGTCAGGGTGTCGGTGATGAGGAAGGCGCTCTGGGCGCTGATGGTCTGCGGTGCCATGTTGTTGGGCACGACAGGATCGATGGGGCACTGGGCCTTCCAGTCTGCCGTGGTATTGGCATAGGCATCCGCGCTGTCGAGACCGGCGGCGGCCAGCACGCCGCAGTCGCGGCAGGCGGCGGCCGGGTTGGCCTCGAACAGGGGGGTGCCGAAGCTGTCAGTCACTTCGGTAATGAAGTAGGGGGTGACCTGGAAGCCGCCATTGGCCAGCACCGAGTAGCCGCGCACCACTTCCAGCGGGGTGAACTCCGCCGCACCCAGCGCCAGGGATTCGTTGGCGGAAATGTGATCACGGGCGAAGCCGAAGCGGGTCAGGCCGTCGATATAGGTATCCAGCCCGATGGCGCGCATCAGGCGGACCGACATCACGTTCTTGGACTTGGCAAGGCCGAGGCGCAATGTGGTCGGCCCTTCATAGATGGCGGGCGAGTTCTTGGGCTGCCACATGGGGCCCTTGGCAGGATCCCACTGGTTGATCGGTGCATCGTTGATGAGGGACGCCAGGGTATAGCCCTGCTCCAGCGCGGTGGCATAGAGGAAAGGCTTGATGTTGGAGCCGACCTGACGACGGGCCTGATCGACCCGGTTGAACTTGGAGAGCTCGAAGCTGAAGCCGCCGACCAGGGCCTCGATGGCGCCGTCTTGCGGGTTCATGGCCACCAGGGCGGCGTTGACGTCGGGGATCTGGGAGAGCAGCAACTCTTCCCCCTTCTCCCTGACCCAGATCTGGGCGCCGACTTTCAGTACATCCCGCGCCGATTTCGGGGCAAAGCCCTGGCGATCGTCGGTGATGAAGGCACGCGCCCACTTGATGCCATTCCAGCCCAGTTCGGCCTGTTTGCCATTCTTGAGCACCAGGGTGGCGCTCTTGTCGCCGAGCTGGGTGACCACGGCGGCCATCAGGGGCTGATAGGTCGGCTGCTTGGCCAGATGGGCCATGATCTGCTCGTAGTCCCAGGCCGTTTCACCGGCTTTCCACAGCAAGGCGGTCGGGCCACGGTAGCCGTGGCGGGTGTCGTAGTCGAAGACACCGTCCAGCAGCGCCTGATGGGCGGCGCGCTGACGCTTGGCGGTGACGGTGGTGTAGACGTGCAGCCCCATGGTGTAGGCATCTTCACCAAACTGCTCCACCATCTTCTGGCGTACCATCTCGCTCAGATAGGGGGCGTTCAGCGTAGTTTCGGCACCGTGAAAACGGGCCTTGACCGGCATCTTGGAGGCTTCGTCATACTGGGCCTGGGTGATCTTGCCGGTTTCCAGCATGCGACCCAGTACCACGTTGCGGCGGGCGAAGGCGCGCTCCGGGGAACGGATCGGGTTCAGCATGGAGGGGGCCTTGGGGAGACCCGCGATGATGGCGATCTCGTCCAGGGTCAGATCTTTGACCTCCTTGCCGAAGTAGACCTGGGCGGCCGCGCCGACCCCGAATGCCCGGTAGCCGAGGGGGATCTTGTTGAGATAGAGGGTGAGGATCTCGTCCTTGGAGAGGTTCTGCTCGATGCGCCAGGCGAGGAACACTTCCTTGATCTTGCGTACAAGAGTCTTCTCGTTGCTCAGGAAGAAGTTGCGAGCCACCTGCTGGGTAATGGTACTGGCGCCCTGGCGCGCCTGGCCGGAGACGGCCCAGACGGTGGCGGCACGGATGATGCCGATGGGATCTATGCCCGGGTGCTCATAGAAGCGGGCATCTTCGGTGGCGAGTACGGCATCGATCATGGACTGGGGAATTTCGTCCAGCCGCAGAGGGATGCGACGAATTTCGCCAAACTGGGAGATCAATTCCCCGTCCCGGCTGTAGACCTTCATGGGGGTAGCCAGTTTGACATCGCGCAGAGCGCTGACGTCCGGCAACTGGGGCTTGATGTAGAAGTAGATGCCGATGAGGCTGGCAACGCCCAGCACAGCACCCAGCATCATGACAATAAACAGGCGAACGAGCCATTTCAGCATGGAAGAACTACCAATCGTCTTAAAATTAGCCAACGGGCGCAGAGTATAGCCTTTTTACCCTCGCGGATTCGAGGTTTTCCTCTCCGCAAACAGGCGACCCCGAGAAGAGGCGGGAGGGTAGCACTCCAGGGCACAATTACCAAGGGGGCCGCAATCAAGGCCGAAAGGAGAGGGGCGTCAACTTTTGACACAAACTTTATGACATTGATAGATAGAGCATTATATTGAGTTAAGCCGTCACATCATGACGCGCTGTCCTACAATAAGTCCGAAAACCCAATAACGCATGGATGTGTATATGTTTGGGCTATTAAGTAAGGGATCCCTCGTCTCCTTGGCGGGCATTGATTTTGGCAGTCAAACCATCAAGGCCGTCACCATCAGCGGACGTCCCGGCAAGGTGCACCTCGGTTCGGTTGCCGAGATCCCCATGCCAAGGGGGACGCTGGTCGACTATCAACTTCAGGACATTGAACGGGTCAGTCAGTCCCTCAAGTCGCTCAAGCGGCTCGTGCAAGGGGATTGCCAGAACGTGGCCACGGCCGTGACCGGTTCCAATGTCATCACCAAGATCATTCAGGTCGATACCAACATCAACGAGAGCGAGCTGGAGAACCAGGTTCACCTGGAGGCAGAGCAGCTCATCCCCTTTCCCCTCGATGAAGTGAGCCTGGATTTTGAAATCCTCGGCATGGCGGGCGACAACGGGCGTCAGGAGGTCCTGCTCAGTGCCGCGCGGACCGAGAGCGTCAGTGGCCGGGTCAGTGCCCTGACGGAGGCAGGCATGACGACCATGGTGGTGGATGTGGGGGCCCATGCGCTCGGACGCGCCGTGCTGGCTTGCCTGCCCGACCTGCAAACCTCGGAGAAACCGGTTGGCATCGTCGACATCGGTGCCAGCGCCCTGACTTTCGCCGCCCTGCTACGGGGCCAGATCATCTATTCCCGGTTGCAGAATTTTGGTGGTGATCAATACAGCCAGGCATTGGCCTCTTTTTACAGCATGAGTATGGAAGAAGCGGAACTGGCCAAGCTCCAGGGCTCCTTGCCTGCGGATCATGAGGTGGATGTCCTGTTGCCTCACCTCAGCACTCTGGTGTTGCAGATACGGCGCAACGTGCAGCTGTTTTGCAGCTCCTCGGGGAACAAGGAGCTCTCCAGGCTGGTGCTGACCGGAGGGGGGAGCCTGCTGCCGGGGCTGGCCGGACAAATCGGCAGCGAGCTCAACTGCGAGGTGCTGCATCCTGATCCCTTTGCACTCTTTGGCAAGCCGCAGGGAGAGGGGGGGCTGACTCATGGGGCCAAGTACATGACGGCGCTCGGGCTGGCACTGAGGAGCTTCACACCATGTCAAATATAAACCTTCTGCCCTGGCGGCAGGCTCGGGCGCAGCGTCAGAAGAAACAATTCGGCATCCTGTTCGGTCTGTTCCTGGCGGGGACGGCAGCCATCGCCTTTGCCGCAGACTGGCTGGTGCAGCAGCAGATCGGTTACCAGCAGCAGCGCAATCAGCGGTTGCAGCAGGAGATGGCAACCCTGGACACCCAGCTTGGGGAGATCAGGCTTCTCAAGGAGCGGCGCAAGGAGTTGATTGACCGCATGCAACTCATCGAGCAGTTGCAGATGCGCCGCAACATCCCTGTGCGTCTGTTCAATCAGCTACCGGTGCTGGTCCCCAATGGGGTGTATCTTGATAGCCTTGCTCTGCAAAACAACAAGATAGACGTGAAGGGAAAGACCGAAGCCTATGGCAGGGTAGCCAGCATGATGCGCCGAATCGACGGTTCCGGCTGGCTGACACAATCCCAGCTCAGCACCATTTTCACGGCCGAGGTGGCCCCCATCGCCCTGAGCCAGTTCTCCATGATGTTCCAGATTGCCACGGCGCTACCCAACGCGGCTAAGGGGCAAAAATGAACCTGCAACAACTTAACGACCTGGATCTCAATGACATTGCCCGCTGGCCGCCGATCGCCAAGGGCATCTTTGTCTTCTTCTGCTGTGCTCTGCTTGGCGGGGCACTCTATTACTACGTGATTGCCAATTCCCTGGCCGCTCTGGGTCGTGAAGCTGCAAAAGAGAGCGAGCTCAAGGGACAATTCGAGAGCAAGGCCATGCTGGCCGCGAACCTGGAAGCATACAGAAAGCAGATGGTCCAGCTGGAACATCTGGTCGACACTCAGCTCAAACAGCTGCCCAACACCCACGAAGTCGCCGGTTTGCTGGATGACATCAGCTTCATTGCCACCGACAACGGTTTGACATTGAACAGGATCAACTGGGAGCCAGAGGTGAAACACGAGTTCTCCACCGAGCTGCCCATGCGCATCGAGGTCGTGGGCACTTATCACGAACTTGGCAAGTTCACGGCGGACATGGCTGCTTTGCCGCGCATCGTGATCCTGGATTCTTTCCAGCTCAGCCAGGGGAAGGGGGGTGAGCTGATCGGTATGTCCATGCAGGCCAAGACCTACAAGTACAACGGCAAAACCGTGGAGAAAAAGCCATGAGCATGAGAGCGGGCGTACTTCTCTTGTCGGCGCTGCTGTTGACGGCCTGTGGGGGACAGGAGGACATGGATGAGTATGTCAAACAGACCAAGGCCAGAAAGCCGGTACCGATCGAATCTTTGCCGGAGATAAAGCCCTTCTCGCCCATGGTCTATCAACGCAGCGATCAGCGTAGTCCGTTCATTGCACCCCAGCCGGAAACCAGTTCCAGGCTGGATGCCAAGGCCAAGCCGGACTGTGCCCAGATAGTGGCCAATCGGGAAAAGGAGGTGCTGGAACGCTACTCGCTTGCCAGCCTGAGCATGAAAGGCTCCATCGGCAAGCAGGGGCAGTTGTGGGCATTGATCAAAACCCCGGACGGGCAAGCCGTGCGCGTCGGGCTCAACCAGCACATGGGGCTGGATCAGGGCAGGGTCATCAAGATAACGAACACGCATGTTGACTTGATGGAGACGGTACCGGATGGCAAAGGATGCTGGGTCACCCGAGAAACCCAGCTGGCCATGGCCAATCTCGACGCAAAACTATGATCAGGGATGAGCAGAGATGAGAACAACAATAAGAAGGATGATCGGTGTGGCGCTGCTGTGGCTGGGCGGATGCACTCAGGTGTGGGCAGTACCCGCGTTGCAGGAGGTCAAGGTGAATCCCCTGCTGGCCGATCAACTCCTGCTGGAGCTCAGCTTCAGCGAACCGGTCAGCGGTTTTACGGACAGGTTGACCTATGAACCCAATCAGCTTCTGCTGCACGTACCCGGGGCCATCGGTGCCCTGACGGTCAATCCCCTGCCCATCAAGCAGCAAGGGGTGAACAATCTCCTGGTGGAGGGGAAGGGGCAGGGGCTCGACATCAAGATCGCCCTCGATCAGCTCACCCCCTATCAGGTCCATCAGCAGGGCAATAAATTGCTGGTGGCGCTGGGAGATAAGGCCGGGCAGCCGGTCGCCTCTTCGGCGGCGCCTGTTGCAGCCGGTCAGTCTGCGCTCGTCAGAAGCCAGCCAGTGACCCAGTCTGCGCTGATTGACACCCAGCGGGTTGCCCAGAACCAGTCCCAGTATCAGGCTCAGCCTGCCGTGGCTGCCACGCCTACCGTGGCTCCTTCGCCCGTTGCCCTCGGCAAGCCGGTGTTGTCCGTGTCTCAGGCAAACATGGGTGGCGCCTACTTCAACTCGGTCAAGGGCGTGGATTTTCGTCGTGGCAAGGAGGGGCAGGGGGAGTTCCTTGTGACGCTGGACAACAGTTCGGCGGCGGTGGATGTCAGCAGCCGTGGTCAGAAAGTGCTGGCCAAGTTCCATGGTACCCGGGTGACTGATGATCAGCTCAACCTCATCAATGTGCAGGACTTTGCTACCCCGGTCTCCCAAGTGGAGGTGTTCCGCCAGGGCAATGACACCCTGTTCGAGCTCTCGGTGAACGGCCAGTTTGACTACCGTTACGATCAGGCCGACAAGATGTTCATCATCGAGGTGAAAAAACGGGTGGCCACCACGGCGGCGAAGCAGTACCAAGGAAAACCCATCTCATTGAACTTCCAGGATATTCCTGTTCGTACCGTGTTGCAGATCATCGCCGATTTCAACAATCTGAACCTGGTGACCACGGACTCGGTCTCCGGCAACATCACGCTGCGTCTCGATGGCGTGCCCTGGGAGCAGGCGCTGGACATCATCCTCAAGGTCAGAGGGCTGGACAAACGGCTGGACAACAACATCCTGCTGGTGGCGCCGGCGGACGAGATTGCCGCTCGCGAGAAACAGCAGATGGAGAGCCGCAACCAGGTGGCGGATCTTGCTCCCCTCTACACCGAGTATCTGCAGATCAACTATGCCAAGGCATCGGAAGTGGCGGCCCTGCTCTCCTCCGAGAGTACCAAGCTGCTCTCCCCCAGAGGCGCGGTCAGCGTGGATGAACGTACCAACGTGCTGGTGGTCAAGGACACGGCGGATGTCATCAGCAACGTCAAGCGGATGCTGGATATCCTCGATATCCCGGTCAAGCAGGTGGTGATCGAGGCGCGCATGGTGACCATTGATGATGGTTTCGATGAGGCTCTGGGGGTGCGCTGGGGGGTGACCAAGACAGACGGTCATGGCAACGGCACCTCGGGCACCATAGAGGGTAATGATGGCGCCGGAAACAATGATGGCAGTTCCACCATCACTCGCCCCAACGTAGAAGACAGACTCAACGTCAACCTGCCGGTGACCAACGCGGCCGGCACGCTGGCGTTCCAAGTTGCCCGTCTTGCCAATGGCACCCTTTTGGATCTTGAGCTCTCGGCTCTGGAAAAGGAGAGCAAGGCCGAGATCATCGCCAGTCCGCGTGTCACCACGGCCAACCAGAAGCCGGCCCTGATCGAGCAGGGGACCGAGATCCCCTATGTGGAGTCCTCTTCGAGCGGGGCGACCTCGGTCACCTTCAAGAAGGCAGTGCTGAGCCTCAAGGTCACACCGCAGATCACCCCGGACAACAGGGTGATCCTGGACTTGACCGTGACTCAGGATACCAAGGGTGAAACCGTGCCGACCGGGACCGGGGATGCGGTGTCCATCAACGCCCAGTCCATCACCACCCAGGTGTTGGTCAACAACGGTGAAACTCTGGTGCTTGGCGGCATCTATCAACAGACCATCAAGAGCGATGTCAGCAAGGTGCCGCTGCTGGGGGATATCCCCGGGTTGGGCTATCTGTTCAAGAAAACCACCAGTGAAAACAAGAAGCGTGAACTGCTGATCTTCGTGACCCCGAGGATAGTGACCGACGCCCTCTGAAAACTTTACTTGTGAGAGTAAAACACATATAACCTTACGCCCCGATGAGGCTGGGGCGTAAGGGCTGCGGTTGCCAGTCCTGGTTTCTACTGAGATAATCCCCCTCCTGATCCAACGCAAGATAAGGTTCATAGGTACCCCGGTCGAGTGTTTACCGGGGCCATACAGTTTGTAATTACTAACGAAAAGACATGGCTGAGAAACGCAATATTTTCCTGATAGGTCCCATGGGTGCGGGCAAGAGCACCATAGGTAGACATCTGGCAGAACAACTGCACATGGAGTTTTTCGACTCAGATCATGAGATTGAGCGCCGCAGTGGTGCCGATATCGGTTGGGTGTTCGATGTTGAAGGCGAAGAAGGCTTCCGGATCCGCGAAGAGAAGGTGATCGGTGAGCTCGCCGAACAGCAGGGTATCGTGCTGGCAACGGGTGGCGGTGCCATCAAGAGCCGTGAAACCCGCAACAAACTCTCCGCACGCGGCATCGTGGTCTATCTCGAAACCACTATTGAAAAGCAATTGGCGCGAACCCAGAGAGACAAGCGTCGTCCCTTGCTGCAAACCGAAGAGCCGCCCCGTGAAGTGCTTGAGCGTCTTGCGCAAGAGCGCAACGCCCTGTACGAAGAGGTTGCCGATTTTGTCATCCAGACGGATGACCAGAGTGCCAAAGTTGTCGCTAATCAAATCGTCAAGTTGATTGGTATGTAATTCATTAGAGGACGTCCATGGAAAGGTTGAAGGTCGAACTGGGTGAACGCAGCTACCCGATAGAGATAGCTGCCGGTCTGCTGCAACGCCCCGAGGTACTGGCGCAGACGATCAAGGGCAAGCGGGTCATGATAGTGACCAATACCGTGGTCGCGCCCTTGTATCTTGAACAGATCATTCAGTTGCTGTCCGGTTTTCAGGTGGAACACCTGATCCTGCCCGATGGCGAGGCCTACAAAACCCTGGCGACCTTCGAGCGGATCATGTCTGCTCTGCTGGAAACCAGCCATGGTCGTGATACTACTCTGATCGCTCTGGGGGGCGGTGTGATAGGCGATGTTGTCGGCTTTGCTGCGGCAAGCTACCAGCGAGGCATTCCGTTTATTCAGGTGCCTACCACGCTGCTCTCCCAGGTTGACTCTTCCGTTGGCGGCAAGACCGCCGTCAACCATCCCCTCGGCAAGAACATGGTGGGTGCCTTCTATCAGCCCAAGCATGTGATCATCGATACCGACTGCCTCAAGACCCTGCCTGCCCGGGAATTTGCCGCCGGCATGGCCGAGGTGATCAAATACGGCATCATCTGGGATGCCGCCTTCTTCTCCTGGCTTGAAACCAACATGACCCGCCTGCAGCGCCTCGACGGTGATGCACTCTCCTATGCCATTCGCCGCTGCTGCGAGATCAAGGCCGATGTGGTCGGTCAGGACGAGACCGAGCACGGCGTGCGCGCCTTGCTGAACCTGGGACATACCTTCGGCCATGCCATCGAGGCGGAGAAGGGTTACGGCAACTGGCTGCACGGTGAAGCCGTGGCGGCGGGAACCATGCTGGCGGCCGAGACGGCCCTGGCCCGTGGCGACATGACGGTGCAAGAGGTGGCACGAGTCCGCGATCTGCTGTTGGCCGCCGATTTGCCGGTCAAGGCACCGTCCGATATGGATTTTGCCGCCTTCATTCGCCATATGCGCCGTGACAAGAAGGTGCTGGAAGGCAAACTGAGGCTGGTGCTGCCGATCGGGATCGGACAGGCCCAGGTCGTGGCCGATGTGACAGACGAACAATTGATGGCGGTGATCGAGTCTGGTCGTGACCACTAATAAATTGCTCAAGCTGCCTTCTCAGCGGCAGTTGGTTGACCGGCTGCTGCACCTGATCGAGTTCAACCACCCCTTTGTTTTTCTCTCCGGCAAGCCAGGCAGTGGCCGTGGCACACTGTGCGAGTCGCTGCTTGCCCAACTGCCCGATGCGGTGCGGGTGGCCAGCCTCATCGGCAGCCCGTCCATGAAGATGGCGGATGTGCGTCAGTTGCTGCTGCAGCAGGTGGTGGCACGTCCCCTGTTCAACGCGCAGGATGCCCTGGCGGACAGCTTCTTTCGCATGGTGGGTGACAAGCCTGCCAGACTGCTGCTCATCATCGAACGTGCCGATACCTTGCCTGCCGAGCTGGTGGGGGAGTTGTGGGCGCTCTGTCGTCACAACGATACCCTGGCATCTCCTCATAAACTGGCCATCCTGCTCTCGGGTGATGACGCCTGGTGTCGCAACCAGAAGGCGCTCCTCAAGGGACGGGCCATGCCAGCCCTCGAGCTGGAGGTCGCGCCACTGAGCGCTCCTGAGCAACGTATCTTCTTGTATGAGAAGGCCAAAGAGCTCAAGATCCCGACTGCCCTCTTGCCCAAGCCGAAAGTGGAAGAGATCCTGAATGGGGCGGGCGGACATCCGTCAGCCATCATGCAGTTACTGGAGGATACCATGACCGACAGAAGGCCCAAGAAACGTCAGGCCGAGTTGCCCGTCAAGAAGATAGCGATCGTGCTTGCCCTGTTGGCGGGCGGGTTGCTGGCCCTGAGCTATCTGCCCCTGTTCGACAGTGCAGGCCAGGACCCCGCCCAGGCACCGTCCCAGGGGACGGCGTTGCCCGATCCCGTCTCAAGCGATCCTGTGAACGTCGGTGCGGCGAGCGGGGCTCTGAGTACTCAGACGAGCAGTGGCGCCGCTGCCATCCCGTCAGGGAATCAGGTTGCCCGCGATTGGCAGTCCGATGCCAAGCCCTTGCCCAAGAAGGTCGAGAGCGAGACGGTCACCACGGAGTCAACCAACTATGAGGGGCGCCGGGTCGTCATCTCCGACGAAGTGGTCGAGAAATTGATGAACCAGCCGAACGTCAGCGGCGCCTTGCCCACGGCCGTGGTGGATGAGCTGGTGGGGAGCGGTTCCCGTGCGGTCCCGACCGGAACGACGGCCCAGGTCAAGAATCCGGCCCCGAGCAGTGTCCCGGCCCGGACAGAGGCTCAACCGGCCAGTGGCGCGCAGACAGCGCCGGTCGCGGCCCCAGCGGCCAAGGTGGCGTTGACGCCGGTGGCGACTCTCAACAAGAAGCCGAAGAATCACTACAGCATCCAGTTGATGGGGGCGAGCAACACCAAGGCGGTAGACAGCTTTGTGGCCGAGCATGGCTTGGCGGGCAAGGTGTGGGTTTACAAGACCCGTTTCCGTGGCAGTCCCTGGTATGTAGTGGTGCAGGGAGACTACGCCAGCAGTGCCCAGGCCAAGGCGGCCATTCGCAAGCTGTCACCTGCCTTGCTCAAGGGACAACCCTGGCCCAAGTCATTCGCCCAGATACAAAAAGAATTGAAGCAATAGCCAGCCACCCGAAGAAGGGGGTAGAATCACCCCCCTTTTTTGGGCATAGCCTTGTCAACACCGGACTTCCATGAAAAAAACACGCGCGTTTTTAAAATGGGCCGGGGGAAAATACTCCCTGGTCGAAGAGATCGCCGAGCGTTTGCCGGCCGGGCGTGTGTTGCTGGAGCCCTTCGTCGGGGCGGGATCCGTGTTTCTCAACACGGATTACGACGCCTATGTGCTCAACGACATCAATCCGGATCTCATTGGCCTCTACAACCACCTCAAGCAGCAGCCGGACAGCTTCATCAGCGAGGCCCGCAAGCTGTTCGTGGCCGAGCACAACCACAAGACCGCCTATTATCGGCTGCGTACCCAGTTCAACCAGACCGCGGCCGGGTTTGAACGGGCTCAGTTGTTCCTGTTTTTGAATCGCCATGGTTTCAACGGCTTGTGCCGTTACAACAAGAAGGGGGGGTTCAACGTTCCCTTCGGTTCCTACAAGAAACCCTACTTCCCGGAGAAAGAGCTGTGGGCGTTTGCCGAGAAGGCGCAGAAGGCGACGTTCATCTGCGAAAGCTATGCCGACGCCATGGCCCGTGCAGAGGAAGACTGGGTGATCTACTGCGATCCGCCCTATGCCCCCCTCTCCACCACGGCAAGTTTCACCACCTATTCGGCAGGCGGTTTCACCCTGGACGATCAGGCGCTGCTGGCCAGGCTGGCTCGCCACACCGCCGCCCATAAAGGGGTGCCCGTGCTCATCAGCAACCATGACATCGAGTTGACCCGCGAGCTCTATCGTGGCGCCCGGCTCGACGAGATCCTGGTCAAGCGCACCATCAGCCGCAACGGCGGTGGTCGCAACAAGGTGGCCGAGCTGCTGGCGCTCTATCCCCCCGGCATCGAGCCCGAACAGGGCTATTATCCCGGTGAGGCGGAGCTGGTTGCCGTCGGCTGAGTGAACAACGGTCCCTGAGGGGGCCGTTGTCATTTCTGATGCTGCCGCTGGCATTCCGTGAGCCGCGCTTGGCATCGTGTGCCAGCCATGGTGCCGGAGCGGCGTGTTCTGTAGATGCGGGTCGTTTTCATCGCCCTTTTGCGATAAAATTGCGCCGTTTTTTCTGCCACGCTGCCAATGGATGACGCTGATGAAAGACTTTCTGATTGCCCCCTCTATCCTCTCCGCCGACTTTGCCCGTCTGGGTGAGGATGTGGCCAAGGTGCTGGCCGCCGGGGCCGACGTGGTCCATTTCGATGTAATGGACAACCATTATGTCCCCAACCTGACCATAGGCCCCATGGTCTGTCAGGCGCTGCGCGATTACGGCATCGAAGCGCTCATCGACGTGCACCTGATGGTCAAGCCGGTGGATCGCATCGTGCCTGATTTTGCCAAGGCCGGTGCCAGCCTGATCACCTTCCACCCGGAAGCCTCCGATCACGTGGATCGCACCCTGGGCCTCATCAAGGAGCAGGGTTGCCAGGCTGGTCTGGTGCTGAACCCCGCGACCCCGCTCACCTGCCTGGAGTACGTGATGGACAAGCTGGACGTGATCCTGCTGATGTCGGTCAACCCGGGCTTTGGCGGTCAAAGCTTCATCCCCGGCACCCTCGACAAGCTGCGCCAGGTGCGCCGCCTGATCGACGAGAGCGGCCGCGACATTCGCCTGGAAATCGATGGCGGGGTCAAGGTCGACAACATTCGCGAGATTGCCGAGGCGGGTGCCGACATGTTCGTGGCGGGCTCTGCCATCTTCGGCAAGCCGGATTACAAGGCAGTGATCGACCAGATGCGCGCGGAGCTTGCCCATGTCCGTCGCTGATCGCCCCTTTGACCTGGTGCTGTTCGATCTGGATGGCACCCTGATTGACAGCGCCCCGCAACTGGCGCTGGCGGTCAACCGTACCCTGGCGGAGCTGGGGTTGGCCGAGGCCGACGAGTCCGTGGTGCGTACCTGGGTCGGCAACGGCGCCGACAAGCTGATCCAGCGGGCTCTCGATTACCGCGACGCCCCGGAGCAGTTTGCCAAGGCCCGCCCCCTGTTCGACCGTCACTATCAGGCCTGTCTTCTGGAAGGTCTGGCCATGTATGACGGAGTGGCCCGGAGCCTGCGCCGTCTGCAGGGGCTGGGTTACCAGCAGGCCGTGGTGACCAACAAACCGAGTCACTTCGTGCAGCCCATTCTGGAGGCCCTCGGCATCAGCGACTGTTTCGCACTCTGGCTAGGGGGCAACTGCGTACCCGTCAAGAAACCGAGCCCGGAGCCGCTGTTGCACGCCTGCCACGAGCTGGGTGTCAGCCCGTCCCGCACCCTGATGGTGGGGGATTCCGAAAATGACGTGCTGGCCGCCCAGGCCGCCGGCATGAAGGTGGTGGGGCTCACCTATGGCTACAACTATGGCCGCCCTATCGCAGACTCCCGCCCCGACTGGGTTTGCGAGCAGTTTGCCGAACTCGATGCCCTGCTGGTCTGATCCAGACCGGGCTGGCGGATAACAAGGATTACTACTCTGATGACTAAACCAATCGTATTGAGCGGTGCCCAACCCTCGGGCCAGCTGACCATCGGCAACTACATGGGGGCCCTGCGTCAGTGGGTCAGCATGCAGGATGATTTCGACTGCCTCTATTGCATCGTCGATCTGCACGCCATCACCACTCGCCAGGATCCGGCCGCCTTGCGCAAGGCGTGCCTCGACGCAGCCGCCCTCTATCTGGCGGTGGGCATCGACCCGGCCAAGAGCACCGTCTTCATCCAGTCCCACGTGCCCCAGCACGCCGAGCTCGGCTGGATCCTGAACTGCTACACCCAGATGGGCGAGCTGTCGCGCATGACCCAGTTCAAGGACAAGTCCGCTCGTTTCGAGAACAACGTCAACGTCGGCCTGTTCGGTTATCCGGTGCTGATGGCGGCCGACATTCTGCTTTATCAGGCCAATCAGGTGCCGGTTGGTAATGACCAGAAGCAGCATCTGGAGCTGACCCGCGACATCTGCACCCGCTTCAACAACCTCTATGGCGAAGTCTTCACCCTGCCGGAACCCTTCATTCCGACCGAAGGGGCCCGGGTGATGAGCCTGCAGGACCCGACCAAGAAGATGTCCAAGTCCGACGACAACGAGGCCAACTTCATCGGCTTGCTGGAAGATCCCAAGCAGATCGTCAAGAAGATCAAGCGGGCGATGACCGACTCCGACGAGCCGGCCGTGGTGCGTTTCGATCCCGAAAACAAGCCGGGGGTCTCCAATCTGCTGACCCTGATGTCCGGTGTGACCGGCCGCTCCATCCCGGAGCTGGAGCAACACTTCGAAGGCAAGATGTACGGCCACCTCAAGAGTGAAACGGCCGATGCCGTGGTCGCCTTGCTGGAACCCATCCAGGCGCGCTTCCGCGAGCTACGTCAGGATGAGGCCCATCTGCAGGCCATTTTGGCGGCTGGCGCACAAAAGGCGCGTGAAAGGGCTGAAAAAACCCTGATCAGCGTATATGATGTCGTCGGCTTCGTTCCTCGAGCCTGACATACTGGGAAGGTGTAGTAGAAGAGAGCTGGGTGGATGCCTGGCTTTCTTTGTTTTACACCTTCCGGTTTGTCGCAACCTCCCCAATGTCAAACACGGGCTTTGCCCCAAGAGAAAGCATGTCTGTCGAATCACAAACCCTGAGTGAAGAGTTGGGTGACAAGGGTCACTGGCTGCGCAAGTTTCGCAAGGCCAAGAGCCTCAATACCTTGCAGTTGATGGTCTCCAACGCCATCGACAAGCACCACAAGACCCCGGCCATCGCGGCTGCCATCTATCTGGCCGAGTGCCAGCGGGAACGGGAACTGGAACAGGGCCGCTATCTGGACCGCTGAGGTCCGTTGTCAGCCCTTGCCAAGGTGACTCCTTCCCATCTGCCTGTCACGACCTTTGCCCTTTTCCCAGTCGCCTCCCGTCTCTTTTACCTTGCCATCCTGACATGGAGCGGCTGATGCTGCCCGGTCGGGGACAGGCCCACCGCCGGGTGGGGTCGACAGGCCCGGATCGTCATTGAAGAGTGGACAGACTGCACAGCAGGTGAGGTGATCGCCGGTTTATTAACGCAAAGAGACATGCCAGAATGCGCGGCGTTTGTCTGCCCGCGCTCGTAACGGGCTGTCCGATCACCGTCTCTGTCTTATTCCCATGGTGTTTGCATGCTGCTACTCATCGACAACTACGACTCCTTTACCTGGAACCTGGTGCAATACTTCGGCGCCCTGGGGCAAGAGGTGGTGGTCAGGCGCAACGATGAGCTGAGCCTGGAGGAGATAGCCCGGCTTGCCCCCCGCAATCTGGTGATCTCTCCCGGCCCCTGCACGCCAAACGAGGCGGGCATCTCTTTGGCCGCCATCTCCCGTTTTGCCGGCGAGATCCCCATCCTCGGCGTCTGTCTCGGCCATCAGTCCCTGGCACAGGCCTTTGGTGCCCGGGTGGTGCGTGCCCGTCAGGTGATGCACGGCAAGACATCTCTCATCCGTCACAAAGGGGAGGGGGTGTTCAAGGGGCTCAACAACCCGCTGCGGGTGACCCGCTATAATTCTCTGGTGGTGGAGGCGGCGTCGCTGCCCGACTGTTTCGAGGTCACTGCCTGGAGCGAACATGCCGACGGCAGCCTGGACGAGATCATGGGGCTGCGGCATAAAACGCTGGCGCTGGAGGGAGTGCAGTTCCATCCGGAGAGTATTCTGAGCGAACAGGGGCACCAGTTGCTGGCCAACTTTTTGGCCGTTTCCTGAAAAAATTGCGATGTCTGTCTCAAAACCGTCATGAGGCAAAAAAAAATTTCCCTGAGACTTTATTCACCCTCCTCCCTGTCCAAATTATCTCTTGCCAACACCCCTGAGCCGTTATGCAATGCGGTTGCCTAAAATCTCAAAGGCAATCGAACATTGTTCCTTATAGGCGGTTAAGTTACAGACTTTTTACTTTTTTTCTGTGATAATTCCGCCACGTTTACACGGATTTAACTTTTGGGCGGTGGATTATTCTGCCGCGAGATAGCAGGAGAGCAATATGTCAGAGTTGTTGGCAGTGACACGTGAAGTGTTTGATGAAGTGATGGTTCCCAACTATGCGCCGGCCAAAATCATCCCGGTGCGCGGCGAGGGGTCACGTGTCTGGGATCAGGAAGGCCGCGAGTATGTGGATTTCGCGGGCGGGATCGCGGTCAATGGCCTGGGCCATTGCCATCCCAAACTGGTCGAGGCCCTGAAATCCCAGGGTGAGAAGCTGTGGCACCTCTCCAACGTGATGACCAACGAGCCGGCCCTGCGCCTGGCCAAGAAACTGGTCGCCGCCACCTTCGCCGAGAAGGTCTATTTCTGCAACTCCGGTGCCGAAGCGAACGAAGCGGCCCTCAAGCTGGCCCGCCGCTACGCCATCGAGAAGTTCGGGGCCCACAAGACCCAGATCATCGCCTTCCACCAGGGCTTCCACGGCCGTACCTTCTTTACCGTCAGCGTCGGCGGCCAGGCTGCCTACTCCGATGGCTTCGGTCCCAAGCCTGCCGACATCACCCACGTCGCCTACAACAACCTGGAGGAGCTGGCTGCCGTCATCTCCGACAACACCTGCGCCGTGGTGATGGAGCCGCTGCAGGGCGAGGGTGGCATCATCAGCCCCACCGACGAGTTTGCCAAGGGGGTGCGCGAGTTGTGCGACAAGCACAACGCCCTGCTGGTTTATGACGAGGTGCAATCCGGTGTCGGTCGTACCGGCGAGCTGTTTGCCTATATGGGTCTGGGCGTCACGCCGGACATCCTCACCAGCGCCAAGGCGCTGGGCGGTGGCTTCCCCATCGGGGCCATGCTGACCACCACCGAAATCGCCTCCCACCTGAAAGTGGGCACTCACGGCTCCACCTACGGCGGCAACCCGCTGGCCTGCGCGGTGGCAGAGGCGGTGATCGACGTGGTCAACACCCCGGAAGTGCTGAGCGGTATCAAGCAGCGCGAGCAGCTGTTCCGCGAAGGGCTGGAAGCCATCAACGCCAAGTACCACTGCTTCAGCGAAGTGCGCGGCAAGGGCCTGCTGCTGGGCGCCGTGCTCAACGATGACTTCAAGGGCCGCTCCCGCGACTTCCTGCTGGCCTCCATCGATCAGGGCCTGATGGCGCTGGTTGCCGGTACCAACGTTGTGCGTTTTGCCCCCTCCCTGGTGATCCCGGAAGCGGACATCAAGGAAGGGCTGGCACGGTTCGAGAAAGCGGTCGCTCAGGTGGTCAACGCCTGATCCAAATTGAGGTGGGGAGCCCTCCCGGCAGGAGCCGGGACCCCACCTGTCGTCAATGAAAGGGAGTTGTCATTTATGTTGGTTATCCGTCCTATCGAGCAGCGCGACTTCGCCGGCCTCAAGACCTGTGCCATCGAATCCGGCACCGGCATGACATCCTTGCCGGTCAACGACGAGCTGCTGCAACGCAAGATCGATGCCTCGACCCAGACCTTCCTGGACAAGCCCGCCGGCAAGGGCGAGTGCCTCTATTTCTTCGTGGCCGAGGATCTGGAGACCGGGGAGATGGTCGGTACCTGCGCCATCGACGCGGCGGTCGGCCTGTCCCAGGCGTTCTACAACTATCACATCGGCAAGGTGGTGCACTCCTCCCCCAAGCTCGGCATCTACAATGTCGTGGAAACCCTCACCCTCTCCAACGACTACACCGGCAATTCCGAGCTCTGCACCCTGTTTCTGCGTGAATGCGCCCGCGAGGGGCTCAACGGCCGTCTGCTCTCCAAGCACCGTTTCCTGTTCATGGCCGAACACCCCGAGCTGTTTGACAGTACCGTCTTTGCCGAGATGCGTGGTGTCTCCGATGGCAACGGCCACAGCCCCTTCTACGAGTGGCTGCAAAAACATTTCTTCTCGATGGATTTTCCCACCGTCGACTATCTCACCGGCATCGGCAAGAAGCGCTTCATCGCCGAGCTGATGCCCAAGTACCCCATCTATGTCAATCTGCTGAGCAACGAGGCGCGCGCCGTCATCGGCAAGACCCACGAAAAGACCCGGCCTGCCCTCAAGATGCTGCAGGATGAGGGGTTCGTGAATCGCGGTTATGTCGATATCTTCGACGCAGGCCCCACCGTCGAATGCGAGGTGAAGAACATTCGCAGCGTGCGCCGCAGCCAGAAGTTGGCGGTGCTGGTGGGTGAACCCATCGGCGGCCATACCTACCTCATCTGCAACGCCAGGTTCGAGCAATACCGCGCCTGCTACGGCAACATCCGGGTCGATCTGGACAAGCACGAAGCCATCATTCCGCCCAAGATGGCGGCCGCCCTCAAGGTGGAAAATGGCGACATGGTGCGCGTCGTCGATCTGGATTGACCCACCCCGCAGCACAGCATTGAGACAGGCTGCCGAGGCGGCCTGCGTACCCACAGGGAGTGAATTGATGATGTCTTTAGTCCAGTTTATCGATGGCCAGTGGCTGGCCGGTGAAGGCAAGCCGTTCGAATCCATCGACCCGGCCAAAAACGAGGTGATCTGGCGGGGTGAGGCGGCAAGCCAGTCCCAGGTGGATGCGGCCGTCAAGGCGGCCCGCACGGCCTTCTACCATTGGTCCGATCTGGCCCTTGAAGAGCGCCTTGCCATCGTGCGCCGCTATGCCGACCTGCTCGGCGAGCACAAGGAGGCGCTGGCCCTGACCATCGCCCGTGAAACCGGCAAGCCCCTGTGGGAGACCCGCACTGAAGTGGCGGCCATGCAGGGCAAGATTGCCATCTCCATCCGCGCCCATGAGGAGCGTACCGGTACGGTGGAAAACCCCATGCCGGGCGCCAAGGCGTTCGTGCGCCACAAGCCCCATGGCGTCGTGGCCGTGTTCGGCCCCTACAACTTCCCGGGCCACCTGCCCAACGGTCACATAGTGCCTGCGCTTATCGCGGGTAACGCAGTGGTGTTCAAGCCTTCAGAGCTGACCCCCATGGTGGCCGAGGCCATGCTGAAGATCTGGCAGGAGGCGGGGCTGCCCAAGGGGGTGCTCAACCTGGTGCAGGGGGAGGTCGACACCGGCAAGGCGCTGGCCGGCAACCCGGACATCGACGGCCTCTTCTTCACCGGCTCCTCCCGTACCGGCCACTTCCTGCATCAGCAGTTTGCCGGCCAGCCGGGCAAGATCCTGGCACTGGAGATGGGGGGCAACAACCCGCTGATAGTGAAAGATGTGAGCGACGTCGACGGCGCCGTCCATGCCATCGTGCAGTCCGCCTTCATTACCTCCGGCCAGCGTTGCACCTGCTCGCGCCGTCTGTTTGTCGAGCGCGGCGAGCGGGGCGATGCCCTGGTCAAGCGCCTGGTGGAGGTGGTCGGCCAGATCAAGGTCGGCCTCTATGACGCCGCCGAGCAGCCGTTCATGGGCGCCATGATCAGCGAGAAGGCCGCACTCGGCATGGTCGAGGCGCAAGCCAACCTGCAGCGCCTCGGTGGTGAAAGCCTGCTTGCCCTCAAGCACCTGGAAGCGGGCACCGGCTTTGTCTCCCCGGGCATCATCGACGTGACCGCGGTCAGCGCGCTGCCGGATGAAGAGTACTTCGGCCCGCTGCTGCAGCTCATTCGCTACGACGACTTCGATGCGGCCATCGAGAAGGCGAACGCCACCAGTTTCGGTCTCTCGGCCGGCCTGCTCGGTGACAACGAAGCGGACTGGAACCACTTCTTCAAGCGCATCCGTGCCGGTATCGTCAACTGGAACAAGCCCATCACCGGCGCCTCCAGTGCCGCCCCCTTCGGCGGCATCGGTGCCTCCGGCAACCACAGAGCGAGCGCCTACTATGCCGCCGACTACTGTGCTTACCCGGTCGCCTCCGTCGAAGACAGCAAGGCTGCTATGCCGGATCAGCTGTCTCCCGGTCTGACCTTCTGATAACAAGAAAATAAAAGAGGGGCACTGAACAGGTGCCCCTGTCTGTACCCGCAATCAAAGGAAAGAGAGATGCAAAAGGATATCGACACCCTGTTTGGCCATCTGTGGGACAACTACATTCAGGTCACCCCCAGTGCTCACAAGGTTCATCAACTGCTGGGCGGCGGTGCCCCCATCATCAACGATCACGTGGCGTTTCGGACCTACAACCTGCCCAAGCTCGGTCTCGAGAAACTGGCGGCCCACTTCCGCGCCCTGGGGTATGAAGAGAAGGGCGAGTATGTATTCAAGGCCAAGAAGCTCTATGCCAAACACTTCGAGCATAAAGATCCTGATGCGCCCAAGGTGTTCATCAGCGAGCTGAAGGTGGAAGAGCTCTCCGAAGGTGCCCAGGCCATCATCCACAAGCTGGTGGATCAGGTACCCGATCACCTCACCGACACCTCGGCCTTCCTCTACGCCGGCGCGCCCTGGCAGGTCTCCCACACCGACTACCAGACCCTGCTGGCAGAGAGCGAGTATGCCGCCTGGATGGCCGCCTGGGGTTATCGTGCCAACCACTTCACCGTCAACATCAACCGCCTGAAGGACTTCGACACCATCCAGCAGGTGAATGCGGCGCTCAAGGCGGCAGGCTTCGTGCTCAACACCGTTGGCAGCGAGGTGAAGGGCGATCCCGAGGTGATGCTGGAGCAATCCTCCACCATGGCAGACAAGGCCGAGGTGCCCTTCAGCGACGGCGTGCGCACCATCCCGAGCTGCTTTTACGAGTTTGCCCTGCGCTACCCGCAGGCCGACGGCGTGCTCTACCCTGGCTTCGTCGAAGCGTCGGCCGACAAGATCTTCGAATCCACCAACGCCATGTAATGGCCGCCATGAAAACAACGCCCCGCCTGGGGCGTTTTTTTATGGATTTACGCCGACCTGACACCTCTTTACCTCCCCTTAACCCATCAGTTCGCGGCGATTCGCTAGCATGATACCGCCCGCTGCCGTGGGCCATCGCCGCACCGTGCCGGTGTATGCCACCCGTTTTGGAGTCATGCCATGAAGATTGTTCTGCCTTTGCTGTTTTCCCTCACTACTCTGACCGCCGCAGCGGGCGATCAGGGCAGCCGTACCCCGCCCAAGCCTCCGCACGAGCTGTCGGTCGAGATGAAAGCGGCGTTTGAGAACTGCAAGGAGCATGGCAAACCGGGGGAGTCGGAATTTGACAACTGCATGTCAGATCTGGGATTTGAGCGGCCGGACGGCCCGGTACCGGCAGGTGGGAAGGAGGGGGAGAATGAGGCCGAGTAAGCTGGTGCGGGCCCGTCGGTTAGGATGGTCCCGCACCGCTCACACCCGTTGCAGCGTCCCTTCGGTGGCCAGCAAGGTGGTCATGCCGGCGGCCTTGCCCGCCTGAATGCCTATCCGGGTGTCTTCAAACACCAGGCAGTTGGCCGGGTTGGCGCCGAGCTGCTCGGCCACTTTCAGGAAGGTGTCCGGGTGGGGCTTGTGATTGACCACATCATCGGCACTCACCAGCACGGAGATGAAGGCATCGAGCCCGGTCTGACGCAGGATGTGCGCCGCATGTTCCCGGGTTGAGCCGGTACCTATGCCCATGGGCACCTTGTCGTGGTACTGCCTGACCAGCTCCCACATGGCGGGAAACACCCGGACGTCGTCGATCCGTGCCAGGTAGAGGGCGACCTTGCGCCGGGCAAAGGCTTCCACGTCGATGGTCATCCCGTGCCGCTCTGCCAGCATGGTCACTATCTTGCGGGTGGGGATGCCGCCGTACTCGTTGAGCTGTGCCCGATCAAACGGCAGGCCGAACTCGGCACTGGTGATTTCCCAGGCATCCAGGTGCAGAGGCATGGAGTCCACCAGGGTGCCATCCATGTCGAAGATCAGGGCGTCGTACTCGTCGAATCGGGGCTGTTCACTCTGGTGATGATCGCAGGGGGATGACTGGGGCATGGGGGCGTCCTCTTCGGCAAAGACTCACCCTAGCAGATCCAGCGCGCAGATGTCGCGACCTTCATCATGGTTGGCAGTGGTTTTGACCATCGGCTAATGATTTATGAGACAATAATGTGCCTTGCACCCCCTGTGCCGATATCTCACATGAGCGAGCCTGCCTATGTCCCCCAAAACCGTCTTCTCGAGCGTGGCCCTGGTGATCGCCCTGGGCTCACTGGAAAAGAGCATCGTCACCACGCCCTTGCCCATCATAGGGGTTGAGCTGAACGCCGGTGCCGCCCTCACCTGGGTAGTGACCGCCTATCTGCTGGCGGCCACTGCGGCCCTGCCCATCTATGGCAAGTTGAGCGACATGTTCGGCCGGGTACGCATGCTCAACATCGGTATCGGCCTGTTTCTGGCTGGATCAGTGGCCTGCGCCCTGGCCCAGGATCTGCCAACCCTGCTGGCCGCCCGCGTGCTGCAAGGATTGGGGGGCGGAGGGCTGATCGCGCTCGCCTTTACCGTGATCGCCGACTGTATTCCGCCACGGGAGGTGGGCAAGTATCAGGGGTATATCTCGGCGGTCTATGCGGTCTCCAGCATCGCAGGCCCGCTGCTCGGTGGCTATTTTACCGAGCAGCTCAGCTGGCGCTGGATCTTCTGGATCAATCTGCCTCTCGGTGCCATCGCCCTCTGGCTGGTGAACCGCAATCTGGGTCACCTCAATGTGCGTCGCCACAGCCGCTTCGACTGGAAGGGAGCGGCACTGCTCATTACGGTCACCACCCTCACCCTGTTGCTGCTCTCGCCGGAAGCGGCCTTGCCCGCCGTCTGGCTCGCGGCTGCGCTGGGGGCGGCCTTGTTGCTGCTCGTCCTGGCTGAGCGGCGGGCGCACGACCCCATACTGCCGGCCCACCTGGTGCGCCTGCCGGGTTATCTGGTGAGCGTGCTGCTGGCGCTGGCTTCGCAGTTGCTGATGTTTGCCGTGCTGGTCTACCTGCCGTTGCAGATGCAGTGGCAAAAGGGGATGAGCGCCAGTGACAGTGGCGAGATCATGGTGATCTTCATGGTCTGCATCACGGCGGGGCCTTCGTCGGCGGCAAGCTCATCGGTCGCACCGGTCACTACAAGCGTTTCGTGGTGGCAGGTTTTGCCCTGGCAGCGCTGGCCCTGTGGCAGATCCACTTCGACGTCTGGGCCAGACTGGGACTGGGGTTTGCCGGATTGGGGCTGGGTCTGGTGCTGCCGGCGCTGTCGGTGGTGGTGCAAAATGCCCTGCCGCGGGAAGATCGCGGCATCGGCATGTCCCTGTTCAACTTCGGCCGGGAGCTGGGTGGGGCGGTCGGTGTCGCCATCTGCGCCGTGTTGTTCCATGCCGCCCTGCCGGCAGGCAGCAGCCCCAATCTGGCCAGCCTGAGCCCGGCCGAACTGGCACCCGGTTTCAGCGCCACCTATATCGGCATGGCGCTGATCGCCACCGCCGCCCTGCTGGTCACCTTGCTGGCATTGAAGCGCCACGAGCTGGCCAGCAAGCACGTCTGATGGTTGCTATCGGATACAAAGAGGGCTCCCCGCGGGGAGCCCTCTTCATGGGATCAGGCAGGTGCCTTTCCTTCCGTGTCGTGGCCTTGTGCCACTCAGCCCACTCATCGGGCGTCGGGGCGGGAAGGTGACCTGACAGGCTCGGGTTGCTGGCGCTCGGCCTGGGCATCGAGTTCCTTGCCGAGGAAGTAGTTCAGGAAGGTGCGGATGACCGCGATGATGGCGAGGCGCACCAGCTCCTCCTTGCTGGGGGCCACCGTGGTGGCCAGGATGTCGGCAGCGAGCTGGAATTCCAGCGCCAGGATGAGCCAGCTGCCGAAGCAGAGGCGGATGCGGGGAAAGCCGGGCTCGTGATCCCGCACTCTGGCCGCCAGCCAGAGGGTCTTGCCAAGGCCGATGACCACGCATGCGATGGAGATGATCTCCAGCAGCAGCTGGAACAGCTCCACCCCGTGCATCATGCCCTCTTTCAGGCTCGCTATCTCGAACACTCGGGTTACCTCCCTGATTCAAAAGAGACACTTTTAACACGGCTTGGGGGCCGGTTCCAACTCAGAGTCTTCTGAGCATCATGGCTATCTGGTCGATGAGCTGACGAGCGGCAGGGCTGATGGCCGCCAGTTGGAAGTAGCCATGAATGACGCCATGCTGCCGCTGGCAAGTGGCATCGACGCCAGCCTGCACCAGCTTGCCATACAGGGCTTCCCCTTCGTCGCGCAGCGGATCATATTCCGCCGTGACGATATGGGTCGGCGGTAATCCTGACAGGGCGGGATGGTGGAGCGGGCTGGCTTCGGGATGGCTGGGGGGCAGGCTGCCCAGGTAGGCGTGAAAACCGCTTTCGAGCATGTCCCGGGTGATGAGGTAGTCGTCACCGAGATCGCGGTAGCTTTGGCTCTCGCAGAGGGCATCCAGCATGGGATAGAGAAGCAGCAGGGCCTTGGGCAAGGGGGCGCTGGCAGCCTTGAGCCGCAAGGTGGTGACCAGGGCGAGATGACCCCCTGCGCTGTCGCCGGCAATGGCGAGACGTGCCGGATCCCCATGCCATTTCTCCACCTCGGCCATGATGGCCCGTGTGGCGGCCAGCGCATCGTCGTGAGCCGCAGGATAGGTGTGTTCCGGGGCGAGGCGGGTGTGTACGGCGAAGATCAGGGTGCTGGCCCGGTTGCACAGCATCCGCATCTGGCGATCGTGGGTCTCGAAATCCCCGCTGACAAAACAGCCGCCGTGAAAATAGATCAGCACCGGATACGCGGGGTCCGGTTTGTCTGCGGGCCGATAGCAGCGGATGGCGTGGTGATCGGCCTGCCACTCTTCGATGGCGCCCACCTCTTCCCGCTCACCGCCCAACAGGGCAGAGGCTAGGTAGCCGTCACGGCGCGCCTGCCAGCTCAGCTGGCTCGCCTTGGGACGACCTGCGGCGATGAAGTCTGCCACCATGGCTGCGATGGCCGGTTCGAGTTGTTTTTCCATAAGACACCAATGACTGTATATAAAAACAGTCATTGTGCGCTTTTGGCCCGTGAGCGCAACCGGCGTTAGCTGAGGCAGCTCACAAAATCAGGCTTCAATCAGCACGAATTCAATCACATAGAGGGGCGGCAGTGCGGGGTAGATATCGCGGATCACATCTTTAAGCTCGGGGAGGGTCATGTTCTCCTGACGGGCGTGCTCGTCGCTCAGCGCCTCGAAGGCGACCGCCTTGACCGAGATGACCTCAATGGTGCCAAAAGGCTGGTGTTCCGGGTTGGTGAACAGGGCCAGGCGCTGGCCGGGCTGCCAGTTTGCCTCGCTCTCGTCGCGGATGGTGATGGTCTTTCGGCCAGCCTGGATGTCGGCGACAAAGCGGCTGAAGAAGGTGAATGCCGGGTAGGCCGGGGTGTGCTGGGCCATGTCGTCTCCGAAGGGCAAGGGGTGAGAGGGCGGCTCAGGCCGCGGCGGGCCCATTTTAGGAGGGGCGGGGGGAGCGTGCAGCACTTTTTACCCCGACATGTGAAGGGCGACCGACTGCGTTCACGGACCGGTAAAATGGCCGCAACTGAACCTGGATGTGAGATGATGCGGCCTCCTCTTTCTTGATATGTAACAAATCAAGGGGACGGGCTCTGTGGTCTGATGGCGTCCGGGGCCGGCCGTGGTTGACGTTGAACAAAAGGAGCAAGTGTGAATTCCGAGTTGATCTGGGTGCTCAGCATGCTGGTGGGTGCCATTCTCCTGTTTATTACCAACAAGGTACGCATGGACGTGGTCGCCTTGTTGATCATCATCCTGTTCGTGTTGAGCGGCACCCTGACCCTGCCGCAGGCGCTGGCAGGATTCAGCGATCCCAACGTCATTCTGATTGCCGCCCTGTTCGTGGTGGGGGAGGGGCTGGTGCGTACCGGCATCGCCTATCAGGTGGGAGATGCCCTGGTGAAGGTGGCCGGCAGCAGCGAAACCCGCATGCTGGTGCTGCTGATGGTGGCGGTGGCGACCCTGGGGGCCGTGATGAGTTCGACCGGGGTGGTGGCCATCTTCATCCCCGTGGTGCTGAGCGTGGCGAACCGGATGGGGATCCCGGCGGGCAGACTGATGATGCCGCTCGGCTTTGCCGGCCTTATCAGCGGCATGATAACGCTGGTGGCAACCCCTCCCAACATGGTGGTGAACAGTGAACTGATGCGCCACGACATCCAGGGGTTCGGCTTCTTCGGCTTCACTCCCATGGGTGTCATCATTCTGGGGATGGGGATCCTCTACATGCTGCTGATGCGCAACCGTCTGGTGCGTGAAGGGGAAGAGGGCAAGGGCAAGCAGATGGGACGCAGCACCATGCGAGATCTCATCCGTGACTACCGGCTGGCCGGGCGAGCACGCCGACTGGCGATCCGGCCCGACTCCCCCCTGATCGGCCAGACCCTGGACGAGCTGCAATTGCGTGCCCGCTTCGGGGCCAACGTCATCGGGATGGAGCGCTGGCGCAAGTTCAGGCGGGTGATGGTCAGTGTCACCGGGGTGACCGAGTTCCAGGCCAAGGACGTGCTGCTCATCGACATGTCGGATCCCGAGGTGGATGTGCGGGAGTTTTGCAGCGAGGCGCGGCTCGAGCCCATGATATTGCGCGGGGAGTATTTCTCCGATCAGGCGCGGGAGGTGGGCATGGCGGAGGTCTCCCTCATCCCCGGCTCCCGGCTGCTCGGCAAGAGCATCCGCGAGGTGACCTTCCGTTCCCGTTACGGTCTGAGTGTGGTGGGGATCCGCCGGGATGGAGAGGCGCTGACCGGCAAGCTGGTGGACGAGGCGCTGCAGATGGGGGATACCCTGCTGGTGGTGGGGAACTGGAGCCTCATTCGTCAGTTGCAGACCCATCATCGCGATTTTCTGCTGCTGGGCCTGCCTGCGGAAGTGGACGAGATGGCGCCGGCCCGCAGCCAGGCCATCCACGCCCTGATTGCCCTCGGGGTCATGATAGTGCTGATGGTGACGGATCCCGTGCCCAACGTCATCGCGGCGCTCATCGCCTGCCTGCTGATGGGCAAGTTCCGCTGCATCGATCTGGAGAGTGCCTACAAGTCCATCCACTGGCCGACCCTGATCCTCATCGTGGGCATGTTGCCCTTTGCCCTTGCATTGCAGCAGACCGGCGGGGTGGATCTCATCGTCGGCGCGCTCATCTCGGCAGTGGGGGAGATGGGCCCCAGGGTGATGCTGGCCAGCCTCTTCGCGCTCTGTGCCGTCATCGGGCTCTTCATCTCCAACACGGCGACGGCGGTGCTGATGGCGCCCATCGCGCTGGGGACGGCCCATCAGATGGGGGTCTCGCCTTATCCCTTTGCCATGACCATCGCCATCGCCGCCTCGGCAGCCTTCATGACGCCGGTCTCGTCGCCGGTCAACACCCTGGTGCTGGGCCCGGGCAACTACAAGTTCATGGATTTCGTGCGCATCGGCGTGCCCTTCACCTTGCTGGTGATGGTGGTCAGCGTCATCGCCATCCCCTGGTTCTTCCCGTTCTGACGACAGCAAACGATATGGCGGCCTGCGGGCCGCCTTTTTATTGCCCGCAGCGCTCTGCGAGATGAAAAGGGCGGCATCACGCCGGAGCAGGACATAGCGCCGTCGCAGAGGAGAGCACAAGGCTCAGCCGTTGAGACATGAGGTGGCGTTGCAGGCGTGCGATGGCGTGGAGAGGGGAAGAAGAGCGGCAAACGCCGGATACAAAAAAACCAGCCTGAGCTGGTCTGTTTGGTACTGCTTTCGATGGTGCGGAAGGAGAGACTCGAACTCTCACGCCTAGGGCGCCAGAACCTAAATCTGGTGCGTCTACCAATTTCGCCACTTCCGCAAGAATAATGGTGGCTATGACGGGATTCGAACCTGTGACCCCCGCATTATGAGTGCGATGCTCTAACCAACTGAGCTACATAGCCGTCTTGTGCACGACTTGCGTCGAATACAAGCAAAAATGGCTGGGGCACTAGGATTCGAACCTAGGTATGGCGAGATCAAAACCCGCTGCCTTACCGCTTGGCGATGCCCCAACAGTGTTCTTTGCAATCGGATGATTGAAGGAACGTTTTTCAAACATGGTGGCTATGACGGGATTCGAACCTGTGACCCCCGCATTATGAGTGCGATGCTCTAACCAACTGAGCTACATAGCCGTTTGTTGTCAACCACAAACGTGGAAGAGAACAGAAAAATGGCTGGGGTACTAGGATTCGAACCTAGGGATGGCGAGATCAAAACCCGCTGCCTTACCGCTTGGCGATACCCCAACAGCGATGCCTGACAGAGACCATCAAACATCATTCAAAAAATGGCTGGGGTACTAGGATTCGAACCTAGGGATGGCGAGATCAAAACCCGCTGCCTTACCGCTTGGCGATACCCCAACAGTGATGCCTGACAGAGACCATCAAACATCATTCAAAAAATGGCTGGGGTACTAGGATTCGAACCTAGGGATGGCGAGATCAAAACCCGCTGCCTTACCGCTTGGCGATACCCCAACTAGAGATGGTGGCTATGACGGGATTCGAACCTGTGACCCCCGCATTATGAGTGCGATGCTCTAACCAACTGAGCTACATAGCCAACCGTGCTTCCAGTGAGTCGTTGCCTCGTCACTGTGCGGCCGGAATTATGCGTATCTGGCTCTGGGGCGTCAACCCTTTTTTTGTTTGAAAAAACGAATTTGGGTGCGTTTGGCGAGTTATTGGCCGCTGTCGTGCAAAAGCCCAACAATCTGGTTTTTTTTACGACATTCGCACCCAGATCGCGCCTCTGGCCAGATAAAAAAGAGGCCAGCAAATGCTGGCCTCTCATGGGGTTAGACGTTGAACGGTAAATATGGCGCAGGAGTCTTATGATAAAAGGGGTTGTCATCATTATTGTTGGTTTGTAGTCACTTTTATATACACTTTTGTGGCTACTGCTTTAGTCGATGATTAAAGCAGTGCTGAAGTATCTATTCACCAGGACGGGGTTGACGGCATCAGTTCTGCCGGGATGGGATAATCTGTCTTCTCGATGCACGCCCTGACCACGGCCCTCAACCACTCCTGTGGGCAGCGGCCCAATCGCTTGCCGGTCTCCACCAACGACAGGATGCGCTGGCGAAACAGCTCGCCCCGGTGAGACCACACGCCGTAGCTACCCTTGCGCCAGAGCACATAGCCACGCAGCGCCCGCTCCGCCTCGTTGTTGGTCAGCGCTATTTCGTCGTCAGTCATAAACCGCCACAGCATCTCGTCATCCCGCAGCAGCAACTGGCATCGTCCACGGTAGCGTTTGCTGCACAACAGGGCGCCGCGCTCCAACTGGCTTCGCCAGCTTTGCCGGTAACGCGCGAGCCTGCGCAGGTATTTCTGCTTGCTCAACGCACCGCTTTCCCAACGGTGCCGGGTACGAAACACCGCATCCGCCAGCAAGACCAACCGGGCACCGATGGGCTGGTTGCACTGCTCGCTACTCTCGGCGATGGCCACGAGATTGCGGGCCACGTGGGCCCAGCACAGTTGCCGCTGGTCGGCGTCGATAAACCGGTAGCCGGCGTACTGGTCGGTCACCAGCACCCCGTCAAACTCGGCGCCCAGCAGCCGCTTGGCCGCCTCCTGACCACGGCCATAGGCCGTCATGAAGCAGACGGCTATCTTGCTCAGCGCCAGCCACATCCAGCGGCGCTCTCCACCCCGCTGATGCCGGGTCTCATCGGCATGAACGTGGGTGGCCGTCTGCACCTGCTGCTTGATGGCCTGGTAGGTCGGGGTGAGCATGGCACTCACCCGCCCCTGCGCCTCACTGATGGCGCCCCGGCTAAAACTCAGGCCGAAATGCTGTTTGAGCTGCTGCTGTATCTGGCTGACGCTCTGGTGAAACTGGCCGCTTTGCAGCGCGATGTAGCTGAGCAGATTGGCCCCCATCTGGCTGCTGCTGACGTTGTCTGGCAGTGCGGCCTGGGTCGTGCCGATACACCGTGAGCAGGTCGCACGATACAGTTGGTGTTCGGTGACGAGATAGCTCACCTCGGGCAGCTCGAACACCTGATGAACCTGATAGGGTTTGGCATGGGCCACCATGTCCCCGCCACAGCAAGCGCAATCGGCGGCAGGGTAATGCGGGACCAGGGTCAGGCGGGCATCAAGCGGATGCCGCTCGCGGCGATGTCCCTTGTGACCGGGCTGCGCCCCCCGTTGCTTGCCGGACGCCGGACGCTTGCGGGCCGGCGGCGGTGCACCGGGGCCGTCGCTGGAAGGCGGCTTGGAGGAGTTGCCGCTGTGCTGATTGAGGCGGTCCTCCAGCTCGGCGATGCGGTCGAGGAGCTTATAAATCAGCTCGTTGGCCTGCTCCAGAGTGGTGGGCATTCCCGCGGAATGCATGGTGTTTTTGCTCATGGGGGGAGCGTATCTAAGGAGCAGGATCAAGCAAGCAGGAAAGTGGGATCAAGAGACGATCGTCTCATTTTTCCTGTGTCAATACTGTTCCGGTGAATACTTACGTGCTGAATCCCATGTATGACCCGATTCGGATTTTGGGCTGCAATAATTAGCGGTTGGGAATCTGCGACCACTACTGGGCAGTTGTCTGACCCATCCCGCACCTGTGATCACCCGAGGTTGCCCAGAGAACCAAGGAGCTTGCCGAAGGGCAGCTGGTTTGTATCAGTGTGACCAAACTGCTTTCTAAGCTTGGGGCGAGATGATGTTCCTGAGATTGATGCCGATGTTCTCGACAGTTTGTCATCGCTTAAAAGGTCGGTTGAGAATCATGACTGTCGGCTGAGTCTATTCATCCGTATGCCAGATGGTACGCATCATGACGTCAATATTAATATTGGTACACCAATCTAAGCCACCAGAAGAGAAGGACAGATCCACCAAGTAGATTACCAGCCAGGTATTTCCAAGAGTGATCAGCCAAGAACAAAATTGTACCAAATAGCGTTATTAAGCCCCAGAGATAGGGCATGAGCAGAGCATATAGTCCAGTCAGTGAGTATTCATCATTGAACCAATCATAGACAGGCTGAACAAACAGGATGGATGTGTTCAAGAGGTGATAGAGCATGAATAACACGAATACCCATGTTCTCTCTCTCTTCACTGCGGCGCTCACTTTAGTTCCCCTTGGAATGGATAGTTGAGCTCAATGACGGTCAAAAAAGGCTTGTAGGCAAAGCGCTCGTAGTGTTGAAGAACAAACCAGCTTCTGAAACCGGACGCAAGGCCGTAGAATTTGACTCTTCCGGTCGTGGGGTCAGGGCCAATATCGGGATAATCGAGACCGAAGTGGTCATATAACGTTACTTTGATCGTCCCCTTGTAGAAGTCTCCATACTTTTCATATGTCGTGATTTCAGCCTTTCCGGCCCAGACATCGTTAACCGCAATCGTCAGGCCCTGCACCTTATCAGCCGCTGAGTTGAAAATGGGTAACCGAAAGCCGGAGTTATTGTTGTATTGCTGCATCAGGTCATTCAGAACAAGCTTGTTCACATCACCATCAAGCTCGGCTCATGTACAGAACCTTAAGCGGCAAGCGAATTAATAATACCGTCTAACGTGTTGTTTTGCTTGGATTTTCTCTGCCTACTCTTTTTGCCGTTTTTGGATAAATACACCATTGCCCACTCCAACTTCTCTGTTATTTCCTGCCACGCACCATGGATGATGCTCGCCAATATCGGCATTAACCAAAGCGCGCTGTTTTTGGCAATCTTCAACATCGATAACTCCGCGCTGCCAATCAGCGTCAGCGCCAGCCGACGTTTGACCAGCAAGGCCAGCAAACTAGCCCAGATCAAGCCTTCCGCTATCGCTTTTTGTCGTGTCGCGAACGCCTTCAACCGGTTATGTGATTTCAGCTCTTTGAACAACAGTTCGATCTGCCAACGGCAACGATACAATGCCATCACCTTCTCGGCTGGCCATCGCTCACGCGGAAGATTGGTCATCCATATACAGAACCGTTTTTCCTCTGCAAACCAACGTCTTATGAGTCGATATTTATACTTTCCCGAACTCACATCCAGATCCAGAACCTCGGCTCTGCAGCTTCTCCGATCGATATCCTTGAGCTTTTTTCCGAGTAACTTGGGCATTTCCCTGCCGTCCTGTCGGTAAGCTGCCTGTACTTTGGGATTGAGATTTTGACTCCCTCTGACCAGATAGCTTCCTTTGGCTTTGGTCACATCAGCAAAGTACTCGCGGCTGATGTAACCGGCATCCGCCAATAACAGTTTGTTATTTAACGAATTTGCGGCCGGAAGATGCTTGCGCTCCGATTCGGTATCCGCCGTGATACTCATCGATATCGGCGACTGGTCCAGCAAGGACATGGTCATATGACACTCTACCGCAGCGGGGCTGTGCTTATTGAATCGGCCCGGGAAATGTTCTGCCAATTGCGGATGTAACGCGAATGACGACCCGTCCTGCAGCAGTACCTGCTCAAAGCCTGCCAGTCCGTGGGCGTCCGGTAGACACTCCTTGAGGCGTAAGGCGATGGCTCGTTCAACCAGTGCGCGCATGAACAAGGGAAAACCCTGCTTGCGTAACTGGTTGTGAAAGGGTTTATACGCTATTTGGTCAGTATCATGGAGCTGCAACGCATTGAAATGGCGATGCAAACCAGCAATACCATCCACCTTGTCGCAACCAAGCCCTGAGAGCAGAGCCGGGAGTAGTCTCGCAGGCTGGATATCCCGGAGTCGCTGACAAAAACCGGTAAATTTACCGATCCGGTTGAGTTCAGAAGAGCTAAGAAGTTGCTTGAGGTACTGGGTTGCATTGATAATAGTCATGGCTTCGGGCGTGTCGGTTTTTTTTTGCGATTAAATCAGATCACAAACGAAGCCTTTTTTCTATCTATTTCAATTGGTTGTAGCTAAAGATCCTGTACATGAAGCTCGGCTAGTTTTGCCTTAACTTCTTTGATGAGGGTATCTGAGAACTTGATCGTGGTGGGATGGCCTCGCACCGCTCGCGTCATGGCTTGGTTTCGGTATTCGCCACCCTCTGATTTCTCGAACTTGGCAATCATGGCCAGAATGTTCATCTTCAAGTCGCCTGTAGCAAACAACGTTGCCATGTTTCGGAAGCTGCTAAAGAATACCTTGGAGTCAGTCTTTTCGAGGTCACCAATAAAGCCATCATCCCCCATTTTCCCCACGAACATTGGGATGGCCTTGATCTGCTCTGCCGTCATCGTGCCATAGGTCATATCTTCAGCTGTGCTGCCATCAACGTTCTTACCTGGCTCGCGCTTCGACTTGTAGATGAGTACAGGCACACGATAGGTTGTGGCTGACGTTGTATCGGTTTTTGGTTTGAGAGCTGGAGGAATGGTATCTAGCTTCGGACGTCCCTTCTCTGCCGAACCAAACCACATTGTTGGCTTGGCCTGGACATATGCCGACTTGATGGCTTGCTCAAACTTGGGGGTTCCTCTCACCAATATTTGATCTCCCTGGATAGTGCAGCAAGCAAACACATCAGATTGCATGCCCAATACGACCTTCGAACCGTCATCAAGGCTTCCTGCTATAGGGCCTAGAATACGCTTGAACTCGTCCTTGGTGAGCTGATGGATGTCTCTGAGGTCAGGTTTCTGCATGAATGGGGCTCGATAAAGAGTATTGAAGCGAACACTTTATCATCGGTGTGTCAATCGAGGCTATATGGGTGTTTTTTCTGAAAATGGCAGTATGTGACGTCTGTAGTATGACCCGATTCGGATTTTTGGCTGCAAAAATTAGCAGTTAGGAATCCGTGACCACTACTGGTCTGCCATCTGAAACTTCCTGCATCGACTTTCAATATGTAGGAAGGGAAAGGCTATGAAAATTTTACGCCGCAAGGCTGTCTGTGAAAAGCTTGGCGGCATCAATGATGTAACGCTCTGGCGAATCACCCGTGATGATCCGACGTTCCCTAAATCTATTCAAATAAACAAGCGGGTTGTGGGATGGTTGGAGCATGAGCTTGATGCATGGCTTGGACAGAAGGCTTCTGCTACTCGCACCACTAGCAAAACCCTAGTTTCCCCCTGAGTACTGCAATTACGCAGGCCAAGGTTTGGGGAGCTGCATTGGTGTACAGCCTAGACTATTTGCTGGATGCAAGAGCTGCGGATTGCGTAGCTAAGCAGGGTGAACTCGAAGTGGCGGGGCCGACTCCCTCTGGGGTGGGGGGCTCTCTGATTGGGAACGGAGCGAAGATACCTGTGTTTTGACTCCACGGGCTCGTCACTTGATAGATGAATCTCTGGCGCTTGAGCTAGAGCAGGCCCGCAGCGCAGGTGCGACAGGCTATATTGCGCACTTTCTGGCGCAGGCCACGCTTCCTCATACAGACCCCAAGACCAACTTTTTTAAACGTGGCACGGGTAAGCTGACCCTTTCAATCATAGCCAATCCCGAGTATGGGATGCCGTACGGTGGGCTGTCGCGTCTTCTGCTAGCGTGGATGTGTACAGAAGCTGTCCGAACCGACAGTCCAGAGTTATCATTGGGGCGCTCGCAGGCTGAGTTCCTGCAAAAACTCGATCTGCACAATGATGGTCGGTACATTGCTCGAGTGCGTGATCAGAGCTTGCGTCTAGTTCATTCAACGATCTCCGTCAACAGCATAGATGGGCGCGTCAGAAATGAAGAGGCGTTCGTCTTCTGGAACGTTTGCAATGCGGAACAGCGCGGATGGGAAAGCTCGATTACCTTAAGCTCGGATTTTTTCAAACGGCTGATTAGCGCTCCCGTACCGATCAGGATGGAGGCGTTGCAAGCACTCAAGAAATCGCCTCTGGCAATGGATATCTACACATGGCTGGTTTACCGCATGTTCTGCCTGAACGTGGCGGAATCCAGAGGCGGCAAGCGGTTTACTCAGGTGCCATGGGCTGGCTTAATGATGCAGTTTGGTTCTGGTTATGCCGATACGCTACAAGGGATGCGAGACTTCAAAAAGTCATTCCGAAAACGACTGAAAGAGGCTCTGTTGTTCTATCCCGAGGCAGCCCGGCACATTCAGGAAACCAAGGATCATCTGATCCTCACTCCAGCCCGTCTGCATATCGCAGCCACCAAAAAGAGGCGATAAGCCTGTAGGTTCTCTTGGTTATCCACGTGACATCACTCCCGCTCACTGAAAGCCCCGCCAGTACTGGGCTAGAGCAAGATTACCGAACTTATTCACGTGACACCGTTCCCGCTCTTACGTGACATCACTCCCGCTTTCGCGTGACATCGCTCCCGCTTCATATGTTGCAAAATCGTCTGCAAGCCCCGCTGGGTTTGGGATTCAGCGATATGGGGGAACGGCTCCTAGTAGCTCTGCTTTTAGGCTTTTCTAGTATCTATTAAAAACTAGTAGTTGAACCTGTGCTGCTGTGGAAATCCTGTCGAGGTTTCGTTATTCCCTTTCGCTATTGAGCTCTACTTCAAGTCAGTAGCAGTTGGATGACGCGCAGCATCAATTATGTAGGGGAGTAGAAAAGACAAGTTATCAGGAGCGGTCAGCATCGTTACGTTACGATAACGTAACGATGTTACGGTCGAGATTAATGCTGCTCGACAGCTGGAGCCTCGAACAACACTGATGGTTCAACCTCCAGTGTCTCGGCCAGTTTGAATATATTGAGCAGCGCAATGTTGCGCTTGCCGCGCTCGACTTCGCCCAGATAGCTGCGGGCAAGACCACTTTCTAGCGCCAAACGCTCCTGTGACCAACCTCTGGTCTTTCTTATTTCAATCAGCTTCAAGCCGAAACGTACTCTGGGATCGAGGGCCATATTTCTCTCTTTTTAAAGAGAATTGACTCTATGAGTACCCTCGCTATAAGGCCACGCTCTATAAGTGCACCCGCTATGAGTGACATTTCTTTTCTCTCGACATAGAATGAGCCATATGAGTAGCAATGCGGGAGCAGATATGGCGAGTGTTTGGAAAACGGCTGGATTGGGCGTTGCTGCAGCTCTAGGGAAAGTGCGAACAAGTATCCCACGAACAAAAAATGAAAATTTTAGTCATTTAATATCAATGAGTTACCAGTAAATGCTCTCGTGCCATATGACTTATTCGCACCTTCCCTAGCTGTTCCTGTCGCAGGGCTTTCTGGTCTTGCTAGTGTTGGTCTTACATTGATTCTTTTGCTGGCTGCGTTTGGCTTCGGTCCCGCGCGCTCGTCGCAGGAATCGATTTTGGGGCTGCTGACCAGTGAGTCCATGTTCTATTTGTTGGTTTCGCTTGCGATCTTTACGTTATCTTTTTGCTTTCTGGCCTACCTTCGATCGCGCTGCCAAGCGCTGGTCGCCAAAATCAACGCTGAACTGGGTCTTCTATTCGATGCCGGCCATCTTCTTGGTTACCCCGCTCCTGGTTTCGTGGTTTTCGACTGCTCCCATCGCAAGCTTGCTGTCTGTTCGGTTGTCGACGAAACCTGGCGCATCTATGACTTTTCTTGGTTGCTCGGATGGCAAATGACTTGGCGTGAAGTTGAGCGCATGGAGATGAATGGGGGGAGTCGTCAGGTCAATGCTAGCGGCATGAGCGTCCCAACTTTCCAGCGTACTGTGCGAGCAAAGAATTTCGCTATTGAACTGCAAGTGGCTGATCCTCTGCAGCCACGGCTCTATTTTCCGATGAGTCGTCGAGCAGCTGAAAGCTGGTGTGCGCGGCTTAGTGCCATCTTCAACAATTAAACTCTTGCGAGGGATTGCGATGAAAATACATTCAAGTGTACTGCTTTTACCATTTTTGTTAGCTGGCTGCGCTGCAACTGATATGCAAGGTGCGTTCAATTCGTTGAACAGACTCGGCAAAACCACTGGTTCAAGTCAGAGTGAAATGGCACCCATAACAGCCTCTGTAGGTAATAGCATATTGCGAACACCACTCCACAATGCATTGCGACAAAACCTTTCAGCAGATGGTCGTGCGCTAGAATGGCCCAAGGTGGTGATCAACAATCTGCAGATCCCTGCCGATCAAATGACCTTAACCCGCAGTCTAAAACTCAAGGCGAGCGACTGTATCCAATTCGATGCTGTACTTTGGCATGATGCCAAGCGTTCCGAGCGATTTGACAAGGTATCGCTCTGCGCATCAGAGTTGCCCAAGCAATCGAATAACTTTGTATTGACTTGGAAAAGTTTCTCTATATCTGGAGATACCACTGGCCAAGTTCGCGGCGAGGGGCCTGTGCCACCCTACAGTAAGCTGCCAAGTGATCCTGTTATGGAGCAGTGGTTGATGAACCAGTTTGGACTTTATTATGTTGGATCCTTGCTGACGCTGGTCGGGTATGATCCTAACTTCACGGTTGATGATCGTCGATTCTGGATACGTAATTTGGCAACACAATAGGTTCGCGTTAGCAATCTGCTCTGGAGAGTTGCAAGTGAAGCCGATAAGACAGGTGATATCAGGTGGGCAAACTGGAGTAGATCGTGCGGCGTTGGATTTTGCCATCGCCAATAGGATCAAGCATGGTGGTTGGTGTCCCCAAGGGCGCAAAGCTGCGGACGGCGTGCTTGATCCTAAATATGTTCTGCAAGAAACAGAATCGCCGGGGTACAGTCAGCGAACTAAACGCAATGTGCAAGATAGCTCGGGCACCCTGATTGTCTACCGAGATATGCTGATTGGCGGCAGTCTGCTCACGAAGAGGTTCGCACTTCAATTGAGTAAACCTTGTTTCGAGTGGGCGTTAGATCGTCCTTTTAATGAACAGTACCCCGGATTTTGCGTTTGGTTGCAACAACACCAGATTGAGATCCTTAATATCGCAGGGCCAAGCGAAGCTAGAGCCAAAGATATTTATCGTGATAGCAGGGTTCTGCTGCAAGAGATCTGGAGCAATATGAATGAAGAACAATGACATTCGGTGTGGAACCTTATCGGTTTATTCAGGGGAGCTGACGATAAGGCCTGAGCTGGATGTGGCGATAAGGGTTCTAGGTCATCAACCTTACGCTGCAATACCCAGTCAGGATCAAGAAGGAGCCTGGGAGTTATGGGTTGCTTATGGTGGCGACTCGTCGCATCGAACTATTTGTGGAATGAACAAAACCTATGCAAGTCAAGAAGAGGCGTTAGCCGCCGGAGCTTCCTGGCAAAAAGATAAAATGGTCGACAAAACATCTCGTTAATCAGGGGGCGTCGCCCCCCGAACAGTTAGAATCCTGCGCGTTTGAAAAGCCAGGCCCCATCTGACTGTTTGACCAGTTCGTAGCGATACTCTTTGCTTTCATCGCTTGCGCCAGACACATAGACCCCGCGGAATGCAATGGCATTTTTCGCAGGCATAGACCAATTATCAAGCCGCGCAACATTCAGACACTGCTCTTGCGGGTGATAGTGCATACCACTCATCGGTGCCAATACACTATAAGACACCCCCTCCATCAGATAGGGGCCTAGGTATTTACCCGGGTTGGTGTCAGGGAAGCAGGCTAATGTGCCAATAACCTTCTTGATAGTTGGTTCAGCCTCAGCTCTTGCCGCCAAAAGATTTTTGTCTGTTGTAGCGGTCTTGAGTTGCATGTCCAACGCTTGGATCTGAGCTGCAGTAGGTTGAGCAGTTGGTGCGCCGGATAGGGTATTGCTATTGCTCACCGCATTTGCTCCTTGAGCTGGAGCTGCCAATACCTGGTTTACGCCCGCCAAGGTATCGTTGACCTTTTTTAATTCATTTGCACAACCAGGGGTCGTCTCAGAAAACGGAAAATAAAGCACGCTAAGCGTGCGTGGAGGCTGGCACCCAGCGGTACAGCGTCGGAATGGACACGCCGAGGTTCTTGGCCACGTCCTTGGGCGGCACCCCGCTGGCCAGCAGCTTCTTGGCCGACTCGATCTTGCTGTCGGTCATCTTCGGCTTGCGGCCGCCTTTGCGGCCGAGCTGCTTGGCGACTTCCAGCCCGGCGCGGGTGCGCTCGACGGTCAGCTCGCGCTCCATTTCGGCAAGGCTCGCCATGACGTGGAAGAAGAACCGCCCGGATGGTGTGCCGGTGTCGATGGAGTCGGTGAGGCTCCTGAACTGGACACCGTGCTTGTGCAGATCGCCGACCAGATCGACCAGTTGCTTGACCGACCGGCCCAGCCGGTCGAGCTTCCAGACGACCAAAGTATCGCCTTCGCGCAGCATTTCGAGCGTCTTGGCCAAGCCAGGCCGGTCTGCCCGCGTGCCACTCACCTTGTCCTCGAAGACCTTTTTACATCCGGCCTTGCTCAAGGCTTCGCGTTGCAGCTCCAGGTTCTGATCCTGCGTCGAGACGCGCGCATAGCCAATCAACATGGCTTGTCTCGCGCCCGGTCGATGCGTTCCTGCATCGCCTGCATCACTTCTTCGTGGGTGTACGATCTGGCGTTGGCGTCGGTGGCTTGCCGCAGGGCTTCCTCAACCTCGCGCGTCATCCGCTCGTAATCCTCCGGCCACAGCGCTTGCTCCATGCGCAGCGACGCCTGACCCAGCAGGTGCAGCAGGCTGAACAGCCGCATGTCGTTGGTGGCGACGATGCGCTCCCGAATCTGCTCCTGAATAGCTTCGCTAGCCCGATGCGCTTGTGGTGTGGCAGTCCCCTCGTAGTCAGCGGGGAATTCCGCTTCCTCGGCAATCCTTGCCCAGGCGCTGGCCAGCGCCTCGATGGTTGACGTGCTCATTTCCGCCGCTCCTGTGCTCTTTGGCGAATCAACCGGCCAAGGGGCCTCGACGCGAAAACCAGCAGCATCACGCCTATCGGATACCAGGTCGAGAAGACCACCAAGGCATCGAAGGCTGGCCGTCCGGTGTTGGTAGGCAGTACGGCGGTCACAGCCATCAACCCGCCGACCGTCCAGATGATGCGCCACACGTAGGGCATCACGCGGGGCACGTAGCCGTCATCGAAAGCGGTCTGGTAGTAGCGGCGCAGGCCGCGCTCGGCAAGCGCCTGGCGCTGCCGCTCCGACAGCGCATCCGTCCGGCCATACCAGCGCCGGAATGGTGGACAGCGCAGCAGCAAAGGGGTGAAGAGGATCATCACCGCCACGATCGCGACACCCCACGCCATGACGGCGCCGGCATCGGGCCGCTTGGCGTTCTCGATCACGGGCGCGAAGACGCCCGGAGCACCGATCATCCAGAACAGCGCAATGTGCTGATGGAAGGAGAGCTTCATTTGCTCATCCACTTGCGCAGCAGGCGCTTTTTCAGGGAGGCGCGTTCTTGCGGGTTGCGTCCCTTGTGATTGGCGATGCGATCCGCCGTGGCGGCCTGGCGCTTGACGGGCCAGTAGGAGCGGCCATCCTTGCCCATCGACCAGACGCTGCTGGCCTGGTTTTCCAGCAGGGGCAGATGGGCGCTCAGGGCTTCGGGCGACGCGCTGGTCAGCGCCGTGCGCTCACGGGTGCGCCAGCGCTGATGCCAGAGCTTCTTGTCCTCGCGCTCGCTGCCGCAGGTCGTGTGCCCGACGATGGGTGTTTTGCGGCGGCTGCGGCTCATAACGTAGTGGTCTCCAAGAACATTCAGGACTGATCCCAGGCGTCGATGGTCAAGACCTGATCGGCAGGACAGGCGGCTACGCGGTCGGGAACTGGATGGTGTTCAGTCTCATGCCGACCCCATTCGATTGATCGCGTCGCTTGCGGCACGCTGCGACGCAAGGAGGTTTGCGACCTGGTTTAGCAGCCGTGTCCGCTGCATGTCTGTTACCTATCTCCCCGACCGCTCATTGGACCAACTCCAGAGATTGGGCTCTATCGCTCAGCCAATACGAAACCGGCATTGGCTGATGCCACAACCGAGACGAACACAAATGGCTCGGTACCTGTATTTCGCGCCCCGTGCACTTGGCCCGGTCTTGCCACGGCTATCTCACCTTCCCTGAGGGCACGAACAATCCCATTGCCCTGAAAGTAATCAGCCATTCCCGACAAAACAGTCCACGTGTCTTGGCCGTGAGGATGAATGTGAGCCGCAATTTCCTGCCCGGGATGGACATGCCAAACCACGATAATTGAGTCTCGGGTTTCAAGCACAACGGAACGAATAGGCTCGCCTTCGGACGGCTGAACATACTCGGCTACAGAAAATATTCTCGATTCAACAGTCATCGGAGATCCCTCTTTCACAGTGCCCCCAGACAGGCTGGATATGAGTTCTAACTCGAATTTGAACGGGAGGCTGGTCGTGCGGTCGTGCAGTTGCCGATGAGCGTGTCGGCTGCTGCCTCCTTGCCCACCAGCGAACTCACGTCCGTTGCGGCCATCCAGAAGGTCTTGCCCGAGCGCGGCTCATAGGTCGCGGGATCGAACACGCCAGAGGGGCCGAACATCGGCGGCTTGATTGGTCATGGCTCCATGCCTTTGTCGTTACGGTCTTCATCGTCGGCATCCTGACGCACGGCGGGCAATTGCTGGAGCAACGCCGGCAGCCATTCCTGTACCGTCTCCCACACCACATCGAGGTTGATGTCGAAATAGCCGTGAGCCATGCGATTACGCATATTGCGCATGCTGCGCCACGGCACGTCGGCATGCGCCTGGGTGAACTCGACGTAGCCATCCATCACCTTTGTGGCCGCCTCGCCGATGACGATCAGGCTCATGATGACGGCCTGCTGGGTGCGCTTGTCGGCCAAGAAGTCGTCCTTGGCCATCCCTTCCACGAAGCTGCGCGCATCGGTTGCGGCCTGCTGAATGTGGTCGAGGTAATCGGGCAGGCGGTTCTCGCTCATATCGGTTGCGCCTCCGCGAGCACCTTGGCCCGGAACTTCGGCGGCAGGTCGCCGGGAGTCAGCAGATCGACGTCAACGCCGAGCAGCGATTTCAGTTCTTCTTCCAAATCGCCCAAGTCCAACAACGTGGCACCGGGCAGCGCATCGACCAACAGGTCGAGGTCGCTGCCATCCCGGTCGGTGCCATGCAGCACCGAGCCGAAGACGCGCGGGTTCGCGGCGCGAAAGCGGCCTACCGCTTCACGCACTGCGCTTCGCTTCATGTCAAGCACAACAGACGGTCGCATGCGCATCCTTTCTTATCGAAACTCGTTGAGATGATATGCAATCAAGAATAGAATTTCAAGAACTATTTTCGAGAATCGCAATGCCTTGATTCCCGTGCCGCGCTGTCGTTTTCAGAAGGCGACTGCACGAAATATCAGGAGTCGGCTGCACTGCCAGAACTGGCCGCCTGCAAGGCAGCGTAGAGAGCTGTTTTTCCTACCTTGAGGCGTGCGGCGGCCTCGCGGACATTCAAGCCGTTGGCGACAAGCTCCCGCGCTCGTTGCAACTTGTCGGCAGTGACAACCGGCTTGCGTCCGCCTTTGCGCCCGCGTGCGGCGGCAGCGGTCAACCCGGCCTTGGTGCGCTCGCGGATCAGGTCGCGCTCGAACTGGCCCAGCGCACCGAACACATGGAAGATGAGCCGTCCGCCCGGCGTGGTGGTGTCGATGTTTTCAGTCAACGAGCGGAAGCCGACGCCCCGTGCTTCCAGCTTGCCGACCGTCTCAATCAGGTGCGGCAGGGAGCGGCCAAGCCGATCCAGCCGCCAGACGACCAGCACATCGCCATCGCGCAGATAAGCCAGCGCATCGGCCAAGCCGGGCCGGTCTGCCTTGGCCCCGGATGCCGTGTCCTCGAAAACCCGTTCGCAGCCTGCATTGCGCAGCGCATCCGTCTGCAAGGCGGTGTCCTGTTCCGCCGTCGATACCCGCGCATAGCCGATGAGTGCCATTTCCGCCAATTTGTCCGTTATACCGTCCGCCTATCTTATTGTCCGTCATCCCGTTGCGCAAGATGTTTTCGGACAGGCGTCCGGTTTGGCCGCCTAATGATCGTTTGGCGGACAAGGCGACTGGCATCAGCCGAACAGCTCGCTATGGGAGCCAAGCCGCGCCAGTCGCAGGGTGTCGGCGTCGGACTTGCGGTAGATCAGCAGCAGGTCGGGCTTGATGTGGCATTCGCGGTAGCCCGCCCAATCGCCGGAAAGATCGTGGTCGCGGTATCGCACATCCAGGGGCTGATCGGTCGCCAGCGCGACCAGAACCGGCTTGAGGTCATCATTCGTGCAGCGGACTCCTGATACTGTTCGTTCAATAGACGACTGCACAACAGCCTTCAAACCGCGTTGTCTGGTGCAGTCGTCTTCTGAAAATGACAACAGCTGCACACGTCGGCTGACGGTGGATTGCGATATCGATAGGCGCTCCGCCGCTCGGCGGAAGCTGCCGGCCTCGGCGACCTGAACGGCGTACTTCAGGTATCGGAGATCAAGAGTCAGGTCGGGCATGAGACCCGTCCGATCATACCGGCGGTCTCATCGGCGAACCGCCTGCGCCCGGTGAGCGGCACCCATGCACGTCCACTTTCATCGAGCCCACCCCCGCTAGCGCCTGGGGAACGAGCACGTCCGTTGATCTCAGATGTGGAATCCGAGCTGAGCCCCTCAATGAGCATGACCATGTCCGAATCTGTCATAGATGCATGCGGCGGTCATACATTTTCACACGCTTGAAGTCTATGCGCGAAGCATATATTCTTGCGGTATGGAGCCTGAGGTCGCCAAGTACCATTTAGGTGCACTCGCGTTGGCCGTTGCAGACAGCATCGCCAGTGTCTCGGCCTCGTTTTCACCAAGCGGCCCGGGGACCGCCGTGATGGTGTTACTCAGCATGGAGCCCGGACTGCCGATCAGCGTTTTGGCTACCTCGATCGGGCTTTCTCATGCCGGGACGGTGCGATTGATCGAGTGAGGCAGCGAAGCGCGAGCCAGCCGCTCGACATATCTCGCTTATTAGTATATGCGTCGCGCATATACTGCAACGCCTGCCCGAAGCACGTAGACGACGTTCGTGACGTTCCCACGGGACCACTGTTGAGGAATTTTAGATGAGCATTTTCGACCGTTATGAATTTCTTGTCCCCGAGCACGGTCGGAGGGATCTTGGCCTGCTTAGATGGGCTCTCGTGATCGTATTTCTGTGGTTCGGCGCGATGAAGTTCACAGCGTACGAGGCCTATGGTATCGCCCCGTTTATCGAACACAGCCCGATCATGAATTGGCTCGGCATGTTCGGGACGCAGGGGCAAAGCTATTTCATCGGCGTTATCGAGTTATCGACCGGTCTCGTTCTGATCCTTGGTGCATTTCGTCCACTCTTCTCTGCGCTAGGCGCACTAATGTCAGCAGCGACCTATCTGATCACGCTGACCTTTTTCATCACCACTCCAGGTGTCGCGGAGCAGACTGCCGGCGGCTTTCCTGCGATTTCGGCTGCACCAGGGCAGTTTCTACTGAAGGACGCAGTTCTGCTAGCGGCGTCCCTCGTGCTGCTGCGTGCTTCGGTCCGCCACAGAGGGGCGCTTGTGCTCTCGTGACTGTGGTCCTCTCGTGACGGCGGGCGTGCAAATCCTGCAGAACCTCCGCGGGGCATGGATGCTCCGTCGCGATATCGAGCCCGGAGGCGCTCAGCTGCATGGCGACGCGGTCTTCGCCCGTTTCGCCGCAATCCCCGACGTCGTGGAGCACGGACTGTTCCTCAATGGGATTGATACAATCGTGATCGCGCGCGGTGACACGATGGAAGTGCGACGCCGGGGGCAAGCTAGGTCTCGCTGATCTGCACCTGCGCGGCCTGGATGACAGCGCTGACGCGGAGTGATTCTCGGGCGCGACCTACGGCGATTCCGAGCGAAAAGGCTTGCCCTATAGCCGCCAGGTATCAACGGTTCCGCGGCCTTAACGAGCCGGACCCGTTTTTTTCGGCGCGCTCGATCAGTCGAAATCCTCCGAAACCCTTCTAAAACAGGACATTTTCCACAAGCCGCGCGGAGGAAGAGGACCACGGTATGGCTTGCTGTCTATGCTCCGCGCACATATAGATGTGGCAATGGATGGACCTCGAGATCGAAACATTTTCGGGGCGTTCGCACTCATGATCAGCGACGACATCGTTCGCGCTAGTTCATCGCGGGCGCCGGAAGCTGGACCCGCCGCCTCAGCGCTGGCGTTGCTCGCGCACAAGCCCGGGCTCTCGATCCGTATGCTTGCGATCGGGGTGGGCCTTTCACATGCTGGAACTGTTCGCCTGGTGGATAGATTGGTAAGCGAGGGATTGATCGAGCGTAGGGAGCATTCGACAGACGGGCGCGCGCGATCCCTCTATCTTACTCCAACTGGCAAGGTCGCGAGCGACGAGGTCCTGGCCTCGCGCGATCAAGTGATTGCCGAAGGGCTATCGATCCTTAATCCAGACGAACTGAAAACCTTATCGGACATCGCTGAACGCGTTCTCCGAAATCGCTTGGAAAACCTCGAGCAGTCATACCGCATCTGCCGCTTGTGCTGCTACGAGGGCTGCACGAACTGCCCCGTCGATGCCGAATTGCATGAGCGAGGTGTGGACCGCGAGAAGAACGACGACGCGTAGGAGACTCGCAATTGCGGCAGCTCAACGCTGCTCAGATGGCGGGGCTTCATAATGTCAGCGAGCCTACCATCAGCCGCATTCTTTTGGCTACGCGTCAAGCCGGCCGATCGGGCATGGCGGTCTCATTCTAATATGTCGGTGATCGCCCCACTTTTAGCCGCTCAATTGATCGGAACGCGGTTTCGGAAGCGGCCGTTCAAACCACTCGCTGCATTCCCATTTCTCTATGTCCGATAGGTAGTTTCGGGGAAAAGCAGTCGGGAACAGGTTTCGGGAACGCATGCTCCGGCAGGAGCGCAGCGCGCGTCCCAAACGCGTTTTCCCGGTAGAGCTTCCCAATCGGCAAAGTGCGGGCCACCTCAGACTGCGAACGCGAAAAACCGCCTGGCTGGTCACTCAAGGCAGGGTAACGACGATTTTCGCTGCGGATACACCCGCCTTCAGGGCTTCCAAGGCAGCCTGGAGCATTTCAAGGCCCTGGCCCACGATCTTCGCCGGAGGGGCGGGGACGAACGTGCGCGCCGCGAGAGCCTGCGGCAGGAATTCGCGGTAGATCATTGGACCAACCTCGTCATCCTTGAGGCTCGTCCCGGAGATGTGCGTCGCCTCGACTCCAAATGAACGCTCGTCGGGCGGGGCCAGCGTCGCTGCCACCCGGCGCGAGCCCTCGCATCTCGCAACTACGGCAAAACAGTCTTTCATGTGACCGGTCGCGTGAAGCGTTCCAGCGAGACTGCGCCCGCGCATTGCCTCAATCACGTCTTCCACGATGGCTGGACTCGAGTGGTCAAGAACCTCGCTTGCACCCAGCTCCTTCAACAGGCCGACGTTGCGCGCCGAAGCGGTGGCGACGCACCTGTAGCCCGACGCCACCGCGAGCTGGATGGCGTTGCAGCCAACGCTCGACGATCCACCCCAGACCAGAACGACCTCTGGACGCGCGGTCGGCGAGTGTAACGGTGGCGCGAGAGCCAACTGTGTCCGTCCGTAGAGCCCGCTTGCGGCGGTGCCAAGGCCAAGCGGGAGGACTGCCGCATCAGCGAAGGCAATGTTGTTGGGGATCGGCGCCGCCATGTGGTCCAGCACGATCGTGTGGTGCTGGAACGCACCCTGCGCAGGTTGATTTACGGTTGTCCCGACCGCCTGTCCGATGACTCGATCGCCGACCTTGAACCGCTCGACCGCGCCACCGACCGCCGCGACCTCACCGGAGACGTCGCTGCCGAGAATCGCGGGATAGTCGAGCCATGGCAAAAGCGCGACGTCCTGCAGAATCCAGTCGAGTGGGTTGATCGCGATGGCCGCGTTGCGGATCAATATCTCGTTCGCCGCCAGATGCGGCAGAGCGGTGACACCGATCCTCAGTGGCTGCCCCGGCGCTTTCTGCCAGGCGGCCTGATTAGTCACGGTTTCGGTCATCATCAACTCTTTCTGTCAAGTATTACAGCTGGGCGTTCGTCTGAGCGGTCCAACCGCCAGGTCGGGCGCACGAAGTGGCAGCTATAGCCCCCAGGATAGCGCACCAGGTATTCTTGGTGCTCTGGCTCCGCCTCCCAAAAGGGTTCTTCTGGGTTGATCTCCGACACGACCGGGCCTGGCCAGCTTCCTGATGCCTCGATTTCCGCGATGGTTGTGAGGGCGACTTCCTTCTGCACTTCGGTGGTGTAGAAAATCGCCGATCGATAGCTCGGACCGACATCGCTGCCTTGTTGCTCGTAGGTCGTGGGGTCATGTATCTGGAAGAAGAGTTCCAAGAGCGAGCGATAGGCGAGAACGGAAGGGTCGAAGGTCACTTCCACTGCTTCCGCATGGCCGTAATGTCTCGCGTAGGTCGGATCAGGCATTTCTCCGCCTGTGTAACCGACACGCGTCGAAATGACTCCCCTGGCTCGGCGCAGCAAATCCTCCATGCCCCAGAAGCAGCCGCCTGCGAGAATTGCTCGCTCTGTCGCGGCCGCCCTATTGCCGGTAGGCGATTGGCTCACAGTCCGTTCGCCCTCCTCCGTGTGCGCCACGGTCAAGCCAGCCTCGCGGGATCCGCAGCCTGACTGGCGCTCAAGAGCTCGGTCTGCACGTCCGAACCCCGGATGAGACTCAGATCGACGGGACACCGATCAGCGATCGCGAGGATCCGAGCGCGCTGATCATCACTCAGCGGCCCATCGAGGACAATGGTGCGGGTGAACCGGTCGGGTGGCATCATGTCCGGCACCTTCTCGTGCTGCACGGTCGTGCTCGCCCGTTCGAGCGGAAAGCCCTTGCGGTTCGCATAGAGACGCATCGTCATCACCGTGCAGGCTGCGAGGCCGGCAGATACGAGTTCGTAGGGAGATAGTCCGGTCCCGAGGCCACCGACCGATGCTGGCTCGTCGGCGAACAGAGTGTGCTCGCCGCTGCGGACCTTGAGCTGGAACGTCCCTGCAAGAGTTTCGGTGGAGACGACGCCCTCCGCAACCTCGACCTGCGGAAGATCCGCGCTGAGTGGTGGGAGAAAGCGGCTCGCCCAAACCGCCACCATGGCCGCGGCGTAGTTCGCGTCCGCGACGTCGGTGAGAAGGTGATCCGCGTTGTCGAGCGAGATGAAGCTTTTAGGGTGCCTGGACGCGACGAAGATGCGCGACGCGTGGTCGATGCCGACCACCTGATCCAGCGGAGAGTGCATGACCAGCACCGGCCGTCGCAGGGAGGCAATGGCCTTCTCGACGTCGATCCCCTCAACCGCCTCAAGGAACCCTCGGCGAATGAGGAAGGGCCTACCGGCAATCTCCACCGAGGCCTCGCCCTCGCTCGCGATGGTGTCCAGATCATTCGGTCCGAAGAGGCGCAAGATATGCTGAAGGTCGGCCGGCGCACCAATCGTCGCTACCGCCGCAATATCAGGCATGTCGGCGGCGGCTACGATCGCAGCGGTGCCACCCAGGCTGTGCCCGACGAGGAGGGACGGTGACATGCCCGCCGCCGCCATCGCATTTGCGGCGGCCCGAAGGTCCTCGACGTCCGACGCGAAGTTCACAGGTTCTCCCGTCCCACCGCCGATCCCGGTCCCGGCGAAATCGAACCTCAAGACCCCGATGCCCGCACGCGACAGCGCGCGCGAGATGTGAACAGCGGCGCGACTGTCTTTCCCGCACGTGAAGCAGTGGGCGAAGATCGCCCAGCCCCGCGGCGTCCCTTCCGGCGGTTCGAGGTGCCCGGACAGCGGAGAGCCAGCCCCACTGACAAACGTAAATGATCTTCCTGCCATGTCCATCAAACCTCCAGCACGCGGCTTGGCGGTTGCGCTCTCAGAACCTTCGACGGAGCTGAGCGGAGCGCACCGCCAACCGGTAATCGCCATCTCAGGCTATCATTTATATGTCTGGCGCATATAGACAAGCCCCTATACCATGATTATATGCGCCAAGCATACTTCTGCGACCTGCTTTCCAAAGGCGGTCTCACGGAAGAGGTATCAGTCAGGCGCGTGGGCCAAAGGACTATGGAACTCAATCAAGTCAGCTATTTCATCAACTTGGCCGAGACGCTGAATTTCACAGCGGCCGCTCGCTTGAGCGGTGTGTCACAGCCAAGTCTGACCCGCGCGATCCGCCGCTTGGAAGATGAGCTTGGCGGGCCGCTGATCTATCGCGACGGGAAGAACAGCCGCCTGACTGGCCTTGGCCATGACGTCGAGGCAGAATTCCGGCGCATGGTGGTCGCGATGAAGAGCGTTCGCAATCACTCGGAGCACTGGGCGATGGGGGGGCACCGCGTGCTGGATGTCGCCGTCGCGCCCACCGTCGGACCAAAGGAATTTACGGCATTCTTCGAGAGCGCATTGGCGGAGATGCCATCCATCGAAATCAAGCTGCACTCGCTCCAGTCGAACGAGGACACATCGGAGGTGCTTTCAGGAAAATACCACGCGTGCATCATGCCGCGTGAAACAAGACCGGAACGCAAGCTGGATGTGCATCCTCTATTTCGGGAGCGCTTCGTGCTCGGCTGTTCTGCAAACCATCCCTTGGCTGCCAACGAGATCGTGCGCGGCGAAGACCTGCTCGAGTTTCCTTTCGTCGATCGCCTGAAATGCGAGTTTCGCGATCGGATCCTCGATCACTTCGCGCGACGGGACTTGCTCATGCGACCTCGCTTTCGATCAGATCGCGAGGACTGGGTGCAACGGGTCGTCGCTGACGGCCACGCCATATGCATTCTTCCGGAACGATCGCCGACCGTGCAAGGCCTCGTCACTCGGCCGATCGACGGATTTGTCTTGGAGCGCGAAGTCGTGATCGCGACAGTATCCGGCTCCACGGCAACGGTCGAGATACGGAACATCGCGCAGCTGGCAGCCCGGTATGAGTGGAACTGAATCACGACGTGAAGAGCTTCGGCGCTATGGAAACTATACGCGCAGCGTATTGGATAAATCTGGGGCGCACTGCTATAGTCGGCGCAATGACTGCAAAGATAAATGACAGTGTGTCGAGCTCTCTAGATTAATTATTGGAGACTATCATGAAGTTTGAGAAGTCACAGGCAGCAGTTGACCGCCTGACCCCCGAGCAACGCCGGATTACCCAGGATTCGGGGACCGAAAGGCCCTTCACGGGTGAGCACAACGACAACAAGGAGCCTGGCATCTACGTCGACATAGTGTCGGGAGAGCCGCTGTTCGCTTCAACGGACAAGTTCGATTCGGGTACTGGCTGGCCCAGCTTCACCAAGCCGATCGTTCCGGCAAACGTGAACGAGGTGCGGGACAGTGCACACGGCATGGTCCGGACGGAGGTCAGGTCGGTACACGCCGACAGCCATCTGGGCCACGTTTTCCCGGACGGTCCTTCCGACCGCGGCGGTCTGCGCTACTGCATCAACTCTGCGTCCCTTCGCTTCATCCCGCGCGACGAGATGGAGTCCGAGGGATACGGTGAATATCTCGATCAAGTAGAGGAGGCTTAACATGCATCAGCGCGCTGTTCTCGCAGGAGGATGTTTCTGGGGCATGCAGGATCTGATCCGCAAGCGGCCCGGCATCATCTCGACCCGTGTGGGTTACACGGGCGGCGATATTCCGAACGCCACGTATCGTAATCACGGCACGCATGCCGAGGGGATCGAGATTGTCTTCGACCCGACAGTGACGAGCTACCGGCACATCCTGGAATTCTTCTTCCAGATCCACGATCCGACGACGCTGAACCGCCAGGGCAATGATCGTGGGCTCTCCTACCGGTCGGGCATCTATTATGTCGACGAGGAGCAGAAGCGCGTCGCCGAGGATACGATCGCCGATGTGGATGCCTCGGGGCTGTGGGATGGCAAAGTGGTGACCGAGGTCCAGCCGGTCGGCGAGTTCTGGGAGGCCGAGCCCGATCACCAGGATTATCTGGAGAAGCGGCCGGGCGGCTACACCTGCCACTTCGTCCGTCCCGACTGGGTTCTTCCAAAGCGGCATGAGGCCGGCGATGTGAGCCCTGCGGCCGGGGCTGCAGCGGAATAGGCTTCGCTGCCGTTAGTGCCGCGCCGATCCGGTTCGCAACCTCCGACGACCGCGTCAATCGACGCGGTCGTCGAACCCGGCCTTGAAGCAGATCATTCCATTCAGCCGCCGTCGCAGTGCCAGGATCCAGATATGACAGACCTCTCCTCCTTTCCCATCACGCAGCGCTGGCCAGCATCTTATCCGGATCGCTTGCAACTATACGCGGCCCCCACGCCCAACGGCGTCAAGGTCTCGATGATGCTGGAGGAGACTGGCCTGCCGTATGAGCCCCACTTCGTCGACATCTCGAACAACGAGTCGAAGGATCCAGCGTTCGTGTCGTTGAATCCCAACGGCCGCATACCCGCGATCATCGATCCGGCTGGCCCTGACGGCCAGCCCATTGGCATATGGGAAACCGGTGCGATCCTCATCTATCTGGCCGACAAGACGGGGCAGCTCATCTCAACAACACCCGCCCAGCGGTACGAGACTCTGGCCTGGGTGTTCTTTCAGGTGTCGGGCGTTGGGCCGACCTTCGGACAGCTAGGCTTTTTCCTGCGATTTGCCGGCAAGGACTATGAGGACAAGCGACCTCGGCAGCGCTTTGTTGATGAATCCAGGCGTCTTCTCGGGGTCCTGGATCACCGGCTGGAGGGCCGCGAATGGATTGTCGATGATTACTCGATCGCGGACATTGCGACGTTTGGCTGGGTGAATGCGCTGGTCGAATTCTACGCAGCGGGCGACATCCTCGGCCTAAGCAGCTATTCGAACGTGCAGGCATGGCTCGAACGCGGGCTGGCGCGACCGGCTGTACAGCGTGGCCTGCGAATTCCTGCGAGGCCTGCATGACCATTATCGCCGCATATTATTACAACGAAGGTAAGCGAGTCCGTGAAATCAGGCTCGATGAGCACGTCGAACTAAACGAGAATCGCTCGGGCTTCTGCTGGATCGCGCTTAGCGAGCCCACCGCAGACGAACTCAGCGCGATCCAGACGACGTATAACCTCCATCCTTTGGCGATCGACAACGCCATGCACCCGCTGTGCCCGCCCAAGCTCGAGGTCTACAACGATGAGTTGTACGTCGTCGCCCAGACCGCCGAGCTGGTCGGCGACCGGATCAGCTACGGCAAGATGGCGATCTTCACCGGTCACAATCACCTTATCACCGTGCGGCACGGCAATGCCGGAGCGCTGGGCAAACTTCGGGAGCAACTCGAGGCATCGCCGACGCAGTTCGGCAAGGGTGTCGACTATGTGCTGCACGCGATCTTGCACCGAGTGGTCGACCAGTATCTGCCCATCTTCGAAATGATCGAGGACGACGTCCTGGCGATGGAGCGACGGTCGCTGCACGATTTCCTCGGGCCAGAAGAGGTGGCGCGAATCTTCGAACTAAGGTCCGAACTCACGCGGTTCCAGCGCACGCTCGGGGCTATGGCCGAGCTGGTGCGAAAGCTCGTTCGCGGCCACTTTCCCTGCATCAGCGCCGAAATGACACCATATTTCCACGACGTCGCGGACCATGTCCACCGCGTGCAGTCCATGGTCGACGGCCTCCTGCTTATCCTGTCCACGGTCTTCGAGGCCAGCAGCCTTCTGGAAGCGCAAAGGATCGGTGTGGTCACTCGCCAGCTCGCGGCCTGGGCGGCGATCTTGGCGGTCCCGACGGCGATCGCCGGAATATATGGCATGAACTTCAAGCACATGCCGGAACTGGACACGCCATATGGCTACTTCGTCGTGCTCGGAGTGATAGCGGTGTTCTGCCTTCTCCTATTCATGCGCTTCAAGAAGGCCAAGTGGCTATGAGTAACGCACTTCGCGAGCTTCTCCGTCCGCCGAGTCACAGCGCGCTTTGTGCGCGAGCGTGTCCAATCCAGTTCAAGATGAAGGTGCTTCCATGACCTCCCAGGTGACCGACGTTCTAGAAGCAGTCCAGTCATTCATCGCCAAAGGCTATGACCGCGAATACCGCGTCAAGGACGGCAATCTCGTCGATCTCGAACTAGGGTCAACCCTCGATGCATGCAGCATTCGCGTCGATGCGGCGTTGCGCCTCGAGAGCGGGGACGACGGCGAAGATGCCTCCAACATCTACGCGATCACCGATCCGGCGACAGAGCATAAAGGCCTGTTGATCGACGCCTTCGACGTGTTCCACGAAATCTGCCCCCGCGACTTGTCCGAGCGCCTTGTGGCGCATCGGGAAACAGCACCGGCAGGTGACCAGGACGCGCCGAGCAAGCACGGACTACGGAAAGTCTACAAGAGCGAGTTTCACAGCGATCCCGAGCGTTACGTTCTGCGCGAGGGCTTTCCAGACTTCCCGCCATGCCCTTTCGGCCAATCCTTCAGCATCCTCGGCTTCGATACCGCCGAGCAGGAATATGTCTGGCTCGTCACGAGCATCATTCGAGATCCTCGGCTGATCAGGGTTCCATACCAGGGCGAAGACGTCATCAGCGACGAATAGCGGTGTCGCTTAGCCGGAAAGGCTGGCCTTCCTGGCCCACACATCTGCAGGCTGAACTTTAAGAACATCGAAAATTAGGAGGTGATTATGGACTGGAACAAGGACCACATACGAGAAACTATGCTCTTGCTGGAGACAGCAGCGTTGCACAGCGCTCGCGAAAACTACCTGGACTATGTCTCTACCGCTCGGCTCGATCGGAGCGAACCGATCGAAAACGACGAACTAGCTCAGGCCGAGGTCGCGAGCGACTTCGCTGAAGCGCTCGATGACACGCTCCATGACTACGCCAATAAACTCGAAAAGCTCAGGACGATCGATTTCGGCCCCAAGTTGGCCGTCAACGAAGGCGCTGTCGTCAAGCTGTCCGGCCGCCACTTTGTGATCGCGGTGTCAACGAGCAAGTTTACCTGTCAGGGGCGTGAGCTCATGGGCATTTCCACGATGGCGCCGATCTTCGAAGCGATCGAGGGTGCCCGAGCCGGGGAGACCGTGCAGTTCAACGGCCGGGACCTCACCGTAGAAGACGTGGAATAAAGCCCTCCACCGCAGCCGGCGCGCTAGTGCCGAACGCCCTGCATCTCTTTCTGCATGCATACGGTCACTTGCAGCCGCGTTGACCTGGCTCATCAAAGGCAAACTCATGACAACACCTTCATTCTTCATCACCCCCGGATACGGGACGCGCCTGCATGACGCGCTTCATTATTCTCAGGCAATGCGCATTGGTGACCGCGTGGAGATCTCCGGACAGGGCGGATGGAACGACGATCTCGTCATTCCGGAGTCGATTGAGGAAGAGATCGAGCAGGCGTTCAAGAACGTGGAACGGACGCTCGCGACCGCCGGAGCACGCTGGCCGCATGTGGTCCACGTCAATTCCTATCACGTCGGTGGATTCCCTCCCGTGATCAACGAAACAATGGCCAAGCTGTATCGCCACTACATGCCCGACCGCGCTCCAATCTGGACGCAGTTGGGAATCGAAGCGCTGGGGCTTCCAACCATGCGTATCGAAATTCGCGTAACAGCTATCATCGCCTGACCCCGCGGTTCGTGCAGGCGCCGTGCCGCGCTAATCCCGCACGCCCTGCGCCCGCTTCTCCATGCATATCATCGTATCGAGAGATCCGGTTATCATCGGCGTGCTCGGAGAACGGGGGGCCGCCTTGGCCTGGTTGGCGCGCCTCGGCTGCCTGCGGGCGATGGCCAGCACTGCCAGGAGCGTGAGCAACGCCGCCGCATAAAGGAACAGGCCGCCAGGGCCGACGATATTCATTGCAGCTGCTCCTATTAGGGGGCCAGCGGCTGTCCCGATCCCGTTGAGCAACAGAAGCCCGCGCGCGGTGCCGAGTAGCCGACCGGCCGGAAGATCGTCGTTTGCGACGGCGAGACACAACGAATAAATCGGGATGCCAAAGCCGCCGAACAGCGCACCTGCCGCAAGGAGCAGCGGCAGAGGCGCTTCCACCGCCAACGCTACGCCGATGGCAGACGCTGCGGACGCCAGCGCCGCACCGGCGATGACAAGATTCCGGGGCACTCGATCCGAAAGCCAACCGAGTGGCCAATGGAAGGCGAGCGTTCCACCAAGAACCGCAGCCATGAAGGCGGAGATACCGCCCACATCGAGGCCGATGCTCTGGGCGAAGTTCGCGCCCATGCCCCAGAAACCACCGATAGCCAGGCCGGCCAGGAAAGCGCCAGCCGCAGCGAGAGGTGATACGAGGACGAGGTCCCTGAACGCGACCCATTCCTGTTCCACCTGGGCCGGCGGATGACTGGGCAGCAAGGTGATCGGAACCACCGCCGCTGATATCAGCAGCGACACGATGAGGAACAATGTCACGTCGGCGGGCGGTGCGATGTTGAGTAACGCCTGCCCGATTGCCCATGAGCCCATAGAGACAACTCCGAATATCGACAGGAGCTGCCCGCGTGTGGATGGCAATGCGTGGGCGTTGAGCCAACTCTCCGTTGCGAGGATCATGCCCGCGTAGGCGAAGCCGGTAATCAGGCGAAGCGGCATCCAGGCGATCGGCTCCACGAACGCCACATGGAGAAGGGCGGTCATCGAGGCAATGGCCGCGAAGCCGGCGAAGGTTCTGACATGTCCCACGGAGACGATGATCGGTGGCAACACGAGCGCGCCGATCGTGAAACCCGCGAAATAGAAGGACATCATCGCGCTGATCGCGCCGGTCGAGAACCCCTTATGGCCGGCTCTCACGATCAGGAGCGTGCTCAGCAGGCCATTGCCCAGCAGCAGAGCGGCGACGCTCAGCAGCAGCGCCGCCACCGGCGCGAGAACGAGGCCGCGCTTGCCCGCCGACCTCATGGTATCCATCGCCGGGCTCGTTCTCGGGCCTGACTTGAGGGTTGATACTCTGCCGCACTGATGAACTGGTCGAATGCTTCGCACCAGATGACGACCGTGTTGTAGTCACGGACATCGATGCCGGCAGGCACCTCGACGATGAAGCCGTTGAACGTCTTCACATCGCCCACGCGGACTGATCTGTCCTTGATTAGGAGAAAGGCCTCCTTCGTGTCGACGAAACGTGGTGCGAGGTAGAGCTTGTAGTCGGGACCAGGGGCGAGGCGCCCGATATGGGCGATACGGTCGCGCGAGACCCGGATCTCGCCTTCCCCCCAGTGAAGCAGGTCGCTGCCTTTGAGATCGCGGGCCAGACGCCCTGCGTAGAGCGTCTCGGCTGAGATGGTCCGCAAGGCCGCCGCGTCCGGGGCCTGGGGGGCGGTCAGGATCGGCAGCGTGTAGACACCGCCCGCGAAGCCCATGGCGAGCATCGCGAGATGGGTGGCAATCAGGATGACCCAGCGCCGCATCGGTTACACCAGCTCCAGTCCCTTCACGAGCTGATCGGCGTCGAGATGGAAGTCCGAGAATACGATGCGGCCGCCAGCGTCCATCACGGAGAACCAGGGCGTTCCCCGCGTGCGGTAGTCCTCCATGAAGGTGGGAAGCGTCGCGCCGGCAGGTGGCTCGTCCTGACCGAACGCGACAGGAAGCGCATACTTGAGCTGGTTCACGCGCAGCTTCTCGAAGGTGTTCTCATCCGCTCCTTCGAAGACGGTCTGGATCACCGCGAAGCCCACGCCCTTGGCGCTCAATGCACCATGCAACCTTTGTAGCGTCGGAAATCCATGCAAATGGCAGCCACGGCACCAGTGCTGGAAGGCGAAGAGGACTTTCGGGCCGGTGCCGAGATCCGACAGCTTGAGCGGCGCGATGCTTTCTCCATCCGCGCCAATCCATCTCTGCACCCGCAGCTCGGGGGCTTGTCGTTCGTCGACGCTCATCTGATCCTCCAATTCCGATGCAGAAGTCCGATGAGTGGTCGCGTGTGGCGATGGCACGCGAACCTCACCGCCTTGATCCCCTACAGGTTGTAGGATGCGAGTTCGCCGACCGATACCTCGTGGCCAGCCCCGCCGTTCTTCCGTCGGTGTGTCACCGCCGCCCCTCAATGACAAAGGCGCGATAGCGGGAACCGGCAAAACGGTGCGCAGCGATGGTTTGGTAGGCGGGGCTATGATACCAATCACGGGCGGCCTGCATCGTCGGGAACCGCAAAATTACGGCCCCTTCGACGGGCGGCCCCTCCAAATGCTCCATCGCGCCATAAGCGGCGAGAAAGGTTACGTCGTGGCCATCGAACGATGGGCCGACGCCTGCAGAATAGGTTGCGAGTTCTTCCGGATCGGTGGTTTCTTCGCGGGTGAAGACGACGAACGCTTCCATCTTAAAGTCTTTCATAAGGTCGCATCTGCAGGCCACCGCCGCTGACGATGGCCTTAAAGTCGTCAGGCTGGCAGCTCGAACCCGATTTTCGTGAGTGCCTCGACGCACGCATCCTGATCCTGCTGATAGTTGCCTCCGGAGATGCCGATCCCGCCGATCAACTTCCCGTCTTCCAGGATCGGATAGCCTCCGCCGACAGCGACCATCCGGGGGCGATAGGCCAGCGGCGCCACTTTTGGATCGTTCGAAACATAGTCGTTCCAGACATGGGTGGGGTACCCAAACGAGGCGGAACTCCAAGCCTTGTCGATGGCAACATCGACGGTGAGAAACGGCGCGTCATCAGTGCGCTCGAACGCGCGCAGGTTACCGGTGGCGTCGACGACGGCGACCGCAGCCGGGATGCCGATTGTACGTGCCGCGGCGATCGCCGCGTCGATGAGGGCGACGGCGGTTTCGCGGTTGATCGAGGCGGTGGCAATGGATTTCGTCATGAAATTTCCTTCGCCGTGGCGTAATCCGTCCGGCGTTCTTGAGGTTAGAAAAGACGTTCGGCGGTGGCAGTCATCAGAAGCCTTCGAGGACAATCTTGCCTCTTGCCGCGCCACTTTCGATCAGTGCGTGCACCGTCTTCAGATTGGCGGCATTAATTGGCGACAATTTTTCGGTTAGCGTCGTGCGAATTTTGCCGTCGTCCACCAGCACCGCCAGCGAATTGAGGATCTTGCCCTGCTCATCCATGTCGGGCGTGCCGTAGAGCGACCGTGTGAACATCAGCTCGTGGTGGATCGACACTGCCTTGCGCTTGAACAGCATGACGTCGAGCGCCTTGGGATCGTCGATGAATCCGAACCGTCCTTGCGGGGCGATCAGTTCGGCGATGTCGGATGCATGCTGCTCGGTATGCGTGGTCGAGAACACGAAAGCGGGAGCGCCGATGTTGAGCTCGGCAATCTGTGGCGCGAGCGGCCGAGAGTGGTCGATGACATGATGAGCCCCAAGCCCTTTAACCCACTCCTGGGTTTCCGGCCGAGAGGCGGTGGAGATGACGATGAGATCCGTGCGCTGTCGAGCGATCTGGATGGCGATCGACCCGACCCCACCCGCACCACCGATGATGAGGATCGCCGCCGCCCCGGGAACGGGCTTCGTCACGTCCAGGCGATCGAACATGGCTTCCCAGGCCGTCAACGTCGTGAGTGGCAGCGCCGCCGCTTCCGCCCAGTCGAGCGACGCGGGTTTACGACCGACGATCCGGGCGTCGACGAGATGGAACTCCGCATTGGTGCCAGGCCTTATGAGCGATCCGGCATAATAGACCTCGTCGCCTACCGCGAACTGCGTCACGTCGGGGCCGACCTCTTGCACGATCCCGGCCGCATCCCATCCCAGCACTTTCCAATCGCCATCAGCGGGCGGCGTGCTGCTGCGGATTTTGTAGTCGACCGGGTTGACCGAGACAGCCTTCACCTCAACCAGGATATCGCCTCCTTCAGCGACAGGCCGAGGCAGATCAATGTCGACCAGAGAGGCGTCCTCGGCGATGGGTCCCGGAACCTTGTAACCAACGGCTTTCATCGGTGTCTCCAGCTTGCTGTATCCTGAAGTCTTATCGATCAGATCGAAATTTCTTCCGAAATATACTCAGGATTTAAAGATTTCGCGTGTCAGACTATGAAGGTATGCGCGCAACATATCCAATAGCGGTACGACATAGTTTCCATACCTCGGAGCCGGATTCAGAAGTTTATCGAAAATAGCGGTTTATTGCTGTTCGGCGGGTGAGCATCCGGATGGAGGCGATAAGCGCCCAAGCGGTTGAGGAGTCGACCTCTCAGCGGTCGCGTTGGCAGGGGCGATCTCGCCCGCCGGTCTCACACCAACGTTGGCAAGCGACGGCGTCCGCTCGAAATCCGCTGACGGGGATACGCCTGCAATGCCGATTCGAAGCTATCGAAACTATAGCTACAGGGTATTGGGAAATCATACTGGACTGACGCTATAGTCTTCACGCATAACCACGACTCAAAATGGTCCAACACTTTTCTCTACGCTAATAGGGGAGCCCGCAGAATTCGGAAAAAATCGTACGCTAAGGTTTTCCGGGCATCCGTAAGGGCCGAAACTTCCCGTCTTCCAGTCTGCGGCTCTGCCGCCAGACGTAATCGCCGGTTCATGTACAGGACCTTAAGCGGCGAGTCCATTTAAAACGCCTTCCAAGGTCCTGTTCTGTATCGACTTTCTCTGCTTGGTTCGGCAGGCGTTCTTGGCCAAATAATCGGCAGCCCATTCCAATCTTTCCCTTATTTCTGTCAGCGCCCTATGGGCCACTGCTTCCAATAGCGGTAGCCACCACGTCGCACTGTTCTTCGACGCTTTCAGCATCGATAGCGCCCCACTCATCACACTCTGCGCGACCCGTCTCTTCATCACCAGCGACAGCAGGCTCGTCCACACCAACCCCTCGGCAATCGCTTTCTCGCCCGTCACAAACCCCTTGAGCCGGTTGTGCGATTTCCACTCTTTAAATAACAACTCCACCTGCCAACGGCAGCGATACAGGCTCATCACCTGCTCTGCTGACCATGCTGCTCGCGGTAGGTTCGTCATCCACAGACAGAACCGCTTTTCCTCAGCAAACCAGCGCCGGATCAACCGGTACTCGACCTGGCCGGACTTCACCACCATATCCAGTACCTCGGCCCGACAGCGTCGCCGTCCGGCCTCTCTCAGAGATAGTCCCGCCAGCTTGGGTACTTCCCGTCCATCACCGCGCCAGGCTTGGATTATCTTGGGGTTCAGGCTTTTCGTGCCGCGCACCAGATAAAATCCGCCAGCGTCGTTCACCTGCTCAAACCAAGCCCTGTCAATGTAACCTGCGTCAGCCAGCAGCAGGCAGTTGGTCAGCGTGTGGGCTTCAGGCAGAAATTGCCGTTCCCCTGCGGTATCGGCAGACACACTCATGCACAACGGGCTCTGCTCCGACAGTGACATGGTCATATGGCACTCGATAGCTGCCGGACTGATGGTCTTGAACCGGCCGGGAAAATCAGCAGCAAGGCGCCGATGCACCGCAAAGGAGGTGCCATCGTGCAGTAACACCTGCTTGAACGCGCCGAGGGAGGCTGCTTTGAGTTGATGGTCGATACGCAAGGCGATGGCCCGCTCGACCAGGGCTTTCATAAACAGGGCAAAGCTCTCTTTGCGCAGCTGATTGTGAAACGGTTTGTAAGAAACCTGATGGGTGTTTACCAGTTGCAAGGCATTGAAATGGCGGTGTAAACCGGCAATGTCATTGACCTGGTCGCCTCCCATGGCCCGCAGCAGTGCAGGTACGAGCATGGCTGGGGTAATGGCACGCTGACGCAGACAAAACTTGCAGAGCCGAGCAATGCGCTCGAGTGCGGCGGGAGCCAAGAGTTGCTCCAGATAGTAATTAGCGTTGATAATAGTCATAGGCTTCGCGCGTGTTGATTTTGTTTGGCGATAAAATCAGATCACAAACGAAGCCTTTTTTATATCTATTTCAATTGGTTGCCGCTAAAGATCCTGTACATGAGTGAGGGTTATGGTGGCTATATGCTGGATATTGCTATTCAGATGACAGCCATATGGGGAAGATTACAGGCGCCTGAAATAACAGCAGAGTATGGAGTGACTACCACGGCTGGAGGTTGGCACGGGCTGATCCCCTCTCCCTTTGGGAGAGGGTTAGGGTGAGGGGAGCTGGCTGACCGGGTGTAGCAACCAGGCGGCATTACACCGCTGAATCTTCAGTTATTGAAATTCCACGCGATCGGCAGTTCGACGTCGAAGATAAGTGCATCCCCGTCGAGGCGAAAGGCCAGGCTGGTCTGGTGCTGGTCGTATTCGTTGATAATCAGGCAGCTCTCGGCGAAGTTGGACTCGTAGTTGATATGGGCCACTCCTTCACGGCCGTCAGCGAGTTCGATGCTGAGCACCCGCAGCGGGTTCTCCTGACTGAGGTTGACCCGGGTGTCCCCCACGTCCACCAGCCGTTCCAGCAGAGGGAAGAAATCTTGTCTGTGGGTCGTTATGGCCTGGGTGATGGCCTGCTCCAGCTCAGCCTGGGTGGCGAAGGGGCCGCCGAGTGGGTAGCGGGTCTGGATCCTTTCCTGAGTCATTGCGTTTCCTCCTGAACTGAGATGTGGCAACAGTTTGGCCGCTGCAGTGACCTGTCATGTACAGGATCTTTAGCTACAACCAATTGAAATAGATAGAAAAAAGGCTTCGTTTGTGATCTGATTTAATCGCAAAAAAAAACCGACACGCCCGAAGCCATGACTATTATCAATGCAACCCAGTACCTCAAGCAACTTCTTAGCTCTTCTGAACTCAACCGGATCGGTAAATTTACCGGTTTTTGTCAGCGACTCCGGGATATCCAGCCTGCGAGACTACTCCCGGCTCTGCTCTCAGGGCTTGGTTGCGACAAGGTGGATGGTATTGCTGGTTTGCATCGCCATTTCAATGCGTTGCAGCTCCATGATACTGACCAAATAGCGTATAAACCCTTTCACAACCAGTTACGCAAGCAGGGTTTTCCCTTGTTCATGCGCGCACTGGTTGAACGAGCCATCGCCTTACGCCTCAAGGAGTGTCTACCGGACGCCCACGGACTGGCAGGCTTTGAGCAGGTACTGCTGCAGGACGGGTCGTCATTCGCGTTACATCCGCAATTGGCAGAACATTTCCCGGGCCGATTCAATAAGCACAGCCCCGCTGCGGTAGAGTGTCATATGACCATGTCCTTGCTGGACCAGTCGCCGATATCGATGAGTATCACGGCGGATACCGAATCGGAGCGCAAGCATCTTCCGGCCGCAAATTCGTTAAATAACAAACTGTTATTGGCGGATGCCGGTTACATCAGCCGCGAGTACTTTGCTGATGTGACCAAAGCCAAAGGAAGCTATCTGGTCAGAGGGAGTCAAAATCTCAATCCCAAAGTACAGGCAGCTTACCGACAGGACGGCAGGGAAATGCCCAAGTTACTCGGAAAAAAGCTCAAGGATATCGATCGGAGAAGCTGCAGAGCCGAGGTTCTGGATCTGGATGTGAGTTCGGGAAAGTATAAATATCGACTCATAAGACGTTGGTTTGCAGAGGAAAAACGGTTCTGTATATGGATGACCAATCTTCCGCGTGAGCGATGGCCAGCCGAGAAGGTGATGGCATTGTATCGTTGCCGTTGGCAGATCGAACTGTTGTTCAAAGAGCTGAAATCACATAACCGGTTGAAGGCGTTCGCGACACGACAAAAAGCGATAGCGGAAGGCTTGATCTGGGCTAGTTTGCTGGCCTTGCTGGTCAAACGTCGGCTGGCGCTGACGCTGATTGGCAGCGCGGAGTTATCGATGTTGAAGATTGCCAAAAACAGCGCGCTTTGGTTAATGCCGATATTGGCGAGCATCATCCATGGTGCGTGGCAGGAAATAACAGAGAAGTTGGAGTGGGCAATGGTGTATTTATCCAAAAACGGCAAAAAGAGTAGGCAGAGAAAATCCAAGCAAAACAACACGTTAGACGGTATTATTAATTCGCTTGCCGCTTAAGGTTCTGTACATGATCGCCGGTTAGGTTGATGTGCTCCCAGCCCAGCGGCGACAGGAATTGCAGCAGCTCGCCGTCCACCGGCTTGCCGGCCTCGACCAACCCCTGGGTGGCGCGTTCCAGGTACACCGTGTTCCACAGCACGATAGCCGCCGTCACCAGGTTGAGGCCGCTGGCCCGGTAGCGCTGCTGCTCGAAGCTCCGATCCCTGATTTCCCCAAGGCGGTTGAAGAACACCGCCCTGGCCAGCGAGTTGCGCGCCTCACCTTTGTTCAGGCCGGCATGCACGCGGCGGCGCAGTTCAACACTTTGCAGCCAGTCCAGGATGAACAGCGTACGCTCGATCCGGCCCAGCTCGCGCAGGGCCACGGCCAGTCCGTTCTGGCGCGGGTAGCTGCCGAGCTTGCGCAGCATCAGCGAGGCGGTGACGGTGCCCTGCTTGATCGAGCTGGCCAGGCGCAGGATGTCGTCCCAGTGGGCACGCACGTGCTTGATGTTCAGGGTGCCGCCGATCAGCGGGCGCAACGTCGGGTAGGCTTGCACGCCCTGCGGCACGTACAGCTTGGTTTCGCCGAGGTCGCGGATGCGCGGCGCGAAGCGGAAGCCTAGCAGGTGCATCAGGGCAAAGACGTGATCGGTGAAGCCGGCCGTGTCGGTGTAGTGCTCCTCGATCCGCAGGTCGGACTCGTGGTACAGCAGGCCGTCGAGCACATAGGTGGAATCGCGGACGCCGACATTCACCACGCGGGTGCTGAACGGCGCGTACTGGTCGGAGATATGGGTATAGAACAGCCGTCCCGGCTCGCTACCGTACTTCGGGTTGACGTGCCCGGTGCTCTCGCCCCGGCCACCCGCGCGGAAGCGCTGGCCATCGGAGGATGAGGTCGTGCCGTCGCCCCAGTGGGCGGCAAAGGCGTGGCGATACTGGTGGTTGACCAGCTCGGCCAAGGCCGCCGAATAGGTTTCGTCGCGGATGTGCCAGGCTTGCAGCCAGGACAGCTTGGCGTAGGTCAGGCCGGGGCTCGACTCGGCCATCTTGGTCAGCCCGAGGTTGATCGCATCACCGAGGATTGCGGACAGCAGCAACGTCCTGTCTTTGGCCTCGGCCCCGTCCTTCAAGTGGGTGAAGTGGCGGCTGAAGCCCGTCCAGTCGTCCACGTCCATCAGCAGTTCGGTGATCTTGATGCGCGGCAGTAACTGGCTGGTTTGGTCGATCAGCGCCTGCGCCCGATCCGGCACCGCCGCATCCAGCGGGGTGATTTTCAGCCCTGACTCGGTGAGGATGGCATCGGGCAGCTCGTTGTCCTTGGCCAGGCGGGTGACGGTGGCCAACTGCTCGTCCAGCAGCTGCAAACGCTCTTCCAGGTACTGGTCGCTGTTCGGGTTGATCGCCAGGGGCAGGGCCTGCTCGCGCTTGAGTGCGGCGAACTTCTCGGCCGGCAGCAGGTAGTCGTCGAAGTCGCGGAACTGCCGCGAGCCCTTGACCCAGATGTCGCCGGAGCGCAGGGCGTTCTTCAGCTCGGACAGGGCGCAGATTTCGTAGAATTTCCGGTCGAGGCCTTCCGGGGTGATCACCAGCGGCTTCCAGCGCGGCTTGATGAAGGCCGTGGGTGCATCGGCCGGCACCTTGCGCAGGTTGTCGGCGTTCATCTCACGCAGGGTCTGCACGGCTGCCAGCACGCCTTGCGCGGCCGGCGCGGCGCGCAGTTCCAGCACCTCCAGCAAGGCCGGCGTGTAACGGCGCAGGGTGGCGAAGTTCTCGCCGACCAGGTGCAGGTGGTCGAAGCCTTCCGGCCGGGCCAGCAGCTCGGCCTCGCTGACGCTCTCGGTGAACTCGTCCCAGGGAATCACCGCCTCGATGGCGGCATAGGGGTCGCTGCCGCTTTCCTTCGCTTCCAGCAGCGCCTGGCCGATCCTGGAGTACAGGCGCACCTTGTCGTTGATCGCCTTGCCCTGCTTCTGGAACTGCTGCTGATGCTTGTGCTTCGCGCCGCTGAACAGCTTGACCAGGATGCGGTCATGCAGATCGACCAGCTCATCGATCACGGTCGCGGTGCTCTCCAGCACCACGGCGGCCAGGGTCGCGTAGCGGCGCTGCGGCTCGAACTTACCGAGGTCTTTGGGCGTCATCTGCCCACCCTCGCGGGCCAGCTTGAGCAGGCGGTTCTGGTGGATGTGCCGGCCCAGGCCTTCGGGCAAGTCCACCAACTGAAATGTCTTCAGCCGCTCGATGTGTTCCAGCATGTGCCGAGAGTTGGGTTTCAGCGGTGCCTGGCGCAGCCAGGTCAACCAGGTGATGCTGCTGCCGGCCTTGAGCTTCAACAGCTCGTCCAGCTTGGCCCGATGCGAGTCCGTGAGTGGTTCGACCAGGGCGCGGTAGACCCGCCGATTGGCTCGCGCAATGGCTTCCGAGCAGGCCCGGTCAATCACGCTCAGCGCCGGCAGGATGCGTCGTTTCTGCCGTAGGCTCTCCAGGGCCTGACCGGCCAGCAGCAAGCCTTTGTCGGTCTGCTGGGCCAGCTCGGTTAGCTCGCGCACCAGGGCGCGGAAGTCGGACAGGCCGAACGGGGCCAGTTGCAGGTAGGTGCGCAGTTCCTGGGCATGCTCGCGACGGGTCACGTCGCGCTCGCCGTACTTTGCCCAGCTCGCCGGCTCGGCCTGGACTTGCTTCGCCACCCACAGGATGACCGGCTCGGGCAGCTCGCTGTCGGTTCCCAGCGCGTAACCGGGGTAGCGCAGCAGGCAGAGCTGCACGGCGAAGCCGAGGCGGTTGGCGTCGCCGCGTCGCTGGCGGATCAGCGACAGGTCGGAGTCGTTGAAGGTGTAGTAGCGGATCAGGTCATCCTGGCTTTCCGGCAGCGCAAGCAGGGTGTCCCGCTCCGTGGCCGAGAGGATCAAGCGACGCGGCATGTGTCAGTCGTCCGTGCGGAGGTACTGGTAGAGGGTTTCCCGGCTGATGTTGAACTCGCGGGCAAGCTGCGCCTTGGGCTCGCCGGCCGTCGCTCGCTGCCGCAGGGTAGCAGCCTGCTCATCGGACAGGGCTTTCTTGCGGCCCCGGTACGCGCCACGCTGCTTGGCCAAGGCGATGCCCTCACGCTGCCGCTCGCGGATCAGGGCGCGCTCGAACTCAGCGAAGGCCCCCATCACCGACAGCATCAGGTTGGCCATCGGCGAGTCCTCGCCAGTGAACACCAGGCCCTCCTTCAGGAACTCGATGCGCACGCCGCGCTGAGTCAGCTTCTGTACCAAGCGACGCAGGTCATCGAGGTTGCGGGCCAGCCGATCCATGCTGTGCACCACCACTGTATCGCCTTCGCGGACGAAGCTCAGCAGCGCTTCGAGCTGGGGGCGCTGGGTGTCCTTGCCCGATGCCTTGTCGGTGAACACCTTGCTCACCTGGGTTTGTTCCAGCTGGCGTTCCGGGTTCTGGTCAAAGCTGCTGACCCGGACGTAGCCGATGCGGTGCCCCTGCACGATGTCTCCTTGGTTGAAGGCGGCTTAAGTGCACTTTCTGTTCCGTTGTGCCTCAAAGCCCATTTCTGTCAGGCTGAAATCTATAACCTTCGCGGGCATGTGTCAAAAAATGGGAAAGCAGACTCTATTCTGACGAAGCGGCGCGGCCCTGCCTGACATCAAGTTAGGGTATAGCCTTAACTGACACCACCTCCCAGGGCCTGATATAAAGCAACACTATCGACTAGGCGTTGTGCCTGGGCCGCAACCATATTGATCCGGATTGACTGTGCCTGTTGCTGCGCGATGAGCAGTTGCAGGTAGCTGGCCGCGCCCAGCCGGTATTGCCGCTCGACCGACTGCAAAGAGGCCTGTGCAGCCATATCAGCGGCAGCGAGAGCAGTCAAAGTTTGTGCATCGCTTTCCACCGCGCGCAGGGTGTCGGCGACGTTACGCAAAGACTCCAATACGACGCTCTGGTAATTGGCTGCGGCGGCATCAAAAGCGGCGAGCGCCGCTCTTTTTTCAGCGGGTAGCCCTGGATTAAAAAGAGGCTGGGTGAGCTGCGCAACCAGGCCCCACACTGCCGAACCACCACCGAACAGGGCACCGGTGGTCAGCGCTTGAGAGCCAAGGTTGGCGCTCAAGTTGATCTGTGGGTAGAGCTTGGCGACAGCCACACCATAGTCTGCATTGGCCGCATGCAACAGCGCCTCTGACGCCTGGATATCCGGTCGGCGGCGCACCAGTTCTGAGGGCACGACGAGCGGCATTTCGACGGGCAGAGTGAAATCGGCCAGAGTGAAGGCCGGGATGCCACCCGTGCCTGGGGCACGACCGGCTAGCACCGCCAGTAGATGTTCGGTTTGTTGCAGTTGTTTACGCAGCGCAGGCAGTTCTGCCCGCGTTTGCTCCGCCTGAGCTTGTAGGCTCAACGCTTCATCAGGTGAGGCCTGACCGATACGCACGCGTTCATGGGCTAGGCGCAGTTGCTCATCCTGCACGCGCAAAATGGCAGTAGTGGCTTCTAGTTGCGCGGCGAGGCGTGCTCGGGTAATGGCAGCGGTTGCCATGTTGCCGGCAAGGGCCAGGCGCGCAGCATTCAGTTCGAAGCGACGGTAGTCGGCGCGAGCAGCCAAGGCTTCGAGTGCGCGCCGGTTGCCGCCAGCCAGATCGAGGTTGTAATGCACGCCAACGCTGGCGTTGTAGAGGCTGAATTGACGTGCGTCTCCGCTCAACCCTTGGCTACTGGGACTCATTTGCTGGCGCTGAGATCCCAGTGCGACATCTACCTGTGGATATTGCGTCGAGCCCGCCTGTGCGGCAAGAAGCTCCTGCGCCTGTCGCAAATTGGCGCTGATGCTCGCCAGCGTCGGGCTGACATGGAAAGCTTCGTTTATCAGTCCGTCGAGTGCGGATGAACCCAAGCTTTGCCACCATTGCGTTTCGATCGGAAGCCCTTCGACTAGACGTTGTGTTTCGCCGAACTGCGTGGGAGCGGACGCGGTTCTATCAGCCACTGGTATTGCAGTGTAGCGAGCCACATCGGGTGCGGTGGGACGCTTAAAATCAGGGCCAGCGGCGCAGCCGGCCAGACCGGCGGTGATCAGACCAGCTACCAGGTAAGTTGCCGCAAGCCGTCTTTCGAGGCTGATGGGGCGCTGGCATGTTTTAGCGTGCTCCATAAAAATGCTCCACGAAAGGTTTACGGAAAGCTTGGTGGCAGCCCAAGCAGCTTTCCTGCACGTGGGCGAATGATTGGATCACCGCCTTGCCGTCGCTGCTCGCAGCAGCCAGCTTCATGGCCAGCGCCGCCTCGTGAGTCTGCGCGTCAAAGTTTCTGAACTTGGTCGCATCAGCGCCGAGGTAAGCAAGGATGCGCATTTTTTCAGTAAGCGGTGGCTCGGGGTGTGCCGCAACTTTTGGGGCGAGCTGAACGACCTTAACCCATTCCTCCTGCGAAATCGCACCGGTAATAGCCTGCATGTTGCGCCCGAGTTCCTGCATGATCTTGCGTAGCGCCAGTGGTTCAGCCTGGGTAGCGTCACCAGCCCAAGCTGGCAACTGAAAACCCCATAAAAGCAGGCAGGCCGTAACGGTCAGGGTAATAGTTCCAAATGCGTGGCTGTGTTTGCGGTGGGTCATGAAATTCTCCTGTAATTCAATCGTTCTCTCATTCGAACTCCCGCCCTTCGCCAGCTTCCTCATGGGTCACGCCGTCGCGAATGTGGTAGATACGCTTGAAGGTCGGGATAATTTTTTCGTCATGGGTGACGACGATGATGGCGGTCTCGAACTTGCGGGCCATGTCGTTGAGGATGCGGACCACAGCCATGGCGCGCTCGGAATCCAGCGGCGCAGTGGGTTCATCGGCCAGGATCACCGGCGGACGATTGACCAATCCGCGCGCGATGGCAACCCGTTGCTGCTCGCCACCGGAGAGTTGCGAGGGCATTGCGCGAGCCCGGTGTTGCACATCAAGCGCCGTGAGTAGTTCCAGTGCCTTCGCGCGCGACTCTCCATTCGCGACGCCTGCAAGCATCGGCAGCAGCGCCACGTTGTCGGTGACATCGAGAAACGGAATCAGGTATGGTGCTTGGAAAACGAAACCGATCTTGTCGCGCCGCAAGGCGCGCAAGTCGCGGACTTTCCAGCCATCGTCGTAGATCACTTCATCGCCCAGCGTCATGCGACCGGCGGTCGGTTCGATCACCGCACCCAGACACTTGAGCAGCGTGCTCTTGCCGGACCCGGAAGGGCCGATCAGTCCCACCACTTCACCAGGCGCAACATGCATATTCACGTCTCTCAAGGCAAAGACAGCGGTGTCACCATCGCCATACCGCTTGCTTAAACTTTCGATGTGGATCCCTTTGCCACTCATCTCAACCTCCAATGGCTTCGGCCGGATCGACCTTGAGTGCCATGCGAATGGCGACGAGGCTAGCTAGAACGCAGATCACGAGCACGGCAAAAAAACCGGCGACCGAATCCATTGGCGTGAGCAGGACATATTTTGGAAAAGCCGGTGCTGAAAAGGTGGCTGTGATCTTGCCGACCACGAAGCCAATCACGCCCAGGGCGAGCGCCTGCTGCATGATCATCGCGGCGATGGTTCGGTTGCGTGTGCCGATGAGCTTCAACACTGCGATCTCACGGATTTTGTCCATCGTCAGCGAATAGATGATGAAGGCAACGATGGCCGCGCTAACGATGGCCAGAATCACCAGGAACATGCCGATCTGCTTGGCCGAGGTGGCGATCAGCTTGCCGACGAGGATGTCTTCCATCTGTGCCCGGGTGTAGACCGTCAAACGCTTCCAGCGCTGGATGGATTCGGCCACCTCGTCCGGCGCATGGCCGGGTTTTAGCGTAACCAGCACGGCATTGACGAACGCGTTGCTGCTCTGTGAAGCAATCACGGCATCCAGCAAACCCGGAACGCCGGGCTGATTGAAGGCCGGGTTGGCTTCGGTGCGACGCCGGCTTTGCCAGATGGCATCGTTGTCCTTGAGGAACTGGGCCTCCTGGGCATCCTTGAGCGGAATGAATACCATCGGGTCGCCGCTGGACGACACCATGCGCCGTGTCAGTCCCACCACGGTGTAATGATTGCGGCGAATGGCAAGGCGATCTCCCAGTTTGAAGCCGGTGGCGATGTCGGCCACCGCCTCGTAGTGACCGCGTGTGATCTGGCGTCCAGCGACGAGATAAGGAGGCCATCCAGTTGTGGCCCCCAACTCGCCGGGCGCGATGCCGACCACCATGCTGCGTACGTCGCTCTCGCCCTTGCGTACCTGCATGGTCAGGTAGGTCACGTTCGCTGCCTGGGCGACGCCCGGCATGGCGAGGATGGCGCGATACGCGTCATCGTTGAGGCTGGACGACTCCGCATAAGGACCCAGCGTGTCCTTTTGCACCACCCAAAGGTCGGCGCCACTGTTGTCGAGCAGCGCTTTGCCGTCGTCCACCATGCCCCGGTACACCCCGGCCATGACCAGGGTGACGCCGATCAGCAGACCCAGACCGATGCCAGTGAAGACGAACTTTCCCCAGGCATGGAGAATGTCGCGGCCGGCCAGGCTGATCATCGTGACACTCCTGGGATGTGGTCGACCACATGGATACGGCTGCGCGGCGTCAGTGCCTTTTCGCTATAGGTCACAACCTGGTCGCGATTCTTGAGCCCTTCGCGCACCTGCACGTAACCATTGAGGTCGGAAGCACCGAGTTTGACCGGGGAGAAACGCAGATCACCATCGACGACTTGCCAGACACCGATTTTGTCGCCCATGCGCTGGACGGCTGCGTTGGGGATCAGTGGAGCGGCCTGGAGGGCCGGCAAATCAACCGTGACTTCGGCCAGTTCACCCACAGGTGGCAAAGTTTCTGGTTGGCTATCGAATGTCACCTTGGCAATCATTTCCTCGGTGACCGCATCGGCCTTGGGTTCCACGCGCAGCACGCGACCTTTCAACGTCTGGCCGCTGCGCGAACGCAGGACGATACGGGTCGGCAGCCCCCCAGCCAGCCCCGATGCGCTGATCTGGTCGAAGCGCACATTGATCCACAAACTCTTGGGGTCGATCACTTCCACCACGGCCTGGCCCGCGACGATGGTCGTGCCGGGATCGGCATCGCGCACGGCGACTACACCGTCGACCGGCGCGATCAGGCGCAGATTGCTCCGCTGCGCCACGAGTCCTTCGCGGTCGGAGCGTGCCCGGACAATATCTTCCCGAGCAGCAGATAAGGCGGCATCGGCGATCTGCAGTTCCTGCCGCTTGGTGGTGACGATTTCCTCGCTGGTCGAGCGCACCGCAAACAATTGCTCGTAGCGGCGCGCCTGGGTTTGCGCGTAGGCTTGCCGGGCTTCTGCCTCGCGCAAAGCCGCTTCCGCACGCTTGAATGCCGACTCCTGTGAGCGCACCCGATCATCGAGGTCGACCGGCTCCATCTCGCCGAGCACCTGTCCGGCCTTGACCTGGTCGCCTACATGCACCTCCAGGCGTTTGACGCGCCCGGCAAACGTCGGCCCGATCTTGTAGGTGTAGCGCGCCTCCACCGTGCCGATGCCGAACAGCGCCGGTGTGATAGCCCGTGATTCCACGCTTGCCACCGTCACAGCGACCGGGGCGAGCGGCCCTGATCGCAGACCGACATAAATAAAAAGCACCAGCAAAGGAATGATGACGGCAAGCAGCGCCAGAGTGCGGCCTTGCAAGGGTAACTTTTTCATTGCGCACTCCTTATGCCACGCCGATAAATTGCAAAGACGCGCGGCGCATCGCGGTGCATACGTCCCACATCACCCGCCAACAGCGATTGCATGACCAAGCCCTGGATCGTGCCAATGAACAGCGTTGCCGCCGCCTCGTTGTCAAGCGAGGGAGACAACTCGCCGCTGGCCTTGCCTTTCTCGATGAGACGATCCAAACGTTCGCCGTAGCGCTGAATCAAGGTTTGCACCATGCGCTTGGCCGGTGTCGATTCGGCACGCTGAAGCTCACCAAACATCATTCTTGGCACGCCTGGGTGCTCAGCAACGAATTCGATATGACTCATGAACATCGCCTCCATGGCTGCCAAGGGCGACTCGATTCCTTGTGCGGATCGATCGATTCTGGCTAATAAGCGCTCTGCTACCCACTCCATGACCGCCTGCCAAATGGCTTCCTTGTTCGGGAAGTGCCGAAACAGCGCACCCTGGGTCAAGTTCATGTGTTTAGCGATAGCCGCAGTGGTTATCTCGCTTGGGTTTTGTGAACCGGCAAGCGCCACGACGGACTCGACAGTTACGGCACGACGTTCATCGGCCGGCAGATGCTTTGGATGGATGTCCACGAGCACTCCTTGTAAGATAGTAATTGATTACTATCTTAGCACAAGAAGCAACTCAAACAAGAGAAAACCCGACGTACTCGTCAATATCTAGCGTCTGCAATGGGCTTAACGTGCTTTATTTTCCGTTTTCTGAGACGCCCCCAACCAGTTAGACCAGTGATACCGATACAAGCCAAAAGGAAGGGTGTCAACTTCATATCCATGTCTTCAGTTATCCCGATAGAAAATTGAATTTATGATGCAAAAACCGCATTAACTCATTGTTTATAAATGGAATAACACAATGAGGCTGTTTATTGTACTCATATGGGTGTTTTTTGATGTGTTCATATTCACAAATGCCTGGATTGTTTCCAGTGCGCTTGACTGCATTCGGAATACAGTGCGGCCATGCCGCCAAAATTAGTGGACAACGAGGTGCTGATCTCAATCACCACAGTTTCCAACCGGATTCACACTGATCGCAATAGCCGTGCACTGGTCACATGCTCCGTTACTCCCTACAGAAGCGCACGTGCTTTCCGTTAGTCGCGGTACGTTCATCCCGCGACTGTTGTTGTTCGGGCGCAAAGTGAGATACCAAAAAACTCGTTTCTGATTACGTACATTCCAACCCGTTTGATTGTTATTGCCTATCATGCGCCCAGAGTAGGGAGTAACGGGGAATGGGCTATTTGTGACCAGAAAATTTGTCAATGCGATCAAATTAGTACGGCATCTACTGTGTGAACACTGTGGTACAACGGTGGTAACAGTGTGGCAGGTTTGTGGTCATAGAGTGTTGGGATTGTGGCAAGGATGGTGGTGATAATGTGGTTACAGGTTGGCTGCATTGTGGCAGCAGTGTGGCATTGTGCTAACTGTTGTCACACTTTCTCCCATCAGGGGAGCAACATAGCGATTTGGATGCTTCTTCTGCCTTCAAATGATAGACTTAAAACGACTTAAAACGACTTTTGTGTATCAATTTCGAGTGACACCGATATGACAACAGAACCATGGGTTACCGCTGAACTTGTCGCCCAGCATCTTGGTGTCGCCAAAGACACTGTTTATCGCTGGCGAGAGCGCAAGGGATTGCCTGCGCATCGCGTAGGAAGACTGTGGAAGTTCCAACTTTCTGAAGTGGATGACTGGGTTCGCGCTGGCGGCGCTGATGAAGATGGTGGTGAGTCAGGCAGCCTGCACGCATGAAGGAAGATACTTTTTCTGCAGATGCAATGACATTAGCAAATCGTTTGGGCTTTTGAGGCAAGATTCATGATGACATCAGAACAACAAATCGAATCCGATCTGCTGGCCAAGCTCGGTGACCTCAAGTACACCTATCGGTCCGACATCCGCGATAGGGCTGCTCTCGAGGCCAACTTCCGAGCTAAGTTCGAGGCGCTAAATCGCGTTCATTTGACCGACAGTGAATTCAATCGCTTGCTCGACAGCATCATCACGCCCGATGTCTACAATGCCGCCCTGCTACTTCGCAACATCAACAGCTTTGAACGTGACGATGGCACGCCATTGAACTACACATTGGTGAACATTCGGGACTGGTGCAAGAACGACTTCGAAGTTGTCAACCAGTTGCGAGTGAACACCGATAACAGCCATCATCGCTACGACGTGCTGTTGCTTATCAATGGCGTGCCAGTAGTGCAAATCGAGCTGAAGACCTTGGCAGTCAGCCCACGCCGGGCCATGCAGCAGATTATTGATTACAAGACCGATCCTGGTAATGGTTATAGCAAGACGCTGTTGTGCTTCCTTCAGCTCTTTATCGTCAGTAACCGGCGTGATACATGGTACTTTGCCAACAACAACCCACGGCACTTCAATTTCAACACTGATGAGCGCTTTTTACCAATTTATCAGTTCGCTAGTGAAGACAACAAAAAGATCACTCTTCTTGAGAGTTTTGCTGAGAAGTTTCTAGCAAAGTGCACCTTAGGCCAGATGATCAGCCGCTACATGGTACTGGTGGCCAGCGAGCAGAAGTTGTTGATGATGCGCCCGTACCAAATCTATGCCGTCAAAGCTATTGTTGAGTCTATCCATCAGAACTGCGGCAACGGCTATATCTGGCACACCACAGGCTCGGGGAAGACTCTGACTTCCTTCAAGGCTTCCACCCTGCTCAAGGACAACCCAGATATTGATAAATGCCTGTTCGTGGTAGATCGCAAAGATCTGGATCGCCAGACCCGCGAGGAATTCAACCGCTTCCAAGAGGGCTGTGTCGAAGAAAATACCAACACTGAAACCCTGGTGCGACGCCTACTTTCGGATGACTACGCCGATAAGGTGATTGTCACTACCATTCAAAAATTGGGTCTTGCGCTGGATGGAGCCAACAAGCGTAATTACAAGGAGCGGTTGGAGCCGTTACGCAATCAGCGCATGGTGTTTATCTTTGATGAATGCCACCGTTCGCAATTTGGCGATAACCACAAAGCGATCAAGGAGTTCTTCCCCAACGCACAGCTTTTTGGCTTTACCGGTACTCCTATCTTCGAGAAAAACTCCAGCTATCAGCAAATCGAAGGCCAGCAGGCCAGCTATCGAACTACTGATGACCTGTTCCAGCGTTGTTTACACCCATACACCATCACCCATGCCATTGAGGATCGCAATGTCCTGCGTTTCCATGTGGACTACTTCAAACCGGAAGGCAAAAATCCACCAAAACCAGGCGAAGGTGTAGCCAAAGCTAAAGTTATCGAAACCATTCTCGCAAAGCATGATGCTGCGACCAATAGTCGCAAATTCAATGCGGTGCTGGCTACCGCCAGCATTAATGATGCCATTGAATACTTCGAGCTTTTTGCCGTCATTCAAAGGCAAAAAGAAGAGCAAGATCCAGAATTCCGCCCACTGAATGTCGCCTGCGTATTCTCCCCGCCCGCCGAGGGCAACAAGGATGTTCAGCAAATTCAGGAAGACCTGCCACAAGAGAAGGAAGACAACCAGCAAGACCCTGAAGGCAAAAAGGCGGCACTCATCCGCATCGTTGCTGACTACAACGCTCGCTTTGGGACGAACCATCGCATTAGCGAGTTTGATCTTTACTATCAGGACGTGCAAAAGCGCATCAAGGATCAGCAGTATCCCAATACCGACCTTTCCGCAACGCAAAAAATAGACATTACCATCGTGGTGGATATGCTACTTACCGGTTTTGACTCCAAGTACCTTAATACTCTGTATGTGGACAAGAACCTTAAGTATCACGGCTTAATCCAGGCGTTTTCACGCACCAACCGTGTACTGAACGACAGCAAGCCTTATGGCAATATCCTCGATTTCCGCCAGCAACAAAAGCCCGTTGAAGAGGCGATTGCGCTTTTTTCTGGCGAAAATATCGATAATCCTCGTGAAATATGGCTGGTAGATCCAGCACCTAAGGTCATCGACAACCTGCAGATCGCTACCCAGAAACTGGCCAACTTCATGCAGTCACAAGGGGTAGCTAATACACCGGAAGAGGTGGTTAACCTGAAGGGGGATGTTGCGCGGGCGCAGTTTGTCAATCTGTTCAAGGAAGTACAGCGTCTAAAGACTCAGCTCGATCAGTACACCGATTTGTCCGATGAACAGAAGACTCAGATCACTGAAATTGTGCCGCCTGATCAGCTACAAGGGTTTAAAGGGGTGTATCTGGAAACTGCCAAACGGCTGAAGGAACAACAGGATCGTGATCAGGCTGCGCCCGAAGTGCAGCAGCTTGATTTCGAGTTCGTGCTCTTTGCTTCAAGCGTGATCGACTACGACTACATCATGGGCCTCATTTCGAAACTGACGCAGCAGAAACCCGGCAAACTTACCATGAATCGCGAGCAGCTGATTGGCCTGATCCAGTCTGATGCAAAGTTCATCGACGATCGCGATGACATTGCCGAGTATATCCGGGGCTTGCCGGTCAATGAAGCATTGGACGAAAAGCAAATTCGTAGTGGATTTGATCGCTTCAAAGCAGAGAAAAAAACACGGGAACTCGCCGAGATAGCCAGTCGCCACGAACTTGCACCTGAAGCCTTGCAACTCTTTGTCGATGACATCCTGCGTCGCCGTATCTTCGACGGAGAAAAACTCACTGATTTTCTAGAGCCGCTCGGGCTTAACTGGAAGGTTCGACGTATAAAGGAGTTGGCGCTAATGGAGGAATTGACACCATTGCTGCTCAAACTCGCCCAAGGCCGAGAGATTGCGGGCTTGGCTGTCTATGAGGAGGGGCGATGATGGAAACCGTTTTTGCACAAGGGGCACAGTGGGTTCGAGCGGACTTTCATTTACACACCCGTGCGGACCGTGAGTTCAAATACACAGGTGATGATGATTTCTACAACAGCAGTTATGTGGACGCGCTGGAGAAAGCGGGCATCCGTCTGGGCGTCATCACCAATCACAACAAGTTTGACTTCGGAGAGTTCAAGGCGCTACGCAAAACAGCCCTCAAAAAAGGTATCGCGCTGCTGCCTGGCGTCGAGCTGTCAGTTAATGATGGGGCCAATGGCATTCATACTCTGGTTGTCTTTTCCGACGATTGGTTAGCTGATGGTCATGACCATATCAATCCCTTCTTGGGCGTTGTATTTGAGGGGAAAGTCCCTGCCCAGTATGAGCAAGAAAATGGTCGATCTTCGCTGCCGTTGCTGGAAACCATCAAGAAGCTTGAGAGTTACCACCGCGACTTTTTCCTTGTTTTTGCCCATGTCGAAGCGCCGAGTGGGCTTTGGGTCGAGCTGGATGGAGGGCGTCTCGCTGAACTGGGTCAAAACGAATTCTTTCGTCGGCGCACCCTTGGCTTCCAGAAGGTACGAACCTACGACAAGCAGCAAGAGAAAAATAAACCCTGCCGAACTAAAGTGCAGCAGCATCTAGGTGACTGGTACCCCGCAGAACTCGAAGGTTGTGACGCCAAATGCATAGCGGATATTGGTCAAGGTAAAGCCTGCTATCTCAAGTTGGGTGAGCTGTCCTTTGATGCGGCCAAGTTCGCCTTGAGCGATCCTGCTGGCCGGGTCGTCATTGAGCCACCCAAGCATCAGGCATCGTACATCCGCAATATTCATTTCGACGGTGGCATCCTTGATGGGCAGACGCTGCATTTCTCTCCCGAGTTGAACTCTCTGATTGGCATCCGCGGCAGCGGCAAGTCATCCGTTCTTGAGGCAGTACGCTACGCCCTCGACATCCCTCGTGGCGAGAAGTCGCAGGACACCAGATACAAGGATGAACTGATCCGCCACACTCTTGGCAGCGGTGGCAAGGTGACACTGACGGCATGCGACGTATACGGACAAGAATTCACCATCTCCCGCATCTACCGCGAAGCCCCGAACGTCTACTTGGACGGCAAGTTGCAGCCCGGTGTGTCGATCCGAGAAACCGTGTTGCGCCGCCCGATCTACTTCGGGCAGAAAGACCTTTCCAGCACCGGTGAAGGTTTTGAGACCGATCTGGTGGAAAAGTTGGTGGGAGAAAAGCTCCGCGCACTGCGAGACGAAATCGAAACTCAACGCCAGCATGTGCGCGATGCAGCAAGCCGCTGGATCAAGCTCAGCAATACCGCCGACCTCAGGCACGATTACGAGTCCCAGCTCACCGATGCCAACTTCCGGCTGAAGAAGTTTGAAGAGTTCGGGGTTGCCGACAAACTGCAAAAGCGCCTTGGCTTCCAGCAGGATGCTACTGCGCTGACCCGTATGAAGGAGCGGGCAGACAGCTTCGTGCTCGCCCTCGGGCAATTGATTGCCGAACACGAGGACGATCTGCGTAACGCCACGAGCTACGTCTCCAAGCAGAACCCCGACTTTTTCACGGCTTATTACGCCGAATTTGCCAACCTCGTTGCCAAGATCGATCAGCTCAAGAAAATTGTGCAGGATGCTCGCGCCATTTCCGCCCGGCTTCAAGCCAAACAAGGCGAGTTCGACGGCGCGCGCCTGAATCTTCAGGAAGAGTTTGCCCAGGTCGAGCGCCAACTGGCTCAGGAACTCAAGCAGACCGGCATGACGGCTATCCAGCCGGATGACTTCTTGACCCAGCAGCAGCGCAAAACCAAGGCGGAGCAAATGCTGGAGGCGCTGGCAAAGCAAGAAACCCAGCAAAGTAGCATCCGCGATGCGCTGTTTACCGAGCTCGACAAGCTCAACGGGCTGTGGCTGCGCGAATTCAACGCCATCAAGGCTGAACTGGACCGCGTGAATGCTGGCCACACCGCCTTGCAGATCGAAGCAGACTTCAAGGGCGACAAGGAAGCTGCCATCAGCGTTATGCAGCAGCTCTTCAAGGGCAGTAATATCCGCGAAACCACCTTGCGTGCTGTTATGGAGGATTACGCCGATTTCGGGGGCCTGCTGCGTGATTTACCAAACGCCTTGAAAAAAGCGGGCAGTACACCGGAGGTTTTCGAAAAGACCTTCATGCAGAACTTGACCGAGTTTGTCACCTGGCAGGTGCCCAACCGATTTGTCATCCGCTATCGCGGCAAGGAGCTCAAGCACCACTCGCTCGGGCAGCGTGCTTCCGCGCTGCTGCTGTACGTGCTCAGCCAGCGCCAGAACGATGTGATCATCATTGATCAGCCGGAAGATGATCTGGACAATCAGACTATCTACGACGACGTGATCAAGTTACTGCGCGAGATGAAGCCTCATGCCCAATTTATCTTCGCCACCCACAACGCCAACTTTCCGGTGCTGGGTGATGCGGAGCAAGTGCACGCCTGCCTCTATCAAGACGAGCAAGTCGCCGTACAAAGCGGCAGCATCGACGCTCGCCCGGTGCAGGACGCCATCATTAACATCATGGAAGGAGGCCAGGAAGCCTTCAACCGACGCAAAGAGGTTTACAACCTATGGAAGTCACAGAGCTGATCGATATCCTCAGCAGGGGAGAGGATAGCCACCATCAGTTCAAAGCAGATATCACCAATGCTAATTCACTTGCTGCAGAAGTGGTCGCCTTCAGCAACTCTTCGGGGGGAAGGATTTTCATTGGCGTGAATGATGATGGTTCGGTGCGTGGGCTGTCCAACGACGACGTAGCCCGCCTCAATCAATTAATTGCCAATGCTGCAACCAACAATGTGCGTCCGGCAATGGTTCCTCTAACCGAAAACGTGTCCCACCCAAATGGGATCGTGTTAGTTCTTACCGTACCAGAGGGGATTAGTAAGCCTTACATGGTGGCTCAGGACGGCGCTCTCTCAATCTGGGTGAAAAAAGGGGCAGACAAGCGCAGAGTCAATGACCGTGAAGAAATCCTGCGCCTATTTCAACAGGCCGGCTCGGTACACGCAGACGAAACTCCTGTCGCCAGACTCGGAGCTGGAGACATAGATTTGCCGTACTTCGAAACATTTTTTGATAGACAATTCGGCGAACCGCTTGCGCAGCACGACCAGCCACTGCCACAGTTGCTGACCAATATGAACCTGATGAATCAGGGGCAGCTCAATGTGGCGGGTTGCTTATTGTTTGCCAAAGCACCCCAGTTCGCGCTGCCAGCTTTTATCGTCAAGGCGGTGGCCTTTGTCGGCGATGAGATTGAAGATCAGCGTTACATCGACAGCCGCGATATCACCGGAAAGCTGGCTGATGTGTTCCAGCAGACGCTGGGTTTCATCATTGCCAACACTCGTGCAGCGCAGGGCGATCAGGGTTTCAATTCTCAGGGCCAATCCGAGATACCGCGCATCGTGTGGGAAGAGCTGGTCGCCAATGCTCTCATCCACCGTGATTACTTCGTCAGTGCTCCGGTGCGCGTATTGGTGTTTGTCGATCGGGTCGAGATCCTCAGCCCCGGTCACTTACCCAACAACCTGACCATCGAGAACATCAAGGCAGGTAATTCCAATATGCGCAACCCGATTCTGGCGTCCTTCGCCGCCAAGCTTTTGCCGTATCGGGGACTGGGTAGTGGCCTGTTGCGTGCTTTGCGGACTTGGCCGCAGATCGAACTGATCGACGATAGGGCTGGCAATCTGTTCAAGGTCATCGTGACGCGTCCACAGGAGCAAGCTGTATGAGAAGTAATGATAAACAGCCGTTGGTGCCTCTGTTGCGGTTTCCCGAGTTTCGGGATGCTGGGGAGTGGGTTCAAGCCCCTCTGGGACGACTGTTCTCAGAACGTCAAGAGGCCGGTCAGACTAATCTGCCGTTACTGTCGCTGATGGACAAGAAAGGGATAGTTCCTCAAGAAGATACAAACCGGAAGAACAACTCAAGCGCAGACAAATCCAAATATCTCAGAGTAGTACCTGGAGATATTGCCTACAACACGATGAGGATGTGGGAAGGTCGAAGCGCTTATGTCGGCCTGGAAGGATTAATCAGCCCAGCTTATACGGTTTGTGTACCAGTCGAGGGAATAAGCAGCGTTTTCTTCTCTTACCACTTCAAGACCGCATCTCTCATCCGACAATTTAGGAAGTATTCGCAAGGTTTGGTTAAAGACACGCTAAACCTTAAATTCGAAGCATTTTCACGGATCGATGTTCCATATCCAGCAGAAGCGCGAGAGCAACAAAAAATCGCTGACTGCCTGTCTTCTGTCGATGATCTAATTACGGCAGAAGTTCGGAAGCTGGATGCCCTCAAGATTCACAAAAAGGGTCTGATGCAGCAACTTTTCCCCTGCGGAGATGAAACCGTGCCACGGCTGCGGTTTCCAGAGTTTTGGGGCTGTGGGGGGTGGGAAAATATACCGCTCGAACGACTGATCGAAATTGCGTCCGGCCAGGTTGACCCAACCGAGGCCCCATACTGTAACTTGCCTCACGTTGGTGGCGAGAACATCGAATCAGATACGGGCAACCTTCAGGGCCTGAGGTCAGCAAGTGAGGACGGCGTTATCAGTGGGAAGTACTCCTTTGATGAGCGAGACATCCTTTACTCGAAGATCAGGCCTGCGCTTAACAAAGTTGCGGCTCCTGACTTTAGGGGCATCTGTAGCGCAGACATATACCCAATACGTCCGTCCTCCGACACGCTACTTCGAGAGTTCCTAATCTATTTGCTGAGGTCCGAATCGTTTGTCGAGTACGCAAAGAAGCACTCTGCGCGGGGCAGGATACCTAAGATCAATCGAGAGGACTTGCTTGCATTTGGCGCCATGGTTCCACCGCTTGCCGAGCAGCAGCGGATAGCCTTTTGCCTCTCCTCGCTTGATACGCTGATTGACTCGCAGTCTCGGAAGCTGGACGACCTGAGAAACCATAAAATGGGTCTGATGCAGCAGTTATTCCCAATGCTTAACCAGGCGCTAGCATGAAACCAGCCCAGAACTTTGCCGACCTTCGGGTTCTTGCTACTTATCTGCGCGGCGAACTTGAAAACAAAAAAACCATCCTGCTCTATGCCTACAACGGCACCGGCAAGACGCGGCTGTCCATTGCCTTCAAGGACATGGGCAAACAGGCCGAGGCCCGCGATACCCTGTATTTCAATGCTTTTACCGAAGATCTGTTCCACTGGAACAATGATTTGGTCGGCGATGCGGACCGGCGCTTGCTGCTCAACAGGGATTCGCGTTTCTTTCAGGGGCTGTTCGATCTGGAGATGGATAATCGCATCCGCCCATTGCTGCGGCGTTATGCGGATTTCGACTTCCGTATCGACACCGAGGGCCCAGAGTGGGCGGTGCGCTTTTCGCGCTTGGTGGATGGACAGGCCGTTGACAACATCAAGGTGTCACGTGGCGAGGAAAACATCTTCATCTGGTGTTTTTTTCTGGCTGTGGTCGAATTGGCGATGGACGCCGATATCGAGGCGTACCAATGGGTGAAGTACTTATATGTAGACGACCCAATTTCGTCGCTGGACGAGCACAATGCTATCACCGTGGGGAACCACTTGGCTCAATTGTTGAGTAAGTCAGACAACCAGTTGAAAGTGGTGATATCGTCGCATCATCCATTGTTTTTTAATGTCATGCACAATGAATTGGATGCACGCAAATCAAAGAAGGTATCCGCACACTTCCTTTCACGAGCCAAGGCCGATGGCTCCTACTCTCTAGCCTACACGGGGGCAACGCCTTTCTTTCATCATGTAGCCTTACTGCGCGAGTTGTACGTAGCTGAGCAATCCGGTGAACTTTACACATACCATTTCAACATGTTGCGCTCCGTGCTAGAGAAGTCTGCGAGTTTCCACGGTTTTTCAAACTTTTCAGCCTGCATACCAACTGACGATGCAGACGACCCGAACGGGGTCTTGTACGCACGGCTTATCAATATTTTGAGTCACGGCAATTATTCGTTGTTCGAACCCCAGCCAATGCTGGAAGAGAACAAAGTTTATTTCAAAAAAATTCTGGACGCGTTCTTGAAACGCTATCCCTTCAATCCCGATTTACTCCCTCAAGTTTCTGAGGTGGGAACAGCAGGTACATCATGACTGAATTCGAAAAACAAAAGCTGGGTAAGACCCTTTGGGCCATCGCTGATCAACTGCGTGGCGCAATGAATGCGGATGACTTTCGCGACTATATGCTGGCGTTTCTCTTCTTGCGCTATCTGTCAGATAACTATGATGCAGCCGCCAAGAAAGAGCTGGGATCGGATTACCCGACTTTAGCACTAGATGATCGTCGTGCGCCGCTAGCTGTTTGGTACGAGCAAAATTCCGATGATACAAAAGAGTTTGAAAAGCAGATGCGCCGCAAGGTGCACTATGTAATTCATCCGGACTATCTATGGAATAGTATTTCCGAGTTAGCTCGAATCCAAGACATTGGATTGTTAGAAACACTGCAAGCCGGTTTTAAATATATAGAAAATGAATCCTTTGCGAGTACTTTCAGAGGGTTGTTTTCTGAAGTCAACCTCGCCTCTGATAAATTGGGTAAAACCTACATTGAGCGAAATGCCCAGCTGAGCAAAATAATCAGCAAGATTGCCGAAGGTCTAATGCAATTTTGCACTGATAGCGACATGCTTGGTGATGCCTATGAATACCTGATTGGTCAGTTCGCAGCAGGATCTGGCAAGAAAGCTGGCGAGTTTTACACCCCGCAGCGTATATCAGATATTTTGTCAGCTATTGTTACGCTGGACAGTCAGGATCCGGCAACGGGCAAGCGCCCCCACCTTGACACCGTTCTTGATTTTGCCTGCGGTTCCGGCTCGTTGTTGCTCAACGTGCGCCGCCTTATGGGGCAGCATGGTATCGGCAAGATTTACGGGCAGGAGAAGAACATCACCACCTACAACTTGGCGCGTATGAACATGCTGCTACATGGGGTGAAAGATTCTGAGTTTGATATCTTCCACGGCGACACCCTGCTCAACGAGTGGGACATGCTGCGCGAGACTAACCCGGCCAAGGTGCCGAAGTTCGATGCTGTGGTAGCTAACCCACCATTCAGCTACCGCTGGGAACCTAGCGAGGCTCTTGGCGATGATATCCGCTTCAAAAACTATGGTCTGGCACCCAAGTCGGCTGCTGATTTCGCTTTCCTGCTGCACGGCTTTCATTTCCTGAAGCAGGACGGTGTAATGGCCATTATCCTACCTCATGGCGTGCTGTTCCGTGGTAGTGCTGAGGCGCGCATCCGCACTAAGCTGCTGAAAGACGGCCACATCGATACTGTGATCGGTTTGCCTGCTAATCTATTTTTCTCCACTGGCATTCCTGTGTGCATTCTGGTGTTGAAGAAATGCAAGAAGCACGACGATGTGCTGTTCATCAATGCCGCGGATCATTTTGAGAAGGGCAAACGCCAGAACCAGTTGCTGCGGACCGATGAGATGACTAACGGAGAGATTGGGCACATCGAGAAGATCATCGAGACATACCAGTTCCGCAAGGAAGAACTTCGCTACTCGCGTCGGGTAAGCATGGATGAAATCGAGAAGAACGATTTCAATCTCAATATCTCGCGCTATGTAAGCACGGCGGAAGCCGAAGAAGAGATCGACCTCGCTGCGGTGCACGCGGACCTACAGGCTGCAGAGAAGAAGATCGCCGATGCCAAGGAACGGCACAATCAGTACCTAGCTGAACTAGGATTGCCTTTGCTGCCTTGAACGATGTGCTTGCGCCAAGTAAATTAATCAACTGCTGCTTGATTGAAAGGCTTTCTTTCCCTCCTGCAGCAGTCTGCGGCAGTAGCTCCATTCAACGACCTGGCCATTGTTGAAGAGAACCAGCATGGTGCAGAGCATGGCAAGTGTCATGCTCTGCGACAAATCCGGAAGAAAGGGCTGTGTGCTCTCGCCATCCTCGTGGTGCGCCACATCAACTTGGATGGTTTTGTGAAAGTCATTATTGATCTTGCAGGCTACTCCCAGCTTGTCTAATTGCCTCAACAAGCTCGCTCCCTGCAGTCTTAGCAAAAAACGCTCAGACGTGCCGGAGGGCGTCTGGCGCATAGCGCCTATCAGGCCATCAACCTGAGCAGCCAATTGTCGCATCAGGTTCTTTTGCTGTTGCAAAGGCATGCTGTGTTGGAACGCATCATCGATGACCAGTTCATCTATTTCCGACAGCAGGGCAATGCTGTTGGCGACCCTGCGATAACTGTCGGCCAGTTTTTCGAGTCCGCGTATCCTTGGGCTATATGTCTCCACTGAACAGTTGTTGGTGCCGAAGAGGGTGAGTGCAGCTAACTCATCAAAGAAGCTCGACTGAATTTTGCCTGGCAGCAGCTTGAAATCATGATGTTGCTGAATTTTGTCAATCAGGCGCTCTCTGAATAATGAGCGCCCTGCCTCTGTGTCGGGCAGGTACTCACTGTGCTCGACTGACTTCACCTGCGCTCTCCCGCTTCCAGAGTTCGAGTTTGTCCGCCCATGCTTGCATCATATCTCGCCGCTCTTCTAGGTAGGTGGCATGGTTGTACGTGCGGCGTACCGAGTTGGGTTCTGCATGGGCAAGTTGCGCCTCTATGGCATCGGGGCGATAGCCCATTTCATTTAAGCGAGTGCTGCCCGTGGTTCTGGTGCCATGCGGGCTGTAGGTGCCGCTCCAGCCCAGCACTTTGAGCGCCTGTCGGATCGAGTGTACCGACATTGGCTTGTTTCGGTCATCCCTGCCGGGAAACAGGTGGATTCTGTCGCCGCTGATAGCATGTAGGCGGTGCAGCATTTGCACAGTCTGGGCCGGTAGTGGAACCACATGCTCGCGGCGGGCTTTCATACGCCGGGCCGGGATCGTCCAAAGCGCTGCGTCGAGATCGAATTCGGTCCATTCCGCCTCTGCCGCCTCGCTCGGTCGTGCCAGTGTCCACCACATCAACTGTATGCAGAAATTGACCTGATAGCCGCAGCGGTGGTTGTCGAAGTCATTGAGCAGCTTGCCGATCTGCGTAGTAGTCAGTGCGGTTTTATGCTGCGTCTTGTTGGCAGGTAGTGCCTTCCGGACAGGCCATACCGGATCGGTATCTGCTCGTAGGGTTGCAACCGCCAGCTCGAAAATGCCGGACATGGTGCGCTTTGCTTCGGCTGCAACTGTCGGTGCGCCACGCTTCACTGTCCTAGTTAGGATATCGAGAACGTGAGCTGGTGTTATGTCTCTTACCGGTAGCTTACCGATGCTGGGGAAAACAACCCGCTCCAGCATATCCAGGCGACGCTTCTTGGTGACCTCCTCCCAGTCCCGCAGAGCTAGCCACTCTTTAGCTATTGCCTCAAAGGTATTGGCGGAATCGTGCTCGCGTTTTAGGCGCTCCAGCTGCCGGTTCTGAACGGGATTGATCCCTTGTTTGACCAGCTTACGTGCCTCATCGCACTTGGCACGTGCCTCGGCCAAGCTGACGAGAGGGTAATCGCCGAGTGCAAACCATGAGCCCTTGCCCGCGAGCTTGAAGCGGTAACGCCAAGCTTTCACTCCGTTGGGCTTCACTTCAAGGTAGAGGCCACGTAGGTCGTTCAAGCGGTAAAGCTGCTCCTTTGGCTTAGCAGCACGGCAGTGGGCATCTGTCAGCATGGTATTACGGGATCTGAGAAGATGAATGATAGGATCATCATATACACCATTCGTCATTCAGTTCAATGTTTGTATACACCAATGTAGTCACTTTGAGATGGTAAGGTAGAGTAGCCTTATGCAATCTCTAGAAAGTAAAAACCCCGGTATTCCGGGGTTTTTACGCTATTTTAGGACTTCAGGGTAATCTGATGAAATCTTGTGAAATGGCTTATTTGACTCAGACGTTGAACAGGAAGTTCATGATATCGCCATCCTTGACGATGTAGTCTTTCCCTTCCGCGCGCATCTTGCCTGCTTCCTTGGCGCCTTGCTCACCCTTGTAGGTGATAAAGTCGTCGAAGGCGATGGTCTGGGCGCGAATAAAGCCTTTTTCGAAGTCGGTGTGGATCTTGCCAGCGGCCTGCGGGGCGGTGGCGCCTACCGGAATGGTCCAGGCGCGCACTTCTTTCACACCGGCGGTGAAGTAGGTCTGCAACTTGAGCAGCTCGTATCCGGAGCGGATCACCCGGTTCAGGCCCGGCTCCTCGATGCCCAGATCCGCCATGAACTCGGCGCGGTCTTCGTCGTCCAGCTCGGCGATGTCCGCCTCGATGGCGCAGCAGACGACCACGACAACGGCGTTTTCGGCGGCGGCTATCTCACGGACCTGATCCAGGTAGGGGTTGTTCTCGAAGCCATCTTCCGCCACGTTGGCGATGTACATGGTGGGTTTGAGGGTCAGGAAGTTGAGGTGGCTGACGGCGTCCAGCTCATCCTTGTCCAGCTTCATGCCGCGGATCATCTGGCCGTTTTCCAGGGCAACCTTGATCTTCTCCAGCACTTCCACTTCCAGCTTGGCATCCTTGTCGCCGCCCTTGGCACGCTTGGACTGGCGATTGATGGCGCGCTCGCAGGCATCCAGGTCGGAGAGGGCCAGCTCGGTGTTGATCACCTCGATGTCGTCGGCCGGGGAGACCTTGCCCGCCACGTGGACGATGTTCTCGTCCTCGAAGCAGCGCACCACGTGACCGATGGCTTCGGTTTCACGGATGTTGGCGAGGAACTGGTTGCCAAGGCCTTCGCCCTTGGAGGCACCGGCCACCAGGCCGGCGATGTCCACGAACTCCATGGTGGTCGGCACGACACGCTGCGGATTGATGATGGCCGCCAGCTGGTCGAGGCGAGGATCCGGCATGGGGACCACACCCGTGTTCGGCTCAATGGTGCAGAACGGGAAGTTGGCGGCTTCGATGCCGGCCTTGGTCAGCGCATTGAACAGGGTGGATTTGCCTACATTGGGCAGGCCCACGATACCGCATTTAAAACCCATGGATTGTTACCTTGTTGGTGGATGCTTCAAGGGGCCGCGCGGGCGGCCCGTGTCGTGTTGCTTGACCCCGAGGCGAGGGATCTCGCCAGGGGGCCGGTCATCTTGAACTGCCTGGCGATGCAGGCTGAAGGCCTAGACTTTCTCGGCCTTGAAACTGTGCAGGCGATTCATGGCCTTGGTCATGTCCTGCTTGAACAGGATGTCGGTGGCGCGCAGGGACTCGTCCAGCGCGGCCTCGATCAGACTCTGCTCACTGCTGGGCGCCTTGGTCAGCACGAAGCCGGCGACCAGCTCCTTGGCGCCCGGATGGCCGATGCCAAGGCGCAGCCGGAAGAAGTTATTGTTGTTGCCCATCCTGGCGATGATGTCCTTGAGGCCGTTATGGCCGCCGTGACCGCCCCCTTGCTTGAACTTGGCGATGCCGGGAGGCAGGTCCAGCTCATCGTGGGCCACCAGCATGGCTTCCGGCTCGATCTGGTAGAAGCGGGCGAGCGCGGCCACCGCCTTGCCGGAGAGGTTCATGTAGGTGTTCGGGATGAGCAGCCGCACATCCTGGCCATCCACCTGGATGCGGGCGGTGTGGCCGAAGAACTTGGGCTCTTCGCGCAGGCTGACGTTGTGCCAGCGTGCCAGTTGCTCCACATACCAGGCGCCCGCATTGTGGCGGGTCTTGGCATATTCGGGGCCGGGATTACCCAGCCCGACAATCAGTTTGATTTGACTTGTCACGCTTGATGTCTTCACTCGCTACTTGCCATGGGCGGATGACCCGGGGCAATGGGACGCAATATTCTAGCCGCCGAGTGGCGATCACTCAACCAAAGTGCGGCAAGGTCGGGGAAAAGCCGGACAGAAGGGCTCGGGTGGGGTGGCTCGTCCGAGGTTTTCGTCTCTTGCCGAGTGGAGGCTGGCGGCTGGCGCCAGGCACCCAAAAAAACAAAAACCGCCATTCGGCGGTTTTTGTCACAACAGGGTCTATCAATGCTCGAACATGGCAGAGATGGACTCTTCGTTGCTGATGCGGCGAATCGCTTCGGCCAGCACGGAGGAGAGGGTCAGCTGCTTGACCTTGCCGACTGCCTTCATCTCCGGGGTGAGCGGGATGGAGTCGGTGATGATCAGCTCGTCGATGACCGAATTCTTGATGTTTTCAACGGCGGTGCCGGAGAAGACAGGGTGGGTCGCATAGGCGAACACGCGCTTGGCACCACGCTCTTTCAGCGCTTCGGCCGCTTTGCACAGGGTGCCGCCGGTGTCGATCATGTCGTCGACGATGACGCAGTCACGACCGGCTACGTCGCCGATCAGGTGCATGACCTGGGAGACGTTCGGACGGGGACGACGCTTGTCGATGATGGCGATGTCGGTGTCGTCCAGCAGCTTGGCGATGGCACGGGCACGGACTACGCCGCCGATGTCCGGTGACACGACCACGGGGGATTCGAGGTTCTTGGCCTTCATGTCTTCCAGCAGCACCGGGCTGCCGAACACGTTGTCGACGGGGACGTCGAAGAAGCCCTGGATCTGCTCGGCATGCAGGTCAACGGTCAGCACACGGTCCACACCCACGCTGGAGAGGAAGTCGGCGACGACCTTGGCGGTGATGGGCACACGGGCGGAGCGGACGCGGCGGTCCTGACGGGCATAACCAAAGTAGGGGATAACGGCAGTGATACGGCCAGCTGAAGCACGACGCAGTGCATCCACCATGACGATCAATTCCATCAAATTGTCGTTGGTCGGGGCACAGGTGGATTGAATGATGAAGATATCGCCACCGCGTACATTCTCGTTGATCTGTACGCTGATCTCGCCGTCGCTAAAGCGACCTACGGCAGCATTGCCGAGTTTGATAAACAGGCGATCTGCGATCTTCTGGGCTAGTTCCGGCGTTGCGTTACCAGCAAACAGCTTCATGTCAGGCACGGTTTGAAACCTCGGGGTTGCATCCAGTATGTGGGGAGTCTGATTTTAGACCCGTATCGTTTGGGGGCAAACGATTTAGCAAGATGACGGACAAGGTCTCTGGGCGATGTCGAGGATGGCGTCTCATCACCCGCAGGGTGGGTGGACGGGAATCCACCTTGAGCGCCATCGCGTCAGATTGGCCCAAGACACATCGACGAGGTCAACACCTCCCGATACGGCCTCAACAAGGAGAGAGTTGGCTGGGGTACTAGGATTCGAACCTAGGAATGGCGAGATCAAAACCCGCTGCCTTACCGCTTGGCGATACCCCAATCACTGACTTGTTGCAAAGTGGCGAAGAGTGGTGATATGTTCTCGCCCTTGGCGACAAACCCATCCCAGCCTTCCGGCACTTTGGCCAACACCTTCCGAGCAGCCATTTCGTCTTCAAATTGAGCAAAGACGCAGGCGCCAGTGCCCGTCATTCTTGACGGCGCGTATTCTAGCAACCAGCCGAGCGCATTGGCAACCTCGGGGTGGCGCTTTTTCACCAGCAATTCGCAATCGTTTTTCCACTCCCCTTCCAGCAGATTGCCCAGGGTCATCTTGGGGGTGTCGCGAGGCAGTTCCGGATCCTGAAACACGGCCGCCGTTGCCACATGGCAGTCGGGCTTGAGCACCAGATACCAGGCAGCGGGCACCTCGACCGGTTGCAGTCGCTCGCCCACTCCTTCTGCAAAGGCGGCCCGGCCGCGCACGAACACCGGCACGTCGGCGCCGAGCTGCACGCCGAGCTGCGCCAGCTCATCCTCGCCGAGGCCCGCCTGCCAGAGATGGTTCAGGGCCACGAGCGTGGTGGCGGCATCGGACGAGCCCCCGCCGATGCCGCCGCCCATGGGCAGCACCTTCTCCAGCCGGATATGGGCCCCCTGGGGGCTCGGCAGCCTGGTTTGCAGCAGGCGGGCGGCGCGGATGATGAGGTTCTGTTCATCGGGCACGCCGGGAATGGCGGGGCTCAGGGTGAGCTGGTCGCTACCCGGGATCACCTCGAACTCCAGCCAGTCGCCGTGGCTGAGGAAGATGAACAGGGTCTGCAGCTCGTGATAGCCGTCGGGGCGGCGGCCGTTGACGTGCAGGAAGAGGTTGAGCTTGGCCGGGGCGGGCCAGCGGATCTGGCCAGGCTTCATCATGGTGCTGTGCTCCTGCGCCATCACTGTGCCAGCGTCCACTGGTTGATCTGCAACTTGAGGCGGCTCTCCTGGCCCGTCATGGTCAGCAGGTGCGGCAGGCGGTAGCCGTCCTGGTCCCGGTAATCGCCGTAGAGGATCTGCCACTGGCCATCGCGCACACTGGCGAGGCTGGCGTCGGGATTGAGCTCGAACTCGGCGTTGCCCGGCAGCCCCTTGATCCACTCCGGCAGCCCGGCCACCGGAATGTGCCAGCCGGTGAGCTGGTAGACGAGCGCCTCGGCATCCTGGCTCTGGTGCAGCCTGCCGTCGTTGTCGAGCAGGGTCACCTCGCCCCCGGTGCGGGAGAGCTCCAGGATATGGGTGCCGATCAGGCTGGTGAGGTTGAGGCGGTAGTCGTCGCCGTTCTGCTGCCAGTTGAGGCGGGCGCTGCCCTTCTGGCGGGCGGTGATGATGGCCATCTTGCCCGACAACTGCCAGTGTGTGAGGCGTTCGAGGCGGGCGCGCTCCTGCTGCCAGTTGACCTGATCCCGCTGGGGTTGGGTGGTGGTACAGCCCGCCAGCACCAGCAGGCAGGCGAGGGAGAAGATACGCAACAACAAGGTGGAGCTCCGCAGATGAGGTTTGCGACAGTATAAGGGGCGGCCGTATTGCTTTTAAAGACTTACCCTTTCTCGTACAATTGTCGGCCTCTACACCCTGTGCATGAAACGATCATCACCCACCCATGAGTCTGCTTGCCCTCGGAATCAACCACAACACCGCCAGTGTCGCCTTGCGGGAGCGGGTCGCCTTTGGCCCGGACCGCATCGATCGCGCCCTGCGTGAGCTGGTGGAGCAGCCTGGCGTCAGCGAGGCGGTGATCGTCTCCACCTGCAACCGCACTGAGCTCTATTGCAGCCTGGAGCAGGGGCAGGGGGAGCAGGTGCTGAACTGGTTGCAGCGGTTCCACGCGCTGGAGGCGAGCGAGGTGCTCTCCGCCATCTACCGGCACCAGGACGAGGAAGCGGTGCGGCACCTGATGCGGGTGGCCTGCGGCCTCGACTCCCTGGTGCTCGGGGAGCCGCAGATCCTGGGGCAGATCAAGCAATCCTACGCCCACGCCCAGCAGGCGGATGCGGTGAAAGGATCCCTGGAGCGCCTGTTCCAGAAATCCTTCTCGGTGGCCAAACGGGTGCGCACTGACACCGAGATCGGCGCCAGCGCGGTGTCGGTAGCCTTCGCCGCCGTGAGCCTGGCCCGCCGTATCTTCTCCGATCTCTCCCAGACCAAGGTGCTGCTGGTGGGCGCCGGCGAAACCATCGAACTGGTGGCCCGCCATCTGCGCGAGCAGAGCGTGACCCGGATGATGGTGGCGAACCGCACCCTGCAACGGGCCCAGTTGCTGGCAGAGGAGTTCGGTGCCCAGGTAATGACGCTCGAAGAGATCCCGGACTACCTGCACGAGGCGGACATCGTCATCAGCTCCACCGCCAGCCCCCTTCCCATCCTCGGCAAGGGCATGGTGGAGCGGGCGCTGAAGGCCCGCCGCTTCAGGCCCATGTTCCTGGTGGACATCGCCGTGCCGCGTGACATCGAGGCCGAGGTGGACGAGCTCTCCGACGCCTACCTCTACACGGTGGACGACCTGCAGGGCATCATCGAGCAGAACCTCGAGACCCGCAAGCGGGCGGCCGCCGAGGCGGAGCTCATCGTCCAGGAAGAGCGCGACGACTTCATGGGCTGGTATCGCAGCCAGCACTCGGTGGATCTCATCCGCGATTACCGTCACCAGTCCCAGCAGGTGGCCGATGAAGAGCTGCAGCGCGCCCTGCTGGCCCTGCAACAGGGCGAGAATGCCGAGCAGGCCCTCAGGGCCATGGCGCACCGCCTCACCAACAAGTTGATCCACGCACCGACCCAGGCCCTGCGCCAGGCCGCCGCCCAGGGGGATGCCCACAAGCTGGCCCAGCTGCGTCAGGTGCTGGGATTGTCACAAGAATCATAGTGTTGGGGCGGCCCCTTGGCCGTCCCGTCCTCCATCGAGAATCCAAGAGTCATGAACCCGTCATTGATCAGAAAGCTGGAAGGCCTCATCGAGCGCCACGAAGAAGTACAGGCCCTGCTCGGCGAGCCCGGGGTGGCCTCGGATCAGGACAGATACCGTGCCCTGACCCGGGAATATGCCCAGCTGGAAGACATAGTCCACGCCTTCCAGCGTTTCCGTCAGGCCGAAGAGAACCTAGAGACCACCCGGCTGATGCTGGAGGAGGAGGATGCCGACCTGCGCGAGATGGCGCAGGAGGAGCTGCCGCTCGCCAAGGCGGCCTTCGAGGAGCAGGAGCAGGCGCTGCAGGTGATGCTGCTGCCGCGGGATCCCAAGGATGACAACAACTGCTATCTGGAGATCCGCGCCGGCGCCGGTGGTGACGAGGCGGCCATCTTCGCGGGGGATCTGTTCCGCATGTATTCCCGCTACGCCGAGCGCCAGGGCTGGCGTGTCTCCATCGTCAGCTGCAACGAGGGCGAGCACGGCGGCTACAAGGAGGTGATCGCCAAGGTGGACGGCGAGCACGTCTACGGCCGCCTCAAGTTCGAATCCGGCGGTCACCGGGTGCAGCGGGTGCCGGAGACCGAGTCCCAGGGCCGGGTGCACACCTCCGCCTGCACCGTCGCCGTGCTGCCGGAAGTGCCGGAGGCCGAGCAGATCGAAATCAACCCCTCGGAGCTGAAGATCGACACCTTCCGCGCCTCCGGGGCCGGCGGCCAGCACGTCAACAAGACCGACTCGGCCATCCGCATCACCCACCTGCCCACCGGCCTGGTGGTGGAGTGCCAGGACGAGCGCTCCCAGCACAAGAACCGCGCCAAGGCGATGTCGGTGCTCTCGGCCCGCCTGCAGGCGGCCGAGGACGAGCGCCACCGCGCCGCCGAGCAGAGCACCCGCCGCAACCTGGTGGGCTCCGGGGATCGCTCCGAGCGCATCCGCACCTACAACTACCCCCAGGGACGCCTCTCCGAGCACCGGATCAACCTCACCCTGTATCGCCTGGGCGAAATCCTGGAGGGAGATCTGGACTGCGTGATCACCCCCCTGGTGCAGGAGTATCAGGCGGATCAGCTCGCCTCCCTGGCCGAGAGCAACTGATGCAGATCCAGCAGGCCCGTGCCCATATCATGGCGACCCTGGCCTCCGGGGAATCCCCCCGCGCCGACGCCGATGCCCTGCTCTGCCATCTGCTGGAGTGCCGGCGCGGCTACCTGATGACCTGGCCGGAGCGCGAGCTCGATGCCGCCCAGCAGGCGACCCTGGCGGGCTGGCTGGCGCGCCGCCTCCAGGGCGAACCCATCGCCCACCTCATCGGCGAGCGGGAGTTCTGGTCCCTGCCGCTGAAAGTGAGCCCGGCCACTCTGATCCCGCGCCCGGATACCGAGGTGCTGGTGGAGCAGGCGCTGGCGCGCCTGCCAGCAGGCCCCTGCGCCCTGCTGGATCTCGGCACAGGGACCGGCGCCATCGCGCTCGCGCTCAAGTCCGAGCGACCGGATGCCGATGTATGGGCCGTGGACAGGATGCCGGAGGCCGCCGCCCTGGCCCGCGCCAACAGCGCCGCGCTGGGCTTGCCCGTCACGGTGCGGGACGGCAGCTGGTTCGAGCCGCTCTCGGGTGCTCCGCGCTTTGCGATGATCGTCTCCAACCCGCCCTACATCGACGGGGCGGATCCTCATCTCGACGAGGGGGACGTGCGCTTCGAGCCCCGCTCCGCCCTGGTGGCGGACGAGCAGGGGCTGGCGGACATCCGCCTCATCGTGGCAGGCGCACCTGCCCACCTGGTTCCCGGTGGCTGGCTCCTGCTGGAGCACGGCTGGGAGCAGGGGGCATTGGTGCGTCAACTCCTGTTGCAGCAAGGCTACGACCAGGTGGAAACCGTGCGCGATTACGGTGATAACGAGCGAGTGACCCTGGGGCGGCTGGCTCGTTGACGATGACGGGCGGGCTCTTCCCGCCCCCGTGCAAGGAAATGTTATGTATGTTGTGCTCAAGCATCTGCACCTCGCCCTGATAGCCGGGGCCGTGCTGATGTTTATCCTGCGCTTTTACTGGTCGCAGACCGGCTCCGCCCTGGCGGGGGCCCGTACCCTCAGGGTGAGCGGCTGGCTCAACGGCCTGGTGGTGCTCTCCGGCGTGCTGTTGTGCATGGTGCTGGACCTCAACCCCCTCAACAACGCCATTCCCTGGCTCAGCGAGAAGCTGACCGCGGTGCTGGTGGTGATGTTTCTGGCCATGATGGCCCTGCGCCTGGCGCGCAGCAACGGCATCCGCTGGTTTGCCTTCCTGGGCGCCCTGGGGTGGATCTTCTTTATCGCCAAGCTGGCGGTACAAAAGCAGGCCAGCCTGTTCGGTTAGGGATGACGACGATGATACGCGTGGACGAATGGACCGATTTCGAAGCCCATGACATCGCCGAGCTGGCGCTGTCGGTGAGCGACGAGATCCGGGGACAGGGTGGGAGCGGGGAGGCCGAGCTGGCCCGCCTCGATGCCTGGCTGGACGAGGCGATTGCCGAGGGGGACTGCGACGAGGTGCGCCGCCAGCTGCTGCAGGGGTTCTACCAGACCCTGGGGTTTCGCGGCGACTGGCAGGATTACTTCTCGGCGGCCAACTGCGACCTGAACCAGGTGCTGGCAAGGCGCAAGGGGATCCCGGTCAGCCTCGGCATCCTCATCATCCAGCTGGGTCGCAAGATAGGGCTGGATGTGGAGGGGATCTGCTTCCCCGGCCACTTCCTGCTGAGCTTCGCCGGCCTGGAAGGGGAGGTCTATGTGGACCCCTTCAATGGGGACGAGCTGAGCCGGCACCGCATCGAGCTGCTGCTGCGCGGCGCCCTCGGCAACCTGGCGAGCCTGAGCGACGACCACCTGCAGCCATCGGGGCAGTGGGAGATCATCGAACGGTTGCTCAACGTCAGCAAGGGGGCCCTGCTGCGGGAGGAGCGGATGACGGAGGCGCTGCGCTGCAGCGAGCTGCTGCTGCGCATGAAACCCGGCGATCCGCTGGAGACGCGGGATCGGGGCTTCATCTACGAGCAGCTCGATTGCCCGCGCTTCGCCGCCGACGATTTCGAGTACTTTATTGAACAATGCCCCGACGATCCCGTGGCCGACGTGCTGAAAACCCAGCTGGCCAGTCTGGATCTGAGCCCCAAGCCACTCCATTGAGGGGGCTGGGAAATCAAGCGGAAGAATATCGAGGCCGCCGTGCCCAGGGCACAGCGGCCGGATGTGGATTCAAGCCCCGAGCCCTTTTACCTAAGGAAGCCTGAGATGGAACAGAAGAATATCAAGATCAACCAGATCGACGTCGCCAACGACAAGCCCTTCGTGCTGTTCGGCGGCATGAACGTGCTGGAGTCCCGCGACATGGCGATGGCGGTGTGCGAGAAGTACGTGGAAGTGACCAGCAAGCTGGGCATCCCGTTCGTGTTCAAGGCGAGCTGGGACAAGGCCAACCGTTCCTCCATCCACTCCTATCGTGGCCCGGGTCTGGAAGAGGGGATGAAGATCTTCCAGGAGCTGAAAGCGACCTTCGGCATGCCGGTGATCTCAGACCTGCACGAGCCCCATCAGGCCAAGCCGGTGGCGGAGGTGGTCGACGTCATCCAGCTGCCCGCCTTCCTGGCGCGCCAGACCGATCTGGTGGAGGCTATGGCCCGCACCGGCAACGTCATCAACATCAAGAAGCCGCAGTTCCTGAGCCCGAGCCAGATGAAGAACATCACCGACAAGTTCGAGGAGTGCGGCAACGATCGCCTTATCCTGTGCGAACGCGGCGTCAACTTCGGCTATGACAACCTGGTGGTGGACATGCTGGGTCTGGGCGTCATGAAGAAGAGCACGGGTGGCTACCCCGTCATCTTCGACGTGACCCACTCCCTGCAGTGCCGTGACCCCCTGGGCGCCGCCTCCGGTGGTCGCCGCGAGCAGGTGGCCGAGCTGGCCCGTGCCGGCATGGCGGTGGGCCTGGCAGGCCTGTTCATCGAATCCCACCCGGATCCCAAGGTCGCCCGCTGCGACGGTCCGAGCGCCCTGCCGCTGGAGAAGCTGGAAGGCTTCCTCAAGCAGATGAAGGCCATCGACGATCTGGTCAAGGGCTTCGAGCCCCTCGATACTTCGGTCTGATCCAGGCTTAGGTTGAAAAATGCCCCGCTCTGCGGGGCATTTTTATTTCTTCCGTCTTCACATGGCGCCGCTTCATGGTCATTACTGCAAGGTTGCTGTGGTGTTAATGATGTTAAATATATTGTGTGATTGATGTCGCTAAATTGATTCTTATAACGTGTGAAAGTGCCGCCGTCGGAATGGCGAAATGGCATGAACCGGGTGAGAGGTGTGAACTGTCTCGCCGCGGATCCCTGCACGCGTTTTTTGCCATCGCCCGTGTCAATTAATTAACAGGACGTTGAGCATGCACAAGAAAATAGTCAGCAGCCTCTACTTTCAGGTGATATTGGCCATCACCATCGGAATATTGCTGGGGCACTTCTATCCGAGCCTGGGCGCCGATATGAAACCCCTCGGCGATGGTTTCGTGAAATTGATCAAGATGATCATTGCCCCCGTTATTTTCTGTACCGTGGTGACGGGGATCGCCGGCATGGAGAGCATGAAGGCAGTCGGCAAGACGGGGGCCATCGCGCTCATCTATTTCGAGGTGGTGAGCACCCTGGCGCTGATCATCGGCCTGTGCGTGGTCAACCTGCTGCAACCCGGGGTCGGCATGAACGTGGACCCCTCCTCGCTGGATGCCAGCGCCATCTCCGTCTATGCGGATCAGGCCCAGTCCCAGGGGATAATTCCCTTCCTGCTGGATGTGATACCGGCCAGCATCATCGGTGCCTTTGCCGGCGGCAATATACTTCAGGTGTTGCTGTTTGCCGTCCTGTTCGGATTTTCCCTGCATCATATCGGGGAGAAGGGAAAACCCATCTTCAATATCATCGATGGTTTCTCTCAGGTTATTTTCGGCATCATCAACATGATCATGAAACTGGCGCCGATCGGGGCATTTGGTGCCATGGCATTCACCATAGGGAAATACGGTATTGGTTCTTTGGTGCAGCTGGGGCAATTAATTGCTAGCTTCTATCTGACCTGCCTGCTGTTTATTTTTCTGGTGCTCGGCAGTATCGCCAAAGCCAATGGCTTCAGCATTGTGCGCTTTATTGCCTATATCCGGGAAGAGCTGTTGATCGTGCTCGGAACATCCTCGTCGGAATCCGTATTGCCGCGTATGCTGGTGAAAATGGAGGCGCTGGGCTGCAAGAAATCGGTGGTGGGTCTGGTGATCCCGACCGGTTACTCATTCAACCTAGACGGCACCTCCATCTATCTGACCATGGCAGCCGTCTTCATCGCCCAGGCGACCAACACCCCGCTGGACCTGTTCCATCAGCTCACCCTGCTGGTGGTGCTGCTTATCTCCTCCAAGGGGGCGGCCGGAGTCACGGGGAGTGGCTTCATCGTGCTGGCAGCCACCATCTCGGCGGTAGGGCATCTGCCGCTGGCCGGGCTGGCGCTGATCCTCGGGATTGATCGCTTCATGTCGGAGGCGCGCGCTCTGACCAACCTCATCGGCAACGGGGTGGCGACCCTGGTGGTGGCCCGTTACTGCGATCAGCTCGACGAGGCCACCATGCAGGACGCCCTGGCGAAACCCGTGGTGGCAATGCCGGTGGACCTGCGAAGCTGACCCAGGTTCCGGCGGTGATCATCACCCATGAAAAAACGGCCCGAGGGGGCCGTTTTTTTATCTCTTTACGCAGGGCGCCTTACAGGCTCTGGGTGAAGGTGCGGGTGACCACGTCGCGCTGCTGCTCCGGGGTCAGGGCGTTGAAACGCACGGCGTAACCGGAGACGCGGATGGTGAGCTGCGGGTATTTTTCCGGGTTGGCGATGGCGTCTTCCAGGGTTTCGCGGCGCAGTACGTTGACGTTCAGGTGCTGACCCCCTTCGACCACAGGCTCTTGCTGAACCGGCAGTTCACGGTATTCGAATTGACCCAGGTCGGAGAGGCTGACTTCCTGATCGGCGGCAAAGCTGTCGCCCTTGGCGCAGATGCAGCGAGCCTGTTGTTTCTCTTCGTCCAGCAGCCAGAAAGAGTTCAGCAGAGCGGCGTTGGCGGACTGGGTGATTTGGATGCCCTTGATCATGGTATGACTCCTCATAGGAAAGCGGATTCAACGGTAAGCACATTACCCTGATGTTTTTAAACCACTTCTTGGAAGGAATGATTTAACGGGGCCTTGCCTTACACCTTTACTTCGTTGGGGCCATATATACCACGACGGTAATATTACGAAAATTGATCCAAATCAATAAAACCCCATTTTGCGTGCATTGAAAGGGATTAAATCATTGAGTTGAATCAAAAACAGATCATTTTTCTGTTTTTGTAAGATATATGAATTATGCATTTTTTATTATTCATATCTAGTAATTTAACTACACCTTTAGGGTTTATTTCTGGCGTCAGCGAAAACCGGCCTGCCCAGAGGCCTGTCCGAAGGACGTCCTGTTATTCCTGTGTCGACGCAGTACCGGTCATTGCCCGTGAACGCCGCCGCCACTTCCCAGGCTGGCAAGGCTGAGCCTGACCTCCATGCGGTTGCGTCTTGGGGGCGAGGACCCTATCCTGAGCCCCTTGCTCTATTGACCGAGGAGATAGCGGTGCCAAGCTGGACAGAAGGCGGGGAGTGGGGAGAGGGAGAGGCTGGCATGCCAGCCAGGATGGAAGGAGTGGATTCGCAACGAGAGGAGACGGGTGTGCTGACCTGGAAAGATGTGATTGGTTCGGAGAAAGAGCAGGCGTATTTCATGGCCACCCTGGCCACCGTCAGGGCCGAGCGGGAGGCGGGCAAGGTGATCTATCCCCCGGCGACCGAGGTATTCAATGCCTTCAAACTGACCGAGCTGGATGACGTCAAGGTGGTGATTCTGGGGCAGGATCCCTATCACGGCCCGGACCAGGCGCACGGCCTCTGTTTCTCCGTCTTGCCCGGAGTGCGCACGCCGCCGTCCCTCGTCAACATCTACAAGGAGATGCAGCGGGATCTGCCGGGTTTTGTCACACCCAATCACGGCTTCCTGGAATCCTGGGCCAGACAGGGAGTGCTACTGCTCAATACGGTGCTGACGGTACAGGCGGGCATGGCGCACTCTCACGCCCACCTGGGGTGGGAGACTTTTACCGATCGAGTCATCGAGCGGATCAATGCCCATTGCCAGGGAGTCGTCTTCCTGCTGTGGGGGGCTCATGCCCAGAAGAAAGGGCGCTTCATCGACCGGTCGCGCCACCATGTGCTGAGCGCCCCCCATCCCAGCCCGCTCTCTGCCCATCGCGGTTTCATCGGTTGCGGCCACTTCTCCGAGGCCAATCGCCTGCTGGTCCAGCAAGGACGCAGTCCCATCGACTGGCTCTCGGTCTGCGCCGATCCGGCGGCCTGACGCCGTGAATGCACAGGGGAAATGGTCTCCCCTGTGCCCCCTGTGGTGAGAGGCTGGTGCAGCCGCTGTCTGCATCCGACTTGATTGAGTGCAAAGTTCAGGCAATAAATGACCGTATACTCGAGACAGACGTTTTCTCATTTCAGTGCAAGGAGTGCCCATGTTATCCAGTCTGCATAAGGACCACCTCAACATCACCCGGTTGCTGACGCTGCTCAAGCAAAAGCTGGCGGCCATTCGCAATGAGCAGCCGGTGAGCTACTTCCTGCTGCGGGATGTGGTGGATTATCTGCGCGAGGTATCCGACAAGTACCACCACCCGAAGGAAGACATGATTTATGACTACTACCTGAAATACAGGGTGGTGGAGGGGGAAGTGGCCAACCGGCTGCACGAGGAGCACGCCCGTCTGCTGGATGCAGGGACCGAGCTCAAGGAGATGGTGGAGATGATCCTGATGGATGCGGTCATCCCGCTGGATCAGTTCGTGGCCCGTCTGGAGCAGTTCATCGAGCAGCAGGAGGCGCACATGAACTATGAGGAAGGGGTCATCTTCCCCCATCTGCGCGACTCCCTGACCGAGGATGACTGGCGTCATCTCGAACAGCTCTGGCAGAACCGGGCCATCAATGATCCCCTGTTCGGGGCGGAGGTGAGCCAGCACTTCCAGGCGCTGGCCAAACAGCTCTCGCTGCCTGCAGCCTGACAGGATCACCCATAAAAACAGCGCCCCGGTCAATCCGGGGCGCTGTTTTTATGGCTCCACTCGCTGGAGTGAAACATGGGCGACGTGGGCGTATCAGAGCTCCAGGTCGTCCGATCCTTCATAGGCGATGTCGATGGCCTGCAGCTCCTTTTGCAGGCGGTGCTTGTCTTTAAGCGCCTCAATCTCACGCCATTTGCGTTTTTTTCCCGTTGTCCCGCGGCTACGTGAACCCAGCTCAACGACCTCGTCAAAATCGAAGTTGAACATGTCCATGGCTCCCTCCTTGGTTTTATGGTTTTCACCATCCGTATAACACGACGCCTTTGAAAATAAAACGTTTTTATGACGAAGTTGTGACAACCGGAAACTGGCACAAAAAAACCGGGCTGCCCTTTCGGGAGCCCGGTTTTTGCGGTGCCACTTCGCTCTGTGAGAGCCGTGTGGCGAGCGGCCTTACAGATGGCTTGCCAGCATGGTTTCCAGCTTGCCCTGGTCGATGGCGAACAGGCGGATGCCTTCCCCCAGTTTCTCGACGGCCATGGCGTCCTGGTTCAGCTCCCAGCGGAATTCGGCTTCGGTCATCGGGGCCGGTTTGGCTGTGCGCTCGCCGGTGTAGTCCAGCTTGCGCACCACGGTGCCTTCGGCCTTGCTCAGCTCTTCCAGCAAAGCGGGGCCAATGGTCAGGCGGTCGCAGCCGGCCAGTTCCAGGATTTCGCCGGTGTTGCGGAAGCTCGCGCCCATGACAACGGTCGGGTAGTCGTGCTGCTTGTAGTAGTTGTAGATGGCGGTGACGGAGACCACGCCCGGATCTTCACTGGCGGTGTAGTCACGGCCGTTCTTGGCCTTGTACCAGTCGAGGATGCGGCCCACGAACGGGGAGATGAGGAAGGCGCCGGCTTCGGCACAGGCGCGGGCCTGGGCGAAGGAGAACAGCAGGGTCAGGTTGCACTGGATACCCTCTTTCTCCAGCACCTCGGCGGCACGGATCCCTTCCCAGGTGGAGGCCAGCTTGATCAGGATGCGATCATTGCTGATGCCGGCTTCGTTGTAGAGGCGGATCAGCTTGCGGGCCTTGGCGATGCTGGCATCGGTGTCGAAGGAGAGGCGGGCGTCCACTTCGGTGGAGATGCGGCCCGGGACAATTTTCAGCACTTCGAGGCCGATGTTGACCGCCAGCTTGTCGCCTGCGTCGATGATTTGCTGTGCCTTGTCCTGGCTCTGGGATTTGGCCCAGGCAATGGCGTCCTGGATCAGGGCTGCGTACTCGGGGATCTCGGAGGCCTTGAGTACCAGAGAGGGGTTGGTGGTGGCATCGATGGGCTGGTAGCGCTTGATGGCTTCGATGTCGCCGGTATCGGCAACCACTGTGGTCAGGGCTTTCAGCTGGGTCAATTTATCGGCCATGGCAAATATCATCTCTTTATGAGGGAGCAATCCCAGGGTGGCGGGCATGAGACGGCAGTTCTGAAATTAAATTACAAGATCCCGGCGGCTCAGGCTCAGAAAGGGGCGATGGGCAGGCCCCATCGTCATTGCCTGCCTAATTAATACGGATGTGGCGCATCCTGCAATAGGGGAGCTTGTATGCGAATCAGCCAGGTGGTGAAAGCGGTACCGGCTGTCTGGTGAAAGTGTTTGATAAAAAACGAGTTTTATTCATGGTGTGGCGGCTGGCTCCGACATGGAAAAGCGCAATTATTTTGGTGGATTCATGAATTTGTGCGGGAGGTCACATAAATAGTTCTGTCAGCTACTTGAAATTTAATTACGTGTAAAACGTTTTGCGTTACAACCCCTTGCCGATGAGGCATGAGAGGCAAACGCTTGTCTCCCTGATGTCGTTTCACTCAGCGGTTTTTACCCCCATGGGATGAGTTGTAAAATGGTTCTCTATTGGCTCTAATTTGTGAGGGGCTGGGTTGCACATCAATTTTTGTTGATTTATTGCGTGCTAAATGAAGCTTTTTTGCATCAGATTGCTCGTTTTTTGTCTCCCCAGTGAGCCCTGTCACTATTCTGAATTCCCTCGCTATGCTAGATTCCGCCCCTTCGGCGCAATGCTGGTTCGGAAATTGACAGAGAGCGGTCAGCGCAGACTGGCCATGGATGTGATAACAACGAGAGAATTATGGACACCTTGATTGCAATGATTAACGACCTGATGTGGGGAGCCGTGCTCATTTACCTGCTGATCGGGGTCGGTATCTTCTTTACCTTCCGTCTGGGCTTTATCCAGATCCGCCACTTCGGCCACATGTTCTCGGTCCTGCGCAACAGTCGCAAATCCGACAGCGCCGGCATCTCCTCCTTCCAGGCTCTGTGTACCAGCCTGGCGGCCCGTGTCGGGACGGGCAATCTGGCCGGTGTGGCCGTCGCCATCTATCTGGGTGGCCCTGGCGCCGTCTTCTGGATGTGGCTGATCGCCTTCATCGGTATGGCCACCGCCTTCGTGGAGAGCACCCTGGCCCAGCTCTACAAGGTCAAGGATGAGGATGGCAACTATCGGGGCGGTCCCGCCTACTACATGGAGCGCGGCCTCGGCATGCGCTGGATGGGGGTGGTCTTCTCCCTCTGCCTGCTGCTGGCCTTCGGTCTGGTGTTCAACGCGGTGCAGGCCAATTCCATCAGCCTGGCCATGAACGTCGCCTTCGGCATCCCTGACTGGGTGAGCGGTCTGGCCCTGGTGGTGCTCTCCGGTCTCATCATCTTCGGCGGCATTCGCGGCATCGCCCGCTTTGCCGAGCTGGTGGTGCCCTTCATGGCGATCGCTTATATCCTGATGGCGCTGTTCGTGGTGTTCATGAACATCAGCGAGCTGCCGGGTATTTTCGCCCTCATCATCAAGTCTGCGTTCGGCATCGAGCAGGCAGGTTCCGGCGCCATGGGCTATGCCATCTCCCAGGCGATGATCAACGGCATCAAGCGCGGCCTCTTCTCCAACGAGGCGGGCATGGGCTCTGCCCCCAATGCTGCCGCCACCGCCACCCCCTATCCGCCGCACCCGGCCTCCCAGGGTTATGTGCAGATGCTGGGGGTCTTCCTCGATACCATCGTCATCTGTACCTGTACTGCCGCCATCATCCTGATGTCCGGCCAGTTCGAGCCGGGCTCCGGCGTGACCGGTGTCGAGCTGACCCAGCGCGCGCTCTCCTCCCAGGTGGGCGGCGGTGGCAACATCTTCATCGCAGCGGCCATCTTCTTCTTCGCCTTCACCTCCATCGTGGCGAATTACTCCTATGCGGAGACCAACCTGGTGTTCCTCGAGCACAACCACAAGGGTGGCCTGATGCTGTTCCGGATGTTCGTGCTGGGCATGGTGATGTTCGGATCCGTGGGCGAACTGCCGACCGTGTGGGCTCTGGCGGATGTCTCCATGGGGCTGATGGCCATCGTCAACCTGGTGGCCATCCTGCTGCTCTCCGGCGTCGCCATCAAGCTGGCCAAGGACTACAACGACCAGCTCAAGGTGGGCCGCGTGCCGACCTTCGATGCCAACAAATACCCCGAGCTGCGCAGCCAGCTGGAAGAGGGGATCTGGGACAACCCGGGCAAGAAATAAGCCTGCGTTGCAAGGTGATTGAAGGGGAGCCATGGCTCCCCTTTTTCATGGGTAAAAAGAGGGGGCGGCTTCACACTGACTTCACAGAGCCTCATCGGCAGCACACCTCGCGGGACTATGCTGGGTTCATCACTCGCCGCCATGGCGATACCTTGCTAACGACAGTCAGGAGACATGCAATGCAACAACGACAATCCATCCTGTGGGGCGCTCTGGCCACCCTGATGTGGGCCGGTCTGGCTCATGCCGGTGACAAGGCGGCGACCGATCCCCTGCGCCCCGTGGTGGATGCCAGCATCCGGCCGCTGCTCAAGGAGCACAGGATCCCGGGCATGGCGGTGGCCGTGCTCAAGGATGGCAAGGCCCACTATTTCAACTACGGTGTGGCCGATCGGGAGCGCGCAGTCGGTGTCAGCGAGCAGACCCTGTTCGAGATAGGCTCCGTGAGCAAGACCCTGACCGCGACGCTGGGGGCCTACGCCGTGGTGCAGGGGGGCTTCGAGCTCGATGACAAGGCGAGTCTGTTCGCCCCCTGGCTCAAGGGATCCGCCTTTGACAACATCACCATGGGGGAGCTGGCTACCTACAGCGCGGGCGGCTTGCCGCTGCAATTCCCCGAGGAGGTGGATTCGCTCGAGAAGATGCAGGCCTACTACCGCCAGTGGACCCCAGCCTACTCGCCGGGTTCCCATCGCCAGTACGCCAACCCCAGCATCGGGCTCTTTGGCTATCTGGCGGCGAGCAGCATGAAGCAGCCGTTCGATCGCCTGATGGAGCAGACGATCCTGCCGGGGCTTGGCCTGTACCATACCTACCTCACTGTGCCCGAGCAGGCCATGGGGCACTACGCCTACGGCTACTCGAAGGAGGACAAGCCCATCCGCGTCACTCCCGGCATGCTGGCGGACGAGGCCTACGGCATCAAGACCAGCTCGGCGGATCTGCTGCGCTTTGTGAAGGCGAACATCAGCGGGGTGGATAATGCGGCCATGCAGCAGGCCATCGACCTGACTCACCAGGGCCAGTATGCGGTGGGGGAGATGACCCAGGGACTGGGCTGGGAGCGTTACGCCTATCCCGTCAGCGAGCAGACGCTGCTGGCGGGCAACTCCCCGGCGATGATTTACAATGCCAACCCGGCGGCGCCCGCGCCCGCTGCAACAGGGCACCCTGTGCTCTTCAACAAGACCGGCTCGACCAACGGCTTCGGGGCCTATGTGGCCTTCGTGCCGGCCAAAGGGATTGGCATCGTCATGCTGGCCAATCGCAACTACCCCAACGAGGCGCGCATCAAGGCGGCCCACGCCATCCTGACGAAACTGGCCAGGTAATGGTGCGCCTTCGCTGAGCCTTGAGGGCACGTCGCATCGCGGCGTGCCCGTTACCTCGGACCCGACCCCTCAAGCGCGACCTGGCAGGGGGCGGGTCGATGAGCATGCCAATCCGGACCTCTCCTGCGGGAGATGTCCGGATTGGCATCCACCGAGTGCCATCTCGTCACTAGGCCCCGGCAGGCCGCCCGCTCTATAGTGCCTGGCATCTTCCTCTGCTTTTGCAGGATTGAGTTGTCAATCTCGCTGACAGCGCACCTGTGATGGTGAAACCTGCTGCTATGGAGCCTTCATGGGTATGTTTCTGCTGTGTACTTTTCTGATGATCATCCTCTATCCCCTCGGGATCGATCTCTATCTGGTGGCCGTCCCCCGCATTGCGCAAACCCTGCAGGGGAGCGAGGCGCAGATCCACACCGCTTTTTCCATCTATCTGCTGGGCATGGCGGCTACCGTGCTGCCGGGGGGCATGCTGGCGGATCGCCATGGCAGGCGCCCCGTGGTACTGGGGGGCGCCCTCATCTTCGTGGTCGCCTCCCTGGTGGCGGCGGAGGCGACCGGCATCGCCCAGTTTTATCTGGGGCGTTTCTGGCAAGGGGTGGGCGCTGGAGCGCTCTACATCATGACCTTCACCGTGCTGCGGGATGTGCTGAGCCAGGCGCGCCTCGCGATGGCCCTCTCCCTCATCAACGGCGTGATCTGCGTCATTCCGGTGCTGGCTCCCGTACTCGGTTATCTCATCCTGTCGCACTTCGAGTGGCGCGGCATCTTCGTGGGCATGGCGCTGGTGGCCGCCATCAGCGCCCTGGTCAACCTGCGACTGCTCAAGGAGACCCGCCCCGCCCGCCAGCCTGCGGGGGCATCGCCGCTGGTCCTGCTGGGCATGGCCCCCTTCATGCTGCGCGCCTTGCTGACCAGCGCCAGCGTGACCGCCATCCTGGTCTATGTGAGCGTCTCGCCCCTTGTCCTGATGACCACGTTCGGTCTGCCTCCCGAGCAGTACACCCGGCTGATGATGGTGATGGCCGGGGTGAGCATGTCCGCTTCCTTCCTGACCCCCTTGCTGCTGCGCTGGCTCGGCAAGGCAAGGGTGCTGGCGCTCTCCCACCTCGCCTACCTGCTGGCTTTGCTCGCCCTGTTGTGCAGCAGCGGGCCCGAAGGCGGCCTGTCCTGGCTGCTGGCGGGGTGTGCCCTGGTCTGTATCGGTTTTTCCTGCGGGTTCGGAGTGGCGATGGGGGAGGCGCTGGATGTGTGCGGGGAGCAGGTGGCATCGGCCAGTGCCCTGCTCTGCATCATGCAGATAGGGTTGTCCGGGCTCTTCATCTGGGGGATGGGCCATCTGGGGATGCCTGCGCTCTGGATGCTGATCCTGGCACTCCTGCTGGCGCTGCTCGGTTACCTGGTGGTCAAGGTGCTGCTACCATGGCGTGCGGTACGGCGAGTCCGGGCTCGGGGATAGGAGAGAAGAGATGCGCAATCTGGGTGAACTCGATTTGAACCTGCTGGTGGTCTTCAGGCACCTGATGCAGGAGCGCAGCGTCGCGGGGGCGGCCAAGAAGCTGTGTGTCACCCCGTCGGCGGTGAGCAAGGCGCTCGGCAAGCTGCGGGACTGGTTCGGGGACCCCCTCTTCGTGCGCGTGCGTCAGGGCTTGCAGCCGACCAATCTCTCCCTGACCCTGGCGGAGGAGCTCAAGACCTGGTTCCAGCTCACCGAGAGCATCAGCACCCTCAACAGCGAGGCGATCCCCGAGGGGGCCCGCTTCAGTCTGGTGATGGAGTCCCCCTTCGGCATCAGCTTCCTGAGCGAGCTGCCCACGACCATCTACCAGAAGTACCCCCACTCTGTGGTCAGGATGCTGGGCTGGGATCACCACTCTCTCAACGACATCGTCAACGGGGAGGCGGATCTCGGCTTCTGTGCCCGGGAGACCCACGGCCGCTCCCATGCCAGGGTCAACCGGCTGCCCTATTACATCGATCACGAGGTGCTGTTCTGCGATCGTCCCGTGGTGTTCCTGCGCAAGGATCACCCCTTGCTCGGGCAGACGTGGTCGCTGACCCGCTTTCTGGCCTGCCCCCAGGTGAGCGTGGTGTGGGAGGCCAGCGACAGCTGGGCACTGGACGATCTGCTGGAGGACGAAGGCCACAGGCGGCAGGTGCCCATCATGGTGGCGAGCTTCGAGCAAGCGCTGCATATCGCCGCCCAAAAGAGCCACGAGCTGATCGCCGTGGTGCCTTCATATTGCGCGGACTATGCCGCCAGACACCACCCCGACCTCATCCCCATGCCGTTGCCGCTGGAAGAGTCTCTCTATGCCCAGCTGGAGATCGCCTTCATCCTGCTGTGGCACAAGCGCCACAATCAGGATGCCAAGGTGATGTGGTTGCGGGGGGAGATCCGGCGGCTCTATGGCCTGGCCGCAGCGGGGATGACGCGTTTTGCCTGGGGCGGGCCCATGGGGAGCGGGGCGGTGAAAGAGAAGCAAGGGGGAGGAGGATCCCCGGTTTAGTCGTACTGCTCTTCCATCCAGGCTTCGACGATGAGCTGGGCGGAGACGCCGTCCACGCTCCCCTTGTCCAGCGCCTTGTAGCCGCCACGTTCAAACAGGCGGGCGCGGGCATCCGTGGTGGTGAGCCGCTCGTCCTTGAACTCCACCGGTTTGCCGAAGCGGCCGTGCAGGCGATTGCCGAATTTGCGAGCCCGCACCGTGATCTCCTGGTCCGTGCCATCCATGTTGAGCGGCAGACCGACGATCAGCAGATCCGGTTGCCACTCCTTGATCAGCTTCTCTATCTCGTCCCAGTTGGGGATGCCGTCGTTCGCCTTGAGGGAGCGAAGGGGGCGGGCGCTGCCCGTGAGCTCCTGGCCGATGGCGACACCGATGCTCTTGGTGCCGTAGTCAAAGCCCATGATGCTGCGTGATGACATGGGGTCTCCTCGAAATGGATGGATAAATGAAGGGGGGAAGCCCCCTCCCTGTCTCCCCTGCTCGTGAGGGGGGAGCGTGCCGCCTCCCCCGGAGGGGAGGGCCGGGGTGTCAGCTATGGCCCACCTGGCTGGAGAGGTGCAGGGGGTTGACCCCAATGCTCGCGGCGGCTTGCTGCCAGCGCAGGTGGATGGGGGTATCGAAGACCAGCTTGGGATTGGGGGGGATCACCAGCCAGGCGCCATCCACCAGCTCCTGCTCGAGCTGGCCTGCACTCCAGCCGGCGTAACCGAGCGCTACCAGCCAGTGGTCCGGCGCCTCGTCGGTGCCCAGGGTCTCCAGGATGTCCTTGGAGGTGGTGACCATCATCTCGTCGCTCACCTGCAGGGTGGAATTGAAGCCCGGGCGGAAGCTGTGCAACACGAAGCCGCGATCCCCGTGCACCGGCCCCCCCTGCAACACCGGCTGTTTCATCTCGGCGGTGGCGGGGGGATTGAGGTTGAGCTTGGTCAGCATGGCGTCCAGGGCCATGTCGACCGGAATGTTGACCACCAGTCCCATGGCGCCTTCGCTGCTGTGTTCGCACAGATAGACCAGGGAGCGCTGGAAATAGGCGTCCGTGAGGCTCGGCATGGCGAGCAGAAAATGATTTTGCAGTGTTTGCATGGAGCGTATGTATCTCTTAGCGTGCAAAGGTATTTGGGGTGATTATGGCAGTTGATGGCGGCGGGCAAAACCGCTTTTTGCCGGCAGGAGGGCGGCAGTCAAAGGGGCCCTCACGGCCCCTTGTGTGTGTGTCCTCGCGGCGGCAACGGGTCGCCGGGCAAGGGGTCAGCGGCCCAGTCGGCGCTCGATGGCGTCCATCAGCATGCCGGTAATGGAGACGTCGAAGGCCGCCTCAATCTCGCGGATGCAGGTCGGGCTGGTGACGTTAATCTCGGTCAGGCGATCGCCGATGATGTCGAGGCCGACGAAGATGAGCCCCTTCTCTTTCAGCGTCGGGCCCACCGCGCGGGCGATGGCCCAGTCCGCTTCACTCAAGGGGCGGGCCTCGCCACGGCCACCGGCCGCCAGGTTGCCACGGGTCTCACCTTGGGCCGGAATGCGGGCCAGGCAGTAAGGTACCGGCTCGCCATCCACCACCAGTACCCGCTTGTCGCCATCCTTGATGGCGGGCAGATAGGTCTGCGCCATGCAGTACTGGCTGCCGTGAGAGGTTAATGTCTCGATGATGACGCCGACGTTGGCGTCATCCTCCTTCATGCGGAAGATGGAGGCGCCGCCCATGCCGTCCAGCGGCTTGAGGATGACGTCCTTGTGCCTGGCGTGGAAGGCCCGCAGCTTGTCTGCTCTGCGAGTGACGAGCGTGGTCGGGGTGTGCTCGGCAAACCAGGCGGTGTAGAGCTTCTCGTTGGCGTCGCGCAGGCTCTGGGGCTTGTTGACGATGAGGCAGCCCTCATCCTCGGCCCGCTCCAGCATGTAGGTGGCGTAGATGAACTCGGTGTCGAAGGGGGGATCCTTGCGCATCAGGATCACATCCAGGCTGGAGAGCGGCTGATCCACCACCTCGCCCAGGCTATACCAGTCGGCATAGTCATATTTGACGGTGAGCGGACGCATGGTACCGAAGGCGCGACCGGCCTCCATGTAGAGATCCTTCATCTCCAGATAGAACAGCTCGTAGCCGCGCTTTTGCGCCTCTTCGAGCATGGCGAAGCTGGAGTCCTTCTTGATGTTGATGGCCGAGATGGGGTCCATCACGATGCCGAGTTTAATGGTCATCCGAGTTTCCTTCCTAATGGCTCGATTGGATGTGATGACCCCCTCCCTGCCTCCCCCTTCACAAGGGGGAGGGGCCTGTTGCTCCCTCCCCTGCGAAGGGGAGGGCCGGGGTGGGGTCGGCTGTCAGGCCAGATCGCCAAAGCGGCACTGAAGCGCAGTAATCGCCGTCAGGGCGGCGGTTTCGGTGCGCAGCACCCGCGGCCCCAGCAGCATCTCCTTGAAATCTTCCTGCACGGTACGGGCGATCTCGTCGCCGGACAAGCCCCCTTCCGGGCCGATCAGCAGGCGCACGCCGTGCTCGGGGATGGGCAGGGTGTTGATGCTGTAAGGGGCGCGCGGGTGCAGGTTGAGCTTGAGCTCCTGGGTCTCTTCCGCCAGCCAGGCGTCCAGCTCCATCGGCATGCGCACCTCGGGCACGGTATTGCGGCCGCACTGCTCGCAGGCGCTGATCACCACTTTTTGCCACTGCTCGCGCTTTTTCTCGAGCCGATCGGCGGGCAGCTTGACGCCGCAGCGCTCGGAGAAGAGGGGCGTGATGCAGGTGACGCCGAGCTCCACCGATTTCTGGATGGTGAAGTCCATCTTGTCGCCGCGGCTGATCACCTGACCCAGGTGGATGGCAAGGGGGGACTCCACCGAGCGGGTCTCGCAACTGTCGATGGTCACCTCAACGGACTTCTTGCCCACACTGGTGATGGTGGCGGGGTACTGGTGGCCGTCGCCGTTGAACAGCTCGAGCTGCTGGCCCGGCTGCATGCGCAGCACGCGGCCGATGTGATTGGCACCGTCTTCCGACAGGGCGAGGGTCTGGCCAACCTGCAGGCTGGCCGGTTCATAGATACGTGGAATGCGCATGGCTGATAGTCAGTCTCTTGCTTGGAAACCCTTCAATACCCTACTGCACGGCGGCGAGCAAGGCTCGCGAGGCAGAGAGTGAAGGGATTCAGGAGGAGGGGGACGCTCCCCCTCCCTGGTCAAATGGGGTTATTGGCACTGCTTTTCAATGAAGGGATTGGTATTGCCCTGCAGCTTGCCGATACGGCGGTTGCGCTCGCACTCCCAGCGATCAGCCGGATACTGCCTGTCCCAGGCTTCGTAAAGCTTGCGCTGCTGGGCCGCCAGACGCAGTCCGTACTGCTGGCTCATGTAGAGGTAGGCGCGGGCGATCTGTCCACGCACCGGCCCCTTGGGCGGCTGCACCTGGCGCTCCTTGAAGTCCACCAGCATCTGGCACTTGCCGTACTGGTTCGGTTTGCCGTTCCAGTCGCTGAAGCGGAAGTTCGCCCGATCACCGTTCACTTCGCCGATGGCGGGGAAGAGGTTGTGCATGTCTCCCTCCATCCTGTTGAACTCGTCGCTCTTGCCGCAATTCTTGCGACCCCCGTCCTGCCAGCACTGGAGCTGGTGGCCGAACTCCCAGGCGGGCACCACGTGCTCCCATTCGATGCGGGAGGCCCGCTCGGCCTGCTTGCGCGGCAGGTAGCCGCAGCTCTCCCAGTCGGGGGCCATCTTCTTGCCGCTGAACTTGATGTTGCAGCCGCAGTAGAAGGTGACGGGGTGGCTCTGGTAGAGCTTGTTCAGATCCTGCTTGGCGGCGCGAAAGGTCTGGATGTTGTCGGCATGGGCCGGGGCGCTGACCAGCAGGGCCAGGCAGAGGGAGAGCAGAGGGCGAAACATGAATATCCTTGGCAATGAGACAGTTGAATGAAGTAAGCGCGCACCCTATCACAGGAGCGCGACACGGGGTGACTCAATCCGCCGTCGTGTCGCGCTGCCACACCAGGGGCTGGCGACAGCGGCGGCAGTGATAGCGGGCCTCGCCGCGTATCACCTTGTTGTGGCGGCGCACGGAGAGGGGATGCTGCTGGCAGGCGCAGACATACACGAAGGTGCGCTGGGCCAGCACCCCCAGATCGAAGCTGTGGGTGGTGCTGGGTTCGAGACCGAACAGCTCCCGCATCACCGACTGCCACTGGCGACCGTGGGGCAGTACCCGGCTCTTGCCGCGCCCCTCTCCCCAGAGCGCATAGACCAGCAGGTGCGCCACCTCGTGGGGCACCACTTCCCTGATAAACGCCTGCTGATTGGCCTGATAGAGCGCCGGATTGAAACGCAGCTCCCAGGTTTGCAGCCGCGCCGATCCTGCCGCCCGGCCCCGCATGTTGCAATGGACTTGCGGGCGGGGAAAGGTGCGGCCAAGGCGCGTTTCGGCCTGCACAAAGCAGGCATCGACGCGTGCGAGCAGCGTCTCGATGAGGGCGGGGTCAAGCCGGGTGGCAGTGGCAGGCATGGGATCCTCGGGACGGACACAAAAGCAAAAGGGGAGCCAGGCTCCCCTTTTATCACAACCTCGAGCCTTACAGGCCGGCGGCAGCGCGCAGCAGCTCAGCCTTGTCGGTCTTCTCCCAGGGGAACTCGTCGCGGCCGAAGTGGCCGTAAGCGGCGGTTGCCTGGTAGATCGGGCGCTTCAGATCCAGCATCTCGATGAGACCATAGGGGCGCAGCTCGAAGAACTCGCGCACCAGCTTGACCAGCAGGGCTTCGGCCACCTTGCCGGTACCGAAGGTTTCGACGCTGATGGAGGTGGGCTCGGCCACGCCGATGGCGTAGGAGACCTGCACTTCACAGCGATCCGCGAGACCTGCGGCCACGATGTTCTTGGCCACGTAGCGGGCGGCGTAGGCGGCGGAGCGGTCCACCTTGGACGGATCCTTGCCGGAGAAGGCGCCACCACCGTGACGGGCCATGCCGCCGTAGGTGTCGACGATGATCTTGCGACCGGTCAGACCGCAGTCACCCATGGGACCGCCGATGACGAAACGACCGGTCGGGTTGATGAAGTACTTGGTGTCCTTGTTGATCCACTCGGCGGGCAGCACCGGCTTGATGATCTCTTCGCGCACCGCTTCCACCAGATCGCTGTGGCTGATGGAGTCGCAATGCTGGGTGGAGAGCACCACGGCATCGACACCCAGGATCTTGCCTGCGTCGTCGTAGGCGAAGGTCAGCTGGCTCTTGGCGTCCGGACGCAGCCACGGCAGGGTGCCATTCTTGCGCACTTCTGCCTGACGCTTCACCAGCAGGTGGGAATAGGTGATGGGCGCGGGCATCAGCACGTCGGTTTCGTTGGTGGCGTAGCCGAACATCAGGCCCTGGTCACCTGCACCTTGCTCCAGCGGGTCGGTACGGTCGACGCCCTGGTTGATGTCCGGAGACTGTTTGCCGATGGCGTTCAGCACGGCGCAGGAGTCGGCGTCGAAGCCCATGTCGGAGTGGGTGTAACCAATCTCGCGCACGGTGTCGCGCACGATCTGTTCGATGTCGACCCAGGCAGAGGTGGTCACTTCGCCGGCTACCATCACCATGCCGGTCTTGACCAGGGTTTCGCAGGCGACGCGCGCCTTGGTGTCCTGCTGCAGGATGGCGTCCAGCACCGCATCGGAGATCTGGTCGGCGATTTTATCGGGATGGCCTTCGGAGACCGACTCGGAAGTAAACAGCTTTGCCATGTTTGGTTCTCGATTCGTAAGGGTTATCGCCTTGGCCATAACCGGATAATGACAGGATGACTGTAGAGGTATCTACATCTGGACGTCTATTTTAAATAGGTCATCCGGTGATTGCCAGCACTATTTGGGGGTGGAGCCGCCGGGGGCGGGATGGGGAAGGGATCCACCTCCATGGAGGTAAGGCAGGGGGCGGATTGAATCGTTTTCCCCGCCCAGAAAAGCGATTGTGCTCCCAAAGCCACTTTATTCGCCCAGATAATATTTGCACGCCGCGCCCCCTGCTGGGACAATAACGCGCCTTAATCTTGGCCATCAAATGAAGCAATCGCAGGAGATACAGATGCCTTCTCGTAAAGAGCTTGCCAATGCCATTCGTGCATTGAGTATGGATGCCGTTCAAAAAGCCAACTCCGGTCACCCGGGCGCCCCCATGGGAATGGCGGATATCGCTGAAGTGCTGTGGCGCAGCCACCTCAAACACAACCCGAACAACCCCAAGTGGGCCGACCGCGACCGTTTCATTCTCTCCAACGGCCACGGCTCCATGCTGCTGTACTCCCTGCTGCACCTCTCCGGTTATGACCTCTCCATCGACGATCTGAAAAACTTCCGCCAACTGCACTCTCGCACCCCGGGTCACCCGGAGTACGGTTATGCGCCGGGCGTTGAAACCACCACCGGTCCGCTGGGTCAGGGCATCACCAACGCCGTGGGCATGGCGATCGCCGAGAAGGCCATGGCCGAGCAGTTCAACCAGCCGGGTCACGACATCGTCGACCACTACACCTACGCCTTCATGGGCGACGGCTGCCTGATGGAAGGTATCTCCCACGAAGCCTGCTCCCTGGCCGGCACCCTGGGTCTGGGCAAGCTGATCGCGTTCTGGGATGACAACGGCATCTCCATCGACGGTCACGTAGAAGGCTGGTTCACCGACGACACTCCCAAGCGCTTCGAAGCCTACGGCTGGCACGTCATCCCGGCCGTTGACGGTCACAACCCGGAAGCCATCAACGCCGCCATCGAAGCCGCCAAGGCCGAGACCGGCAAGCCGACCCTGATCTGCTGCCGCACCATCATCGGCTACGGTTCCCCGAACAAGTCCGGCTCCCACGACTGCCACGGCGCACCGCTGGGCAACGACGAGATCGCCGCCGCCCGTGCCTTCCTGAAGTGGGACCACGCGCCGTTCGTCATCCCGTCCGACATCGCCGCCGAGTGGAACGGTCAGGAGAAGGGCGCCAAGCTCGAATCCGACTGGGCTGCCAAGTTCGCTGCCTATGAAGCCGCTCACCCGGCCCTGGCTGCCGAATTCAAGCGCCGCACCACTGGCGAGCTGCCGGCCAACTGGGCTGCTGAATCCGCCAAGATCATCGAAACCCTGCAGGCCAACCCGGCCAAGATCGCGACCCGTAAAGCGTCCCAGAACTCCCTGGAAGCCTTCGGCAAGCTGCTGCCGGAATTCATGGGCGGCTCCGCGGATCTCGCGCCGTCCAACCTGACCATGTGGTCCGGCTCCAAGTCCCTGACTCCCGAGAGCGCCGCAGGCAACTACATCCACTACGGCGTGCGCGAGTTCGGCATGTCCGCCATCATGAACGGCATCGCCCTGCACGGTGGTTTCATCCCCTACGGCGCCACCTTCCTGATGTTCATGGAGTACGCCCGCAACGCCCTGCGCATGGCCGCCCTGATGAAGCAGCGCGCCATCTTCGTCTACACCCACGACTCCATCGGTCTGGGTGAAGATGGCCCGACTCACCAGCCGGTCGAGCAGATCGCCTCCCTGCGTCTGACCCCGAACATGAGCACCTGGCGCCCGTGTGATCAGGTAGAGTCCGCCATCGCCTGGAAACACGCCATCGAGCGTACCGACGGCCCGACCTCCCTGATCTTCTCCCGTCAGAACCTGGCCCAGATGGACCGCACCGCCCAGCAACTGGCCGATGCCGCCAAGGGTGGTTACGTGCTGAAGGATTGCGCCGGTACCCCGGAGCTGATCCTGATCGCCACCGGTTCCGAAGTGGAGCTGGCCATGGCTGCCTATGAGCAGCTGACTGCCAAGGGTCGTGCCGTGCGCGTGGTCTCCATCCCGTCTACCGACGTGTTCGATGCCCAGTCCGCCGAGTACAAGGAGTCCGTCCTGCCGGCCGCCGTCACCAAGCGTGTGGCCATCGAAGCGGGCATCGCCGACTACTGGTACAAGTACGTGGGCTTTGGCGGCAAGATCATCGGCATGCGCACCTTCGGTGAGTCCGCCCCGGCCGAGCTGCTGTTCAAGGAATTCGGCTTTACCGTGGAAAACGTGGTTGCGACCGCTGAATCCCTGTAATCGCTGATTGCTTGATACTGAATTGAAAAGCGCCTCCCTCGGGAGGCGCTTTTTTGTTGGCTGACAATGGTTTAATCATTCAAAATAGAGATGAATTCAGGTATTGTTTTATTGAGTTTCAAAAGGTAATAGATAAAGAATCTTAACCAGTTTAGAGGTGATTTATATTGGAACCTAAAATAGAAAATGGAGTTGAAGGAAGGGAATGTGTGCCGTTTTTTGAGACAGATAAGTCTCAAATTATTTTCGAGTTCTTTTATTTGGTTGTTTTGTTTTTTATTACATTGATCGCAACTTTTCTATTGCAGATTTTTTCTAGTAAATTGGGTATTGTATATTCTGACAAAGTAATGCTTTTCTCTATTTTTGGTGGTTTTTTGGGAGGTTGGGTCTATGATGCCAAATGGTTTTATAGAGTTACGGCTAGAGGAAAAAGCGATCAATATAGTTTTCCATGGCAACCTCATAAGTTTTATTGGAGAGTGTTGACTCCTTTTTTATCTGCTATTGTGGCGTTTTCAACATATCTATTGATATCATCAAGGATCATTCCCATTCAAATTGACAATATGAATACAGGGAAAATTGCATTCTCGCTTAGTTTTTTGCTTGGCTATTTCTCTGATCTGGTGTTAAGCCGTTTGGCTGGGTGGGCAGAGAAAATTGTACCGAAGGTTTCTGATGGAAAAAAATAACTGTAATATTTGCATAGAGTTGGCTGGTGATTTAGAACAAATTGAATATCGTGATTATGGTGAGCTAGTCAAACATGGGAAAAATGTACTGATGGAAACTAGGGGGTTCTGTGTCATCCCTAGCTTTGGTCCATTAGATAAATCTCATGTTATGATAGTGCCAAAAAAACATGTAAATAGCTTTGCACTTATAGAAGGCGAATTGAAGGGTGAAGTTGAGTTTATTATTGATGCCTTAAGTGATTATTATCTTGAACGTTTTAAAGAGCGTTTGTTCTTTTTTGAAAGTGGGGCAGGATCGAGTTGTGATCACTCTGGTGGTTGTATCGTTCATGCACATATACATTGTGTTGCTTCAACTGATCGTTTCGAGTCATTATTATCGATGGAATGTTCATTAACACAAGTTGATGATGATACTCTCTTTGATACTACACATGGCTATATTTGGTTCAGAAATGAGAATGGGGACGAATATTATTGTAATAGGCCGCTTCTTCCATCTCAATTTCTTCGCTATTTATATTTAATCTCTAAAAACGTAAATAAAAGATGGAACTGGAGACGTGATATAAATATTAAAGAGATTGGGAACGTTATATCTGCCTATTCAGGATTGAATATCTAAACTAGTTGTTTTTGATAAAGGCACCGGCCTAAGCCGGCGCCTTTTAATCGTTAAAGCAACGTGTTACACCTGCGGCGGGGTGCTTTCGGCGTTGGACATCACCGCATCCATCTGCACCAGGGCGCCGGCGGGCAGCTCGCTCACGCCAATCACGGTGCGGGCAGGCAGATAGCCCGGGAAATATTTGGCGTAGATGGTATCCACCTCCGCCAGATCCGCGATGTTGGCAAGCTGGATATTGACCTTGACGATATCGTCCATCACGTGGCCGATGCTCTCCACAATAGTCTTGATATGGCCGAGGCACTGGGCGGTCTGCTCCTTGACGCAACCGGTCAGCACCTTGCCGGTGGTCATGTCGAGCGGCAACTGGCCGGCGATATGGTTGTAGTGGGAGAAGGCGACGCTCTGGCTATGCAGCGGGCTTCTCGGTGCCTTGTCGGTATTGCGGGCACGGATCACCAGATTGTGTCTGTCTTCCACCAGCTGGGGCGGGGTGCCGTCACCGTGGGAGATGACCGCATCCATCTGCACCCGGGCGCCCAGCGGCAGGGCGGCGGCACTGACCACAGAGCGGGCGGGCAGATAGGCGACGGCACGGGCGATGGCGGAGTCCGGGAAGAAGGTGGTGTAGACCTCGTTGACGGCGTCGAGATCCGCCAGATTGGTAAGATAGACAGTCACCTTGACGATGTCGTCGAAGGGCACGTCGATGCTCTCCAGCACGGTTTTGATATTGCGCAGGCACTGGGCCGCCTGTTCGCGAATGCCACCGTCAACCAGGGCGCCGGAGGCGGGGTCGAGGGGCAGCTGGGCACCGATATTGTTGTAATGGGAGAAGGCGACGCTCTGGCTGGAGAGCGGATCCTGCGGGGCGTGGGCGCTATTGCGGGCGAGTTTGAGCAGCGGGCAGGGAGCCTGGGGGAAGGTGCCTTCCCCGTTGGAGAGCAGGGCGTCCATCTGCACCCTGGCGCCGAGCGGCAGACCGGCCACCGCCAGCACTGTACGGGTCGGCAGCGAGTGGGGGAAGAATGCCCGATAGACGGCGTTGACGGCATCGAGGTCGGCGATGTCCGCGAGGAACAGAGTCACCTTCACCATGTCCTCCATGCCGTGGCCAATGCTCTGGACGATGGCCTGGATATTGGTGAGACACTGCCTGGCCTGCGCCTGGATATCCCCTGCGACCAGCGCGCCCGTTTTCGGGTCGACCGGAAGCTGGGCGGCAATATTGTTGTAGTGGGAGAAGGCCACTCTCTGGGTATAGGGCCCCAGATCCTGAGGCGCATTGGGGGTATTTCTGGCTGACTTGATGATGGTACCACTCATGGCGATACTCCTTTTTCGTTTTTGATGTAGGGTCCGGGCCGCATTGTTCTTCCCTGGCCGAATACGGCACGCTGATGACTCGTGATATTGCGGCAACAGTTGCCCGTTCCCGCCGCAGGGCGACGGAGAAAAGGAGAACGATCATCACAGTGTCGAGCCCTGTTTCGATGCAGACAGCGCGTGCAACAGACAAGGGAGAGAAGTTGGCCTGGTGATTCAGACGGGAGAATTCTAGGGGGCGGTTATCCGGGGATGCAAACCGGGATCCTGTTTCTATGAGGTGGCTCAACAGAGTGAAATATATTCATTTTGCGATTCAATTCATGACGGGCATGGCAAATAAAGGTGATGATGATCCCGCTTTACCATGAAAGTGGAACCAGATAGCGCCATATTGTCGCGTATCAGGGTTACAGCCTGTGAATCCTCCGTTAATACTTTTGGCGAAATTGCAGCTTATTCTCCCGGTTTTGCATAGCTATCTATTTATCGCTCTCTCGACGCCCTGTTCAGCGCCGCCAAAATATGCTGCGGCGAGCACACTGAAATAACATTCACCCTCTTTGCATGGCAACAGGTCATGACATAAATACGGGAGAAAGAGAGGGCGCATTTTAGCCCCTGCGGCGGAGGCTGACATGGGCGGGTCGCCACACCGCCTATGCCATATCTTTTCAGCGGCGCGAACACAGCCCGCCCACAGGACGCAGAAGCAGGCAAGGGGAGGGAGCGAGGGGTGGGCCGCAGACAGATCAACCTGGATCCTCCCAAACCGCCGCTCTGTGCACCGGTCAAGCGCCAGGTAAACCGCTTCCTGAAGTGGGCCTTCTAGGGCCATGGGAGTGCTCTCGAGGTGCGGGTCCATGGCGCCATCCCATCGGCCCGCCCCTGCTGATGGTCATCACGGGGCTGTTATCTCACTGACCCCTGATCCCCCGGCTACCTTGCCCAAGAGAGGATGGCCAGAAAAGCCAACGGCTGCACGGGGGACAAGGGTCGGGCAGAAGGTGATCCACCTCGCCTTTTGATGTGAACGTCTTTTGATGTTTGGCGCCATACGATACCATGCGCAGCGTGTGTTCCTGTTGGGGGAGGTGCCGCCCATCGCCCCGTGGCTGGCCGCTGGTCCCGTCATGCCCTCGGGATGCACAATCCGGGGCCGCCACGGCAACCCCTTATCGCCATAGCCAACAGGACGGAGTATCAGGATGGCCATTGCCATTGAACAGTCGGACAACACACTGAGGGTGAACAAGGATCGCTACGATCTGGGCCGCATCGTCGGCGTGCAGGTAAAAGCACTCGGCTGGATGGATAGGCTCAAGAAGACCTTGTTGCTGGGAGTGGTCACCTCCAGTGTGCTCTTTTACTTCACCCCTTCCTACGAGCAGGCGGGCAACTGGCTCATCGTGCTCTTCCTGCCCCTGGTGGGTTTTCTGTCTGGCGCCCTGATGGGGCTGCTCTCCAGCGCGAAATATGAGTTTTGCATCGAATTTTCCCACGCCGACGAGACGGGCGTGCAGTGGATCACCGCCGCCAGGAGTCGGCATGTCGCCGATTATGAGACCTTCAAGGCGCAGGCGGCCAGGTTGAAAGAGCGGCTCGGGTAGGGAGCACAGAGTGACGGGTCTGCGCCATCTGGCGCCAGGCATAACAACAAGCCCGATCAGGTGCACCTGTTCGGGCTTGTTCCATTAGGGGGGAGGGCGCTCGGGAAGCGGCTCAGGCGGGATAGAGGGCGCCCAGTACCGCCGGGCGGCTCGCACCGGTCACCGCAGGCAGGTTGCCCGGCTTTCGCTGGATAAAGCGTTGTGCCAGCCAGGCAAAGGCGGCCCCTTCCACCCAGTCCGGTGCAAGGCCGAGCTGGGCGGTACTGGTCAGATGCCAGTCGGGCAGCAGGCTGGCCAGCTCCGCCAGCAGCGGGGCGTTGTGGGCGCCGCCGCCGCAGACAAACAGCTCGGGCCGGGTTGGCGCATCACGGTGGGTGGGCAACTGGCGGGCGATGCTGTGGCAGGTGAGGGATTGCAGGGTACGCTGCACATCTGCGGGGGCGTATGCGCAGCCGTCCAGCTCGCCATCGAGCCAGTCGAGGGTGAACATCTCACGCCCCGTGCTCTTGGGGGCGGGGGCGGCGAAGTAGGGGTGAGCCAGCAACTGCTCCAGCAGCGCAGGGATAAGCCTGCCGCTGGCGGCCCACTGGCCACCGGCATCATAGCTGTTACCGTGGGGCTGGTGGCGGCGATACCAGCCGTCGAGCAGGGTGTTGGCGGGGCCGGTATCGAAGCCATATACCCCTGAACCCGCCCCCCCGTCGGCCTGGCCGGGCAGCACCGAGATATTGGCAATGCCGCCGAGGTTCAGCACCACCCGAAGGGCGTCGGGGCGGGCAAAGAGCGCCTGATGGAAGGCGGGCACCAGGGGGGCCCCCTGACCGCCGAGGGCCATGTCCATGGTGCGAAAATCGGCCACCACGTCGATGCCGGTCAGGGCCGCCAGCAGGGCCGCGTTGCCTATTTGCAGGGTAAAGCCGAGGGCAGGGCGGTGGCGTATGGTCTGGCCGTGACTGCCGATGGCGCGAATCTCCTTGGGAGTCAGCGCCGCCTTGGCGAGCAGGGCCTGGGTGGCGGCGGCAAATTCGCGGGCCACCAGGTTATCGGCGACCCCCATGCGGTCGATTTCGTTCTCCCCCGGGGTGCAGAGGGCGTGCAGGGTGCGAGCCGTATCGACAGGCCAGGGATGGCAGAGGGCCGCCTCGACCCGCAGAGCATCCCCCTCGATCTGCACCAGCACGGCGTCGATACCATCCATGCTGGTACCGGACATCAAGCCTATATAGCGTTCAGTCATGACAACCCCTTTCAATGATGCGGGGGAACCGTCCGATACCGTGTTCCACCTTGGTCGACAGCGGTCAGCTGTCGTCACCGTTGCCCTTGTTTCTGGCCAGTTGCAGCTCGGGGCTGTCCAGCTTGGCCAGCTGGGGCATGGCCTGGGCCTTGAAGCTGGCCAGCGCCCGCCCGCTGAGAGACTCCGCCTGGGGCAGGTTGAGGGTGCGCGGGTTTTTGTGCACGCCGCCCACCACGAATTCATAGTGCAGGTGCGGGCCTGTGACCCGGCCGGTGCCACCGAGCAGGCCGATGGTCTGGCCCTGCTTCACTCGCTGCCCCTTGTTGACGGTGCGCTTGGAGAGGTGCAGGTACTTGGTCACGTAGTTGCCAGCGTGCTTGATGAAGACGTAGTTGCCGTTGAACTGGTTGTAGCCGGCAGCCACCACGCTGCCGCCGCCCGCCGCCATGATGGGGGTCCCCACCGGCGCCACGTAGTCGATGCCGTTGTGGGGACGCACCTTGCCGGTGACCGGGTGAAGGCGGCGCGGATTGAAGTTGGAGCTGATGTATTTGAAGTTGACCGGCGCGCGCAGGAAGCTCTTGCGCATCGCCTTGCCGTCCGGGGTGTAGTAGTTGCCATCCGTGTTCAGCACGGCGCGGTAGATGGCCCCCTGGTTGACGAACTCGGCGGCCAGGATGTCGCCGGAGGCAACCCGCTCGTCATCCTGGTATTTGTCCTGGTAGACCACCCGGAAGCTGTCCCCCGGTTGCAGGTCCTGGGCAAAGTCGATGTCCCAGCCGAAGATGGCGGCGAGATCCATGATCTGGTCTTCCGTCATGCCCGCTTCGACGGCGGCGCCCCAGAAGCTGGAGCGGATCTCCCCCTGGGCCACCTGTTCGCGGGTGTCGAGCTCGATCTTCACCGGCCTGGCCACGAAGCCGTCATCCCGGCGGTTCACCTTGAGCGCCTGCTCCAGGCTGTGGGGGTAGTAGAGGCTGTGCAGCTCGCCGCCCTTGGTGAGCTTGAAGGTGAGCTCCTGACCGGGTTTGAGCAGGCGCAGGGTATCCGTGCCCTCGAGCTGGTCGATGAGGTGCAGATCCGTGGTGCTGAGGCCCAGGCGCTGGAAGATGAGCCCCATGTTGTCGCCGCTGCGCACCTTCACCTGTCTGGTGACATAGCGCGGTTTGGGCGGGGTGACGGGCTCGGCCCGTGCCAGCTGGGCCTCCTCGTCGACCTGCTGCTCGACGGCCAGTTCGTTGTCGTTGTCATCGACCCGGGTGGCGACTGCCTGTTCGCTCGGCCAGGCCGCCAGCATCATCACCATGATGCTCAGGATAAGCACCATCTTGCGGTGCCAGTGAGGGAGAGAGTTGAAGGCGTGCCAAAGGACCATGAGAAGCAGACAAAGTTGAACCCGGAAGAAGGTCGGAGTTTACCGCCTTTCCAATTGGCCCGCCATTCCAGTAATATGTCTGGCCCTGTGGAATCGTGATTGGAGAGTCAAAAAATGTCCCAGCTCGAGGTGGCGCTAGCCGAGATCAAGCGCGGAGCGGAAGAAATTCTGGTTGAAGAAGAACTGATCGCCAAGTTGAAGGAAGGGCGCCCCCTGCGCATCAAGCTGGGGATGGACCCGACCGCGCCGGACATCCACCTGGGTCATACCGTGATCCTCAACAAGCTGAAGACCTTCCAGGATCTGGGCCATGAAGTGATCCTGCTGATCGGTGACTTCACCGCCATGGTGGGTGACCCCTCCGGCAAGAACGCCACCCGTCCGCCGCTCTCCGAAGAGGCCATCAAGCACAACGCCCTCACCTATGCCGAGCAGGCGTTCAAGATCCTCGACCCGGCCAAGACCCGCATCGAGTACAACTCCACCTGGCTGAGTGAGCTGGGCGCGACCGGCATGATCAAGCTGGCGGCCAAGCAGACCGTGGCCCGCATGATGGAGCGCGACGACTTCAAGAAGCGCTACAGCAACGGCCAGTCCATCGCCATTCACGAATTCCTCTATCCGCTGCTGCAAGGCTATGACTCGGTCGCGCTGAAGGCGGACGTCGAGCTCGGCGGTACCGATCAGAAGTTCAACCTGCTGATGGGCCGCGAGCTGCAAAAAGATGCGGGCATGGCGACCCAGTGCGTGCTGATGATGCCGCTGCTGGTAGGCCTGGATGGCGTCAAGAAGATGTCCAAGTCCGCTGCCAACTACATCGGCGTGCACGATGCCCCGGGGGAGATGTTCGGCAAGATCATGTCCATCACCGACGATCTGATGTGGAACTACTACGAGCTGCTCTCCTTCCGTCCGCTCGCCGAGATTGAAGAGTTCAAGGCAGGTATCGCCGCCGGCACCCTCAACCCGCGCGACGTGAAGATCTGGCTGGCCAAAGAGATCATCGCCCGTTATCACGATGAAGCGGCGGCCGAAGCGGCCCACGAAGACTTCACCCAGCGCTTCTCCAAGAACGCCATTCCGGACGACATGCCGGAAGTCGAACTGGCACTGGAAGGGGAAGGGCTGGCGATTGCCAACCTGCTCAAAGACGCCGATCTGGTGGCCACCACCTCCGAAGCGCTGCGCATGATCAAGCAGGGCGCGGTGAAGGTTGATGGCGAGAAGCTGGACGATGGCAAGGCACTCATCGGTGCCGGTACCGCCGTCTACCAGGTTGGCAAGCGCAAGTTTGCCCGGGTGACCGTGAAGTAAGTCGCCACCTGCGGCGCTGCCATAAGAAAGGCCTCCCTTGCGGCAATGCTGTTCACTTAAGAGAATTTGAGTTCCAGTCCACGTAGTATCAGGACAAAAAATCGAGGGAGGCATGATGCCTCCCTCTTTCTATTGCAAGCCCCGCTGGATAAAGGCTGGAGGAAGATCGACTGGACACAGCCTTGCCCCCTCAACTCAAATCCAATTTATGAATAATCAGTCAAAAAAGTGCTTATCTGAACAGCATTGCTCCCTTGCGGAGGCCTTTTTGTTTTTTGGGTGCAGAATGGCGTTCGATGCCATGCAAAGGAGAGGGGCGATCAGCGTTCTCCTACCTGGCGAGCGGCATGGCTCCCGGGGCAGGTACGCAGGTATTGGTGGGGGGTCAGGCCGAACTCCTCCTTGAAGCGCGCGGCAAAGCGGCCGGGGGAGTCGTAGCCACAGGCGAGGGCGGTCTGAAGCGGAGTGAGCCCCTGTTGCAGCAGGGTGAGGGCGTGCCCCAGGCGAACCTGGGTCAGCACCTGGCGAAAGCTGCGTCCCTCGGCGGCCAGCTTGCGGACCAGAGAGGCGCGGCTCATGGCGAAGTGGGTCGCTACCGTCTCCAGCCGGTGATCAAGACCAGGCTCCACGCTGAGGTAACGGGCCAGCCGCTCCCCCAGGGTCATGGTGGTGGCAGGAAAGAGCAGGCCAAGGCCCCCCGCTGCCCTGAGCTCGCCATAAAACCCTTGCAGCAGCTGGGTCTGGGCCGTCTCGCAGAGCTGCCGCTGCGCCATGGTGGTGACGAGATCGAAGCAGAAGGCGAGGGCCGGCGTCACCCTGATGGCCGGTGGCTTGAGGAGATCGAGGGTGCTCTCTGCCAGCCACTCGGCCGGTGGCGGGGCCAGCAGGGTGAGCGCCTGGGAGCGAAACGTGCCCTGCTCCGGCTGGTTGACGAAGGTGAGCCGGTGACCCGCCGGGATCAGCAGCCAGCTCTCCTTGTCAAAGGAGAGGCGCTGCTCCCGCCACCACAGCTGCTTGCGGCCCTGCTGCACCCAGATGAGGGTCGGCGCGTAGATGAGCACCCGGCGCAGGGGCTGCTGGCGGATCCCGAAGTAGTGATTCAGTTGCAGCAGGGGCGTGCTCATCGGGCGGGCTCCTAGGGGGTGGTGAAGGTGGCGGTCAGGGTGGCCTTGCCAAGGGCCAGGCTGTTGAGCATGTAGCCTACCATGGCGGGCGGGGTGTTGGCCTTCACCTCCAGCGCCTTGGGCAGGGCCCAGACGGTGAACTGGTAGCGGTGCATGCCGTGACCGGCGGGCGGGCAGGGGCCGCCATAACCCTGGGTACCGTAGTCGGTGCCAAGCTCCAGCCCCTGCTTGATCTTGCCGGAGGCATTGTTCGGCAGCTCGCTCTGGCTGGCCGGCAGGTTCACCACCAGCCAGTGCCACCAGCCGCTGCCGGTGGGGGCGTCCGGGTCATAGGCGGTGATGGCGACGCTCTGGGTGCCGGCGGGCAGGCTCTGCCAGCTCAACTGGGGGGAGCGGTTCTCGCCGCTGCAACCAAAGCCGTTGAAGCTGAAGACCTTGTCCATGGGTTCACCCTCGCGGATGTCGGTACTCTTGAGGGTCATGGCGCCGGCGGGCAGGGCCGCGAGGCAGAGCAGGGGCAGCAGCGGGATAATGGGGGATCTCATGATGGGCACTCCTTTGTGTGAATATGGCATTCACTCTAAGGGGGCTGGCTCAAAACAGAGTGCCCGTATGGCTCAAATTATGCCATGGAGGCGGCTTTTGTGAGCTGTTCGGGGGTTTTGAGGGGCATAAAAAAACCGGCATCCTGGGATGCCGGTTTTTGGGAGAGGCGAGGGGTCTTAGCGCAGGATCATCTCGTCACGGCCCGGGCCGACGGAGACCATGGGCACCGGCACGCCCAGCAGGGCTTCGATGCGCAGCACATAGTCCTGGGCAGCCTTGGGCAGCTCGGCGAAGGTGCGGCAGGCGCTGATGTCTTCGCTCCAGCTCTCCATCTTCTCGTAGACGGGGGTGAGGGCGGCGGTCTGCGGCCAGATCGGGTTCTCGGTGTGGGCACCTTCGTAGGCCACGCAGATCTTCAGATCCGGCAGACCGGTCAGGCAGTCCAGCTTGGTCAGGGCCACTTCGGTGGCCGCCTGCAGCTCGACGCCGTTCTTGGTGGCGACGGCATCGAAGTAACCCACGTCACGGGGACGGCCGGTGGTGGCGCCGAACTCGTTGGTGATCTTGCGGAACTCGTCCTGGTTCTCCATGGCGGTCAGCAGGGTGCCGGTACCGACGGAGGAGCTGAAGGCCTTGGCCACGGCGATGACGCGCTCCGGGCGCAGGCCCGGCAGACCGCCACCGATGCCGGCGTAGGCGCCGGAAACGTGGGAGGAGGTGACCCAGGGGTATTCGCCGTAGATGAGATCACGGCCGGCACCCAGCTGGGCTTCGAACAGCAGGGTCTTGCCTTCGGCTTGCAGCGCCTTGAGGGGCATGCTGACGTTGCAGACGGCGTCCAGCCAGGGAGCGGACACTTCCAGCAGCCAGTCGGCCATCTCCTGGGCGGTCTGGGTGAATTCGAAGTCCGGATAGAGAGCCTTCATCTGCGGCAGTTTCCAGTCCAGCATGAACTGGATGCGCTCGACCAGCACGTCCGGCTGTTTCAGCCAGCCCACCAGGATCGCCTTTTTCATGACCCGATCACCGTAAGCCGGGGCGATGCCCTGACGGGTGGAGCCGTAGGCGCCGTCACCCAGGCGTTGCTCTTCCAAGGTGTCTTCCAGCGCGTGCAGCGGCAGGCAGAGGGTGGCACGGTCAGAGATGGCGAGCTTGGGAATGACGCCGGAGGCCTTGACCTCTTCCAGCTCGACGGTGAGCTTCTCGGGGCTGATCACCATGCCGGGGCCCAGCACGACCAGGCAATCCGGGTTGAAGACGCCGCTCGGCACCTGGTGCAGCTTGAAGGTGCCCAGATCGTTGACCACGGTGTGGCCGGCGTTGTTGCCGCCCTGGAAACGAATACTGGCGCCAGCCTGGCCTGCCAGATAATCGACGATGCGGCCTTTGCCTTCATCACCCCAGTTAGCACCTACGACTACGATAGACGACATGACTCTTTCTCCTAAGACGTTAGGCGTCCATCCTAGGAGCCCCGTGAGGATTAGAAAAATTAATTATCTTTATAATTCCGATAAGGAAGCCATATAATTCCGGTGCAATTATCGACACCGCGCTCCCTTTCGTGGTGACCGTGCCCTGGCGGCGCTGGCCCTGCCATCGACCCGGGAGAAGAGGAACCCCATGCTGGACATTCACTGGCTGCACACCTTCGTCACCCTGGCCCGGTTGCAGCACTTCGGCCAGACGGCCACCGAACTGCACATGACGCAACCCAATGTGAGCCTGCACCTCAAGAACCTGGAGCAGGCGACCCGGGTCAAGCTGGTGGAGCGCAGCCCGTTTCGCCTGACCCAGGCGGGGGAGCGGCTGCTGCAAAGCGCCGAGCGCGCCATCAACGAGTTGCAGCTCTGCCAGTCCGATCTCAATGCCCTGAGCCAGTTGAGCCAGGGGACGCTCGCCATCGCCGCCAGCGACATCATCTCGCGCCTGCTGCTCATCCAGCCGTTCCAGCGCTTCAAGCAGGCCTTCCCCGGTATCGACCTCACCCTGTTCAACACCACCTCGGATCAGGCGGCGGATCTGGTGCGGGCGGGCAAGGCGGATCTGGGCTTCGTGATGGCACAAAAGCGCAGCGAGCCGCTCTTCTACACCGAGTTGCAGCAGGTGACCTGGTGTGCCCTGGGGCACGGCCTGGCCCGCTGGCAGGCGCGGGCCAGCTCGGGAGAGAGCGATCCTCTGGACGAGCCGACCCTGATCCTGCTGGGGCACGACACCCGGACCCGGGCATTGATCGACCCCTCCCTGCCCCTGCTCGGCCTGCCGAGCTGCCGCATCATGGAGGTGGGGAGCGTGGATGCCCAGCTCGACTGGGCCGAGGCGGGCTTTGGCGTCGCCATCGTGCCGGATTTCTCCCTTCACCCCAGGCTCAAGCTGACCGCCCCGGTGACCCGGCTCACCGATTTTCCCGGTACCAGCCTGGGGTACGTGGTGCGCCAGAACCAGGTGCTGTCGCGGGCCATCAAGCAACTGCTGCACTGGGTGGAGGAGGAGATCCAGAATCCGGCGCTGCTGCTGGCGCCGTGACAGGCCAGGCGCCCGTTCCCGATAACCAAGAGGCCACCCCTGGGGTGGCCTCTTGGTTGGTGTTCATTGCCCGGCGGGGGCTGTGGTCCCCACCGCGTGGCTGGGCGGCATGGCCTCCGGTGATGGCGCCTCCAGCGGCGTTGCCGACGAGGCGGGCGTTTCAGGCGGGGTCAGGGGATGGCCTGGCGCCAGGGTTGCGCTGCCTGGTGTGGGCGGCTCGGTCAGGGCCGGGGCCTGGTTGGTGGAGGTCGCCCCCGAACTGGTTGAGAGGGTCGCGGCGGCCGGCTGCTCCGGCAAGGTGTCGGACCCCTCCAGTGGCGCGGTGCCTTTCGGGTAGCCTGTCCCATCGGACGGTGTGGCCGCGCTGCTCGCCGGGGGCAAGGTCGGCAGGGCACCCGAGGTCGCCCCGGCCCCGGATGCCGTGAGGGTGTCCGCCGGGAGGGTGGGCACGGCATCCAGCATGCCGGGATGGAGCAGGGCGATGCTGCCCGCCTGCATGCCTTCCCAGGTGAGGGTGGTCAGTGCCGGATGCAGCCGGGTGAACTGCTTGAGCCGCTCGTTCAGCACGTCCCGCAGGGTGCGCACCTCGCTCTCGGGCAGACTGGCCAGCGCCACCAGTTCGGCGGTGACGGCGAAGGTATTGACGCCGCTTGTCTGCCCCGGATAGAGGTTGGCGCCGATGCGGCTGCGATCATAGTAGGGGTGCTGCTTGAGCAGCTTGTCCACCTGTTCCCCCTCGATGGGAATGAGGCGGGCCTGACAGCGGCCGGTGAGATCGCCGATGGCCTGATTGGGGTGACCGGCGACCACGAAGGCGGCATCCAGGGTGCCGTCACAGAGCCCCTCCAGCCGGTTGCCCGGGGAGATCACGGGCGGGCGGCTGAAGTCGGCGATCCGCCACCCCATGGCATCGAGCAGGGCCCGGCTGGTGACCCTGTCCCCGGAGTTGGGGGCGCCGACATCGACCCGCTTGCCCTTGATGTCGGCCAGGGTGGTGATGTTGCTGGTGGCGCTGGCAATCAGGGTCAGGGACTCCTTGTGGAGCCGCAAGAGGCTGCGCAGCTGATCGTCCGGGGCCTGGCCCGCGAAGGGGCCGCTGCCGTGCACCGCATGGTAGAGCACATCCGACTGCATCAGGGCGAGCTGTACCTCTCCCTTGGCGAGCGCCGCCAGATTGGCGATGGAGCCCGAGGTACTCTGCACCGTGCAGTGCAGGCCGTGGCGGGCACTCTCCTCGTTGAGCAGGCGGCAGATAGCGCCTCCTGTCGGGTAGTAGACGCCGTTGAGGGCTCCCGTGCCGATGGTGACATAGGCGGGGGAGGCGAAGAGGGAGGGCGCCAGCACGGCCGCGAGCCAGGGCAGGGCGGTACGTGACAGACGCAACAGGGCAGAGAAGGCGAATGGGCGCATAGTGGACCGAAACCGTGGCTGAACATGAGGAGGAGGTGGGCTCATCCCGTGATGAGCCTCATCTTATCCGTATCAGACGGGAAGCTGAACGGATTTTACCGCTTTTGCGCGCACCGGGCGGCCTGGGGCCGCCGCCCGGGACGGTTCGCTAGCGGGTCTGGAGAATGGCTTTCTCCATGCGGGCCAGGGCCTCGGTGAGACGGGCCCGGGTGCAGCCAAAGTTGAGCCGCACGAACTGGCCGTTGCCGAACTGGGCACCGGGGGAGAGACCCACGCCCGCCTGTTCGAAGAAGGCGACGGGATCGTCCAGGCCCAGGGCGCTCATGTCGATCCAGGCGAGGTAGGTGGCCTGGTTGCGGGCCAGCTTGACGCCGGGCCAGCGGGTCACGGCCTGCTCGATCAGGGCCAGGTTGCCGGCCAGGTAGTCGAGCTGTTCATTCAGCCACTGCTCGCCCCCCTCATAGGCCGCCTCGGCCGCCACGAACCCCAGCAGATTGACGTCGGCGCTGATGCCGCGCATCGCCTGTTGCAGCTTGAGCCGCAGGCGGGCATTGGGGATCACGGCGAAGGAGCAGCACAGCCCTGCGATGTTGAAGGTCTTGCTCGGTGCCATCATGACGGCGGAGCGTTCGGCCGCCTCCGGGCTCAGGGCACCATAGGGGATGTGGCGGGCATCCTTGTCCAGCAGCAGGTCGCAGTGGATTTCGTCGGAGCAGATCACCAGGTTGTGGCGCTCTGCGATGGCGTCAATGGCCAGCAGCTCTTCCCGGGTGAAGACGGTGCCGCCCGGGTTGTGGGGGTTGCACAGCAGCAGCAGATCCGCCGAGGGGGCCTGACGCTCAAGCTCTTCGAGATCCAGCACCCAGCGACCTTCTTCCTCCACCACGGGGACGGTGAGCAGGGGGCGGTCATTGAAGCCCGGCGCCTGCAGGAAGGGGTAGTAGACCGGCTTGGGGGTGATGATGCCGCGCCCGTGCTGGCTCCAGGCCTTGCAGGCGAGATTGAGGCCCGGCACCACCCCGGGCAGGAAGACGAGCCATTCGGGCTGGATGGTCCAGCCATAGCGGCTGGCCAGACGCGATACGATCAGTTCGATGAGCCGGGGAGAGGGGCGCGAATAGCCGAAGATGCCGTGGGCGACCCGTTTGGTAAGGGCCTCCAGTACGGCGGGGGGAGAGACGAAGTCGGTGTCTGCGACCCACATGGGCAGGACATCCTGACCCTTGTATTTGTCCCATTTCAGGCTCATGGTACCGCTGCGATCTATTTCCCGGTCAAAATCAAACATGTTAAATCCTTGTACTGGCGCTGGATGGGCTTCCAATGTACGGACTTGGACGCCCCCCCGCAACCCTTGAGGTAGCTGTTGATAATGGCATAAAATAGCCGCCGCCATACGCCAAGCCCGCCCGCATCTGGCTCCTTTTTTTCTTCCATATCAATGGTATCTCTATGAGTTTGCTGTCTGCTGCCCGCAAGAGGCCGGATCCCGTCTCTCTCTCGTTTCTCGCCGTGACCTTCATGACCGGGGTGGCGGTGGCGCTGCAGGTGCCGACCTTGAGCCTGTTTCTGGCCGAGGAGGTGCAGGTGCGCCCCTTCCTGGTGGGGCTCTTCTACACGGTGAACGCGGTGATCGGCATCCTCATCAGCCAGTGGCTCGGCCACCGCTCCGACAACAAGGGGGATCGCAAGCAGCTGATCCTGCGCTGCTGCTTTGCCGGCATCGTGCTCTCCCTGCTGTTTGCCTGGAACCGGCAGTACTGGTTGCTGGTGAGCCTGGGGGTGCTGCTGGCGAGCCTGACCGCCACCGCCAGCCCGCAGCTGTTCGCCCTGGCGCGGGAATACGCCGACAGCCGCAACAAACAGGCCGACATGTTCAGCTCGGTGCTGCGGGCCCAGTTCTCCCTGGCCTGGGTGATAGGGCCACCCATCGCCTTCGCGCTCGCCATCGGCTACGGCTTCAAGGTGATGTATCTGGCCTCGGCGCTGGCCTATGTCATCTGCGCCTTCGTGGTGTGGCGCTGGCTTCCCTCCCTGCCGCTGCCGGTGATGGACAACGAGGTGGAGCGGGTGAGCAGCTGGCGGGATCCATCGGTGCGGGCGCTCTTCATCGCCTCCACCCTGATGTGGACCTGCAACAGCATGTACCTCATCAACATGCCCCTCTACATCACCCGCGAGCTGGGGCTGGAGGAGAAGCTGGCCGGTTTGCTGATGGGCACGGCGGCGGCCCTGGAGATCCCCTTCATGCTGCTGGCGGGCTACTACACCCGGCGCTTCGGCAAGCGGCCCATGATGCTGCTGGCGGTGCTGGCCGGGGTCGGTTTCTATGGCGGTCTCGTGACCCTGTCGAGCCAGCATGCCCTCATTGCGCTGCAACTGCTCAATGCCATCTTCATCGGCATCGTGGCCGGCATCGGCATGTCCTATTTCCAGGACCTGATGCCGGGGCGCGCCGGGGTGGCGACCACGCTCTTTTCCAACAGCATCCGCACCGGCTCCATCATGGCGGGGGCCATCGCGGGGACGGTGGCGGAGCTCTGGAGCTTCCACGGGGTCTTCATGGTGGCGGCGGCCCTGGCGCTGATGGCGCTGGCCGCCTGCTGGCGGGTCCCCAACGTATAAGGGATGCAAAGGGGAGCCGATGCCCGGATGTGCCGGCACCAGTGCCCCGGTCGTGCGGGGAAGAAGCGGCCTTACCTGGGGTTGTCTCCCTGGTATTCGATGCGCAGGCAGCGCAGCAACAGCTCGGCCGCCGGCCCCAGCGCCTCCACCGAGGGGGTGAGCAGGTAGGTGTAGAGATAGCGTTCGTTGCCGCCGGTGAGATCGAGCTGCACCAGCGAGCCCTCGGCGAGCTCCTCCTGCACCAGGTGGCGGGGCACCCAGGCGTAACCCATGCCAAGGCGCACCATGTTGAGCACCTCGTGATAGTGGGTCGCCTTCCAGCCGGTGTCGTCCGCATCGTTCCAGTCCACCGAGCGGTGGATGGGGGGATGCAGGCTTATCTGGTTGTGGCTGGCCAGCACCTCGGCGGTGATGGGCTCTCCCTGCTCCGCAAGGGGGTGGCCCGCTGCGCACAGAGGAAGCAGACAGACTTCGTCCAGCGGCAGGCCGGTGCGATCCTGGGGCAGGTGCTCGGAGAGCATCAGATCTCCTGCCTGCAGCGCATTGAAGTGGCAGTGGATCCGCTCATGCAGGTTGATGCGGCAACCGCGGCTGCGGGGGTAGAAGTGGGCCAGCGCCCGGTAGAGGCGCTCCCGCGGCTGCACCACGGACACATAGAGGTTGATCTGCGGCTCCCACTGCCGCTCCAGGTTGTTGGCCAGGTTCTCCAGCTCTTCCACCTGCTGGCTGAGCTGGCGCGCCCGCTTGAGGAAGATCTCCCCCGCCGGCGTCAGCACCGCCTTGCGTCCCCGCACCTCCAGCAGGGCCACCCCCAGACTCTGTTGCAGCTTGGCAACCGCATGATTGAGGGAGGATTGGCTCTTGTTCAGCGCCTCGGCAGCCTGGGCATAACCGCCGCAGTCCACCACTGCCTGAAAGATCCGCCATTGCTCAAACGTGCTCTTGGGACGAAACATAGTGCAACCTGTCTGGGGCCGATGGGATTCAACAGGGCGCGCCTTGGCACCCCCTCTTCACTGTAATCCCATCCGGTTGATTTGTTGATTTATTTGGGCTGGGCCACGAAGGTCTTGCCGCTCTGGCCCTGACTGTCACGCCCCATCAGGTAGAGATAGAGGGGCATCAGATCGGCCGGGGTCTTGAGGGTTTGCGGATCTTCCGCCGGGAAGGCGCTGGCCCGCATCCTGGTGCGGGTGCCGCCCGGGTTCAGGGTGTTGACCCGCACCCTGGTGTTCTCCAGCTCGTCCGCCAGCACCTCCATCATCCCCTCGACGGCGAACTTGGAAATGGCATAAGTGCCCCAGTAGGCGCGCCCCTTGCGGCCCACGCTGGAGGAGGTGTAGACGATGGACGCCTCGCCGTGCTCCTTGGCGGTCTGGCGAAGGAGGGGCAGCAGCGCCTGGGTCAGCAGGAATTCGGATTTGACGTTGACCTGCATCACCTCGTCCCACTCCTGCTCCTGAATGTGTTCGAACGGCGACAGGGTGCCGAGCAGGCCGGCGTTGAACAGCACGCCATCGAGGCGGCCGAACTGCTGGGCGAAGGTCTCCGCCATGCCGCGGTAGTGGGCGGCAGTAGCCCCTTTCAAGTCCACCGGCACGATGGCGGGCAGGGGGTGACCGGCCGCTTCAATCTGGTCGTAGACCGCCTCCAGCTTGGCACTGGTACGCCCGAGCAGGATCACGGTGGCACCGTGGGCCGCATAGGTGAGGGCCGCTTCGCGGCCGATGCCGTCACCGGCACCCGTCACCAGAATGACCTTGTCCTTGAGCAGATCACGGGGGGCCTGATAGTCGAGCATGTGGACTCCTGTTAACAATGCCTGGCGGCTTGGCGCAACGAATCGAGTGGGTAAGTGTACTGACCCGGCCCGGCAGTTGACCAGTATGAGACGGCAAAAATGTGAATAAAACAGGGCGATAGCGTCGATCCCTCCGTCTTTGGCACGGGAGGTGGCAGAGTTTTTGCGCGAGGGGGGCAAACTCCTTACTATGTGAAAAAACCGGACATTGAGCGGAGCATCAAGTGGCATTTTTGACCGAATACGGCCTGTTTCTGGCCAAGACCCTCACCTTCTTGCTGGCCATCGGCGCCGTCATCCTGATGGTGGCGAGCAGCCGCCAGCCCAAATCCCGCAAGGGGGAACTGGTGGTGACGGATCTCTCCGGCGAGCTGGAGCAGGGGCGCCATCAACTGCAGGCAGCCCTGGCAGGCAAGGCCGAGCGCAAGCAGATGGAGAAGACCCGCAAGGCCGAGCACAAGGCCAAAGCCAAGGGAGAGGATGAGCGCAGCCGGCTGTTCGTCATCGACTTCAACGGCAGCATGGATGCCAAGGAAGTGGCCTCCCTGCGGGAAGAGGTGAGTGCCGTGATAGGCGTGGCCCGGCCCGGGGACGAAGTGCTGCTGCGCCTCGAATCCGGCGGCGGCGTGGTGCACGGCTACGGCCTGGCCGCCTCCCAGTTGCAGCGGCTGCGGGACAAGGACATCACGCTGACCGTGGCCATCGACAAGGTGGCGGCGAGCGGTGGCTACATGATGGCCTGCGTCGCGGACAAGATCCTGGCGGCGCCGTTCGCCATCGTCGGCTCCATCGGGGTGATTGCCCAGATGCCGAACTTCAACAAGCTGCTCAAGAAGCACGACATCGAATTCGAGATGCACACCGCAGGCCAGTACAAGCGCACCATCACCATGTTCGGCGAGAACGACGATCTGGGGCGGGAGAAGTTTCGCGAGGAGCTGGGGGCCATCCACGAACAGTTCAAGGCCTTCGTGGCCGAGCACAGACCCGGTCTCGACATCGACAAGGTGACCACCGGCGAGCATTGGCTGGCGAGCCAGGCCAAGCAGCTCGGACTGGTGGATGCGCTTTGCACCAGCGATGACTACCTGCTGGCCCAGGCCAGCCATCACAAGGTGGTCGGCATCCGCTACAGCAAACCCAGGAGCCTGACCCAGAAGCTTGGCAAGCAGGCGGCACTGGGGCTGGAGGGGGCCCTCGGCCGTCTGTGGCAGCAGAGCCCCTGGCGCTGAGAACCTGTTTCGAGCTTACTGCGAGGTCGTGATCAAGGCTCATGTGCTGCTCGGAATCCTCATGTGTATCTACACACTCCGGTTCCTTCGCTGCTCTTCACCTTGCTGACGATCTCTCGCTACAGCTCGTGAACAGGTTTTATAGCTCAGTGCAAAGGACTAAAAAGAGAGCCGGGCATTGCCCGGCTCTCTTTTTTTATTGCGTCGGCTCTGCAGGCCGATGGCGCACCTCAGCGTTGGAAGGGATAGACGGAACCCAGTTTCAAGATCTGGGTCAGCTCGTCCAGGGCGGTGCGGGTCTCCAGCACCAGGGAGGGGTCGCGCAGATCGTCCAGCGCCAGGCTGTCGCGATAGTGCTTCTCGACCCACTGATCCAGGCGGGCAAACTGGCTGTCGGTGATGAGGCAGGCCGGGTTGACCGCGGCGAGCTCGGTGTCGTTCATGGCGACCCGCAGGCGCAGACAGGCGGGGCCGCCGCCGTTTCTCATGCTCTGCTTCACGTCCATGTAGTGGACGTCCTTGATGGGGGTGCCCTGGGTCACCAGCCTGGCCAGATAGGCGGACACCGCCGGGTTGTCGCGGCATTCGGTGGGGGCGATGATCGCCATCTCGCCGGATGGCAGGGTGAGGATCTGGGTGTTGAACAGGTAGGATTTCACCGCATCCTGCACCGACACTTCGCTGGTCGGCACCTCGATGAAGTGCAGTTCCCCGTCGCCGAACTTGGTACGCACCTCGGCCAGCGCAGCGTCGGTATGGAGGAACGCCTGCTGGTGGAAGAAGAGCACGTTCTGGTTGCCCACCGCGATGACGTCGTTGTGGAACACCCCCTGATCGATCACGTCCGGGTTCTGCTGGATAAAGACGGCGCTCTCATCCCCAAGGCCATGCAGGCGGGCGATGGCCTGGCTCGCTTCCAGGGTCTGGCGGGCCGGGTAGCGTTTGGGGGCGGGCTGGGAGACGTCGAAGGCGCTGCGGCCATAGACGAACAGCTCGACCCCCGCTTCGCCATAGGCGCGGCACAGCCGGGTGTGGTTGGCGGCGCCTTCGTCACCGAAGTGGTCGTTCTCCGGCAGATGCTGGTGGTGATAGAAGTGGCGATCGTTGTTGAACACGGCCCGCAGGATGCGCCCGGTCACCTCGGGCTCCAGGGAGCGGTGGAACTTGTTGGTCAGGTTGGCGGGGGTGAAGTGAATGCGGCCATCCTGGGTGTCGGCGCTCGGGGAGACGGTGGCGGCGTTGGCAGTCCACATGCTGGAGGCGGAGTAGCAGGCGGCCAGCACGGCGGGGGCCTGTCTGGCAGCCTGGGCCAGGACGCTGGCGTCGTTGCCGGTGAAGCCCAGGCGGCGCAGGGTCGCGAGATCCGGCCTCTCCTGGGGGGCCAGCACTCCCTGTACCATGCCGAGGTCGGTCAGCGCCTTCATCTTGCGCAGCCCCTGCTTGGCCGCTTCCTTGGGGTTGGAGGCCTCTTTGGCGTTGCTCTGGGAGGCGACGTTGCCATAGGAGAGGCCGGCATAGTTGTGGGTGGGGCCGACCAGGCCGTCGAAGTTGACCTCGAAGTGCTTCATGATCACATCCTTTCGATTTTTATATGGGGAGCGGTTCCTTCCGCGCACAAAGCTGCGGTGTACGGCCATTATAAAGAGATTTCATCCTTTGTAACAAGCTGATAACCAGAATGGGTTTTTATGTCACAAGGGTGGCTGGATATGTCATTTCCAATCTAAAAAAGGGGGGATATAGCATAAAAACAAAAAAGCGGTTGCTTCCCGCGCCCCGGCTTCGCATTAATAAATAAAGCAGCAGGGCGGTTCGGGCTGTCGGGCAAATTGACCCGCAAGATTGCTTTTTCCCGTCAAATCTCTTATACAGCCCCACAAAACCGCACGCCAACCCCGTCGGGTGCAATGAGGATAATAGTTACAGCATGGGCAAATCACTGGTCATCGTGGAGTCTCCGGCCAAGGCCAAGACCATCAACAAATATTTGGGCAAGGACTACGTGGTGAAATCCAGCGTAGGCCACGTGCGCGATCTGCCGACCAGCGGCAGCGCCAGCACCGAGCCCAAAAAACCTGTCATTCGCGGCATCAAGCTCAGCGAATCCGAGAAGGCGGCCAAGGATCGCAACGCCCTGTTCTCAAGGATGGGCATCAACCCGACCGCAGGCTGGCAGGCCAACTACCAGATTTTGCCCGGCAAGGAAAAAGTGGTCAGCGAGTTGCAAAGTCTGGCAGCCAAGGCCGACACCATCTATCTCGCAACCGACTTGGATAGAGAGGGGGAAGCGATCGCCTGGCACCTGCGCGAGATCATCGGTGGCGACGACAGCCGCTACAAGCGCGTGGTGTTCAACGAGATCACCAAGAGCGCCATCCAGGAGGCGTTCGCCCAGCCGTCCGAGCTGAACATTCATCGCGTCAACGCCCAGCAGGCCCGTCGTTTCCTCGACCGGGTGGTGGGCTACATGGTCTCCCCGCTCTTGTGGAAGAAGCTGGCCCGCGGCCTCTCCGCCGGTCGGGTGCAATCCGTCGCGGTGCGCCTCATCGTCGACAAGGAGCGCGAGATCAAGGCGTTCGTGCCGGTGGAGTTCTGGGATCTCAACGCCGACCTGCTCACCGCCGAGAAGAGCGAGCTGCGCATGGAGGTGGTCAGCCGCAATGGTGCCGACTTCAAGCCGGTGACCCAGGCCGAGACCTTCGCCGCCGTGGCGGCTCTGGAAGGGGTCGACTACAAGGTGGTCAACCGGGAAGACAAGCCGACCGGCTCCAAGCCGTCCGCTCCCTTCATCACCTCTACCCTGCAGCAGGCGGCTTCTACTCGTCTGAGCTTCGGGGTCAAGAAGACCATGATGATGGCCCAGCGTCTCTATGAAGCGGGTTACATCACCTATATGCGTACCGACTCCACCAACCTCAGCAAAGAGGCGGTGGACGCGGTGCGGGAATACATCGGCGAGCAGTATGGTGCCGCCTACCTGCCGAGCGAGCCGAACCTCTACGGCGCCAAGGCCAATGCCCAGGAGGCCCACGAGGCGATCCGCCCCTCCAGTGTCCAGGTGACCGCCGAGATGCTGGAAGGGATGGAGCCCGATGCCATGCGGCTCTATGACCTCATCTGGCGCCAGTTTGTCGCCTGCCAGATGACCCCGGCCCAGTACGACTCCTCCACCCTGACCGTCAAGGCAGGGGAGTTCGAGCTCAAGGCGCGCGGTCGCACCCTGCGCTTCGCCGGCTGGACCAAGGCCCTGCCGCCCATGGGCCGCAAGGGTGAAGACAGCCAGCTGCCGGCGGTGACCGTCGGTGAGGTGCTGAAACTGGTCAAGCTGGATCCGCGCCAGCACTTCACCAAGCCGCCCGCCCGCTTCACCGAAGCGGCCCTGGTGCGCGAGCTGGAAAAGCGCGGCATCGGCCGTCCGTCCACTTACGCCTCCATCATCTCCACCATCGTCGACCGTGGGTATGTGCGGGTCGAGAGCCGCCGCTTCTTCGCCGAGAAGATGGGGGAGATCGTCACCGACCGCCTGGTGGAGAACTTCGTCGAGCTGATGAACTACGAGTTCACCGCCAAGATGGAAGACAAGCTCGACGGCATCGCCGAGGGGAGCCTGGAGTGGAAGAAGGTGCTCGACGCCTTCTACGCCGAGTTCACCCAGGAGCTGGAGCAGGCTGACAAGCCCCATGAAGAGGGAGGCATGCGTGCCAACCAGATGGTGCTGACCGACATCGACTGCCCGGATTGTGGCCGCAAGATGGGTATCCGTACCGCCACCACCGGGGTGTTCCTCGGCTGCTCCGGCTATGCCCTGCCGCCCAAGGAGCGCTGCAAGAAGACCATCAACCTGGTCAGTGCGGACGAGTTCGTCTCCGCCACCGACGGGGACGAGGCGGAAACCGATGCGCTGCGAGCCAAGCATCGCTGCGGGATCTGCGGCACCGCCATGGACGCCTACATCATCGACGACAGCCGCAAGTTGCACGTCTGCGGTCGCAACCCGGATTGCGATGGCTACGAGGTGGAGCAGGGGCAGTTCAAGCTCAAGGGCTACGAAGGGCCGAGCATCGAATGCGATCGCTGCGGCTCCGAGATGCAACTCAAGAACGGCCGCTTCGGCAAATACATGGGTTGCACCAACGAGAGCTGCAAGAACACCCGCAAGATCCTGAAAAATGGCGACATTGCGCCGCCGAAAGAGGATCCGGTACCCCTGCCCGAGCTGAAATGCACCCAGTCCGACGCCCACTTCGTGCTGCGGGATGGCGCTGCCGGCCTGTTCCTCGCCGCCAGCAACTTCCCCAAATCCCGCGAGACCCGTGCGCCCCTGGTGGAGGAGCTCAAGCGCTTCCGCGATCGCCTCTCTCCCAAGCACCAGTACCTGGCGGACGCCCCGGCGTCAGATCCTGACGGAAACGCCTCCGTGGTGCGCTTCAGCCGCAAGACCAAGGAGCAGTACGTGATGACCGAGGTCAACGGCAAGGCGACCGGCTGGACAGCCCATTACGACAACGGAAAATGGCAGGAGAGCCTGCCCAAGGCGAAGAAAGCCTGATGGCGACGCCGCTCACAGCATGATGAAAGAGGCCCCTTGCGAGGGGCTTCTTTGCTGGTGGATGGCGATATACTGGAATGGCTGCATGGATGGCAGCGCAAGACAGGGAGTTGTCATGGAGATACATGAAATACGGCCGGGCATGACCTGCCTGACCCGTGAAGGGACGGCCTATGTGCTGGAGGTGGACAGACAGAGTCTGCTGGTGCTCTTGCAACGGGAGGATGAGACCATCCCGGTACAGGTGCGCAGCGATGACATTCTGGGGCCCATTGCCAGCGACTAGGGAAGAGAACGTGACGGAGGGCGATCACAGAGGCCCTCCCTTTGTTGCAAGAGCCTCCATCCCTTCGGGGCTGCCAGCCTCGTCAGAAGGGAACCAGAAAGAGCAGCTCGGCCAGGTCGGGCTGCCACTGCCACTCCCGCATCCTGACCCGCCCGCCAATCACGGGCACCCCCTCCTCCTGCAGCAGCCCCGCTTGCTTGTCAAAGCCTGCGGATCCTTTTGGCAGCGAAATGGTGCCTGCCGCCCCCAGCACCCGGTGCCAGGGCAGCACCTTGTCGGTCTCCCGCAAGACTTTTCCCACCAATCGTGCCCGTCCGGGCAGGCCCGCGAGGTCCGCCACCTGGCCGTAGCTCACCACGCGGCCGGGGGGGATCAGGGCCAGGATCGCCTCGATGCGGGCCTTCTTGTCCAGAGGGGGCGCGTTCGTTCTCATGATGATGGCTCGTCAAAAACAGCAGAAGCGCCATTGTGGCGCTTCTGTCATGGGGCTTGCAATCTGTCAGCCGAAGGTCTGGCTCAGTCCCCTGAGCTCGCGGGCCCGCCTGAGCAGCTCCTGGCTGGAGTCGTCCACCGCCTGGATCTTCTGGCTGTTGGCGCGGGAGTATTCGGAGATCTGGTGGATGTTGCGGCTGATCTCCTCCACCACCACCTGCTGCTGCTCCGCGGCGGCGGCGATCTGGGTGGAGAATTCGGTCACCAGATCGATTTCACCCAGCACCAGGTGCAGGTTGCCTGATCCCTGGCGGGTCATCTCGACACATTCCCGGGTCTGGGCCAGGTTGTCCTGCATCATGCCCTGCCAGCGCTCCAGGGTGTGCTGGATCTGGCTGATGCTGCCCTGGATCTGCTCGGTCGCCTTGTGGGTACGGGTCGACAGGGTGCGCACCTCGTCCGCCACCACCGCAAAGCCGCGCCCCTGCTCTCCGGCACGGGCGGCCTCGATGGCGGCGTTGAGGGCCAGCAGGTTGGTCTGCTCGGCGATGCCCTGGATTTCACCCATCACGCTGCCAATGCGCTCCGACTCGCTGGCGAGCTCCACCGCGGAGTGGAAGGCCTGCTCCGCCTGGCTGGCCAGCCTGGTCATCTGCTGCTGGGTCTGGTCCAGCTGTTCCACCGTGCTCTGGCAACTGCTGCGCGCCTCGGTCACCTGGCCGTTGGTGTCCTGGATGTTGCGGGCGATTTCGTGGGCGGTGCTGGCCATCTGGGTCATGGCGGCCGCCATCTGCTGAGTCTGGGCATCCTGCTCGTTGATGTCGAGGAAGGCGCGGTGTGAGGAGTCCTGCAGATCGGTTGCCAGGGCCTGAAGCGGATGGGTGGCATCGTCGACCCGCCCCAGCACGGTGCGGATCCGGGCCTGCAGCATCTTCAGGTGAAAATCGGCGATGGCACCCGGTGCATCCCCCGAATAGACCAGCCGGGTCAGGCTGTCATATTGTTGACCGAGCTGCCTGAGATAGCGGGGCAAGGCGATGAGCTCGCGCCAGTAGGCGCCCGCAATGACGAGGGGGGGAAGCAGCATCAGCAGCGCGGTGAGGGGGCCCTGGGTGAGGGCGGCCCAGACCAGCAGCGCCAGCAGCGGCAGGCCGAGCATCAGCGGCCTGAAACGGCGCAGCGAGGGGCGAGCCGGGGTGCCCCGTTGCTCGGCCGAAAGCAGGGCCCGATAGGCCTGGGCGGCAGCCTGCTTGAGCTGGGGGTCTGGCTTGCAGCGCACCGACTGGTAGCCGCTTATCTTGCCGTGCTCGTAGATGGGGGTGACGTAGGCGTCGACCCAGTAATAGCGGCCATCCTTGCAGCGGTTTTTCACCACTCCCCGCCAGGGGTTGCCCTCCTTGAGGCGATCCCAGAGGTCGGCGAAGGCGGCCTTGGGCATGTCGGGGTGGCGAACCAGGTTGTGGTTGTGGCCGACCAGTTCATCGACCTGGTAACCGGCGATGCGGCAGAAGGCGGGGTTGGCGTAGGTAATGACGCCGCGCAGATCCGTGGTGGAAACGAGTTGCACGTCGGCGGGAAATTCCACTTCACTGTCCACGACCTGGGCGTGTTTGCGGGCCATAAGGGTAAGCTCCGATCTGTTTGCTGATTGTTATTGTGGCGGAACCGCAGGGAGGTGCATCCCCTGTCTGGTTTCATCGGGGGCCTTATTTTGCCAACAAAGGCAGATGAAAAGTAGGGGCTAGGTTGGGTTTTTGTTGTCGATGGGTAAAAAAACGGCGACCAAAAGGTCGCCGAAAAGAAAAAGATAACACTACCTCTGTGGCACCCGGTAACGCACTTGCAACTGGTCGAGGATGTGCAGCTGGCCGGGCAGACGGGCGACGAAGTGCTCCCACACCTTGCGGGCGGGAGTGCTCCAGGCCACCTCTGCCGTGGCCAGCATGCGCGGGAACAACATGTAGTCGAGACGATCGCGAGAGGTGATCAGTTCCGACCACAAGGGGCTCAGCACCCCCAAGATGTTATCGTTGGCATGGAAATCGGCCGGGGCAGGATCGCATGCATGCACCTGCGCCAGGTTGAGGGTACCCGCCCAGTAGAGTCCCGGCTCGTGGATGTCCTGACTCCAGGCGAGATCCAGATAGAGGTGCTGGGCAGGCGCCATCACCACGGGGTAACCGGATGCGGCGGCATCCAGGCCGGCCTGGAAGCTGGTCCAGGCGAAGACGGTGGCCTCCCGGCTCACCTTGTCACCGTGCAGTATCTCCTCCCACCCCAGCATCTGCTTGCCCCTGCCAGCCAGGTACTGCTGGCAGTGGCGCAGCAGGTGGCCCTGCAGCTCGCGGCAATCCTGATACCCTTGCTCGGCCATCAGCTGCTGGCAGGCGGGACTGTCGGTCCAGACGCCGGTGGGCACTTCGTCCCCCCCCATGTGAACCTGACTCCCGGGGAAGAGATCGCACACCTCGTCCATCACGGCGTCCAGGAACCGGTAGGTGCCGGGCAGGGCCGGGTTAAGCACGTTGTCGTCGAAATATTGCACCGAGAGGTAGCGGGAGTGGTCCGCCTCTTCCCGCAGCAGCTCGGGCAGCGCCTTGATGGCCGCGTGGCAGTGACCCGGGATGTCTATCTCCGGAATGATGGTGATGCCAAGCCCGGCGGCGTAGGCGACCAGCTCGCGCACCTCGCTCTGGGTGTAGTAGCCGCCGTAGGGATCGGGGCCACCGCTCAGCTGGGGCCCCACCGCCAGGCCATGGCCGCGCCAGGCTCCCACGGCGGTCAGCTGGGGGAAGGCCTTGATCTCCAGGCGCCACCCCTCGTCATCGGTCAGGTGCCAGTGGAAGCGGTTGAACTTGTAGAGGCTCATCTGCTTGAGCAGGCGCTTGAGGGTGGCGATGGAGTGGAAGTGGCGGGCACAGTCGAGGAAGATGCCGCGAAAACCGAAGCGCGGTGCATCCCGCACCGTCAGGCAGGGCAGGCTCTCTCCGTGTTGCAGCGCCCACTGGGCCAGGCTCACCAGCCCGTGGCGCCAGCCCGCCTCGCCGGCGGCCCGGATGACGATCTCCTCAGGGGTGATGGTGAGCTCATACCCCTCGGGGGGAAGTGTCGCCTCGACGAGGTGGATCTCCGCATCGTGATCCTGGGTCAGGGCCAGGCCTGTCAGCTCGTTGAAATGGGCGAGCAGGGAGGCGAGGGGAACGGGGCCGTCGACGTGGGCCCGCTCGGCCAGCCGGAAGTTGCCTTCTGTATAAATCAGGTGGGCGGGCTGGGGCACGAGGCCGTTGACGGCCTCCACCTGTGGCAGGTCGGGTCCCGGGGAGGGCGGGTTGGTCAGGCCAAGGTCTTCCCCCTCCAGCACCAGGGGTTGCAGCTGTCCCTTGCTCTCCAGGCTCAGGAAGAAACCCTTGGGCATATCGGAGTCATGCTTGAGCGGGGTGCTGCGACAGCAGAAGCGCAGCTCGCTCACCCCCTCATGGGGCACCATGACCTTGTAACTGCCGCTCTGGCGCTCCAGGGAGCCCCCTTCGATCGAGTGGGGATCGATCTGGCGGGCGAGGCAGAAGTGGAGTTTCCAGGGGGCTGCTGGTCGTTGGCTCAGGGTGAAGCGAAACCAGACATCGTCACCGTCACGGTGATCGACCCGGGTGTGGATCAGGGGTGCGGACATGGGAATTCCTCTGATGGGGTGAAGGAAACGGGAGCCTGTCCCGCAGGTGTTGTCGGCCCGGCAAGGCTCAGGGATGCAGACATGGCAGCGCCTCCGTCCTGGCAAGCAGGATGGCCCCCTCCAGCGCGTCGCGCTTGGGGGCGACCAGATGGAAGTGGCCCAGACGGGGGGTGAGGCGCGTGCCGATGCCGCCCAGCAGGGCGATCCGGTCTGCCCCGAGCTGGGTCATGCCCTCCAGCAGCATGGCGAGCTGGGCACAGGTCTCATCCAGCAGGGCGGTGGCGAGATCGTCCCCGTCGCTCGCGGCATCGAACACCCAGGGGGCGAAGCGGCCATAGTCGGCCGGGATGGCACGCGCAGCCCAGCGCACCACCTCGGCCTGATCCCGCTTGAAGTGATCCATCAGGCGCACCGCCAGGGTGCTGGGGGGCAGGATGCCGTCGTGGCAGAGCAGGGATTGCTGGATGGCGCGCAGCCCGAGCCAGGCGCCGCTGCCGAGATCCGAGACGGGGAATCCGCGACCCGAGCAGGTGCGAAGGCGTCCCTCCCGGTAGATGAGCCCCGCCGAGCCGGTGCCCGCGATCAGGATGGCCCCCTCCTGGCCGTCGAAGGCGCCGAGGCAGGCACCAAAGGCATCGGAGGTGAGCTTCACCCGCGCAAACGGGAAGGGCATGGTCAGCATGGCGTGGTAGCAGTCGGCGAGCTCGGCGGAGGCGAGTGCGAGCCCGACTCCCATCCGCTGTTCGCTCTCCCTGGGCAGACCCGCGTCGATGCGGGCCTGATCGATGGCAGCCAGCACATGGCCGTGGGCGAGGGCGATGCCCAGCTCCAGATTGGAGCCGGCGGCGCGCCCCTCGCCGAGCAGCTTGCCTGCGTTGTTGCGAATGCGGGCCCGGGTGTGGGTGCCGCCGCCGTCCACCCCGACCCAGAACTCAATCATGGGGGCCTCCCTGCGCGCTTTGCCAGGTGATGGCCAGGGTAAACCTGGCTGGCGGTATGGAGGAGCCAGGGCTCTCCCCGGTGCCAGTGATGGGTGAACCGCTCTCAATCATGGTGGCCTCCTTGTGCGCTCTGCCAGGTGATGGCCAGGGCGAACCAGGCGGCGTGCGGGATCCATTGCTCCCCCCAGCGCCAGTTCTGATCCAGCCGATCCTTGTACGCCTCTGGAATAAAGGCCACGTCATTTTCGTCATCGAAGCCGGCGGTGATGCCGTTGCAGATCCCCCCCTGTGCATTGGGGTAGCCGGCGGTGTATTCCGGGTTGTTGATGCCCTGACCCGCCAGCATGCAGGCGTTGAAGGGGTTTCTCCCCAGGATCCAGTCGAGCTGCTGCTGGCCGAAGGTGCGCAGCAGTGCGCTCTGCCCGGGCAGGTGCTGCGCGGCAGCAAACGCCATGGTGGCGAGCGATGCCAGCCGGGCGTTCTCCCCCTGCCACCAGTAACCCGACTCGTTGTGATGGGGCATAAAGAAGCTCACCCGGGGCGCCTCATCGACCCCTTTCACATACTGGCGGGCGAGGGCGAAGGGATTGCCTGCCCGGGCCGCGAGGGCCAGCTCGGCCGCCAGGGCCTGCTCGGCGACGGTCCTGGCCGCCCACTGGCGCGCCGGATCCGGCTCGATGGCGAGATACTCCAGCAGCGCCAGTACCGGCAGGCCCGCCTCGGCGGCGTGGTAGTAGGGGCGAGAGCCATCGTCGTTGGCGGCCCAATGGTGGCCGAGATCGGGGTGGGCGCGCTGGCGGGCGCACAGCCGGCCGGCCCGATCCCGTGCCTCGGCGAGCCACTCGGCGCCCAGCGTTCTGGTGAGCTCGACCGCCGCCAGCAGGGCGCAGTAGTCGTCGATGATGTTCTCGACCCTGTCGTCCAGGTAGGCGAGGTTGTGCTCGCGCAGGTGCAGGTAGCCGCGGCTGGCCGCGTCGGCGTACTGGCTTGTGTCAAGGTCGCCGCCACTCGGTTCCCGGGCGGCGCGGGCCAGGGCGGCGATGGTCATGCCGCCCCCCTGGCGAAAACCCGCCTGCCAGCGGGCGGACTTGATCCCCTGCTGGGTCGAATAGGCGCACAGCTCTCGCTGCTCGGGATCCTTGCTCCACTTGTCGAACAGGGTCATGTAGAAGAAGCCGCTCTCGTCCTGCATCCGGCAGAGAAAATCCGCCCCGTGCAGCCCCTCGTCATTGAGCCGTTTACACAGGTTCATCCCGTCGATGTCGCGACGTGTCGCCAGGAGTTCCCTGCACTTGAGCAGGGACCAGACCACCATGGGGGTCTGCTGGGGATTGAGGTAGTTGGCGTAGGAGAGGTGACTCAGGTACTTGCTCATGTCGCCGCTGGCGTCGAACCAGCCGCCATGTACGTCCCGGCGCTGATCGGTGCCAAAGAGGCGTGCCCTGCGGTCGGCCCGGTCGAAGGTACCGCTGGCGCGTTGTCCCTTGAAGTAGTGGATGACATCGGAGAGGCAGCGGCGCGCCAGCAGCCCCCGGCCGATGGCAAAGGGGGGGGAGCGCACCAGGCGCTCCTGCGCTTCCGTGGTCACGACGGCCTCCAGCCGGTAGTGGCCGGGCTCGGTGAAGGCGGAGAAATCGGCCCGCCAGTAGTGGCGCCCCTGCCAGCCGGGGACGCTCCCCGCCGCCACCAGCGGCGTCTCCAGCAGGAGGTGGTCGTCCTCCTGGCGCAGCAACCTGACGTGGCCGCAGATATCGAGGTCGGCGCCGCACTGCAGCAGGGCGCTCTTCTCCCCGTCACATTCGTAACCCACCTGGTTGATCAAAAGTTCCATCAAGGTCTTACTCCGAAGGCTCGCCCCTGGCGGGCGAGGCTCATTGCGGGGCCTTGCGGCCCCGACGCGAGGCATGGCCGGGCGACGGCGCCCGGCCGCGGGCCTGCTTACCCCTGTTCGTGGAGGTAGCAGCGCACGAAGTGGTTGTCGGCGAGCCGGGTCACCGGCGGCAGGCTCTCCTTGCAACGGGGCATGGCCTGATGGCAGCGCCCGGCAAAGGGACAGCCACGGGATTCCGGGGTCCAGAGCGGGATCTCCCCCTTGCGGCCCCCCTCCAGCTCGGCGTGGATGCTCTTCTCGGGGTCCGGCACCGCCGAGATGAGCAACTGGGTGTAGGGGTGCTGGGGGTGGTGCAGGATCTCGTCCACCTCTCCCCACTCCACCATGTGACCCACGTACATCACCGCCAGATCTTCCGCCACGTAGCGGGCGGTGGCGATGTCGTGGGTGATGTAGAGCATGGAGACGCCGAGCTCGCTCTTCATCTGCTCCATCAGGTTGAGGATGCCGATGCGAATGGAGACGTCGAGCATGGAGGTGGGTTCGTCCGCCAGCACCACTTCCGCCTCCACCGCCAGGTTGCGGGCGATGTTGACCCGCTGGCGCTGGCCGCCGGAGAGCTGGTGCGGGTACTTGGCCGCGGTCGCCTTGGCGGGGGTCAGCCCCACCTTTTCAAGGAGGCCATAGACCATGTCGGGCAGATCCCGCTTGTCGCTCACCTTGCTGTGCAGCAGCAGGGGGCGGGCGATGTGGTGGTAGATGGTGTGGGTCGGATTCAATGAACCGAACGGATCCTGCCACACCATCTGCACGCTCTGGCGATAGTCCAGCAGGGCGGTGCCCTTGTTGAACTCCTCCAGGTCGCGGCCACGGTAGAGGATGCGGCCGTTGGAGAGCTTGTACATCTTGGCGATGATCTTGGCGATGGTGCTCTTGCCGGAGCCGGATTCCCCCACCACTGCCAGGGCGCGGCCCCGGTGCAGGTTGAAGGTGATGTCGGACAGCGCCCGCATCTTGCCGCTCTTGATGGCGTTGGAGTTGACGGCGAAGTCCTTGTAGAGGTGCTGGACCTCGATGATGGGCGCGTCGGTTTGGGCGATTTGCATGACAGACATCCTTAACAGCCAGCGGCCTTGTCCAGATGGATCGGAAGATCCGGTTGTTCCTCTGCTGCCTCATGAAGGTGGCAGGCAGCCTGTTGGCCGGGCCGGATCTCGGCCAGCCGGGTGTATTCCTGGCGGCAGCGCGCGTGCACCTTGGCGCAGCGTGCCTGGAAGCGGCAGCCGACCGGCACCTCCAGCAGGTTGAGGGGGCTGCCAGGGATCCCCTCCAGCACGGTCTTGGGCCCATGCAGGGGGGGAAGGAGTTGCCAAGGCCCCGGGTGTAGGGGTGCAGGGGCGCGGTCAGGATCGCCTTGGCCGGCGCCACTTCCACCAGTTCCCCCGCGTACATGATGCCGATGCGATCGCAAAATTCGACCATCAAGGAGAGGTCGTGGGTGATGAAGAGGATGGAGAAGTTGAACTTCTCTTTCAGTGCATAGACCTTCTGCAGGATCTCCCGCTGCACCACCACATCGAGCGCCGTGGTGGGTTCGTCCATGATGAGCAGCTCGGGGTTGAGGGCCATGGCGATGGCGATCACCAGCCGCTGGCGCATGCCGCCGGAGAACTGGTGCGGGTAGTCCTTGAGCCGGCTCGGGTGGATGTCGACGATCTCCAGCAGCTCCTGGGCGCGCTTGATCGCCTCATAGCGGGTCATGCCGGGGTTGTGGGCCAAGAGCACGTCGCAGAACTGCTCCTCCATGCGCAGCACGGGGTTGAGCGCATTCATGGCGGACTGGAACACCACGCTCGCCTGGCGCCAGCGGTAGCTGCGCAGTCGCTCGTCGTCGAAGGCGAGGATGTTCTCTCCCTTGAACAGGATCTCGCCGCCGCTGATGTAGGCGGGCGGCTTGTGCAGCCTAGCTACCGAGAAGGCGACCGTGGACTTGCCGCAGCCGGACTCGCCGGCGAGGCCGAACACCTCACCCGGCATGATGTCAAAACTGACCGAATTGACGGCGCGCACGTCGCCGCTTTCGGTGATGTAGTCGACGCAGAGCTGGCGCACCGACAGCAGGGGTTGTTGCGGCTTCATGCTGTCTTCTCCTGAGCAGTGATGGGAGTGGCAAGCTGCTTCCAGCGACGCAGGCCCTTGTGGGAACGAAGCTGCGGGTTGGCGATTTCGTCGATGGCGAAGTTGAGCATGGCCAGGCCGGCACCGAGCGTTGCGATGGCGAAGCAGGGGGCCAGGATCTCCCACCAGGCGCCCACCAGGATGGCGCTCGAGGTCTGGGCGTTGTAGAGCATGATGCCCCAGCTCACGACGGTGGGGTCGCCGAGCCCCAGGAACTCCAGGGTCGCCTCGGTGACGATGGCGTAGATGATGGACCCGATGAAGCTCACCCCGATGATGGAGATGAGGTTCGGCAGTATCTCCACCAGGATGATGCGCCAGGCCGGTTCACCCAGCACCTCGGCGGCGATGACGAACTCCTTCTCCCGCAGGGCCAGGGTCTGGGCGCGGATGACCCGGGCACCATAGGCCCAGGAGGTCAACCCTATGATGAGGGCGATCACCATGGGGGAGGCCTCTCCGATGAAGCTCGCCAGCACCAGCAACAGGGGGAGGTTCGGGATCACCAGCACCACGTTCATCAGGAAGGTGAGGCACTCGTCCACCACGCCGCCGAAGTAGCCGGCGGTGATGCCCACCGTGATGGCCAGGGCGCACACCAGCAGGCCTGCCCCGAAGCCCACCATCAGGGAGATGCGGGCGCCGTTGGTGAACTGGGCCCAGAGATCGTGGCCCATGCGGTTGGAACCCATCACCAGCTCCACGCTGGGGGGCTGGTGGGGGCGGGCGACCCGCTTGGTGGGTTCGTTGCTGGCGAGCAGCGGGGCGAACAGGGCCATCAGCACGAAGGTGACCACGATGGCGAGGCCGAAGGCGGCCTTCTTGTTACCCAGCAGGATTTTCAAGATAGTCGGCATACGCATCTTATTTGCCTCCTGTACGCAGACGGGGATCCAGGAAGACGTAGAGCACGTCCGCCAGGAAATTGAAGCTGAGCATGGTGATGGTCATGATGAGCAGTTGCCCCTGGATGAGGGGGTAGTCACGGGCCAGGATGCCCTGATAGAGGGTCAGTCCCAGGCCGGGGTAGTTGAAGATCACCTCGGTGATGAGGGATCCGCCGATGACGAAACCGAGTGCCATGGAGAGGGCGGTGACGCTGGGCAGCACGGCGTTGCGGGCGCCGTAGTTGAAGATCACCCGGTTGCTGGAGAGCCCCTTGGCCTTGGCCATGGTGATGTAGTCCTCGCCCAGCAGGTTGATCATGTTGTTGCGCATGGTGATGAGAAAGCCCCCTACCTGCACCGCGGCCAGGGTGCCCACCGGCATGATGGCGTGCAGCAGGATGCTCTTGATGTGTTCCCAGCCAAAATCGGCGGGGATCTCGGGGCTGTAGGCGTAGCCGATGGGCAACCAGCCGAGGCTCACTCCGAACAGGAAGAGGGCGAGCAGAGAGACCACCACGGGGGGGATGGCCTGCATCACCAGAGTGAGCGGGGAGAGGATGCTGTCCATGCGTCCGCCCCGGTACCAGGCGGCGAAGATGCCGACGATGGAGCCGATGGAGAAGCTCAGAATGGTGGAGGTGCCCACCAGGAACAGGGTCCAGCCGATGGCGCGGCCGAGGACGTCGGCAACCGGTTGGGGGTAGTAGCGCACCGAGGTGCCGAGATCCCAGGTGAAGACGCTCTTCACATAGGTGAGAAACTGGGTGCCGATGGGGCCGTCCACGAAACCGAAGGTGGCTTTGAGGGCTTCCAGTGCGGCGGGTTCCATCATGGCGCCGGCCCGGGCAAACATGACGGAGACGGGGTCCCCCGGCATGGCTCTGGGTAGCAGGAAGTTGATGGTGGCGGCCACCAGGAAGGCGACCAGATAGAAGGAGAAGCGTCTAAGTATAAATCCCATGGTGATACCTTTTACTGCAAGCCTGCCCCGCGCCGGGCAAAGCTCCCCCAACCCCGGCAGGTGCGGGGGATGGAAGACATGGCGGGGAAGAGGGCCCCCCGCAGGGGGCCGGGGTGATTAGCTGTTTGGCTTGAGTGACAGCACGTGCAGCAGACGCTCCGGAGTGTCCGGGTGTACCTGCGGCTTGGCGACCGGGTTGTCGGCACTGAACCAGCCATTGAAGCGCTTGGTGCTGTATTCGTACCAGGTCGGGTTGTTGAACACCGGGATGATGGTCTGGTTGGCCCCGACACGCTCCTGGATGGCGAACATGATCTCCTTCTGCTTGGCCGCATCGGCGGTCTGGGTGAAGTCGTCGATCAGCTTGTCGAGCTCGGGATCCTTGTAGCGGGGCGCCGCGAAGCGGTTGCCGCGCTCACCCATGTTGCGGGAGTGGAAGGCGGTCTCGAAGTACTTGTGCGGGTTGGCACCGGCAAAGTAACCCTGCAGGGCGACGTCGAAGTCACCGGTGATCAGGGACTCGGTCCAGACGGTGGCTTCCGGAGTGGCGGTCTTGGCGTTCAGGCCCAGGGCCTGCAGGCCTTCGACCCCGATCTGGACGGTGTTGACCCAGTCGGTCCAGCCGTTTGGCACCAGCACCTTGAACTCGATCTTCTTGCAGCTCGGGGTGTCGAGGAACTTGTCGCCGTCACAGTCCTTGTAGCCCGCCTGTTTCAGCAGGGCCTTGGCCCCTTCCAGGTCGAACTTGTTGTACTTGCCGTACTTCTTCTCGACGTCCGGGTTGTCCCAGGAAGCGAATGCCTTGCCAAGCCCTGACGGGTACTCGTTGACGGTGGGGTAGCCGTAGCCCGCGATGTCCACCATGGACTGGCGGTCCATGGCCATGGAGAAGGCGCGGCGGAAGTTGATGTCGTTGAAGGCTTCGTGGTTGCCCGGGTTCTTGCTCTGGAAGTTGACGTTGAACGCCACTGTGCCGGAGGCGGGGAACCAGTACTTGTTGTTCTTGGGATCGTTGCCGACGTAGAGACGCTCGATGTCCGGCACGAAGGAGCCGAACCAGTCCACGTCACCCTTCATCACGGCGGCCAGTACCTGGTCGTTGGTGGCCATCTGCGGCATGCGCAGGCAGTCGATGGAGAGGCTGGCGTTGTCCCAGTAGTGCGGGTTGCGGCACTGGGTGTAGAGCTGGGCGGAGAAGTTGTCCACTTCGGTGAAGGGACCGGTCCCGACCGGCTTGTCGTTGGTGAAGGCCACCGGGTCTTTCACCGACTTCCACTGATGCTCCGGTACGATGGGCACCAGCACCAGGTCGTTCACCACGTTGGTGTTGACCTCGGCCAGGTCGAATTTGACCTTGTGGTCACCCAGCTTCTCGACACCCTTGATCTGAGTCCAGATGGAGCGCTCGTCCAGCGCCTTGTTGGCCTTGACCAGGTTGAAGGAGAAGAGGATGTCGTCGGCGGTGAAGGCTTCACCATCGGACCACTTGACCCCTTCGCGCAGGTCGAAGGTGACGGATTTCAGATCATCGCTGAAGGCGTAGTGGGTAGCCAGACGATAGACGGGTTTGCCACCCTGCATATCGTTGAAGATCACCAGCGGCTCATAGATGAAGTGACGGGTGGTGTGGAGCAGACCCGCTTGCAGGAAGGGGTTGAAGTTCTTGACCCATGCGGTTTCCTGCTGGGCAACCAGGGTCAGCACCGTCTTGTTGTCGGCGGCCATGGCTGTGCCGGTGGCACCGGCAAGCAGAGTTCCCAGCATGACTGAGGTTGCGATTTTGGATACTTTGGCAAGCATATTTTTTCCTTTCTTATTGGTCTTCCATGGTTTTGGAATGGAGCACCGACATCGCATGCTTGGATACCGGCCCTCGCTGTTGGTCAGGTTTTGCACCCTTGTAGTTGTGTCGTCCAACGCCCTTAGAAAAGCAGAATTAACAGGAAAACAACAACTCTTCATTTCGTCGATATCGTAAAAATTGCACGGCGCACGTCATTATCGTCAAAATGCATTTTAAATCCTTTTAAATTATAAAGTTGCATTAATTCTCACAAAGTAAAAAGTCACCTTTCCACTCCCTGTGGCAACGATAATGTGAGCTGGATCGTGCTCGTTTTTTCCCCGTTGACACTGCTTATTTTTGCGCAGGAAACAAGCGGCTCATGTGGGCGGAGAGAAGTGTGCGCTGGTTCACGGGCACGTGCGAAAAGAGCAAGGAGAGGGAGACCGGTGACGAGGGGCGGCACAGGGGATGACAGGGGGGCATGCAAGAGCCTGACGGGCGGCGGACATTAAAAAAGCCAGTCGGTGAGACCGACTGGCTTTGAGGGGGAGTGGCGTGATTATTCCACCAGGCTGGCCCAGAGGTCGTACTCGTCCGCTTCGTCGATGCGGACCTTGACCATGTCGCCGGGCTTGAGGCCGGTTTCACCGTTCAGGTAGACCAGGCCGTCGATCTCGGGGGCATCGGCGGCGGAGCGGCCGGTGGCACCCTCTTCGTCCACCTCGTCGATCAGCACCAGCATCTCTTTGCCCACTTTACGGGCCAGCTTGCGGATGGAGACCTGCTGTTGCAGCTCCATGAAGCGCTGGAAGCGTTCTTCCTGCACCTCGGCCGGCACCGGATCCGGCAGCTCGTTGGCCTTGGCACCCTCGACCGGGCTGTATTTGAAGCAGCCAACCCTGTCCAGTTCCGCCTTGTCAATGAAGTCCAGCAGCATCTGGAACTCTTCCTCGGTCTCGCCGGGGAAGCCGACGATGAAGGTGGAGCGCAGGGTGATCTCGGGGCAGATCTCGCGCCACTTCTGGATCCGCTCCAGGGTGCGCTCGACGGAGCCGGGGCGCTTCATCAATTTGAGGATGCGCGGGCTGGCGTGCTGCAGCGGGATGTCGAGGTAGGGGAGGATTTTGCCGTCGCGCATCAGGGGGATGACGTCATCCACGTGCGGGTACGGGTAGACGTAGTGCAGGCGCACCCACATACCGAGCTTGGCCAGCTCTTCGCACAGGGCCACCATGCTGGTCTTGACCGGCATGCCGTCGTAGAAACCGGTGCGGTGCTTGACGTCCACGCCGTAGGCGGAGGTGTCCTGGGAGATCACCAGGATCTCCTTCACGCCAGCCTCTTTCAGGCGCTTGGCTTCGGCCAGCACTTCGCCGATGGGGCGGCTCACCAGATCCCCGCGCATGGAGGGAATGATGCAGAAGGTGCAGCGGTGGTTGCAGCCTTCGGAAATCTTGAGATAGGCGTAGTGGCGCGGGGTCAGCTTGACGCCGTGGGCCGGCACCAGGCTGGTGAAGGGGTTGTGGGTGGGTTTTTCCACGTATTTGTGGACGTGGCCCAGCACCTCTTCATAGGCGTGCGGACCGGTGATCTCGAGCACCTTGGGGTGGATCTCGCGGATCTGGTTCTCTTTGGCACCCAGGCAGCCGGTGACGATCACCTTGCCGTTCTCGGCCAGGGCCTCGCCGATGGCTTCCAGGGACTCCTGCACCGCGCTGTCGATGAAGCCGCAGGTGTTGACTACCACCAGCTCCGCATCGTCATAGCTGGGCACCACGTCGTACCCTTCGGTACGCAGCTGGGTCAGGATGCGTTCGGAATCGACCAGGTTTTTGGGGCATCCCAAGCTCACAAAACCAATCCTTGGGTGGTGAGACCTAATAATGCTGGAAGTTGCTTGTTGGACAGGTTGGTTGTCCAATGGCTGAGCCGGCGTGGTTGCAGGCGTCAGGCTCTCTGAGCTGGGGTCAAAACGGTTGACAGTCATAGGGTGTCGCTGGTCACTGATGCAAAAAAAAGATGGCGGATTATACCTGATGAGCAGGAAAGAGGAAGAAGTGATGTGTGCATTTTTTAACCTGTAATATTAGATTTCAATGTTCGATATTTTGTGTCTTTTCCTATGAGGTGAAGACGATGCGATCATCAACGACAGGGGCCTCGGTTACGAGTTCTGCCTCGCAGTCCTCAAGCCATCTACGGCCGCCAGCATGTGCGGGAGACCTACACTAAACAGTCAGGCAGTGCCTATTTGATTGCAACCTGCGTCATGGATCGCAGTCTGGTGTGTTCATCTTGCTGGTCGCTGCGGACTTCACTGCCCTTTACCTGCTTGGTGACAAAGCCGAGCTGGTCGAGTTGATTTCCAACCTCATCGGCGTGGTAATCGGTGTACTCCTGAATCCGCGCGACAGCGTGATTGCGTTTTCCTCGGTGCAGCCAATCAGCCTTAAACATGAAGGATATGTTCAATTCAATATCAATTTATTGCGTTGATGATGCTATCCGCAGTGACAATGACTGAATATACGATAACAGGCACAAGCAAATGAATGTGCGAACAGTTCCTCGGTCTGCGACCATGATCCCCACATGGCAACAGGGATGAGGTTCAGCATGAGTTAGCGGATTGCGAGTTCAATGGAACACGCCGTAAAACCCGCAAGGAGTCATTCCTAGCCCGTATAGATGTGTTGCTCCTATGGATGATTATGCTAGTACTGAACATAGTTCCAGACTACCTCGGTCAAGTTAAGAGGGGTGAAGTGTCTGGATCTTCAAGGGGGCAACTCTAGAAGTCGATAAGCTTTTCTTCATTGAGTTACAGTAGTAGCGCTTCAAGTATCAGGAGTTGCTCGTAAGCAGAGCAACTCCTGACTACACCGATAAGGGGGCAGGTAATTGTCGACCTGATGGGACGGATTGAGCATGGGGTCTGTCAATCAGCAATAAGTCGACGGGAGGGTAGGTAAAGATCAGCATTTTTGGTTACAGTTTAATCAAAAGAGGTGGTTTTCAACATTTTTCACATACCCCCACTTGAAAAATTATAAAAACTGTCCATTTACTAATAATAAGAGCGGTAATGAAATTTTATCGTTTCAACATTCCGCTGCTACGCAGCGAAGAGAAACCAGTTTTACTAGCCCTCGCCGGTTTTTTTATTGAAGAAAAGATATGAAGGTCTCTCTTATAAATTGAAGTTCATTAAGCATGGCTCATGCAATAAGTACGCTATCACTGAGTAACAGAAAACAGAAAACAGAAAACAGAAAACAGAAAACAGAAAACAGAACCGAAATGTGCAGATCTTCCAGATTTGCCAGTTGGCCAAAGAAATGACATTCAATATCATTAAGTAATTTCTTTACGCAGTCACGTTATTCCTGTTAATTTTTACCATCCTCATCGGCTGACCACCATATTCTCGGTGCTACGCCGTCAAGGACTTCAGTCAAGCATTTTTTATGATTGGAAGTCTATTGCTATCTATACCGGAATATACGCGATCTTCATCTAGCGCTTGAGCAAGCGTAGTTTTAGAGGCGTTGTTTCCCAAATCGATGCGGCTTGAATGGAACTAACTGAGGACTTGGTGATCTGATCACCACCATCCTCTTCAAGTCTGCATCATGACCACATCGCTTCACACCATCACCAACTGGCCTAAATACAACAAGTCTTTGATTAACCGTGGTTCACTCACCTTCTGGGTTGATGCCGCCGCCATGAACGACTGGTTCCACCACGACTATCATGGGCGGCGGGGCCGCAGCCAGCTTTACACTGACCAGACCATCTGTACCTTCCTGATGCTCAAGGGGATTTTCAACCTCACTCTGCGGGCCACTTAGGGACTACTCTACTCCCTGTTCGAGTTGATGAATGTGCCGTTGTGCGCACCGGACTATAGCTGTGTCAGCAAGCGGGCCCGCACGGTGACAGCCGCCTATCGGCAGCCCAGCAAGGGGCGCATCACCGACCTGGTTATCGACTCGACGGGTCTGAAGGTGTTTGGCGGAGGCGAATGGAAGGTCAGAAAACATGGCGCTGAGGGCGGCGAGTCTGGCGCAAGTTGCATCTGGCGGTAGATCCGGTGACCCACGATATCTTGGCAGCAGAAGTATAATTGGAGAATGTCCATGATGCCGAGGTGCTGCCGACCTTGCTCAACCCTCTGCGGCGTAAGCTGGGAAATGTTTATGCGGATGGCGCCTATGACAGCAAAGCCAGCCATCAGTTTATCTCGCGCAAAGGGGCAACAGCCTGTATCCCGCCTCGCAAGAGCGCGGGGTTATGGAAAAAGGTGCATCCAAGAAATGAGGCCGTGCTGGTAATGTGCAAGGAAGGGCTGGCGCACAGGAAGAAGATATCGGGGTATCACCGTCGCTCGCTGGCGGAGACGGCTATGTATCGGTTCAAGCTGTTGCTGACGGGGAAAATCAGTCTGCGTAACTACAACGGCCAAGTGGGAGAGGTCATGGCGTATTTAAGCGCCATAAACAAGCTGAATACCCTGGGCCTACCTGTCAGAAAGTCCCGAGTGTAGCGGTTACTCGGGCTGGGAAGTCATGACTTGCTGGCTGATTTGGGAAACAACGCCAGTTTGAGAAAGAGCCAAATATCGCCCTGATGATGGTATGACTACTCTCCCAGAAGGCATGTGACGGGAGTCTTCGCTTCTTCGTGGCACTTTCTAGCCTGAAATATATAAGTGGAAATTAATGTTAGAGGGTATAGATAATTTCTTTCTTGTTAGGTTATTATTTTTTTTGATGGGGGTTGATATCTAGTTTTTTTGGATATAACCTTCTACTTAAATGTTTGCTAGTGGTTATATGCCGTGTATCGGCAATAGTGTTTATGTTCAGAAAATGAACAACGCTAAGTTATTGTGTCATAGCCGGACGGCTGGTCTAGACATGCCTGCTTTAATTTAATCCAACTGTACCGGTAGCGTACAAGTATAGTTGCGTATCTAGCATATATAGCCTCGTCATAGAATCAATTTTTGGAGATGTTATGAATTTAAGGTCGTCTGTACCAACTCTATATCTGTATAGTCGTGTAAGTACGGATAAGCAGGCCGCCGGTAATAAAACTGGCGTACAACGCCAGACTGAGGGGAAGTTGGTTGAGGCAACAAGGGAAAAATATAGTGGCATGCCTGTTGTTCATATGTCAGATAACGGAATGTCAGCCAGTAAAGGTGAAAATATCGAGCATGGATGTCTAGGTGATTTTATTGAACTATACCATTCAGGTCAAATTGCATCCGGCTCTGTATTGGCCATGGAGAATATAGACCGTTTCTCTCGCCTAGCGTTAACGGAAGCTAGTAAATATTTAACCAGTGTTCTTGCAGCTAATGTTCTTGTTTATACATGGATTGATGGGACTGTGTATCAAAGAGACAATCTTATATCCGCGATTTTTTCAATAGTTAAACTTGAAAGCAGCAACGATTATACAAATAGACTTTCTGCCCGAGTTACTGGTGCTGCACGTGTTGCTTTAAAGCGCCATCAGAATGGTGAGCGCGATCCGGATGGTTATCCGGCAGCGATTAATGGTTTCGGTAAAAATAAATTTTGGGTTGATACGTCAACTGGGTTTGTTCGCCCTCATCCATATTATTTTCCTGTAGTTAAGGAAGTAATTGTGATGATTCGAGAAGGGAAGGGACATATAACAATTAAAAAGTATTTAGATGAAAACTATACCCCCCCTACAATAGCTCAAAATTCTAATAAAGAGGGGTGGGGAATAAATCTTATTAAAAAGATTATCAGTGATCGAGCAGTTTTAGGCGAAAAAATAATTCATATTGATGGTCGCGAGCATCTGTTGGGAAATTATTATCCGGCTGTTTGCACTGAGGCTGAATTTGCACAAGCTAAGCGTGTGCGTAGTGAAAAAAAACAGTTTGCTAAATAGCTGTTCCGAATAGTAGATCACCGGAGGAAGGGAACTCAGTCCAGTTTGTGCGATCTGATTAGTCGCTAAACAAAACAAGCCACACCCAAAGGACTGAGTTGATGCCTATCCTACCACCTCTGCCACGACCACAACGGCGCCGCATTCACAAAATCATCCATGCCACCCGTGATAAAGGACATGCTCGTCGCTTGATGGCCATCTTGCTGTTACATGAAGGACGCACGATCACCGATGTTCATCACCTTACCGGCGCTGCGCGCTCGACCATCGGTCGTTGGCTTCGGTGGTATCGAGATGAAGGCATAGATGCGCTAGAAGCCTTACCGGCTGGCCGTGCCCCAGTCTTACCTATCGCCAAGATTGTCACCTTACTGGTGCTGCTCATGCAGTTTTCTCCGCAAGATTTTGGTTATCAGCGCAGCCGTTGGTGTACTGAACTATTGGCTATAAAAATCAATCGGTTAACAGGGCTCAATGTGGCAGCCTCCACGCTCCGCCGATGGTTACCTCGTATGGGCATTGTCTGGCGCAGGCCCGTGCCGACCTTGCGGATAAAAGACCCAGCCTATCAGGAAAAAATGGCGAATATCGACGCCGCGCTGGCCCGCTGTGATGCCGATAATCCGGTGTTTTATGAGGATGAAGTCGATATAGACCTCAATCCCAAATTAGGAGCCGACTGGATGTTCAGAGCGCAGCAAAAGCGGGTTGTCACACCGGGGCAGAATGCCAAGCATTATCTGGCAGGCGTTCTCCACGCAGGCAACGGAAGGGTACTTTACGTCAGCGGGATCAAGAAAAACTCATCGCTGTTTATTGCCATGCTGGAAAAGCTGCGCCACCACTACCGACGAGCCAAAACCATCACGTTGATCCTCGATAACTACATCATTCACAAAAGCAAACAGACCGAGCGATGGTTGAAGAAGAATCCCAAGTTCTGCCTGGTGTTCCAGCCAGTTTACAGCCCTTGGGTTAATCACATAGAACGGCTATGGCACAAGTTACATGAAACCATCACGCGCAATCATCAATGCAGAGGGATGGCAAACCTGCTGGCCCGAGTGAAACACTTCATGGATACCGTGTCTCCTTTCCCGGGGAATGGCTATGGCACAGCGAAGGTGTAGCACTATTGGGATCAGTTATTTAGTAAGTTGAAAAGCGCGATGGGCATCGTTACTGGAATGCGTATCGCAACTTGTGGGAACTGTGGCAGTTCGCTACAGGTCTACCGTAGCAAAGCTGGGAAAAAAGATGAAAAGCTCCGTTATAAATGCAGCGGAAGGTCAGACACTTCGGTGAAAAGCTGCACAGCTGCAACATTTGATAATAGATATTTTGAGTATGCACTAATGTTGCTGATTGGCAGCGTGATACTTCAGCCTAAGAAAAATACAAGTGAGAATAAAATTGCTTCGATTAAAAATAAAATAGAGTCGATAAGTTCAAAAATAGAAATTATGATTCAATCTGTGGGGGCGACCACAGAGGGGGATATACATATCCTGTTGACTGAACGACTAGATAAATTATCTAGGGAACGTAAAAAGTTGAATGAAGAATTGACCATTGAGATTAGTCATACAGAGGCTTCTATTAACCCAGATATATATATGCAGATACCACGTAATTTCATTGACTATAATCAGGCTGATATAAGAGATGAGGTCAGGGATATAATATATAAGACAGTGAAATCCGTAAAGGTACATTCTGTTACTAGCTGTTTCTACATACAGGTTGAGTTGTTTGGTGGAATGATGACTGATGGTATTGTTATTGACAATAAATATATTTCTGATTTCGGTTTTGATATGCACCATCAGCAGGAAAACGAGGATGCATTCCTAGCTTACAATAGATTTGCCAATAACTTCGAGTGTATCGATAAAGATGGAAGGTGTATTAGGATGTTGGACATGGTTAATGGCACACATTTTATCACCTCTGATGACTTTTATCTCAATGAAAGAGTAAGTACCTTAAAGAATCAGGCCATGAGTGAGGAAATGCGTGCTGCAATTGAAAAATTTGAAAGCTGGGTCCTTTAAATTCAGCAGAGAATAGGTAGGTTGTAATATTTTTGATTTTTGTTAGTGATTGATGTGTGGGATTTCTCTTATTTTCCTGAGAAGATAAGCAATGCTATATATTGACATCATGATGCGTACCATCAGGTATCTGAACAAGCAGACGAGGTGGCACGAGGGGGAGATACCCTAATAGTATTTCTTAGATGTGGCCCCATGCAGCGTAAGCTGCAAGCTCACCAAAGCCCTCAGAAACTGAGTACCCGCCTGAGTACCCATCTCGCAACTTATTTTGATACCGACCGCACTGATACCCCGCCTGGTCTATCTACTGATTGCTGTAGCGCCACCCAGCAGCAATAAATCCAGTTTTTCATTAGCCCCGGTCTGAGATTTTCAGCCTGGTTCTCCATCCTCATTACTTGCTCTGATAGTGTGCTGCATGTGTTATATTCGGCTCAAACATTGAGCCGAATGATGGGCTGGGTCGGCTCATTATTGAGACCCTAGCACGTTGGATGAGGAAATAATGGAACCATTTTGGATTTGGCAACAAGCCGACTGGCCCAATTTTCATTGGCGGGATAGCGAGATATTGCCCAGATTACGGCAGGTGCAACGCAGGTTGGGAATTCTAATCGGTAGTCATTCCAGGTTGGGGAACCCCGACCAAACGTTGGACACGTTATTGGCTAACATCATCGCCTCGTCCGCTATCGAAGGCGAACGTCTCAATGCCCAATCCGTGCGTTCTTCCCTGGCTAGGCGGTTAGGGGGATCAGAAACTCAGTCCTATCCCGTGTCAGATCGCTCAGAGGGGCTCGCGGCAATGATGCTGGATGCCATCGACAACCATGAACAACCACTGACAATTGAACGACTTTACCAATGGCATCGTTGGCTGTTCCCCGCCAACGAATGGTCGGTGCAGCGACTGAACGTAGGGCAGTTGCGAGGAGATGAGCCGATGCTGGTTGTCTCTGGGCGTGTTGATCGCCCTACCGTGCATTTTGAGGCTCCACCCAGAGCAGCTCTGGACGATCAACTGGCCGCGTTTATCTTCTGGTTTAACCAGACTCGGCATGATCCAACGATAGATCCCCTTCTTCGTGCGGCGATCTGTCATTTCTGGTTCGTGACCCTGCATCCCGTTGATGATGGCAATGGGCGGCTCACGCGGGCATTGACCGATCTCGCGCTGTCACAGGCTGACAGCCAGGGCATCCGTTTGTATGCCATGTCAGTCGCTATTCTAGAATGGCGGGCTGACTACTATCGGGCACTGGAGTCAACACAGAAGGGCACGCTGGATATCACATCCTGGCTTTGTTGGTTCCTCGACACACTGGATTACGCCATAGAGCTGGCATTACAGGTTATTGCTCGTTCTCTTGCCAAGGCTCATTTTTGGTTGCGGCACTGTCATGACAGTCTGAGTCCAGAGCAAACCAAAGTGCTGAATCGTTTACTGGATGGCGGCGAACAGGGTTTTGAAAATGGCATCAGTGCCAGTCAATATCAAAAAGTCGCCGGAGTCAGCAAGGCGACTGCCACACGCCATCTGGCTGAACTGGTGGAGAGGGGATGCATTGAGAAATTACCTGGTGGCGGACGCAATACACGCTATCAGATCTGCTTGCACACCGAGGGAGTTTGAAAAAGCATCGCCATGGGGCGTTAATTTCATCTGGTAGATGAGAGCTGCGATTGGTGTACAAATGACGCTATTTAGTTAAATGTTGACGCCATGATGTGTGCCGTCAGGCATATGAACGAATAGACTTAACCGACAGTCATGGCTCTCAACTAATCTTTTGAGTGATAACAAACTATCGAGAACATCGGGATCTATTGCAGGAACATCACCAGGCCCGAGATTTGAAAGCAGTTTGGTCACACTGAGACGTACCAGTTGCTCTTCGGCCAGCGCCTTGGCTCTCTGGACAACCTCGGGTGATTCGGATGAAATCATATCCTCCAATGTCCTCCCCATACGGTGCTCCTACTACAGATAGAATTAAAGGCCCACGCCGAGCAGGCATGGGCTCTCAGCATTAGATCAAGAAGTCATCCAGTGCTTTTCCAGCCGCAACAGCGTCTGCAATGGCCTTGGGCATGCGCCCCTGGCCAGTCCATGTCTTCTCCTGACCGCCTTCGGTGTACTTGTATTTTGCAGGACGGGGAGCGCGTTTGGCTTTGTTGGCTGAACCATCAGCTTTCGCTGGAGCCGCAGTGCCAACCAGCTCACTCGGATCTATGCCCGCTTGTTTCAGCAGCTCGGTAAACTCAGCCAGTTTTTGCAGGCGTTCAGCTGACTCTTCTCTCAATTTGCTCTCTTGCTGCTCACGTTCGGCATAGATTTCGTCAAATTTGTCTTTAGCCTCGACCAACTGCTCATAAGACAACTCACGCAGTACAGCTCGCAGACTACGAATATTCATCAGTGTTTTCAAAAAATCGTTCATTGATAGCCTCATGTATCACATTTTTATATCATGAAAATTATCTCTCAATCTCAGCATCAGCTCCACTGTTTTTTGCACCAAGATAGTTTGGAAATAGAATCATTCAAAAATCGTGAGCTAAATTGCGCTTGAATCTATTTAATAGCCTAGCTCCAATCTGCTATGAAACTATGTAGCCAAAAATTAAATCTAGGTGGTAGTGAGCGTTGAGACCATCTCACCAGATGAGCCGATGAAGGATCTTGTTCGGCTCACGAAATGAGCCGATTGAAAAGTATCATTGGCTCACAGAATGAGTCGATGATAAGAGATTTTTATCTCCATACAAACTAGAGTATGGGAGCATATTACTCATATTATTTCCCTATTAGAATAATCACGCCCAAATGTGTCTGGGTTTGCAGCCTCATAGTCATCGTCAAACATATGTTCCCCGCGATGCATCTCCCTCACTGTTGCGAGTGTACCGAAAAAGCACATTTCACACAGATGCACCTTATAACGTTCACCATCGTGACGGGAACCATAGCCAAAATCCGCCGATAACGAGCCGTATTGATTGGTTCCAAAATTCGTTTTTGTACTACGACCACAGACATCACAGAGAATGTCAACGACCTGCTCTGTTGGCACAATTTCTTTTACGAGCATGCTACGCTCCTAATCTGATGAGAATAGGAGTTATCATACGCGGACACACTATATATATTGCAACTTGTTTTGGTTACTTTCTGGTATCCATGCGAATGAGAGCTTTCACTTCGACAACAGTGGCGCCGATAGGAACACCTATCGAACTCAATAACTCGCCATTTTCAGTTCTGGTAACCTCGGGATCACCCTTATACCAACACCATTCTCGGCCAGTTTTTGTGTCGGCTGCCTCTAAGGGAAAGTGCGAACAAGTAGTATCTATTCACCAGGACGGGGTTGACGGCATCAGTTCTGCCGGGATGGGATAATCTGTCTTCTCGATGCACGCCCTGACCACGGCCCTCAACCACTCCTGTGGGCAGCGGCCCAATCGCTTGCCGGTCTCCACCAACGACAGGATGCGCTGGCGAAACAGCTCGCCCCGGTGAGACCACACGCCGTAGCTACCCTTGCGCCAGAGCACATAGCCACGCAGCGCCCGCTCCGCCTCGTTGTTGGTCAGCGCTATTTCGTCGTCAGTCATAAACCGCCACAGCATCTCGTCATCCCGCAGCAGCAACTGGCATCGTCCACGGTAGCGTTTGCTGCACAACAGGGCGCCGCGCTCCAACTGGCTTCGCCAGCTTTGCCGGTAACGCGCGAGCCTGCGCAGGTATTTCTGCTTGCTCAACGCACCGCTTTCCCAACGGTGCCGGGTACGAAACACCGCATCCGCCAGCAAGACCAACCGGGCACCGATGGGCTGGTTGCACTGCTCGCTACTCTCGGCGATGGCCACGAGATTGCGGGCCACGTGGGCCCAGCACAGTTGCCGCTGGTCGGCGTCGATAAACCGGTAGCCGGCGTACTGGTCGGTCACCAGCACCCCGTCAAACTCGGCGCCCAGCAGCCGCTTGGCCGCCTCCTGACCACGGCCATAGGCCGTCATGAAGCAGACGGCTATCTTGCTCAGCGCCAGCCACATCCAGCGGCGCTCTCCACCCCGCTGATGCCGGGTCTCATCGGCATGAACGTGGGTGGCCGTCTGCACCTGCTGCTTGATGGCCTGGTAGGTCGGGGTGAGCATGGCACTCACCCGCCCCTGCGCCTCACTGATGGCGCCCCGGCTAAAACTCAGGCCGAAATGCTGTTTGAGCTGCTGCTGTATCTGGCTGACGCTCTGGTGAAACTGGCCGCTTTGCAGCGCGATGTAGCTGAGCAGATTGGCCCCCATCTGGCTGCTGCTGACGTTGTCTGGCAGTGCGGCCTGGGTCGTGCCGATACACCGTGAGCAGGTCGCACGATACAGTTGGTGTTCGGTGACGAGATAGCTCACCTCGGGCAGCTCGAACACCTGATGAACCTGATAGGGTTTGGCATGGGCCACCATGTCCCCGCCACAGCAAGCGCAATCGGCGGCAGGGTAATGCGGGACCAGGGTCAGGCGGGCATCAAGCGGATGCCGCTCGCGGCGATGTCCCTTGTGACCGGGCTGCGCCCCCCGTTGCTTGCCGGACGCCGGACGCTTGCGGGCCGGCGGCGGTGCACCGGGGCCGTCGCTGGAAGGCGGCTTGGAGGAGTTGCCGCTGTGCTGATTGAGGCGGTCCTCCAGCTCGGCGATGCGGTCGAGGAGCTTATAAATCAGCTCGTTGGCCTGCTCCAGAGTGGTGGGCATTCCCGCGGAATGCATGGTGTTTTTGCTCATGGGGGGAGCGTATCTAAGGAGCAGGATCAAGCAAGCAGGAAAGTGGGATCAAGAGACGATCGTCTCATTTTTCCTGTGTCAATACTGTTCCGGTGAATACTTACAACAAGTATCCCACGAACAAAAAATGAAAATTTTAGTCATTTAATATCAATGGGTTACCAGTAAATGCTCTCGTGCCATATGACTTATTCGCACCTTCCCTAACAACATTGCAATAAATTTCATCATGCCATGCCCCTTAAGATATATTCAAAATATGGAAAACCAGGTGGTGTAAAATCATCTCTCATACCCCAATAGGGTGAATCATACATACTTGCCCTCTTAAAGATCTATATCCTTACGGTAATGTAATCTTGCTGACAGCAGCATGTAATGTTGATTGTATATAGTGATTAGCGATAACCGTGCAATAACAAAGAAATGAGGTAATCCAATGAAAATCAAGACCATCTTAGCTGCGCTCACCATGTTGATTAGTAGTTCAGCGGCTTTCGCTAATGCCCCAATGCCTTTCGATCTTAGAGCAGGGCATGGAGTAGTCTATGTAGAATGGAAAATATCTGCATTGCCTACTGACTCCGTGGACGTATCCACCCCCGATGGCACGAAACTGGGCGTTGTGAAGGCTCTCCCTGGTAAGACCAAGCAGTTAACACTTCCTTCTGATAAAAATATTACAGAAGTTATCGTGGACTATAAAGGAACCATTCATAACGTCTCTCTCCCGCATGGTATGGGAAGCGGTAGTAACCGTTAAGATCTTCCACATGTAAAAAACGGCCAGCTTATGCTGGCCGTTTTTTAAACATTAAAAATAATCATTCTAGATTTTATAATTTCGATATAACCTTCATTGAAACTCTTGATGCAGCTGGATTTTTTTTATTTTTTAGTGTATGTAGTAGCATAGACTACTGACTATCTTAATACTGCATATTGGAGAACATAATGAATATTTTAGTTGTTGAAGATGAGCCAAAGATAGGTGAGTATTTAAAGAAAGGACTCACTGAGTCAGGCTACATTGTTACTCTCGCCACAAATGGAATTGATGGTCGCTTTTATATACTTAGCCATGAATTTGACTTAATAATACTAGATATTATGTTACCTGGGATTAACGGATGGCAGCTTCTTGAGGAAGTTAGAAATATAAACATTCAAGTACCTGTCATGTTCCTGACGGCAAAAGATGGTGTCGGAGATAGAGTAAAGGGGCTAGAGTCTGGAGCTGATGATTATCTTTCAAAACCATTTGCATTCACTGAACTACTAGCCAGAATAAAAAACCTTCTTAGGCGATCCAAAGACAATCATATTGAAGAGGTTATATCAATTTCAGATTTGATTATAAACATCAAATCAAGAACAGTTAAGCGGTCGGGTAAAAAACTACATCTCACCCCTAAAGAATATCTATTACTTGAGTTATTAGCTCGGCGGCATGGTGAAGTATTACCTCGCTCATTAATTGCCTCTTTGGTATGGGATATGAATTTTGACAGCGATACAAATGTAATAGATGTTGCAATCAGAAGATTAAGAGCCAAGGTTGATGATGATTATCAAATAAAATTAATTCATACTATTCGAGGAATGGGATATAAATTAGAAGGTGCTGGCGATGAAGAGTAACATGCCTATAACTATACGTGCTATGCTTTTTGTTTCTGTCGCCATAACGATCAGTATGATTTCCTTGTTATTTTTGGTAGAGACATCTATCAAAAATCATTTCTTAGACCTTGATAATGAAACGATAGATAACAAAACGATTATTATCGAGCAGTTTTCAAAGCGCATAGATGCAGTTCAAAGAATTATCAATTGGGATACAATCAATCCTGACTCTAATTTTTATATCGAGATATTAAAAGATGGTAAAAATATATATAGGAGTAAACGAGACAGCTTTAATTTGAGAAAGTTCAGCAATACACTAATTCATGTATCTGAAACTGACACTTCCGCTCCACATAAATATCTCAGTAAAAACATTAATTTTAAAAAAAATGATAACTCCTATTCAGTCGTGTTCTATTTAGACTCAAGTGTTCACTCTCATTTTTTGTCTGACTTTAGGATGCAGCTATTAATCATAGTCTTTGGTGTTTGGGCGATCATAATATTGTCTACATACTTGGGTATAAGGCAAGGCCACAAACCTATTTATATATTAAGCAAACATATGTCGACTATTCAGGCTGAACAGTTGAGCTCAACATTAGAACCCAACCAATATCCGAGAGAGTTAAGGGAGTTGGTTGACTCATTCAATACCATGCTATCTAAACTAAACAATAGTTTCGTTAAGTTATCTGATTTTTCAGATGATGTAGCGCATGAACTAAGAACCCCATTAACCAATATAATCATGCAGGCTCAAGTTGGGTTAAATCAAGACAGGAGCATCTCCGAATATAAAGAGTTCCTATATTCAATTCTGGAAGAGCTTGAGCGTTTGGCAAAGATGGTTAGCGATATGCTGTGGATTGCCAGGTCAGACAAAGGTTTGATTTCTGCAAATAAAGAATTTTTAGATTCAGAGAATGAACTTTCTTCTATTTTAGATTTCTTTATGTATTTAGCAGAAGAAAAAAGCCTTACGTTTAACGTTGCAAATACTAATAAGATTATATTTGCTGACAAAATAATGTTTCGTCGTTCGATATCCAATCTGATATCTAACGCAATAAAATACTCAGAGAGCAACTCTGCCATTAGCATCTCAATATCAAACGATGAAGGAAATAATTCTATCATTGAAATAAAGAACAAATGCAAAGATATATCTTACGATGAATCCTTGAGAATGTTTGATCGATTTTATAGGACAGATTTATCAAGATCTAGCAATAACGATAGTGTCGGGTTGGGTCTATCGATTGTTAAATCGATAACCGAAGTTAATGGAGGAAAGGCTTGGAATAAATTAAGTGGTGACTACATTTCATTTTATTTATTATTCCCAGCTCGGCGTTTTTCAAGATAGTTGTCGCGCAAAGCTGTTTTAAGCAGCCTCTTTTTGCTCCGGCTCGGGTTTCTCGGGCCGCTCCGGATTTAGCATCACGGCACCGATAGGTGTCCAGTATCGCGTCTTGCCACTCCACCTCGCTGGGTGTTGTGCAGGAACGGCTGGGTCATTACAGCAGGGCTTTATCGTCACCCCGATGCCGCTCGTTGGGTGTGACGAAGCGGATACGGCTATGCCGGTGCTCTTCGTTATACCAGGCCATAAAGTCGCGCACCCACTCCCTGGCCGCTTCCAGACTGGCAAAGCCGTCTGATGGCCACTGCGGACAGTACTTCAGCGTCCTGAACAATGACTCCGAGTACGGATTATCGTTGCTGACCCGAGGCCGTCCCCGCGAGGGCGTGTCACCCAGGTCATGCATCTTGGTCAGCAGCGTGACTGACTTCATTGGCGCGCCGTTGTCCGAGTGCAAGACCAGCGGCTGCTTCCAGCACTGCTCGCGGATGATGCTCCGTTGCAGCAACGCCGCCGCCCGTTCACCGCACTCTTGCTCATGCACTTCCCAGCCCACCCCTTTGCGGCGGTAGATGTCCTCTATCAGATAGAGGTAGTAATACTGGCCGCGCACGAGTGACGGCAAGTAGGTGATATCCCAGGACCACACTTGATTGGGCCCAGTCGCGGTATGGCTGGTTGGTACCGGCACATGACGCGGTGGCTGGCTCCGGCCACGCCTGTGCTGCTGGTCAGCCGCCCGCAAGATGCGATAGAAGCTCGACTCACTGGCCAAGTAGCGCCCCTGGTCGGCCAGCCGTGGCACAATTTGACTCGGCGGCAACGAGGCGAACTCCTGGCTATTGCAGACGTCCAGCACGGCCTGCCGCTCCTCTGGGCTCAATGCATGAGCAGGTATGGAACGAACCGCATCCGGTCGCCTATCGGCACTCAGCTCAGGCCCGGCCAACCAGCGCTGGAGCGTGCGCAGACTCAGCCCCAACACCTCGGCCGCAGGATGCTTGCGGGCGCCAGCTTCAAGCGCTTCGCGCCACCATGCAACGTATTGCTGCCGCTCTGGCAACGAGGTCAGTTGTCCTCGTCGACGTTGCTCCAGTAGGCATCGAGCTTTTTTTGCAATATCAGCAGAGCTGCCGCCTCGGCCAGGGCCTTGTCTTTGCGCCGCAGCTCTTGCTCCAGTTGTCGGATACGCTTCTTGTCCGCTTTGGCCTGTGCCTTCTCCGCCTGTTGTAAGGTACGAGCGGATTGCTGGCCCAGAATACAGGCTTGGCGCCATTGCTGGACTTGCTCGGGATAGAGACCCTTACGGCGGCAGTACTCACTGAGTTCAATCTCGGAAAGCGCAGCGGTTTCCAGCACGACGGCGAACTTGGCCTCGGCGGGCCATTCATCGGTCAGTTTGTTGTCCCCGGGCACAGGAGACCCTCCGTCTTTGGCGTGTTTGCGCCAATTATACAGAGTGACCTCGCTGATGTTTTCCTGCCGAGCCAACTCGGCCACCGACATATTGATGGGCGGCAGCAGCTTCTTGAGCAAAGCAGCCTTGCGCTCACTTGAATAACGAGCCATTCGACACTCTTTATCCGCCCCCGGTCTTCACATTTAGATTATTCAGATTAGGCGACAACTATTCTGACACCGGGGGACTGGAAACAATACAACCTGGCGTTGGCTCAACATAGTTTTCCTGACCATCTGAAGGAATGAACACGTCTTCAGGCGGCATCCATCATGGCTGGGATTCTGCGTTAATATTCAAGCCCATATTCAGGCTGCTCCTGCAAGCCCTGGATAGCTTCATCAACTTGCTGTTCACTGGCTGCCCCACTCCAGTAACCAGGCTACAGTTCTATTAACAAACCAGCTAATATGGAGGATATAAACTACGAGTAGCCGACCGCTGGTGTATCAGGTGATTGATGCAATTCGACTCTAAATCCATAGCGAATGCGAATGAAAGCGTATAACTACAGCGAGGAGAAGTAGCGGTTTTGGCGCAGGTTTCATTCAATTGTTGATGTGGCCACCTATCAGCTGAGGCCCGCCTGGAGACGGTTGTACCGACCTTGCTCAATCACTTGCGGCGCAAGATAGAGCAGGTTAGTGTTGATGGTTACCATGGCACCAAAGCGTGTCACCTCCTTCTGAAAAATAGGGAGCAGGGCCATTTTTTCTCACAGTAGCTCTATTTATTAACTTCAATGTATGTTCTTCCTGCTTCTTATAAAAAGCAGTTGATTATGTTAATTTTTATCCGACATTCCGCACCTGATTTAGGAATAAATTTGCCGATAGCGCTCACCCAATACCTCCAAAATGATCTGCTGGTCTCCTGTTAGCTCCGTTACTTGTGGCGGAGCTTCTCCCAGTCGATATTCATGGATGCCACCAAAGCGCAAAAAGATCCAACGGGCCGTCGGCTGCTGGGTCGGTTTCTTTTTCATATCCGCCACACTGCGATTCTGCTCCACTAATCCCTGCCGGATCCGGTGCTCCAACGCTGCGTAAATCATCAGGCTACAGGTCATCACCATGAGCAACGCTTCAATCCGCTCCGGCTTTTTCAGGTACAGTGAGGAGGTTAAAAACTCCGGGCTCTTGAGAAAACGAAAGCCCCGTTCGACATTCTGCTGCGCTTTATAGGTGGCCAAAAGTTCGGCCATGGTCAGCGTATCGCTGTGGTCATTGGTCGCCAGGATGAACACCCCGGTCTGGTTGTGGGCCTCTTCAACGCAAGCCAGGCTAGTTGCCGCCAACCCAGTGATTTGAAACTGATGGCCAATTGGCTCTTCGCCACGCTTGGGTCTGCCACGTCCTGTATAAACGGGTTCACCTACCACTTCGGCATCCAGTTGCAGCAGCATCAAGCTGGCGGTAAAACAGCTCAACTCAGCTTGGGCATCCGCCTCACAAGCAAAGCGTCGGGCACACAATTTGGCGAAGGCTTTGAGCTCGCGGGTACTGTCTTTGAGCAGGTTTTTGGCCAATGTCTGCTGCTCGCGGTGGCTGGCTTGTTCGCTGCGCACCAGCAACCAACGTTGCGCGACCCCGGCATAATTCGCGTGTTGCCAACGGCCATGATAGCCATTGCCCAGAGCGGTCAGCGGTTGTGCACCTATGGTTGCCACGGCCTGCTTTGCCTCATTGAGAGTGACGGGCACCCGGGTCACAAATAGTTGCTGCTGTTGCGCCAGTAATTGCAAGGTATCGGCGCAGTACAGTGCGGCATCGCCGACCAGATAACGGCACTCCTGCGCGGCCTTGAGACTGCTCAAATGGCGACGAACGGTCTGGGCAAAGGCTTTGGTGTCATTACTATTGCCGCTCAGGGCCTGCATATAGACAGGTAGGCCGGCCTGATTTTCACAGATGAGCTCAAGGATCACTTGATTCAGCTCTGGCCGGTGATCACGACTATAACCACGCACCAGTTGCAGCTTACCGACCAGATCCCCATCGGCACAGTCATAGGCGCCATCGACGTGGAAGCTGGTAATATCGAGGTGCACTGCGGTGCTTTTGAGCCCCAGCCGCTCGACAACTTGCGCCGCCATCACCTGATACAAGGCGCTGACATCGGCCTCAAAGAGGGCATCGAGACAGCGACCGAGCACATCATCATTGAGGTCATCAGCACAGATCCCGGGGCCAATCAGGCGCTCAACCGGCTTGTTAGCGAAGAATTGCGGGAACATGTGCAGGGTGCTGCTGTGAAAGCCGAGGCCGTTCACTATCATGGCGACCAAGGCTTCACCATGTGAGACCTTGAAAGGCGGGGTTTTGGGGAGCAAGGCATCGATCATGCGGGCAATGCCCAGTTCCTGGCAGAGTGCGGCGACCAAACCAAGGTGATCGAGGTTACGGATCGAGATAGCGGGTGCGGCCATGATGATCTACCTGCAAAAGAGAGTAATAGATCAGAACGGCCGATCGCCGTCAAGCACTGAAAATAGCAAAATCAGGTGCGGAATGACGGTTTTATCATTATCCGTAAAGTTTAGAACTGAATTATGAAAATCAAAGAGGGGCCTGAACAGGCCCCTCTTTGATTTTCATATAGGCTCAGATAGCCTCTTATTTAACGACAACCTCTCCAACCATACCAGCTTCCATATGACCAGGTACAAGACAAGCAAATGATACTGTACCTGCTTTATCAAATTTCCATAGCACTGCACTCTTCTGACTGGGTGCAAGAGAGATCATGTTTGGCATGCTATGTTTCATCTGCATACCTTGCATTTGTTGCATCATTCCCGCATGCTCTTTGAGCTCTGAGGTTGTTCCGAGAACGAACTCATGTGGTAGTTTTCCATTATTCTTTATAAAGAATCGGATTGTTTCACCTTGTTTGACCGATATCGTTTTCGGTGTAAACCGCATGGTGTCATCCATAGATACGTCAATGGTTCTAGACACATCTTTGGCAACACCAGGGGAACCAGCCATACTCCCCATGTCATGCCCCATAGGAGCTGGATTCCCCTTCATTGAACTCATGTCATGGTTCATGCCATTCTTCATTGAGTTCATGTCATGACCTTGCTCAGAAGCCATCACACCCGTAGAAATTACTATCACAGCAGCAGTAATCATTTTGAATTTCATACATTACCTTCCTTATGTAATCAGAACCAGAATCTGGCACCTGCAATAAATCTCGTATCAGATGTACTCTCCCCATGATCTTTTGCTAGATCGTATGTATTGCCAGCGAGAGTTTTCCATTCAACGCCTATGTAAGGAGCAAACTGCCTACTTATTTCATAACGTAACCGCAAGCCAGTGCTGATGTCTGAGATACCTCGCCCAACAGACATATCATCATTATCTTTACTGTAAATATTCATTGCAGCTTGGGGCTGTAGTATCAATTTCTGAGTAAGTAAGAGGTCATATTCCGCCTCTAGGCTTAAAAGCATTAGACCATGCTGATCTACAAATAAAGAGGAGTCAACCTCAAACCAATATGGCGCTAATCCTTGTAGGCCAAGGGCAAGCCATCCTTTATCGCTTCTAGATTGATATGTATCATATCTTGCTCCAAAAAGGATGTCCCAGTATGCAGATGTAGCATACCCATAAAGAACTTGGTTTTCTGTATCCTGTAATGAATTTTTATATTCACCTTCAGATTTAAACCATATTTTTTGATAGTCTTTCCCTACCCAAGCAAGGGCTTTGTAGGAAGCATAATTTTCCTCTCGTCCATTTGAATATTCAAGCCTGTCAATTAACAGAGAAGAAAAGGTATGTTCATCTGCTAAGGAAAGCTGCTCTCTGCCTTCAAAAAGGCTTGGGCCTGAACTAAGTGTGAGTCCATCAGAATATTCATCAGGGCTTCTTTGTTCGCTATCCTCAGATGCGGTTAAATCAGGGTGATAGCCGCTAACAGCATCTTTTGACTCCTCAGAAAAAGAAAGAGAAGCAAATAACCCAAGGCTGATCAACCATATTCCATTTTTTACTATACTTTGAATTAGCATTATTTATTTCCTCAAGAAACCACTACTTCACGGAACATTCCAGCATCCATATGGAACATAATATGACAGTGCCAAGCCCAACGGCCAATGGCATCAGCGGTCACAAGAAAACTAATTCGTTGTGCTGGCTGCACAGGTATTGTGTGCTTTCTTGCCAAAAAGGAGCCATCTTCATTCTCAAGTTCACTCCACATACCATGTAAATGCATGGGATGGGTCATCATGGTGTCATTGTGGAGAGTAATTCTAACTCTTTCTCCATAATTAAAATGAATTGGTGTTGATTTACCGAACTCAACGCCATCAAACGACCATGTATAGCGTTCCATATTTCCAGTCAAATGAAGTTCAATTTCGCGTTCTGCTGGTCTTGGATCTATGGGCCCACCTTTAGTTTTCAGGTCTGCTAACGTAAGCACTCTTCTCCCATTATTACGTAGCCCTACACCAGGGTCATTCAGATTGCGTCTTGGTGTATCTACCCTCGCATCAACACTGGGCCCAAACTCTGTACTGGCATGCCTAACCTTGCTTGGCGGTGTAGCATTACTCATACCAGCCATGGAGCTATGATCCATCGTTGGCATTGCCCCCGATGCCATGCCAGGCATTGAGCCATGATCCATACCTGCCATAGAGCTATGATCCATCGCTGGCATTGCCCCCGATGCCATGCCAGGCATTGAGCCATGATCCATACCTGCCATAGAGCTATGATCCATCGCTGGCATTGCACCTGATGCCATACCAGGCATTGAGCCATGATCCATACCTGCCATGGAGCCGTGATCCATTCCGTCCATGGAGCCCATCATATCTTCCATTGAAAGAGGCTCAGGTTTGTCTACAGTAGGAATCGGAGCTGAAAGGCCAATCGCCGTCGACAACGTACCTCGGGCAAAACCAGTACGATCCATCGACTGTGCGAAAATCGTATGGGCGTTATCGATGGGTTGAACAATGACATCGTAAGTTTCACCAGGGCCGAAACGAAACTCATCTACGTCTATAGGTTCAATATCAACACCATCGGTTTGTACAACCGTCATTTTTATGCCTGGAATTCTGACATCGTAAAAAGACCCTCCAGCACCATTTATAAATCTAAGTCTGATCTTCTCACCTTTATTGAAGACACCAGTCCAATTTCCATTAGGGGTTGTTCCGTTCATTAAATAGGTTAAAGTTGCAGAGGATAAGTCAGCCAAATCTGTAGAATTCATTCTCATTTCATTCCACATCTGGCGTTTGGTGAAGGCAACCTTTAATCCACTGTTGCTGACATCGTTAATGAAGTCGATAGCTGTAGGCTGATTAAAATTATAGTAATCACTTTGCGATTTCAATTTTGATAAAATTCGCATCGGGTGCTCATCTGTCCAGTCTGACAAGAGAACAACATAATCTCTATCGGCTGATATAATCTCGCCTTCTTTTGGCTCTATAATTAAAGCGCCATACATTCCCGTCTGTTCTTGAGAACCAGAGTGAGAGTGATACCAATATGTACCGGACTGTTCCAACGTGAATTTATATGTGAATGTCTCTCCTGGTTTAATACCATTGAAACTAATACCAGGTACGCCATCCATTTCAAATGGAAGTATTATACCATGCCAATGAATAGAGGTAGGCTCACTGAGCTTATTGGTAACACGAAGAGTAACCTCATCGCCTTCCTTTAAGCGTAATGTCGGTGCAGGTATGGAGCGATTGACAACCGTGGCAATTCTTGTACTTCCAGTAAAGTTGACAACAACTTCTTCAACTACCAGATCGATTACTGTTCCACTTAAAACTGAGCTGTAAACCTTTTGCGGCAGTTCTTCTTTAGCGTTAATTGACATAGGAATCGATGCCACAACTCCGCCAGCAGCAATCCCTTTAACAAACTTTCTTCTTGAGATAGAAGGATTAAATCCATTTTTACTATGAACATCATTCATAAGCGCCTCCATTTCATCACAACTGTGATGTGCGATGATGCTCATTATAGAAATCAATGTACAATTACAATACTGTAATTTTTCTCAATGCGTATAAAAAATGCGCAAAACTTACGTTAAAGCATGATTTTATTTGCTTTATCTGTTTCGCCCACTACCCATTCCATGCTGAAGTGCAATCACATGGACATCACCGTTGTAGCTGACTTTGACTGTGTTGATACTTTTGTCCATGGGGAGTTGCAGTTGCTTTGTCTTCCCAGGAGTAGCCATTACAGTACCCAGTTTAGTGTCATCCAGGGTAGATACACTCACAGTATCGGTACTAAGTGCGTTGGCACTCCAATCCATATATATAATGTTGTGCCCAGCACGAACGTTATAAGGCACAGGAGCCTGAGCAAAGGCGGAGAAGCTTCCGACGACCAGCGTACATGCCATGAATGCACCAATTTTAATATTCATAAACCACCTCATTTAATTATGACTCAAGTTACGTGACTAACTATATACTCTGAATCATTACATGAAGCTGTCACAAAAATTACAAATTAGTAATAAACCTATTGAAGAGTGTTTGGGGAACGCTGGATGCCTTAAATCAGGACATACCCTATTTTTTGACCTGCTCAGATAGAGATTCGGTTCATGCAGCATGAATCGCCCGGCTTCTCTAGGGAAGGTGCGAACAAGTCCCTGATATGAGATCATATTTGTCATTTGGAGCCATGAAACAGGGTTCATCATGAGTCATCAGCTCACCTTCGCCGACAGTGAATTCAGCAGTAAGAGCCGTCAGACCAGAAAAGAGATTTTCTTGTCCCGCATGGAGCAGATTCTGCCATGGCAAAACATAGTGGAAGTCATCGAGCCGTTTTATCCCAAGGCTGGTAATGGCCGGCGACCTTATCCGCTGGAAACCATGCTGCGCATTCACTGCATGCAGCATTGGTACAACCTGAGCGATGGCGCGATGGAAGATGCTCTGTACGAAATCGCCTCCATGCGTCTGTTTGCCCGGTTATCCCTGGATAGCGCCTTGCCGGACCGCACCACCATCATGAATTTCCGCCACCTGCTGGAGCAGCATCAACTGGCCCGCCAATTGTTCAAGACCATCAATCGCTGGCTGGCCGAAGAAGGCGTCATGATGACTCAAGGCACCTTGGTCGATGCCAAGAGTGGCCTGACCCACAGCCTAGTCACCACCGCGGCCAACGAGCATGACCTCAATCAGCTGGGTAATCTGCTGCATGGAGAGGAGCAATTTGTCTCAGCCGATGCCGGCTACCAAGGGGCGCCACAGCGCGAGGAGCTGGCCGAGGTGGATGTGGACTGGCTGATCGCCGAGCGCCCCGGCAAGGTAAGAACCTTGAAACAGCATCCACGCAAGAACAAAACGGCCATCAACATCGAATACATGAAAGCCAGCATCCGGGCCAAGGTGGAGCACCCATTTCGCATCATCAAGCGACAGTTCGGCTTCGTGAAAGCCAGATACAAGGGGTTGCTGAAAAACGATAACCAACTGGCGATGTTATTCACGCTGGCCAACCTGTTTCGGGCGGACCAAATGATACGTCAGTGGGAGAGATCTCACTAAAAACTGGGAATAACGCCTTAAATGGCGAAGAAACGGTCTAAATAGGCTGATTCAAGGTATTTACGGGAGAAAAAACGGCTCAAACATGAAGAAATGAAATGACTGAGTCAGCCGAGAAGAATTTCCCCGCTTATTCGCACCTTCCCTAATCTGATGAGAATAGGAGTTATCATACGCGGACTGACTATATATGGTGCAACCTGTTTTTGGCTACTTTTTGGTATCCATGCGAATAAGGGTTTTCACCTCAACAACAGTGGCTACGATCATGTACAGGATCTTTAGCTACAACCAATTGAAATAGATAGAAAAAAGGCTTCGTTTGTGATCTGATTTAATCGCAAAAAAAAACCGACACGCCCGAAGCCATGACTATTATCAATGCAACCCAGTACCTCAAGCAACTTCTTAGCTCTTCTGAACTCAACCGGATCGGTAAATTTACCGGTTTTTGTCAGCGACTCCGGGATATCCAGCCTGCGAGACTACTCCCGGCTCTGCTCTCAGGGCTTGGTTGCGACAAGGTGGATGGTATTGCTGGTTTGCATCGCCATTTCAATGCGTTGCAGCTCCATGATACTGACCAAATAGCGTATAAACCCTTTCACAACCAGTTACGCAAGCAGGGTTTTCCCTTGTTCATGCGCGCACTGGTTGAACGAGCCATCGCCTTACGCCTCAAGGAGTGTCTACCGGACGCCCACGGACTGGCAGGCTTTGAGCAGGTACTGCTGCAGGACGGGTCGTCATTCGCGTTACATCCGCAATTGGCAGAACATTTCCCGGGCCGATTCAATAAGCACAGCCCCGCTGCGGTAGAGTGTCATATGACCATGTCCTTGCTGGACCAGTCGCCGATATCGATGAGTATCACGGCGGATACCGAATCGGAGCGCAAGCATCTTCCGGCCGCAAATTCGTTAAATAACAAACTGTTATTGGCGGATGCCGGTTACATCAGCCGCGAGTACTTTGCTGATGTGACCAAAGCCAAAGGAAGCTATCTGGTCAGAGGGAGTCAAAATCTCAATCCCAAAGTACAGGCAGCTTACCGACAGGACGGCAGGGAAATGCCCAAGTTACTCGGAAAAAAGCTCAAGGATATCGATCGGAGAAGCTGCAGAGCCGAGGTTCTGGATCTGGATGTGAGTTCGGGAAAGTATAAATATCGACTCATAAGACGTTGGTTTGCAGAGGAAAAACGGTTCTGTATATGGATGACCAATCTTCCGCGTGAGCGATGGCCAGCCGAGAAGGTGATGGCATTGTATCGTTGCCGTTGGCAGATCGAACTGTTGTTCAAAGAGCTGAAATCACATAACCGGTTGAAGGCGTTCGCGACACGACAAAAAGCGATAGCGGAAGGCTTGATCTGGGCTAGTTTGCTGGCCTTGCTGGTCAAACGTCGGCTGGCGCTGACGCTGATTGGCAGCGCGGAGTTATCGATGTTGAAGATTGCCAAAAACAGCGCGCTTTGGTTAATGCCGATATTGGCGAGCATCATCCATGGTGCGTGGCAGGAAATAACAGAGAAGTTGGAGTGGGCAATGGTGTATTTATCCAAAAACGGCAAAAAGAGTAGGCAGAGAAAATCCAAGCAAAACAACACGTTAGACGGTATTATTAATTCGCTTGCCGCTTAAGGTTCTGTACATGTGGCTACGATAGGAACACCTATCGAACTCAATAACTCGCCATTTTCAGTTCTGGTAACCTCGGGATCACCCTTATACCAACACCATTCTCGGCCAGTTTTTGTGTCGGCTGCCTCTAAGATGCCACAACGATAATCAAAATTGATGGTCACTGAATGTTCTCTCGGCTAGCTAGCTTGGTTATAGCATAGTAAATATATGAGAATTCAAGTCTCATAAAGACCCCAGATAGAATTATGCACAGAGATTCACGAAAAAGTTGGTATTACCCGAATTGGGCTCTTCAACCTCTGCATCCAGTGCCTCATCCAACAAACATCGCCACCGCCACATTGAACGGATAGGATAGGGTAATCGCGTATCGTAGGTTCAGGGGAGATTTCATCATGTCCTATTCCAGTTATCATCCAGGTAAGACCGAAGCCTCTGTGATGACGCTATCTAGCTCTCTTGGGATCCCCAGCGACCCGTTGGGGTCGCATCTATGGATCATGGCTGGCGTAGCTCCTGGCAGCATTCATCGACTGGCTGAATTGATGAGTGCAGACATAGGTTTGATATGCCGCCTAGCAGGCATTAGCCGCCACACTGTTGCTCGCAAGCTGAGGATTGGGGCCCCCCTATCAATCTCTCAGGGTGCTAGGGTATACGGCGTTGTACAGGCACTCGATGCGGCACTATCCCTCAACAAGAACGATACTGCCAAGGCGTTGTCATGGCTAAACAGACCAGCCTGGGGCCTCGGTGGCGTGACTCCAGCCACATTGCTGAATACACCGATGGGGGTTCAGGCTGTTGTCGATCTGGTGGGACGGATTAGGCATGGGGTTTGCGTATAAGCAATAAGTCGGGGGGCGGTGAGAATAAAACCATCCAGATTGGCCAAATTTCCACCAAACAGAATTATTTTCAAACTTTTTCACATCCCCCCACTTGAAAAATTCGGAAAACTGTCCATTTACTAATTATGAGAGCTATAAATTAATTTTTTCCATTTCAACATTCCGCTGCTGCGCAGCGAAGAGAAACCAGTTTTACTACCCCCCCATAAGCTATTTTTTTAAATAAATGAAATTTAAAGAGCACTGATAAATTAAAGTTCCTTAACTTAGCTTAAGACATCAATGCTCCATCACTCAGTAATAAATTAGATTCATATAAACAGAAAACAGAAAACAGAAAACAGAAAACAGAAAACAGAAATGTAACCTCAGTTAAGATGTGGTTATATTCGCCCTGTAGGGCGGAAAATTTAAAAGGTGTTTTTGCTAGGCACGATAACCCTACCTGTGCAAGCGCTTCTCTGCTATCATCCGCAGCCCATGAACAAATTGCATACTGGCGTGACTGTAACGCCGCCCTAACCCCTCCCTCTGCGGCTCCTGCCGCCTGACTCTGGTTGTCACAACCGGAGCGCTTTTTTACACCCATTAGATCCCAATACAACAATCTGATCCTGCCCGAACTCCATCTGACCCCCAAGTCGATGGGTGCGTTGTGCTATGGATCCTAAACAAGCGAGAAAATCCCCCCATGCTAGAACGTGCAAGACAAGAGTGGTTCTCCAACATCCGTGGTGACCTGTTAGCCGGAATCGTGGTCGCCCTGGCGCTGATCCCAGAAGCCATCGCCTTCTCCATTATTGCTGGAGTAGACCCCAAAGTCGGCCTCTATGCCTCCTTCTGTATCGCCGTGGTCATAGCCTTTGTTGGCGGTCGTCCAGGCATGATCTCGGCAGCCACAGGCGCAATGGCACTCCTGATGGTGACCCTGGTCAAAGAGCATGGCCTGCAATATCTGCTGGCAGCAACTCTGCTCACTGGGGTACTCCAGATCGCGGCTGGTTACTTGAAGCTCGGCAGCCTGATGCGGTTTGTCTCCCGTTCCGTGGTCACCGGCTTCGTCAATGCGCTGGCGATCCTCATCTTTATGGCCCAGTTGCCTGAGCTCACCAACGTCACCTGGCAGGTCTATGCCATGACAGCAGCTGGCCTTGGCATCATCTATCTGTTCCCGCTTATTCCGGTGGTTGGCAAGCTAGTGCCTTCTCCGCTGCTCTGCATCGTCATCCTGACGGCAGTCGCCATCACCATGGGCATCGATATCCGTACTGTAGGCGATATGGGCGAGCTGCCCGATACTCTGCCCATCTTCCTGTGGCCCGAAGTGCCGCTCAATCTGGAGACGCTGGCGATCATCTTCCCATATTCCGCAGGTCTGGCCGTGGTCGGTCTGCTCGAATCCATGATGACGGCAGCGATTGTCGATGATCTGACCGATACCCAGAGCGACCGCAATCGTGAATGCAAGGGCCAGGGGATTGCCAATATCGGTGCGGGCCTGATGGGTGGCATGGCGGGGTGCGCCATGATTGGTCAGTCCATCATCAACATCAAATCCGGTGGCCGTGGCCGCCTCTCGGCCTTTGCTGCGGGGGTGATCCTGATACTGATGGTGGTGTTCATGGACGAATGGCTCCGCCAAATTCCCATGGCGGCACTGGTGGCCGTAATGATCATGGTCTCTATCGGGACGTTCTCCTGGGATTCACTGCGCAATCTCAAAAAGCACCCGCTCTCCACCAATATCGTGATGGTAGCCACGGTTATCGTAGTTGTGGCTACTCATAACCTGGCACTCGGGGTATTTGTCGGTGTGCTGTTGGCCTCACTGTTCTTCGCCAACAAGGTCGCCCGCTTCATGCTGGTCAAAAGTGATAGTGAGCGCAGTGGTGAAGTACGTACCTATCTGGTGCGCGGCCAAGTGTTCTTCGCCAGTGCCGAGCAGTTCTTTGCCGGATTCGACTTCAAGGAAGTGGTGGAGAAAGTGGTGATCGACCTGACTCACGCTCACTTTTGGGACATCAGTTCTGTCACTGCGCTGGACAAGGTGGTCATCAAGTTCCGCCGTGAGGGCACCGAGGTTGAGCTGATCGGTCTGAACGAAGCAAGCGCGACCATCGTTGACCGCTTTGGTGTACACGACAAGCCGGAAGAAGTTGAAAAGCTGCTGGCTGGACACTGATCACAAGAAGGAATTCATCATGACAAACATTTTTGCCTGTATCGATGGCTCCCCAGCCATGACAGCAGTGTGTGATGCGGCGGCATGGGCCTCTGCCAATACTGGGTTACCCGTCACCTTGCTGCACGTATTGGAAAAAAACGAGTTTGAAGGACACAGCGATCTCTCCGGCAATATTGGTCTTGGCAGCCGCGAGCTTCTTCTCCAGGAGCTCGCCGAGCTGGATCATCAACGCAGCCGCCTCGCCCATGAACAGGGGCGGATGCTGCTCAAAAGCAGCCAGGAGTATCTTGCTGGCTTGGGGATGACAGGGGTCGAGACCCTGCAACGCCACGGCCAGCTGGTAGAGACGACCCAGGAGCTCTCATCCGGTATGCGGATGTTGATCATGGGCAAGCAGGGCACGGCCCATGCCCACGAATTGATTGGCAGCAATATTGAGAGCGTCATCCGTACCCTGGCTAATCCCATCATGGTGGTGCAGCCGGGCTTTCAGGCCCCAAGCCGCTTCCTGTTTGCCTATGACGCAAGCCCGACTGCCAAGAAGGTACTGGAGTTGATCGCAAGCAGCCTACTGCTCAAGGGGCTTGAGTGTGAGCTGGTGATGGTTGGCGAACCAAGTGACGAGCACGAACGGCAGCTGGCACAAGCCAAACAGGTGTTGAAAAGTGCAGGTATCAGAGTTGAAGCAATGCTGCTGCAAGGAGAGGTGGTGCCAGTGATTTGCCAGCATACCGCCGAGGTGGGCTGCGACCTTATCGTGATGGGGGCTTACGGTCACTCTCGGATCAGGCAGTTCATTGTGGGAAGTACGACAACAGGTATTTTGAAAAAGACTAATGCTTCTTTAATGTTGCTCAGGTGATAATTCTGCTGTGGGGGGGATGGAACTATCCTCCCCACTATGAGTGTTGGTGTTTAGATTGGCCCCTTGAAGATCCAGACACTTCGCCCCTCTTAACTTAAGAGGTAGTCTTGGAGCTATGTTCAGTACTAGTCACAACGAGAAGATGGTCGAAGTGTTAACAGGGGCCGAGCGCCGTCGACGCCGGACTCCACAAGAAAAGATCGCCATCGTGCAGCAGACCTTTGAGCCCGGGATGACCGTCTCTCATGTTGCTCGCTTGCACGACGTCAACGCAAACCAGCTTTTCAAATGGCGTAAGCAATTCCAAGAAGGGTCTCTCACGGCGATCACCGCCGGTGAGGATGTTGTTCCTGCTTCCGAGTTGGCTGCTGCCATCAAGCAGATCCGAGAGCTTCAGCGTCTGCTCGGGAAGAAGACCATGGAGAACGAGATCCTCAAAGAAGCCGTGGAGTATGGTCGAGCAAAAAAATGGATTGCGCATGCGCCCTTGTTGCCGGGGGACGACGATTAAGTGCTGTGAGCCAGGCTCTTAATGTATCGCGTGCGCAGCTATCCGTTCGTGTTCATCGAAAACCGGGTTGGCAAGATGGTCGTCATCATCGCCAGCGTGATGATGCAGCCTTACTTGGCCGTATCATGGAGGCGATGGCAGAGCTTCCCTCCTATGGCTATCGCCGGGTCTGGGCGCTGTTACGGCGTCAGTCTGAGGCAACAGAACAACCTGTGGTAAACGCTAAGCGGGTATATCGCGTCATGCGCGAGCATTGCTTGCTGCTGGAAAGAAAACCAGCTGCACCATTGGCCCAGCAGGCACATAAGGGGCGTGTTGCCGTCAAGGAGAGCAATCGACGGTGGTGCTCAGATGGCTTCGAGTTTCGCTGCGATAACGGTGAAAAACTACGTGTCACGTTCGCCATGGATTGCTGCGATAGGGAAGCGTTGGACTGGGCGGCCAGTACTGGGGGTTACGATAGTGACACTGTGCAAGATGTCATGCTGAGGTCTGTCGAACGTCGCTTTGGGGATTCGTTGCCGGCATCACCGGTGGAGTGGCTGACTGATAATGGCTCGGCGTATCGAGCCCATGAGACCCGCGCGTTTGCACGAGAAATCGGGTTGGAGCCCAGAACGACAGCAGTGAGAAGCCCACAGAGTAACGGTATAGCGGAAAGCTTCGTGAAGACGATGAAGCGAGACTATATCGAGATGATGCCAAAACCGGATAGCCGAACAGCGGTAGGCAATTTGGCTATCGCGTTTGAGCATTATAACGAGCACCACCCGCACAGCGCCTTGGGATACCGTTCACCACGGGAATTTCTGCGCAGTCGGGTATCACAACCCTAAGCGGGAAAAAGTGTCTGGACCTATGGGGTCAAATCCAGTGTTATGGGACGTCACCCAATCACCCGAGCCAGCAGGCTGGCCATTCCTCTACATTGATGATTGCGCGTGATAGTTTCATGCTGCGTATTCCGGCGAAGTTGAACAGCCATTCCGGCCAACGTGAACACCCTGATCCTTAACGCGCTCACGTCACCCCGTTTCTAACTCGAGTGTTCAGATTGGGTCAACTCACTTCTCCTCTTTCTCATCGATTCTCCCTTCAGTGACAGCCGGTGAGCGTTGTGCATCAGCCGGTCCAGGATCGCATCTGCCAGAGTGTTGTCCCCCAAGCTCGCGTACCACTCTTCCGTTGGCAGCTGACTGACCACGACCGTCGAGTATTTCCCGTACCGATCATCCATGATCTCCAGCAGGGCGTTGCGCTGCTCGGCATTCACCGCTTCCAGTCCCCAGTCATCCAGGATCAGCAGCTCTATCCTTGCCAGTTGACCCAGCAGTCTGGCGTAACTGCCATCTACCTTGGCCTGGCTCAGCTCAAGTAGCAGACGCGGCAGCCGGTAGTAACGAGTGCTGTGCCCCTGCTGACAGGCTTGGTAGCCCAGCGCACAGGCTAGGTAGGTTTTTCCGCAGCCACAGGGGCCGGTAATGAGCAGGTTCTGGCCCCGGCGCAGCCACTCTCCTTGGGCCAGGTTTGCCACCTGTGACCGCTCCAGGTTGCGTGCAGACTGGTAGTCCACCTCTTGCACCGTGGCCTGGAGTTTGAGCCTCGCCTGCTTGACCAGCCGAGCTTGTTTACGCTGCTCCCGGCTCAGTTGTTCGTGTTCGACCAGCAGGCTTAGCCGCTCGATGAAGGGCAGCCCTTCGTAGGTACTTGCCTGTTCCAGTTGTTGTTGCACGGCATCCGCCATGCCGGTCAGTTTCAGGTGTCTCAAGCGGGTCAGCGTTTGTTGGGTCATGGGACGTATCCTCTTTAGTGGAAGCTCTGGGGGCCACGGATGTTCTCGTGCTCTTGCGGTAACTCTGGGTAGCTCAGCGGGCTTGCGGGCAGTTGGTCGCGGCCACTGGTCAGCACCGACTTGAGCTGTTTGAGTCGCACCAGACCTTCCCGGTTGGCCAACTGGCAACAGGCTTCAACCCGTGATGGCGGATACTCCCGGCTAAGACTCAGCAGCCCCAGGCAGAGTCGGTATGCCTGCTCGGCATGGGCTTTCTCTTCCAACCGTTCGCTAACCCAGCACAAGGTGCTCGGTCCGATGTCAGCAGCCCACTGTTTAAGACGCCCTGGGGTCCAGCGTTGCTGCTTGCTGTGACGTTCCGGCATGTGCTCAGGGAGCGTGCTCATCCCCGGGATGGTTTTACGTGGATGGCTCGCGACCAGCTGTTGCTGGTGATAGACCTGAAGCAGGGTATCGCCCGCATGGAGCTCCAGTTGCTGACCCACATACTGGTGTGGCACCGAGTAATGGTGCTGCTCATAACTGACGTGATAGTCGATGTTGACCTTGACCGTTTTGATGGCGACATAGCGATAGGGATGCACCGGCAGTGGTCCCAGTGCCGGGCGGTCCAACTGCTCAAATGCGTCACGTCGGTTACCGGGCAGTTGCTTGAACGGACGCTCGTTGAGTTCGTTCAGCAAGGCACGGATGCACTGGTTGAGTTCGGCAAGCGAGAAGAAGGTCTGATGGCGTAGACGGGCCAGGATCCAGCGCTCGACGATCTGCACACCCACCTCCGCCTTGGCCTTGTCCTTGGGCTTGTAAGGACGAGCTGGCATCACCGCCACCTGATAGTGCTCGGCCAACTGCTGGTAGCTGGGGTTGAGCTCGGGATCGTATCGGCAAGCCTTGCTGACACCGCTCTTGAGGTTGTCGGGGATCAGCAGTGCCGGTGTCCCGCCGAAAAACTCAAAGGCACGGACATGGCTTTGCAGCCAGTCCGGCAGTGACTGTGACCAGGTGGCCTCGGCAAAGGTGTAGTTGGACGCACCGAGCACGGCGACAAAGACTTGTGCCTGACGGACCTCACCCGTGGTCGGCGACACGATGGGCACCGTGGGCCCGCAGTAGTCGATAAAGAGCTTTTCCCCCGCCTTGTGGATCTGGCGCATGGAGCGCTTTTGCAACTGACACCAGGACTTGTAACGGTCACAGAACTGGGAGTAGCTGTAACAGCTATTGGGATAGCGCTGGGTGTACTCCTCCCAGAGCAGCTGTTTGGAGACCCCCTTGCGCTTGAGCTCCTGATGGACAGAGGGCCAATCCGGCACAACATGGCGGGCCGAGATGGTGGTATCGGCCTGCGGATAGAACAGGGCAGCCAGTCGGCCATCATCAAGCTCGGTAGGTAAGGGCCAGGTAAGGCCGAGCGCCTGGGCACTTTTGAGGAGTTTCTGGATGGAGCCGACACTGACCTTGGTACAGATACTGATTTGGCGAACAGAGAGGTCAGCTTCCAGCCGCAGTCGCAGTACTTCACGAATTTTACGCATTGCAATCCTCTTGGCAGACATAGGCTCTTCCCTGGCAAAAGGGAGAGCGTATCAAAGGTTTTTAAATCAATGCGTTAAGGATGATTCCGGTGAATGTGAACAGTGATTCCGGGATGTTGAACACTGTTTCCGGAAAGGAGGGGCGAAGTGTTCAGGTTGAACCGGAATGAGCGTTCACATTGGTCCGGAAATGGTGTTCACGTTGAATCGGAATTGGTGTTCATGATCGGCCGGAATATGCAATCCTCATAAAACACCGGATTATCGGCATCACAGCGGGCCAGCGCGGCGTCGATATTCGCCATTTTTTCCTGATAGGCTGGGTCTTTTATCCGCAAGGTCGGCACGGGCCTGCGCCAGACAATGCCCATACGAGGTAACCATCGGCGGAGCGTGGAGGCTGCCACATTGAGCCCTGTTAATCGATTGATTTTTATAGCCAATAGTTCAGTACACCAACGGCTGCGCTGATAACCAAAATCTTGCGGAGAAAACTGCATGAGCAGCACCAGTAAGGTGACAATCTTGGCGATAGGTAAGACTGGGGCACGGCCAGCCGGTAAGGCTTCTAGCGCATCTATGCCTTCATCTCGATACCACCGAAGCCAACGACCGATGGTCGAGCGCGCAGCGCCGGTAAGGTGATGAACATCGGTGATCGTGCGTCCTTCATGTAACAGCAAGATGGCCATCAAGCGACGAGCATGTCCTTTATCACGGGTGGCATGGATGATTTTGTGAATGCGGCGCCGTTGTGTGGTCGTGGCAGGGGTGGTAGGATAGGCATCAACTCAGTCCTTTTGGTGTGGCTTGTTTTGTTTGGCGACTAATGAGATCGCACAAACTGGACGGTTCCCTTCCTCCTGTGATCTACTATTCGGAACAGCTATTTAGATCAAGGTATCTGATAGGCTAACCCCCGCAAGAACGGTTCAAAAGTAACCAACCTCATCTTTTTTTGAGATTTTTTCATTTACCCCACTTGAAAAAATCGAAAAACTGTCCATTTACTATTATTGAGAACAATTAAAAAATTTAAGAATTTCAACATTCCGCTGCTTCGCAGCGAAGATAATCCAGATTTTTAATTCCTTCGAGCTAGGGAAGGTGCGAATAAGTACCCTATGAGCCAAAACTAAAAAGTTTAGCCATTTAATATCAATAATTTAGAATGGTGTGTTTTTGTGCCAAGTGACTTGTTAGCACCTTCCCTAACAAATAGACTGGATAAGCGTACAAAACACCGGTTCAAGACCGGTGTTTTTGATAGTAACAGCAATACCAATAGCGATCTATTTTAGTAACGGCTCATAATTTTAGCAACCCACTCTCTAATATCATTTGACAGACGCGCTTTTTTTACAGTTCTTTTTGAACGACCCGCCCCTGGTCCATCACGATAGTAATTTTGTTCCTGACTCATATAAGTTTCATAGCCAAAATTATTTTTAAGAAATGACTCTAAAAACTTAATTGGAATTTTCCTGTTAGATGGAATGATAAAATAGTCATTATTAAAGAATTTTTTTACTGCAATGAGTTCATGCCCAAACTCAAATTTTCCATTCTCAATCCACGCTAGGAATTTACCAGCCTCATCACTACTGTAGCAATAATTGTCACTGAGTTTTAAATTATTGGCTAGCGATCTTATCATTGCAAATGTTACTGATTCTTGACTATTATAATCGTCAGTACACTTATATAATGGAATGTTATTTGTAATTATTCTGCGTGTATTTCCTCTATCATCAAACCTAATCAATTCCTCACTCAATACCTCACTATAAAAGTGCTCAATATCAAGAGCCTCTTTAGCATAAAACTCACTTCTATTTAATAACCCGCAAATTCGCTCCTCCTCTGTTTTCAACTCCGCTAACTCAAGCATTTTTTTATCACTCATCGTCATCTCAGGTAAAAGATAGCTAATTTTATACCCCTGTTGTTCCAGCATTGTTAGTAGGGTGAAATTATAATCCAAACACAATTTATGTTGAATAAACAATCGGTTAACCATATGCATTAATGTGGGGTTGTGGCAATACTCATGCAAACGTTCAATAGAATAATCACACCCCAACGCTGACATCACCAACTCTGTAATGATATGATCGCTATTTTTATATACCCTATTTTTGCCACCAAGGAGTGCTAAAAATGCATTATTAGCATTCCTCGCTCGGTGGACAAACTGCATAATATCATTAGGCTGAACGAGCCCATTTGAAAAAATTGCAGTAAATGTTAGATCCTTATCTGTGAAACTAAATCCATTTTTCACAACCGGTGTAAAAATTGACACCAGTTTACTGCTAACATTTTTGTTTATAGCACCATTAGGGAATTTACGAGCAGTGTCAGCATCGATTAATATTTTTTTTGGTGTATTTATTGCATTTACCAATACGTTAACATTTGATTTTTTTGCATTGTGTGCCTCGTCGCTAAATACAATACATTTTTTGCCACTTGATGCACGCTCATTGATCTTGTTTATAATATCTGGTTTAGTTGTTAAAAAGATTTCTGGCATATTCCTAGGTTTGGATGATCTATATACGAACACTTTTTTATTACTGAGCGTAGCTAAATTTGAAATAAAATCAAATGAGTCCTGACTTAAAAACGCATCGGCAATAACAACAGTGCTGGCATCAGCAATAATTTTTTTGAAATTATCCATCCTTTCAATGTATTCATCAACTGAGACTCTCATGCCCAATTCTGAGTGCATTAAATTAAAAACATCCTCAAACTCATCTATAATCAAAACTTGGCACTTATCCCGGATATGCTTATATTTTTTACTATATAAAATGCTCAGACTAACACCATAGACACCGGTTTTATTTTTGGGAGTATCTGTCTGATAGTTTCGATTATCCAGATTGTGATACAGAGAATTATTGAAAGCTCGAGATGGATTTAAAAAAATAGGATGCATACCATTATTCCCAGCCTCGTCAAATGTGGGTATTAGGCAATTAGTTGTTTTACCAGTCCCTGGCGGAGTGACAACTATGTGAATCCCAGGGAAACGATCTAGACACAATCTTTCGTGACAAAGATCGATATTAGTTTCAGTAATATTATCATTCTTAGTATAGAAATTGTGCGCTAAAGATACTGCATTTTTTTTAGCATTTAGGTGGTTTTTTATAGCCTCAGCGATTCTATTATGGAATTGATTACAAGTTCGAGACCTAACTTCATCAATTAGAGACACCTCGGACATTCTCTCTGGGCACAAATGATGAGAGCTGGTCACCACTAAATCAATTGCTTCTTTCTCCTCCACCTCATTTTTAGCAAATGGGAGTAGCGTCACCCCTAGATTGAACCTGTTCGAACCTGGCTTAAACTCATGCCCATCCAGCACGACTGTGATCTTATAATCGAATGCAATTTTCACTGCATCAAACCCCGATTTATTGTCACTGATTAATCTTACTGAATTCCTAGACTCACCATCGCCAATAATTTCTACGATTTTATCCCTCAGCGCGTTAGATTCATCAACCCCAAATTTCAACTGGCAGTTAACGCCACAACTCAACACAATCATATCCACCTCATTTAGTTTTTATAATAATATGGTGGCGTTTTTCAACGCTACACTTTTATTATAGTTATTAAATATTTAAATACTTCTCTAGCATTCACACCCAAAATTTTGCGTAGGTATGCCCCTTAGAGATTTTTTAATCTCTTGGAAAAATTCATAAATATAAATTATGTATCTACATACACTGACTGGTATGTACGAAAAGAACGATATGCTTATTCCAAAGCGTTTGCAATAGGGTAAAGAAAAATATCTTGACTTTCTTCTTGAATTATTAGTTAAACATTATAATTGAGCCCTAAAATGGCAAAACTATCTATAAACTCTAATAATTTTGAGGGGTGGCAAGAGCTCTATCTGAATAACCGATGTGATACAAAGGGCCACTACACAGCGATGTAGTATGAGTAGCTAGTGACAAGAACGATCTTTGAGGCGATTTATTGTAACTGGTGTGGATGCACCACAGTGGTGCAAAACTCAAAAATTATAGCTCGATTCGCGATTGAGTCATAGGTAGGCAATATGTCGGAGCATTCCTCGCTCTGCGAGAAGGTGGCCATTTTTAAACTTAAGGGTGAGAAGGTACGCTAGGGAAGGTGCGAATAAGTACCCTATGTGCCAAAACTAAAAAGTTTAGCCATTTAATATCAATAATTTAGAATGGTGTGTTTTTGTGCCAAGTGACTTGTTAGCACCTTCCCTAGAGTGGGTCGTACCTTCCCAAGAAAGGTAATTCTAACTCCTTATGCAGATTGACTCATTTCAACCACCGCATTGGCATTCACCTTACGAATCACCCCAAATAACTCGACCACTTTGCCTTCATCAAAAAAGCCGTAGGCGCTTTCGCCGTGGTTGTCGGTAAACGGTGGCTCGAAGATTTGCGCCATGTCTAGGGAAAGTGCGAACAAGTATCCCACGAACAAAAAATGAAAATTTTAGTCATTTAATATCAATGAGTTACCAGTAAATGCTCTCGTGCCATATGACTTATTCGCACCTTCCCTAGCACGCCGTTGTGCACAAGGTAATCAATCACTTGATCAACAAAGTTGATTTGTTCGGCGTTGTAAGCGCCCTCATCAAGAAAGGCGCGAAAAGCCTCTTTGGCTGCGTTCAGGTCAAGGCCCACCAATTCTCGAATAAAGGTGCCTAATGGCTTGTCTTGCAAGATCTGCTCACGGTATGTCGCCACATCACTCATGCCACTGGCATCGAGCAACAACCCTTCTAGCACGTCCAAATCGGCTTGAGTCACTGCTCCGCTCTCCTGACATCCTCGTCCGTGACCTCTCTCAGGTCTGTTCCCTTTGGGATAAACTGCCTCAACAGCCCATTGCTGTTCTCGTTCAGACCGCGCTCCCACGAAGAGTAAGGGTGCGCAAAGTAAGTCTCGGCACCCAGCGCTTCCTCTATCGCCTTGTGTTCGGCAAACTCGCCGCCGTTGTCAAAGGTGATGGTATGCACCTGCTCGATGTAGGGCGTTAACATCTCGATTATCGCATCCCGCACCACCCCAGCCTGTTTGCTCGCGACCCGCTTGACCAGATAGAGCCGGCTCTTGCGCTCCACCAGGGTGACCAGTGCACCTGTGCCTTGCTTGCCCAGCACCGTGTCCGCCTCCCAATCACCGAGCCGCTCCCGGCTATCGACGATAGCCGGCCGTTCATCAATAGAGCGGGCTTCCTTGATGGGAGAACGCAGGCTGCTCGCCCCCTTGCGGTAGCGCTTGTGGCCCTGGTGTCACCGCCGATGTAAAAATGACCCACTCACGCCGGAGTAAAGTTGACCCACCTGGGCCAAGATCGTGGCTTTTGAGCCACGCCCATGTTGACCCAGGAGTTAACAGTGGAAATCAGAGTGTTGGCCCGTCAGGGCATGAGCATCCGGGCTATCGCCCAGCAATTGCGGGTGTCCCGTAACACGGTTCGCAAGTATCTGCGCAACCCGGGCCTGCCAATCTATCCCAACCGAGCAGCCCGACCAACCAAGCTCGATCCTTTTAAACCCTATCTGCAAGCGCGTATCCAGGCAGCGAAGCCACACTGGATCCCGGCGACGGTTCTGCTCAGGGAACTGCGAGAGCATGGTTACACTGGCGGGCTCTCCCAGCTCAAGGCCTGGTTATCGCCTCTGCGCCATGACGCCTCTGGCACCATCGTCCGTTTTGAAACGGCCCCCGGTAAACAGATGCAGGTCGATTTCACCATTATCCGCCGCGGCAATCGGCCTCTAAAGGCCTTTGTTGCTACCCTGGGATTTAGCCGCGCCAGCTATGTCCGTTTCTTCGATCACGAACGTAATGATGCCTGGTTGACCGGACTGCGTGAGGCTTGTCATTTCTTCGGTGGGGTCCCGCAGGAGGTGCTATTTGATAATGCCAGCACCATCATCCGCGAACGGGATGCCTACGGTGAAGGTGACCATCGTTGGCACCCGGCCCTGCTCGCCTTGGCCGAAGAGTTCGGTTTTCGCCCCCGCGTCTGCCGTCCCTACCGGGCCCAGACCAAAGGCAAGGTCGAGCGCTTCAACGGCTACCTCAAACGCAGTTTTGTCACCCCACTAGCAGCCACCCTCAAGCAGGCAGGACTGGCGCTAGATGTGTCAACCGCCAATGCCCATATCGGCCCCTGGTTGCAAGACATCGCACCAACCAGCGTAGCCATGGCACTACCGGTGAAGTCCCGGCTATCCGATTGCAACAAGAGCTGCCTCATTTTCTACCCCTGCCACAGGCGCTACCCGTTAGTCCCGGCACCACGGCCACCGCGCGCCCCATGCCGCTGGAGAGCTTGCAGCATCCGCTATCGGTATACCAAGACCTGCTGGTGGAGGTGAACGTATGAACTTGCAGCATGAACGCCTGATGGCCCTGAGTCAGGCGCTGCGCTTGGAAGGGATTGCTGCCCAGTGGTCAACACTAGCTCAGAAGGCGGCCAACGAGGAGGCGAGCTTCGCCGATTATCTGGAGTGGTTGCTGCACGCAGAGCAGACCTTGAGGACCGAGCGCACCCGCCAGACCTTGCTCAAATTGGCCACGTTACCCGTGGTCAAAACGCTGGAGCAGTACGACTTCGGCTTTGCCAGTGGCGCACCTCGCAGCCAGTTGCAGGAGTTGGCCATGCGTATTCCGGTGAATTTGAACAGTGATTCCGGAATCTGTGAACACCATTTCCGGAAAGTATGCGGCCAGGGATTCTGCGAGCAGAAGCTGAGCTTTGAGGGGAGGCATCTTTTCGACTCACCGAACAAGCCAGCAGCCAAGCGCAGCGCGGCAGTTGTGGATCCTGGCTAATAACATCATGTCGATCAGCCAATAACATCATGCCGATCACTTTTTTTCTGCCCGCGTTTATAGCGTCTTCCTTTTACTCCGCCTGATCGGCATCGGTCAAGTTGGCGCCCTGTTTTCTCATCGATTCTCCCGTTAAGGTCACGCGCACCGCTCTGTGGATCAGTCGGTCCAAGATCGCCTCGGCGAAGGTTGCCTCTCCGATCATCCCGTACCACTTCTCCACCGGCAATTGGCTCGCCACTATCGTTGAGACGTTGCCGTAGCGGGTATCGATGATCTCCAGCAGGTTGCTGCGTTCGCTCGCGTCCAGCATCTCCATGCCCCAGTCATCCAGGATCAGTACCCCTATGTTGCTTACCCGCTCCAGCAGTTTCGGATAGCTGCCATCCGCTTGGGCCAGTCGCATCTCTTCAAGTAGGGTTTTCAGCCGGTAATACCGCACGCCCACTCCTTGCCGGATAAAGTAACGGCCCAGGGCACACGCCAGGTAACTCTTGCCACAGCCTGCCGCGCCCGTTAGCAGCAGGTTTTGTTGATGACTCAGCCAGTGTCCTTCCAGCAGTTGGCGGATCTGCGCTTTGCTCACGCCTCGACCCGCCCGATAGTCGAGCTGCTCCACCTGTCCGGCTAGCCGGAACCGGGCTTGCTTCTCCAGGCGGTTGGTTTTCCTCTGCTCCCGCTGCACCAGCTCATGGCTCAATAATAGTTGCAGCCGCTCTTCAAAACCCATATCCAGGTACAGCATGCTCTGGGCCTGCTGCTGGTTCAGAGCCTGTTTCATGCCGCTCAAGTGCAGGCGGCTTAGTTGTTCATCGAGGTGTAATTGCATCGGCTTCTCCTGATCCGTGGGGTTAGTGGAAGTAGTGCTCGCCATGGACATTGTCATGACGGATGTCTTGCAGCGGATCCTGTCGCTCGTTGGCAATGAGTTGTTGCTCCTCCAGGCCATGCTTGAGCATGCTGCGGATGTTGTGCAGCCGGTTGGCGCCGGTCAGGTGCCCCCGGAGGCAGGCCGCTTCCAGCCGCTCCTTGCCATAGGTTTTGCTCTGCCCCAGCAAGGCCAGGCAAGGGCGCACCGCTTGCGTCGAATGCTCTGCCTGCCGGATAAAGCCATCCACCCAATGCGTGGTGTAGGGGCCGATGGACGCCGCCCAGCCAAGCAGTCGCTCCGGCGACCACTCCAGCAGTGCCTGATGATGCGCGGGCATGTGTTCACGCAGGCTGCTGTGCTGGCCTTTGTGATGACTCCGCTGGTGTTCGGCCACGATCTTGCCCGCGTGGTACAGCGTGACGGTATGCTCGGCCAGATGCGCCTCCAGCCGCTTGCCCTGCAAGGCATAGGGCACTGAGTAATAGTGCTTTTCCAGATCGACGTGGTAGTCCTTACCAACCAGTGCACCGGCACTACTTTGGTGTAGTGATAGGGATAATCCGGCAACGGCTTGAGCGCCGGTGCATCGAGCTCGGCAAACAGTGAGGCACGGCAGCCAGGCAGCTTCTGGAAGGATTTCTGGTTGAGCCGGGTCAGCAGTTCACCCATTCGCTGATTGAGCTGGGCCAGGCTATGGAAGGTTTCATGACGCAGCACCGCCAGGATCCAGCGGGTGACGATCTGCACGCCCACCTCCGCCTTGGACTTATCCTTCGGCTTGCGGGGCCGCGCGGGCATGATCGCCGTACCGAAATGGGCCGCCAGCATCTGGTAGGTAGGGTTGAGATCCGGATCGGTATTGCGCGCCACGCTGACGGCACTCTTGAGGCAATCAGGTACCACCAATTGCGGCACACCGCCAAAGAACTCGAAAGCGCGCTTGTGGCTCATCACCCAGTCATCGAGCTGCTGGGAGCGGGTGGCCTCGGCAAAGGTGTAGTTGGAGGCCCCCAGCACGGCGACAAAGATCTGGGCCCGGTAAAGGATCTCGCCGGTATGCGGATCGACAATGGGCATGGTCTGGCCGCAGTAGTCGACAAAGAGTTTTTCGCCCGCAATATGGGTCTGCCGCATCGAGGGTTGCAGCAGCGCCGCCCACTCTTTATAGAGCCGACAGAAGTGGTTGTAGCTGTAGTGGGAGCCTGGATGGCGCTCGGCGTACTCCTGCCATAGCAGCTCGAGGGTCACGCCTTTTTGACCTGGTTTTTTGAGTTCCTGATGCAACAAGGCCCAGTTGGGAGTGGGTTTGTGCTGAGTTTTATGAACAGAGCAGGTCTTGAGAAATGCGCGCTCCAGGGAGACATCATCCCAGGACTCAGACAGGGGCCAGGTCATGATACCCAGTTGAGCCGCCCGGTTGAGGTAATAGGATACGGTGCTAGGAGAGATATGCAGGCTGAGGGCGATCTGCCGATGAGCCAGTTGAGCCTGAAATTTAAGGCGAAGAATTTCTTTGAGTTTTCTCACAGTGATAGGCCTCGCAGACATGCACGTTCCTCTGTTGGAGCAGATGGGAAAGTGCGGGTTTAACGAAGCGGGAAGAAAAAGTCACCAATAACATGGATGCCGATCATGGTTTCCCATCGAGGGTAAAAAGTGATCGGCTTGGGATGTTATTGAGTGATCGGCATGGATGTTATTACGTGATCGGCATGAATGTTATTGAGCGATCGCCATGCGTGGGAATATGCAGATCCAGGTCATTGGAGCATGACGGTTCATCTGACATCAGAGTTCGTGCTCTGAGGTGTCCGGAAATGGTGTACACGCAAGCCGGAATCAGCGTTCATTTTAAACCGGAATAGGTGTTCATTTTCGACCGGAATATGCAGGCCAGCCTGGCTTTTATAGAGCGTAGCGAAAACATAGTGCTGCTGGGCCCAAGCGGAGTGGGCAAGACGCATCTTGCCATCGCACTGGCCTATCGGGCTCTGATGGCTGGCATCAAGACCAGATTTATCAGCGCAGCAGACCTGATGTTGCAGCTGCAAGCAGCTCAACGACAGGAGCGGCTTAATGCCTACTTCAGCCGTGTCGTGATGGGGCCGCGTTTACTGGTGATCGATGAGATAGGCTACTTGCCGTTTGGGCGTGAGGAAGCAAACCTGTTTTTCAATGTGATCGCCAAACGTTATGAGAAAGGGAGCCTGATCTTGACGAGCAATCTGCCCTTTAGCCAGTGGGCCAGCACCTTTGCCGATGATCAGACACTGACGGCAGCTATGCTCGATAGACTGTTACATCATGCACACATCGTTCAGATCAGCGGTGAAAGCTATCGTTTGAAAGAGAAACGCAAAGCGGGGGCCACACCCAAAACCAATTAACCCCATGTCCGGGTGGATCACTTTTCAATCGGCGAAATTAGCCAGAGTGGATCAGTTTTCGGTCGGCGTTGACACCCTGGCGCAGATGGCGGTACAACTGGCCACCCCGGGCTTTGTCGGCGGCCACATGTATGCGAGTAATAAAGTATCACACCAAATCACACCGTAATCCGCATTTTACTGCATGAAAAAACCAACACATGAAAATAAAGTGTCATACCAACTTAAAGGTTTGATGCCGATACATCAGAAGCAAAGAGTAACAAAGTATCATACCTGTTGGGTTGGTTGCGACTTCAGTATAAAAGGCATGTATTCCTCCTCAAAGCCGGAACAGCTTTTGGATTTCGTTCTCTGCCGTCACCGGCATCTCATCCTTTTCATACTGACGAACATTGGTCACGATGGTTTTTGCGCGAGTGATTTCGTCGTTCACCCACTTAGGGTATGAGAAGCTCGTATTCAGATTGTCGATGACCGTGAAGAAATAGTCCTTCTGGTTTGCCTGCAACCAAAAGCCTAAATAACTGATCCCAATAGTGCTACACCTTCGCTGTGCCATAGCCATTCCCCGGGAAAGGAGACACGGTATCCATGAAGTGTTTCACTCGGGCCAGCAGGTTTGCCATCCCTCTGCATTGATGATTGCGCGTGATGGTTTCATGTAACTTGTGCCATAGCCGTTCTATGTGATTAACCCAAGGGCTGTAAACTGGCTGGAACACCAGGCAGAACTTGGGATTCTTCTTCAACCATCGCTCGGTCTGTTTGCTTTTGTGAATGATGTAGTTATCGAGGATCAACGTGATGGTTTTGGCTCGTCGGTAGTGGTGGCGCAGCTTTTCCAGCATGGCAATAAACAGCGATGAGTTTTTCTTGATCCCGCTGACGTAAAGTACCCTTCCGTTGCCTGCGTGGAGAACGCCTGCCAGATAATGCTTGGCATTCTGCCCCGGTGTGACAACCCGCTTTTGCTGCGCTCTGAACATCCAGTCGGCTCCTAATTTGGGATTGAGGTCTATATCGACTTCATCCTCATAAAACACCGGATTATCGGCATCACAGCGGGCCAGCGCGGCGTCGATATTCGCCATTTTTTCCTGATAGGCTGGGTCTTTTATCCGCAAGGTCGGCACGGGCCTGCGCCAGACAATGCCCATACGAGGTAACCATCGGCGGAGCGTGGAGGCTGCCACATTGAGCCCTGTTAACCGATTGATTTTTATAGCCAATAGTTCAGTACACCAACGGCTGCGCTGATAACCAAAATCTTGCGGAGAAAACTGCATGAGCAGCACCAGTAAGGTGACAATCTTGGCGATAGGTAAGACTGGGGCACGGCCAGCCGGTAAGGCTTCTAGCGCATCTATGCCTTCATCTCGATACCACCGAAGCCAACGACCGATGGTCGAGCGCGCAGCGCCGGTAAGGTGATGAACATCGGTGATCGTGCGTCCTTCATGTAACAGCAAGATGGCCATCAAGCGACGAGCATGTCCTTTATCACGGGTGGCATGGATGATTTTGTGAATGCGGCGCCGTTGTGGTCGTGGCAGAGGTGGTAGGATAGGCATCAACTCAGTCCTTTGGGTGTGGCTTGTTTTGTTTAGCGACTAATCAGATCGCACAAACTGGACTGAGTTCCCTTCCTCCGGTGATCTACTATTCGGAACAGCTATTTAGGCCACAGACCCATTTCTCCATTTCAAAGGAGGATCGAAACGGAAAACCTGCGGTCGCATTCCAGTACTTGAACAACCGAATGGACGGCTTGATCAGCGACTTGTTCTCTTTGTTCTTCGCCTCAAGCGTTGCGTTGAAATCATTCGGGTTGGTCGTCATCCAGCTACCTGAGCCATCCGGGATCTGCAACTCGCCAAGCCACGTCATTGTGGCGGGCACGAGGTCGAACTTGATGTGGTTCAGTTCGAGGACGATGGTCGGGCTGGACTGACGGATGTTCGAAGAGCTGTAGTACTTTTCAACAAAAGCCTTCAGCCGGTTCAGATAGGTCTGTGGCGTGGCACTGTTCTCGCTGAACACGATCATGTAATCAATATCCGAACGCTCGTCCATAGAGCGCGGCAAAATCGTCCCCCGCGTCGATGACCCGAAGCGGAAGTGCTGCTTGATTACACCGCTAGCGAAATGCTGACCAATCCGAGTTTGCAGCGTAGAAATCGAAGTCGAGATGGACGACTGCTCGGTTGCGGAGAGCACAGCACTGCTGGCTGCGTCCGCCAGAAAACTCAATACCGACATCCTGTCATTTCTCCATATCCACTTTGTGGGTGGCTTCGCCTTCCTCGATGCCTTTGCGCGCAGCGACAAATGCTCGCCTTGGTATACTCGGGCTCTTTTGGTTCAGCTCATTGCGTGCAGAGGAAAGAGCCTTCAATCTCTCAAGGAGCTCTCCCAGCCGATCGGTCTCAAGCAATTCGACCTCACGAAAAAATCGGGCTTCATTCCGAAGAGCCAAAAACTGTCCGGCAGCGGCCCGATGCATTGCAGCGCGCTCGTTGGGCTTGAGAAAGGTCATCAACCCCGTCAGTAGCGACGCCAGCAAGGTGAAGGCACTGGCCAACTCAGGTTGGCTTTTGACCAGCGCGGCACCTGCAATTGCACCGAGAGTGGTAGCTGGCACACCAAGCCAGTAGTTGCGCTGAACCCATGTGTCTTCGGCATTGAAATGCCCCTTGCTCGAATAAAGGGCGTCTTCTTCCAGTCGCTCAGCCTCTCGGCAAAGCGCAGAAATTTTGGCTTGATCCTCTGTAGATATTCCGGTCATCGCACCCTCCCGCACCAACACCTTCTCATGCCGACGCCCCAGTCTGCGGCGGTGCTTTCGGCGGCACCGCGCCCCGCTGGTAGGTCGCATCGAACACTGTGTCCGTCAGCCAGCGCTTGAAGTTGGAGTTGTCGCTGAACTGCTTGAACAACTCGGTGTGGTCGGAAAGCAGCTCAAGCACCACGCGGTTGAGCGCCTTGTCGTGCTCCAACTTGGCGTTCTGCTTGTCGGAGTTCGCCTGCGCATTCTGGTAAGCCTTGTCCTGCGCTACTCGCGCAGGGATTTCCTCGGTGATGACCTTGCGGATTTTGTCCTCGTCCTTCCACTCGATGTTGCCGAACAGGTCGTTGAAGGTCTTGATGATCGCGGAAAGTTTGTCGATGTCTGCCTCGCCCTTGCCGCCACCGCCGCCCGGCGGCACTGGCTCGACCGTGGCGTCGGCGTCGGCCATTGCCATCTTCAGCGCCGCTTTGGCCTCCACCCTGTAGCTGTCCATGTCGATAGTCTCCAGCACCCCCCTGGAGAGATCTTCCTCTTTGGGTGCTGGCAGCTTGGGGATGAGGAAATTCAGGAAGATCGAGAGCTTCTCCCACGTCGGGTGGCCGTAGCTCAGAATCGCAGCAAGAAAGCCGTAGCTGCGCACGAAGGCCTTGGCTTTACCCTTAAACTTGACCTGATCGTCCTCGCCGAGCTTGTCGGTGTATTCGGCCACGCACACATCGAGGATGGGGTCGAGTTTGTCCCTGTCTTCGCCACTCAAGTACAAGGTCACCAATTCTTCCACCTGTTGCCAGCTATACACCTGCTGCCCGTCGAGTTCAGCCTTTAGGTCGTGCAGCTTGTTGGCGTCGGTTTCTCCAGTCTGGATGGTAGCGCGATAATAGTCCTGGAACGCTGCCTTCACCGCCTCGGCGTTGTCAGCAAAGTCGAGCACGAAAGTGTCGTGCTTTTGCGGATGAGCCCGGTTCAGACGTGACAGGGTCTGCACCGCCAGAACGCCCGCCAGTGGCTTGTCCACATACATAGTGTGCAGCAAGGGCTCATCGAAGCCGGTGACAAACTTGTTAGCAACGATGAGGAAGCGATACGGGTCTTGCTTGAGATTGGCCGGAATGTCCTTACTTGGAAACCCATTGAGATCGGCCTCGGTCTTCTTCTGACCACCAATCTCGAAATCACCCGAATATGCCACGATAGCTTTGTACGGGCTCTTGATCTGCGTGAGGTAGTCCGACACCTCGCGCCAGTAGTCAATGGCCCGCGCGATGCCGTTGCACACGATCATGGCCCGCGCTTTGCCGCCAATTTTCTGCTTACCCACAACCTGTGCGATGAAGTGATCGACCATGATCTCGGCCTTGCGGCGGATGGCCTTGTCGTGCGACTCGACGTAGTGGCGGATCTTCTTCAGCGCCTTCACCTTATCGAACTCCGGATCGTCCGCCACTGTCTTAGCCACTTGATAGAAGCTGTCGTAGGTGGTGTAGTTCTCCACCACGTCGAGGATGAACTTCTCCTGGATCGCCTGCTTGGTGGTGTAGGTCAGTTCTTCGGGCGAGCGGGACTGCACCTTGTCACCGACGAGGGTCTTCTCGCCGAACAACTCCAACGTCTTGTTCTTGGGCGTGGCAGTGAACGCGAAGTAGCTGGCGTTGGCCAACAGTTTGCGCGAGGCAATACGCTTCTCGATTTCCGCGTTGACTGCATCCTGCGTGCTGTCCTCCTCGAACTCCTCCGCAGCAACCTTGCCGCCGAGGGCTTCGTGCATCCGCGCCGTGGTCTTGCCACCTTGGCTGGAATGCGCCTCGTCGATCAACAGCGCGAAGCTCTTGCCTGAGAGGTCGCCCAGCTCATCGAGGATGAACGGGAATTTCTGCACCGTGGTGACGATGATCTTCTTGCCCCGGCGCAGATACTCGCGCAGCTCCTGCGCGTTGTCGGAGTGGCCGAAGATCGCCGCCACATGGTCATAACCCTTGATGGTGCGGGCGATCTGTGTGTCCAACGCACGCCGGTCGGTGATGACGATGATGGAGTCGAACTGCACCGTCAGCGGATCGTCCTTGCGGCGCAGCTCCACCAACTGGTGCGCCAGCCAGGCAATGGTGTTGCTCTTGCCGCTTCCTGCCGAATGCTGGATTAGGTAACGATTACCCACCCCATCCGCATGGGCGCGGCGCAGAAGGGCTCGCACCGTGCGCAACTGATGGAAGCGTGGGAAGATCTGCTTGCGCTTCTTGCGTTTCTTGCCGCCAGCGTCCACTTCTTCTTCTACCACCTGCGCGTAGCTCTCGATGATGTTGGCCAGCGACTCGCGAGTCAGCACCTGCTTCCATAGGTAATCAGTCTTCAGACCATCCGGATTGGGTGGGTTGCCAGCGCCGCTGTTCCAGCCCTGGTTAAATGGCAGGAACCACGAGGCCTTGCCCTTCAGCTCGGTACAGAACGCAGCCTCCACATCATCCACTGCGATGTGCGCCACACAACGCCCCAACTGGAACAGCAGCTCCTGCGGGCTGCGCGTGGTCTGGTACTGGACGATGGCGTCGGCCAGGGTCTGCTTGGTCAGCGAGTTCTTCAACTCGAAAGTCAGCACCGGCAGACCGTTGATGAAGATGGCCAAGTCTAACTCGTTGCCGGATTCGTTGCTGTAGCGTACCTGTCGGGTAACGCTGAAGATGTTCTTGCCGAAGGCGTCTGCTGCTGCTGCGTTGCCCGGCGTGGGTAGCAGCTTGTAGAGATCGACGTGTACGGGGCCGTGGCTAACCCCCTTGCGAAGCACATCCACCACACCGCGCTTGGTGATCTCACCTTGCAACCGGTGCAGGAACTGAGTGCGCTTGATGCCGTCCGCAGCCAATTCCAGAGTGCCCACCACCTTGGGCTGGGAAACCTGCAAGAAGCTCAGCAACTGCGCCACATCCAGCGCCACGTCGCGGTTATAGTCGGTGGGCTTGCCCTGCACATAGCCGTTGTGGGTGGCGGCGAAGTCCATGGGGGCCAGATCATGGTGATACTCGGGCTGCGGCACACCGGTCAGGCCACGTACCACACGCGCTTCGAACCAGCGTTCACTGGTGTCAGCATGCTTCATGCGTCACCTACCTTGTTTTTTTCGGATGACTGAGCATCCTCAGCACTTGATATTGACGCGACTGGCACCTTGGGTGATGTAACAGTTACCAGTGCTTTGCTGGCCAAGTCTTTTATCTGCTCAGAGAATCCTGGTATCGCCTGCATTGCCTGCTTCACTACATTCGATGATGCCAGCTCATGCCATGGGCTACCGTGGCAGTCAGTTTCTACCAATCGAAGCGGAAGCTCATCAAGTCTTGTCAGCGCAGATGTCAGGAGCTTTGCCTCCATGTCTTTGTCAAACCTTGCCGCTTCCCGCCGGAAACCCTCATAAGCTCTAGAGATCGAAGCTTTAAAGGCATAGTCCTCGGCGAGCCGAAACCGCTGTCCGATCTGTTTTGTAGAAAGCCAGGCAAACCAAACCGGGGCACCAACCGACAACACGGAAAGTAGCAGGTTGAGGAGTACTACTGAGGTAGCAACATTGGGAACCTTGAACAACTCTGCCAAGGAGTGCAGTTGGGCAGAGCCAAAGTAACTCCCAGCTGCCAATGCCCCAACCAACCCTGCAACCCAAACCCACATGGATTTCGACAAGGTGCTGGATCGCTCGCTAAACGCTGCGGCCAGCCCGACACTGGTGGCCGCCGAGTACGCAGTCTCACATCGCTCAAGAACTGCCTTGGCATCCCCTGCAATCTTGTTCAGCTGCTTGTCGAGTTCTCCAGCGCTCTCTCTGATCCGCAGCACGTCACCTTGATCTCTCGTGGCATCATTGATGAGAGCGGTGACCTTCTGCCGAGCCTCAGCCAAGGTCTCCAGGTCTGTAGGCAACTGATCGGCCGCGTGGTATGCCTGCTCGACTCGCTCAACCATCGTGCTAAGTTCTGCCGCGCGAGGATCAAGGCCATTCAGGCGAGCCTCCATGCCTCGCAGCTGTTGAGTCAGCCTTTTTAGCTTAGACGCTGCTTCTGCACGATCATCTCGGGTCAACACCGGACCGAGTGCCTTGCGCAACCCTTGGAGGGTCAGCATGTAAGCGGGCACGGCTTGTCCGGCATTGCCCCACAGTTGCACGACTGTATGCTGCTGTAGGTGCTGAAGGCGACGCACATAGTCTTGTAGCCGCGCCTCATGTTCACCCAAATCATCGCCGCACCGTTCTTCAATCAGGTCAACGATAGTCTCGGCTTCTTCGATCAACTCCGCACGAGTCAGACCGGGAAAACCCCAGTTGGCATGCGCATTTCCGAAGGGTTCATCGTTGGGAACAGAAGCTTGTACTTGTGAGACAAGCTCCCTCAAGCGAGCCTGAATTGCTATCAGTGTGTTGTGCACGTCATCGCCCCTTTCGGCAAAACGGGTCGAACCTCTCAGCCGACAGAACGTTGGTCTGTCCGATTAATGTGTGGCTATTCTTCGACATCGCCATCCTCCTCCTCGGTCACATCATCTGGGTCATCGCCGAGCGCAGCCAGCGCCGTGTCGTCCACCACGTCCTCCGGGCCGGGCTGCCAGCCCCGCACGTCCACTTGGCCTGTGACCACATCGGCAATCAGGCGGTCGCGGTATTCGCGGATCAGCTTGATTTCTTCTTCGGTGCGGGCGATGGCGTCGTCCAGCGGCTGGCATTCGTCGCTGATCCACCGGCAGATGGCTTTTTGTTCTTCGATGGGAGGGACGGTGAACGGAATCGTCACGAGCTTTTCGCGCGTCAGGTGCGCGATGCTGACGCGGTTCACGATGGCATTGAAACGGCCACGCTTGCCATAGGTGAAAAACTGGTGAAACAGGAATTCCGGCAGCATCATCGGCTTGGCCGCAACCCGATGCACAGAGTTCTGGATGTAGCACTCCGGCAGTTCATCGTTCCACATGCAGGCCCGACCAACTTCTCCGCCTTCGCTGACCAGCAAGTCACCCTTGCGGACGCGGAGCTGCGCCATCTCAGCTTTGGCTACCCACATTTCCTTTACGTCGCGCACATCGGGCTTAATCCACTGCACATTCGTGGAGCGCAGGTAGGGCTTGAAATCCCCATCGCCAGCCTTGGCTTCCGTGGTCAGCATCTTGCCCAAGACCACGTTGGCCACGTTCTTCAGCCTTTGCACTTCCCAGTGCTCCGGCACCTCGCCTAGCCATTCGATACCGGATGCCTTCAGCGCGACAGCAGTATCAAGGCCGCGCGAGATGGCATGGTCGATGATGCGCAGCTTCTGTTCAGTCAGCAGCTTGATCAGATCGCGCTTGGTCTTGATGAAGCGGGCAATGTGCGCATCCTGAGCGCGCAGGTAGGCGACGATTTGGTCTTGCTCGGTGCGCGGCGGCTGGATCAGCGCAATGTCGAGGAACTGGTTTGGGTACAGACGCAGGCGCGAGGATCGGATGCCGGTCGAGCGTCCGATGTATTCAGCCACGTAGGCGCGGGTGCGCAACAGGTAGTCGAGATACCCCGGGTTGAAGCTATCGGCGTGATGCGGGCGATACACACCATAGGCGGGACTGACGATGCCCTCGTGCTTGCTCGCACCAAGCGCCGCCATCCACGCCCACAGCGTGTTGATGACGATGTCGCCAGGGCGGCACAGCTTGGAGCCAACGTAGCTCGCAGCCTTGAACATCGTGACCTTCTTTTGGCTGCGCGGGGTAACGCCGGTGAGGTGAGACACCGACAGCAGTTCCTCCTGTCCGGTCTTCGAGCGCTCATCCACCTCGCGGAAGAATGTCTTGGCACGTTGCTCGTTCCAGTGTTCCGGCACAGCAGGCAACCAGCGCATTTTCGGCCGTCGGTAGTTCGGGTACACACTCGCCACTGTCATTACGCGCCCCCCACGATCTTGTGCAGCAACCCTTCGCTCTGCTGCTCCAGCGCGAGGATGTCAGCTCGAATATCTTCCAGCGTGCGCAGTGGTGTGGGCTTGTAGAAGTAGCGGGCAAACGATATCTCATAACCGATCTGGGTCTTGTCGGTAGCGATCCAGGCGTCCGGTACATGCGGCAGCACTTCCCGCTCGAAAAACGCATCGATACCACCCGACTCCTTCAGCGGTACCTGCTCGGTATCGCGCAGCTCACTGTCGGGTTCGTACTCGACCATGAACCGATCCTTGCCCACTGTCTCCAGGTACGCGCCATCGAAGCCGGGCTCAAAGAAGTCGCTTGCCTTGAGTTTGCTGCGTTTGGCAATGACTGGCGGGGCCGTTTCGTCACGCCAGCTCACAGCTTTGTAGATGGCCTTCTTCTCGGGTGCGCTGAGCTTGTCACCCTGAGCTTTCAGGGCAGTATCGAAGCGGGTACGGAATTCATTGTGGTCATCGAACACGGCGCTACCTAGAGCTTTTTGCACCCGTTGCGCCACCACCATCAGCGCCTTGTCGCGCAGCCACGTCGATGCGTCGAGCAGCTTCTTGCGGCGCTTGGCGGGCACGGCCTTACGCGCGGCGGGAGCCTCGCTGTCATCGCCGCTGTCTTCGTTCTCGTCCTCTTCGTTCTCGTCCTCGCCTTTCAGCCATGCCTCGATGGTCGGCTTGAGCTTGGCGAAATCGGTATAGAGCGCCTCGCCGTGGGTGGCGTAGATCTCGGCGCGTATCGCCTCGTCGCCGGTGGCAAAACGCAGGAGTTCGATTCGCTCGTCGGAGAGCTGGCTTTTCAGGCGCAGCGGGCGCTCGACAGTGATCTTCCAGTAGCCGAAGTCCTGAGTGTCGAACCATTTCGACTCGGCGGTTTCTTGCGCCTCGCCGAGGTAGATGTCGATGATTCGCTGGATGTCTCCATCCGAGAGTTCACAATTCTTCTTGCCGAGATTGCGGCGCAGCGGCTGGAACCAGCCACTTGCATCGATCAACTGCACTTTGTCACGACGCGCTTCGGCTTTCTTGTTGGCCAACACCCAGATGTAGGTGGCGATGCCGGTGTTGTAGAAAATGTTGAGCGGCAGGGCGATGATGGCCTCCAGCCAGTCGTTCTCCAGTACCCAACGGCGGATGTTACTCTCGCCCTGGCCTGCATCGCCGGTGAACAATGCGGAGCCGTTATGAACCAACGCGATGCGGCTGCCCAACGGCGTGTGGTGTTTCATCTTTTGCAGCTTGTTCACCTGGAACATGAGCTGTCCGTCACTGGAGCGAGTCAGGAGCTTGAATTCGGCATTGCCCCCGTGGCTGACAATGAAGCGCGGGTCATTGAATTCCTTCTTGCCCCCCATGCGCTCCAGATCGGTCTTCCAACTCTTGCCGTAGGGCGGGTTGGAGATCATGAAATCAAATTCGCGCGAACGGAACTGGTCGGCAGACAGAGTGGATTTATCAGCGCCACCGACGATGTTCTCGGCCTCCTCACCTTCGCCCTTCAAGAGCAGATCTGCCTTGCAGATAGCGTAGGTTTCGTCGCTGATTTCTTGCCCGAACAGGTGGATGGATACATCTTTGCCGTGCTGTTCAGCCAGCTCGTGTAGCGCCTCTTCGGCCACGGTGAGCATGCCGCCGGTACCGCAGGAGCCATCGTAGAGTGAATAGGTACTGGACTCGATGCGATCGGCCACGGGCAGGAACAACAATTTTGCCATGAGCTGTACCACGTCTCGCGGGGTGAAGTGCTCGCCTGCCTCTTCGTTGTTGTCTTCGTTGAAACGGCGGATCAACTCCTCGAACACAGTCCCCATACCGTGGTTGTCCAGTGCGGGTAACTTGAGACGGCCATCTGCATCCTTCACCGGCAACGGCGAGAGATTGACCTCCGGGTCGAGGAAATCTTCAATCAAGTAGCCCAGAACGTGGGAATCCACCAACTTCTGGATCTGGTTGTGGAAACTGAACTTGGCGAGGATTTCCTGGACGTTGGGCGAAAATCCATCCAGATACGCAATAAAATCATCACGCAGCCGCTGGCCTGCGGCACTGGCCTTGAGCTTGGCCAGAGTAAATTCCGATACGTTGTAGAAGGCTTGGCCTGCTGCCATACGCAGAGCGCCGTCTTGCTCGACCACTTTATGGGCATCAAGGAGCTTCTTGCGCTCTAGCACAGCATCCTTCGTCGCCTCTAGCACGGCATCAAGCCGTCGCAGTACGGTGAAGGGCAGGATCACGTCGCGGTACTTGCCGCGTACATAGACGTCGCGCAAGCGGTCATCGGCAATGTTCCAGATGAAATCGGAAATCCACTTGATCTGGCTTTGGTCTTGTTGTTGCTTCTTATGCATCGATACTTACCTTAATTCGCCGCTGAGGCGCTGGCATTGTCTGTGGTGACGGCGAGTTTCCAATGATTTTTGAGTTCGCCCATCAGGCGTTTCTGACGCTCAGCCAGAAGGTTGGGTGTCCACTCGTTTTCTGACCTGACTTCCTGCGTTAGCACGAAGGGCGACGCCTTGCCCTTACCCCTGAAGTAGGCATCCTTCTTCTTGGAAAAGTCGTAGTTGCTGGCAGATGAGTTCTTGTTCCTATCCAGCGGAACTAGATTGGCCAAACGGTGCGTCCAGCAATCTCGCTCGTCTTCATCCGGGAACCACTTGATCCAGTCCGAACCGTCAGGCGGGTTTTGCGGCAGCACATGCTCCAGCGACACGGCGTTTTGCAGCTGCACTCCAGGGGCTCGAACCAGAGATTCGAGACGTAAAACCAGTGCCATGCGGGCTTTGGGCAGGTTGCGGTAGATATCTCCGTCGAGAGCAGCCACGAAATCTCGCTTCTGTTTGTCTGTAAGTGCCAGAGTGCCCAAGGTGACTAGAGCGCCGTCGAAGGCTGTGGACTCGATGTCTTTAATGAGCGCAGCGTAGGTTTCGATGCGTTCGTTGATACCCACCTTTGTGACCAACATGAAATAGGTAAGGCGTTCTAGTGATTCGAAGAATTCTGCGAGCAATTTTGGTTTTTGCCGGAATCGCTTGAAATACACCAGTGCCGGGGGTTCCCAGTCCTTGAAGTCCACGCGGTTGAGCCAGAACAGGTGCTCGTTGATCGTCTCGGCGTGCTCGGTCGCCTCAAAGTCAGCGTCGCGCACGAAGTCCCATACTTCTGCATAAGGTTTGATGACGGAGTCGATCAGGGCGATAGGGGTATTGTACTCGGTGACGTGCTCTTGGAATTCCTTGACCAAAATGTACTTCTGCTTCTTCTTCGCATAGATGCTACGGATGTGACCGAACAGATCACCAAAGGCGTCACGGCCCAGTGAGGTTTCGATGCGACTCCACTCCTTGGCATAGACCCGACTCTTAATGTCGCCTGCCGTGGTGCGGATCAGGCCCAGAACCTGCGCCTTGATGATGTCGATAGGCGCGAGGTCAAGCCCCCGATTATTGAGCACGGAAAAGATGCGGTAGGCAGCTTCAAGATCGGGCGTGGAGATAACGACCAGCGAGCAGTCGTTGGCCAGGAACTGCCACAGCGCGATCAGATCGGCGGGCAGCAGCGCCTTGGCCTTGGCAAGCAGCAGCGTGGCGTTTTCGCGGTATCGAAGTCGGCTGTCTTCCAGCTTGTCGGTGCTAGTGACCAACTGTGCGATGCCGCCCGGCTCTTGAATGTTGGTGCGAAAGAAGTCGGCATCCTCCTCGCGGGCGGTCAGGCGGTATTCATTTTTCTCGCCGAGACTGACCTTGCCCTTCTTGTAGAGGAAATCGGTGATGTCGTCGGCTGCGTGCGGCATGGCCTCGCGCAGCACTGCAAACAGCATCGTCAGCGTCGACAGGCGCTGCTGGCCATCGACCACCGACGATTTGGGCTCTCGGTCGTTCTTGATCAGAACGATACTGCCGAGGAAGTATTGGCTGGTTGCACCGGAGACACGCGCATCCAGCATCGCCGAGAGCAGATCATCGAACAGCTCTGTGGCCTGCTCGGTTGTCCAGGCATAGGGGCGCTGGTAGTCCGGAATCTCGAACTGGTAGCTGCCTTCGAATATCTCGCGGATCAGTTTGTCGTGGGCTTCAAGTGTCTTGGCCATTGTTTTCCTCTTTCCTATGATTCCTTGGAACTGCTCAGGGCTTGGTATCCTGGAGCCAGCTTGGCGCTCTCGACTCCGTACAGCACCAGCGGATCGCTAAGCCATAGGCGATACTGTTCTTCTTTGAGGCGATGGTCAGGCGAGCAGTCCACGCTCCAGTGCAGCAGCATGTAGCCCGCAACAGCAGCCCGCACGCGCATCTTGATCGACCCGTTGGTCATCCCGTAGTCCATCTTGATGAACTCGGGACGCTCAAAGCGCGGATGAGGCACTAAGTCCAACTCCACGATCCGAGTCCACTGAATGTCGTTGTCCGAACATTCGTTAGCCTTAGGTTCTTCATCAAGCAGGATAGGCGTTTCAATGCGGGTGACAACGAAGTCGCGGAACTCGCCACTCTTGCGATCAAAAGCTCGGACGTGCCAGCGCAGGCCGGTATCGACCAGCGCAAAGGGCACAATGATCCGCTCGGTCTCACCGCTGCTCATTGAGTGGTAGCGGATGGCTACTGGCCGCTTGGCGTGGATAGCCCGGCAGATTGAGGCCAGCACATCCATCCGTGGGCAGCTCAAAGCCACAGGAGACTCGCATGGCAGCAGCGGCCGCGAGTTGACGTTCACACCATCTCCAAACCCAAGCGCGAGCGTCGACAAAACACGTTGCGTCGCGTGCTCGAAAATTGGAACAAACGCCTTGCCTATGCGGTAGATCTTGTTGCTACCATCGAATTCAATGTTCTGCGGTGCGATTTCCCGGTAAAGAGCCAGATCGCGCGTTGCCCCTGCCGGCGCCACACCGAAGCGCTCAATCAGGTCTGGGCGCCCAATATCACCGAAGAAGTAGAGCTGGAAGTCGATGTAGGCCAGCCGCTCGCGCTGGGCAAGGCTCAAATCCTCGACCCGTTTAGAGGGTGAACTAATCATGTGCCGCAGCTATGAAATGAAAGGGGAATGTAGTGATGTGATCCATATAGCGCTATTGTTATCATCAAATTGATTACAATCATGCACCATCTTTACTATAACAACAAGATATAAAGCCTCAAACGCAGACATAGTTCGTCTTGTATTAAATCTCTTCAATACGTTAGATTGATGTCATCCAACTGTGAAATCTTGCCGCCCAGTGCTCTATCGACTCCTCATGCAACTTGCCCTTATCCACGGATTTGGTCTGCGGGTGAGGAATGCCGGAATAGCCATCCTTGCCGCAGAGCATTTTTAACCGCTGACTTGGCCAGTGCAGTGATTTCTGGGTTAACTCTTCTGCCAACAGCGTAAGCTGCTTGGGCCAATCCAGAGACGACTTCAGCCGTAATAGCAAAGTTGATAGAGAACAAACACCGTCAGATGTATCGACTTCTAGGGAAGGTGCGAATAAGTACCCTATGTGCCAAAACTAAAAAGTTTAGCCATTTAATATCAATAATTTAGAATGGTGTGTTTTTGTGCCAAGTGACTTGTTAGCACCTTCCCTAGGGAAGGTGCGAATAAGCGGGGAAATTCTTCTCGGCTGACTCAGTCATTTCATTTCTTCATGTTTGAGCCGATTTTTTCTCCCGTAAATGCCTTGAAGCAGCCTATTTAGACCGTTTCTTCGCCATTTAAGGCGTTATCCCCAGTTTTTAGTGAGATCTCTCCCACTGACGTATCATTTGGTCCGCCCGAAACAGGTTGGCCAGCGTGAATAACATCGCCAGTTGGTTATCGTTTTTCAGCAACCCCTTGTATCTGGCTTTCACGAAGCCGAACTGTCGCTTGATGATGCGAAATGGGTGCTCCACCTTGGCCCGGATGCTGGCTTTCATGTATTCGATGTTGATGGCCGTTTTGTTCTTGCGTGGATGCTGTTTCAAGGTTCTTATCTTGCCGGGGCGCTCGGCGATCAGCCAGTCCACATCCACCTCGGCCAGCTCCTCGCGCTGTGGCGCCCCTTGGTAGCCGGCATCGGCTGAGACAAATTGCTCCTCTCCATGCAGCAGATTACCCAGCTGATTGAGGTCATGCTCGTTGGCCGCGGCGGTGACTAGGCTGTGGGTCAGGCCACTCTTGGCATCGACACCAATGTGGGCCTTCATGCCAAAGTGCCACTGATTGTCTTTCTTGGTCTGATGCATCTGCGGATCGCGTTGCTGCTCTTTGTTCTTGGTCGAGCTGGGAGCCTCAATGATGGTGGCATCGACCAAGGTGCCTTGAGTCATCATGACGCCTGCTTCGGCCAGCCAGCGATTGATGGTCTTGAACAATTGGCGGGCCAGTTGATGCTGCTCCAGCAGGTGGCGGAAATTCATGATGGTGGTGCGGTCCGGCAAGGCGCTATCCAGGGATAACCGGGCAAACAGACGGATGGAGGCGATTTCGTACAGAGCATCTTCCATCGCGCCATCGCTCAGGTTGTACCAATGCTGCATGCAGTGAATGCGTAGCATGGTTTCCAGCGGATAAGGTCGCCGGCCACTACCAGCCTTGGGGTAAAACGGCTCGATGACTTCCACCATGTTTTGCCATGGCAGAATCTGCTCCATGCGGGACAAGAAAATCTCTTTTCTGGTCTGACGGCGCTTACTGCTGAATTCACTGTCGGCGAAGGTAAGTTGATGACTCATGATGAACCCTGTTCCATGGCTCCAGATGACAAACATGATCTCATATCAGGGACTTGTTCGCACCTTCCTTAGACAAAGCTCGTTATCGCAGGCGAAATGTGGTCGAGCGGTGCTTCGGATGGCTGAAGAAGTTTCGCCGATTCTCAACGAGATATGAAAAGCTGGCGGGAAGTTTTGCTGCTTTTATCAAGCTGGCTTTCTGCCTTCGTTACTTACGAGAGCTATTGGTGGACAGAAAACCAGCATTTTGAGAACACAGCCTAGTGCCACCAAAACACCTTCAACGAATGATCCAATGGAAACCACGGGTAGATAACTGGATCACATGCACCACGACCAGTGGTGCAACCTAGAAAAAATGGCTACTGAGCTATCCTGCCTGGGGGGCGAGTACCGACAGATCTATGAACAATCCTCGCTACGCGAGAATGATGGCCATAGCTATTCACTTTTCAGGTGAGAGGGATGCGCTTTATCTATATATATAAAAACAATCCCTCTCAGCTACGCAACTCAGTTACCCTGCTGGACCTCAGAGTTTCTCTCGCTCCTGAGCGGTTGGCTGCTCACGTTCGGCCATGAAGTCGGTGCTCATACAAGGCTCATCAAACCACCTATCCCAGGACTCACCTACAGGTGTGATTATGCGAGTACGACCAACCACGACGATCTCAACATGGCCTTGTTGCTCAAATCGGGGAACTATCTGTCATCTCGGTGATCTGATCCTGTAGCGCAGTCTCCGAGAGCATCAGATGGGCAAGTCCAAGCACAAGATCAGCAACTGGCAGCAGTACAACCAAGCCTTGGTGCAACGCGGTTCGTTGACCATCTGGATGGACGAACAAGCCATTAAGCAGTGGCATTGCCTGGTCCACCATGGCCGCCGAGGGAGAGGTTTCCACTACAGTGACACCGCCATTGAGACGGCCCTGATGCTAAAAGGCTTGTTCAAGTTGCCGCTGCGGGCGCTAGAAGGCTTCATTAACTCGTTGTTCCAACTGATGGCGGTGCCTTTGCAGTCGCCGGACTATAGCTGTATCAGCAAGCGCGCCAAGACCGTCGACATCAAGTACCGCCTCCCCAGCCAAGGCCCGGTGGCTCACTTGGTCATTGATGCCACCGGCCTCAAGGTCTATGGCGAAGGCGAATGGAAAATTCGCAAACACGGCAAGGAGAAGCGACGAGTGTGGCGCAAGCTCCACTTGGCGGTGGATGCCACAACCCATGCGGTCATCGCTGCCGAAGTCAGCCTGGAGACGGTGGCGGATAACGAGGTGTTACCGACGTTGCTCAACCCCTTACGACGCAAGATAAAACAGGTCAGCGCCGATGGTGCGTATGACACCAAGGCCTGTCATGCGCTACTGAAGAAGAAGGGGGCGAAAGCCACCATACCGCCGAGAAAAAATGCGGCACCGTGGGAGGAAGACCATCCCCGCAACGAGGCGGTGACGGCGCTCAAGGCCGGTGAACTGAAGCAATGGAAGAAAGACTCCGGCTATCACCAGCGCTCGATAGCCGAGACCGCCATGTACCGGTTCAAGCAACTCATCGGGCCAACGCTGAGCCTGCGGAACTACAACGCCCAGGTGGGCGAAATCCTGGCTGGCGTGAAGGTGATGAACAAGCTGATAGGGCTTGGTATGCCTGTTCGCCAGCCAGTGAATTGAGTGGTATCAACGGGTTGGGGAACGGCCATCCAGCGACGGATTTGATCAACAACGCCTCTCAACATGCGTGACCTCATCTGGCAGGGCCACGGCCTCGGGTAGGTAAACCCCCTGGCCACGACCACACTTAAAAACTGTTGATTCCATCACGCGTCCTATGAACCCAAATAACATGTGAACCGAACATAGCTAATTGGGCCGGTATGTCAACTGACACCGGATGCACACGTTATGCAATACGTCTATACTGTATATAAAAACAGTAACCAGTGAGCCACCATGTTCGCCATCCCACATCCAACCCCGGACGCTCTAGAGCTGCCGCTTTTTCTGTCCCCTGTGGTTTGCGGCTTTCCTAGCCCAGCACAGGACTATATAGAGCAAACCATAGATCTGAACCAGATCTGCATTGAGCACCCCGCAGCAACGTACTATGTCAGGGCCAGTGGCCAAAGCATGGTGGAAAAGGGCATCAATGACGGGGATCTTTTGATCGTCGATAGAGCGCTCAAGGCCCGCCACGGCGCTATCGTTCTAGCCTGCCTTGATGGAGAATTCACTGTCAAACAGCTGCAAGAACGCCCGTTCCCTGCCCTGCTACCCGCCAATCCGGATTTCCAGCCCATCCATCTATTGGACGGGCAGGAACTAGAAATTTTTGGCGTCGTAACCTATGTGCTCCACAAGACCAAACTGGGGTAAACCATGCCCAACGCCATTGCCCTCGTCGATGTGAACAACTTCTATGCGTCCTGCGAGCGCCTGTTTAGGCCAGACCTCAAGGGGCGCCCGATCGTGGTGCTATCGAACAACGACGGCTGCGTTGTGGCTCGCTCGGCAGAAGCCAAGGCGCTTGGCATCAAGATGGGTGTTCCCTACTTCCAGATCCGTCAGTTCTTCGAGGCCGTAGGCGGTGTTTGGTTCTCGAGCAACTACGCCCTCTATGGTGATATGTCACAGCGCGTAATGACCACGCTGGAAGGCATGGTGCCAACTGTCGAGGTGTACAGTGTTGATGAGGCGTTTGTTGAACTGAACGAATCATGGGCGGGAGACCTAACAGCATATGGTCGTCAGATCCGTGAACGAATACAGCAATGGACTGGACTCACAGTCGGCGTCGGGATCGGGCCAACCAAAACACTCGCCAAGCTGGCAAACTACGCCGCGAAGAAGTGGCCTGCGACTGGTGGAGTGGTTGATTTGCGTGATGAGGCACGTCGAGCGCGTTTGATGGCTATCACTCCGGTCGGGGAAATATGGGGAATAGGTAGAAAACTGACCACCAGGCTCGAAGCGCACGGGATCAATAGTGTGGCGGACCTAGTCGCTGTCGATGGTAAAAACCTACGGCATCGTTATGGGGTCGTTGTTGAGCGAACCGTGCTAGAGCTACGCGGCTACCCATGCGCCAGCCTGGAGCAGGACACACAAGCCAAACAGCAGATCATCTGCTCCCGATCATTCGGTGAACGGATCACACACATGAATTCCATGCATCAAGCACTCGTAGGATATATGGAACGTGCAGCTGAAAAACTCCGGGCAGAGGGAATGTGCTGTCGCCATGTCACCCTATTCATTCGTACCAATCCCTTCAATGACAAAGAGCCCTACTACGGCAACCAAGTGAGCACCACGCTGGCTGTGCCTACAAACGATACCAGGGAGCTGCTGGGAGTGATCCACTCACTGCTCTCTCATATCTGGCGGGATGGGCATCGCTACCAAAAAGGGGGCGTGATGCTAGCCGACTTCACTCCTATCGGCAGCCAGCAGGGAGATTTGTTCGACCATCATCAACATAAGCCCCGCAGCCAAGACCTAATGCAGATGATCGACCGAATCAACCAAGGACGATTAGGAAAAATTCATTTTGGATCTTGTGGGAGAGACAACAGTGATTGGATGATGAAGCGTGAAAAACTCAGTCCCCGCTATACCACGGCATTAGACGAATTACCCATTGCAAAGTGACAACCCGGATTTGCACTCAGCAAGGCGCTCTTGCGCCATCATCAATTCGCAACCGGTGATTCGGTCAACGCCTTTAACATCACGCATTGGTGGTTTAATCTCATGTCCGTTGAGCATTCCAGTTAGCATCCACTGCCGCAGTTGGCCCAATGAGAGCCGCAATTGCCTGGCAGCATCCAGCATTCGCCATGACAGCTTAAATTGCAGATCGTCGGACACAGGGTCAAAGTTTCCAGCCTGCAATTTTAACAAAGCACGGTGAGCAAGGGTCTCTGCCATTGATCCAAACCGCGCTTCGCTATGGGACTTTCTGCCCTAAGTAGCTTGCCTGCCACAGGCCACGAGATGGTTGAACTGTAACGCTACCGGAACTAAATGGTTTACTCATTACACACTCTATCCTCTATAAAAGCCCAGTATGAGCGACTCGGATTGTCTCAAGCCCCTATCCGAGTCGCTCAGTATATACATTTCAAATTCTGCATAAAGACTATGCCCATCCGGCTCGACTTGGAGCTAGTCCGATGCCATATCGGCTCTTGAAGCTGGCTGAGGGTCATGGAAAAGGTTAGTTTATGTTGTTTTCTCGGTAGAATACAATTAATCTGTACGATTAATGGACTAAAAACGGTCGTTTTTTGGGGGGGGATGTGAACATTGTAGATGCTCTTGTTCTTAAGAAGTTAATGAGCGTTGGTGATGAAACGGTTCTGTCGATCTTAAAGTTTTCAGCGTATAGCGGAGTGTCAACGCTCGAAGAACTGGTACACCATTCCTCCAATCTAAAAATCTCAAATGTTAAATCTCGAGCAGCTCTCGAAAGTTTCTTCAACGCTGCGAACTTCCAGGCTCTCAGGGACGAAGTACAAGCTGAGATTGATTCGTTCAAAAATAAAGGAGTTGAGATTGTTCTCTTCGGTTCGAAAACCTATCCAATCTCGTTATACAATCTCCCGAAACCTCCTCCCTTTCTTTACTGCAAAGGCAATCTGAAACTCTTAGAGAATAGGCTTTCTATAGCTGTTGTAGGAACTCGTGAAAACACCCCCAAGGGTGAAACCATAACGATTAAAACTATTCAAAAGTTTGCGACTTATGGTTTCACGATAGTCAGTGGACTTGCACTGGGTATCGATACAATTGCTCATCGCGCTGCATTAGACGCCAAAACCTCAACGATTTCTGTTCTTGTCGATGTGGATTCTATTTCTCCCACAAGTAATCGAGAACTCGCTCAGGAAATTTTGGATACGGATGGACTTCTAGTTGCGGAGAATGCTCCAGGAACCAAAGCAATACCTGCGTTCTTTGCTAAGCGAGACAGGATACAAGCAGGTTTATCTACTGCCGTCTTTGCTATTGAAACTTCGATAGATGGTGGGACGATGCACGCAGTCAAATCTGCTCTCTCTATGGAGCGTCCTGTCTTCGTTCCTGACGCACAGAAAGCTAGGTATCCAGATCTTACTATCAAGGCAATTTCAGGAACGCAACATCTAGTTAACGAAGGAAAGGCGATACCCTACACGAGCGAATCTTATGAAGATATTCAGCTTCAATTAAAAGACATCGCGAGTTCATTTAGATCGTTGAAATCAAACGGTGGCCTGCTGTGATAAAGGTCATCGTCCTCGATCTTGATGACACGCTTATTGATACATCAAGCCTCGAACCATTTCGGTCAGCTGGCCGATGGAGAGACATACACAGGTACTTTAATGGTTGTGCCGTTTATCAGGGCGTTGTCGGCCTTGTTACAACGGCTCGGTCAGTTGGAATCAAGGTTGCTATCTTCTCGAATGCGCCTTCGAATTACGTTCAGGGTCTACTCAAACACTTCAGTATCTCTGTTGATTATGTAGTAGCCTACCATGATGTAACGCAGCATAAGCCGAGCCATGAGGGCGTTACTCGTATTCTCGAGTATTTCGGTGTTAGCGCCGACGAGTCAATTTATTTAGGAGATAGCAACCTAGATCGAGACGCTGCTTTCAATGCAGGAGTTGAGTTTTTCTCAGTAGATTGGGGTTCTGCCTCGGAGATCGATTCGTCACATAAGGGAGTAAGCAATCTCTCCGAGCTTATTGGAAAAAACTCGACACCGAGTTCCGCAACAACGGGACGTTCTGAGTTAATACAATCTGGAAATAAACTTCATCTGGGATTCTATTTAGATGGTGTCAAACAGGAAGTTTGGTCTTTCAAAGATAACAAGAATCCTTCTGTACGCCGCTGGGTTAACAAGACTGTTGAGCTAGCTCCTTCATTTCCAGTTATAGATATTGTTGTTCGAGCGTTAGGTCACGCTGAGCTTAGGGCTGAAGATGGCGATAAAGCATTAGATACCTTGGGCAAGTCGCTGGCTGTTGCTTTAGGGGCTACTTACCAACCTAAGATATTAGAGAAAAAGCACGTATTAGTTAAATCGACTAATTGCAGTGCAGTACAAAGACGACAGCAGGTCGGAGGGGCCTATAAAGCCGAAGTTGATTCAATAGAAGCGAATTCAAATCCGACATTTCTTATCGTTGACGACGTATTAACTTCGGGGGCTACAACTGATGAGATAACACGCTGTCTATCTCAAGCTTTCCCGAATTCAAGTATTTACATTTTTACGTTGGTCAAAACTCTCTATAGATTAGAGCTAAGTACTGACAGCATTGAACAACAGCACAATAACCAACTATTTTCAGATTTGTACAACCCAATCATCGACTCGCTGGCGGATGAAAGTGAACTATCTGGATATGTCAGGCCGAAGTCTAGTCGTAGGCTTGTAAGCAAGAAGTTTTCTGCTAACTACGCGAGAACCAACCATAACTTCATTTTCCATAATCTTCTCAACTATTCTATCTCGTCTGAAGTGGCGTCTGGTCAGCTATTTGGAGCAATTCAAGTTCTTAAAAACATACTTCAGAGAGGGAAGCCTACAATAGCCTCGCGAAAACTGAGGAAAGCATTTGGCATTGAGCTGGAACAGAGCGCTCTTAATACACCAGCTCAGGCTCTTTTGTCAGATAAGTCAGTTTTTTGGAACAGATTAATTCGAGGCAACAAACAGTCTGGAAGCTACCCAGCGAAAAGGTTTTTTGATGAGCTGATTCCGAAGTATTTCGGTAAGTACATTTTTGTAAAACAGCTAATGCTCCCTGAAGTCCAGATTTACGATATGACTCAGGTCTACGTTGAACAATTCCAGAACCGACAGGTAGATTTTTACATTCCTCAAGTTGGTTTAATTATTGAGATAGACGGTCAGCAACACCAAAATTCTCAGCAGTTAGATGAGATGAGGGATTTGTTTACTGAAACCCAGGGACTGAAGACTGTTCGGTTCACTGTTCAAGAACTGGCATCTGAGAACCAGTCATTTATCAGTAAGATAAATTCGATTATTTCTCACATTCAGATCGTAGATGGCCTAGAGCGTGACGGTGTCCTAACGCCTCCTAATGGTATTTCTTTATTGAATTACCAAGAGGTTTATGAAAATGGAGCTGATGTTACCGACCCACGATTGAGGCTGACCTCGGCGTTGCGTTTCCAGTTACTGTTATTGGAGCTTCTTGAACGCGGTCAGATCAGACTAGGAGAGTTGAAAAAACTATTCATAGTCAATCGTGATGGCACAGATTTTGCTGAAGCGGCACTAGACGACCTGAACGATTTGTTATCGAATCTCTTGCGTCTCATTGGTATTGAAGAAAGGCGAATTGAAGTAGCGCTGATCGAATCAGATGAGCTTCCGAGCGAACGGTCTGGTGAAAATATATTCATCGACTTCAGCATACTGGAGCGTTATGACGATTCCTTTCAAGTTAACAAAGACGTCATATATTCACGTACGGATTACTTCGATTTCTATCGATACTTCGAAGATTCTGATGCTGTTTCAATAGAAACCAGTCAATTAATTGACTATGACTTCTTCGAGCTTTCATGCAGTGATCCCATTGCCTACAAGCTAGATCTTAGCCCAGGCAGCGAGCAGCGAGAGTCTCTGAGATACTTCCTCAGCAACCTGTTTCTACCATACCTAGAGGATGTAGATTTCAGGGAAGGGCAGGTTGGTATCATAGGATCTGCACTTTCGAGAAACGGCACAATAGGATTGTTGCCTACAGGTTCGGGTAAGTCGATTTGCTACCAGCTGTCTGCGGTTCTGCAACCAGCTGTTAGCTTTGTCGTGTGTCCGATAAAGAGTTTGATGTATGACCAGAAAGCCGATTTGGATAGCATCGGCTTCACTCGAAGCAATTTTATTACTAGTGATTTGAAGGCAGGAGAGAAGGCCAAAGTTCAGAGCGATTTCGGACGTGGTAAGTACTTCTTCGTTTTCATATCGCCTGAGCGATTCCAAACCCATGCGTTTAGAAAAGAGATGTTGGCTATCGGACTAGATCTCTCATTTGCCTACGCGGTGATCGATGAAGCTCACTGTTTGTCTGAGTGGGGGCATGATTTCAGGACGTCTTATCTTAACCTGGCAAATACAATTGGACGGTTTGCTCCCAGTGCAATTTATATAGGCCTAACTGCAACCGCATCAGTTAACGTCCTAAAGGATATTCAAACAGAGTTTGATATCCCCGATGATTTTGTCCGCACACCCATGGACTTCACTCGCGAGGAACTCTCATTCCACGTTATCGACGATAAAGGCCGCAAAGTTGATGCAGCCGTCGAACTTGTTTCTGAAATGGAGCGTAAATGGAATTCCGACGGGGAATATGGCAATAAGGCGGGAATCATATTCACTGCCACCGTCAACGGGTCTAAGGGTTGTCATAGCTTAGCGGGCCGAATTTCAACACTCTTGAATATGGATGTTAGATATTTTTCGGGGTCTGCTCCGAAAATGGGGGTATTACAGGGAGAGGCTTTCGATAGATATAAGCGCCAAGTTCAAGACGATTTTAAAGAAAATAAATACCGCCTACTTACTGCTACTAAGGCATTCGGAATGGGCGTGAATAAGGGGAATATTGCCTATACGGTTCACTTCGGAATACCTGGGTCGATGGAAGCCTTGTATCAGGAAGCAGGCAGGGCAGGGCGAGATAAAAAATTATTCAAGGAAGTACCCGCAGATTGCTATGTGCTTCTCACAAAAGAGCCCAATTCAGCTATTCTCGACAAGATTTGGGACGCTAGTACGAACGTCAAAGATCTGAAGGAGTACGTGAAGTTATTGAGTCGAGATAGCGACCTGAACACAAATCTGTTCCTGATGACAAACAGCTTGGACACAATCAATGATGAGTTCAAGTTGATGGCAAACGTATACGAATTCTTTAAGTACAATCAGGAACACAACACGGTGACCATTACTGCCAGGCAGTTTGGTACGGAAAAGTATAAATTGGAAAAGGCTATCTACCGTCTTTCTCAATTAGGTATTGTTTCTGACTGGGTAATCGAAGACTTTTTTAATGGCACGCTCTATGTCGAGTTCCAGTGCCTATCGGAAGAAGGTCTTGAAAATAAAATTGAGCATACCGTCAGAAAGTATGATCCTGAGTTCAAACTCGCGGATGTGTTCAGTAGTGATAACCAGTACTACAAAATTCTCTGCGACAAGTTAAGAAAAGGGTCTATCGATAAATCGCAATTTATCTTTCTTGTTCTTTTACTCTGGTCCTATGACCATTTTGTCTACAACCGTCGCCAGTCACAGAAGAACGTTTATGAACAATGTAGTTTATTCGCTGAAGGCAGGATGGACGACAAAGAATTTAAGGAGAAGCTAGAGGGTTATTTCAGGCACGACAAGTCGAGCCAACTTCTGCTCAATATGGCTGAGAATTCTGTGTCGGCGAAGATATGGCCATCAGTATTTTTTGAAACTGATGAAGAAGAGCGCACGGAACATCTAGTAGGCAGCGAGAAGATGACGCTCCTACGAGGTCAACTTTCTCGATTCCTAGAGTCATACAAAGATAATGCATTCTTGAACTACTTGAGCGGTGTACTGCGACTAGCTTCCGATGAGTTTGATGATGCAGATGGAGAGCGAAGAATGGCAGCGTCTTTTGATCGATTGATTAGTGATAATAGGGATGAAGCACTAGAGCTGGTCCGAAAAACTATGCAGCTAAAGCCAATGTTCTCTGAAAATGCGCGAAGCCGCTTTGCTCGTTTGGTCCATGAGAAATTTGATGATTTGGATGTTCTTGGGGAGGTAAATGAAGAGCTAGGGGATCCGTTCTCCTATCACACTTTGTTAGCTCCACTAGCAAATAGGCTTGAAAAACTTACCAGCCAATACAAGGGGATTAATTGGTGAATGACATACAGAAACTACACCGAGTAATCGATTCACTCGAAGAGCAATCGGCGCAAGTGGCAGAGTTTAATGGCCTGTTAAGCGCAGTTAACGATGCAAGAACAGAGATAGAGGCTGCGAAATCAACCCTCGCAAATCTAGCTACTGAACAGGGTGAATGGGTTACGAAGAACTCGAATAAATTTGAAGAGTTTGAAGGTCGCCTGACGTCACTTAATGACCTTCTAGGCCAGATCAAAGATGAACAGTTTAAACTAAGGCGTGACGTAGCAGCCTTGACGTTCGTAACACCTGATCAGTTTGAACAAGGCCGCGCAGCAATTGATAGCTGCATTGCTAAACAATTTGGCGAATTGAACAGTAAGTTAGAGGCTGTGGCGGAGTCTCAGAAAAGATCGATAAGTGGGCTACGAGCCATAGTTGTTTTAGGTATATTGGTGTTGGCTGGAGGTATCGGACTTCTGACTATGAACATGGTTTAATTTTCAGATTACCATTCAGTTTTTAATTGTAATCAATAAGTTGGCTTCGGCTTTGCCAGTGGCGCACCTCGCAGCCAGTTGCAGGAGTTGGCCAGCCTAGCTTTTATAGAGCGTAGCGAAAACATAGTGCTGCTGGGCCCAAGCGGAGTGGGCAAGACGCATCTTGCCATCGCACTGGCCTATCGGGCTCTGATGGCTGGCATCAAGACCAGATTTATCAGCGCAGCAGACCTGATGTTGCAGCTGCAAGCAGCTCAACGACAGGAGCGGCTTAAAGCCTACTTCAGCCGTGTCGTGATGGGGCCGCGTTTACTGGTGATCGATGAGATAGGCTACTTGCCGTTTGGGCGTGAGGAAGCAAACCTGTTTTTCAATGTGATCGCCAAACGTTATGAGAAAGGGAGCCTGATCTTGACGAGCAATCTGCCCTTTAGCCAGTGGGCCAGCACCTTTGCCGATGATCAGACACTGACGGCAGCTATGCTCGATAGACTGTTACATCATGCACACATCGTTCAGATCAGCGGTGAAAGCTATCGTTTGAAAGAGAAACGCAAAGCGGGGGCCACACCCAAAACCAATCCTGATTACCCATGACCCTCAGCCAGCTTCAAGAGCCGATATGGCATCGGAGGGCTTGCCACGACTGCATGCCCCAATTCAACCAACATGCTCTTGAGGTCAAAACGATGATTAAACCGGAAGCAGTATTCCGCAAGATGCCTTGGTAAATGCTTCGCTCCGAGCTTATGACAGCTGCCCCGCAGCGAGTTTTTCACATTTCCTATCATCGTGTTTACCCAGTTGAATGCCGGATGATCCAGCCAGTCCAGGTTGCCCCCGGTGACAACACCCAGGTGCTCACAATTGGCCTCCTTGACCGCTTTGAAACAGGCCAATCCATCGGATATCACCGCGCTACCACTGGCAATATGCCGTTTTGCCCAATCAGCAATGACGTTTTGAAACCATCGACCACCGTCATCCGCATCTTGATTGGATGCCCTCCCTTGTTCAGGGCCACTGCTGCCACAAACGGCGTCTTGCCTGCCACGCCCCGACCCCGTTTGCCACCACGGCGCTCGCCACCTCAGTAGACATCATCGAGCTGAATGATGCCGCTGATGGGCTGCTTGTCATCGGACTCTTTCATGGCTTGCAGCAGCTTGTGCTTGAGCATCCAGGCGGTGTCATATTACTCGTTGCTGGAGACCGCCAAAGCCAATCAACTGGAGCCGTCAGCGTATATCAATTATGTGCTGCGCGGATCGGCGAAGCGGACAGCCTGGAAAAGCTGGAAGCGCTGCTACCGTGGAATGTGGCGCTGGAGCCGATTTCAAAAAAAGTGGTGCAATACAACGAAGGCAAGTAGGTCGATTTAACGGCGCTTACGGTGTATGCTACGCCGCCCCCGGTGACGACACCATTACGGTGTCAGGCTCCATGGGGCGCTATATAGGTACAGATTCAGGTCATGAAGGGGCAAGTATGTCCATACAAGGTTCGTTGAGAGCACAGTTACTGGCGTTGTTGGGCGGAAGTATTCTTCTTCTCGTCATCATCTCGTTGTTATGTTTCCGTCTGCTGGAGCACGGGGTCGAAGATTATCAATCCCTGGTTAACAGCACGCTGCAAGAGTCGACGCTGGTTGAGCGGGCCAATCTGGAGTTCAAGAGCCAGGTTCAGGAGTGGAAAAATGTCCTGCTGCGCGGCAAGGATCCGGAGGCTCTGACCAAGTATTGGACCCGGTTTGAAGAGCAGGAGCGTGCGGTCAACCAGACGCTGGCGCAACTGAGCCAGTTGGCCGGGCAGTGGCAGGATCAGGAGTTGGTTGCCCAGGTGCGGAGCCTGAGTGATGAACATCAGAAACTCGGGCTGGCCTATCGTCAGGGCAAAGAGAAGTTTGTTGCCGCTCAGGGCGACCCGACTGTGGGGGATCAGGCGGTGAAGGGTATCGATCGGGCAACCAGCGAGCAGATGGAGGCTCTGGTCAAGCATCTGCATGAAGAAGGCAATCGTCAGGCCCAAGCCATTAGTGAGGAGACCCGCAGCCAAGCCATTCTCGGCGTGGTATTCCTGATTGTGGCGTCATTACTGGTGGGGGTGCTCAGTCTCTGGTTGGTGAATCGCCAACTGCTGGTGCCGATCAAGGCGCTCACCGACTTCATTATCCAGTTGAGCCATGGCAAGTTTGATCGACCCTTTGCGCTGCAACGGCAGGATGAACTAGGTGCCCTGGCCAAGGCCGCCAATACCCTGCGCGATTTCTTGGGGACGACCTTTTCCCAGCTCAAGTTGAGTGGCGAGCAGCTGGATAGTGCCAGCCATGAACTCAAGGAAATCTCAGGGTTGATGGCCAAGGGCACCCAGGATCAATTCTCCCGCACCGATATGGTGGCTACCGCGATGCACGAGATGTCGGCGACGGCGCAGAATGTCGCGGAGAATGCCGCATCGGCCGCCCAGGCGACGGATCAGGCGGACCATACGGCTCACGAAGGCGAGCAAGTGATGCAGGACACCATAGGCGGCATTGCCCAGATGGGTAAAGAAATTGACAACACGGCTGGCGTTATAAAACAACTGGATGAAGATAGCCGCCGCATCAGTACCGTGCTGGAGGTGATCCGTTCCATTGCCGAGCAGACCAACCTGCTGGCCTTGAATGCGGCGATTGAAGCGGCGCGGGCCGGTGAGCAGGGTCGCGGCTTCGCCGTGGTCGCGGACGAGGTTCGTACCCTGGCCAAGCGCACGGCGGACTCTACGGCGGAAATCAACCAGATCATCGCCAAGGTACAGCGTGGCACCCAGGAAGCGGTACAGGCGATTGGTAGTAGCCAGCAACTCAGCCAGCAGAGTATCGAACAGGTGACGGTCGCGGGTCGCAAGTTGCAGAGCATCACGAGCTCCATCAGCCAGATCCACGGCATGAACCAGCAGATCGCCACCGCCGCCGAGGAGCAGACGCTGGTGGTGGAAGATATCGCCCGCAACCTGGTGGATATCAAAACCATCGCCACCGAGAACGAAGAGAACGCCCACCGCACCCAGGGTGCCAGCGACCAGTTGCATCAAACCGCGGTCGACCTCAACCGCGCCATGCAAAAGCTGATGGCCTAAATCAAAACCGGGCCCCGCGGATAGCGGGGCCCGGTTTTTCCTAAACAGATGCAAACGGCTTCCCCTAGCGCATCCCAGGGCGGGATCGCACTTTGTTAATGAAATTTCTGATTACCCATGACCCTCAGCCAGCTTCAAGAGCCGATATGGCATCGGCGGGCTTGCCACGACTGCATGCCTCAATTCAACAAACATAAAAATCAAACAGGCTGTAGCCTTTCTGGAATTGGACTTTGCTTTTGGCCATGATCTCGTACCTCAGTAACTGTACGTAAGATCAGTACATATACAGGACCTTAAGAAAACACTTCATTTGAAATTCCTTCTAAGGTCCTGTTCTGTATCGATTTTCGCTGCTTGGTTCGACGGGCATTTTTCGCCAAGTAAACGGCAGCCCATTCCAGACGCTCTCTTATTTCCACCAACACCCGATGAGCCACCGCTTCCAATAACGGGAACCACCAGGTTCCGCTATTTTTCGCCGCTTTCAGTGTGGATAAACCGTCCCCCATCAGCATCTGAGCTACCCGTCTTTTCATCACCAGCGACAACAGGCTGGCCCACACCAGCCCCTCGGCAATGGCTTTCTGACCTGTCACAAAGCCCTTGAGCCGGTTGTGCGACTTCCACTCCTTAAACAGCAGCTCCACCTGCCAACGACAGCGGTACAGGCTCATCACCCGCTCTGCTGGCCATGCCTCTCGTGGCAGATTGGTCATCCAGATACAGAACCGTTTCTCCTCGGCAAACCAGCGTCGGATCAGCCGATACTCGAACTTGCCCGATTTCACCACCATATCCAGTACCTCTGCCCGACAGTGCCGCCGTCCAGCATCCTTGAGTGACAGGCCCGCCAGCTTCGGCACTTCCCGTTCGTCACCGCGCCATGCCCGGATAATCTTCGGGTTCAGGCTCTTACTACCCCTGACCAGATAGAAACCGCCCGCCTCGTTTAGTTTCGCAAAGTAGGCCATATCGATGTAACCCGCGTCCGCCAACAGCAGGCTGTTATTGAGCCGCTCGGGCTCAGGCAGGAACTGGCGCTCTGACGCCGTATCGGCAGAGACCTGCATGCAAACTGGACTTTGCTCCAATAGAGACATGAGCATATGACACTCGATTGCCGCCGGGCTAATGGTCTTGAACCTTCCCGGAAACACTTCGGCCAGGCTTTTGTGGACGGCAAAGGAAGTACCATCCTGCAACAACACCTGTTTGAATGCGCCAAGGGATGCAGTCTTCATCTGTTGGCCGATACGCAAGGCGATAGCCCGTTCAACCAGCGCCTTCATGAACAGGGCGAACGACGCTTTGCGCAACTGGTTGTGAAAGGGCTTGTAGGAAACCTGATGGGCATCAACCAGTTGCAAGGCATTGAAATGATGGTGCAATCCAGCGATACCATCGACCTGGTCGCAGCCAAGTGCCCGCAAGAGTGCAGTCACCAGCATGGCAGGCGTAATGGCTCGTTTGCGCAAGCAAAATTGGCAGTCACGGGCAATGCGGTCGAGTTCGGCAGGAGAGAGAAGTTGCTCAAGATAGTGGTTGGCATCGATAATGGTCATGGCTTCGTGCGTGGCGGTTTTGTTTGGCGATAAAATCAGATCACAATCGAAGCCATTTTTATATCTATTTCAATTGGTTGCTGCTAAAGATCCTGTACATGAAGATCAGTATAGCTCGTGGTGACTGCTAATCATGGGTAATCAGGAAACCAATTAACCCCATGTCCGGGTGGATCACTTTTCAATCGGCGAAATTAGCCAGAGTGGATCAGTTTTCGGTCGGCGTTGACACGTAACAAATTTTTATATTTACCTTTAGCTTTATCTCGAGAGGCTTTTTCTAACTTACTTTGTTTAACATTCATACCTTCAGTGCAAAAGTAAAAAAGAACTCTCTCAGCACAATATAGGTCACATTTCTCTTTTTCTGAGAAAGGTACTTTTTCATTGCTTCTTTTCAGGGCATATAAAAGCAGATCAAGTATCTCAGATAGACATCCTTTCTTACGAAAACGCTCCACTTTCTCATACTCTATTTCATACTCATCCTTCTCTACGCTACATTCCTCAACCATAGGAATAGCATCAATAATCACACCAATAAACTCACCGACTTTCCGACCCGGTATAAAACCATAGCAATCACTATACTGCTCATCGTCGCCTTTACTACGCTTAATCACAGGAGAACCACCAAGGAACCCACGCCTCATATTTTCCATATAAGCATACTGGACCAGTCGTTGCTGCTCCTGGACCCATAGCTTTGCATTTTTTGCGTCAGCCTCGGTTAACTCTTTTATAAGTGAAAAGTCAGAATCTACATCAACTGTACCTAGGTGAACATTTACAGCCCTATACCTACGAACACATTTACCTGAACTGAGCTCCAGCTCTTCCAGTACACTCACGGTTTTGCTAAATGATACTGTTCTAAGATTTGCATTCAACCTCATGTTAGCCATGCCACACCTCTCATTATTATTGTTATTTTATGTTTTTTTCTTTAGTTTGTTCATGTGATATGGGATCCCCATACCAATCAGCAATCCATTCATTGTTCGTCAAAATTTCATTCTTAAGTTTTTCTCTGTCTAAGAAAAACATGTTTGGCTTATCAATAGTATCTTTTTCTGAGTTGATATCCTGGACATATCCATCAGGAATCAATGCGTTTGATCCTACATGAACGCTCTCCAGCCCTTTCCTAAAAATTGTAGCCAAAACGTCTTTCAACAGTGATCGTGCATTTGATATAAAACTATCTGATGGTTCTTCGATTGATAGCAAAACAAAATCCAATCTTAGAAGCCGGAAAAAGAATGACGATGTACCATATGTTTTTTTATCCACAAATGACTGCACTGATCTTTTCATCTTTGCATATTGTTTTTTAGTACAACGAATCCATGCAGTAAATAGTATAACCTTAAGCTCGCTTAATTGATTTGATTCACCTAATTGCAAATTTAAATCATCTCGCCGAGGTGAATATTCAATGCCCTGGTCGAGCAGCTTAGACCAGGTAGCCCGCAATCTCTTAACCTTAGACCCTGATATCCATTTCTTACCGTCTATACTATAACAAATACCTTTTGGCTCGTGATTATCTGCTCTCCTCACCCTGACCATTACATTATGCTCGCGCAACCCAGTGACAAATTTAGTCATGTTGTTCGGCTGGTTTTTAAAAACCACGTCCATTGCATCCCTAATTATACAGGCGGGATCATGCATAGCATGAAAGCTCCCTCTACCACGGCCATTTTTAATATTGACTATGCTATACTCATGACCGAAATTTGCTTCAGGACTTTTACAGTTCGCCAATCCCAATTCAATTTCTATTTTTCGAGCAGCGTCAACACCCCGAGCGTAGTCATTACTATCATCAACTAAGGTTCTGTCAAGTTTTACTCTACATGCCACAACATGTACATGTAGAGAGCTTGTATCGCGGTGTATAACAGATGTCCATCGAGTATCGCTACCATATCCCAATTCACTCATTAGCAGCCTAGCTGCAACTAGACATTGATATGGCGTTAATGATTCATCAGGGCTCAATGATAGTGAATAATGTGCACATAGTTGGTTTCCTGTGCCTGCATACAATGATGCCTGCATATTCAACTCCATGAGTAGTGGCCCGATGTCATAATCAGAGACCTCACCTCTTTCATTCAATGTAATATTTGGTCTATTAATTACACCACCACCGAGATGATAAACCTGTGATGGCATGGATTTTCGTTTCCTACCAATATGTATAGCTCGGTAAATATAAGACAGTCTGTACTGGAAGTTTGGGCCGAACCTGTGTTTTTCAAAATTCATTTCAACTTCACTCCAATCAGAGCTTTTTCAATTCCTATAAACAGAGAATTTATAGATGATAAAGCCTGCATCACTGGAGAGTTATCACTACTGTCAGTAATAAATTTATAAACGTCACTACCGACTTCAGCTTGTCTAATCAACAACATGATTTGATTTAAATTCGATGATATATTGTATAACCCCTCGAGCAATCTCACACGATCATCATATGAAAAATCTGGTGAGATATTACTGTCTGGTTCCCGGAGAGCCAAAAAACGAATCAGGCTAGACTTTTTGGGAATACCATAGGTTTTACTATGCTTAGTTAAAACACGTTGCTCAGCTGCATTAAATGAGATTCGGAGTATTAAACTGCGTTTTTCATCAGCTGATTTTTTGGGTCTACCAGATCGTGGTTTTCTGTTCAATTGCGTGCACCTTTATAATAATTATTAGTAGTGTTATGCGTTTTTTTCAAACCAACCAATTTAATAGACATTAAAACATAGCTGGTTTAGCGTTTTTTCAAAAAATATACAATAGATTTATACGAAGTCACATTAAGAAATGAGCTAAATTATTCGGTGATATTTAATGCTCACTCTAATTATAGTATTGCAAACACTAAATATAATATCAACAATTTTTTGAGTTAAATTATTAATTTAACGACTAACGTTATCAATGGCATTGGCGAAAGTTAATATTTAAAATATGAAATTAACTAGACTTATATGGTGATTTTAATTTTCTTCCGTGAAATTAAAACTATGACATAGGCTGATTAAAGTTATATAAAAAGGCATGCTCTCATCCTATGACAGACATACCTTTTCTAGATCTAGTCGAACCAATGATGTCATATAAGCTCAAGACTGTGAGATAAAATCCTCCCAAATGATTGATCATCAACATAACCCGCATGATCATTTTTACGCATATTTTTTATCTGACTCAGCACAGTAAAAAAGCACTCCTCACATAGATGCACCTCATATGCCGCACCATCATTTTTCGAACCATAACCCCATTTTGCAGTCAGGGCTCCAAACTGAGGATTATACAAATTTGGGTTCATATGTGGGGTTGTGCTTTTATGGCATACGTCACACTGAATATCAGCTATAACCTCAACCTCTTTTGTGGTCATTATTTTCATCGAACACTCGCGATACATGTAGAGTAATGGACGAATAGGGAAGGTGCGAATAAGTACCCTATGTGCCAAAACTAAAAAGTTTAGCCATTTAATATCAATAATTTAGAATGGTGTGTTTTTGTGCCAAGTGACTTGTTAGGGAAGGTGCGAACAAGTCCCTGATATGAGATCATGTTTGTCATCTGGAGCCATGGAACAGGGTTCATCATGAGTCATCAACTTACCTTCGCCGACAGTGAATTCAGCAGTAAGCGCCGTCAGACCAGAAAAGAGATTTTCTTGTCCCGCATGGAGCAGATTCTGCCATGGCAAAACATGGTGGAAGTCATCGAGCCGTTTTACCCCAAGGCTGGTAATGGCCGGCGACCTTATCCGCTGGAAACCATGTTACGCATTCACTGCATGCAGCATTGGTACAACCTGAGCGATGGCGCGATGGAAGATGCTCTGTACGAAATCGCCTCCATGCGTCTGTTTGCCCGGTTATCCCTGGATAGCGCCTTGCCGGACCGCACCACCATCATGAATTTCCGCCACCTGCTGGAGCAGCATCAACTGGCCCGCCAATTGTTCAAGACCATCAATCGCTGGCTGGCCGAAGCAGGCGTCATGATGACTCAAGGCACCTTGGTCGATGCCACCATCATTGAGGCACCCAGCTCGACCAAGAACAAAGAGCAGCAACGCGATCCGCAGATGCATCAGACCAAGAAAGGCAATCAGTGGCACTTTGGCATGAAGGCCCACATTAGTGTCGATGCCAAGAGTGGCCTGACCCACAGCCTAGTCACCACCGCGGCCAACGAGCATGACCTCAATCAGCTGGGTAATCTGCTGCATGGAGAGGAGCAATTTGTCTCAGCCGATGCCGGCTACCAAGGGGCGCCACAGCGCGAGGAGCTGGCCGAGGTGGATGTGGACTGGCTGATCGCCGAGCGCCCCGGCAAGGTAAGAACCTTGAAACAGCATCCACGCAAGAACAAAACGGCCATCAACATCGAATACATGAAAGCCAGCATCCGGGCCAAGGTGGAGCACCCGTTTCGCATCATCAAGCGACAGTTCGGCTTCGTGAAAGCCAGATACAAGGGGTTGCTGAAAAACGATAACCAACTGGCGATGTTATTCACGCTGGCCAACCTGTTTCGGGCGGACCAAATGATACGTCAGTGGGAGAGATCTCACTAAAAACTGGGGATAACGCCTTAAATGGCGAAGAAACGGTCTAAATAGGCTGATTCAAGGCATTTACGGGAGAAAAAATCGGCTCAAACATGAAGAAATGAAATGACTGAGTCAGCCGAGAAGAATTTCCCCGCTTATTCGCACCTTCCTTAGCACCTTCCTTAGCGTTATCGGTAGCGTGAAATGAAATCCTGGCTGCTGGCTGGCAACGATTGTCAGCTGACAACGGGGTGATCAGCTCATCAGAACCATCAGGCATTAGCGTTATCGGTAGCGTGAAATGGAAATCTGGCTCCAGCGAACTCGATTGTCAGCTGACAACGGGGTGAGCAGCTCATCAGAACCATCAGGCATTGGCGTTATCGGTAATGTGAAATGAAGTCCTGGCCGCTGCCCGATAATCTGCTCGGCACTCTCTGTCAGCCGCATTATAGGTATCGTGAAATGGAAATCTGGCTCCAGCGAGCTCGATTGTCAGCTGACAGCGGGGTGATCAGCTCATCAGAACCATCAGGCATTGGCGTTATCGGTAGTGTGAAATGATGTCCTGGCCGCTGCCCGATAATCTCTCTGTCAGCCGCATTATAGGTATCGTGAAATGGAAATCTGGCTCCAGCGAGCTCGATTGTCAGCTGACAACGGGGCGATCAGCTCATCAGAACCATCAGGCATTAGCGTTATCGGTAGCGTGAAATGGAAATCTGGCTCCAGCGAACTCGATTGTCAGCTGACAACGGGGTGATCAGCTCATCAGAACCATCAGGCATTGGCGTTATCGGTAGTGTGAAATGATGTCCTGGCCGCTGCCCGATAATCTCTCTGTCAGCCGCATTATAGGTATCGTGAAATGGAAATCTGGCTCCAGCGAGCTCGATTGTCAGCTGACAACGGGGCGATCAGCTCATCAGAACCATCAGGCATTAGCGTTATCGGTAGCGTGAAATGGAAATCTGGCTCGGTAATCCCCCCATTTTTTGGAGCACTCAAAAGTAGAGGTCATGCGGCCTGTGCCAAGCGCTGTTTCGGCGTGTAGCCGCCCAGCGCCATATTGGGCCGCTCATGGTTATAAACCCACAGCCAGTTCGTGGCAAATTCCTGTAACTCATTCAGTGACTCAAACAGGTAATGGCCCAACCAGTCGTAACGCACAGTGCGGTTAAATCGCTCTATGTAGGCATTCTGCTGCGGGTTGCCTGGCTGGATATACCTCAGCGCAATCCTCTTCTGCTGCGCCCATTGCTTGAGCTCTTCGCTGATGTATTCCGGACCATTATCACAGCGGATTGCGGCTGGTTTGCCCCGCCACTCGATGACCTGCTCCAGCACCCGTTTGACTCGCGAGGCAGGCAAGGAAAAATCCACCTCGATGCACAGTGCTTCGCGATTGAAGTCATCGATCACATTAAACAACCGCACCGAACGACCATCGCTGAGCTGGTCATGCATAAAGTCCATCGACCAACAGTGATTCGGTTGGTCAGGGACTGCCAACGGCTCCGGCTTGGCCCGCACTAGCCGCTTCTTGGGTTTTATCCGCAGATTGAGCTCTAGCGCCCGATAGATCCGGTAGACCCGCTTGTGGTTCCAGCCAAAGCCTTTGACGTTACGCAGGTACAGGAAGCACAGTCCGAAACCCCAGTTGCGCTGGTTGGCGGTGAGGCGCAGCAGCCAGTCGGCAATCTCCTGGTTTTCATCAGCCAGCACGGGCTGATAACGGTAGCAACCCTCGCTCACCTTGAACACCTGGCAAGCCAGACGGATAGAAATGGCGTAATGAGCCACAGCCTTGGTCGCCATCTCCCTGCGGGCAGATGGCGTCACCACTTTTTTGCCATCGCCTCGGAGATGATCTCAGCCTTTAGGCGCTCCTCGGCATACATCTTCTTAAGGCGACGATTTTCCTCTTCCAGCTCTTTGAGGCGCGCCATGAGAGAGGCATCCATGCCACCGAATTTGGAGCGCCACTTGTAGAAGGTGGCGGAGCTGATGCCATGCTCACGGCAGAGCTCAGGGACGGGTGAACCAGACTCGGCCTGCTTGAGGATGGCGATGATCTGTGCATCGCTAAAGCGTGATGTTTTCATGTAGAACCTCCTGCGTTCAAGATACGAGAAAATTCTACTTATGAGCACCTCAGTTTTTCGGGGGGATTACCGCTCCAGCGAACTCGATTGTCAGCTGACAACGGGGTGAGCAGCTCATCAGAACCATCAGGCATTGGCGTTATCGGTAATGTGAAATGAAGTCCTGGCCGCTGCCCGATAATCTGCTCGGCACTCTCTGTCAGCCGCATTATAGGTATCGTGAAATGGAAATCTGGCTCCAGCGAGCTCGATTGTCAGCTGACAGCGGGGTGATCAGCTCATCAGAACCATCAGGCATTAGCGTTATCGGTAGCGTGAAATGGAAATCTGGCTCCAGCGAACTCGATTGTCAGCTGACAACGGGGTGATCAGCTCATCAGAACCATCAGGCATTGGCGTTATCGGTAGTGTGAAATGATGTCCTGGCCGCTGCCCGATAATCTCTCTGTCAGCCGCATTATAGGTATCGTGAAATGGAAATCTGGCTCCAGCGAGCTCGATTGTCAGCTGACAACGGGGCGATCAGCTCATCAGAACCATCAGGCATTAGCGTTATCGGTAGCGTGAAATGGAAATCTGGCTCCAGCGAACTCGATTGTCAGCTGACAACGGGGTGATCAGCTCATCAGAACCATCAGGCATTAGCGTTATCGGTAGCGTGAAATGGAAATCTGGCTCCAGCGAACTCGATTGTCAGCTGACAACGGGGTGAGCAGCTCATCAGAACCATCAGGCATTGGCGTTATCGGTAATGTGAAATGAAGTCCTGGCCGCTGCCCGATAATCTGCTCGGCACTCTCTGTCAGCCGCATTATAGGTATCGTGAAATGGAAATCTGGCTCCAGCGAGCTCGATTGTCAGCTGACAGCGGGGTGATCAGCTCATCAGAACCATCAGGCATTAGCGTTATCGGTAGCGTGAAATGGAAATCTGGCTCCAGCGAACTCGATTGTCAGCTGACAACGGGGCGATCAGCTCATCAGAACCATCAGGCATTAGCGTTATCGGTGCATATTCCGGTCGAAAATGAACACCTATTCCGGTTTAAAATGAACGCTGATTCCGGCTTGCGTGTACACCGATTCCGGACACCTCAGTGCACGTACTCTGATGTCAGATGAACCGTCCTGTTCCAACGTCTTGGATCCACAACTGCCGCGCTGCGCTTGGCTGCTGGCTTGTTCAGTGAGTCGAAAAGATGCCTCCCCTCAAAGCTCAGCTTCTGCTCGAAGAATCCCTGTCCGCATACTTTCCGGAAATGGTGTTCACAGATTCCGGAATCACTGTTCAACTTCACCGGAATACGCATCAGTAGCCGCTGGAAACCGCATTATCGGTATCGAGAAATGGAAACCGGCCACCTGCAATCGAGTATTAGCATTGCTCAAGGCCATCATGACCTGGGCAGCCCGTGCCGGACTGATCAAGGACAATCCCGCCGCCTTGGTGTCATTGCTGCGAGAGAACAATCGGCGCGAACGCTACTTCACTCCAGATGAAATCCGCCGCCTGTTCCGGGCTGCTGATCAGCATGAGAGTTTCTATACCGGTCAGTATGTCAAGATGTTGCTGCTCACCGGCTTGCGCCGGGCCGAGCTGGCAAGGGCCAAATGGCAGCACTACAACAAGGAGGACAAGACCCTATATATTCCCCACACCAAGAACGGCCATAGCCGTGTGTTGCACCTGAACCATATGGCGGTGGAGCTGTTGAACTACTTACCGGTGACACAGGGAAATCCCTACCTGTTTCCCGGCAAGCGGCAAGGGCAGCCATTGCAAAATCCCACCAAGGGGTTTCAGCGGATGCTGGCGCGAGCCGGTATAGATAAGGAGGGGGTTTGCCTGCACACCTGTCGTCATTCGGTAGCGGCGTTGATTGTCTCCAACGGCGGCACCCTGTTTGACGTGCAATCCCAGCTTGGGCACCGGAGCAGTCAGACATCACTGCGTTATGCTCACCTGCATAACACTCGGATGCAGCAGACCAGCCAGAAAATAGCCAATTGCATCCATGATGCCCTGACCAGCTCTGTACCATCCAAGCCGCTGCCACAGCCCGAAGAGGGCGAGTGGGTTCAGGCTAGCTAGGTATGTCGGTATCTCATCCAGTGGTGAGATACCGATATCGCTGTTTAGCAGCCCAATGATCCGTTTTCAGCGACCGTCCCGACAAACCGCTACACAAAATCTGTCGGGGCTTATGAGCCTTCTCAACCGCTTCTCGCCGGTTGATAACAAAACCCCTCACCTGATGACAAAACCCATAGCCGATGATGGGTTTTGCGAAAAACTGCCTGCCAGCCAATTCGTCACGCCGTGTCGCGGCCTGTTTGGATAATCCATCCCCTGTGTGATGGGAAGCCTGGATACGACCACCGAGTACAGCCTCCCTCCACTCGAAGGATGATCACTCAACATCTTGATGCTGCCCCAACCCTTCCAAAAAACTCAACAAGTGAGACATATCATACTAATTCTTAGAAGAAATTTGCTCGTTAACCTCACCACTGATATTTATTATGGTTATATTTTTCGGCAGGCATCAGGAGCTACCGAACATGGCAACTTATCCAATTCCACCAGATGAAGAAGACAGACTCAATCTACTACACGCCCTCAACATTCTCGATACTCCGTCAGAAGAGGCTTTTGATCGCATGACTCGATTAGTTGCACTCATTTTAGATGTCCCGATTGCATTGGTTTCACTGGTCGACACTGACCGACAGTGGTTCAAGTCGCGGATAGGTATTGATGAAAATGAAACCCCACGAGAAGTTGCTTTTTGTGCTCATGCTATAGCGCAAACAACACCGCTGATCGTGACAGACACAAAGCAAGACTCCCGCTTCATGAGTAATGCTCTCGTAACGGGAAATCCGAATATTCGCTTCTATGCCGGTGTGCCTTTACGTAGTATCGGTGGGCTCGCAATAGGCACATTATGTGCTATAGACTCCAAACCTCGACAATTGAGTCCTGATGAGATAAGCATTCTGGTTGACCTTGCCGCACTCGTTAGCAAAGAAATGCAAATGCGTGAAGTGCTTTTGAGTCATGCGCGTTCCGAGCAAGCCATACAAGCCATGGAGGATATCGAAGCGCGTTTTAGGACTATCTTTGAACGTGCAGGCATAGGTATTGCGATGGTTGCGCCAGACGGCGGATGGCTGCGCGTCAACGATGCGTTATGCCAAATTGTCGGTTACAGCCAAGATGAGCTTCTCAAGCTCACATTTCAGGATATAACCCACCCAGACGATTTAGATACTGACTTATCCCTGTTACAGCAATTAATTAATAATGATATCGACCACTATCAGCTGGAAAAACGTTACATCACTAAATCAGGACGTTCTGTTTGGATACAGCTGATAGTCACCAAAAAATTGAGTAACAACGGTGAGTTAGAGTATTTCATTTCAATTATCAAAAATGTACAGGAGCAAAAGGAAGCAGAGGCGTCCTTGGCTGAGTTACGTAAGGACTTGGATAGCCGAGTAGAAACAAGAACCAGAGACCTAAAATTAGCTAATGAAATGCTGTCCGCCTCTATTGCTCAGCAGCTTCGGTTTGAGCAGGAATTACGTAGACGCGAAGCTGAATTGCAAATGGTGCTCCAAAACGCGAACGATGCTTACGTATGCATTGATCACCACGGTGTGATCCGCGACTGGAATCAACAAGCAGAGCATACCTTCGGTTGGAGCCGCGAAGAGGTGATTGGCCGCCCACTGGATGAAACGATCATCCCGGCCTCAATGCGTGAGGCTCATCGTGCAGGGTTGGCATGCTATCTGGCTACCGGTAAGCACCATGTCCTCAATCAACATAACGAGCTGACAGCGGTACGCCGCGATGGCATGACCTTACCTGTTGAGGTCCGAATTAGCCCTTTATTTATTGATGGGAAAACAATTTTTAGTGCGTTCCTGCATGATATCACCGAGCGAAAAAAGGCCGAGGCAATCCACGAATTCGAAGCCACTCACGACGCGCTAACTGGATTGTATAACCGGCGTGGTATGTTCAACTTGTTGCCAGCAGCAATAGCCCGCGCCAAGCGGACTCAGACATCTTTAGCGTTACTTTATATCGACCTTGATGGCTTCAAGCAAATCAACGATACACACGGTCATGATGCCGGCGATTCCGTATTACGTGTCATAGGAACTCGCTTACAGGAAAACATTAGACAAACGGATACAGCAGTACGTTTAGGCGGTGACGAATTTACGATCGTGTTGGAGAACACTAAGCACGGGACTCCCGATGTCAATATGCTGGCGCAGAAGATATTGGAGGCCATCCAACAGCCGATACAACTCGATTCAACAACAGCTGTTATCAGTGCCAGTATCGGCATAGCAATCCATCATGCTGACGATATAATCAATGCCGATCAACTGATTAGCCAAGCTGACTCTGCGATGTACGAAGCCAAGAACGCAGGTAAGGCCCGTGTTTGCGTACATAAGTGACAATATGCCGACATAACAACGGTGTCTGACAATCAAGTCAGATACCGCTTATCGTTATTGAGGTGATCTGCGCCTCAGTAGCCGCTGAAAACCGCATTATCGGTATCGAGAAATGGAAACCAAGCTGCTGGTTGGCAGCGATTGTCAGCTGACAACGAGGTGATCTGCGCCTCAGTAGCCGCTGAAAACCGCATTATCGGTATCGAGAAATGGAAACCAAGCTGCTGGTTGGCACCGATTGTCAGCTGACAATGGGGTGATCTGCGCATCAGTAGCCGCTGGAAACCGCATTATCGGTATCGAGAAATGGAAACTAGGCTACTGGCTGGCAGCGATTGTCAGCTGACAACGGGGTGATCTGCACCTCAGTAGTCGCTGGCGACCCCATTATCGGTATCGTGAAATGAAATCCTGGCTGCTTGCTGGCCGATCTTCGGCTCGGTGCTTTCTGGCAGATGGATTATCGGTAGTATGAGATGGAACTCGTCCTGTTGCATATTCTGGTCGAAAATGAACACCTATTCCGGTTTAAAATGAACGCTGATTCCGGCTTGCGTGTACACCGATTCCGGACACCTCAGTGCACGTACTCTGATGTCAGATGAACCGTCCTGTTCCAACGTCTTGGATCCACAACTGCCGCGCTGCGCTTGGCTGCTGGCTTGTTCAGTGAGTCGAAAAGATGCCTCCCCTCAAAGCTCAGCTTCTGCTCGAAGAATCCCTGTCCGCATACTTTCCGGAAATGGTGTTCACAGATTCCGGAATCACTGTTCAACTTCACCGGAATACGCACCTGTCCAGCGATGGCGATTGTCAGCTGACAACGGAGTGATCAGTACATCAATGCCCGCAGGCATTTGCATTATAAGTATCGTGAAATGCTTACAGTACATCAATCTCGGTATCAGCGATTTTTTCAGAATATCTCCCAGGCACAGGGTTGTTGTTTTCAACGGTTTTGTTGTAGTCACAACGAGGGGATTGAGATACCTGCTGGTTTCCTAATCGCCTGTCTGGACGATGCGTTTGTGAGTTGTGACACCGACGATTTCCTAAACAGGCTCTCTCTTCCCTACAGGCCTCATGAGAGGACTGCCTGGTATCATCGCTACTCTGTGAGGGTCGACGGAGCACCGGATGTAGCGTTTGTGGGCAAACTTCTGGCCGAATGCGACGCATCTCCCTAATGCGTCCGATGACAACGAGTATGGTTTCGCCTGGCACTGGCTGGAGCTGACACTGTACCAAACCAGCTCAGGGCGGTTTGCATGCAGTGATAAGGTGAGGTGTTTGGCGTGTTCGAGTTTATTGCAAATCCAGGGCGGGCCATTGGGTAAGAGCAACAGCCATGCTATGGCTATGGCAGCAATGATGCAGGCGAGACCCCAAGGGCTTTTGCGATCAAATAAACTTTTTCAAGGGTTACCCTAGTCTCCCCACGTTCGATTTTTCCCATATGACCACGGTCTATACCAGCAATTAGCGCTAGTTTTTCCTGTTGCATACCTCGTGCAGACCGCAGTTCTCGTACATTTTTACCGAATGCAGTTGCGAGCATCGTCAGCTCAAACTCGTCAGAATCCATGTTATCTCCTCACAAGAGGAGCTATGTTCTACGTTATACGGCGTACTGTACACGGTCATCAGTACACTTGTATAATGACACGGCATATAAGCATCATTTGAGGGTGGATAATGTCCAATCAACAGATCATCCTGAGCCAGGATCAAAAAAGTGGCACAGTGACATTAATTTTTCACAATGCGGATTTCCTAGCCGCAGTAGGAGATTCGCTGAGAGTGGATTCACTCTTACATGTCACTATCAATCAATCCATATATGATGAATTTGTTAAGAGTGTGATGGGTTCGTTTGTTGCTGAGTTTATGGATTTTAAGAAAAATTGGCCGATACCTCAGGAGCTAAGGAAGTGAACAAGTCTCTGATATGAGATGTTTACACTCATATGGAGCTGTATCTTAGAGGGCCATCATTAGTCATGCCTGGTATTCCAGCCAGTCTACAGCCCTTGGGTGAATCACATAGAGCGGCAGTGGCACAAGTTAGAGAGACCATCACGCGCAATCATCAATGCAGAGAAGTGGTCAACCTGCGGACTCGATGCAGTTGATTCGCAGATGTTGCATGAATGGAGTAACAAAAGATGAAAATCATGACCAAAAAAGAGGTCGAGGTAATCAGCGATATTCGCTGTGATGTTTGTGAAGAGAGTTGCCAAACAGAGGGGGCTGTTAGCAATATCGAGTTTGGCACATTGAGTGCCCACTGGGGTTATGGAACTCAGCACGATGGCGAAAGTTACGAGGTTCACCTGTGCGAGAGTTGCTTTTTTCAGGCCATAGCAAATCTGAAAGAGCAGCGGCGAGGTGCACTGATGTTTTCAGAGAAAGGCTATGAACCAGTTGCTGATTTTGGATTGATTAACCGGCACCTTGAACTTATCTGAATAGATTCGATATTGGTCTTTGTGTGCAGAAGAAGCGTGAACAAATCTGGGGGCGTTGAGCCACCCAGCATGCTCATCCCCAAAATATGTACTTTAACGTGGTAAACAACACGATTGCGCCCTCCAAAAAGAGGCTGTGTTTGAGACAAGTTGCGTCAGCCCTGATGTCTGCCAACGGAAGATCACCGCTCTTCGCTCATCGTGGTTTGCCACAGCGGCGGGCGCATTTGTCGCTGGACCTAGTAAAGTAATGCCAACACTGCCTCAGCTTGTTTTGGATTATAACTGGCGTCAATCAGCGTTTTAATCCCCCTATGAGTCTCCATGGGGGCGGGCTTCATTAAGCACCTCTTCAATGTCGGTCAACCCAACATAACATCCTAGCCTAGGCGTTAAGCCAGGATTCCATGCTCGATGCGGCTGATGCGGTCGAGCAGAGCTTGAGCGTGTTCGGGGTATCCTGATGGTTGATCGGACGAACACCTCCTAGGTAACGGGAGACATGACCCTGTGTGAAGCGACATATCAGTACTACAACTTTCAGCACCAGCACAGTGATGGGATACCGCCAGCACAAGCCTGACTGACTGTATTAGCTATGGATTGGTCTTGTGCTCTTAGGACAACCCAAGGAGACGAATCCTACTTTGGGGGCCTGTTTTGTGTTGGACATCGCTCAATCACTCTTAGGTGGCTCTTATTCAAGGGCGCGGATTTTACCGGAATGGCTAACCAAAAACTATACAGCCGACACGTCGGAAGCGAACAATCTCTTTGCCCGGGGACGCGGGGTGGGGCGGGCGTGACATGACCACGGGCAGGGAGGGGGCCGTCGCCAGTGCGGGCGGGATCACGATCCCTGTGCGCCGTCACCATTTGGCAGGAGGGGCAAAACGGGTGTCACTATACTCCCAACAGGCCTATCAGAAGGATGTGCGGGATGGAGAGTTCATTTGGTGAGAAAGTGCAGAACGTGCACGCCACCCTCAGGCAGCGGTTTGACAAGTTGAGCCGGGTGGCGATCGCCATCTACGACCCGCAGACGGACCAGCTCAAGACCTTTGCCCACAGCACGGACGGGGGCTCGCCGCTGTTGCAGTACGAGGTCAGGCTGAGCGAGGTGCCTTCCCTGCGCTACCTGGCCGAACACCAGCAGCCCAGGGTGCTCGACACCCTGGATTCCCTGCTGGGCTCCCCCTCCGAGCACAGCCGCAAAGTGCTGGCGGCCGGGTACGCGTCGAGCTATACCGAGCCGCTGCTGCTCAACAGTCGCTTGTTCGGCTTTCTGTTTTGCGATGCCAAAGAGCCCGGTTACTTCGATGGCGCCATTTGCGGTGAGCTGGCGGCCTATGCCCAGATCCTGGCGGCCATCATCGCGGTGGAGTTCTTCTCCATCCAGACCCTGAACGGGGCCCTGACCACGGTGCGGGAGTTCAGCCGCTACCGGGACGAGGAGACCGCCAATCACCTGCACCGCATGTCGGCCTATTCGCGGCTCATCGCCAGGGAGGTGGCGGCCCATTACCCCTTGAGTGACGAGGAGGTGGAGTTCATTCACCTCTTCTCCGAGCTGCACGATATCGGCAAGATTGCGGTGCCCGACGCCATCCTGCTCAAGCCGGGCAAGCTCACGGCCGAGGAGTACGGGGTGATGAAGACCCACCCCTTCAAGGGGCGAGAGATGATCGCCCTGATGATCCGCGAGTTCGGCCTCGACGGCATCCATCACACCGACATGCTAAAGAACATCATCGCCTACCACCACGAGCGTTTCGACGGTCAGGGTTACCCGGAAGGACTGGCGGGGGAGGCGATCCCCCTGGAAGCCCGCATCGTTGCGGTGGCAGATGTGTTTGACGCCCTTACCAGCGAGCGCCCTTACAAGCAGGCCTGGCCCCTCGAAACGGCTTTTGAATACCTCAAGACCCATGCCGGCAGCCAGTTCGACCCTGTCTGCGTCGCGGCGGCGCTGCAAAGCCGGGAGGCGTTTTGTGCCATCCATCGGCAATATCGGGATCCCGTGATCACCTGATTGCGCCTCTCTCTCCTCCCCGGCTTCTCCCGGATTCCCCAGGCCCCGTCATCTGACGGCGGGGCCCTGGGGCCATTTCTCGTTTCATCGCCTTTTGGTGCATCCGGCGCCGGGGGTTGTTCTGCGGCATTGCGGCTTTGCGGCGGGGCAGGGCGCCGCGGTGGGCGGGGCGGCCAACGGGAGGATTGTCCGGGGTAAGGTCATAAGAATGCCTTATAAAGAGAGGCCAGATATTAGCCGTATGACTGACATGAGGCCGCTGGCGGGCACGACATGGCCGGGGCGGCTCCTCTGGCGGCCCGTCCCGTCGCGATGCCGGCTCGGTGGTGGTGTTTTGATCATTTCAATAATTCTTGTATAGTTGAAATAAAGCATCCAAGAGGGAGACCCATGAACAAAGAGACGGCCACCAAGGTCTTTGAATCGCTGGCTTCCGGCATCCGGCTCGAGGTGTGGCGGCTGCTGGTCAAGGCCGGGCTGGAGGGGCGGGTCGCGGGGGAGCTGGCCGGCGAGCTCGACATCGCCCCCAATACCCTCTCGTTTCACCTCAAGGGGATGCTCAACGCCGGGTTGCTGTCGGTGGAGCAGGAGGGGCGCTTTCTGCGCTATCGCGCCAACATCCCCCTGATGCTGGGGGTGATCGCCTACCTCACCGAGGAGTGCTGCGCCGGTCATCCCGAGGCGTGCGGCCTGCTGCCCGCCGGGCCCGGCAGCGCTTCCCGCGCCGAGGGGTCGTCGCCCTGCTGCGGCGAGTCGTAGCGGGCCAGGGCGGGCTGTCGATGCCCATGTGCCGTGCCATTTATCTATTCAACTTGGGGTGCGAGCGTGGATCGCACCGGGAGTCATCATGTCTGCAAGCTGTGAGGCCAAGGCAGCCCCTGCCATCGGCTTTTTTGAACGTTATCTGACCGCCTGGGTCGCCCTCTGCATCCTGGTGGGCATTGGTCTGGGGCAGGGGTTGCCGAGTCTCTTCAAGGCCATCGGCGCCATGGAGGTGGCCAGGGTCAACCTGCCGGTGGGGCTGCTTATCTGGGTGATGATCATCCCCATGCTGCTCAAGATAGATTTTGGCGCCCTGCATCAGGTGAGGGGGCACCTCAAGGGAATCGGGGTCACCCTCTTCATCAACTGGCTGGTCAAGCCCTTCTCCATGGCCTTCCTCGGCTGGCTCTTCATCCGGGTGCTGTTTGCCGACTGGCTGCCGGCGGATCAGCTGGACAGCTACGTGGCGGGCCTCATCCTGCTGGCGGCAGCCCCCTGCACCGCCATGGTGTTTGTCTGGAGTCGCCTCACCAACGGTGATCCCTACTTCACCCTGTCACAGGTGGCGGTGAACGACCTTATCATGGTGTTTGCCTTTGCCCCGCTGGTGGCGCTGCTGCTCGGGGTCTCCAGCATCATAGTGCCGTGGGATACCCTGCTCACCTCGGTGGTGCTCTACATCGTCATCCCCGTCATCCTCGCCCAGCTGCTGCGCAAGGCCTTGCTGAGAAAGGGGCAGGCCCATTTTGACGGCGTCATGACCCGCATCCAGCCCTGGTCGGTGGCGGCCCTACTGCTCACCCTGGTGCTGCTGTTCGCCTTCCAGGGCAACGCCATCATCGAGCAGCCGCTGGTTATCGCCCTCCTGGCGGTGCCCATCCTGATCCAGGTACTGTGCAACTCCGGGCTCGCCTACTGGCTCAACCGCAAGGTGGGGGAGAAGCACTCGGTGGCCTGCCCTTCCGCCCTGATCGGGGCCTCCAACTTCTTCGAGCTGGCGGTGGCTGCCGCCATCAGCCTGTTCGGCTTTCATTCCGGCGCGGCGCTCGCCACCGTGGTCGGGGTGCTCATCGAGGTACCGGTCATGCTGCTGGTGGTGCGGGTGGTTAACGCCAGCAAACCCTGGTACGAGGCGGGACTAAGGCGCTAACGGATGGCCGCTAACCCATTTCTATTCACTTGAGTCATGAGAGACAGGCAAATGAGTGCAATCACCCTCTATCACAACCCGGAGTGCGGTACCTCCCGCAACACCCTCGCGCTGATTCGCAACAGCGGTGTGGAGCCCACCATCATTCACTATCTGGAGACACCTCCCTCCCGCGACGAGCTGGTGGCCCTGATCGCCGCCATGGGCATGCCGGTGCGCGATCTGCTGCGAAAGAACGTGCCCCCCTACGAGGCGCTGGGGCTGGCAGAAGATCGCTTCAGCGATGACGAACTGATCGATGCCATGCTGGCCCACCCCATCCTCATCAACCGGCCCATCGTGGTCACCCCCCTCGGCACCCGGCTGTGCCGCCCGTCGGAGGTGGTGCTCGATATCCTGCCCGACCCGCAGCAAGGGGCGTTTGCCAAGGAGGATGGCGAGCAGGTGGTGGACGGTCAGGGCAAACGGCTTCGTTGAGACCCTGCGCGTCAGCGTCTGACCCGCGCCGGGGGGATGCTCTTAACGGGCTGGCGCCAGATCTGCTACTGTGACCTTCGACTCATCACAGAGGGTGGAAACAATGAAGATTCGATTCCTGGTGATAGCCACGGCACTGGCGCTGGCCTCAACCCCCGGTCTGGCCGACTGGGCAAAGCTGAAGGAGGCCGCCTCCGAACTCGGTACCGCGGTGAGCGATACCAGCAAGGAGGCGTGGAAGGGGATCACCGATTTTTCCAAGGAGACCTGGGAGTCGGTGTCCAGCTGGGGGGCCGAGGCCTACAACAAGGCGGGGGCCTGGACGGCAGAGAGCGCGGCCACCGGCAAGGAGTGGCTGACCGCCGCCGACAAGAAGCTCGACACCATGCTCGAGCCCAAGACCCCGGAGGAGGCGAGAACCGCCCTCGATACCATGGCCGATACCGCCCTGGTGCGGCTGTTCAACGAGCAGCCCTCGGCCAAGTTGCTGTTTGACAAGGCTTATGGCTATGCGGTGTTCGACTCGCGCAAGTTCTCCCTGATGATCCACACCAATCAGGGGGCCGGGGTGGCCGTCAATCGCACCAGTGACAAGCACACCTACATGAAGATGTTCGGTGCCGGTCTTGCGGCCGGGATCGGCGGCAAGTTCTACCAGCAGGTGATCCTGTTCGAGGACAAGGCGAGGTTCGATGCCTTCGTCAGCAAGGGGTGGGAAGCCACCTCCGAGGTGGGCGCCGTGGCGGGCAAGGAGAGCGCCGAGCTCACCGCCAAATACAATGGCGGCATGGCTATCTACCAGATTGGCGAGAAGGGGCTGTTGCTGGACGCCAACATCTCGGGCTCCAAGTACTGGCTGGATGATGACCTGAACAAGTAACCCCTGCCAATCTGACCCGGTCTTTCATGGATGGCTAGAGATGCACCCTGTTTACTTGTCGGGATTTGCAGTAAAAAGAGGGCCTTGGGCCCTCTTTTTCATGGGCGCCGCACAGAGTCCAGCGACAAGGAGAGCAAGATGACCCATGAGGCCGAACAGGAGCGGATGGCTGCCCACCGCCGGGAGTGGGACAAGCAGAGCATCTACCTGCGGCGGCGGCTGGGCGATCCCCCCGGATCTGCGACCTGATCCCCGGATGGCCGGTGCCCGCCGGCCTGATCGCGCCCCGCTTTTATCCCTGATCTCGAGATCTCGCTCTGGTTGGCACCTTTATTGCTTCAAGCCAGTCAGTGTCAATGATTTGTCTGGGAAGGGAAGATGGAAATTAGCGCAAGCAGCCTGATGCAAGAGATGCAGGCCCTCAAGGTGGAAGCCGGTGCCACGCCGTTGACCCAGCCCGGTCGTCCGGTCAGCTCGGATTTCGGCCAGATGCTGCAACAGGCCCTGGACAACGTCAACGAGTTGCAGGGCACCGCCAACGATCTGCGTACCCGCTTCGATCTCGGCGACAAGTCGGTGGATCTCTCCCAGGTGATGATCGCCGGCCAGAAATCCTCCATCGCTTTCGAGGCGACGGTGCAGGTGCGCAACAAGATGGTCGATGCCTACAAGACCATCATGAACATGCCGGTGTAACTCGGGCCCATGGCGACCGAGCATCATGAACATGTCAGCAACAAGGACATAAACCGTGGCAACTGATCAAAACGGCGATCTGCTGATCAACAACGAGGGGGCGGCCGCCCTCGACGAGCACGAGCAGAAGAGCTCGGCGCTGGGCTTCCTGTCCAACACCGATGTGTTGCGCCAGATCACCCTGATCCTGGGGCTGACCATCTGTCTGGCCATCGCTGTCTTCATCCTCTTGTGGGGCAAGGAGCCGGAGATGCGTCCCCTCGGCACCTTCACCACCCAGGAGCTGGTCTCCACCCTGGATTACCTGGATCAGCAGAAGATCCCCTATCAGGTGGATGGCAAGAGCGTGCTGGTCAGTGCCGAAAACTATGCGGACATCCGGTTGCGCCTGACCCGCGCCGGTTTGGCCAATAACAGCGACGCCAGCAACGACGGCGAAGCCATCCTGCTCAAGGACTCCAGCTTCGGCGTCAGCCAGCGCATGGAGAGCGAGCGCCTGAAACTGAGCCGCGAGCGCCAGCTGGCGAGCGCCATCGAGCAGTTCCAGAACGTCGCCAAGGCCCAGGTGCTGCTGGCTATTCCCAAAGACAACGTGTTCGCCCGCAACGAACGCAAGCCCAGCGCCACCGTGGTCCTGAGCCTCAAGGGCAACGCCCTGGGGCAGGGTGAGGTGGACTCCATCGTCGACATGGTCGCCTCCGCCGTTCACGGTCTGGAGCCGACCCGCGTCACCGTGACCGACCAGAACGGTCGCCTGCTCAACTCCGGCTCCCAGGATCCCCTCTCTGCCCAGACCCGCAAGGAGTTTGCGATGCAGCAGAAGCAGGAGCTCGAATACAAACAAAAAATTGACGCCATCCTGATCCCGGTGCTGGGGGCCGACAACTATACGGCGGAGGTGGATCTCTCCCTCGACTTCTCCCAGCAGGAACAGACCCGCAAGACCTACAACCCGGACCTGCCGGCGGTGCGCTCCGAAATGACCATGGAAGAGAACAGCGCCAGCGGCAGCAACGGCGGGGTGCCCGGCGCCCTCTCCAACCAGCCGCCCGCCGCGTCCAACATTCCCGAGCAGGCTGCCGGCGCAGAAGGAACCGCCTCTTCCGGCCGTTCCCGCAAGGAAGCGACCCGCAACTTCGAACTGGATACCACCGTCAGCCACATCCGGCGCCAGCAGGGCGGCATTCGCCGCATGACGGTGTCGGTAGCGGTGGATTACAAGGCCATCCCCGGTGCCGACGGTGCCGTGACCCGGGAAGCCCGCAGCCAGGCCGAACTCGATACCCTGCGCCGTCTGCTGAGCGGCGGTCTGGGCTTTGACGTGACCCGGGGGGATACTCTGGAGGTGGTCGCCATTCCGTTCAACCGCCCGGAACTCGAGACCGTGGCCGACATCCCTCTCTACGAGCAGCCCTGGTTCTGGCGCGCGGTGCGCATCGCCGCCTCCGTGCTGGTCATCATAGTGCTCATCGTCACCGTGGTGCGGCCCATGCTCAAGCGCCTGCTCTACCCGGACGCCAAGCCGGAAGGGGAGCTGGACTTCGACAACCACACCGTGCTGGGTGGCGACGACGAACTGAGCCTGCTGGCCGCCCAGGCCGAGGCCGAACCGGTATTCGGTCTGCGGGATGGTCAGCTCAAGCTGCCTGACCTGCACCGTGACGAGGATCTGCTCAAGGCCGTGCGCGCCCTGGTAGCGAACGAACCTGACCTGGCCGCCCAGGTCATCAAAGAATGGGTAACCAAAGATGCCTGAAGAGAATAAAAGCCAGGTCACCGGCAACGACATCACCGAAAGCCAGCGTTTGATCCTGGATCAGATGGGCGGCATGGAGATGGCGGCGGTGCTGATGCTGAGCCTCAACGAGGAGGACGCGGCCCAGATCTTCCGCCACCTCGAGCCCAAGCAGGTGCAGCGGCTCGGCATGTCCATGGCCTCCATGTCGGATTTCAGCCACGATCGGGTGGCGGCGGTGCATCGTCAATTTATCGACGACATCCAGAAGTACACCAACATCGGCATCGGCAGTGAAGACTTCGTGCGCAAGGCCCTGGTGGCGGCGCTCGGGGAGGACAAGGCCAGCAACCTGGTGGATCAGATCATCCTGGGATCAGGCGCCCGCGGCCTCGACTCCCTCAAATGGATGGATGCCCGCCAGGTGGCCAGCATCATCCAGAACGAGCACCCGCAGATCCAGACCATCGTCCTCTCCTATCTGGAGCCGGAGCAGTCCGCCGAGATCCTGAGCCAGTTCCCGGAGCAGGTGCGCCTGGATCTGGTGATGCGCATCGCCAACCTCGAAGAGGTGCAACCGGCGGCGCTGCAGGAGCTCAACGACATCATGGAGAAACAGTTCGCCGGTGCGGCCGGTGCCCAGGCGGCCAAGATGGGCGGCCTGAAGGCGGCGGCCAACATCATGAACTACCTGGACACCAACATCGAAGGGCAGCTGATGGACTCCATCCGCGAGTCGGACGAGGAGATGAGCCAGCAGATCCAGGATCTGATGTTCGTGTTCGAAAACCTCATCGACGTGGACGATCGGGGCATCCAGACCCTGTTGCGGGAAGTGCCCGGGGATCTGCTGCAACGAGCCCTCAAGGGGTCGGACGACCAGATGCGGGAAAAAGTATTCAAGAACATGTCCAAGCGGGCCGCCGAGATGCTGGCGGACGACCTCGAGGCCATGGGGCCGATCCGGGTCTCCGAGGTGGAAGCCGCCCAGAAGGAGATCCTCTCCACGGCGCGCCGCCTGGCGGATGCGGGCGAGATCATGCTGGGGGCGGGTGGTGGCGAAGAGTTCCTCTAAGCCATGGGCCATGGAATGTGCGATGATGTCGGCCCCTGTACCCGGCCCTCGATAGGAGTCTCTTCGGCACATGAATGACAAGAACAGCAAACTGCGCGGCTATCTGAGGCCCGAGTCCGACACGGCGCAGATTGAGACCTGGGGCTGGCCAGAGATGGAGACCGAAGCCGAGGTCGAGACCAATGCCCTGGGGCTGGCTCCTGACTGGTATCGTCAGGAGCAGGCCGATGCGGCCCTGCCGGAAGAACAACCCGAAGAACCCGCCCCCAGCATCACCGCCGAAGAGGTGGAGGCGATTCGTCAGGCCGCCTGGGAAGAGGGGATGCGCGATGGGCGCGAGGCCGGTTTTGCCAAGGGGCTGGAAGAGGGCAAGCTCGAAGGCTTGCAGCAGGGCCACCAGGCCGGGCTGGAGCAGGGCAGGGAAGAGGGCCTCGCCATGGGGCGGGAGCAGGTGGAGCTGGAGATAGCCCGCTGGCAAGCCCTGGTCTCACGCCTGGCCACTCCCCTTGGCGAGATGGACGAGGCGGTGGAGCAGCAGCTCATCGCCCTGGTACAACAGCTCGCCCGCGCCCTCATCCGCCATGAGGCGCAAACCTCCCCCACGCTGCTGCTGGAGGCCCTCAAGCAGGGGTTGGCCCTGCTCCCTGCCGCCGAGCAGGGGGTCACCCTGATGCTGCACCCGGAGGATGTGACCCGGGTAGAGGCCGCCTTTGGCGCCGAGGAGTGCGCCAGGCGCCACTGGCGGCTGCAAAGCGAGCCCACCTTCTCCCCCGGCGATCTGCAACTGGCCACCGAGCTTTCCAGCATCGATCTCACCCTCTCCGGGCGCATCGATCAGCTGCTGCGCAACTTCCTGCGTGACAACGCGAGCTGAGCCATGGCCCGGTTCGAACCCGTCGTGCAGCGCCCTGCTGACGGCATCATCAGGCACTCATCGTCGGAGGCGACATGACGGAACCCCTTCTTGATCGGCTTAAAGGCTACCGGGTTCGCGAGCAGGCCCCCATACCGCCCGTGGCGGGCAAGCTCACCCGGGTGGTGGGGTTGACCCTGGAAGCCATTGGCTGCCGCGCCGCCATCGGCTCCCTGTGCCGCATCGATACACAGGATGGGGCCCTGGAGGCCGAGGTGGTGGGGTTTGCCGGGGATCGCCTGTTCTTGATGCCGAGCGAGCAGCTCAAGGGGGTCATTCCCGGCGCCCGGGTGGTGCCCGTCACCGAAGATCACGGCATCCCGGTGGGCATGAGTCTGCTTGGCCGGGTCATCGACGGCATCGGCCAACCTCTGGACGGGCTCGGCCCCATCCTCTCGTCCCAGACGGTGCAGTTCGCCCAGCACCGCATCAATCCTCTGGCCCGTCGCCCCATCCATCAGCCCATGGACGTGGGGGTACGGGCCATCAATGCCGTGCTCACCGTGGGCCGGGGTCAGCGCATGGGGCTGTTCGCCGGCTCCGGTGTCGGTAAATCCGTGCTGCTTGGCATGATGACCCGGGGCTCGGTGGCGGATGTGGTCGTGGTGGGCCTCATCGGCGAGCGGGGCCGGGAGGTGAAGGAGTTCATCGAGGAGATCCTCGGCGCCGAGGGGCGCGAGCGCGCCGTGGTGGTGGCCGCCCCTGCCGATGCCTCGCCGCTGATGCGCCTCAAGGGGTGCGAGACGGCGCTCGCCATCGCCGAGTATTTCCGCGAGCAGGGGCTCAACGTGCTGCTGCTGATGGACTCCCTCACCCGCTACGCCCAGGCACAGCGGGAAATTGCACTGGCGGTGGGGGAGCCGCCGGCCACCAAGGGCTATCCCCCCTCGGTGTTTGCCAAATTGCCGGCGCTGGTGGAGCGGGCCGGCAACGGCAGTGACGGCCAGGGCTCCATCACCGCCTTTTTCACCGTGCTGACGGAGGGGGACGATCTGCAGGATCCCATCGCCGACGCGGCCCGGGCCATCCTCGATGGCCACATCGTGCTGGCGCGGGAGCTGGCGGATGCGGGCCACTATCCGGCCATCGACATCGAAAAATCCATCAGCCGGGTCATGCCCATGGTGACCTCACCGGAGCACATGGAGCTGGCGCGCACCTTCAAGCAGTTCTACTCCCTCTACCAGCAGAACCGGGATCTCATCACCATCGGCGCCTACAGCCAGGGATCGGATCCGCGCATCGACCGGGCCATCATCCAGAAACCCTATCTGGATCAGTTCTTGCAGCAGAAAATGCGCGAGGTCATTCACTACGATGAAGGCCTGCAATCCCTGCAACTGGTGGCCATGCCCCTGATGCGTTGACCGGTGGAGAGCCCTTATGAGTAAAGGATTGACGTTGCTGGCGAGTCGGCTGGAGGAGGCCGAACAGCAGGCCGCCATGGCGCTGGCCAAGGCCCAGCAGGATCTCAAGCTGTTCATGGATCAGCAAAACGCCCTCAACCAGTATCGCCAGATCTACCACCAGCAGTGGACGGAGCGCGGTCTGCAGGGGATCAGCCCCCAGCAGAACAGCCAGTATCACGCCTTCATCAACAAGCTCGAAAACGCGGCGACCCAGCAGTACCAAGGGGTGTTGCAGGTGCGCGAGGCGCTGGCCGAGTGCCGCACCCAGTGGCTCGAAGCCCAGCAGCGGCGCAAGGCGGTCGAGCTGCTGCTGGAGAAGAAGGCGGACAAGGTGCGCCAGAAGGCCCAGCGCCAGGAGCAGAAGATGCTGGATGACTACGCCATCCTGCGTCGTTATCACCAATCTGGCCTGTAATTTGCTTTCTTCCGGTCATGCGAGGCCGATGGGCTAAGCCATGACCGCACGTGCGGCCGTCACCGAATCGTCGTCAGGGATCCCAGCATGATACAGACCCCCTTGATTAGCACTCTCCCCCAGGCGCCTTCTGCCGATGGCAGCGCCACCCTGCTGGCTCCCACCGTCGGGGGCGAAGGGGGCGTGCAGCCGTCAGGCGAGGGCAAGGCCGCCTTCTCGCAAGCCATGGCCATGGCCCAGCTGATGGGCAAGGCGCCAGCCAGTCAGGGCAATCCACCACTCCAGGGGCCCGCCGAGGGCGCCCGGGAGGGGCTTGCCCCGGCTGCCAAATCTTTGGCGTCTGACGAGCCCGCCACCGAGTCCGCGTCTTCCTCGAAGGGGGCGGACGACGAGGGCGAGCTGCCTCCCGACGACTTCCTGCAACAGTTGCAAGCCTCCCTGCGCCAGGATGTGAGCCTGGTGGTGCCCCCGACATCGCCCGCCATGGCCGGTGAGGCGGCGGCGCCTGTGGACGGCAACCCCTTGCCGCCTGGCGCAGCTGCGCCTGGGGTGCCAGAGGATGTGGGAATGGCGAAGGACGTGGGAATGGCAGAGAGCGTGGAGGCGGCAGAGGGGAGCGCCTCCCTGTCGCAGATGACGCCAGAGCGTCAGCATGAAGGGAACAAAACGAAAGCCATCCACGGTGCTGCCCAAGGCGCCAGCGCCGTGCCAAGCGGTCAGGGTGCTCTGCCGCTGGGGGCCGAAGAGCCCCCCTTGGCTGATGACACTGCCGTGGCTGACCAGGGCGGAGCGACCCGCCAGCCCATGGCAGGCAAGGGAGCGGAGCCGGATGCCAAGGGGGTCGAGCCCCCTCTCTCGGGTCAGGAGCGTGCTGCCCTGCTCGCCAAAGTGGTGGCAGGAGAAAACGCCCTGGCTCCCACTGTCACCCGGGCTGACTCATCGCAAGAGGCACAGGTGGCCAATCCCCTGACGTCGGCCGGACAGGGGGCAACCGCTTCCCGTGCCACCAGCGCCTATGGCGATGGCGTGATCCGGACGGTGGCGCAGGGGCCGGCCTCTGCAGCCACACCGGAGTCCGCCCCGCCCGCGACGGCGGCAGGGGCAGAGAAGGACGCCCCTGTCGCCGGTGAGGCCAGACAGGCTGAGGCCGCGAGCGGGCAGGGAGCCCGTGCAGGGGCCGAGCCTGCGGTGAATGCAGGGAGCAGCCAGCCCGTGACGACGGAGGACACGGCCCCCGTGCAGGTGGCGCCGCAGATCCTGGCTCGTCATGAATCCCTGGGGGCACAGGCCCCCCTGACGGCTCTCTCGGCGGGCCTGGACCAGATGGAGAGCGCCCCCGTGGTGGCCGCCGGCGCTGCCGTGTCGGTGAAGCCCGCGGTGGACAAGTCCCGGCTCGATGAGCTGGGCAAACAGTCGGGGATGGAGGTCAAGGGCAGTGAACCCGCCGAGGGGAGCCAGCCTTTGCATCAGGCACAGAGCCAGGTCGGCGAGAACCGACCGCTGGCCGAGGCGACCGTCAGACGAGAGCCCCAGAGCCTGCCCCACCTCAAGCTGGCGACCCCTGAGGCCCCCGAGCAGCTGCACCACAAGGTGAACCTGATGCTGGCGGACAAGCTGCAACAGGCGGAGATCCAGCTAGACCCCCTGGGGCTTGGCAAGATGAAGATCCAAATCCAGATGGATGCCTCCAGCCAGGCCAGCGTGCACTTCGTGGTGCAGCATGGCCAGACCCGTGAGATGCTGGAGCAGGCCATGCCGCGCCTGCGCGACATGCTGGCAGGGCAGGGGATCCAGCTCGGCCAGACCGTGGTGCAACAACAGGCGCAGCAGCAAGCCTTCCAGCAGCAGGGGCAGTCATCCTCCCAGGGTCAGTCCGGTTTCGGTGACCAGGGGCGACAGGGGGGAAATGGCGGCGGCAGCGATGGCAGAGAGGCCGAGGGGAGCGCTCGCAACCTCACGCTGCTGGTGGAATCGGCAAACGATGCCGGAATCGATTTCTATGCTTGATGCATTCTTAAGTAAGTTTATGATACCGAACAAGTTTGAGACTAGGGTGGACAAGGGATGGCAGACGATAACGAACTGACGCTGAAGGATCCGGCGGCAGGCAAGAAAAAGAAGCTGATCATGATAGTCGCCCTGGCCGTCGTGCTCCTTGGCGGGGGCGGCGCCGGCGCCTGGTTCATGCTCGCCGGTGGGGATGAGCCCGCCGCCGAAAAGAGCGAGGCCAAGCCGGAGGCGAACACGCCCCAGCCCTCGCTCTATGTGGGCATGCCCCGTCCCTTCGTGTTCAACGTGGCGGGAGGCCAGCGGGATCGGCTGGTGCAGATCAAGATCCAGCTGATGGTGCGCGGCACCGCCGACGAAACCCTGGCCAAACAGAATATCCCCCTGATCGAAGGCACCTTGCTGCGGGTCTTCAGCTCGGCGACCGCCGAACAGCTGATGACCTTCGAGGGCAAGGAGAAGCTGCGTCAGGATTCGCTGGAAGAGTGCCGCCGGGTGCTGAACGACCTGGTCTCTTCTCCCGTAATCGAACAAGTGCTGTTTACCGGCTTTGTCATGCAATGAAAGGTGAAGCGTGAGCGATCTGTTAAGTCAGGACGAGATTGATGCCCTGCTGCACGGGGTCGACGATGTCGAGGAGGAGGAGCTGGGATCAGCCGGGGATCCCGGTATCGCCCAGTTCGACTTCTCCTCCCAGGACCGCATCGTCCGCGGCCGCATGCCGACCCTGGAGCTGGTGAACGAACGGTTTGCCCGCCACATGCGCATCAGCCTGTTCAACATGATGCGACGCACCGCCGAGGTCTCCATCAACGGCGTGCAGATGCTCAAGTTTGGCGAATATGTCCACACCCTGTTCGTGCCCACCAGCCTGAACATGGTGCGTTTCCGCCCCCTCAAGGGGACGGCGCTCATCACCATGGAGGCTCGGCTCGTCTTCATCCTGGTGGAGAACTTCTTTGGCGGTGATGGCCGCTACCACGCCAAGATCGAGGGGCGGGAATTCACCCCCACCGAGCGGCGCATCATCCAGATGCTGCTCAAGCTGGTGTTCGAGGACTACAAAGATGCCTGGGCGCCGGTGATGGACGTGGGCTTTGAATACCTCGACTCCGAAGTGAACCCGGCCATGGCGAACATCGTCAGCCCCACCGAGGTGATCGTGGTGAGCTCCTTCCACATCGAGCTGGACGGCGGCGGCGGCGACTTCCACGTGGCCATGCCCTACTCCATGCTGGAACCCATCCGCGAACTGCTGGATGCGGGGGTGCAGAGCGACAAGGGGGATACCGACGTGCGCTGGAGCAAGGCCCTGCGCGACGAGATCATGGACGTCAAGGTGGAGCTCAAGGCCAAGCTGCTGGAGACCGAGCTCTCCTTGCGTGAGCTGATGGAGCTCAGACCCGGGGACATCATCCCGGTGGAGATGCCGGAGAACCTGCTGGTCTTTGTGGAGGATCTGCCCACCTTCCACGCCAAGATGGGGCGCACCAAGGAGAACGTGGCGCTCAAGATCACCGACAAAATCAAGCGCCCTGACGGGGTCAAGACAGAGATGCATCTGGTGACCCGCGGGGGCGTGCGCATTGATGGCGAAGCCGAGCTGGAAGAGCTCGAACGAAGCATCTCTGACAAACACCCTGATTGATCCTCCCCCGGGGAGGTGTTGCAACACTGAGGAATTGAAGATGAGCGGAACCGATGACGAGCAGGATTTGATGGCTGACGCCTGGGCGGCCGCACTGGAGGAGCAGGTCACGGCCGAAGCCAAGCCTGCCCCCCTGGAGGAGTTGAAGGACGAAGCCCCCATCAGCGCCGAAGAGCGGCGCAAGCTGGACACCATTCTGGACATCCCGGTGACCATCGCCATGGAAGTGGGCCGCAGCCAGATCAGCATTCGCAACCTGCTGCAACTGAACCAGGGCTCGGTGGTGGAGCTGGATCGGGTGGCGGGTGAACCCCTGGACGTGCTGGTCAACGGCACCCTGATCGCCCACGGCGAGGTGGTGGTGGTGAACGACAAGTTCGGTATCCGTCTCACCGACGTCATCAGCCAGATTGAAAGGATCAAGAAGCTCAAATGATCCGTGTGCTCCCGTTGTGGCTGTTTTCCCTGCCAGCCCTGGCCAACCCGGGGGTAGGGGCGAATCCCCCCAGCCTCACCTCCTGGCTGCTCTCCAGCCTGATGGTGATCGGCCTCATCCTGGTGCTCGGCTTCCTGCTCAAGAAGAGCAAGCTTTCCCAGGTGATGGGAGGGGGCCAGATGAAGGTCATCGCCACCCTGCCCCTTGGCTACAAGGAGAAGCTGATGGTGGTCAAGGTGGGCGGCCAGCAGCTGCTGGTCGGGGTGACGCCGCAGCAGGTCAACTTCCTCTATCGCCTGGAAGAGCCGCTGGACGAGAGCCAGCCTCAGGCGTTCTCCGAGCAACTGGGCAAACTGATGGGCAAGCATGAAAAACGTTAACTGGACCCGGTGGCTGGCACTGCTCTCCCTGGTGCTCTCGCCCCTGGCGATGGCCCAGGACGGCATGTCTGCACTCACCGTCAAGACCATGGCGGATGGCAGTCAGGAGTACAGCCTGACCCTGCAGGTGCTGGCGCTGATGACCGCGCTCTCCTTCCTGCCGGCCATGGTGATCATGATGACCTCCTTCACCCGGATCATCGTGGTGCTCGGCATCCTGCGCCAGGCCATCGGTCTGCAGCAGAGCCCCTCCAACCAGGTGCTGATCGGCATCGCCCTCTTCATGTCGTTTTTCATCATGTCGCCAGTGCTGGATCGCATCAACAACGAGGCGTTGCAGCCCTATCTGGCCGAGACCATCGGGGCCAAGGAGGCCCTGGAGAAGGCGGAGCTGCCCATTCACCAGTTCATGCTGGCCCAGACCCGGGTCAAGGATCTCAATACTTTCATGGAGATAGCGAACGTGCAGGTGGCCGAGCCTGCGGACGTGCCGCTACGGGTGCTGATCCCGGCCTTTGTCACCAGCGAGCTCAAGACCGCCTTCCAGATAGGCTTCATGTTGTTTCTGCCCTTCCTGGTCATCGATCTGGTGGTCGCCAGTATCCTGATGGCCATGGGGATGATGATGCTCTCCCCCATGCTGGTCTCCCTGCCGTTCAAGCTGATGCTGTTCGTCATGGTGGATGGCTGGAACCTCATTCTGGGCTCCCTGGCCACCAGCTTCGGGCTGGGCTCGGGTGGTTAGGGGAGGGCAGACCTTCCCCCCGGCTCTCCCCTTCACTCGGGGAGGGCGCGAGGCCTCTCTTTCTCTCAAAAGAGGAGGTCAGAAGGATGCGGCCCTGGGCAAACCCATCACAAGGAGCGAGCAATGAGTCCTGAAACCTTCGTCGACGTCTTTCGCGAGGCGCTTTGGCTGGTGACCATCATGGTGTGCGCCGTGATCCTGCCGAGCCTGATGGTGGGGTTGGTGGTCGCCATCTTCCAGGCCGCCACCTCCATCAACGAACAGACCTTGAGCTTCCTGCCCCGTCTGGTGGTCACCCTGCTGGCCTTGGGGGCGGGGGCTCACTGGGGATTGCAGAGTCTGATGGACTTCTTCCAGCTGATGGTGAGCCAGATCCCCGAGGTGGTGGGCTGATGCCAGCCAAGGGCCACTCTTTTGCTCTGGCCGAGGCAGACCGTGGCCTGCGTCCTCCCGTTGGCCTGTTCCTGCCGGGAGTGTTGCTGTCATGACCTACACCACGGCGCTCATCATGGAGTGGCTCTCCTCCATCCTCTGGCCCCTGGCCCGGGTGAGCAGTCTCCTGATGGTGATGGCGGTCTTCGGCAGCCGGCTCGCCCCCGCCCATATCCGTATCGGCCTGGCGCTGGCGATCACCCTCATCATCGCCCCCCTGCTGCCCCCGATGCCGAAGATCGAGCTCTTCTCCCTCGGCAGCTTCCTGGTGCTGGGGCAGCAACTGCTCATCGGCATCGCGCTCGGCCTCATGACCCAGTTCCTGCTGGAGACCTTCGTGATGGCGGGTCAGGTCATCGCCATGCAGACCAGCCTGGGCTTTGCCACCCTGGTGGATCCCATGAACGGCCAGTCGGCTCCCGTGGTGGGCCAGTTCTACCTGATGCTGGCGACCCTGGTGTTTCTCGCGGTGGACGGCCACCTGCTGATGCTGCGCATGGTGGTGCTGAGTTTCGAAACCCTGCCGGTATCTGACAGCGGGCTCACCCTGCCTGCCATCCGCAGCCTGGTGAGCTTTCTCGGGGTCATGTATCAGGCTTCTCTGGTGATGGCGCTTTCGGCCATCATCGCCCTGCTGCTGATCAACTTCGCGTTCGGGGTGATGACCCGTGCGGCCCCCCAGCTCAACATCTTCAGCATCGGCTTTGCGGTGAGCATGATGTCGGGCCTGTTCATCCTCTGGCTCACCATCGGTGGCTTCATGGGACACTTCGACGCGCTCTGGGAGCGGGTGCAGGAGACCAGCTGCGAGCTCATCAACGTCCAGTGCTTCGGGGGCCAGCATGACTGAGGCCCTCCCGGTTGCGGCCCTTTTGCCGCCACTCTGGCAGGCCGCCAGTCGGCTGATGCCGGCAGGAGGCCAGCATGGCTGATACCGATCAGGAACGCACAGAACAACCCACGGGCAAACGACTGCAACAGGCCCGGGAAAAAGGGCAGATTGCACGCTCCAAGGAGCTGGGTACCGCCAGCGTCCTGCTGGCGACCGTGTTCGGCCTCCTGATGATCAAGGAGAGTCTGGCAGGGGCCATGATCAAGGTGCTCACCATGGGCTTTACCCTGGACCGGGATCAGGCGTTCGACCCCAATGCCATGGGGGCCATGGTGCCCGCCCTGCTGGGGGAGCTGATCCAGCCTCTGGGGCTGCTGTTCATGCTGGTGATCATCGCCGCCTTCGTCGGCAACACCCTGCTCGGCGGGATGAACTTCTCCTCCGAGGCCATGCTGCCCAAGTGGAGCAAGCTGAGCCCCCTGAGCGGCATCAAAAGGATGTTTGGGGTGCAATCTCTGGTGGAACTTGTCAAATCCATCGCAAAAGTGGTGTTTATTAGTCTGTTCGCCTGGTGGATGCTGTCGAGCCAGTTCAACCATCTGCTGAATCTCTCTCTTGAGGGCTTTCCCGGCGGCATCGTCGATGCCCTGGACCTGCTGCTCTGGATGCTGATCATCCTCTGCTGCGCCCTGATCCCCATTGTCGCCATCGATGTGCCGTTCCAGAGCTGGAACCACAATCGCCAGCTCAAGATGACCAAGCAGGAGATCAAGGACGAGTTCAAGGACAGCGAAGGCAAGCCCGAGGTCAAGGGGCGGATACGCCAGTTGCAGATGCAGATGGCCATGCGCCGCATGATGGGGGATGTCCCCAAGGCCGATGTGATCATCACCAACCCGACCCACTACTCGGTGGCGCTCAAATACGATGCGGGCAAGCCGGGGGCTGCGCCCAAGGTACTGGCCAAGGGGGTCGACGAGGTGGCGATGAAGATCCGGGAGATCGGGCGCGAATACGACATCCCCGTCATGTCCTCTCCGCCGCTCACCCGGGCCCTTTACCACGCCACCGAGATTGGCCAGGAGATCCCGGAGGGGCTCTTCGCCGCCGTCGCCCAGGTGCTGGCCTATGTCTATCAGCTCAAGAAGTTCCGCCGTGGCCGCGGCCGGCGCCCGACCCCCATCGCCAAGGATCTGCCCATTCCCCCCGAGTTTCGCAAATAACGCAGTGGTGGCAGCCTGATCCCGGGTTCTCTCCCTTGTGTCGCAAACAAGGCCGCTATCTCCTTGTCGAGGCGCGTCGCCTCGCCCCATGGCCTGGGCTGGCCTTTGGCCTGCTTGGTGAAGGCAGCTTCCCCCCTGTCACCATTCCCCGTGACGCCAACGACGGACTTCTGACAGCGTTAAAATAAAAACCATATAAATCAATATATTGAATCCTTGGCTTGATATTTGCTTTAATCCGCTATTGGCAGTTTATCATTGAGATGCACGATGGGATTCAAAGCGGGACTGGGCCGTTTCAAAGAGTACAAGTGGCTGCTCAGCAGAGGGGTAGGGACGCCGCTGCTGGTATTGGCCTCTCTGGGGATGGTGGTACTCCCCATCCCGCCCCTGATGCTGGATATCCTCTTCTCCTTCAACATCGCCCTCTCCATCGTGGTGCTGCTGGTGGCGGTCTATACCCGCCGCCCCCTGGAATTTGCCGCCTTCCCCACCGTCTTGCTGATCGCCACCCTGCTGCGGCTCGCCCTCAACGTTGCCTCCACCCGGGTGGTGTTGCTGGAAGGCCACAACGGCAGCGCGGCGGCAGGCCATGTGATCGAGGCGTTCGGCAACGTGGTGATCGGCGGCAACTATGCCGTGGGCATCATCGTCTTCATGATCCTGGTGATCATCAACTTCGTGGTGGTCACCAAGGGTGCGGGCCGGATCTCCGAGGTGAGCGCCCGCTTCACCCTTGACGCCATGCCCGGCAAGCAGATGGCCATCGATGCGGACCTGAACGCCGGTCTCATCAACCAGGAAGAGGCCAAGAAGCGCCGTCAGGACGTGACTCAGGAAGCGGACTTCTACGGCTCCATGGACGGTGCCTCCAAATTCGTGAAGGGGGATGCCATCGCCGGCATCATGATCCTCTTCATCAACATCATCGGCGGCTTCATCATCGGCATGATGCAGCACCAGCTCACCTTCGGCGAAGCGGCCCAGGTCTATACCCTGCTCGCCATCGGTGACGGTCTGGTCGCCCAGATCCCCTCGCTCCTGCTCTCCATTGCCGCGGCCATCATCGTTACCCGTCAGAATACCGACCAGGACATGGGGACAGCGGTGCTCGGCCAACTGTTCGAAAATCCCAAGGCGCTGGTGATCTCCGCCGGCATCCTGCTGATGATGGGCAGCGTACCCGGCATGCCGCACCTGGCTTTCCTGAGCCTGGGGGCGGTGGCGGCGGCGGGCGCCTGGTGGCTGCTGCGCCGCGAGAAGCAGAACAAGGCGAAGGCGGCGAGCGGCGAACTCATGCCGGCCCAGGGGGATGCCCCGGTGGAGCAGAAGGATCTCAGCTGGGACGACGTCATGCCGGTGGACATCATCGGCCTGGAGGTGGGTTATCAGCTGATCCCGCTGGTGGACAAGAATCAGGGGGGCGAGCTGCTCAACCGGATCAAGGGGGTGCGCAAGAAGCTCTCCCAGGAGCTGGGCTTTCTGGTGCCTGCCGTCCACATTCGCGACAACCTGGATCTTGCCCCCAACCAGTACCGCATCACCCTGATGGGCGTGAGCACGGGGGAAGCCACCGTCTATCACGACAAGGAGATGGCCATCAACCCGGGGCAGGTGTTCGGCCAGATCCACGGTATCGCCACCCAGGACCCGGCGTTCGGGCTGGAGGCGGTCTGGGTCGCCAAGGAGCAGGTCTCCCAGGCCCAGACCCTTGGCTACACCGTGGTCGATGCGGCCACGGTGGTGGCTACCCACCTGAGCCAGATCCTCTCCAACCATGCGGCGCTGCTACTGGGTCATGACGAGGTGCAACAACTGCTCGACATGATAGGGAAGCATCAGAGCAAGCTGGTGGAAGGACTGGTTCCCGAGGTGATCAGCATGGGCAACCTGGTGAAGGTATTGCAGAATTTGCTCAATGAAGGCGTGCCAATTCGCGATATGCGCACTATCCTGCAGACCCTCGTGGAATATGCGCCCCGCAGCCCGGACCCGGAAGTGCTGACCGCAGCCTGCCGGATCGCCCTGCGCAGATTGATTGTGCAGGAGATTGCCGGCCCCGAGCCCGAGCTGCCGGTGATCACCTTGTCACCAGAACTGGAACGTATATTGCATCAATCCCTGCAAGCAGGTGGGGGAGATGGCGCCGGTATCGAACCGGGACTGGCGGAGCGGATGCAACGCTCCCTGGTGGAAGCCACTCAACGACAAGAACTGGAAGGCCAGCCGGCCGTGCTTCTGACATCGGGGATATTGCGCAATACCCTGGCGAAATTTGTCAAGAATGCCATTCCTGGATTACGCGTGCTGTCCTATCAGGAAGTGCCTGACGACAAGCAGATCCGCATCGTCAGTGCGGTGGGACAGGGCTAGTTAGCGGAGATGACGGGTGAAGATTAAGCGGTTTTTTGCCAAAGACATGCGCACGGCGCTGGCCGAGGTCAAGGAGACTCTCGGACCCGATGCCGTCATCATGTCCAACAAAAAGGTCACCGGTGGGGTGGAGATAGTCGCGGCCGTCGATTATCAATCCCAGGTACCGGGGCCCAAAGACGCGCCGGTTCGCCGTCAGTTGAATGAAGAGAGCGTCAATATCTCGTCTGCGGGCAAACAGATGACGAGGTCGGCGCCACCCAAGGAACAGAACGAATACTACGCCGATACCCTGGCGGCCCTGCTGGCACGCCAGCAGAAGCTCAATCCGGCCAACCCGGCGGGTGGCAATGGCGCCCCGGGATCATGGTCTGGCAGCGGAGCGGGCAACGGTCAGCCAGCCTCGGCCTCCTGGCCCGCCAATGGCGCTGCCGGCACCCAGTCCGCCGGACTGGCGGGCGCGGCCAGTGCTCCCAGAACCCTGGCCGAACAGGGCCAGTGGGGCGCCGCTCCCGAGCCCGCCAAGCCCAAGGCCCGTCCTGCCGCCGCCCCGCGCCAGGCCCAGTCCGCCCAGCGGGATCAGGAGATGGAGGGGATGCGCAAGGAGATGGCCAGCATCCGCAAGCTGCTGGAGCACCAGATCTCCGGCCTGATGTGGCAGGAGGTGGAGCGCCGCGAACCCATGCGCGCCCTGCTCATCAAGGAACTCAAGAAGATGGGGTTCGACGATGCCTTCGCCGATCAACTGGCGGGCCTCATCCCCGAAGACATGCCGATCCATCAGGCCATGGCCCAACTGGCCGAGGTGCTGACGGCCCAGCTCAAGATCAGCGAGGACGAGATCCTGCGTCAGGGGGGGGCGGTGGCCCTGCTCGGACCGACCGGGGTGGGCAAGACCACCACCATCGCCAAGCTGGCGGCCCGCTTTGCCATGAAGTATGGCGCCGAGCAGGTGGCGCTCATTACCACGGACAACTACCGGATCGGGGCCCACGAACAGCTGCAGACCTATGGTCGCATCATGGGTTGCCCGGTGCGTCAGGTGCGGGACGCCGAAGAGCTGGCCAGTGCCCTCTATCAGTTCCGCCATCGCCGGCTGGTGCTCATCGACACCGCCGGGGTGGGTCAGCGGGATATCCGCCTGACCGAACAGCTCGACACCCTGGTGAAGAATGCCAAGGTGCGCATCCGCAGTTATCTGGTCATGTCGGCCACCTCCCAGCGACGGGTGATGCAGGAGGCGGTGGATCACTTCCGGCGCATTCCGCTCTCCGGCTGCATTCTGACCAAGCTCGACGAGAGCCTGAATCTGGGTGAAGTGATCAACGTGTGCATTCAAAACGCCCTGCCCATCAGTTACATCACCGACGGGCAACGGGTGCCGGAAGATATTCAAGTTGCCAACGCGGCGCTGCTGGTCGGTGCCGCCATGGGGTCGCTGGAACGGGAAGCAGAAGATCCCTATTTCTGGGGATCGGGTTTTGGCGAATCCGAAGATTCGGAGTTTTATGAGTAACATGTATATGGATCAGGCGAGTGGTCTGCGCAAAATGCGTCAAAACAATCGAGTGAAAGTGATCGCCGTGTCCGGAGGCAAGGGGGGCGTCGGCAAGACCAACGTGACCCTGAACGTGGCGGGAGCCATGGCCGCCCAGGGCAAGCGGGTGTTGGTGCTGGACGCCGACCTTGGTCTGGCCAACGTCGACGTTATGCTGGGGCTGAGGGTGCATCGCAACCTCTCCCATGTGCTGGCCGGGGAGTGCACCATAGACGACATCATCGTCGAGGGGCCCTACGGCATGATGATAGTGCCGGCCACCTCGGGCACTCAGTCCATGGTCGAGCTCTCCCCGGTACAACATGCCGAGCTCATCCGCGCCTTCAGCGAGATGAAGACCCAGGTGGACGTGTTGCTGGTGGACACGGCGGCGGGGATTTCCGACATGGTGCTGAGTTTCACCCGTGCCGCCCAGGACATCATGGTGGTGGTGTGCGATGAACCCACCTCCATCACGGATGCCTACGCGCTCATCAAGATCCTCTCCAAGGATCACGGTGTGTTCCGCTTCAAGGTGGTGGCCAACATGGTCCGCTCCCTGCGCGAGGGGCAGGAGCTGTTCGCCAAGCTGACCCGGGTCACCGACCGCTTCCTGGATACCTCCCTGGAACTGGTGGCCTGCGTGCCTTACGACACCAACCTGCGGGCCGCGGTGCGCAAGCAGAAACTGATAGTTGAAGCGTTTCCAAAATCCCCTGCCGCCCTGGCATTTCGTGCCCTGGCGAACAAGGCGGCGAGCTGGCCCATCCCGAATCAGCCGGGCGGCCACCTCGAATTTTTCCTGGAAAACTTGTTGCAAAAGCCGGTCATAACACAGGAAGACTCCCGTGAATAAAGCCCAAGCATACTTGCGTCATCAGGATTCCTACGTGCTGGTCGAGCGACACGCTCCGCTGGTCAAGCGGATTGCCCAGCATTTATTGGCTCGCCTGCCAAGCAGTGTCTTGCTGGATGACCTGATCCAGGCAGGTATGATTGGGCTGCTCGAAGCGTCCCGCAACTTTGACGGCAGCAAGGGCGCCAGCTTTGAAACCTATGCCGGCATCCGCATCCGTGGTGCCATGCTCGACGAGATCCGCCGTGGGGACTGGGTGCCCCGTTCGGTGCACCGCAACAGCCGTGCCATCGCAGAAGCGATCGAGAACGTGGAGCAGGCCCATGGCCGGGATGCCAGAGACACCGAGGTGGCCGCCAATATGGGGGTGTCCCTCGGGGAGTACCATGCCATGCTGCAGGATGTTTCCTGCGGCAAGATCATCGGCATCGAGGATCTGGGCGTCAGCGAAGATGTCATCGGTCATCCCGATGAAGGCAACGGTCAGGGAGGATTCGACGATCTGGCGGCCGAACGCTTCCAGGGCGCCCTGGCGGAGCACATCGCCCGCTTGCCGGAGCGGGAGGCGCTGGTGCTCTCCCTTTATTACGATGAAGAGCTGAATCTGCGCGAGATCGGTGAAGTATTGAGTGTGAGTGAGTCTCGGGTGAGCCAGATTCATAGTCAGGCCATGCACAGGCTGCGCGCCCGTTTGCGAGATTGGAATTTATAAGTGGTTGTACTGGCTACACTGGAGCACAACTCTAAGGCATAATCCGCACCATAAAACCTGCGATCTGCATCATGTAAGTGAGCCGTCTTGGCGGCTATTTAGGAGGAACTTTGGACAAGAACATGAAAATCCTCATCGTCGATGACTTTTCAACGATGCGCCGGATTATCAAGAACTTGCTGCGTGACCTGGGATACAACAATACCCATGAAGCAGACGATGGCAACACGGCGTTGCCGATGCTGAAAAATGGCGACTTCCAGTTCGTGGTCACCGACTGGAACATGCCCGGCATGCAGGGCATCGACCTGCTCAAGGCGATTCGCCTCGACGACAAGCTCAAGCACCTGCCGGTTCTGATGGTCACTGCCGAAGCCAAACGCGAGCAGATCATCGAAGCCGCCCAGGCCGGGGTCAATGGCTATATCGTCAAGCCGTTCACCGCTGCCACCCTCAAAGAGAAGCTCGACAAAATCTTTGAACGTATCGGCTAAGGAGCGGCAGGGATGAAGGCCAAAACGAGTGCCATGATCTCGCTTGACCAGGCAAGGATGCTGGTTGCCCACCTGGAGCGGGAAGAGTTTGAACAGGCCGATACCATCCTCGCCGATGTGTGCGCCCCCAATGCGGCGGCCCTGTTTGACAAGGTGGGGCAGCTGACCCGCCAATTGCACAACTCATTGCAGGATTTTCGCCTGGATCCCAGGATCCCCGACCTGGCCACCCATGAGATCCCGGATGCCCGGGAGCGTCTGAGCTATGTCATCGACATGACGGACAAGGCGGCCAATCGCACCATGGATGCGGTCGAGGCAAGCCTTCCCATCGCCGATCGACTCAACGACAACATTCAGCTGGTCATGCCCAACTGGAATGCCCTGATGAGCCGGGATCTCGAGCTGGGTCAATTCAAGGCGCTGTGCCATCAACTGAATGATTTTATTAAGGCTTCTGAGACGGATGCCGATAAGTTACGACAACTGCTGACGGAAATTCTGATGGCTCAGGATTTCCAGGACCTGACCGGTCAGATGATCCGCAAGGTGATCAAACTGGTGCAGGAAGTTGAAACGAAGTTGATAGAGATGCTGACCATGTTCGGTGAGGGCGTTAGCGACAATTCGGCACGTAGCCTGCCAGTGAGCGGCATCGAAGCGGAAGGCCCCATCATGAACCCGCAGACCCGCTCAGATGTGGTCAATGGTCAAGATGATGTGGACGATCTGCTGTCTAGCCTGGGATTCTAATGGAGTGACGCATGGCCTTCGAAGTTGATGAAGACATACTGCAAGACTTTTTGGTCGAAGCATCAGAAATATTGGAACAGTTGTCTGAACAACTGGTCGACTTGGAAAAGCGGCCCGATGACAAGAACCTGTTGAACGCCATCTTCCGCGGCTTCCACACCGTCAAGGGGGGAGCGGGCTTCCTCTCCCTCACCGAACTGGTGGATGTCTGTCACGGTGCCGAGAACCTGTTCGACATGTTGCGCAACGGCAAGCGGACCCTCAGTGCCGAGCTGATGGATGTCATCTTGCAGGCGCTGGATGCCATCAACGTCATGTTTGCCCAGGTCCAGAACCGCGAAGAGATAAGCCCCGCTTCTCCCGATCTGCTGCACGATCTGCACGAGCTGTGCAAGCCGGAAGGGCAGGAGCAGCTGCGTACCGCCAGCGTGGCGGCCCAGCCAGAACCCGAGCCTGAGCCCGAACCCGCACCAGAACCCGAGGTCATCGCCGAGGTGGCGCCTGTCGCCGTCAATGGCGGTGGCTCCATCGACGAGATCTCCGCCGACGAATTTGAACGCCTGCTCGATGAGCTGCACGGTGTCGGCAAAGCGCCGACGGTCTCTGCCGCCCCCGTGCTGAGCGGGTCAGGTGACATCACAGACGACGAATTCGAGGCTCTGCTCGACCAGCTCCATGGTCAGGGCCAGCACGGTGGTGCCCCCGATCTGGCCCCCCTGCAGTCGGTCCAGAAAGAGGTGGACGAGCTCATCGACGACGATGAGTTCGAGCGCCTGCTGGATGAACTGCACGGCCGTGGCCAGGCGCCCCAGCACAGTCTGGCACCTGCTCCTGCGCCCGCTCCCGAACCCAAGGCCCCGGCACCCGCTACCCCCGCAGCCCCGGTGACGCCGCCCAAGGCGCCAGTGGCCGCCAAACCCGCGCCGGCAGAGCCCCCAGCGCCAGCCAGGGCCGCCCCTGCCAAGCAGGCCGCTCCCGCCGAGAGCAGCGCGGTACAGAGCGATACCACGGTGCGGGTGGATACCAAGACCCTGGACGTCATCATGAACATGGTGGGCGAACTGGTGCTGGTGAGAAACCGCCTGGTGAGCCTCGGCATCGCCAGCAATGACGAAGAGATGTCCAAGGCTGTCGCGAACCTCGACGTCGTGACCGCCGATCTGCAGGGCGCGGTCATGAAGACCCGCATGCAGCCTATCAAGAAAGTATTCGGCCGCTTCCCGCGCGTGGTGCGCGATCTGGCTCGTACCCTCAAGAAGGAGATCGAGCTGGTGATGGTGGGTGAGGACACGGATCTGGACAAGAACCTGGTGGAGGCCCTGGCCGACCCCCTGGTTCACCTGGTGCGCAACTCCTGCGACCATGGCGTCGAGATGCCGGACGTGCGCGAGAAGGCGGGCAAGCCCCGTCAGGGCACCATCACCCTGAGCGCCTCCCAGCAAGGGGACCACATTCTGCTCTGCATCGAGGATGACGGCGCAGGGATGGACCCGGAGAAGCTCAAGTCCATCGCCATCAGCCGTGGCGTGCTCGATGCTGACAGCGCGGCGCGCATGAGCGACAACGATGCCTACAACCTGATCTTCGCCCCCGGCTTCTCCACCAAGTCGGAGATCTCCGACATCTCAGGCCGTGGAGTGGGCATGGACGTGGTGAAGACCAGCATCGTCAGCCTCAATGGCTCGGTACACATCGATTCCACCTGGGGCAAGGGCACCCGTCTCGAGATCAAGGTTCCCCTGACCCTGGCCATTCTGCCGACCCTGATGGTGGAGGTGGGTCAGCAGACCTTCGCCCTGCCCCTCGGTTGCGTGAATGAAATTTTCCACCTGGATCTGAAAAAGGCCAACGTGGTGGATGGCCAGCTCACCATCATCGTCCGTGACAAGGCGATTCCGCTGTTCTACCTGCACAAGTGGCTGGTACGCGGTGCCGGCAAGACGGCCCGCCAGGACCAGGGTCACGTGGTCATCGTCCAGATAGGGACCCAGCAGGTGGGCTTCGTGGTAGACAACCTCATCGGTCAGGAAGAGGTGGTGATAAAGCCCCTGGACAACCTGCTGCAAGGTACCCCCGGCATGGCCGGCGCCACGATTACCAGCGACGGCGGCATCGCCCTCATTCTGGATGTGCCCAGCCTGCTCAAGGCCTATGCCCGTCGCCACTGAGCGCCAGGCTCAAGGAGTTAAAAGAATAACAATGGCAGTCAAGGTATTAGTGGTCGACGATTCGAGTTTCTTCCGCCGTCGGGTCAGCGAAATCATCAATCAGGATCCCCTGATGACGGTGATCGACACGGCCCAGAACGGGCGGGAGGCGGTAGACAAGGCGCAGCAGTTGCGGCCCGACGTCATTACCATGGACATTGAAATGCCGGTGCTCGACGGCATCAGCGCCGTGCGCGAGATCATGGCCAAGTGTCCGACCCCCATCCTGATGTTCTCCTCCCTGACCCACGAGGGAGCCAAGGCAACACTGGATGCGCTGGATGCGGGCGCCCTCGATTTTCTGCCCAAGAAGTTTGAAGACATCGCCCGGGACAAGGACGAAGCCGTCAACCTGCTGCAGCAGCGGGTCAAGGAGATCGCTCGCAAACGCTTCCTGATGGCGACCCGGCCCCGTGCCCCCGAGCCTGCCGTCCGGCCCGCCGTCACGGGGACCCTGAATCGTCCCTTGGCCGAACGCCAGCCCGAGCCTGCGCGGGCAGCGGCGGCTCCCGCCGCGTTCAAGCGCAGTGGCAAGAGTTACCAGCTGGTTGCCATCGGTACCTCCACCGGCGGGCCGGTGGCACTGCAGAACGTGCTGACCAAGCTGCCGGGAGATTTCCCTCATCCCATCCTGCTGATCCAGCACATGCCGGCCACCTTCACCGCTGCCTTTGCCGCCCGCCTCAACGGGCTGTGCCAGATAGGCGTCAAGGAGGCGCAGGATGGCGACGTGCTCAAGCCGGGTCAGGCCTATCTTGCCCCCGGTGGCAAGCAGATGTTGCTGGAAGGGCGCGGGCCCGGTGCCCGTCTTCGCATCATCGATGGCAATGACAAGGTCAACTACAAACCCTGCGTGGACATCACCTTCGCCTCCGCTGCCAAGACCTATGGCGACAAGGTGCTGGCCATCGTCCTGACCGGCATGGGTGCGGATGGCCGCGACGGTGCCCGTCTGCTCAAGGAGCAGGGGGCGACCATCTGGGCGCAGGATGAAGCCTCCTGCGTGGTCTATGGCATGCCCCAGGCCGTTGCCAAGGCGGGCATAGCAAGCGAATCCCTGCCGCTGGATCGGGTGGCCCAGCGCATTCTGGTCGAGTTGGGTCGCTGACCATGGGCATGCTCGGCCTGGTGCTGGCGCTGGGGGCCGTCGCCATCGCCCAGTGGTGGCATGGCGGGAGCCTGCTGACCCTGCTGGATGGCCCGGCCTTTGTCATCGTCGTCGGGGGAACCTGGGGGGCGGTGATCTTGCAGACTCCCCGCAGGTACCTGCTCAGTGCCCTGAGGCAGGCAACCTGGATGCTGTTTCCGCCGCAGCTGGATCTTGCGGAGCAGGCCGAGCGCCTGAAGGCGTGGGCCCAGTTCGCCCGCCAGCAAGGCTTGCTGGCGCTGGAAAACCAGGCCGAGGCCGAGCCCGATCCCTTCACCCGCCAGGGGCTTTCCATGATTGTGGATGGCGTCTCCATCGAGGATATCCGCAGCCTGCTGGAGGCGGACATCGACATCGAGCAGGAGCGCAACGAGCACTCGGCCAGGGTGTTCGAGTCCATGGGGGGGTACAGCCCCACCATCGGCATCATCGGGGCCGTGATTGGCCTCATCCAGGCCATGTTTCATCTGGAGGAGCCAGGCACCCTGGGGGCGGGCATTGCCGTGGCCTTCGTCGCCACCATCTACGGGGTGGGCTTTGCCAACTTGCTCTATCTGCCGATTGCGAATCGGTTGCGCGCCTTCCACTACCATTACGGCCTCTATCAGGAGATGACCCTGGAGGGGCTTCTGGCCATCGCCCACGGGGAGAACGGCCCGCAGGTTGAAAGGCGGTTACGGGCTTATCTGAAAGGGGAGTAGCCATGCGCAAGCGCTATCGTTTGCACCTGCAAGGGCGAGAGCATCTCGATCGCTGGCTGGTCTCCTATGCCGATTACATGACGCTCATCTTCGCCCTTTTCGTGGTGCTCTACTCCGTTGCCATCGTCAACAAGGAGGAGTACCGCGCCGTCATCGAGGGCATGACCCAGGCCTTCAACCAGGCGCCGCGCAGCGATGGCCTGCTGGAAGGGCGGGGTAATTCCTTGCTGGACAACCCGGTCTCGGCCGCCCCCAGCCTGCTGGAGAGCCAGGCCTCTGCGTCCCCCTCGCGTGCCCCCATCACGGGTACGCCCGTCTCGCAAGATGGCACGGCTCTTGCGCAGATCGACATGCAGATCCAGGAGTCCATGGGCGCCCTGGTCGATGCGGGGGTGGTGAAGCTTGCGCAGGATGACAACTGGCTGACGGTGGAGCTGAGTTCAGGTCTCCTGTTCAACAGTGGCAGCGCTTTTCTGGGGAGCAATGCCGCCCCTGTGCTCGATACGCTTTCAGGTATTCTCAAACCGGTCGATAACTATGTCAGGGTGCGGGGCTACACGGATAACCAACCGATAAACAACGAAATTTTCCGCTCCAACTGGACATTGTCAGCGGCCCGCGCCGAGGCAGTGCTCAATGCCCTGGTGGGCAAAGGGGTGGCTCCCGGTCGGCTCGCCTACGAGGCGTATGGAGAGTTTTCCCCCTTCGTCGACAATGGCACCGAGCAGGGACGATTACAGAATCGCAAGGTGGTGGTCGCCATATCCAGGTTCGCCTGGGTGCCGCCAGCCCCCGTCAAACCGCTGACGGTGGCACCGGTGCAGGACGCACCGCAGAGTGTCGATAGTGAAAAGATCAGGGTGATCGCGCTGCCCGGTGGGGGCATACGCATAACAACAAGGCAGGATTGATACAGTGATTGTTTGGACGGTTGCCAATCAGAAAGGTGGAGTCGGTAAAACCACCACGGTCGTCTCCCTGGCGGGCATTCTGGCCCAGCGTGGCCAGCGGGTACTGCTGATCGACACCGACCCACACGCCTCCCTGACCTCCTATCTCGATTTCGACTCGGACAGGCTGGAAGGCACCCTGTACGAGTTGTTCCAGGCGGCCAAACCCAGCGCCGAGCTGGTCAACCGGATGACCCTCAAGACCCGATTCGAGAACATCAGCCTGCTGCCCGCTTCGATTACCCTGGCCACGCTGGATCGGGTGATGGGCAACCGGGAAGGGATGGGGCTGGTGCTCAAGCGCGCTCTGCTGCGGGTGCAGGATCAGTTTGACTACGTGCTCATCGACTGCCCGCCGGTGCTGGGGGTCATGATGGTGAACGCGCTGGCGGCCTGCGATCGCATCCTGGTGCCGGTACAGACCGAATTCCTGGCCCTCAAGGGGCTGGAGCGGATGATGAAGACCTTCGAGATCATGCAGCGCTCCAAGCGGGAGAAGTTCCGCTACACCATCATTCCGACCATGTTTGACAAGCGTACCCGCGCCTCCCTGATGACATTGCAGTCCATCAAGGAGCAGTATGGGGAGGCGGTGTGGAATGCGGTCATTCCCATCGACACCAAATTCAGGGATGCCAGTCTGGTGCACATTCCTCCCTCCATCTATGCACCGGGCAGCCGGGGCACCTATGCCTATGAGACCCTGCTCAACCATCTCGACGCGCTGGAGCGTCAACGGACCCAGGAGGTGATGCCGTGAGAGAGACCACCCAGGTTCGGGCCATGGACGACTATTTCCACTCCCTGCTGCTGGACGATGCCCTGCTGCGGGAAGATTCCGAAGACGAAGCACCGGCCCCTGCGTTGCAACGTCAGACCGTCGCCGTGCCGGAGGTGGCTGCCACCCCCTATCTTGAAGCCGATACCCGACTGGCCCAGCTGAGCGAGCTGCTTGCCCAGGTGGGACAGGTCCAGTTCGAGATGGATGCCCTGAGCCACGAAGAGGTGCATGTCGAGCCATTCCAGCTCGAGGCGGAGGTGGTTGACAGTGAGCCTCTGGTCGCCCTGGCAGAGCCGATGGTGGAAGCCGTGGTGGAGGAGGTCGAGCCCGTCGCCCTCGCGGTGGCAGAACCCGCGCCCGCCCTCGAGGCGGCGCCCGCACCGTCGACCTGGGAGAACCTGGATACCGGCAACGAGTTTCAGGCGCTCTTCTTCGACGTGGCCGGGGTGACGTTTGCGGTGCCTCTGACCGAGTTGGGGGGCATCCATCAACTGGGGGAGGTGACCTCTCTCTTCGGCCAGCCGGGCTGGTACAAGGGGATCATGACCTCCCGCGAGCAGAAGATGAACGTGGTGGACACGGCCCAGTGGGTCATGCCGGGCCAGCATCTGGAGATGGACGATTACAAATATCTGATTATGCTGGGAGAATCACCCTGGGGATTGGCCTGTCACCAGTTGAAGGGCACAGAACTGCTGCACCGGGACCAGGTGAAGTGGCGCCATCAGGAGGGCAAGCGCCCCTGGTTGGCCGGCATGGTCAAGGAGAAGATGTGTGCCCTGCTGCACGTCAGGGAGCTCTTGCTGCTGCTTGGCCGGGGCGTGAACATCGAAGGCCGCTGACAACGTCGGCATCGCCATGGTTTTATTGCTAATTTTACCCGTTGACGGGTTCATACAAGGATCAAGAAGATGACAGAGAAGCGCAATATTGCACAGAATCTGGCCGAAGACGAAGTGCTGCAGTGGGTGACCTTCCAGTTGGAAAACGAGACCTATGGCATCAACGTGATGCAGGTTCAGGAAGTGTTGCGCTACACCGAGATCGCTCCGGTCCCGGGTGCACCTGACTACGTGCTGGGCATCATCAACCTGCGTGGCAACGTGGTGACCGTCATCGATACCCGCTCCCGTTTCGGCCTGCCGGCCGGGGACGTGAGCGAGAACTCCCGCATCGTCATCATCGAGGCGGAGAAGCAGGTGATCGGCATCATGGTGGACAGCGTGGCCGAGGTGGTCTATCTGCGCTCCTCAGAGATCGATGCCGCCCCGGCGGTGGGCACCGAGGAGAGCGCCAAGTTCATCCAGGGCGTCAGCAACCGTGACGGCCAACTGCTGATCCTGGTGGATCTCAACAAGCTGCTCTCCGACGAAGAGTGGGAAGACATTGGTTCCCTGTAACAGGGACGGGAACGTGCGGACGGGGGCGATGGCACCTGTCCGCCTCCCTGTGACGGTAAGGTGATGGTTTGATGATTGAATTTGCAGCCTTGGGGTTGTCCTTGCTCGCACTGGTGCTGGCCCTTTACGGGATCCTGGGGCACCGTCGTCGCCAGCGAGAGTCCGAGGCCAGGGTGGAAGCGCTGCAGGGGCAGCTCGAGAGTCTGCGCAAGCAGATGATGGAGTTGCACACGGGCGCCATCGGCATGGGTCAGCGTCTGCAAGCCGCAGAAGGGGCCATGCAGAAGATCCACGACAGCCAGCAGGAGCTGACGTTGCAGGATCCGGAGCGCCGCCTCTACAGCCGCGCCGCCAAGATGGTGGAGCTCGGTGCCGATCTGGACGAGGTGATGAGCGAGTGCGAGTTGCCCCAGGCGGAAGCGGAGCTGCTTATTTCCCTGCGAAAAGGACGCAGCTGACGGATGTGTCGCGGGGAGGCCGGTGCCTCCCCGCTTTCTGTTCGACCCGTGGCCACCTCTTTCTTGATGCCAGGACGGTGGATAATCCTTTGGCATCAATCTCTTTGGTGGGGGCGCGATCTTCCCCACAAATCCTGTTGATTATTGGCATCTTTGAAAAGACGCCTCCGGATCCTGTGTTAAGATGCAGGCCGCCTCATTTTCAACGATTACATCCCCATGCTGCTTCAAGCGAACAATCTGAGCTGCGTGCGTGAAGATCGCACCCTGTTTGAACATCTCTCCTTCGCGGTGCGTGCCGGGGATTTGATGCAGATTGAGGGTCCCAACGGGGTGGGCAAGACCAGCCTGTTGCGCCTGCTCACCGGCCTCTCCCTGCCCTTTGCTGGCGAGGTGTGCTGGAATGGGGAGAATATCCGCCATTGCAGGGATGAATACCACGCCAGCCTGCTTTACCTGGGCCATCAGCCCGGCGTCAAGGCGACCCTGACCCCCCTTGAGAATCTCTCCTTCTACCAGAAGCTCCATGGTCCTGTCGGGGACGGCGTGGATCTCTGGCGGGTGCTGGCCCAGGTCGGCCTCGCCGGTTTCGAAGACTATCCCGCGGGGCAGCTCTCCGCCGGGCAGCAGCGACGGGTGGCGCTGGCCAGGCTGTGGCTGAGCGAGCGACCGGCGCTCTGGATCCTGGACGAGCCCTTCACCGCCATCGACAAGCAGGGGGTCAGGGTGCTGGAGCAGTTGTTCCTCGCCCACGCGGACAGGGGGGGCATGGTGGTCCTTACGACCCACCAGGATCTGACCCTGATGCAGGGACGGCTCAAGACCCTCTCTCTGACCTCGCTGTTGCAGGAGTAGCCCATGCTGCGCGCCGTCATACACCTTATTCACCGCGAGTTGCTGATGGCCCTGCGCCAGCGCGCCGACATCTTCAACCCGCTCTGGTTCTTCCTCATCGTCATCACCCTGTTTCCGTTAGGGATCGGGCCCGAGCCCCAGTTGTTGGCCCGCATCGCTCCCGGCATTATCTGGGTGGCGGCCCTGCTGGCAGCCATGCTCTCCCTGGAGCGGCTGTTTCGTGACGACTTCAGTGACGGCGCCCTGGAGCAGATGATGCTGATGCCACATCCCCTGGGGTTGCTGGCCCTGGCCAAAGTGATCGCTCACTGGTTGCTGACCGGTCTGCCGCTGTTGCTGGTCTCCCCCTTGCTCGCCATCCTGCTCTCCCTGGAGCTGAAGACCTATCTGGCCGTGGTGGCCACCCTGGCGCTCGGTACACCGGTGCTGAGCCTGCTCGGGGCGGTCGGAGTAGCGCTGACCGCAGGGCTGCGCAAGGGGGGCGTGCTGCTCAGCCTGCTGCTGCTGCCGCTCTATATTCCGGTGCTTATCTTCGCCACGTCCGCCATCGACGCGGCCAGCATGGGACTGCCCTATGCCGGTCAGCTCGCCATCCTGGGGGCCATGCTGGTGGGGGCATTGACCCTGACGCCCCTGGCCATCTCGGCGGCGCTGCGGGTGAGTGTCAACTGATTGATTTGGCGAAAAGATTTTCGTTTGAAGCCTTGTTAGGGGCGAGATAGTTGAGATAGATCAAGGGGATGGCTGCTTATTGCTTTCGGGGGATATGATGTTTTTCCCCCATGGGTATGGTAGCCCTCGCCACTTAAAAATTAATAACTGAAAGGTTTCGTGAGCTATGTGGAAATGGTTGCACCCTTATGCCAAACCCGAGCGCGCCTATGGGCTGGCCGGCACCCTGCTGCCCTGGTTTGCCGTGACAAGCCTGCTCGCCTTCATCATCGGCACCGTCTGGGGGCTGGCTTTCGCTCCCGCCGATTACCAGCAGGGTGACTCTTTCAGGATCATCTATATCCATGTGCCCTCCGCCATCCTTTCCATGGGCGCCTACTCCACCATGGCGGTGGCCGCCTTCATTGGCCTGGTGTGGCAACTGCGCATGGCAGACATGACGGTGGCGGCCATCGCCCCGGTGGGGGCCGTCTTCACCTTCATCGCCCTCTTTACCGGCGCCGCCTGGGGCAAACCCATGTGGGGCACCTGGTGGGTGTGGGATGCCCGGCTCACCTCCGAGCTCATCCTGCTGTTCCTCTATCTGGGTGTCATCGCCCTCTACAACGCCTTCAGCGACAAGGTGGTGGCGGGCCGCGCCGCCGGCATCCTGGCGCTGGTCGGGGTGATCAACCTGCCCATCATCCACTACTCGGTGGAGTGGTGGAACACCCTGCACCAGGGGGCCACCATCACCAAGTTTGACAAACCCTCCATCTCCCCCGAGATGCTGTGGCCGCTGCTCATCATGATCCTGGCGTTCGCCGCGTTTCTCGGTGCCCTGACCCTGATGCGTTTTCGCAATGAGCTGCTGATGCGGGAGTGGCACCGCCCCTGGGTCGCCGACATCGCCAGGCAGGAGAAGTAAGCATGCACTTTGCCTCGTTCAGTGATTTCATGGCCATGGGAGGCTATGCCTTCTACGTCTGGCTCTCCTTCGGTCTGACCCTGCTCTGCCTGGTCGGCATCGTCATTTCCACCCGGTTGAAGACCCGCAGCCTGCTTGGCGAACTGCGCAACAAGCAGGCTCGGGAGGCACGCCGCAAGGCGGCCCAGCAGATGGAGAACACCCTATGAACCCGCGCCGCAAGAAACGCCTCACCATCATCCTGGCCATCAGCCTGGGCCTTGCCAGCGTGACTGGCCTGGTGCTCTATGCCCTGAGCCAGAACATCGACCTCTTCTACACCCCGAGCGAGCTGGTGGAAGGGAAGGGGCCGGAGAAGATCAAGCCCGAGGAGGGGCAGCGCCTTCGCATCGGTGGCCTGGTGGTGCCGGGGTCTGTGGTGCGGGATCCCCAGAGCCTCAAGGTAGCCTTCAAGCTGGTGGACAACGGGGGCCATCTGGTGACGGTGGAGTTTGACGGCATCCTGCCGGATCTCTTCCGGGAAGGGCAGGGGATCGTCGCTCAGGGCACCCTCAAGGATGCCACCACGGTCGCCGCCTTCGAGGTGCTGGCCAAGCACGACGAGAACTACATGCCGCCGGAAGTGGCCGACGCCACCAACGGCATGCACTTCAAGCCCGAATACACAGAGGCGCAGTTGCAGGGAGCCAAGCAATGATGCCGGTATGCGCCAAAAATTCACTTCTTTATACCGCCAAATCGGCAGGTTTCTCCGTGCAATCGAGAGGGAATAGTCAATGATCCCGGAATTAGGGCAGTTCTCACTGATCCTGGCCTTCGCCACCGCCCTGCTGCTGGGCAGTTACCCGCTGATCGGGGCCCATCTCGGTCGTCTTGGCATGATGTCGGCAGCCCGCCCGCTCGCCTACAGCCAGTTTCTGCTGCTGCTGCTGTCGTTTCTCTGCCTCACCTGGGCCTTTATCGACAACGACTTCACCGTGCAGTACGTGGCCACCAACTCCAACAGCCTGCTGCCCCTGCAATACCGCATCTCGGCGGTGTGGGGAGCCCATGAAGGCTCGCTGCTGCTCTGGGTGCTCACCCTGGGGGGCTGGACGGCGGCGGTAGCCCTCTTCAGCCGTCGCCTGCCGCTCGATGCAGTGGCGCGGGTACTCGGGGTGCTCGGCCTTATCTCGGTGGGCTTCACCGCCTTCGTGCTGTTCACCTCGGATCCTTTCACCCGCACCCTGCCGTATTTCCCGGTGGACGGGCGCGATCTCAATCCGCTGCTGCAGGATCCCGGTCTCATCTTCCACCCCCCCATGCTCTACATGGGCTACGTGGGCTTCTCGGTGGCCTTCGCCTTCGCCATCGCCTCCCTGATGACGGGGCGTCTGGACGCCACCTGGGCGCGCTGGTCCCGTCCCTGGACCATGGCGGCCTGGGTCTTCCTGACGCTGGGCATCGTGCTCGGTTCCTGGTGGGCCTATTACGAACTCGGCTGGGGCGGCTGGTGGTTCTGGGACCCGGTGGAAAACGCCTCCTTCATGCCCTGGCTGGCGGGCACGGCCCTGCTCCACTCCCTCGCGGTGAGCGAGAAGCGCGCCACCTTCAAGGCCTGGACCGTGCTGCTGGCGCTCTCGGCCTTCTCCCTGAGCCTGCTCGGCACCTTCCTGGTGCGTTCCGGCGTGCTGGTGTCGGTCCATGCGTTTGCCTCGGACCCGACCCGGGGTCTGTTCATCCTGGGCTTCCTGCTGGCGGTGATAGGCAGCTCCCTATTGCTGTTCGCCTTCAAGGGCTCCCAGGTGAAGAGCCACGGCAAGCATGAGCTGTGGAGCCGGGAGACCCTGCTCCTTGGCAACAACATCCTGCTGGTGGCGGGCCTGCTCACCGTGCTGCTCGGCACCCTGTTGCCCCTGGTGCACAAGGAGCTGGGGCTTGGCAGCATCTCCATCGGCACCCCCTTCTTCAACCACATCTACAGCTGGCTCATCATCCCCTTCGCCCTGCTGCTGGGGGTGGGCCCCCTGTTCCGCTGGCGCCGCCAGGATCTCGGTGAGCTCAAGGGCAAGGTGATGCTCGCCCTGGTGCTGAGCCTGGCCGCGGCTCTGCTGTTGCCCAAACTCTTTGCCGAGGCGTTCAAACCCTGGGCTGCGCTCGGTATCGGGCTTGGCGTCTGGATCATCGTCACCAGCGTGCAGGAGACCTGGGCGCGGGCCACCCACAAACACGGTTTTGCCACCGGCGTGCGCAAGCTTGGCAACAGCCACTGGGCCATGATCCTGGGGCACGTGGGGCTCGCAGTCAGCATCATCGGCATCGCCTGCACCCAGAACTACAGCATCGAGAAGGACCTGCGGATGCAGGCCGGTGATCGCGTCCAGTTCGCCGATTACGAGTTCGTCTTCACCGGCATCAAGGAGAAGAACGGCCCCAACTACGACGGTTTCAAGGGCGTGCTGGAAGTGCACCAGGATGGCAAGCAGGTTGCCCTGCTCAAACCCGAGAAGCGGATGTACACCGTGAGCCGCATGCCGATGACCGAGGCGGCCATCGATGCGGGGGTTACCCGGGATCTCTATGCGGCGCTTGGCGAGCAGCTCGACAACGGCGCCTGGGCGGTACGGATCTACTACAAGCCCTTCGTGCGCTGGATCTGGTTCGGCGGCGTCTTCATGGCCCTCGGCGGCGTGCTGGCCATGCTGGACAAGCGCTACCGCTTCGGACGTCGTGACGAGGAGGCCAAGGCATGAGCAAGAAGACCTGGCTCTATCTGCTGCCCTTCATCATCTTCCTGATGGGGGCCGTGTTTCTGTTCAAGGGGCTCTACTCCGATCCCACCAAGCTCGAATCCGTGATGGTGGACAAGGAGGTGCCCGTGTTCACCCTGCAGGACATCTATGACCTGGGCAAGCAGCACGACAGGAGCATCCTCAAGGGGCGCCCCATGCTGCTCAACGTCTGGGCCACCTGGTGCCCGACCTGTTACGGGGAACACACCTACCTCAAGGAGCTGGCGGGGCAGGGGATCTACATCGTCGGTATGAACTACAAGGACGAGCGTGACAAGGCCATCAAGTGGCTGGCGGAGCTTGGCAATCCCTACCAGGTCAACCTCTACGATCCGGACGGCATGCTGGGGCTGGATCTCGGTGTCTATGGCGCGCCCGAGACCTTCTTCATCGACAGCCAGGGCATCATCCGCTATCGCCACGTGGGGGACATCAACCCAGACGTCTGGGCCAGTACCCTCAAACCCATCTTCGATGCCATGAAGTGAGGCCTCCCCGATGAAAACACTGATTGCATCCTTGTTGCTGCTGGCTGGTCTCGTCTGCGCCGGACAGGCCCGCGCCGCCATCGATGTCTACACCTTCGAGAGCGACGCCCAGGAGCAGACCTTTCGCGAGCTGACCCGCGAGCTGCGCTGCCCCAAGTGCCAGAACCAGGATATCGCGGACTCCAACGCCGGGCTCGCCAAGGATCTGCGGGACAAGACCTACCAGATGGTGCGCGAGGGCAAGGAGAAGCAGGAAGTGGTGGACTACATGGTGGCCCGCTACGGCAACTTCATTCTCTATGATCCCCCCCTGATGGCCTCGACCCTGATCCTCTGGCTTGGCCCCTTGTTGGTCATCGTGATTGGCGTCGTCACCGTGGTGGTGCGAAGCCGCCGCCATGCCCCTGCTCCCTTTCAACAGCCTGAAGGCACCCTGAGTGCGGAAGAGCAGGCCAGGCTGTCCGCCCTGCTCAAAGAGGAAGAGAAACCATGACCCCATTCTGGATACTGGGTGCGGCCCTGCTGGTGCTGGCGAGCCTGGCGCTGATCGTGCCGCTGTGGCGCGGCGAGGGTAGGCAGAGCATCAGTCGCTCGGCCCTCAACAAGCAGCTCTATCGCCAGCGCCTGCTGGAGATAGGGGAAGAGCGGGAGCAGGGGATACTGGCGGAGGAGCCAGAATCCCTGGTGGAGCTGCAGCGCAGCCTCCTGGACGACATTCCCGACGTGGAGCAGACCGCCCGTGGCGGCAAGAGCCTGATCTGGATCCCCGGTGTGCTGGTGCTGGCGGTGGTGAGCATCGGCCTCTACGCCAAGCTCGGCGCCTGGCAGGAGGTGAGCCGCTGGCAGGATGCCAGCAGCCGGTTGGGGGAGCTCAGCAACCGCATCCTGGTGGAGCGCGACACCCGGGTGACCGAGCAGGATCTGCTGGACTTCACCCTGGCCCTGCGAACCCGGCTGAAAGAAGAACCGAACGACTATCGCGGCTGGCTGCTGCTGGGGCGCCTGACCCTGGATGGCAATGATCCCGAGATGGCCCGCGAGGCGCTGGAACGTGCCTACGCCCTCGCGCCCCAGAAGGCCATGGTAGCGGTGCCCTATGCCCAGGCCCTGATGATGACGGGGGAGGAAGCCCGTGCGGATCAGCTGTTGCAGGCGGTCATTGCCGAGGACCCGGCCAACATCGAGGCCCGCTCCGTCCACGCCTTCATGGCCCTGCAAAAAGAGGATTTCCAGACCGCCCTCGACCGCTGGCAGGGGATGTTGCCGCTGCTGGAGCCGGGCTCGGCCCGCTACACCATGGTGGAGCGCTCCATGGAGTACGCCAGGCAGCAGCTTGGCCAGCGTGGCATCGCCGTGACCACCCCGTCTGCCGAAGGCCAGGCACAAGCCGAGGTGCTGGCGGTGAAAGAGGGGGAGTTCCCCCTGCACATCACCCTGGCGCCGGGCATCAAGATGCCGGAAGATGCCCATCTGTTCGTCTTTGCGGTGATCCCCAACGGTCCGCCCATGCCCATCGCGGTCAAGCGCATTGCAGACCCGCATCTCCCGCTCACCCTCTCCCTGGGGGACGGGGATGCCATGATGGAGGGGAGCAAGCTGGCGGCCCATGCCGAGCTGCAGTTCAAGGCGCGCCTCTCCCGAGGTGGCAACGTCATGAACAAGGAAGGCGCCTTTGAAGGGGTTTCGGTCACCGTGCCGACCAGCACCATCCCCACAGCGCCGATTGACATCCGCATCGATCACGCCCTCTAATACGCTTTTGGCCCACCCCTTGGGGTGGGCCCCCTGTATAATTCATATCAATACCCAAAAAAATCTTAGGACTTTCATATGTATCTGCGTTCAGGAGCATTGGCGGTGGCATTGCTGCTCGCGGGCTGTGCGGGCGGCCCTCCCAAGCCGGGCCCGGAGAGCCTGGATCTCGGCGAGACCCCGAGCCGCCCCGGGGCATCCAGCACGGCCAGCGATCCTCGCGACCCCTTCCAGGGGCCCAACCGTGCCATGTGGGCCGTCAACTATGACGTGCTGGAGCCCTATGTAGCGCGCCCCGTGGTACACGGCTATGCCCGCTATGTCCCGCAAGGGGTGAGGGACAGCATCGAGAATTTCGTGGACAACTTCGACGAGCCGAGCAGTATGGTAAACCACCTGCTGGTGGGTGATCTGAAAGGGGCCGGTACCAACCTGGGCCGCTTCACCCTCAACACCACTGTGGGCCTGCTCGGTCTGTTCGACGTGGCCAAGCATGCGGGCCTGGCTCGCAACACGCTGGAGATGGATACCGTGCTCGGCAAGGCCGACATCGGGGATGGCGCCTATCTGATGGTGCCGGTCTACGGTCCCACTACCACCCGGCAACTGGTGGGGGATACCATCGATACCATCTACTTCCCCTATGCCCTGCTGACCTTCCCGCTGAAGGTGGTGCACTGGGCGCTGGATGGCCTCGGTACCCGCTCCAAGCTGATCGATCAGGAGCGCATCATCGACAACGCGCTGGATCCTTACGCCCTGACCAAGGACTTCTACTTGCAGTACAACGATGGCAAGGTGACGGGCCGCAAACCCGAGCTCCAGGAGCAGAAGCCAGAGGCGGCTGATGATGGCAACCTCGACGATTACATGGACGAGATAGACCAGTAAGCACGGTCATCTTCCACAAGGCGCCTGCGGGCGCCTTTGTTGTCGATGGCAGGTGTTCGACCATAAAAAAACGCCCCGCAAGTGCGGGGCGTTTTGGCAAGAAAGGCTTATCAGGCAGCCAGGTTCTTGGCCACGAATTCCCAGTTGACCAGGGCCCAGAAGGTTTCCATGTACTTCGGACGCAGGTTGCGGAAATCGATGTAGTAGGCGTGTTCCCACAGGTCGACGGTCAGCAGCGGGGTGGTACCGGCTTCGGTCAGCGGGCAACCGGCGTTGGAGGTGTTGACGATGGCCAGGGAGCCGTCAGCCTTTTTCACCAGCCAGGTCCAGCTGGAGCCGAAGTTGCCGATGGCAGACTTGGTGAACGCATCCTTGAATTCGGCGAAGGAGCCGAAGGCCTTGGTGATGGCATCGGCCAGGGCGCCAGTGGGCTCGCCACCGCCGTTCGGGGAGAGGCAGTGCCAGTAGAAGGTGTGGTTCCAGATCTGGGCAGCGTTGTTGAAGACGCCACCAGTGGAGGTCTTGATGATCTCTTCCAGAGACTTGCCTTCAAACTCGGTACCCGGCACCAGGTTGTTCAGGTTGACCACGTAGGTGTTGTGGTGCTTGCCATGGTGGTATTCCAGAGTTTCCTGGGAGATGTGCGGTTCCAGAGCATTGATTGCATAGGGCAGAGCGGGAAGTTCGAAAGCCATTTTCTACTCTCCATTGGCTGGTCCGTGCGAAGGCGACGGTTGCAAGACATTGCGTACTCTTTTCTATCTTGAAAAGAATTGTTCTTGAAATGAGGGGGCCAGACGGCCCAAAGCCCGTCGATTGTAGCAGTATCAAAGATGGGCGAACAACCCTTGATTCTTGCCATGATCCGGATCAAGCTGCGGCGTATTGATGCATGACTTCTTTCATTCGCAACGGTTTGCCAGTTTGTGGTCTGCCCGGATTGCAGTAGAATGGCCGCCGAAATCGCTCCAGTGAGGCATTTATGGAAACTATTGAAAAGATCAAACAGCAGTTGGCTGAGAATCCCATCATCCTCTACATGAAGGGATCCCCCAAGCTGCCCAGCTGCGGTTTCTCTGCCCAGGCCTCCCAGGCCCTGATGTCCTGCGGCGAGCCTTTCGCCTATGTCGACATCCTGCAGAACCCGGACATCCGCGCCGAGCTGCCGAAATTCGCCAACTGGCCCACCTTCCCGCAACTGTGGGTCGAGGGCGAGCTGGTCGGTGGTTGCGACATCATGATCGAGATGTTCCAGGCCGGCGAGCTGCAGACCCTGATCAAGGAAACTGCCGCCAAGCACAAGCAGGATGACGCTGCCGCCGAATAAGGCCGCATCCATACCATGCAAAAAGGGGAGCCACTGGCTCCCCTTTTCTTTGTGCCCACGACAGACATCAGGCGATGCGTTCGAGGCGCGCCATGTAGAAGCCGTCGAAGCCGGTCTCGGCCGGGCTGACGTTGTGATCGCCGATCAGGCGGAAGTGCTCGTTGGCGGCGAGGAACTTGTCCACCTGCTGGCGGTTCTCCTCGGGCAGGATGGAGCAGGTGGCGTAGACCAGCAGGCCGCCCACCTTCACCATCTGGCTGTAGCGCTGCAGGATCTCCTCTTGCAGGGCGACCAGCACCGGCAGGCGCTCGGCGGTGTCGCGCCACTTGGCATCCGGGTTGCGCTTGAGCACGCCAAGGCCGGAGCAGGGGACGTCCAGCAGCACGCGATCGGCGCTTTCTTTCAGGCGCTTGACGGTCTTGCTGCTGGTGATGACCCGGGTCTCCACGTTGTGGGCACCGGCGCGGCGGGCGCGCTGCTTGAGGTTCTCCAGTTTCCACTCTTCCACGTCCATGGCCAGCAGACGGCCCTTGCCCTGCATCATGGCGGCCAGGTGCAGGGTCTTGCCGCCGGCACCGGCACAGGCGTCGATGACCCGCATGCCGGGCTTGACGTCGAGGGCCGCGGCCACCAGCTGGGAGCCGGCATCCTGCTGCTCGAAGCAGCCATCGGCAAAGGCCTGGGTACGGAACAGGGCGGCGTCCGAGGTCACTTGCAAGGCAGTCTCCACTCCGTCGACGGGCACTGTGGTGACATGCTCTTTGGCCAGCATGGCTTGCAGCTCGTCCCGGGTGCACTTGAGGGTGTTGACCCGCAGGTAACGCTTGGGCATCCAGGCCAGGGCGGCACGCTCGGCCGGCCAGGCGTCGCCCAGTTGCTCGCTGCCGAGTTTTTCCAGCCAGGCAGGGCAGCCGTCCATCAGCACCGGGTTCTTCTTGGCTTCGGTCAGGCGGCGGCGGAAGGCCTCCTCGTTGAAGCGATCCAGGGTCGGGTGGTTGGGCTGATCTATCTTGTGGAAGGCGTGCCAGCTGTGCAGCAGCGGCCAGACATTCTTCTCCGCCTGACGGACCTGGATGCCGGTGAGGAAGCAGTAGAGGCTGAGGCGGCGCAGCAGATCGCCGGTGACCAGGGCAATCCTTGCCTGTTCTTGCGGTTTGAGTTCGATGCCGGAGAAGTGACGTGCATAGGCGCGGTCGAGGGTAAGACCCTGACCCAGCACATCGTCAACGATGGCAACGACCAGATCCCCGAAACGGGGCAACAGTGGGGATTTGAGCATGAGATTAACCTTGGCCAAAGAAAGAGTGAACCGGCCCCGTCGAAGAGGGGTTCTGGAACGGACAAATCCGCGCCATGATAGGGGCTAGTCTGCATTGGTGCAACCTTCCCCATTCGGGGAATGTACAGAGGATGTTGCTGGACTAATCGGACCAGCGGGCAAATGATGCCGTGGCAGTTCAGGTGAATCCGTTTAAAAAGGAATTAAAAAGATGCAGTTGATGAAATATTCTCCGCTGGCGGTGCTGGTGGCGGGTCTGATGACGTCCGGCAATCTGATGGCCGGCGAGTGGCATACGGTCACGGCGCGGGCCACCGCCGCCGATGGGTACGAGGTGAGGGCCAGCCAGTATCGCATCGTCACCGTCTCTACCGATTACCTGGCTGCCCTGAAGGGGGGCGAGCGCCGCCTGACCTTGCCTCTGCCGGATGGCAAGGAGGTGACCTTCAGCCTGCAACCCTATGATCTGCTGCCGGCGGATCTGGCCGCCAAATATCCCGATATCCTGGCCTTCAAGGGGCACAACGAAGCGGCGCCGGGCGAGACCGGGCGCTTCGATCTCGGTCCCCAGGGATTCCACGCCATGTTCAGCCATGAAGGAAAGATGGTGTTCGTCGATCCCCTTCGCAATGGGGAAGGCTATGCCGTCTATTACCAGCAGGATGCCCACAGCCGGCTGGAAGAAGAGGCGGACAAGGTGATCGGGGGCGAGGCCAAAAAGCTGGCCCGTCAGGTGCTGGTGGATGGCAACGAGCGCAAGCGCTATGTCATCGCCATCTCGGCGGCGGGGGAGTATACCCAGTATCACGGCGGTACCGTGGAGGCGGGTCTTGGCGCCATCACCACCCTGCTCAACCGGGTCAACGAGGTCTACCAGCGTGATGTTGCGGCCGAATTCCAGCTGGCCAGCGGCAACGACACCATCATCTTCACCGACGTGGCGAACGATCCCTTCAACAATGATGACGGCGATGTCGATGCCAACATGCAGGTGCAGGCCGATGCCCTGACCAAGGGTCTGGGGGCCTTCGACATCGGCCATGTGGTCAACACCGGTGGCGGCGGCCTGGCGGGACTGGGCGTACTCTGCACCCCTGACAAATCGGCGGGGATGACGGGCTCCTCCGAGCCGGTGGGGGATGCCTTCTTCATCGACTACGTGGCCCACGAGATTGGTCACCAGTTCGGGGCAGACCACACCTTCAACGGCACCACAGGCAGCTGTGGCGGCGGCAACCGGGAGGCAAGCCAGGCCTGGGAGCCGGGCAGCGGCAGCTCCATCATGGCCTATGCGGGGATCTGCGGAGACGAAGATCTGCAGCCCCACAGCGAGCCCTATTTCCACAGCAAGTCCATCGAGCAGATGCGGGCCCACATGGCCACTGTGCCAAATTGCGGCACCCCGTTGGCGCTGGTCAACAATGCGCCCCAGGTGGCGGCAGGCAATGACTACGTCATCCCTGCGAACACCCCCTTCGTGCTCAAGGGGGCGGGGGCCGATCTTGACAGCGATCCGCTGAATTACACCTGGGAGCAGATCGATCTGGGGACGGAGTCGAGCAGCCCGGCCACCATGGTGGACGACGGCAGCCGTCCGCTGTTCCGTTTCGTGGCGCCGACCAGCGTGCCGGAGCGCACCCTGCCGAGTCTCACCTCCCTGCTCACCAACACCCTGGCGATAGGGGAGGCCTGGCCTGCCACCAACCGGGACCTGAACTTCCGCCTCACGGCGCGGGACGGCAAGGGCGGTGTCGCCAGCGATGACATGAAGATCCAGGTGGTCAACACCGGCAAGGCCTTTGCCCTGACCAGCCCGGTGGTGACCCCCCTGGGGGCGGGCAAGACGCAGACCATCAGTTGGGAAGTGGCCGGCACCAATGCCGCCCCCATCAACTGCAGCAAGGTGGATCTCTTCATGACCCGGGACGAGGGGGCAAACTGGACTTCCCTTGCCAGCGGCAAACCCAACTCGGGCTCGGCGAGCGTCACCATCCCGGCGGGCCAGGATGGCACTGCCCGCTTGAAGGTGGCGTGCAGCGACAACATCTTCTTCGCCATCAGTCCCCTCAAGCTCTCGGTCACCCAGCGCGGTGAAGAGGGGGGAAGCGGTGGCGGCGGTGCCCTCGGCTTCTGGACCCTGGCCCTGGCGTTGCTGGGCTGGCAGCGGAGGCGGGCATGAGACTGGCCGGGGTGCTGCTGCTCACCCTGCTCGGTGGTTGTCAGGCCGATGCAGACACCCTGGAACAGGCGGTCAGCGCCAGCCTTGCCAGGCAGGATTACCGGCTGATCGTGCGGGCCGGGCGCGGCGAGGTGGCGCCCGGGATCGCGGCGGATCAGCAGGCGGCGGCCAAGGCGCGCTGCGGCGTGCGCTATCTCGATGGATTCGGGGATGTCATCAAGCCGGATCAGAAGGAGGCCCATGCCAGGCTGAGCGCCTATGCGGCGGACTACAACCGGCGCATGCTGGCCCATTGCCCGCCGGTTGACGGCAAGCAGTAGGCTGACGGTCATCGGCATAAAGAGGGAGGCATGAGCCTCCCTCTTTTTTTGCTCCGCCATTTGGCCGCCCCGAGGCTTGTACCCATGGCGCGCTCGTCGCACAATGCCTGCACCCATCGCCGCACGGGCGGCAGAGAAAGAGAGAAGGAAAATCAAGATGATGGATGTGGCTGATCTGCGTCGCGAATACACCAGGGGTGGACTGCACCGGGCCGATCTGCCGGCCGAGCCCCTCGCCCTGTTCGAGAAGTGGCTGGCCCAGGCTTGCGAGGCCAAACTGACCGATCCCACCGCCATGGTGGTGGGCACCGTGGATGCCGATGGCCAGCCCTGGCAGCGCACCGTGCTGCTCAAGCACTACGATGCCGAAGGCATGGTGTTCTACACCAACATGGGCAGCCGCAAGGCGCATCAGCTGGAGGGCAACCCCCGTATCAGCCTGCTCTTCCCCTGGCACACCCTGGACAGACAGGTGCACGTGACCGGTCGGGTGGAGAAGATGAGCACCTTCGAGGTGATGAAGTATTTCCACAGCCGTCCCAAGGACAGCCAGATCGCCGCCTGGGTCTCCAAACAGTCGACCCGCATCTCGGCCCGTGGCGTGCTGGAGGCCAAGTTCCTCGAACTCAAGCAGAAGTTTGCCAATGGCGAAGTGCCGCTGCCGAGCTTCTGGGGTGGTTTCCGGGTGCGCATCGACACCGTCGAGTTCTGGCAGGGCGGGGAGCATCGTCTGCACGATCGTTTCTATTACACCCGCGAGGGGGACGGCTGGCACATCGAGCGCCTGGCGCCCTGATGAACATCGCCCGGCTCAAGAATTTCACCGAGATAGTGAAGAACAACTTCAACATCTCGGCGACGGCGGAGAAGCTCTATACCTCCCAGCCGACCCTCAGCAAGCAGATGAAGATGCTGGAAGAGGAGCTGGGGCTGGCGCTGTTTACCCGCAAGGGCAAGAACCTGTCGGGCCTGACCCCCATGGGGGAGCAGGTGATGGAGCTGGCCAGGGGAGTGGTGGCCCAGGTGGAGCAAATTGGCCAGCTTTCCCTCGGGGATCAGCTGGCCACCAGCGGGGTGCTGCGCATCGCCACCACCCACACCATGGCCCGCTACAAGCTGCCGGCGGTCATCACCGAATTCTCCCGCCGCTACCCCGAGGTGAGCATCCAGCTGCATCAGGGAGCCCCTGCCCAACTGGCGCAGATGGCGCAAAACGGGGATGTGGAGATGGCCATCGCCACCGAGTCCATGCACCTGTTCGACGAGCTGGCGACCGTGCCCTGCTATCGCTGGGGGCGCAGCGTGGTGGTGCCCCACGGCCATCCGCTGCTGGACTGCCAGCCGCTGGCCATGGCGGATCTGGCCCGGTATCCCCTCATCACCTATGTGTTCGGTTTCACCGGCCGCTCCAAGATGGACAAGGCGTTCGGACGCCATGGCCTCAGCCCCCGCATCGTGCTGACGGCCACCGACAGCGACATCATCAAGCACTATGTGCGCCTGGGGATGGGTGTCGGGGTGATCGCCACCTCGGCGTTCGACGAAGGGGACAGGGAGAGCCTGGTCTGCCTCAACATCGATCATCTGATCGCCTCGAGCGTGGCCCATGTGTGCCTGCGCAGGCACGCCCACCTGCGGGACTACATGTACGACTTCATCAACCTCTATGCCCCCCATGTGAGCCGGGAGACGGTGCAGCTGGCGCTGCTCAACCAGGGAACGCCCGCCCCGTCTGCGACCCTGCCCTGGCTCTGAAGGCCGTCAGGGGGAGTCAGATGTGCTGCATAGAGGCAAAAAAGAGAGGCCAATGGCCTCTCTTTTTTGTGATAAGTGGTGTCCTGCGCTGCCTTTTCCCGGTGATCCCTCTCTCCCGGCTATCGTGGTCACCATATTGACGGCGCTCCGGGTGCCGAGCCGCAGTTCGCCATCATCCAGCATGGCCTCGGGGTGCGGCAGCCCCCTTGCTGCTTAGGGGGGGCGGGTCGCCAGATTGACGAAGATCTGGGTACCGATCAGCAGGCAGTCATCATCCGGGTAGTAGGGGATTGACGTGGTGCTGGTAGTGGCAGATCCCCCTGGCCCGTCAGTCGACCCTGGTCGCCAGATTGACGAAGATCTGGGCTCCCACCAGCAGGCAGTCGTCGTCCAGGTAATAGGGGTTCGCGTGCAGGTAGTTGCAGATCCCCTTGGCCTGATTGCCGCTGCCGAGGAAGAACATGGCCCCCATGCGGCTTGGCGTGGCGTTGATCATGTAGCTGAAGTCCTCGCTGCCGGTCATGGGCTGGCCCTTTGCGTTGATCCCGTCGCTGGACAACACATCCGAGGCGGCTTGTTGCAGGCGCTCGCAGGCCTGGGGGTGGTTCTCCACTGCCGGGTAGCCGGCATGGACCATGGTGGTCTTGAAGCCGCGCAGCTCGCTCTGGGCGATGATGTCCCTGAAGCTGTTTTTCAGGATCTGGTCGGTTTCGGCGTCCATGGCGCGGATGGTGCCACGGGCCTGCACATGATCGGCGATGGCGTTGGGAATGGTGCCGCCGTTGATCATGCCGCAACCAAAGACCGCCGGGCTGAACGGGCTGGTGCGCTTGGCGACGATGTAGTCCATATCCTCGATGATCCGCACCGCCTCCCGGATGGCATCCAGCCCCTTGTGGGGGGTGGATCCGTGGGCGGAGATGCCGTGCACATCGAGCGTCCAGGCCGACCCCCAGGAGGACATGACCCCCTGGTTGAACTTGATGGTGCCCGTCTCCATGGCGCCGTCGTTGTGCAGGGCATAGACCTCGTCCACCCCCTTCATGCAGCCAAGCTCCACCATCTTTTCGGCCCCGGGGACGCGCATGTCCTCTTCCGCCATCTGGAAGATGAAGCGGACGTTGTACCGCAGGCGATCGCGGTTGGCGGCCAGAAACCTGGCGGCGGTCAGAGCGATCGCCATGTGGGAGTCGTGGCCGCAGTTGTGGGCCATCCCCTCATGGGTGGATTTGAACGCCACCTCGCTCATGTCGTGCATCTCCAGGCCATCCATGTCGGCACGAAAGGCAATGGTGGGCAGGGTGGGGTCGACCGCCAGATCCCCGTGAAAACCGGTGAAGCCGGGATACAGGGTGATCCTGTAGCCGAACTCTTCCATCAACCCACGGCAGTAGGCAGAGGTCTTGAACTCGGCCCCGGAGTATTCCGGGATGCGGTGCAGGTGGTGGCGCACTTCGTAGCTGAAGTCGCGCAGGGCCAACAGGTCAGGTTCGATATGGTAGTGGTTCATCAGATGATCCCTTGAATGGAGAAACCGAGCTGGGCAACCAGGGAGGCGCCAAAGAAGCAGCAGGTGGAGACGACCATGAAGATGAGGATCACCTTCCACGACATCTTCTTGAGCTCCTCCAGCTGACCGCCCACCGAGAGGCCGGCGAAGGCCAGGAGCGGCACGCAGCAGGAGAGGAAGGAGATCTTGGCCACGGCATCGATGAAGAGGCCGCGCACCGGGGTCTCGGGCAGGCAGATGAGAATGCCGATGATGGTGGCATAGGCAAAGGCCGGCAGGGAGGAGGGCAGGTAGCGCTTGGTCACCAGGGAGGCGAACACCACCAGGGACATGGCGATGAAGCTGTCCCCCATCTGCCACAGCGGCAGGCCCGAGGTCAGGGTCTGGGTGAACATGGCCAGCAGGATCGCCAGGAAGACGAAGCGCATATCCATCACGATGCTTTTCATGCTTTCTCTCCTTTGGCGGTCAGGGCATAGATTTTTTCAGCGAGCGGCAGACCCAGATAGGTGAGGGAGAGCGCTCCCTGGGCCGACGAGAGCAGGTTCGAGGCGGCGGCGATGCTGAGCACCTGCTGGGCCATCGCCTCATCGAGGCCGTTGATGAGGGCACCGGAGGCGGCGCTCAGCATGGAGCCGGATCCCACGCCGGAACCGGCGGCCAGGGCCAGGGGATGCAGCCCCGTGAGGGGGGCAATGCTGCCGAGCACGCTGAACCAGAGGGTGCCGATGACGGAGCCGCACAGGTAGATGGCGAGCACGCCGATGTACTCCTGGGAGCCGGTGCCGAACTTGCCCTGGATCACCGCGACCGAGGGTTCACGGCTGATGGAGGAGCAGGCCCCGATGGCGCGGCGGCCAAAGCCGAACTTCACCGCCAGCGGAATGGCGATGAGGATGGGCAGGAGGTTGCCTATCTCCTGCAGGAAGAGCGGTACGCCGACGCTCAGGATCATCTTGAGGTTGGGGATGATCATCCCCGCATACTGGGTCCCGAGGATCAGCAGGCTGAAACCCACCATCTTGCCGCAGAAGCCCTCTTCTCGCTCGGTGAAGAGCCTCTTCCAGCCGGGAATGCGATCCTTGACGGGCTTGGCGGAGACGATCATGCCGATGATGACGGCAAAGAGCATGGGCAGGATGGGGATGATGGCGATGCCGAGTCTGATCTCCTGCTTCCCGATGAGGGATTGGGCCACGAAGATCAGCAGGGCGGTCGCCAGGGTACTGACTACTACCGTTTTGAGTGGGCTGGTTGGCTGCATAGTGTGTTCTCTTGTTATCCGTTGTCCTTCATGGGCGTCTTTGGTCACGCCATGATGGGGGCATGATAGGAAGCGAGGAGGGGAAGGAATGTGACCGCCATCAAGTCAGCCATATGGCATTTTTTCATGGGGTATGCCGTTTAACCATGGTAAACATATGGTTTAACAACTCATTGGCAGCTGCTTATGCTGCCTCAGACAGGAGTGTGGTGCCGCCCGGGCACCCGGTGCCTGATCCGGGGGGGGATGTGGGGGAAGGAATGGATCTGTTGATAGAGGGCGCGCTCTGGCGCCCCTCCTGGCAAGCGGCGTTGCAGGCCTGGCAGCACCAGGGAAACCGCTGGTGGCTGCTGCTTGGCAAAGGGGAGGCGAGGGAGATGGCACCTTGGGCGGCCAGCCCGCCAGATGGCATTCTCCTTGCCCGCGACCTGCTTGCCGCCTGGCTGGGTGAGGCCGCCTCCCCGCTGATGGTGACACAGCCGGACCGGCAGATCCTGATCGCTGCCTCCGGCTCCCTGCTGACCCTGGCCAGAGAGAGCGGCTTGCTCACCCTGGGGCCCGCGGGGGCGGATCACCGCCTCGGTGCCGATGACGACCTCGGGGTTGCCCTGCAACGCCTGCTTGCCCGCCGCCTGATGACCCCGGTGCTGCGCGAGCCTGGCGGGCAGGACGCGCTGGTGCTGCGCCCCCTGCTGCCCGGCGATGAGAGCGCCATCCTGCGTTATTGTTCGGATGCGGCGCTCGCCCGCTATACCCTCAACATCCCCCACCCCTATTCGCCGGAGGCGGCGCGGGACTGGCTTGCCCTGAGCGGGCGCAAGGCTGCTCTCGGGCTGGGATGCACCTGGGCCCTGACTCTGCCCCAGGGGCGTGAAGACGAGCCCGCTCCCCTGGTCGGCACCCTCTCCCTGCACTGGCACGGGGAGCTGGCATGGTGGGTCGGCGTGCCCTGGCAGAACAGGGGGCTGGCCACCCGGGCCGCGAACCTGGTCAGGGCGTTTGCCTTCGAACAGTGGCACCTGCCTGCCCTCACCGCCCGCCACATGCCGGGCAACCTCGCCTCAGGCCGGGTGATGGAAAAGACTGGCATGCACCATGACGGGCGTCGGCCAGATCCGGCCGATGGCGCCCTCGAGCTCGATCACTGGCGGCTGGATCGCCCGGCGCGCCTGACGGATGCACGCAAAGAGGCGCTGGCCCCCTGGCTGGATGACGAGGAAGTGGTCGTGGCCATACTGCACGATGAGGGGGTGGCGCTCTTCATGGCGGGGGAGGCGACAGAGGGCGAGCAGACACTCAGCGGGCTGACGGTGCGGCGCTATCCCCTGGCCATGCTGGCGCCAGAGGCACCCGGGGTGCAGGCCCATGGTGGTGGCGCCCTGCTCAAGGAGTGCGGGGATCTGGGCCTCGCCTATCTGCGGCGATTGCGACAGCCTGACGACGGACGCTGATGGCTTGCGCAAGGGCGGTCATCGCGAAGCCTGGTGCGGGGTCTGTCAGGCGTTTTCCTGAGTCCGCCCTCCCATTTTCAGACAAAGGCAGTGAAGAGGCGCCCCACTTCTGTGGAATAATGGCCGCCCTGCTGTACGAGGAGTAACGCTGTATGTTGAGAACCGAGCGTCCCGGCGACATGCTGCCAGTCTATGAGCTGGTGAGTGCCGCCTTTGGTCGTCCCGACGAGGCCGAACTGGTCAACCGCCTGCGAGAATGTGGGGCCGCCGTGGTCACCATGGTCGAGGAGGAAGAGTACGAGTTCATGGGGCACCTGATGCTGAGCCCGATCACCATTGAGGGACAGGAAGGGCCCTGGCTGGGACTGGCACCCGTGGCCGTGCATCCCGACTGGCAGGGACAGGGCATTGGCTCGGATCTGGTGCGGGAAGGGCTGGACACGGCACTGGAGATGGACTGGAAGGCGGTGGTGGTGCTCGGGGATCCCGCCTACTACGCCCGTTTCGGCTTTCGGCCTGCCAGCGACTTCGGCCTGCACTGCATCTACGAGGTGCCGACGGAGTGTTTCATGGCGATGGAGTTGCAACCCGGCGGGCTCGACGGGGTAAGGGGCGAGGTGCTCTATCACCCCCTGTTCGATGAAGAGCCGGTGGAGTGACCGCCTGCCCATCCATGAAAAAGGACCCTGAGCGGGTCCTTTTTCGTGCCATGCCCATCGCTTGAATGGACGTCACTGGGCCAGTGATTTCAGCTGCTGCTTGCCCGGCGGGTTGTTCCAGTCGATGGGGCCGTGGGTGAAACGGTACTGAAGCCTCGGCAGACTCAGTTCCAGCCACTCCTCCCGGAAGTAGGCATAGCCCTGGTCCCAGTCTGGATCCTGCGCCCAGCCGGTCTGCAGGAAGTGGAGTCGGGTGCCCTGGCCCTCCGGCACGAAGCGCAGGCTGACCTGGGTCTTCTGCTGACGAATGTGGGGAAACTGGGGAGGGAAATTCCAGCTGAAGCTGAGCAGATCATGGGGCATGACCGCCATCACCCGGCACCCTTCGCTGCCACGCTCGCCGAGGGGAGCATCGGGTCTGAAATAGATCTCGAACGGCCCGTTGGGTTCCGGGACCATGAGGCACTCCGGCGCCAGAAAACTGCGCAGCCCGCTCTCCGTGGTCCAGGCCCGCCAGACATCGTCAATGTGGGCGGGTACCAGAATACTGCCTTCAATTTGCTTGTTATCCATAAATCAGTGAACCTCAAACCAGTCATGGACGGGACCTCGGCAGTATAGCCCCTGAGGCGATAAAATAGGCAGCCCTGTGTCACACGGTTACGTATTCAAGAGGGTCCACATTGCCGATTTGACAGCACGGCGGGATCCATCGAGAGTGGGAAGCGACAAGCACGCAACGCAAGGATGGTGTCATGATCAGAATGATGACGGAAGCTGACGAGCCCATGCTGGCGCAGCTCTTCCTCAAGGGAAGGCGCCAGGCCTTCCATTGGGTTGATCCCGCCCTGTTCCGGCTCGAGGATTTTGCCGAGCAGACCCGGGGCGAGGAGATCTGGGTGGCGGAGAAAGGGGGCAGCCCGTGCGGATTCGTCTCCATCTGGGGGGCCGAGAGCTTCGTGCATCATCTCTACGTGGTGGCGGACTGGCACGGGCAGGGCATGGGGCGGGCCTTGCTTGCCGCCGGCTTGGCCGGGTACCCCTCCCCGGCCTCCCTCAAGGTGGCCATGCGCAACACCACGGCGATGGCTTTCTATCATCGCCTGGGCTGGGAGAACACCGAAGAAACGGGTCATTGCGACATCACGGGGCCCTGGCGCAGGCTGGTGTTGACGCCCGATGACGCAGGGGAATAAGCCGCTGGCAGACTGCGGCAACCGCACCGCACATTGATCTCCAGCCCTGGCAGGGCATAAAGAAGCCACTTCGCGGGAAGTGGCTCTTCAACACATCGGGGGAGGACAGACCTTCCCCTAGTCAGCGGATGATCACAGGGCCGCCACGGCCTCTCTTACCAGGGCGGCCAGCTCTTCCCACCTGCCCTCGTCGATGAGCTTGGCCGGCACCATCCAGGTGCCGCCGCAGGCGATCACGGCATTCAGCCCCAGATACTCCTTCAGATTGGCCGGCGTCACGCCGCCGGTGGGCATGAAGCGCACCGGATAGACGGCGCCCAGGGCCTTGAGCATGACGGTGCCGCCAGACTGCTCTGCCGGGAAGAACTTGAGGTGGCGCAGCCCCATCTCCATGGCCTGCTCCACCAGGCTGGGGTTGTTGACCCCGGGGATGATGGTGACGTTCTTGTCCAGACAGTACTGCACCGTGGTCGGGTTGAAGCCGGGGCTGACGATGAAGTCGGCGCCCGCCGCAACGGCCGCATCCACCTGCTCGCGGTTGAGCACGGTGCCGGCCCCGATCAGCAGATCCGGGTAGGCCGCACGCATCTGGCGGATGGCCTCTGCGGCGGCGGGGGTGCGGAAGGTCACCTCGGCGGCGGGCAGGCCATTTTCCACCAGCACCCGGGCGAGGGGGACGGCCTGGGCAGCATCTTTCAGCGCGATGACGGGGATCACCTTGAGGGCTTCGAGGCGGGCGATGAGATCAGACATGGTGCGTTTCCTTGAGTGATGGCATGTGGGAGGGGGGAATGATGGCCCCCGGATACTGGATGACGGCCGCCGCCAGGCGGTGGCCTGCCCGGGCGGCGTCGGTGACGTCGGCCCCTTGCAGGCGTGCGGCGAGATAACCGGCGCTGAAGGAGTCGCCCGCCGCCGTGGTGTCGATCACCTGTTCGGCGGCCAACCGCAGGGCGGCGATTTCGATCCGCTGCGCTGCCGTGACCACCAGGCAAGGCTCAGAGCCGCGCTTGACGACGATCTCGCCCACCCCGAAGCCCTGGCTGCGGGCGAGGCAGGTTTCGACCTCCTCGTCGCCCCAGAGCGCCTGCTCGTCATCAAGGGTCAGCAGGGCGATGTCCGCCAGGCGCAGGATGGCGGTGTAGGCCTCTTTGGCGGTCTCCTTGTCTTGCCAGAGGCGGGGGCGGTAGTTGTTGTCAAAGGCAATTCTGGCCCCCCGGGCGTGCGCTGCGGCGAGTCCTTCCAGCAGGCGCTGGCGCGAGGCGGGCGGCAGTATGGCCAGGCTGATGCCGCTCACGTAGACAAGATCGCACTGGCCCAGGGCGGCGAGAATGGCCTCGCCCTCGGGTTGCGCCAGCCAGTAGCGGGCGGCGGCGTCGCTGCGCCAGTAGGTGAACGAGCGCTCGCCGTCGGCCGCGGTGTCGATGAGATAGAGACCGGGGGCCTTGTCAGCCAGGCGCTGCACCCAGTCGGTGTGGATGCCCTCTTGCTGCCAGGCGGCCAGCATCTGGCTGCTGAACCCGTCTTGGCCGAGGGCCGTGACGTAGTGCACCGCGAGCGCCTGGCTACCCAGGCGGGCGAGATAGAGGGCGGTGTTGAGGGTGTCGCCCCCGAAACCTTGTGCCAGCAGGCCTTGCCCGGCTCGGCGCAGCTCCACCATGCATTCGCCGATGACGGCTATCTGTCGGGTCATGGTTTCGACTCCTTGCAATCGTTACAGGGGGTTCGCCAGGGGATGACGCCACATGCGATACATGGTGTGGCAGTTGACGAACAGGAAGGTGGTCTCAATCAGGCTGCCGCCGATGGAGCCGATCAGTATGTTGTGGCTGGTCCAGCACAGGCCGCCCGCCAGCATGCACAGCCGCAGCGCCAGCCCGCGGGCCCGGAACAGGCCCCAGGTGCCGATGGTGGTGCCGATGATGGGGAGCCACTGCACCGCACTGGTGATCCCGGGGATGCCCAGTACCCACACCAGCACGAGGAAGAAGAGCATCACCCAGGGGCTGCGGGTGCGCCCCGAGGCGATGGTGCGACCACAGCTGAGGGCGGCGCTGAGAGCCGCCGTGCTGGCACCCATCAGCAGGAAGTGGACCGCGATGGCCCCCTGGTAGAGGCACAGCCGCCAGCGAAAGCGGCTGTCGTCCCGTTGCAGGAAGGCGCTCACCCCGACCAGCATGGCGGCAAGGCCGATGCCTTGCGCCAGGGGCTGTTGTTCAATCAGGGTCCAGACCGGTTGCAGCCAGCCAAGCTCGAGACTCACAGGGTGACACCACTCTTGAAGATGGCCAGCTCCCGGAAGTCGTTGCGCTCGTTGCAGGTCGGCTTGCCGTTGGCGATGTCGACGATGAGGTCGATGAACTGGGCGAGCAGGCTGCTCATGGGGGTGCCCTCAATCAGGGTGCCGGCATTGAAGTCGATCCAGTGCGGCTTGCGCCTGGCCAGATCGCTGTTGGTGGCGAGCTTGACCGTGGGGGCCGGGCCACCGTAAGGGGTGCCGCGCCCGGTACTGAACAGCACCATGTGGCAGCCCGCGCCGGCCAGGGCGCTGGTGGCGACGGCGTCGTTGCCCGGGGCGCTCAGCAGGTTCAGACCGGGGCGCTGCAAGCGGGCGCCGTAGGGCAGCACGTCCACCACCTGGCTGTGCCCCGCCTTCTGGGTACAGCCGAGGGATTTCTCCTCCAGGGTCGAGATGCCGCCCGCCTTGTTGCCGGGGGAGGGGTTCTCGTAGATGGGCTGCTGGTGGTCGATGAAGTACTGCTTGAAGTCGTTGACCATCTGCACCGTCTTGTCGAAGGTCTGCTTGTCCTGGCAGCGGGACATCAGGATGCGCTCGGCGCCAAACATCTCCGGCACCTCGGTCAGCACCGAGCTGCCCCCGTGCTGGATCACGTAGTCGGAGAAGCAGCCGAGCAGCGGGTTGGCGGTGATGCCGGAGAGGCCGTCCGAGCCGCCGCACTCCAGTCCGAATTTGAGCTCGCCGAGCCGACCGGGTTGGCGCCTGTCTTGCTGCATCTGCGCGAGCAGCTCGCGCAGCAGCCCCAGCCCGTGCTCGACCTCGTCATCGTGCTGCTGGCACACCATGAAGCGCACACGGGCGGCATCGATCGGGCCCAGGGTCTCCCTGAAGGCGGCGATCTGGTTGTTCTCGCAGCCCAGCCCCACTACCAGAACCCCCCCGAGTTGGGGTGGTGCACCAGGTTTTGCAGCAGGGTGCGGGTGTTGAGGTGGTCCTGACCGAGTTGGGAGCAGCCGTACTGGTGGCTGAACAGGTGCACCCCGTCGATGGCGCCGAGATCGGTGTCGCGCTCGAGCTGTTGCTTCATCTGCTTGGCGAGGGCGTTGACGCAGCCCACGGTGGGCAGGATCCACAGCTCGTTGCGAATGCCGACCTGGCCGTCGTGACGGCGGTAGACCTGGATCTCCCGGTCCGGCAGCGCGGTGCTGACGTCGATGAGCTCCGGCTGGTAACTGTACTCGTCGAGATCGCTGAGGTTGGTGGCCAGGTTGTGGTGATGGATATGCTCTCCCGCCGCGATGGCGCGGGTGGCGTGGCCGATGGGCAGACCGTACTTGATGATCTGATCCCCTTCACAGAGGCCCACCAGCGCCAGCTTGTGGCCGCGGGGGAGGGGGTTACTCAGGGTGAAGGAAACACCTTCGTGCGCTATCTGCTCGCCGGCGGCGAGCTCTCTCAGGGTCACCAGCACATTGTCGGCGGGGTGGATGCGAATCACGGCTTGCATGGACACTCCTTAGCAGCAGGCGGCCAGCGCCGCGCGCAGGCCCTGCTCGCGGATCTGGGTCAGGCAACAATCGACCCGTTCGACCAGGCCGGGCACCTCGCACAGGGACTGGCCCCAGTGGGCCTCCTGGCCGAGCACCTCTTGCACCAGGGCAAGCTGGGGGATCTCGCCGCGCTCCACCGCAGGCCAGAGGCGGGCGTAGGCGTCGAGCCAGGGTTGATCGTCCTGCAGCGGATAGGCGTGTCCGTTGCGCTCCCCGCGATAGAAGGCGAGCAGGGCGGCGAGGGCAAAGCTCAGGCGCGGCGCCAGGGTGCCCTGCTGCTGTTGATAGGTCAGCAACTGCGGCAGCAAACGGGTGCGGAACTTGGTCATGCCGTTCAGGGCGATGGAGAGCAACTGGTGCTTGATGAAGGGGTTGCGAAAGCGCCCCTGCACGTCGCGGGCGAAGGAGAGCAGCTCTTCTTGCGGCAGGCTCAAGGTCGGCACTATCTCATCGCGCATGATGCGCTCGACGAACTCGCCAATCTCCTCGTCGGCCATGGCCTCGCCCACCGTGTCGAGCCCGGCCAGGAAGGCGACCGGTACCAGGGCGGTGTGGGCGCCGTTGAGGATGGCGACCTTGCGCTCCTTGTAGGGCTTGATGTCGTCGACGATTAGGATGTTGAGTGCCTGCCCGGCGGGCAGCTGATCGAGGCAGAGGGCGCTCGCCAGCCATGCAGGCCCCTGGATCACCAGCAGGTAGAAGTGCTCGGCGGTGACCACGAACTGATCCTGATAGCCAAATTGCGCCTGCAGCTCGGCGTGCTCGTCCCGGGGGAAGCCGGTGACGATGCGATCCACCAGGGTGGAGCAGAAGGTGTTGTGTTCGCGCAGCCAGGTCTGGAAGGCCTCTGGCAACTGCCACTGGGCGGCGTAGCGCAGCACCAGCTCGCGCAGGGCGTCGCCGTTGTAGTCGATGAGCTCGCACGGCAGCAGCACCCAGCCCTTGTCGGCGGCGCCGTCAAAGTGACTGAAGCGCTCGAACAGCAAGCGGGTCAGCTTGGCCGGGAAGCTCGCGGGCGGAGTGTCGTCGAACTGGTCGTCGGCGTGATAGCTGATCCCGGCTTCCGTGGTGTTGGAGAAGAGGAAGCGGATATCCGGGTTGCGCGCCAGTGCCAGCACCTCGTCGAACTGGCGATAGCAGCTCAGTTCGCGGTTGACGCTGCGGATCAGGCGCTGGGTGCTGATGGCCTTGCCGGACTCGTCCAGCCCGCGGATGACGGTGGTGTAGAGGCCGTCCTGAGTGCTCAGGCTGGGGGGAAAGTCGCTGTCGATGGGGCGCACTATGACCACGCCGGCGTCGAGGCGGGTGTGCTCGTTGAGCAGGTCCAGCTGCCAGTCGATGAAGGCGCGCAGGAAATTCCCCTCGCCAAACTGGATCACGCGGTCCGGATATTGGGCCCCCGGGAAGGCATCACGATTCAGGCGTTGCATCTTGTTGTGGTCCTCATGGGGCTGTGCCCCTGTGGCGGATATGGATGATGGGCGCGGTTTGACCCATGGAATGGTCCGCTCCGGCGGCGGGACATGCCCGCCGCCTCATTTTTTATTTCTGGTCAGTTCAGCTCGATGGCGAAGTAGTCGCGGGCGTTGTGGAAGCAGATGTTCTCCACCATCTGGCCCAGCAGCGCGAGATCGGCCGGGGCCTCGCCGTCCGCGACCCAGTGCCCGATCATGCGGCACAGGATGCGGCGGAAGTATTCGTGACGGGTGTAGGAGAGGAAGCTGCGGCTGTCGGTCAGCATGCCGACGAAGCGACTGAGCAGGCCGAGCTGGGCGAGCTGGGTCATCTGGCGCTCCATGCCATCCTTCTGATCGTTGAACCACCAGCCCGAGCCGAACTGCATCTTGCCGGGGAGGTTGTCCCCCTGGAAGTTGCCGATCATGGTGCCGAGCACCTCGTTGTCCCTCGGGTTCAGGCAGTAGAGGATGGTCTTGGGCAGCGTCCCTTGCGCGTCCTGGGCGTCGAGCAGACGGGAGAGGGCCTTGGCCACGGGAGCGTCGTGGATGGAGTCAAAGCCGGTGTCCGGCCCCAGGGTCAGCAGGCGGCGGCTGTTGTTGTTGCGCAGCGCCCCGATGTGGTACTGCTGCACCCAGCCGCGCCTGTGGTATTCGCTCGCCAGATAGAGCAGCACGGCGGTCTTGAAGGCGGCCACATCGGCGCTCTCCAGCACGATGCCCCCCAGACGGCGGGCCAGCATGGCGTCGAGCGCCTGTTCGCCGGCCTGGCCGAAGGGCACTTCGTCCAGGGCATGGTCGGCAATCTTGCAGCCGTGTGCGGCGAAGTGATCCAGCCGCACGCCGAGGGCCCGGGTCAGATCGGCAAAGGTGCGGATCTGGATGTCGCTGACCCGGCCGAGTTCGGCCAGGTAGTCAGCAAAGCCATGGGCGTCGATGTTGAACGCCTTGTCCGGACGCCAGCTCGGCAGCACCTTGATGTCGAAGCCGCCGTCGGCCGCGATGGCGGCGTGGTGGCGCAGATCGTCGACGGGATCGTCCGTGGTGCCCACCATCTTGACGTTCATCTGTTTCATGATGCCGCGGGCCGAGAAGTCGGGCTGGGCCAGCTTGTCGTTGCACTGGTGCCAGATGGCCTGTGCGGTCTGCGGCCCCAGCAGCTGGCCCGTGATGCCAAAGGGCCGCTTGAGCTCGAGATGGGTCCAGTGATAGAGGGGGTTGCCGATGGTGTGGGGCACGGTGCGGGCCCAGGCCTCGAACTTGGCGTAGTCGTCGGCATCCCCGGTGCAGAAGCGTTCATCCACTCCGTTTGAGCGCATGGCGCGCCACTTGTAGTGATCCCCCTTGAGCCAGATCTCATACAGGTTGGCGAAGCGGTGATCCTCGGCAATCAGCTGGGGCGGCAGGTGGCAGTGATAGTCGAAAATGGGCTGTCCGGCGGCGAAGCCATGATAAAGCTGGCGCGAGAATTCGGTATCCAGCAGAAAGTCATCGGTCATGAAGGCGGTCATTCGCTTGCTCCCTACGAGAGTGCTCGGTGAAGTGGAGATAGTTGTTGGACCAATTATTCTCATTGCCAGACATCTCGTCCAGTCACCATATTGAAAAAACACCGGTCGGCTCACAAAATCGTCGAATTAAACCATTTTGAGTCTCAAAGAGGGCCTTCAATGGTGCCTAACAGGGTGAGAAAGAGCGGGAAAGAGGATGAAGAGGCTGGATGAGAGGTTTGTATGACACCTTTTTACTCTTGTGGATCGGGAAAATGTGACCTGCGTTGGGTTTATCACAGCCCATTTGTGGGGGTATGCCGTTTTTGTGATGGTTCTCAACATTCATAGATGTTCTACCAATTACAGTGTGCATCACAAAGATGTAGGACATTAAGACTGACTCCTCAGGGAAGAGGTCTAGCAGATAAACGCACACACTTGAGGTCCCGCTCCAATGAAAATGAAAACCATCGCCGCCGCCATCCTGATGGCCGCCCCCCTGGCCCTGACAGCCTTCTCTTCCCATGCCATGGAGAGAGTGACGCTGAAGCTGGCCCATAACCTGGACACCAACCATGTGGTACACCAGGCGTTGGCCCAGATGGCCAAGGAGATCAGCACCGCCTCCGACGGCAAGATGAAGCTGCGCATCTACCCGGGTGGCCAGATGGGCGGTCCCCGTGAGACCCTGGAGTTGCTGCAAAACGGCGCCCTGGACATGACCAAGGCCAGTGCCAGCGAGATGGAACCCTTCTCGCCCGCCTTCTCCATCTTCAGCCTGCCTTACCTGTTCAAGGATCAGGCCCACTTCAACAAGGTTATTTACGGCCCCGTGGGCGAATCCATGATGGCCCAGACCCGTGACAAGGGCTTCGTCTCCATCGCCGCCTACGTGGCGGGGACCCGCAGCTTCTACGCCAACAAGCCTATTCACACCCCGGCCGACATGAAGGGGATGAAGATCCGGGTGGTCGCCACCCCCACCACCATCAAGCTGATCGAACTGCTGGGTGCGGCCCCGGCCCCGATCCCCTTCGGTGAGGTCTACACCGCACTGCAGCAAGGGGTCATCGACGGCGCCGAGAACAACGAGCCCTCCTACGTGCAGACTCGTCATGTCGAGGTGGCCAAGTTCTACGCCGAAGATCAGCACACTTCTGTGCCCGATTTCCTGGTGATCTCGAGCAAGGTGCTGGACAAGCTTTCCGACGAGCAGAAGGCCATCCTCACCACTGCCGCCAAGCACTCGGAAACCTACGAACAGGAGCTGTGGGACAAGGAGGTCGCGGCATCTCGCAAGCAGGCGACCGACGCGGGGGCCACCTTCATCCAGGTCGACAAGGAGGCTTTCCGCACTGCGCTGGCCCCCCTGTATGACGATTTCCGCAAGGATCCGATACGCGGTGAGTGGCTCACCAAGATCGAGAATGAAGCCGGTCAGTAATCATGAGGGGAGGGCGACGAGATCGCCCTCCCGGGAGAACCGCAATGCGTCTTGAAAAGTTCAAGCAACCCATCGACAGGTTGCTCGCCGGGTTTACCGTCGCCGTGATGGCCATGCTGGTGGTCTGCGTGGTCTGGCAGGTGTTCAGCCGCTACGTGCTGGCACAGCCGAGCACCATGACCGACGAGATAGCCCGCTTCAGCATGATCTGGGTGGGATTGCTGGGAGCGGCCTACGCCACCGGCAAGCGTCGCCACCTCAGCATCGACCTGTTCGTTTCCGACCTCAAGGGAGGGCGCAAGCTCGCCAACCAGCTGTTCGTGGATCTCTGCGTGCTGCTGTTTTCCAGCGGCGCCATGGTGTGGGGCGGCCTGACCCTGGTGACCAAGGTCTACAGCACCGGCCAGGTCTCCCCGGCCATGCAGTTGCCGATGGCCTATGTCTACGCCGTGCTGCCCCTGAGCGGCCTCATCATCAGTTATTACTGTGTGCTCTTCATGCTGGAGACCCTGCTCGACAGTCTGGCGCCCACCCCCGATCTTGCCCCCTCAGAGGAGAACATCTGATGGATTGGACCATAGCCCTGGTCATGTTCGGCTCCTTCTTCGTGTTGGTGTTCGCGGGCGTGCCCATCTCTTTCTCCATCGGCCTGGCGACCCTGGCCTCCGGCATGATGATGCTGCCGATGGAAACCATCCTTGCGGTGGTCGGCCAGAAGATGGCCACCGGCCTCGACAGCTTCTCCCTGCTGGCGATCCCCTTCTTCATCCTGGCGGGGACCCTGATGAACTGCGGCGGCATCGCCCAGCGGCTCATCAACTTCTCCCAGGTGCTGGTGGGCCGCATGCCGGGCTCGCTCGGCCACGTGAATGTCATGGCCAACATGCTGTTCGGCTCCATCTCGGGGTCGGCGGTGGCAGCCGCGGCCGCGGTGGGTGGCACCATGGCCCCCATGCAGAAGAAGTCCGGCTATGATCCGGCCTATTCGGCGGCCATCAACGTGACCTCCTGCATCACGGGTCTGCTGATCCCGCCCTCCAACGTGCTCATCATCTATGCCCTGACCGCCGGCGGCATCTCGGTGGCCACCCTGTTCATGGCCGGTTACGTCCCCGGCATCCTGATGGGGCTCAGCATCATGGCCGTGGGAGCCATCATCGCCAAGCGCCGTGGCTACCCGGTTGCGGAGCGACCCTCCTTTGCCATGGTGATGCGCGCCTTCTGGGATGCCATCCCCAGCCTGCTGCTGGTGGTGGTGGTCATGGGCGGGATCCTGGGGGGCATCTTCACCGCCACCGAAGCCTCCGCCATCGCCGTGGTCTACACCTTCGTGCTCTCGGTGCTCATCTACCGCGAAGTGAAGTTCAAGGATCTGCCGGCCATCATGCTGGACTCGGTCATCACCACCGCCATCGTGCTGCTGCTGATCGGCATCTCGGTGGGCATGTCCTGGGCCATGACCAATGCGGATATCCCCTACACCATCAGTGACGCCTTGATGAATGTCTCCGATAACCCTCTGGTCATCCTGCTCATCATCAACGTGATCCTGCTCATCGTGGGCGTCTTCATGGACATGACCCCGGCGGTGCTGATCTTCACCCCGATCTTCCTGCCCATCGTCACCGAGCTCGGCATGGATCCGGTCCACTTCGGCATCATGATGATCTTCAACCTCTGCATCGGGCTCTGTACACCGCCGGTGGGCAGTGCGTTGTTTGTGGGGTGTTCGGTCTCGGGGGTCAAGCTGCAGGCCCTGATCCGGCCCATGCTGCCCTTCTTCTTCGTCTTGCTGCTGAGCCTGATGGCGGTGACCTACATACCGTCACTCAGCCTCTTCCTGCCGGGACTGTTTGGCATGCATTGAGTCATGAGAGAGCAAGTGAGCCCAGGGCTCACTTGTTCATTTTCATGTAAATTGGTATAACAAGTTACCGTATCCGGGGGACAGTCCCGGCACTTGAAGAGTATGAGGCTGGGGTGTGAGTGAGATGAATATGGACTTGGTTGAATCAAAGCGTCTCTATCAGAAAGTCGCCGCCGAGCTGAAACAACGCATTGCCAGCCAGCGTTATCAAGTTGGCGAGCGTCTGCCGGCCGAGCGGCTGATTGCCGAGGAGATGGACGTGAGTCGCACCGTGGTGCGCGAAGCCATCATCATGCTGGAAGTGGAAGGGCTGGTGGCGGTGCAGAAAGGGTCCGGGATCCACGTGATCGCCCGGGAGAGCCAGTATGCCGAAGCGATTCCCACCCTGGATGACGCCCTGTTGACGGCGGGCCCCTTCGAGCTGCTGCAAGCCAGGCAACTGCTGGAGAGCAACATCGCCGAGTTTGCCGCGACCCAGGTGACCAAGCAGGACATCATGGAGCTGCTGAAGATCCAGGCCCTGGCCCGCAAGGAGGATCGTGCCCGCGATTCGGAGTGGGACAAGCAGTTCCATATCCAGGTGGCCAAGGCGACCCAGAACTCCGTGCTGGTGATCCTGACCGAGCAGCTCTGGCTGCATCGCGAGCGCAACCCCTACTGGCGCAAGCTCCACGAGCATATCGACGACAAGGCTATCTCCAGCTGGTGCGACGATCACGACCAGATCCTCAAGGCCTTGATGCGCAAGGATCCGCAGGCGGCCAAGCTGGCCATGTGGCAGCACCTGGAGAACACCAAGCAGATGCTCTTCCAGGCCACCATCTTCGATGACGAAATGGAGGATGACCGCTACCTCTTCTCCGAAAATCCCGTCGTTCATCTGACCCAGCATTCCACTGCCAACGGCTAGTGGAAAGTTCTCGGGGGCGAATCCTCGAGGCTGTTTCAACCCCATGGAGGCGCTGGGCTGATGGCGTAGCCCAGAGCTCCCGGGCAAATTGCCGTTCCACTCGCCGGTTTTTGCTGGCCGCATCACCTGGATGCTGGCCCATGTCAAATGCAGTCACGACCCGCAGAGCCTTTGGCCCTTGGTCTGGAGATGCACAGCACTCGCGGGGCGGATACATCCTCTGAAGGCGAGAAAAAGGATACAAAAAGGGCCACTTCTTGCGAAGTGGCCCTTTCCAAACGTTTGGTGGAGTTCTTTAGACCTAAGGTTTATCAATTGAATGAATGAATTGATTCTTCTCAATTAAAACAACGTCTTATAATGCCGCTGATTTTAATTAGGAATTTTTTTAGGTAAATTTGTTCTGTTTTTCCACGATCTGTGGACAACCCCCCCGCATAGGGGATGGCTTTTTTCCTGATTTTACATAGTTGGTTTTTGAGTGAACTTCTGATGAGTTGTTCGCGATGTAACTTACGAAGTGCCGAGCTGAAAGCCATGCCAGCGATAGTGTGCGTTTTTGTAGCTAACGTCAGGCTGGTCTTGCCCTAGACACAGGTCGATTCTCTTTCTAGGCCTTCAACGCCCTCATTACCTCCTCCACGGCTGCCAACCGTCCTCGTAAGGACTGAAATTCCTGACTGGTGTGCCTGAGCACACTATCAATGGTTGCCTCTAGCGCGGGGAAATCTGCTCGTAGTTCGTTGTATTCGGCGAACGTGGCCTGGTATTCCTGAATTTCAAATCGATAAGATTTCGCCTTGGCCTCCAATTCTTCCAACCCCTTTCGCACCTCATCCTTCACTTCCACGACTGCCTTTTGCTCGACCTGAGTCACTGGAACCTGTGGGCCAAGTAGATCCTCCAGAAAAGTCACCCCATCAAACAACTGCGCTTTGACGTAATTTGGACGAAACCATTTATTGCCCACACTGCGCCTATTCAAAAGACCCATACCGACCAACTTGTTCAGATGGCGGTATATGAGTCCATAGTATTTATGTTTTGATGGGCGCTTTAACTTGTCACCAAATACCGCGATTACGCACTCCTGTGCAGTGAAATCGTTCAGCTGTAACCGAATTAGTGCAGTGTAGAGTACGGTTGGAAGCCACACAGTTTGGGAGCCCATAGGTAACCCTCAGTCTCGAAAGACAACAATTAGTAGGAATCAAAATCAGGGTGGGGATTATAGTCCTCATCATTGGGTCAGACAACCTGAGAAATAATAGTAAGATCCTACGATGTTACTCATTGGCCCCATTGGGGCCATGGTTAAAGGCGGTAATATTTTTCGGGAAATTAATTGTTTGCTTAAATATAAATAGATTTGTAGACTAATTTGTTTATATCTTTCTCTCTATCATATGGGTACAGATCTCGATAAACAGAGGCTGCCAAGTCAGAAACTTCCTTGCTAAGAATCTCAAGAGCATCATCTTTTTCAACATTATTGAAAATAGACTGAACCTCATCTGGAGATTTTAGTGAATCTCTTAGAGTTTTATCATCCTTTAACTTTTGCAGCCAGAGGTCAAGCCTGTGAAGAAGTAGCAGAGGAAAGTAGTCGGGACATGTCAGTTGAGCATCCATGTGATACGCAATGCTAGTTAAGTCAAAGCTAGTAAGATTTTTGGCTACTTTCTTTTTATAATCTGGCATATCGGCCACAATATTCTTCATCAACCGAACGACTTTCTTAAGGCTTCCTCCATAAATAAAGTCCTTATCATCAACTTTCTTAATGTGAAGAAAAGGTTTGTTTTCGATGAACGCATGCTTTCCTTTATCGTAAATTCTCACGCCGCGATCATGTTGTTGACCTGAACGTTGATAATCATATGTGTCATACCAACAACTTGGGACAATATCAACTTTTCGAGCAAGGCTGCCACCACTTATTGAGATCGATTTTTTATTCGAGCAGTCAACAGTTGCTTGATAGTATCGGCTTGTCAGTCTAACTTCTGATGCCAAGCGGATTTCTTTAACTTTATCGAGCATAGGCCGCTTGTCAGAGGTATCTGTGTAGTTAGTTGATGGAAGTGCTGGTTGTTGGACAAGAACTACATCTCTTTTAAGAATCAACATATCGACATCGGAGTGCCCTTCAATATGAATATCTAAAGCGACAGAACCTTGAAGCCTGAATTCAGTATTAATCCGGTCGGTTTCGAGCATGCTAACCAATGTATTAGCTACACGCTCTCCTTCATCGATTGAAACTTGTGTTGATTTAGAACTCACTGGTGCCATCGCACCAATTACATACTTTATCGCATCACTGTCTTTGACCTTTTCATAACTTTCTTGTGGGCGATAATCATATGCAGCAGATAATGCAGTATAACCTTGATCAAGTGCATAGCGCTGAGCCGTACCCTGACGCCTTTCCTTCAATTTTTTCAAACGGTCACTAAAGTTGATCATTTATCACCTCGTGTCAGGTACATTTTTCCGAAAGTTCTTCTTCCATTACTATTGAAATATGCAGCTTCACCAGAAGTTAGCTCCTTATCAAAGATAACTTCACAGTAACCTCTATGTGAGTTCAACTCATGAAACTGAGATGCATCAGGAGAATTACTATAACTATAATGAAGAACCCAGCCACCACGGGTTCCTGATTTTTTGGCAAGAGTTGCCGTATAGCTTTCGCTGGAGCTTTGTTTGGTTTTTAAGTTTATAGATATTTTTTCCCAAGTCTGCTCAATATCGATTTCAGCTTCCCAGTTATACTTTATAACACCGTCATCTTCGGAGAGCGTTTCACCTCTGACAGACCAAACACCATTTAAATCTGGAATTTTAAACAGTGGTACTTTCCATACATAGTTATTAAAAGTCCAATGTAAGGCAAAATATACAACAGCAGTTGAAACTGTTGCTCCAGCCATAAAACTGAAACCATCTACTTGGTGCAACCATAGAATAACGCTTGATATCAAACCAGTAAGAATAACTGATACAGTTCCGAGATATCGACCTATTGTCGCTCTACTATGACCAAAAACAGCGTAATCATGCATATGCCAATCCTTTCATGCGTAATAACATAATCCTGCTATTTATCGCTCTTTATTGGCTTGTGCCAAGATGCTGGCAGCCAGGGTTTTTGAGGTTTCGCTGTACTTGCTGCTTTGTAACACCATGGAGGCAAACGTCTCCATTTCAGCACCAGTTTGCTTCCCAGCCCTAGCCTGAGACAGCGCGGAAGCCGCAAGGGAGCGCGCAGTGGCAGAGGAGGTTGTATCGTTGAGCACCTGCCCAGCAAGTGTTGCCACTTTATCGGAGGTAGTTTTACGGTTAGTTGTCATGACTATATCCTGTGCTTTGCCTTTGATTTTGATACTATATGTGGTGCTGTATGTTTAGACAGTGCAAACATATCCGATCCGATTGAGGCGATCAAGGAAAACGATTGATGTATCAGTAAGGTTGTTTTTCGAACTGATTGGGGAGCTTAGCAACATCTAATCAACTATTTGATTTTTATCATTTTTATTGCTGTCACCCTCAAGCGGGGGGGTGTGATAACATAATGTTCATGTATGGTGCAGTAAGCGCCATAGCTTCAATGACTAAATAACTGATCCCAATAGTGCTACACCTTCGCTGTGCCATAGCCATTCCCCGGGAAAGGAGACACGGTATCCATGAAGTGTTTCACTCGGGCCAGCAGGTTTGCCATCCCTCTGCATTGATGATTGCGCGTGATGGTTTCATGTAACTTGTGCCATAGCCGTTCTATGTGATTAACCCAAGGGCTGTAAACTGGCTGGAACACCAGGCAGAACTTGGGATTCTTCTTCAACCATCGCTCGGTCTGTTTGCTTTTGTGAATGATGTAGTTATCGAGGATCAACGTGATGGTTTTGGCTCGTCGGTAGTGGTGGCGCAGCTTTTCCAGCATGGCAATAAACAGCGATGAGTTTTTCTTGATCCCGCTGACGTAAAGTACCCTTCCGTTGCCTGCGTGGAGAACGCCTGCCAGATAATGCTTGGCATTCTGCCCCGGTGTGACAACCCGCTTTTGCTGCGCTCTGAACATCCAGTCGGCTCCTAATTTGGGATTGAGGTCTATATCGACTTCATCCTCATAAAACACCGGATTATCGGCATCACAGCGGGCCAGCGCGGCGTCGATATTCGCCATTTTTTCCTGATAGGCTGGGTCTTTTATCCGCAAGGTCGGCACGGGCCTGCGCCAGACAATGCCCATACGAGGTAACCATCGGCGGAGCGTGGAGGCTGCCACATTGAGCCCTGTTAACCGATTGATTTTTATAGCCAATAGTTCAGTACACCAACGGCTGCGCTGATAACCAAAATCTTGCGGAGAAAACTGCATGAGCAGCACCAGTAAGGTGACAATCTTGGCGATAGGTAAGACTGGGGCACGGCCAGCCGGTAAGGCTTCTAGCGCATCTATGCCTTCATCTCGATACCACCGAAGCCAACGACCGATGGTCGAGCGCGCAGCGCCGGTAAGGTGATGAACATCGGTGATCGTGCGTCCTTCATGTAACAGCAAGATGGCCATCAAGCGACGAGCATGTCCTTTATCACGGGTGGCATGGATGATTTTGTGAATGCGGCGCCGTTGTGGTCGTGGCAGAGGTGGTAGGATAGGCATCAACTCAGTCCTTTGGGTGTGGCTTGTTTTGTTTAGCGACTAATCAGATCGCACAAACTGGACTGAGTTCCCTTCCTCCGGTGATCTACTATTCGGAACAGCTATTTAGGCGTTGAGACAGGCTTCCGCTAATGCAGGGACAGTTCGACTGCACTTATGGCACTTGGGCTTGGTTAGCGAGCTTTCGCTGAGAACTGAAAGTGATCAATAACGGTGGATTAGGGAAGGTGCGAACAAGTCCCTGATATGAGATCATGTTTGTCATCTGGAGCCATGAAAAAGGGTTCATCATGAGTCATCAGCTCACCTTCGCCGACAGTGAATTCAGCAGTAAGCGCCGTCAGACCAGAAAAGAGATTTTCTTGTCCCGCATGGAGCAGATTCTGCCATGGCAAAACATGGTGGAAGTCATCGAGCCGTTTTATCCCAAGGCTGGTAATGGCCGGCGACCTTATCCGCTGGAAACCATGCTCCGCATTCACTGCATGCAGCATTGGTACAACCTGAGCGATGGCGCGATGGAAGATGCTCTGTACGAAATCGCCTCCATGCGTCTGTTTGCCCGGTTATCCCTGGATAGCGCCTTGCCGGACCGCACCACCATCATGAATTTCCGCCACCTGCTGGAGCAGCATCAACTGGCCCGCCAATTGTTCAAGACCATCAATCGCTGGCTGGCCGAAGCAGGCGTCATGATGACTCAAGGCACCTTGGTCGATGCCACCATCATTGAGGCTCCCAGCTCGACCAAGAACAAAGAGCAGCAACGCGATCCGCAGATGCATCAGACCAAGAAAGGCAATCAGTGGCACTTTGGCATGAAGGCCCACATTGGTGTCGATGCCAAGAGTGGCCTGACCCACAGCCTAGTCACCACCGCGGCCAACGAGCATGACCTCAATCAGCTGGGTAATCTGCTGCATGGAGAGGAGCAATTTGTCTCAGCCGATGCCGGCTACCAAGGGGCGCCACAGCGCGAGGAGCTGGCCGAGGTGGATGTGGACTGGCTGATCGCCGAGCGCCCCGGCAAGGTAAGAACCTTGAAACAGCATCCACGCAAGAACAAAACGGCCATCAACATCGAATACATGAAAGCCAGCATCCGGGCCAAGGTGGAGCACCCATTTCGCATCATCAAGCGACAGTTCGGCTTCGTGAAAGCCAGATACAAGGGGTTGCTGAAAAACGATAACCAACTGGCGATGTTATTCACGCTGGCCAACCTGTTTCGGGCGGACCAAATGATACGTCAGTGGGAGAGATCTCACTAAAAACTGGGGATAACGCCTTAAATGGCGAAGAAACGGTCTAAATAGGCTGATTCAAGGCATTTACGGGAGAAAAAATCGGCTCAAACATGAAGAAATGAAATGACTGAGTCAGCCGAGAAGAATTTCCCCGCTTATTCGCACCTTCCCTAGGCCCTGTGGCTGGAAGCCTTGATGACGGTTCAAAGGTCGTATTGGGGATGCAATCTGATGTGTTTGCGTGCTGTACTATCCAGGGAGACCAAATCTCGGTGAGGGGGACGCCTAGGTTTGAGCAGGCCATCAAGTCGGCATATGCCCAGGCCAAGCCGACAATGTGGTTCGGTTCGGCAGAGAAAGAGCGCCCGAAGGCAGAAACCATTCCTCCTGCTCTCAAGCCAAAAACCGATACAACGTCAGCCACAACCTATCGTGTGCCAGTGCTCATCTACAAGTCGAAGCGTGAGCCAGGTAAGAACGTTGATGGCAACCCCGCCGAAGATATGACCTACGGCAAAATGACGGCAGAGCAGATCAAGGCTATCCCCATGTTCGTAGGGAAGATGGGAGATGACGGCTTTATTGGTGATCTCGAAAAGACTGACCCCAAGGTGTTCTTTAGTAGCTTCCGCAACATGGCCACATTGTTTGCGACTGGCGACTTGAAGATGAACATTCTGGCCATGATCGCCAAATTCGAAAAATCTGAGGGGGGTGAATACCGGAACCAAGCATTGACGAGAGCAGCGCGAGCTCACCCGACCACGATCAAGTTCTCAGATACCCTTATCAAGGAAGTGAAGGCAAAGCTGGCCGAACTTGATGGTGATGTGAACAAGCTTGTTCTGAGTGACTTGATGCAGCAATACAGCAAGACCTCCGGCTTTCGGTTACCCATCTTCAACTCTGCGGCGGATAAGGTGCAGGGCCTCACAATTGCGGTGAACGATGTCTGGGCAGGCAAGGCGGAAATCGCGACATATGAAAAATTTGGCGACTTCTACAAAGGGACGATCAAAGTAACGCTATATGACCACTTCGGTCTCGATTATCCTGACATTGGCCCTGACCCCACGACCGGAAGAGTCAAGTTCTACGGCCTGGCGTCCGGTTTCAGAAGCTGGTTTGTTCTTCAACACTACAAGCGCTTTGCCTACAAGCCATTTTTGACCGTCATTGAACTCAGCTATCCATTCCAAGGGGAACTAAAGTGAGCGCAGCAGTGAAGACAGAGAGAACATGGGTATTCGTGTTTTTCATGCTCTATCACCTCTTGAATGCATCGATCCTGTTCATTCAGCCTGTCTATGACTGGTTTAACGATGAATACTCACTGACTGGCCTATATGTACTGCTCATGCCCTATCTCTGGGGTTTGATAACGATACTGGGGGCGATTTTGTTCTTGTCAGATCGCTCTTGGAAATATTTGGCAGGCAATCTACTCGGTGGTTCGATCCTTCTCTTCTGGTGGCTTAGACTGGCATCCCAATATTAGTGAGTAACGTCAGGCATATGAATGAGTAGACCGAATGGCATTTTCTTGGGTGTGGCTTCATGCAGCGTAAGCTGCAAGCTCACAAGATCTGTTCGAAACGGAAATGAGTTCCCGCCTTTTCTATCCACTGGTTGCTGTAGCGCCACACAGCAGCAATACATCCAGTTTTTCATTAGCTCCGGTCTGAGATTTTCAGCCTGTATCTCCATCCTCATTACCAGCTCTGCTGTTCTGCTGCATGTGTTATATTCGGCTCAAACATTGAGCCGAATGATGGGCTGGGTCGGCTCATTATTGAGACCCTAGCACGTTGGATGAGGAAATAATGGAACCATTTTGGATTTGGCAACAAGCAGATTGGCCCCATTTTCGTTGGCGGGATAGTGAAATATTGCCCAGATTACGGCATGTTCAACGCAGGCTGGGAATTCTAATAGGTAGTCATTCCAGGTTGGGGAACCCCGACCAAACGTTAGATACGTTACTGGCTAACATCATTTCCTCATCCGCTATTGAGGGTGAGCGTCTCAATGCTCAATCCGTGCGTTCTTCCCTGGCTAGGCGGTTAGGGGGATCACAAACTCCGTCCTATCCCGTGTCAGATCGCTCAGAGGGGCTCGCGGCCATGATGCTGGATGCCATCGACAATCATGAACAGCTGCTGAGTATAGAACGCCTTTACCAATGGCATCGTTGGCTGTTCCCTGTCAACGAATGGTCGGTACAGCCAGTGAATGTAGGGCAGTTGCGAGGAGATGAGCCGATGCAGGTTGTCTCTGGGCGTGTTGATCGCCCCATCGTGCATTTTGAGGCACCACCCAGAGCTGCCCTTGACGATCAACTGGCCGCGTTTATCTTCTGGTTTAACCAGACTCGGCATGATCCAACGATAGATCCCCTTCTTCGTGCGGCGATCTGTCATTTCTGGTTCGTGACCCTGCATCCCGTTGATGATGGCAATGGGCGGCTCACGCGGGCATTGACCGATCTCGCGCTGTCACAGGCTGACAGCCACAGCATGCGGCTGTATGCCATGCCAGTTGCTATTCTAGAGCTGCGGGGTGACTACTATCGAGCGCTTGAGTCAGCGCAGAAGGGCTCGTTGGATATTACCTCCTGGATCTGTTGGTTTCTCGACACACTGGATTTCTCCATAGAGCTGGCATTACAAAGTATCGCCCGTAGCCTTGCCACGGCATCTTTCTGGCAGCGGCACTGTCATGACGGCCTGAGCCCAGAGCAAACCAAAGTGATTAACCGCCTACTGGATGGCGGCGAACAGGGTTTTGAAAATGGCATCAGTGCCAGTCAATATCAAAAAGTCGCCGGAGTCAGTAAGCCCACGGCCACACGCCATCTTGCGCAATTGCTGGATAGGGGGTGCATTGAGAAATTACCTGGTGGCGGACGCAGTACACGCTATCAGATCCGCTGGGGAGATATTGGCTTCACGATGGGAGTCTGAAAAGACTCTATCTGTTAAATTGTTTGGACTCTCCCTGCGGGAGTTGTTTTAATTTGGTGGATTAGAGCCTCTATTGACGAACTAATAAAGCACATAAATTAAATTTTGACGCCATGATGAGTGCCGTCAGGCATATGAATGAGCAGATAAGATGGCATTCTCTTGGGTGTGGCCCCATGCAGCGCAAGCTGCGGAAATCCCCGCGATAAATCTAGTTACGGGCATCTCACCTTTTAATGTATTTTTGAGAAACCTCATGTACAGTATCCGTATCTATTTAAGTTGATATGAAGGATCTTTAATGAGAACGGTCGAGTTTCTCCAGTACACTTTACAGCCAAGTACAGGTAATGAATTTCATCAGATCATGCGAAGTGTCAGCGTTCCTTTGCATCAGGCCGCAGGAATTGATGTAGTCACTTATGGTCAGTCGCAACATGATCCAGACAGCTATGTTTTGATTCGAGCCTTTGATAACCCTGAGCATAGGGAAAAATCTCTTGATGCCTTTTACCAAAGCGATATTTGGCGCAATGGCCCAAGAGAGGAAATTATTAACAGCATTGCTGTTAGTGTTATGTCTGTTGTGTCGATGGAGTCAGCGACTATTGATGCTCTTCGTCAGACCAGCTACACCTCTATGTCTGTCTAGGAATAATGACACATTCTGTTAGATAGATTCAGAAGCAATAGCTCGGATTGCTTCGTAAGATGCTGTCTGTATGAAACCATTTAATCCATGTTGGATTATGAAAAATTAAATATTGACGCCATGATGCGTACCATCTGGCATATGGACAAATAAACTCAGCCGACAGTCTTGGCTCTCCACTGACCTTTTGAGCGACAACAAACTATCGAGAACATCGGGAGCAATTTCAGGAACATCACCAGGCCCGAGATTTGAAAGCAGTTTGGTCACACTGAGACGTACCATTTGCTCTTCGGCAAGAGCCTTGGCTCTCTGGACAACCTCGGGTGATTCGGATGAAATCATATCCTCCAATGTCCTCCCCATACGGTGCTCCTACTAAAAACAGAATTAAAGGCCCACGCCGAGCTGGCATGGGCTCTCAGCACTAAATCAAAAATTCTTCCAATGCTCGACCATTAGCCACCGCTTCCGCGATAGCCTTGGGCATGCGACCTTGACCAGTCCAGGTCTTCTCCTGGCCATCCTCGGCGTATTTGTATTTTGCAGGACGAGGAGCGCGTTTCGCTTTAGCTGAACCATCAGCTTTCGCTGGAGCCGTTGCACCAACCAGCTCACTCGGATCGATGCCTGCTGTTTTCAGCATTTCGGTGAACTCAGCCAGCTTTTGCAGGCGTTCAGCGGACTCGGCCTTGATTTTGTTTTCTTGTTGCTCACGCTCAGCAAAAACTTCATCCAATTTCTCTTTAACTTCGACCAATTGCTCGAAAGACAACTCGCGCAATGCGGCACGAAGGCTACGGATATTCAGCAGGATTTTCAGAAATTCGTTCATTGATAGCCTCATGTATCACATTTTTATATCAGGAAAATTATCTCTTAATCCCAGCATCAGCTCCACTATTTTTGGCACCAAGACGATTAGATAAATAGCATTATTCAAAAAGACGTGAGCGAAATCGCGTTTGGATCTGCTTAGTGGCCTGGCTCCAATCTTCTATGAAACTGTGTAGCCAAAAACTTAATCTAGGTGGTAGTGAGCGTTGAGACCACCTCACCAGATGAGCCGATGAACGATCTTGATCGGCTCACGAAATGAGCCGATTGGACAATATCATTGGCTCACAGAATGAGTCGATGATAGGAAATAGTTCTCTCCACACAAACTCGAATATGGGGGCATACTATTCAGATTATCTCCCTATTAGAATAATCACGCCCAAATGTGTCTGGGTTTGCAGCCTCATAGTCATCGTCAAACATATGTTCCCCGCGATGCATCTCCCTCATTGTTGCGAGTATACCGAAAAAACACATTTCACACAGATGCACCTTGTAACGTTCACCATCGTGACGGGAACCATAGCCAAAATCCGCCGATAACGAGCCGTATTGGTTGGTTCCAAAATTCGTTTTTGTACTACGACCACAGACATCACAGAGAATGTCAACGACCTGTTCTGTTGGCACAATTTCTTTTACGAGCATGCTGAGCCCCTTATTTAAGGCTTTATGAAAACTATAATTTTCTGCTTTTGATCTGGGAGTAACCTGGGCTGGCTATTTATCACTGGCATAACCAGCATTGAACTCTCATTTGTTATTTTTGGATGTCTTTGCACTCAAATTTTGGAGGTGTTTTCCAACCTGTAACGCGCCCGCTGCGTTTGTTGACCCTTCGGTATTCATTACCCAACAGGATTTCCCATTCAGAGCCGTTCTCCGATAGAACCTGAAAAGTAGTCCCAAGCTCAATACCTATGCCAGGCTCAGTACAGATCAGCTCAGTCATCGACTCTCCTCGGTGCTAGGACATATCACCATTTTTTTCCGATTGTTCAAGAACGGAAGCCATCGCGTCTAGTGACCGAGCAAGGGCACGACACTCATCTGCGGACATTAAAGCGGATGTGAATGCGGCAGCATTCTCATTATGAACATCCATTTCACTGACTCTGATGTAGCCACCATACGGGCTGGAATAGACGCTCACCTCTACTGGATGGGGTGGTGTTCCAATTGGTTTATCCAACTTTAAAACACTTGTATAAATAGGCATTTATCCTATCCCTAATCAACTCCTCTAAACTACAGAATATTGCTCGGGGTTAATCATGATGTCCATCAATAAATCAAGACACAAACCTAGTTGGTTGGAAACTAACAGAGTCGCCCCTGCAACATGTGCAAAATTTGTTGAACACTGGGCACGACAGGGTGGGTTGAGATAGGGCATGATAAAGAGCACATGCAGACAGAGGTATGTAACATGACACCCGATGCAGTCCATCACCCGCTTCGTAGAACAACACGCCTTGAATCCTTGGATGTTCCTCGTGAAGCATTGAACGTTCATCTGTGGATTGTGGCTGGAGTTCCTGCGGACATCATTCATCAGCTAGCTGCGCTGGTTGAAACTGATGTGGGTGTGATATGTAAGCTAACTGGTATTAGCCGGAGCACTGTGACTCGCAGGCTCAAAGCAGATACCGCGCTATCAATATCACAAGGAGCCAGGGTGTATGGAGTAGTGCTCGCCCTCGATGCCGCTCTGTCCCTTCAGGAAGACGATGCCCTCAGGGCATTGTCATGGTTACACCGTCCAGCTAGGGGCCTTGGTGGCGTGGCTCCAGCCACGTTGTTGACTACACAGATGGGAGTTCAGGCAGTTATCGATCTTGTGGGACGAATTCAGCATGGGGTTTGCATATAAGCAATAAATCAGGGGGGCTGTGAGGATAAAACCAGCTCAGTTGGTCAAACTTAAACCAAACAGAATGATTTTCAAAATTTTTCACATCCACCCCACTTGAAAAGTTCGGTAAACTGTCCATTTACTAATTATGAGAGCTATAAATAAATTTTTCCGTTTCAACATTCCGCTGCTGCGCAGCGAAGAGAAACCAGTTTTTACTACCCCTACAAATTGTTTTTATTAAATCAATGGAATTTAAAGAGCTCTGATAAATTAAAATTCATTAACTTGGCTTAAGACATCAACGCTTCATCACTTAGTAGTAAGTTATATGTCTATAAACAGAAAACAGCAACATAACCTCAGTTAGGTGTGGTTATATTCGCCCTGTAGGGTGGAAATAAAAAACGTGCTTTTAAAAAATGATTGTTTTACCTATGCAAGCACTTCTCTGCTAGCATTCGCTACACATGAACAGATCGCATACGGCGTTACTGTAACGCCATCCTTACCCCCCCTGCTACCCGACCCTGGTTGTCACAACCGGAACGATTTTACAAACCCATGGGATCCCAATACACACAGATACGGTCACATTATGTGATGACGGGTCGCTCTAGCGTTTCACTCCTGACCTACTACTCTCAACAGAACATGTCTTTGAGCGTCCTTGACTCTATTCTTGTCTGAGTTGAAGTCGGTCTGATATCACCATGTTCATCATAGGCTACGAGCTACTGCTTTCTGTACCTTTGCTTACCAATGCAGAGGTTACATGTAGAGCAGGAGACTGAGCATAACATAGCTTGTATGTTTGATTTATTTCAAAACAACTATAACCAAGCTCATTTACCAGATTTAAAACCACTGAGTAATCGCAAGACGTGTAAAAGAAGTCTATTAATCTAATTTATAGTGAAACCCACATTTCACATATAGATGTCAATTGATTTTTGTTACCCAGATAAGTAATCACTTAGGGTCAAAAAAATATTTTTGCCTTAATGTTGGTAAAGAATTTGAATTTTCTATATCAAATATGCATTTTCCTCAGTCAATATCACTACTCGACTCAACATCCTACGGATTATCGCTTGTTACAAATAATCAACACTCGTGCATCTTCCTGCTAGAAGGTGTTTACATCTAACTTCTCGGCCATTAAATTGAAATCGCCGTTTGGAGCCTTCGCTCCTGGTATTCATCAACCTTCATTTCATAAGGAAATAAAAAATGACTCTGAATAAAAAGGATATTAAATTCGTTTCTGCGGCTGCACTGAAACATGTTCAGCACGTACTGTTCTGAATATGAACGTATGAAAAAGGATGGTGTGTATACACCATCCTTTTTTAATAGGGGATTATAGAATGTTGCATAAAATTATAGGGTCTATTGACCAAGAAAGTTTTTTTAATAATTACTTCGAAAAAAAGCCACTCTTCCAAAGAGCAGAGAGCAGTCTCATCAATATGTTCACCCTGGCTGACTTTGATCGCTATTTGATTGCTGGAGAGGGCATGCTACATAACTTAGTTAGAATAACTAAGGATGGGGTGGCAATAACGATACCGACCTATCATGGTCAAGCAACAACACAACGAGAATTCGTACTTGAAGCGTTCAAATCTGGTGCGACACTTAAGCTAGAAGATCTTGATAATCGTCACAGTGACATCGCTAAGATCTGCAAAAGCCTTGAGGACATTTTTGGTGGATATGTTTTCGCAAAACCATTCCTTACTGGCGCAAACTTCCCAGGCCTTGATACGCATTTTGATACCACAGAAGTTTTTGTTGTCCAACTAGAAGGGCGTAAAGTTTGGCATGTTTGGGACAAGGTAATCGATAATCCAACTCTTCCACTTCAACAGAACTTTAAAGATGTCGATCTTGGAGCTCCATCAATTGAGGTTATTCTAGAACCTGGAGATATATTATATATTCCAGCAGGAGCGCCACATTCTGCACGATGCTTAGATAGCCACTCATTACATATGGCTATTGGTTTGCAACCAATAAAAATTTTTGAAGTACTGGAAGGATACCTACGGCTAATGTCTGAGCACATAGTTGAACTCAGACAGAATATTTATCCATTCACTGAACGAGATCTTCTTGATAAAAATACAAAACTACTTTTAGATCGATTAAAGAAAGTACCTTTTGATGTAATTAAAGCTGACTTTGATATCGCATATAGCGCAACCAAACATGAGACCTGCGATAGACGCCTGGAAACTCTTGCTGCATCACATGCGATTACTGAGTCAACAAAGCTACGGCTAAGGCAAGGTGTTGATATACAAGCTAGAACTGGTGACGGTTCTATATCAATATATTTTAGTTCGACAATCAGCCCAGGAAAACCGCTTGTTTCAAGGCCTTCGAATGTAACTCTTCCTGATTATTGTCAGGGTGAAATAGATTATATTTGCTCAAGTGGATTAGTTTGCTTTACTCCAAGTCAGCTCTCTGGCGACCTAAACCTAGAGTCGAAAGTTCTGCTCTGTCAAGAGTTGGCTAATGTTGGCATTCTCATTTTAGAGTAACATTAAAGGGGCGTTTTCGTGTATCTTGATTTATTAAGTAAAGTGCTAACAAACAAAATCTATGAGCCTGATAGTCCAAAAGCAACACCTGATGAAGTGGACGAAATAAAGAAGACTCTAGACTTATTAATGAACGATGGTATCAATCTTAATATCAGCGCAGAAGACTTGACTCAAATCCTTCAGTACACCAAGAGATCTAGAAATATTCATACATACGTTAGCATTGACGCATTGAATAATATACGAGATGCCATAACAATCACAAATGAAAAAAAGATTGTTGGCGATGTATTAGATTGTGGGGTTTTGAGAGGGGGGACTTCAATCTACATGGCTGGAGTTCTGAAAAGCCTAAACTCATCTCGTAAGGTTTATGTAGCAGATTCCTTTTCAGGTCTACCGGTTCCCAGTACCCAGGATGGGATTTTTGCAAATCATTTCTGGTATCGATTTTCTAAGGCACTCCCGATATATAACCTGGACTGCTTAGCAAGCATTGATGATGTAAAGGAAAATTTTAATCGTTATGGATTACTCGATGATAACATAATTTTCATGCCAGGCTGGTTTGAAGATACACTACCATCATTATCAGCTGCTAATGTTAAGTTTAGTGTTGTAAGAATTGACGCGGATTGGTATAGCTCAACAAAAGACGTTCTAGATAACGTATATCACCTAATATCCGATGGTGGATTCATCATCATTGATGATTATAATCTACCAGGATGTAAGCTAGCGGTTGATGAATTTAGAGAAAAAAATGGAATTTCAAAACCACTTCAAATTGCAGATGAAGTTGCAGGAGTATTCTTTTGGATAAAATAACTCATTCATTTTCAAACCGTCTCAAGCTACTTTTACTGGGTGATGGGTTGGTCGTGTTCGGGGGATGGATTGACTATATAGCCATACTGACAATATGTGTGTATCGATTTCAAGTTGATAGCATGGAGATAGCAATTATCGGCGCAAGTATGCTATTGCCAGGTATCATATTTACCGGATTTATTAGTAATTTGGTTAATGGCTGTAAAGTTCTTTATTGGTTGCGTACGAGTCTCGTGCTAAGGGCGTTGCTGACTGTTGCACTATTAACTGCAAGCAACCTATATATCTTTGTGGCAATAGCTGTAATTAGATCTCTATTTAATAGCATAGCCACACCAGCTATATCAGTTATCAGTGCTCGTTGTGTACCAGCGGAAAACAGAACTCGCTACTATTCCTTGCTAAATATGATGAATAGTGCAGCAAAGATAACTGGCCCTGCACTTGGTGGAGCAATCGCGTCATTCGGGAGTGACGAATATGCATTGTTGATTTCAGGTGGATTAACGCTTGCTGGCTGCATTGTGTTCTGGACAATAAAGACTACAACAGTTAAAGATGGACTGGACAATTCACCAAGCTCAAAGCCATCAACATTGAGTAATGAAAGTTGGAATTCATATGCCATAGTAATGGCAATATTTTTTATCGCCGTTTTCATGGTCAACAATCAACTCCCAATTTTACTTAGAGATAACGGGTTAGATAAAAGTGCCCTTGGTGTATTAGTATCTTCATCTGCTATAGGAAACTTTCTGTATGGGTTGTGGAGTGCTCGTAATGCTACGTCTTCTTCTCTTAAAGGACTAATTGAGGAGATCTTATTCCCTGCCTTTATTACTATGTGTATGTTTATTTTGATCGCCCCCATATTATATGAACCTTTTACATTGCAATTGGCATCATTGGCTATAGTATTTTTTGTTGTAGGGCTTTTCAGTTCTAGATTTGCGATCTCATCAAATGTATACCTGGCTGAAAATTTTCAAGCAAGCCTTGGGATTGCAGCTGGACGGCTGCAAGCAATCCAGAACAGCGCGATGCTTATAGCGCCATTCATAGGAGCATTTGTACTTAGCCATTCATCTGGAGCTTTTTTGTTTGTACTGGCAGGTGTTACTGGTATCACAGGGTTATTTGCTGTGTATATGATGACTGCAAGAAAAGGCGTTAAACAGACGTTGGATGCAAAGAGCCAAGAGTAGGCGCTAAGAGGTGATATGAGCTGCTAGGAAGCGATCTTCTGTGGGCTTATAAAAACATCATTACTAACCTAAATAGCTGTTCCGAATAGTAGATCACCGGAGGAAGGGAACTCAGTCCAGTTTGTGCGATCTGATTAGTCGCTAAACAAAACAAGCCACACCCAAAGGACTGAGTTGATGCCTATCCTACCACCTCTGCCACGACCACAACGGCGCCGCATTCACAAAATCATCCATGCCACCCGTGATAAAGGACATGCTCGTCGCTTGATGGCCATCTTGCTGTTACATGAAGGACGCACGATCACCGATGTTCATCACCTTACCGGCGCTGCGCGCTCGACCATCGGTCGTTGGCTTCGGTGGTATCGAGATGAAGGCATAGATGCGCTAGAAGCCTTACCGGCTGGCCGTGCCCCAGTCTTACCTATCGCCAAGATTGTCACCTTACTGGTGCTGCTCATGCAGTTTTCTCCGCAAGATTTTGGTTATCAGCGCAGCCGTTGGTGTACTGAACTATTGGCTATAAAAATCAATCGGTTAACAGGGCTCAATGTGGCAGCCTCCACGCTCCGCCGATGGTTACCTCGTATGGGCATTGTCTGGCGCAGGCCCGTGCCGACCTTGCGGATAAAAGACCCAGCCTATCAGGAAAAAATGGCGAATATCGACGCCGCGCTGGCCCGCTGTGATGCCGATAATCCGGTGTTTTATGAGGATGAAGTCGATATAGACCTCAATCCCAAATTAGGAGCCGACTGGATGTTCAGAGCGCAGCAAAAGCGGGTTGTCACACCGGGGCAGAATGCCAAGCATTATCTGGCAGGCGTTCTCCACGCAGGCAACGGAAGGGTACTTTACGTCAGCGGGATCAAGAAAAACTCATCGCTGTTTATTGCCATGCTGGAAAAGCTGCGCCACCACTACCGACGAGCCAAAACCATCACGTTGATCCTCGATAACTACATCATTCACAAAAGCAAACAGACCGAGCGATGGTTGAAGAAGAATCCCAAGTTCTGCCTGGTGTTCCAGCCAGTTTACAGCCCTTGGGTTAATCACATAGAACGGCTATGGCACAAGTTACATGAAACCATCACGCGCAATCATCAATGCAGAGGGATGGCAAACCTGCTGGCCCGAGTGAAACACTTCATGGATACCGTGTCTCCTTTCCCGGGGAATGGCTATGGCACAGCGAAGGTGTAGCACTATTGGGATCAGTTATTTAGTAGCATAAAAGACACCGGTTTGAAGCCGGTGTCAAGTGATAACTATATCTGTACACTCTATTACATGAAGCCTTATTTCCTCAAGTCAGAGAGCGGCTTGTTAACTACATCCTCAAACTGCTTCAGTGTCTTTTGATACTCCCTTATTTCACGCGGAATAAGTACATCAACAGTTTTAAGAATTTGCTCAACATGATCAGGCAACTTAGGCATTGCAGCATCTTTAATCAGCCGCTCAACATTCGCGGGCAACTTAGTCATTGCAGCATCTTTAATCAGCTGCTCAACATTAGCAGGCAGCTTAGGCATTGCAGCGTCTTTAATCAGCCGCTCAACATTAGCAGGCAGCTTAGGCATTGCAGCGTCTTTAATCAGCCGCTCAACATTAGCAGGCAGCTTAGGCATTGCCGCGTCTTTAATCAGCCGCTCAACATTAGCAGGCAGCTTAGGCATTGCAGCGTCTTTAATCAGCCGATCAACATTAGCAGGCAGCTTAGGCATTGCCGCGTCTTTAATCAGCTGCTCAACATTAGCGGGCAACTTAGGCATTGCAGCATCTTTAATCAGCTGCTCAACATGATCAGGCTGCTTAGGTATTGCTGCACCAATCTTTTCAAACAGTTTTTCCAATTTCTCAGGTAGTTTAGGTGATATTACCGCAGAAGGCTGAAGCTTATTATTAAGCTGCTGCATGGCATTGTGCCACCCACCAGAAATCCCATTAAGTTCAGCCATGATGTCTAACGCTTGGGCTAGCTTTATTCCCTTTTCCTTGGCGAGCTTTTTGGCTTTTTTACGGCAGAATTCAACGGTATTACCAGAAGGGAATTTGATGTGATCGTTTTGGTGTTTCATGATACGCCTGTCCTTCATCAATTTAGATGCGCTAGCCGACATACGCCCTATAGAAGAATAGGGTTAATTGAATTTTCTTTCACTCTGCTGGTCACACACCTTCGCCTAGGTCGGCTAACTGGGTGCAGAAGTACCCATGACACTATCATGCCATGAATAAAGAGGACTCATCAAGATCTTTTCTATTGGCTTTATCAGTTAACTATCTGGAATCGCAGTATCTTCAACGATGATGCTGGCGCGTGGATACGCGCTGCTTTCCCGCTTGTTGCCAACGTGGCCGCATGGAGTGCTACATTGTTGCCAGTCCCATGGGGCTTGTACGCAATGTCACATGCTCTTGAGGTCAAACAACACCAGGTGTGCAGCCAGTTGACATCACAATCCCAAACATGCAGCTCGGTGTGATCGCCCTCTCATCTAGTTTTCTCTACTCATAGGTTTGTGACCAAACCACTCATGTAATCTGTTACGATATCACTCATTTGGCACCACAACTTGTGGGCAAGTAAATAAGTCGCATGACGCATTAATTAGAGAGTTGTTAATGAATGATTACATAGCCAAGCTATCATTTAATTTCATTGGGAAAATCCTTGGCTCAGATACTATTGTTGTGCAGGGAGATAATTTAGTAACCTCAAAAAAAGATACTATTTTAGAAAATGATTCTGCACCCGATTTCAGGAGTTTTGCAACTTTTGAAAGAAAATTTCTAGGCGGGATACTTACCTATAAAATTGGATGTAAGACTAAAAAACAAAAATTTATTAGATGTACTGATTCAGATAGCTTCGTTGAGTCGCTAAATAATTTAATAGCAAAGCATATTACAACAACAATAGAGCAGAAAGTTACCGAGTTTTATAGTCTTGCTTTTGACGAGTACCCAAGAGATTCTTGGGTGAACAATCTTGCTCAAATATGTACTTCATTAAGCCACGACTATCAGGCCCAGTGCGAACAATGGGAAAGATATTTAAATCCTGAACTAATAGAGAAGGTAAAAAATCTAATATCATATCATCCTCTTAATATTGACTACATACGCGAGCAGCATGAAGAGTATCAACTTATAAAAAGAAAAGAGTTCTTTGATGTCGTAGAATCAAATCCATTAACTAATGAACAGCGTTTGGGCGTATTACGTTCCAATGATAGGAATATGGTGCTTGCAGCAGCTGGTACTGGAAAAACATCTGTCATGGTTGCTAAAACCCTCGATCTGATAGACCGAGGATTAGCAAAGCCATCGGAGATCTTGGTTCTTGCATATAACAATGCCGCTGCAAACGAACTACGTGAACGCCTCGAAGATAAAGCTAAGAAATCTAATATTGAGCTAGAATCGACTCCAGAGATTGCTACTTTCCATGCGTTAGGCAGGATGATCCTACGTAATTCAAACGTTGATACCAACATATCTATTTTTACTGAGGATGACGTAAAACTAAAACTATGGGTCACCTCATGGCTTGAAGAATATTTATCATCGGATATCGATAGAATTTATGACTTTATAAACTTGTTCCCAGAACCCGTTAACCCTTTTGATTTTAAGTCAAAGTCAGAATATGAAGCGTATATCAGGGACAACGAATTCAGAACCCTCAACAGTGATCTCGTTAAGGGTTACCAGGAACTCCTTATAGCAAATTTCCTTTATGAAAATGGTGTTGAGTATAAGTATGAGTCTCCATATGTGACCAAACGGCGCATCGATATTGGTTTTGACTATCGCCCAGACTTTAAAATCATAGAACCTGAACTTTACATTGAACATTTTGGTGTAGACCGTAATGGAAGAACTAGGCCGGATATAGATCGTGTTTCTTATAATCAGTCCATTAATAATAAAAGAATGCTACATAATGAATGTGAAACTGTTTTAATTGAGACATTCCATTATGAATGGATAGAGGGTGTCTTACTGGAAAACCTCAAGAAAAAGCTGTTAGATAATAGTGTCATTCTTAACCCATTATCTCCTGATGAGCTGTTCAACAAGCTGCGTGATATGGGTCATATCACAGGCTGGGGTGAACTTTTGACAAAAGCCCTCCAATCCATTCGAGTTGAACGCCTCACGAAAGAATCCATACAGAGTAGGTTCGATGCTACTGGAGTGCATCATTCCAAGAAGCTCTCAGAAATCTTGGATTTGCTTCATCATGCATATATAAGTGAGCTCAGAGAACAAAATGCAATTGACTTTGATGACATGATAATCAGAGCGATTCAGGAGGTGAATGCTGGCAAATATATTCCTGAATGGCGATACATACTGGTTGATGAGTTCCAGGATATATCAACAGCTCGAATGGAGTTCATTCAGACCATCATTAAAAATGGGGCACAGCCATCACTAACTGTCGTTGGTGATGATTGGCAGTCAATTTATAGATTTAATGGTGGAAAGTTAGAGCTAACAACTCGCTTTGGTGAAATCGTTGGTAGCTACACGCTCACTAAACTACAAAAGACCTTCCGCTATAACAATAGCATTGCTGATACTGCTGGTCAGTTCATTATGGAAAATCCTGAACAGTATAAAAAGTATATAGAAACGCATACTGTGGTTGAAGATTCACAGATTTATCTGCTTGATGACAAATCCCCAGAAAAAGGAGGTTTGAATAAAAGAGTCGCTGAGGTTGTTCAAAAGATTAGAGAGAATGATACGACTGGAAGCATCGCCGTTATTGCTCGTTATAACTATCTTTTAAATGAGGCTAAGAGTGCATTAAAACAGACTAATAGTTTGCGCAATGTTAACTTCTGGAGTTTCCATAAATCTAAGGGGTTAGAGGCAGACTATGTAATTTTAATCGGCTTCTTTCAAGGAAAGATGGGATTTCCTAATGAAAACAAAGACAACCTTATAGTTGAATCCCTGCTGCCATCTCTAGACCCATATCCTCATTCTGAGGAAAGGCGTCTCCTGTATGTAGGCATTACCCGAGCAAGGAAGAAAGTCTATATTATTGCCAATCCTACAGCACCATCTGATTTTGTGACGGAGTTACTCTCACCAAAATACAAGATAAATGTTGTTTCAAAAGCATTCAGTGAGGAATCAAAAAAAAAGTTCAAGTGCCCATACTGTACAGATGGCTATCTAAGGTTGGTCAAGGGGCCGTATAGTGATTTCTATGCTTGTAGCACCGGTTTTGGCTGTCCTGTAGGAAAGGCTAGAGTGTGTGAAAAATGCTACTCACCCTCAATTGACACAAGGAATGAGAGTGTTTGCAATAATTCTCTTTGTGGTTGCAAAATTAAAATATGCCCTGAGTGCGGACGACCAATGAAGATCCGTAATGGTCAGTATGGTGACTTTTGGGGATGTACTGGTTATGGGATTAAGGATGACCAGTGCAAGGTTACCATCAAGGTCAAGGCAGGCTTATGATAACTAATTACGTGAGTTAAGGTAGGGGACATATGGATACGTATTCCGAAATCATAAATGAATTCAATAGTACGTTTTCTACCAATGCTAGCCTGTGTGAAGATTTAAAGGTTGGGTGGGATCTGGGAGATTGTAGGTCTTTTGCTTTATACCAGTTAGTAGAAGACCAACGTAGCGCCCCCTTTGGTACGGTTCTATACCACCATATTGGCAGCTACAACATTGGTGAGGTATATGAGGCAGAGGGGACAGCAGGCTTCAGTTTCAGCTCACGACTCGATAGTATTGAAAAATTTTTCCCTTTGTCTTCAAACAAGGCGACTCGAAATTTAGAGATTGGGTATCGGTCACCCTGGCTTGGCGGTAGTTGTGCATTTTCCTCTATTCCATTTAAGCGGTGGTGGGTTGATTCATTTAAAACATTGTGTGCAAATGCTCCTGCCCAGGCTGAACTGGTTGGCTCATTCTTGACGCGAGAGATAGAGGTTCTTGCGGAAAAAGCTAGAAAAAATAACGATAAAAGTGGCTCAGTTTACAAGCGCTTCGTAGAGCGGTTTGAGTACCTATCACTTCGTGTAAATCAAGAATTTCTTGATTCAACAAGTTACATTCTTCATCCTGAACTGTTTTTTAATATAGTTTCAAATAATTTGGTTAGTTTGAATGAACAAGAGAAAAGGGAGTTAATGAACAAGGCAAGGAGAGATAGTCATTTTGATGACCCACTTAAGAAGTGGTGGTAATCAGCGATGGCAGTCAGCAGTTCTACGCAATCATCAGACTTATGTAAGCAAGGTTGCACAGGGGATATCAATTTCTCCCTAACTAAATAACTGATCCCAATAGTGCTACACCTTCGCTGTGCCATAGCCATTCCCCGGGAAAGGAGACACGGTATCCATGAAGTGTTTCACTCGGGCCAGCAGGTTTGCCATCCCTCTGCATTGATGATTGCGCGTGATGGTTTCATGTAACTTGTGCCATAGCCGTTCTATGTGATTAACCCAAGGGCTGTAAACTGGCTGGAACACCAGGCAGAACTTGGGATTCTTCTTCAACCATCGCTCGGTCTGTTTGCTTTTGTGAATGATGTAGTTATCGAGGATCAACGTGATGGTTTTGGCTCGTCGGTAGTGGTGGCGCAGCTTTTCCAGCATGGCAATAAACAGCGATGAGTTTTTCTTGATCCCGCTGACGTAAAGTACCCTTCCGTTGCCTGCGTGGAGAACGCCTGCCAGATAATGCTTGGCATTCTGCCCCGGTGTGACAACCCGCTTTTGCTGCGCTCTGAACATCCAGTCGGCTCCTAATTTGGGATTGAGGTCTATATCGACTTCATCCTCATAAAACACCGGATTATCGGCATCACAGCGGGCCAGCGCGGCGTCGATATTCGCCATTTTTTCCTGATAGGCTGGGTCTTTTATCCGCAAGGTCGGCACGGGCCTGCGCCAGACAATGCCCATACGAGGTAACCATCGGCGGAGCGTGGAGGCTGCCACATTGAGCCCTGTTAACCGATTGATTTTTATAGCCAATAGTTCAGTACACCAACGGCTGCGCTGATAACCAAAATCTTGCGGAGAAAACTGCATGAGCAGCACCAGTAGGGTGACAATCTTGGCGATAGGTAAGACTGGGGCACGGCCAGCCGGTAAGGCTTCTAGCGCTTCTATGCCTTCATCTCGATACCACCGAAGCCAACGACCGATGGTCGAGCGCGCAGCGCCGGTAAGGTGATGAACATCGGTGATCGTGCGTCCTTCATGTAACAGCAAGATGGCCATCAAGCGACGAGCATGTCCTTTATCACGGGTGGCATGGATGATTTTGTGAATGCGGCGCCGTTGTGGTCGTGGCAGAGGTGGTAGGATAGGCATCAACTCAGTCCTTTGGGTGTGGCTTGTTTTGTTTAGCGACTAATCAGATCGCACAAACTGGACTGAGTTCCCTTCCTCCGGTGATCTACTATTCGGAACAGCTATTTAGGCGAACTCATTGAACTTTAGAGTATCCGTAGGAGCGGGTTGACCATGATGCTGGATGATGGAAGGGCTATCCCCTACAGCACGTTGAATAGGCTTTGGAGTTGATACTAAAGGGAGGGTGTACGAAAGTAGCGTAAATTAAGATATTTGTGTCCAGTTATAACTGGAACTGTAAAAATAATGAAGATGATCTAATTAATTACCCTCTGGAGGTTTAGGCAGTTTATCAAGTTGCAATTCATCATCGGTTTCATATTTTTGTAAAAGAGACCGCAGAAGGCGGTTCTCCATCTTCAGTGCGGCAATATCGTCTTCTAACTTATTTATTTTAGATTCTGCTCGTTTTTGATAACCGACTTTACTAGATAGGTTATCTTTTACATTTTTAGCTTCTGCTTCATTCCGTGTGTGGTAGGCAGATACCCAACGATACTCGGCGTTCCTCAATTCAGCAGATGCTTCATTAACATTAAGAGTTGATGTGCTGACACCAAGGAGTCGTGCTAATTCTTTACGCTTTACACCTTTGAATGCTTTAGGGCCAGCTGTCTGTATCCAGTTATAAAAATCAAGCTTAGTGTCACGTTCTGCAATCCATACACGAATGCTATTTGCTATGTCTTTTGCTCGTGAAATGTTTGATTTAGCCATTCTCATCGCCCCCGAGAATTGATCGTCTCTTGGCTAACAGGTAAAGCTCTATTCAGTTCAGCTTCGCTCATTCCACGATCCGTTGCATTTTTCTGCCATAAGACAAAGCGATGTAACAAAGCGTTGTTTTCACGCTCTAGTCGACGTATTTTACTTTCCAATTCTTCGATACGTTTTGCTGCATGACTTAGTGAGCTAGGCTTTTTAGCCGATGCAGAAATGCCTGTTTTCAGTTCAAGTTTTCGTTCTTGTATTCGATTAGTTATTCGTGGGAAATTTCGAATTGCTCTATCTGATGGTGCATCACCATATTTTGATTTTAGCCTATTAAGTAGCTTAGGTGTTGAGAGAGTTCCTTGTTCTATACTCCAAGTGTCAATCAAATGGAGTAAGTAATCTATGTGTTCTTCTTTCAACCTCATTCTTCATCCTCACTATAATCTGATAGAAATTCATTGAACTTTATTTCAGCTAGGATATTTTTTTTGCTTTCTATGGCCTCAAGCTTTGGTAGTATTCTTGATAAACCAAGGTGTCTAATTGCTTCTGTATGTTTTATTGTTGTTAACTTATTACCGTTCTCAATTTGTTTTGCTAGTTCTTGTGCTTGATATATCAACCCTGATTTTGGGGCTTGCTCGTAAGCCAGCATAACAAGTGCACCATCTTCTAGCGGTGAATCATCCCCTAATATTTTTACCAATCCATCAATGATCTCATGACGAATCTGCAAGCGTTTCAGTCCGAATGAGTCGCATTCAGATGCAGCTAAGGCTATTTTATCGCTGATATCGTTGAGTTCCTCTATCAGTCTTTTAAGTGTTCTCTTATCACCCTTACAGTGAAGGTTTTCAGGGCACTCAATGCAGTTACATGTTCTAATACAGGGTGATTCACAGTAATTGTGTGTACACATACCTAGCGGTGTTTTGAAAGTGAATCCACCAGTACCCTGAGCTACTAATTCAAATTTGAGACCAAGGTTTTTCCGTGTCATAGGTATCTGGTGGTTAATTCGATCAAGACGCTGTTGTGGTGTTAGCTCCATTGCTTCAAAGTTGCCACCTGTTGATACCATTATTCTTTTTTGTTCAGCTGTTCGATGGTCATACAGTAAGTATTCACCGGAACAGTATTGACACAGGAAAAATGAGACGATCGTCTCTTGATCCCACTTTCCTGCTTGCTTGATCCTGCTCCTTAGATACGCTCCCCCCATGAGCAAAAACACCATGCATTCCGCGGGAATGCCCACCACTCTGGAGCAGGCCAACGAGCTGATTTATAAGCTCCTCGACCGCATCGCCGAGCTGGAGGACCGCCTCAATCAGCACAGCGGCAACTCCTCCAAGCCGCCTTCCAGCGACGGCCCCGGTGCACCGCCGCCGGCCCGCAAGCGTCCGGCGTCCGGCAAGCAACGGGGGGCGCAGCCCGGTCACAAGGGACATCGCCGCGAGCGGCATCCGCTTGATGCCCGCCTGACCCTGGTCCCGCATTACCCTGCCGCCGATTGCGCTTGCTGTGGCGGGGACATGGTGGCCCATGCCAAACCCTATCAGGTTCATCAGGTGTTCGAGCTGCCCGAGGTGAGCTATCTCGTCACCGAACACCAACTGTATCGTGCGACCTGCTCACGGTGTATCGGCACGACCCAGGCCGCACTGCCAGACAACGTCAGCAGCAGCCAGATGGGGGCCAATCTGCTCAGCTACATCGCGCTGCAAAGCGGCCAGTTTCACCAGAGCGTCAGCCAGATACAGCAGCAGCTCAAACAGCATTTCGGCCTGAGTTTTAGCCGGGGCGCCATCAGTGAGGCGCAGGGGCGGGTGAGTGCCATGCTCACCCCGACCTACCAGGCCATCAAGCAGCAGGTGCAGACGGCCACCCACGTTCATGCCGATGAGACCCGGCATCAGCGGGGTGGAGAGCGCCGCTGGATGTGGCTGGCGCTGAGCAAGATAGCCGTCTGCTTCATGACGGCCTATGGCCGTGGTCAGGAGGCGGCCAAGCGGCTGCTGGGCGCCGAGTTTGACGGGGTGCTGGTGACCGACCAGTACGCCGGCTACCGGTTTATCGACGCCGACCAGCGGCAACTGTGCTGGGCCCACGTGGCCCGCAATCTCGTGGCCATCGCCGAGAGTAGCGAGCAGTGCAACCAGCCCATCGGTGCCCGGTTGGTCTTGCTGGCGGATGCGGTGTTTCGTACCCGGCACCGTTGGGAAAGCGGTGCGTTGAGCAAGCAGAAATACCTGCGCAGGCTCGCGCGTTACCGGCAAAGCTGGCGAAGCCAGTTGGAGCGCGGCGCCCTGTTGTGCAGCAAACGCTACCGTGGACGATGCCAGTTGCTGCTGCGGGATGACGAGATGCTGTGGCGGTTTATGACTGACGACGAAATAGCGCTGACCAACAACGAGGCGGAGCGGGCGCTGCGTGGCTATGTGCTCTGGCGCAAGGGTAGCTACGGCGTGTGGTCTCACCGGGGCGAGCTGTTTCGCCAGCGCATCCTGTCGTTGGTGGAGACCGGCAAGCGATTGGGCCGCTGCCCACAGGAGTGGTTGAGGGCCGTGGTCAGGGCGTGCATCGAGAAGACAGATTATCCCATCCCGGCAGAACTGATGCCGTCAACCCCGTCCTGGTGAATAGATACGTCATACACAGACCCCATTTCTTGACGATGGCTCCACCAGTTTAATTGAAACTCACCCATCCCACCTAATCTTGCCGCAGTGTTGACCATATGCCGGTAAGCATGTGTATTATAGTCATCTGGATTTAAGTTGAGATGTTCGTAACCTATTCTTTCAAAAAAGCTACGCAGATATACATCTGCTCCTGACGATGCACTTTTTACTTCTTTAGAACGCAACCAATCTCTAAAGTGGGATTTGTTAATTTTTATTGCACAATTCTCTACGGTATCTCTACTCTGATGGGTTTGATGCTTGAGCATTACCATTAATGCTTCAGAGTAACGAACTTTATTTTGTTCTGAGTAAATTGGAAAGTCTGCTGGAACCCACCCACTTCTTAGTGCATGTTGATATGCTAATGGATTATATTCTGGACACTGTTCATCCCAAGACTTAAATACTTGTCTGGCTGGTTCTGTTACATGCTTAATGCGTTCAATAGCCTCAATGATGGCATGTTCAAACTCTCCATTTACTGTCGATGGGACTAATTTCCAGTGATCCATATCAGTTTTTTTTGCATACCAAGTAATACCATAAACTACAGTGTCATCTACTTTTGCAGTCACAAGACAATTAACTGACAGTTGTTCGAATAGATCTTGAGAACGAGCAGGAACCATCATCAAGATCGTTAGAGCAGACGATACTATGACGTTTTTAAAGTCATTGTCCAATTCAGAAGCATTTTCGCCATATGATAACCACGGTTGATTACGAAAGTAATCTGCTGCCGCCATTACTGCTTCGTAGTCAGGAAGCTTATGGCTATTTTCATCTGTTAGTTTTTCTTTATAGCCATCACTTGATATCTTGTTGTGTGCTTTTACTCTTGGATTTATCCATTGCAGAACACTCTGGGATTTAACAATACCTAGTGAACCAAAGCATTCTACAATAGGTTTTAGATTTTCAAAGAGAGAACTCATGTTCTTCTGTAACGTATTATTGAGATCAATTAATGATATGCTTGTGAAGTCAGCTTCGTTGTTCAATGAACGATCTCTGAGAACATTTTCAAGTGCAAGATAATCTGAAAGTATAGAGTTAACAGCAGTTCTTGAAATGCCACCTTTCATAATATACATATGTAATATAAGAGACTGAATTAGTTCTCGTGAATTTTTGGAGATAAGATGCACTTCGTCTGGATTTAGGCTTTTGATGATATCTTTTAACTCATGCTTTATAAATCGACCTGCCCCGTGCCACCTACTTTCGTTCCATACCCATGATTTGGAGGCATCAAATGGGCATGTCATCGGTTCAGACATCATCCGGCGATAGTGGGAGATGAGTCGATCTATTGCTTGTCGTCCTTCAAGTTGCTCCCTATTGACATAGGCTATAACATTCATTCTACTTTTCCCCTTCATACGGTAATCCCTTAATTTCAGGGTGTTCACTTAGCATTTTAAGACGTACTTGATCTGCCATGAATTTTCGTTCTAACACTGCTATCTGAATAGTTCGCCAATTTTCAACTCCCCGAAAGTCACCAAATTCGCATGCCTCTTTAATTCTATCCTCCACATAATTGAGTACGGCTTTGTGATTTCCAAATGGGCTTGGGATAAACAGTTCGCATTCATAACAGGCTATAGGGTAATCCTCGGTACAAAAGACTTCTTTACCACATAGACCTACATCATGGGACTTATGCTTTGTGTAGAGTTTTATTACCTTTTCAGTGTCAACAGAGATCACTTGGTTTTTATCGAATCGTTTAGCTAAAGCCGAAAGAGTTGTCTCTAGATGTTCGCCAATTTTGATAGCCAAAACGGGGAGCGCATTCACGTAAGCCATGGCAGCCTTGTAGCTAGCATGGTCTAGAGAGTTTGCGACCTCTGCAATAGATGCTCCAGATATTGCTAACTTAGTTGCATGAGTATGTCGCAAGCGTCTTGCCGTGAGATGAAGTATCTTACCTGTACGCTCAGATGAAATGGAAAATATTGAATTATCTTCAAAAGCATTGTTTATTCTTGCTTCGACACCTGCTCTATTGTGTAAAATTTTTCCATCCAGTACTGTATTGATGCTGTGTCGGGAGATTTCACTTCGTAATACTTGAGTGGGCCTTTCAATACAGAATAAAGGAACATGTTTCTTTTGCTCTAAAGTCAGAGGGCCTAATAATTTTTCAGTTAACGTGATTGACCTATCAGCAACAGCTGAAATATCTTTATCAAAATCAAGCTCCCAAGATAATGGTATCTCGTTGAACTCTACACGGAAGGTTTGAAATTTCTGCTTCGCAATAGGACAGTTGTATAGTATAACTTTCTTTGGTGTGCCATCTATGTTTATAAATCCATTCTTGAAATCACAGAGCTTAGTATTTGCCAATTGCTCTGCACGCTTGCCAGTTATGAATATGAGCTTTAATATTAAATAGGTTTTTTCACATATTTTACCAGTGAAATGAGCGCGGACAAGTTGGTATATAAATTGTTTTCGTTCGTATTCTGTCAGAGCACGAGTATCTTCGCTCTTTTCATGGTTGAATCTGTTTCCACGGTCACCTATAACTAGCTCAGATAAATAACTCTCCATTCCTGGTTCAAAAGCATTTCCGTAACCCTCTAGAAAACAGCGCTCAAGAAATACCTTTACATTTGATTTAATATGCTTTGGTTCATCTGATGCAAAGAAAGTTAAAATCACATGAATAGAAATGCCATCAGCAGCGTCAACATAAGTGCTTAAAAATCTTTTAAAGTCTAGAACTGATATGCAAACGGTAGATGCTGCCAATTGAGTGGCTCGATAGGCAAAAGTACGTCTAAGGGCCTCTTCTTGAGCATGAGGCAAAAAATCAGCTAGCCAGTCAATATTTAAAGACGAATTCACACTTAACTGCCATCGAGAAGTGTAAATATCAAACTCAAAACCATCCTTGGATGTGTAGGTCTCACGCTCTCTTGACGGAATTGAGTATCCATTTTCCCGACGTTTATTCACCATGCTATTCCTTATTTAGCAAGAAAAGTATGTTTGATACGTCCTGTACATATTCATCTTGCTGCTTTATTTGGCGTTCGAAAAGATCTTCTTTAATAAATTTACGTGCATAGAGCCGTACAGTTGGTGATTTTTCACTTGCCCATCCAAATTTGAGCAAGAGAAGTTCTACAAAATCTTTCCATTCTTTGCCTTCTTTTTTCATGCGAACACAATACTTCCATGTTGCAGTATGTCTAAATACGTGAGGTGTTAAATCAATCGATGTAACCTTGCGTATATCCTCTGTAATACTATTAATGCTGTGTAATGGCTTTCCCTGGCTACTGTTACTGTGACTGACAAAAATGTATTCTGTTTTTTGTCCATTTGGTGTTTTTGCCTTTACCTCTGTTATGTAGTGGTTAAGAGCTTTAAATGCAGTATCACTGATGGGAACTTCACGTTGAACTGTCTTGGGAAGTCTTTGCTTCTTGCGAGGATCGTTGATAGAGCCAGACCGTTGAACTATACGTAAGCCATATTGTTTGGTCTTACCACGAATTACATCGGTAATCTTCAAATTCAGTAGCTCACCACTTCTCATGCCTGAATCAAGTAAAACCAAAATAATCGTGAAGTTACGAATTCGTGTCGCCTCTCCATCCCATGGATTTTCAGGTGAAAGTGGATTTACAACCTTAAGAATTCGCTGAATCTCGGCATTTCCAAGAGACTTTGATGCACCGAAATTATCCTTAGGCACTACTACCTTTTGACCACCTAAGGAGGTTTTAAATTCATAACCAACGGTGCGAATCTGTTCTCTTGTTATGCTTTTGCTATGGCAGTCAGAGAGAATGTTTGATAACCACTCAATGTACTTTCCAATGTACTTGATTTTATCGTTGAAATTGGCGGGGGTGACCTGCCGCGGTATAGCATCAAACTTTTTCCAGATGTTTCGAGCCTGGCTCGTTTTCACATGTATTTCGCTTGTACTTGTATTGAAGCTGGAAATGAGTTTTGGTAGTTCGTCTGCACGTAACTTCAAAATTGAGGTAAGTGAGTCAGTATCATTAATGTTGAAGGCTTTACCACTGGCTATTTTGTCTATGAGATTGATACCTCTAAGCTCAGCCCACATGAAGAGTGATTGAAGTGCTTGTAGATGCTTTTCAATCGTACCTAGACGAAGGTGGCGTGCGCGGAGAGAGTTTGTGACATATAGCGTAGACCAGTAGTCGGGCACTCCTGACTCACTATCAAGCAGAAGCATATTTCTCTGACCAGATGGTTCTATGTATAGTCTCGTTACTAGCACATATCTTCCTCAAAACTCTCAGCTTAAAGAAATGCTAGTTGTTGGGCAAAAAAAAAGCAAGCCAACTTTCCTAATGGGAAGTGCTTGCTTTTGTTGCCTGTAAAGGCTTATGAGACATTTTGAGGAGTAAAACTTCCTGAAAACTCTCAGTTGTAATGTGGTGGAGCTGGGGGGATTTGAACCCCCGTCCAAAATTACTACATCCTCGGTACTACATGCTTAGTCACTCTTTACATTCGCCAACACGCTGCGGAGAGACACGCCACGCATTGACTAGCTCGATTGGTTTTAATGCTTCCGCCCCGAGCAGGACTTCCACACGATCCTGTGAAGGATGACCTTCCATTTCCCTAGGACACAGGCAAGCTAGGGGAGAAGGGCTCAGCGCAGGTTATTAAGCTGCGAGTGCGTAGTTTTCGTCGTTTGCGACTATTTTTTTGCGGTTTATTAACGAGGCCTACCGCACCTCGGCATGCACCTTGGGTTTCGTGAATCTTGTCGAATCCAGAATCAGCCCCAAGTTGTCAAAAGGGATTGTACGCAAAAATCCTGTCATGGCAAGGCGTTGATGGCAATCGACCGGCCTTGGCCGGTCGATTGCTGGTTTATTGGTCGCCGCATGGGGGCCGGCGGCGCACAATCAACCGCGGTGCTTGTTCTTCATGATGCGGGCTTTTTCCCGATCCCATTCACGGGCCTTGGTGTCTTCCCGCTTGTCGTGTTCTTTCTTGCCCTTCACCAGGCCGATCTCGACCTTGACCCAGCACGCTTTCCAGTAGAGGGCCAGCGGCACTATGGTGTAGCCCTGACGAGCGGTCAGGCTCTCGAGCTTGTCGAGTTCACGGCGACTGAGCAGCAATTTGCGGGTGCGGGTCGGATCGCATACCACGTGGCTGGAGGCGGCGTTCAGCGGCAGGAAGCTGGAGCCGAACAGGAAGGCTTCCCCCTGCATGAAGATGACATAGGCTTCGCTGATGTTGGCCTTGCCCGCCCGCAGGGACTTCACTTCCCACCCTTGCAGGGACAGGCCGGCTTCCACGCGCTCTTCGATGAAGTACTCGTGACGGGCGGTTCTGTTGAGTGCAATGGTGCTGGACCCGGCTTTGTTTTTACTGTTCTTTTTGCTCATGACGGGGGCCTTAGGCAATGTTTAGGAAGGCGCATTATACGTGGGTGGCGGCGGCTGTAAAACGCACAGCGCTCCGAGTGGCGGCTTTGTGAGCAGTTCGATGACGATTTTGAGGGAAGGGCGGGGCGAGAGCAGGTCACACTGGCCGGAAAGTGTGCGATTGCCCTGCTTGGTGGCCCGCGAACAGTTTCGGCGGTGATTTTGGCTGACAAGGTGATAAAATCGGGCCGATTGGATGAGGAAAACCCATGCCCCGTATTACTCGCAGTGCCCTGGTGATGTTCAGCGCGGAACAGATGTTCCGGCTGGTCAATGATGTTGATGCCTATCCTGAGTTCCTGCCCGGCTGTGTCGGCAGCCGTGTTCACGAGTCAGGTGAAGACTACATGATGGCCTCGGTCGATGTGGCCAAGGCGGGTATCGCCAAGACCTTTACCACGCGCAACCAGCTCGATGCCAATCGCACCATCAAGATGGAGTTGGTGGAGGGGCCTTTCAGCAAGCTGGCGGGATGGTGGACCTTCACGCCCCTGGACGTGGATGCCTGCAAGGTGGAGTTCGATCTCGACTTCGAGTTCACCTCCAAACTCATTGAGCTGGCCTTTGGCCAGATCTTCCGCGAGCTGGTGAGCTCCATGGTGCTTGCCTTCTCCAATCGTGCCAAGGTGGTTTACGGTGTCTGAGCTCCTCAATATCGAAGTGGCCTATGCCCTGCCCGAGCGGCAGACGGTGCTGTGCATCCGGGTCGCGCCCGAGACCAGCGTGCTGGCGGCCATCGAACAGTCCGGCATCCTGCAAAAGCACCCGGAGATCGACCTGTCGGTCAACAAGTTCGGTATCTACAGCCGTCCGGTGAAGGGCACAGAGTCGGTGCAGGAGGGGGATCGCATCGAGATCTACCGCCCTCTCATCGCCGATCCCAAGGAGATGCGCAAGAAGCGTGCGGAAAAAGCCAAGGAAGAGGGGCGTGCCGATGTGGTCACCGGCGGGCGGCCCGATGTGCACCGCAAGCGAGACGATGCCGGCACCTGACGGGTGATGGGTTGTGACAAGGGGCGCCGTGGCGCCCCTTTGTGATCGTCTCGCCCGGCACGGGGCATCACAGGGTGAGCAGGCGCTCGTTTTCCACCGTCTCTATCCCGCTCTCCTGGATGGCAAGGCGCGCCATGGCGTGCGCCACCTGACTGGCCTCGATGGCACGCCAGCGGCGCAGCGACCCGCGCAGCAGGGGCTTGACCAGCGGATAGATGGCCTGGATGATCTGCTCCGAACGGCGCGCAGGTTCTCGATGGCCGAGCAGCATGGCCGGGCGCAGGATGACGAGCCGCTGCCACTCCTGGGCCAGCAGGGCCTGCTCCATCTCGCCCTTGGTGCGGGGATAGAGGGCAGGGGAACCCGGGTTGGCGCCCAGACTGGAGACCACCAGCAGGCGGCGGCAGCCGTGGAGACGGGCGAGCGCAGCAAAGGCCAGCACATAGTCGAGATCGACCCGGCGAAATGCCTCGGCCGAGCCGGCATCCTTGCGGGTGGTGCCAAGGCAGCAGAAGGCAATGTCCACAGGGGAGGGCAGCGTCAATCTGTCCAGCGCGTCGAACGAGGTGGGCAGCCAGGTGCGTCCCGGAGCGGGATCGCCCGGTTTGCGGCAGAGCAGGAGGAGGTCGTGTTCCGTCCCCAGCTCGCGCAGCAAGGCTTTGCCAATCAGACCGGTGGCGCCGGCAATCAGGAATCGACTCATGATGATCTCCTCGGGGCAATGAGGCATCCAGAGTGTGGCCCGGCGACATCACCGGGGCCAGAGAGAACAAAACCGGCAGAAGCCGGTTTTGTAATGTCATCTAGAGCGGTGTGGTGAAGGCGGCAGGGAGAGGGAAATCACCGGTCACGGTGGCCAGTCTGTCACCCACGAAGTTGAGGGTCAGCTCCTTGCGCTCCTTGTCGCCCCGACCGGGCTGGAACTCATAGAGGTAGTACCAGGTGTTGGGGTCAAAGCTGTCGCGCAACATGGGAGAACCCAGCACGAACTCGACCTGTTCGCGGGTCATGCCCTGGCGCAGCTTGTCGACCTGCTTTTGTTCCACATAGTTGCCCTGGGGAATATCGATGCGATAGACCAGGCTGCAACCGGACAGGGTGAGGGCGGTCAGGGCCGCGGCAATCAGGTGTTTCATCCGCATATCGGGTTCAGATCATCCATACAGTCTTTTTAGCTCGGCAAATCATACCCACTCCCCGTGCGGAAGTAAAAAGCCATTGATCCATCAGCCAATAAAAAGGGCCGCGTGGCGGCCCTGGCAGATCTTGCCCCCTTACATGGCGGCGCGGAAGATGGCGACGATCTCCGCGTGAGTCGCCTGCCTGGGGTTGGTGAGACCACAGGCATCCTTGAGCGCATTGTTGGCCAGCACGTCGAGGTCGTCGGCCCTGACCCCGAGCTGCTCCAGACCGGCGGGGATCTTGACGTCGCGAGCCAGTTGCCGGATGGCGTCAATGGCTGCCGCCGCACCCTGCTCATCGCTCATGGCGCTCACATCCACCCCCATATGACGGGCCACATCCTTGAGCCGGCCGGCGCACACCCGGGCGTTGTAGGCCTGGACATGGGGGAGTAGCACCGCATTGCACACCCCGTGGGGCAGGTCGTAGAAGCCCCCGAGCTGATGAGCCATGGCGTGCACATAGCCCAGGCTTGCGTTGTTGAAGGCCATGCCGGCCAGGAACTGGGCATAGGCCATCTGCTCACGGGCATGGAGATCCTCCCCCTGATGCACGGCGGTGCGAAGGTGTTCGGCAATCAGTGCGATGGCCATCACGGCGCTGGCATCGGTGACCGGGGTGGCGGCGGTGGAGACATAGGCCTCGATGGCGTGGGTCAGGGCATCCATGCCGGTGGCGGCGGTGAGGCCGGCGGGCTTGGCCAGCATCAGTTCCGGATCGTTGACCGACATCAGCGGCGTGACGTGCTTGTCGATGATGGCCATTTTCACCTGACGGGATTCGTCGGTAATGATGCAAAAACGGGTCATCTCGGAGGCGGTGCCGGCGGTGGTATTGATGGCGATGAGCGGCAACTGCGGCTTGGCGGAGCGATCCACCCCCTCGTAATCCTTGATGCTGCCCCCATTGGCGGCCACCAGGGCGATGCCCTTGGCGCAGTCGTGGGGTGAGCCGCCGCCGAGCGAAATGACGCAGTCGCAGCCGTGGGCCCGGATTATCGCAAGACCCGCCTCGACGTTGGCCACAGTGGGATTGGGTCTGGTCTCGTCGAACACCACGGCACCGATGCCGTGCTCGGCCAGGAGGGCGGCAAGCCGGCCCACCACGCCAATCTGGCCCAGGATCTTGTCGGTGACGATGAGCGCCTTGCGATAGCCATGTCCCTGGATATCCGCTGCAGCTTCCTGCAGGCAGCCCGCCCCCATCAGGTTGATTGCGGGAATGTAGAACTTGAATGTCGCCATGATGGACTCCGTATGATTAGCCATTAAGTGGTATGCGGGCGCCAACATAACAGCGTCGGAGGGGATGAGAAGGGGTCAATGGTATCTCGTTTGCAACTTTGTGGACTCGATCGCGCTCTTTAAATGGACGGTCGCTCAAGGCTTGACAAGGGACGGGAGAGCAAAAGGAACGTAAAAACGTTTTTCAAGAAATTCATCATCTTAGCAAACGTTTCGCGCCATTTTTGTCAGCTTTGAAGCGCAGAAGTGTGAGGCGCATCAAGGAATTGGAAAGCGCTTTCGACCATAGTTGGCGCCTCCCCGGATGAGGGGACACCGGCTTGAAAGTACCGTAAAGAATCACCTTAACTGCACTCGGCTGCCATGCGGCGGGGCGCAACCAGGAGTCCACTATGTCTGATGTATTTCACTTGGGTTTGAAAAAAGCGGATCTGCAAGGCGCCACCCTGGCGATCGTCCCCGGTGACCCCGAGCGCGTGAAGCGCATCGCAGAGCTGTTGGACAACCCGGTGCACCTGGCCAGCCATCGTGAATTCACCACCTGGCGCGGCGAGATGGACGGCAAGGCCGTGATCATCTGCTCCACCGGTATTGGTGGCCCGTCCACCTCCATCGCGGTGGAAGAGCTGGCCCAGCTGGGTATCCGTACCTTCTTGCGCATCGGCACCACCGGCGCCATCCAGCCGCACCTGAACGTGGGCGACGTGATCGTCACCACCGGCTCCGTGCGCCTCGACGGTGCCAGCCTGCACTTCGCGCCGATGGAGTTCCCGGCCGTGGCCGACTTCGACTGCACCACCGCCCTGGTGAACACCGCCAAGGAGCTGGGCTCCAAGCTGCATGTGGGCGTCACTGCTTCTTCTGATACCTTCTACCCGGGTCAGGAGCGTTACGACACCGTATCCGGCCGCGTGGTACAACGTTTCCAGGGTTCCATGAAAGAGTGGCAAGCCATGGGCGTGCTGAACTACGAGATGGAGTCCGCGACCCTGCTGACCATGTGTACCAGCCAGGGCCTGCGTGCGGGCATGGTGGCCGGTGTCATCGTGAACCGTACCCAGCAGGAAATCCCGAACGCCGAAACCATGGCGAAAACCGAATCTGATGCCATCAAGATCGTGCTGGGCGCCGCCCGCAAGCTGATCTGATAGCACCACACCGAGTGGGGGGTGGGGGCCGTTGCGAAAGCGCGGCCCCTATCTTTATCCGCCGTTTGCCCCTTTTACCTTCCTGGCTCTGCTTTCCCCCTTCTTCGTTACCCCTGTTGCCCCGTCATGGCCGCCAGTGCCTGCGCAAAGGGCGCCTCACAGCGGATCTGTACCGCTTCGCCGCTCACCGGGTGCACAAAACCGAGTTCACTGGCGTGCAGCATCAGTCTGGGGGCCCGTTCGCAGCCGGGCGGGAGCAGGCCGCCATAGAGATCGCATCCCAGGATGGGATGGCCCAGCCACTGGCTGTGGATGCGCAGCTGGTGGGTGCGCCCGGTTTCCGGTACCAGCCTGACCCGGGTCAATGGCACCGGCTGGCCTGCCCCCTCCAGGGTGAGCCGCTCCATCACCCGATAGCGTGAGCGGGCGGGTTTGCCGCTGGCGGCGCAGATGCTCATCAGCGGGAACAGCGCCGGATCCTTGGCGATGGATGCGTCGATGACGCCCTCATCCACCGCCAGATGGCCGCAGAGCAGTGCCTCGTAAGCCTTGCTCACGGTGCGCTGGCTGAACTGGTGGCAGAGCAGGGCGTTGATGCTCTTGTTTTTGGCCACCACCATGACGCCCGAGGTGCCAAAGTCGAGGCGGTGCACCAGGGTGCAGCCGGGGTAATCCTGTACCAGCCGGTAGTGGACCGAATCGAGGTTCTGCGGGTTCTTGCCCGAGAGGCTCAGCAGGCCGCTCGGCTTGTTGATGAGCAGCAGATGCGCATCCTCAAACAGGATCTCGATGGTGGCGGCGCAGGGCGGGGCGATGAAGGTGTCGACGATGACGGACATGGGGCAGCCGGACGATGAAGGGGGAGGGATCATACCCGAACGATGGCGGCGCGGCGAATCTGGATGTCCGCTCCCAAGGCCTGTCGCCAAGTACTTGATCTCGTTGGTTGAGGCGTTTTGTGACTCCCTCCTGAGTTCATCTGGCCATCTCTTGCTAAGGTATGGCTCCCTGTCATGTTGTAAGGAGTCTGTCCATGGCGTTGCCCGTTATTCTCGATTGCGATCCCGGCCACGATGATGCCATCGCCCTTATTCTGGCGCTGGCGAGCCCCGAGCTGAAGGTGCTGGCGGTCACCACCAGCGCGGGCAACCAGACCCCGGACAAGACCCTCAACAATGCCCTGCGCATCCTGACCCTGCTCGGCCGCGACGACATCCCGGTGGCGGCGGGGGCAGCCAAGCCCCTGGCCCGTGAGCTCATCATCGCCGACAACGTCCACGGCGAATCGGGGCTGGACGGCCCAGAGCTGCCGGATCCCGCCTTTGCTCCCTGGGCGATGAGCGCCCTTGAACTGATGGCAAGATGTCTGCGCGAGAGCCCGGAGCCGGTCACCCTGGTGCCGACCGGGCCGCTCACCAACATTGCCCTCTTGCTGGCGGCCCACCCCGAGCTCAAGCAGAAGATCGCCCGCATCGTACTGATGGGGGGCGCCGCCGGTGCGGGCAACTGGACCCCCGCGGCGGAATTCAATATTTATGTGGATCCCGAAGCGGCCGATATGGTCTTCAAGTCGGGGCTGCCCATCACCATGTGCGGGCTGGACGTGACCCACGAGGCCCAGGTGATGGACGAGGATATCGAGCGGGTACGCGCCATTCCCAACCCGGTGGCGCAGTGCGTGGCACAGCTGCTCGACTTTTTCATGATCTATCATCGGGATCCCAAGTGGGGATTTGCTGGCGCGCCGCTCCATGACCCCTGTACCATCGCCTGGCTGCTGGCGCCCTCCCTGTTTCACGGGGTGGAGTGCCGGGTCGATATCGAAACCGGCGGGACCCATACCCTGGGCATGACGGTGGTGGATCGCTACGACCTGACCGGCAAACCGGCCAATGCCCTGGTGCTGCTGGGGCTCGACAGGGTAGGTTTCATCGAGTTGCTGGTGCAGCGACTGCGCTCATTTGGTTGACATCCTGGACATCGGATAAGGGGTTGGGAATGTGGAAAGGGACGTTGGCGCTGCTGACATGCATGCAACTGACGGGTTGCGCGACCCCGTTCGAGAAGATGTGGCAGGGGCTGGCGACCTGCGAGCTGGATACCCTTCATCTCGACATCGAGACCGGGCGCCCGGCCAATCCGCAGCTCGCCATGTATACCCCTGACAAGGTGAGCGAGGGCTTTGCCTGGTACAAGGTCCATCAGGAGCTGCACGGCCTGCCCATCGTCGGCTTCCTGGTGCCAGCCTCCACCTTCGAGGTACATGCCCTCTTCGTGGATACCCCCATCGCCAATGCCCGCAGGCTGACACATAACGCCTATGGCAGCGAATTTTCCGACGAGAGGCTGCATGACGAGGGGATGGCACCCCTGCTGCTGCGCGACCCCAACAATCCCAAGCGCTCCATCATCGACTGCACCCGGGGTGAGTCGGCGGAGCCGCTGCCGGAAGAGTCTTTCGGCGAAGGGGAGTGAGCTCGGGGGAGGGCAACGGGATATCAGGCCAGACAAGAAAGGGGCCAGCCGCAAGGCTGGCCCCTTCTCTATGGGAGGCAGAGCAGGGCCCGGGGTGTCAGGGATACCCCAGGGTCTGCCTGATAACTGGAAGCTGCGCAGCAATCCAGGCCGGATTGATGGGCCCCCAGTCGCTGATGCGGTAGTGCCCCTGCAGATGGCGAGCCCCCTCGGTCTGCTCGAAGGCGCACTGGATGTCGAGCTCCGCCAGGGCGCTGAGGGTGTCCTGGGCGGTGCGGCGCGGCATGCCGGTCGCCTCCATGATGGCGGGCACGGTGTCCGTGCCCTGACTGATGAGGTGAGCCACGTAGAGCCGACGATAGAAGCTGGTGCGGGTCTTGCTCGGCTCGCTCATATCTCGTCCTCGAGGCGATCGAAGTAGCGCCAGGTGGCGATGGCCGCCTTGCCCATCACCAGGGCCCAGACACCGAACCAGAACCAGCGGAAGAAGCTCCAGGTGGAGGCATCGGGCTCGGTGCTCGCGATCTTGGTGACGTTGGGGAACATGGAGAACATGTTCACGCGCCAGCCGTAGGAGGTGATGATGGCCAGGCGTTTTTCGAACTCCATGGACTTGGCCTTGGCCTGGACGTCGGCGGCGTTGAACTTGAAGTAGAAGGGCCAGCCCCATTCGGTGTCTTCATTGCGAAACACCCGGATCTTCTCGCCGGGGCGCTCGGTGTAGATGTAATAGACGTCGGTGGTGGGGCCGTCAGCCGGGTTCTTCTGGCTGATGGGGCCATCCTTGTCGGTGCGCTTCACCTCCACCCCGGTGATGGTGGCGATGGTGTGTTCCGGCAGATAGAAATCGAGCCAGAGTGCGGAGAGCAGGGCGATGAGGCCGAGCGTGATAAAAGCGGGTTTCTTGAACTTCAGGCTCATGATGATCTCTCGATGAGGGGGAGTGACGTGCCTCTACCATACCCACATTTGTGAATGCAGCCCAGCCCCCAATGACACCTTGATGGCAAAAACCCATTTTAAACAGGAGGCGTGAAGGGGGAGGGGCAAGTGCGGGGCCTGCGCCGGGCCCCGCGGTATCGAAGAGACCCTCTCGGGATCAGAGCTGGAACTGGGCGAGCTGCCTGCGCTGCTGCTCGGCGAGCTGTGACAGTTCGTGACTGGCGGCGGCACTCTGGCTGATGCCGGCGGCGTTCTGGTTCACGATCTCGTGGATGTTGGTGAGGTTGCGGCTGATGTCGGCGGTGACGCAGGATTGTTGTTCTGCCGCGGTCGCCACCTGGGCGTTGGCACCGTTGATCTGGTTGACCGCGTCCGTGATGCCCCCCAGCAAGGCCTGTACCTCGGCGGAGAGCTGCTGGTTGTGGCCGAGGATCTCCAGGGTCTGCTGCACGCCGCTGTTGGCGGAGAGGGACTGGCTCTGCAACTGCTCGATGATGGCCTGGATCTCCTTGGTGGAGTCCTGGGTACGGGCAGCCAGCAGGCGCACTTCGTCGGCCACCACCGCAAAGCCGCGGCCGCTTTCACCGGCGCGGGCCGCCTCGATGGCGGCGTTGAGGGCCAGCAGGTTGGTCTGCTCCGAAATGCTCTGAATGACTTCGATCACCTTGCCGATCTGCTCGGACTGGGACTTGAGCCTGGCCACCACAGTCGCGGCGTTCTCCAGACTGCCCGCCATGCGGCCGTTGGCCTCAATGCTTTCGGCAAACAGGGCCAGCCCCTGTTCGACCCGACTGTTGGCATCCCGGGCCAGCTCGTCGGCCAGGGCGGCGTTGTGGTTGACGTTGTCGGCGGTGCTGGCCAGCTCGGTGACGGCGGAGGCCACCTGTTCGGTCTCACCACGCTGCTGCTGGGCGTTGACCTCTGCCTGGGTCATCACAGCGGCAAGCTCGGTGGCGGCGGAGGCCACATTGCCGCTGATGCCGGTCAGGGTCTGGATGGTGTTGGCAAGCTGGCTCAGGGTCCGGTTGATATCCCTGGCGAGCTGGCCCAGCTCGTTGTTGCCTTCGGCATTGGCACGCACGTTGAAGCGGCCGAGGGCGACGGCGTGCATCACCTCCTGCAACTGGCCGATGGGCTGCACGATGCGCCCGGAGATCCACCAGCCGCCCAGCAGGGCCGCGATCAGGGTGCTCCCCATCAGCAGCAGGGTGCGCAGCAGGGTCGCGCGGTAGTGGGCCTGCTCCTCGGCAATCTCAGTCTGGGTCAGCTGATTGATGTGGACGGACATGGCATCGATCTGCTTGATGAGCGCCTCCCCCAGATCGCGAAAGTGCAGGCGGGCCTGCTCATAGGCGGCGGGATCGCCACTGCCTTGGTACTTGGCGGTCAGCAGGGGCAGCATGCTGCTGCGGGTATGGCCGAGGTAGGCCTGCAGGGCGGCCGCGACCTGACGGTTGTCCTGCTCGGCACCGGTGACAACCAGTCTGGTCAGGATGGCGCCAATCTCCTGTTCGGCGGCGGAGAGCTGAGCCGGCAACTGGGCGAAGAGGGCCTCATCGTAGAGGCCGTAGATGGCGTTGGTGCGCAGTCGGTAGGTGGCGTGGATCAGGGCCGCGATGTCGTCCTTGTGGCGGGTGACGCTGGCGGTGGTTTCATTCATGTCCTGAATGGCACCGTCGATTTCCTGTTTGCTGATCACGGCCATCAGCAGCATCAACAGGCTGGCGAGCAGGAGAGGGATAAGCACTTGAAGACGAATGGACAGATTATTCAATGACATGAAAGATCCTAACCCGAAAGAGGAGTGAGGCGGCATCTTACACAGGCGCGACAATCCTTGTCACAGGGTTTTTAATGCTGAATTCTTGCTGAATGAAAAGGTTTTTCTTGTGTTAAAAGAGTGTGATAGGCAAGATCGTCTGCTTGTTACCCTGGAGGTGTAGTGTGTCCGACTGGATTGATCCCGCCATCTTGGCGCTCTTTATTCCCACGTTCTTTTTTGTCTCAGTAACACCCGGTATGTGCATGACCCTGGCGATGACCCTGGGCATGAGTCTGGGGGTGCGCCGTACCCTGCACATGATGTGGGGGGAGCTTGTCGGCGTCGGCCTGGTCTCCGTGCTGTCGGTGGTCGGGGTGGCGGCAGTCATGCTCAACTACCCGGCCCTGTTCTCTGCATTCAAATATGTCGGTGGCGCCTACCTGGTCTGGCTCGGCATCCAGATGTGGCAGGCCAAGGGCAAGATGGCCATCCCGGCGGATCTCTCGGCGGGTCAGCAGACCAGCCCCATGGGACTGGCCGTACAGGGTTTCGTGACCGCCATCGCCAACCCCAAGGGGTGGGCCTTCATGGTCTCCCTGCTGCCCCCCTTCATCAATGCGGCCAAGCCGATGGCACCCCAGATAGGGGCCCTGGTCGCGCTCATCCTGGTCATCGAGTTCTCCTGCCTGATGCTCTATGCCAGCGGTGGCCGCACCTTGCGCCATTTCCTCGCCAAGAGCGGCAATGTCACTCTGATGAACCGGATCGCGGGCTCTCTCATGCTGTTTGTCGGGGTCTGGCTGGCCTTCGGCTAAACACCCGCTCAATCTGCCGCCCTATGTGACGCCATGGGGCACCTGAAGAGACATCATGCAAAAAGGCCACCTCCCTGCCCGGGAGGTGGCCTTTTACATGGGCCCGTTTTTTCATGAACCCACTTTTCATGGACTCATGAGGTCAGTCGGTCAGGCAGTCCGGATCGAACACGTACTCCCCGGCCAGCCAGCGCAGGATCTCGTTCACGCAGGCCTGATCCTGGAACGGCAGGTAGCGGCTCTTGAGATGGATGACCTGCTCGGGGGTGAGCTGGGCCAGACCGATGTCCTGGAAGAGCGGCAGGTCTGCCTGGATCATGGCGGAGATCTGCGGCCCGCAGGTGGCGTTGAGGGAGGCGTGCAGCGCCTTGTCAGGATCGTACTGCTTGCCGAGCTTGTAGCTCATGGGCAGGGTGGCGAGCGGCAGGGCCGAGAGGGCCGCCTGCTTCATGGGATTGACCGCATGGCCGCTCACGAGATCCGCCAGCTCTGCCGGACGGTTTTCGAAGGCGCGCAGGTGCAGGAAGCTGCTCGCCTTGCTGCCGTCATTGACCGGATAGTTGTCCCACAGGAAGGGCTTGCGATGGAGCCAGTCGGCGGCCTGTTTGAGGTGGGCAGCCGGATACTCGGTGGAGCAGACTTTGGGGCCGGTCCAGAAGACATCGATGCGCTTGTCGAGCCCCTGACCCAGATCCTGCAGATAGTGGGGGGGCATGGCACCGAACACCTTCTCCAGCACCGGATCCGTGCTGTAGTAGCTGGGGCAGAACAGCAGGCGGCCTGCATCGGTGTGGGCCGCGATGTCGTGGGCGATGGTGAGCTGCCAGTGGGCGAGATCCGGGGTGTCCCCCTTCATGTCGTCAAACAGGATCGCCAGGATATCGGGCTTGAGCACCTCTTCGATGAGCCTCACCTTCTCCAGCAGGGCGGGTCGCTGGCGGGCATAGTCGTGATGGGCCCCCATGGGGCTCAGGCCCACCCCGAAGGCCAGACCGTTCTCCCGGCACTGGCGGGCGAGCTGGCACAGGGCTTCAAGCTGGTCGGCGGGCCAGGGGGTGGCCCAGTGCTTGCGCAGGTAGCCGTCTTCCTTGGGGGCGTAGAGGTAGAAGCCATAGCCGTGGCGGGGCAGCCACTGGGCGTAGCGGGCACGGGCTTCCCAGCTCCAGCCCTTGCCAAAGAAACCCTCGATGAGGCCCAGCTTGGGCGAGGGAGGATACAGACCGGACAACAGGGTTTGATAAGGCATGGTTCACTCCCTTCTCACACAAATGCGGGCTACGATGGCCGGCGCCTAGACGGGGTCTTCTTCCAGGAAGCGCACCCCTATCTTGCGGGGTTCACCCTCTTCCATTTCCGCCACCGTCCAGAGCAGTCCCTGCCAGGCGACATGGTCACCGACCACCAGATTATCGCCCAACTGATGGGCAATAAAATCGCCGAGGCTCTGATCCGCCACCTCGCTCACATCCAGCCCGTAGAGCGGGGCGAGATCCACCAGCCTGGCGTTGGCCTCCAGCAGGAAGTCACCGAAGAAGCGCGGGCCCAGATCCTGCTCCGGCGCCTGGCTGAAGAGCTGACCGAGGGCGGGCAGGTCGTGCTCGTGGCCGATGACGCAGAGGATGTCATCGGATTGCAGGCAGGTACTGCCCGAGGGGTGGAGCAGCTCCTGGCCGCGGAACAGGGCGCAGATGCGGGTGCCCTGAGGCATGCGCAGCTCCCGCAAGGGGGAGCCGATGCACCACTTCTCGGCGCTCAGGCGATAGACGAAGGTCTCCCACTGGCTGTCGAGATCGATTTCCAGCCCAGAGCGGTTGATGGGAGAGGGCGGTGCGGGCACCTCCACTCGCGCCAGCTTTGATGCCAACGGCAGCGAGCTGCCCTGCAGGATGAGCGAAACCAGCACCACGAAGAAGGCGACATTGAAGTAGAGCTGGGCATTGGGCAGCCCCGCCATCATGGGGAAGACCGCCAGGATGATGGGCACGGCGCCGCGCAGCCCCACCCAGGAGATGAACCAGCGCTCGCGCGGCGCGAAGTTCTTGAACGGCAGCAGTCCAATCCAGACCGACACCGGACGGGCAAACAGGATCATCCACATGGCCAGGGCCAGCGCCGGCAGGGCGATGGGCAGCAGCTTGTGGGGCGAGGCGAGCAGCCCCAGCACCAGGAACATGCCGATCTGGCTGAGCCAGGTCAGGCCGTCCAGCACGGAGAGGGTGGTGCTGCGGCTGCGCAGGGAGAGGTTGCCGAGCAGCAGGCCGGTGAGGTAGATGGCGAGGATGCCGCTGCCCCCCACCGCCGTGGTGAGGGCGAAGATGAGCAGGCCGCCGCTCACCGTGAGCAGGGGATAGAGACCGGGGGCGAGCTTGGCACTGTTGATGAGCTTCCACAGCAGCCAGCCCCCCGCAAGGCCGATGCCAGCGCCCAGCCCGAACTGCTTGACGAGTTGCAGTAGCAGGAAGCCGGCATCCAGCCCCTGCTGGGCGGTGGCCAGCACCTCGATCAGGGTGACGGTGAGAAAGACCGCCATGGGATCGTTGCTGCCCGATTCTATCTCCAGGGTGGCGCTGACCCGCTCGTTGAGGCTGCGCCCGCCGAGCAGGGAGAAGACCGCCGCCGCATCGGTGGAGCCGACGATGGCACCGATGAGCATCCCCTGCATCAGGTTGAGGTCGAACAGCCAGGCGGCGGCGAGGCCCGTGAGGCCGGTGGTGATGGCCACCCCGACCGTGGCCAGCGAGAGCGCGGGCCAGAGCGCGACCCGAAAGGAGGAGACCCGGGTGCGCATGCCGCCGTCCAGCAGAATGATGGCCAGTGCCAGGTTGCCCACCAGGTAGGCGACCGAGTAGTCGGCGAAGTGGATGCCGCCGGGACCATCCTCACCCGCCAGCATGCCGACGGCGAGGAAGATGACCAGGATGGGGATGCCGACTCTGGAGGAGAGTGCGCTCAACAGGACACTGGCACCCACCAACAGGGCACCGATGAAGAAGAAACTGTTGACGGTGGTGGCATCCAATGGCGAACTCCTTATGGCGGGCTGCAAAACAGGCACATTATATGCAGATTGACCCCCTTTGTGTGGCTTAATTGTGCATTGTTTTGCAGTTTTTTACGTTTGTTGCGCAGTTTTCAAGCAGGGCGAGGGTGGCGTGCCCGCGCGGGAAAGCGCAGGGAAAGGGGGCAATGGATGGGGCTTTCAGTGCAGGCAGAGGGGGGCGGCAGAGGGCGAAAAAATGCCGTGGACGGGAAGGGGGCAGGAGCGCCGACGGGCTCCTGCGAGGGGGTCAGTCGTCCTCGTCGTCCTTGACCTCCCGGATCTTGTCCTTGTACTTGGGCAGCTGTTTCTCGAGCTGCTTCATGTCCTTGATGGCGTTGAGAAACAGGCCGAGCAGAAACAGCAGCGGCAAGCCTATCCATAACCACAAGCTCATCAGAATCTCCTTTCGTGGTGTGCCGGGGTGACATAGCGGGCCAGGATCTCGTCGAGATGAGCCAGGATGCACTCCTTGCCTTCAATATCCGCCCGTTCCAGACAAAGCGCCAGCGCCACCGGATCCAGGGCCAGCCCGTCGGATTCGGGCGCGAAGCTCAGGTGCCAGGGCTCGTAGGCCACCCCCTGATCCGGTTGCTCCCCTTTTGCATAGGGCAGGAAGAAGCCGAAGTCGTTCATGTGATCGTCCAGCCACTCGCGCAAATCGGCAAACCAGCCGCCCGCCTCGTACTCCCAGGGTTCCAGCGCGAGCCGGGTGCCGGCGGGCAGGCAGTCCGGATCGTAGATGTCGAGATCCGTGCCCCAGTGATGGCGGCTGGTGCCGGGCAGGGCGCTCCAGTGCAGGATGGCGTGCAGTCGCTCGGTCTCGCCCAGTTGCAGGGCATCGAGGGGCTGGTTGTGCGCATCCAGCAGAGGGCGCTCCCCGCGCCACTTGCCGTTCCAGATGGCGAGCTGGCGCTCGAAGCCGCGCCAGCTGGAGGCCGCCTGCAGGTTGAAACCGGCATGGGCGGCAGCCACCTGCATGTCGTTGAAGGCCGCCGCGGTGGCGGCGGTCAGACGATGGGGGCCGCGCCCCACCAGGATGAGGTGGCTCTCATCCAGCCCAAGCAGTTGATCCTGATTCATGGTCTGGTCTCTCTTGTCCGGAGCGCTGCTCATGCCAGCAGTCGTGCCAGCACCCCTTGGTACATGTCCGCCAGCAGATCCAGATCGTCCGCCTTCACGCACTCGTTCACCTTGTGGATGGTGGCGTTGACCGGGCCGAGCTCGATGACTTCCGCCCCGGTGGGAGCGATGAAGCGCCCATCGGATGTGCCCCCCGTGGTGAGCAGGGCCGGCTGCTGGCCGTTCACTGCCGCCACGGCGGCGACGGTGGCGTCCAGCAGGGCGCCGGTGTCCGTCAGGAAGGGCTGGCCGGAGAGGGTCCACTTCAGCTCGAAGTCCAGGCCGTGACGGGTCAGCAGCGCCTCGACCCGCTCGCGGATAGCCGCATCGGTGAGCTCGGTGCTGAAGCGGAAGTTGAACTGGACCTGCAACTCCCCCGGGATGACGTTGGAGGCGCCGGTGCCGCCCTGGATGTTGGCGATCTGGAAGCTGGTGGGGGGGAAGTAGGCGTTGCCCTTGTCCCACTCGATGGCGGCGAGCTCCGCCAGCGCCGGGGCCGCCTTGTGGATGGGGTTGTCCGCCAGATGGGGGTAGGCGACGTGGCCCTGCACCCCGCGCACCAGCAGATCGCCGGTGATGGAGCCGCGACGGCCGTTCTTCACCACGTCCCCGACCTGGGCGGTGGAGGAGGGTTCGCCGACGATGCACCAGCGGATCTTCTCGTTGCGTGCCTCCAGGGTGTCGATGACGCGTACCGTGCCGTTGATGAAGGGCCCCTCTTCATCCGAGGTGATGAGAAACGCGATGGAGCCCTTGTGGTCCGGGTGCTCGGCCACGAAGCGCTCGGTCGCCACCACCATGGCGGCCAGGGACCCCTTCATGTCGGCGGCGCCCCGGCCATGGAGCATGCCGTCCTTGATGGTCGGCTCGAATGGCGGGGTGTCCCACTTCTCCAGGGGGCCGGCGGGTACCACGTCGGTGTGGCCGGCGAAGCAGAAGAGGGGACCCTCGCTGCCACGGCGTGCCCAGAGGTTGGTGGTGTCCTCAAAGACCATGGGTTCGATGACGAACCCCAGGCGCGCGAGGCGCTCCGCCATCAGGGTCTGGCACCCTTCATCCAGGGGGGTCACGGAGGGGCGGCTGATCAGATCCTTGGCCAGTGTGATGACGTCCGACATCGGTGTTCCTTAACAGAAAAAGTTAACGGGAGAAGAGGGATTGATAGAGGTCTGCCTTGAAGCCCAGGGTCAGGGTACCGTCCTGGTCCAGCAGCGGGCGCTTGATCATGGCCGGGTGGGCCAGCAGCAGGTCACGGGCCTTGGCGGTGTCGAGCCCCTGTTTTTCTGCTTCCGGCAGGGCGCGGAAGGTGGTGCCACGGGTGTTGAGCAGGGCTTCCCAGCCCAGCTTGGCGAGCCAGAGATCGAGCTGCTCCGGGCTCAGACCGTCGGCGCGGTGATCATGAAAGCGGTAATCGATACCCGCCTCCTCCAGCCACTTGCGGGCCTTCTTGATGGTGTCGCAGTTCTTGATGCCATAGAGGGTGGTGGCCATGGGGGATCCTTTGTCTGCGGGCCGGCGGCCCTGAAATCGTGCAAGGGCCCGATTCTGGCATTGTGGTCTCCCCATGGCAACGCTCATGGCCGGATGGGCTGGTTTTACCAGTCAGGCCGAGTGGAGAAGGGAGGGGGCCGCGCGCCAGCACACGCTGGTCTGGGACGGGATGCGCTGCGGTATCAAAGGGGGAGACCGTGGGCGGGAGGCCCTTATGCTGCACACCTGGCCGGATGGGGCCGCTGGGGTCGGGGAAGGGACGGCGGGGGCCAAAAACCAGAACGCGCCTGCTGGTATGGGCGCGTTCCGGATTCAGGGGGCGGCACTCAGTGCAGGGTGGTCCACTCGTGATCGAAGACCCGTGCCCGCTCCCAGGGGGCATCCGGCAGGCTGGAGGAGAGGCCGGCGTATTTGCCCACGTCATCCATCACGATGGCGGAGAGAATGGGCAGGTGATTTTCGGTGCAATACATGCGGATGCGTTGCAGCAGGGTACGCAGTTCATCCTGGCACTGCTCCAGCCCGGCCTGCCTGGCCAGTTTGGAGTAACGAATGGTGGTGCGTTCCTTTGCAGACTCGACGAGGATGTCCCACAGCTTGCAGTCGCAGGTCGGGGTGCCTGCGGTGGCTTGGTTTGTCATAACTCTCTCCGGTGCGAAATGGTCGCTCTGTGTCGACGGGCATCTTGGCCAGTTCACCCCGGCGGGATGTTGATCCAACGCAAACAAAGTGGCGGTTGTCGGTCAGGGATACCCTGGGGAGCATTCTAGATCCAGTTTTGTGATGTTAAATGTCGTTTTTAGTTTTATTTTTGGAATAAAAATCTACAATCGTTTGCTTTTTCCATCTTTATTGATGGTGATCAAGAGGAAAGGGGAGATCCACCACTAGATTGCGCTTCTCGATAATCTTGTCAGGAGTGCACCTTGGAACTCGTCTTCGTCTTGCTCGTGCTGATCGCCGTGGTCTACGGCATCATCAAGGATTACAACCCGCAGGCGGTGCTGGCGCTGGCGGGCATGGCCCTCTTCACCGTCGCCTACTGGCTGGGACTGCACCCCATTCTGCCCGCCGACAAGAGCACCGGCTTCGCCCTGTTCGACCTGTTCGAGGTGTTCAAAGGGATCTTCTCCTACCGGGCGGCGGGGCTCGGCCTCACCATCATGGCGGTGGCGGGCTTTGCCACCTACATGTCCCATATCGGCGCCTCCCAGGCCCTGGTGCGGGTGGCGGTCAAACCGGTGGCGGGCATCCAGTCCAGCTACCTGATGCTGGCCATCTGCTACCTGGTGGCGGTCTTCGTCTCCCTGTTCGTCACCTCCGCCACCGGCCTTGGCCTGCTGCTGATGGTCACCATGTACCCGGTGATGCGCAACCTCGGCATCAGCCCGGCTTCCGCCTGCGGCGTCATCGCCACCTCCCAGGCGTTCGAAATCGGCCCGACCCAGACCAACGCCATCTTCTCCGCCGGTCAATCCGGCATGGATCCCACCAGCTACTTCGTCGACTACCAGATCTGGCTGGTGGTCCCCATGCTGCTGGTGACCATGGTGCTGCACTTCTTCTGGCAGCGGCACTGTGACCGCCAGGAGGGCTGGGATCCGGCCCTGCATCGCGGCGAGCACGCCGAGCTTGACGAAAAAGGGGCGGACGAGGTGGCCGCGCCGACCTGGTACGGCCTGCTGCCCATCATCCCCTTCGTACTGATGATGACCTTCTCCAAGCTCCTGGTGACCAGCATCAGCGTCAGCGTGGAGGTGGCCATGCTGCTGTCGGTCTTTATCGGCATGCTGTGCGAGCTGCTGCGCACCCGCTCGGTGCGCACCGCCTTCGCGGGGCTCTCCAGCTTCCTCGACGGCATGGGCAAGGTGTTCGGCCCCGTGGTGGCGCTCATCGTCTGTGCCGAGCTCTTCGCCGAATCCCTCAAGGCCATCGGCGCCATCGACACCCTGCTCCATTCGGCCAGCAATGCCGGCATCGGCAGCGGCCTGATGACCCTGGTGATGGTGGGGCTCATCATGGTGGCGGCGGTCATCATGGGCTCGGGCAACGCAGCCTTCCTCAGTTTCTCCTCCCTGGCCCCCGCGGTGGCAGCCAAGTTTGGCGTGCCGGCGGTGACCATGCTGCTGCCGATGCAGCTCGCCTCGAGCATCGGCCGCACCGTCTCCCCCATCGCGGCGGTGCTCATCGCCTGTGCGGGCATCGCCAAGGTCTCTCCCTTCGTGGTGGTCAAGCGCACCAGCGTGCCCATGGCGGGGGCCCTGGTGACGGCGCTGCTCCTCAACTATCTGCTGTTCATGTAAAGGCTCTGGTGTAGTAGAGGCGGCGGCCAGTTGATCCACGCTGGCCGACCGCCGTTGACGAGGCGGCGTCGAGTGCCCGCCCACTCTTATCGTTGCAAAAACAGTCTGTGTTTTACGCAGATTGTTCCATGGAGAAGACAATGAACGACCTCACGCGCCCGTTCTCCCTCGATACCTATCTGGCGGATCTCGCCCCGCTCATCAACCTCGACTGCGGCACCCGCACCCCGGCCGGGGTGGCCCGGGTCGCCGATATCATGACCGAGAAATATGAGGCCATCGGCTGGCAGGTGACCCGCCACCAGTTCGCCGCCGAGTGCGGCCCCTGCCTCGAGGCAACCAATGCCCCGGGGGCGGATCACTACGACGTCATGCTGGTGGGCCACATGGACACCGTCTTCCCCGAGGGGACGGCGGCCAAGCGACCGCTGAAAATCGAAGGCAATCAGGCCTTTGGCCCCGGCGTCTCGGACATGAAGAGCGGCCTGCTCTCTACCTGGTATGCCTTGAAAGAGCTGGACCCGGCCGTGCTGGCCAGGCTCAAGGTGCTGGTTTGCTGCAACTGCGACGAGGAGATTGGTTCCCCCTGGTCCAAAGAATGGCTGGTGAAAAAAGCCAAACAGAGCGGCTGCGTGCTGGTGGCCGAGGCGGCCCGCCCGAGCGGGGATCTCATCAGCGCCCGCAAGGGCAATGCCAAGTACCGCATCACCTTCCACGGCAAAGCCTCCCATACAGGCTCGGCCCTGGCACAAGGGGTCTCCGCCATCACGGAGCTGGCCCACTGGGTGCTCGCCATCAACCAGCAGGTCAACATGGAGACCGGCACCACCATGAACGTGGGGGTGGTGCAGGGCGGTACCGGCGTCAACGTGGTGCCCGACTTTGCCGAGGCGATCGTGGATTTGCGCTTCTGGTGCAACGAAGAGGCGCAGGCGGTGCACGACCGGCTCACCTTCATGGCCAACAACCCCTTCCTCGCCGGTTGCCGGGTCGAGGTGGCGCGCCAGAGCTTCAAGCCGGCGATGCGCCCGAGCGGCGACACCGAGGCCCTGATGGCACTGGTGGAGGCGGCAGGCAGGGAGGAGGGCGTCCCCTTCAACTGGCTGGAGGCGGGGGGCGGCTCGGATGCCAACTTCACCGCCGCCGCAGGCGTGCCGTCCCTCGATGGCTTCGGCCCCATGGGGGGCGGCTTCCACTCGGAGGCGGAATTCCTGCTGCTGGAGAGCATCGAGCCGCGCATCCGCCTGCTTAAGCGGGTGCTGGGCAAGCTGGCCAGATAGGCCGGCGTCATAGACAAGCAAAACGGGAGGCCAGTGCCTCCCGTTTTTTATGTGTCGCCATCGTGAGAGGTCATTCCTCGTCCTCCTGCAGATAGGCGAGGTGCTCCTGGCGCGCCACCTGCCAGTGGCCGAGCGTCAGCGGCGCCGCAAACCCGGGGCCGTCGGTCACCATGGTGTGGTACTCCCCCTGCTCGCCGCAGGCATCTAAGCCCCGGGTTGCCGCCAGTTGCTGCAATTCGGCCAGGGTGGTCGCATCGAGCCTGCGCCCCACCCATTCGGGGGCCAGTACCCGGGTATCGACGCAGGAGAGGTGGGAGACGATGCCGCGGGCCAGCATGTCCGCCAGCAACGCCTCGCGGGGTTGCTGCCAGAGCGGGGTGTGGACGGTGAGCCCCAGGGGGCGACAGCGCTCGCGGATCCAGTTCGGTGCGCCCCCCACGCTGTCGATGTCGCCGGTGACGACCCCATCGAGTTGCCACTCCTCTTTCAATGCCGCCAGGGCCCGCTCATAACCGAGATCGAAGGGCGCCTCGATGGTGACCAGCCGATGGGGCAGTGCGAGGGCCGCCGCCTGACGGCGAACCTGTGACAGAGGATGGGCGAGAAAGCGGGGCGCTGGCGGGGCAAAGGTGACCAGGGCCACCACCTGATGGCCCGCCTCCCGGGCGTGGCAGAGGGCCTGCATGGCATCTTTGCCGCCGCTCCAGAGCAGGATGACGCGAGACATGGGGGATTTCCGCTGAAAAAAAGAGGGCTCATGCTACCCAGAGTGGGGGGCGATGGCAAAGCGCGGGCCGGGGATGCGGGGATAAAAAAGCGGCTCCCACGGGGGAGCCGCTCGCACCGGATGCCTGTTACAGCAGGATGCTGGTCAGGATGAAGCCCAGGGTACAGGAGGTCACCACCCCGATGAGGCCCGGAATGATGAAGCTGTGGTTGATGATGAACTTGCCGATGCGGGTGGTGCCGGAGCGGTCGAAGCCGATGCAGGCGAGATCGCTCGGGTAGGTCGGCAGCACGAAGTAGCCGTAGCTCGCCGGCAGGAAGGCGATGAGCAGTTTGGGTTCGACCCCCAGCGCCAGCCCCATGGGGGCGATGGCGGTGAGCGCCGCGGCCTGGCTGTTCACCAGCTTGGAGATGAGGAAGAGCACCAGGGCGTAGGTCCAGGGCTGGGCCTGTACCACGTGGGCCAGGGTCTCCTTGAGCAGCGGCATGTGGGCCTGGAAGAAGGTTTCACTCATCCAGGCGACCCCGAACACGGAGAAGATGGCGACCATGCCCGCCTTGAAGACGGCGCCGTTGGCGATCTCCCCCGGCTTGACCTTGCAGCGCATCAGGATGATGGCGCCGGCGATCAGCATCATCATCTGGATCACCAGGTTCATGGAGAGGGGGCCCGTCTTCTCCTTGATGGTGAAGACGGGGCGCAGCGCCTCATCGGCCCCCAGCAGCACCACGGCAGCGATGGCGGCGAAGAAGATCCAGGTGGACCAGTAGGCCTCTTTCGGGAACTTGGTGTTGAGCAGGGTTTCACCACCGCCGTAGATGAAGTCGCGCTGGGCAGGTTCCTTGATCTTGGCCTGGAACTCCTCGTCCTTGTCCAGATCCTTGCCGCGGCGCAGGCTCCACAGGGCCGCCATCATGACACCCGTGAGCGAGGAGGGGATGGCCACCATCAGGATGTCGAGCAGACCGTAAGCCTGACCCACGCCGTGAGCCGCCGCCAGGATGGAGACCATGGAGACCACGGCCACCGAGACCGGCGAGGCGCAGATGGCCATCTGGGAGGCAACGGACGCCACTGCCATGGGGCGCTCCGGACGGATGTTCTTTTGCAGCGCGATGTCGGCGATGATGGGGAACATGGTGTAGACCACGTGGCCGGTGCCGCACAGGAAGGTGAGGGTCCAGGTCGTGAGCGGCGCCAGCAGGGTGATGTACTGGGGGTGGCGGCGCAGCAGACGCTCGGCCACCTGCATCATCAGGTTGAGACCGCCGGCGGTCTGCAGGGTGGCGGCGCAGCCAATGACCGCCAGTATGGTCAGCATCACCTGCACCGGCGGCTCGCCCGGCACCAGGCCGAAGACGAAGGTCAGCAGGAACAGACCGATACCGCTGATAAGACCCAGCCCCATGCCCCCGAAGCGGGTACCCAGCAGCAAGCAGCCGAGTACCACCAAAAATTCCATCAAGATCATTCCATTACCTCGTGTATTTATCCATGTCCCCATCGGCCAGCTGCCCGGGATCCGCTGTCATCAATTACCCCTGAAGGGTTAATGGACATTTTGTCACCCCTAAAGGGGTAAAAAATTGCGTTGCTTCAACAACCGGCTTTTTTCCGATTTAAGTGCATAAAAACTACGGTTCAGCCCTTGAACAGGGGACCGCCTCCTGGCGCACACCAGATAAATGACGGGAAAGATGGGGGAGAGCACAGGGTTTGGAATGCAAAAGGCGGAAATGACAGGTGCGGGAAGAGCGAGGCGGGCATAAAAAAAGCCGACCCTGGGGGTCGGCTTTTGCACGGTGCGAGTAGGCGGGTCGCCTTAGAACTCGGCGGTGCGGGGAGTACGGGGGAAGGGGATCACGTCGCGCACGTTGCCCATGCCGGTCACGTAGACCACCAGGCGCTCGAAGCCCAGACCGAAGCCGGAGTGGGGCACGGTGCCATAGCGACGCAGATCGCGGTACCACCAGTAGTCTTCCTTGTTCAGGCCCATCTCGGCCAGACGGGCATCCAGCACCTCGAGGCGCTCTTCACGCTGGGAGCCGCCGATGATCTCGCCGATCCCCGGGGCCAGTACGTCCATGGCGGCAACGGTCTTGCCGTCGTCGTTGAGGCGCATGTAGAAGGCCTTGATGTCCTTCGGGTAGTTCTTCACCACCACCGGGGACTTGAAGTGCTCCTCGGCCAGGTAGCGCTCGTGCTCGGAGGAGAGGTCGATGCCCCAGGAGACCGGGAACTCGAAGCTCTTGCCGCAGTTTTGGAGCACGTCGATGGCGTCGGTGTAGTCAATCTGGGCGAAGTCGGAGGCGACGAAGCGCTCCAGACGGCCGATGGCGTCCTTGTCCACGTGCTGGGCGAAGAACTCCAGATCGTCGCGGCGCTCGGTCAGCACGGCGTTGAAGACGTACTTCAGCATGGCTTCGGCCAGGGCGGCGTTGTCTTCCAGATCGGCGAAGGCCACTTCCGGCTCCACCATCCAGAACTCGGCCAGGTGGCGGCTGGTGTTGGAGTTTTCGGCGCGGAAGGTCGGGCCGAAGGTGTAGACCTTGGACAGGGCGCAGGCGTAGGTTTCGACGTTCAGCTGGCCGGACACGGTCAGGAAGGTCTCCTTGCCGAAGAAGTCCTTGTCGTAGTCCACCTTGCCTTCGGGGGTGCGCGGCAGGTTTTCCATGTCCAGGGTGGAGACGCGGAACATCTCGCCGGCCCCTTCAGTGTCGGAGGCGGTGATGAGGGGCGCCGCGATCCAGAGGTAGCCCTGTTCGTGGAAGAAGCGGTGAATGGCCTGGGAGAGGCAGTTGCGCACCCGGGTCACGGCACCGACGATGTTGGTGCGGGCACGCAGGTGGCCCTGCTCGCGCAGGTACTCGATGCTGTGGCGCTTGGCAGACATGGGGTAGGTGTCCGGATCTTCGACCCAGCCCACCACCTTGACCTCGGTGGCCTGCAGTTCGAACGCTTGGCCGCTGCCCTGGGACTCGACCACGGTGCCGGTCACTTCGACGGAGCAAGCTGTGGTCAGACGTTGCACTTCATTCTCGTAATTGGCCAGGGTATTGGGGGCGACGGCCTGCACCGGATGGAAGCAGGAGCCATCGGAAACGGCCAAAAATGAGATCCCCGCCTTGGAATCGCGGCGGGTCCGGATCCACCCTTTCACAGTCAGGGTGGTGCCGACCGAATACTTACCGGCCAGCACATCAACTACGGATGCGTGCGTCATCGAAATATTGTCTCCAGCTTGTTCTTGCAGCGCTATTTGCAACACTAGGGGTCTGGCCCGGGCGCAGTTGGCCCACCATGGCAGACTAAGCCGTTCATCTTACCCGCGCAGGTTTGATAAACAAGCAAAAATGTCGGACCCTTGCGGGGATTTCCCCATGCATAGTGCATGGATCATGGCGGCTGGACGGGGGTGAGGGTGAAGGAGCGCAGGCGGGGGCCGGATGGCTGGATACGGGTGTTGCAGGGGCTGGTGATCCTCTGCTGGGGCGGCTTTGTCGCCCTGCTCTCCCTCTATCACTTCGCCCGGCCAGAGGTGGCTTACGGCTTTCTGGTCTATGGGGGCGTCAAGGTGCGCCAGAGCTGGGACCCCCTGCTTACCCCCTGGCTGGAGCGCGGGCTCTGGGGTTGCTGCCTGCTGACCCTGGTGGTGCTGGTGCTGGCCCGTGGCCGCAGCCGTCGGCAGGAAGATGCCCGCCACGTCAATCTCTTCATCCTGCTGCTGATCCTGGTGGCCTGCCTGCTGCTTTACTACCGGGGCTGAGGGCCGTCGCCGTCATCCAGCCCCTGAGAGGCGGGGCGCTTGCCTATCTGGCGCTCCACGCTGTCGAGCATCTGGTTGTAGGCGAGCGCCACCCGGCCAATCTCGTCCCCTTCATCCCCCTCCAGCCTGTGGCCGAAGTCGTTGCGATCGGTGGCCTCCTCCATGGAGCGGGTCAGCTGGTTGAGGGGGCGGACTATCCAGGTGCGGATGACCCAGAGGGTGAGCAGGAGTCCCAGCCCGAAGATGAGGGTGAGGCTCAGGGCCGAGGTGAGGATGTTCTGCTCCACCCGGGTAAACAGGGTGTCGAGGGAGTAGTCAAAACGCACCGCCCCCAGCACGGTGTTTTCCGGCACCTGGTGGCAGCTGGTGCAGTCGGTACCGCGAAAATCCTTTCTGGCCAGCAGCGGGCGGGTCACCACCAGCCGGCTGTGCATGCCGTCATGCTCTACCTCCAGGCTCCCCTTGCCCGCCAGCGCCAGGGCATCGTACCTGTCCTTCGGGGCCTCGACGTCACGGCCCGGCCCGTACTGCTTGTTGACCGCCGCCCCGCGCACGATGCGGGCATCTTCCACGTGGGCGTGATGGAGAAACTTGGCGCGCAGGGTGTCGCGGGCGTCCATCTTGCCGGTCAGCATCAGCATGTTGAGGCCGTCGAAGTAGGCCTCGGTCTGCTCGCGGCTCTGCTCCTTGATGAGGGTCAGGATGAGGTCACGCTCGCGCACCGCCTGATAGGCCGCGGAAAACACCAACACCATGGAGAAGATGAAGAGCAGGAAGAAGTTGATCTTGGCAGCAATGGAGAGGCGCATGGGGCTGGTACATCTGTTGGGTAAAACCCGCGCAGTCTACTCTCCTCGCCGGACGGGTTTTGGTGTCTTGCTCACATTCTGATGAAAAAGCGCCGAAAGGCCCTGCGTTCTCATGCAGGGCCCGTTCATCCGGACTCAATATTCGCCGATGGTGATGGCCTCGTGGATGGCGCCGGTCAATACCCGCAGCTCCTCGGGGGTGATGACGAAGGGGGGCATTAGGTAGATGAGCTTGCCAAAGGGACGGATCCAGGCGCCCAGCTCCACGAACTTGCGCTGGATGCGCGCCACGTCCACCCGCTCCTTCATCTCCACCACCCCGATGGCGCCGAGCACCCGCACATCCGCCACCGCCGGGTGCAGGGTCAGTTCCACCAGTTCGGTTTTGAGTTGGTGTTCGATGGCTTGCACCCGCGCCTGCCACGGGGAGGCGAGCAGCAACTCGATGGAGGCGTTGGCTACCGCGCAGGCAAGCGGGTTGCCCATGAAGGTGGGGCCGTGCATGAAGACGCCTGCCTTGCCGTCACACACGGTGCGAGCCACATGTTCGGTCGTGAGCGTGGCCGACAGCGTCAGATAGCCGCCGGTGAGCGCCTTGCCCAGGCACATGATGTCGGGGCTGATGCCGGCCCAGTCGCAGGCAAAGAGCTGGCCGGTGCGGCCAAAGCCGGTGGCTATCTCGTCGGCAATCAGCAGCAGGCCGAACTCGTCGCACAGGGCGCGCACCCACTGCAGGTAGCGGGGGTGATAGAAGCGCATGCCGCCCGCCCCCTGGACGATGGGTTCTAGCACGATGGCGGCAATTTCCTCGTGATGATCCGCCACCAGGGTGGCCAGCTCCACCACGCTCTGCTCGTCCCACTGGGCGTGGAAGCGGCAGCTTGGCGCTTCGACGAAATGGTGTTCGGGCAGGAAGCCCTGGTAGAGCTCGTGCATGCCGCCATCCGGGTCGCACACGCTCATGGCGCCGAAGGTGTCGCCGTGATAGCCGCCCCGAAGGGCGACAAATTTGGCGCGGGGCGTCCCCTTGGCGTGCCAGTACTGCTGGGCCATCTTGAGGGCCACCTCCACCGCCACCGAGCCGGAATCAGCCAGAAAGACCCGATCCAGCCCCTTCGGGGTGATCTCCACCAGTTTGCGGCAGAGCTCGACCGCCGGGGCATGGGTCAGGCCGCCAAACATCACGTGGGACATCTTGCCGAGCTGGGCGGTGGCGGCCGCGTCCAGTTCCGGCACCTGATAGCCGTGAACGCAGGCCCACCAGGAGCTCATGCCATCCACCAGCTCGCGCCCGTCCGTCAGGGTGAGGGTCACCCCTTTGGCGCTGGCCACTTCATAGCAGGGCAGGGGATGGGTGAGGGAGGTATAGGGGTGCCAGACGTGGTGCAGGTCGAATTCTTGATTGGTCATTTTGTGTTCTGTTGTCAATTGATTTGATCTGGTCGGTGTTGACAGTCTACGCGTGCTCTCTACACTAGCCAACAATTTCAGCCACTTGGCTTCGCGAACGCCCTGGCATCGCGCTGTCCAGCTGGCGGGTCTTGCGGCGAACGCTCTCTTGAGCGCGGCGCAGGATCCCACCAATAACAACCGGAAGCCATGTATGAATGCTCTCACCGCGGGTGCCCACGCCCTTCGTCACGACTGGACCCTGTCCGAGGTTCAGGATCTCTTTGCCCTGCCATTCAACGATCTGCTGTTCCAGGCCCAGACGGTGCACCGCGCCCATTTCGACCCGAACGAGGTGCAGGTAAGCACCCTGCTCTCCATCAAGACCGGGGCCTGCCCGGAAGATTGCAAATATTGTCCCCAGAGCGCTCGCTACCACACCGGGCTCGAGACCGAGCGGCTGATGGAGGTGGAAAAAGTGCTGGAGCGGGCCCGGGAGGCCAAGGCCAACGGCTCGTCCCGCTTCTGCATGGGGGCAGCCTGGCGCAACCCGAAAGAGAAGGACATGCCCTACATCCTGCGCATGATTGAAGAGGTGCGCGGGCTCGGCATGGAGACCTGCATGACGCTCGGGATGCTGACCGCCGATCAGGCGGCGCGTCTCGGGGCTGCTGGGCTCGATTACTACAACCACAACCTCGACACCTCGCCGGAGTTTTACGGCGACATCATCACCACCCGCACCTATCAGGACAGGCTCGACACCCTGGAGCATGTGCGCGGCGCCGGCATGAAGGTCTGCTCCGGCGGCATCGTCGGCATGGGGGAGCAGGCGAAAGACCGTGCGGGCCTCTTGATGGCGCTCGCCAACCTGCCGCGCCACCCGGAGAGCGTGCCCATCAACATGCTGGTCAAGGTGAAGGGGACGCCCCTGGAGAACCAGGAGAACCTGGACCCGTTCGAATTCATCCGCACCATCGCCGTGGCACGCATCATGATGCCGGCCTCCCACGTGCGCCTCTCCGCCGGGCGGGAGAAGATGAACGAGCAGATGCAGGCCATGTGCTTTATGGCCGGGGCCAACTCCATCTTCTACGGCTGCAAGCTGCTGACCACCCCCAATCCGGACGAAAACAGCGACATGCAGCTCTTCAAGCGCCTTGGCATTCGCCCCGCCCAGCGGGCCCAGAAGCCGGATCAGGTTCAAGAGGAGGAGCTGCTGGCCGAGGTGAACCGCCAGAGCGAGCCGAGCGAACTCTTCTACGATGCCACCCGTTCCCGCGCAGATGTCCTCCGTCCATGATGACGCCCGTTGTTACCGGCCCCTTTGCCCTGGGGGAGGCGCTGGCCGAGCGTGAACAGGCCACCCTGCTGCGCCGACGCACCCCGGTGGATGTGGCGAGCGGCGGGCGGATCCGGGTCGGGGGGCGCGATTACCTCAATGTCTCTGGCAACGACTACCTGGGCCTTGCGGGTCACCCCGCCATCAAGGCCGCCTTCACGGCGGGGGTGGCGCAATATGGCGCAGGGGCAGGCGCCTCGCCCCTGGTGACCGGCTACAGCCGCGCTCACCAGCAGCTGGAAGAGACGCTTGCCGACTGGCTCGGCGTGGAGGCGGTGCTGCTGTTCAACTGTGGCTTCTCCGCCAATCAGGCGGTGCTCAAGGCCCTGCTCGGCAAGGAGCACCTGCTGTGGCAGGACAGGCTCAACCACGCCTCCCTGCAGGAGATGGGGAGCCAGCTCCCCTGCAAGATGAAGCGCTTTTGCCACAACGACATGGCGGCCCTTGAGCGGCTGCTTGAGCCAAACCGGGGCCTGATCGTCTCGGAAGGGGTCTTCAGCATGGACGGGGATCAGGCCCCCTGGGCTGAGCTGGCCACACTCGCATCCCGAAGCGGCAACTGGCTGATGATTGACGATGCCCACGGCCTCGGCGTGCTGGGTGCCGAGGGGCGCGGCACCCTGGCGGCCCAGGGGGTTGCTCCTGCCAGCGTGCACATCCAGATGGGGACCTTCGGCAAGGCGCTCGGGGTGGCCGGCGCCTTTGTGGGGGGCAGTCGCGAGCTGGTGGAGTACCTGGTCAATTTTGCCCGCCACTATGTCTACAGCACCCATATGCCCCCCGCCCAGGCGTGCGCCGTGCGCCAGAGCATCGAGCTGGTACGCGTAGCCGACGAGGCCCGTGCCCATCTGGCTCGCCTTGTCGCCCGGTTCCGGCAGGGGGCGCAGGCGCTCGGCTGGCGGCTTGGGGCAAGCGATACCCCCATCCAGCCGCTGCTGGTGGGGGAGAGCGTCGCTGCCCTGCAACTGGCCGAGCGGCTGCGGGAGTGCGGTATCTGGGCCGGCGCCATCCGCCCACCCACGGTGCCGGTCGGCACGGCGCGCCTTCGCATCACCCTGTGCGCCGCCCATGGCGAAGATGACGTGGATCGCCTGCTCGAGGCCCTGGGACCCCGCCCATCCACCGACGAGAGAGGGGGCGCCCATGGTGCATGAGCGTTTCCAGTCGGTGGACAAGGCACAGCTCGCCCGCCGCTTCGGGGCGGCGGCCCGCCACTACGACGCCCACGCCCGCTTCCAGCAGGAGGTGGGGCAGTCGCTGCTGGCGCGCATGGACGAGGGGGGCGTGAAAGAGGTGCGCTCAGGGGCCGGGCTGGATCTGGGTTGCGGCACCGGTTTCTTCCTGCCTGCCCTGGCGCCGCGCTGCGAGACGCTGACCGGGCTGGATCTCGCACCCGGCATGCTGGCCCAGGCGGCCCTTCGCGGCAGCGGAGCCCGCCTGGTGTGCGGCGATGCGGAGGGGCTGCCCTTTGCCGACCAGAGCCTGGACTGGGTCTTCTCCAGCCTGGCCCTGCAGTGGTGCGAGCGGCCGGCCCAGGCCTTTGCCGAGCTCAACCGGGTGCTCAAACCCGGTGGCCAGGTCTTCTTCTCGACCCTGCTTTCGGGGTCACTGTGGCAACTGCGGGAGGCCTGGCGGGCCGTGGATGGTCGTGACCATGTCAATCGCTTCCTGACGTTGCCCCAGTTGCAGCAGGCGGCCCGTGACGGGGGCTTCGAGGCCCCGGCACTCTGCCCGCTGACCTGGTCCCTCGCCTACCCGGCGCTCAGTGGACTGCTGCGCGACCTCAAGGGGATAGGTGCGAGCCAGGTCAACGACGAGCGGTCTGCGGGCCTGGGTCATCGCCAGCGCCTGGTGCGACTGGGGGAGGCCTACGAGCGCCACCGTCAACCGGACGGCCTGCTGGCCGCCAGCTACGAGGTCTGCCTCGGGCGCCTGGTGCGGCGCTGACACAAAAAGACCCGGCGCACCCACCCCTTCAGCGGCAGGACGCGCGCCTGCCTTTCACCATGGATATCGGGGCGCCTCTGCGCCCCTGCACTGCATCGAGGAATCATCATGGGGACATCCTATTTCATCACGGGTACGGACACCGACGTGGGCAAGACCCTGGTGGCCCGCACCCTGTTGCTGGCGCTTGCCGCCAGAGGCATTCGCTGCGCCGGGTACAAACCGGTGTCGGCGGGCTGCACCCGCACCCCGGAGGGGCTTCGCAATCTGGATGCCTTGCTGTTGCAGCAGGCGGCCACGGTTGCGCTGCCCTACGAGCAGGTCAATCCCTATGCCTTCGAGCCGCCCATCGCCCCCCATATCGCCGCCCGTGAGCGGGGGGTGAGCATCCCCTTCGAGGGGCTGTCCGCCGGCTTGCGGGAGATTGAGGGAGCTGGGGCCGATCTCGTCATTGTCGAAGGGGCGGGGGGCTGGTTCCTGCCGCTGGATCATCAGCGTCTGCTCTCGGAGTGGGTCGCCCAGGAGCGGCTGCCGGTGATCCTGGTGGTGGGGGCCAGGCTGGGCTGCCTCAACCATGCCCTGCTCACCGTCAGCGCCATTCGCCAGCAGGGGTTGACCCTGGCGGGCTGGGTCATCAACCGGGTGGATCCGCACATGAGCCGCTACGAGGAGAACCTGGACACCTTGAAAGCCATGTTGCCGGCCCCATTTCTGGGGGAGCTCCCCTTCGTGGACGCGGTGAATGAGGTGGATTTGCACCACTGTCTCGATGTGTCGCCCTTGCTCTGAGGCCAGACATTCAGCAAACATTCATCGAGTCTGTCTATTATCTGGGGCAAGTGTGGCATCGGTCGCCCCTGGGGCGCCCAGAACCATGCATCCATATCTCACAAGGAGTCAATATGAAGCGAATTATGCTATTCCTGGTGACCAACCTGGCCGTCATGCTGGTGCTGGGGGTGGTACTCAATATCCTGTTCTCGGTTCTGGGGATCAACAAGTCCAGCATTTCCGGTCTGTTGGTGTTCTGTGCCGTGTTCGGTTTTGGGGGTTCCTTTATCTCCTTGCTGATGTCCAAGTGGATGGCCAAGCGCAGCTATGGCGTCCAGGTCATCGAGCAGCCCCGCAACGAGACCGAGCACTGGCTGGTGAGCACTGTTGCCCGTCAGGCCCGTGAGGCTGGCATCAAGATGCCGGAAGTGGGGATCTACGACTCCCCCGAGATGAACGCCTTTGCCACCGGTGCCCGCCGTGACGACTCCCTCGTCGCCGTCTCCTCCGGTCTGCTCTACAGCATGAGCCGCGACGAGGCGGAAGCCGTGCTGGCCCACGAGGTGAGCCACGTGGCCAACGGCGACATGGTGACCCTGACCCTGATCCAGGGGGTGGTGAACACCTTCGTGATGTTCTTCGCCCGCATCGTGGCCGGCGTCATCAGCAACTTCTTCAGCTCCAACAACGAGGAAGAGAGCTGCAGCACCGGCGGTTTCGCCTACATGATCACCGTGTTCGTGCTGGAGATGGTGTTCGGCGTGCTCGCCTCCATCATCGTCATGTGGTTCAGCCGTCAGCGCGAGTTCCGTGCCGACGCCGGTGCTGCCAAGCTGGCCGGCCGCGACAAGATGATTGCCGCGCTCCAGCGTCTTGCCCGCGGTGCCGAGCCGCAGATGGAGGGTTCCATGATGGCGTTCGGCATCAACGGCAAGCGCTCCATGAGCGAGCTGTTCATGAGCCACCCGCCCATCGAGCAGCGCATCGCCGCCCTGCGTGGCTGATAGCCAGTCATCTAAAGAAAACGGCTGCCCTCGGGCAGCCGTTTTGCATTCCGGGGACGGGGTTTTGCCCCCCGATCACCCTATTTGATCACCAGATCCGTCAGGGGCACGGCGCAGCAGGTGAGGATCTTGCCCTCGGCACGCTCGGCGGCGCTGATGGCGGGGGCATCGGGGTGATCCACCTCGCCCGAGACCAGGGTCTGCTTGCAACTGCCGCAGATGCCGGCACGGCAGCTCCAGGGCAGCTCTACCCCCTGCTTGTTGGCCTGATCCAGCACGGTGCCCTGGTTGTTGCCAGCAAACTCCCGCTCGCCGATACGCAGTTGCACCGCCTGATGGGGGCGGGCCACCGAGAGCAGGGCCCCGCCAAAGCTCTCCTGGCGGATGCGCCCGGCCGGTACGCCGAGGGCGCTCAACCGGTTGGCTGAATCGGCCATAAAGCCGTGGGGGCCGCAGATGAACACCTCCCGCTCCTGCAAACCCCGGATCCGGCCCAGATGATCGTCATTCAGACGGCCGCTGAGTCCCTGCCAGTGTTTGTCAGGCTGGCTCAGGATCAGGGTGAGGGTCATTCCCTGCTGCGCCATGGCGTGCAGCTCGCTGGCGGCAGGAATATCCGCCTCGCTGCGACACAGGTGCATGAAGTGGACGTCACCGAGCTCTCCCCGTAGTGCCAGAGTGCGGGCAATGGAGAGCATGGGGGTGACACCGGATCCTGCCGAGAGCAGCAGCAGCCTGCGCTCGGACCCTAAGTGAAACTCGCCGGCCGGGGGGCGGCCAGCAGGTGATCGCCCACGCGCAGCTCATGGTGCAGCCAGGGGGAGAGGTGGCCATCGGCCAGCTTCTTGACGCTGATGCTGTAACGCTCGGGCCGCTCCGGCGTGGAGCTCAGGGTGTAGCGGCGTTGAACCCGTGTGTTTTTGATATCGAGGCTGATGGGCAGGTGCTGGCCAGGCAGGTAGTCGGGCAGGGGCTCGCCGTCGGCGGCCTCGAACCAGAAGGTTTCCAGATCCCGGGCCAGGGGTTCCCGGGCGACGCACACCAGCTCCCGCTTTTTCGGGGCCGCGTTGGGGTAGACCGGCGCCCGGGCCCGCTCCAGCACCTCGATCTCGCTGCCCGCCTCAATCCACCCCTCGTTCAGGGCCACCAGATTCTGGCCGAAATAGACCTCACCATCTTCGCCACGGCGGTAGCGGGTGAGGGTGGCCAGCGGCTCTTTCAGGGCATTGAAGCGCTCCGTGCCTGCCTCCACCGTGGTCATGATGCAGCGGCTGCACGGCTTGTCCACCCGAAACTCCACCTCGCCGATGCGGATCCGCTTCCAGCCATCTTCTTCGAAGGGGCGGGTGCCGCTCGCCACCAGGTTGGTACGAAACTGGCTCATCTGGTGCAAGGCATCGGATCTCAGGTTGAGATCCTCAAGGGAAGCCTGGCTGATGAGCAGCAAGGGGTAGCCGTCCGCAAAGCTCACCCGGGTGCCGGTCTTCTCCCGAAAACGATCGGATGCCTCCCCGAGCCAGAGCAGGCGCACCGGCTCCCTCGCCACCCGGCTCAGCCACTCATCGGCGTCGGGCCCGGTGTGCAGGGCGGTAAAGCGATCCCCCCAGACACCGGTGTGCTGAGGGGCGCGACTGAACGCCGCCTCCATGAGGGCAAGGGGGGGCAGACCCGGATAGCGCAGTTGCAGCCCCCCCTCGACGGGGGTGGCCACCACCTGCTGCAACTGGGGATGGGTGCGGGCGGTGATAAAGGTGCCATCCGGTTTGACCACCATGTAGCGGCGATCCCCGGCAAGTCCCTCCTGGGTTACCCGGGCGCGCTCCAGCGGCATGCCTGCCGTCGATTTGATGGGGTAGAGATGTATGCTGGCGAGGGTCGGCATGTCCTGGTCCTTGTGCTGTGGGGATTCCTGTGAAGAGGGGAAGATAACGATTCCTGCCCCGGGCGGCAATCTTCTCCTGCTGCCCATGTCGAGGGCGGCGAGGGGGCTCGGGCGACAGGCCCGAATGGCTGCGGGGTGTGACGGGGATCCGGTTGTGAAGGGGGCGACCCATAAAGCGCAACATTTATTGATCCTGATCCACCATGTCGTACAAAAAACGGCCCATCATCGGGCCAGCTTCCAGTTTCTGACGCTTTCGCTTCTTCCCTCTCCGGCCACCGTCTGCCCAGGCAAAACGGTATCAAGCGCCATCGGATGGGGCCTGTCACACAAAAAGAAGAAAGCAATGTATGAGCAAACAACTGGATATGACCCCACAGCCGGATCTCTCCCAGAAAACGGGAACAGGCCCGGTCCGCACCCGGCTGCCCGTCTGGCGGCCGGCCCTGCCACCTTGCAACCACGCCTGCCCGGCTGGCGAGAACATCCAGGCCTGGCTCGCCCTGGCCGAAGCAGGCCGCTTTAAGGCGGCCTGGCAACGCCTCATCGAAGAAAATCCCCTGCCTGCGGTCCACGGGCGGGTCTGCTATCACCCCTGCGAAACGGCCTGCAACCGTGCCCAGGTGGATGATGCCGTCTCCATCCACGCCATCGAGCGCTTCCTTGGCGACGAGGCGCTGGCCCGGGGCTGGCTGCCTGTGCCACCTGCCCCTGCCAGCGGCAAGAAGGTGCTGGTCATTGGTGCCGGTCCCTCCGGCCTCTCCTGCGCCTGGCACCTCAATCGGCTCGGCCATCAGGTGGAGATCCGCGAGGCAGGGCCGCTGGCGGGCGGCATGCTGCGTTTCGGCATTCCCGCCTACCGCCTGCCTCGCGATGTGCTGGATCGGGAGGTGGCCCGCATCGTCGCGGCCGGGGTGACGCTGACCCTCAACCACAAGGTGGAGGATGTGCTCAAGGCGCGTGACGAGGGGGGCTTTGACGCCGTCTTCATGGCCATCGGTGCCCATCTGGCAAAGCGGGTCGATATTCCGGCCCGGGAGGCGGGCAAGATCCTCGATGCGGTGAGCTTCCTAGAACAGGCGAGTCTGGCCGAAGAGAAAGGACTGCCACCGCCAAAACTGGGACGGCGGGTGGCCATCTACGGCGGCGGCAACACCGCCATGGATGCGGCCCGTACCGCTCGTCGCCTCGGGGTCGAGGAGGCGATGATCATCTACCGCCGCGACCGGGACCATATGCCAGCCCACGCCTTCGAAGCCGATGAGGCCGAGGAGGAGGGGATCAAGATCAACTGGCTGCGCACCATCCGCCAGCTCGATAGCACCAATATCGAAGTGGAGGTGATGGCGCTGGATGCCGAGGGTAAGCCGGTGCCCACCGGCCAGTTTGAAACCCTCGAAGCGGACTCCCTCATTCTGGCGCTGGGTCAGGAGGTCGACCTTTCGGTGCTGGAGAGCATCCCCGGCGTGCGGGTCAACAAGGAGGGAGTAGTGCAGGTTGGCGAGAACCTGATGACGGATGTGCCGGGTCTGTTTGCCGGTGGCGACATGGTGCCCTCCGAGCGCACCGTCACCATCGCCACCGGCCACGGCAAGAAGGCGGCACGCCATATGGATGCCTGGCTGCGCGGTCGCCATTACCACAAGCCGCTCTCTTACCCGCTGGTGGGGCCAGAGCAGTTGCAGCTCTGGTTCCAGACCCACGCCCCGGCCAGCAGCCAGCCGGTCAAACCTCCCTCGGCGCGGGATGACTTTGGCGAGATCATCGGCGGACTGGACGAGACGGCGGCCCGCTACGAGGCGGCGCGCTGCTACTCCTGCGGCAACTGCTTCGAGTGCGACGGCTGCTATGGCAGCTGCCCAGAGCAGGCCATCGCCAAGCTGGGGCCGGGTCTGGGGTATCAGGTGGATGCCGAACGCTGCACCGGCTGTGGTGCCTGCCATGACCAGTGCCCCTGCCACGCCATCGAGTTGCGCCAACCGGAGGAGTCCCAATGAAACATGAACTGATCATGGTTGACGGCAACGAAGCCGCGGCCCGGGTGGCGTACCAGCTGAGCGAAGTGTGTGCCATCTATCCCATCACCCCGAGCTCGACCATGGCCGAACTGGCCGACGCCTGGGCGGCACAGGGGCAGACCAACCTCTGGGGCAACATCCCCACGGTGGTGGAGATGCAGAGCGAAGGGGGAGCGGCTGGCACGGTGCACGGCGCCCTGCAGGCGGGGGCGCTCGCCACCACCTTCACCGCCAGTCAGGGGCTGATGCTGATGCTGCCCAACATGTACAAGATCGCAGGCGAATTGACCTCGGCGGTGTTCCATGTGGCGGCCCGATCCTTGGCGGCGCAGGGGCTCTCGATTTTTGGCGACCATCAGGACGTGATGGCGGCGCGCAGCACCGGCTTTGCCATGCTCGCCTCCGGCTCGGTGCAGGAGGCGCAGGACCTGGCTTTGGTCGCCCACAGCGTCACCCTGCAATGCCGGGTGCCCTTTATCCACTTCTTCGACGGCTTTCGCACCTCCCACGAGGTGAACAAGATCACCGCGCTGCATCGGGATGAGATCCGGGCCCTTATCGACAACGACTGGGTGCGCGCCCACCGTGCGCGGGCGCTCAACCCGGATCATCCGGTGATGCGTGGCACCGCCCAGAACCCGGACACCTATTTCCAGTCCCGCGAGAGCGTCAACCCCTTCTACGAGGCGGTGCCGGCGCGGGTGCAGCAGTGCATGGAGAGCCTCGGCGAGCTGACCGGCCGCCACTACCGGCTGGTGGAGTACCACGGCGCAACCGATGCCACCGATGTCATCGTGCTGATGGGCTCGGGGGCGGCCACCGCCCGCACGACGGTGGATTGGCTCAACCGGCAGGATCGCAAGACCGGGGTCTTGGTGGTGCGCCTCTATCGCCCCTTCCCGGTGCAGGCGCTGCTCGATGCCCTGCCCGCGAGCGTTCGCCGCATGGCGGTGCTGGATCGCACCAAGGAGCCGGGGGCAGGGGGCGAGCCGCTGCTGCTGGATGTGCAGAGCGCGCTGATCGATGGCTTGCAGCGCGGCCTTATCAAGCGGCTGCCCTGGCTCAGTGGCGGTCGCTACGGCCTCTCTTCCAAAGAGTTCACCCCCGCCATGTGCGCGGCGGTATTCGAGGAGCTGGCCTCCGACGCGCCGCGCCCGCGCTTTACCGTAGGGATCGTGGATGATGTGTCGGGCCTCAGTCTGGCCTGGCACCCCATCGGCGATCTGGAGCCCGCCAGCCGGGTGCGGGCGCTCTTCTTCGGTCTCGGTGCCGATGGCACCGTCGGCGCCAACAAGAACAGCATCAAGATCATCGGCGAGCTGGAGGGGTTCCACGCCCAGGGCTACTTCGTCTACGACTCCAAGAAGTCGGGTTCGCGCACCGTCTCCCACCTGCGCTTTGGCCCCGAGCCCATCGACGCCCCCTGGCTTATCGAGCAGGCGAGCTTTATCGGCTGCCACCAGTGGGGCTTTGCCGAATCGGTCGATCTGCTGGAGCACGCCGCAGAAGGGGCGACCCTGCTGCTCAATGCCCCCTATGAGGCGGACAAAGTGTGGGACCAGCTGCCCGAGCGGCTGCGCGCCCGCATTCGAGCCCTCAATATCCAGCTCTATTGCATCGATGGGGATCGGGTGGCCGAGCGCAACGGCATGGGCAATCGCATCAACACCATCATGCAGACCTGTTTCTTTGCGCTGGCTGGCATCTTGCCGCGGGATGAGGCGATTGCGCTGATCAAGGAGAGCATCGAGAAGAGTTATGCCCGCAAGGGACCCGAGGTGGTCGAGCGCAACTTCGCGGCAGTGGACGACACTCTGGCTCATCTCCATCAGGTGGCCATCCCCGCCGGTGAGGAGCAGATCAGCGACTATCCGCTGCCATTGGCTCCCGGCGGCAGCGAGTTTGTCCAGCGTGTCACCGGCGAGATGCTGGCGGGGCGCGGCGATCGCATCCCGGTCTCCATGCTGCCGGTGGACGGCACTTACCCCACCGCCACCAGCCGCTTCGAGAAGCGGGATATCGCCCGCGAGATCCCGATTTGGCATTCGGATATCTGCATCCAGTGCGGCAACTGCGTCTTTGTCTGCCCCCACGCGGCGCTGCGGGCCAAGTTCTACCATCAGGACTGGCTGGCGACTGCCCCCGAGGCAGCCCAATCGGTACCCGTCACCGCCAGGGGTTTCCCCGACAGCCGCTACACCTTGCAGCTCTATCCGGAGGATTGCACCGGTTGTGGCCAGTGTGTGCAGGCTTGTCCGGTACGGGCCGGGGCTGATGAGGAACACGAGGGCGAGCGCGCCATCGCCATGATGGACAAGGCGCCGCACCTTGCTGGCCAGAAACAGGCGCTGCGCTGGTTCGAGAGTTTGCCCTGGCCTGCTCGCGAGCGGGTGGACTTCTCCACGGTGCGCGGCACCCAGTTCCTCGAACCCCTGTTCGAGTTCTCCGGTGCCTGCGCCGGCTGTGGCGAGACCCCCTATCTCAAGCTGCTGACCCAGCTGTTTGGCGACCGCATGTTGGTGGCCAACGCCACCGGTTGCTCCTCCATCTACGGCGGCAACCTGCCGACTACGCCGTGGGCCAAGAACGGCGAAGGGAAGGGGCCGGCCTGGTCGAACTCCCTGTTTGAGGACAACGCCGAGTTTGGCTTTGGCTTCCGTCTCACCGCCGATCAGCATCACGGTCAGGCGGTGGCGGCCCTTGAAGCGATGAAGGGGGAGCTGGGCGCCGAGCTGGTCGATACCCTGATTAGCGCCCCGCAGCGGCTGGAGTCGGAGATCCGCGCCCAGCGCACCCGGGTCGCGCAAGTGCGGGAGCGGCTGGAAGAGGTGAAATCCGGCAAGGCCCGCGAGCTGCTGTCACTCATCGATCAGCTGGTGCGCCGTGCGGTCTGGATCATCGGCGGCGATGGCTGGGCCTATGACATCGGCTCATCGGGGCTCGACCATGTGCTCGCCTCTGGGCGCGATGTGAACGTGCTGGTGATGGATACCGAGGTCTACTCCAACACCGGCGGTCAGATGTCGAAATCGACCCCGCTCGGCGCTGTCGCCAAGTTCGCGGCGGGAGGCAAGACGCTGGCCAAGAAGGATGTGGCGTTGCAGGCCATCTCCTACGGCAACGTCTATGTTGCCCGCATCGCCTTTGGTGCCAACCCGCAGCAGGCGCTACAGGCCTTGCGGGAAGCGGAAGCCTATCCGGGCCCGTCGCTGATCATCGCCTACAGCCACTGCATCGCCCACGGCATCGACATGGAGCAGGGATTGGCCCAACAGAAGCGTGCGGTCGATTCGGGCCACTGGCCGCTGATGCGCTACAACCCGGTACTGCGCAGCGCCGGGCAGAACCCCTTCAGCCTCGACAGCCTGCGCCCCTCCATCCCCCTTGCCGAATATCGGCAGCAGGAGACCCGTTATCGGGTGCTGGCCCAGAGCCATCCACAGGAGGCCGAGCGGCTGATGCAGGTGGCGCAACAAGTGGCGTGGCAGAAGTGGGCCACCTACGAGGAGATGGCCACCCGCGAAGCCAGCCAGTTCCATCCGCCGGTGTGATCATGGGGTGAAACAGGTATGACAAAGCGGGCCATTGGCCCGCTTCGTTTTCCGGTGCCAAGGGAAGTGGCCGTTGCCGCGCCTCGTGAGCAGCCAACAAAAAGCCCGGCGTCGGGCCGGGCTGGCAGGATAAGTTGCTTATCCAGGTATTCGTCGAGGCGTCTAGTGTGGATGTTGTTTGAGGATGTCGTATATCTCCTCTTTCAGTTTAAGTTTCTGTTTTTTCAGATCCTTCACCTCGGAGCTGTAGTCGCTGGCGTGGTGTTTCTCCAGCTTCCTGATCTCCGCATCCAGGTCGTTGTGCAAGTCAAACTTCTTCTGGAAATGGACATCACTGCTCTTCAGTTTCGAGATGAGATCTCTGTACTCCGGAAACATGTAATGAAGCCTCCTTGTTGTCGTTTGATTGTGCCTGCAAGACCAAAGTACCCCTTACTGCCGGGGAGAAACGTGATCCCGATCCAATTCGGGGCCACGGAATTGCTGCATGGGAAGGGTGATTTTTAACTGTTTGAATTACATGATGATTGCCTGCTGACCCAGGGGCAGCAGAGGAAAGAAGCGGGATCCGCTTCACATTCGGGAGAGGGGGTCTGCAACGGGGCGGGCAACAGAAAGGGGCGCGAGGCCCCTGACTGGAAACGGGTGAGCCGTTTACTCTTTTTTCTTTTTCTTCTCGGGCAGGGGCTTGCCGTCTCTGGCAATCACCTTGCCTGCCTCGAAACCGATCTGCGCCGCCAGCTCTTCCAGATCCGGCGCCTTGGCCTCGTTGCCGATGGCGTACTGGTAGTTGGCGATGGAGATCTTCTCCGCCACCGGTGTGCCCGGGACGATGGGTTCGCGCCAGCCCTGACCGATGTGGGCCACCAGGGTGCCGTTCATGATGAGCTCGCCGACGATCTCCTGGGTGGGGATGCCCTTGCCGTAGGTGAGGCCCTGCGGGTGCTTCTTGCCGACCAGGGGCTCTTGGCTTGCGGGCATCAGCTTGGTGCGGATCAGCCACTTGGGCGATTTGGTCTTGCCCACCGCCTTGCCGGTCTGGTACTCGTTGATCTTGATGGTCTTGATCATCTGGGCCGTGAACTCCTTGGTCAGGGCCTTCTGGGCTTCGCTGGTCTCGTCGATGACGATGGGGGCCACATACCAGGTCTGGGGAGCCTGCGCCTTGGGGGTCGCCGGGGCGGTTTGCGCCATGGCGAGCGGGCTGAGCAGGATGGCCGTCAACAAGAGTCCGATTTTCTTCATGGTGATTCCGCTTATGTTTCGACAAGAATTTTGTTTTGCCAGCGACGACTGCGCCAGCGCCAGAACATGGCCAGACCGCGCACCCACTCGTCGCAGGCGAGGGCCAGCCAGATGCCTACCAGGCCATAGCCCTGCATGATACCAAGGAAATAGGCCAGGGGAACGGCAATGCCCCACATGGAGACGAGCGCCATGTAGAGCGGGAAACGGGCATCCCCGGTGGCGCGCAGGGCGTTGATCACCACCAGATTGAAGGTGCGACCGGGTTCGAGGATGAGGCTGATGAGGAAGAGCTGCGCCACCTGGGTGATGATGTCGGCGTCGTCGGTGAACAGGCTGATGATGGCGCGACCGTTGAGGGCGGCGGCGATGGCGATGGCGGCGGTGACGATGAGGCCGAGTTTCAGGCTCTTCATCAGTTGGCGATAGGCCTGATCGAAGCGTCGGGCCCCCGCCAGGTGGCCGATGATGATCTCGTTGCCAAGGCCGATGGAGAGGCCGAACAACAGGATGAACAGGCAGATCTGGAAGAAGTAGGACTGGGTCGCCAGCGCCTTGTCGCCGAGCAGGCCGACGAAGGCGGTCACCACCATGAACTGCAGCATCCAGGAGAGGTTCTCCCCCGCCGCCGGCAGACCGATGTGCAGTACCTTGTCCAGCATGGCGCGGCTTGGGCGGACGATCTCGGGCAGACGCAGCCGGATGCCGGTCTTGCGCGCCACCAGCCACACCAGCAGCACCACCCCGACGATGCGCCCCGCCACCGTGCTGATGGCGACCCCGGCGACCCCGAGCTGGGGCAGGCCGAACCAGCCGTAGAGCAGCAGCAGGTTGCCGACGAAGGTGATGAGGTTGACGATGAGGGTCACGTACATGGCCTGGCGGGTGTGGCCGTGGGCACGCAGGGTGGCGGCCAGACAGAGGGCCGCCGCCTCCGGCAGCAGGCAAAGCCCGATGATCTGCAGGTAGAGGCTGCCGTCGCTCATCAGGTGGGCAGGCAGGTTCATCAGCGCCAGCATAGTGCCGGCCCCCGCCATGACGCCGACCGCGGCCACCAGTCCCACCAGCAGGTTGAAGCCGATGGCGGTGTGGATGACGACGCGGGCTTTTTCCTTGTCTCCCGCCCCCAGATACTGGGTGATCACCACGCTGGTGCCGATGCTGACGAAGCTGAACAGGGTGATGGCGAGATCGAAGACCTGGTTGCCCACCGCGAGGGCCGCCACCCCCTGATAGGAGACATGGCCCACCATGAAGGTGTTGAGGGCCCCGGTCAGAAAGTGGAGGGCCAGATCGATGAACAGTGGCCAGGTCAGGGCGAAGAGGGAGCCCGGGCCCGCGTGGGATTGAGTCTGCATGGGATATCCAGGTGCTGGCGATGGCCCTCGTCAGGGCCAACTGGAGGGGCATTTAACACCAAGCGGGGGCGGGGTGCAATCCTGGTCGCAGGAGGAGGGGGCCTGTGACCAGGGGATGTCTCTCAGACCGGCGTGGCGCCGGCCTCCTGCTCGCTGGGGCGGGTGAGGCGCGCCGAGTCGGGCAGGTCGTCATCGTGCGGCCAGCGGGTGAGCAGGGCATCCGTGGTGCTCTCCACCCCCTCGTCGTCCCGGAACACCGGCTCCCGGTAGCAGCGGGTCATGCGCAGGGCCTGGTACATGTCGGGGCAGAGGATGATGCCATCCTCGCCGACCCGGATCCCCGCCTGTTTGAACCACTGGCTCATCTGGCCGTGCCGACCGGCCATCACCATGTGGATGCCGCGCCGCTTGAGCTCCTTGTGCAGCTCTCCCACCATGCTCATGACGCTGATGTCCTGATGGGTGAAGCAGGCCACCGCATCCACCACCAGGCACCTGGGATTGTGGGGATCCTGCACCAGCAGTGCCAGCACCCGCCGCTTGAAGTAGGGGGCGTTGAAGTAGGTGAGCGGGGAGTTGAAGCGGTAGACCAGGATGCCGGGAATCGCCTTGGCCTGCTCGTTGTCTCCCAGGGTGCGCACCACGCCCTCGTCGTCCATGCCGAGCAGCTGGTCGGTGGGGCGCATCACGTTGCGCAGGAACTGGAACAGCCCCAGCAGGACCGCGAGGGTGATGCCCGGAATGACCCCCATGGTGAGCACGCTGACAAAGGTCACCAGGGCGAGCCAGAAGGCGGCGCGGTCCGAGTCGCGCAGTGCCCAGAGGCCGCGAAAATCTGTCAGCGACAGGGAGGCCATCACCAGCACCACCCCGAGGGCGGCGGTGGGAATGTATTGCAGCGGCGCCGTCAGGTAGAAGGTGACCAGGGCGATGACGGCGGCGGCGATGATGGAGACCAGCTGGCTTTTGCCGCCGTTGGCGTCGTTGACCGCGGTGCGCGAATCCGCCCCGCTGATGGCAAACCCCTGGGAGGCGGCCGCCGCCAGGTTCGCCATGCCGAGGGCCCTAAACTCCTTGTCCGCATCAATCTCGTAGCCGTTCTTGGCGGCGAAGCTGCGGGCGGTGAGCATCATGGAGACGAAGCTCACCATGGCGAGGTTGAGGGCGGGCAGCACCAGCTCACGGATAAGCCCGGGGGGAAAGTCCGGCATCTGGAAGGCGGGCAGCCCCGAGCCGATGGTCCCCAGGGTGGCGATGTCGACGCGGCCGAGATTGAACAGCCACACCAGGGCCGCCGTCACCACCATGGCCACCATGGAAGAGGGCCAAGCCGGTCTGTAGCGCTTGGCCAGCAGCAGGGTGAGCAGGGCCGTCAGGCTCATGGCCAGGGTGGGCAGATGGGTCTGGGTAATGTAGCTGGTGCCGTTCAGGATCCGCTCTATCAGGTAGCGCTCGCTGAAGGTGAAGCCGAAGATCTTGGAGAGCTGGCCCACCATGATGGTGATGGCCACCCCGTTGAGCAGCCCCATCAGGATGGGGCGGGAGAGAAAGTCTGCCAGCACCCCCAGTTTGAAGCGGCTGGCGATGAGGCACCAGAAGCCGGTCATGGCGGTCATGGTCATCACCAGTTGCCAGTGACGGGTGGGATCCCCGGCGGCGAGCGGCGTTACCACGGCGGCGATCACCGCGCAGGTGGCGGCATCCGGACCGACGATGAGCTGACGGGAGGTGCCAAAGAGGGCGTACACCACCATGGGCAGGATGCAGGAGTAGAGGCCGACGATGGCGCCTACCCCGGCGAGCTCCGAATAGGCGATGGCCACGGGCAGGGCCACGGCCGCGACCGAGAGGCCAGCGCGAAGATCCGGCATCAGCCAGGCCCGCTGGTATTGCAGCAAGGCGGCGAGCCCCGGCAGCCAGCGCTCGAGAGAGAAGAAGTCGCGCATTATTTAACCCATTGAGTTACAAACATCTTTTTCTTAGTGTGCCCAAGGTTGTCGACCCTTTGCAATCCGCTCATGGCCAGTTCACCACAAGGTCAGGCCAGATGCGTTGCCACCCCTTGGCCCTGACCCGTTCGCTAAAGATACGGCTCTCCTGGCGACAGCGCGGATTGGGGCTCACCACCAGGGACCAGTTGGGGGCAAAGCCGTAGGGGGCCAGCCACTCGAACGTATCATCTGCCAGCAGGCGGACCCCGATGCAGGTGGGTATCTCCACCCAGTGGCTGAGGGCCGAGAGGGAGCTGGCAAAAGGAGGCACCTGCTGGCGCAGATGCATGCGGGCCTGGTTGCGCACCTCCCACAACTGGCCCGGCATCCTGGCGGCGAGCCAGGCTTCGTGATCGGCCTCCTTCAATCCAGTCGGATCAGCGCTGTCCAGATAGATAAGATCGATGTCGTTGAGCGGGGTGGGTTCGGCCTTGTGATGGAGGTGATCCCAGATGAGGCTGCGCACAAACCCCGCCCCCAGGGCCCAGTCGGGCAGGGCCAGCTCCCGCGCAGCCCGGAGGCAATCCATGCGCGGGTGATCAGCCCGCAGCAGGGCCTCGGTGCAGGCCCGCAAGTGCGCCTCCCGCAGCGCCCCGGCTTCAACCGGCATTGCGGCGCAACCAGACGTCGATGTAGCTGCAGCTCGGCACTATGGTGAGCCCCTCAGAGAGGGTCCAGTCGTAGAAGCGGCGGGCCAGCTTGTCGGCAATCCCCTGTCCGCGCAGCTCGGGGGGAACCTGGGTGCTGTAGGCGTCCACCGTGGTGGCGTCCAGCCGGCGATAGGCAAGGCGGGAGAGCTTGCCGTCCACGGTGCAGACAAACTGCTGCTGATCGGCCTGGTGAAGGATGTCGCTCATCGGGAGTCCTCTCTGGGTGAATGGGAAGATCAGAACATGGCGGACAGGGTTTGCCAACGCCATTCTTTGCGCCCATGGCGGGCTCGCTTACACTGGCCGGCCTGCGAATGGTCGCAAGGCAAGGTATAGAACATTGAGAGAGGATGGATCCGTCATGGCCTTCGCCACCCTGGACGATCTGATAGGCAACACCCCGCTGCTGGCGCTGCGCCGCATCAATCCGCACCCCGGCGTCACCCTGCTGGTGAAGCTGGAGGGCAACAACCCCGCCGGCTCCGTCAAGGACAGGGCGGCGCTGAACCTCATCAGGCAGGCAGAGGCGAGTGGTCACTTAGCGCCAGGAGCCCGGCTCATCGAGGCCACCTCCGGCAATACCGGCATCGCGCTGGCCATGGTGGCGGCGTCCCGGGGTTACCGGATGCGACTCATCATGCCGAGCAACATGAGCCAGGAGCGGCGCGACGCCATGCAGGCCTACGGCGCCGAGCTGGTGCTGGTGGAAGAGGGCATGGAAGCGGCGCGAGACCTCGCCCTGGCCATGCAGGCGCGGGGGGAGGGGCTGGTGCTCGATCAGTTCAACAACCCCGCCAACCCGGATGCCCACTACCGCTCCACCGGCCCCGAGATCTGGCGCCAGAGCGGCGGGGCTGTCACTCACTTCGTCTCGGCCATGGGCACCACGGGCACCATCATGGGGGTCTCCCGCTACCTCAAGGAGCAGAACCCGGCGGTGGCGGTGATCGGCCTGCAACCGGCCGAGGGGAGCCAGATCCCCGGCATTCGCCGCTGGCCCGAGGCCTACCGGCCCGCCATCTTCGAGCCTGCGCGGGTTGATGGGGTGCTGGATGTGACACTGGAAGAGTCCCTCGTCATGATGCGCCGCCTGGCGCGGGAGGAGGGGATCTGCTGCGGTGTCAGCTCGGGTGGCGCCGTGGCCGGGGCCTTGCGGGTGGCGGCAGAGATCGGGCAGGGGGTGGTGGTGGCGATCATCTGCGATCGGGGGGATCGCTACCTCTCCACCGGGGTCTTCACCCCCGATGTCTGATGGGCAAGGGGCCCGCTACTCCCAGGCCCGCTCCAGCAGGACCAGCAGCTGGTCCCTGTCCGCATCCTTGCGGTTGTAGAGCAGGGCGCCATCGTTGATGGCGAGATCCCGGATCCCGGGCAGCAGCGCCTTGTCGGTGAGGCCCGCCTCCCGCAGGGTGCGTGGCAGCTTGACCGTCTGCCACAGGGTATCGCGCAGTGCCTGCAACGCCTCGATGGTGGCCTGGGGTCTCCCCTCGGCCGGGGTCGCGGCAAAGCGCTCCGGCCCCACCAGGGGCAGCAGCAGGCGGGCGAGCTCGGGGTCGATGTCGGGCCTGTTGTAGTCGAGCACGGTGGGCAGGAAGAGGTTCATACAGAGGCCATGGGGCAGGTGGCAGCGCGCCCCCAGACTGTGGCCGAGGGCGTGCACCAGCCCCACCATGGAGTTGGAAAACGCCATGCCCGCCAGGGTGGAGCCCTCTGCCAGTTGCAGCCGCAGGCCCTTGTCCGTCGGGTGGACCAGCACCCTGGGCAGGGCGGTGGCAATCTTCTCCACCGCCATCAGGGCCAGGGCGTCACTGACCGGGTTCTTGCCGTTGCCGATGAAGGCCTCGATGGCGTGGGTCATGGCATCCATGGCGGTGGCGGCGGTGATGGGCAGCGGCAGCCCCAGGGTGAAGCGGGGATCCAGCACCGCCAGCCGGGGCAGCAGGAAGGGGGAGGTGAAGGGCACCTTGCGCCCGCTCCCTTCGTCCTTGATCACCGCCACCAGGGTCACTTCGGAGCCGGTCCCCGCCGTGGTGGGGACCACCGCCAAGGGGTTGAGGGGACGGGTCAGGCAATCCGCTCCGGCATAGTCGAGCAGCCGCTCGCCCCCCAGGGTCGCCAGTATGTTCACCGCCTTGGCGGTGTCGATGACGGAGCCGCCGCCAAGGGCGAGCAGGCTGTCACAGCCCAGCTCCCGGTAGTGGCGGGCGATCCGCTCCACCACGGCGGTGGAGGAGTCCGCCGGGATCTCGTCCCAGATGGCGGCGACCGGCAAGGCCCCTTCGGCCATCACATCGGCCAGCAGGGTGGCGAGCCCGCTGCCGCTGACCCCCTTGTCGGTGAGCAGCAGCGGGCGGCCAGCCCCCAATCCCCTCAGGGCATCCGGCAACAGCTCCAGTGCCTGCTCCCCCGCCATCAGCTTGACCGGACAGAAAAAATCGTAATAACGGCTCATCCCGTTCTCCTCGTGTTCAACCGGTCAGCAGACCCAGATAGATGTGGCAGGCCCGCGCGAGCTTGCGATGCGGGTCCGGGTAGTGGCGAAGCAGGGGCCGCGCGATGAAGGCGGGCAGGATCAGGCTCTGCAACTGCTCAAGCGCCCGAACCAGGTGCATGGCCGCGTCGAGATCCCCCTCCACCAGCAGCCGGTTTTCGCAAAAAGCCTGGTTGATGCCGAGGCGAAAGCTGAGGGCGCGAAAGGCGACGGCGGGGTGCTTGAAGCGCACCCGCAGGGGGGGGGGGCCGTCATGGGCACAGGTCGAGTGCGCCTTGCCAGCCTCCTCACCGCAGTGCCAGCGCCCCGCGAACTTGTAGAGACTCAGCCCCCGGGTCATGCCGTTTACCTCCAGCCTGATGGTGAGGCCGTCCGGCAGGGGGGCAAGCTCGCGGCGCACCGCCTCGTCGACCCGGGCGGCGCGGCACAGAGTGCGGCCGATGATCCAGAGCAGGCTGCCAATCCAGAGGCGTCTGCCGGTGGCAAGCAGGGCGTCAGGGCGCATGGGAACCTCCGCTGATGGCGGACCAGAAGAGGGTGAAGGCGCTCTCCTGCCAGTGGGGGTCTTCTCCCAGTTCAGGCTGATCGACAAAGAGGGAGGCGCAGGCCAGAAACTGGCCCTGGCACACCTCCAGCATCAGGGCCGGCGGGGCCGACATCAGCTCGCCACTGGCCTGGCCCCGGGCGAGCAGGCTCGGCAGAAAATGCAAGGTCTCCGCCAGGATCTGGCTGCGCAGGGGCCGGGCCAGCAGGGGGGAGTGGAAAAAGCCCAGCACGAACCTGAGCTCACGGGGGTGGGCCTGCATCCAGCCCATGGCCTGGTGCCAGTAGTGGCGGGCCTGCTCCTGGAGCGGCAGGGCAGCATCGGCCTCGGTGATGGCGGCGCCAAGGCGCAGTTTGATGTCCTGGTAGAGGCTCTGGATCAGCACCTCCTTGCTGGGAAAGTGATGAAACAGGGTGCCATTGGCCACCCCGGCCGCCTTGGCGATGCGGGCGGTGGCGGCGCCCTGCAGGCCATCCTCCGCGCACAGGGCCAGGGCGGCATCCAGGATCTGGCGGCGTTTGTCGGTCATGGTCTCTCGCATCTCGCCTCCTAGCGCAGGAACAGGGCCATCATCAGCCGCTGGTACCAGCGCCGATAGGGGGGGTGAATGAGGGAGCCTGTGCTGAAGCGCCCACGGCGCAGCACGGTCTTGGCCTTGGAGAAGGTGAGAAACCCCTCGCGGCCGTGATAGTGGCCCATGCCGGAGGGACCGATGCCGCCGAAGGGGGCATCGTCCGCCGCCACCTGGAACAGACTCTCGTTGATGGCCATGCCCCCGGCGTGGGTCTCCCGGATGAGGCGGCGCTGCAGCGTCTCGTCCAGGCTCATCAGATAGAGCGCCAGGGGGCGCGGCCGGGCCGCTACATAGGCCAGGGCCTCCTCGATGTCGTCATAGGGCACCAGGGGCAGCAGGGGGCCGAAGATCTCCTGCTGCATCACCTGGCAGTGGCCGGGCACCTCGGTCAGCAGGTGGGGCACCAGCTTGCGGGTGGCGTCATCCCGGGCGGGCGTGACGCAGGGGTGGAGCTGGGCGCCGGCCTGCCTCGCCTCCTCCAGCCAGGCGGTGAGCCGCTCGTACTGGGGGGCGTTGATGATGGCGCCATAATCCGGGCTCTCGATCCCCTGGGGGTAGAGGCGGCGAAAATGGGCCTGATAGGCCTCGATGAAGGCCTGCTCCTGCCCCCTCGGCAGCAGCACGTAGTCGGGGGCCACGCAGATCTGGCCGGCGTTGAGGCTCTTGCCGAAGATCATCCGCTCCACCGCCAGGGCCAGGGGCATGTCGGGGGCGATGAGACAGGGGCTCTTGCCGCCGAGCTCCAGGGTGAGGGGGGTGAGCTGGGGGGCGGCCGCGGCCATCACCAGCCGACCCACCGCCGTGGAGCCGGTGAAGATGAGATGGTCGAAGGGGAGGGCGCTGAAAGCGGCCGCGATCCCCGCATCCCCCTCGATGACCACCACCTCGTCACCGCCGAGGGCCTCATCGAGCAGGGTGCGCAGCACGGCGTTGGTGTTAGGGGTGAACTCGGAGAGCTTGATCATGGCGCGGTTGCCGGCGGCGAGGGCGCCGATGAGGGGCCCGAGGCTCAGCATCACCGGGAAATTCCAGGGCACCATGATGCCGACCACGCCGAGGGGCTGATAGTGCACCTCGACCCTGGCGGGGGCCAGCAGCAGGCCGGAATGACGGCGCTCCGGTTTCATCCACCCCTTGAGCCGTTTCAGGGTGTAGTTGATCTGCATGACGCAGGGGAGCACATCGGCGATCAGGCTGTCGTAATCGCTGCGCTGGCCGTAGTCCCGGGCCAGGGCCTGACACAGTGCCTGCTTGTGGCGCAGCAGCCCCTGCTTGAGGGCATCAAGTCTGGCGAGGCGGGACGCCAGATCCGGCATGGGGGTGGCCTGGCTGGCCTGCCTGAGCCGATGCAGTTGCTCGGAGAGGGAGAACTTGTCCGGTGAGGCGGGGGTGACGGTGGTGTCCATGGCATGCTCCGCACGAAAAGTGACCGACTGATTAGTCGGTCCAAATCTAGCGATTCGTTGCCGACTTGTAAACCGGGCGAGGGCAGAGGGTGGCTGCCAGTGGGCAGCGTTGTCCGGAACTGTGTCCGGGCTCCCATTTTTGAGGCATCCGGATTGGTCTTATATCTAATAAGGGGTAATTGTGAGTCACCAACTCGGAGGGAGAACCGCACATGACCAGGGAATTGCATAGCCTGCTGGCCCGGCTGGATGACGTGATCGCGCGCATGCCGGACAGTTTCAATACCTATGAGTTTGCCCAGAAGCTGGCGCTGCAACATCAGCAGGAGTATTTCGCCGCGGGCCACTCCCTGGCGGGCCAGGAGAAGAACCTGCTGCGCCTGCTCCACGAGAAGATTGCCCTGGCGCTGGCGAGCCATGAGGGCGTCATCGAGGGGGCCCTGCTGCCCTGCATGACCCCCTGGGGAGAGCGCGCCACCTCGCCCCGCTGGCACCGCAAGCACTGACCAGGCAACAACATGAAAAGGCCCCTCGGGGCCTTTTCATGTTTGGGGTCGCGCCTACTGGACCAGCCTGCGGGCCTGCCAGTAGCGGCTGTTCCAGTAGACGTTGTCGAGGCGCGAGCGGATCACGCCCTTGCTGGTGGAGGCGTGGATGAACTCACCTGCCCCGGTGTAGACCCCGACGTGGTACTGCTGCCAGCCGGTCTTGAAGAAGACCAGATCCCCGTGCTGGAGACGGTATCTGTCCACCGGGCGGCCGAGGCTCGCCTGGGATTCCGTGGTGCGGGGCAGGGTGAAGCCCAGCACCTGGCTGTAGGCGAGCTGGGTGAAGGCGGAGCAGTCGAGACCGGCGCGGCTGGTACCGCCCATGCGATAGGGCACGCCGCGCCACTGCTGATAAAAGTTGTCGAATGCGCCGCTCTGGCGCACGGGAGGGGGAGGCTCCGGCGTGCTGGAGCAGGCGGCGAGAAGCAGGGCCAGCAGGGGCAGCAGCAAGGTGCGAAACATCTCAACTCCTTGATAGGGCACGGGGTTCATCATAGACGATGATCCTGCCTGGAACCTGAATGACAACGGCATTGAGGAGTGGTCGCCTGTGGGGGCAGCCACCGGATCACCCCGCCGGTTTGGGGGTAATGAGCGGCGTCAGCAGCTCGGCAATCTTGTAGAAGGTCTGCACCCGGGTGGTGCTGGGGCGCCACACCAGGCCTATCTCCCGATAGGGTTTCTCACCGGGCAGGGGAATGGCCACCAGGTCCGTGTTGTCGAGGATGCCCGCATCTATGGCCATCTGGGGCAGGAAGGTGGTGCCAAGACCGGCCCCCACCATCTGCACCAGGGTGTGCAGACTGGTGGCGGCGAACGGGTTGATCTTGCTCTTGTCCCGCAGCCGGCAGGCGCTCACCGCGTGCTCCGTCAGGCAGTGCTCCCGCTCCAGCAGGAAGATGCTCTGGTTGGGCAGCTCCTTGTAGTCGAACGGCATGTGCAGGCCCGCCGCCATGTGGGAGGGCATCACCATGTGGAAGGGATCCTGGCCGACGGTCTTGCTGTGGAAGCCGCCGATCTCCACCGGCAGCGCCAGGATCAGCAGATCGAGCTGCCCCTGCTCCAGCTGCTTGAGCAGATTGGTGGTGGTGTCTTCCCGCAGCAGCAGCTCCAGATCCGGATAGGCCTTGCCGCACACCTGCAGCAGCTTGCTCAGCAGGAAGGGGGCGATGGTGGGGATGCAGCCCAGGCGCACCGTGCCGTGCATGACGCCCCCCTGCTGCTGTCCCAGCTCCATCAGATCCCGGGCGTCGGAGAGCAGGTTGCGCGCCCGCGCCACGATTTCCATGCCGACCGGCGTCATGATGAAGCTCTTGTGATCCCGCTCCACCAGTTGCAGGTTCATCATGTCCTCCAGGGTCTGGATCCCGGTACTCAGGGTCGACTGGCTGACATGGCAGGCCTTGGCGGCGCGGTTGAAATTCTTGTGCTCGTCCAGAGCGACCAGATACTGGAGCTGCTTCAGGCTGGGCCAACGTTGCATAGGAGAAACCCGATCGATGCTATCTATTTGATTTGATTAATCTACCATCGAGAAGCCCCGTTGTCGCCGACAAATCGGTGCCCCCTGGCAGGCGCACTGCCTCACGCACATGGGGTGGCCTGCTCCGATGGGCAGGCCACCCCTCATCGGTCAGGAGCTTATCCCCTTGTACCGCGTCATTGAAGGGGCGCCGCCATGGGATGTGACGGGGATCGGCCTTCGGGCGGGGCGCCCTGCGAGCAGGAGCGGCCATAAAAAAAACGCGCCTGTGGGCGCGTTTTTGCAGAAGGGGGGGCGGACTATTCGTCGAAGATACCGAAGTGATCCTTGGCGAAGTTGACCCGCTGCTCCACGTTCATCTTGACCTGACCCAACTTCTCGATGGTCTTGAGGTTGGGCACCAGGCCGCGACCGTTGGCGATCTGGATGGCGAGGCCCGGACGGGCGTTGAGCTCCAGCAGCATGGGGCCGCGGAACTTGTCCAGCACCATGTCGGTCCCGATGTAGCCAAGACCGGACATCTCGTAGCAGGAGGCCGCCAGGTTGAGCAGGGTGTCCCAGTGGGGCACCTTCAGATCGTAGAGATCCAGGCCGGTGTCCGGGTGGTGGCGCAGCGGGTTGCCAAACTGCACCGCCCGCAGGGCGCGGCCGGTGCGCAGGCACAGGCCCACCCCCACGGCGCCCTGGTGCAGGTTCGCCTTGCCATCGGAAGCCGAGGTGGAGAGGCGCATCATGGCCATCACCGGGAACCCCTTGAAGATGATCACCCGGGCATCGGGGACCCCTTCGAAGGAGTAGCCGTCGAACACGTCGTCGAAGTTGATGAGCCCTTCCACCAGCGCCACGTCGGGCTTGCCGCCGAGGGAATAGAGCCCCGCCAGGATGTTGGAGACATGGCGCTCCAGATCCTGGCCGTTGGCGGCGCTGCCGTTGGGCTTGTAGAAGAGGCCGTCCTCCTGGCGCAGGATCACCAGGATCCCCTTGCCGCCGGAGCCGCGGGCCGGCTTGATGCAGAAGCCCGGCCAGTCCTTCACCAGCGCGGTGATGCGAGTCACGTCGTGCTGCTCGCGGATGGTGCCGATGAGTTCAGGCACCGTCACCCCCGCATCCAGCGCGATGCGCTTGGTCTTGAGCTTGTCATCCACCAGCGGATAGAGGCGGCGCGGGTTGTAGCGGCTGATGTAGGAGTGGTTGCGCTTGTTCATGCCGAGGATGCCAGCCTGGGACAGGCTCCACGGACTGGTGTATTTCTGCCAGAACCACATCTGTTACTTGTCCTTACCCGGGGTGGCACCAGACTTCATCTCGTCCACCAGCGGCTTGAAGCGCTTGAGCTCGCTCAGCTTGTAGCCGGTGTAGTTACCCATCAACAGCACGGTCGCCATCAGCACCAGCTGCAGGCCCAGGAAGTTGAAGGTGAGGTGACGAATGAGCTCGTTGTCCATGGCCAGGTAGGCGATGACCGCCACCAGCAGGGAGCCGCCGCCCTGGCGGAACACCTCTTTGGGACCCTCTTCTTCCCACAGGATGGACATGCGTTCGATGGTCCAGGAGAGGATGATCATCGGGAAGAAGGTGATCTTCATGCCGTCGGTCAGCCCCAGCTTGAAGGCGAACGCCGAGAAGATGCCGATCATCGAGATCACCATGATGATGATCGCCGATATTCGGGCGACCAGCAGCAGGTTCAGCCTCGAGAGGTAGGAGCGGATCACCAGGCCGGTGCCGACGATCAGCAGGAAGCCGATGAGGCCGGTGACCAGCGAGGTCTGGATGAAGGCGACCGCGATCAGCACCGGCATGAAGGTGCCGGAGGTCTTGATCCCCACGATGACCCGCAGGAACACCACCATGAGCACGCCGATGGGGATGAGCAGCAGACCCTTGAACAGGGCTTGCTCTTCCAGGGGCAGGCTGTGGATGGAGAAGTTCATCATCTCGGATTTTTCGAACTTCTGGGCCAGGGCCACGTTGACCGGTTGCTCCTGCTCGATCATCGAGAAGGTGACGCGGGAGTTGTGACCGCCGGTGACGTCCAGGAGGGCGCCGGAGTTGTACTCCCACAGCAGCAGGTTGGCCGGTTGACCCTGTTCACCGCTTTGCGGGTTGAACAGCTTGTAGTCGGTCGGGCTGTTGAAGACCTGCAGGTAATCCACCAGCTCCTGACGGCGACGGCCATCTTCCAGGCTGAGGGCGTGAACCACCCGGGCCGGGACGTCCGCGTTGTTGAGCAGCTCGGCAATCAGATTGGCGCGGCTCTTGTGGGACTTGAGCAGCTCGGCGTTCTGTTCCTGCTTCTCGATCTCCTTGATGATCTCGCGGGTCAGGGTGTAACCGTCGGCGGAGCGCTCCTGGGCGCGCTCCAGGATCTGCTTCATGGCCGTGGCGTAGGGCTCGCTCTCGATCTGCTTCTCGATGGCGGGCGGCTGCGGGTTGGCGGCGGGCTTGGCATGGGCATCGGCCATCATGTCGACCCGGTAGTAGAGCTCCTGACGGCCGGAGGCGGTGCGGATGGACCACTCGGCGCGGGCATCCCCGTCTTTTTCCACGAACGACAGGCCATAGCCCGGGCTCGCGGCGTTCTCGTTCATCAGGGTGAAGCCAGGCTGGGTGCCCGGAATGGCCAGGGAGGCGATCACCGGCTCGCCGGTGGCCTCGAACTCGAGCTTGGCTTCGATGGACCAGATCTGGCGCTTTTCACCCGGCGTGAGCGGGACGTCCAGCGCGATGTGATGATAGAAGGTCATCCCCAGGCCGACGATGTAGAGCAGGGCGACCAGCAGATAGAACGGCTTACGGGAAACCATGGATTATTTCACATCCTTGAGCTTGGGTTTGGGTTGGATATATTCGCGGGCCACGTCGACCACGGCGATGTCTTTGAGGAATTCACGGCCCAGCAGCACGGGGAAGGTCATGTCGCTGCGGTCCTTCAGGGTAAATTCGGCCTTCTCGGTCATGTCGCCGATGCGCACGGCGAGGCGAACCACGGGGCGACGGTCGAGATCGTCGGCGGAAGCCTGACGGACCCGCACGTGACGCACCAGGGGCGCTTCAATCTGGATCTTGTCGTCCATCTCCTGGTGGCTCAGGAAGAAGCGCACCCAGTTCTTGCCGTTGCGCTCGAAGATGGTGATCTCCTGGGCGCTGATGGAGGAGGTGGTGGCGCCGGTGTCGACCCGGGCCTGGAAGGCGTCGTTGGCGGCGTCAACCCAGATCCACTCCGCTTCACCCACCAGCAGCTTGCCATCGACGGTGTGGCCCTGGCTCGGCGCCGGGCACTTCTCGGTGGGAATGGGCATGGCCTTGGGCGGCTCGGGAGGCAGGGTAGCCAGCTTGCTGTCGACTTTCTTCACGGACTCTTTCATGTTGGTGACATCGGTGTTGAGCTGAACCAGCAGGTGCTGTTGCTGCACATACTGCTTCTGTTGCTGTTCCATGGATGTTTGCAGACGTTGCTCGCTCAACGAGATCTCGTTGCGCAGCTCGGCCAGCGTCAGGGTCGGGGCCGGGGGGGCTTTTTCCATACTGACACACCCGCCGAGACTGAGCAGGGAGAGCAGGGTCATTCCTTTTAATTTGCTTTTCATGTCATTCATTTAACTGTGCTTCCTGGAATTGGGTCAGTGTAACTTCCACAGCCGCCATCGGCTAGTCTTTGGCCTTTCTGGCGATCAGTACGGCACGTTTGGGTGCCGGGTATCCTTCGACCGTGAGCGCAGGATTGTGTGGATCCAGATAGTCACTCAGGGACTCGTTAATCATCCAGTCGGTACGACGCTGTTCGTCGGTGCTGGTCATATTCTCGTCGACGATGCGCACATCGGTGAACCCGCAGCGCTCGACCCAGCGTGTGAGGGCCGCGCTCGAGGGGAGGAACCAGACGTTGCGCATCTTGCCGTAGCGATCGGAGGGCATCAGCACCTGGTTTTCGTCGCCGTCCACCACCAGGGTCTCGAGCACCAGCTCCCCATCGTCTTTGAGCTGGTTGCGCAACTGCTCGATGTGCTCGATGGGAGACTTGCGATGATAGAGCACTCCCATGGAGAAGACGGTGTCAAAGGCCCGCAGCGCCGGCAGCTCCTGGATACCGAGGGGCAGCAGGTGGGCGCGCTGGTCGTTGCCTGCGAAGTGGCGAATGGCTTCGAACTGGCAGAGGAACAGCGGGCTCGGGTCGATGCCGACCGCCAGTTTCGCCCCTTCCCCCACCATGCGCCAGAGGTGGTAGCCGCTGCCGCAGCCCACGTCCAGCACGTAGCGGCCCTGGAGCGGGCTGATGTGGGGCAGCACCCGATCCCACTTCCAGTCGGAGCGCCACTCGGTGTCGATGTGGATGCCGTGCACATGGAAGGGGCCCTTGCGCCAGGGCATGAGCTGGCGCAACAGGCTCTCGGTCTTCTTGCGCTCACCCTCTCCCAGGCTATCGGGGCCGCCGATGGCGACCCGCTCTTTGAGCTCGATCCGGTCGGGGGCCACGACGGGCAGCTTGGCGAGGGCGCGGTTCCAGCGCGGCAGATCCCCGTGCAGGTTGTCGTGCTGCCAGGCGTGCAGCTGGGCGGGCAGGGTGTGCAGCCAGTGGCTCAACCGGTTCTTGGCGATCAGTTGATAAAAATGGGCGAAATCGATCATGGCTTAGTTGGTGTCGCTGGCTTTGATGGCAATCATGGAGCCGAAGTTGAAGCACTGGAACCAGAGGTCCAGGTGGGTGAAGCCGGCGTCCCGCAGGCGCGCCTGATGAACCGCCAGGGTGTCGGTGCGCATCACGTTCTCAAGGGCGGTGCGCTTCTGGCTGATTTCCAGCTCGCTGTAGCCGTTGGCCCGCTTGAAGTCGAGGTGCAAGTCGATGAGCAGCTCGTTGACCTGCTCGTCATCGAAGCGGAACTTCTCGCTCAGGATGAGGATGCCGCCGGGGCGCAGGCCGTCAAAGATGCGCGCGATGAGGGCGGCCCGCTTCTCGGGGGCGACGAACTGCAGGGTGAAGTTGAGCACCACCACGGAGGCGTTCTCGATGGGGATGTCGCAGATGTCCGCCTCCACCAGCTCCACCGGCACCTCGGACTTGAAGCCCGAGAGGTGAGCGCGGGCCCGCTCGATCATGGGGTGGGAGAGATCCACCGCCGTGATCTGGCAGCCGGGCTGGGTGACGTGGCGGCGCATGGCCTGGGTCGCGGCGCCGAGGGAGCAGCCGAGATCGTAGAGGCGGCTCTGGGGCTGGGCGTAGCGGGCGGCCATCATGCCGATGGCGGAGATGATGTTGCTGTAACCGGGCACCGAGCGCTGGATCATGTCGGGGAAGACGTCGACGACCTGCTCGTCAAAGCAGAAGTCTCCCAGACGGGCAATGGGGGCGGCAAAAATCTGATCGTGCATGCTGACGCAACCTGACAGCCGGTGTGGTGGGCGGCTGTTTTATTCAATTGAATCTTGGGTGGACGGGCATCGAAATGGCGTCGTCACCGGTTGACGAACGGGGTGGCTTGCTCCGGGATCCTTCGGGCTGCCCCTGTTCGCAACGGGCCATGGTCCGGGCCCTCAGGGTGCCGGGCTGGGGTGGGCAACGCATTGCCATGCACCCAGGCCCGGGACCTTACTTGGGGCGCTAGTGTAGAGGAAAGGCGGGCGTTTGTCTTGACGCCAACCCCGGTGGGACCACAAAAAAAGCGGCTTTTTTTGGGGATGGAGAAGGGGCGGGGAGGGGGCCGCTCAAAAGGGCAGCACCCCCTGGCGGGCGCGATCGTTTTCTCCCGGCCAGGGGGCCATCTCCTGGCCGAGCAGGCGGCTGATCTGCCGTGCGAGTTCGGGGGCCCGGGCATTGTCGGCGGTGTGAACAAAGAGGTAGAGATCCTTGCCCTCCTGAAGCCATTGTTTCCAATGTGGCAACCATGGTGGCAAAAATGGGTGATTGTCCTCGATTTGAGGCAAACCAATCAGGCGCACCACCGGGGCACCCCCCGTGGCCAGCAGATGGACCGGCAACCTGGGTTTCTTGCCCTGGGCATCGATCATGGCGGCCGTGGTGGCGGGCACCGAGAAGAGCGGGCGGCTGTCGAGCATGATGCGATTGATGCCCCGCGCCATCAGCATCCGGTTGAGGGCCCGTTCCGCCTCCCCCTTGGCGAAGAAATCGGGGTGGCGCACCTCGAGGGCATAGGTGAAATCCTGGGGCAGCCGCGCGAAGAAGGCATCCAGACGGGCCAGCCCCTCTGGCCCGAAGCGGGCGGGCAGTTGCAGCTTGAGCAGCCCCAGCTTGTCATGCAGGGGGGCCAGCAGGCGGATGAAGGCCGTCACCTGTTTGTCCGCGCTCACCAGATCGCTCTGGTGGCTGATCTCCTTGGGAAACTTGAAGCTGAAGCGAAAGTGGTCGGGGACCGCATCGGCCCAGCGCTGCACCGTCTCCGGGGTCGGCGAGGCGTAGAAGGTGGTGTTGCCCTCCACGGAGTTGAACACCCGGGCATAGTCGGCGAGGTGCTCGGCGGGCCTGGCATTCATCCCCAGCAACTGGCCGGGCCAGGCCGGGTGTGACCACTGGGGCAGGCCCAAATAGAGGCTCATGATGGTTCCTGTCGGCAGGTTGGCGCACTTTTGCCCTCCTTTTTGCGCCAGAACAACAAAAAACAGGGTAAAGGGGGCTGCGGGCCATTTTACCCAAATGGAGGTTTTCCTCTATAATGCCAACCCTTTTGTTTGCCACATTGTCGTAATGCGCGCGACCGAGCCCCCGGGTGACGATGATCGCGGCCCGGCAGTGGCCAGACAACGACGCCAGCCGATACCCCGGCGCCCACTCGTCATCCCGGTCGGGAGCGGGGGCATGCCTGGGGCGGCGGCAAGAATCCGGCTCGGGGAGCCGGATGACCCGAGACAGATTTCAAACCGGGCAAGAAGCAGGATCTGGCCAGCTGTGAGACAGACGGTGCTTGCCAGTCGTGCCCGGCGACCCAGGATGAACCGTCTCTCTACCATTTCGAAGGAAGAAGTCCATGCGCTCTATCTATTGCGGACAGGTCAATGAGGCCCATGCCGGGCAGACCATTACATTGTGCGGTTGGGTCCATCGTCGTCGTGATCTCGGCGGCCTCATCTTTATCGACATGCGCGACCGCGAGGGCATCGTGCAGGTGTTCTTCGATCCGGACAAGCCGGACGCCTTTGCCCTGGCCTCCGAGCTGCGCGGCGAGTTCTGCATCCAGGTGACCGGCGTGGTGCGTACCCGCCCCGACTCCCAGCGCAACAGCGACATGGCCACCGGTGCCATCGAGGTGTTCGCCCACGAGCTCACCATCATCAACCGTGCCGAGCCGCTGCCCCTTGACTTCAACCAGGTCAACAGCGAAGAGGTGAGCCTCAAGTACCGCTACCTGGACCTGCGTCGTCCCGAGATGGCCAAGTACCTGAAGACCCGTGCCAAGGCCAGTGCCTTCGTGCGCCGCTTCATGGACGAGCACGGCTTCCTCGACATCGAGACCCCGATGCTGACCAAGGCGACCCCGGAAGGGGCCCGTGATTACCTGGTGCCGAGCCGCGTGCACAAGGGCAAGTTCTACGCCCTGCCGCAGTCCCCCCAGCTGTTCAAGCAGTTGCTGATGATGTCCGGTTTCGACCGCTACTACCAGATCGTCAAGTGCTTCCGCGACGAAGACCTGCGTGCCGACCGCCAGCCGGAATTCACCCAGATCGACGTGGAGACCTCCTTCATGACCGCGCCCCAGGTGCGTGAAATCATGGAAGAGATGATCCGCAAGCTCTGGCTGCACATCCTGAACGTGGACCTGGGTGACTTCCCCATCATGACCTTCGACGAAGCCATGCGCCGCTTCGGCTCCGACAAGCCGGACCTGCGCCTGCCCATGGAGCTGGTGGACGTGGCAGATCTCTTGACCGAGGTGGAGTTCGCCGTGTTCGCCGGTCCTGCCAAGGATCCGAAAGGCCGTGTGGCGGCCCTGAAGGTACCGGGCGGCGCGGAGCTGTCTCGCAAGCAGATCGACGAGTACACCAAGTTCGTCGGCATCTACGGTGCCAAGGGCCTGGCCTGGATGAAGGTCAACGACGCCGGGAGCGGCCTCGAAGGGGTGCAGTCCCCGGTGGCCAAGTTCCTCTCTGACGCCATCGTGCGCGAGATCCTGGCCCGCACCGGCGCGATGGATGGCGACATCATCTTCTTCGGCGCCGACTCCAAGAAAGTGGTGTGCGATGCCATGGGCGCCCTGCGCCTGAAGGTGGGCCGCGATCTGGGCCTGGTGGAGAACGTCTGGAAGCCGCTCTGGGTCATCGACTTCCCCATGTTCGAAGAGGATGGCGAAGGCGGCCTGGCGGCCATGCACCACCCCTTCACTGCCCCGAGCAACCTGGGCCCGGCCGAGCTGAAAGCGAACCCGGTGGGCGCTTACGCCAACGCCTACGACATGGTGATCAACGGTTACGAAGTGGGTGGCGGCTCTGTGCGTATCCACAACAGCGAGATGCAGTCCACCGTGTTCGACATCCTGGGGATCACCCCGGACGAGCAACGCCTGAAGTTCGGCTTCCTGCTGGATGCCCTGAAATACGGCACCCCGCCCCACGCCGGCCTGGCCTTCGGTCTGGACCGCCTCAGCATGCTGCTGACCGGCACCGACAACATCCGGGATGTCATCGCCTTCCCGAAAACCACGGCGGCCGCCTGTCTGATGACAGACGCCCCGAGCTTTGCCAACCCGGCCCAACTGGGCGAGCTGGCGATTGCGACCACCGTCAAGGGTGACGAATAAGCCGTTATCGGCAACAAAGGCCGCAGCGATGCGGCCTTTCCCGTTTCCCCCTGGGCGCAACCAGTGTTACTGAAATTTCCAACTATAACGGAGAGTCCCTATGGCAGGTCACAGTAAATGGGCCAACATCAAACACCGCAAGGCGGCGCAAGACGCCAAGCGCGGCAAGATCTTCACCAAGCTGATCCGCGAAATTACTACCTCCGCGCGTCTGGGTGATGCCGATCCTGCCAACAACCCCCGCCTGCGTGCGGCGGTGGCGGCAGCCCTGACCAGCAACATGACCCGCGACACCATCAACCGCGCCATCGCCCGTGGGGCCGGCGGCGGTGACGGTGAGCAGCTCGAGACCATCGTGTACGAAGGGTACGGCCCGGCCGGTTCCGCCGTCATGGTGGAGTGCCTGACCGACAACCGCAACCGTACCGTGGCCGAAGTGCGTCACGCCTTCAGCAAGTGCGGCGGCAACCTGGGGACCGACGGCTCCGTGGCCTATCTGTTCACCAAGAAGGGGGTGCTGACCTTCGTGGGCGCCGATGAAGACGCTCTGATGGACGCCGCGCTGGAAGCCGGTGCCGACGACGTGGTGACCGAAGAAGATGGCACCATCGAGGTCTACACCACCCCGAACGACTTCGGCACCGTGCTGGACGGTCTGGAAGCCGCCGGCTTCAAGCCCGAGAGCGCCGAAGTGACCATGATCCCCTCCACCGAGGCGGAACTGGATGCCGAGACCGCGCCCAAGCTGATGCGCCTCATCGACATGCTGGAAGATCTGGACGACGTGCAGGAGGTGTACCACAACGGCTCCATCTCCGACGAGATCGCCGCGACCCTGTGATCCCCCAGAGCAAGAGGGAGGAGGCCACAACGGTCCTCTTCCCCGGCTCCGGCGAGATCACCGGCCGCTCGCGACCCTGTTCAGGTTCGCGAACACACAGGTGCGACACCTTGTTCACCTTCGCAAAAACGGCAGCCCGGGCTGCCGTTTTTTTATGTGCCAGACCGAGCACCTCCCCTTGTGGTTCGATTTCCTCTCTTAATGTTCGCTTAAGTTTGCCGTCCTAGGATGACCCCGTATCTGGACCTCCCTGGCTCTTGTCCTGTTTTTCAGGGTCGAGTGTCGGGATGGTCACCACGAAGCCTGCTGGCAGGTTGTTAGTTCCACTGGTTTGTCGGAGTCTCTCTATGCGTCTCACTCTGGGAGTGATGAAGGTCAATCTGTTGCTGGTGCTGCTGTTTGCACTGGTCTTCAACTGGCCCATTTTCCTGCACTTTTATCGCATTCTCAGCGCCCTTGAACACGTCAAGGCGGGGTTTGTCCTCTCCATTCCCCTGGTACTGGTGGCGGCCCTCAACGCGGTGTTCCTGCCCTTTACCTTCCGTTATCTGCTCAAGCCCTTCTTCGCCTTGCTCATCCTGACCGGCTCCCTGGTCAGCTACGCCATGCTCAAGTACGGGGTGATCTTCGACATGGGCATGATGCAAAACATCATCGAGACCAACAGCGGGGAGGCGGGCTCCTACCTCAACGGTTCCGTGGTGCTCTGGTTCCTGCTGACCGGCCTGTTGCCGGTGCTGGTCCTGCTGTGGGTGAAGATTGAGTATCCCCGTCCCTGGTACAAGGGGCTGGGTCTGCGCCTCGGTTCCATCGCCCTCTCCTTGCTGTTTCTGGTGGGGGCTGCCGCCCTTTATTACCAGGATTACGCCTCGGTCGGGCGCAACAACAAGTCCCTCGGCAAGGAGATAGTGCCCGCCAACTATGTGCACGGGCTCTACAAGTACGCCCGGGATGTGGTCTTCGCCACTCCCATTCCCTACCAGCAGATCGGCACCGATGCCAGGGTGATCGGCCAGCACGAGAAGCCGACCCTGATGTTCCTGGTGGTGGGGGAGACGGCTCGCAGCCAGAACTACTCCCTCAACGGCTACAAGAAGGAGACCAACGGCTTCACCGAGAAGGAGGCCAATGTCGTCTCGTTCAGGAACGTGCGCTCCTGCGGCACCGCCACTGCGCTCTCCGTGCCCTGCATGTTCTCGAACATGACCCGGCGTGGCTATGACGAGGCCAGGGCCCAGTCCCAGGACGGCTTGCTAGACGTGCTGCAACATGCCGGGATCTCGGTGCTCTGGAAGGAAAACGACGGCGGCTGCAAGGGGGTGTGCAAAAACGTCCCCACCATCGAGATTGAGCCCAAGGCATTCCCCGCATACTGCTCCGGCAATGCCTGTCATGACGAGGTGCTGTTGCAGGGGCTGGATCAGCAGATCGCCGACATGCAGGGCAAGCAGGGCAGCAAGCTGGTGGCCTTCCACCTGATGGGCAGCCACGGTCCGACCTACTATCGCCGCTACCCGGCCGCCGATCGCGTCTTCCTGCCGGACTGCCCGCGCAGCGACATCGAGAACTGCAGCAACGAAGAGCTGGTGAACACCTATGACAACACCATCCGCTACACCGACAAGGTGCTGGCCCAGCTCATCGACAAGCTCAAGAGCCTGGAGAGCCAGTACAACGTGGGGCTGGTCTATCTGTCGGATCACGGCGAATCCCTCGGCGCCATGGGGCTCTATCTGCACGGCACCCCCTACAAGTTCGCACCGGACGATCAGACCCGGGTGCCGCTCCTGACCTGGTTCTCTCCCCAGTTGCAGGCAGACCGTCAGCTCAATCTGGATTGCCTGCAACAGGAGGCAGCCAGCAAGCGCTTCTCCCACGACAACCTGTTCCACTCCATGCTCGGCATCATGGACGTGCAGACCCAGGTCTATGACGGCAAGCTGGATCTGTTCAAACCGTGCCGGGCGGGGTGAACCGGCGAAAACAGACCATAAAAAAACGGCAGCCACTGGCTGCCGTTTTCGTATCCGAAGGGGTAGGCCTTACTTCTGCTCCATGATGATCTGCAGCAGATCCCCTTCCAGCAGGGAGCGCTTGACCAGGGCGAAGCCGCCGATGGTGGGCTGGTTCTGGAAGCGCGCCTTCACGATGGGCAGGCCGCGATGGAAACTTGGCAGAGACTGGTGCTCGACACAGCGGCGGATGGCCGGGATCAGGATCTCTTCGGCGGCGGTGATTTCACCGGCGATGAGCACCTTCTGGGGGTTGAACAGGTTGACCGTGATGGCGATGGCGCGCCCCAGGTGCTCCCCCACGTTCTCGATCACGCTGCGGGCCAGCTCGTCACCGGCCACCGCCGCCTTGCACACCTCCTGGATGGTGATGTGCTTCTCTTGCAGCGAACTCAGGTGACCGCGGCTGATGAGCTCCTTCACCTTGTCGACGATGGCCTCGTTGGAGGCGATGGTCTCGAGGCAGCCGAAGTTGCCGCAGTGGCAGCGCTTGCCAAGGGGTTCGACCTGGATGTGGCCTATTTCGCCGACGTTGCGGTTCTGGCCGAGAAACACCTTGCCCTTGGTGATGATGCCCGAGCCCGTCCCCTGGTGGACACTCACCAGGATGGAGTCCATGCAGTCGCGGGACTCGCCGAAGAAGTGTTCGGCCAGCGCCAGCGAACGGGTGTCGTTGCCCACGTAGCAGGGGAGGTTGAAGTGGTGCTCCAGGAGCTTGGCGAGCCCCAGGTTGCGGATCTGGTAGGTGGGGGTGTAGATGACCATGCCGGATTCCGGGTTGACCAGACCCGGCATGGTCAGCGCGATGCTAATGAGGTTGCGGCTGCGATCCTGATTGGCGTCGATGAAGGCGCCAATCTCCCGCAGCAGCATGTCCACCACGGGTTGCTGCTCGATCTCGGTCACCTGGGTGATGTGCTGATCGAGCTCCTTGCCGTCGAGGTCATACAGGGAGAGCTGCAGGTAGCCGCGACCCAGCTTGGCGGACACAAACTGGAAGCGATGCTTGATGGTGGTCAGGGAGATGGCGCGGCGCCCGCCGGTGGAGGCTTGCGGCGAGGTTTCCCTGATGAGGCCGTGCTCGATCAGTTGCCGGGTTATCTTGGTCACGCTGGCCGGGGCCAGCTGACTCAACTCAGCAATTTTGACCCGCGAGATGGGCCCCTGCAGGTCAATGAGGCGATAGACGACCGCACTGTTTACCTGCTTGATAAGATCTACGTTTGCTATTTGTCCGCCAGTCATAGTGTCACTGTGTTGTGTAGTGTCCGTTAACCACGGTCCCGCAGACCGCGAAGGCCTGATCAAAGACGGTGAGGTTGGCAATTTTTCCGACCTGGATACTACCGAGACGCGAGTCCCATCCAATGGCGCGAGCGGGGTAAAGGGTGGCCATTCTCAGTGCTTCGTCGAGCGGCAATCCGACCTGTTTGACCAGATTTTCCACCCCTTCGATCATGGTGAGGGCGGAGCCGCCGAGTGTACCATTCTCATCGACGCACTGACCATCGCGGAAATAGACGGTTGCGCCGCAAAAATCAAATTTCTCAAAGCCTTCCGGTGCGCCCGCCGCCGCGGTGGCATCGGTGACCAGCACCAGCCGCTCCCCCAGTATCCTGTGCGCCAGGCGCACGTTGGCCCAGTGTACGTGGTGGCCGTCGACGATGATGCCCGCATAGACATCCTTGCGATCGTAGATGGCACCGACCACGCCGGGCTCGCGACCATTCAGGGTCGGGGTCATGGCGTTGTAGAGGTGGGTGGCAAAGCGCATGCCGTTGTCAAAGCCCGCCATGGCCTGATCGTAGTTGGCGGCGGTGTGGCCGGCGGAGACCAGGATGCCGGCCTCCACCAGACGGCGGATGTGCTCGGGCTTGTTGCGCTCTGGCGCCAGGGTGATCTTGGCGATGGCGTCCGCGTTGTCGCAGAAGAAGTCGATCATCTCGTCGGCGGGCTGGCGGATCTGTTCGGCCGGGTGGATCCCCTTGCGCTTGAGGTTGGTGTAGGGCCCTTCCAGATGGACGCCAAGCACCTCGTTGGGGTGGGCGGCCATGTAGTCGCGGGTGACGGCGACGGCCTGCTTCATGTCCGCATCCGGGCTGGTGATCAGGGTCGGCAGGAAGCTGGTTGTCCCGGATTTCAGGTTGGCCGCCTGCATGGTGGCCAGGGTGTCCGTGGTGATGTGACCGTTGAACATGACGCCACCGCAGCCGTTGAGCTGGACGTCGATGAAGCCGGCGCTGAGGTTGGCGCCCTGGAGGTCAATCTGCTCGATGCCGGCGGGCAGTTCTGCCTGGCGGGAGATGGCGACAATCTTGTCGCCATCGATGACCACGCCATAACCGGTCAGCACGCAGCTGCCGGTGTAGAGAGTGCAATTAGTCAGAGCGTACATGGGAGCTCCTCAGAGGTGCTTGATATTGTCGGCTTCCAGTTGCTGGAAGTAGCGCACCGTCTTGACCTTCAACTCCATGGTAGAGGGCTCGTCGCACACGACGATGCCTTTCGGATGCAGTTGCAGGGTGGAGATGGTCCACATGTGGTTGACGCTGCCCTCCACGGTGGCCTGCAGGGCCTGGGCCTTGGCGTGACCGACCACCAGGATCAGGATCTCTTCGGCGTCCATCAGGGTGCCGACACCCACGGTCAGGGCCAGCTTGGGCACCTGCTCCATGTCGCCGCCAAAGAAGCGGGAGTTGGCGATGCGGGTGTCTTCGGTCAGGGTCTTGACCCGGGTACGGGAAGCCAGGGAAGAGGCCGGTTCGTTGAAGGCGATGTGACCGTCGTTGCCGACGCCGCCCATGAACAGGTGGATTTTGCCGTAGGACTTGATCTTGTCTTCGTAGCGCTGGCACTCGGCCACCAGATCCTCGGCGTTGCCATTGAGGATGTTGATGTTTTCCGGGCGAATGTCCACGTGATTGAAGAAGTTGTTGTGCATGAAGCTGTGGTAGCTCTCCGGATGTTCCTTGGGCAGCCCCACATACTCGTCCATGTTGAAGGTGACCACGTTCTGGAAGCTCACCTCGCCGGCTTTATGCAGCTCAATCAGGCGCTTGTAGGTGTTGAGCGGGGTGCCGCCAGTGGGCAGACCCAGCACGAAGGGGCGCTCGGCAGTGGGTTTGAACGCATTGATGCGGTCAACGATGTAACGGGCAGACCAGAGACCCACCTGGCTGGCAGACTTCAACGGGATCAGGCGCATTCTATATACCTCAGTACGGTTGCCGCACAGGGAGTGACGGCAAGGGACCAGACACGGATTCAAGTTGTTTTATAGCGTAAATAAAGATTGCGAACTAAGCCACATCTATCGGCTACCTTTATCTCTGTTGAGTGATAATGATCACGAAAGCCGGTTTATTAATTTGCGCAGCGAAATAAAACACATAGACTGCCAATCAAGCCTTGATGGCTTATGCGTCGAACGTGATAAGCACTTAATTTCTAGAAAAACACCAACTAAGGAGAGGAACCGTGAACATTCTCGGTTATTTGCAAAAGATCGGCCGTGCCCTGATGGTGCCGGTAGCGGTATTGCCTGCCGCCGCGATCCTGATGGGGATTGGCTACTGGATTGACCCGAACGGTTGGGGTGGCGGAAGCCCTCTGGCTGCGTTTCTGATCAAGGCGGGCGCCGCCATCATCGACAGTATGCCCATTCTGTTCGCCGTCGGCGTCGCTTACGGCATGTCCAAGGATAAAGACGGTTCCGCCGCGCTGGCCGGTCTGGTCGGCTTCCTGGTGGTCACCACCCTGCTGAGCCCGGGCGCCGTGGCCCAGATCAAGGGTATCCCGGCCGACCAGGTGCCGGCAGCCTTTGCCAAGATCAGCAACCAGTTCGTCGGCATCCTGTGTGGTGTCATCGCCGCTGAGCTGTACAACCGCTTCAGCAGCGTGGAGCTGCACAAGGCGCTGGCCTTCTTCTCCGGTCGTCGTCTGGTGCCGATCGTGACCTCCGTGGTGATGATCGTCGTCTCCTTCATCCTGATGGCCGTCTGGCCGGTCATCTACGGTGGCCTGGTGAGCTTCGGTGAATCCATCGTCAGCATGGGCTCTACCGGTGCCGGCATCTATGCCTTCTTCAACCGTCTGCTGATCCCGGTCGGTCTGCACCACGCCCTGAACTCCGTGTTCTGGTTCGACGTGGCCGGCATCAACGACATCCCGAACTTCCTGGGTGGCCAATCCTCCATCGACGCCGGCAAGGCTGTCGTGGGCGTGACCGGCATGTACCAGGCAGGCTTCTTCCCCATCATGATGTTCGGTCTGCCGGGTGCCGCACTGGCCATCTACCACAGCGCGAAGAAAGAGAACAAAGAGAAGGTTGCGTCCATCATGATCGCTGCCGCCTTTGCCGCCTTCTTCACCGGGGTGACCGAGCCGCTCGAGTTCTCCTTCATGTTCGTGGCGCCGGTACTGTACGTCATCCATGCCCTGCTGACCGGTATCTCCGTGTTCATCGCAGCCTCCATGCACTGGATCGCCGGTTTCGGCTTCAGTGCCGGTCTGGTGGATATGGTGCTCTCCAGCCGCAACCCGCTGGCGACCCAGTGGTACATGCTGCTGGTACAGGGTCTGGTCTTCTTCGGCCTCTACTACGTGGTCTTCCGCGCAGTGATCGCCAAGTTCAACCTGAAAACCCCGGGCCGTGAAGATGACGAAGCCGTGCCGGTACAGGCTCAAACCACCGATCGCACCGAGCTGGCCAAGCAGTATCTGGAAGTGCTGGGTGGTCAGGACAACCTGGTGACCATCGATGCCTGCATCACCCGTCTGCGTCTGACCCTGAAAGACCGCAGCATCGTTGACGAGCGCAAGCTCAAAGCCCTGGGCGCGGCCGGTGTGGTCAAGCTCGGTGAGCAGAACCTGCAGGTGATTCTGGGCCCATTGGCCGAGATCATCGCCGGTGAGATGAAAGCCCTGCGTTAATCGAGCGACTCGCTCACCTCAAGTCTAAGTCCATTGTTGACATAACTAAGGGCCCCGCCTCGGGGCCCCATATAAAAAAAGCCAAGAAAATCCAACCTTTACTTCAAATGAGAGCAGCAGTTATGAACTTGAAACATTCTCTGTTAGCCATTGCCATGTCTACCGTTTTCGCCGGTCCCGCACTTGCAGCCGATGCTGCCAGGCAAGCGGTGGTCGACGCCCTCGCCAGCAACCTCGTCGTCAAGTACGAAGTCGTCACCAATGACGGTGCCGGCGCCGGTCTTGACTGCCAGGCGCTGGGCTCCGAGTGGGCAAGCTGCGGCGTTGCCAAGCTGCACCTGACCAATACCGGTGCCGACGTCACCTCCAAGGACTGGAGCATCTATGTCTCCTCCATCCGCCGCATCCAGCGGGTGGACAACGACCAGTTCACCATCACCCACCTGACCGGCGACCTCTATCGTTTGACGCCGACCGAGAAGTTCCAGGGCTTTGCCAAGGACGCCACGGTCGAGGTGCCCCTGGTGGTGGAATACTGGGTATTGTTCGAATCTGACATCATGCCGAACTGGTATGTCGCCAGTGAAGGGGCCGAGCCGAAAGTGCTGGCCAGCATGAGCAACATCGACGATGCCAGCACCTACGAGAAGCCGATGCCGGCCGATGGCTGGAAGCGCACCAAGGATGACAACAACATCCTGATGAACAGCGAGACCCGTTTCGCGGCCAACCAGACCAGCACCCTGCTGCCTGCCGGCAAGATTGACGACCGCATCCTGCCAAGCCCGATGAAGCAGGTGGTCAAGGCCGGTCCGCAGGTCGACTTCTCCACCATCAAGCTCAATGCCCTTGACCTGCCGAGCGATCGCGCCGAGGCCCTGAAGGCTCAACTGACCAAGCTGGGTGTTACCCTCTCCGACACCGGCTACCCGGTCACCATCAAGCTCGGCAGCAAGCTCAAGCAGGCCGAAGGCTACGACATGACCATCGGCAAGAAGGGCACCGTCATTCAGGGGCACGACGTTGACGGCGCCTTCTGGGGCGCCCAGTCCCTGATCTCCCTGCTGGGCGTTGACGACAAGCTGGTGAGCCAGATGAGCGTCGAGGATGCGCCACGCTTTGAATACCGCGGCATGCAGACCGACGTGGCCCGTCACTTCAGAAGCCCCGAGACCCTGAAGAAGCTGGTTGACCAGATGTCCGCCATGAAGCTCAACGTGCTGCACCTGGGGCTGACCAACGATGAAGGCTGGCGTCTGGAGATCCCGGGCCTGCCGGAGCTGACCGACGTCGGCAGCCAGCGTTGCCATGACGAGTCCGAAACCAAGTGCCTGATGCCGCAGCTTGGCTCCGGCCCCACCAGCGACAACCAGGGCTCCGGTTTCTACAGCAAGGCGGACTACATCGACCTGGTGCGTTACGCCAAGGCCCGCGGTGTGACCGTGATCCCCGAGATCAACATGCCGGCCCACGCCCGTGCCGCCGTGGTCTCCATGGAGGCACGCTACAAGCGTCTGATGAGCGAGGGCAAAGAAGCCGAGGCGAACCAGTTCCGTCTGACTGACCCGGCCGATACCTCCAACGTCACTTCGGTGCAGTTCTACGACAAGATGTCCTTCATCAACCCCTGCCAGCCGGGTGCCGCCACCTTCGTGGCCAAGGTGATGGACGAAGTGGCCCAGATGCACCAGGCCGCCGGCCAGCCGCTGACCGCCTGGCACTACGGTGGTGACGAGGCGAAGAACATCATGCAGGGCGGTGGTTACCAGGATCCGGCCGTCACCAAGAAAGAAGATCTGGTGGCCTGGAAGGGCAATGTCGACTCCAGCAAGCAGGACAAGCCGTTCGGCAAGTCCCCCATGTGCCAGAAGATGATCGACGATGGCAAGATCAAGGACGTAGCCGAGCTGCCGGTTTACTTCGCCAAGGAAGTGGGCGAGATGGTCAAGGGCCACGGCTTCTCCACCCTGCAGGCCTGGGAAGATGGTCTGAAATACGCCAACAGTGCCAAGGAGTTCGCCACCGACAACACCCGTGTCAACTTCTGGGAAACCCTCTACTGGGGTGGCTTCAACGAAGCGATGAAGTGGGCGCACAAGGGTTATGACGTGGTGCTCTCCAACCCGGATTACCTCTACTTCGATTTCCCGAACGAGGTACACCCGGCTGAGCGTGGCTACTACTGGGCAACCCGCTTCAACGACACCCGCAAGGTGTTCGCTTTCGCCCCGGAAAACCTGCCGCAGAACGCCGAGACCTCGGTTGACCGCGACGGCAACGCTTTCGTGGCCAAGGGTGACCAGGATCCGGTCAAGTTCAAGGGGATCTCCGGTCAGCAATGGAGTGAAACCGTGCGTACCGATGCGCAATACGAGTACATGGTTTACCCGCGCATCTTCTCCATGGCTGAGCGTGCCTGGCACAAGGGCGGCTTCGAGCTGGACTATGTGAAAGGTCGCGAGTTCTCCGGCGAGACCAAGCATGTCAACAAGGCCACCCTGAACAAGGAGTGGAACCAGTTTGCCAACGTGCTGGGTCAGCGCGTGCTGCCGAAACTGGACCAGGCCGGGGTGGAATATCGCCTCTCCGTACCGGGTGCCAAGGTGGTGAACGGTGTGCTGGAAGCGAACGTGGATCTGCCGGGTCTGCCCATCCAGTACAGCCTGGACGGCACAACCTGGACTGCCTACGACGCTGCCGCCAAGCCGACCGTGGATGGCAAGGTCTGGCTGCGTACCACCAGCTTCGATGGCAAGCGCACCAGCCGCGTCACCGAGCTGAACTGATAGCTAGCCTTCAATCCATAACGCAAGGTGGGTCGCAAGACCCGCCTTTCCCAAGGTCGATGGCCATCGGGTTTGGGAAAGGTTGACTCTGCGTGTGAACCTTTGTTGTGTGTGTTTTGTCTGTTTTTCATCACTTGAGACCCCGCCCCGTGCGGGGCTTTTTTTGACCAGGATCTCTGCAATTTCTCCCGTTTCGCCGTTTTTGGTGCGCCAATGACCCGAATTGGCCAAATTCAGGTTGAGGCAGGGCGCGTAATGAGGGATCATACCCGGCTTGACGGCGGGGGTATGAGGGTGCCAGCCGGCACAACGTCCGCCAGTGACGCATTTTTGAGGTGAGCCATGAGTCAGGCGAACAGCCCAACTAACTTTATTCGTCAGATCATTGATGAAGATCTGGCCAGCGGTAAGCACAGCAGCGTGCATACCCGTTTCCCGCCGGAGCCGAACGGTTATCTCCATATCGGCCACGCCAAATCCATCTGCCTGAACTTCGGCATCGCCCGCGACTATCAGGGTCAGTGCAACCTGCGTTTCGATGACACCAACCCGGCGAAGGAAGACATCGAGTTCGTGGAGTCCATCAAGCAGGACGTCCAGTGGCTGGGCTTCCAGTGGAGCGGCGAGATCTGCTACTCCTCCGACTATTTCCACAAGCTGCACGGCTACGCCATCGAGCTCATCGAGAAGGGACTGGCCTATGTGGACGAGCTCTCCCCGGAGCAGATGCGCGAATACCGCGGCACCCTGACCGCCCCTGGCAAGAACAGCCCGTTCCGCGATCGCAGCGTGGAAGAAAACCTGGCCCTGTTCGCCAAGATGAAGAACGGTGAGATGGCCGAAGGGAGCGCCTGCCTGCGCGCCAAGATCGACATGGCATCCCCCTTCATGGTGATGCGCGATCCCGTCATCTATCGCATCAAGTTTGCCCACCACCACCAGACCGGTGACGAGTGGTGCATCTACCCGATGTATGACTTCACCCATTGCATCTCGGACGCCCTAGAGGGGATCACCCACTCCCTGTGTACCCTGGAGTTCCAGGACAACCGTCGCCTGTATGACTGGGTGCTGGACAACATCAGCATCGACTGTCACCCCCGTCAGTACGAGTTCTCCCGTCTGAACCTCGAATACACCGTCATGTCCAAGCGCAAGCTGAACCTGCTGGTGACCGAGGGGCACGTGAACGGCTGGGATGATCCGCGCATGCTGACCGTCTCCGGTCTGCGCCGCCGTGGTTACACCCCGGCCTCCATCCGCGAGTTCTGCAAGCGCATCGGTGTGACCAAGCAGGACAACATCGTTGAGATGAGCATGCTGGAAGCCTGCATCCGCGACGATCTCAACGAGAACGCCCCGCGCGCCATGGCCGTGCTGCACCCGGTGAAGGTGGTGATCGAGAACCTGGCGGCGGACGAGGTGCTGACGGCGCCTGCGCACCCGAACAAGCCGGAGATGGGGACCCGTGAGCTGCATTTCTCCCGCGAAATCTTCATCGACGAGGCGGACTTCAAAGAGGAAGCCAACAAGCAGTTCAAGCGTCTGGTGCTGGGCAAGGAAGTGCGCCTGCGCAACGCCTACGTCATCAAGGCCGAACGGGTCGAGAAGGATGCCGACGGCAAGGTCACCTGCATCTACTGCTCTTACGACCCCGAGACCCTGGGCAAGGATCCGGCGGACGGCCGCAAGGTGAAAGGGGTGATCCACTGGGTCAGCGCCACTCACTCCCTGCCGGCCGAAGTGCGTCTCTACGACCGTCTGTTCAAGGTGCCGAACCCGGGCGCCGAGGATGACTTCGAAGCGGCTCTGAATCCGGAATCCCTGGTGATCATCGAAGGGGCCCGGGTGGAAGCTTCCCTGAAGGATGCCAAGCCGGAGTTTGCCTACCAGTTCGAGCGTGAAGGTTACTTCTGCGCCGACAACAAGCTCTCCAGCGCCGAGCGCCTGGTGTTCAACCGCACCGTGGCCCTGCGTGACGTCTGGGGCAAGGCCGAGGCCTGATAGAAGAGGGCAGGGGAAACCCTGCCGCTTCTGGTCCGGATTGCGGACATAAAAAAGCCAGCATCATGCTGGCTTTTTTATTGTGCCGACCCGGCCGAATCAATCGTCGTGCTTGCAGTCACCGTTGGCGCAGTGGCCATACAGGTAAAGGCTGTGGTTGGTCAGGCGGATGTTGTGCGCCTTGGCGATGTCGCGCTGGCGCTGTTCGATCACCTCGTCGGAGAACTCGATCACCTTGCCGCAGTCGAGGCAGACCAGGTGGTCGTGGTGCTCCTGGGTGGCCAGCTCGAACACCGACTTGCCCCCTTCGAAATGGTGACGGGTGACGATACCGGCATCATCAAACTGGTTGAGAACGCGATAAACGGTAGCGAGACCAATCTCCTCGCCCTGATCGATCAGCCGTTTGTACAGATCTTCCGCACTGGTGTGCTGGCAGTCCGGCTGTTGCAGGATTTCCAGGATCTTGACACGGGGCAAGGTGATCTTGAGCCCGGCCTTTTTTAACGCTTGGTTGTTGTCTGCCATTTCTATTTATTCGCATTCTCGAAGGTGTGGTTATTCTGATTGACTGCCGCTGTAATGGCAACCACGAACTCGCTTGGCCTGTCATTATAGGTCGTAGCCAAGTTAAAAATAAACCCAGCAATTCAAGGGCTTTAGCTCATCAAGCCCGTCATGGGAATATTCAGGCCCGCTTGCTCGACCAGAGAATGTTGATACTATGTGACTTCTTTATAGTCTGGTCGGATGAGATCCATGGATTGGCTTTTCGGCAATGCCGCCTGGGTGCGCTGCGCCCTCAACGCCTGGCCCCCCTTCTGGGGTGCAGGCATCAAGATAGAAACCCTGAGCCCCGATTTCCGCTTCTGCCGGGTCACTCTCAAGTCCCGTTGGTGGAACAAGAATGCCAACCGGACCCAGTTTGGTGGCAGCATGTTCGCCATGACGGATCCCATCTACCCGTTGATGCTGATGGGATATTTCAAGAACCGCTACTACGTGTGGGACAAGGCGGGCAGCATCAATTTCATCAAGCCGGGCAAGGGCAAACTGGTGGCGGAGTTCACCCTGAGCGACGCCAAGCTGGCATCGATCGTGGCGGCGACCGAGGGGGGGGAGAAGCACTTTCCCGAGTTCGAGGTGCAGGTGCAGGATGGCCAGGGCGAGCTGGTGGCCCAGGTGAAGCGCACCCTCTATGTCAGATCCAAGCCCCAGCACAGGGGGGGCTGAATGCCTGCTGCAGATGCAACAAGGGCCCCGTCGGGGCCCTTGTTGCATGAAGAGGGAGGGAGATCAGATCACTCCAGCTCGCCCAGGCACATCTCTTCGTGCAGCTGTTTGCACCAGCCCTTGACGCGCTCTGCAGTCAGCTCGGGTTGGCGATCTTCGTCGATGCCCAGGCCCACGAAGTGCTTGTCATCCACGAGCGCCTTGGAGGCTTCGAACTCGTAGCTCGCGGTCGGCCAGTGGCCGATGATGATGGCGCCCTTGGCTTCGACGATGTCACGCAGGGTGCCCATGGCGTCGAGGAAGTACTCGGCATAGTCTTCCTGATCGCCGCATCCGAAGATGGCCACCAGCTTGTTGTTGAAGTCGATCTCTTCGAGTTCGGGGAAGAAGTCGTCCCAATCGGCCTGGGCTTCGCCGTAGTACCAAGTCGGGATGCCGAACATCAGCAGATCGAAGCTGTCGATGTCGGCCTTGCTGCTCTTGGCAATGTCACGGACTTCAATCAGTTGTTTGCCCAGTTCTTTCTGGATCATCTTGGCGACAGCTTCGGTATTACCGGTATCGCTGCCGAAAAACAGACCTACACTAGCCATAGTGTTTCGTTACCCGTATCTGGTGTTGATGCTTGACGGTTCAGATTGCGATGCCTGCTGCATGAGCAGACTCGATCTGTTGCTTCAGGATAGATTGGATCAGCTCGGCTCGGCTGACGTTCTGTTGCAGCGCAAGTTGGTTCAGGCGCTCCAGCAACTCGGCTTCCACCTTTAACTCGACCCGTTTCAGCCCGTTCTCACGATCGCGCTTGAGCTGGTTGCGCTTGTTGATCTTGAGCTGGGTCTCGCGGGGGAGTGGATTGGTCTTTGGCCTGCCGGGGCGCTTCTCAGTTGCGAACAGATCCAGTGTTGTTCGATCAGTTTGCTGTTTGGCCATACATCACAGATGAAAAGTAGTTAGCCGATCCCTGAGCCTTCCCAGCCCATTTCGATCAGCCCCTTGGCGACAAAACCCGCGCAACCCAGAAACAGCACCAGCCAGACGATGAAGCGGCCGAAGCGGGGCACATTGCCCCGTTTGAGCACGTCCTGAATGGCCAGACCAATCAGCAGGAAGATGGCCACGAAGAACAGTTTCAGGCCCAGACTCTCGATGAGATCGATGTGTTCACTCAGCATGGATTGCGCGCACTCCTTAAGACGGGCGCACTATATCACAAAGGATTTGAAACTGTTAACCGCCTGTCGACAGGAAATCCACAACCAGTTTGTTGAACAAAACCGGCTTTTCCGCGTGCAGCCAGTGACCCGTGCCGGCGATGACGCGGGCCTTGGCGGCCGGGAACTGGGCCATCGCGGCCCCGGTGTATTCGGGCAGCATATAGTCGGAGTCGCCCCCCTTGATGAAGAGTGTCGCGCCTTCGAAGCGGCGTTCATCGTCGGGCCAGCCCATGATGTTGGCGTAGTTGCGCTCAAGGGCCGGCACGTTGAAACGCCACCCCCATCCAGACTCCCCTTTGGCGAAGGATTTGAGCAGGAACTGGCGCACCCCGGCGATCTCGATGTGCTCGGCCAGCATGGCTTCCGCCTCGCTGCGGCTCAGGGGGGGCGTGGCCAGCGTGGCATTGAGCCCGGCAAACACGTTCTTGTGGCGGGCGTGGGGATAGGCCACCGGGGCGATGTCCGCCACCACCAGCTTGCTGACCCTGTGTGGGGCCTGCTTGGCGACCTGCATGGCGACCTTGCCCCCCATGGAGTGGCCCACCAGGGCCACCTGTTCAAGTCCAAGATGGTCCAGCAGGGCCAGGATGTCCGCCGCCTGAGCCGGGTAGCTCATCTCGTCCGAGTGAAAGGAGGCACCGTGATTGCGCAGATCGATGCTGATGACCCGGTATTGTTCGCAGAGGGGGCGCGCCAGCAGGCCGAGGTTGTCCAGGCTGCCAAAGAGGCCATGGATCAGCACGACAGTCGGGCCTTCGCCCTGTTCCTTGAAGTTCAATCGTGGGTATTGTTGCAAAATGACACCTTATCGGTCGTGGGCTCTATCGCCATAATTTTTAACACACTGAAAGAAAAGGATTTCATTCCTGGTGGGGGATTTTTTTGTGGTTTTTTTTCAAAAATATCTCCCCGGGATCGGCTATCAGTGCGGGGGATCACACACTTGGCCCGTCATTATGCCGTATTCTCAAGGAGATTCATGCACATCTGTCCGCCCCTTGCTTGGGCTGCCGGGTCTGCCTATGTATAATCGCCGCATCCGAATTTCGACGAGTCCAGCGCATCCCTATGAAAACCATCGAGCTTGATGACGATCTCTACTTCTTTATCGCGAGCCAGACCCGGCACATCGGCGAGAGTGCGTCCGATATCCTGCGTCGCCTGCTGGAGCAACCCGCCCAGGCTGGCACGGCAACCGTGGCGGCCGCGCCTGCGATGCAACCGCAACCCGTGGCCGATGCCATGGGGCTGGAGGCGTTGCTGGATTCCGGCGAGCTTCAGAAAGAAGAGAAGTCCATCAACCGCTTCATGCTGGTATTGAGCACCCTCTATCGGGACAACCCGGAAGGCTTCACCCAGGCGACCGAGATAAAAGGGCGCAAGCGCGTCTATTTTTCCCGTGACCCGGAAGCGCTGCGTGCCAGTGGCAGCACCACCAAGCCCAAGCCGGTACCGGAGACCCCGTTCTGGGTGATCACCAATACCAATACCAGCCGCAAGCAGAACATGGTGGCCCAGCTCATGAACAGCATGGGTTATGACGAGGATCTGACGGCTCGGGTGTGCGGCGCCGTTTAACCCATCAATGACTTCAGGCCTTGCCGGGCAAGGCTCAGCTCAAGGAAAACGCCATGGCACAGCATTCCCACGCCGGTCAGCCGGCTCGTCTTTGCGATCTGACCAACATTCCCCGTCTGGTCAGCGCCTACTACCTCAACAAGCCGGACATGAGCCGCCCTGAGCAGCGGGTCGCCTTCGGCACCTCCGGTCACCGTGGTAGCGCCCTGCACAGCGCCTTCACCGAATCCCACATTCTGGCGGTGACCCAGGCTCTGGTGGAGTACCGCCAGCAGGCCGGTATCACGGGGCCGCTGTTCGTCGGCATGGATACCCATGCCCTGTCTGAATCCGCCTTTGCCAGCGCGGTGGAAGTGCTGGCGGCCAACGGTGTCGAGACCCGCATTCAGGCCGGCCTCGGCTTCACGCCGACCCCGGTCATCTCCCATGCCATCCTGCGCCACAACGCAGGCAAACCCGTGGCCCAGGCGGACGGCGTCGTGATCACCCCGTCCCACAACCCGCCGGAAGATGGTGGCTTCAAATACAACCCGCCCCACGGCGGTCCTGCCGAAGGCGAGATCACCAAGTGGGTGGAAGACCGCGCCAACGCGATTCTGGAAGCGGGTCTGGCCGGCGTGAAGCGGATGCCGTTTGCCGAGGCCCTCAAGAGCCCGTTCGTGGTGGAACACGACTATGTCACCCCTTATGTGGATGATCTCGAAAACGTGCTGGATCTGGCCGCCATCAAGCAGGCTGGCATCAAGATCGGCGTGGATCCGCTGGGTGGCTCCGGCGTCGCCTACTGGGACGTCATCGCCAGGCGCTACGGTCTGGACATCGAGGTGGTGAACTACAAGGTCGACCCGACCTTCTCCTTCATGACCCTGGACAAAGACGGCAAGATCCGGATGGACTGTTCCAGCCCGTTCGCCATGGCGAGCCTGATTGCCCTGAAAGACAAGTTCGACATCGCCCTTGGCAATGACCCTGACTACGACCGTCACGGCATCGTCACCAAGGCGGGCCTGATGAATCCGAACCACTATCTGGCGGTGGCCATCCAGTATCTGTTCACCCACAGAACCGGCTGGCCCAAGGGGGCGGCCGTCGGCAAGACGCTGGTCTCCTCTTCCATGATCGACCGGGTGGCCGGCGAGATCGGTCGCACCCTCAAAGAGGTGCCGGTCGGCTTCAAGTGGTTCGTGGACGGTCTCTACAGCGGCGAGTTCGGCTTTGGCGGCGAGGAGAGCGCGGGTGCCTCCTTCCTGCGCAAGGACGGTACCGTCTGGACCACCGACAAGGATGGCTTCATCCTGGCGCTGCTGGCGGCCGAGATCCTGGCGGTGACCGGCAAGGATCCCCAGGCCCACTACGATGCGCTCGAAGCCAGGTTCGGCCGCTCCAGCTACCGCCGCATCGATGCTCCGGCCAACAGCGCCCAGAAGGCGGTGCTCTCCAAGCTGGATCCGGCCCTGGTGGAAGCCTCCACCCTGGCTGGTGAGCCCATCCTCGCCAAGCTGACCAAGGCGCCCGGCAACGATGCCGCCATCGGCGGCCTGAAAGTGGTGACCGAGAATGGCTGGTTCGCGGCACGCCCCTCCGGTACCGAGTCCATCTACAAGATCTACATGGAGAGCTTCAAGGGGGAGGCGCACCTGGACCTCATCCAGCAGGAAGCCCAGCAGATCGTCTCCGCCGCCCTGGCCAAGGCCGGCGTCTGACCCTTACGGCAACAACCCATGTGAAAGAGGAGCCCTGGTGGCTCCTCTTCTTTTTGTGTCGGGTTGACTGCGGATCAGCCGTTGTCGACGCTGCCGGTGGCGGCCTTGCGGTTCCGCCAGCGCTTGAGGAAGGAGCGGGCCGGCAGCTTCATCAGGAAGAGAGAGAGCAGAATGATGCCGATGCCGAGCCACTGACGGCCATCTAGGGTTTCTCCCACCATCAGCACACCGCAGGAGACCGCCACCATGGGATTGGTGAGGGCCAGCATCCCCATCACCTCCGGGCCATGGCGTTTGAGTCCCCAGAGCCAGGCCCAGTAGGCCAGAGCCGTATTGAGGATCACCAGCCAGATAAGCCCGGGAGTGGCGTCAGCCCGGGGCAGGGGCATGGGGCCGGCCAGCCACCAGGCCAGCGGGATCAGCATCAGGCCGCCCAGCAGCAGCTGCCAAGCGGTCAGGGCCAGCAGATCATCCACCGGCCAGCGTTGCATCCAGCGGCTCGACTGGCCGATGAGCAGGGTGGCGAGCAGGGCGCACGCCACGCCGACGGGATCCAGATTGGCAGAGGGATTGAGCAACAAGAGCACCCCGACGAGCCCCATCACCCCCAGCAACAGCCACTTGATCGTCGGTCTGACACCGTCTTGCAGCCAGGCCAGCCCCATCAGGATGAGGGGCAGCGTCGCTCCCAACGTACCCGCCACGGCGCCGGGCAGGCGAAACGCCGCCACGAACAGCAGGGCGAAGAAGGCGGTGATGTTGCAAAATGCCAGCAGGAACTGCTTGCTCCAGACGAGAGGCGGTCTGCGGGGATGGAGCAACAGCAGCAGCACCCCGGCGGGGAGGGCGCGCCACACGGCCACCCAGTAGGGGGAGTAGTCGGTCAGGTAGAGACTGACGACGGCATAGGTGCTGCCCCAGAGCAGGGGGGCGAGCAGGGCGATCAGCAGCGGCATGGTTATCTCGCAACAAAGTATCTTTAAGTAAAGATACATTAGCCGCGAGTTGGTTTATTATCAAGTATCTTCATGTGAAGATAATGGAGCCCGAATGGAGAGTGATCATGTAGATCAACTGCTGGCCCAGTGGGCCCGGCAGCGCCCGGACCTCGACTGCTCCCCCATGGGGGTGCTGGGGCGGGTGGCGCGCATGGCGGCGATCGCCGGGCGCGAAGTGAGCGAGACCCTCAAGGAGTGCGGTCTGCTGGGGTCTGATTTCGATATCCTGGCTACCCTGCGTCGGGCCGGTGAGCCGCTGACTCCGACCGCGCTCTACCAGTCCGCCATGCTGAGTTCAGGTGCCATGACAGCCCGGCTCGACAAGCTGGAGCAGCGTGGCCTGATAAGACGTGAAGCCTCCCCGGATGACAGGCGCAGCCTGCTGGTCTGCCTGACGGAGCCGGGGCGGGAGCTGGTTGACCATGCGGTGGAACAGCACGTGGCGAACGAGCGCCGCCTGCTGGCCCCATTGAGCCTGGTCGAACAGGAGCAGCTGGCCGCCCTGCTCAAACGCTGGCTGCTGGAAAACGAATAAAAAAAACGGGCCTGCGGGCCCGTTTTCGTTGGCATTGAGGCTGACTCAGTAGCCGCCTCTGGCATCCCTGACGGCAAGGCCAAGCTGCCATACCGCCATGGCGTAGTGGGTGCTGTGGTTGTAGCGGGTGATGGCGTAGAAGTTCGGCAAGCCGTACCAGTACTGGTAACCGGTGCCGACATCCAGACGCAGCAGGCTCGCCTCCTTGTGATTGCCAAGGGATCCGGTTGGGGTCAACCCGGCACCGCGCAGGGTGGCTACCGGGTAGCGGGTCTGGAAGCCGTGCTCATAGCCCGGCAGCTGTCCCTGGCCGCGTACTGCCACCGGCTGCCCTTTCTCCCAGCCGTGGGCCTTGAAGTAGTTGGCCACGCTGCCGATGGCATCCACCGGATCCCACAGGTTGGTGTGGCCGTTGCCGTTGAAGTCCACCGCGTAGTTGCGAAAACTCGACGGCATGAACTGGCCGTAGCCCATGGCCCCGGCATAGGAGCCCTTGGGTTCGGTGGGATCCATCCCCTCATCCCGGGTCATCACCAGGAAGGCTTCCAGCTCGCCGGTGAAGAAGTCGGCGCGGCGCGGGTAGTCAAATGCCAGGGTCGCCAGGGCGTCGAGAATGCGGGTCTTGCCCATCACCCGACCCCAGCGGGTTTCCACCCCGATGATGCCGACGATGATCTCGGGTGGCACCCCGTAGATCTGCTGCGCCCGGTTGAGTTCACTCTCGTATTCACGCCAGAAGTTGACGCCGTTCTGCACGTTGTCCGGGGTGATGAACTTGGCGCGGTAGCGATTCCAGGCGCCGGTCGGACCGGTGGGCGGCCTGGTGGTGGGGGCTTGGGCGTCCATCAGCTTGATGATCCAGTCATAACGCTCGGCCTGGGCCAGTACCCGGTGCAGCTCGGCGCTGTCGAAGCCGTGCTTTTGCACCATCCGCTGCACGAAGTTGTCCACGTTGGAACGATTGGCGAAGTCCCCCTTGCTGACCCCGGGCTGGCTCACCTGCCCGTAGAAGGGTTTGCTCGGCGGCGTCTGGTTGATGAAGGCGCTGTTGGGTTGGGGTTTGACCACGGGCTTGGGCGCCGGCGTGCTGCTGCAGCCGTAGATCAGGGGAAACAGGGAGAGGACACAGACAAGGCGACGCATAGGGTTCTCGTGAGCCTGAAAAAGAGTGCCGTCATGGTAAAACATTGGCGTGCAGGCGCAAGTGCTCCGTGCCAGCGTGCCCCCCGGGATCCCGTCAGCGCAGGGTGTGGTAGCCGCTCCAGATCCGGGTCAGGGTCGTGATGGCACAGAGCAGGGCGAAACCGTAGGCCAGTGGCACGAAGGCGGCGGGCCAGAGGCACATGATCACGAAGAGGGCGATGGTTTCGCTCCCCTCGGTGAGCCCGCCCAGATAGTAGAGGGATTTGTGGTGGTAGACGGGGCTCTCGATGCCCCGTTTGCCCGCCATGATGGCAAAGGCCAGAAAGCTCGATCCCGTGCCCATGAAGGCGAACAGCAGGGTGGCGGCGGCCAGGGCGTTGGCCGGGTCGGCAAGGGCAAAGCCCAGCACCACGGCGGCGTAGAAGATGAAATCCAGCGTGATGTCGAGAAACCCGCCGCAGTCGGTGATGCCCGTATCCCGCGCCACGGCGCCATCCAGCCCGTCCAGCAGCCGGTTGAGCAGAATCGCCGCCAACGCCCACTGATAGCAGCCAAAGGCCAGCAGCGGCGGCGCCAGCATGCCGATGAGAAAGCCGGCGAGACTCACCTGGTTGGCGCTCACCCCGGCCCGGCACAGGGGGCGGGCGAGTGCGGTGAGGGGGCGGCGGATAACCGGGATCAGGTGGCGATCAAACAAGGTGGTGCTCCTCTTCGGGGCTGGCTGGGGGGATCAGTTGCAAGATGGTGCCCGGTGCATCCTCTTCGTCGTGGGTCACCAGCAGGGCGGGGATGGCCTGCGTGCGCAGGCGCTCGAACACCAGGGTTCTGAATGCCGCCCGCAGCGGCTTGTCGAGGCGGGAGAAGGGCTCGTCCAGCAGCAATGCCCTGGGCTCGGCCAGCAGGGCACGCAGCAGGCTGACGCGGGCTTTCTGGCCGCCGGAGAGCGCCCCTGGCAGCTTGTCCGCCTGAGCCTTCAGCCCGACCTCGGCCAGCGCCTCGCGGGCCCGGGTCTGCCTTGCAGCCATCCCCTTGAGATGCGCCGGCATGCCGAACATCAGATTTTCTGCCACCGTCAGGTGGGCAAACAGCAGGTCATCCTGAAACAGGATGCCGACCCCCCTCTCCTGGGGGGGCAGCGGGGTGAGGCGATGTGTGCCGAGCAGGATGTCCCCGGTCAGCCGGATGGGCCCCCGGGTGGCAGCACTCCCGCTAGCGCAGCCAGCAGGGAGCTCTTGCCACAGCCGCTCGGTCCCATCAGGGTGAGCACCTCGCCCGGGGCAACCCTGAGGGGGGGGAGCGTCAGCAGGGGGGCACCGTTGAGGAAGAGGGTGAGTGCGGAGGTGTGCAGCATCGGGTCAGGGCCTCAGGGCGGGGTTGATGCGCCGCGGCAGCCAGAGCGCCAGGGCATAGATGAAAAGGGGCAGCAGCAGTTGCAGCAGGCCGTAGAGCCCCGCCAGCCGCCGGTTGAGGCCGCTGCCGATGGCCACCGCCTCCGTGGTGATGGTGACGACCCGCCCGCCGCCGAACAGCAGGGTCGGCAGGTATTGGGCCAGGCTCACCGCCGCCCCGACACCGAAGGCGAACAGCAGGGGACGGGCGAGCAGGGGACCCTTGACTCGCCACCAGGCCCCCCAGGGGCTGGCCCCGAGCGTGAGGGCCACCCGGGTGAGGCGCTCGTCGAACTGGCGATAGGGGCCGTGCAGGCAGAGATAGACGTATGGAAAGACGAAGATCAACTGGCTCCAGAGTACCCAGCCAGGGCCTATGCCAGTGAATCCCAGCCCGTCGGTCTGAAGGCGCAATCCAAACAGCAGGCTGGCCTGGGGCAGCAGCAGAGGCAGGCAGACAAGCCAGAGGGTGCGAGTGGCGCGGCGTGCAGGCAACGCCTCGAGGCAAAGCACCGCCAGCAGCAGGGAGAGCGCGGCGCAGAGCAGGGCCAGCCACAGACTCTGCCACAGCAGCGGGCCCAGGCTCGGCAGCAGAGCCAGCCAGTGGTGGCTACTCCATTCACTCGGCCAGAGGGCGGGAAAGGACCAGCGCCGGGTCAGGGACCAGAGCAGCAGGGCGGCGAGCACCAGCAGATTGGTCAGGAGCAGCCCCCACACGCCGATGCGGGCAATGAATGCGGGCCAGGGCGAGGCGGGGGCGCGTCGCCCATCCAGCCAGCGTGCCTTGCCGAGGGTGAGGTGGGTCCGCTCCAGCAGCCTGAGGGCGCCAAGCAGCAGCAGGTTGAGGGCGAGCAGCAAGAGGGCGCCGCTGGCACTGGCGCCGCGCCAGGCGGGGTCGGCATCCTGATACCAGAGCCAGAGTCGCACCGCCAGGGGCGGCGGGGCATCCGGCCCCAGCAGCAGGGCGAGATCCACTACCGCCAGGCCATAGGCGGCGACCGCGTAGAAGGGCAGTCGCAGGGCGGGCCAGAGGGCGGGCAGCAGCAGGCGCCACCAGATCCGGGGGGCGCTGAAGCCGAGGCAGGCCCCCAGCCACTGCTGGCGCGCCACCTTGGCGGGATCCAGTGCCGCCAGCGCCATCAGCAGCAGGAAGGGGGTCTCCTTGAGGATGAGCACCACGATGAGGCCAAGCCCCCAGGGATCCTTGAGGGTTTGCCAGTCCGGGGGCTGATGGGTGAGGTCAAGCAGGGGGGCGACGAGGCGCAGCAGCCAGCCGGAGGGAGCGATCAGAAAGGCGATGCCGATGGCAAAGGCGACGTGGGGAAGCGCCAGCAGGGGGGAGAGCAGGCGGCGCAGCCAGCGCATCCAGGGACGCCCGTCCCCCTGGGCGAGCAGCAGGGCGGTGGCGCCGAGGGCCCCCAGGGTGGAGGCCCCCGCCACCCAGAGGCTCAACCCTGCGGAGTGCCAGAGTCCGGGCTGGGGGAGCAAGAGGGATAGATTGGCGGGGGAGAGCCCCTCGATGACCAGCAACAGCAGGCCCCCGGCGAGCGGGATCCCCAGCATCAAAAAGGGCAGCAGGAGGAGAAGAGGGGCGCGCGCCTGCATGATGGATCAGTGGCCGTAGCGCTCGGCCCAGGCCGCTTCCAGCCGGGTCTGCCAGCTGGGGTGGGGCTCTGCCACTCCCTTGAAGCGCAATGCCGGACGGGTCTGGCCTGGCAGCGCCTCCTGGCGCAGCACGCTGGGATCCCCCCAGAAGGCGGGGTCGCTCTTGCGTGCCTGGGCGGCGGGGCTCAGCAGGAAGTTGACCACCACCTTGGCCCCGGCCCGGGCGGAGGCATTGAAGGGGATGGCGAGGAAATGGCTGTTGGTGAGCGCCCCTTTTTCCATGGCGATGGCCTGGACGGTGGGGGGCAGGGTGCCGTTTTGCACCGAACTCTGGGCTTCCCCCGGGTTGAAGCTGATGGCCATGGCCAGCTCGCCGTCATCGAGCAACTGCCTGGTTTCGGCGGCGCCGGTGGGGAAGAGCCTGCCCTTTCGCCAGAGCGCGGGGTGAAGCTGGTCGAGCCAGGCCCAGAGCGGGGCGGTGATGCGAAGGAAGTCGGCATCGGTCGCCTCCCGATAGAGGGGCGCCGGATCTGGTGTCAGCTCCAGCAGGATCTGCTTGAGAAAGCTAGAGCCGTGAAACTGGGGAGGCTTGGGGTAGGTGAAGCGGCCGGGGTGAGCCTTGGTCCAGGCCAGCAGGGCGGCCGCCGAGGTGGGAGGAACGTCTACCTGGTCGCCATCCACCATCAGATTGAGCTGGCCTATGCCCCAGGGGGCCTCCAGCCCCTCGACCGGCACGGTGAAGTCTTCACTCACCGGCAGGGCGGTGTCCACCAGGGCCATGTTGGGCAGCTCGTCGGTAAAGGGGGCCCCCAGCAGGCCCTGCTCCTTGAGCGCCTTGAAGTTCTCGCCGTTGACCCAGAGCAGGTCGATGGGGCCGTTCGACGTCTTGCCAGCCTGCTTGCCGGCCAGCAACTGGCTCACGCTCTGGGCGATGTCATCCACCTTCACCTGCACCAGCTCGACCTGGTACTGGCGAGCGATCTCCTGCCTGGCCCACACCAGGTAGGCGTTGATCTCGGGGCTGCCCCCCCAGGCGTTGAAGTAGACGGTCTGCCCCCTGGCGGCCAGCAGGGTCTGCTGCCACGACGCGTCATTGGCGTGGAGCGGGGAGGTCAGCAGCAGGGGGACAGCGGCCATCAGGGGACGGAGCAGGGCGCGAAGTCGGGTCGTGAACATGATGGTTGCCTCGTCAGAGTCAGGCGCCGCGGCGCCAGCGGTGATAACGGGCCAGCAGCGCCAGCAGGCGCCCGGGCTGGCGGGCACGGCGCCAGGCGCCAGCCACGTACTTGTTCCCCTCCATCAGGGTGGGGTAGGGGTGAACGGTGGCGAGGATCTTGCCAAGTCCCAGGCGGTGGCGCATGGCGAGGGCAAACTCGGCGATCCGCTCGCCGGCGTGAGCACCCACTATGGTGGCCCCGAGTATCCTGTCACGGCCCGGCACCGTCAGCACCTCGACAAAGCCCCCTGACTCGCCGTCAGCGATGGCTCTGTCCAGCTCGGCCATCTCGAAGCGGGTCGACTCGAAGGGGATGCCTCGGGCCCGAGCCTCTTTCTGGTTGAGGCCGACCCTGGCTATCTCCGGACTGGTATAGGTGGCCGCCGGCATGACCCTGTAGTCTGCCCGAAAGCGCCTGAACTGGCCAAAGAGGGCGTTGATGGCGGCATACCAGGCCTGATGGGCGGCAAAATGGGTGAACTGGTAGGGGCCGGCAACGTCCCCCACCGCCAGGATGCTGGGGTAGTTGGTGGCGAGGAAGCTGTCGATGGCCAGGGTGCCGCCGGGGGCCAGTTCAACCCCCAGCGCCTCCAGCCCGAAACCGCTCACGTTGGCCTCCCGGCCAAGGGCCAGCAGCAGCTGGTCCCCCTCAACCACCAGCGTCTCGTCCCCCCGGCGCAGGTGCAGCCGGATGGGCAGGTTGGTGCCTTTACCGTCCATATACTCGGCCGAGGTAGCCTGCCAGCCGAGGTGCAGGGTGACGCCGTCGTGCTCCAGCTGGGCGGCCAGGGCCCCGGCGACGTCCCTATCTTCCCGGGGCAGCAGCTGAGGGCCTTGCTCCACCAGGGTGACGGGGATACCGAGCAGGGCCAGGCTCTGGGCCAGCTCGCAGCCGATGGGGCCCCCTCCCAGCACCAGCAGATGGCGGGGGGGCTCGCGCAGTCGCTGCCAGATAGTGTCGGAGGTGAGGTAGGGAACCCTGTCCAGCCCCGGCAGTGCGGGTAACCGGGGGCGGGCGCCGGTGGCGATCACGATATGACGGCTGGTCAGGCGCTTGCCGTTGACCTCCACCTCCCAGGGGGAGGTGACTCGCGCCCGCCCCTGGATGCACTCCACCCCAAGTCCTTCATAGCGCGCCACCGAGTCGTGGGGTTCGACCTCCTCGATGACCCGGGCGACCCGCGCCATCACGGCGGCGAAGTCGGCGCTGCTCTGGCTCGGGGTAAAACCAAGCTCCCCGGCCTTGCGCTGTTCAAAGGCGAAGCGGGCGCTTCGGATCAGCGCCTTGGAGGGGACGCAGCCGGTATGGAGGCAATCCCCTCCCATCCTGTGCTGCTCGATGAGGGCCACTCTGGCTTTCACCGCGGCGGCGATGTAGCTGGTGACCAGGCCTCCGGCGCCGGCACCTATCACCAGCAGGTTGTAGTCAAAGCGCGCCGGCTTGCGGTAGGGGGCGTGCAATCGGTAGAGGGCGAGACGGCGCTGCAAGGCACGCATCAGCCAGGGCATCAGGCCGAGCAGGGTCAGGGCGGCCAGCAGGCCGGGGGAGAAGAGGTTGCCTGTGCTGGTGAGGGTAGCCAGCTCGCTCCCCGCCAGCACGTAGACGAGGGTGCCCGGAAGCATGCCGAGCTGGCTGACCCAGTAGTAGGTGCTGACTCTGATGGGGGTGAGCCCCATCACCAGGTTGACCAGAAAGAAGGGGAAGAGGGGGATGAGGCGCAGGCTCAGCAGATAGAAGGCCCCCTCCTTTTGCATGCCGGCCTGAACGCTCGTCAGCTTGTCGCCAAAGCGCGTCTCGACCCAGTCCCGCAGCAGGAAGCGGGCGCTGAGAAAGGCCAGGGTGGCGCCGAGGGAGCTGGCAAAGGAGACCAGCAAGAGCCCCCACAGGATGCCGAAGACGGCGCTGCCCGCCAGGGTGAGCAGGGCCGCCCCCGGTAGGGAGAGGGCGGTGGTGAGCACATAGATCACCAAAAACAGCAGGCTGGCTGCGACAACATGGCGGTCGACCCAAAGGGCCAGGCGCGCCTGATGAGCCTGCAACTGGGTGAGGCTCAGATAGTGGTCAAGGTCGAGGGCAAAGAAGGTGCCGAACAGGGCCCCCATCGCCAGCAACAGCAGCAGGCGTGCCCGGTTCATCCCTGCCCCTTGTCGAGGTGGCGCTCGGGTTGCACCGGCAACTGGCAGAACCCCTGGGGAGCGATGTCGAGAGCGGCATTGAACTTGGCGGACATGTTCTGGAAGGCGATGAGGCCGGTGAGCTCCACCAGGGCGTCGTCATCGAACCAGGGCTTGAGGCGGGCGGCCTGCTCGTCGCTCACGCCATCCAGCCCGGTCATGGCCTCGGCATAGTCCAGCACGGCCCGCTCCCGCTCGTCGAACAAGGGGCTGTCGCGCCACCGGGCTAGCGCCTCCACCTTGTCGCTGGAGCCTGCCCGCTTGACGAGGGTCATGGCGTTGATGTCGACACAGAAACGACACCAGTTGAGCTGGGAGACCCGCACCGTCACCAGGGAGCGCAGCACGGGGTCGATGGGGGAGCGCTTGCGGTTGATGACGCCGTAGAGGGTGGCGACCGCGGCGAACAGCCTGGGGGAGCGCCCCCAGCACTTGCCCGGGATCAGCACCTGACCGTAGTTGCGTTTCTGCAGCCAGAAGAAGGGGCGGATGAACCAGGCGTAGGCCCGGTCCGGTTTGACCTCAATGCGCATCTTGTTCCTCTTTGAGCTTCTCCATCTTGGGCTTGTAGGCCCCGCCCAGACGCTCGTTCAACCGATTCAGGAAATCGATGATCCGTGCCCGGTTGACCCCCAGATCGCTGCGCCCCTGGCGCGAGGCGGAGCGCATGTCGATACGGGTCTCTTTGGGCCCGGCAAAGACCCGCAGGGCCACGTCATCCTGAAACCCGAACCAGCCGGTGGTGACGACGGCATCGATACCCTCGCTGCCCGGGCGAACCTGCCAGCCCAGCTCCGTCATCAGTTCCTCGGCTTCCGCGAGCACTTCGACCGGGGATGCCCGGGTATAGAGAGGACCGGGGTTGCCTGGAAATACTTGCAGGGGCGGGGGGGAGACCGGGAGATCCTCCGGGCTTCTGAGCTGCTCGGCCCACTGGAGCCGTGGCGGATGGTAGGGATCCGTGCTGACGTCGTTGGTGAGGGGAGAGCGCAGCGCCTGGACGAGAAACAGCAGGGGCAGCAGCAGGGGAGCAATGCCCCAGATATCCGGCCAGAGGTTGGTGGTGCGGCGATAGCGCCAGGGCAGGCGCAGCAGCAGCACGAGGCTGAGGAGGGCGCTGGGGAGACAGAGGATGAAGCCGAGCCACCAGGGCCAGAGATGGGCGCGGCTGCCAAGGGCCCCGCAAAGGGGCAATAGCCAGGTCAGCAGCGGCCACCACAAAGAGCTGTGCATATGAGGGATCCACGGGTCAGGATGGAACTATGCCCAGAAGGATAAACTTAATTGCCTGATAACGTTAGTAAATTATCGTGATGCTTCGGTTTTTTGCCGCCCCGGGTGGGGGGCGGTTCTGGGAGTGGGGCGCCAGCAAACCTGCGTGGGCTGTGTCGGCGCGCCGGTCCGGCTTCAGCTGCGCTAGGGAAGGTGCGAACAAGTCCCTGATATGAGATCATGTTTGTCATCTGGAGCCATGAAAAAGGGTTCATCATGAGTCATCAGCTCACCTTCGCCGACAGTGAATTCAGCAGTAAGCGCCGTCAGACCAGAAAAGAGATTTTCTTGTCCCGCATGGAGCAGATTCTGCCATGGCAAAACATGGTGGAAGTCATCGAGCCGTTTTATCCCAAGGCTGGTAATGGCCGGCGACCTTATCCGCTGGAAACCATGCTACGCATTCACTGCATGCAGCATTGGTACAACCTGAGCGATGGCGCGATGGAAGATGCTCTGTACGAAATCGCCTCCATGCGTCTGTTTGCCCGGTTATCCCTGGATAGCGCCTTGCCGGACCGCACCACCATCATGAATTTCCGCCACCTGCTGGAGCAGCATCAACTGGCCCGCCAATTGTTCAAGACCATCAATCGCTGGCTGGCCGAAGCAGGCGTCATGATGACTCAAGGCACCTTGGTCGATGCCACCATCATTGAGGCTCCCAGCTCGACCAAGAACAAAGAGCAGCAACGCGATCCGCAGATGCATCAGACCAAGAAAGGCAATCAGTGGCACTTTGGCATGAAGGCCCACATTGGTGTCGATGCCAAGAGTGGCCTGACCCACAGCCTAGTCACCACCGCGGCCAACGAGCATGACCTCAATCAGCTGGGTAATCTGCTGCATGGAGAGGAGCAATTTGTCTCAGCCGATGCCGGCTACCAAGGGGCGCCACAGCGCGAGGAGCTGGCCGAGGTGGATGTGGACTGGCTGATCGCCGAGCGCCCCGGCAAGGTAAGAACCTTGAAACAGCATCCACGCAAGAACAAAACGGCCATCAACATCGAATACATGAAAGCCAGCATCCGGGCCAAGGTGGAGCACCCGTTTCGCATCATCAAGCGACAGTTCGGCTTCGTGAAAGCCAGATACAAGGGGTTGCTGAAAAACGATAACCAACTGGCGATGTTATTCACGCTGGCCAACCTGTTTCGGGCGGACCAAATGATACGTCAGTGGGAGAGATCTCACTAAAAACTGGGAATAACGCCTTAAATGGCGAAGAAACGGTCTAAATAGGCTGATTCAAGGCATTTACGGGAGAAAAGATCGGCTCAAACTGAAAAAATGAAATGACTGAGTCAGCCGAGAAGAATTTCCCCGCTTATTCGCACCTTCCTTAGGGAAGGTGCGAACAAGTCCCTGATATGAGATCATGTTTGTCATCTGGAGCCATGAAAAAGGGTTCATCATGAGTCATCAGCTCACCTTCGCCGACAGTGAATTCAGCAGTAAGCGCCGTCAGACCAGAAAAGAGATTTTCTTGTCCCGCATGGAGCAGATTCTGCCATGGCAAAACATGGTGGAAGTCATCGAGCCGTTTTATCCCAAGGCTGGTAATGGCCGGCGACCTTATCCGCTGGAAACCATGCTCCGCATTCACTGCATGCAGCATTGGTACAACCTGAGCGATGGCGCGATGGAAGATGCTCTGTACGAAATCGCCTCCATGCGTCTGTTTGCCCGGTTATCCCTGGATAGCGCCTTGCCGGACCGCACCACCATCATGAATTTCCGCCACCTGCTGGAGCAGCATCAACTGGCCCGCCAATTGTTCAAGACCATCAATCGCTGGCTGGCCGAAGCAGGCGTCATGATGACTCAAGGCACCTTGGTCGATGCCACCATCATTGAGGCTCCCAGCTCGACCAAGAACAAAGAGCAGCAACGCGATCCGCAGATGCATCAGACCAAGAAAGGCAATCAGTGGCACTTTGGCATGAAGGCCCACATTGGTGTCGATGCCAAGAGTGGCCTGACCCACAGCCTAGTCACCACCGCGGCCAACGAGCATGACCTCAATCAGCTGGGTAATCTGCTGCATGGAGAGGAGCAATTTGTCTCAGCCGATGCCGGCTACCAAGGGGCGCCACAGCGCGAGGAGCTGGCCGAGGTGGATGTGGACTGGCTGATCGCCGAGCGCCCCGGCAAGGTAAGAACCTTGAAACAGCATCCACGCAAGAACAAAACGGCCATCAACATCGAATACATGAAAGCCAGCATCCGGGCCAAGGTGGAGCACCCATTTCGCATCATCAAGCGACAGTTCGGCTTCGTGAAAGCCAGATACAAGGGGTTGCTGAAAAACGATAACCAACTGGCGATGTTATTCACGCTGGCCAACCTGTTTCGGGCGGACCAAATGATACGTCAGTGGGAGAGATCTCACTAAAAACTGGGGATAACGCCTTAAATGGCGAAGAAACGGTCTAAATAGGCTGATTCAAGGCATTTACGGGAGAAAAAATCGGCTCAAACATGAAGAAATGAAATGACTGAGTCAGCCGAGAAGAATTTCCCCGCTTATTCGCACCTTCCTTAGTTAAACCGTCAGCACCCTACAGCGCATTTCTCAGTTGGTGCATACTTGAGGATGATGAGCTTGGTCCTTTATTGAATGACTTTATTGGTGTTGCTGAGTAGCAAGAAAAAGAGCTGGCGTATACGCCAGCTCTTTTTCACTCAACTCCGATATAAAACTTTGATCAGGTGGAAGCCGAACTTGGTGCGCACCGGCCCCAGCACGGTCAGCAACTCCCCCTTGAACACGGCATCGTCGAAGGACTTGACCATGTCCCCCTTGGAGAACTCCCCCAGATCGCCGCCACGCTTGCCGGAAGGGCAGGTGGAGAAACGCTTGGCCATCTGGCTGAAGTCGGCGCCCTTGGCGAGCTTCTCCTTGATCTCCAGACACTGTTTCTCGGTCTTGACCAGAATGTGCTGGGCACAGGCTTTTTTCATCGGAATGCTCCTCGGCGAGGGGAAAGGGGGCGCAAGATTACTGCAATTGCGCCTCCGCGTCAGCCCCTCGGGCGCGAGACCCGGCTCCGGGGGCCGGTGGCCAGGGGGACCCTGGCCCGGGATTGCCAGAGGATCTCCAGCCCCAGCAGGGCATAGAGGCTCCAGATGGCCAGGGGATTGAGCCAGTTGCCCCCCATCTGCAGGGTGGCCAGGGCTGCGCTCACCAGCAGCAGGACTATGCCGGGCAGGCGCCAGTGGACAGGCAGGGGGGCGAGCAGGGCCATGCCCAGCAGCAGGGCCAGGCCAAAGGGCAGATTGAGCGCGGTGAAGGCGAGAGCCTGCTGGCCGTTCATGCCGGTCAGCAGGGCCAGCAGGGCGCTGCAGCAGGCCAGGAAGGTGATGAACTCGAGTCGGTCGGCGATGTAGTCAGCCAGTTGTTCGCTACGTAGGTGCATGGGGTCTCTCCTGCGATGATTGGGATCAGTGTGGGACAGGCAGGAGCGCAGGGGCAGCGGGATAAATCGATTGAATTGAACGAAGCTTTAGTGCCATCTATTCAAGTGATTGATTTAAACTTATTTTCCTGTTCAATAGCAGGCAGGGCGGGGAAGAGGGCACGGAGCAAGTCGAGGGGGACGGGTTGACGAAACCCGCCGGATGCGGGGTGTCCGACAAGGGTTGTCGCGAAGAACCGGACCCTGCTGCCAGCCCAAGGCCGCCAGGGGAGATCCGGCGTGGCGGGGCAGGTGGTGGCGTTTTGTTCACCCCTTGCCCGGATTGTGCGCAGTTTGGCTCCTCACACCCGGCTGGCTCCTTGCAGGGCCGAAGCGATCCCCGCACCGGGGGCGGCAGAGCGGCACGCAAAGGGGCCCCGAGCGTGGGATTTCGCCGTCGCGATTATGCTAGGATGAGCGGCACTCGCCCGGGATGAGTCTCGGTATCGTACTAAATAACACAATCTTTAAATCATGTTATTCGGGGAAAATGACGTTTGACAGGATGCTATCCTACTTTTCTCACCGGGAGCACTTCATCCGGGCGATCCCGTCGCCCCGGGCCCGGTCTCTTGCTGCTTGCCCTCGCTCTCTGGCTGATGGCGATGCCCGTCATGGCGGCCAAGTTGACCTACCAGATCAAGGGGGTCAGGGGAGAGCAGAAAGACAACGTCGAGGCCTACCTCAACGCCCTGCCCGTCTATCAGGAACGCCAGTACCGCCCCGCCCGCGCCAAGATCACCGAGAGCGTACAGAAGGCGCTGCAGGTCTATGGCTACTACCAGCCCAAGATCACCCTGAACCGCGACAAGAAGACGCCCGCCAAGGTGGTGATCGAGATTGAGCGGGGGGAACCCGTGATCATCTCGCGCCTCGACATCCTGCTGGAAGGGGATGCGGGGAGCGACGAGGTGTACAGCGAGCTGCTGGACAAGCTGCCCCTGAAGGAGGGAGATCCCCTCAACCACGGCAAATATGAATCCATCAAGGCGGATCTCGGCAGTCTGGGGCTGGCCCGCGGCTATTTTGACGCCAAGATCAGCAAGAGCCAGGTCAAGGTTTTCCCGGAACAGGGCAAGGCGGAGATCTACATCCTGTTTCGCTCTGGCCCGCGTTACCATTTCGGCGAGATCCGCTATGACGCGACGCCGGAGGCACTGCACCTGATCCGCCCGCTCATCAACATCAAGAGCGGCGACCCCTATCTGGCGATCCGTCTGGCGGAGATGTCCCAGGATGTCTCCTCCACCAAGCTGTTCAAGCAGGTGGACATCAAACCCCTGATCAGCCAGGCCGAGGGCAACCGGGTGCCGGTGCAGGTGACCCTCTCCAACCGGGTCGATCACGAGATTGAGACCGGTATCGGTTATGCCACGGACGTGGGGCCGCGCCTGAGTGCCACCTGGGAGAAACCCTGGGTGAACCGCTATGGTCACCGCCTCTCCAGCACCGCCAAGATCTCGGCGCCGGAAGCGGAGCTCAGCTTCGACTACCAGATCCCGGTGGGCAACCCGCTACGGGATTACTACTCCCTGCAGGCGGGCTATCAATACACCGACAACAACGATACCCGCTCCGATCTGGCCACCTTCGGGGTGCACCGCTGGACACGCCGACCGGAGAGCTGGGACAGGGACGTCTTTGTGCGCCTGGAGAACGAGCGCTACGTCCAGGGTCAGGACGAGGGGAACAGCCTGCTGCTGATCCCCGGTGTCTCCTGGTCACGGCTGCGGGTGCGCGGCGGTCTGGTGCCGGATTGGGGGGATCGCCAGCAACTGACGATGGAGTTCTCGAGTCCCTATTGGGGGTCCGACATCAGCTTCATGCGGGTGTGGGGGCGCAGCAAGTGGCTGCGCACCCTGGGCGAAGATCACCGTTTCCTGATGCGGGCCGAACAGGGGGCCATCGTCGGGGATGATTTCTCCCTGGTCCCCCCCTCCCTGCGCTTCTTCACCGGCGGCGATCAGACGGTCCGGGGCTACGGTTACGAGACCATTTCGCCACGGGGGGACGATGGCAAGCTGACCGGCGGACGCTACACCAGCGTCGGCAGCCTGGAGTACAACTACCGCTTCAGCGAGAAGTGGCTCGGCGCCCTGTTCGTGGACGCCGGGACCGCCACCGTCGACTACAGCGAGGCCTGGAAGATAGGCACCGGGGTCGGGGTGCGCTGGGTCACCCCCATCGGTCAGGTCAGGCTCGATCTGGCGGTGGGCATCTCCGAGGAGGACAAGCCGCTGCGGCTGCACTTCGCGCTGGGGCCGGAACTATGACCCGGCAACCAGGCGCACATCCTCTTCTTTCTCTTTTCTGGCCGCTGCGGCTGCTTTCCTTGCAGGGGTCTGCATCGTGATCTGGGTAAAACGCATTTTCTTGTGGCTCATGGGCCTCTTCTTCCTGCTGCTCATCGGCGTCAGCCTGCTGGGCTTCACCCATCAGGGCAACAAGTGGCTGTGGCAACAGGCCAGAGCCGCGCTGCCCTCCCTCAAGGGGGAGCTGGTGGCGGGGCAACTCGGGTATGGCTGGACCTTCGAAGGGGTTGGCTGGCAGGACGAGCTGGTGGATGTCACCGTGGAGCGGGCCGTGCTGGACTGGGATCTGGGCAAGCTCCTGCAGGGCAAGCTCTGGATCAAGTCTCTGGCGGTGACTCGCCCCATGGTCCGGGTGGCGGAGTCCGAGCCGGTGCCGGAAGAGCCGTCGGAGCCCTTCGTCTGGCATCCGTTGCCGCTCAAAATCCAGGTCGACAGCCTCAAGGTTGCCGATCTCGATGTGGCGGTGCCCGGTGTGACGATCACCCTCAAGGATCTGGACATTGGCGCCGCCCTGGATCGCGCCGGGCTCATCGTGCGCGGCCCCGTGCTCGATGGCCTGAACGTGGTGCTGGCACCGTCCCCGGTGGAGGCGGCCAGTGACAAGGGCGCCAAACCGGCGGATGAGAAAAGCGCCACCCTGGCGGTCGGCGAGGGCAAGGCTGCCCCCGGTGACAAGACGCAGGCCGCAAGCAAGCCCGAGCCCATGGTGCTGCCGGCCGTGCGCCTGCCTTTCCCCATCCAGCTGGAAGGATTACAGGTCACGGCGTTTCGCTATCAGCAAGGTGAGCTGGTGGAGGGGCTCGACAACCTCTTGCTGTCGGCCACCGCCGAGGAGGAGCGCATCGACATCCGGGAGCTCTCCTTGCGCCATGCCATGGCAGATCTGGCCTTGAGTGGTCAGGTGCGCCTGCACGAGGATTACCCCCTCGCCCTGACTCTGGATGCCAAGGCGCGTCAAGGGCTGCTGGACGGGGAGCTCAAGGGGGAGCAGGTCAATCTCGTCCTGGACGGTTCTGTGGGCAAGCTTGGGCTGGCACTCAAGGCCAAGGGGCCGGTGGGCGCCAATCTCAAAGGATCCCTTGCGGCCCTCGACCCGGATCTGCCCTTCGATCTGGCGCTGGACTGGAAGAGCCTCTCCTGGCCCCTGCACAAGCCTGCCAAGGATGAGCCCAGCTATCGGCTGGACAAGGGTACCCTGAGCGCCAAGGGCAAGCTCTCCGGTTACCAGTTTGCGCTCAACACCGCCGGCAAGGGGACCGATGTGCCCCCCTTCAAGGTGGCCCTCTCGGGCAAGGGGGATCTCAACCAGCTGAGCCGTATCGAGCTGCTGCTGGGGGCCCTCAAGGGGGAGCTCAAGCTCGACGGCAAGCTGGCCTGGAGCAAGGGGGTCCAGTGGCAGGGGACGACCGAATTCAAGGGGATCAACCCGGCGGAGCTGGTGCCCGAGATCAAGGGGGCACTGGCGGGCAAGATCACCAGCCGTTTCGATCTGGATGAGGCGGGCCACTGGCAGCTGGCCCTGCCCGAGCTCAAGGTGGATGGCAAGCTCAACCAGTATCCTCTGGCCTTGCAGGGCAGGCTCAGCGGCAACGACAAGATGGAGTGGACCATCCCGGCCCTGGCGCTGCAAAGCGGCCCCAACCGGCTGCAGGCCAAAGGCTCGCTCACGACCCAGGCCTGGAAGCTGGATGCGGCTCTGGATGCGCCCAAGCTTGGGGGCATCTATCCGGGTCTGGGAGGGGACATCAAGGGCCAGGTGCGCGTCACCGGCAACCAGCAGGCGCCGCGCGTGAATGCCGATCTGGTGTCGGGCCGACTCGCCTACGCGGGCACCGTCCTCAAGGAGACCGTCATCAAGGCCAACGCCCTGGTCGGGGAGAAGCCCGCCGGTGAGGTGGCGGTGACGGTGGCGAGCCTGGCGCAGGGGGAGACCAAGCTCTCGCAAATCGCCCTGAACCTGAGCGGCGATCTCGATCGCCACGGGCTCACCTTGACCATGAAGGGGGATCCCCTGGCGGCAGACCTCAGCCTGAATGGCAGCCTGCGCGGTGACCACTGGCGTGGCGCCCTTGCCGAGCTGAAGCTCAAGACCCCCCTCAAGCGCTGGGCGCTGACCGCCCCCTGGTCTCTGGACCTGGATCTGCCGAAACAGCAGCTAACCATGGGGGATCTCTGCCTCGCGTCCCAGAAGGCCAGTCTCTGCGTCAAGGGGAGCCGGATAGCCCAGTCCCAGGGCAATCTGGAATTTGCCCTGAACGAATTTGATCTCAAGCGGCTGCGCCCCTGGTTGCCGGACAATTTCCGCTGGCAGGCGGTGCTGTCGGCCGACGGGCGCGCCAGCTGGCGCGGCAACCAGCCGACCCTGCACGCCACCGTGCGTACCACGCCTGGGACCTTCGTCGCCGACGAACTCAAGACCGACTACCAGCGCCTCGAGCTTGGGATCGATTTCGAGCGCCAGCAGGCCGCCATCCGGGTCGATTTCGCTTCCGAGCAGATCGGCAACATCGACACCGATCTGCTGATCCGGGATCCCGCCGGCCGCGGCAACCTCGGCGGTCAACTCAGGTTTGACGATCTGAAGCTGGCGACCTTTGCGCCCCTCATTCCCGAAGTGCGCTCCCTGCAAGGGGTCATCTCGGCGGATGCCCGCTTCGACGGCACCCTGGCTGCCCCCCTGCTGTATGGCGAGCTGAACCTGAAGGAGGGGGAGGTTCAGACCCACTCCGACATGGTGACCCTCTCCAAGCTGGTGACCCGCCTCAAGATAGATGGCAACCGGGCCGAACTCGACGGCTCCATGATGGTGGGCAAGGGCCCCCTGGTGCTGGGGGGCTGGCTGAGCTGGGCCCAGCAGCCGGTGACCGGCAGCCTCACCATTCAGGGCAAGGAGTTGGAAGCCCAGTACCCGGGCATGGGCCGGGTCAGGGTGACACCTGACATCGCCATCTCTCTCGGGGAGGAGACCAGGGTGACCGGTCAGGTGGACATCCCCTGGTCGCGCATCCTGGTCAAGAGCCTGCCAGACAGCGCGGTAGCGGTCTCCGATGACGTCACCGTCATCTACGACGATCTGCCGCCGGTCCCCAAGGCAGCACCGCTGCCCATGGAGATCAGGCTCGCCATCCGGCTCGGGGACGACGTCCGCCTTGAAGCCATGGGACTCAAGACCAAGGTGGGAGGGGCCCTCAACATTCGCCAGGATCCCTCCAAGCCGCTCTCGGGCAACGGGCAACTGGAGCTCAGGGACGGGCGCTTCAAGGCCTATGGCCAGAACCTCATCATCAAGGAGGGGTGGATCCTCTTCTCCGGTCCCATCGATCAGCCCTATCTCAACATCGAGACCTATCGGGATCCGGACACCATCGAGGACAACGTGACCGTCGGGGTGCGGGTGACGGGGCCGGCCGCCAAGCCGAAGATCACTGTCTATTCCGAACCGCAGATGGCGCAGTCCGAACAGCTCTCCTATCTGTTGCGGGGCAAGGGATTGCAGACCAGCGGCGAGGATGGCGGCTTCAACGGCCTGCTGGTGGCGGGGGCCGTGAGCCAGGCGAGCGGCGTGGTCTCCAGCATCGGGGAGTCCCTCGGCATGAGCGACGTGGCCCTCGATACCGCAGGCAGTGGCGATGACACCCAGGTGACCCTGTCGGCCTACCTGCTGCCCGGCTTGCAGTTCCAGTACGGGGTCGGGGTGTTCAGCCCCATCGCCGAATTCAAGCTGCGCTACGAGCTGATGCCAAGGCTCTATCTGCAGGCCATGAGCGGGATGGCCCAGGCGGTGGATATCTTCTATCGCTTCACCCTGTAAGGGGCGCGGATGACAAGACAGATGCCTGGGGGGACGCTTATTCCCCCCTGCCCGACCTGCTGATGACAGCTGTCGCCAGCAGGTTCGGGGTGAGAGCGTGCATATATTGACGGGAGGCCTGGCCTCCCGTTTTTTTGTAGAAGAAGGGGATTTGTGGAAGGCAGAAAAGCGAAAACCCGGCACAAGGCCTGGTTCTCTGAAATATGGTGGAGGGAGAAGGATTCGAACCTTCGAAGGCAGAGCCGTCAGATTTACAGTCTGATCCCTTTGGCCGCTCGGGAACCCCTCCACGGGGCATGACCTGATTGTGCGCACTTGAATGGTGGAGGGAGAAGGATTCGAACCTTCGAAGGCAGAGCCGTCAGATTTACAGTCTGATCCCTTTGGCCGCTCGGGAACCCCTCCCCAAGTGCGAGGCGCATACTAACAGATCTGTCGCGCTTGTGAACCCCTCTGCCGGGATTTTTAATGCTTAAAGGATCGGGTTGATGGCCGATAAGCAATGAAACCTTCATTTCCAAGATTTATCTCATGCTGCCCAGTGCGATTCGTGACCGCTTGCTCGTGGATGAGGCCCAGTTGGGCCAACGGCTCAACCAGGATCTCCGTGCGGGGGACCGTGCCGACTTCAGGCTGCATCTGGCGCTGCTGACTGATGCAGTGGAAGAGCAGCCCTGGTTTGATGCCCCGCCCAAGCCTGCGTCGGGTGAGCTGGATTGGCGCTCTCGTTTCGGTCTGATGCCCCGGGCGTCCCTGCAAGGCGGGGTGGAAGAGAGCGATGCCACCAGCCTCAACGAACGTCTGCAACAGGGCGGGTGCATGACGGATGTGAGACTCTGGCTGGCGCTGCGCTCCCCGCCACTGGTGAGCCGAACGCCCGCGCTGGATCCCGCGGTGTACGACAACCTCTCGGCACTGGGTCGCGAGCGATGGCAGGCCCGACCTATGGGCGCTGACCCCAGGGAGGAAGTTCCGCTGATGATGCTGCCGCTGCTCGATGAGCTTGCGCAAGGGGTGGATGCCAGGCTGCGCTGGCTGGGGTGACGGCACGGTAGAATGCAAAAAGGCGGGATAACCCGCCTTTTGCTTTATGAGTGGTGAACCTTGTCAGGCGTCTGCTTCGTCCGGTTGAGGCACTTCCTTGCCGGCGGCACGACGGGCGATGGGTTTTTCCGTGTGACGGTTGAGCTGGCGTTCCAGCTTCTGGCCCAGGTCCGTGATGGCGGCATAGAGATCCTCGTGCTCTGCCTGCGCAAACAGTTTGCCGTTGGGAATGCCGATAGTGGCTTCGACGATATACATCAAACGCTCTTTGGAGATGATCACATGGGGTGTGATAAGAGGCACCTGAAGACGCTCGAGCTTTTCAAAACGGGATTCAATGCGCTCGCGGATGGCTGGGGTGATGTCGATGATTTTACTGGTCATTTCGATTTTCATAATGGCCCCCTTCGGGTCGTCTTGCTTGTGTCTTCACCTCCAGATTACCCATGTCGCCAAATCAAAATGTGATCTATGTCACGAAAAATCCCCTTGGGAATCCCGCTGTCCATAAATTGTGAGCTTTTCCCGTTTCATGCCAAAAACCGCTTGAGCTCAGTGAAACAGGCAGGCAGTATCAGCAAATAGGATCGTTTCTGTCCCCCCTCGGCAGCGCCTTGTGTCGACCCGATGTTTGGTTTTTGCCGCATAGTCTCGAATTTTCTCCACCCACATCGCCTCATCGCATCGCAAAATCATTGCCATGCGCCGGTGGAGATATGCGCGCAAACGGATATGCTTTTCTGCAGGAGTCGGGGTGGATAACGTGGTTGTAGTGGTTGGAGTCGTAGATGAAGCAGCAAGCCACCCAGATGATGTGGTTTTATGATCGGCAGCATGGGCAATGGAGCCTGTCTGATCATGTCTCTTGTGAACCCTGGGCAGGGGAGGGAGCCCACCCCTGGGCCACCCAACTTGAGCGGGAAGATGAAGCGGGTTTCGCCGATTTTCTTGCAAGACTCCACGATTCCGGCCAGCCTGGCCAGTTCATCGGTCACCTGCGCGATGAGGACGGCAAGATACACCATGCGCTCTGGTACGGTCAGTATGTGCCTGCACAGGGGCTCTGTTGTGGCTGGCTTGCCCCCCTTGAAATGATGCATCGCGAGATGGATCGCGCCGACTCCCCCGCAGGCGTGACACCGCCGCTTCCCATGTTGCAGGCCCCCTTGCTGGCCAAGCTGGCGCAGGCGCTCTCCGCCAAGACGGGGCTCGATTTTTGCCAGACCCTGGTCAACGAGCTGGCCCATATCCTGGGAGCCACTGCCGTCTGGCTGACGGAGCGGGTCGGTCTCGACAGGCTCAGGGTGCTGGCGAGCCACGGCATCGACGTCAAGGAGTATGCTCTCTGTGACATGCCCTGCCAGCAGCTCTATCGCCAGGGGGCCTCCTGCGCGGTCCCCGTGAGTGAACCCCTGACCGGGTATCCTGACCTGCCCCCGGGCCAGCACTATTACGCCCAGCCGCTGCTCGATCGCAACGGTCAGATCCTGGGTCATCTCGCCCTGCTGTTCCCAAGCCAGACCCGGACCACGGATCTGGACTCCGTCCTGACCATCTTCTCGGTGCGCATGGTGGCCGAGCTGGAGCGCCTGCAGAGCGATGCCTTGATGCGGCTGTCTGCGGTGGCCTTTGAAACTCACGAAGGGATCATCATCACGGATCCCGAGTTCAAGATCCTGCGGGTCAATTACGCCTTCAGCCAGATCACCGGCTTTGACAACCAGGGGGTGATTGGTCTGCATCTTGGCAACGATCTCTGGTCGGGGCTGGGAGGGCTGGGTTACGAGCTCAACGCCCTGGATCGCTGGCAGGGGGAAACCCTGCGCCTGCACGCCGACGGTCACGCCTATCCCCAGTGGGAGATCGTCACGCCGGTGCAGGATGAGAAGGGGGGGATCAGCCACTATGTCATCTTCTTCGAGGATATTTCCGAGCGCAAGGCGGCGGAGCGCCGCATTCAGGATCTCGCCTTCTATGACGAGCTGACCGGCCTGCCCAATCGCCGTCAGCTGCACGAAACCCTGACCCAGGCGTTCACCGATGCAAATCGCAGTCACCTCATCGGGGCCCTGCTGTTCATCGATCTCGACCACTTCAAAACCATCAATGATTCCCTGGGTCACGCCACCGGCGACTGGCTGCTCAAGGAGGTGGCCAGCCGTCTCAAGCGGCTGGTGCGCCAGGGGGATTGTCTGGCCCGTCTCGGCGGCGACGAGTTCGTGTTGTTGCTGCCCGCGCTCTCCATCAGCCCGCCCCAGGCGGAGATGCAGGCCGACCTCATCGCGGAGCGGCTGATCGGGGAGATCGCCGCCCCCTATGATTTCAGAGGCCAGGTGCTGCACATCGGCGCCAGTGTCGGCATCACCCTCTTCCCCGGTCGGGAGCAGGAGGCGGGGGATCTGCTCAAGCAGGCTGACACCGCCATGTATCAGGCGAAATCGGCGGGCCGCAAGACCCGGCGCTTCTTTGATGCCTCCATGCAGTTGCAGGCCGACCGGCGTCTGCACATTCACAACGAGCTGCGCAGTGCCCTCGACAATGGGGAGCTGACTCTCCACTACCAGCCCCAGCACATGGTAGCGGGGGGGGAGATCATCGGTGTCGAGGCGCTGATCCGCTGGCAACCCCCGGGCGTGCCCTGGTGTCGCCTGCCGAGTTCATCCCCATTGCCGAGGAGACGGATCTCATTGTCGACATCGGTAACTGGGTATTGCACGAAGCCTGTACCCAGTACGTCTCCTGGGAGGAGAACGGGATCCACGTCCCCCAGCTGTCGGTCAACGTGAGCGCCAAACAGTTCCATGCTCCCGACTTTGTCGATCGCATTCACGACGTGCTGGCGGCCACCGGCATGGATCCCGCCTGCCTCAACCTGGAGATCACCGAGTCGGTGGTGCTGGGTCATGCGGAAGACACCATCAGCAAGATGGCGGAACTCAAGACCCTGGGCATAAGCTTTGCCATCGATGACTTCGGGGCGGGGTACTCTTCCCTGAGCTACCTCAAGCGGCTGCCGGCGGACGAGCTCAAGATCGACCGCTCTTTCATCCAGGACATTCCCAAGGATGGTGACAACATGGCCATCGTCGAGGCCGTGATCGCCATGGCCCGCCACATGGGGTTCAACGTGACGGCGGAGGGGGTGGAGTCCCGCCAGCAACTGGAGTTTCTGCAGGCACAGGGCTGCCATTTCTTCCAGGGATACCTCGCCTCCAAGCCGCTCCCTGTTTCCTACCTTGAACGCTATGTCAGCCGCCAGGTACGCGGTGATCGCCCCGTCTGCACCGATAAAAATAGTGTGGCGTAGCCCCCGTGCTTAGCGGGTAGAATGAAGGTATGTCACCACCGCACTTTGACGGTGGTTATGCCTTCAAGGGGAGAATGCCATTCGTGAAAGTCGTGCAGGGAATCATCTTGTCTGCGCTCTGGATGCCGGGGCTGTTGGCTCCTGCCTTCGCGCAGACCATGGAGCAGTCTCTCTATCGCCAGGCCCATGAGGCCGTGCGTGCCAATGATCAGGTCAAATTCAGCCAGCTTCGGGCACGCCTGATCCACTATCCGCTGTTGCCCTATCTGGATTACTACCAGCTTGCGTTCCGTCCCGGGGCGGCAGACTACAACGATGTGACCCGCTTCATCCGCCAGCACGGGGACACCCCCCAGTCCAACCGGCTCGAGCGCAGCTATCTCACCTATCTTGCCCAGAGCCAGCAGTGGTCCCAGTTCCTGCGCTTCTATCCGGCCAAGCCAAGCTCCACCGATCTGCTCTGTCAGCACTATCAGGCCCGCTACTACACGGGGCACCAAAGTGAAGCCCTGCAGGAGGCAGGCAAGCTCTGGTTGAGCGGTCAATCCAGGCCCGATGCCTGCGATCCCCTGTTCCAGCTCTGGCAGCAGGCAGGTCTGCGCACTCAGGAGAAGATCTGGGAGCGTATGAACCTGGCTTTCGAGGCCCAGAACCCCAACCTCATTCGCCACCTCGGGGCCCAGCTCGGCAGCGGCATGAAGGGGTATGGCGATCAGATGATCGCCCTGTATGACCAACCCGTGCGGGCGATGAATCCTGCCAACTTCACGGCGGCGCCCCCGTCGCGGCATCTGCTCTCCCTGGGGCTGGCCCGCTACGCCAACCAGGAGCCCGACGCGGTTCTGCGCCAGCTGGGGGAGATGACCCGTCGCTTCGGCCTGAACCATGCCGAGGTGAGTCGGGTGGAGAAGGCGGCCGCCCGCCGCCTGTTGCTGGACCGATCTTCTGACCAGCGCGCCTGGCTGGATACGGCTCTGGTGCGGCTCAAGGATCCGGAGCTGGTGGAGCTGCGGGCCCGTCTTGCCATCTGGGAGCAGGATTGGCGCGGCCTCGAAGGCTGGGTCAAGCGGATGCCCATGGGGCTGCAAAAAGAGGATCGCTGGCGTTACTGGATGGCGCGCTCGCTGGAGAAACAGGGGCGGCAGAAACCGGCGCGGGACCTCTATCTCGAGACTGCGAGCCTGCGCGGCTTCTACGGCTTCATGGCGGCCCAGCGCACCGGTGTGCCCTATCGCATGAAGAACCAGAGCGTGGCGCACAAGGTGCCGGACTGGCAAAGTGCCAGCCGCCGCTGGCCCTTCCTGCTGCGGGTGCGTGAGCTGCTGGCGATGAACGAGATCACGGCGGCCCGCTCTGAGTGGATCCACAACATGGATCGCAACAGCGTGGCCCAGCGCCTGGAGTTTGGCCACATCGCCCTCAACCAGGGCTGGCACGAGCTGGCGATCCTCTCCAGCATCCGTGCCGAGGCCTGGGATGCGCTGGACCTGCGCTTCCCGCTGCCCCTCAAGCGCACCTTCTCCCAGATGGCACAAGAGCGCACCATGAACACCAGTCTGCTCTACGCCATCTCCCGTCAGGAGAGCGCACTCTATCCCCTGGCCCAGTCACCGGTCGGGGCGCGGGGGTTGATGCAGCTGATGCCTGCCACCGCGAAAGAGACGGCCGGCAAGCTTGGGGTGCCCTATCGCAACGAGCAGCAACTGTTCGACCCGGCCATGAACATTCGACTTGGCAGCGCCTACCTCAAGCGCCTGCTGGATGTGTATGACGGCAACCGGATCCTGGCGGCGGCGGCCTACAATGCGGGTCCTGGCCGGGTCAAGCGCTGGCGCGAGCAGAGCGACAACAAGCCGATGGATGTCTGGGTGGAGAGCATCCCCTATCGGGAGACGCGCAACTATGTCCAGAACGTGCTCTCTTTCGATCTCATCTATCAACACAAGCTGCAGCAGCCCTTGCGTTTCATGTCGGAACGCGAGCTGAATCACGCCTATTGAGTTCGGGGGGCAGTCGTTGTGGCGGCTGCCTCCCATTCTTGCCCCAAAATGGTTATCATCCCTTAAGCTTTGTTACAAAAGGAAACCTGCCAGGTGATCGGGCGCCGCGTCTTGGTCTGTCAGGTTCGATACAATGCCCGATCATCACTGACAGGCTTTTCCAACAAAGGAATCGAGAGTGGCAACGATCAAAGATGTGTCTCAGCTGGCGAATGTCTCCATTTCGACAGTGTCTCGAGTGATCAACAACACGGCGCAGGTGGCGCCCGAGAAGCGCGAGGCTGTCCTCGCGGCCATGAAGGAGCTCAGCTTTCGTCCAAACAGCTTCGCCCAGGCCCTGGTGAGCAAACGCTCCAACTGTATCGGTGTGCTGGTGGGGGATCTGTGTGGCGGCCCCTTCTTCGCTCAGATGATGCGCGGCATCGAAAGCATGGTCGACAAGGCGAACAAGTTCACCATCGTGGTGTCCGGCAACCACGACGCGGCCCGTGAGCGGCACGCCATCCAGGCGCTGCTGCAGCGCCAGTGCGATGCCTTGATCCTGCACAGCAAGGCGCTGCCTGACGAAGAGCTCAGCGAGCTGGCGTCGGGCACGACCCCTATCGTCTTCATCAACCGTCAGGTGCCAGGCTGCGAGGATCGCTGCGTCTGGCTGGACAACCAGGCCGGCATCACCACGGCTTGCCAGCATCTGCTGGACGCGGGACATCGCAAGATTGCCTTCGTCACCTCCGATGACGAGGAGTTTGTGGATGGTCAGCAGCGGATGGCCGGCTATCGCTTCGCCCTGCAACGGGCAGGTATCGAGCTGGATCCTGCCCTCATCGGCCGTGCCTATGCCGATGAAAAAGGTGGCTATGTGGCCATGAGCGAGCTGCTGGCGCGCGGCGTCGAGTTCAGCGCTGTGCTTGGTTTCAATGATGCCATGGTGGCGGGGGCCATCTCCTGTCTGCTGGAGCGGGGTTACAAGATCCCCCAGCAGGTCTCTGTGGTCGGTTTTGATGACATCCCCTATGCCCGATACATCTATCCCAAGCTCACCACGGTACGTTACCCCATCGAGGAGATGGGAGAGCGTGCCGCTGAGCTGGCCCTGAGGCTGCTGGATCACAAGCCGGTAGAGGGATTGGCGCTCAAATTCGAAGCCGAACTGGTACGGCGGGAATCTGTGGCCTGAGTCATGAAGTTGGCCCCGTGCGGGTCGACTTTTTTGCAAAACAGTGAAAGCGCTTTCAGAAATCCTTTTCAACTGTGATCCGCTTCAAAGCTTTTTGACCGCGCTGCCACTAGGATAGGCCCACGAATTAGGAGCGTGCGCTCCCGATTTTCCCGCTGTGGGAGGTAACCGGTTAATCCGGCTATTTCCTTCGTTACTTTCGACGGTCATCATTGGATGGCCGTTTTTTTTTTGTCAGGATCCGGGTATGACGAACGAATTTGAGTATCAGACGGGTATCGTGGGCGCCGGCTGGCTGGGTTTGCCCCTGGCCAGGGCATTGCAAGAGCAGGGGCAATCTGTCGCGGTGACGGTCAGTACGGCCGAAAAGGCTGAACGGCTGCGGGGGGAGAGTATTGCTGCCTGGCCGCTGTTGCTCACCCCTGACATGGGGTCACTGCCTTTTCGCTGTCATGACCTGGTGATCTGTGTGCCCCCCAGCAAGACCGGTGATTACCCGGCGTCCGTGGCCAGCCTGTGCCGACAGGCGAGGGAGGCGGGTGTTCAGAGGGTTCTTTTTATCAGCGCGACTTCGGTCTGGGGGGCCGGACAGGGGGAGGAGGATACGCCCGCTCCAGCCCATGACAGAGGCTTGCGGATGCGGGCGGCCGAGCTTGCCGTGCTGGAAGGGCATGTTGACTGCGCCATGATCTTGCGCCCGGCCGGACTCTATGGTCCTGACCGTCACCCCGGCCGTTTTCTGGCGGGCAAGACGCTGGCCGGGGGAGGCCAGGCTGTGAACCTGGTGCATCTGGACGACGTGGTGGCCGCCTGTGAGCTGATGCTGGCCCAGGGGCAGGATGGGGATGCCTACAATCTGAGTGCCCCCGTTCACCCGCGCCGGGAGCAGCTCTACCCCTTCGCGAGCCGCCTGCTCGGGCTGGTGCCGCCGCAGTTCGTTGAGCCGACGGGGGAGTTTGCTCCCATCGAAGGTCAGCGCATCTGCCAGCAGCTTGGTTTCGTCTATCGCTGGCCGGATCCGGCCCACTGGTTTGCGGACGGGGCGGCCTTGAAGGGTTGAACGGGTCGTCGCCATCCGGGCCCCGGAGTCGGTCATCTGGCGTGCAAACCAGATACGGCGCGCGCTCCGGGACAATTGAGGTTTGCCAAGGGGGGGATCGCCCCCTATCATGCCGCCATCCATGATAAAGAGAGCGGTAATGATGGAAGAGACCAAGCGCCACCCCGATGGGGAGCTGTTGCTGAGAACCCTGGCAATGCCAGCCGATACCAACCCCAATGGCGATATCTTCGGCGGGTGGATCATGTCCCAGATGGATATAGGTGGGGGCATCATGGCCAAGGAGCTGGCAAAAGGGCGCATCTGTACCGTCTCGGTGGAGGGGATGACCTTCCACAGCCCGGTCAAGGTGGGTGACGTGGTGTGCTGTTACGGTCGCTGCCTCAAGATTGGTCGCAGCTCCATGCGACTCAAGCTGGAGGTCTGGGTCAAGCCGGTATTGCGGGAGAACGAAGCCCAGCGGTACTGCGTGACCGAGGGCGTCTTCACCTATGTGGCCATCGACGATCAGGGCAAATCCCGCCCCGTCCCGGTCTGAGTCTGCTCAGATGAGCCGGGCATTGATGATGGATATTTCCTGCTCAAGCCCGGTTTTTTGCCGTATCATGCGCTCCAGCATCTCTTCCGACCCCACGCACTGCCGGGTGTCGAACAGACAGAGATCACATTGGGGATCCCGCCTGATTTGATAGACGGTGGAAAGCTCCACTTGATGACAGGTTCCCTGTTGATCGTAAAATGTCACGCGGTACTGGTGCTGTCTCGCCATCGTTGAATTCCTTCTGGATGAGTCGGGCCGGACACGAATAATGAGACTAGTCGGCGACCGTGGCCTGTGTGAGGGCCATGTCGTCTTGCAGAGGCAGGTGATTGTTAGCCAATGAAAAATAGTTATCGGATTCTGGGAACGTCCCTGCTGACGTTGGGGCTGGTCGGTTGCTTCGAGGTACCGGATCAAGATCATCTGGTGACTGCGGCAGGTATCATACCTGGCGCAAGCTGTGACAGACCACCTCTGGTGGCGCTCGCCTCCACGGCCTTGCCGAGGGAATTTGGCATCACCGTCTGGAACCTCTACAAGGGACAACGCAAGAACTGGCGGGAAGGGCTGGATGAGTATGCCAAGTCCCAGGATCTGGTGCTGCTGCAAGAGTCGGCGACCCGGCCCGAGATGCTGGACTGGCTGAAGAGAGGCGATTTCCAATGGCAGCAGTTGCAGGCCTTCACCCAGGGAGGTGTCTCCTTTGGCGTGATGACAGTGGCGAAAACGCCGCAGGCGTTTGTCTGTGGCGTCCGTTCCCCCGAACCCCTGCTGCGTATCCCCAAGTCAGGTCTGGTCAGTCTCTATCCCTTGCAGGGGGATCCTGACGGCGTGCTGGTGGTGAATCTCCATGCGGTCAATTTCGAACTGGGCATGGCGACCTTCCGCGAGCAGCTCAACGATCTGACTGCGTTGATCCATCGCCACCAGGGGCCGGTCATCCTGGGCGGCGATTTCAACACCTGGAGCGACAAGCGCGCGTTCTGGTTGAACAAGCTGGTGGGCGAGCTTGGCCTGCAGGAGGCCATACCTGTGCCTGATCTGCGTCGCACCGCTTTTGGCCGCCCGCTGGATCACCTCTACTATCGCAATCTGGATCTGGTGGAGGTGAGTTCACCGGCTACCGATGCCTCTGACCACAACCCCATTCTGGCGCGCTTTGCGGCCCAGGCCATCACTCCCTGAGTCATCCCTCAGGGGAGAGCGGCGTCGCCGCTGGTTCATGCAGACAAAAAAATACCCCGCATCAAGCGGGGTATTTTTTGGATTGCGACGAGCGATCAGCTGTTGTTCTTCACGAACAGGGTCAACTCCTGACCCGGCTTGAGATAGTCACTCTTGCCGAGCTGGTTCCAGCGCATCACATCGTTGACGGCGACCTGGAAGCGGGCTGCGATGGAGGAGAGGGAATCACCGCGGCGCACCTGATAGACCATGGACTTGTTGCTGCTCTTGCCCTGCTTGGGCCAGACCACCAGCTTCATGCCAGGCTTGAGGGCCGACTTGGCGTTCAGGCCGTTCCACTTGGCCAGGTCGGCGTGGGTGACCCCGTGTGCCTGGCTGATGCTCCACAGGTTGTCACCGGAGCGCACCTGATAGTTCACCTTGCCACCACTGCGGCTGGCGAGCTGCTGTGGCTTGCTCTGGGCAACCTGGGTTGCGCGCCCGCCATTGGGGATGATCAGGCTCTGGCCACGGCGCAGGTTGTTGCCGCGCATGTTGTTGGCCAGCTTGAGCTGTTGCACGGTCACCCCGTGATTCTGGGCGATCCGTGACAGCGTATCACCACTGGTGACCTGATAGGAGCGCACGCCACGGGTACGTTCACGCTGGGGCAGATCGGCCAGGGCCAGCTCCAGGGTGTCGGCGTACTCGACGGGGACCAGCAGGTTGTAAGGGCCCTGCGGTGAGGTCATGCCACGCTTGAGCGCAGGATTAAGCGCCTTGAGCTGGGAGGCGGAAACGCCAGCCAGCTGGGCGGCCACGTTCAAATCAATCTGACCACCGGTATTGATGGTTCGCAATTGCGGCTTGTTGGCCAGCACCGGCAGGGTGACATTGTATTTGTCCGCATTGCGGATCATGTCGGCCATGGCCAGGATCTTGGGCACATACATCCGGGTTTCGCGGGGCAGGTCCAGCGACCAGTAGTCGGTCGGACGACCAGCCCGTTCGTTGCGGGTGATGGCGTTGCGCACCCGACCTTCACCGGCATTGTAAGCGGCCAGGGTCTGCAGCCAGTCACCGTCGAAGAACCGGTTCAGGTACTCCAGGTAATCCAGTGCAGCATTGGTGGATGCCAGGACATCGCGTCGACCGTCGTACCAGTTGTCGTGGCGCAGGCCGAAATTCTTGCCGGTTGCAGGAACGAACTGCCAAAGACCGACCGCATTGCTGCGGGAGCGGGCATTGGGATCGAACATGCTCTCGATCATGGGGATGGTAATAAGCTCCATTGGCAGCTCACGCCGTTCGATTTCCTCTACCATCAGATACAGGTAGGGCTCAGCCCGGCTGGCAATGGTCGCCATATGCTTATCATTGCGCAACAACCAATCACGCTGTTGGCGAACCCGGGCATTATCGTGCGAGTCCAGCTGCATATCATCGCTGATACGCACCCACAGGTTATCAGTGTCATCCAGCTCTTCTATCTGTTCGTCGCCGAACAGCATCCGCGAAGAGTGTTTTTTGTACGTTTTCTTGCTGACTTGGGGGGATTTGATCGGCTCGATTGCCGTTACCGCCCGGTCATCCTGATGGCTCAGGTTTTGACAGCCGCTGAGAAACAGCGCTGCCAATAAGGCCGTTCGTAGCTTCATCTCGCTCAGGTCATCTGTGGAAAAACAGCTCGCATCATAAGGGGCAATGCCCCCCTGATCAAGGTTTGTTCAAAAAACGTCCTTCCAGGCCCGCAGAACAGCGAAGGTATCCTCTGGATTTTCCAAGCATTTAAGGGCGTATTTCTCAGCATAAAATTTTACCGAGTCCTGCTCGCAGCGCAGAAAAACATTGAAATTCCGCTCATCTCCCAGCCGGGAGGGGAGACTCGGGAGGCCCTGCTGACGCAGTTTGCTGATCACGCCGATCTGCCGCTGGATCGCCAGGTTGTCGGGCTCGACCGCATGGGCGAAACGCAGGTTGGAGAGGGTGTATTCATGGGCACAATAAAGGAGGGTCTCATCGGGCAGTGCCGCGAGCCGTTGCAGGGAAGTGTGCATCTGTGCCGGGGTACCTTCGAACAGACGGCCGCAACCGGCGCTGAAGAGGGTATCGCCACAAAACAGCATGCCCTGGCCGTAATAGGCGATGTGCCCCAGGGTATGACCGGGTACATGGAGGACATCCAGACTCAGGCCATGCCAGTTGATCTGATCCCCGTCGTCGAGCCACTGGCCGTGATGGTCCGGCATGGGGTCATGCTTGGGGCCATAGAGACGAGCGTGGGGGAAGTGTTGCAGCAACTCGGATACGCCCCCGACGTGATCGCGGTGGTGATGGGTCAGGAGGATGGCATCCAGCACCAGATCCAGCGCAGCCAGCCGTTCCAGCACGGGAGCGGCCTCGCCCGGATCGACGACCAGGCAGTGATTTTCATGACGGATCAACCAGATGTAGTTGTCGCTGAAGGCGGGAACTGTGATGACGGTATACATGGGTCGAGGTCTCTTGTGTTCTCTTTAAGGAAGGGATCTTATATAACTGGATGGCATTCGCCCCGAGTTGGTCCCATTATGCAACTGGCACGTACCGAACAACAGATCGCGCTTCCGACCAGTTGGTCCGCACTGCCCATGGGGGACTGGGTGGCCGCCGAGCTTCAGGAGCGCCTCGACAACTGGTGCCCCCACCTCTTTGGCTATCACTTGCTCAAGATAGGAGCCCTGAGCGCCGAACTCTCCTGCGGCTGTTCCACCATTCGCCATCAAATAGGTGTCGCTCCCGGCGGACGGCTGCTGGACATCCAGGGGGATCCGCTCGCCTTGCCGGTGCGATCGGGGAGCGTGGATGCCTGCCTGCTGGCTCACTGCCTCGATTTCTCGCCGGATCCTCATCAGGTGCTGCGGGAGGCAGAACGGGTGCTGACCGACGATGGCTGGCTCATTGTCAGCGGTTACAACCCGCTCAGCCTGGTGGGGTTGGGCCACTATCTGCCCTTCATGCGGCGGCATCTGCCCTGGTCTGCCCGCATGTTCACGCCCGCACGGGTGACCGACTGGCTGCAACTGCTCGGCTGCGAGGTGATGTTCGACGAGCGGTTCGGTTTCTCCTTCATGGGCAGGCAGAGCAAGATCGGCTGGTGGCGGGAGAGTCTGGGGCGGGACTATTGCCGCTCCCTGGCGTCTGTTTACGTGATTGCCGCCCGCAAGCGGCGTTTCCCCGTTACTCCGGTGCGTCGCCGCTGGCGGCTGCCGGAGTCGATGGCCGCGCCAGGAATGGCGCGCCAGGGCGGCTAGCGGGCATCAGGGCTGGTAGCCGCTGTCTTCGGCAAGCTGCTTGCCGCTGGCGGCCTCACGGGCAAGCTCGTCACAGCGTTCGTTTTCCGGGTGGCCCGAGTGTCCTTTCACCCAGAGCCATTCGATCTGGTGACGGGCCACTTCCGCATCCAGGGCCTGCCAGAGATCGACGTTCTTGACCGGCTGACGGTTGGCGGTCATCCAGCCCTTCTTCTTCCAGCCGATGATCCATTGGGTGATCCCCTGGCGCACATACTGGCTGTCGGTGGTAAGCCGCACCTGGCAGGGTTCGTTCAGGGTCCGCAGCCCCATGATGGCGGCCATCAGCTCCATCCGGTTATTGGTGGTCAATCGAAAACCTGCGGAGATCTCCTTGCGATGCTTGCCATAGACCATGACGGCACCATAGCCGCCGGGGCCCGGGTTGCCTAAGCAGGAGCCATCCGTGAATAAATCAATCTGTTTCAACATGAGCAATCAATCTGTTTTAGCGAGAGGCTTGGGGTAAACTAGCGAGTAAAACCGAAGTTTGACATGGATTTGATCATGAGCACACCCCAACTGAATCGCCAGATCATTCTGGATACCGAAACCACCGGCATGAACACCGCGGGCGGCCCTGTCTATCTTGGGCACCGCATCATCGAGATCGGCTGTGTGGAGGTGATCAACCGCAAACTCACCGGCAACCATTTCCACGTCTACATCAAGCCGGATCGGCTGGTGGACCCCGAGGCCATCGCCGTGCACGGCATCACGGATGCTTTCCTGGCTGACAAGCCCTCTTTCAACCAGATAGCGGACGATTTCATCGAGTTCATTCGCGGCGCCGAGCTCATCGCCCACAACGCCCCCTTTGACGTGAGCTTCATGGACTATGAGTTCAGCAAGCTCGGTCTGAACTTCAAGACGGCGGATATCTGCGGCATCACGGATACCCTGGCGATGGCGCGGGATCTCTTCCCGGGCAAGCGCAACAACCTGGACGTGTTGTGCGATCGCTACGGCATCGACAACTCTCACCGTACCCTGCACGGCGCCTTGCTTGATGCGGAGATCCTGGCGGACGTCTACCTCCTGATGACGGGTGGCCAGACCAAACTCAATCTGGCGAGCGAAACCAGCGAGAGCGAGACCAGCCAGGATACCGGCATTCGTCGTCTGGAGAGCAATCGCCCGCCGCTCAGGGTGGTTCGCGCGAGCGACGAGGTGGCGGCTGTCCATGAAGCGAGGCTGGATCTGGTACAGAAAAAAGGAGGTGCCTGCCTGTGGCGGCAATGAGATCGCTTTGGGGGCTGCTGCTGCTGGCCTCCCTCCCGGCCGCGGCCAACGAGGTGTTTGCGCCTTCCGACATTCCTCTGCTCGACAACCGCTTTCGCATCGATTACGGCGTGAAGGAGATCACCTTCATCATCAAGCGCAAGCCGGGGACGCCTTCGGTGATCTTGGTGCGGCCCGATGGCAGCAAGCTCTATGTGGGCAAGGTCAAGCCGCCCGACGTGGGCTGGTTGCCCCTCAAGGATCAGGATCTCATCACCATCCGCGACCCCATACCCGGCCCCTGGCAGGCGATCGGAGAGGTGGACCCCGACAATCGGGTGCGCCTGCTCACCGACATCCAGGTCGAGAGCGAGCCGCTGCCGGCCCGCCTCTATCAGGGTGAGCGTGTCAAACTGCAATCCCGTCTGCTGATCGATGGCGCGGCGCCTGGGGCGGGTTACTACCTCACCGATCTGGGCATGACCGTCAAGCTGCAGCAGTTCAACGATGCCAGCCAGAGTAGCGATCCCGTGTTCGAGGAGACCCTGGGACGCTACATGGATGATGGCAAGGGGGTGGACGAAGTGCCGGGGGACGGTATCTTGACCGCCGAGGCGGTACTGGACGTCCCTGCGGGAAAATACCGAGCCCTCTTCAGCACCGGCAATGAGGTCTTCTCACGAGCCCAGTCACAGCAGGTGCTGCTCTACCCCTGGCCGGTCAGCTATTCCCTGAATCCCCCCTCCGGGGAGGGGGGAGCCAAGCTCTCTCTGGTCATCGATGTGGATGAACTGGATCCCGCCTCCGTGGTCATCCAGGGCAAGGCCATCGACGGCGGCGGCAGTAGCATGACGTTCAACGAGGTGGCGACAGCACCGCGTTTTGGCGTGGATCTCTCCGCCCTCAAGGCGGCAGGGCAGTACAAGGTGGAGGCCACCCTCTTTGGAACAACCCGGCTCGGTCGCGAGGTGCAACTGCAATTGCCGGCCAAGTCGTTCACCATAGCAACGCCTCCCCCCCCTCCCGCACCCTCTGCGGCCATGCCCGCATCCGCCGCCACCCCCGACCGGTTCGAGGAGCGGGAGAGTCCGGTCTGGCTGCCCTGGGCGCTGGGGGGAGGTGGCGTGTTGCTGCTCTTGCTGGGGGCGGGTGGTTTCATTCTGCTGCAAAAGCGCCGCACTCTGCACAAGGCGATGGCGGCGCAGAAGGCGCAACTTGAAGAGACGCCAGCAACCCCCAAACTGGATCTCAATCTGCCGGAGCAATAATTCCGCGCACATTGCAAAGAAGCCGCCCAATGGGCGGCTTCTTCATGGTGGCAAGTGGATGGGGTGCATCCGATATCAGTGAGCGCCGATATAGATGTCTTTGTACTGCTCGCGAATATCGAGGAACTTCTCCAGATTGGCCAGCATCAGGTCCACCAGGAGGGGGTCGAAGTGCTCTCCTTTCTCCTCCTTGATCAGCGCCAGCACCTGATCCAGCGGCCAGGCCTGCTTGTAGCAACGATCGGAGCCCAGAGCATCGAACACATCCGCCAGGGCGACGATGCGTCCTTCCAGCGGAATGTCCTCTCCCTTCAACCCGCGGGGATAGCCGCTGCCATTCCACTTCTCGTGATGGTTGCCCGCGATGGTGGCGCCTATCTGGAACAGGGCCAGGTCACTGCCGGAGAGCATGTCCTGCCCAAGCTGGGCGTGGGTTTTCATGATCTCCCACTCCTCGGGAGTGAGTTTGCCAGGTTTGTGCAAGATGGCGTCCGGGATCCCCACCTTGCCGATGTCGTGCAGGGGAGAGGCCCGTTTGATGAGCTCGCACCTGTCCTCATTCATGCCGAGCAGCTTGCAGAACAGTTCGGTGTAGAGGGCCACCCGCTTGACGTGCAAGCCGGACTCCTTCGAGCGGCTCTCCACCAGTTCGCCGATGCGATAGATGATCTCTCGCTGGTTGTCACCGATCACCTCGTTGAGCCGGATATTCTCCAGCGCCACTATGATGTTTTCGGTGAACAGGCTCAGCAGCCCGGTATCCATCTGGCTGAGCGGGCGAGTGGTCTCGATGTGGAACAGCAGGTGATGACGGGCATTCTGGCAATAGAGCACCATCTGGTTGCCATCGTAGACATTGGCTCCCTTGGCCATGGCACAGCGCAGGATTTCCGGCGCATCGACGAGGCGCAGCATGGGACCATCGCTGAGCAGAGGCTCGAGCACCTGATCCCGCACCTCATACGCCAAGTGCTTCACATCGTAAATCTGGGACTCTTCCAGATTGAGCAGGGCGCTGAGCTGGGTCTGGGCTCCTTCGACGAACTGGCGCAGGGCACGCTGCTCGAAGATCCCCTTGGACGCCTCGATGACCTTCTCCAGCCCTGTCGATTGCTCTCAAGGGTTCGGATGTCCCGGTAAGAGCGCAGGCTGGCGCGCAGCAGGGTGCGCAGTTTCTGGGAGGTGAGCTCGGTCTTGTCTTTGTAGTCGTTGATGTCGTAGTTTGTCACCACGTCATCTTCCGGGGCCTGGCCGGGCTGACCGGTTCGCAGCACGATGCGCACCATCTTGTTTTGCAGCTCGTCGCGCACGAACTTGACCACCTCGAGACCGGCATGGTCGACCTCCATGACGACGTCGAGCAGCAGCAGGGCGACATCCGGGGTGAGGGCGAGCAAGGCTTTGGCTTCAGCCGCAGAGTAGGCGTGCAGAAAATCGATCGGCTTGCCGTCGAATTCAAACTTGTTCAGGGTGATTTTGGTGATGCGATGCACTTCGGGTTCATCGTCCACTATCATCACCTTCCAGCCGGCGGGACGCGGTGCTGATTGGGGAAGATCTTCATCATCAATAATCAGGATTTGATCATCCATTATGCAATCCTGTGTGTGATCCTGTGCTTACCTTAACCGCTTCATTCAATATAGGAAACGGATTGATATCCAAAATATGATCCAGTCGGTTTCTCTTTCTTCGTATCGAATGCCATCCACCAGCCCTTTCATGAAAAACGCCTCCACAAGGGAGGCGTTCTGGCATCAGAGGCATCAAGCTGCCCTGTGATAGGCGGAGGCTTCAAACAGTGCCTTGTTGGCCACCAGGTCGACGGGATCGAAGTCATCGACGTTGATGGTGCGAAGGCGACTCTCCTCGGCGCGCCGCAGCAGGTCCGCTTCGGCCTGGTTGATGACACCGAGGCTCAGGCCCGCCTCTGCCACCTTGTCGAGCTGGGTGAAGGGGCGTTTGCTCCCTTCGGCTTTGCACACCTTGTCAAACAGCGGCTCTGCGGTCAGCACATCGTCCAGCGCCTGTTCCAGCAGCCCGAAGGGGTTGCCCTCCTCGCGCGTCAGATATTGGCCCTCGGCCAGACGGCTGCGAGTGGCACTTGGCACCTGGAGCAGGCGGGCCACCTGGCTGTCGAGCTTGTCGGAGGGACGCTTCAGGTCGCGACCAAGGGGCAGCACGATGGCGCGCAGGGCCAGACCAATCCAGCGGTTCGGGAAGTTGCGCAGCAACTCGTCGATCGCTTCCTGAGCCTTGAACAGGGCGTCTTGCAGTGCCCAGTGCAGCAGCGGCAGGTCGGCCTGCTGGCGTCCTTCATCCTGATAGCGCTTGAGGGCGCTGGAGGCCAGATAGAGCTGGCTCAGCACATCGCCAAGGCGGGCAGAGACCCGCTCTTTGCGCTTGAGCTCGCCACCCAGGGTGCCCATCGCCATGTCTGACAGGAAGGCCAGGTTGGCGGAGAGGCGGGATAGTTGCTGATAGTAGCCCTTGGTCTGATCCTTGTAGGGCGCGGCGGCGAAGCGGGCACTGGTCAGCCCCAGCCAGAAGCTGCGCACCAGGTTGCTGATGGCAAAGCCCACGTGGCTGAACATCGCCTTGTCGAAATCTTTCAGCGCCTGCTCTTTGTCGGGGTGGCTGGCTGCCAGCATCTCCGGCAACACGTAGGGGTGGCAACGGATGGCTCCCTGACCGTAAATGATCATGCTGCGGGTCAGGATATTGGCTCCTTCGACGGTCACGGCGATGGGCGCCCCCTGATAGCCACGGGCCAGATAGTTGTTCGGCCCCATGCAGATGGCCTTGCCGCCATGGATATCCATGGCATCAATGATGCACTTCTGGGCGCGGTCGGTGAGGTGGTACTTGACGATGGCGGAGATGACCGAGGGTTTTTCACCGAGATCGATGCCGGTGACCGTCAGTTTGGCGGCGGCGCCCATGATGTAGGCGTTGCCACCCAGGCGTGCCAGCGGCTCTTCAATCCCTTCCATCTTGCCTATCGGCAGCTTGAACTGGCGACGGATGCGGCTGTAGGCACCGGTGGCCAGGGCCAGCATCTTGACGCCGCCCGTGCTGTTGGAGGGCAGGGTGATGCCGCGGCCGACGGAGAGACACTCCACCAGCATGCGCCAGCCCTGACCGGCCATGGCCGGACCGCCGATGATGAAGTCGAGCGGTACAAACACGTCCTTGCCGCGGGTCGGGCCGTTCTGGAACGGCACGTTGAGCGGGAAGTGGCGACGGCCGATGTCGACCCCCTTGATGTGGGTCGGAATGAGGGCGCAGGTAATGCCGAGCTCTTCTTCCTCACCCAGCAGGTGGTCAGGGTCACGCAGCTTGAAGGCGAGGCCGAGTACGGTGGCGATGGGAGCCAGGGTAATGTAGCGCTTGTTCCAGGTCAGGCGCATGCCGAGCACCTCTTCCCCTTCCCACTCGCCTTTGCAGACGATGCCGAAGTCGGGAATCGAGCCCGCATCAGAACCCGCTTCCGGGCTGGTCAGGGCGAAACAGGGGATCTCCTTGCCGACAGCCAGACGGGGCAGGTAGTAATCCTTCTGCTCGTCAGTACCGTAGTGTTGCAGCAGCTCACCCGGCCCTAAGGAGTTGGGAACGCCGACGGTGGAGGCGAGCACGGCGCTGGCGCCGCACAGCTTTTGCAGCACGCAGGACTGGGCGTAGGCGGAGAACTCCAGCCCGCCATATTTCTTCTTGATGATCATGGCGAAGAACTTGTTGTCCTTCAGGTATTGCCACACCTCGGGAGAGAGATCGGCACGCTCGTGGGTCACTTCCCAGTCGTTGACCATGCGGCACACTTCTTCAACCGGGCCGTCCATGAAGGCCTGCTCCTCGGCGCTGAGGGTGCTCACCGGAATGGCGTGCAGCTTCTTCCAGTCAGGGTTGCCGGCAAACAGATCCGCTTCCCACCAGGTCGTCCCCGCTTCGATTGCTTCCTTCTCGGTTCGGGACATCTCCGGCATGATGGACTTGTAGATCTTGAACAGCGGCTTGGTCAGCTGGTTACGGCGAAACTCCACCAGATTGAGGGGCAGGGCTATCACCGCGAACAGCGCCCACACCAGCAGGGGTACATGGCCATAGAAGGTGCCGGCGACCAGGGCGGCGGCCGTGGCAAGCGTGGCGGTGAACAGGGACGCACGGCGATAGGCCATGGCGCCGATCACCAGGATCACCCCGAGCAGAGTGAGGGTCGTCGTCATTGTTTGCTCCTTGCATGAATTGCCGAGGTTGGGAAATTGGCGTTAACTGATCCAGAGGTCTGACCTGTTGGATATGGCCCCTGTTGTAATTCATACGCACAAACTTATCAAGCTGTTTACAAGCCTGTTACCTTGGCTCTGTGATCTCCATAACGCGCTGCCCGCCCCATCTTGGCGGGCGGGGGGCGACGATTGGACTGGCTTGTGCGACAATGCCGCCACCCTATGTTGGACGACGAGATTTCAAGAACCATGTACCAAGAACTGATCCGCAACGAGTTGACCGAGGCTGCCAGCGTGCTTCAGGCGTTCCTGGCAGATGAGCAAAATCTGAAAAACATCGAGGCGGCGGCCAGGCTGCTCGCCGACTCCTTCAAGCAGGAAGGCAAGGTACTCTCCTGCGGCAACGGCGGCTCCCACTGCGATGCCATGCACTTTGCCGAAGAGCTGACCGGTCGTTATCGCGAGAACCGCCCAGGCTATGCCGGCATCGCCATCTCCGATCCCAGCCACCTCTCCTGCGTCTCCAACGACTTTGGCTATGACTATGTCTTCTCCCGCTATGTGGAGGCCGTCGGCCGCCGTGGTGACGTGCTGCTCGGCATCTCCACCAGCGGCAACTCCGGCAACATCCTCAAAGCCATCGAGGCGGCCCGTGCCAAAGGGATGAAGGTGATTGCCCTGACCGGCAAGGACGGCGGCAAGATGGCTGGTCTGGCCGATGTGGAGATCCGTGTGCCGCACTTCGGTTATGCCGACCGCATCCAGGAAGTGCACATCAAGGTGATCCACATCCTGATCCAGCTGGTTGAAAAAGAGATGGCCAAGTAATCAACGATCCGGGATTGAGAGGGGGGATGGGTGACCATACCGGCCCTCTCGTCCAGCCGTGACGGTTGATTGACGAAACCAGAGTCAAGACATTCAGGGAGTGGATGGTATATGTGCGAACTGCTCGGCATGAGTGCCAATGTGCCGACCGACATCTGCTTCAGCTTTACCGGGCTGATGCTGCGGGGAGGCAAGACAGGTCCCCACAAGGATGGCTGGGGGATCACCTTCTATGAGGGGCGGGGTTTTCGCACCTTCAAGGATCCCGAACCCAGTGCCCAGTCTCCCATCGCCAAGCTGGTCCAGGCACTGCCCATCAAGAGCCGTGCCGTGGTCAGCCATATCCGGCAGGCGAACCGGGGGTGTGTCTCCCTGGAAAACACCCACCCCTTTACCCGCGAACTGTGGGGCCGTTACTGGACCTTTGCCCACAATGGCCAGTTGACCGGTTACAAGAGGCTGCCCACGGGGCGGCACCGCCCGGTAGGCGACACCGACAGCGAGCACGCCTTCTGCTGGCTGCTCGACAGGCTGGAGCACAAGTACCCCAAACGGCCGGCAAATTTCCCCGCCATGTTCCGCTACCTCGCGACCCTGTGCGACGAGCTGCGCGGGCTCGGGGTGTTCAACATGCTGCTGTCGGACGGAGAGTTCGTGATGACCTATTGCAGCAACAACCTTTACTGGTTGACGCGCAGGGCTCCCTTTGGCGAAGCCCGTCTGCTGGATGAGGATGTGGCCATCGACTTTCAGAGTGAAACCACGCCGAACGATGTGGTGACCCTGATCGCCACCCGGCCGCTCACCGGCAACGAGAATTGGGTGAAGATGGTGCCCGGGGAGTTCTGCCTGTTCAGGCTGGGCGAGCTGGAATATGGCAATGCAGCCAACTTGTTGAACCAGAAATAAAAAATACCAGGGTAGATGTCTACCCTGGTTCTTCGCAGCAGCCATACAGGCAAAAAGGGATGAGAGAGGTGTTGCTGAGCCGCATCATTCTCATGGGTTGCATTGTTACTTTAATGTTAATTTTGTGACAACCTTTATCTCTCTCCATTCTGACTGACATACCGATAACTTGAAGCTGCTCACATTCTGGTGTCCCAAGAGCATCCGGAGCGATACGGGCATGCCCGAAGGGCGGGTGACAGCGGGGCTGTGGGTCCGCTATATTGTGGTCTGTTTGAATACCATCATAGGGAAGAGAAGATGGAGTGGCTGGATCAGAAAGTGCTGCGACAACTGGCAGATGACATCGGTCACGAGATGATGCCGGTCGTCATCTCGGTGTTTGTCGAAGAGGTAGGCGAGCAGTTGGCCCAATTAAGACCGCTTTTTGAGCAGCGGGACTGGTCAGCCCTGGCGCGTCTTGCCCACAGCATGAAATCGTCCTGTGGCAGCTATGGCGCCAAACCCAGCTATCAGCAGGTGATGGATCTGGAGTCCGCCTGTCGCCGGGAAGATGAGCAAGAGGCCGGCAGACTGCTGGCTGAGCTGGAGCACTCCCTGCCTCAGGTCTTCACCCATCTGGCCCAGTTTCACTGATCCAGAGGGGCATCAGCCCGCCATGTCGCGCTCGCCAAGCCTGCTCAGGATCACGGTGTCGAGTGCCAGACGCAGCTTGAGGCGGTCGTGGCGGTGGGGGAGGGCCGCTTCACCCAGCTCGGCCCGAACGAGGCAGTGCTGCAACTCGGGTACCTGGGGGCCCTCGGGAGCCAGAATGGCATCGATCCGGCCGCTGCCTATCCGCTCTTCCAGCCAACGATGTTGACTGGACAGTGACAACTGGCCTGCCGGACCCTCTTCGTCCACCAGATTGCTGATGAACACGACGATGGCGCGGCTGCTGCGGATCGCCTCCGCAATCTCGCGCAGCAGCAGAGGAGGCATGATGGAGGTGAGGAAGCTGCCCGGCCCCAGGATGATCATGTCGGCCTGGCTCAGCGCCTCGACCGCTTCGCGCGTGGCGGGCACGACCGGTTTCAGGCTCAGGGCCCGTGGCGGTGTGGTGAGCTGATCGATGGAGACCTCTCCCAGGATCTGATCGCCACAGACGGTGTGGGCGCACAGATCGGTGGGATGCTCGGACATGGGCAGCAGATTGGGTTCAATTTCCAGCATGTCGCTGATGAGCCGGATGGCATCCAGGGGGCGCACGCAGAGGTTGTCGAGGGCCAGCAGCATCAGGTTGCCGAGGTTGTGGCCCGCCAGCTCGCCGCGGCCGGTAAAGCGGTGCTCGAACAGCTGGCTACCGATGCTGGGGGTGGTCACCAGCTGGTTGAGGCAGTTGCGCAGATCCCCCCAGGCGATGCACTCCTGGCTTTTGCGCAGGCGTCCGGTGGAGCCGCCATCATCCGTGGTGGTGACGATGCCCGTCAGCCGGGATCCCAAGAACGACAGGGAAGAGAGCACCCGGCCCATACCGTGCCCGCCGCCGATGGCGACGACCCGGTCGAAGTCATTGATATTTTTTTGCCACATGCAGTGATCCCGTGGGAGGCCAGTGAGCACCATTCTAGTCTCCATGGCCAGGTAATTGTTTGATAAGGGTATGATTTTTGCTTGATGCCAGCATCCCGTACCCCTAGGAGACGATGTTGAACTTCCTGACGGCTCACTCGCTTGCCGAGACGACCCCACTGGCCGCCCAACAAGTTACAGAGCGGTTGCATGCCCAGTCATCCCATGTTCCATCGCTGTTGCTGGTCTATTTTACCCAAGCACACGAGGCGGCGGAACTGCGCCGTGCGCTCAAGGCACGTTTTCCCGATACCCGGCTGATCGGTTGCAGCTCCTGCGGCGGTATCCTGACCCAGGATGGCCATCATGGTCGGCATGGCTGGAGCCTGTCGGTCGCCGCCCTTTATGATGACAAGGGGGCCTATGGCGTGGCTGGCCAGATGGGGGATCAACCGGATGTGCGGGCATTGCTGCGCCGCGCCATCGCCGATGGTGGCCGACCGGGAGAGCTGCCGCAGCTCGTGTTGCTGCACACCAGCCCGGGGCTGGAGGAGGTTGTGCTCGCGGGGATCGACGCCGAGTTTGGCGCGACCGTTCCCGTCGTCGGCGGGTCGGCGGCAGACGACGGCGTGGCCGGGCAGTGGCAGCTGTGCTGGGACGAAGGGGAGGGATCACAAGGGTGCGTGTTGGCGGTGCTTTACCCCGATTGCCAACTGGCGTTCCAGTTTCATTCAGGCTATGTACCCACCGAGTGTCGCGGCATCATTACCGGGATAGACGGGCGGGAGGTGCTGACCATCGATCACGAGCCGGCGGCCCGGGTCTATGGTCGCTGGACCGAGCGTGCGACGCCCTGGCCGGTGGGCCCCATCCTCAGGGAGACGACGCTCTCGCCACTGGCCCGTCAGGTCGGCATGCTCGATGACCTGCCCTACTACAAGCTCTCCCATCCCGAGGCGGTGACGGCGCGGGAGGGGCTGCGCCTCTTTACCGAAACCCGACTGGGAGAGCGGCTGCTGCTCATGTACAGCAGCCAGGAAGGGTTGTTGCAGCGCAGCCTGAATGCGGTGAATATCGAGCCTGAATATGGCATGGCGAGCAATATGCGCCCCTTTGGCGCCCTGGTGGTGTTTTGTGCCGGTTGTCGGCTGGCACTGGGGGACAGGCTGGGGGACATCGTCAGTCAATTCAGTCAGAGGCTGGGTGAGATCCCCTTCATCACGCCCTTTACCTTCGGTGAACAGGGACGATTACCCCATGGTGAGCTGGCACACGGCAACCTCATGGTGTCGAGCGTAATCTTCCTCGAGAGCTGACACTGTGCTGGATTCAAGATGATAGGCAATAGCGAACTCGAAACCCTGGGTGACAAACTGCAAACCACGCTGGTGGAGCTGATGCGTTGCCGGGAGCGGGAGGCCAGATATCGGGAGGAGTCCCAAGCCCTGCTGTGCGGGGTGGCGACCCTGGCACAGGCCCAGAGTCTGGAGCAGGTACTGGAGAGTCTCATTCTTGCTCTCAAGCCCTTTATCGGATTCGAACAGGCGGACGTGGTCGCCTGGGAGGCCGTGAGGGGCAGCACCCATCTGAGCACCCAGCCGGACGAGGTGGGCCGGACCTGGTCGCTGACACCGCTCTTCTCCAGGGCCATCGAGGGGGAGACCCTGGTCATCTATGATCCCGCCCAACTGCCTGAGCTGGCGCCGCTGGCAGGGGCGCCGGGCTGGGCCAGCGTCATGATGACAGGCTTGCAGGGACCGGGGTTTTCCGGTGTGCTCATCTGCCGGCACAGCGTGGCGGGCACCTTCGATCTCAAGAGCAAGGCGGCGATGCAGCGTTGTCGCCCGCTCATCTCCCAGGCTCTGGTCAACATCGCCTATCGGGCTCGCCTGCAAGAACAGGTTGACCTCAAGACCCTGGCCCTGCAGGCCAGCGAACAGCGTTTTCGCAGTTTTGCCGCCATGGCCTCTGACTGGTTCTGGGAGACCGATCCCCAGCACAGGCTCAGCTATGTCTCTGCCCCTGGCTATCAGGGGGAAGTGCTGGCCCGCCAGACGGGGAGAAGCCTCTATGATTTTGCCCACGACAAGCAGGACCCGGCCTGGAGTCACTACCGGCACCTGATCGCCCACCATCTGCCGGTGCGGGGAATGCGGGCCCAGGTGATGCTGGCGGGCGGGCCTTGCTGGATGGAGATCAATGCGGAGCCTTGCCATGATGCCGGTGGCCGCTTCCTCGGCTATCGGGGTACGGCGCGGGAGATAGGCAGCCAGATCCGCCGCGAGCAGGAGCTGGCGCGGGCGCGGGACGATGCCGAGACGGCCAACCGTGCCAAATCCCAGTTCCTCGCCATGATGACCCACGAGATCCGCTCTCCCATGAACGCCGTGCTGGGGATGCTGGATCTGCTGCAGCACGGCCGGCTCGACACTCCGCAACAGACCCTCATCGGTCATGCCACCCACTCTGCGCATCTGTTGCAGACCATCATCGACGACGTGCTCGATTTCTCGAAAATAGAGTCACATACCCTGACGCTGCACTGTGAACCCTTTCAGCCAGCCGAGCTGTGCCGTGCCCTGGTGGAGCCCTTGCAGGCACAAGCCAGTGCTAAGGGAATCACACTGCATTGGCATCTGGATGAGACGCTCCCTGAACGCCTTCAAGGGGATGCCGTCCGCCTCTCCCAGGTGATAGGCAACCTGCTTGGCAATGCCGTGAAGTTCACCTCCGTCGGCAGCGTGCGTCTGGCGTTGACCTGGGAGGAGGAAAAGCTGGGGGTCATGGTCAGCGACACGGGGATCGGCATCTCCACCGAGGATCAGGCGTTGCTGTTCGAACCCTTCTATCAGGTCGACAGTTCGGCAACCCGCCGCTTCTCCGGCTCGGGGCTCGGACTGGCCATCTGCAGGCGGCTGGTGCAGCTGATGGGGGGAGACATTTGCGTGCAGAGCACGCCTGGGCTGGGAAGCTGCTTCTGGTTCGAGCTGCCCGGGATGGCCTCTCCCTGTGCTCCGGCCGCCGCCCCCGGCAGTGAAGAGTGCGCCAGACTGGAGCTGGATGTGCTGGTGGTGGAAGACAGTCCGGTCAATCAGCTGGTGGTATCCCTGATGCTGCAGAAGCTGGTGTGCAGGGTGAGGCTGGCAGGCAATGGTCTGGAGGCCTTGGCACAGGTGGCGAAGCAGCAGCCGGACCTTGTCCTGATGGATATGCGGATGCCGCAGATGGATGGGCTGGAGGCGACCCGGCGCCTGCGGGACATGGGGTGCGAGGTGCCCATCGTCGCGTTGACGGCCAATGCCATGATGGAGGACAGGGCCCGCTGCCTTGCCCAGGGCATGAACGATTTTCTGGCCAAACCCATCAGTCTTGCCAGGCTGCGAAGCTGCCTGCTCCGCCATTGCAGGTGATGTCGGCCGATTTTGGGTAAAAAAAATGGTCAACCTGGTGGTTGACCAATTCTTCAGCAAATACTGAAGAGAGCACGGGATAAATCGGGTTGTACGGTTTTATATGAAAAAGTCGTGCCAACTTTTCAAAACCTGTTATTTGCGGCCTGTAGCTGAATTGTGTGTTATTTATCGCTACCGTGATTGCAAAATGCAATTCTCATTTTTTCATTATAAGAATGCAGTGCCGAGAATTCGCGTTTTGCAAACTAACCGTTGACTCACTCTTTGACTCACTGTGCGATCAGTCGGCGCAAGAACTGGCGCGCCGCTTCACTGTTCTGTTTGGCAATCAACATCTGTTTTTCATAGATCGGCATGGGCAGGATCTCGAGCCAGCGCTGGCAGAGCCAGGCTGCATCGTCGAACTGCTTGTCCGGGTAGAGCTCATCCAGTTCCGGGTATTGTGCAAAGACCTCTCTCAATCGGCTGACCAGCTGGTTGTCGCTGACATCAGAATCCGCACTCGGCCAGTTGGGCAACGGCTCGACCTGGGCGTGCCTGAGGCCTGCGCTATCCGTTTCCATCTCGTGGATGCAGAAGCGTTCAAGGCCGAGCACGGTGACCCCGAGCAAACCGTCGTTGAGGGTATAAAAATCAGTCACCTTGACGCGGGTTCCGACCGGGAGAATCCGTCCGCAGGTGCCCGTGCTGGTGGTCTCTTCCATCACGATGCCAAAGCCACGATCCTCGAGGAAGGACTCCTTGAGCATCTGCAGGTGGCGCGGCTCGAACAGGCGAAGGGGGAGCTTGCCGCCGGGCAGAATATGGGACGGCAAGGGGAACAGTGCCAGTTGTTGAAGTTTCATGTTCCATCCTCCTAATCAGTCATTGCTGAATGTGACAATGCAGTGACCGTGCCAGAGAGAGGTGGCGTGGCGAAGGGGTGAGCTATTTCCCGTGGTTATTTTTAATATCCATTTAAAATCAATCTATTGTGATTTGATGTCGCGAATGCAAGCAAGGTAGTGCGAAAGGGATTCAGGTGAGGTGTTAGGGCGCCGAACATACCCCGTGTGCAGAATGAGTCTATTTTCGCATATTGCAAATTTGATTCATGCAAAATGCCTGTTACAGACCCATTCAGCGATTGGGGGCAAAGGCCAGGGGATCAGGTGGTCAATTCGGTGTGCTGTGTAGTGCCGGGGTAAAACCACTGCCGAGACGCCGTGCCAGTACCTGGGTCAGCGCCTGTTTGAGCAGCGCAAACTGGTGGGGTTGAACGTTGAATCGCTGGTGACGCCTGCCGAGATCGCGAATGATGAAACCCAGTGCATCCAGCTGGGAGAGGCTGGTGATGACGGTGTTCAGGGTGTCCGACACCTTGGCAACGGGCAGCTCCTGATATGGGGGAAAGAGGGCCCTGAGTTCGGGGGACAATCTGAACAGCTCTTCATACACCTCCTGGACATAGCTGTTGTTCAGGGCACTCACCCTGCCCCAGGCTTTCTGGACCAGCTCTATCTGCTCAAAGGTCATGTCGATGTTTCCTTCCCGTGCGATGTCATGAAAATAATAATCCATCTACTCAATAGAGCACCGGGTTCCGCGCCATTTGGGGAAAAGGAGAGGGGGCCAGCAAGGAGGCACGGATGGTGACCCCTTGCTGGCAGGAGGCCGGGACCTCAGTTGCGCTGTTCCAGGTACATGACGGCTGCTTCGACGCGGCTTTGGGCCTCGAGCTTTTTCAGCAGGCTCTTGACGTGGACCTTGACGGTTCCCTCGGAGATATGGAGCACTGAGGCGACCTGCTTGTTGGACAACCCCTTGGCGATTTCACGCATGATCTGCATCTCGCGTCGGGTCAGGCTCTCCAGCTTCTGCTGCAGGTGGTCCAGCTCGTAGATGTTCTCGAGATAGGGACGTAGCGGCTCGCTCAGGATCTGCTTGCCGGTCATCACGTCAGTCAGCTGGGCCAGCAGCATGTCAGGCTCGGTGTCCTTGAGCAGATAGCCGTCCGCGCCTGCCTTGAGCAGGGCAACCACATCCTGGCGGGCGTCAGAGACGGTCAGGATCACCACGCGGGAAGTCACCTCTTCGGCCCGCAGCGCCTTGAGGGTATCGAGACCTGACAACCCCTTCATGTTGAGGTCGAGCAGGATAAGGTCCGGTTCGGACTCTTTGGCCATGGCCATGGCCACGGCGTCGGTGCCGTTGGAGGCCTCGCCAACCACGTCGATGTTATCTTCCAACTCCAGCAGTTGCACAATTCCCTTGCGCATCAGGGGGTGGTCATCCACGACCAGAACACTGTATTTCATCTCGTCCATCAGGCGTCTCTTGTTAGGCTGGTGGGAAAGGTCAGGTGTATGCGGGTGCCCCCGGAGGGCGGTTCACTGATGGTCAACTGGCCGCGCAATTTGCTGGCGCGTTCATTCATGATGCTGAGACCGTAGTGATTCACCGCCGAGCTTGCGCCCCTTATTCCAACACCATCGTCTGCAATCTGAACCTGGATGTTACCATCAGCGAGGGTCTCACAGCTAACGTCAATGTGCCGCGCGCTGGCATGCTTGATGGCATTGAGCACTGCCTCACGGATCAGCTGCAGGATGTGGATGTGCTGCCCCGCTTCCAGGTCGGTGTCCGTCAGTCCGTACTGGAGCCTGATGTCGGCGTGCGTCTGGGGTTTGAGCTGCTCGAGCATGACCGCGATGGCTTCACCCAGGTTGGCATCGCCGATGCTGAGGCGGAAGGTGCCGAGCAGTTCGCGCAACTGGGTATAAGCATTGCTGAGTCCCTCGTCGATCTGCTCCATGGCTGCCTCGGTCTTGGCCCTGTCCCCCTTGGCGAAGGAGCGCTTGAGCAGCGTGGCCTGGATCTTCAGGTAAGAGAGGGCCTGGGCGAGGGAGTCGTGCAGTTCACGGGCGATGACGGCGCGCTCTTCCATCAGCAGCAGGCGCTGGTGCTGCAGCAGGGTCTGATCCTTGTGCAGCACCTGGGCCAGCAACATGGAGAAGTTCTTCATCAGCCGCTCGTCGATGGGGTGGTCGCTTATCAAGTCGAGCCGGCCGTACTCCTCGTCATCCATCTGCAGGTAGAAGCTCACCACGGCGTCCAGATCCCCCGGCCACCCCTTGCGACCTGTGATGTAGACCGGCATCGCATTGTGCTCGAAGCGGGTGAGGCGGATGTACTCGATGTGCTGGTGGGCGGCGGCCCGCTCCAGCAGCTTTTGCAGGGTGCGGCGGCTGAGGGGCGCCGCGTGCAGTTTCTGGGCGGTGGAATAGAGGAAGGAGAGGGTGTCGTTGGCCTGTTGCAGCTTGGCCGTTTTCTCCTCCACCTTGCTCTCCAGCTCCCGGTAGAGTTTGCCAAGCTCGTCGGCCATGGTCGCGAACGCTCCCGACAGCTCTCCCAGCTCGTTCTCACAGTGGGGGGGCAGGGTGAGATCGAATTCCTGACGCTGGATCTGGCGTGCGCAATAGACCAGCTGATTGAGGGGCGCCACCACCTGCTGGCGGGTGAAGCGCACCGTGCACCAGGCGATGGTGATGATGGCGAGCAGCCCTAGCCCCTCGGCCAGGGCCAGCATGCGCACCTTGAACTCCACGTGGTACTGCATCTGGTTGACGAAGTCATCGATGGCGGCGACGAACTGTTCCGTATTATCGGTATAACGGCTGGGAGTGGCATTCTCGATGTGTTCGCGCATCACTTGCCATTGCAAGAGGACTTCACCATAGGTGCGGCGCAGGGAGGCGGGCGTGATCCAGCGCTGGGTCTCCTGCAGCTCGGGGGCATGAAGGGTCTGTTCAAACTGGGCGAGCCGACCGAGGACGACCTGATCCTTCTCGATTTCATAGGCCATGCGGTAGGCCTGCATGCGCAGGGATCCCGACAGGTTGATGGCCTTGGCATCGGGAACCGAATAGAAGAGGGTGACCATGGCCACCACGGCGATCAGGCTGGCCATGAACAGGATCAGCACCATGGAGCGACCGATGGCGCTGCTGACCGACTGCACTCTGAACCATTTTCCCATGCCGACCGGCTCCCTTTTCACCCACAAAGACCCCACAAAGTAGCATGGGAGTGTACTCCAAGTTGTGCTAGCATCGAAAAACTAGATGAACTCCGAGCGATTTTGCCTAAGTCATTGAGATAGGGGGAGATCGCCGTCAGCCGATGTTCGAGCTGAAAGGGTCAGGAAAGAAATGCCCTGGCCTCCCGTATTTGGAAAGGTGTTTATGTTGCCACTTGAAGATGGTTTTTCCCGTCGCTTTTACTATTTGCGTCTGTCGGTCACCGACGTCTGCAATTTCCGCTGTACCTACTGTCTGCCGGACGGCTATCACCCGCCGAAAGGAGATGGTGAGGGGCGCCAGTCCTTCCTCTCCCTGGAGGAGATCCGTCGCGTCGTCTCCGGGTTTGCGGCCATGGGGACGCGCAAGGTGCGTCTGACTGGAGGCGAGCCCTCCCTGCGCCGCGACTTCACGGCCATCATCGAGACCGTGGCCAATACTCCCGGCATCGAGAAGGTGGCCATGACCACCAACGGGTATCGGCTCAAGGAGCGTGCCCGCGAGTGGTTCGATGCGGGGCTGACGGCCCTGAACGTCAGCGTCGACAGCCTGGATCCCCGTCAGTTCCACCAGATCACCGGCGAGAACAAGCTGGCGGAGGTGATGGCGGGGATAGACGCCGCCCTGAGTGCCGGTTTCCGGTCGGTCAAGATCAACGCCGTGCTGCTCAAGGGGCTCAATGATCATCAGCTCGAGACATTCCTCGCCTGGATCCGGGACAAACCTATCGAGCTTCGTTTCATCGAACTGATGCAGACCGGCGAGATGGACGCCCTGTTTCGCGATCACCATACCAGCGGTGAACTCATCAAGCAGCGCCTGCAAGAGAGCGGCTGGGTGCAGCAGCTGCGCGGCCTGGATGATGGCCCTGCCCAGGTGTTCACGCATCCGGACTCGAGGGGCGGGGTGGGGCTCATCATGCCCTACAGCAAGGATTTTTGCGCCGGTTGCAACCGGCTGCGGGTCTCCTCCAAGGGCAAGCTGCACCTGTGCCTCTTTGGCGACAACGGGGTGGAACTGCGGGATCTGCTCACCGATGACAGCCAGCAGGAGGCGCTGCAATGGCGTATTCGCCAGGCGCTGACCGGCAAGGCCGCCACCCATCGCCTCCATGAAGGCAATGCAGGCATGACCCCCCACCTGGCCTCCATCGGCGGCTGACAGCCGCCGTGCACCTCAAATAACCTTCGATTAATTATCAATCCTCACATAGGGGTAATTTACCTTGCCCCTGCTGTGTCTAATTGTGCCAAGGGTTTGATCCAGCGCAAGAATCCCCCCTGTTTATCTCCCTGGTGGTATATCCCCTGACTTGTCAGGGCCGCAATATACACCCACGCTTATAATTGGTATTGAAAATGCCAGTCACGGGATCCGCGCGGGGGCATCCGTCCCCGAAAAGAGGAGTCGATATGACCGACGGGGTCAACTTGTCACGCAGAGGCCTGTTTCGGGGACGCCTGAGCGCTCCCAAGGCCGGGATCCAGTTGCCCTGGTCCGTCTCCTGGGACGAGTTCGTGGCCGGCTGCACCCGCTGCGGCGACTGTCTGGCGGCCTGTCCGGAGCAGATCCTGATCAAGGGGGACGGAGGCTTCCCCACGGTGGATTTTCACCGCGGCGAGTGCACCTTCTGCACCGAGTGCGTCAGCGCCTGCCAGGCGCCGGTGTTCAGGCCGACAACCCAGACACCCTGGGAGTATGTGGCCCATATCGAGGCGGGCTGTCTGGCCACTGCCCAGGTGTTCTGCCAGCGCTGTCAGGACAGCTGCGAGCAGCAGGCCATCCGCTTTTCCCCCCGGCTGGGGCGCGTACCCACCCCCAGCATCCATGCCGAGTCGTGCAACGGCTGCGGGGCCTGCGTGGCGGATTGCCCTGTGGGCAGCATCAGCATCGGTCTGTCTCGTGGCGAGGCTTCGCGATGACCCAAGAGACGAACAAGTTGGAAAACGGTGATATGACGCGAGAAGAGTTCCATGTATCCAGCCTGGTGGTGCTGACCCAGCCCGATCTGCGCCACGCCCTGGCAGAGCGGATTGCGACCCTGGACGGGGCCGAGATCCACGCCGTCAGCGAGGAGGGCAAGCTGGTGGTGACCCTGGAGGGGCCGAGCCAGCGCCCCATCATGGCGGCCATCGACACCATTCAGGGGTTGCCCGGGGTGCTCTCTGCGGCCCTGATCTACCACCAGTTCGATGAAATGGACGCCGAAGATGGGGAATAAGGCGTCATGTGGCAGAAGCGCAAGAGTCGTTCGCTGACCGCCACGAGTAATACACGGGATGCCGGGTCTGTTGTCTGCGTTCGATGAACGAAAAGCCCAGAGCAAAGGAATAAAGCGCCATGGAGCTGAGCCAGCGCGGCTCGTCACAATGGCTGTCATTGATGTGATTAAGCAATGCGAGGATATGTCATGAAGCTGAGTCGACGCGACTTTATGAAGGCCAATGCGGTGGCGGCAGCCGCTGCCGTGGCCGGTGTCAGTGCCCCCACTCTGGCGGCGAACCTGATCACCAGTACCGACAAGACCGCCATCACCTGGGACAAGGCGCCGTGCCGCTTCTGCGGGACCGGCTGCTCCGTGCTGGTGGGCTCCCAGGCTGGCCGCGTCGTGGCGACCCAGGGGGATCCCGATGCACCGGTCAACCGTGGCCTGAACTGCATCAAGGGCTACTTCCTCTCCAAGATCATGTACGGGGAGGATCGCCTGACCCAGCCCATGCTGCGCATGACGAACGGCAAGTTCGACAAGAACGGCAACTTCGCCCCCATCAGTTGGGATCAGGCCTTCGACATCATGGCCGAGAAGTTCAAGGCGACCCTGAAAGAGAAGGGCCCGACCGCCGTCGGCATGTTCGGCTCCGGCCAGTGGACCGTCTGGGAAGGCTATGCCGCCGCCAAGCTGATGAAGGCAGGCCTGCGCTCCAACAACCTGGATCCCAATGCCCGTCACTGCATGGCCTCCGCGGTAGTGGGCTTCATGCGTACCTTCGGCATGGATGAACCCATGGGCTGCTACGACGACATCGAGCAGGCCGACGCCTTCGTGTTGTGGGGCTCCAACATGGCCGAGATGCACCCCATCCTCTGGTCGCGCATCTCCGATCGCCGTCTGTCCCACCAGGATGTGCAGGTGCACGTGCTCTCAACCTTCGAGCACCGCAGCTTCGAGCTGGCGGACAACGGACTGGTGTTCACCCCCCAGACCGATCTGGCGATCCTCAACTACATCGCCAACTACATCATCCAGAACGACAAGGTGAACTGGGAGTTCGTCAACAAGCACACCCAGTTCCGCAAAGGGGTGACCGACATCGGCTACGGCCTGCGTCCCACCAACCCGCTGCAGCAAAAGGCCAAGAACCCGGACAGCGGCGACTCCACCCCGATGAGCTTCGAGGACTTCGCCAAGTTCGTGGCGGATTACGATCTGGAGTCCGTCTCCAAGCTATCCGGTGTGCCCAAGGACAAGCTCGAGAAGCTGGCCCAGATCTATGCGGATCCGGACAAGAAGGTGGTCTCCTACTGGACCATGGGCTTCAACCAGCACACCCGTGGCGTCTGGGCCAACAACCTCTGCTACAACATCCACCTGCTGACCGGCAAGATCTCCCAGCCGGGCTCCGGCCCCTTCTCCCTGACCGGCCAGCCCTCCGCCTGTGGTACCGCCCGTGAAGTGGGTACCTTCGCCCACCGTCTGCCGGCGGACATGGTGGTCACGGATCCCAAACACCGCGCCATCGCCGAGAAGATCTGGAAGCTGCCGGAAGGCACCATCCCGGAGCAGGTGGGCTACCACGCGGTGCTGCAAAACCGCATGCTCAAGGATGGCAAGCTCAACGCCTACTGGGTGATGTGCAACAACAACATGCAGGCCGGCCCGAACATGAACGAAGAGGCGCTGCCCGGTTATCGCAACCCGGCCAACTTCATCGTGGTCTCCGACCCTTATCCGACCGTGACCGCCCAGGCGGCCGATCTTATCCTGCCCACCGCCATGTGGGTGGAGAAAGAGGGGGCCTACGGCAACGCCGAACGTCGCACCCAGTTCTGGCACCAGCAGGTGAAGGCACCGGAAGGCGCCAAGTCCGACCTGTGGCAGCTGATGGAGTTCTCCAAACGCTTCACCGTGGAAGAGGTGTGGCCGGCTGAGTTGATTGCCAAGATGCCGGAAGTGAAGGGCAAGACCCTGTTCGACGTGCTCTATGCCAACGGCCAGGTGAACCAGTTCCCGAAAGAGCAGAGCAAGGGGGCCCTGAACGACGAGGCCGAGCACTTTGGTTTCTACGTCCAGAAGGGGCTGTTCGAGGAGTACGCCTCCTTCGGTCGCGGCCATGGCCACGACCTGGCGCCGTTCGATCAGTATCACGAGGCCCGTGGCCTGCGCTGGCCGGTGGTGGACGGCAAGGAGACCCTGTGGCGCTATCGCGAAGGGTTCGACCCTTACGTGAAAGCGGGGGAGGGGGTGCGCTTCTACGGCAAACCCGACGGCAAGGCGGTGATCTTCGCGCTGCCCTATGAGCCGGCTGCCGAAGCTCCGGACAAAGAGTACGACATGTGGCTCTCTACCGGCCGCGTGCTGGAGCACTGGCACACCGGCACCATGACCCGCCGTGTCCCCGAGCTCTATCGCGCCTTCCCGGATGCGGTGCTCTTCATGCACCCGGAAGATGCCAAGGCTCGCGGTGTGCGCCGTGGCGAAGAGGTGATCGTTTCCTCCCGCCGGGGCGAGGTGAAGACCCGGGTCGAGACTCGTGGCCGCAACCGTCCGCCCAAGGGATTGGTGTTCATGCCCTTCTTCGACGCGAGCCAGCTGGTCAACAAGCTGACCCTGGACGCCACGGATCCGCTCTCCAAAGAGACGGATTACAAGAAGTGCGCCGTCAAGGTCATGAAGGCCTGAGGCGGGGGAGCGCGAGATGAGTCGTAGTCGGCGCCAGTTTCTGGCCGACATGGCCAAGGGGGCCTGCGGTGTGGGCCTGCTTGGTGTGGGGCTTGGTGGCGTGGCGCGCCAGCAGGTGCAGGCTTTGCCTGCCCAGGCGCTGCGCCCGCCGGCGGCCCTCGACGAGGCCGAGTTCCTCGGCGCCTGCGTGCGCTGCGGGCTCTGCGCCCTGGCCTGCCCCTACGACACTCTCAAGCTCGCCCGGCTGTTTGAACCCGTGACCACCGGCACCCCTTACTTCAAGGCGCGCGCCGTCCCGTGCGAGATGTGTGACGACATCCCCTGCGTGGCGGCCTGCCCGAGCGGGGCGCTGGATAGGGCCATGACCGACATCGATCAGGCACGGATGGGGGTGGCGGTGCTCATCGATCACGAGACCTGCCTCAACTACCTGGGGCTGCGCTGCGACGTCTGCTACCGGGTCTGCCCCCTCATCGACAAGGCCATTACCCTGGAGCTGCAGCACAACCCGCGCACCGGCAAGCACGCCATGTTCCTGCCCACGGTGCACAGCGATGTCTGCACCGGCTGCGGCAAGTGCGAGCATGCCTGCGTGCTGGAGGAGGCGGCCATCAAGGTGGTGCCTCGCCAGCTTGCCAAGGGGGAGCTGGGTCACCACTACCGGCTCGGGTGGGAAGAGAAGGAGAAGGCGGGCAAGTCCCTCATCGGTGAGCGACTGACCCTGCCGACCCGCAAACCGGAGGGTCTATGAGTCGGTATCCGGGGGCCGAGGCCACGGCCAGGCTGGGGTGGTGGCGTGCCCACCGCTTCCTGCTGCTGCGCCGGCTTTGCCAGTTCGGGGTGCTGGGGCTGTTCCTGCTGGGGCCGCTCGCGGGCATCTGGATCCTCAAGGGCAACCTCTCCAGCTCCCTGCTGCTGGAGACGGTGCCCCTCACGGATCCCCTGACCCTGTTGCAGTCGTTGGCGGCGGGCCAGTGGCCCATCCCCACCCTCTGGCTCGGGGCCGGGCTGGTGCTCGCGGGTTACTGGCTGGTCGGGGGCGGGTGTTCTGCTCCTGGGTCTGTCCGGTCAACCTGGTCACCGATGCCGCCGCCTGGCTCAGGGGGCGACTTGGCCTCAAGGGCAATGGTCAGTTCAACCGCGCTACCCGCTACTGGCTGCTGGCCATGGTGCTGGTGGCGCCGGCCATCACAGGCGTGCTGGTGTGGGAGCTGGTCAACCCGGTGTCGCTCACCCTGCGGGGCCTGCTGTTTGGCATGGGGGCGGGCTGGGGCCTGCTGGCGGCGCTGTTCCTGTTCGACCTTTTTGTGGTGGAGCGGGGCTGGTGCGGCCACCTTTGTCCGGTGGGGGCCTTCTATGCCCTGGTCAACCGGGTCGGGTTCATCAAGATTGCAGCCTCGGGGCGCGAGCGGTGCAGCAACTGCATGGATTGCTATGCGGTCTGCCCGGAGCGTCCCATCCTGCGCGGCCCCGTTCACGGTGCCAGGCGTGGTCACGGGCCCTTGATTGCGGCTCAGGAGTGTACCAACTGCGGCCGTTGCATCGATGTCTGCGCGGAGCAAGTTTTTGAAATCACTGTAGGTTTTGCCGTCAAGGCAGAGAAAACGTCGGAGAACACATAATGAAGAAGCTGATTGGAGCAATGCTGGCCTGCCTGATGGCGGGTTCCTTGATGGCGGCCGTCCCCGAGATCACCAACAGCACGGGGGGCATCAAGTCGGAGCGGGGAAGCACGGATCTGGTGACGGATGCCGACGCGGCCCCCATGAAGAACTTTCGCAAGGATGGCGACCTCTACGATCGCCAGTACATGCACCAGCCCCCGCTGATCCCCCACGACACCCGCAACTATGAAGTGGACAACAAGGTCAACAAGTGCCTGGCCTGTCACAGCTTCAAGAACGCCAGTGCCATGAAGGCCCCCAAGATAAGCCCCACCCACTTCGAGACCCGCGACGGCATGACCCTGGGCGAAGTCTCGCCGCGTCGCTACTTCTGTCTGCAGTGCCACGTGCCGCAAGCGGATGCCAAGCCGCTGGTGAACAATACCTTCAAACCGGTTGAAGCGCTGAACTGAGGAACCCGTAGATGAAATTACCCGGCTTTGTGAAGCGTCTGTGGACCACCTTCAAGTCACCGTCGAAGGCGGCCCTCTGGGTCATCCTGCTGATGGGCTTCTTTGGTGGCGTCATCTTCTGGGGCGGGTTCAACACCGCCATGGAAGCGTCCAACACCGAGGCCTTCTGCACCGGTTGCCACGAGATGAAGGACAACGTGTTCGTGGAGTACCGCGACACCATCCACTACGCCAACCGCTCCGGCGTGCGGGCCAGCTGCCCGGATTGCCACGTACCCCACGAATGGACCTACAAGATCATCCGCAAGGTGCAGGCCTCCAAGGAGCTGTGGGGCATGATCACCGGCAAGGTGGATACCCGCGAGAAGTTTGAATCCCACCGGCGGGAGATGGCCGAGCGGGAGTGGCAGCGGATGAAGGAGACGGATTCGCGCGAGTGCCGCAACTGCCACAACTTCGAGTACATGGACTTCTCCCTGCAAGGGCGTCGGGCCGCCCAGATGCACTCCACCAACCTGGCAAGCGGGGCCAACACCTGCATCGACTGCCACAAGGGGATTGCGCACCAACTGCCTGACATGAAAGGGGTGCCAGGCTTCTGATGAGAAGGCCGCCGGATCCCCGGGATCCGGCGGCCTTCGAGATTAATGGGCAATGACGCCCCCCAGCCAGACATCTTTTGATAGAATCCCTTCCCGGCAACGCGGCGCCCACCGGCTCCTTTCATGGCTGGCACCACGGTGCGGCGCGTTCACCTCATCCTCTCGTGGTCAATGATTGACAGGAATGGCCCCAATGGCACCCAAACACAGCGAATTCATCCCTCTCAAGATCGCCGTCCTGACGGTTTCCGACAGTCGCACCGCTGCCGATGACAGCTCGGGGGACTATCTGGTCGAGGCCCTGACCCAGAGCGGCCACGTGCTGGCCGACCGGGCGCTCTGCCCCGACAACCTGTTTCGCATCCGCGCCCAGGTGAGCGACTGGATTGCCGACGAGGGAGTCCAGGTGGTGCTCATCAACGGCGGCACCGGCTTCAACGAGCAGAACCGGGTGCCCGAGGCGGTCGGCGTGCTGTTCGAGCGCACGGTGCAGGGCTTTGGCGAGATGTTCCGCCAGCTCTCGTTTGCCGAAATCAAGGGCTCTGCCATGCAGAGCCGTGCCCTGGCAGGGCTCGCCAATCGCACCCTGATCTGCTGCCTGCCCGGCTCCACCGGCGCCTGCCGTCTGGGCTGGGAACAGCTTATCCGGGATCAGCTCGACGCCCGTACCCGGCCGTGCAACTTCGTGACCCATCTGTGATCTCGGGAGTAAACCCGGATCATCCATCTTATTTTTCGATAGGTGCATAGATGAACCTGACTCATCTCAACCAGAGCGGCGAGGCCCACATGGTGGATGTCACCGACAAGCAGGTGACCGAACGCGAGGCCCGCGCCGAGGCTTTCGTGACCATGGCCCCCGAGACCCTGGCGTTGATCCTGAGCGGTCAGCACCACAAGGGGGACGTGTTCGCCACCGCCCGCATCGCCGGCATCATGGCGGCCAAGAAGACCGCCGACCTCATTCCCCTGTGCCATCCCCTGGCCCTGACCCGGGTGGAGGTAGAGATAGCCCCCCAGACGGCGCACAATCGGGTCCATATCCGCACCCTGTGCAAGCTCTCGGGCAAGACCGGGGTGGAGATGGAGGCGCTCACCGCCGCCTCGGTGGCGGCCCTGACCATCTACGACATGTGCAAGGCGGTGCAAAAGGACATGGTGATCGAGCAGGTGCGTCTGGTGGAGAAAAAGGGTGGTAAATCCGGTCATTTCCAACTGGGTGCGACCAAAGGAGAGCAGGCATGATCAAGGTTCTGTTTTTTGCGCAGGTCCGTGAGCTGGTCGGCTGCGACGAGCTCAGCCTGCCTTGCGACTACGCCAGTGCCGATGCCCTTCGCGCCGCCTTGAGCGAGCGGGGTGACAAGTGGGCGCTGGCACTCGAATCCGGCAAGCTCCTGGTGGCGGTCAACCAGACCCTGGTACCGCTGGATACCCCCCTCCATGACGGGGATGAGGTCGCCTTCTTCCCGCCGGTGACCGGAGGTTAAGGATGAACGAGATAATGACCGTAGATCGCGCCACTGAGCTGCGGGACTGTGGTGAGGCCGCCTTCTTCCCTCTCCTTCCAGTGACGACAGGAGGCTGACCATGACCGATCGCATTCTGGTGCAGCGGGATGACTTCTCGCTGGCGGACGAATATGCCCGCCTTGCTGCCCGGCAGGACACAGGCGCGATTGTCAGCTTTGTCGGCAAGGTGCGCGACTTCAATCAGGGGGAGCATGTGAAAGGGCTGGCCCTCGAGCACTACCCCGGCATGACCGAGAAGGCGCTGACGAACATAGTGGCCGAGGCCCGCGGGCGCTGGCCCCTGCAGGAGTGCACCCTCATTCACCGCATCGGCGAGCTGCTGCTCGGGGATCAGATCGTGCTGGTGGTGGTGAGCAGCGCCCACCGCGAGGCGGCTTTCGAGGCCTGCCACTTCATCATGGATTTCTTGAAGACCCGGGCGCCGTTCTGGAAAAAAGAGCTGACCGCCGACGGGGTGCAGCGCTGGGTCGAGGCCAGGGCGAGCGATGACGCCGCCCTGGCCCGCTGGCAACAAGGGGAGTGAGCCTCGGGCTCGCGTCAATCGATCCGGCCGTGCCGGAACATAAGGAGCAAAGGAATGAAGAGATGGGTATCCGTGTTGGTGCTGGGCGCCGGCGCCATGTACAGCGGTGCTGTGCTGGCTGACGAGGTCAAGGTGGCGGTGGCGGCCAACTTCAAGGGCACCATAGAGCGCATCGGCAAGGAGTTCACCGCCAAGACCGGCCACAGCGTCGTCATCAGTTCGGCGGCCACCGGCGTGCTCTATACCCAGATCACCCACGGTGCGCCCTTCGATCTCTTCCTCTCGGCCGACGTGGCGACCCCTCAAAAGCTGGAGTCGGAAGGCAAGGGGAGCGAACGCTTCACCTATGCCATCGGTCAGCTCGGCCTCTGGCAGAAGGGGGGGCCTGCTCCTGACGAGGCCACCTTGCGCCACTGGCAGGGGGAGCTGGCCATCGCCAACCCCAAGACAGCGCCCTATGGCGCCGCCGCCATGGCGACCCTGGCTCACCTCAAGATCGATCCCAAGCAGTATCGGGTGCTGACCGGCACCAACATCAGCCAGACCTGGCAGTTCGTCGACACCGGCAATGCGAAGCTGGGCTTCGTCGCCTGGGCCAACCTGGTGGAGGCGGGCAAGACCGGCGAAGCCTGGGCGGTGCCGGCCAGCTTCTATCCCCCCATCGAGCAGCAGGCCCTGGTGCTGAAGAAAGGGGCGGCGGTGGATGCCCTGGTCGCCTGGCTCAAGGGGCCGGGACAGGCGCAGATCAAGGCGGCGGGTTACGCCCTGCCGCAGTAAGCGCCCGGCGTCTGCCGGGGGCCGGCCAGCCCCGTGCTGGCCAGATCCGGTGCCTGACGTGTCTCAAGACGGCGCCCGTCATGACGGCGCCCTGTTTTTTATCGACACCCGAGAGGGGACCCTATGAGTGAAGGGGATCTGCTGGCGGTCTGGTTGACCCTGAAACTGGCGGCCAGCACCACTGCCATCCTGCTGCTGCTGTCGCCGCCGCTCGCCTGGTGGCTGTCTCGCAGCCAGCACCGGCTGCGCCCCCTGGTGGAGGCCATGGTGGCCCTGCCGCTGGTGCTGCCGCCCACCGTGCTCGGTTTCTATCTGCTGCTGGCCTTCTCCCCGGAGTACGGCCTCGGTGGCTGGTGGCGGGAGACTTTCGGGGCCCCGCTCGCCTTCAGCTTTCTCGGCCTGCTCATCGCCTCCGTCATCTATTCGCTCCCCTTCGTGGTACAACCCCTCACCTCCGCCTTCGTCAACATGGGCAACAAGGAGCTGGAGGCTGCCGCCACCCTGGGGATGGGCCCGTTTGAGCGCTTCTTTCGCATCATCCTGCCGATGACGCTGCCCAGCTTCGTGATGGCGGCGGCGCTGGGCTTTGCCCACACCCTGGGGGAGTTCGGGGTGGTGCTGATGATTGGCGGCAACATTCCCGGGGAGACCCAGGTGCTCTCCATCGCCCTGTTTGATCACGTGGAGGCGATGGATTACCAGAATGCCCATATTCTGGCCGGCGGCCTGATGGGCTTCTCCCTGGTGATGCTGGTGCTGGTCTACGGCGTGCTGCAACGTCGGCAACGGAGGCTGTTCGGATGAACCTCTACCTCAAGGCCAGACGTGATTTCGGCCCCTTCACCCTGGCGTGCGATCTGGCGTTGCCCCCCAGCCGCATCCTCGGCCTGTTCGGTCCTTCGGGTTGTGGCAAGAGCACCCTGCTGCGCATCATCGCCGGGCTCGACAGGGCCCCGGGCGATGCCCTGCGCTGGCAGGGGCGCGAGCTTGCAGCCCTGCCCCCCGAGGCGCGGCGCATCGGGCTGGTGTTTCAGGATGCTCGTCTCTTCCCCCACCTGAGCGTGCTCGGCAACCTGCAACTGGCGGCTCGCAAGGGGAGGGGGCGCTGGCAGCCAGAGGATCTGGCTGCGCGCCTCGGCTTTGCCGAGCTGCTGGGGCAACCGGCCCACGGCCTCTCCGGCGGGCAGCGTCAGCGGGTGGCACTGGCCAGGGCCTTGCTGGCCGAGCCTCATCTGCTGCTGCTGGATGAACCCTTCTCGGCGCTGGACAGGCGCAGCCGCATCCATCAGGCCCACGTGCTCAAGGGCTTGCAGCAGGAGAGCGGCATCCCCATGATCTTCGTCAGCCACGCCATGGAGGAGGTGAGCCTGCTCTGCGATGGACTGGTGCTGCTGGCAGAGGGACGGGTGGAGGCCCAGGGCCCCCCCGAGGAGATCTTCGCCCGCACCGACCTGTCGCTGGCCAGTCGCGACGACGTCGGGGTCATGCTCTCGACGACCCTGTCCCACTACGACGAGCACGAGCAGATGGCGACCCTGCGACTCGGGGAGCAGACCCTGATGGTGACCATGGAGCATGCCCCCGATGAAGCGGGCCCCTTGCAGATCAAGGTGGCGGCGCGGGATCTGGTGATCGCCACCGAGCCCATCGTGCACTCCTGCCTCTCCAACTGCCTCGAGACCCGGCTGCTGGAGGTGCGGGAGGTGCGACCCGGGCAGACCCTGTTGCAGTTGGCGCTGGGGCAGCAGATACTGCTGGCCCGGATCACCAGCCGCTCCGCGCAGCGGCTCGCCCTGACGCCGGCCATGCGTCTCTACGCCTACATCAAGGCGGTGAGCCTGGTGGGAGAGGGGTAGACGGGGGACCGGAGTACGAATTGGCTGGCCATGAGTGGCCGGCATGTCGTCGAGAAAGGGGGGACGGGTGCGTCGCAATCAGGTAATGAAATCCCATGGCTTGGCCCTGCGCAGTGCGGGGGAGGGGCCCTTGCTGCTCTTGTTGCACGGGCTGGGCTCTTCCAGCCTCGACTGGCAGGCGCAGATCGAGCGTTTTTCCGAGCGCTACCGGGTGGTGGCCATCGACTTGCGCGGCCACGGCCAGAGCATGCAGGAGGGGCCCTTTGACGTGCCCACCCTGGCGGCGGATGTGGCCCGCTGGCTCGACGAGCAGCCCGAGCCTGCCTGGGTAGTGGGGTTGTCGCTCGGTGCCATGGTGGCGCTGGAGCTGGCGCTGCAACTGCCCCACAAGGTGCAGGGGCTGGTGCTGGTCAACGGCTTCAGCGAATTTCTGCTGGAGACGCCAAAGGAGCAGGAGCGCTATGCCATGCGCCTCAAGTGGCTGCGCTGGTTCGGCATGCGGCCGCTGGCGTGGTGGCTCGGCCGCGAGCTCTTTCCCGGCCCCGATCTCGCCCAGGTGCGCCACACCTTCCGGGGGCGCTTCGTGCGCAACAAAAAGAAGACCTACAAGGCGCTGCTGGAGGCGCTGCCCGGCTGGTCGGTGCGGGCTCGTCTCGGCACCCTCTGGCAGCCGGTGGCCATCATCTCCACCAGTCACGACTATCTGCCCCTGGCGCGGCGGGTGGAGCAGTTCGCCTCCCTGCCGAATGCCACCATCCACACCCCGGATGGTCACCACGCCTGGCCGGCGGAAGATCCCTCCGGGTTCAATCATCTGTTGCAGCGGATCCTCTCAACCCATTGAGGGGAGCAGACAGCAGAGGTAGATAAAAAAGCCGAACCCCGGGGGTTCGGCTTTTTTGTGGGCACTGCTCAGGGCCTTGAGCAGACCGGGCAGTCGGGGCGTTTGGGAAGCTTCAGCTCGCGAAAGCTGCCACCCAGACCGTCGATCATCAGCAGGCGGCCACTGTAGCTTTTGCCCATGCCCGCCAGCAGCTTGATGGCTTCGAGCGCCTGCAGGCTGCCCACCAGTCCCACCACGGGGGCCAGTACCCCCGCCTCGACACAGGTGAGGGCCTGATCGCCAAAGAGGGCGCTGAGACAGGCGTAGCAGGGCTCATCCTTCTGCCAGGTGAAGCTGCACAGCTGCCCTTCCAGCCGGATGGCGGCGCCGCTGACCAGGGGCACCTTGTGCTGGCGGGCACGCTGGTTGAGGAGGTTGCGGATGGCGACGTTGTCGGTGCAGTCGAGCACCAGCTGATGGTCTGGCAGCAGGGCATCGAGCAGCGCCTCGTCGGCGAGGGCGGCGTGGGTTTCCACCTCGAGCCAGGGGGTGAGGGCGCGCAGGGACGTCGCCGCGGACTCCACCTTGAGCTGGCCGATGCGCTCGTCGCTGTGCAGCACCTGGCGCTGCAAATTGGAGAGCTCCACCCGATCGAAATCCACCAGGGTGAGGTGGCCGACCCCGGCCACCGCCAGATACTGGCTGGCGGCGCAGCCCAGGCCCCCGGCGCCGATGACCAGCACGCGGGATTGCTTGAGCGCCTCCTGCCCCTCGAAGTCGAAGGATTTGAGCACGATCTGGCGGTTGTAGCGAAGGAGCTCGGCGTCGCTCATGATCTCGCTCACAGCAGCAGCCCCGAGAAGGGCTCGACGGTGACCGTCTCACCGGCGGCCACCTTGCCGCGCTCCTGCTCGAGCACGATGTAGCAGTTGGCCCGGGACAGGGAGCTGAACACCCCGGAGTCCTGGGAGCCGGTGCTGCGTACCTCGAGACCATTCGGGCCCACGCTCAGGATGCCGCGCTGGAAGTCCAGGCGCCCCGGGCTCTTCTTGAGCGGCGCTGTCGCCAGGGCCTGGAGGGGGTGCGGGCGTGCAAACTGCTGACCGGCCAGTCTGGCCAGAGCCGGTTGCACTAGCTGATCGAAGGTGACCATGGCGGAGACCGGGTTGCCCGGCAGACCGAAGAACCAGGCGTTTGGCAACCGGCCAAAGGCGAAGGGTTTGCCCGGCTTGATGGCGAGCTTCCAGAAGCCAATTTCCCCGAGCTCTTCGAGCAGTTGCTTGGTGAAGTCCGCTTCCCCCACCGAGACTCCCCCGGTGGTGATAAGGGCATCGGCCTCGCGGTCGGCCTGCAAGAAGGCGGCGCGCAGGGCCTCCGGATCATCGGGAATGATGCCAAGGTCCAGGCACTCACAGCCCATGCGGCTCAGCATCGCCTTGACCCCGTAGCGGTTGGAGTCGTAGATGTCCCCGTGCTGGAGCGGGGTGCCCAGAGGCTTGAGCTCGTCCCCTGTGCTGAAGATGGCGACCCTGAGGGGACGGCGCACCGTGACGTTCGCGATGCCAAGGGAGGCGAGCAGCGGCAGCTCCCTGGGGCTCAGGCGCAGGCCGCTTTCGAGCACCCGGGCGCCCTGCGCCAGATCCTCGCCGCGGCGACGGATGTTCTGGCCAGGCGTGGGCGCGGTCAGGAAAGTGATCCCGTTGTCGCCGGCTTGCGTTTCTTCCTGCATCACCACAGCGTCTGCACCCGGGGGCACAGGGGCCCCGGTCATGATGCGGATGCAGTGGCCGGCGGGCCACTCCCCCTCATAGGGCTGGCCCGCAAAGGCCTTGCCCGCCACTGGGAGCGGCACCCCGGCGGCGAGATCCGCCAGGCGCACGGCATAGCCGTCCATGGCGGCGTTGTCGAAGGGGGGGACGAAGAGGGGGGAGCTTATCTCCTCGGCCAGGATCCGATCCAGCGCCTGTGGCAGGGGCAACTGCTCCGTCTCGCAGCAGCAGGTGAGTTGTTCCAGCATCCCTTGCAGGGCCTTGTCCAAGGGGAGGAGTGCACCGGTATCGAATCCCATCATCATGACCTCTCTGGTGTGTAGGGGGCGGATTATCCCAAAAATCCGCTCCGATGGGCAGGCCGAAGGTGCGGTAATGGGGGGCAGATGCCCCGGAGTGATCGGATTATGGGGCGCTATCCCGTTGAATTACCTCCTGATGGGTAACCAGGGCGAGGCTTGCGCGGGATGGCAGGTGGGGAAGAGGCGGCACGGCCGTGCGCCTTGCCCCCGAATGGGCAGGCCGGTGCGGACAAAACGGGGTGGTTTGGCATAAAGTCGGGCACCGGGCTTGAGTTAGACAGAATTATGACAATAATCGCCCTGTAAGATTGCGCCGCGGCACCATGCCGCAGGCCAGCACAGTCCCTGAGCGTGGGAGAGAAACACGATGACGAGCTTAAGCCAGGAAGCCCTGTTGGTCAGGGCGGCGCTCGAGGCCGAGGGCCTTGAGACACCTCTGGTGGCCAATGAATTGAGCGGCCAGCAGAAAAAGGAAAAAATCGAAGGTCATATGCGCGCCATCATGGAGACGCTGGGACTGGATCTGGCCGACGACAGTCTGGCCGAGACCCCGCACCGCATTGCCAAGATGTACGTGAACGAGATCTTCTCCGGCCTCGACTATGCCACCTTCCCCAAGGTGACGGTGATCGAGAACAAGATGAAGGTGGATGAGATGATCATGGTGCGGGACATCAGCCTTACCAGCACCTGCGAGCACCACTTCGTCACCATAGACGGCTTTGCCCACGTGGCCTACATTCCCCGCGGCAAGGTGATTGGCCTGTCGAAGATCAACCGCATCGTGCAGTTCTTCGCCCGTCGTCCCCAGGTACAGGAGCGGCTGACCCAGCAGATCCTGCTGGCGTTGCAGACCCTGCTTGGCACCAGGGACGTGGCCATCAGCATCAAGGCGACCCACTTCTGCGTGAAGGCCCGTGGCGTGATGGACTCCACCTCCTACACCACCACCACCTCCCTGGGCGGCGTCTTCAAGACCCAGCCCGACACCCGCGCCGAGTTCCTCGGTGGTCTGAAAGGGTAGTGCTCCCGGGGCCTGTCGCCGACAGGCCCCGTCCCCTTTTCCTCACTTTTTTTGAAAAATACCTAAAGTTGTGACCGTGCCGGTCGCTATGGCTCTCCGTGTTGTCGGACGGTCTGGTTGACGCCGACACCCCGGGCCCGCCCTTGTGCGCGCCGACAGGGACGAGATGTGCTGCCAAGGAGGGTAGTGAAGGCGCAGGCCAGGCCTGCGCCCAGCAATGCCACTTGTTTTCCCCCATGCAGGACATGCCATGAACACCATGACGATAGGCAAAAAACTTACCGCCGGCTTTGCCGTACTCGGCCTGATGATGGCCTTTATCGGCGGCTTCTCGCTGTTTGAATTCAGCAAGATGAACCGCGCCGCCATCGGCTTTACCGACAGTATCCTGCCCGCCGTCGTGCGCACCAGCACCCTCGGCGAGACCATCAATGCCCTGCGCCGCTACGAACTGGATGTCTTCCTGGTGGCGGACGATGCCCAGCAGAAGGCCCGATATCGCAACGAGAGCGAGAAGAGCCTGCAAGAGGCTGCGCGCCAGATAGTGGCCCACGATGGCACCATCTGGGCGGAGGATCGGGAGGAGCGCCGCGCCTTTGACATCGTCAAGGCGGACTGGGAGCGATATGTCGCCCTGCACCAGCGCATCCGGCAGATGCAGGATTCGGGACAGATGGCCGAAGCCCAGCACCTCTTCATGGGGGAGGGGGTTACCCTCTATACCAATCTGACCAAGTCGGTGGGGGATCTCATCCGCATCAACCACGGCTACTCCGTGGGCTCCCGCGCCGAGGTGATCGCCGCCTTTGACAGCGCCAAGCTGAGCGTGACCCTGGCCCTGGTGATCGGCCTGGCCCTGGTTGTCGCCCTCTCCGTGGTACTGACCCGCCAGATCCGTGACCCGCTCATCATGCTGGCCCGTCAGGCCCAGCGCATTGCGAGCGGCGATCTCGGTCGGGGCGAGCTGCAGGAGTGGATCCGCGGCAACCGCTTCAACCGCGACGAGCTGGGGCAGCTGGGGTCGGCCATCGACCGGATGCAGGGGGCACTGGCAGAGCTGGTGAGCGAAATCTCCGGCTCGGTGAGCCAGCTCAGCAGCGCGGTAGAGGAGGTGAGCGCCATCTCCGAGCAGTCCGCCAAAGGCATGGCAAGCCAGCAGGGAGAGGTCTCCCAGGTCGCCACCGCCATGAACGAGATGCAGTCCACCGTCAATGAGGTGGCTCGCAACACCACGGACGCCATGGGGGCGGCCAAGCAGGCTTCCCGCACCTCCACCCAGGGCAACCAGGTGGTACGCAGCGCCATCGGCAGCATAGAGCAGGTCTCCCGTCAGATAGAGCAGGCCGGGAGCGTGGTGCAGCAACTGGAGACCGACAGCGCCAGCATCAGCATGGTGCTGGACGTGATTCGCGGCATCGCCGAGCAGACCAACCTGCTGGCACTGAATGCGGCCATCGAAGCGGCCCGTGCCGGCGAGCAGGGTCGTGGCTTTGCGGTGGTGGCGGACGAGGTGCGCAGTCTGGCCCAGCGCACCCAGGCGTCCACCGCCGAGATCAGCAAGATGATCGAAGTGCTTCAGGAGCGCACCGCCGAGGCGGGCAGCGCCATGCAGCTGAGCCGTCAGCAGATGCAGGAGAGCGTGGAGCTGGCGCGGGAGGCGGGGAGCAGCATCGACAGCATCAACGGTGCCGTCACCCAGATCACCGACATGAACACCCTGATCGCCACCGCCACCGAGCAGCAGAACGCGGTTACCGAGGAGCTCAATCGCAGCATCGTCAAGATCCACACCGCCGCTGACGAGAATGCCCAGGGGGCGCAGCAGACCGCCCAGGCCTGCGTCGAGCTGAGCAGGCTGGCCACCTCGCTGCACCATATGACCCAGCGCTTCACCCTCTGAGTCTTGCTGTCACCCGGCACAGCGCAGAAGGCCCCGCCAATCGGCGGGGCCTTGTCGTTTCTGGCTGGACCTGGGCGCCGTCAGCTCAGGCCGACAATCTCCCCGTCATCGTCGATGTCGATATGGTGTTCAGGGACGGCAGGCTGCTAGCCTGTACGTCAGCTCAGGCCGACAATGTCGCCGTCATCGTCGATGTCGATATGGTGTTCAGGGAGGGCAGGCTGCCAGCCAGCACGTCAGCTCAGGCCGACAATCTCCCCGTCATCGTCGATGTCGATATGACGATAGGCCGGCAGACTGCCCAGGCCCGGCATGGTCATGATGGGGCCTGCCAGGGCATAGACGAAGCCTGCCCCCGCGCAGAGTTTCACCTCCTCGATGGGCACCTCGAAGTCCGTCGGCACGCCCTTCCTGGCCGGGTCATGGCTGATGGAGAGCGGCGTCTTGGCCATGCAGACGGGCAGGTGATCCTGGCCCTCTGCCGAGAGTCTGGCCAGTTGCTGGCGCGCCTTGTCCGAGAGGGTGACGCCCCGGCCACCATAGCCGCACTCCACCAGGGTGGCGAGCTTGGCGACAAGGCTCATCTCATCGGGGTAGAGCAGCCTGACCTCACTGGGCTGCTTGCAGGCCGCCACCACGGCGTGAGCCAGATCCGCCGCGCCCGCGCCACCGTCAGTGAAGGTCCGGGAGAGGGCGACCCCACAGGCACCGGCCTGGCGCGCCGCCTCCTCCAGCAGGGCCAGCTCGGCGTCGCTGTCGGTGGGGAAGCGGTTGATGGCGACCACCACGGGCACCCCGTAACGGCGGGCGTTGTGAATATGCCAGGCGAGGTTGGCGCACCCCGCTGTCAGGGTGGGCAGATCTTCCCCTTGCAGGCTGGCCGGCAGCGGCTGGCCCGGCCGGATGTCGAGCAGACCGCTGTTGGCCTTGAGGCCGCGCACCGTAGCCACCAGCACCACGCAGGCGGGGGCGAGGCCGGATTGGCGATACTTGATGTTGAAGAACTTCTCCAGCCCCATGTCGGAGCCAAAACCCGCCTCGGTCACCACATAGTCGGCAAGACCCAGCGCCATGCGATCGGCGATGACGGAGGAGTTGCCGTGGGCGATGTTGGCAAAGGGGCCGGCGTGGACCAGCACAGGGGTCTGCTCCGTGGTCTGCATCAGGGTGGGCTTGAGGGCGTCTTTGAGCAGCACCGTCATGGCCCCCGCCACTTCCAGCTGCTCGGCGGTGATGGGCTTGCCGCGCTGGTCGAGGGCGAGCTGGATGCGGCCGATACGCGCGCGCAAGTCCTTGAGATCCCTGGCCAGCGCCAGAATGGCCATCAGCTCGGAGGCGGCGGTGATGACGAAGCGATCGGGACGCTCGACACCATCGGCAGCGCCGCCCTGGCCGAGGGTGAGGTGGCGAAGCGCCCGGTCGTTCATGTCCAGGGTGCGGGGCCAGAGGATGTTGGCCGGGTCGATATCGAGCCGCGCCAGGCCGGTTCTGGCGCTGAACTGGTCACCGAGTTTGCGTTCATGGAACAGGCGGGCATCCAGGGCGGCAGAGGCCAGGTTGTGGGCGGCGGTGAGGGAGTGAAAATCCCCGGTGAGGTGCAGGTTCATCTCCTCCATCGGCACCACCTGGGCCATGCCGCCTCCGGCGGCGCCCCCCTTGACCCCGAAGACGGGGCCGAGGCTCGGTTGGCGAATGGTGGCGATGCTGGGCTGGCCGATGTGGTTGAGCCCCATGGAGAGGCCGATCGTGGTGACCGTCTTGCCCTCCCCAAGGGGGGTGGGCGTGATGGCGCTCACCAGCACCAGCTTGCCGGGCTCGCGGGCGGGGGCGTGATGGAGCAGCGCGAGGTCGAGTTTGCCCTTGTAATGGCCGTGGGGGTGGAGATGGGCGGCCGCTATGCCGAGCTGCGCTGCCACCTCGGCGATGGGCAGGCGGGGGGACTGGCGGGAGATCTCGATATCGCTTAGCATCAGCACCTCGTTGGCATGTCAGGTCAAATATGCGGCGAAGTCTAGAGGAATCAACAGGGTAATCCAATGAGCAATACTATTTTATCCGGCAGTCGTGAACCCCATCAAAGCCCCATCCTGCTGGATCTCAACGCCCTCTATCACCCGCCCAAACGGCCCCTCACCGCCCTTGGCATCGTCAGCGCCTTCATCCCGCTCTTTGGCTACGGCTGGCAGGCGATGACCCAGGATCCCGAGACCCACTTTCGCCACGAGCTCGGCAAGCGCATCAACAAGCACAAGAGCGACGAGGCGAACCTCGCCCTGATGATGCAGTTGGCGGCCATGCTGGATTGCCACTGCCTGCACGTCACCCTGCCCTATGCGCTGGGGGAGGCCGAACTCGCCGCCTTGCGCCAGCGTCTGCCACGCTGGCAGATGAGCCAGCAGGATCACCTGCTGGTGGCCGAGCTGATGCCCACCCCCTGAGCCCGGGCTCAGGTCTCCCTGTCCCAGTAGTGGGGCGCCAGATAGCGCTCCTGCACGAATTCGATGAAGCAGCGCACTTTGGCCGACACGAAACGGCGGTGCGGATAGAGGGCATAGAGCCCCACCTGCCCCTTCTCCCACTCCAGCAACAAGGGGACCAGCGCCCCCGAGCGCAGCGCATCCCCCACGATGAAGCTGGGCTGCAAGATGATGCCCTGGTGGTCGCAGGCGGCCCGGGTCAGGGCCACCCCGTTGTTGGCGCGAAGGGGCCCCTGGGGGCGGATGCTGTGCTCCTCCCCATCCCGTTTGAAGACCCAGTCCGGCTGGGTCAGGGTGTAGATGAGGCAGTCGTGCTGCTTGAGATCCTCCGGGGTCTTCGGCCTGCCCCGGCGGGCCAGGTAGTCGGGGCTGGCGCACACCACCATCTTCATCATGGCGAGCGGCTTGGCCACCAGGGAGGAGTCCGGCAGGTTGCCGATGCGCAGCGCCAGGTCGAACCCCTCCTCCACCAGGGCCACCCGCCGGTCGCTGTACTCAATCTCGAGCTTCAAGTCCGGGTAGCGCTCGCGAAACAGGGGCAGGGCGGGGGAGAGGTGCAGGTAGCCGAAATCCATGGGCACCGAGAGCTTGAGGGTGCCCTGGGGCTGCTGGTTGTTGTGGGTGAGCTGGCTGTGGGTCTCTTCGAGCTCCGCCAGCAGGGCCAGGGAGCGCTGGTAGTAGAACTGGCCCGCCTCGGTGGGGTTGACCTGGCGGGTGGTGCGCGACAACAGCCGGGTGGAGAGGGACTCCTCGAGCTGCTGCATCAGCTTGGAGGTCATGGCGACCGAGATCCCGAGCTGGTGGGCGGCCTTGGTGAAGCTCTGGCACTCCACCACCTTGATGAAGGTGCGCATGGCGGCTATCTGATCCATATTCCACTCTCGGTTGATAATTATTTTAATAAATCGATGATTATCTATTATCGATAGGAGGTTAGCATTTTGTTCACCGTTGTGAACCCCCAATGAAGGAACGATCGGAATGAAAATGACCAAGGCCCTGCTGGCCTCCTGCCTGTTTATGGCGGCTCCCCTGATGGCTGCCGATTACGATGTCGATGCAGCGCACACCACAGTCCAGTTCAAGGTGGGCCACCTCGGCTTCTCCGAACTGGTCGGCCGGTTCAACACCTTCAGTGGCACCTTCAGCATGGACGACGCCAACCCGGCGGCGGCCAAGGCGAGCTTCGAGATCGATGCCGCCAGCGTGGATTCCAACCACGAGGCCCGCGACAAGCACCTGCGCAGCCCCGACTTCCTGGACGTGAAGCAGTACCCCAAGATGACCTTCGTCAGCACCGGCTATGAAGGCACCAAGGACAAAGGCGTGCTCAAGGGCACCCTGACCCTGCACGGCGTGTCCAAGGACGTGGCCTTCGACCTGGTCCACATTGGCGAGGGCAAGGATCCCTGGGGCGGCTACCGCAGCGGCTTCAACGCCACCACCACCATCAAGCGCAGCGAGTTCGGCGTGAACTACATGGTGCCGAACATCCCTGACGAGATGACCATCAACCTGTTCGTTGAAGGCGTGCGCAAGTAATGGGCGCAGCACTCCTGCTTCAAACCCTGGCGGCTCCTTTAGGGGCCGCTTTGCTGTCGTGGCGCTGGCCGCGGCTGGGCTATCTGTGGGGCGCCCTGGGGATCTGGCTGGTGGGCTGCCTGCTGGGCGGTGCCTATGGCCTGCCGGTGAAGGCGTGGCAGTGGCTGCCGCTGACCCTGCTGGTGCCCGCCCTGACCCAGGGTACCAGCAAGGGGGTCGCCCTCGCGCTGTTCGGGGGGCTGGGCGCCCTGGTGTGGTGGCAGGGGCTGGCCTCCGTGCTGGCGAGCGAGCCCGGGATCTGGCTGGCCCTGCTACCCGCCATCCTCTGGTCTGGCTGGACGAGCTGGCGCGGTGACAGCGAGGAAGGGCTCGGCTTCGCCCTGGCCTTCATCTGGCTGGCGCTGGTCATCGGCATCGATGGCAGCCTGCTCATCGCCCAGCTGACGGGGGCCCTGGCCGCGTTTGCCGGATTCCGTGCCCTGCTCGGCGCCTTTGCAGGGGTCAAGGTGACCCCGGCCGCCCTGGGGCTGGCACTCGCCTTCGTGCAGATGCTCGCCTGGCAGTACGTGGAAGTGCCCCTGCTGGTGCTGCTGCCGGTCTGGTTGTTGCCGCTGCTGGAACGAGTCCTGCACGGGCGCCCGGGACTCTCTCGCTGGGGGGTCTTGATCCTGGTGGCGGCCGTCGGTGCCGGAGTGAGTCTGTGGTGGGTATGGCCAGAGGCGTCACTTTACTGATTTCTGCATGAAAAACAGGCTATTACCTTAGAAATTGATGGGCTTGTCAAAGTCTGGACAGATAAAGATTGAGACCCATGGTGCTTTCGGATAAAAAGGATTTTCAATTATCTGGATACACACAGAACCCGGCTATGCCGGGTTCTGTTTGCCTGCTTTCCCGCGGCACGCTAAGGAGGCCACAGTTGCGCAGTCAGGGATCTGAGCATCTGTTTTTTCGCCATTTCACCGAACAGGGATGTCTTGGGGATCTCTGCATCCTGCTGGTGACCCACCTGCTTCCCGACAGACCCGACTTCATCCAGGTGCTCGATCGGGTGGGCCGGGTCGGTGCCATCCTGCCCAAACCCAAGTCCGTGCATGGACCGACGCTGGCCTGGGCTCAGCAGCACTACCCCGTGCTGCCCCTCAATCGCCACTGGACCTCGGATCCCGGTGAGGTGATCGCCCAGATTGCCCCCCTGGTGATGTCCCACGAGCGGCTCATCATCCTCGACATCGGCGGCTACTTCGCCAAGAGCCAGGCGGTACTGGCCGAGCACTTTGGCGCACGTTTCATCGGGGTGGTGGAGATGACCGAGAACGGCCATCAGCGGTATGAGCAGGAGTCCCTGGCGGCCCCTGTCATCTCGGTGGCCCGCAGCCCCCTCAAGCAGGCGGAAGATATCCAGATCGGCCTGAGCGTGGTCTACTCCGCGGAGTCCCTCGCGCGTACCCTGAGGCGTACCTTCAATGTCTGCCAGGCCGCCCTGTTCGGCTATGGCAAGGTGGGGCGCAGCATCGCCCGGGAACTGCGCTGTCGCAACCTGCATCTGGAGCTGGTGGAGACGGATGCCCTGCGCCAGGTGGAGGCGCTCTCCCACGGCTTCAAGCTGGTGAACAAGGCCGAGGCCCTGGGCCGCGCCGAGCTGGTGATCTGCTCCACCGGCAACGGCTCCCTCGATATATCCGATCTGCAGGCCCTGCGCCCCGGCGCCATGCTGGCCTCGGTCACCTCCGCCGACGACGAATTCGCCTTCAGCCTCGCCCAGCTGCCCTGGCCGAGCGAGGAGGTGTGTCCCCATGTGCTGGCCCTGACCCGGCCGGACGGCAGCACCATCTTTTTGCTCAACCGGGGGGAGGCGGTCAACTTCGTCCACGGCGCCGTCATCGGCGAATATGTCTACCTCGTGCTGGCGGAGATCATCGAAGGGGTGCACCAACTGGCCCATCAGGCATCCACCCCGGGCCTTCACGAACTGCCCCAGGCCACCATGCAGCGCATCGCTCGCCACTGGTTGACCGATTTTCACGGAGTCACCCCATGACAGACACCCATTTGCCCCTCGCGAAACCGCGCATCGAAATCCGTTACTGCACCCTCTGCCGCTGGATGCTGCGAGCCGCCTGGCTCGCCCAGGAGCTGCTCTCCACCTTCGACGGCGAACTGGGCGAGGTGGCCCTGGTGCCCGCCAGCAAGGGGGAGTTTCGCATCCTGGTGGACGGGGTGCTGGTTTGGGACAGGGTGGCCGACGAGGGCTTCCCCGAGGCCAAGGAGATCAAGCAGCGGGTGCGGGATGTCATCGCCCCGGAGCGGGATCTCGGCCATGCGGATCGCAAACCCGCAGCCGAGTAGGCGGCATCACCCATGATGTGAAAGAGGGAGGCGCAGGCCTCCCTCTTTCGTTGCAGCGCCGGTCAACGGTCGCCAGAGGTGACCAGCGCTTCCCCGGCGGGGAGGCCGATATAGCGGGCCCGCTTGTGGGGCTTGATGCGGCTCACGTCCACCCACACCAGGCCGTCGATGCAGTGGTTGAAGTCCGGGTCGATGCCAAAGTCCATGAACTGCACGCCCCCCGGCTCGCACAGCTCGGCGTACTGCTTGTAGAGGGTGGGAATGGCGCAGCCCAGATTGTCGAGCCCTGCCTTGAGCACCTTGAGGTCGTCCCCGTAATCGCGCCCCTCGAACAGCGTCGGCGTGGCGGGATAGGGGCGGCGGGAAGGGGCGAGGGCAAGGGCGGGGGCGAAGTGCTGGCGATAGAAGCTCACCAGCAGATCCTTGGCCGCCGGCGGCAGGCTGCCGGAGAGGGTGACGGGCCCGAACAGGTAGCGGTATTGGGGATAGCGGGCCAGATAGGCCCCGATGCCGAACCAGAGGTAATCGAGCCCCCGCTTGCCCCAGTAGGCGGGCTGGATGAAGCTGCGGCCAAGCTCGATGGCCTGTTCCAGCCGGGGCAGCAGCTTCTCTTCGAAGCCGAACAGGGTGTGGCTGTAGAGGCCATCCAGCCCCTTGCTGGCCAGCCGTTCGGCCACCGGGGCGAAACGGTAGGCGCCGATGATGTCGAGGCGGGCGGGATCCCAGAGGATGAGGTGGTGATAGTCATCGTCGAAGGCATCGAGATCCCGCCGCTTGCCCGAGCCTTCCCCCACCGCCCGAAAGGCGATCTCCCGCAGGCGCCCCAGCTCACGCAGGATCACCGAGTGGCTCTGCTCGTGGCGGCGATAGAGCAGGATGCGCTGGCCGTCCGGGGTCTGGCCGAGCAGCTCGCACCCGTCGATGGCCTGTTTCAGCAGGCGGCGATCCTCCGGCAGGGCGATGGGGGCCTCGGTCTGCAACCGTCCCGCCTTGCCCCGAGCGATTCGGTAGAGGTGGCCACGCACCAGCCGGGCCGCCGTCTTGGCCGGCAGCTCCTGAAAACTGGCGAGGGGAATGCGCGCCCCTATGGTCACCGGCAGCGTCTGCCCCTGCTGGCGAAACAGCTGGCGCACCAGCAGCAGGGCGGAGGCGGGCTTGTTGAGCCAGGAGGCGAGATAGAACCAGAGGCTGTTGCGCCCTCCCAGGTGAATGGGCACCAGGGGCGTTCGGCTGCGCTGGGCCAGCTTGATGAAGCCGGCCTGCCAGGGGCCATCCTTCACCCCCTTGGGGCCGAGGCGGGAGACCTCGCCTGCGGGGAAGATAACCAGGGCCCCGTCGGCGGCAAGGTGTTCGTTCATGGCGAGGATGGCCTGCCTGTCGGTCTTGCCCCCCAGGTTGTCCACCGGCAATAGCAATGGGCGCAGCGGCGCGAGCTGGGCCAGCACCTGGTTGGCCACTATCTTGACGTCGGGGCGGATGCGCCCGATGAGGCGCAGCAGGGCCAGCCCGTCCAGGGAGCCGATGGGGTGGTTGGCGACAAGAATGACCCGGCCGCTGGCGGGAATGTGCTCGAGCTCGGCCTCGCTCACCCGGTAGTCGAAGTGGAGCTCGGTGAGGGCCTGCTCGACGAAGTCCAGACCGCGCAGGTGGGGATGGCGCGCGGCAAAGCGGGTGAAGGCCTCTTCGTGCAGCAACCAGCGCAGCCCCTGCCTCATCAGGGGACGGAGGCGGGGCTGGCTGGCGAGGCGGGGCAGGTGCTGCCCCAGCAGGGTATCGACGTCGAACATGGGCAAGGCTCCGCTGAACTTTGCCCCAGCTTGACGCCCCTGCGTGCCTTTCGTGTGTCGGTTGGGTGACGGTTTGATGACGGGGCGAGCCCCGTCCTTGCCCCCTTACTCTGCCCGCCAGGCAGAGGTGAGGCGCACCAGCGCCACCAGGGTGGCGACCGCTTTTTCCATGGATTGCAGGGGGATGAACTCGTGCTTGCCGTGGAAGTTGTGGCCGCCGGTGAACAGGTTCGGACAGGGCAGCCCCATGAAGGAGAGCCGGGCGCCGTCGGTGCCGCCGCGAATGGGTGTGATCTTGGGCACCACGTCGGCGGCCTCCATGGCGGCTTTGGCCAGCTCGACGATGTGGGGATGGGGCGCTATCTGGCTGTGCATGTTGCGGTAGTTGTCCACTATTTCCAGGGTGATGCGCGCCTTGGGTGCGTCCAGCTGAAGGGAGGCGACCCGCTCCTTGAGCTGGGCCTTGCGGGCGGCGAAGCAGTCATCGTCGAAGTCGCGGATGAGGTAGTGCAGGGTGGTCTCCTCCACCGTGCCCTCCATCCGGGCCAGGTGGAAGAAGCCCTCATACCCCTGGGTGCACTCCGGGGTCTGTTCGGCGGGCATGGCGGCATGGAAGCGGGCGGCCAGGGTCTGGCTGTTGATCATGCTGCCCTTGGCGGTGCCGGGGTGGACGTTGTTGCCTGTGATGCGCACCGTGGCGCTGGCGGCGTTGAAGTTCTCGCATTCGAGCTCGCCGAGCTCGCCGCCATCCACCGTGTAGGCCCACTTGGCCGGGAAGCGGTCCAGCGGGAAGCGGTCGGCACCGCGCCCTATCTCCTCGTCCGGGGTAAAGCCGACCCAGACATCGCCACGGGGGATCTCGGGGTGAGCCTGCAGGTATTCCACGGCGGTGAGGATCTCGGCGATGCCCGCCTTGTCGTCGGCCCCCAGCAGTGTGGTGCCGTCGGTGGTGATGAGATCCTGCCCCAGGTAGTTTTTCAGGAAGCGGTACTGGCGGATGGCCAGCACCTCATCCCCCTTGCCAAGGCAGATATCGCCCCCCTGATAGTGCTCGACTATCTGGGGGACGACGCATTCGGCCTCGTAATCGGCGGTGTCCATGTGGGCGATGAGCCCGATGGCGGGGGCATCCGGCTGGTTGCCCGGCAGGCAGGCGGTGAGGTAGCCATGCTCGTCCAGGGTGACCTGGCTCAGCCCCATCTGCGTCATTTCGTCGCACAGGGCCCGGGCGAAGAGGCGCTGTCCCTCGCTGCTGGGGCAGGCAGGATTGGTCGCATCGGAACGTGTATGAAAGGTGAGGTAGTGGAGAAAGCGCGAAAGCAGGGTGTTCATGGGCAAGCCTCGGGTCACGAAAGAGGAGTCATTGTGGCCAAGACGGCGGCGCCGCTTATTGCGTCAGCGCAGTTTTTGATGACTTTGTGGGGGAGAGGAGGGCCATCGAGGGGGAGGGGCAGGGATCATCGCTCGGCACCTTGCATAAAAATTCCAAAATAAAAACTGGTTAAGCAATTGCGAAAAAGCTGAATTTCCCCTCGGCCCAGCGCTGGCAAGGGGTGACCCAAAAAGCGTGACGTATTGGTTATTTTCATCGCCTCGCCCACGCACTCCCATCCCCCGCCATCCCAGAGCCCGCCTTGCTGGCAGCGAGATTTTGCCCCCCGATGAAAACCCGTTTTTTAACACGATTTTTTATTGTCACTGGCTGCGGTAAGTGTGTACACTCCGCGCCGATCCAAGGGCAACCCTGCGCAGGCCGTGTCCGCCAGACCCGCAGGATCATGACGCCTATAGGGCGAGGCACGCAGAAACGACAGACACTGCTGGGGAATGGTTTCTTTAATACCGGTTAGGCTCCGGTATCAGGGAGAACAACGGACTCTCATCTTTCAGCTGACCGAGTGGGCTTCGGGCTCATCATCTCCCTTGTCATGGGCGGTCACTGGCGTTGAGCGGGTCGTAGTGGTTGTCGTCCATCAACACGATGCGTGCTGACGTCTTCCCTTCTCTTCCTTGAAACCCTCTCCTGTCCGTCGGGATGGCTGCCGAATGATGAACAAACGGCGTGGCTGATGCCGATTGTCATCAAAGTACCGCGGTACGCCGGCAAGGTGTTACCGCATACCGTTGAGCTTGATGTAAAGCCACCAGCCCCACATCAAGACTCGTTACTTCCCAAGATCCACCAGGCAGCCTTGGCTTGCCGCGATGTGCAATGAACAGGATGTGGCGGAGCATGCTCCGTTGCGGGTCCAACGTCAGCAGGCCGCTCTGGCTTGCCGCATTTTGCAATCAATGGTCTGGATGTGATTGAGGGTAACGAAGGCGGCCCACGGCCGCTCATTTGCGAGGCATAGCCCATGACTAACTGGTCCAGCAAGGACTCCTTGAAGGTCTACAACGTTCCCTACTGGGGTGCGGGTTTTTTCAATATCAATGACGCCGGTCATGTGACCGTCTCTCCCGACAAGTCTCGCCCCGAGGCTCAGATCGTGCTGTCCGAGGCCATCGAGCAACTGCGCCAGTCCGGGCTGACCACGCCGGTGTTGCTGCGTTTCCCCGACATCCTCAAGAGCCGGGTCGATGCGCTGTTCAACGCCTTCGGTCAGGCCATCGAAAAGTCAGGCTATGAAGGGGATTACCTGTGCGTTTACCCGATCAAGGTAAACCAGCAGCGCCGCGTCATCGAGACCATCAGTCAGTCCTACAGCGACAAGCCGAGGCTTGGGCTGGAAGCGGGCTCCAAGCCCGAGTTGCTGGCCGTGCTGTCCCATCATCATGAGCAAGGGTCCGTGATCGTCTGCAACGGTTACAAGGACCGCGAATACATCCGCCACGCCCTCCTGGGCAACCTGATGGGCCACAAGGTCTACATCGTGGTGGAGAAGCCCTCCGAGCTGGAAATGGTGCTCGACGAGTCTGCTCGTCTCAACATCAAGCCCAACATCGGGGTGCGCGCCCGTCTGGCGTCCACCGGCTCCGGCATGTGGGAATCGAGCGGCGGTTCCATGTCCAAGTTCGGTCTTTCTGCCTCCCAGATCCTGGCGCTGGTGGAGCGTCTGCGCAGCCTCGGCAAGCTGGACTGCCTGCAACTGCTGCACTTCCACCTGGGCTCCCAGATCGCCAACATCCGCGACATCCAGGGCGGCATCCGCGAGTGCGGCCGCTTCTATGCCGAGCTGTGCCGTCTTGGCGCCAAGGTCGAGGTGGTGGACGTGGGCGGCGGCCTGGGTGTGGACTACGAGGGCACCCGTTCCCAGAGCCACTGCTCCGCGAACTACAGCCTCTCCGAGTACGCCAACAACGTGGTCTGGGGCATCGGCGATGTGTGCCGCGAGTTCGACCTGCCGCACCCGACCATCATCAGCGAGTCCGGCCGTGCCCTGACTGCACACCACGCCGTGCTGGTCACCAACATCATTGGTGCCGAAGGGGTGGAGGTGAACGACATCAGCGCCCCGGACGAAGACGCGCCCACCATTTTGCAGAACATGTGGAAAGGCTGGCTGGACCTGCGCGGGGAAGATCCCTCCCTTCTGGAGATCTTCCACGACTCCGTGGCGGATCTCGGTGACGTCAACGCCCAGTACACCATGGGCCTCTTGAACCTGGAGCAACGCGCCTGGGCCGAGATGCTGCACCAGAACACCTGTCTGGCGCTCAAGGAGCTGCTGAACCCGGTCAACCGCAACCACCGCGCCCTGGCCGACGAGCTCTCCGAGAAACTGGCTGACAAGTGCTTTGCCAACTTCTCCCTGTTCCAGTCCCTGCCGGATGCCTGGGGTATCGGTCAGGTGTTCCCGGTGATGCCGCTGGCCGGCCTCGATCGTCCGCTCACCCGCCGCGGCATCCTGATGGACATCACCTGTGACTCCGATGGTCAGGTGGAGCACTACGTCGACGGTCTGGGGGTGGAAAGCACCCTGCCAATGCCGGTCTACGGTGAGCACGAAGAGTGCCACGTCGGCTTCTTCCTGGTGGGTGCCTATCAGGAGATCCTGGGGGATCTGCACAACCTGTTCGGTGACACCCACTGCGCGGAAGTGTGGCTGGATGAAGAAGGCAAGATGGACATCCGCAACGTGGTGCGTGGCGACACCGTCGACCAGCTGCTGCGTTACGTCAACATCGACCCCTCCGTGATCCGCGAGAACTACCAGCGCATCGTCTCCCACCCGGCGCTGGACGACGAGACCCGCAAGGCCCTGCTCGACGAGCTGGAGCTGGGTCTGCAAGGCTACGCCTACCTGGAAGACGAATAAGCCAGCGGCTTGTTCCTCGTCGGTCAAATGACGGACATGAAAAACGGCGCCTTCGGGCGCCGTTTTTGTTGCGCTGTTGCCTGGCTGGGGCCGGTTGGCGGGCTAGGTCACCCGGGCTGGGGGCATCCGGCCCCGGCCAGATCCGGCCACTGCCCGCTTCTGCCCGCCACCTCCCTTGATCCAGGTCAAAAGGGACTCGGGCCGCTTATTTTACGGTCAAGGGTGAGGTTGGTGAATGACACATAAGGATGTGCGTATGGAACTCAAGAGGGACCCGAGATGCTATACCGACGTCTGTATCGACGGTAAGTGGTATCACTACGATCACTGCAGCACTCACGTTTATATGCTGATGGGGGGCGCCGCCCCCAGCCTGCAGCTTGCCCATGAACCCGGCAGCGAAGAGGAGCTGGTGGAGATGCTCCGCCAGCACCCTCAACGCTGACTGCCTGCGGGCCATCGGGGGTATCGCCCCGGCGGCCCGCCTTGTTCAGCCCGCCTTGCGGCCCAGGATCTTCTTGCCCATCTCCAGCAAGGTCGTTGCCGCCGCATAGGCCTCGTCTGACTTGCCTATCTCGTCCGCCACGTAGAGAAAGCCGGATCTGTACTTCTCCACCGCCTCGCGGGGAGTGGCCGCGTCGATGAAATCCTCTTCCACCTCGAACCCTTGCGTCAGCAGCGCCTCCTTCTCCGTGAGGAAGGTGGGGGAGGCCATGTCGACATAGGTATATTGCTGACGGCGGGAGGCGGGGACGCTGAAGAACTGATATCTGGCCATGGATGTGGCTCCTCTGAACGGGTGATCTGCCATGGGGGCGCTCGATGCGCCCGGCAAGATAAAGGAGCATTCGAGTCTTGCAGCAGACTACCTTGAGTCGTGAAGGGACGCAATCGGGCTGGTGATGGCTCTGGCGACATGGGCGCAGCGCCTCACCTGCTTGTCAGGCAAGCACACCTTCCAGCACCCGTTGGGGAGTCTCGGGAGCGCAGTGGACAAGCAGTTGCTCCCCGGTCATGGGGCGCCCGAGCAGATAGCCCTGCAAGGTGTCGCAGCCCAGCTCGGTCAGCAGGTCGCGCTGCTCCGGGGTTTCCACCCCCTCTGCCACGATGCGCATCTCCAGGGCCTGACCCAGGGCGATGATGGCGGCGATGATGGTGGCATCGTCGCCCCCCCGCTCCAGGGTGGTGACAAAGCCCCGGTCAATCTTGAGCTCGTTGGCGGGGAAGCGCTTGAGGTAGAGCAGGCTGGAGTAGCCGGTGCCGAAGTCGTCGATGGAGATGCCAAGGCCAAGCTCGGCCAGACGGTTGAGGATGGCGAGGCTCTCCTCGGCCTTCTGCATGGCGGTGGATTCGGTGATCTCTAGGGTCAGGTGACGGGCCTCGAGCCGATGGCGGGCGAGGGCGCCCTGCACCTCCTCCAGCAGCCCGGGGCTGGCGAGCTGGATGGTGGAGAGATTGACCGCCACGCTCCAGTCGTGATGACCCGCCGCCCGCCAGGCGCTCATCTGGCGGCACGCCTCGTCGATGACCCAGTTGCCGATGGGGATGATGAGCCTGCTCTTCTCCGCCAGCGGCAGGAAGCTGGCCGGCGAGACGGCACCATGCTCCGGGTGCTGCCAGCGCAGCAGGGCCTCGGCGCCGACCACCTGACCGCTGCGGGCACAGTATTTGGGCTGGTAGTGCAGGGCCAGCTCCCCCCGCTCCAGGGCGTGTTGCAGCTCCTTGTGCAGCAGGAACTGCTGGTGGGCGTTGGCGTTCATGGCGCTGTCGAAGTAGTAGTAGTCGTTGCGCCCCTGCTCCTTGGCGTAATACATGGCGGCATCGGCGTTGAGGGTCAGCTCGTGCAGGCTGGTGCCATCCTGGGGATAGACGGCAATGCCGATGCTGGCGGTGATGTGCAGGCTGTGGTGCTCCCACTCATAGGGCTGGGCCAGGGTGGCCAGCAGCCGCTCGGCGAAGGCCGTGGTCTGGCTCACATCCCCCGGCGCCAGGGCCAGCACGAACTCGTCCCCGCCAAAGCGCGAGGCGGTGTCGCTGGCACCGAGCAGGCCGGTGATGCGCTGGGCCACCTCGGCCAGCAGCAGATCCCCGGTGTGGTGGCCGTGGGCATCGTTGATGATCTTGAAGCCGTCGAGATCGAGAAACAGCAGGGAGAAGCTGCGCTGGCTGTGCTGACACTCCTGGATGCGCTGCTCCAGCCGGTCGGCAAACAGCAGCCGGTTCGGCAGCCGGGTCAGGCTGTCATGGAGCGCCAGCTTGAGCAGCTCGTCGTGGGCCTGATGCAGGGAGGTGGAGAGCCTGGCGGCGTGGGCATCCAGCATGGAGAGCACGAAGGCGATGGCGAACACTGCCAGGGTCACTATGATGACCACGGTTGCCAGCCACTGGGTATTGAGACCGGTGTAGAGGGCTCCGCACAGGCTCTCTGCGGGGAACTGGGCCGCCGCCATGCCGGTGTAGTGCATGCCGATGATGGCCGCCCCCATCACCAGGGAGGCGAGGGCCTTGCTGAAGAAGGCGCGAGGCGAGCTGTTGCGCAGGCGAAACGCTATCCAGAGCGCGGCACCCGAGGCGAATACCGCGATGAGGATGGAGAGGATGAAGAGCCCAGGCAGGTAGTGGATGCCGGGCGTTATCTTCATGGCCGCCATGCCGATGTAGTGCATGGTGGCGATGCCGGCACCCATCAGCACGGCCCCGAACAGGATCTGGTGCCAGGGGAGCTGGGGACGACTCACCAGCCAGAGCGCAAAGGCCGAGGAGCCGATGGCCGCCACCAGGGAGAGACCGGTGAGGGTCAGATCGTATCCCAGCGCGATGGGCAGGTTGAAGGCGAGCATGCCGATAAAATGCATGGACCAGATGCCGAGCCCCATGGCGAAGGCTCCCCCCGCGAGCCAGAGCACGGCGGCCCGTCCCCGACTCTGGCTCACTCGACTGGTCATGGTCAGCGCCGTGTAGGAGGCGAGCACCGCCACCAGGATGGAGAAGAACACCAGATCCTGGCTGTAATAACTGTCGAGCATGGGGTGGGTTGGGGTCACGTTCATTTACTCTGGGGTACATCAGGGCCTGAGCCTGGGCCGGGTCAGGGGAAATCGGGTGGCAGATTGTACACCAGGCGTCCCTGTCGTGAGCCAGAGATACGTACCAAAATGGCCCCCGGATCAGAGCAAAAACTCTGTCTTTTCTGGCATTGGCCGCCATCCTGTGACCGATAAACCGGCACATCCCCATTTTATCCCGTCTGAACAACAAGATAGGGGAGCATGGGGCGCTTGCCACGGCGCGCCGGGCCCGTGGCGAAGGCGTGTGGTATGCGCACAAGGCGCCTGTGCGATAAAGGCTCGCAGCCCCTGTCACCCCTTCACGATAGCCGCAGGCCATGCGCTCAAGGAGTCAGCACAAGCCTGCATCCTCCGGGTCTTGGTTGACCCGGTACATCTGTTATCATCTTCCCCCTGTTTTCTTATCTCGTTGACTCTGCTGGAGAAACCATGTCTCGAACCCTTTATTTGCTGCGCCACGGCCAGACCCGTTACAACGCCGAATTGCGGTTGCAGGGGCGTTGCAACTCCGAGCTGACCCCCAGGGGCGAAGCCCAGGCCCTCGCCATGGGGGCCCGTCTGGCCAAGCTCCTGGACGAGCCCACCGACTGGACGCTCTACGCCAGCCCCCTCGGCCGGGCACGGCAGACGGCGGAGCGGGTGTGTCAGCAGCTTGGCTTGGACCAGGAGCGCATCATCTGGGACGAGCGGCTGGTGGAGCTGGGGATGGGGGAGTGGGAGAGTCGCCGGGTGCCCGAGCTGCTGGCGGCCCACCCCGAGCTGGATCTGGAGGAGCCGGACTGGTATCTGCGGGCCCCCCATGGCGAGAGCTTTGAGAGCATTCAAGGCCGGGCCCGGCAATGGCTTGAGGACGAGCACATTGCCGAGCAGGCCATCGTGGTTTCTCACGGTCTCTTTGGCGCCATGCTGCGCGGCGCCTATGTGGATCTGGACTACACCACCACCTGGCTGCAGGAGCTGCCGCAGGATGCCTTCTTCAAACTCAGTGGCGGTCGCATCGAGCGGATTGCCTGCTGACCACACGAAGGCGGCCCGCCGTGGGGCCGCTTTTGAGCGCAAGGAGATTTTCGAGAAGCTGATAAGGGGCTTGATGCATCCTGTCAGACAACTCTTTCGTTTGGATAGTCAGGCCAGCTCAATGATGTTGTAGTCCCCCTGATGATGGGCGGCAGCCACTCCAGAGTGGTCTCATCCATTCCTTTCAAGCCGCATTCCCATATCTGGAATACTCTCCAACCTGCCTGGCTCAGCATGTATTCCACTTTTTCATCGCGGATCGTGTTGGCCGTAAACTTCTGCAGCCAGAATACGGTATTGCTCTTTGGAGTGGCAGCATAGGGACAGTTGAGATGACGGTGCCAGAAGCAGCCATGAACGAAAATGCAGAGTCTATAGCGTGGGAGAACGATGTCGGGTGAGCCGGGAAGATCTTTCACGTGCAATCTGAAACGAAAACCCCGGGCGTGGAGATATTTGCGCAGTAAAATTTCGGGGCGGGTATTCTTGCCTCTGATGCCTGACATCATCACAGAACGGGTTGATGCATCAACAACATCCATGCTTTCGCTTCCTCGACGTCACGCTTCCTGGTATCTTTACGGCCTGATCAAAAACACAGTAATTCGACATGAGCACTTTTTTACCACCCATCCCCGTTGTCGACTTGTTTGCCGGTCCTGGCGGGTTGGGTGAGGGCTTCTCCTCTCTCAATGATGGCAAGGCATTCGAAATCCAGGTTTCTGCTGAGAGGGACCCTGTCGCCCACCAGACATTGAAACTTCGCGCATTCTACCGATTGCTCAAGAGTCACAGGCCCGAGTTCATTCAGGACTATTACCAGTTCTGCAACGGCGATGCAGAGAATCCCTTCACGGAAAATACCATCGATCTCTGGGAAAAAGCGGAAAAAGAGGCGCTGTGTCTGGAGATTGGCAGTGAAGCAGGCAATCAAGAGCTTGATCACGCGATAGCCAAGGCTTTTGAAAACAAGAGTGAATCCCAGCCTTGGGTGTTGATTGGCGGTCCTCCCTGTCAGGCCTATTCCATCGCCGGACGTTCAAGAAACAAAGGCAACGCCGAGTACAAACCGGAAAAGGACAAGCGTCACTTTCTATATAAAGAGTATTTACGGATTATCCAGAAGAATCGCCCAGATATTTTTGTCATGGAAAATGTCAAGGGAATGTTGTCTTCAAAGATTAATGGCGACTTTATCTTTCATCAGATCTTGCGTGACTTGGCCAGTCCCAATGTGGCTTTGGATATGCCTGATGACGGCCTTAGATATAAAATAGTATCTTTGGTAAGTGACGAAGTATTCCAGGATGGCGATGATCCCAAATTGCTTGATGCCAAGAAGTTCATAATTCAGGCAGAAGAGTATGGAATTCCGCAAGCCCGTCACCGTGTAATTCTTCTGGGCATTCGTAGTGATCGTATCCGTGCTGAGCTTCCAGAATTGCCAAAGCTGTCAAAGTCAGACAGAGTGACGGTCAAGCAGATCATCGGAAATATGCCTGTATTGCGAAGCAAACTCAGCAAACAACAAGACTCCTATGATGATTGGATTTCATCTGTTAGTGATCAATTGATGGATCTTTCCTTACTTGCTCCAATGGGGCCAGAGCATATCAGACCACTTGCAAAGAGATTGTCAACCGCCGCTGAATGTCTTAAGGCAGAGAATACTGGCGCATTGCGTCTTAAAAAGAAGAGTGAAGAAGATGTTGGTGAAATTGATGGTCTGGAGAAATGGTATTCAGATCCTAAGTTGAAAGTGTGGTTGAATCACGAAACAAGGGGTCATCGTATTGATGATCTGGCTCGTTATGGATTTGCAGCATGCTTTGCTGAAGAGCATGGGCGTTCACCAAAGGGTCACACCGATTTCTGCTTGCCAAGGCTTGCACCGGATCACAAAAACTGGGAATCAGGACAGTTTTCGGATCGGTTCAGGGTCCAGCTGGCGGATACACCATCCACGACCATTACCAGCCATATATCTAAGGATGGCCATTACTTCATCCACTACGATCCGACACAATGTCGCAGCTTGACAGTGAGAGAAGCCGCACGTTTGCAGACATTTCCCGACAATTATTTCTTCCATGGAGGAAGAACACAGCAGTATCATCAAGTCGGTAATGCAGTTCCACCATTGCTGGCACATAAAATAGCAGAAATAGTATTTAAAATACTAAAAATCAAAGATGATGATCAATTGGGCTTAAGTTTATGGTCAAATGATGCATGAGATAGGGGAGCGTAGGCTATCTAATGGCAAATGAAAGAAGACACCCACCAAGCGCAGCTTGTCTCTCTGCTTCTATGAGAGATATTGGATATTCGCTCGAAACGGCTATAGCAGATCTGATAGATAACAGCATTTCTGCTGGCGCCAGCAATATCGAGATTATTTGTGATGTAGCATCAATACTTCCGACTCTTATCATTTTAGATAATGGTAGAGGGATGACAGAAGAGGAGCTATTGATAGCCATGCGCCATGGAACGGATAGTCCCGCTAGGCGACGTTCATCACATGATCTTGGCCGCTTTGGCTTGGGCTTGAAAACGGCTTCTTTTTCACAATGTCGCTCTCTGACCGTAGTTAGCATCAAGCAAGGGCTCATATCTGGTGCGGAATGGAATCTAGATCGCATTGATGCATCGGACGACTGGCTTCTATCAATTCTGGAGCCTGTTGACATTGCAGCATTGCCCCATATTGAGTTACTTGGCGACAATGGTACTGCGGTCATCTGGCGTAAGCTGGATAGATTGTTGGAAGATGAAATTGGCGTTCATCGGGATGAAATCGTCAACGAAAAACTTGATGTTGTAGGCCGGCATCTTTCCTTGGTATTCCATCGTTTCCTTTCTGGAGAACTCAAAGGTTATTCCAAGCTTTCACTTAGCATAAATGGTCATCCGATTACTGCATTTGATCCTTTTTGCAGAAAAAATCCTGCCACTCAGATTCTTCCTGAGGAGGTTGTTCACATTGGCGCAGCTCAAGTCCGCCTGCAGCCTTTCATTTTACCGCATCATAGTCGCTTGTCAGCTTCCGAATACGATTACTACCAGGATCGCAGCGATTTTATCTCCAACCAAGGTTGTTATGTCTATCGAAATGGACGCCTGATGGCATGGGGAGATTGGTTCCGTATCGTACCAAAAGGAGAAGCCACCAAGTTGGCGCGGGTGCAAATAGATTTCCCAAACAGTCTCGATGAAGACTGGACCATCGATATAAAGAAGTCTCGTGCCCGTCCTCCACATGCAGTTCGTGAACGTCTGCGTCAGATCCTCACTAAAGTTACTGCACGCAGTGTGACCGTTCACAGAGGGCGTGGACAAAAGTTGTTTCAAGAAACTCAAGCGCCATTTTGGGAACGCTATGCAGAGCACGATGGAATTCGATTCTCGATAAACGATCAGCATCCCATTATTACCTCATTGGCTGGAAAGCTTTCACCAGAGGAGGCGAAATTATTTCGAACACTGCTTGATTCTGTTTCTGCATCATTGCCAATTGAAATGATTTATTCTGATTACTCGACACATCCACGTGCAATAATCCCTCAAAAAATAGATGAAAAAGAAGTCATGGAACGGCTAAGGAATCTACGTCATATTTTGTACGGCGATGGGCCGGGTGATGCTAAGGCTTTTCTACAAATTGTTCGATCCACACATCTCTTCGACGATCAGGTCGATATTTCTGAAAAATTTATCAGTGAGGCTTTTACATGAGCATTACAGGTATAACGCAAGAAAAGAATATCACCAATGCTCTAATCTCGGGGCTTGCTAATATGACGGAAACGCCAACACGTGAGCAAGTAGAAGATAAGGCTAGACAGATTGCTGCAGTTTTTGGTTACTCTGGGGACCTTAGAAATGTTGTTATCGAAGCTATGGCGTCTGTGGTAACCAGAATGGGAGCCGGCATATCATTGGTTGATACCAATGCGAATCATGACGACCAATGGGTTCACAAACGAAGTGATGTTAGCTGGACCTATGCTAACGCATATGAGGAATTTCTACGGAATGAGGGTTGGCCTCCACAGATGGTTCAGTCACTGAGTGATGTGACTACCCGGATCCTAGGCCATCTTCAGGACCCACTCAGCGAAGGGACAACTTGGAATCGCCGTGGTCTTGTCATTGGTCATGTGCAGTCTGGAAAAACTGCCAACTATACGGGCTTGATAGCACGAGCCGCCGATGCGGGTTACAAGTTCATCATTGTTATTGCCGGAATCCACAATAATTTACGTAAGCAGACGCAGCAGCGAATTGATGAGGCCTTCATTGGTCAATCGAGTGACCCGAATGATCGCCGATATGTTGGTGTTGGGACAATGCCAAACTATCCTCATCCTGGCACTCTTACAAATATTTATGAAGATTTTAATAAGAACACTGCAGATAAAAGTGGACTAAAAATAAGTAAATATAGTGCACCAATCATTTTGGTTATAAAGAAGAACGTCACAACATTGACTGCGTTACACAAGTGGTTGAAAGAGCTCAATGCCGCCGGTGATGGTCAAATTCGAGATGTGCCAATGTTGCTGATAGATGATGAAGCCGACAATGCATCGATTAATACAAACAAGGACGATTTGGACCCCACTAAGACGAATGCTATGATTCGCAGTATCTTGGGGTTATTTGCTAAATCTTGCTATGTTGGGTATACAGCCACTCCTTTTGCCAATATTTTCATTAATCCAGACTCTTATAGTGATGACGTTCGGGAAGAGTTATTTCCTCGCGATTTCATTTATTGCCTAGATGCACCGACAACTTATTTTGGTGCAGAGAAAGTATTTTTGAATGAAGCGACAAGCGAATCGGTTGTCATACCAATCGATGATTGTGAAGATTTTATTCCATATTCACATAAGCGTGACGCACCAATTCAAGAGTTACCACCAAGTTTATACCGAGCACTTGACGAATTCATCATTGCACGAGCTATTCGAAATCTACGAGGGCAGGCAGCCAAGCACTGTTCAATGATGGTGAATGTATCACGTTACGTACCGGTGCAGAAGGCTGTCCGTGACTTCCTAAGTCTCAGAGAGAAGAGAATTAGGGAAGCGGTTTTGGCCAATTACGCGATGCCGGAAAACGTATCATCAAAAAATATATATATGCGAGGATTGAGGAATGCCTTCGAAGCTGAATATAGCGATGTTGGATTTATATGGGAAGAAGTGAAATCAGCTCTTAATACTGTTTTCGAGCATCTTCATCTTTATGTCATCAATAGCAAAAGTGATGAAGTTCTTGATTATACTCGATATGAGAAAGAAGGTATTGGACTGACAGCGATAGCTATCGGTGGATTGAGTCTCTCACGGGGCTTGACTATCGAGGGGCTGACCATCAGTTATATGTATCGCAATACTAAGATGTACGACACGTTGATGCAGATGGGACGATGGTTCGGTTATCGCCTTGGATTCGAGGATCTCTGTCGTGTTCATCTCTCGCGTGACTCAATCAACTGGTATTCCCACATAGCTGATGCATCAGAAGAGCTTGTCCAGCAGGTTAAACGCATGCGGCGGGATCGCCTGAGCCCAAAGGAATTTGGGTTTTATGTCCGTGCACATCCAGATCGCCTGCTTATCACTGCGGCAAACAAGATGCGTTCGGGAAAAAAAGAAACCGTCGAACAGAGTTTTAGTGGGCGAATGCGTGAGAGCTATATCGTTTCCCTAGACCCTGACGTCAATACAAGGAACTTTGCTCTACTCTCCAAACATTGGCGCAGTGGATTTGGTGGGCGGCCAGAAGAGAAGACTAAGAAGGGATATATATTCAGGGATGTGCCAGTTGACGTTATCGACGATTTTCTCATCAGATTTGAATGCCATTCTGCTTTTGCTGGACAGAAGTCAGATGCGATAAGCTATCTAGAACGAATTTCGAAGAAGCACCCGCTAGCAGATGTTTTGCTTATATCACCTCCGAATGGTTCAGGTGGAGAAAGCCCATTCACTCTTAGGAATCAAGAACGTGTAGTAGGGAAAGATCAGCCGGATGGAACCTCATGGCGTTTGAACAAAGACAGGGTTGCTTCACGTGGTGATGAAGGTCTCGGTCTTGATGATTTATGCGATGAGGCGAAGAAGATAGCTAAGGGAGAAGATGGCTGTGGAGCAGTATCAGACACGCATTATCGAATGGTCAGAAATAGACCTCTTCTCATGATTCATAGTTTAGAGCCCAAAGGCGATAATGTGGTCGGCCCAATAGCAGCCTTCGGCATCAGTTTCCCATATGGTGATTATTCAACGACTATTAATGTTGTCGTGAATAAGGTCTGGCTCAAGCAGATGGTTGGATATGCGGATGACCCTGCAGAGGAAGAAGACCAATATGATTAATTCCTCACCATGGGATGATATTCCCGTTCCTAAAATGGGCTTGAATGTTATTCAGGTCTCACTAGCAACAGCAGTACCTTGTTTCTGGGGGCGCAATATCAGCGGTTCTTGTCTGTTCATTCTAGAACTTCAAGGGGATCATGTTGCCCATTATCGGCAGAATGCTGTAACGGTAAATGGCATCGATATAGACCTTCGGGCTAGCGAGCAAGGCCGACAGCACCTAGTGCTTACTCTTGAGAGACATGTTGATCGCGACCTCTTTGAAGGGCTGTGTCAAACCCTTGCCTTTGCGCTTCAACACGCAACTGATTCGGCCAGTGCTCTGGCCGTTTCACAGGCACATATCCGCCGCTGGAAGACTTTTCTCATGGGGCGAAATCAGCGTTTGTCTGCAGAAGAGGTCCAGGGGCTCTTTGCCGAAATTACCTTTCTTGTGGAACTGCTCGATAAGGAAATGCCGAGCAGTACCGCAGTTGAATCCTGGCTTGGTCCGGATCGGTCGCATCAGGACTTCATCTTCGGCAACAGGGCAGTCGAAGTAAAATCGCTTTCAGGCCGAGAGCGGAGCTGCATCCGGATTTCGTCGGAAGATCAACTCGAATCCTTAAATGACTCACTCTTTCTACGCATTTACCTGTTGAACAGCCTGACGGACGCTGGAGGAGGCCGTTCTCTCAATGAGGTCGTTGCGGCAGTTCAGTCACGACTTGATGAAGTTGCCGCTTTGGAGGCTTTTGAACGGAAACTGGCTGCATATGGCTATGCGCCTTTCCCTGACTACGATGAACCGAGATTTGTGATCAGTGGCGTGCGTAGCTACCTAATTACTGACGACTTTCCGCGTCTTATAAGGTCGCAATTACCGCTAGGGATTGCCAAGGTAGCGTATGACATCAAACTGGAAGCGATTGCTCATTACGAGTGCGAGGGGGATGCTGTTTTCGGAGGACAATCATGGCGCAAAAAGTAGAAGAGTTCTTCCACGATTTTAGGCAAGAACTGCTGGCCGGGGCTGAAGCCAATGGCCTGTTTCAGCTTGACGAATTCATGGAAACTGTCGCGGTCGAGCTGGTTGATACAGGTTTTACCGAAGGTTTCGAGCTCTGTCATTATCGGGCCCAACGTGGCATGCGTGTGGACGGCTTCTGGTTCAATGATGAAGGTGTTCTGGATCTTTTTATTGCAGATTTTGACTCAAGGAATGAACTAGCAACGCTCAACAAAGCGGATGTGGTTGCGACATTCAAACGCGTTTCCAACTTCTTCGAGGCCAGTGCCAAAAAGTGCTTGGCTAGCGAACTGGAGGTGACATCGCCTGCGTATGGCCTTGCCAAGCAGATTGAGGATCGCAAGAGCACTCTTCGGCAAGTCAACTTGATTCTCTTTTCTGAGCGCATACTCAGCGAGAAAATCCAAGCTCTACCCGACGCTGAGATTATAGGTATACCTGCAGTTCATCACATCTGGGATATCTCACGCCTGCATCGTCAGAGAAGTTCTCGAAACCACAAGGAAGCACTTGATCTCGACTTCACGCAGATGTTTGGCAACGGTATTCCAAGCCTTCCGGCACATTTGGGAACCGATACTTACCAATCCCATCTCATGGTTATGCCTGCAGATGTGCTGGCAACTTTGTACGAGAAATTTGGTGCTCGTTTGCTTGAACAGAACGTGCGCACGTTCCTGCAGGCTCGTGGCAACGTGAATAAGGGGATCAGGACCACGATATTGAATGAACCCAACATGTTCTTCGCCTACAACAATGGGATAACTGCAACAGCGCAAGAAGTTGAGACTGCAATGACAGCTTCTGGTCCAGTAATTACAAGAGTTGTTGACCTTCAGATTGTCAATGGTGGCCAGACTACGGCATCTCTGTTTCATACTCGCAAGCGTGACAAGGCTGATTTGTCCCAGATATTCGTTCAAATGAAGCTGTCAGTGATAAATAGCCTTCAAAGCGAGGTAGTCGTACCCAAAATATCTGAGTATGCAAACACACAGAATAAGGTGAATGCGGCAGACTTCTTTTCTAATCATCCTTTTCATGTTCGGATGGAAGAGTTTTCACGTCGGATATGGGCTCCTGCACAGCAAGGGATGCAGCGTGAAACTCGCTGGTTTTATGAACGAGCACGCGGTCAGTATGCCGATGCACAGTCGAAACTCACAACTGTTGAGCAACGCCGATTCAAGGGGGAGCATCCTAAGCAGCAAATGTTCACTAAAACCGATCTGGCGAAATTCGAGAATGTCTGGGATGACCATCCCAAGTGGGTAAATCTTGGTTCCCAGAAGAATTTTGCGCGCTATGCCGTTCGAATAGGTTGTGAATGGGAGAAGTCACCTGACGAGTTCAATGAATTTTACTTCAAAAGGGCCATCGCTCGAGCTTTGATATTTCGAGCCACTGAACGTATCGTTTCTGCACAGTCTTGGTACAACGGTGGATATCGTGCAAATATCGTGGCCTATACATTGGCGCTAATAAGTCATATAACGAAGGATCGAAAGGTAAATATAGATTTTCTGGATGTCTGGAATATACAAAAAGTCCCACAAGTACTGGAAAATACAATAGCCATAGTATCGAAAGCTGTAAATGACGATATCATCAATCCACCCCCTGGTATTTCCAACATATCTGAGTGGTGCAAGAAGGATGCATGTTGGACAAGAATACAAGGCAGTGCTGAATCTGTAGCCAATCAACTCTCATCTGAATTTTACGAACGCTTGCTTTCATTTGATGATCAGTCAGTCAATATGCGCTCTGCCAAGCATACTCAGAGAATAGATAACGGCATTGAAGCTCAAAAAAAGGTGCTCGCAGTACCTGTGGTTGAATGGAAACGTATCCATCAGTTGCTGAATGAGAAAGGCCTCCTCACTCCAAAGCAGGACAGTGTACTTAAAGTGGCCATGCAGATTCCTTCCAAGTTCCCGACAGAGAAACAAAGTCTGGTGTTGCTTGAAATTCTTGAAAACGGAAGTTTGGAAGGGATAACCGTGCATGACAACGTAAATGTCTAACTCATACCTATGAGTGGTGCATGTACAGAACCTTAAGCGGCAAGCGAATTAATAATACCGTCTAACGTGTTGTTTTGCTTGGATTTTCTCTGCCTACTCTTTTTGCCGTTTTTGGATAAATACACCATTGCCCACTCCAACTTCTCTGTTATTTCCTGCCACGCACCATGGATGATGCTCGCCAATATCGGCATTAACCAAAGCGCGCTGTTTTTGGCAATCTTCAACATCGATAACTCCGCGCTGCCAATCAGCGTCAGCGCCAGCCGACGTTTGACCAGCAAGGCCAGCAAACTAGCCCAGATCAAGCCTTCCGCTATCGCTTTTTGTCGTGTCGCGAACGCCTTCAACCGGTTATGTGATTTCAGCTCTTTGAACAACAGTTCGATCTGCCAACGGCAACGATACAATGCCATCACCTTCTCGGCTGGCCATCGCTCACGCGGAAGATTGGTCATCCATATACAGAACCGTTTTTCCTCTGCAAACCAACGTCTTATGAGTCGATATTTATACTTTCCCGAACTCACATCCAGATCCAGAACCTCGGCTCTGCAGCTTCTCCGATCGATATCCTTGAGCTTTTTTCCGAGTAACTTGGGCATTTCCCTGCCGTCCTGTCGGTAAGCTGCCTGTACTTTGGGATTGAGATTTTGACTCCCTCTGACCAGATAGCTTCCTTTGGCTTTGGTCACATCAGCAAAGTACTCGCGGCTGATGTAACCGGCATCCGCCAATAACAGTTTGTTATTTAACGAATTTGCGGCCGGAAGATGCTTGCGCTCCGATTCGGTATCCGCCGTGATACTCATCGATATCGGCGACTGGTCCAGCAAGGACATGGTCATATGACACTCTACCGCAGCGGGGCTGTGCTTATTGAATCGGCCCGGGAAATGTTCTGCCAATTGCGGATGTAACGCGAATGACGACCCGTCCTGCAGCAGTACCTGCTCAAAGCCTGCCAGTCCGTGGGCGTCCGGTAGACACTCCTTGAGGCGTAAGGCGATGGCTCGTTCAACCAGTGCGCGCATGAACAAGGGAAAACCCTGCTTGCGTAACTGGTTGTGAAAGGGTTTATACGCTATTTGGTCAGTATCATGGAGCTGCAACGCATTGAAATGGCGATGCAAACCAGCAATACCATCCACCTTGTCGCAACCAAGCCCTGAGAGCAGAGCCGGGAGTAGTCTCGCAGGCTGGATATCCCGGAGTCGCTGACAAAAACCGGTAAATTTACCGATCCGGTTGAGTTCAGAAGAGCTAAGAAGTTGCTTGAGGTACTGGGTTGCATTGATAATAGTCATGGCTTCGGGCGTGTCGGTTTTTTTTTGCGATTAAATCAGATCACAAACGAAGCCTTTTTTCTATCTATTTCAATTGGTTGTAGCTAAAGATCCTGTACATGATGAGTGGTGCTTTTGAAAGGCTCTTGAAACGAAAGGCTGATTGTCGGGGGGGATTTGTTTCTGCGTGACAAGGCGTGTGCTGCCGTGCGTTAAGGTATTTCCCTAGTCAAAATAAGTGGTTAGCCCCCCTGTGCACCATGCCACAGTTTCTATTGAGGCGGGTGGGTATGATGGTGCGGCAATCACCATGACAGGGAGCAAGCATGATCAGCCATATCGACCATCTGGTATTGACGGTCAGCGACATTGAGCGGGCGGTGGCGTTTTACAGCGGCGCCTTCAAGATGGAGCCCATCACCTTCGGGGCGGGGCGCCGGGCGCTGCGCTTTGGCAACCAGAAGATCAATCTGCAACTGCTGGGGGAGGAGGCGCGCAACCGGGCGCAGGTGGGGTCGGGGGATCTCTGCCTCATCACTCGCTGGCCCCTGGATCAGGTGATGGCCCAGCTGGCGAGCCAGGGGGTCGAGATAGTGGAGGGGCCTGTGAGCAAAAGCGGTGCCTGTGGTCCCATCGAATCGGTCTATTGCCTGGACCCGGATCAGAACCTCATCGAGATCAGCCGTTATTGCTGAGCTCCTGGCACCTTGCGGTTTGTGTCACTGCTCCCTGGTGCGCCACTTGCGCAGCAGAGGGATCACGGTGAGCACCATGCCGGTGAAGAGCAGCAGATAGCCCAGGGGCAGCAGGGCGAAGGGCTCGTGCAGGAATCCCTGTGTATCCACTGTGGTGCCCAGCAGGTTGAAGGCCACAAAGCAGCCGAGCCCGGCCAGGATCAGCAGGGCGCCTATGGTCGTTGTCATCTCGTTCTCCTCGTTCGCGTATGGAAGAGGGGGGAGGGTGTCATGGCTGGGTGAAGCGAGCGTGAAGTGGTATCGGGCATGCAACCTGCGTCGCCCAGGTTAAAGCAACAGCTATGCAGATAACACAACAGGGCAGCCATGGGCTGCCCTGTTGCTTTGGGGGATGTCACGGGAAATGGCGTGACTAGCAGACCCCTTGCGCCAGCATGGCGTCGGCCACCTTGACGAAGCCGGCAATATTGGCGCCGCTTTCGTAGTTCACATGACCATCATCCTGACCGTAACGGACACAGGTGGCATGGATACTGGTCATGATCCCCTTGAGGCGGGCGTCCACCTCCTCCCGGGTCCAGGAGAGGCGCTGGGCATTCTGGCTCATCTCGAGGCCCGAGGTGGCAACCCCGCCGGCGTTGGCCGCCTTGCCCGGGGCGAACAGCACCTTTGCTTCGTGGAAGAGACGGATGGCGGCGGCGCTGGAGGGCATGTTGGCCCCCTCGGCCACCAGCTGCACGCCGTTGGCAATAAGCTGCACCGCATCTTCGGCATCCAGCTCGTTCTGGGTGGCGCAGGGGAGGGCGACGTCGGTCGCCAGGTGCCAGGGGGTGCGGCCGCTGAAGAACTCGAGCCCGAGCTCATGGGCGTAATCGGCGACCCGCTTGCGCTGCTCGTTTTTAAGCGCCATCAGGCGGGCCAGCTTCTCGGGGGTGAAGCCGTCCGGATCATAGACGGTGCCGCCGGAGTCGGAGGCGGTGATGACGCGGGCGCCGAGGGCCATCGCCTTCTCGATAGCGTACTGGGCCACGTTGCCTGAGCCCGACACCGAGACCCGCAGGCCATCGAGGGACTGGCCGCGATGGGCCAGCATGGCGTCGACAAAGTAGAGCAGGCCGTAGCCGGTGGCTTCCGGACGAATGAGGCTGCCGCCAAAGGAGAGTCCCTTGCCGGTGAAGACGCACTCGGCGCTGTTGGTGAGCTTCTTCATCATGCCCGCCATGTAGCTCACCTCGCGCCCGCCCACCCCGATGTCGCCCGCCGGCACGTCGGTGTTGGCCCCCAGGTGGCGATAGAGCTCCAGCATCAGGGCCTGGCAGAAGCGCATCACTTCTCCTTCGCTCTTGCCCTTGGGATCGAAATCGCTGCCCCCTTTGCCGCCGCCCATGGGCAGGGTGGTGAGGGCGTTCTTGAAGGTCTGCTCGAAGGCGAGGAATTTCAGCACAGAGAGATCCACCGAGGGGTGGAAGCGCATGCCGCCCTTGAAGGGGCCGATGGCGGAGCTGTGCTGCACCCGGTAGCCGCGGTTCACCTGCACCCGACCCTGGTCATCCACCCAGCTCACCCGAAACTGCACCAGGCGCTCGGGTTCCACCAGTCGCTCCAGCAGGCCGTGTTGCAGGTAGCGGGGGTGGCGCTCCACATAGGGCCAGATGGAGGCGATCACCTCGCTCACGGCCTGGATGAACTCGGGCTGGTGAGGGTTGCGGCTGGCGACCTGGGCCAGGAAGGCCTCCTGGGAGAGGGAATGACTCATCTTTAACTCCTGTCGTGAATGATGAAAGTGGCGTCCTGCCAGAGAGGGGATCATGCCCGTCTTCAGGGTTCGCGGGGCTCAAGGGGCCCGTTGTTGCGCCCCGATGGGGGTGTCATTTCCCGTCGTCGGCGGGTCAGAGCAGATAATTCGCGATGACCAAAATCTTTTTATGCATTTTTGCTGGATAAATATCAAGCGTTAGATCATCTGGCTATCTGCCAAAGGCCGCACCCTATCTTCGGCGGTGGGGGCCCGGCCCATGAAGTGAGCACCATGAAGTGAAAAGAGGCGGGGAGTGCGCGGTGCAGCCCAATCAGGGCCGCGGCGTCACCGCACGCTGGATAATGGGGGGCCTGCTGTTGCATCAGGGGCAGCACCACCCATGAGCCAGCAGCCAGGGGGCGACGGGGCCGGGCGCGGGCGCGTGCAATGTGCTACTGTAGCGGCGTTTTTTGCCGAACATGCAGGGCGCAGGCCCTTATTTCATGGAGTTGTATGCAGACGAACCCGACCACAGCGCGGCTGATCCAGCCTGCCATTCTCAAGGCCCATCCGACCCGGGAGGTGACCCATGCTGGCCGATGAATCCATGCGCCTGAACAAATACATCAGCGAGAGCGGCATCTGCTCCCGTCGTGAGGCCGATCGTTTCATCGAGCAGGGCAACGTCTTCATCAACGGCAAGCGGGCCGGGGTGGGGGATCAGGTGTTTGCCGGGGATCTGGTCAAGGTCAACGGTCAGGTGATCGAGCCGCGCGAGGCCGACAGCCTGGTCTTCATCGCCCTCAACAAGCCGGTGGGCATCGTCAGCACCACGGAGGCGGGGGAGAAGGACAACATCGTCGACTTCGTCAACCACAGCACCCGCATCTTCCCCATCGGTCGCCTCGACAAGGACTCCCAAGGGCTCATCTTCCTCACCAACCACGGGGATCTGGTGAACAAGATCCTGCGGGCGGGCAACGATCACGAGAAAGAGTACCTGGTGACCGTGGACAAGCCGGTGACCGACGAGTTCGTCCGGGGCATGGCGGCCGGGGTGCCCATCCTCGGCACCGTCACCAAGAAGTGCAAGGTGAAGCGAGAGGCGCCCTTCGTGTTTCGCATCACCCTGGTGCAGGGGCTGAACCGCCAGATCCGCCGCATGTGCGAGCACTTCGGCTTCGAGGTGACCAAGCTCGAGCGCATCCGCATCATGAACGTCAGCCTCAAGGGGCTGCCGGTGGGGGAGTGGCGCGATCTCACCGACGACGAGCTGATCGAGCTGTTCAAGCTCATTGAGGACTCCTCCTCCGAGGCGAAACCGGCCAAGGGGGCTCAGGTTGCCAAGCCCAAGGCGGCTGCGGCCGGCACCCCGGCCCAGGGCAAGAAGCCGCGGCGCAGCGACGATCACGAGATTGGCGGGCGGCCCAATGTGCCGGGCCCCGAGGCCTTCGAGAAGAAGAGCCCCGCAGGCAAGGGCGGGGCGGGCAAAGGGGCTGCCAGCAAAGGGGCAGCAGGTAAAAGCGCGCCCGGCAAGGGGGGCAAACCCGCCCCGGGCAAACCGCGGCCAGGGCAGGGTGGGCGCCAGAAGAAGGGGCGCTGAGCGCCAGGCCTTCCCGCACCCTGATGAACAACACCGGCCAAGGCCGGTGTTGTGCTTTCTGGCCTCCAAGGCCAGTGCTCGCCGGATCAGGCGGGCTTGTGGCCTGCCGTCTGCACAGCCATGGCCTGCTCCGGGGGCAGGCCCATGGCCCCTGGGTAGTGGCGCGGGTTGAGACGCACCACCAGCAGGCTCATCAGGACCAGGGCACCGAGCTGCCACTGCCAGGCGGCAGCGAAGTCACCGCTTGCATGGTGCAGGCGGGCCGCCACCCAGGGGCCGGTAGCCGCCACCATGAAGCCGACCCCCTGCATCAGGGCGCAGAGGGCGCCCGCCCGGCGTGGGTCGGGCAGGTGATCCAGCGCAATCACCATGATGAGGGAGAAGCTCCCCCCAAGCCCGGCGCCGCACAGCAAACACCAGAGCAGAGGGGCGGTCTGGGGACCGAGCCAGAGGCCGCCAAAGCCCGCCAGCTACATGGCGATGGCCAGCGCCATCCAGGGGCGGCGGTCCAGCCGACCGGCTGCCAGCAGAGGCAGGCCAAGGCCGCTCGCGGTCTGGGCCAGGGCGAGCCAGGCCACCAGCTCCCCCCCTTGCTGGGCGCTCCAGCCCGCCGCCATGTAGGCCGGGGCCAGCCAGGCCACGACGATGCCGTAGCCGCTGTTGATGATGCCAAAGCAGGCGATGAGCAGCCAGGTGCGGGGCAGGGGGAGCAGCCGCTGCTCCCCGGTGGGGGCGGGCGTGCGGGCCGGGGTAGGCAGGGGCACCCGCCAGGCCAGCCAGCCGAGGGCCAGCAGCACCGGCAGGCCCCAGAGCGCCAGTGCCCGAGACCAGTCCAGATACTCGGCAAGGCGCGGGGTGAGCACGGCCCCGAGCGCCCCGCCCCCCATCATGCAGGCGGAGAAGATCCCCATCACCAGGGGCACCTTTTGGGCGAACCCCTCCTTGATGAGGCCGGGCAGCACCCCCTGCACCAGGGCCGAGCCCAGCCCGCACAGGGCGGCGCTGGCGATGAGCAGGGTGCCGCTCGCCAGATCGACGCGCAGGGCGCTGCCAAGGGCGAGCAGCAGCAGGGCCGTCCCGAGCAGGGGGCGCGGGCCCGTGCGACCCAGGAGCGCCGGGGTGAGCAGCACGCCGACCCCGATAAGCCAGAGGGGCAGCAGGGTGACCCAGGCCAGGGTATCTACCCCGAGGGCCAGCCTCGCGTCGATGCGAGGGGCCAAGGGGCCGATGGCGGTGAGGAAGGGGCGCAGGTTGAGGGCGATGAGGATCACCAGCACCAGCAAGGCGCCGCTGCCCGGGGGGAGAAGGCGCTTATGCATGGGGCAGGGGACCGTAGAGGGTTTCGGCCGCGATGGGGCTCGCCAGCTTGATGAGGGGCAGGGGCGGCGGACTCAGCGGCAGTCGCAGCGCCGCGTAGGCCGCGCGGCTGTCAAAGCCGAAGGGGGCGGCATCGTCGTTGTCAAAGGCGTAGTAGACCGCCTGGATACCGTTCATCACCAGGGCCGACAGGCACATGGGGCAGGGGTGCCCGCTGGCATAGACGATGGCCCCGGCCAGCGGCCCCTGGCGACTCCCTTCCCGCAGCGCTTCCAGCTCCGCGTGACGGGTGGGGTCCCCCGCCTCCAGCATGCGGTTGACGGCGCTCGCCACCAGCCGGTTCTCCCTCACCAGCAGGGCGGCGAAGGGGCGCCCCCCTTGCTGGCGATGGGTCAGGGCCAGGTGCAGGGCCTGCTCCAGCCACTCCTGATGGCTGGGGGCCGAGGCGGCGGTGAGGGAGTTGAGGAGGCGGGCACCGGACTGGGAAGGGGGTGGCATGGTCATATCCTGGCAAAAAGGGGGAGGACAGCAGCCTAGAGGGTCGCCGCATCATTTGGAAATTAAATGATAAAATGACTTCCAGTGGTTTTATAAATGGAGATTGCCCATGGAGCGCCCCCTGCTGGACCCCCAATTGCTGCAGAGCTTCGTCGCCATCGTCGAAACCGGCAGCTTTACCCGCGCCGCCGAGCGTATCCACCTCACCCAGTCCACCCTGAGCCAGCAGATGCGCCGCCTGGAGCAGCAGCTGGGCTGCACCCTGCTCGACCGATCCGGCCGCCAGGTGGTGACCACGGCCCAGGGGGAGACCCTGCTCGGGCTGGCGCGCCGCATCCTGGGGCTGCTGGCCCGGGCGGGGGAGCGGGTGAGCGAGGCGAGCCACCCCCTGCGCCTCGGGGTGCCGGAGGATTTTGCCGCGGGGGCCATGACCCCGGTGCTGGCCGCCTTCGCCCGCGCGCACCCGCAGGTGCGGCTGGAGGTACAAAGCGATCTCAGCCATGCCCTGTGGCAGGCGTTCGAAGGGGGAGAGCTGGATCTGGCCCTCATCAAGCAGGGGCGCGGCCAGGGGGAGCCCATCGCCCGCTGGCGCGAGCCCCTGGCCTGGGTTGACAGCCGGGAGTGGCCCGCCGCCGGGCGCGACCCCCTGCCTCTGGTGGTGTTTCCAAGCGAGGGGCTCTACCGGCGCCAGATGACCGACGCCCTGGATGCCGAGGGGATCCCCTGGCGCATCGCCTACGTGAGCGGCAGTCTCGCCAGCCTGCAAGGGGCGGTGAGCGCGGGGATCGGGGTCAGCCTGCTGCCGGCGCGCCTGCTGCAACCGGATCAGGTGGTGCTGGCCCACTGGCCTGCGGTGCGCTCGGTGGAGCTGGCCCTGCACCAGGGGCCGGGCACGAGCGAGCCCCTCGCTCGCCTGGGGGAGGCGCTGATCGCGCTCTGTGACGAGGTGATGGGGCCGAGGTAGCCCGGGCGGCCAGGGGTCAGGCCAGGGCCAGTTTCGGCACCACGGCGAGCCAGATTTCCACTTCGCCGCTGCCGGTGGCGGCGTCAAAGCGGGCGCCGTAGCGCTCGAAATCCGGCTGCTGGGCAGATTGATAGTCCGATTGCGCGAGCCACGCCAGGGCCTGCCTCCAGGTGTGCGGCAGGGTCGCGACATGCCCCTGATGCAAGAAGATGGCGTAGGTCTGGGGGGCGATGCGCATGCGGCCAAGCCCGGGAGGCAGCACCTCCAGGGTGGCGACCTCCACCCCGCAGAGGTATTCGCAGTGGGTGTCGGTGGCGGCGCAGATGACGCCATAGGCGTGCTCACCGAGCTGCCCCGGCAGGGGAAGCAGGGCGCTGAGGTCGCGCCACTGGCCGGCGAAGTCCCCCTGCTCGAAGGGGTGGTGACGGCGCAGCCCCCCGAGGAGCATGGCGCGGCCTTGTTCGATGCGAATGGGTGCTGACATGGTGCCTCCTGCGGGGGCGCTCAGGCCTCCCGACCTTCCTCGAGCTTGCGCTCATAATCCCGGCGAACGATGGCGAGTGCCGCCAGGGCCAGCGCGGGGGCGATGTGGTTGGTTTCCAGCAGTTCGATCAGATCCACCGCGAGCTGGACCTCGGGGGGGCATTTTCCAGGGACATCTTGGGTTCTCAAGGGCAAGGGTGGTCGCCATTATAGCGCCCGGCGGCGCGAAGACACGCCCCGGCAGCCCGGGGCGGGACGGGTCACATGTGCTGGCGCATCTCCTTGTCCAGCTCCTCGCGCAGGGCCATCAGCTTTTTGGCGTACTGCTGCAACTGCAGATCGCTCTCGCTCACCGGCTGCCACTGGGGCACCGGAGTGGGTTTGCCATGCTCGTCCATGGCCACGAAGATGATGATGCAGTGGGTGGTCTTGCGCCGCTCCGGGTCGGTGGGGTGGCGGCTGTAGACATCCACCGCCAGGTGCATGCTGGTGGTGCCGGTGTGGATCACCTTGGCGTGTACCTCCACCAGTTGGCCTATCTGGATGGGACGCAAGAAGCGGATGCCCCCCACATAGACGGTGACGGCATAGCCGCCACACCAGCCGGCGGCGCAGGCGTAGCCGGCCTGGTCAATCCACTTCATTACCATGCCGCCATGGACTTTGCCGCCAAAGTTGACGTCGGCGGGTTCGGCGAGAAATTGCAGGGTCAGTTCACGGGCGCTCATGGTACTTCCTTATGTCGAGGCAAGGGGGGGACTCCTTGGCTGTCCCCCGGGGACAATAACAGTGGGCGGGGCCGACACTGATCCAACCAGCGCCTCCTCTTGCCTGCGCCGTCATTCACCTTGAGTTCAGCGCAGGCGGCCCAGCATGACTCATCACGCGAGGGAGGAGGCCCCATGAAACAGATGCTGGAGCAATTGATGGGAGCTGGCAAGGGCTGGCTCAACGACGGTGGTGACACGCGCAAGGCCCAGATGAAGGGCATGGCGCAGGGGGGATTGGCCGCCGGGGCTATGGCGCTGCTGCTTGGCAACAAGAAGATGCGCAAATATGGCACCAAGGTGGCGGCGGTGGGGGGCGCGGCGGCTCTCGGGGGGCTGGCCTACAAACTCTATCAGGACTGGCAGACCCAGCAGTCCACCCCGGCCCAGCCGACCCAGCCCCTGGACACCCTGGAGGGCAAGGCCCTGGATGCCCGCGCCAATCTGCTGGTGCGCGCCATGGTGGCGGCGGCCCGGGCCGACGGCCACATCGATGCCGCCGAGCGCCAGAAGATCCAGGAGTACCTGACCGAACAGGGGGAGCGGGATGCGGCCCGCTGGATTGACGCCGAGCTCTCCCGCCCCCTCGACCCCCATGTCCTGGCGCGAGAAGTGACCGACATGGAGCTGGCGACCGAGGTCTACCTCGCCTCCCTGCTCACCATCGAGATGGATCACTTCATGGAGCGCGGCTATCTGGACGAGCTGGCGCGTGCCTTGAAGCTGGATGACAACCTCAAGGGGAGCATAGAGCGCCAGGTGGCCCAGCTGGGGGCGCCGGGCTGAGCCCGCATTGCCATCAGGATTGTCCACAAGGCCCCGTCATGGGGCCTTGTCGTTGCCGGGGGCTGTTGATTGCCGTGACGAGCCGATAAGATGCGGGTTCCAAAGGGTGACTGCCGAGCCTCTTTCCTTGCTGGCGACCCTCACTGCAAGGAGCATCAGGTGGACATTCGCAAGGCAACTGAACAGGATATCGACGCCATTCTGGCCCTGAACCGGCAGATAGGTCAGCTCCACTTCGAGCAGGTGCCCGAGGTGTTCTGTCCCCCGTCCCCGGAGGACAGGGCCTTCTTGCTCGGCGCCATAGCCGACGAGGCGCGTCTTTTCTGCGTGGCGGTGGTGGCGGGGGAGGTGGCGGGCTTTCTCACCGCCCGCATCGACCTCAACGAGAGCGTCCCCTTTCTCAGCAAGCTGCCCGTCTGCCGCATCACGACCGTGGTGGTGGATGAGGGGCTGCGCTCCCGGGGCATCGGCCGGGCGCTGATCGCCCACGGGGACCAGTGGGGCAAGGCACGGGGCGCAAGCCAGCTGCGCCTGGAGGTGATGGCTTTCAACGAGCGGGCCAGGGCCCTCTACGAGCGATTGGGCTTCAAGGCCCAGTCACAGACCATGGCCAGGTAAGGCGCACTCGCTTGCAAAAGGGCCCGTTACGGGCCCTTGTCGTGTGAGGCGTCAGGGGGGCTCTGCCAGGTTTCCCGTTGCCGGGCGATGAGGCTCGCAAGCCGGTTGAGCGCCGCGTCCAGTTGCGGGCTCCAGGGATGGGAGCTGTTGAGGCGCAGGCAGTGGTTGTGCTGGCCCTGGCTGGAGAAGAGGGCCCCGGGGGCGATGGAGACCCCCTGTTCGATGGCGCTGGCATAGAGCGCCCGGCCATCGAGGCGGGCGTCAAATTCGAGCCAGAGAAAGTAGCCCCCGTCGGGGGAAGAGATGCGCGCCTCGGGGAAGAGGCGCATCAGGGCTGCCCGCATCTGCTGCTGGCGCTGGGCCAAGGTGTGGCGCAGGCGGCGAAAGTGGGCGTCCACCCCGCCCTGGCGCAGCATGTCGGCCAGCGCCAGCTGACTGGGCACATTGGTCGAGAGTGTCGACATCAGTTGCAGCCGCTGGATGCGCTCGGCGTGGCGCTTCGCCACCACCCAGCCGACCCGAAAGCCCGGCGCCAGACACTTGGTCCAGGAGCCGCACAGCAGGCTCTCTCCCCGCGCATCCCAATGGGTGATGGGCCTTGGCCGCTCGCGCCCGACATAGAGCTCCGCGTAGACGTCATCCTCCACCAGGGGGACCTGATGGCGGTTGAGCAGCGCCATCAGCGCCTGCTTGTGCTCATCGGGCATGGTGTGGCCGAGGGGGTGCTGCACATTGCCCATCAGCCAGCACGCCTTGACGGGGCGCTGGGCGAGGGCCTCCTCCAGCAGGGCGAGATCGATCCCCACCCCGGGGATCACCGGGATCTCCACCACCTTGAGCTTGAGCCGCTCGATGGCCTGCAGGGCGCCGTAGAAGGTGGGGGACTCCACCACCACCCAGTCGCCGGGCTCGGTCAGCACCTGAAGACTGAGGGAAAGCGCCTCCATGGCCCCCGTGGTGATGATGATCTGCTGGGGATCCACCGCCATCCCCTCGCCGGCGTAGCGCCGGGCGATGGCGCGGCGCAGTGCCTCGTTGCCGGGGGGCAGATCTGCCACCGTGCTGAAGGGGTCGAGGCGGCGCATGCAACTGCCGAGGGCCCGACCGAGTTGGGGGTGGGGGAAGAGTGTCGGGTCCGCCACCGCCATGCCAAGGGGCACCAGCTCCCGTGACTTGCTCGCCTGCAGCACTTCGAACACCAGATCGTTGATGTCCACCGAGCCGCTGTAGCGGGCCTGCTGGGGCTGGCTCTCCCGCCGGGCCGTGCTCGCGGCCTTGACGTAGTAGCCGGACTGGGGCCGCGCCAGGATGAGGCCCCGGCTTTCGAGCAACTGATAGGCCTGGAGCACCGTCATGGGGCTGAGGCCGTGGGTCTTGCAGCTCTGGCGGATGGAGGGGATGCGCTCCCCCGGCTGCCAGAGGCCGCTCGTGATCTGCTGTTGCAGCTGGTCTGCCAACTGGCCGTAGCGGGACATGGTGGGCCCAAACTGTTATAGGTGTTTTTCACTATAACTGCATCTGTTATAGGTGTCATGGACCATGGTGTACTTGGCGGGCGAAAACCTGTCCGTTAAATGCAACATAGAGAGTCATGCATGATAAGCCTGGATGATGTGGTCAGCCTCTCCCGAATGCAGTTCGGGGCGACGGCGATGTTCCACTTTCTGTTTGTGCCCCTCACCCTGGGGCTGTCCTGGATCCTGGTGATCGCCGAGTCGGCCTACGTGATGACCGGCAAGGTGATCTACAAGGACATCACCCGCTTCTGGGGCAAGCTGTTTGGCATCAACTTCGTGATGGGGGTGACCACCGGGATCACCCTGGAGTTCCAGTTCGGGACCAACTGGGCCTATTACTCCCACTATGTCGGCGATATCTTCGGCACGCCGCTGGCGGTGGAGGGGCTGATGGCCTTCTTCCTCGAGTCCACATTGGTGGGCCTCTTCTTCTTCGGCTGGGACAAGCTCTCCCGCGGTCAGCATCTGCTGGTGACCATGCTGGTGGCGCTCGGCTCCAACCTCTCCGCCCTCTGGATCCTCATCGCCAACGGCTGGATGCAAAACCCGGTCGGCGCCGAGTTCAACCCCATGACCATGCGCATGGAGCTGGTGGATGTGGCCGCGGTCATCTTCAACCCGGTGGCCCAGGTCAAGTTCGTCCACACGGTGGCGGCGGGCTATGTGGCGGCCTCCCTGTTCGTGATGGGGGTGAGCAGCTGGTATCTGCTGCGCGGCATGGAGGTGCGCTTCGCCCTGCGATCCTTTGCCATCGCCTCGGGTTTTGGCCTCGCGGCCATCCTCTCGGTCATCGTGCTCGGGGACGAGTCGGGCTATCGCTCGGGGGAGGTGCAGAAGGTCAAGCTCGCCGCCATCGAGGCGGAGTGGGAGACAGAACCCGCTCCTGCCTCCTTCACCCTGTTCGGCCTGCCGGATCAGCGTGCCGAGACCACCCACGCGGCCATCAAGATCCCCTATCTGATGGGCATCATCGCCACCCGCTCCCTGGATGAACAGGTAACGGGCCTCAAAGATCTGAAAGCGCAGCACGAGGCGCGCATTCGCAGCGGCATGCAGGCGTACGACGCCCTGGAAGCCCTGCGAGCGGATGGTCGCAATGCCGAGGCCAGGGCCACCTTCGAGCGCCACCGCGCCGATCTCGGCTACGGCCTCTTGCTCACCCCCTATGCCAAGGAGATTGGCAAGGCGGACGAGGCGGCCATCGCCAAGGCGGTGGCGGACTCCATCCCCCAGGTGGCGCCGCTGTTCTGGAGCTTTCGCCTGATGGTGGGCATCGGCGTGGCGCTGCTGGTGCTCTTTGCCGCCGCCTTCCTGCAACTGTGCCGGGGCAGGCTGGTGCAATCCCCGCGGCTGCTCAGGGCCCTGCTCTGGTCTATTCCGCTGCCCTGGATTGCCATCGAGGCGGGCTGGTTCGTGGCGGAGTTCGGTCGCCAGCCCTGGACCATCAGCGACGTGCTGCCGGTGTCGGCCTCCGTCTCCCTGCTGCAACCGGGGCAGCTCTGGTTCAGCCTCATCGCCATCTTCCTCATCTACAGCAGTCTGCTGGTGGTGGAGTTGTTCTTGTTGCGTCATGTGATCCGCAAAGGGCCTGCCAGCCTGCAGACGGGTCGTTATCAAGGTGAAGTGTTGCAAAACGGGAGTCCTGCCTGATGGATTACGAAACCCTGAAAGTGATCTGGTGGGGGCTGGTGCTCTTCCTGCTGGTCGGCTTCGTGGTAATGGATGGCTTCGATCTCGGGGTCGGCATGCTGCTGCCCGTGGTCGGCAAGACGGATGACGAGCGGCGGGTGTTGCTCAACAGCGTGGGGCCGGTGTGGGAGGGCAACCAGGTGTGGATCATCGCCGGTGCCGGCACCCTGTTTGCCGCCTGGCCCCTGGTCTATGCCGCCGCCTTCTCGGCGCTTTACGTGCCCTTCATGTTCCTGCTGTTCGGCCTCTTTTTGCGCCCGGTGGGCTTTGACTATCGCAGCAAGCTGCCGGACCCGGTCTGGCGCCGCTGGTGGGACCGCGCCCTGGTGGTGGGCGGTCTGCTGCCGACCCTGGTGTTTGGTGCCACCCTTGGCCTGGTGCTGCAAGGGCTGCCGTTTCGCTTCGATGCGGCCCTTCGCATCCACTATGGCGCCTTTGCGTTCCACTGGCCGCTGCTGTTGACCGCCATGGGGACGGCGCTGGCGCTGCTCTTGCTGCACGGTGCCAGCTTCCTGCAGTGCAAGACACAGGGAGCCATAGCGGCGCGCAGCGCCCGCCTCGCCCTCTGGCTCGGCCCCCTGGCGAGCGCCCTCTTTGCCCTTGGCGGCGTCTGGCTTGGGGAGATGGCGGGATATCGCATCACGGCCATCGGCGATCTCAACGGCGCCCTCACTCCGCTGATGAAAGAGGTGGTGGCGGTGCCGGCGGGCTGGCTTGGCAACTTTGTCGCCCATCCGGTGCTCTGGGCCGTGCCTGTGCTCGGGCTGCTGCTGCCCCTGGTGTGCGCGCTGGCAAGCCGCCTCGGCAAGTCCGGGCTGGCTCTCGTGGCCAGCGGCGGTGCCTGCGCCGCCATGATGCTGACTGTGGCCATCGCGCTCTTCCCCTTCGTGCTGCCCTCGTCCCTGGATCCGGCCAGCAGCCTGACCCTGTGGGACAGCACCTCCAGCGAGCGCACCCTGCTTATCATGCTGGGGATCGTCGGGGTACTGATGCCGGTCAACATCGGCTACACCCTTTGGGTCTACCGGGTGGTGCGCGGCAGGGTCAGCGCCGAACAGGTGCGCCAGCACGGCCACAGCCTCTACTAATCCGCTTCAACACAAGGATCAACGCGATATGTGGTATTTCACCTGGTTGCTGGGGCTGGGGTTCGCCTTGCTCTGCGGGCTGGTCAACCTGCTCTGGCTGGAGGCGCGCTGGGCCGCCGATGAGGATCTCAAGGAGCCCTGAGCCTCGCATCTTGTCCATGAAAAAGGCCGACACAGGGTGTCGGCCTTTTTCATGCCCGGGGTCAGGCAAGGGCGGCGCGGCGCTCGCCCGCTTCGCTGACATGGGTGAGGCCGTAGGCCAGCAGGACGATGAGGGCGCCAATCCAGGGGGTGTGCATCAGGCCGAGGTGCTCCACCACGAAACCGCCGACCACGGAGCCCAGCGCAATGCCGACGTTGAAGGCGGCGATGTTGAGGCCGGAGGCCACATCCACGGCATTGGGGGTGTGGCGCTCGGCCTGTTTCACCACCAGTACCTGCAGACCCGGCACGTTGCCAAAGGCGAAGGCGCCCCACACCAGCACGGTCAGTACCGCCAGCACCGGGTGCGGCGCGGTGAAGGTGAGCACCAGCAGCACCACGGCGAGCCCGGCGAACAGCAGCTTGAGAGCGGGCAATGGGCCCATCCGGTCGGCGAGCTTGCCGCCCCAGATATTGCCGACGGCGACCGATACCCCGTACACCAGCAGAATGAGGCTCACCGCGCCGGCGCTAAAGCCGCTCACCTGTTGCAGGATGGGGGCGAGGAAGGTAAACGCCGTGAAGGCACCGCCGTAACCGAGCGCCGTCTTGGCGTAGACCAGCAGCAAGGGCTTTCTGGTAAGCACCGAGAGCTGCTCGCGAACGCTGGAGGCGGCCCCCTTCGGCAGGTTCCCCGGTACCAGCAGCAGGCTGCCCACCATGGCGACGAGGCCGAGCAGGCTCACCACCAGGAAGGTTTCGCGCCAGCCGAAAACCTGACCAATCCAGGTGCCAAGCGGGACGCCGGTCACCAGGGCGACCGTGAGGCCGCTGAACATGATGGCGATGGCGCTGGCCGCCTTCTCTTTGGCCACGAGACCCGTGGCGATGGTGCTGCCTACCGAGAAGAAGACCCCGTGGGCCAGCCCGGTGAGGATGCGGGCCACAATCAGGCTCTCGTACCCGGGGGCCTGCCAGGCCAGCAGGTTGCCGACGGTGAAGAGGGCCATCAGCCCCACCAGCAGCCACTTGCGCGGCAGCTTGCCGGTGAGCGCCGTGAGCACGGGGGCGCCGATGGCCACCCCAAGGGCATAGAGGCTGACCAGCAGGCCCGCCGAGGGGAGCGAGACATTGAGCTGCTCGGCGATGGTGGGGATGAGCCCCACGATCACGAATTCGGTGGTGCCTATGGCAAAGGCACTTAAGGTGAGGGCAAATAACGCCAGTGGCATAACAACTCCTTGGATTGGGACTCCCGACGGGAGAATGGCGCCAGTATGCCGAGGGTGTTTGTTGGTAAAAATGACGGCAACGTCAAATTACTTTTGCCAAATCAGCAGCAATGGGGCCGTGAAAGTGGGAGTGGCTGAGGTTGCAGAGAGAAGAGTGGGCCGTACAGCGCGAGTTGAGTGCAGAGGCAAAGCGTACAGACCGAACTGGGAATAAAGAGGGAAGGGCAGCGGAAGGTTGCAGGGGAGGGGGCCAGCGGCGGTGGCGCGCGGTATTGGAGACAAAAAAAGCGGGAGGCATTGTGCCTCCCGCTGGTGCTGAAGAATGTCATTGAGCCTTATTTGCTCCCTTCTCCCCTGGCGGGAGAAGGGCTGGGGATGAGGGGGATCAGTCCCAATCCGGCGCAAAGTCCGGGTTGGCGCAGCGCTCACCGCGATCCAGGGTGGCGATGGCGGCCATCTCGTCGCTGCTGAGCCGTACCTTCAGCGCAGCCAGGTTGGCGGCCAGATTCTCCCGTTTGGTAGAGCTCGGGATCACCGTCATGCCCTGGGCCAGCAGCCAGGCCAGCGACACCTGGGCCGCCGAGACGCCGTGGCGCTGGCCGATCTCCATCAGCAGCGGCTCGGCGAGCACCTTGCCATAGGCGAGCGGCATGTAGGCGGTGATGGCGATGCCGTGGGCCTGGCAGAACTCCACCACCTTGCGGTTTTGCAGCAGGGGGTGGATCTCCACCTGCTGGTGGGAGATGGCGCCCGGCCCCAAAATCTCGATGGCCTGTTTAAGCTGGGCCACGGTGAAGTTGGAGACCCCGATCTCCCGGGTCAGGCCCCGGGATTTGGCCTCGGCGAGCTGCTCCAGATAGACCGCCATCGGCACCTCATCCTGGGGGGAGGGCCAGTGAATGAGCGCCAGATCCAGATAGTTGGTGCCGAGTTTTTCCAGGCTCACTTCCAGGCTCGGGATCACCTTGCCCGGACCGAACTCGCTGGTCCACACCTTGGTGGTCAGGTAGATATCCTGGCGGGGCACGCCACTCTCGCTCATCAACTGGCCGACGTCGGCCTCGTTGTCATAGATCTGGGCGGTATCGATATGACGGTAGCCAAGTTCCAGCCCCTGGAGCAGGGAGTCGCGAAGGGGCTGATCTTTCAGGCGGAAGGTTCCAAGACCCAGGTTGGGCATCTTCATCATCAAATTCCTCAAGTTATTGTTTCTACGCTCAAATGATGGGCTTTGCCTGCGCCGAGGGCGGAGGCAGTCAGGCGCGCCGGTAGCGGCTCACGACCCGGTTGGCAAACCAGGGGGAGGCGAGGCTGGCAAAGGCGATGTAGTGGGGCTGCTGCTGGTGGGCGAGCAGGGCGGTTTCGCTCTCCCACTCCTCGTACAGCATCCAGCTGTGGGGGCTCTCCAGGCTCTGATGCAACTGGTAGCGAAGGCACCCCGGCTCTTGCAGGGTAGCGGCGATCAGCGGCTCGAGGGCAGCGCGAAACTGGGCGGCGAATTCGGGTTTGGCGTCAAGCTGGGCAATCACAATCAGGGGGGATGGCATCTGAACCTCCTCGTTAAGACGGGAGTCAGTATGCCCGCCCCAGACTGGGGGATACAGGGCAGCAGTCGCAAAACACTATTGATAGGAGAGCAGCAATAGGTAAGTAATAAGCACCGAAAGGGTCGGTGCTGAATGATATTGGCAAAAGAGAACTTATATGAAAAATTATAAATTTTCGTTTTTCATCTTTACGGATCTTACTGTTTTCCGCTTTGCGTATTTTGCCCTTTGATGAAATGAGCGATTTATTATTTTTTCATCAGCTATTTTTACCAGTGTTTGTGCTTTGTCTCTTTGGATAAGCCATAATATTTCAAAGATGTATATTGGGGATGATATGAGCATTATAAAGGATGAGGGAAGGTTTCCTATACCTTTCAAGGGACCAATGGTTAGTAAAAACATATACGAGATAAAAACCAATGAAAACAATATGAAAAGTGCATAAGCTCTTATTATTGCCCGTGTGACTTTATGTTCATTTCTGATGGAGAGAAGAAGAGACCTCCTTTTTCTCCATTTCATTATACTTATTTTGTTCTTGATTTTAAATGAAAACGATGTTAGGTAGGATATTGTTATTTCACCTAAAGTAGTTAGCCTTTTTGATAGCATAGCAATTAACAGGCTTGCCACTATGCTTATGATTACACTAGGCTCAAATATAATACCCATCTTGTCCCATACCATGTGAAATTAAAAGAAAGAATGTCGATGAAATAATTTTTTAGCATTAAAAATTAATCAGTATCTGTGGATGCTGCAACTTAATGCTCTGGTCGTATTAGATTTATTTTATTCACTCCAGACGGCGAACTCATTGCCGCTGGGCTCGACAAAGTGAAAGCGGCGGCCACCGGGGAAGTCAAACAGGGGGCGCACTATGGTGCCCCCTGCGCCGGCTACCTTGCTCTGGGTCGCCTCAATATCGGCGCTGTAGAAGATCAGCAGGGCGCCTCCCTGGTGGCTGTGGCTGCACAGATCCGCCCGGTAGAAGCCGCCATCCAGCCCTTCTCCCTCGAAGGCGCAATAATCGGGGCCGTAGTCGGCAAACTGCCAGCCAAAGGCGGCGGTAAAGAAGGCCTTGGTGGCGGCAAGATCCCTGGCCGCAAATTCCACATAGTTCAGTTTTTCATGGGCCCTGGTCATAAGGGTTTCCTTGTCGATATCGGTGGTTATTTCGGTTGCCAGCGCTTTTGCGTGGGGCTTGTGGAGTGGGGCAAGGCGTCCCAGGGGGTCAGCTTGAGCTGCTTGCGCCTAAACCAGAACCAGGTCCCCATCAGCAGACCGAGCCCGATGCCAAACAGCAGGCTCTGGCGCAGGGCAAACCCCGGGCTCACCTCATCCTGCCAGCCGAGGCACCACATCAACACCCCCCAGATAGCGCCGATGGGGAGTCCCAGGGCAAGAACGTTGATCAGAAAGCGTTCGTAGTGGGGCGGCCTGATGGTGAACCCCGCCTTTCGCAGCAGCCAGATGATCGGCGGGTTGTAGTTGAGCGTTTGCACGCCCTTCTCGGCCAGCTCCCGATGGGCGGCGGCCAGCCTGTTGTCGAATGTCATGGATCGTCCCTGTCATGGTGTGGCGCCATACGGTGCCGGTTGGCGGCATTGTACTGGCAAGGGCGCAGATAAAACAGGTGGTGCGTCACGATACGAAGCGACGCCTGTCTTGCCAACTCCCGGCCATTGCACCTATAAAGACCCATTACTCTTGCCAGGATGACAACAATGAAGACCCATTCCGATGAATTGACCCTGTTTGTGGCGGTGGTGGAGGCGGGCAGCTTTCGCCAGGCGGCGGAGAATCTCGGCATGGATAATTCCGTGGTGAGCCGCGGCATCAAGCGCCTCGAAGAGAAGCTCGCCACCGTGCTCCTCAACCGCACCACGAGGCGGGTCAGCCTGACCGAGGAGGGGAGCTGGTTCTATCAGCGGGCGGTGAAGATCCTGACCGAGATGAGCGAGGCGGAAGGGTTGCTGCTGATGCGCCGGGAGCAGCCGGAGGGCATATTGCGGGTGGACGCCGCCACCCCCTTCATCCTGCATAGATTGGTGCCCATCATCGGCGAGTTTCGCCGCCGCTACCCCGCCATCGAGCTGCAACTGCACAGCTCCGAGGGCTTCATCAACCTGATGGAGCGGCGGGTGGACATGGCCATTCGCATCGGCGAGCTGACGGACTCCTCCCTGCGGGCCCTGCCCCTTGGCCGCTCCAGGCTGCGGCTGCTGGCCTCCCCCGACTATCTGGCGGCACGCGGTACCCCGCGCCAGCCGGCTGACTTGCTGGCGGGCCACGAGCTGCTCGGTTTTTTGCACCCCGATCACCTTAATCATTGGCCCCTATTGAGCGAGGAGCAGGGGGACCGATTCGCCATCACCCCGACCCTGCGGGCCAGCAGCGGGGAAACCTTGCGTCAGCTGGCGCTGGCGGGGCAGGGGATCGTCTGCCTGTCGGACTTCATGACGGGGGATGACAGGGCGAGCGGGGCGCTGGTGGAGGTGCTGGCCCGCAGCAACAGCGGCGCTTCGCGCCCCATCCATGCGGTCTTCTACTCCGATGCCCAGCGGGACATCCGGCTGCGGGTCTGGCTCGATTTCCTGAAAGAGCAGCTCGGCAACCACGCGCTCTAGGCGTGTTCCGACAGGGCCAATCCCCTCCCGCCCTTCCCCTCCACGAGAGGGAGGGGCCATCTTTTCCCACTCCTCAAGGGGAGGGGGCCGAGGGGCTTGCAAGCGCCAATATAAAGAGGCCGACATCGCTGTCGGCCTCTTTGCTTTTTTCATCTCAAGGATGCGTCGGTTACCCCATCACTCCTCTTCGGCCCAGCGGCGTGAGCGTTCCACCGCCTTCTTCCAGCCGCTGTAGCGCTTGGCGCGATCGTCGCGGTCCATCTGCGGAATGAACTCGCGGTCCACGCTGAACTTGTCTTCCAGCTCTTCGGAGCTCTTCCAGAAGCCCACGGCGAGGCCGGCCAGGAAGGCGGCGCCCATGGCGGTGGTCTCGATACGGGTCGGACGCACCACAGGGGTGTGCATCATGTCAGCCTGGAACTGCATCAGGAAGTCGTTGGCCACGGCGCCGCCGTCCACCTTCAGGGCTGCCAGCTTGATGCCGGAGTCCTGCTGCATGGCATCCAGCACGTCGCGGCTCTGGTAGGCGATGGATTCGAGCGCCGCACGGATGATGTGGTTGCGGTTGGCGCCACGGGTCAGGCCGACCATGGTGCCGCGAGCATACGGATCCCAGTAGGGGGCGCCCAGACCGACGAAGGCCGGTACCAGGTAGACGCCGTTGGTGTCGCCAACCTTGGAGGCGAAGTAGTCGGTGTCGCGGGCATCGTGAATGATCTTCAGCTCGTCACGCAGCCACTGGATGGTGGCGCCACCCATAAATACCGCACCCTCGAGGGCATAATTCACTTCCCCTTTCGGGCCGATGGCGACCGTGGTCAGCAGGCCGTTGCTGGAGCGAACCGGCTCGGTGCCGGTGTTCATCAGCATGAAGCAGCCGGTACCGTAGGTGTTCTTGGCCATCCCTTTTTCGAAGCAGAGCTGGCCGAACAGGGCGGACTGCTGGTCACCGGCGATACCGGCGATGGGGATGCGGGCGCCGCCGCCACGGGTGGTGTAGCCATAGACCTCGGAGGAGGGTTTGACTTGCGGCAGCATGGAGGCGGGGATGCCCAGCTCGTCCAGCATGCGCTCATCCCACTTCAGGTCGCGGATGTTGTAGAGCATGGTGCGCGAGGCGTTGGTCGGGTCGGTGACGTGCACCTCGCCGTTGGTCATCTTCCACACCAGCCAGGTGTCGATGGTGCCGAACAGCAGCTCGCCGTTCATTGCCTTCTCCCGGGCCCCTTCCACGTTGTCCAGGATCCACTTCACCTTGGTACCGGAGAAGTAGGCATCCAGCACCAGGCCGGTGTTTTCGCGAACGTACTCTTCAAGGCCCCGGGCCTTGAGCTCTTCGCAGATGGCCGCGGTGCGGCGGCACTGCCAGACGATGGCGTTGTAGATGGGCTTGCCGGTGGCCTTTTCCCAGACGACGGTGGTTTCACGCTGGTTGGTGATGCCGATGGCGGCGATCTGCTCGCTGTGCAGGCCGCTCTTGGCCAGCACTTCGGTGAAGACGGAGGACTGGGTAGCCCAGATCTCCATGGGGTCGTGCTCGACCCAGCCCGCTTTCGGGTAGTGCTGGGTGAATTCGCGCTGGGAGGTCGCGACGATGTTGGCGTCCTGATCGAAGACAATGGCACGGGAGGAGGTGGTGCCCTGGTCCAGCGCAACGACAAATTTCTTTTCAGCAGACATGATGTTCTCCACGTTTTTATTTTCCACGTTGTTACACGTTGGGGAGGGCCGCTCTCAGGCGGCGGCCTCTTCTTTGTTAGACAGCTTGGAGGCTTCTTCGGTGGCGACGCGGTTGCCCGGGACGCAGGGAGCCAGCACTTTCACATACAGGGCGGTACCGATCTGGGCGCCGACGATGGGGCCAAGGATGGGGACCCAGAAGTAGGGGTTGTCACGACCACCGGTCAGGGCCACGTCACCCCAGCCAGCCACGAAGGCGAACAGTTTGGGGCCGAAATCACGGGCCGGGTTCATGGCAAAGCCGGTCAAGGGGCCGAGGGAGGCGCCGATCACCGCGATCAGGATACCGATGAGCAGGGCGGCGGCGAAGCCTTTGGGGGCGCCGTTGTTGTTGTCACCCAGTGCCATGATGCCCAGCATCAGGACGGCGGTGATCACCATCTCGACCGCGAAAGCCTGCATGTTGGAGAGCAGGGCATTGGGGTAGGTGGAGAAGATGCCTGCGGTGCCGAGGCTCTCGACGCTGCCGCGCACCACGTTGTGGGTCACTTCCCACTGGGTGAACAGGTTGCTGTAGAGGGCGTAGACCAGGGCGGCGGAGGCGAAGGCCCCGGCTACCTGGGCGATGATGAAGGGCACCACCTTGCGCTTGTCAAAGCCGCAGAAGGTCATCAGGGCCAGGGTCACGGCAGGGTTGAGGTGGGCACCGGAGATGCCACCGGTGACATAGATGGCGATGGCGACACCCAGGCCCCAGGTAATGGAGATTTCCCATTGCCCGAAGTTGGCGCCAGCCAGCACCAGGGCGGCCACGCAACCGACGCCGAAGAAGATCAGCAGGCCGGTGCCGATAAACTCGGCGAGGCACTCGCCAAGCAGGGTATTGGGTCTTTGTATGCTCATAGTTGTTATTCCTTATATCCACCCACAGTAGGTTTGATGTTCCGTTTTGTTATCTTTCATTCCCATTCATTGCGCCCGAAAACGTTTCTTCTTGTTTTTTGAGCTTGCGCAAACGTTATGCTCGTTTGCGCTCGTTCTTGGACGAGAGAGAAAATAAACCTTCTGCGTCAATTCACCATACCCCCGCCACCGGAAATGTGGGCAAGATCCCATTCATTGCTAAGAAAATGTGACGAAAAGCAACAGTTGTCGGCCATATTACTCCTTAGTGAGTAGCCAAAAGCCACGCCATGCGTGGGCTGACCCTGGATGCGCGTTCACTCACTGCGTCACAATTTTTGTAATAAAACTGCAATAATTTAGCGCTCATCACAGATTAAATGTTCACAAATGAGCACAATAGGCTCGCTTGCGAATCAAGACGCGTCTGATCGCCGGCATGAGCGGGGCGTCCTCAACCGCCCAGAACAACAATAAAAGGAAGCAGAACATGCTTAGTCTCTTCAGGCCTGCACCCCATATCGACCGGCTGCCGGCCGACAAGGTGGATCCCTTCTACAAACGCATGCGTTGGCAGGTGTTCTTCGGGATCTTCTTCGGGTATGCGGGTTACTACCTGGTACGGAAAAACTTCAGTCTGGCGATGCCCTACCTCATCGAGCAGGGCTTCTCCCGCGGGGATCTGGGTCTGGCCCTCTCCGGCGTTTCCATCGCCTACGGTCTATCCAAATTCCTGATGGGGAACGTGTCGGACAGATCCAACGCGCGCTACTTCCTCTCCGCCGGTCTGCTGCTCTCGGCAGGCATCATGTTCATGATGGGGACCATGCACTGGGCTACCTCCAGCATTGGCATCATGTTCGTGCTCCTGTTCCTGAACGGCTGGGCACAGGGCATGGGCTGGCCCCCCTGCGGCCGTACCATGGTGCACTGGTGGTCGCAGAAGGAGCGGGGTGAGATCGTCTCGGTCTGGAACGTGGCCCACAACGTGGGCGGCGGCATGATTGGCCCCCTGTTCATCCTCGGCATGGGCTGGTTCAACGACTGGCGCAGCGCCTTCTATGTGCCTGCGGCGGCGGCGGCGGCCATCGCGGTGATCGCCTTCTTCGTGATGCGCGATACCCCGCAATCGGTCGGTCTTCCCCCCATTGAGGAGTACAAGAACGACTACCCGAAGGATTACAACGAAAGCCACGAGCAGGAGTTCTCTGCCAAGGAGATCTTCATGAAGTACGTGCTGCACAACAAGCTGCTCTGGTACATCGCCATCGCCAACGCCTTCGTCTACCTCATCCGTTACGGCGTGCTGGACTGGGCGCCCACCTATCTGAAAGAGGCCAAGGACTTCAGCGTGGATCACTCCTCCTGGGCCTACTTCCTCTATGAGTGGGCGGGGATCCCGGGCACCCTGCTGTGCGGCTGGATCTCCGACAAGATGTTCAAGGGCCGCCGCGCCCCCGCAGGCATCTTGTTCATGGTGCTGGTGACCCTCTCCGTGCTGGTCTACTGGTTCAACCCGGCGGGCAACCCGACCATCGACATGATGGCCCTGGTCGCCATCGGCTTCCTGATTTATGGCCCCGTCATGCTGATCGGCCTATACGCCCTGGAGCTGGCGCCCAAGAAGGCGGCCGGTACCGCGGCGGGCTTCACCGGCCTGTTCGGATATCTGGGTGGCGCGGTCGCGGCCAACGCCATGCTGGGCTATACCGTTGACCACTTCGGCTGGGACGGCGGCTTCATGGTGCTCACCGTCTCCTGCGTGCTCTCCATCATCCTGCTGGCCATGACCCTCAAGCACGAGAACGAGTCGATTGCCGCCAAGGCGGCTGCCCATAAGGCATAAAACGTGATCCTGCCCTTATCGATTGGAAAAGGGATCAGGTACACTGCCAAAGGCCCCGCACCTGCCGGGGCCTTTTTTCGTCTCATCTGCGGAGTGCAAGCGTGAAGCAAACCCAACGACATCTGGAGATCCTGGACGTCCTGACCCGGCAGGGTTTCGTCTCGACCGACGATCTGGTGACCCATTTTGACGTCAGCCCCCAGACCATTCGCCGGGATCTCAACGATCTCGCCGAACAGAATAAGATCCGGCGCCATCACGGCGGGGCCTCACTGCATTCGAGCACCGTCAACACCGCCTACAGTGCCCGCAAGGTGATGCAGCTCAAGGAGAAGGAGCGCATCGCCCGGGAAGTGGCCGCCAACATCCCCGACGGCTCGTCGCTCTTTATCGACATCGGCACCACCACCGAGGCCATCGCCCGGGCCCTGCTCGACCACCGGGAGCTGCGCGTGGTCACCAACAACCTGAACGTCGCCAGCATCCTGACCGCCAAGGATGACTTCACCGTCATCATCGCCGGCGGCGAAATTCGCAACCGGGATGGCGGCATCGTCGGGGAGGCGACCCGCGACTTCATCGGCCAGTTTCGCATGGACTACGGCGTCATCGGCATCTCGGGCATCGACAGCGACGGCTCCCTGCTCGATTTCGACTATCACGAGGTGAAGATCGCCCAGGCCATCATCGCCCACTCCCGCCAGGTGTTCCTTGCCGCCGACCACACCAAGTTTGGCCGCAACGCCATGGTCAACCTCGGCAACCTCAACCAGATCCACGCCCTGTTCACGGATCAGGAGCCGCCGGAGAAGCTGATGCGCCTGATGTCCCAGCATCAGATCGCCTGCCATATCTGCTGAGCTTCCCCGCACAGGCATCAGGCCGCCTCGGGGCGGCCGCTTTTTTTCCTGCCTCCTCCCGGCTTGCGGCGTCTCCCTTGCGGCGCCTAAGCGGCCAGTTCCTGGCGCTGACACTCCTTCTTTGACCCCCTGATGTTGCCCCCGCACTCGGGCGCCAGGTTTGCACCGACGCTAGGCGCCTGCGAGGGATTCACGCCATCGCGTTCATCACCTTGCTTCATGGGCGCCCCCATCCGGGACTCTTTGCTCTCCTCCCTGCCCGAAATGGCTGTTTCCGGCAGACCTTAGCCTTGCCAGGCCGTCACCGACTGGCAGCATTTTTAGCATTGTGAAAACAATCGCGATCACATTTCTCTCACGAAATGTTCGTTTATTGGTTTTTCATGTTCTAATATGAGCGAAATCAAACATTGCTGTCATGGCAAACACAAAATAAGAAAGTAGGTGAACATGAGCGAACATTATGATCTGGTCGTCGTCGGCGGCGGCATCAACGGGGTCGGCATCGCGGCAGATGCGGCGGGGCGGGGGCTGAAGGTGGCGCTGTTCGAGGCGAGCGATCTCGCCTCTGCCACCTCGTCCAACTCCAGCAAGCTGATCCACGGCGGCCTGCGCTACCTCGAACATTACGAATTCCGGCTGGTGAAAGAGGCGCTGGCGGAGCGGGAGGTCCTGCTCGGCATGGCTCCCCACATCGCCCGTCCCATGCGTTTTCGTCTGCCCCATCGCCCGCACCTGCGTGCGGCCTGGATGATCCGAGCCGGTCTCTTCCTTTATGACAACCTGGCCAAGCGGGACAAGCTCAAGGGGAGTTGCGGTCTGCGCTTCCTGCCGCAGGACGGTCTCAAGAGCGGCATCAACAAGGGCTTTGAATACTCGGACGCCTGGGTCGACGACGCCCGGCTGGTGGTGCTCAATGCCATGCTGGCGCGGGACAAGGGCGCTGACGTGCAGACCCGTACCCGCTGCGTCAAGGCGGTGCGCGGATCCAAGCACTGGACCCTGACGCTGGAGCGGGAAGGGGGCGAGCAATTCACCGTCAGCTGCCGTGGTCTGGTCAATGCGGCGGGCCCCTGGGTCAAGACCTTCTATGACGAGAGCCTGAGCGAGAAATCCCCCCGCGGCATTCGCCTCATCAAGGGGAGCCACATGATAGTGCCGCGCATCCATGAGCGCGAAGAGGCCTACATCCTGCAAAACGAGGACAACCGCATCGTCTTCGTCATCCCCTACCAGCAGGACTATTCCCTCATCGGCACCACGGACGTGGAGCACAAAGGCAGCCCGCGCGAAGCCAAGATCAGCGATGCCGAGATCAACTACCTGTGCAAGGTGGTCAATGCCCACTTCACCAGGCAGATAAGCCCGGCAGACGTGGTGTGGACCTATGCCGGGGTGCGCCCCCTGTGTGACGACGAGTCCGACTCGCCCCAGGCGGTGACCCGGGACTACACGCTCGAGCTCAGTGGTGAATCCGACGGCGCGCCGCTGTTGTCGGTGTTTGGCGGCAAGCTCACCACCTACCGCAAGCTGGCCCAGGCCGCCTGCCACAAGCTCAAGCCTTGGTTCAGCCAGATGGGAGAGGACTGGACCGCCAACAGCCGGCTGCCCGGTGGCGAGTTCGACTGCTCGGTGCGTGAACTGGCGCGAGCCTTTGCGCTGGAATTCGACTGGCTCGACGATCGAAGCGCCCTGCGCATCGCCGAATCCTATGGCGCTCATGCCCGCCTCTGGCTGAAGGAGGAGCGCGGCCAGCACTTTGGCGCCGGACTGTATGAATCCGAAGTGCGCTATCTCATCGCGCGCGAATGGGCCCACTCCCTGGAGGACATCCTGTGGCGCCGCAGCAAGCTGGGGCTGCGCCTGTCGGAATCCGAACAGCAGCAGCTCGGTGCCTGGCTGCTCGAACACCACCACGCCCTGCCCAAGGCCAGCTGATGACTCACGGCGGGCGGCCTTTGCCGACCGCCGTCAAACTGCAATAAACCCCTGCTATAACAATTGTCTGCATCCTACACACCATAACAACGAGATCTCTTGATGAAGCAACCTCACCGTACCCTGGTGGCCCTTGGCCTCGGGGCTGCCCTGGCGCTGCCTGCACTGGCGGCCGACGAAGGCAAAATCGTGATCGCCCACCGTGGTGCCTCCGGTTACCTGCCGGAACACACCCTGGAATCCAAGGCCCTGGCCTATGGCATGGGCGCCGACTATCTGGAGCAGGACCTGGTGATGACCAGGGATGACCAGCTGGTGGTGATGCACGATCACTTCCTTGATGGCATCACGGACGTGGCCGAGCGCTTCCCCGGCCGGGCCCGCCCGGACGGTCGCTACTATGTGGTGGATTTCACCCTGGACGAGGTGCGCTCCCTGCGCATGACCGAGCCGTTCCAGCTGGTGGACGGCAAGCAGGTGCCGGTCTATCCGGCGCGCTTCCCGCTGTGGAAGTCCAGCTTCAGGATCCACACCTTCCAGGAAGAGATCGAGATGATCCAGGGGCTCAACAAGAGCACCGGCAAGCACATCGGTATCTACCCGGAGATCAAGGCTCCCTGGCTGTTCCACCACGAAGGCAAGGACATCTCCAGGGCGGTGCTGAACGTGCTCAAGGAGTACGGCTACACCAGCAAGAGCGACAAGGTCTATCTGCAGTGCTTCGATGCCAACGAGCTCAAGCGCATCAACGGCGAGCTGATGCCCGCCATGGGCATGGATCTCAAGCTGGTGCAGCTGATGGCCGAGACCGACTGGAACGAGACCATGGTCTACGATGCCAAGGGCAAGGCAACCCCCTATGACTACGACTGGATGTTCAAGCCGGGGGCCATGAAGACCATCGCCACCTATGCCGAGGGAATCGGTCCCTGGAAACCCATGGTGGTGACCGAGCCGGGAACTCCCGGCAAGCCGGTCTTCACCGGCATGGTGAAAGAGGCCCACGCGGCCGGTCTCAAGGTGCATCCTTATACCTTCCGTCAGGATGAGGGGCAGATCCCGGCCTATGCGAAAGACTTCACCGACCTGCTCAACATCTTCCTCTACCAGGCCGATGTGGATGGGGTATTCAGCGACTTTCCCGACAAGGCGGTCGAGGCTATCAAGGCCCACGGCAAATAATAAAAGAAGAGCAACACGGGAATGCAAGCGGGGCCAGGTGCCCCGCTTTTTTGTGCCCGGGGTCATCGCCGGGATGAGGGGCCATGAGAGGGGGCAGAGAGATGATATTGAAATGGACGGATGTAATTAAATGTTTACAATTTGGGGCTAATTTGGCCTCGCGCGTCGCTACTTTTGAGTTGTTTCACTCTGCATTCTTGGTCATTTATCCATCTGTCAGCGTGCAAATACGCTAGTTTCACTTGATTGTTTGTTTTTCCTTGGTAAGGTGGGGGCGGTTGCGTAACAAAGCACTGACTTGTGTAAACAAAAATGAACAGTCAGTGCCCTTGGCTTGAAACAGTAGAGAGAATGAGAAGATGCAAAGAGATCCCCTGAACAACATCCATATCCAGTCCGAACAAGTGATGATCACGCCTGCCCAGCTCAAGGAGAAACTGCCCATCTCCGATCGCGCGCTGGCATTCGTGCAAGGGGCCCGCAATACCATCGCCGACATCATCCACCGTCGCGATCACCGCTTGCTGGTGATCTGTGGTCCCTGCTCCATCCACGACATGGACGCCGCCAAAGAGTACGCAACCAGACTCAAAGCGCTGCATGACGCCTATCAGGACTCTCTCTACATTGTCATGCGGGTCTACTTTGAGAAGCCGCGCACCACGGTCGGCTGGAAGGGCTTTATCAACGATCCGAACCTGGACGGCACCTTTGACGTGGAGCTGGGTCTGCACCGCGCCCGCGAGCTGCTCTGCTGGCTGGCCGAGCTGGAGTTGCCGCTGGCGACCGAGGCGCTCGACCCCATCAGCCCGCAATACCTGGCGGAGCTCTTCTCCTGGTCGGCCATCGGTGCCCGCACCACCGAATCCCAGACCCACAGGGAGATGGCCTCCGGCCTCTCCATGCCGGTTGGCTTCAAGAACGGCACCGACGGCAACCTCGGCACCGCCATCAATGCGCTGCAGGCAGCTTCCAGCCCCCACGCCTTCATGGGGATCAACCAGCAGGGCCAGGTCGCGCTGCTGCAGACCCAGGGCAACCCGGACGGCCACGTGATCCTGCGCGGCGGCAAGCACCCGAACTACGACTCGGTCAATGTGTCGCTGGCGGAAGAGGCGCTGGAGAAGGCGGGCCTGCTGCCCGGTCTGGTGGTGGATTGCAGCCACGGCAACTCCAGCAAGGATCACCGGCTGCAGCCCAAGGTGGCCGACAACGTCATTCACCAGATCCAGGAGGGCAACCGCTCCATCATCGGGGTGATGCTCGAATCCAACCTGTTCGAAGGCAACCAGTCCAGCGAGCAGCCCAAGTGCGAGATGCGCTACGGCGTCTCCATCACCGATGCCTGCATCGACTGGGAGACCACGGATGCGCTGCTGGCCCGCTGCCACAGCCAGCTGGCGGCACCACTTTTGGCCAGAACATCGGCATAAGCCGTGGTATCTTGTTATAACTGATTGAACCATCGAGGTATCACTGCCCACGCAGTGATACCTTGTTGCCTCTTGAATGACAGGGCGTCGCTGCGGGCGGCGCCAGCAGGGACTGGACATGGCGGAAGAGTTGAATGCCCTCAGGGACAAGATAGATGCGGTGGACAAGCAGCTGATTGATCTGCTGGCCGCCCGTCTCGCCCTGGTGGGGGAAGTGGGGGAAGTGAAAAGCCGGCACGGCCTGCCCATCTACGCGCCGGATCGGGAGGCGAGCATGCTGGCCCGCCGCCGCGCCGAGGCCGAGGCACTGGGGGTGCCGGGGGACCTTATCGAGGATGTGCTGCGCCGGGTGATGCGCGAGTCCTATATTCTGGAGTCCGCCAGCGACAAGGAGCACCACTTCAAGTGCATGAAGCCTGAGCTCGGCAAGGTGGTGATCATCGGTGGCCAGGGGCAGCTTGGCCGCCTGTTCGGCAACCTGTTCAGCCTCTCGGGCTACCGGGTCGAAACCCTGGGTCAGGCCGATTGGCCGCGCGCCGACGAGATCCTGCACGGCGCCGGGCTGGTGATGGTGGCGGTGCCCATCGACGTCACCTGCCAGGTGATCGACCGGCTCGGCAACCTGCCTGAGAACTGCCTGCTGGTGGACGTGACCAGCGTCAAGAGTGAACCGCTTGCCCATATGCTGGCGGTACACCAGGGGCCGGTGCTGGGGCTGCACCCCATGTTCGGGCCGGACGTGGCGAGCCTCGCCAAGCAGGTGATCGTCTGCTGTCAGGGGCGCGAGCCCGCCGCCAGCCAGTGGCTGCTGGAGCAGATGACCATCTGGGGGGCGCGTTTGCAGCAGGTGGAGGCCAGGGCCCACGACGAGGCAATGACCTTCATTCAGGCGCTGCGCCACTTTGCCACCTTCGCCTACGGCTGGCATCTCTCCCGGGAGCAGGCCAACATCGACCGTCTTCTTGCCTTAAGCTCTCCCATCTACCGGCTGGAGCTGGCCATGGTGGGACGGCTGTTTGCCCAGGATCCCCATCTCTACGCCGACATCATATTGTCGTCGCCCCAGAACCTCGCGATGATCCGCCGCTACTACCAGAACTTCGGCGAGGCGCTGGACCTGCTGGAGCGGGGCGACAGAGAGGGCTTCATCGAGGCCTTCAGCCAGGTCTCCGGCTTCTTCGGCGAGCGGGCGGAGGAGTTCCTGCGCGAGAGCCGCACCCTGCTGGCGCAGGCCAACGACCGTCGCCATCACGGCTGATGCACAAAGACATCCATATAAAAGGGGCCTGATGGCCCCTTTTTCATGTTGTTTGTGCTGCACCGATAACCAGGGTAGATGAAAACACAGGTCTGGGCGTGAAATCGCCCTGTTTCATTCGGCAGGCGGTTGACGCAAGTCGGCGTCATGCCAGCCCAGCGGCAGGGTCAGCAGCTGATCGATCAGCTCCCGGCGGTCGGATTTCTCCAGATAGGCGAGGTAGAGCGGGCGGCTAAGGGATTGGCCCCCTTCCACCAGATGAAGCTGCCCCTGCTCCAGGAAGGGGCTCACCATGCGCCTTGGCAGGTAGGCGGCGCCGCCGTTGGCCAGCACGAATTGCAGGGCCATGCTGGCGGAGCTCGAATGCAGAACTGGGGTCTTCTGCAGGCTCTGCAACCGGCTCGATGGCGGTTCGAAGCTGGTGCCCCAGTCGAGATGAATGTGGGGCATCTGCATCAGGCTGTCGGCGTTTGCGGCTGGCTCCCGGCTCACCAGTTCGAACACCAGCTCGCCGATGGGGTGCAGGGCAATCTCGTCGATCTTGGTCGGCTCGGAGAGCAGGGCCAGATCGAGGGAGCGCTCCAGCAACTGGCGACAGAGGTGCTCGCGGGAGGCGGTTTCGAGGCGCACCGCGAGGCCGGGGGCCAGGGCATAGACATGGTTCAGCCAGTCGTTGAAGTCGAGCTCCCAGAAGACGGCGGGGGCGCCGATGGCAAGCTGCTGGCTGAAACCGGGGGAGAGGGCCACGTCCTGCTTGGCGCGCCCCAAAGTATGCAGAATGGCGTCTGCGTAGGGCAGCAGACGCTCACCGGAGGCAGTCAGGCGGATGTTGTTGCGATGACGGGCAAACAGGCTGACCCCGAGTTGCTGCTCGAGCTGGCGGATCCGGAAGCTCACCGCCGACTGGGTCAGGTAGAGATTTTCAGCCGCCCGGCCAAAGTGCCGGGTCTTGCTGACCTCGATGAAGGTCCGAAGCAGCTCGGTATCCATTAATCGAGGGACTCGTCGCTGCCGCCACCGCCGCCTTCAAAGCTGCCACCCGCATCTTCATTGGCGCCGCCTGCGACGGTGCACAGACGGTGCACGCGCTTGGGACCAATCACCTTCAGGTATTTGAACCACACCTTGGCGTGGGGGTTGTTGCCGGCTGCGCCGGATTTGACCTGTTCGATAAAGGCACTTTCTACGTCATCGCGCGGGGCCAGGTTGCCCTGATAGAGCGCCAGCATCACGGTGCCATATTTTTCCAGACTGTCCGCTTCGGCCACGGTGAATTCGCCACTGCGACGCAGGCCACGGGGAAAATGTTTGAAGTCGTTGAAACGCTTGTCTGATTCGAAGCTCATAGTGCTCTTGTTCTGGTTAGTTTGACCTTTGCGGGCAAGTATCATCAGGCCGTCGCAGAGTGCAAAATCAATTTTCTTACTATGTTAATAAATATCTTTTATCGAACAGGGTTTGTCGCATCCCGAGGGGGCATTTTGCGGTGCGCTGCACAAAAAAGCCTGAAAAATAGTGGAGTTATGTCAGATTTTGTACAGGGAAAACCGCTCAAAAACGGGCTCGGAAGCTAAAAATAAGGCGCCGTATGGCGCCTTTTTGTCATCGTGACTGAGCTGAACCCGAGTGCGCGGCACTCACTCAATCATGGCTGGCTGTGCCAGGTTGTCGGCACGCCACAGACGATAGCGCACCTCGTACTCCTGGGGCACATAGATGACGAAGGGCAGCTTGGAGTTGTAGTTCACGAAGAAGCCCTGACCGTAGATCTGGACGAAACTCTCTTTTTTCTGGCCGTCCGGGCAGGCCATCAGGGTGCTGACGGGGCCGGTGACCTGGCCCAGGGTCAGGTAGTTGTAACCCCAGCCCTTGACGCTGTGCTGTTCCAGATTGCCCGCGAAGCGGGGCAGGTTGCAGTCGACCAGCATCTTCTTGCCGACTTGCAGCTCGACCATCATGTCGGCTTCGTTCTCGACTTCCGGCAGACGGATCACGACACGTTCCTGGTTCACTTCGGCAGCGGGGAACATGCTGATATCAAATTTTTTCGGTTCGGCGGCGAAGGCATGGCCACCCAATAACAAGGCGCCCAGCAGGCTAAAACGCAACACGGTTTTCATCTGTACCTCTTGGGATTGGTTCAACGCCGCTAGACTAACCGCTCTGCCGGTTTCATGCCAGCGCTGCGGCGTGCAAAACCGCCCTGAACAGGCATCACATGACGCAATTTGATGCTTTTTTGACGGCCAGGGTCACCCTGGCGCTTCTTGCCTCGTGTCAAACAGGGGACCGGGTGGCCCCCATGGCCAGGCTGTCACTTCACCAGCAGAACCTGTTTCGCCCAGGCGCGGGGGGCGCGCTGGGCGACGGAGCCGCTGGTGATGTCCAGGTAGGCGACGCCCTGAAGGGCCGGCACCGGGGTGGAGGACCAGAGATAGACATAGCCGTCGTTCACCTCCTTGCCATCCCCGGCCATGGCGCGGGGGAAGATGGTTTCGTTCAATGCCGGTTTGTAACAGGCGGACTCCAGAATGCTGGCGAGCTCCTTGATGGTGGGCAGGCGCCAGTCGTGATGACCACCAAACCCATACAGGGCATGGCTGGGTTCGGTACGGATCCGTTCCGCCGTCTGCAGTGCCTGTTGCCAGTAGAGGCGGGTGGGTTCCCCCTCGCAGCTCTGGTTGCGCCAGGTCTGGCCGAGCTGGCAGCGCATCCAGGTCAGACCGGTGCCCCTGTCGGTGACGGTGCCGTTGCCGTGATCCTGGAAACGGGCGGTGGGACTGGTACGGGACAGGGCGTCGTCGCAGATGGCGATGGCCAGTGCCAGGGGGCTGCACAGGGTGAGCAGCAGGGTCAGAAGATACTTGTTCATCGGGTTACCTCGGCCACAAGGCGCAGTTGTATGGCATTGATTTCATTTTCGTTCTGGACGCCATAGGGGTAATCGGTGCCCGCATCCTCCCCCAGGAACTGAGGGCTGATGACGGCGATGGGGACGCTCTCGAGGCGCCGGGATGGGGTCAGGGTCTGGGTCCAGTAGCTGCCATCGAAGTCGCCGCTCGAGGGACCGACGTCGGGGAAGTAGCGCACATCCAGGGTGACGAGCTGGCCATCCTGGCGGGCGAGGGAGCCGTAGTGTTGCAGGCTGCCTAGCTCCTGGGCCGTGGGCAGGCGCCAGTGCCCTATGCCGCAGAGTCGTTGTCCATTGAGCCATTGGCGATACTGCTCGGTGGAGCAGATAGCTTCCCCCTCGGGGCAGGCATAATCCAGCTCCGCCTGACTGGGGTGATAGTTGCCAAACTCCCAGGCGAAGACTTTGTGCAGATCCCGCGGACTGTCCGGATCCGCCAGCTTCTTCTCCCAGACGAGGCCGGTATTGAGATCCTCCACGCACTCCCAGTTGGGGGCGTTGTCCGCCAGGGGCTGCCCCTTGCCATCCAGCTTGCGATAGCGCAGGGGCGCCTGGTCCAGGCTCGCCTCCTGGCCCGGGTGATCCGCAGGCTCCTGGGTGAGCAGATAATCCACCCCGTCCGTGTAGGTGGTGACGCCGCTGGCGGTCACCAACGCCCGGGGTTGCTGCTGCATCAGCACGGCGGCGAGTCTGGCCTGCTGGCTCAGTAGCTCGGGGCTTGCGGCAAAGTGCCGGGCGAGCTCGGGCAGCAGGGTGACAAGGCCTTGCCAGATCTGCTGGCGGCGTTCGCTGGCGGGCAGGGTGGCCTCGTCATCGAAGGCGGCGAGGGCCAGCTCGGCGAGGGCGCGGTTGAAGTCGCCCAGCTGCGCTAGGGCCGCCAGATCTGGGCCGGGGTGAAGGGGCGCCAGGGCGAACAGCACGTCCGTCAGGGCCTGAGCCGGTGGCAGCCCGTCCGAGATACGCGTCTGCAGCAGGGTGCTGAGGGGGCTGGGGGTGAGGTGCTGGTTGTCCTGACGCACCGCCGGGTGGGCCAGGGGCAGGGCGGCGGGATCCGCCGGAATGAACAGCAGGGGAGTGGTGAGCAGATCAGGGCGGCGCCGGGTCAGAGTGTGGGCACCGGCCTCGCCGCTGACGGCGGGCTCATTGGCTTCGCAGCCGTCGTTCTGGTTCAGGTTGATGCACAGGGTGCCCGCAGCGGGCAGGCTGACCGTCAGGCGGTAGTCCGGCGCGGTCAGGGGAGCCTCGTCCGAACCGCCGCCACAGGCGCTGAGCAGGGGGGCCAGCAGGCAGACGATCGGGGTCATTCTCATGGTCATGGTGTGTCCTTGGAGGGGCCTTGGCCCCTCTCTTCTTTATATAGGGAGAGTCAGAGGCGACGCAGACGGCGCCACAGGGCCAGCGGCAGCAGCCAGAGCAGGGAGAAGGTCCCCCCGCCACTGCTGTCCGAGGTATCGAAGCGGATGATGCCGTCATCCGGCACGGGCACGGTGTTGCCGCACTGGGCGCCGGTACGCTGGCTGATGCTCCATCCGTTCAGGAGACCCTGATTGCCCGGTTTGCTGTCCACCACCTCCAGGGTCCAGCGACCGGCCAGGGGTTCTCCTTCGAAGGCGCTGAAGGGTTGCAGGGACTGCAACTCGGTGGGGAAGACCCCTTTCAGGCTCGGCAGGGGGCTGTAACCCTTGTCCCAGATCTGGACCCGGGTGCCGGCGGGGGAGCTGAGCCAGATCTCCAGCTCATCCAGCGCCTCGTGCTGCAGATCCAGGCTCAGTTGCAGCCTGTCGCTCACACGGGCATCGCTCTTCTCCAGCAGTAGGCTGGTTTCGCTCAAGCCGCGCACCTCCTCGCTCTGGGCATCGTTCAGTCGCTGTGACCGACCACTGGCCCGGCTGATGACGGGGGTGCCGATGGGCAGGGTCAGGGATTGCTGCCACTGGCGCTCGGTGGGGCTGGTACCGCTCATGGCGAGATTCACCGAGAGGCTCGCCTCGTCGCCGCAGGCGAGCGGGCTCTGGGCCAGCAGGCGCAGGGTGGTGGTCATGCTGGCACCGGCGGCCAGGGTTGCTGGTTGCCAGTTGCCAGTTGTCAGGATCGGCCTGCAACCCGGTTGGCAGGGTGAGGGCCAGCTCGTTGAGGGTCACTTCCCCTTTGCCCGGGTTGCTGAGGGTCAGCTGCACCGACTGGCGCTGCCCCAGCGGGATGGCGCTCCCCTCGGCGAGGGCGATATAGACGGGAGCTTGCAGCAGCCCGTGCTGACGAAATGCCTGCTCAAGCAGACGGGCATAGGCTCGCGTCGGGTAGAGACGGGCGGCGGTATCCACGGTGATCCGGGCCAGTTGCGGCATGCGAATGGCCGGCCCTAGGCCGAAGTGGGATTCGATGATGACGCGATCAAACTCGTCCCTAGCCGCCTCGCCGTGCTCGGCCACCGCCGTCAGCAGGGCCTGGAACAGCGGGGTGCCCCAGAGCTGATCCCCGTTGCTGCCGTTGATGGTGCGGTGGGCGGGGTAGCGGTAGTCCGGATGGTAGCGGGCGCGCAGATCGTCGAGCTGGCGCGGGGTGCGGTCGGTGAAGCGGGCATCCCAGTTGAACACCATGGCGGGTTCGAACTGGCGACCGGCTTCGCTGCGCTGGCGATGACTGGCGGCCAGGTAGTCGCCAAAGCCCTCGCCGATGGCTCCCCAGTCACCCTCTTCCCCGAGATCCGGCAGGATGTGGTGCTGTACCCCGTGGCCGAACTCGTGCCAGATGACCATGGGATCCTCGGCATCGGGCACGCCGCTGCGACCCAGCTCCAGCCTGCGTTCGAACGGATCGTAGAGGGAGTTGTCCTGATAGCCCGCGTCCGTGTCGATGTCGAGCGCTCCGGGGATGAGATCGGTGAAGCCGAGCGCCTTGAGGTGGCGCTGGGCGAGATCCAGATGGTAGTAGGCGTTGATGTCCGCAAAGCCGCGATCGTCACGGGTCAGGCGAAAACCCTGCACGTCACTGCTGCTGTAGGGGGCCGATTCGGGGGCCATGACATCCACCACCCTGGCATGGGGGCCGCTCAGGCGATACTGCCCGGCTTGTAGGCTCACCGGCAGGGGAACCGGATCCTGGTAGGCGGCCTCTGCCAGCACCAGCGCGTCGTGCCAGACCAGGCTGGCGTCCTGCAGGCGGGTGCGGGGATCGGGGTCGAACACCCGGGCCTGAACCTGCTGATCGCCTGCGTCGGCGACATGCAGAGGGCGGGTAGTTGCCTGATCCCCGAGACGGCCAAGCTCCTGCTCCCCGTCGCAACGGGCAAACAGCTGCACCTGGCTGGCCTTGGCATTGCCTGCCTTGTGCTCGCGCACCCGCTGGCGCAGGGCTGGCACCAGGGTATCGCCGTCTCGCCAGTACCAGGCTTCGACCGGTCCCAGCGTCTCTATCTGGTTGCCGTCGGTGCGCAGGGTGGCGAGCAGGGGATCCAGGGTGCCGCTGGCATCGCAGCCGGGCGCTGTGCTCTGCAAGGGGCGCAGGTTGTGATAGAGGCGCCAGGGGCGGCCGTCCCCGTCGACACTGACGGCGGCCTGGGTGGCGGCCACCGGCAGGCCGTTCACCAGCTGGCGAAAGCTGTAATGGTGGCCGAGCAGGCTGGCCCTGTCGTAATCGGGGGCGAGGAGCACACCGAGGCGCTGCTCGAGCCAGCGCTTCGGCGTCGTGGTCAGGGGTTGTTCATCGACAAACTGCAGATCGGCCGCCAGCAGCGGCGATGAGATCAGGGTTGCCGCCAGCCAGAGGGCTAGGGAAGAGGGTTTCATGGTTCACTCCAGAAAAAGAGGACAAGGGGTCAGTGGTTGACGCCCGCCAGGGTGAGCAGGAAGGCAAACTCCTGCGCCGCACGCAGCGCCGCCGTTCGGGGGGCGCCCAGGTGGCCGCCGTCGAGTTCGGTGCGCAGCAGATAGGGGCCTGTTCCCGTGCTATGGGATCGCAGGCGGGCTATCCACTTGAGGGGTTCCCAGTAGGGCACCTGACTGTCGTGCAGGCCGCCCGTCACATAGACGGAGGGATAAGGGGCCTTGTGCAGGTTGTCGTAGGGGCTCAGGCGGCGCATCGCGGCATAGTCACCCGGGATGGCCGGATTGCCCCACTCGGCGTACTCCTGCCGGGTGAGGGGCAGCTCGGGATCCTGCATGGTGCCCAGCAGGTCGACGAAGGGAACTTGCAGCACGGCCCCGGCGAAACGGGTGGGCGCCTGGTTGAGTGCCGCAGCCACCAGCAGGCCGCCGGCGCTGCCACCCATGGCAAACAGCCGGGCGGGATCGATGGCGGGATCCCGTGCCAGGGCATCGGCCACGGCGAGAAAATCATCCACGCTGTGCTGTTTGTCACGGCCACGACCCTCCCGGTACCAGGATTCGCCGAGCAGACCGCCCCCGCGCACATGGGCGATGGCGTAGACGAAGCCGCGATCCAGCAGGCTCAGCACCCGGGGCTGGTAGTAGGGGCGCATGGGGGTGCCGTAGGCCCCATAGCCGTAGAGCAGCAGTGCCCTGGGGTGGGTAATGCCCTTGCGCCAGACCAGGGAGACAGGCACCTTGACCCCGTCCTTGCCCGCGATCCAGCGCCGCTCGCTCTGATAGGGGGAGGTGCCCCTGCTCTCAGGTGTCCCCTCCCAGGCGCCGGAGGCGAGATCCAGCCAGCGCTGGTGAGGTGGCTCGGCCATCCCCTGGCGGCGAATGAGCACCTTGTCGCTGGCCGGTTCCTGGCTGCCCTGGATCCAGGCCGTGCCTGCGCCATCGGTGAGCGGCAGGCTGTGGGTCAACGCACCTTTGGCGTCCAGCACATCGAGCCAGTCATCCCCTTCCTTGCGGTATTGCAGCACGGTGTGCCGGGCAAAGAGGCGCCACTTCTCGAGTTCCCGGCCCTCGCCGGACCAGAGCCGTTGCCACTCTCCCTTCGCCACCAGGCTCAAGTCGGCCACCTGATAGAGGCCGAGGGCGCCGTCCCGGTTGCTCTTGAGCAGCACCCTGTCCCCCAGGGTATCCAGGTAGTATTCGAGGCCGCGCTCGCGCCCCTTGATCAGGTCGGCCCGACCCGCGTCCAGCAGGTATTGCTCCGAACTGTCGTGGTTGTTGCTTTGCAGCACCAGGTGGCGGCGATCCGTGGTGCGATAGAGGCCGAGCAGCCAGGCGGGATCGCGCTCCTCATACACCAGGGTCTCCTTGCCATCCTGCCAGGCCAGCAGTTGCCAGGGGCGCAGGGTCTGGCGCTCGTTGGCGAGGGTGTAGAGGGTCTTGCCATCCAGACTCCAGAGCAGATCGCCGGCGCGGTGAGGCAAAGAGACCAGTGTCTCGCCACTCGCCAGATCCAGCAGGGTGATGCGGTAGTCCCGATCTCCCCTGCGGTCTTCGGCCAGGGCAAGCAGTTGCCCGTCCGGGTGAAGGGCCCAGGCAGCGAGCTCGTAATACCCCTCCGCAGGTTGGCGGGGAGCCAGCCGCTTTCGGGGGGCGGCATTGGCGTCGCTGCGTTGCCACAGGCTACCGTCCGCCTCCATGCGCCACTGGCTGCCAGCCTGGCTAAGCCAGTCGTCAGGCACGGGTTCGCCCCGCTCCCGGCCCTGCCACTCCGTCTGCAGGCGCTGCACCAGTGGCACCTGGTCGGCGAGCTGCCGCTCGGTCCAGCGGTTCTGCTCGCGCAGCAGCGTCAGGAGGGCGGGATCCTGGCGGCTGTCGTCACGCCAGCCACCATAGGGATCGAGGCGGGCTATCTCCCCCTTCATCAGTTGCGGGCGCTCGGGGATGAGGGGCGCGGCCTCCAGGGTTGCCTCAGGCAGGGGAGAGGCGGGGACCGGCGTGGCCAGCAGGCTGGCCAGGATCAATAGGCTGTGCATCAGATCCCCACGAAGGTGTAGCGCAGGCTGGCACTCAGGGTGCGGCCGCTCTGGGTGAAGAGGGAAGCATCGGTCCCGGCTTCCAGCCCGGCCACATCCTGATAGCGGGTGTAGCGGGTGTCGAACAGGTTGTCGAGCTTGAGGTTGACCTTGAGGGCGTCGGTGACCAGCCAGTCGGCCGTCAGGGCGAAACTGAGCCAGCCGGCACTTTCGAGGCAGTCCCCCTGGCGGCCGGTCAGGCTGTTGCCGCAGGTGGGCACCCGGTTCATGGCGGCGGCATAGTCCGCCTGAATGCCCAGACTCCACTCATTGGCCTGATAGCTCAGACGGGTGTTGCCCTCGAGGGGCGTCAGGGTGCGCAGCGCTTCACCTTTGTTGTCCTCGCCATCGACCCAGCCGAGCTTGGTGGCGAGCTCCCACTCCTGGGTCAGCCAGTAGCTGGCGGCGAGTTCGGCCCCCCAGGTTTCGGCCTTGGCGACGTTGCGATATTGGCGCAGGATGACGCCATCGCTCAGGCGCAGCCCCACCTCGCGCCAGTCGATGAAGTTGTAGTAGCGGTTGTAGAAGAGCGCTGGCTTGATGCTCCAGTTGTCCCCCTCGCCACTCAGTCCCCACTCGATGCTGTGGCTGGTCTCCTCCTTGAGCCCTGTGTTGGCGATGATCTCGAAGGGTGGCAGAGCGAAGTAGTGGGGGATGTTGCCGTACACCTTGTCGTAGGAAGGTGCCCGGAACCCGTTGGCATAGCTGAGCCAGCTGCGCCACTGGTCGTTGAAGCGGTAGCTGGTGGCCAGGCTCGGGGAGAGGTGCCAGCTGTGGTTGCTGTCGTGGCTGCCGTCCAGCGGCGTGAGCCACTGGTGATCCATGCGCAGGGTGGGGGTGAACTGCCACTGGCCCAGGCTGGCCACGTCGCCGAGCCAGACCCCGGCCCTGTCGGTACGGGCGCGGCTGAAGGGGGCGGACTGGCCGGGTTGGGGAATGCCGGCCTCCAGACTCAGCTTCTCCACCGGCCGCTCGTGGGTGGTGCGCTCGAGCTCAATGCCGTAACTGAGCTGATGGGCGAGAGGGCCGGTGGCGAGATCCCGGCGCACATCCAGCTCGGTACCAATCCTGTCTTCGGTGAAGGTGGCGAGTTCCCGTTCGCTGCGATAGCGCGGATAACCGCTCAGCAGATCGTTTTGCAGCAGGCTGCGCTTGTTGGCGGTGTTTTTCGAGTGATTGCCGTAGGCACTCCAGGTGAGGCTGTCAGCCAGTATTGTGTCGAGGTTTCTCGCTTCCCAGGCCAGCTTGCCCCCCTGGGTGCGTTGGCTGCCCTGCTCGTGGTACTGGCGCACCTGCCACTTGCCATCGGGCTGGGGCACTTCGCGCGGCCCCTGATCCCGCTCGGCGTTGTCCTCGAAGTAGTCGAGTTCGAGGCGCAGCAGATGATGTTCGTTCAGCTGGATGCGAGAGTTGGTGGAGGCGCTGAGGCCATCCAGATCCGCCGGGATGCGGCTCTCGTCGTAGTTGGCGGTCTCATGTCCCTGCCAGCCGGAGAGGCGCAGCAGGTGTTCGGTATCCCGTATCCGGGCGGCGCCGGTGGCGCTCAGCTTCTGCTTGTCACTGCTGCCATCGTGCAGCACCTTGCTGCTGAGATAGGCATCCTGGCCCTGAAGGTAATCTTCCGGCTGCTTGGTGCTGATGACGATGGTGCCGCCGATGGCATCGGAGCCATGGAGGGAGGAACCGGCTCCCTTGGCCACCTCTATCTGTTTGACATCGTCGAGATCGAAGCTGAAGCGCCCCACCTTGTCGTTGAGGTCGTCGGCGCCAAAGCCGTCGCTGACCCGCACCCCGTCCTTGATGATGAGCACCCGGTTGCCGCCCATGCCGCGGATGATGATGTTCTGGGGGCGGCCGGCGGAGCCGGTCACCGAGACGCCGGGTTCGTTCTTGAACACATCGGTGAGCTCGGTGGCAACCTGGCGATCCAGATCCTCTTCCGTGATGACGGTGATGGAACCGGACACGTCGGAGAGCTTCTGCTCGATGCGCTGTCCCTTGACCACGATGGTTTCCCGCCCCTTGAGTTCGGGGGGCATGTCCGTTGTGTCGACCCCGGCGGGATCGCTGGCAGCCAGCGCCGTACCGGACAGCAGCATGGGCCAGTAGTGAAGAAGTCGAATTTTCATATTTGAGAATAATTATTATTTGAGCCTGAGGGCGCGGATTATTGCAGAGGGAGTCAAGCAGATCAATAAATGACAATCATTATCATTTTGTTTTTATGATATTGATCGAATTGAGTTTTTTGAGAGATAAATCAGTAAGGTAGTGGTATACGTTTGCGAATGACGCCATGGGAAACAGGAGGACGGGCGTGGTGCGGACAAGAAAAAGCCCGCCATAGGGGCGGGCTCAAGGAAGTGTTCTGGCGCTGATCAGGGGGCGCGATAGAAGCGATTGAGCTCGTTCATCACCTGGATCAGGGTGCCCATGTCCGGGGTGCCGTGCTTGATAGGGCGATAGGTGTCGCGGTCCAGCAGCTCGAAGTCCCCCTGCTTGTTGAACTGGGTGATGGTGTTGCCCTGATAGATGGCGAAGTCATTCTGATCCCCCGCCAGCAGCCAGGTGCGTGTACTGGCTTCGAACAGGTTTCGCCCCGTGCTGTAGTCACGATAGGGGTTGCGTACACCCAGCATGTTCTTCATCAGGGTCGGTACCAGATCCAGGTGGCTGCTCGCCTGCGCCTGGGGCGCAGGTTCGGCACCAGGCCAGGCCAGCACCAGGGGGACCTGCACCTGATAGGTCGAGTAATTGCTGCCATAGCCCCAGCTGTTGCTCTGGGTCTCGTTGAACTCCTGACCGTGGTTGGAGGTGATCACGACGATGGTCTGATCATCAAGCCCCTGCAATTGCAGTTGGGTCAGCATCTGCTCCAGCAGTTGATCGGTATAGAAGACCGCGTTCTTGTAGCGGTTCTCCAGCTTCTGCAGGTTCTCGGGCCGATAGGCAGTGGCCGGGTTGAAGCGGGTCAACTCGGGCTGGAAAGGGCCCTTGATGCTGGCGGGCACCTGATAATCTCCCGGGCTAGAGAGATAGACCAGAGAGAACCAGGGTCTGTCCGCGGTGCGCGTGCCAAGCCACTGCTGCCAGTCGTCGATGAGCCTGCGGTCATCGGTCTGGCGGGAGACGAAGACTTGCTTGCGCAGACCTGCAAGCAGACTCTGGCGATACTGCTTGGCATCTTCCAGTGCACCGAACAGGCCGAACTGGTAGTCCTGGCGCAGCATCTCGTCGAACAGCACGGGGGGGCGCTTGTCGGCCCGGATGTCCCCGTAATAGTGGCCGGGCAGCCCGTAGAAGAGGCTGAACATCCCCATGGCTTCATCATTGCCACCACTCATGTGCTGGCGGAAATTGAAGTGGTTGTCCGCGTAGCGTTGCAGATTGGGCATGTTGATGTTGTTGAGCATGTCGGCTCGCAGGGAGTCGACCACCACCACCAGCAGGTTCTTGTGATCGCTGGGTGCACTCACGCTGAGGGGGCGCAAGGGATAGAGCAGACGGTGCTCAGCGCTTCCCTGATCTTCGGCCTTCTTCTCATACTGCTCGAGGTCGAGCCAGCCATGCTTGGCCAGGAAGCTCCTGGCGGTCATGGGGTAGGAGAGGGGGAAGTTGGCGCGCTGCATGGTGATGGGTTGATACAGGGTCGCATCCGCCCAGCTGTTGACCAGATGGGTCAGGATGAAGCAGACCAGCAGGGCCAGCCCCACCTGATTGCCGTACTGGCGGCGTTTGCGCTTGTTGATCTTGCGCCACACATAGGCCGACAGCAGCAGTTGCAGCAGGAAGATGGCGGGCACCGCCACGAAGATGATGCTCCAGATAGAGCCCTCTTCGGTCTGCGCCTGATCCAGCAGCAGTTGCCACACCTGGCCATTCAAGTGGAACTTGAACAGCTGGAACACCTGGGTGTCGATAAGCAGCAGCACCAGCGCCAGGGTGGCGATGATGGATGAAATGAAGCGCAGCGGCTTCTCCCTGGGCAGGATGAAGCTCAAGGGGAAGATGGTCAGCAGATAGGTGACGAAGCTCAGGAACGAGAAATGACCTATCCAGCTGATGACGAGATAGGTCACGCCGAGCGTGGTCGACGGCCAGCTGATGGCGCCCAGGTAACGGGTCGAGATCAGCATGGCCAGGATGATGTTGAAGAAGGAGAACCAATGCCCCCAGGTGATCAGGCGAGAGACATTATCGCGATAGGGGTTGCCGGTTTCGACCATAATGATCCATCTGCTTGAAAAACATCAAAGAATGCGAAGAAACTCAGTGCGCATCGTGGCGATGGCCCACCGAGGCGGTGAGTGCCTGGATGAACTTCTCGGTGATCGCCTGGCGCTGGGCCGGGGCCATGCCGTTGATGATGTTGGTGGTCAGGTTGCCAAGGACCATCAGACTGAGATCCACCGGTGCCTTGTGTTTCTCCAGGGCGGTGATCAGGTCGTTCATCAGGGCGTCAAACTGCTCGTTATTGTACTTTGATACGATGGGCATAATCTTGGGTTCACCTCGGTTCAAAGCGCCTTATAATACTTCACCCTTTCGGCTAACACTATGGCTTTGTGACATGAGTCTCGATATCGACAAGATCATTCTTCACTCCCTGCGGGCGGGCAACGATGGCCAGCCCCACGCCGATACCCGCAGCCAGACCCTGCCTGCCGACGAGGCGGTACAAGGGCTGATGGCGGAGCTGCATCGCATCTACAACGGCAAGGGGGGAAAGGGCTTTGGCTTCTTCGCCGATCCCGAGGCCGCCGTCGCCGAGCTGGCGGAGGGGGAAGACGCCCCCAAGCAGCCTTCCCCCGCCTTTCGCATCGCCCTGGAGCAGCTGCTGGCGGAGCAGACCGAGTTCGTCCCCTTTTCCGTCAACCTGACCCAGATGCTGGTCAAGCAGCTGGTGGAGCATGCTCTGGACGAGCAGGGGGTGTTGCTGATTGCCAAGTACAACTATGTGGGGGTGGATTACCTGATGATCGCCCTGCTGGAAGGCAAGGAGAGCGTCACCGTGAGCGAGGCGCTGGAGCTGCGCCACATCCAGTACCTGGATATCGGCAAACTCAATCTGGTGGCCCGCATCGATCTCACCGAGTGGAAAACCCAGGGGGATTCGCGTCGTTATATCACCTTCAGCAAGGGCCGGGTCGGTCGCAAGCTGGGGGATTTCTTCATGGATCTGCTGGGGGCCCGGGAGGGCATGGATGCCAAGCTCCAGAACAAGGGGTTGCTGCAGGCGGTGGACGATTACTGCGACAGCCGCCAACTCGAACCGGCCGAGCGTAATGACTACAAGAAGCAGGTCTTCAAATATTGCACCGAGCAGGCCAGCGCCGGCGAGGAGATCGAGATCAAGGAGCTGTCGGCGGAATTGCCCGGTGATGGGGACCTCGATTTTTACAGCTTCATCGGTCAGGAGTACGAGTTGGAGGAGCGCTTCCCGGCGGACCGTTCCACCCTGCGGGGCTTGACCAAGTTTGTGGGCTCCGGTGGCGGCCTGACCCTGAGCTTCGAGCAGAAGTTGCTCAACAGCCGGGTCTTTTACGATCCCCAGACCGACACCCTGACCATCAGGGGAGTCCCGCCCAATCTCAAGGATCAATTGCTGCGCCAGTCGTAATGTGATCCAGCCGTCATTTCTTGCAAAAAGGCACCGGAGTCCGCTCCGGTGCCTTTTTATTTAAGGGGGTGATGTAGATGGAAACCACCTCAGTACTTTTGTTAACACATTGAACAAAATACCGGGAATGAAAGGGTTTTCAGTGGGATGAAATCCCTTTCAATGACGTAAATTGATTTCCTTTCTGTAATTTAATTTCCATATCTTGGCAAAAATATGGGGATATCCCTTCCTAAGTCGCTGAAATAAGAAAATGTTTTCATAACTTTCTGGAAGAAAATACGTAATTGCATTTCAAAAATGCGAGGCGTGTCATGTGAGGCATTGACTGCTTGGGATAATATGCATCTGCACACAATGCTCTTACAGCGCGGAACTAATACAAGGAAAGGCTCATGAAAAAGAAATTGCTGTCATCCCTGATCGGTCTGGCTACCCTGGGCGTGGCCTGCTCTGCCACTGCTGCCATTGATGAAGGTCAGCTGACCATCTGGATCAACGGTGACAAGGGCTACAACGGCCTGGCCGAAGTCGGCAAGAAGTTTGAAGCCGAAACCGGCATCAAGGTCACCGTCGCCCACCCGGATCAGGTTGAAGTCAAATTCCAGCAAGCCGCCGCCACCGGCAACGGCCCGGACATCTTCTTCTGGGCTCACGACCGTTACGGTGAGTGGGTCAAGTCCGGTCTGCTGGTTCCCGTGACCCCGAATACCGCCACCAAGGCCAAGTTCGAGCAATTCGCCTGGGATGCCATGACCGTCGATGGCAAGACCTATGGCTACCCGGTCGCGGTAGAAGCCGTCAGCCTGATTTACAACAAGGATCTGTTGCCCAACCCGCCGAAGACCTTCGAAGAGATCGCCAAGATCGACGAAGACCTGAAGAAAAATGGCAAGCGCGCCATCATGTGGGCCTATGACACCCCCTACTTCAGCTACCCCCTGGTGGCTGCCAACGGTGGTTACGCCTTCAAGAAGACCGCCACCGGCTATGACGTCAAAGACACCGGCGTGAACAACGCAGGTGCCAAGGCCGGCGTCGGCTACATCTCCGAGATGATCAAATCCGGTCACCTGGAGAAGGGCATTGACTACGGTGTGATGGACGCCAAGTTCAACAAGGGCGAAGTGGCCATGATGATCAACGGTCCCTGGGCTTGGAGCAACCTGGACAAGAGCGGCATCAAGTATGGCGTAGCCCAGCTGCCGACCCTGAAAGGCAAGCCCGCCAAGGCCTTCGTTGGCGTACTGGGTGCCACCATCAACGCCGCCAGCCCGAACAAGGATCTGGCCATCGAGTTCCTCGAGAACTACCTGCTGACCGATGCCGGTCTGGCGCCGATGAACGCCGACAAGCCGCTGGGTGCCGTGGCCCTGAAGTCCTTCCAGAAGACCCTGGAAGCCGACCCCAACATCAAGGCCACCATGCTGAACGCCCAGAACGGCGAACCGATGCCGTCCGTGCCCGAGATGAGCCGTTTCTGGTCCTCCTTCGAAACCGCCCTCAAGAACATCACCTCTGGCCGTCAGGGTGTTGACGAAGCCCTGGATACCGCTGCCAAGCGTATCGTCCAGTAAGCATGCACTACCCGGGAGGCCTTCGGGCCTCCCACTCTCTCAATCTCTCTTGGCGCAATAAAGGTTAATTGGCATGGAAGTAGTACCTTCTATCGAATCCTATGCCGGTCCGAAGAAAGACAAGTACGTCTGGCTGAAATGGACCATGGCGGCACTGATCGCAGTGCTTAATGGTTATGCGGCCGTGATGATGTATGCCAGCGGCGAGTGGGTATTTGCCCTGCTCGATCTGGTGGTCGTCTCCGTCGGTCTCTATGTCTTCATGAACAAGAAGACCTATGCCCACCGTTATATTTTCCCCGGTGTGGCAGGCATGGTTGTTTTTATCATCTTCCCTCTTGCCTACACGATCGGCATCGCCTTCACCAACTATTCGGGATCCAACTTGCTCTCCCTTGAGCAGGCACGGGATTACCATCTGAAAAAAACCTACAAGGTGACCGGCGGTGAATTCGATTTCACCCTCCTGGGTGGTGAGAACAATCAGTTTCAGCTGCTGCTGAAACAGGACGACCAATCCTTTATCAGTCAACCCCTTACCTTGCTGAACAACAAGGCGCGTACCCTGGCCGTCCGTGAAGGACGGGTCCGTGACGAGCCCCAGGTTGTTCAGTTGCAACCCCTGGCCGGGGAGGCGACCGACAAGGCGGCACCCATTCGTGCCATCGTCGATCACCGCACCCACCTGAGTGCCCTGGATGTGGTACTGCCCGAAGGCAATATCCATCTGACCCTGAGCAGCCTGCGCAAGTTCGCCGCCCAGAAACAGCTCTATACCCAGCTGGTCGACGGCGCCGTGCTCAAGTCCGGCGTCATGATCAAGGACAGCAACCTGCTGCGTGACAACCAGAGCGGCGAGCTGATGCAGCCCAACGGTGACACCGGCTTCTACCAGTACATCGATGCGGAAGGTCACTTCGTCGGCAAGGGCATTGCCCCCGGTTTCGTGGTGAGCGTGGGTTGGAAAAACTTCATGCGCATCATGACGGACCCGGGTATCCAGAGTCCCTTCATGCAGATCTTCGTCTGGACCGTGATCTTCTCCGCCTGTTCGGTGGCGTTCACCCTGGCGATTGGCATGGTGTTGGCGTGTCTGGTGCAGTGGGAGCAGCTCAGGGGGCGTGGTTTCTACCGGGTCATGCTGATCCTGCCCTATGCGATACCGGCGTTCATCTCCATCCTGGTGTTCAAGGGCTTGTTCAACCAGAACTTCGGTGAAATCAACCTGTTCCTGGAAGCGGCCTTCGGCATCAAGCCGGACTGGTACACCAATCCCTTCCTGGCCAAGGTGATGATCCTCATCGTCAACACCTGGCTCGGTTACCCCTACATGATGATCCTCTGCATGGGCCTGCTCAAGGCGATTCCGGAAGATCTCTACGAGGCGTCTGCCATGGACGGGGCGGGGCCGGTACAGAACTTCTTCAAGATCACCGTACCGCTCTTGATGAAGCCGCTGACACCGCTGTTGATTGCATCCTTTGCCTTCAACTTCAACAACTTCGTACTTATCCAGTTGTTGACGAACGGGGCGCCGGACATCATCGGGGCCACCACGCCGGCCGGGACCACCGACTTGCTGGTGAGCTACACCTACCGGATCGCGTTCCAGGGCTCGGGTGGTCAGGACTACGGTCTGGCCAGTGCCATCGCCACCGCCATCTTCCTCATCGTGGGTGCGCTGGCCTTGCTCAACCTGAAATTGTCCAAAGCCGACAAGCAACTGTAAGGAGGCTTCAACATGGCAATCGTACAACCCAAATCAGTCAAATACCGGGTGTGGGCAACCCACCTGGTGATGTGGGGCTTCCTGGCACTGATCATCTTCCCGCTGATCATGGTCATCGCCATCTCGTTCCGTAACGGCAACTTCTCGGTGGGGGAGATCATCCCCACCAATCCGACCCTGGATCACTGGAAGCTGGCGCTCGGAATGTCCATCACCAACGCCGATGGCAGCATCACGCCGCCGCCGTTCCCGGTGCTGACCTGGCTGTGGAACTCCATCAAGGTGGCGGGCATCACCGCCCTGATGATAGTGGTGCTCTCCACCACCTGTGCCTACGCCTTCGCCCGTCTGCGGTTCCGTGGCAAGTCCACCATCCTGCAGGGCATGCTGATCTTCCAGATGTTCCCGGCGGTGCTGGCACTGGTGGCCATCTACGCGCTCTTCAACAAGATCGGTGACTACATCCCCTGGCTGGGTCTCAACACCCACGGCGGCCTGATCCTGGCCTACATGGGGGGCATTGCCCTGCACGTCTGGACCATCAAGGGCTACTTCGAGACCATCGACTCTTCCCTGGAGGAGGCGGCGGCCATCGATGGCGCTACTCCGTGGCAGGCGTTCCGCCTGATCCTGTTGCCCCTGTCGGTGCCCATTCTGGCGGTGGTGTTCATCCTGGCCTTCATCGGCTCCATCACCGAGGTGCCCATGGCCTCCATCCTGTTGCAGGATGTGAACAATCTGACCCTGGCGGTCGGGGCCCAGCAGTACCTCTATCCGCAGAACTACCTGTGGGGTGACTTCGCCGCAGCCGCCGTGCTGTCAGGCTTCCCCATCACGGTCGTCTTCCTGCTCGCCCAGCGCTGGCTGGTGGGCGGTCTGACCGCAGGCGGCGTGAAAGGTTAACGGTTCATGGCCGGGGGAGCTGGCTCCCCCCGTCATCACGATTTGCAAAGATTCAAGAGCGGAGCTCGACATGGCTGAAGTAGTACTCAACAACGTTCGCAAAAATTACGACCCGGCTGTCCACAAGGACACCCTGCGCAGCATCAACCTCGACATCAAGGAAGGGGAGTTCATCGTCTTCGTCGGCCCGTCCGGCTGCGGAAAGTCCACCCTGCTTCGGATGATCGCGGGTCTGGAAGACATCACCAGCGGCGAGCTGACCATCGGCGGGCGCTACATGAACGACGTGCCGCCGGTGGAGCGCAACGTGGGCATGGTGTTCCAGTCCTACGCCCTCTACCCGCACATGAACATCTACGAGAACATGGCTTTTGGCCTCAAGCTCAAGAAGATGGACAAGGAGAACATCCACAAGCGGGTGATGCGCGCCGCCGAGATCCTGGGTCTCGAGCCTTTGCTGGACAGAAAGCCCAAGGCCCTTTCTGGCGGTCAGCGTCAGCGGGTGGCCATCGGCCGCTCCATCGTGCAGCAGCCGCAGGTGTTCCTGTTTGACGAACCGCTGTCGAACCTCGACGCCGCCTTGCGGGTCAAGATGCGTATCGAGATCGCCAAGCTGCACAAGGAGCTCAACTCCACCATCATCTACGTGACCCACGACCAGGTGGAGGCCATGACGCTGGCCAACCGCATCGTGGTGCTGAGCCCGCTCAAGGGCGAGGCGGCCACCAACCTGGAGCAGTTCGGCACCCCCCTCGAGCTCTACCACAACCCGGACAACAAGTTCGTGGCGGGCTTCATCGGCTCCCCCAAGATGAACTTCCTGGCGGGCGAGCTGGTGGAGATCGGCGAGCAGGAGTGCGTGGTCAAGCTCACCTCCGGCGATACCGTGCGTGCCCGGGTGGATGCCCGTCGCGGCGCGGTGGGTGACAAGGTGGAGCTGGGCATTCGCCCCGAGCACCTGGTGCCGCTGGGTCATGCCCATGCCGACAGCCGCGTGAGCGGCGTGGTGCAGGTAGCCGAACACCTGGGGGCAGAATCCTTCGTCTACATGGACGTGGATGGTCACGACTTCACCGTCAAGGCGAGCTCCGACATCGACGTGGCCACCGGCCAGGAGTACAGCGTCGGCATCCCGGCCGAAGCCTGCTACCTGTTCGATGCCAAAGAACAGGCGTTCCCGCGCACGGCCAAATATATCCGCGCCTGAGAGGGCGAGAGTGCCAGGTTTTCCTTTCTATACGTTCAATGCCTTTTGCCGGTCGCAAGACCGGCTTTTTATTGCCCGTCATCCGAGGCCCGGGTTCCGGCCAGCGGGTGCGGCTGGCCGGGGCCCGTCACTGCCCGTGCTTGTCTGACTCGAGGGCGGCGGTGACGTCCGGCACGAAGTGCTGGCTGGTGAGCGGCGGGCGCTCATAGCCTTCGGTCTTGATGGGGGGCAGGGTGATGGGCTCGTAGTGGATCGCCTCGTAGGGCACCTTGCCAAGGAGGTGAGAGATGCAGTTGAGGCGGGCGCGGCGCTTGTCGTCGGCGTCCACCACGAACCAGGGGCAATCCTCGGTATCCGTGTAGGTGAACATGTCATCCTTGGCGCGGGAATACTCCACCCAGCGGGAGCGGGACTGCAGATCCATGGGGCTGAACTTCCAGCGTTTGATGGGGGTGTTGATGCGCTCCTTGAAGCGTTTCTCCTGCTCTTCGTCGCTGACCGAGAACCAGTATTTGATGAGGGTGATGCCGGAGCGGATCAACATCCGCTCGAATTCGGGGCAGGCACGCAGGAATTCGCGATACTCGTCGTCGCTGCAAAAGCCCATCACCCGTTCGACCCCGGCCCGGTTGTACCAGGAGCGATCAAACAGCACCATCTCGCCCGCCGAGGGCAGGTGCGCCACGTAGCGCTGGAAGTACCACTGGGTACGCTCCCGATCCGAGGGGGCGGGCAGGGCGGTGACCCGGCAGACCCGGGGGTTGAGGGGTTCGGTGATCGCCTTGATGACGCCCCCCTTGCCCGCGGCGTCGCGCCCCTCGAACAGCACCACCACTTTGAGCCCCTCCTGCTTGACCCACTCCTGCAACTTGACCAGCTCCTCCTGCAGGTGGGCGAGGTGATGTTCGTAGGTCTTCTTGTCCAGACGGGGGCGTTTCTTGCTCTTTTCCTTGGCCATCATCCTCTCCTTGGTGGCTCCTCGTTGTGAGTCTCTCCAGCTTGCACCAGGCGGGCACCCCTGCCAAGGGTGGCGTGTTACACTGCCGCCTCATCAGCCGCTGGCAACAGAAAAACAGGAAAGCCAGTTTCATCGCCGCTGGCAACAGGAGAAAACATGAAGCAGTTTATGGAGATAGCGGGCCGCCGCATGGCCTATCTGGACGAGGGGCAGGGTCCGGCACTGCTCTTTGGCCACAGCTACCTGTGGGACAGTGCCATGTGGGCACCGCAAATCGAGGCCCTCAAGGGGCAGTATCGCTGCATCGTGCCCGAGCTTTGGGGTCACGGGGATTCCGATGTGCTGCCCGAGGGGCCCTGCACCCTTGCGACCCTGGCCCGGGATCACCTGGCGCTGCTCGATGCCCTTGGCATCGACGAGTGCGTGCTGGTGGGGCTTTCCATCGGTGGCATGTGGGGCGTGGAGCTGGCGCGCATGGCGCCTGCTCGCCTCAAGGGCCTGGTGCTGATGGACAGCTTCGTCGGCCTTGAACCCCAGATCACCTGCGAGCGCTATCTCGGCATGCTGGCGATGATCGAGCAGGTCGGCGCCGTTCCTGCGCCCATCGCCGATCAGGTGGCGCCGCTCTTCTTCGCCCATCAACCGGACGCGGCCCTGATGGCCGGTTTCAAGGCCCGGCTGGCCCAATGGCCCGCCGACAAGGTGGCGAGCCTGGTGGCGGTGGGGCGCAGCTTCGTGACCCGGGAGGATCGCATCGACTGGCTCGAAGAGATGAGGCTGCCCGCACTGGTGATGACGGGGTGCGAGGACAAGGCTCGCCCTGTGCTGGAGGGGTATCTGATGGCCGAGGTGCTGGGGTGCCCGTTCAGGGAGATCCCGGGGGCTGGTCACATCTCGACCTTGGAGAACCCCGCGTTCATCAACCAGGCGCTCGCCGAATTTCTCGCCGAAGTGGCAGGGTGACGCTGCGCCGGATAGCCGTAAAAAAGGAGCCATGGGCTAATGCCGATCAGTTAAGGATCCATTGACCGATCCTCAGGCTGTGTAAGAATCCGAAACTCCTTGTTGGGTTTCGGATTTTTTTATGCGTATCGACCAAGCTCTCGACTTCATTCACGCCTGTCCTCCCGGAAAGTTTGAGTCCCTGTCTGACCTGCTGTCACCTGAACTGGTGCAGGCTTGCTTGGCCGAGACGGGCTCCGTCTCCTTGCGCCGACGGCGCATGCCCATGGAGCGGGTGCTATGGGCCATTATCGGGATGTCCTTGTTTCGTCATGTCCCTATGGCCCAGCTGGCCAACCAGCTCGATATCCTGTTACCCGGCGACCGGCCGTTTGTCGTCCCCAGCGCCTTCATCCAGGCGCGCCAAAAACTGGCTGACCAAGCCGTTCGACAGGTGTTCCAGCAGACCGCCACACTCTGGCATCAGCTGTGTCAGCACCCCACCTGGGCCGGCTTGCAGCTGCTGGCCGTGGACGGGGTGGTCTGGCGCACGCCCGATACTCCGGACAATGCCGGCGCCTTTGCCAAGTCGAAAACCGTCCAGGGGGAGACGCAATATCCCCAGGTCCGCATGTTGTGTCAGATGGAGCTGACCAGTCATCTGCTGACCCAGACAGTGATGGACTCCTGTGCGGTAAACGAGATGGTGTTGGCAGAGCAACTGATTGAAAAAACACCCGATAATAGCCTGACCCTGTTCGATAAGGGCTTCTACTCACTGGGGTTACTCCATGCCTGGCAACGCCAGGGCGTAGCGCGTCACTGGCTTATTCCGCTGAAAAAGGGGGCTCAATACGAGGTCATCCGCAAGCTGGGGCGGCAGGATGTGCTGGTACGCCTCAGAGCCAGTCCGCAGGCCAAGAAGAAGTGGAGCGAGTTGCCGGAGCAGTTCGAAGCCCGGCTGCTGACCCGGACGGTAAACGGCAAGGAGCGGCAGGTGCTGACCTCGCTCACCGACCCGCTGCGCTTCCCGGCCAGCGAGTTGATGGAGCTATACCAGAATCGCTGGGAAATCGAGCTGGGCTATCGGGAGATGAAACATAGCCTGCAACAGCACCGGCTGACGCTGCGCAGCAAGAAACCCGATGGAGTAAGGCAGGAGCTATGGGGCTTGGTATTGGCCTATAACCTACTGAGATATCAGATGGTTAGGATGGCGGCGAGCTTAAAGGGCTATACGGCCAGCCAGTTGAGCTTTCACATGGCATCGGTGTATCTGCTGCATGAACTCAGTTGCCTGCCGTTTGTGTCACCGGGCATGGTTCCAGGGCGTGTCGCTGAGTTGGACAAACAGGCAGAGCAGTTCAAGTTACCCGCCCGCCGAGAACGAAGTTACCCAAGGTGCATCAAAGCCAAACCACAGAAGTATGCGACGAGAAAACCTAGTAAAAACAATGCCAGTCAGGCTTAACTGACTGGCATTAGAGCCATGGGCTCCTTTTTTGTTGTCCAGTCCGGATGGGGCTACCAGATGTAGCCCACCCCGAAGCCTGCATAGAGTTCTCCCTGATGCTGGACGATGGGGCTGTCCGCAATGTCATCGTCGTAGCGCTCGTAGTTGATGCCAAAGCCGCCAATCCAGTTGGCGCTGAAGCGATAGCTGCCGATGAGGGAGACCATGGGGGAGAGGGTGGTGCCCGTGTTCCACGCCGGCCTGTCCGCCCTCGCTTCGTCTTGCGAGACACCGCCGAAGTAGTAGTTGGCGAGGTTGTGGCTGCGCAGCATCACGCCGGCTCCCGGCATCAGCAGCAGGGGGCCGCGGATGATGGGGAAGTTGGCCCACAGCATCAGCTCCTGACCGTTGCTGGTACCGGTCACATCCGTGGTGGCCCGCACGCTCCAGAGGGCGTAGGGAGTGATGAGATCGGCCCCAACACCGGCCTCGAACTGCCCCTTGCGCTTCTCCATGCCATGGAGGAAGGGATCGTCGTCCGGGTCCAGGTTGCCAAAGCGCATCCGGCCGAAGGCATAGGTCGAGAGGTTGCCATCCCGGCTCAGGTAGTAGCGGGCCCGATCCCCCAGATACATCAGGTTGTCACCAAAATAGAGGGCCCCCGGGATGGGCATCAGGGTATCGTCCTGGTGCTGGTAACGGGCCTGACCGCCGATGACGGCCCCGCCCAGCACCAGCCCCTTGGGAATGGTGCTGTCAGGGCTGTCGCTGGAGAAGGCGCTGAGGGCCCCGATATCGAGGTCTGCCCGGACGGGAGAACAGAACAGCAGTGCCAGAAAGGCACCCAGAGAGGCATGGCGCAGGGCAGGGACTGGGGACATGACAGATCCTTGTCGGTGGGTGGGCGTGGGAACGAATCAGACCGGCGTAGCAAGTCAAACGGATGTCGGTTTTCAATTAAACCCGACAAGGCAAGCATGAGCCAGCGTCACGGAGGTGCTGCTGGTGGCTGGTATCTGGAAGGGGCGAGACCCGGCCTCGCCCCTTGCCAGGGTCAGGGGGCGGGGCGGGGGAGATCTTCCCGCTTGGGCCAGGCGTTGAGCACCGCTTTGACCAGGGTGGCGAGGGGAATGGCGAAGAAGACGCCCCAAAAGCCCCACAGACCGCCAAACACCAGCACGGCGATGATGATGGCCACCGGGTGCAGGTTGACCGCCTCGGAGAAGAGCAGGGGGACCAGCAGGTTGCCGTCGAGGGCCTGGATCACGAAATAGGCCACCATCAGCCATGCGAAGTCGGGGGTCAGCCCCCACTGGAACAGGGCCACCATGGCCACCGGCACGGTCACCGCGGCGGCACCGATATAGGGGATGAGCACGGAGAAGCCCACCGCGACCGCCAGCAGGGCGGAGTAGCGCAATCCCATCAGGGCGAAGGGCACATAAGTGGCGATGCCGACGATGACGATCTCGATCACCTTGCCGCGGATGTAGTTGATGATCTGGTCGTTCATCTCCACCCAGACCCGGTTCACCAGGGTGCGGTTGCGGGGCAGGAAGCGGCGCAGGCCTCCCATCAGCACCTGTTTGTCCTTGAGCATGAAGAAGACCATCAGGGGCACCAGGATGGCGTAGATGAGGATGGCCACCACGTTGATGAGGGAGCTCAAAGAGGCGCTCACCAGTTGTTCGCCGCCGGTCAGGATGCGCTGGCGAATGTTGTCGATGATGGTTTCCACCAGGCTGACGTCGATGATCTCGGGGTATTTTTCCGGCAGGGTGCGGACATAGTCCTGGGCATGGGCCAGCATGGCGGGGGCCTCCTTGGCCAGGTTGACCCCCTGGCTCACCAGCGTCGGGATGAGGCCCAGCAGCATCAGGGTCGTCACCGTGATGAACAACAGCAGGACCAGGCTGGTAGCGACGGTGCGAGAAAGGCCGCCTCGTTGCAGGCGACTCACCGGCCACTCCAGCAGATAGGCCATCACCAGGGCCACCAGCAGCGGTGCCAGCAGATCCCCAAACAGCCAGAGCACGGCAAAGCAGAAGACCAGCAGCAGGAAGAGGGTGACGGCATCGGGGTCGGAAAAACGGGTCTGATACCAGCGCTTCAATACATCTAACATCGAGGCTTCCTTGAATGGCGGCTCACGGGGTGGGTGGCATGGGCTCGGGGGCGAGCAGGGCGTCCCGAGGGGGACGGGCAACGACGAGCAGCAGGGAGAGGCGGGCAGCTGACTCTTCCCGGGTCTGGACATGGTGACCCTGACGGCGCAGATAGGCGGGAATGTCCTGCCGGGAGCCTGCATCCCCGAGCTGGATGCACACGGATTGACCGGGCCGGGCCTGGCGCAACCAGAGCTTGAGCCGGATGAGGGGCTCGGGACAACGCCAGGGGGTCAGGTCGAGCTGTTCCATGAGAACTCCATCTCGTGCGTGGCGGTCATTATGGCCGTGATGAGAGGATGAAACAACGCTTGTGGGCCTTGAATGGCAAGGGTATTCTGCCGATGCCCGCTGGGGTCTGATTGGAGATAGAGATAACGTGGCACGTTTTTCCCCCCTGATAGCATCGCTTCCCCTGTTGGTCACCCTGATGGGGGCGACCTTCCACGCCCAGGGGAGCAACCAGTTGCCCGACATCGGTACCGCCGGGGTCGCCGCACTGCCCATCGAGCAGGAGGTGCGCTATGGCAACGCCTTCATGCGTTTTGCCCGGGCGGGCCTGCCCATCATCGATGACCCCGTGCTCAACGAATACATCGACGATCTGGGCCAGCGGCTGCTGACCAATGCCGACGGGGTGCGCTTCCCGTTCACCTTCTTCCTCATCAATGATCCCAGCATCAACGCGGCGGCCTTCCTCGGTGGCCGGGTCAAGGTGCACACCGGCCTCTTCCTTTACGCCGAGAGCGAGAGCGAGCTGGCCTCGGTACTGGCCCACGAAATCACCCACGTGACCCAGCGTCACATCGCCCGTTACATGGAGGCACAGGCGAGCAGCTCCGCCATGACCCTGGCCGGCCTGGTGGGCTCCATTGCACTCGCGGTGATCAACCCCACCGCCGGCATCGCGGCCTTGCAGACCACGCTTGGCTTGTCGATGCAGTCGGCCATCAACTACACCCGGGACAACGAATACGAGGCGGATCGCATCGGCATGAAGACGCTGTATGACGCCGGATTCGATCCCATGGGCATGGCCAACTTCTTCCAGAAGCTGGCGGCGGAGTACCGCTATGCCAGCAAGCCGCCGGAGATGCTGCTGACTCACCCCCTGCCGGAGACCCGGATCAGCGAAGCCCGTGCCCGGGCCGGGAGCTATGGCGCGCGCGCCCTGCCGCCGAGCCTGGACTTCTGGCTGGCCAAGGTGCGCATCCAGGTGCGCTATGGCACCGAGATGCCCCAGGCGCTGCTCACCTACTTCGACAGCCGCCTGCAGAAGGGGGATTACCCCCTCAAGGATGCCGCCATCTATGGCAAGGCGCTGGCCCTGTTGCAGCTCAAGCGCACCGACGAGGCCGACACCCTGATGCAGGAGCTGGCGACCCGTCACCCGGAGGATCTCTTCGTGGTGGATGCCCTGACCGACATCGATCTCGCCAAGGGGCGCAGCGCCCAGGCCATCGCCAGACTGGAGCGCTTCCGCACCCGGATGCCGGACAACGAGGTGGTGGTGGTGAACCTCGGCAACGCCTATCTGGAGGGGGGCAACTACAAGAAGTCCATCGCCATCCTGGACCCTTATGCCCGGGAGCACGACGAGAACAGCCTGGCCTGGAGCCTGCTGTCGGACGCCTACCGCAAGGCGGGCAGAATGACGGACCTGCACATGGCACGGGCGGAGACCCTTTCCCTGCGCGGGGACTACCAGGCGGCCATCGACGAACTGATCGTGGCGCGGGGCACCACCAGTGACAAGCTGACCCTGGCCCGCATCGAGGCGCGTATCACCCAGCTGGAGCGGGCCAAGAAGGATCTGGACAGCCTCAAGGGCTGAGTCCGGAGCGGGTTGATGGCAAGCGGGGTGCTCCTTTGGGGGCACCCCGCCTTGTTTTGCAGGCTAAAATAGGGCCTTTCATCGGTTTCAACGCATCTTGATGATGAAGAAATGAGAGTGATGGATGGCTCTGCTATGGGGCGCTCGCCAGGCGGCGTTTTATCTCGGCGAGCTTCTGTTCGTCCAGCTCTCCCACCAGGGTCTCCAGCAGCGTTCCCCTGGCATCAAGCAGATAGCTGGTGGGCAGCGCCCCGGGCCTTGGGAACGGGAGGCGGGCGTCGTCATCCGGGATCATCAGGGGAACCCTGATGGCGTGGCGCTGTGCCAGCTCGGTCAGTTCGGCGGGGGAGGCGGGGTCATAGTTGATGGCGATCACCCGGATCTGGCCTTCCTGGTGCAATGTTGCCAGCAAGGGCATCTCCCGCAGGCAGGGGGCGCACCAGGGGGCGAAGTAGTTGACCAGCAGCGGTTTGCCACCGAGATCCGCGAGGCTGACCTTCTTTCCCGCGCCGTCGGTGAAGTCGGGTGCCGGGCTGCAGGCCCCCAGCAGGGTTGCCACAATCAGCCAACAGATCCGTTTCATTTCCATAGCCTTCCCGCTTACCCTGACCATCCGTTTCCCCTACAATAGCGCCATTTCTTGTCCCATCTTGCGATTAATCAGGGAGTTATCATGAGCGAGACCCAAATCTACCACAATCCGCGCTGCTCCAAGAGCAGTGAAACCCTGGCCTTGCTGGAACAGCACGGGGTCGCCCCCGAGGTGGTGCTCTATCTGGAGCAGGCCCCGAGCGAGGCACAGATCCGCACCCTCCTGAGTCAGCTTGGCTTCACGGATCCCCGACAGCTGATGCGCACCAAGGAAGAGCTCTACAAGGAGCTGGGGCTCGGCGAGGTGAGCGGCGATGACCTCATTCGTGCCATGCACCAGCACCCCAAGCTCATCGAGCGCCCCATCGTCATCAAGAACGGGCAGGCCCGCATCGGTCGTCCGCCCGAGCAGGTGCTGGAGATCCTCAAGTGACCACCCGCTTCGCTAGCCTGCTGACCCTGGCCGGTTTTTTCGGCCTGCTGGCCTGGGTGCTGCTCTGGCATCTGTGGCTCTCGCCCCACCCGGATCTTGCCCCCTGGCTGTTGCCGGTGATCTGGACGGTGCCGCTGCTCTTCCCCCTCAAGGGCATAGTGCAGGGCAATCCCTACACCCACGCCTGGGGCAATTTCGTGCTGATGCCCTACTTCCTGCACGCCCTGACCCTGATCACCACGGATGAGGGGGAGCGGTGGTTGGCGGTGGTGGAGCTGGTGCTCACCACCCTGGCGTTTGTGGGCACCATCTATTACGCCCGCCTGCGCGGCCGCGAGCTGGGGCTGAGTATCCGCAAGAAGGAAGGCTGAGCCCCTCCCTGTCCGCCTGCTGGCGGGCAGGGTATGTGTCTGAAACCGACGCAAGCCAGCGAATGGCATCTGGCGGTATCGCCCCGAAGTGGCTTGCTTATCTCTTTGATTAATTTATGGATATTGATCGCTGATTGGCAGGGAAGCGCCTCTGTTGGCAGATCTGTCACCTGGCTTGCCAGTCTCAGTCAGCCCCTGTTATGCAAAAAGGGATACGCTTGTGTTTTCACTGGACTCGAGTGAACCATGTGACAATCCTGCGTTCTCCCCTGTTGCACAAGACCCTGCTGGCCCTGACCGTCTCCCTCTCCGTCAGTTCCCTCGCCGATGCCTGTACCCGCGCCGTCTATCAGGGGGAGGGAGCGCTGGTGGTGACCGGTCGTACCATGAACTGGCGCAGCGCCATGCCGACCAATCTCTGGGCGCTGCCCCGTGGCATCGCGCGGGAAGGGGAGGCCGGCGCGCACTCCATGACGTGGACGTCGCGCTACGGCTCCGTGGTGGCGGCAGGCTTCGATGCAGGCACCGCCGACGGCATGAACGAGAAGGGGCTGGTGGCCAACCTGCTCTATCTGACCGAGTCCGAGTATGTGACCCCGAGCGACAAGGATCCGCGCAAGACTCTCTCCATCTCGCTCTGGGCCCAGTACGCGCTGGACAACTTCGCCACCGTGGCCGAGGCGGTCGAGGCCCTGTCGAAGGAGGAGTTCTATGTGGTGCCCACCCTGACCCCGGATGGCAAGCCGGGCCAGCTGCACCTCTCCCTCTCCGATGCGAGCGGCGATTCCGCCATCTTCCAGTACGTGGGGGACAAGCTGCAGATCTACCACGACCGCAGCTATCAGGTGATGACCAACTCGCCGACCTTTGACAAGCAACTGGCCCTCAACGACTACTGGGAGGAGATTGGCGGTCTCACCATGCTGCCCGGCACCAACCGCTCGGCGGACCGTTTTGCCCGCGCCTCCTTCTACATCAAGACCCTGCCAAAGACCGACCAGGCCAACGAGGCGGTGGCCGGGGTGATGAGCGTGATGCGCAACGTCTCGGTACCCTTGACATCCTCCCCCACCTTAGCGCTTCGCGTCACAGGAGGGGGATTCCCATTACTGGGTGATAGCTGCTCGCGCAGTACCGGGTTCCTGCTTCATCGGGCGGCCTGATTGCACCGCGCCTCCACAGGCTAAAACGGCGTGTCCCGCCGCTAAAATATTGCGAGCGCCATTCACATCGGCGTTCGCCTCATAACCACACGCAGCGCATTTAAACTGGCTTTGCGTCTGGCGGTTATCCTTCGCAGTATGCCCACAACAGGCGCACTGCTGGCTGGTGTAGGCCGGGTTTATCGCCAACACCTGACCACCTCGCCATGCCTGCTTGTATTCGAGCTGGCGGCGCAGCTCAAACCAGCCCTGATCTAATATCGAACGATTCAGCCCTGATTTTGCCCGGACGTTGCGCCCCGGCTGACTGGTCGTGCCCGCTGCTGATTTTGACATGCTGGCAACCTTCAAATCCTCAATGACGATCATCGCGTGGTTTTTGCTGATAGTCGTTGTGACCTTGTGAAGGTAATCGCGGCGGGTGTTGGCGATATGTGAGTGCAGCCGCTGGATCTTGGCTTTTTGTTTCTTCCAGTTGCTGCTGAACTTTACCTTTTTGCTCAACTGGCGTTGGAGCCTTGCCAGCTTGGTCTGATTGGTTTTGAAGCTGTTGACGGGCTCAAACACCGTGCCGTCTGACAGGGTTGCGAGCTTGGCGATCCCCGCATCTAGCCCGACCATTGAGCCGGAGGGGTGAATTGGCTCAAGCGTCTCCTGCTCGACCTGAAAGGAGATATACCAGTGCCCGGCTGCTTGGCTGACGGTCGCGTTTTTAATTTTCCCTTCAACTGGCTGGGACTGACGGAACTTGACCCACGCCAGCCCGGCAGGCAGCTTCACGCGACCCTTTTCAAGGCGGCAATACTTGTCGAAGTTGACGAACCGGATAGCGTCGCGGTTGTCGCTTTTTTTCTTGAATACGGGTGCCTTGGCGGCGAGTTTCTTATCAAAGCAGCGCATCCACGCGCCATGCAAATCCTTGAGCTTCTGCTGGAGGTTGTCGGTATATGCCTCGGCCAGAAAGGCCATTTCTGGGTCTTTCTTCCAACTGGTGAGCATCCTGTTCAGCTCAAAGGCAGAAGGCAGTTTTTCGCCAGCATCCAGAATGCGCTTTGTCTCTGCCAGCCCGTGATTCCAGACATAACGAGCACAACCGCCCAACTGGCGCAGGCGTTGCGCTTGTTGGGCGGTCGGTTCGAGTCGGAACTTGTAGGCTTTCAGAATTTGCATTTATCACTCAGTGTGCAGCATTATTACCATATCTATTAAGCCCGATTGAGTGACAGAATGCAATTCACTAAAATTAATAAATCACGCCATGCGGCATACGTTTTGCACGTACATTTGGTGTTTATCACCAAGTATCGAAAGCCGATATTGGGGGATCTGCATCACGCTTCCTTCGGTCAGTGTGCGGCAGAAGTTTGCAGAGAACGTTGGAGGTGATCAAGCAATACATTCAAAACCAGCGGGGCTGACGCCCCGGCGAAATTCCCCTCCCACCTACGTCGGAGGGAGTCCCCTTTCGCATTTAAGATGGGGATCAGCACCCCGGATCAGCCCAACATCTCCACCACCCTGTGGCGCAGCGTGGCGGATCAGCAGCATCGCCGCTATTTCTTCGAGCTGACCCATCTGCCCAACACCTTCTGGGTGAGCATGGACAAGCTTGTTGCTGCCTGTCTGCTCGCCACCCCCGTCACCGCCAAGGAGTGGAAGACGGTACGCTTTGGCGTGGAGGGGGCCTATCCACCCTTCTCATGGACCGATGCGTCCGGAGAGATCAAGGGATTTGACATCGATCTTGCCAACGCCCTGTGCCAGCAGATGGCCGTCAGGTGCGAACTGGTGGCCCAGGATTGGGACGGCATGATCCCGGCCCTGCTGTCGCGCAAGTACGACGCCATCATCGCTGCCATGTCGATCACCGACGAGCGGCGCAAGAAGGTCGACTTCACCGAGAAATATGCCCACATTCCCAACCGCTTCGTGGCGGCCAGGGGCACCGAACTGACGCTGACGCCGGAAGGGATGGCGAGCAAGCGCATCGGCGTGCAGCGGGCCACCACCCACGACAAGTACCTGACCGACAACTTCGGCTCCAGCGTCACCATAGTGCGTTACGGCAGTGCCGATGAAGCCTACCTCGACCTGAAGGCGGGACGGGTGCTGGCCCTGCTGGCCGACGCCTCGGCTATCGAACAGGGGTTGCTTGGCAAGGAAGGGGGCGACAAGTTCGACTATGTGGGGCCGGCCCTGACCGACCGTCAATGGTTTGGCGACGGCATGGGGATCGCGGTGCGCGAGGGGGATCAGGATCTCAGGGCCAGGCTGAACGACGCCATCAAGGCCCTGTGCGCCAACGGCAAGTATCAGGAGATCAACCGGAAGTACTTCAAGTACGATATCTATGGCGGTTGATGGGTAACAGTCGGAGGGAGCCTGCTCCCTCCTTTTTCATGCAGCAAGGAGAGACCCCATGTTGACCCTGATCGAGGGTGCGCAGATCCATAGTCCGGCCCCGCTCGGCCAGCAGGATCTGCTGGTGGCGGATGGCCGCATCGCCTGGATGGGCAAGGGACTGACGGTTCCGGCCGACTGGCCACTGACGCGGGTGGACGCTGGCGGCCGCTATCTGGTGCCCGGACTGGTGGACCCGCTCGCCCATATCACCGGAGGCGGCGGCGAGGGAGGCTTCGGCTTTCGCACGCCGGAGCTCTCGGCAAGGGCAGCTCTGGCGGCGGGGGTCACCACGCTCGTGGCGGCCCTCGGCACCGACAGCCTGACCCGCAGCCCGGCCCAGGTGCTGGGGAAGGTGCGCGAGTTTCGCGCCGCCGGGGTGAGCGCCTTCATGTACACCGGCTCCTACCACCTGCCGGTCAAGACCCTCACCGGCACGGTGGAGTCGGACATCATGCTGATCCCCGAGGTGCTGGGGGTGGGGGAGGTGGCCATCAGCGATCACAGGTCCAGCGCCCCCACCCACGACGAGCTGGCGCGGCTGGCGAGCGAGGCGCGGGTGGCCGGGCTGTTGTCGGGTAAAAGTGGCGTCAGCTTCTTTCACCTGGGGGATGGCCGGGGGGGGCTGGCGCCCCTGCGGGCGTTGCGGGACGGCACCGACATCCCGCAACGCCAGCTCTACCCCACCCACTGCAACCGCAACCCCTGGCTCTTTGCCGAGGCCATCGAGTGGGGTCGGGCAGGCGGCTGGGTCGACCTCACCACGTCGAGCTTCCCGGATCTGCTGGATGACGGGGAGCGGCTCGCGGCCGACGCCCTGGTGGCGTTGCTGGCGGCGGGCGTGCCCGTGGATCGCATCAGCTTCAGCTCGGATGCCAACGCCAGTCTGCCGCGCTTTGACGGCGAGGGGCGGCTCATCGAGCTGCGCTGTGGCCAGATAGGGAGCCTGTGGCAGGAGGTGGTGGCGGCCTGCTGCAAGGGGGTGGCACTGGAGACGGCACTGGCGGTAGTGACGGCCAATCCGGCCAGGGCGCTGGGGCTTGCGAGCAAGGGTACCCTAGGGGTAGGGCAGGATGCGGATCTGCTGCTGATCGATCCTGATACGTTCGCCATCGAGCGGGTGATGAGTGGGGGCCGGTGGCGCACCTAAATACCGGCGCCTGTCATCCAGCCTGCTCAGTTCATCAACAAAAAGCCCGGCAGCAGTGCCGGGCTTTGTCGTGCCATGGGGCTCAGATGGCCAGGAACCCCAGGATCAGAATGGGGCCGAGCAGGCTCAGGATAAAGCCGGAGACGATGGCCACCGGCACCACCTGGATGCCGCCGGATTTCTGGATGACTGGCAGGGTGAAGTCCAGCGCCGTGGCGCCGCCGTAGCCGATGGCGGCGCTGGGGTGGCGGCGCATCAGCACCGGGATGATGAGGATGGCGATAAGCTCGCGCCCCAGATCGTTGATGAAGGCGGCGGAGCCCAGCACCGGGCCCAGCTTGTCCGCTACCAGGATGCCGGAGAGCGAATACCAGCCAAAACTGGAACTCATCGCGAGGCCATGGGCAAAGGGCATGCCGAGCAGCTGGGCGGCCAGCAGGCTGCCGAGCCAGCTGCTGAGGATGACGGTGAGCGCGATCTTCATGCCCCAGGGGTTGAGCAGGATCTGGCGCAGGCGCATGCCGGAGTTGCGCATCTGGATGCCGATGAGCAAGAGCAGCAGCATCAGGGCCCACTCGCTCAACTTGTCGATGGGCAGGGCGCGCAGGTCCACCACCAGCCCCAGCAAGACGCCCCCCAGCACCACGAAACAGAGCTGGAGGGATTCCCATAACAGGTGCAGCTTGCTCGGCATCTTGCCGTCGCTGGCCTCGTGGGTGGGGGGGCTGCGTTTGTCCAGCCACCACAGGGCCAGCAGGTTGCAGAGGGTAATGGCGGCGAGCATCACCCCTGCCACCTTGAAGATCACTGCCAGGTTGCTGCCCAGGTTCTCCACATAGGCCAGTCCCAGCCCCATCAGGAACAGGATGAGGTAGACCATCTTGCCCAGGGACTGGTTGACCAGCTTGATCAGACGGGCGGAAGAGAGGGGAACCAGATAGCCGATCACGAGCGGCAGCAGGATCAGCAACACATTGAGCAACATCGGGGCCTCGATCACAAAACGTGGAAAAACGGCACCTTATCACGACTTGTTGCACCTGTGTCACGGATCTGTGCATCAGCATGGCCCATACGGGACTTTTTTATCATATTGTTGTGTTTTTTGATGACAGCCAGCTGTGCACGCAAACAGAGAAAGAGGGGCACATCACCTGAAAAATCAATTTCATCCCCATGAAATGACGAGAGAAGGGGAATTTGCCTGGGTGAATAAAGTCCTTTTAGATGACATCTGGCGGATATGGTGAAATATGCTTGCTACCAGTGCGCTGCGGGTATAAAAGAGCGGTAGGGAAGGTGCGACAAAAAATGGATTTTATGCAGACAAAGTGCTGAAAAATACTCAATAGGCCAATAAAAATACAGATAAAACACCAAATACCTCGGTTCTGTATTGTTTTTTCACTACCTCAATGATATTTTCGCTGAAGGTTGCCATCGGTTAACGTTTTGTTAAATGGACGATGGTGGAGTCACGCCGAAGCGGCGTCTAGGGACAGACAAGGTTGTAATGGATGAGCGACGTTGCCGCACTGGAAGTTCGTGATCTGCACAAGTATTTTGGCACCCACGAAGTGCTCAAGGGCATCGATATGACGGCCCACAAGGGGGATGTGATCTCCCTCATCGGCTCCTCGGGTTCGGGGAAGTCGACCTTTCTACGCTGTATCAATTTGCTTGAAACCCCCTCATCGGGCAGCGTTTCCCTCCATGGGGAGCTGATCCGGATGAAAACCAGCCGTTCCGGCGAACGCCTGCCGGAAGACATGCGCCAGGTGGAGCGTATCCGCAGCCGGTTGGCCATGGTGTTTCAAAGCTTCAATCTCTGGTCCCACATGACCATCATGCAGAACATCATCGAAGTGCCCATCCAGGTACTCAAGGTGCCCCGTGCCGAGGCCATCGCCAAGGCGGAGCACCTGCTCAACCGGGTGGGGCTGTGGGAGCGTCGCGACTATTATCCCGGTCACCTCTCCGGCGGTCAGCAGCAGCGGGCCGCCATCGCCCGGGCGCTGGCGGTGGAGCCCGAGGTGATGCTGTTTGACGAGCCTACTTCGGCCCTCGACCCTGAACTGGTGGGGGAGGTCCTTGGCCTGATGCGCGAGCTGGCGGAAGAGGGGCGTACCATGATGGTGGTGACCCACGAGATGTCCTTCGCCCGCGACGTGTCGAACAAGGTGATGTTCCTGCACCAGGGGCGCGTGGAGGAGGAGGGCAATCCCAAGGAGATCTTCGCCCATCCCAAGTCGGAGCGATTCAAGCAATTCATCTCGTCCATCTATTGATGGACGGGATTCAATTTAAACCATCCGTACTTTCAACGATCGACGTGTTTATCAAGGAGAGATACATGAACAAGCTGATGCTGGCGACTGCCGTGATGACGGCCCTGTGTTCCGGTAGCCTTATGGCCAAGGAGTGGAAAGAGGTCCGGATCGGGGTGGAAGGGGCCTATCCCCCCTTCTCCTGGACCGAGCCGAGCGGCGAGGTGAAAGGCTTCGACATCGACATCGCCAACGCCCTGTGCGAAGAGATGAAGGTGAAGTGCACCCTGATCAAGCAGGACTGGGACGGCATCATTCCGGCGCTGCTGTCGCGCAAGTATGACGCCATCATCGCCACCATGGACATCACCGAAGAGCGCAAGAAGAAGGTGGACTTCACCCAGAAGTACCAGCACATCCCGGCGCGCTTCGCCGCCAAGAAAGGGACCGAGATCCAGCTCGACAAGGCCTTCATGGACGGCAAGACCATCGCCGTGCAGCGTGCCACCTCCATGGACACCTACATCACCGACAACTTCCCCAACGCCACCATCAAGCGCTACGGCACTGCGGATGAAGCCTACCTCGATCTGAAATCCGGCCGTGTCGACTACGTGATGGCCGACTCCGCCGCCATCAGCGACGGCCTGCTGAAGAAGGAAGGGGGCGATGCCTTCGAGTTCATCGGCCCGAAACTGACCGATCCCAAGTGGTTTGGCGAGGGTGCCGGCATCGCGGTGCGCAAGGCCGACAAGGATCTGAAAGAGAAATTCAATGCCGCCATCCTGGCCCTGCGTGCCAATGGCAAGTACAAGGAAATCAACGACAAGTACTTCGACTTCGACGTGTACGGCGAGTAAGCCGACGTCAGGCGAACAACGACAGGTTGATCCCGTCAGTAGTCATCGGGCCCGTTGCCTTCCGCTGGGAGTGACGGGCCCGATTGCGATGGAGCTGCATTGCATATGTTTGATTTGAAAGGATACGAAACCTCTCTGCTGGAGGGGGCCTGGATCACCCTGGAGGTGGCGCTCGCCTCCCTGCTGCTGGCCCTGGTGCTCGGCATGCTGGGGGCCCTGGCCAAGCTCTCTCCCTACAAGTGGGCACGCGGCATCGCGGCGGCCTACACCACCGTCATTCGCGGCATCCCGGATCTGGTGCTGATGATGCTGCTCTTCTTCGGCGGCCAGGTGCTCATCAACGGGATCTGTACCTGGGTCAACGAGGCCTACAACAACCACCTGCTGGCGAGCAACCCGAACCAGGAGTGGGTCTCCCTGCTGCCCGATTACATCGACATCAGCCCGTTTGCGGCCGGGGTCGCCACCATCGGCTTCATCTTCGGCGCCTACATGACCGAGACCTTCCGCGGCGCCATCCTAGCGGTGGACAAGGGGGAGCTCGAGGCGGCCCGTGCCTTCGGCATGCGGGCAAGCCAGGTCTTTGTGCGGATCCTCTTTCCCCAGATGATGCGCCACGCCCTGCCCGGGTTTGGCAACAACTGGCTGGTGCTGCTGAAAACCACGGCCCTGGTCTCCATCATCGGGCTCGATGACATGGTGCGAAAGGCGTCGCTCGCGGCGGGCTCGACCCAGCAGCCTTTCACCTTCTACATGGCGGTGGCGCTGATCTTCCTGGTCTTCACCGCAGTCTCTACCTCGGCGCTCAAGTGGGCCGAGCGTCACTACGCCATCAAGACGAGGTAAGCCATGGATTTCTCGATCATTCTCAAGGAGTGGCCCACCTACTGGGAGGGTCTCTATACCACCATCTGGCTGGTGGCCGCCTCGCTCATGCTGGGGCTCATGCTGGCGGTGCCCATGGGCATACTACGCAACAGCCGCAACTGGTTGATAAAGGGGCCAATCTGGGCCTATATCTACTTCTTTCGCGGCACCCCGCTCCTGGTGCAGCTCTTCATCATCTACTACGGTGCCGCCCAGTGGGAGTGGCTCAAGAACAGTGCGGCCTGGACCCTCTTCTCGGAAGCCTGGTTCTGTGCCCTGCTGGCGTTCACTCTGAACACCGGCGCCTACACCGCCGAGATAGTGCGCGGCGCCGTGATGAACATGCCCAAGGGGCAAATAGAAGCGGCAAGCGCCTTTGGCATGACCCGCTGGCAGACCCTCACCCGCATCATCCTGCCCAACTCGTTTCGCCGTGCGCTGCCGGCCTACAGCAACGAGGTGATCTTCATGCTGCAGGGGTCGGCGGTGGCGGGCATCATCACCATCGTCGATCTGACGGGGGCCGCGCGGATCATCAACTCCCGCTACTACAGCCCGTTCGAGGCGTTCCTGACCGCAGGTCTGCTCTACATGCTGCTCACCTTCGTCATCGTCTGGTTGTTCAAGAAGTGGGAAGCCCGCTGGCATGCCCACCTGCGCCCGCGCAGCGTCTGACTGCCAGCAGAGAAAAAGCCCGCAACTGCGCAATGCTGTTCAGATAAGCACTTTTTTGACTGATTATTCATAAATTGGATTTGAGTTGAGGGGGCAAGGCTGTGTCCAGTCGATCTTCCTCCAGCCTTTATCCAGCGGGGCTTGCAATAGAAAGAGGGAGGCATCATGCCTCCCTCGATTTTTTGTCCTGATACTACGTGGACTGGAACTCAAATTCTCTTAAGTGAACAGCATTGCCGCAACTGCGGGCTTTTTTTATGGACTACGGGCAGGTTCAGCGCCCCAGGTACTCCCTGTCGAAGAAGGTGTTGACCCAGTGGGGGCGATAGACGGCGAGCAGGGTCATGGTCATGCCGTTGAGGAGCGCCTCGGGGAAGAGCAGCAGCGGCCAGATGGAGAGGTAGTCGGCGCTGATGGTGTGCCAGGAGTAGGTGCCGCTCACCCCCATCAGCAGGGCGCTGGCGATCACCTTGGCCGAGATGCTCAGCGCCCCCCCGAGAAATGCCGCCACGAACAGGTAGACGAAGAGGTGGCGAGGCAGCCAGGCCCAGCTCCCCAGAAACAGCAGCCAGCTGGTGGCCACCGGCAGGGCAACGCCGATGAGGGCCTGCCAGCCGATGTCGGCCAGGGGGATGACCCCGAAGTAAGCGAGGAGCAGCAGGGTGAGGCAGGGGGCGAGCAGGGCGAGGCGCCAGCCCAGCAACAGGGTCAGGCTGGTGAGGCCGAGAAAGTGGATCTCGAGCCCCTCGTGCAACCCGGCCCGCAAGGTCCACAGCGGTACCAGCACGATGGCGCCGCCGAGGCAAAGATGCTGATAGAGCGGGTGGGCGCCAAGGGTGCGCAGCAGGGAGGCGTTCAGACTGAAGGCGAGCAGCACCAGCCAGAGCAGGAGGGCGGCGACTTGTCCTTCACTCATGAGCGGTTCCCCCGGATGCGGCTGTCGGTGATGGCGCGGTGGCGAACGCCGGCGCAATGAAAAGAGGCCGCCCTCTGCCGGGCGGCCTCCTGTCTCAATACTTCACGTTGGGGTGATACTTGCCAAGGATGCCCTGGACCCTGTCCATGGTCTCCTTGCTGGGGGGCTTGATGCCGACCAGATCGTAGGTATCTCCCAGCACGTCCCACTTGTGCTTGCCAAGTTCGTGGTAGGGCAGCAGCTCCACCTTCTCGACGCACTCCCCCAGCTCGGCGATGAACTGGCCGAGTCCTTCTGCGCTCTCGTCATCGTCGGACCAGGTGGGCACCACCACGTAGCGGATCCACATGGTCTGACCGCGGGAGGCCAGGTAGCGGGCGAACTCCAGGGTGTACTTGTTGCTGACGTGGGTGAGGGGAATGTGCTTCTCGTCGTTGATCTGCTTGATGTCGAGCAGCACCAGATCGGTGTTGTCCAGCACCCGGTCGAGCAGCTCGTCGTAGTGACGCACGAAACCGTTGGTGTCGAGGCAGGTGTGGATCCCCTGGGCCTTGCAGGCGGTGAACAGTTCGGCGATGAACTCCTGCTGCAGCATGGCCTCGCCGCCGGAGGCGGTCACGCCACCGCCGGAGGCATTCATGAAGTGGCGATAGCTGGTGAGATCCTTCATCAGCTCGGGCACGGTGACCTCGCGGCCGCCCTGGGTGTCCCAGGTATCCCGGTTGTGACAATACTTGCAGCGCATCAGGCAGCCCTGCATGAACACGATGAAGCGGATGCCGGGGCCGTCGACGGTCCCGCAGGTCTCGACGGAATGGATCCGGCCAATGATGTCGGTAGTGCCGGTGTCGCTGGCTTCAACGGTCGGGATCCGCTGCGTGCCGGGGGTGGCAGGTCCCTTGGATTCAACGGCGGGGATCCGGTTAATGACTGACATAGACGACTCCAATGGTGCGGACAAGGTTCGAGCGGTCGTTATTTTATGACAGAAAGCCCTATAAATCCTACCAGTTTAGCCCGCAGGGGTGGCACCCAGCAGGCTCTCCAGTGCCTTGACGGGGAGCGGCCGGCTGGTGAGGAAGCCTTGATAATGCTGGCATCCCAGGGCCTTGAGCACGGCGAGCTGCTCCTCTTCCTCCACCCCTTCGGCGGTGACGGTGAAACGAAACACCCGGGCGAGATCCAGGATAGCCTTGACGATGGCCTTGTCCTGTTCGCTGTGGACCAGGGTCTGGATGAAGCTTCTGTCGAGCTTCACTTCGTCGGCGGGCAGATCCCGCAGATAGGCCAGGGACGAGTAGCCCGTGCCGAAGTCGTCGATGGAGATGAGCAGGCCGAGGGCCTTGAGCTGGCGGATCCTGGCGATACTCTCCAGCCGGTTTTCCAGCACCACGGACTCGGTGATCTCCAGCAACAGGCGCGACGGGGGCACCCCGGTGTCCCGCAGAATGTACTCCACCTGCTGCACGAAACCGGCGGTGTGGAACTGGCGGGCGCTGACGTTGACCGACAGATGGGGGATGGCGAGACCGTTGTTGAGCCAGAAGCTGTACTGGGCGCAGGCGGTCTTCATCACCCAGTAGCCTATCTCCTGGATCAGGGTGGTCTCCTCGGCGATGGGGATGAACTCCCCGGGGGGCACCATGGTGCCGTCGGCCTTCTGCCAGCGCAGCAGCGCCTCTATGCCCGAGAGCGTGCCGTTGTCGACCCGGTATTGGGGCTGGTAATGCAGCACCAGCTCGTTGTTGCGCAGGGCATCGCGCAGCTGGTTGTTGAGAGAAAGCTTGCTCTTCTCTTTTTCCGCCATGGCTTCACTGAAGAAGATATGGTTGCCCTGGCCCGCGCGCTTGGCCATGTGGACGGCGGTATCGGCCTGCTGCATCAGGACAAGGTGATCCTTGTCGTCATCGCTGAACAGGCTGATCCCCACGGAGGCGCTGCAGTGCAGCTTGTGATCGCCGATGTCGAAGGGGGCACGGAAGATCCCCATCAGCTCCCGGGCAAAGTGCTCCGCCAGGATCTTGGCGGTGATATAGCCCTGGCCCAGCGCCGTGAAGAGCAGGGCAAATTCGTCACCCGAGGTGCGGGCGAGCACCAGGTTCTCCTGGGGCAGGGACTTGAGTCGCACCACCACGGCCTGGAGCAGCAGATCGCCGCAGGCGTGACCGAGGGAGTCGTTGATGGATTTGAAGTTGTCCAGATCCAGCAGCAGCAGAGCCCCCCACTGACCACTCGGGGCCTGCAGGGTGCGCTGCATGATGTCGGTCAGGCTGCGCCTGTTGTAGAGATCGCACAGGTCGTCGTAGTAGGCGAGGCGCTCGATGTGGCGGGCCGTCTCTTTCTCCTGGGTGATGTCGTGGAAGCTGCAGACGAAGTGACTGATCTCCTCCTCCTCGTCCTTGACCCCGCTCACCATGAGCCGCACCGGGAAGAGGTGTCCTTCCCTGTGCAGGCATTGTTCCTCCCCGAGCCAGTATCCCTGCCGGTTGACCGCCGCGATCACCTCCTCCTTGAGGGTGTCGCCATAGTAGGTGGGCCTCAGGGCGTCGATGTGCAGGCCCAGCATCTCCTCGCTGGCAAAGCCGGTGATGCGGCTGAAGGAGGCATTGACCTTGAGGATGATGCCCCCGTGATCCATCACCAGCAGGCCGTCGTGGGTGTTGAAGGCCACTTCGGCCAGGCGCAGGGCATCGTCATTGGCCAGGCGCTGCAACTCGCTGGCGGCCCGCTCGCGCTGTTCGTAGAGGACGTCCAGCAGGGACGCAGGATCGGCCAGGGGGGTGGCGAGCAGCAGGGTGAGCTGCCCCAGGGGGAGACCATTTGGCCCCGGGAAGGGGATGCCGACATAGGCCTTGGCGTCGAGGGCCAGCAGCTGGCTGGACTGGGGATAGCGCAGGGCCAGATCTTCCACGTAGAGGCTCTGCCCGTGCTGGAAGATCTCCCGGCCCGGGCCGATGTCCATGGGCATGGGTTTGACGACGGCGAAGGCATCCCCCTCCACCACGCAGCGGGGAATGAGCCAGAGATCCTGGCCGCGAGGCTGAAACTCGCCGATCCAGCCCCTGTGGGCACCGCTCAGGCCCATGGCCCAGCGCAGCAGGGCGCGGCAGTAATCGTTGCCGGTCAGGTTGGCAAGCCCCGGGGGAGGCGCGAGGTCCGGGGTGTCGGTCGTCACGGAGTCCGGCTGCCAGTGGCCGAGCAAGCGGGCGCAATGACGTACCAGTTGCAGGGTGTCATCGCTGATGAGGGTGCTCTCGGCATACTCCAGGCTGAGCACGCCGATGAGCTTCTCCTGTTCCAGCAAGGCGCCGTCCAGGCGGGAGCAGACATTGGCATCGGCCAGATAGTAGTGCTGGCTCAACATGGGCTGGTGGGCCGCCTCCGAGAAGCTCAGGGCGCCCCGGGCGCGCAGGGCCCGGATGTAGCGGCTGTCTCCGCGAATGGCACCGAGCGCGTCCACCCCCAGGGTGAAGACCGGGGTCAGCTGTTCGCCGCCAAGGGCGCCATGGGCCTGGTAGTGCCAGAGGATCAGGCGATCGGCCCCAAGGCACTCCTTGAGGCTCTCCAGCATGGCGTCATACTGCTGCTGGCTGGCCATCTGGCTCAGGCGCGGCAGTTGCAGGGACAGGCTGGCGGCGCTCTCCTGGGACTGGGTCTGCAGGCAGATGAGCCAGAAGGCGTCCTGCTCGTGGGAGAGGGAAATGTGCCAGAGGAGGGCGTCAAAGCGCAGCACCAGCTTGCCCCCCTTGCCGCTGGCCAGCCGCTGCTCGATGGGCTGGCGCAGGGCGTCCGGCAATTGGGCCGGCCAGGCACTGCGGGGCTCGTCGAGCCAGTGGAGCGGCGTCTGCATCACATCGGTCAGGGCGACCAGCCGTTGACTACGGGTATCCAGGCGGAAGAACAGGGGCGCCTGGCTGGCGGTCGGAAGATGGCTGAGCGCGGTAGACGACATGAACTGACACTATCCTGTTGAGCAATTGTCGGAGGGCAAGAATACTGCAAATCCGTGGCAAACAAAATTTCATTGAATTCTAAATTAGATAAGTCTAATTTATTGGTCATTTCCTGTTGAGTGGAGTCTTGCAGATGAAACGGATCCTGATTGTGGGTGGTGTGGCCGGGGGGGCGTCCGCCGCCGCCCGTGCCCGCCGTTTGAGCGAAGAGGCGGAGATCGTGATGTTCGAGCGGGGCGAGTTCGTGAGCTTCGCCAACTGCGGTCTGCCTTATCACATCGGGGGGGATATCCCGGATCGGGATGCCCTGCTGCTGCAGACACCGCAAAGCTTCAAGCGCCGTTTCAACGTGGATGTGCGGGTGTTTCACGACGTCATCGAGATAGACAGGGCCGGCAAGAGCCTGCTGGTGCGCAACCTGCTCACCGGCGAAGAGCGGCGCGAAGCCTACGACGTGCTGCTGCTGAGCCCGGGCGCTGCCCCCATCCGGCCTCCCTTCCCCGGCATCGAGAGCCCGGGGGTACACACCCTGCGGAGCATTCCCGACATGGATCGCATCCTGGCGGCGCTGGCGCACGACAAGCCCCGCCACGTCACCGTGGTGGGGGGCGGTTTCATCGGGCTGGAGATGATGGAGGCGCTGCACCAGCGCAAGCTGGATGTCACCCTGCTGGAGCTCTCCGATCAGGTGATGGCGCCGGTGGACAAGGAGATGGCCAACCTGCTCCACGCCCGCATCCGGGAAGAGGGGATCGACTTGCGCCTGCGCACCGGTCTGTCTGCCATCGAGCGCCTGGAGCTGCCGGCGGAGAACGGCTCGGCGGTACCTGCCGGCCTGCGCCTGACCCTGAGCGACGGCTCTCATCTCGACACCGGCCTGTTGATCCTCGCCATCGGCGTCAAGCCCGAGACCCTGCTCGCCGCCAAGGCGGGGCTGGTGCTGGGACCGCGGGGCGGCATCAAAGTGGATGCCGGGATGCGTACCTCGGATCCCTTCATCTTCGCGGTGGGGGACGCGGTGGAGGAGACCGATTTTGTCACCGGCGAGTCCGTGCTGATCCCCCTGGCGGGTCCGGCCAACCGGCAGGGGCGCATCGCCGCCGACAACATGCTGGGGCGAAGCGAAACCTACAAGAAGACGCAAGGGACCGCCATCTGCAAGCTGTTCGATCTGGCGGTGGCGAGCACGGGGCTGAACGAGAAGCGGCTGGTGCAGCTGGGGCTGCCGTTCGAGAAGGTCTATGTCCACCCGGGCAGCCACGCCGGCTACTACCCCGGTGCCCACCCGGTCAGCCTCAAGCTGCTGTTTGCCCCCGATGGCAAGATTTACGGCGCCCAGGCCATCGGCAAGGATGGCATCGACAAGCGCATCGACGTGCTGGCGGTGGCCCAGCGTGCCGGGCTCACCGTGTTCGATCTGCAGGATCTGGAGCTCACCTATGCGCCGCCCTTTGGCTCGGCCAAGGATGTGATCAACATGGCCGGGTTCGTGGCGAGCAACCACCTGAAGGGGGACACCCTGCTCTGCCACGCAGCCGAGGTGCAGGCTCGCCACCCCCATCAGCAGGTGGTGGATGTGCGAAACGGCCCCGAACTCGACAAGCTGGGGCGCATTCCGGGGGCGCTGCACATTCCTCTGGACGAGCTGCGCAGCCGTCTTGATGAGTTGCCCAAGGATAAAGAGCTGCTCATCAGCTGCCAGGTGGGACTGCGGGGTCACGTGGCCTGCCGCCTGCTGAGCCAGCACGGTTTTCGGGTCAAGAACCTCTCCGGCGGTTTCAAGACCTGGCAGACGGTGATCGCCGAGTAGATCCTCCAGGCTGAAATGGCCCGATTGATCACTCTGTATGCAAACGGGCCACTCCAGTGAGTGGCCCGTTTCTTCATCAGGGGCCGATGCCGCCCGACATGGCAGTTGGTGTTCCCGGGAGCGACGCTTTATTCTATTGGCTCCTGCGCTGCGGCGATCCAACCCGGGATGAACACCATGCACCTCTCTCTCTCCTGCCCCGTGACTCGTCTTCCCCGGGTGGCCTGGCTGGCGGCGCTGCTGCTGGCCGGTTGCGGCCCCGACAAACCTGCCAGCCAGGTGCCGACGACTGACCCGATGGCCCGGCAGGAGGCGGGGGCGCCCGCCTCCGTGGTGCAGGCCAATGCCCGCCAATATAGGGATGCCCCTGCGCTGGCGCTGGTCTTCTCCGGCCCCTTGGTGCCCAAGGCAAACTGGCAGAGCTGGCTTGGGGTCAGTGAAGGGGGCAAGCAGGTGCAGGGGGAGTGGATCCTGGCCGACGATGGTCGCACCCTCTATTTCCCGAACGTGCAGCCCGACAAAAGCTATGAGGTGAGCCTCAAGGCGGGGCTGGGCCCATCCCCCCAAAGCTGGACCCTCAAAACCCGGCCGCTGGAGGCGGGAGCCTCCTTTACCGCCAGCGGCATGGTATTGCCGCTGCGTCAGGAACTTCGCCTGCCCATCAGCGCGGTCAATGTGGATGAGGTCAATATCGATTTCTTTCGGGTCGATGCGGAATATCTGCCCCGTTTTCTGGCGGAATATCGCCCCGGTGCCGGCATGGGTAACTGGGAGCTTGAGCAGATCACCAAGCGGGCCAGGCGGGTATTCAGTGGCCGCTATGCGCTGGAGCTCGATGCCAACCGGCGCGAGACCCGCCTCATCAATGTGAAGGAGCCGCAGTTGGCGGAGGCTGGCGTCTACTTTGCGGTGATGTCCCCCCTTGGCAACTACGACTGGCGCAAGGAGACCACCTATTTCGCGGTGAGCGACATGGGGCTCAGTGCCCGCCGTTACCGCGATGAGCTGGATGTGTTCGTGAGTTCCCTGGCCAGCGCCGACCCCCTCAAGGATGTGCAGCTCTCCCTGCTCGACCAGAAGGGCAACCGGCTGCAGGTGCAAACCACCGACCCCCAAGGTCATCGCCGCTTCGATCAGGTGCAGGGGGCTCGCCTGCTGCTGGCCGAGCAGGGCAACCATCTGGCGGTGCTGCGCCTCGATGGCGCGGCGCTCGATCTCTCCACCTTCGATCTCGGCACCCAGCCCTGGCAGGCCCAGCAGTTGTATCTGTTCAGTGGACGCGATCTCTATCGCCCCGGCGAGCGGCTCGACAGCGAAATCCTGCTCAAGGGGCAGGATGGCCAGCTGCTGCCGGGGATGGCGGTGGAGCTGGAGGTGAAGCAGCCGGACGGCCAACTGCTCGAACAGAAACGGCTGCTGCCGGACAATTTGGGCGCGGCCCACTACGGCCTGCGCCTGCCGGATGATGCGCCGCTCGGGCGCTGGACCATCAACCTCAAGACCGCTGCCGGTAGTCGCTTCGAGTGGCCTTTTCTGGTGGAGGAGTTTCTGCCGGAACGGCTGAAACTGCAGCTTGGCAAGGGGCCGGATGGGGAAGTGACGAGTCTGGACGCCGCCCTCACTCTGCCGCTGCAAGGGGACTATCTCTACGGCGCACCAGCCAGTGCCACCAAGGCGAAGGCGGAGGTGAAGTTAAGCCGCGCCACCATGCCCTTTACCCAGTGGCAGGAGTTCACGCTGGGTGACGTGCTGCTCGCCGAGCAGGCCAAGGATCTTGAGGCGCTCAGTCTCACCCTGGATGCGCAGGGGCAGGGGACTTTTTCGCTTGCTGATGAGCTCGATGGGGTGCGTGCCCTCGGGCCGCTGGAGGTGGCTTATCGGGTGTCGCTCGCCGAGCCCGGTGGCCGCGCCGTCAATCGCAGCCGCACCCAGTATGGCTGGCCCGCAGACAGCCAGTGGCCGGCACTCAAGGCCGACTTCGTAGCGGAGCGGGTGGAAGGGGGCAAGCCGCTCCCCTTCCAAATCCTCAACCTCGATGAGCAAGGCCAGCCGGTGGCGGGGGCGGTGAAGGTGCGCCTCATCAACGAGTACCGCGACTACTACTGGCACTACGCCGATGGGGAGGGGTGGAAGTACGAGTTCAACAGCCAGCCCTATCTGGAGCAGGAGCAGACCCTGCAGCTGGATGGCAAGGGGCCGACCCCGCTCACGCTGCCACTGGCGGCGGGCTGGTATCGATTGGAGGTGGAGAACAGTCAGGGCCATCAATCGAGCCTGCGGGTAGAGATCGGCAGCTACGCCTGGGGCGGCGGTGGGGAGCAGGCACGGCCTGACAAGATCGCCATCACCCTCGACAAGCGCGCCTATCAGGCGGGTGACAAGGCCAACGTGACCCTGGTGGCCCCGCGCCCCGGCAAGGGGTTGCTGCTGGTGGAAGATGGCGACGGCCTGCGCTGGTGGCAGCGTATAGAGCTCAAGGGCGCCGGCGGCGATGCCAAGGATGCCCGCGGCGAGTTCGAGATCCCAGTCAGCCCCGAGTGGCAGCGCCATGATCTGCATATCTCGGCCCAGATTGCCGCGCCAGACAGTGACTCAAAGCCGGTGAGCCAAAAGAGTGTGCAAAGCCTGCGCTCGGTCGGTCTGGCGCCGCTCACCCTGGACCGGGAAGCGCGCCGTCTGCCGCTTACCCTGAGCGCGCCGGACAAAGCGGTGCCGCTCACTCGACTGGAAGTGACCGCCACCTCCACCCCCAACAGTCAGGGCCGCGTGGTGCTGGCGGCGGTGGATCGGGGTGTGCTCAACATCAGCGACTACCAGCCGCTCGACCCGTTCGAGATCTTCTTTGGTCGCAAGCGCTACGCCCAGGATTTGTTCGACAACTACGGCCAAGTGATCCCGCCGCAGGATGGCAAGCTGGCTCGCCTCAACTACGGGGGTGACCGGGCGCCGCTGAAAAAGGGCGGCGCGCTGGAGAGTCGGGTCGAGATTGCCGCGCTCTGGAGCGGCGAGGTGAGTTTTGATGAGAGTGGCAAGGCGGTGATCCCGCTCGAGCTGCCCAACTTCAACGGCGAGCTGGCGCTGATGGCGCTGGCCTGGAACGAACAGCAGGTCGGTGAGGCCGAGCGCGCCGTCAAGGTGGTGGCGCCGCTGGTGGCAGAGATCGGCTGGCCGCGCTTTGGCGCCAGAGGGGATGAGACCCGGGCGCTGGTGCAGCTGCGCAACATGAGCGGTGAGGATCAGACCCTCTCCCTTGTCTGGACCCTCAATGGCGGGCTAAAGGCAAACGGCGAGTTGCCCGGCACGCTGTCCCTCAAGAACGGCGAAGAGCAGTGGCTGACCCTGCCGCTCACCGTGACCGGGGCGAGCGGCGTGGCACGCCTGCAGTTGGCTGCCAGCGGCAAGGATTTTGCCATCAGCCGCGACTGGACTTTGCCGCTGCGATCCCCCTGGCCGGCCGAGACTCGCCAGCGCTACCAGATGCTGGCTCCCGGCCAGCAGATGAGCTTTGCGCCAGCTGAGCTGGCCGGGCTGGATCGCGCCAATCTGCAGGGGCTGCTCAGTCTTTCCGGCACTCCCCCCTGGGATCCGGCAGCCCAGTGGCAGGCGCTGGCCGACTACCCCTATGCCTGTCTGGAGCAGACCCTGTCCCGTGCCTGGCCTTACTTGCTGACCACGGCGGATGAGCGCACCGCCTGGAGCAAACCCGCAGAGGGCAAGAAAGCGGCGAGCGATGCGGACGTGCAACGCGCCCTGCTGCAACGGCTGCAGCGGTTGCAACTGCCGAGCGGCGGCTTTGGCCTGTGGGATGGCCGCTCCGACGAGGAGCAGTGGCTCACCGCCTATGCCGCCGACTATCTGCTGGCGCGCAAGGAGGCGGGCGACTCCGTGCCGGAGGCGATGCTCAATCAGGCGCTGAACCGGTTGCAGAGCTATCTTACCGACAGTCAGTATGGTGAGCGCTGGAGCAGTGCTCCCGAGCACAGCCGGCTGGCCTATCAGGCCTACAGTGCCTATGTGCTGGCCCGGGTGGGCAAGGCGCCGCTCGCTACCCTGCGCCTTATCTGGGAGCAGCAGGCCGATCACGCCCGCTCGGGTTTGCCGCTCTTGCACCTCTCCCTGGCCCTCTCGGCCATGGGGGATGAGCAGAACGCCGCCAAGGCCCTCAGCCGGGCATTGGCGACCGAGCGCGGGGACGATTATCTCGGGGATTACGGCTCGCCGCTGCGCGATCAGGCCCTTGAGCTTTCGTTGTTGCGCCAGCACAAGCTGGCTGCGGAGCGCTGGCCGGCCCTCAGTGCCAAGGTGGCCGATACCCTGGCCCATCGTCAGTGGCTCAGCACTCAGGAGCGGCTCGCCCTGTTGCGACTCGCCCGCGTCGATCCGGCCGTCGACTGGCAGGCCAGGGTGACCTCCTCTCTTAGCAGTGGATCCCTGAGCGGTTCGGCTCCGCTGCAGCAGGGCACCCCCGAGGCGCTGGCGGCGAGCTCTGTCACCAACGAGGGCAAGGGCTCGCTCTATGTGCAGCGCACCCTGGTCGGTTACCCCGAGCAGGCGCCAGCACGGATCAGCATGGGAATGAGCGTGACCCGCAGCTGGTTCAACAGCGACGGTCAGCGTTTTGACCCGACCAAGGTGAAGGTGGGCGATCTGGTGGTAGTGCGGCTCAATGTCAGCAGTGAATCGGCGGTGCCCGATGCCCTGCTGGTGGAGATGGTGCCCGCTGGCTTTGAGCTGGAGAATCCGGCCCTTGGCAACAGCATCAAGCTCGAAGAGCTCTCCATCGAGGGGAAACCTGCGTGGCAGAGCGAGTGGAACGACTACCTCAAGCATCAGGAGTTTCGCGATGACCGCTACACGGCGGCGCTGGATCTGAGCGCCGAGAGCAACCAGCAACTGGTCTACCTGATGCGGGCGGTGACGCCGGGTCGCTATCAGGTGCCGCCGACCCAGGTGGAGGATATGTACCGCCCCGAGCTGCGGGCTGTGGGTGAGGATATCCACGAGGTGATCATCTCTGAGTAACAAACCCTCCCTTGAGCGGGTTCGCCCGCTCACTTTCTGGCGGCGCGGCTGGCTGAAATTGGGTCGCACTGGCCGCACTGGCCGCGCTGGCTGGCGCTGGCTTGGTCGTTTGCCACGCTGGCTGCGTTTCTCGGTGCTGGGCGTTGTAGCACTGCTCCTGTCATTGCTGGCGCTGGATCGTATTTTCCCGCCGCCGCCGCTCGACCCTGCCTACGCACGGGTGGTGCTCGACATGAAGGGGCGACCGCTGCGCGCCTTTGCCGATACCAGTGGCGTGTGGCGTTACCCCGTGACCCTGGAGCAGGTCTCCCCCCGCTATATCGAGGCGCTGCTGGGCTACGAGGATCGCTACTTCTGGCGTCATCCCGGGGTCAATCCGGTGGCCATGGTGCGCGGGGTCTGGCAGTGGCTGCGCTATGGGCGCGCCGTGTCGGGGGGCTCGACCCTCACCATGCAGGTGGCGCGCCTTATCGAGCCCTACCACAGGAGCGTGCCCGGCAAGCTGCGCCAGATGGCGCGCGCGCTGCAGCTGGAGTGGCACTATGACAAGCGCACCCTGCTCACCGTCTACCTCAACCGAGCGCCGTTTGGCGGCAACCTGGAGGGGGTGCAGGCGGCCAGTTTTGCCTATCTCGGCAAGAGCGCAGCCAAGCTGACTTATGCCGAGGCGGCGCTGTTGGCGGTGCTGCCGCAGGCCCCCAGCCGCAACCGGCCGGATCGCCACCCCGAGCGGGCCCGCGCAGCCCGCGACAAGGTGATGCAGCGACTGGTAGCGCAGGGTGTCTGGCCCGAGCCGGTGTGGTTGGAGGGACGCATCGAGCCGGTGCTGGCTCGCGGTCACTTCACGCCGATGGAGGCGCCGCTGTTTGCCCGCCTCGCCGCCGACCATCAGGCCGGGGAGCTGGTGCACACCACCATAGACGGGGATCTGCAGCGCTGGCTGGAGGGACGGGTGGCGAGCTATATCCGCCGCTTCCCGGAGCAGACCTCAGCGGCGTTGCTCTTGGTCGACAACCAAACCATGGCGGTGCGCGCCTATGTGGGCAGCGCCGAATATGGCAACCTGCGCCGCCACGGTTACCTCGACATGGTGCAGGCGATCCGCTCTCCCGGCTCTACGCTGAAGCCCTTTATCTACGGTCTGGCGATGGATGAGGGGCTGGTGCATTCGGCTTCTCTGCTCTCCGATGCGCCAAGGCTCGGCTCGGATTATCGCCCCGCCAACTTTTCCGGTGCCTTTCAGGGGCCGGTGACGCTCGCTCAGGCGCTGCAGCAATCCCTCAACGTACCGGCGGTGCAGGTGCTGGAGGCGCTCGGGCCCGACAAGCTGGTCAGCCGCCTCGACAACGCCGGGGTGCGGCTGGCGCTCTCCGACAAACCCAATCCGGCCATAGCGCTGGGGGCGGCGGGTATTCGGCTCGAGCAGCTGGTGGCGCTCTACAGCTCGCTGACCCGGCAGGGGCAGGTGGCCATGCCGGTCTGGCTGGCGGGGCAGCGAGCGGTGTCGCGCCCCTTGCTGAGTCCGGGGGCGGCCTGGATCATCTGGCAGATATTGAGCGCGCAGGGGCGGGCTGATCAGCCCTTTGCCAGTGAAGCGACCGGCCGGGTCAACCGACTGGCCTGGAAGACCGGCACCAGCTACGGCTATCGCGACAGCTGGGCGATGGGGGTCTCCGGTCGCTGGACCATCGGCGTCTGGCTTGGGCGCCCCGATGGCACCCCTATGCCCGGTTTTTACGGCCAGAGCGCGGCGGTGCCGCTGCTGCTCTCGGTTTACTCGCGATTGGCGGATAACAGCCCTCTGCCGATGCAGCCCAACACGGTCAGCGAAGCGGAGATCTGCTGGCCGCTGGGGCGCAGGGTGAGCGCGACCCTGCCTGAGACCTGTTTGCAGCGCCAGAGCGCCTGGTTGCTGGAAGGGCGCGATCCCCCCACCTTGCCAGATCCCATGGACTGGCCCTCGCCGCTGCGCCAGGTCGCACTGACCGTTGCGGGCAAGCCGACGCTGACACGTTGCCAGGATGCGGCACAATCCGGTTTTCGGGCGCTCTGGCCGCTGTCGCTGGAGCCGTGGCGCTCACCCGGCGAGCGGCGGCAGGCGCTGCTGGCCAGCGGCTGCTCGGGGGAGGGGAAGAGCACCGAGCAGCAGGCCCCCATTCGCATCCTGGTGCTGGGGGAGGGCAACTTTGTTCGCAGCCAGCGTTACCGGCTGCAGCCCAAGGTGCTGGGCGGTGTCGGCAAGCCGGCCTGGTTTCTCAACGGCCAGCGGCTGCGCTGGGACGGGGATCAGGTATTGAGTGAGGCCGGTCGCTACCAGCTGGTGGTGGTGGACGAGGCGGGTAACAGCGATCGCATCGAGTTTCGGCTGGAAAACCCCTCCTGAGGGGGCTCCATGGCAGGCGCCAGAATATTGACGGCATCGGGGATGGCTCCGATGCCAGGGGTTATCCACCTTCGGCTGGGCGCCGACCGGCTCAGGGCTTGACCTGGCCCAACCGGGTGAAGAAGTGCTGACTCTTGCGCTGGTGGAAGTGGCTCTTCTTGATGGGGTGAAACACCAGGTTGCAGCCAGGATGGCTCGCCTTGAGGCGGTGGATCATCGCCATGGCGGGCAGGCTGGTGCTGATCAGGGTGGTGAGTGGCAGGCTGACCGTCTCGGGCCCCAGCAGCGGGTTGAGCCCCTGCTGTGCCTGCTCGAAACGGGTCAGCACGGCGGGCTCGGCGTAGCCGCTGCCCAGCATGGCGAGCAGGGCATCGAGCGCCTGATGGAACTCGGCCAGCTGTTGGCGAAAACCGCTGCGCCCGCGCAGGGCAATAAGCTCTGCAACGGGGATCTCGCTTAAGTTGGCGGGCACTCGCAGCGGGATCTCGAGGTGGAAGCAATCCTGGCCGCCTCTGTTGTGGTAGCGGGACTCGAGCAGGTGCAGCAGCCGGTCCAGATAGTCGTGATCCGTAATCAAGGCCCCCTCATTGGCGAGTGCCCACTCGCGGGCGAGCCGCATGGAGATCAGGTTGGCAAAGCGGCGCGCCATCCTGAACCCGCCCTCCTCCAGGCTGGCAAAACCGTGAGCCAGACAAAAGCCGTGCAGCCGCTCCAGCCCCGCTTGGGCCGGACAGAAGCAGTCGTGATTGGCCGGCATGCGCCAGCGACCGATCAACTCCTTGTTGCCAAACACCTTGTGGCGGACGAAGTCGGGGGCAACCAGGCCGGTAATCTGGTTCTCGAGCTGGGGCGTGATGGCGGCGAAGAAGGCGGGTGCTGGCGGTTCGGCCAGCAGGTCGGTCTGCCGGCGCAGGGTCTCGAGCAGGGCGGTGAGGCCGCTCTTCTCACTGACGGTGAAGACGAAGGCGAGCCGCTCCAGATAGAGCAGGGCAAACTTGAGCCAGAGTTCATCCCGCACTTCCATGCCGGGGTAGTAGATATGGGTTTTCATGGGTGCCGTGTTGCCGGGGCGCAGGCTGGGGAATATACGCAAGATGGCCAGGGTGCGGCAAACATTGCGTGGGGGAATGTGAACGGCCGCTCATCCAGTAGGCGCTGGCCACAAAGTTCTGATATAATTCGCGCCCTTAAATCGAGGCCACCCGAGTCAATACCATGAAGTTCATTATCAAGCTGTTCCCGGAAATCACCATCAAGAGCAAGTCGGTTCGCCAGCGTTTCATCAAGATACTGCAGGGCAACATCCGCAACGTCCTGCGACGCTTCGACGACGACGCCCGGGTGCGGATGGACTGGGACAAGCTGATCGTGAGCTCCCGTAACGACCAGTTCCGCGAGCAGGCCATCGAAGCGCTCGCCTGCATCCCCGGCATCCAGGCCTTCCTCGAGGTGCAGGCCAGCAAGTTTACCGACCTGCACGACATCTTCGAGCAGGTGAAAGCCGTCTGGGGTGACCAGCTCGAAGGCAAGACCTTCTGCGTGCGCGCCAAGCGCCACGGCAAGCACGAGTTCTCCTCGCTCGAGATCGAGCGCTACGTGGGTGGCGGCCTGAACCAGCACTGCGTGAGCAACGGCGTGCGCCTCAAGAACCCGGACGTGAAGATCAACCTCGAGATCGACGGCGAGGAGCTGTTCATCGTCAGCGCCATCCACCAGGGCCTGAGCGGCATGCCCATCGCCACCCAGGAGGACGTGCTGAGCCTGCTCTCCGGCGGTTTTGACTCCGGTGTCGCCTCCTTCCAGTTCATCAAGCGCGGCTGCCGCGTGCACTACTGCTTCTTCAATCTGGGCGGTGCCGCTCACGAGATCGGTGTCAAGCAGGTGGCCTATCACCTGTGGAACCGCTTTGGCTCCTCCCACCGGGTACGCTTCACCGCGGTGGACTTCGAGCCCGTGGTGGCCGAGATCCTCGAGAAGATCGACAACGGCCAGATGGGGGTGGTGCTCAAGCGGATGATGATGCGCGCCGCCGCCAAGGTGGCCGACGAGTTCCAAATCCCGGCCCTGGTGACCGGTGAGTGTGTGGGCCAGGTCTCCAGCCAGACCCTCACCAATCTGAACGTCATCGATCGGGTGACCGACAAGGTGATCCTGCGCCCCCTCATCACCTGGGACAAGCCGGACATCATCAGCGAAGCCCGCCGCATCGGCACCCTGGAGTTCGCCGAAACCATGCCGGAGTATTGCGGTGTCATCTCCAAGAAGCCGACCGTGAAGGCGGATCTGGCGCGCATCGAGGAGGAAGAGGGGAACTTCGACTTCGCCATCTTGGACAAGGTGGTGGCCGAGGCCCGCTACCTCGACATCCGTCGTATCGGTGAAGAGACTGCTGCCGAAGTACAGGAAGTGGAGACCACAGCAGAGACCACCGACAACGAGGTGATCCTGGATATTCGCTCCATGGACGAGCACGACGAGAAGCCGCTGGTGGTGGAAGGGCGTGAAGTGATCCACGTCCCCTTCTTCAAGCTGGCCACCGCCTTTGGCGATCTGCCCCAGGAGAAGACCTACCTGCTCTATTGCGACCGCGGCGTGATGAGCAAGCTGCAGGCGCTCTACCTGAAAGAGAAGGGCTTTGCCAACGTCAAGGTCTATCGCCCCTGATCCGGTGAACCTCCGCCCATAAAAAAATCCGGCCATGTGCCGGATTTTTTTATTTCACTCGGGATGACGTCAGGGGCAGGGGACGGGCGTAAAGGTGGATTGCCCCTGGCAGCGCCAGCCCATTTCGGCCTGACGCATCTGCCACAGATTGTTGCTGCGAAACAGGGTCAGGATATAGAGGATGTCGCTCCTTTGGCCGTCGAGGGCCACCGAGAGCACCAGATCGTTGTCCAGCTGCTGGGCATGGATACGGGTAGGCACGTCTTCATGGCCGACAAAACGGCGAGCCACCTCACGATAGTCGTTGACCCAGCCTTGCTGGCTGCTGCTCGCCTGACGGATCTGCTGGTTGAACTGCTGCACCGGGGTGGATGCCAGACGCCCGAACAGGGTCTGTGCCCCCGCATGAGCCGCCGCGACAGTCATCAGAACAAGCGTGGTAATGAGCCCAAGTTTTTGCATGAGAGAATGCATTGAGAGAGTCCGGATTGAAACGACTCCTGTATGACAACAGAAAAGCGGACTTGGTTCAATCTCGCCCCGGTCAGGGTGGGAGCTGGCCCACCCTGACCGGTTCAGTTGCGCTGCAGCGAGAAGGTGGGCAGGGAGAGATGCCAGTAGATGGCCGCCACCCGCAGGCCGAATACCCCCAGCATGCTGATGAGCATAGCGCTCACCCTGTCCACTCCGACTTCCAGCGACAGGGTATAGAGGATGCCCCCAGGATGCAGGCGGTGGCGTAGATCTCCTTTTGCAGCACCATGGGCACTTCCCGGGCCAGCACGTCCCGGATCATGCCGCCCGCGACGCCGGTCATGGTCCCCATGATCACTGCAATGAGCCCGGGTGTGCCGAAATTGAGCGCCTTCTGGGCGCCGATCACGGTAAAGAGTGCGAGACCGAAGGCGTCCGCCACCGGCAGCACATACCAGGGCATGCGGCGAGGCAACTTGACCATCCACATGCCGACGAGGGCCGTGGCGATCACCACCCAGATGTAGAGGGGGTCGCGAACCCAGAACACCGGGGTCGCCCCCAGGATCATGTCGCGGATGGTGCCGCCACCGATGGCGGTGACCGCGGCCAGCACCATGACGCCAAAGCCGTCCATTCTGAGACGACCCGCCACCAGGACCCCCGAAAACGCGAATACCGCAGTACCAAACATGTCGCTGATGTAAACGATCTGCTCAACCAGAGTCTGCATGGAGAACAACTCACGTCCAATAGATGATGGGGCGGCGATTTTAGGGGCAAGCCGTGGGGATGAGCAATGCGGGAGTGCAAAAGTGGGAGCCAGCGCCGGTTTCTGGATAAGGGGTTGAGGTAGGCAAGTGGGCCGCATCAGGCCGCGAGGCGGCCATGACCGGGTGCAATACAGATTTATCCTCCTTGAGGCAAAAAATGTTCTAAAGCATCGGGCTGTGGTGCCGTTACTAAGGGGGAAGCAAATGGAAGGGTGTCAGGAAATCCAACTTTTTGCAGTGCTGCGGATCTGGTCATCACCACGTTGAATCAGGTCTGCCTCAGTCACCGGCAGCGGATTGGCCCTGCGGACTGAAGAAGGATCTCAATCGCCGTGCGCCCTGGGATCCGCAGTTTTAGACTTATCAGGAGAATTCATTATGTCCATGTACATCAGCACCAACATCTCGTCCCTCAACGCCCAGCGTAATCTCGTGAACTCTGGTAAGTCGCTGGATACCTCCTATACCCGCCTCGCTTCAGGCCTGCGTATCAACAGCGCCAAGGATGATGCGGCTGGCCTGCAGATCTCCAACCGGATGACCGCCCAGATCAACGGTCTGGACCAGGGCAACCGCAACGCCAATGACGGCATCTCCCTGGCCCAGACTGCAGAAGGGGCTATGGAGGAGGTGACCGGCATGCTGCAACGTATTCGTACCCTGGCCCAGCAGTCTGCGAACGCTACCAACTCAACCGATGATCGCACTGCATTGCAATCAGAGGTGACCCAGCTGACCAAGGAAATTGATCGTATCGCCAAGGACACCACCTTTGCAGGTACCAAGTTGTTTAATGATGGCCAGTTTGATTTTCAAGTCGGCCCTGATGGCACCAGTCAGGTTATTGGTTTCAAACTGGAGAAGATGGATATGACCACCCTTGGTAAGGCGACGATTGATATTACTGATGCAACCAAATCTCGGACTGCCATGACCGATATGGATGCCATGATTAAAAAGGTTGATGCCAAGCGTGCCGAACTGGGTGCGGTGCAAAACCGGTTGGACTCCACCGTTCGCAACCAGGCCAATATCTCGGAAAACGTCAGCGCCGCTCGCTCCCGTATCCGCGATGCGGACTTTGCCACCGAAACCGCCAATATGACCAAGCAGAATATCCTGCAGCAGGCGGCCTCCAGTATCCTGGCCCAGGCCAACCAGCGTCCGCAGTCGGCTCTGTCGCTGCTGGGTCGCTAAGACGGTCCAGGTTAACCTCTGAATAAGGAGCGGCAGATGGCCAATGAATCGATAGTCATGGCTTCTACCTCGATGCTCACTTCCCATGGCGGCCCTAAGGCCGCCATGCCTGTTTCTGTGCCGCCAACATCCGGCGAGGAGCAAGCCGTCGAGCTGGGAAGCGTCGACTCGGCAGACAAGACTCTGAAAGAAGAGCCTTCGAAGGCCACAGCGTCGTCATCCAAGAATAATGATGAAACAGAAAAACAGGCCCAAGAATTGCAAGAGAAGCTGACCAGCTTGGGCAAACTAAAGGGGTGGGCTATCCATTTCAGTCTGGTGCCCGAGTTTGACCGACCGGTAATCCAGGTGATCGATGCCGAGACCAGGCAGGTGATCCGCCAGATCCCGAGCGAGGAGATCCTCCAGATGAACAAGCGGCTACAGGAGATGGGGAAGAATCAGGGCGATGGTCCCGGCCTCTCTGGGCTGCTGTTCGACGGTCAGGTATAGGTTTTTAACGAGATAAGAGGAGCATGTTATGGCGATTACCTCCGCCGGAGCGGGGTCGGGCATCGATCTCGAGAGCGTGATCACGGCGAGCGTGGCCGCCAGGAAGGCGCAGTTGCAGCAGCCCATCACCACCAAGCAAACCAGCACCAATATCACCTTGTCTGGCATAGGCCAGCTCAAGTCCTCCCTCACCGCCTTCACCGATATTTTGGATACCTTGAGCAAACCCGGTGCCTTTAACAAGCGGGCCATCAATATCACCCAGAATAAAGATGATCCTGTGCTGGCAGTGGAGAGCAAGAGTGGCACCTCGAACGGCCAGTACAATATCACCGTCAACAAATTGGCAACCACCAGCCGCCAGGAAGGGATCTTTGACAGCTCGACCGTGCCGCTTGTCACCCAGGATGGCCAACTGACCTTCAAGGCGGGGGACAAGGAGTTCACGGTCGACGTCAAGGCGGGGGATACCCTGCAAAACATCCGCAAGCGCATCAACAATGATGGCGACAACTTCGGGCTCAGTGCCAACATCGTCAATACCGCCGATGGCAAGGCGAAGCTTGTCATCGATTCTGGGGTCTCGGGAGATGGCAAGGATCTGGTCATCACGGGTAGCACGACCGAACTGCAAGATAAGTTCACGGGCAAAATGGCAGAGACGCAACAGGCGTCCAGCGCCGAGATCCTGGTCGATGGCAATGTGCTCAAGAGCGATACCAATGTCTTCGATGACGTCATTCAGGACCTGAAGCTGACCGTGTTGCGGGTCTCCGACACCGACAGCAATGGCGACCTCAAGTCCAACAAGGTAGATATCACCACCGACAAGACCGCCATCGAAGAGACGGTGCAGAAGTTTATCGATGGCTACAACGCGCTGCAGGAGAAACTGAGCGGCTTGGGCAAGCGCAACAGCATCGTCGGTGGTGTGCGTCAGGATGATGGCGGGGCCCTGGCGGGAGATTCCGTTACCCGGGCCATCAGCAACTTCATGACCAACGTCATTACCAACCCGGGCGGCACCAGCACCACCTATTCCACCATCTTCGAGCTTGGTGTCAAGATGGACAACAAGGGCAAGCTCTCCCTCGATAAAGAGAAATTTGGCGAGGCGGTCGACAAGAACTTCGATCAGGTGGCGGCTCTGCTTGGCGGGGATGAGGGGTTGGCGGCGACCCTGACCAAGGGTCTGAAGGAGTACACCAAGTCAGGGGGCATGCTGGCGCAACGGACCGATACCCTTAATTCAGATCTGCGCAGCCTGAGTCAGAAACAGGCCACCACCAATGAGCAGCTGGTTAAATATGAAGCCGCCTTGCGCGCCCAATACGGCAGCCTGGATGCCCTGCTCGTGAAAATGAATAACTCAGCGGCAGCACTGTCAGCATTGCAAATAAACAATAACTGAGAGTGATATTTCGAGGACCCATGTTATGTACCACCGTAATCTGAAGGCATATAAGACAACCAGTATCGAAGCGGACCTGGTGGTTGCGGATCCCCATAGGGTCATTCAGCTGATGATGCAAGGACTTCTGGAGTGCCTCGCACAGGCGAAGGGAGCCATAGAGCGCAAGGACATGGAGGCAAAGGCCAGAACCATCTCCAAGGCTCAGGGACTGGTGCATGGCCTTCAGGATGGGCTGGATATGACACAAGGGCAGATCGCGGAGGATCTGTTTGCGCTCTATGCCTATATGGATGAGCGTATCTGGGAGGCCAGCGTGCGACGTGACGTTCAGCCTCTCGACGAGGTCATGACACTGATGGTGACGATCAAATCGGCTTGGGATCAAATCACCGACGCGGATAAGCAGCAGGGCTTTCAGCTAAGACAAGCCTCAGGGAGTGTGTAGTGGATGAGCTTAATGCTTATGGTGATGCCCTGACCAATAATATCGCGACACTGCAGCGATTGTTGGCGGGCCATCAATATGAAGAGGCCTTAACTTGTATGGATGAGCGCCTGGCGATCATCGCGGCACTGACAGCATTGTCCCAGCAGAAGAAGCTGGCGCCAGCGGACATAGCTACCTTGATCAGAGATCAATTAGCAAAAGAGCAGGAGCTGAGAAGCCAGGTTGATATGTTCAAGAATGAGATCGCCATGCAGATAGTGGCCCTCGGCAGGGCCAACAAGGCAAAGTCTACCTATCATGGGAATAGGTAAGATCTAGGGAAGGTGCGAATAAGTCATATGGCACGAGAGCATTTACTGGTAACCCATTGATATTAAATGACTAAAATTTTCATTTTTTGTTCGTGGGATACTTGTTCGCACTTTCCCTAAGTCTGGCCAGATTTATTAGCCTGATACCTGCACCGAAGACACGTGATCTCGTAGAAATGAAGCAAATGGAAAGTTCCAACGATAGCCAGTAACTAAGGGGGGAGTCAATAAAGATGTTAGCTCTTCCCTAATACCCATTAGGTGATGATGACCTGCTATGTAGGCATTCTCTTTGCCTTTTAATAAAACCTACGCTCTTGAAAGGGGTAGGTGAATCCGGATTATTTTCTTGAGGACACCGTCATGGCCCATACCCTGGTAACCCCCAGGTACTACACGGATTTTCACTGTATTGGCGATCAATGTGAGGACAATTGCTGCCATGGATGGACGATATCCATCGACAAGAAGACCTATCGTCATTATGTCAGTCACCCGGATCAGCTGATTCAAAGCACTGCCAGGCAACATATTGAGAAGGTGAAAAAGTCAGACGCTCACTGGGGGACTATCCGCATGGATGAGTCTGGCGCCTGCCCCTTTCTGGATGGTGTCGGATTATGCAATGTACATAAGAAGATAGGGGCCGAGGCACTGAGTCACACCTGTAAGAGCTACCCCAGGCAGTTGCGGCAATTTGGTACCCAGCACAGGCGAAGCCTGGTGCTCTCCTGCCCGGAAGTGAGCAGGCAGGTACTCTTGAATCCAGATGCCATGATGGTTGACGTTACCCCCTTCAAGGGGCAGGCCAAGACCTCCCCTGTCTCCAGTTCCCTCGACACGCTGCATTCATTGAGCATCGACGTGCTGCTTGCCGATGGTATGACAATAGAAGACAAGCTTTGGCTGATCGGTATGCTGGTACACAGGGATGAAGGCAAGGGGTCGCATCAGGCATTTATCGAACAATTGGCTCCCATGATCAATGATGGTCAGTTGAGCGCGGCTTTCTCTCAAATTCCGTTCATTGGTAAAGTTCAGTGGTGGGCCTTGCGTACTCTGACGCATCTGTTAATACAAAATCAGCAGCGTCGAGGGAGAGCAACGATAGTCCGCTGTCTGAATAAGATAGATCAGGTGTTAGAGGGGGAGTTTAATGAGGACAAGCTGCTGCTGATACACCAAAGCTGGCACCAGAAAGTAGTGCCCTTTTTAACGGAACGCCCCCATATTCAACAGAACTATCTGCTTTATCATGTCTACCATAATCAGTTCCCATCAGAATCAGGTACTCCTCAAATAGCGTATCAGCTTCTTATTGCAGATTATTTCCTGCTACGCAGTTATTTATCCTTGATTGCGATGGATGAGGCGCCACTCACCGAGCGGGATATCACGGATCTGTTTTATAGCTACCATACACTCCGCCAGCATAACGCAAAATTTGCGACTGTATTGGAGCAAGGATTGCAGCAGTCAGGTCTGGCGAGTGATATCACCCTCTATGCCCTCTTGAAAACGGGCCATGAGCAAGTTTGACGGCATCGGACACATGGCTGGCAGCAGGTTTTTTCTGACTAATCCGGCCGCATGATGTGCGGGGTGGCTAACACCTTTACCGGCCGCTGGGCGGCGGCGCAGGTGATTCAGTGTCAGGACAATTAAGGCCCTCCCGTCAGAGACGATGGAGGGCTTTTTGTATGAACGTGAATCGAGTCTGGGGCCCGAAGGGCATTACCCCTTGGCAGCCATCTCGAAGAGGGCGACGAACTCATATTCGAGCTCGTCAGCCAGGGCCAGCCAATCCTCACGTTCTTGTTGCTCCAGTATGCGCTTGATGAGTACGGGCAGCACTTGCTGCTGTTGTGCCGGCCAGCTCAGGCTCTCGGATGCGGCTTGCTCCAGCAAGGCAGGAAGTGTCTGGATTGCCTCCAGAGACAAGCCAAGGCGAAAACGCTGCGCCAGTGCAGTGAGTTGGGCTGTCAGAGAGGCACTCATTGGGTTATCTCCGGGTGATAGTGGCAGCCCTGGATATGCGCACCATCCTTGCAGGTGTTCCAGAAACGAACCTCGGGGTGACGATCTATGTAGCGCTCCAGCTCACACAGGTAGCCGGCAAAGTTCAGGGTCGTGGCTACCCGATTGCCATGGCCATCGTGTACCCAATGACGTGCTGTATGGGCACTCGGGCCAAGTGAACCATCTTGCCAACCGGTATGGGTTTGATTGCCCGGGAATGCGAAGTCGACGCCCATCAAGATGACATTGTTGGCCCCCATCTTGACGGCCAGATCCACGGTCGGGTGGATCACGCTACCTCCTGAATGCAGCACGCCTCTGGGCAAGCTGGTGCGCAGGGCCTCATAGGTCTGGCTCATCGAGTAGGCGCCATAGCGCGGTCCCTGCCAGGCGGTCAGCGTCTCATGGGGCAGCATGGGGAAGTAGACCAGCTTGACCTCTTCGGAGCCGTGAGCTGGCAGCCTGTCCTGACCTATCAGGTGATCGATCGTGACGACCAGATCCGGCTTGATGTGGTGCGCCAGCAGCGTCTTATAGGCCGTATCGACGCAGATGAGTAGTGGCCGTGTGGGTAGTTTCGCAAGTCCGCCCAGATAGGGCAGGTGACGTGCCAGTGTCGGACCGGTGGCGATGACCAGTGCTGTGCAGCCAGGTCGGGAGCCAAACAGCTTGGTCACGTCGGCATCGTGCACCAGTAACTTGCGATTGCTTTCTAGTCGTGCCAGGCGTGCGGGGTCATCGGCTTTGAAGCGCCGATTGACGAATGGCAGGTTGATCTCGCTGATCAGGCGATCCCGGATGCGGACGGCAGCATCGTCGACCAGCAGCAGCTCGGCCGGTAAGGTGAAGAAGGGTAACCGGATCTCTTGGTCATCTCCCGCCATGGTGAGCACGACCCTGGGATCAGCGAGCCAGTCATCCTGCTCCAGCAGGCGCAGTACCAGCGCAAACAGGGCGCCATTCATGATCTTCACTTCCAGACGGCGCAAGCTGCTGCGTTGCAACAGCACGCGGGGCAGATCGCCAAGCCCGGTGCCATAGATATGCAGTACGGGCTCTTCGGGCAGGCTGGCGGCCTGTAGCTTAGCTTCCTTTACCCTGTCGTGACGGCTGGTGAGCTGGATCCCGTCGACGCTGAGAGTGGAACCTAGTCCCTCGGTCAGTTCAACCTGGAGGTGCGTTACATCTTGCGCCAACAGGCGGGGCCAGAGGGTGGGCCAGCGCTTGCTGATAAGCTGGCCATGGCGAGCAAACAGTTCCTCATTCATCCTGTGCTATCCACTCCCAATCCAGCGGTTGGTTGGTACTCATGTCCCGGGTAACCCGCTTGCCGAGGAGGCGATCGTAATCGGCCGGGGGCAGGCCAAGGGCGGGCCGAACCGACTTGATGTGGGCTTCGGTCAGGCACTCCCCGGCTGCAATCTCCTTGACCAGATAGAGGGAGCGGCGAAACGCGCGGTTGCCCTGCTCGCTCGGGGTGAGCTGATAGTCGGCCACGCCGAGCGCTGCCTGGGCGGTATTGACCGAGGCAACCAGGTCGGCAAGCTCGGCGGGCTCCATGGAGAAGGCGCAATCCGGTCCGCCATCCGCCCGAGCCAGAGTGAAGTGCTTCTCGATGAGGGTGGCGCCGAGCGCGGTCGCTGCGATGGCGGTAGCGCTGCCCAGAGTATGGTCAGAAAGCCCCACCTGGACGCCAAAGCGCTGGCGCAGCATGGGGATGGCGCGCAGGTTGTATTCGGCCGCGGGCGCCGGATAACCACTGACGCAGTGCAGCAGCGCCAGCTGGCCGTTGCCGTGTTTGAGCGCCATTTCGACCGCGGCGGCGATCTCGGCTTCATTCGCCATGCCGGTAGACATGATGAGGGGCTTGCCAGTTTGGGCTGCGTAGCGAATGAGGGGCAGGTCCACCAGCTCGAAGGACGCAATCTTGTAAGCCGGGCAATCAAGGGATTCCAGCAGCTCGACCGCGCTGACATCGAACGGGCTGCTGAATACCGTGAGCCCCAGCTCGCGCCCCTTGGCAAACAGTGCCTGATGCCACTCCCAGGGGGTATGGGCCCACTCGTAGAGGTCATACAGGCTGTGGCCATCCCACAGGCCGCCATGGATCTGGAATTCGGGTCGCTCGCTTTTGAGCGTGATGGTATCGGGGCGATAGGTTTGCAGTTTGACTGCACTGGCTCCCGCCTCCTTGGCGGCGGTCATGATGACCAGGGCGCGCTCCAGGTTTCCGTTGTGGTTGGCCGACAATTCGGCGATCACATAGGGGGGCTGCGTCGGGCCGATGGATTGATGGGCAATCTGCATCTGTGTTCAGGTTCCTGTGCCAAGTTGCCAGCCTTGTGGCGCCAACTGCCAGGGGGCAGGGGGCGCATCTTGCGGCGGTTTGGCAAGATAAAGTGGAAATTGGGAGATAATCTTTAGCAAGCGATATGCCAGCTCTTGCCAATCTTGTGGCCTGAGTGGCTGGTGTGCCTGCCAGGCTAACTGCTGGCCACTTAGGTCAAGGGTGAGCAGGCATGTATCTTCCTGCCCGCCATCTTGTTGTAAAAATTGCCAGCGTTGGCCATCGGGCCGCAGCTGATAACCGGTTTGCGGCAGCAGCCAGGCGGTGAGGCGATCGAGCCCCAGACCATCCACTTGTTGCTGACCGCGTTGGCGATACGCCTCAGCCCCTTGTTCCAATGAGCGCAAGGCCTGCTCGAGCCACGAGGGGTCAGCGAGCTCACTTAGCGTCAGTCGTTCGGCCAGCTGGAAGCGGGCGATCACCTCATCATTGAATTGCTGGTTGTCGACGATGGGCACCGCCATGGTTGGCAGGCCGAGGCAGGCGCGCTCCCAGGTCATGCCGCCGGCGGCGCCGATGGCAAAATCGTGGCGCGCCATCAACTGCGCCATCTGATCGCTCTGGCGTAACAAGTCGATGCGAAGCTCGGGCAGTTCGGCAACCCTCTGCTGCAATTCGTTCCAGAAAGGGTTGGCGCCGCCCGCCGCCAGGGTCCACTGGATGGTGCGGGCCCAGGGTAGAAGAGCCAAGCTGTTGAGGGTGGTGAGACAAGCGCCGGCCGGATCGGCGCCGCCAAAGCAGATGAGTCCCCGTTGCCACTGAGCGATCTCTTGACGTGCAAGCTGTCGGAAGGCCGGGCGCAGCAGCGCATAGTCCGTTCCCAGCAGCAGGCGACAGTTGTCTGGTATCAGGGCTTGATAGTCGGCTGTGCTGCGCAAAGGCCCCTGGTCCAGCAGTAGCTGACAGTGATGCGGTCGATCCGCCAGATCGTCGATCACCAGCAACTGACTACAGTGACACGCCAGCAAGGTTTCAAGGGACTGCTCGATGGCGTAGTGGTCGACGATAAGCCAGGCCGGTCGTAGTCGGGGCAGGGGCCCCGCATCATCCAGCGCAGCCAGAGGGTGGTAGTGGTGCAACTTAAGCAGAGGCTGCAGGTGAGTCGGCAACCCATAACAGAGAAAGTGGCACTCGGCCCCCGCCACCTGCAACCGATCGGCGATGGCCAGGCAGCGCATCAGATGGCCCAGCCCTATTTCGGGGCTCGCATCGAGTCGAAATGCAATATCAAACGTCATGCTGGTGTAATACCCGATAGATGAGTTCGGCCAGATGCCAATCTTCCGGCGTATCGATGTCGACCACTCTGTGCCTTGGCAATATGTGTCCTATTCCTTCTCCGCCCACCGGGCTGATGCCTCCCAACCAGGCGGCGCGGCTGCCCCAGTAGAATTGTCCCGCATCCTGATAGGCGGGCTCCAGATCCTGAGAGCGTTTGGTCATCTGCTCTGGCCAGAAGGGGGTCACGCGACCCTGCTCATCCATGCGCACTGCCCGTTGAATGGGAAAGCCGAATTCCGCCACCGAATAGACGAAGGGGGCCTGGCTTGCGAGCAGGCGCTGATGGGCCGCCTTCAGGTCATCGGCCTGGATGAGCGGCACGGTGGCATAGATGCAGCAGTAGTGATCGCTGGTGACACCGAGCTCGTCGAGTCGCCGAATGGCATCGATCACTACCGGGGTGGTGCCAGTGTGGTCGTCGGCGAGGTTGGCGGCGCGTAAAAAGGGCACGTCGGCGCCGAGCTGGCGTGCCACGCAGGCGACCTCCTCATCATCGGTAGAGACCACAATCTGGCTGAAACACCCTGTCGCTTTGGCGGCGTTGATTGCATGGGCGAGCATGGGCTGGCCACAAAACGGGCGGATATTCTTGCGCGGGATGCGCTTGCTGCCGCCTCGGGCCGGGATGATGGCGATGGCCATGAAGTTTCTCCATGAAAAGCCAATATGACAGTAATAAGCAGGATTGTAACCCTGAATCCGTGAATGATGACAGTTGGTATGACCCAGGATCTTCGATTGAACTCATTGATGGCAAAAGAGATAATCGAAAATCACCGAGAAATGGACAGTGATATGACAGGTTTGAAAGAGTTTGCCCGCTACGGGATCAAGCTGGTGGCGTTGGCACAGAATGATATCGAGATGGTGCGCCAGTGGCGCAACGATCCCAAGATTGCCGACCTGATGCTGGACAAGACTCATATCACAAGGGAGAAGCAGCAGCAGTGGTTTGCCAGGCTGCAGCACGCGCAGGATCAGTTTTATTATCTGGTCTGGTTTAAAGATCAGCCCATCGGGGTCGCTTCTCTTATCAAAGTCAATCGTGACGCCGGGCATGGTGAACCGGGCATGTATATCTATGTCGATGAGTATCGCAACAACATAGTGCCTTTCTGCGTTGCGTTCGCCCTCAATGATCTGGCCTTTGAAGGGCTGGGTCTGTCACAGCTGTTTGGCAAGATATTTGCCAACAATCAGGCTTCTGTCCGCTTTCACGAGGCGTGTGGCTACCGTCTTTACGAGACGCGGGAGGATGGCCTCGGTTTGTATGTGCTCGAGCGTAAGGCCTATCTCGCCGCTCGCGCCAAGCTCGCTCGTTTTATAAGGTATTGATGATGCAACTAGAACAGATTTTTTCCGATGCACTGGGCATCGAGCTTGAACAGGTTTCCGATGCGCTCAGCTATCAGGGGATCCCCCAGTGGGACTCCGTCGCCCATATGGGCCTGATTGCCCAGCTGGAGGATCACTACGGTGTGCTGCTCGATACAGATGACATCATCGACATGAGCTCGGTCGCCAAGGCGCGGGAGATCCTGGCCAAATATGGCGTCGCCCTCTGATGACCGGCTTGTTGCAGGGTAAACGGGTACTGATAACCGGCGCAGGGCGCGGCATCGGTCTCGCCATCGCCCGGCAGTTTGCCGCCCAGGGCGCCGAGTTGTGGCTCAATGGGCGCGATGAGCAGGCCATCACCCGGATGGCAGAGGCGCTCGGCGTCGAGTTTGGCGTGCCTTGTATGCCGCTTTGCTTCGATGTGGCCGATCCGCAGGCGGTCAAGCAGGCCTTCCAGCAACTCTTTGGCCAGACCCGCCAGCTGGATGTGCTGGTCAACAATGCAGGGGTGCTGGACGATGCGCTGCTCGGCATGGTCCAGCAGCAGCAGATAGAGCGCACCTTCGCGACCAACAGTTACAGCACCCTCTATTGCAGCCAGTATGCGTCTCGCCTGATGCAGCGCTCCGGTGGGGGCAGCATCATCAACATGGCGTCCATCATTGGCCGGGTAGGCAATGCCGGCCAAGCCGTCTACGCCGGCAGCAAGGCGGCGGTGATCGGGATCACCCAGTCACTGGCCAAAGAGCTGGCCGCGAGCCAGATCCGGGTCAATGCCATCGCCCCCGGCTTCATCGATACCGACATGGCGCGCTCTTTGCCGCCAGCCAAGTTTGACGAACGGGTAGCCAGTATCGCCATGGGGCGCATCGGCACGCCGGACGAGGTGGCCAATGTGGCCCTGTTTCTGGCCTCGGATCTGTCCCGTTATGTCACCGGTCAGGTGATCGGGGTCGATGGAGGCATGCTGATTTGAGCGCACCCGACTTGCTAACCCATCTGGTGGTGGGCAATAGCGCCCCTGCCTGGCGGGATCCCGATGAAGGCTGGCTCAGCTACGGCGAGCTGGCGCAGCGGGTAGCACGGCTCGCCAAGGCCTACCCGAGCGGGCGTCAGCTGATCTATCTGCCCTTTGTGACCTCAACTCGTCACCTGCTTCACTACCTGCTGGCCTTGCGTGATGGTCATGCAGTCATGCTGGCCGATCCGGCCCAGGACGAGGAGACGCGCCGTGCCCTGTGCGAGCGGTTTGGCGCGAGCCTGGTCGTGACAGCGGAAGGTTGCCTCGTGCACCTTGGCGAGGCACCCGCTTTGCATCCAGAGCTTGCCTTGCTGCTGCCAACCTCCGGCAGCACGGGATCCAGCAAGTGGGTGCGGATCTCTCGGAACAGCCTCAATGCCAACGCCGCCGCCATCGCCGAGTATCTGGCGCTGGATAGTGCGGAGCGGGCGATCACCAGCCTGCCGCTCTTCTACTCCTTTGGCATGTCGGTGCTCAACAGCCATCTGCTGGTGGGAGCCTCGCTGGTGCAGAGCGCGGCCAGCCCTCTCGAACGCCAGTTTTGGGAGGAGGTCAATGCCCATCGGGTCACCAGCGTGGCCGGGGTGCCTTTCACCTTCCAGATGCTGAGTCGTTTGCGTTTTGACTGGAGCCGTTACCCCAGTCTCATGACCCTGACCCAGGCCGGTGGGCGCCTCGAACCGACTTTGGCGAGCCAGTTTGCCCATCAGGCTGCGTCACTGGGGCGTCGTTTTTTTGTCATGTATGGCCAGACCGAGGCGGCACCGCGTATCGCCTGGTTGGGGCATGACGAAGTGCTGGTTGCCCCGGATGCCATCGGCCGTGCCGTACCGGGAGGGCATCTCTCCTTGCGCCCCGAGCCGGGACTGCCCGAAGGGGAGGGAGAGCTGGTCTATGAAGGCCCCAACGTCATGCTGGGTTATGCCGAAGGGTGGGCTGAGCTGGCGCGCGGGCGTGAAGTAGAGGCTCTCTTTACCGGCGATCTGGCCCGCTGCGACGAGGCCGGACGGTTCTACCTGACCGGGCGTCTTAATCGCTTCCTGAAGCTCTTTGGCAAACGAGTGAGTCTGGCCGAGGTGGAGAGCTGGTTGCAGGCTCGGGGCCACTCCTGCGCCGCGACCGGTCGCGACGATCGCCTGCTGGTAGCCATCGAAGGGGAAGGGGTTGCCTGCGATGTGCTGCAGGTCGAGGTTGCCCGCTGGTTGATGGTACCCCCTCCTGCGTTCGCATTCGCATGCAGCCGCTGCCACGACGCAGCAATATGAAGATTGATTACCCGGCCCTGCTGACCCTGTTGGAGGCATCATGAACAGGTTGCTGGAGTCCCCCGTTTTCGACCTTGTCCAGCAGGAGAAGTCGGCTCTGTTGCTGGCGCGCCTCAACGAGCTGACTGCCCGGCATCAGCAAGCTTGTCCCCCTTACGCCAATATCTTGTCGGCCTTTGGCTGGGGGCAAGCTACGTCTTACGCTGAGCTACCCTATCTCGCCGCGCGCCTGTTCAAACTGGCCAAATGGCAGAGCGTGCCAGAGGAGGAGGTATTCAAGGTACTGACCTCATCGGGCACCACGGGGGCGCCGTCGCGGATAGTGCTGGATCGGGAGACCGCCGCCCTGCAGAGCAAGGTGCTGGTGAAGATCCTGCAGGAGTTTGTCGGCAAGCAGCGTCTGCCCATGTTGCTGGTGGAGCAACCCGCGCTTATTCAGAATCGCAGCGGTTTTTCGGCTCGTGGGGCGGGGGCCCTGGGGCTCTCCTTCCTCGGGCGCGACCACACCTATGCCCTTGATGAGCAGATGCGGCCCAACTGGCCGGTCATCGAGGCATTTTGTGACAAATACGCCGGTCAGCCCGTGTTGCTGTTTGGCTTTACCTTCATGGTGTGGCAGTGCCTGCTGGAGCCGCTACGTGAGCGCGGCATGCAACTGCCCTTTGCCGAGGGCATCCTGTTTCACAGCGGGGGCTGGAAGAAATTGCAGCATCTGGCGGTGGACAATCCGGCCTTCAAGCAGCGCTGTCACGAGCAACTGGGTTTGCGTCGGGTGCACAATTTTTACGGCATGGTGGAGCAGGTGGGGTCGGTTTTCGTCGAGTGTGAACAGGGTCATCTCCATGCCCCCGTGTTTGCCGATCTGCTGGTGCGTGATCCGCTGACCCATCAACCACTGGGGATGGGCCGGCCGGGCCTGTTGCAGGTGCTCTCGGCCATACCCGGCAGTTATCCGGGTCACAGCCTGTTGACCGAAGATCTTGGCGTCTTGCTGGGAGAGGATGACTGCCCTTGTGGCCGCCGTGGCCGTTATTTTCATGTATCAGGGCGCCAGCCGGGCGCCGAGGTGAGAGGATGCAGCGACACCTTCCAGTAACCCCTTCGCAGGCTTTGCAGTGGCAGGGAGGTCCCGAGGTCAGTTTCGTGGCCCCTCTGGCGGATTGGCATGGTTTTATTGCCGAACCCTTGCCCTGCTTTGCCCCCGTTATCTGCGATTTCGTGGTGGCGCTGTCGACCCGTTTGCAGCAGGAGGGGCGGCGTTATCCCGATCTGGCCGCGCTGGGTTTCTGGCTTCGCCCGAGGAATATTGATGAGCAGCGCAAGCGCATGGCGGGGCGCATGCCGCTTGGTATGGTTTTTCATCTGGTGCCCTCCAATGTCCCGACAGTGGCCTTCTACTCCTGGTTGATGGCGCTCTTGACAGGCAACAGCTCGGTGGTGCGTCTCTCATCACGGATTGATCCGATGCAGGAGGCCATGCTGGCCATCCTGAACGAGCTATTGCAACAACCCGGGTGGCGCCCTGTTGCCGAGCGTACCCGCTTCGTGCGTTACGGCCATGACGAGGGGAGCACCGCCTGGCTGTCGGAGCGCTGTCGCCTGCGCATCGTCTGGGGGGGCGATGAAACCATCCGCCGGGTGCGAGCCATTCCGCTCTCCCCGAATGCCCAGGAAGTGGTGTTTCCGGATCGCCGTTCCATGGCGGTGCTCGACAGTCGTTGGCTGGCAGGGCTGGTGCCAGAACGATTGCAGCAAGTGCTGTCGGCCTTGCAGCAGGACTGTACCCGCTTCAATCAGCAGGCGTGCGCCTCGCCGACCACCCTCTGCTGGCTGGAAGAGCCAGATAATGACCTGCGCCGGCATGTGCTGGAGGCGGTGTTTGCTCCCTTCGCTCAGGATCCCACGTTGGCCATGGAGCGCCTCATCAACAGTCAACAAAATGCCGCCATGGCGGGTGAGATGCAGTTGAGCACACTCCCGGGCGTCACCTTATTGACTTCTGCCATTTCGCTGCGACTCCCTCATATCGGGGGAGGCACAGTTGCCGAATTTGTGGCCGATAACCTGATTGAATTGCTGCAACAGCCTTGGGACATGCAAACCTGTGTCTGGGGGGGCGAACAAAAAGCGCAGTGCGAAGCCGCATTGGTAGAAGCAACAGCCTGTCGCATCGATAGGGTCGTGGCACCAGGACAGGCACTGGCATTCGAATGGCACTGGGATGGGCTCAATATGCTGCGAGTGTGCAGCCGTGGGCACACAAATGCGCAATAATGGTTGCGACCTCACAAAAAACCAGATATTTCAATGAATTAACTTTATTTGGCACAGGCTTTGCGGTAAAAGTTCCCATCAAGAGGGAGAAAGGTTGACACAGACCGTGCGGTAGCCTTGCCGATTTTCCCCCGTTCGCTTCTTTTCTACTCATTTTCCTGGATCTCGTCATGAAACTCAGCGTATTGGTGCCGGTTTACAACCTGGAGCACTTTATCGAACCCTGCCTGCTCAGCCTGCTCGAGCAGACAACCAATTTCGATTTTGAAGTGATCGCCATCGATGACGGCTCGAGCGATGGTTCCTGGTCCATCATGCAGCGGTTGGCAGCCCGCTGGCCGCAGCTGCGGGCATTGCAGAATCCGCAAAATATGGGGCTGGCCAAGACCCAGAAACGCCTGCTTGCCGAGGCGAGAGGTGAATATATTGCCTACGTCGATGGTGATGATCTTGCTCTGCCTGGCAAGTTGCAGGTACTGGCCGACTATCTGGATGCCCATCCCGGCTGTGCGCTCTGTTATCACGAGGCAGAGGTATTTGACAGCGAAACAGAAGAGGTTACGGCCCATTACAGCCGCGATTATTACAATGCTGCTTATATTCCCCGCCAAGCCAGTGCAGAACACTTGATCCGCTATGGCTGTTTCCCCAATGCCAGTTCGATCGCCTTTCGGCGCCATCCTCATTTGCAGGAGGCGGTGGATGCCGATTGCAAGATCATCCTCGACCATCCGTGGCACATCCTCAACGCCTTGTATGGCAAGGGGAGCGTCGATGGCATTCCGGAGGTTTATGGACGTTACCGGATCCACTCCCATAGCTTTGGGGGACAAACCAAGCGTTCGCCAGAGCGGCGGGAACAGGTACTCGCTGATCAACTCAAAGCCTGTGACAACGCGCGTCCATTCGGGATCGCAGATTCTGTTATCGCGGCAGGCAAGGCGCACTACCGTTTCGCGACGGCACTCTATTTTCTCAAGCAAGGCGATGTGGCGCGTTTCGAGCGCTTCATCAATGAATCCGTGGTGGATGGCTGCTTCTTCGATGAGCGACATCAATTGGCCTGGGAGAATCGTGCTCAACCCACCATTGTGGCGCAACAGCTTTTCGGGGTTTCTCAATGAGTTATCAGGCGATTGTCATCGGTGCCGGCCTATCCGGCGCCGTGATGGCCGAGCGGATGGCCAGCCAGCTCGGCTGGAAGGTGTTGGTGCTGGAGCAGCGTAACCACATTGGTGGTAACTGCTTCGATGAGTATGACGAGCATGGCGTGCTGGTACACCGCTACGGGCCCCATCTCTTTCATACCGATAACCATGAGGTGTGGGGGTATCTGTCGGCCTTCACCGAGTGGTTGCCTTACGAGCATCGTGTGCTGTCACGCATCGATGGGCAATGGGTGCCGATCCCGTTCAACCTGACCAGCATCGAACACTGTTTCCCCGCCGACAAGGCCGGCGCCATGATTGAGGCACTGCGCACTCGGTTCGGGGACGGCGCCAGAGTGCCGATTCTCGAACTGCGCAAGGAACAGGATCCCCTGCTGGGTGAACTGGCGGATTTCATCTATCAGAAGGCTTTTGTCAACTACACCAGCAAACAGTGGGGGGTACCGCCCGAGCAGATCTCCCCCGAGGTGACGGCGCGGGTACCCGTGGTGGTGAGCCGGGACGATCGCTACTTCACCGACGCCTACCAGGCGGTACCGAAGGACGGCTATGCCGCCATGGTCAGCCGCATGTTGGCGCAACCGGGTATCGAGTTACAGCTTGGTGTTGCGATGGATGAGCGAGTGGTGCTGGATTGGGAGGAAAAGCGAATTCTGCTTGATGGCGAACCCTTCTCCGGCCCGCTGATCTACACCGGTATGCTTGATCAGCTCTGTCTTCAGGTTGGATCGTTGCCTTATCGTTCGCTGCGCTTTGAGCACCGTCATCTATCTCAGTCACAGTTTCAGCCAGCAACCACGGTCAACTACCCCAATGAAGAGGCCTATACCCGCATCACCGAATTCAAGCACCTGACCGGACAAGACCATCCCGGTTCGAGCATTGTCTATGAATATCCTTGCGCCTATGAGTCAGCAGCGGGACTGGAGCCCTATTATCCATTTTTTACTGATACGGCGCAGGCGCAGTATGCTGCATGTTGTACCCAGCTAGCGTGTTTTGAGCAGTTGATCCCGCTGGGTCGTCTTGCCGAGTACCGTTATTTTGACATGGATGATGCGGTTGCCAATACGCTGCACTGTTTTGCTGAGCTGCTGCGTTCACAGCAGGACGGATTGAATGAATGAAGCTGCGTTTACTGCGCTACCAACAGGAAAGACTATGAAACCGATCTGTGTGGTGATCTGTAACTTCAACAAACAAGATTTTGTACTGGGAGCCATCGCCTCTGTTCAGGAAACAGCGACCGATATCGCCGATATTCTGGTAGTTGACAACGCCTCGACAGACCAGTCTGTCGCGCTGATCCGCGACCAATTCCCCGACATCCGTCTGGACGTGCTACCGGTCAATATCGGCGGCTCAGGCGGATTTGCCCATGGTATGCGCGAGGCGCAACAAGCGGGCTATCGCTATGTCGCGCTGCTGGACAACGATGCGGTCATATTGCCAGGTACCTTGGCTGGTATGATGACGTGTTTGGAGAGTCAGTCTGATATCGGCGTGGTTGGACCTGCAATGTGCAAGATGGATACTCCGGAGATGGTGCAGGAGGTCGGAGCGAACGTATTGTCGGAGAATGGTACCTTTCAGCTGAACTATTCCAGTGAGCGCTATAGCGCGATTAGTACCGAACTGCTGGAGTGTGATTATGTTCCCGCCTGCTGTCTGATGACAACAGGCGCCGTCATTGCTGAGGTCGGGGTATTTGATGAGCAATTCTTCCTCTACTGGGATGACATTGACTGGTGTGTCCGGGTTAAGGATGCCGGGTGGCGAGTGGTCGCCGATCCCCAGGTTTGCGCCTTGCACAAAGGCGGTGGCGTCAATGCGACCAACACGATTCCGCGCTACTACCTCTGGCGCAACAAGCTGCGCTTCTTCCGCAAGCATCCCCAACGTTATCCTGCGAGCGAGATCTGTGCGGCTATTACCCGGGATCTGGCCCGCAGTGTGACCTTCCAGCGTCTGAATGGTATGGATGAGCTATTGATTGCACTGCGCCAAGGGCTGGACGATGCAGAAGCTGGCGTCTGGGGGCGCTATCAGGGCGCAGCCTTTCCTGAGCGCGGCAATGGCAAGCGACAATTACTAAACACCATGATACCGCCAGGTCACTACCTCATGGATTTCAGTGCTGTTCTGGCAAGCGGTATGTCCGCGAGCAGAAAGTTGAATAGTTTGTGCCGATTTATCACCAGTTGCAGTCAGTTTTCGGTGATGACTCATACCTTTAGCGTCGCCTCCAGCTCGTTACCCCCGGAATTGATGACACGGGTTCTCAACTGGCCTGCACAAGTCATCTTGGCGGATGTTCGTGCCGGAGGCATGGCCAAACGCCTTACAGTAGTTCCCCATTTATTCGATGCTGGCCCACTCCATCCTGAGGCCGATGAAGTGATGACCGATCTGTTCTGGAATCTTATCCCGCCGACCGTGAGCGGTTTGACCAGTTTGACGGTGGCCACCGAGATCGATCTGCTGCGGCACCAAGTTCAGCAATTTTTTGCGCAGGAGAACGCATGAGTAGCATGCCCATAGCGACCTCAAAACTGCTGGCAGTCTACAACGTTAATTTGCAAACCCGAGGCCATTTAGGGGTGATGCGCAAGGTGCTGGCCCAAGCCCAGGGCTTTAGTCTCAACCACACACAGGTCCATATGATCTGCGGCGATGGCCCAAACATTGTCCGGCTGATGTTCGAGGCGGGGAGTGAGGTCCAGCGCGAGATCATTACCACTTCGGTGGCTCCCGGGGATTTCTTCGTGCATGTGGCGGCGTGGATTGCCGGGCAACAAGAGCTGGTGCGCGCATTCGAATGGGCCTATGTCCGCTACAACCCGATGCATAACGACGAGTTACTGCAATTGGCACGCCAACTGCACGAAGTGGTGGTTCCCTTGTTTATCGAGATGTACACGCTGGAATATCGAAATGAATTGCCAGCACAAGCCGCCAAGACCGATTTGGGTTATTTCCTGCAGTTGGCGCCCTTGGTCGCCGGATTTTTTACGCCCAGCCGCGTGGCTCCGGGAGCTAGATTGCAAAGCAAGCATCTTTACAAGATGGGGAACGGGGCTACCTGGATTGAGCCCCAAGCGCCAGAGCATAAGCCGGAAATTCGGAAGGCATTCCATCTGCTAGGAGCTGGCTATCTGGCGCGTTGGCACGGCTATGATCGGTTGTTTCCGACGATACACAAGTTTATTAAAGCCTACCCGGAGGTCGATCTGCGGCTGTTTCTGGTCGGCCAGGGGCCTGCGTCTGCACAATTAGCGCAACAGGCCAAGGAATTAGGGGTCGCCGAGTATGTGACATTTACCGGAGCCTTGGATCCGCACGCATTGGCGAATCGTTATGCCGGCGTACATCTTGGTCTTGGATCGTTGGGCTTCCACCGCACTGGAGTCAGCTACGCAGAACCATTAAAACACCGAGAATTTATGTTTTACGGTTTGCCATTTGTTTATAGCGTGGAAGATGCTTTTTCTAAAGCAACACTGCCTGGAACTTGGATGTTGGCAGCAGATGATTCTCCGGTGGATTTGATTTCGCTCTATCAGGAGTATAAAAAAATCAACGTGGATGAAGTAGCTCAATCATTGCAAAAATACGCGGAAAATAATTATAGCTGGGAGCGGCAAACAGCTCATATTTTGCAAACTATGCGCGATACTAATTTGTGATTTTGCAGAGTGATTTGGTATGCAGATCAGTATCGATAAGGAGAACACTTGGAAAAAATTTATCACTGCCCTCTCTGTGACTATCATGGTGAGTTGATTTCATTCCGTGGACGACCTTATGCACAGTGTCCCCGCTGCTTAAGTCTCGAGCGGCATCGTCTGCAATTTTCTGTTTTGCAAAAATTGCTAAATAAAGAAATTATGCAGAGAATGAGTGCATTACATTTCGCACCTGAACCAGGTATGCGGGTATTTTTTGATGAGCATTTTGGTTCCTATAAAACCGCTGATTTGACAATGGGCGATGTCGACTATCAAGTGGATATTCAATCGCTGCCATTCCCCGATGGACAATTTGACTTTGTTTTTGCCTCGCATGTGCTGGAACATATTCCTGATGATCGAAAAGCTTTATCTGAAATTCATCGCATTTTAAGACCAAATGGTATTGCTATTTTGCCTGTTCCAGTTATTTGTGAGCATACAATCGAATATGATGAACCAGACCCATTACAAGATTATCATGTCCGCGCACCTGGGTTAGATTACTATGAACGCTATAAAAACGTCTTTTCATCTGTAGAGATGATAAGCTCATTTGATGTTGATGAAAATATCCAGCCTTTTGTCTATTTAAATGATGAGTATATTATCCAGGATGGCGAGTGGGTGCATCCGTATTGGGTAGATGGGCATAAATTTATAGATATAGTTCCAATATGCTATCGTTGATTATAACGATGAGCGGTTGTGGTGTGACTTCAACTTTAAAGGAAGTTGTGCAATGAAAAAAATCCTTATTTTTCGCACTCACCTTCTGCCCTATTCTGAAACATTCATTTTAGCGCAAGCTAGCAATCTTGAACACTGGTCAGCTACGTTACTTGGTGAAATACAATTATGTAAAGGGTTGCCACTTGATGGACTGACTGTTGAAACTTTATTAGAAAGTGAAGCAGCACATGCGGCTTTATCTATGCAACGAGCATTGAATGACTATGTGCAAACTTCGTTGTTGTCTCGAGCAGATGGGTATAAGGATGTTGGCTTCAGCTTAATTCACGCACATTTTGCGATTGATGGCTTGAGGGTATATCCGTTAGCCAAAAAAATGAATGTGCCATTGATAATTACATTGCATGGATATGATATAAACATCTATAAAGAGTGGTGGCATAACGGAAGTGGCGGAAGATCAATGGCCTCATATCCTGAAAGACTTATAGCTCTCGCCAAAGAAGAGAATATTCATTTCCTGGCTGTTTCAGAAGCGATAAAAAACCGTGCTATAGAATATGGTTTACCCGAAGAGAAACTAAAAGTTAGTTATATTGGCGTTGATTGTGAGCAATTCAAGCCATCGGATATAGCCATGTCGGAGCGACGGCAGGTCCTCTTCATTGGAAGATTAGTCGAAAAAAAGGGATGTCAGTATCTCCTTGCCGCATTTTGTAAAATTCAGGAGAAGTTTAGAAATATAAAATTAGTTGTTGCCGGTTCGGGACCGCAAGAAGCAATGCTCAAAAACTTTGCGATTGAGCATAAGATCCGCGTTGAATTTTTAGGGGCTCTCGGTCGAGAAGAGATACAGCAGGAGCTATCAAAGTCTCGTGTTCTGTGCCTGCCAAGTATTACTGCAGAAAATGGTGATGCTGAGGGCCTACCTATCGTTGTATTAGAGGCGCAGTCTTGTGGTGTGCCAGTTATTACATCTGCTCGCGGTGGGGCGACTGAAGGCATTGTGAATGGAGTTACTGGCTATTCGCATAAGGAAAAAGATATTGACGAGATATCCATGCTTTTGGATAGGGTCCTGGCAGATCATGAGCTTTCAGAAAAATTGGGTACCAATGCTCGAGAGCATATATTGAAAAACATGAATAGTAAAAACTGCATGCAACGGTTAGAGAGTATTTATGACCAAACTTACTATGCGAGCTGCATTGATTGACCTAAGGAAGGTGCGAATAAGTCATATGGCACGAGAGCATTTACTGGTAACCCATTGATATTAAATGACTAAAATTTTCATTTTTTGTTCGTGGGATACTTGTTCGCACTTTCCCTAGAGCTGAGCTTGGCATTTCAAAGGACGCCGATTTTGGCTAATGTGAAGTGTCGATTTGCAAGCAGTATCAATTACATTTGAAACAGTGCCTTTCTTTTTGTACAGCCTTCTCATGGGTGATGTGGAGTGAGAGTACACATGAAAAATACATACCTCTTCTTTATTCGCAATCCTGAGCTTGGTGGTGCTCAAACATATTTTATTCGCGTCATTGAATACTTGTTGTCTATTGGTGAAGAGGTTGCTGTGTTGGCAAGTCGAGGTGATTATGTTGCTAATTACTTTGACCAAACCACTCATTGTGTTGATGTTATTTATATTCCAGATGATATGGATTACTCATTATGGAAAACTCCGTCAGCTAGAGAAATTATTGCCCAGTATGGTGCTCAGTTGCGAGCAAGTAGGCATGGTTTTCTGCGAATAGTGACCTATAATGTGCCCAACGTCCTGTTTTCAATATTTTTATTCAATCAGGAAAAAAATTGGTCCTTGACTACAATCACCATGCACCATGAAGAGTGGACACATTGGGAGCCATCTGTTGGCTTTGTGCAACAAGAGTGTATGAATCCTCATTATCGTAATACCTTGTGGGATGAATATAGGCATTTATTAATTCAGCTGGATAAAACGCGCAGCCTGTTTTGGGGCGGCTATCTGGTTAAACAGTATATGAGTTATGTTTTCAAATATGCTTTTCATGTCGACAATATATGTCAAACACCAACAGAAAAAATAAAAGCATTGTGTTTATCCAAACCGGATAGTCATCAATTAAACATTCTATGGTGTGGTCGGTTTGATTCATTTAAAAGTCCGGGCTTGGTTCAGTTTTCCTCTGAATTGGAACAGTATTCTTCGGTACACCCTGAAGTTTCTATCTCGCTTCATTTGGTTGGGAGGGGTAATAGTGGAGCGCAGACTTATATCGAAAACGCGATGGGTCAATTTAATGGTATCAATATCATTTTTGACGGAGAAGTGTCTTTCTCTGATATGCCTCGCTATATATCAGCAGGGCAGTTCGACTTTGGTATTGCGATGGGGACGACACCATTGCTTTTTGGGTCGCTAGGATTGCCGACTATTTTGATTGATGTTGGCTCAATTGGTTTAATGCCGAAGATGAAAGGTACTTGGCTACATGAGACGGACCTGAATATCACAGCTGGCTATGGATTGGCATTAGATGTATTGGGTGAAGATACGGTCAAGCTTTATGGTCGACGTTCATACTATGATTTAATCAGCGACTATATGACATGGGATTCAACTAAATGGCGCGATGTTTCTCAAAAAACAGTTGACTATGTTAAACGTAATCATGCTGCTGAATCGGTATTTTCTGTAGTAAAACAATCCATAGAACGTGCAAAGTGGGCTGTTTTTGATATTCGTTTTCCAACACCGCTAGCCACTCCATTGCTGCAGCGATTATTGCAGTATAATGGGAAAGTTTACATATTTGGTGCCGGTGGTTTGGGCTGCAAGTTCTACGAAATCTTTAGTGAGTATTGCCGGTTAAATCCAAAGTACTCAGCAATAAAAATTGTTGGGTATATAGATAATTCACCACATAAGCATGGTATGCAGGTTGGATCATTGCGATGCCAGAATATAAGTACTGTTAGCATTGTTGATTCATTTTTTATTGTGGCATCAGATTACCATACGGCGATTATTGAACAATTAGGATCACTTGGTGTTGCCGATGAAAATATATGCAGTGTCGGTCAATCGTTACGGCAAACTGGTTATATATGAGCCAAGTAGTGTGCTCGCTCCGAAAAAAGATCACATATAGAGCTTAAATAACTGGCTATCTGTTTTTGTTAATTGATAATTACCACCAATACGGCACAATAATCAGCTAAACCATGCAATGGTCAGCATCACTGCCATCTGTGATGAGGAGGTACTATTGAAAGTTGTAAATTGGACACGAAACGATTTTTATAAAATTTTGGCCGCAGCATTTTCTTCTCTTGGTAACCAGCCGCGTTTGGCCGAACTTGGCGTCCTGCGTGGTGAGAACGCGATGGTCATGTACCAAACCATGCAGCCAAGTCACATGACATTGGTCGATAGTTGGCTTGCTTTACCGCCACTTCCGCAGTTAGGTGCTTACAGCCCATTTGAAAAGCTGCCAAATTGGGTTAGTGATCCAGATGTGTTTGCCGATTATTTTGGTGGCTCAATGCGTGAGCAAGATACTTTCGATGCGCTTTACGAGATTTGCTGTGAACGCTTCAAAGCGATATCTAATGTTCGTCTGTTGCGCGAGTCAACAGAAATTGCGTTTGAGACCCTAAAGGCGGAAGGTGCACGTTTTGAGTGTGTGTATGTGGATGCCAACCATCAGTATGAATGGGTGTTGCGTGATCTGATGTTATATCAGGAGCTTGTTTCGCCCGATGGCTGCATCATGCTCAATGATTGTGCCTTCTCGAATGATGGCATGCGGCAGAATCTGGGGGTACTTGAAGCGGTAGCTCATTTCATCAAACGTTCGCCCTTTCGGCCGATTGCGATGACAGTTGGAGCGTTTGCAGATCTGATCCTCGTGAGAGAGGGTTCACGTCTTGAGGACCTGTGTGATCAACTGTTTGTAGCTTCCGATGTGAATTGGGTTGAGGTGCCAGACCAACTGCTTGGTGCGGCGAAGGTCGTGACTGGTGCCAGAAAACTTAACGTCAGTTTTATCTGAATAAATAGTGTTTAATATCAACCTATACCGCATCGAGAGTGGGCTGCATGGTGATTAACTCTTTTTTGTTAAACTGACGCAAGGTGGATTGATATGGCTAGCAATGATATGAATGATAAATTATCGCTTCAATCACGTGATGGTGAATTGGTTTATACATCCAATGAAAAATCAAATAATACTCAGCAACTGAAAACCTTGGTTCAGCAATTATCCCCTTTATTTGGGGAGGCGTGGCATCGACATAATCTAGTATCATTGCGGGTCGATTCTGTTGCGCGAGTTCTTTATTATGCCGAGTTGTATAAAAAAATAGTCGATGTGCCTGGTGTTATTTGCGAATTTGGTGTGCACTGGGGCGCCGGTATGTCATTGCTTATTAATATGCGCAGCATCTTTGAGCCGTTTAACCAGAGTCGCGTCGTTCATGGCTTCGACACGTTTGATGGGTTTCCATCGGTAGATGTGAAAGATGGGGCTTATGCGAATGCTGGCGATTATAAATCAACAGAGAAGTATGAAGATAAACTTGCGCAGCTGTTAAAACTGCATGAAAGCTTTGCACCAATGAATGACCTGGTAAAACATCGGCTTATTAAGGGAGATGCCTCGGTTACCATCGATAAATGGCTGGACGATAACCCACATGCCATTATTTCCATGGCCATTTTTGATATGGATCTTTATAAGCCAACCAAAGACGTATTGGAAAAAATTGTCCCTCGGCTCACACGTGGTTCATTGCTGGTTTTTGATGAGTTGAATTGCGAGTTTTTCCCTGGCGAAACACGTGCACTGGACGAAGTATTAGGACTTAATAATTTGCGTCTGTATAGAACACCGTTGCAATCCCATTGTGCCTGGGCTGTTTATGGGGAGTAAGTCGCCAGCGATGGGGGCACATTGCTTTATTGTGCCAGGTCAGCCATCTCACTTTATTGAAGTAAGACCGACACCTTGGAATGATGTCGTGCTGGCCAAAAAGACATGTGAAATAATAGATTGTTGTCCAGAGATTTCTGACTTTAACACTTTGCTACAGCAAGCTATCGAATTCATAAAGCAAGCGGATTTTGAATATGTGCAGGCTAGAGTGGAACATATACGAGAAAAACGACGCCTGCTTGAAAATACAGGTTTTTATTATGCGGAGCTAAGCTACGAATTATCATTCCGCAACCCCAAGCGTTATGTATTTGAGCGCGATCTTAGTCGCCGCCTGCTACTATTTCCGGTGAAATCACAGAAAGACATTGGGCTTATCAAAACAATGGCTGTTGATAATTTCAAGCACGGAAGAATGCTTGAGGATTTGTACATCGATTATACAGCTGCCAAGCAGCGAACCGCGAACTGGATCGATGCGTTAGCCCGTTCACCACACGAACTTTACTTGGCTAAACATGGTGATAAAGCCGTAGGTTTTCATGCTCAGAGACCTTCGATGAATGGTTGTGAGCTCGATTGGATCTTGACTGGCGCCTGTTCTGAATATTCTATGTTATCGGTTCCTCTTTGGCACGCGGCCTTTAGATTGGCACAGGACAGAGATATTCAGAAAATTACCACCATGATCTCGGCTGCGAATGTTGGTGTTCTTAATTTATACAATTCATTCCCATTTCATATTGATAGGGCGCTGTGTGGTTATCACTTAATGATCACCGACTAAATAGCTGTTCCGAATAGTAGATCACCGGAGGAAGGGAACTCAGTCCAGTTTGTGCGATCTGATTAGTCGCTAAACAAAACAAGCCACACCCAAAGGACTGAGTTGATGCCTATCCTACCACCTCTGCCACGACCACAACGGCGCCGCATTCACAAAATCATCCATGCCACCCGTGATAAAGGACATGCTCGTCGCTTGATGGCCATCTTGCTGTTACATGAAGGACGCACGATCACCGATGTTCATCACCTTACCGGCGCTGCGCGCTCGACCATCGGTCGTTGGCTTCGGTGGTATCGAGATGAAGGCATAGATGCGCTAGAAGCCTTACCGGCTGGCCGTGCCCCAGTCTTACCTATCGCCAAGATTGTCACCTTACTGGTGCTGCTCATGCAGTTTTCTCCGCAAGATTTTGGTTATCAGCGCAGCCGTTGGTGTACTGAACTATTGGCTATAAAAATCAATCGGTTAACAGGGCTCAATGTGGCAGCCTCCACGCTCCGCCGATGGTTACCTCGTATGGGCATTGTCTGGCGCAGGCCCGTGCCGACCTTGCGGATAAAAGACCCAGCCTATCAGGAAAAAATGGCGAATATCGACGCCGCGCTGGCCCGCTGTGATGCCGATAATCCGGTGTTTTATGAGGATGAAGTCGATATAGACCTCAATCCCAAATTAGGAGCCGACTGGATGTTCAGAGCGCAGCAAAAGCGGGTTGTCACACCGGGGCAGAATGCCAAGCATTATCTGGCAGGCGTTCTCCACGCAGGCAACGGAAGGGTACTTTACGTCAGCGGGATCAAGAAAAACTCATCGCTGTTTATTGCCATGCTGGAAAAGCTGCGCCACCACTACCGACGAGCCAAAACCATCACGTTGATCCTCGATAACTACATCATTCACAAAAGCAAACAGACCGAGCGATGGTTGAAGAAGAATCCCAAGTTCTGCCTGGTGTTCCAGCCAGTTTACAGCCCTTGGGTTAATCACATAGAACGGCTATGGCACAAGTTACATGAAACCATCACGCGCAATCATCAATGCAGAGGGATGGCAAACCTGCTGGCCCGAGTGAAACACTTCATGGATACCGTGTCTCCTTTCCCGGGGAATGGCTATGGCACAGCGAAGGTGTAGCACTATTGGGATCAGTTATTTAGACAATATTATTGATGTTTATCGAGGTTATGTGGTCGTCTGCTTGCTAGGGAAGGTGCGAATAAGTCATATGGCACGAGAGCATTTAATGGTAACCCATTGATATTAAATGACTAAAATTTTCATTTTTTGTTCGTGGGATACTTGTTCGCACTTTCCCTAGGCTTGTGATATCGACAGAAACGTATCATCAAGGGTAGGACAATATGATTCCTTTTAATAAGCCTTATCTACATGGTCGAGAGCTGGTCTATATTGCCGAGTCAGTGGCTAGTGGTAAAATTTCTGGTGATGGTGTGTTCACGCAAAAATGTCACCATTATCTGGAATCCCGCTATCACTTTGATAAGGTGTTGCTGACGACATCCTGTACCGATGCCCTGGAAATGGCAGCGATTTTGCTCAACATTCAACCTGGTGATGAGGTGATTGCGCCCAGCTATACATTTGTTTCTACAGTGAATGCATTTGTCCTGCGCGGTGCCAATATTGTGTTTGCTGATTCTTATGCCGATCATCCAAATATTGATCCAGCGCAAATTGAAGCCCTGATTACTCCGCGCACACGTGCCATCATAGTCGTGCATTATGCTGGGGTGGCATGTGATATGGATGCCATCATGCTCATGGCCACAAAATATAATATTCCCGTTGTTGAGGACGCGGCACAAGCTATAAATTCATTTTATAAATCACGGCCATTAGGCAGTGTCGGCTGTTTATCAACATTCTCATTCCACGAGACCAAGAATATTATTTCCGGGGAAGGTGGTCTGTTGGTTATAAACGATAAACAATATGCGCATCGCGCTGAAATAATCCGCGAGAAAGGAACAAATCGAAGTTCATTCTTTCGAGGCGAGGTTGATAAGTACGGCTGGGTTGATATCGGCTCTTCGTTCCTGCCATCCGATATCATTGCGGCTTACTTGTTTGTACAATTAGAGCAGTTGGATGCGATTCAAAAACGCCGCTTGGAAATATGGCAGCGCTATTGGCAGGCGCTGGCACCGGTGGTTTGTTCATATGGTATCAAATTGCCATTGATTCCTGATTATTCCACCAACAATGCGCATATGTTTTACCTGGACTGTGCCAGCCTTCAACAGCGGAGTCAGTTGATTCAACATCTCGATTTAGCCGGAATCAAAGCGGTTTTCCATTATCAGTCTTTACATCGCAGTCCCTATTTTCAGGGACTGCATGATGGTCGAACACTGCCCAATGCAGATCATTTCACCGATTCTATCGTCCGTTTGCCGATGTATTTTGATTTGTCGAATGATGAGGTTGATACTATTTGTGAACAACTGATTGGTTTTCTATTGAGACCATTGATCTCGTGTAAATAAAAAATCATAGGTTGCTTTGTTTGTCGGCATAAAAATAAGTTCTATGCCGTGATCTGGCAGAATTGGATATGCATCATCTTTTTATTATGGAAAAACGCCATCACTATTTTTAATTAACGCAAAGCTCTGGCATTCAGAGATATCCATCGTTAGATATAAAATGCGGTAGTTGTATTCCACACAAAATTCATGCACCGCTTCGATGACGCCATAGCGATATTGAGAGCGTCAGTTTCCTTGAATGTAGTCATGACCAGCAATAATACCGGTTGATTTTACTTTTCTTGCACAGGTCCGGAGCTCATCTCGGGTTAATTCATAACTGTGTGTCGTGTCAATATATGCCCAATCGAAGGTCTGATCCGGGAAACTCTCCAGTGCCTCCAGCGAAGGTTTGCGGTGAATGGTCACCTCTCCGCGCTGTTGTTGCTGCTGAAAATGGTTGTTCACACTCAGGTACAACTCTTCGCCGTAGCGATCCGAACCCCATATATCCACCAGATGTAGCTGCGCCGGAGCACAGATATCCATGATCTGGCGACTAAAATCACCCGCCGCCACGCCCAGTTCGGCCACGACGCCCTGGGTGGGTAACTTCTCGAGCAGTGCCAATCGATCGGTCAACAAGGTTGTGCCCTCGATATGCTGCTGCAGCAGAGGGATCTTCGGCAGCATATCCTCGCGTTTGGAATGCACTGCTTGCAGGGCATTCTCATATTCGCGACTGGTCTGCAGTATCTCGTCACACGCTACGACGGGGATGCCCGGCTCGATTCCATAACTGGCCAGCGTCTGGTTGATCTCGCTGACAAAAGAGCTGGCGATCAAGATTTTGTCGAATTGGACGCCTGAAAGCTGACTGGGGTGATATACCGGCTTGTTCATCCAGCGTGTGCGGGTCACTGTCAACAAATCCCAGTAGCGTAAAGTTCAGCGCCAGGGCAGGCAGGAAGTGCAGGGCTTGGGTAGAGGTTCCATAGATTAGGATGTGCATAGAGGCTCCGCGGCGGAATCAGAGTGTTGGCGACAAAACGTCGTAGATCTGGGCTTGCTGCTCAGGCGTTAACCCTGGGAACAGCGGCAGCGTGATGGCGCCGGCATAGAACTGTTCGGCTTGCGGCAAGGGAGCCGGGGCCCAGCGCTGATACCAGGGCTGATGGTAGATTGGCATGTAGTGCACGTTGGCGCCGATGCCTTGTTCCCACAGTTGGCTAAAGAGGTGGGCGCGCTGTTCGGGGGCGACATGGTGAACATACAGGTGAAAGGCGCTTCGCCGTTCGGCGCTGAAATAGCGCGGGAGTAGCTCCGGGGCCAGAGCCTCGAAGTAACGTCGGGCCAGTTCTGCGCGCTTGAGGATCCAAGTTTCCAGATTGGTCATCTGGCTCAATCCCAGTGCGGCTTGGATGTCGGTCATCCGGTAGTTGAAGCCGAGCAGCTGCTGCTCGTAATACCAGGGGCCGTCTGGATCGTTAATAAAATCTTCGGCCTCGCGGGTTATGCCGTGGCTGCGCAGTAGACGCATGGTCTTGGCAAGCAGCGGATCATTGGTCATCGCCATGCCGCCTTCACCCGTGGTGATGATCTTCACCGGGTGGAAGCTGAAGACCGTGATGTCACTGTAGCGACCGTTGCCGGTGGGTTCGTCGTGATAGCGGGCGCCGAGGGCGTGGCAGGCATCTTCGATGATCAGAAAACCATACTCTTGCCCAAGGCGGTGGATCTCTTTCATGTCGCAGGGCAGGCCCGCGAAGTGTACCGGGATCACCACCTTGGGCAGCCGTCCTTCGGCCTTGGCTGCCATCAGTTTTCGTTCCAGCTCCACGGCGCACATATTGCCGGTATCGGGTTCGATATCGACAAAATCAACCTGAGCGCCGCAATAGAGGGCGCAGTTGGCGGAGGCAACGAAGCTGATGGGGGAGGTCCAGACCCAGTCACCTGGGCCCACTCCCAGCGCCAGGCAGGCAATGTGCAGGGCGGCGGTGCCGGAGTTGACGGCGACCCCGAAGCGGGCGCTGCAGTAATCGGCGACCGCCTGTTCGAAACGGGGAACGACCGGCCCCTGAGTCAGAAAGTCGGATCTCAGGACCTCGACCACGGCCTCGATGTCCGCTTCACTGATCGATTGTCTGCCGTACGGGATCATTCCATTACCACTTGCTGATTGAGTTGTTTGAGCTCTTCGATGGTCAGAAACGCCGGGTTATTGCGAGAGTTGTACTCAAATCCCGAGTCGACCATCTTTCCCTTCTCGTCGGCGGCGGTCTTCGAGAAGTCGTTGTTGCGGTTGTTGAAGTTGATGGTCGGCCCGATGATGAAGAAGTCGTCGAACTCAAAGGTGTGGTAGGAGTCGTCAGCAGGGCACATCACTTCGTGCATTTTTTCGCCCGGGCGGATGCCGACAATCTTGTGCGGCAGCTCGGGTGCCATGGAAAGGGCGAGATCAGTGATGCGTACGGAAGGCAGCTTGGGAACAAAAATTTCCCCTCCCTTCATCCGCTCGAAGTTGCGCAGCACAAAATCGACCCCCTGCTGCAAGGTGATCCAGAAGCGGGTCATTTCCTCATGGGTGATGGGCAGGGCGTCGGCCCCCTGCGCGATCTGCTTTTGGAAAAAGGGGACGACCGAGCCGCGGGAGCCGACCACATTGCCGTAACGCACCACAGAAAAACGGGTCGGATCCTGGCCGGCGATATTGTTGGCGGCGACGAACAGCTTGTCGGAGGCCAGCTTGGTGGCGCCATACAGGTTGATCGGGTTGGCGGCCTTGTCGGTGGAAAGCGCGATCACCTTCTTCACCTGATTGATCAAGGCGGCCTGAATGACGTTCTCGGCCCCGTGGATATTGGTCTTGATGCACTCCATGGGGTTGTATTCAGCGGCGGGAACCTGCTTGAGTGCGGCGGCATGGACCACGTAATCGACCCCGCGCATCGCCATGGTCAAGCGGTTGGCATCCCGCACATCGCCAATGAAATAACGCATGCAGGGGGCATCTAAGACCTGCTGCATCTCGAACTGTTTGAGCTCATCCCGTGAGTAAACGATCAGGCGGCGAGGCTGGTAGCGCTCCAGTATTGTCTTGATAAAGAGCTTGCCAAAAGAGCCTGTGCCACCGGTGATCAGGATCGTTTTCTCATTGAACATAGTGAGCATCTCATTAAAAACAGTGATGAATCATATACTAACAAATAAGGCGCGAGTTTCTTGCAAGAAGAATGTGATAGGCCGAGAAAATGCTGGATTTGCAGATATCGAGGTTTGAGGTGAGAAGTTTAACCAATATCTCGGAATTTACGCTTATCAGTTTCTGGAATGAGGGGCTATCTCCCGATCCGTCGTCAGTATCGCCTCGCATATCTGCTCCACCGCGTTGAGGGCGCGGGGAGTGAAGCGGTGCAGCTCATCGGCGTTGATGAGGGCGAGGCGGCGGTGCTTGACCGCATCCAGCATGGGCCACTGCTGCCAGTGGTCCAGCACCTTGGGGTCCCGGCCGCCGGCCAGGATGAGCCCGGGGTTGGCCTTGATCACCTGCTCCAGCCCGACCTGGGGATAGGGCGTGGCCGCCTGCGCCATGATGTTGCGAGCCCCGCAGAGGCCGATGGCCTGGCCCGGCCAGGTCGAATCGTTGACGCTGGTGAGCGGCGGGTACCAGAGCTGGTAGAAGACGGAGACGGGCTTGGGCTCGCCATAGCGCGTCGCCAGGGTGTTTAGCCTGGCGAGATAGGCGTCGGCCTGCTCGTCGGCCTGCTGGGAGACGCCGAGCAGGCGCCCCAGGCTTCGCATCTCGGTGGCCAGGGAGGCAAAGTCGGTGGGCTCCGAGTAGAAGACCGGGATGCCGAGCCGCTCGACGGGGGCCAGCATGCGCGCCTGGGCCGAGCGCCAGGCCACCACCAGATCCGGTTTCAGGGCCAGCAGGGCCTCGAGGTTGATGCTGCGATAGTTTGCCACGCGCGGCAGGGTTGCCACCTCGGCGGGAAAGTCGGAGGCATCGTCGGTGGCGACGATGCGATCCCCGGCTCCGATGTCATACAGCAGCTCGGTCAGATGAGGGGTGAGGGTGATGACGCGCTGTGGCGCCGGGGGCGTCGCGGCCAGCAGAGGGCCGCTCAGCAGGCTGAGCAGCAGGCAGAGTGCTCGCCAGTGGAAGGAATTATCCATGGTGCAGTTCCAGCAGGGTCAGGAGCAGCGCCAGGGCCAGCCAGCCCCAGCCCGCCAGCAGCAGGCAGCGAAGCAGGCGCCGGGGCAGAGAGGCATCGGGTTCGCGGCCTTCCCCCAGCACCGGGAGGCGCACCAGCTGGCCCTGATAGTAGCGGGGCCCGCCGAGCCGGCTGCCCATGGCCTGGGCCAGCAGGCTGAGCAGGCAGCCCATGGCCGGATAGGGCCACTGCAGAGCCGGGCGCAGCGTGCTGCCAAGCTGGCGCAGCCGGGGCAGGCACAGGGGGAGCGCCAACAACAGGGTAACGGGGGCGCAGAGCCCCTGATAGAGCGCAGCGGCGGCGCGGCCGAAGTGGGCGAACGCCGCTTGCTTGGGGCTCCAGGCCTGGTTCATCAGCTGGGCGAGGCGCCAGAGCAGGGCGCCTTGCACGCCGGCCAGGGCAAAGCCCAGCAAGGGGCCGGCCCACTGGCCCACGAGGCGCAGCACGCAGGTCTCGCCGATCGCCTTGTTCACCCCCATCACCGACAGCTTGCCCGTCTCCCGCTGGAGCCAGGGGGCCGCCTGCAACCGCGCCACAACCAGGCTCTCCTGGGTCGCTAGGGACTGGTTCGCCTGGGCGAGTTCACGCAGGGGCCGGGATTCCAGCATCAGCAGCAGGAACAGGAGATCGAACAGGGGCTCCGACAGGGATAGGTTGCGCACCGCCCAGAGCCCGGCGGCGCAGGGTACCCAGACCACTAGCAGGGCCAGCAGCCCCGCCTGGGCCTGCTGGCGGGGCGAGCCGTCGGGGCGATACACCTTCTGGCCGAGGCGGGCCAGCAAGGGAACGGCGGCGCCAGGCCGAAAGCGGGCAGGCCAGGGCAGCACGGCTTCCAGCAGGGCGGCACCCACCATGATGGCCGCCGTCGTCGAGGCGAGGGCGGTCAACTGGGCATCCCAGGCGGGGGCGTCGATCACAGCTTGCCGAGCAGCGCGATGATCACTTCGGCGGAGTGCTGGCCCGCCACCTCAATGAAGGCATCGAAGGACTCTACCTGCTCTTTGCCGGCGATGTCGGACATGGCGCGCACCACCAGGTAGGGCACCTTGAACATGTGGCAGACCTGGCCGATGGCAGCCCCTTCCATCTCCACCGCCAGCATCTGCGGGAAGTCGGCGCGCGCTTTCGCGATGGCGTCCGGCTTGCACATGAACTGGTCACCGGTGCAGATGAGGCCGACCTTGGTCTGGTGCTTGCCCTGCTCGGCGATGCAGGCCTGGGCCAGGGCGATCAGTTTTTCATCGCAGGGGAAGGCGGCGGGCTGCTGGGCCATCTGGCCCATTTCGTAACCGAAGGCGGTCACGTCCACGTCGTGGAAGCGCATCTCGTTCGCGATGACCACGTCACCGATGTGCAGATCCTGGGCGAAGCCGCCGGCGGAGCCGGTGTTGATGACGCAGTCGGGGGCGAATTTCTCCAGCAGCAGGCTGGTGGCGACGCTGGCGGCGACCTTGCCGATGCCGGAGCGGGTCAGGATCACCTCTTTACCGGCCAGGCGGCCCTGGTAGAACTCGCAGCCGCCCAGTTGCAGGGTGGTGGGCTCGCTCAGCTGGCTGCGCAGCAGGGCTACTTCCTGCTCCATGGCGCCGATAATACCTACTTTCATCATCTACCTCGTCTCGATGGCCGCTGGGCCGGAAAAGTTGGCGGGGATGATAACAAAACTTGGCGGTGGCGCCGAGCATTGCGAGGGGGGATGGGGGCGTCAGGGATGGCGCTCGACCAGAGCCGCCAACTCGCCCTTTCCTGCCAGCCGTTGCAGCGGGCGGGTGAACAAGGCCAGCGGCGCGGGGAACGCTTCGTGGGAGAACACGGCGTGCACGGGGGCCGACCCGTTATCCCAGCGCGGTATCCAGCGTCATCATCAGGGCGAATCCGACCATGAGGCCCAGAGTGGCGTGGGTCTGATGGCCATTGCGGTGGGTTTCGGGGATCACCTCGTGGGAGACCACGAACAGCATGGCGCCGGCGGCGAGCCCGAGCCCCACGGGGTAGGCGATGGCCATGCCGCTGGCGAGTCCCACCCCGAGCAGGGCACCAAGGGGCTCCAGCAGGCCGCTGGCGATGGCCACCAGCACGGCGACCGAAGGGCGAAAACCGGCGGCGCACATGGCGAGCGCCACCGCCAGTCCTTCGGGAATGTCCTGCAGGGCGATGGCGGTGGTGAGCGGCAACCCCACCGTCATGTCCCCCTGGGAGAAGCTGACGCCAATGGCCATGCCCTCCGGCAGGTTGTGCAGGGCGATGGCGAACACGAACAGCCAGACCCGGGCGCAGCTCTCGTGGCCGGGGCCGCAGGGGCCCGTATTGTCGTGCTCGTGGGGGGTGAACTGATCCAGCCCCAGCATCAGCAGCACCCCGAGGGTCATGCCGGTCACCACCACGGCGGCGGCGAGAAAGCCGTTGCCGGTGATCCCCTCGGCCGCCTCCAGGCCAGGCAGCAGCAGGGAGAAGGCGCTGGCGGCCAGCATCATGCCGGCCGCAAAGCCCAGCATGGCGTCTTCCACCCGCTGGGGGACGGCGCGCAGAAACAGGGCTGGCAGTGCGCCCAGCGCCGTGGCGGCAAAACCGGCGGCACCGCCGAGGAGGCCATAGCGCATGCCGGCGGTGATGTCACCGGCCGCCAGCACGACCAGACTCTGCACCAGGAGCAGCAGCACGGCGACCAGGGCGAGCAGCAGCCCCAGGGCGATGAGGGGGCGATCTGCTATCTGCTCGCGCAGTTGGACAGACCAGGAAGGGGAGAGGGTCGATACGTTGTCCATGGGGCCTCTGAAGACAGGAATGGGGAGAGACGAACGGCCATTACATAACCTGGCCCCTGCTTTGTCCATGACGACGGACCGATTGTGGCAATCGGCTCAAGTTTTGCGTCGAGCTGGTCGCTACTGTGCTGGCAGCCTCGTGGCGGGCACAAGGCCCGGCGTGGGGCGAGCGGGAAGCAAGGGATCCCCTCTCTTTGCTCCCATCGTCATTTCCCGTCAGGAGTCTCGGGTCACCGCTTACACGGATGTGATCATTGTGTCACTGCACATCTGCAGTCGAGGATCACCAGCCAACATGTCTTACAAGCATCTCTCCATCGGCAAGAAGATTGCCGCCGTCTTTGCGGTCATTGCTGTCATCAACGCCGTCTTCGGCCTGTTTCTCGCCACCGAACTGCGGGACATTCGGGATCGGGTATTGAACTTCACCGACTCCACCCTGCCAAGCGTGCTCTCGGTTGACAACCTGCTCTACGACGTCTCCTATGTGCGCCGTGCCCAGTTTGCCCTGCTGATGGTGGAAGATGCCGTCGACAGGCAGGTTCGCCGCGCCCGCATCCAGGAGAGCCTGGGCAAGGTGCAGCAGGTCATGGATGCCTACGAGGCAACCGTGGGGGCCGAGCATGAACGCCAGGCCTTCAACCGCGTCAAGCAGCAGTGGCTGCAATATCTGGGGGCCGTCAACCAGGTGGATGCCCTGTTGTTCCAGGGCAGCAGGGATGAGGCCAGGGAGGCGCTGTTTCGCTCGAACGGGCTCTACACCGAGCTGGAGCTGGCGGTGCGTGCCCTGGTGAAGGTGAATCTTGGCTTTGTGGAAGAGAACCGTGGCAGCCTGCTTGGCAGCGTCACCATCTTAAATGCGAAAGGGGACTCCCTCCGACGTAGGTGGGAGGGGAATTTCGCCGGGGCGTCAGCCCCGCTGGTTTTGAATGTATTGCTTGATCACCTCCAACGGTGCTCCGCCGCAAGAGCCCGCAAAGTAAGAGCGTGACCAGAATACGGGTTTGCTGTAAGCACCTCTCAAGTCCAGAAATTCATTACGCAGTCGCCTTGATGTGACCGCCTTTAACGAGTTCACCAGAGTACCGATAGCTGTACCGTTGGCGCGTACTCTATCAGCATGTGAACATGATCAGCCTCTCCGTCACACTCTTTCAGTTCCGCACCAAAATCTCTGCAAACCTCTGCCGCACACTGACCGAAGGAAGCGTGATGCAGATCCCCCAGTATCGGCTTTCGATACTTGGTGATAAACACCAAATGTACGTGCAAAGCGTAGGCCGCATGGCGTGATTTATTAATTTTAGTGAATTGCATTCTGTCACTCAATCGGGCTTAATAGATATGGCAATAATGCTACACACTGAGCGCTAAATGCAAATTCTGAAAGCCTACAAATTCCGACTCGAACCGACCGAACAACAAGCGCAACGCCTGCGCCAGTTGGGCGGTTGTGCTCGTTATGTCTGGAATCACGGGCTGGCAGAAACCAAACGCATTCTGGATGCTGGCGAAAAACTGCCTTCTGCCTTTGAGCTGAACAGGATGCTCACCAGTTGGAAGAAAGACCCAGAAATGGCCTTTCTGGCCGAGGCATATACCGACAACCTCCAGCAGAAGCTCAAGGATTTGCATGGCGCGTGGATGCGCTGCTTTGATAAGAAACTCGCCGCCAAGGCACCCGTATTCAAGAAAAAAAGCGACAACCGCGACGCTATCCGGTTCGTCAACTTCGACAAGTATTGCCGCCTTGAAAAGGGTCGAGTGAAGCTGCCTGCCGGGCTGGCGTGGGTCAAGTTTCGCCAGTCCCAGCCAGTTGAAGGGAAAATTAAAAACGCGACCGTCAGCCAAGCAGCCGGGCACTGGTATATCTCCTTTCAGGTCGAGCAGGAGACGTCCGAGCCAATTCACCCCTCCGGCTCAATGGTCGGGCTGGATGCGGGGATCGCCAAGCTCGCAACCCTGTCAGATGGCACGGTGTTTGAGCCCGTCAACAGCTTCAAAACCAATCAGACCAAGCTGGCAAGGCTCCAACGCCAGTTGAGCAAAAAGGTAAAGTTCAGCAGCAACTGGAAGAAACAAAAAGCCAAGATCCAGCGGCTGCATTCACATATCGCCAATAGCCGCCGCGATTACCTTCACAAGGTCACAACGACTATCAGCAAAAACCACGCGATGATCGTCATTGAGGATTTGAAGGTTGCCAGCATGTCAAAATCAGCAGCGGGCACGACCAGCCAGCCGGGGCGCAACGTCCGGGCAAAATCAGGGCTGAATCGTTCGATATTAGATCAGGGCTGGTTTGAGCTGCGCCGCCAGCTCGAATATAAGCAGGCATGGCGAGGCGGTCAGGTGTTGGCGATAAACCCGGCCTACACCAGCCAGCAGTGCGCCTGTTGTGGGCATACTGCGAAGGATAACCGCCAGACGCAAAGCCAGTTTAAATGCGCTGCGTGTGGTTATGAGGCGAACGCCGATGTGAACGGCGCTCGCAATATTTTAGCGGCGGGACACGCCGTTTTAGCCTGTGGAGGCGTGGTGCAATCAGGCCGCCCGATGAAGCAGGAACCCGGTACTGCGCGAGCAGCTATCACCCAGTAATGGGGATCCCCCTCCTGTGACGCGAAGCGCTAAGGTGGGGGAGGATGTCAAGGTGATGACCTTTGCCGTGGTGAGCATCGCGACCCTGCTGATCTTCATGGGGGTCATGACCTGGTTCCTCACCCGCCAGATCTGCCTGCCCCTGCAAGCCGTGGTGGCCCAGGCCAATGCCATCGCCCTGGGAGATCTGACCCATCGGCTGGATCGCCAGCACATCGGGCAGGACGAACTGGGGATGCTGGCCAGCGCCTCCCTCAAGATGCAGGACAACCTGCGTGGGCTCATCGAGGAGGTGGCCGCCGCCGTGACCCAGCTGGGGGCCGCCATCGAGGAGGTGAGCGCGGTCTCCGAGCAATCATCCCAGGGGATCCAGAGCCAGCAGCAGGAGATAGCCCAGGTCGCCACCGCCATGGCCCAGATGAAGGCGACAGTAGCGGATGTGGCGGGCAACACCGAGGTGGCCTCGGAGTCGGCAAGCTCTGCCAATGCCCTGGCTCGTCGCGGCAGTCAGGATGTGCAGGGGGCCCTGGATGCCATCACCCGGGTGGCTGGTGAGATGGAGCAGGCGGGCAACCTGGTGAGTGAACTGGAGAAAGAGTCCGCCCAGATCAACCTGGTGGTGGATGTCATTCGCGGCATTGCCGACCAGACCAACCTGTTGGCACTCAATGCCGCCATCGAGGCGGCCCGTGCCGGTGAGCAGGGGCGCGGCTTTGCGGTGGTGGCCGACGAGGTGCGCACTCTGGCGGGGCGTACCCAGGCCTCCACCGGCGAAATCGTCGCCATCATCGAGACCCTGCAGGCCCGTGCCAACCGGGCGAAGTCGGTGACCGGCCAGAGTTGCGAGATGATCCGCCAGTGCGTGAGCCAGAGCGAACGCACCAGCGCGGGCATTCGTCAGATTGAAGAGGCGGTGGCCCAGATAGCCGACATGGCGATCCAGATTGCCAGTGCCTGTGGCGAGCAGGATGCGGTCTCCGATGAGCTGGGCCGCAACGTGGCGCGCATCAACGACTCCTCCAACGAGGTCGCGACCGGCGCGGATCACACCGCCAAAGCCTGTCTGGAGCTGAGCCAGCTGGCGGCGGGTCTGCGCCAGAGCATGGGGCGCTTCCGCCTGGCCTGACGGTGGCCGCAGCCAATGAAAACGGGGCCCTGGGCCCCGTTGTTTTTCTCACCGCCAGGCGGCGTGGGCTCAGGCGCCCAGGCCGGTACCGGCGTCTTTCTTGGCAATCAGCTCAATCTTGTAGCCGTCCGGGTCTTCCACGAAGGCGATGACGGTGGTGCCGCCCTTCACAGGGCCCGGTTCGCGGGTGATCTTGGCGCCGGCGGCGCGCAGCGCCTCGCAGGTGGCATAGATGTCGTCCGCTTCCAGGGCGATGTGACCATAGGCGGAACCGAGCTCGTATTCGCTCACGCCCCAGTTGTAGGTGAGCTCGATGACGGCTTCATCCTTCTCGTCGCCGTAGCCGACGAAGGCCAGGGTGTACTTGTATTCGCTGTTCTCGCTCTTGCGCAGCAGTGTCATGCCCAGCACTCGGGTGTAGAAGTCGATGGAACGTTGCAGATCGCCGACGCGCAACATGGTATGCAGAATTCTCATTGCTCAATTCTCCGGGTTGGTGGATTGGTACTGCCTTGAATCCATTGCCCGAGACCGGATCCGCAGAGGCCTGCAGATCAACTCTCGGGATAGACCTTCTCTTTGTATTCGCACAAATCTTCGATGATGCAGGAGCCGCAGCGGGGCTTGCGGGCGAGACATGTGTAGCGCCCGTGCAGGATGAGCCAGTGGTGCACGTCCAGCTTGAACTCGGCGGGGACCACCTTGAGCAGCTTCTCCTCCACCTGATCGACGTTCTTGCCCACTGCAAAGCCGGTGCGGTTGGAGACCCGGAAGATATGGGTGTCGACGGCGATGGTGGGCCAGCCGAAGGCGGTGTTGAGCACCACGTTGGCCGTCTTGCGGCCGACGCCGGGCAGGGCCTCGAGGGCCTCGCGATTCTCCGGCACCTCGCCGCCGTGGCGCTCCAGCAGAATGGCGCAGGTCTTGATGACGTTCTCGGCCTTGGTGTTGAACAGGCCGATGGTCTTGATGTACTCCTTGACCCCATCCACCCCCAGATCCAGCATGGCCTGGGGGTGTTGGCCACCGGATAGAGCTTGTCGGTGGCCTTGTTGACGCTCACGTCGGTGGCCTGGGCCGAAAGCAGCACGGCGATGAGCAGCTCGAAGGGCGTGGTGAAGTTGAGCTCTGTGGTGGGATGGGGGTTGTCATCGCGCAACCGCTCCAGGATCAGCCTGCGTTTCTGGTTGTTCATGGCTCTCTCTTGTCTCAGAGCTGGGTCGTGCGGGCGCCCGCCGCCGGCACGGTGCAGTGGGCCTTCTCGGCACTCTGCTTGCGGCCCATCCAGTCGTTGATGGCGTTTTTGCCGGCGATCATCAAACCGAGGCCGATGAAGCCGCCGGGGGGCAGGATCGCCAGCAGCAGGCTGGCGTCGGCGTGGAACAGCTCGACGCGCAATGACTTGGCCCAGTCACCCAGCAGCAGCTCGGCACCGTCAAACAGGGTGCCCATGCCGATGATCTCGCGAAGGCCCCCCAGTACCAGCAGCACCAGGGTAAAGCCCAGCCCCATCATGAAGCCGTCGAGGGCGGCAAGCAGGGGCGGGTTCTTGGAGGCATAGGCTTCGGCGCGGCCGATGATGACGCAGTTGGTGACGATGAGGGCGATGAAGATGCCGAGCGCCTGATAGAGGCCGTAGGTGTAGGCGTTCATCAACAGCTGCACGCTGGTCACCAGGGCCGCGATAATCATCACGTAGACCGGGATGCGGATATCCTTGGGCACCCAGTTGCGCACCAGGGAGACGGCGAGGTTGGAGCAGACCAGTACCACCATGGTGGCAAGGCCGAGCCCCAACGCATTGGTAAAGGTGGAGGAGACCGCCAGGGTGGGGCAGAGCCCCAGCACCTGCACCAGGGAGGGGTTGTTCTTCCACAGTCCCTGCAGCATCAGCTCCTTGAGCTCTTCGCGGCGGCCACTTTCCCCGGCGGGTTGGCTGGCCGTGTCAATCACGTCGACTTGTTCCATAGCGTGTGCTCCGGCGTTAGGGGTTGGTATGGCAGGAGGGGGCATCGTGCAGCAGTTCGGGGTGCTCCTGTTGCAGCCTCAGCAAATTTTTCACCGCCTTGACCACGGCCCGCGGGGTGATGGTGGCTCCGGTGAAGGCGTCGAATTCGCCGCCATCCTTCTTCACCGCCCAGGTGGTGTCGTTGTCGGTCGTGAGGGACTTGCCGGTGAAGCTGTCGATCCAGCTGGATTTCTTCAGCTCTATCTTGTCACCAAGCCCCGGGGTTTCCTTGTGGGCCAGCACCCTGACCGCACTGACGGCCCCCTTGGCATCGGTGCCGACCACCATGCGAATGGCTCCACTGTAACCATCGGGGGCCACGGTTTCCAGCGCGTAGCCGGTATGCACCCCTTTGAGAGTGGCGGTATAGAGGGGCATGGGCTCATCGCTGCCCAGGTATTCCCGGCTGCTGACCAGCTTGCAACTGGCCACCAGATCGTTGTCATAACTCCCCTCGGGCAGCAGGGCCTGCAGGGTGCGCAGCTTCTCCAGCTCTTGCTGGTGGGCGATGCGATCCCGGGTCAGTTCGTTGGTCAGCACCACCATGGCGGTGCAGCCGAGGGCAAAGAGGGCCAGGGTCAGGCCATTCTTGCGCATGCTTTTCAACATGGGAGGCTCCCTGTCTCGCGTCTGCGGCAATTCAGATGGGGGTTCATTTGCGACGGGCTCCATAGACCTTGGGGCGGGTCAGACTGTCAATCAGGGGAACGCACAGGTTGGCCAGCAACACGGCGAAGGCGAAGGCATCCGGATAGCCGCCAAAACGGCGGATGACATAGACCAGCACGCCGATGAGCACACCGTAGACGAGGCGCCCCTTTGCGGTGGTGCTGGCACTCACCGGATCGGTGGCGATGAAGAAGGCCCCGAGCATGGTGGCACCGCTGAACAGGTGCAGCATGGGGGTGGCGGTGGCATCCGGGGTAGCCAGATAGCCCAGGGTGGCAGCGAGCAGCAATGCGCCCAGCACGGCAGTCGGAATGCGCCAGTTGATCACTTTCTGCTGGAGCAGGAAGAGGCCTCCCAGCAGGTAGCCGAGGTTGACCCAGCTCCAGCCGATGCCACCCCAGCCCTCGAAGACCTTGTGGGTCATCACTTCGGTGGCGGTCAGCCCCTGGGTCAGCCCGGTCTTTAAGGTATCCAGCGGCGTGGCCATGGTCAGGCCATCCACCCCCTGCTTGAGCTGCAGCATGCTGTAGCCGTCGAGGCTGAAGCCGGTGAAGATCACCGAGGCCGCATCGGCGAAGCCGATGTCGTAGGCGGCGATGCTGGAAGGGGGCAGCCAGCTGGTCATCTGGACCGGGAAGGAGACCAGCAGCAGCACATAGGCCACCATGGCAGGATTGAACAGGTTCTGACCGAGCCCGCCATAGAGATGCTTGGCGATGATGATGGCGAACGCCGTGCCCAGCACCAGCATCCACCAGGGCAGCAGGGGGGGCAGGGAGAGACCGATGAGCACGGCGGTGAGCGCCGCGCTGCCATCCAGCAGGGCCGGTTTGACGGGGCGGCCGCGCAGGCGAAGGACCAGGGCCTCCGAACCCAGGGCCGTGACCAGCGCCAGCAGGATCTGGATCAGGGTCCCCCAGCCGAAGAACCAGGTCTGTGCCAGGAAGCCGGGCAGGCAGGCCAGGATCACCAGCACCATCAGGGTCTGGGTCTGTTTGCGGTTGTGGGCAAAGGGCGCACTCGCGATATTGAACATGGATCAGTGGCTCTTGTCGGTCGAAGGGGAGGAGGCAGCCTCGGCCGCCAGCTTCTTGGCTTTTGCCCGGGCGATGGCGGCGGCAATGGCCGCTTTCTTGGGGTCCACCTCGGCGGCGGGCCCGGATGCGGCGGCAGGGGCCTCAACGGCGTTATCGGTTGTGTTCACGGATGTCTCACCCGCGACCACCGGCCCATCACCTTGCGCCTGAGCAGCCTTCTTGGCTTTGGCCCGGGCGATGGCGGCGGCAATGGCCGCCTTCTTGGGGTCCACCTCGGCGGCGGGCCCGGATGCGGCGGCCGGGGCCTCAACGGCGTTATCGGTTGTGTTCACGGATGTCTCACCCGCGACCACCGGCCCATCACCTTGCGCCTGGGCGGCTTTCTTGGCCTTGGCCCGGGCGATGGCGGCGGCAATGGCCGCCTTCTTGGGGTCCACCTCGGCGGCGGGCTCGGATGCGGCGGCCGGGGCCTCAACGGCGTGTTCGGTTGTGTTCACGGATGTATCACCCGCGACCACCGGCCCGTCACCTTGGGCCTGTGCGGCTTTCTTGGCCTTGGCCCGGGCGATGGCGGCGGCAATGGCCGCTTTCTTGGGGTCCACCTCTGCGGCGGCCGGGGCCTCAACGGCCTGTTCGGTTGTATTCACGGATGTCTCACCTGCGACCACCGGCCCGTCACCTTGCGCCTGAGCAGCCTTCTTGGCCTTGGCCCGGGCGATGGCGGCGGCAATGGCCGCCTTCTTGGGGTCCACCTCTGCGGCGGGTTCGGATGCGGCGGCCGGGGCCTCAATGGCGTTATCGGTTGTGTTCACGGATGTCTCACCCGCGTCCATCGGCGTGTCCCCTTGCGCCAGGGCGGCTTTCTTGGCCTTGGCCCGTGCCAGGGCAGCGGCGATGGCGGCCTTCTTGGGATCCAACTCTGCCTTGGGAGGTTGCTCCCCAGGTGCCGGGGTGTCAGTCAGTTCATTGCCCTCGCCATTGGCGGCCTTGGCGGCACGACGGGCGATGGCCTCCTGCTTGCGCGCCTCACGGGCGGCAATCATGGCCCCGTTGTCCGGTGCGGGTTCACTCACGGCCACCTGGGCCGTCTCCTGTTTGGCCTTGATACGGGCCAGGGCGGCGGCGACCGGATCTTCGCCCCCGGCCGTCGTCATGGCCTGGCGACGCTGGGCTGCGGCCTCGGCGTGGCGGGTTTCGCGGGCCGCCTTCTCACGCTCGAAGCGAGCCTGCTTGGCCTCGAAGCGCTGCTTGGCACGTTCGGCCTTCTCGGCCTCGGCACGGGCCTCGCGGATGTCATCCTTGGCGATCTTGTAGTACTGCACCAGGGGGATTTCGCTCGGGCAGACCCAGGCACAGGCGCCGCACTCGATGCAGTCAAAGAGGTTGAGCTTCTCGGCCTTGTCGTACTCCTTGACCCTGCTGTACCAGTAAAGCTCCTGGGGCAGCAGGGTGGCGGGGCAGGCATCGGCGCAGGCACTGCAACGGATGCAGGCCTGTTCCGGGCCGGGGGGCGGCAGCTCGGCGCGGGTGGGGGAGAGCAGGCAGTTGGTGGCCTTGACCACGGGGACCATGGCGTGGGGCAGGGTGAAGCCCATCATGGGGCCCCCCATGATGACCCGCTGATCCGCCTCCGGTTGCAGCTCGAAACGCTGGAGCAGCCAGCGTACCGGCGTGCCCAGACGCACCCAGACATTGCCGGGTTTCTTGAAGGCGTCGCCGGTGAGGGTGACGATGCGCTCGATGAGCGGCTCCCCATCGATGATGGCGCGCTTGATGGCAAAGACGGTGGCGACGTTGAGCACCATGATGCCCATGTCAACCGCCCGGCCTCCTTTGGGCACCTGGCGTCCGGTGAGCAGCTCTATGGTCTGCTTGGCACCGCCGGAGGGGTACTTGGTCGGTACCGACTTGACCAGCACGTCGGCGTCGCTGGTATAGCGGGTCAGGGCCTCGATAGCCGCCGGTTTGTTATCTTCCACCCCGATCAGGGTGAGCTTGGGCTTGAGCAGGTGCTTGAGTACCCGGATGCCGTCCATGATCTCGTCGGCGTACTCCTGCATCAACCTGTCATCCGTGGTGATGTAGGGTTCGCACTCCAGCCCGTTGACGATGAGGATCTCGGTGAGCTGGCCACGGCCGTCGAGCTTGCTGTGGGTCGGGAAGACGGCGCCGCCGAGCCCGGCGATACCGGCCTGCTGGATGCGCTCGAGCAACGCCCCCCGCTCCAGGTTCCAGTAGTCAGGCTGGGGTGTGCGCTCGCCCCAGGCATCGTCTCCGTCCGGGGTGAGGAGGATGCAGAGATCGTCAAGACCGGAGGGGTGCGCCACCGTGTGCTGCTCGATGGCGGTGATGGTGCCCGAGGTGGAAGCGTGCACCGGCACGATGCGCCCCTTGTCAAAACGGGTGAGGGGTTGCCCCTTCTTGACCTTGTCCCCCACCCGCACCAGCAGTTCGCCGGCCGGACCCGCGTGCTGGCGCACCGGAATGATGAGCTGGGGGGAAGGCCCGCGTCAACGACGGGGGTCAGGCTGGACTGGTGCTTGTTCTCGGGGGATGGATGCCGCCGTGAAAATCCCACAGAGTGCCGGCTTTGATGCGTTCGAGCAGATGCTGCATGGTTACTCCGCTGTTTATTCCACTATCTTGACCGGAATGGCGACCTTGGCCAGATCCCATTTCCAGTTGTCGACCGTGGTCGGCACCGGGATCATTTCGATACAGTCGGTCGGGCAGGGGTCGACGCAGAGGTCGCACCCGGTACACTCGGCCGCGATGACGGTGTGCATCGCCTTGGTGGCACCCAGGATGGCGTCGACCGGACAGGCCTGGATGCACTTGGTGCAACCGATGCACATGTCTTCGTGAATGAAGGCCACCTTCTTGACGGGGATTGCCGCGTCTTCACCGCCGTCCAGAGACTGGGGCTCGACCCCCATCAGGTCGGCAATCTTGCGCATGGTGGCGTCGCCACCGGGCACGCACTTGTTGATCTTGTCGCCATTGGCCAGGGCTTCGGCGTAGGGTTTGCAGCCCGGGTAACCGCACTGGCCGCACTGGGTCTGGGGCAACAGGGCATCAAGCTGATCGACGATGGGATCGGCCTGCACATGAAACTTGACGGCGGCAAAGCCGAGAATAATGCCGAAGGCCAGGGCAAGCAGGGCCAGCACCAGAATGGCAAAGAGTATGTGAATCATAGCGTTATATCTTGATGAGGCCGGTAAAGCCCATGAAGGCCAGCGACATCAGGCCAGCGGTGACCATGGCGATGGAGACGCCACGAAACGGTGCTGGCACGTCGGCGGCCACCAGCCGCTCACGCATGGCGGCAAAAAGGATCAGCACCAGAGAGAAGCCGACGGCGGCCCCGAAGCCGTAGATGATGCTCTGGATGAAGTTGTGGCGCTCGTTGATGCTGAGCAGCGCCACGCCGAGCACGGCACAGTTGGTGGTGATGAGCGGCAGGAAGATGCCGAGCAGGCGATAGAGGGTCGGGCTGCTCTTGCGGATCACCATCTCGGTGAACTGGACCACCACGGCGATCACCAGAATGAAGCCCAGGGTGCGCAGGTAGGCGATCTCCAGCGGGATCAGGATATAGTGCTCCATCAGATAGGAGCAGGCGCTGGCCAGCGTCATGACGAAGGTGGTGGCCAGACCCATGCCGATGGCGGTTTCCAGCTTGCCGGAGACACCCATGAAGGGGCAAAGGCCGAGGAACTTCACCAGCACGAAGTTGTTGATCAGCACGGTGCCGACCAGTAAAAGCAGGTACTCAGTCATTGAAGATGGGTTATCCGGTATGAAGGCGGCCGTATTATCTGATGTTAGGTGCCTTTAGACAACCGCAAGGCCGTATGGTTATTATTCGAATGCCCAATTCTTGACATCCTCCCCCACCTTAGCGCTTCGCGTCACAGGAGGGGGATTCCCATTACTGGGTGATAGCTGCTCGCGCAGTACCGGGTTCCTGCTTCATCGGGCGGCCTGATTGCACCACGCCTCCACAGGCTAAAACGGCGCGTCCCGCCGCTAAAATATTGCGAGCGCCGTTCACATCGGCGTTCGCCTCATAACCACACGCAGCGCATTTAAACTGGCTTTGCGTCTGGCGGTTATCCTTCGCAGTATGCCCACAACAGGCGCACTGCTGGCTGGTGTAGGCCCAGGGCGGGATTATACTTTTTGCGAGCAATTCGCATCTGTCGTCACGCCAAAAAACATCTCCATTCGAAAATCATCACTCCAGCAAGCGCATTTGATTTTTCGCCGCTTGCTGATTGACTTCGGATGATGCTGCGCCATGTTCAGCGCAATGCGACGAAACAGGGCAAACACCTCTGCTGCCTCCCTGTCACCAATCCGGCTCAGGTCTTCCCGATAGGTCACATCCAGTACCCAGTGCTGTTTGTTCTCGATGTGCCAATGCTGGCGTACTGCCTTGGCGGCTTGCTCCGGCTCTATCGCCAACGAGCTGACGTAGTATTGGGTGTCTAACGTGACCTTGCCTTTTTGACCGCGACTGCGCTCCACGGCGATAAGGCTTGTTATGCCGGGCCAAGCCAGTTTCTGTTCAGCGGGGAGTTCTGCGGTTAACTGAAAGACTGTTCGCTCCTCCTGGCGGCCATGACCCTGCTCTTGCGTGCAGTGTTGCGCCAACCCTTCACCATCGTGCTCCCACCAGGGCTGGAACTGACTACGGATTGCCGCCAGTAAGCCGGGCTGGTTTTCCTTTACCTGAACGACAAAGTCAGCCCCACGGGCGGTCAGTCGCTGCAAGGTTTCTTTCTGACAGTGCAGGGCATCCATGGTCACGATGGCATCTTTAATATCAAGGCAATCAATCAGCTGTCTTACTGTCTCGATTTCCCCGCCTTTGTGTTGAGTGGCCTTCTGGCAGAGCACCAGACCCTCACCGGTATCAAACGCCGTCACCAGATGCAGGCAATTATCGGACCCGTGTTGGTTGACTGCCCCTCGTATGGTCTTGCCATCGATGGCAATGATAGACTGACCAGCGGCTTGGCGACGGGCATTGACCCAGGTAAACAAGGCGTGTACCAGCGGTTCGATAGCGATGCCTCTGATGATGCGGGCAATCGAGTGACGGGTTGGGATGGCGCCGGCAAAAGGTCGGTACTTGCGCAACCAATCGAGCTTGTTAGGGAAGGTGCGAACAAGTCCCTGATATGAGATCATGTTTGTCATCTGGAGCCATGGAACAGGGTTCATCATGAGTCATCAACTTACCTTCGCCGACAGTGAATTCAGCAGTAAGCGCCGTCAGACCAGAAAAGAGATTTTCTTGTCCCGCATGGAGCAGATTCTGCCATGGCAAAACATGGTGGAAGTCATCGAGCCGTTTTACCCCAAGGCTGGTAATGGCCGGCGACCTTATCCGCTGGAAACCATGCTACGCATTCACTGCATGCAGCATTGGTACAACCTGAGCGATGGCGCGATGGAAGATGCTCTGTACGAAATCGCCTCCATGCGTCTGTTTGCCCGGTTATCCCTGGATAGCGCCTTGCCGGACCGCACCACCATCATGAATTTCCGCCACCTGCTGGAGCAGCATCAACTGGCCCGCCAATTGTTCAAGACCATCAATCGCTGGCTGGCCGAAGCAGGCGTCATGATGACTCAAGGCACCTTGGTCGATGCCACCATCATTGAGGCTCCCAGCTCGACCAAGAACAAAGAGCAGCAACGCGATCCGCAGATGCATCAGACCAAGAAAGGCAATCAGTGGCACTTTGGCATGAAGGCCCACATTGGTGTCGATGCCAAGAGTGGCCTGACCCACAGCCTAGTCACCACCGCGGCCAACGAGCATGACCTCAATCAGCTGGGTAATCTGCTGCATGGAGAGGAGCAATTTGTCTCAGCCGATGCCGGCTACCAAGGGGCGCCACAGCGCGAGGAGCTGGCCGAGGTGGATGTGGACTGGCTGATCGCCGAGCGCCCCGGCAAGGTAAGAACCTTGAAACAGCATCCACGCAAGAACAAAACGGCCATCAACATCGAATACATGAAAGCCAGCATCCGGGCCAAGGTGGAGCACCCATTTCGCATCATCAAGCGACAGTTCGGCTTCGTGAAAGCCAGATACAAGGGGTTGCTGAAAAACGATAACCAACTGGCGATGTTATTCACGCTGGCCAACCTGTTTCGGGCGGACCAAATGATACGTCAGTGGGAGAGATCTCACTAAAAACTGGGGATAACGCCTTAAATGGCGAAGAAACGGTCTAAATAGGCTGATTCAAGGCATTTACGGGAGTAAAAAATCGGCTCAAACATGAAGAAATGAAATGACTGAGTCAGCCGAGAAGAATTTCCCCGCTTATTCGCACCTTCCTTAGCCCACGGTAATCCCTTTACCATGGGGCATATCTGAATCTCTCAGGAATGCCTCATGTCCACGTCCTCTACCCTGAAACTCGCGTTGGAGCTGGCGGCCAAGGTCACCGGCCGCGAGGACCTGGCCGCTTTGGCGGGTGAGGCTTGGCGAATGTCCGATTACGCCTGCCGGCTAATCGCACCTACGCCCACTTTCTGACATGACTGCCGCCGAAACGACGCAGCAGCTGGCCACTCTTAAGGTGGCCAGCTGCTGCGAAGAGGGACATAAACAGGAAGGGGAGAGTTTGCCGCAATCGATGGTTGCGGCAACATAGGGGTCAGCGTAAAAGAAACAGGATATGGCGTTTGTCGTCCTGTTCTGCATAATCGACGACATCAAACTTGCTGCTGCTCTCTTGGGTGATTTGCTGGTGGGTTAATCCGGTGAGGCACCAGGGTTTGAAGCTGCCCGGTTTGATGGGGTAGTCGAGATAGCCGCGAATGGACTGACGCTGTGCGTCGTAAACTTCAATACATTGTGAGGTGAGTTGATTGATACCAATCAACCAGAGCAGGGCCCCGCTCAGGGTTTGCATATCATCACTGACCACGCAGCCATATTTTCCCCGCAGATATTGATACACTTGTCGGGCAAGGCCGCTGCGGTAATCCGGGTCGATAAAGGCGCCACGGATTTGAATACCCTGTTGATCTTGCGCTTCTGCATTGATGGTCAGCTGTACCGGGTTATAAACAAAGCGGCCCACAACAGTATCGTTGCCGGTGCGGGCATCTGCGACAGAGGCTAGCAGCTCTTCCTCGCTCCACTGGCTGTCATCTTCGATAGCGTCGGTCAGCCACTCATCCACCCCCAGCTCGGTTACCACCAGACAGCATGAAAAGTCGCTGTCGTCGCTCATGCGATATTCAGTCAGCGCCAGTATTGCCAATTTGCGTCGGGCGATCATGAAGTGCTGAAAGGTCACCTCATTTGTCATGCCTTCGGGGTCGGTATCGAGTTGTTTGCGGTAGGTCTGAACCAGATTGGGGGCCATAGTCTTCCCGGACTTGTCTCAAAAATAAAAAAGCCTGATTCGGAGATCAGGCTTTTACCACTCTTTGTTTATGCCAGCAGTTGCAGCTCTTGGGTCAGCGCTTCGTTGACTGCGCATTTTACCGCCTCGTCAAAACGTGAGTTAACTCTGTGGTGACTCGACGGTTTGACGGCATAACGGAGCTTGTCATTCTTGACTAACAGCTCTGCGATCGGTTCGATGTAGTAGCTTTCGGCACTGCTGTCGTTGCGCTTGGTTTCAAACTCATCACGCCACAGCACTATGTATCTTGGCTGATTGTATCTTGTGATATCACGGCGGATCTGGATGGGGCGCGGAAAGCTGTTATTGCTGACCTCTTTCACCACTTCAGTTTTTTGCAGTAAAGAGTGCATCGAGATTGTCATGTTGCACCTCCTTTGTTGCCGTGCCTGACAGTTGGTCACTCAGCCTCTTCTTGGCGCTAAGCTTGCCAGCAAGCTTAGCGCCAAGAAGAGGCTGAGTACACACGAATTCGCTTGTAAACCATACAAATATTGGCTGTTAACCCTCCCTTTATGCAGGGATGGAGTGGCAAAATATCACACATCCTTCCTTTCATTCTAGCGTTTCACCTCCTTGTGGCGTTCTTTTTTTAATCCACCATAACCCCTTGGCATCGCCTTGCATGGGCAGAATGAGCATGTCTGTTCACTTATTGGTAAGGCTGCCCATGTCAGACCCCCGAACCCTCAAACTCGCGCTGGAGCTGGTTGCCCGTGTTGTTGGCCGCGAAGAGCTGCAAGGTCTACTGACCGAGCTGGAGGCTCTTGGCCCCGGCAGTGCACAGGCGGCCACGGCAACGGCCACCTTGACCGACGCGCAGGAGGCATTGCAGCAGAGCCTGCCCGAGAGTGGCGAACTGCTGGCCCAATCCACCCCCCAGTGGCAGGGCTGGGGCCAACAGTTGGCTGCGGTGGTCGAGACCCTGTTGCTACTGGACAGTCGCTCCACCCAGGCCGCGCAGACCATGGTGAGCGAGCAGCAGTTGATGGGACAAGCCACCCGCCAAAGCGCCGATGGGGCTGCAGAACTGGCCAAGGCCTTTGCGGCGTTGGGGCTGGACTTCGAGCGGGCCAATGGTCGCATTGGTGAGAGCTTCAAGGAGACCCTTGGCGCCCTGGATACCCTGGTGCAGCACAGCGGCTCCAGCTCGGCGGCCTGTGAGGAGTACCTGGCGGCGGCGTTCAACCAGGCGAAGAACAAGGCCGAAATCGACGCGGTGATCGAGCGCATGCAGGCGATGGCCAAGCAGGGCCAGCTCACCGGGGATGGCATCACCCGCTCCATGGCCATCGCGGCCGACACCATGAGCAAGGTGAAGGGGGGCAGCGGCGATGCCAAACAGGCGGTGGCGGCGATCGGCGATGGCTTCGACACCGCCGCCGCCAAGGCCAAGAGTGCCACCGATGCCATGCGCTCCAATCTTCGCGGCGTGCAGGACGAAGCTGTGCAGACCGGCAACGCCGTGGCCTCGGCCGGTGGCGGGGGCGGTGCGGGCAGTGGCCGGGGAGAGGTCACCCGCACCGTGGGCGCTGGCTCGTTCTTCTACAAGACCGTGGACATCAACAACCTGCGGGGCAACGCCGATGCCCTGGCCAATACGCTCGCGGGCGTGGAAGAGGAGCTGGCCCGCTACAGCCAGAAGGTCAGGGACATTCCGGCCTACAGCGAGTGGAGCAAGTATTACGGCGAGAAGTTCCAGAAGGAGATGGAGGCCATGCGCACCAGACTCCAGCAGGAGCTGAGCAAAGCCCAGGCGAAAGAGACCCAGCAGGCGCAAGCCCCCACCTCGACCGTCAGCCAAGTCGGGCCATCAAGCCTGCCCCAAACCTCGGTCAACCCGGGGCAACCCCAGCGGATCATCATCGAGCTGCGTGCATCGAACGGTGCCAAGGCCGAGGTGCAGGCCGATGAGGCCAATGCCGCCGCCCTTATCAACCTCCTTAAACAGCAGGGACTGCGCTCATGAACGTCACCTTAAACGGGCTGCACCTGCCCGATGATCTCATCTGGCGCGACGAGTTCGATTGGGCCCCCGTCGAACAAGTGGTCACGCCGACGCTCTCTGGCGCCCTCCTGGTCGAGGAGACGGCCAAACCGGAAGGGCGCCCCATCACCCTGGTGGGTCATTGCCCACGTGCCACCGTGCTCGCACTCAAGGCGTTGGAGGCCCAGGTGGCCCAGCTGATGACCTTGACCCTGCTCGACGGGCTGCAGAGGGAGGTGTTCTGGCGCCGGCCCGGCGTCGTGGCCACCCCCTTGATCGAGATGGCCGACCCCGAGGCGGGTGAGCCCTATGCCTTGACCCTTAACTTCACCGAGGTGATCCGATGAGCATTCTTTCCGGCGACATCAAGCTGCTGGCCAGCCAGCGGCTGACGGATACCCCCGATGGCGGCGGCCGGGTGACCGGCCACGAGTCCGTCAGCGGCGAGCACAACAGCCTGTTCCCCGACATCAGCGATCTCGACCGCGCATATGGGGTGGTCAACCTGCGCAAGGCCTTCTTGACGGTGCAGACCGACAACACCGACACCTATTACGGCGCCAACACCACGGTGCTGCTGCCGCCGAGCGACCCGAACGTGGGGCTGTCCCTGATGAGCACCGAGGATCACCACGACACCCGCGCCGCCGCCCGTGACGTGCTGGAGCGCTACCTGGCCCGTGGGCCCAAGTGGCGCGGCTTCCTGTACGACACCCAGCTGGAAGGGCAGCGGGCGATCCGCTTCTTCCAGCGCGTCGAGGTGCGCCTGCCGGAGGTGGGGGAGACCCTGGTGCTGGTCGGCAACGAGGGCAAGGCCGGCGAGTTCGAGCAGTATGTGCGGGTGCTGGAGGTGACCCAGCAACTGGCCAAGTTCCAGATCCCCGGGGTGCCCGAGTTCACCCGCAACGTGGTGACCTGCAAGCTGGCGGATCCGCTGCGCTACACCTTCGAGGGGGAGCAGCCGACCCCCTATGACGTGGTGACCAACCTCAAGACCGCCCTGCGCGAGACCGTGGTGGCCGATGCGGCCAACTACTTCGCCACCACCAAGCTCGCGGAAAATGCGGCGTTCGGGGCCATGCAGGTGAAGGCCAAGACCATCTTCACCCAGCTGGTGCCGGCGGCCAGGAGCGAGACCCCGGCGGTGGATCTGACCGCCGCCGGCGAGCTGGCCAGCCTGGTGGATTCCGGCAAGGCCCTGGTCACCTTCTCGACCGTGGCCAGCATCGCCCCGAGTCGGGGCCTGTTCCTCGGGACGGGCGTCAAGCCGGGGACGCTCAGCATCACCATCGGCGCGGCCACCTCGAACTGAATGCGGCCTATGTCACGAGCTGGCTGGCGGTGCTGCGGGGGGCCAGCCTGCCGCCCTCGCTCGCCTGCTCCCCTGGCCTGATATTGCCCGCCACGCTGCAGGGGCGGGTAGCTCATACGCTGCCAGCCGTGGCCGGTGTCGCGGTGCATCCAGGCGTACTGATCGGCCAGCTGGCCGCCCCGGCAGTGACGGTCACGGCTACCGTGGTGATCGAGGCGACCCTGGCCAGCACGGCCCGCCCCCTGCTGCCTGCCATCGAGGCCGGCCACGACATCAACGTGTTCCGGGGGCCGAGCCACACCAGCACCGATCATTTTGAGCGGGCCGCGCTGGTGACCCGGGCAGTACAAAGCGACTGGCAGCAGCCAGCCCTCGTTCCCGCCCCCTGTCAGAATCATTGGCAGGAGGCCCGCCCCCTGCAGACCGAGTGGACCGGCCTGGCCGAGCAGCTGCCCCGGAAGGATGGCACCGTGCGGGTGCCGTTCGACGAGGGGCAGGCCATCGGCGCAAACAATGGCCATGGGTTCGACAGCCTACCCCCAGGCCATGCCGAGACCCGTTCGCTCTGGGTCGAGGGGGCCCCGGTGGGGCGCTGGCAGGTGAGTGGGTTTCGCAACCCCCCGCGCCAGGACAAGGTATGGCAGCCAGGCAGCTGGCAGGAGGCCACCCCGCTCGGCGTCACCCTGCGCGATCAGCGCTGGCAGCCCGGCCTGCCGTTGCACAAGGGCTGGCTGGAGCGGTGGGAGGAGGCGATGCAGCCCCCCTGGGGGACCAGCCCGCCCCCCAAGCCGCCCATCAAGCCGGAGCGGCCGGACAAGCGCACCAAGGCGCTGGTGTTTGGCCGGCAACGGGCCGATGCCCGCCTTGAGTTCGTCTGGTTCGGGCAGGCCCACATCGTTATTCCAACCCGGAGGGTTTACCTGGTGAGCAACGCAGCAAGCATTGTGCGGGTCAGGGATGGGACCGACATTCCAGCCACCTCGCTGAGCATCGAGCTCGATACCGATTCCTGGGCCTGGCAGTTCACGGCCCAGATCCCGCGCATCGCGGCGGCGGCCCTGACCGATGAGGAAGAGGTGCGCATCCACATTAACGGGCAGCAGTGGGAGTGCGTGTGCGATGGCTGGCAGTCGAGCCAGAGCTTTGCCCGCGAATCCGCCACCCTGTCCGGTCGCTCTCGCACCGCCTACCTGTCGCCAACCCACGTGTTACCCCTGGCGGTGAGTGAGATCGGGGCTGCTACCATGGCCCAGCTCGCGGAGGCGCTGCTGCCTTACGGCTGGACTCTGGATTGGCAGGCACCGGACTGGCTGGTACCCGGCGGCTTCTTCAGTCTGGAGAGCCAGACTCCCATCGAGGCGATCAAGTACCTGGCAGATGCGGCGGGCGGGTTCGTGCTGCCGCACCAGCGCGAGCGGCACCTGGTCATCAAGCCGCGCTATCCGACCGTCCCCTGGCAGCTCGACGGGGCGCTGGCAGACGTGGCCATCCCCCGCGCCATCATCACGACGCTGGGCAGCGACTTCCAGCCGGGGCAGGCGGCGAATGGCATCTATGTCAGCGGTGGCCATCAGGGCATCAATGCCCGGGTGCTGCGCCAAGGCACGGCAGGGGATCGGCAGGCACCGGCCATCACCCACCCGCTGGTGTGCGATGTGGTGGCAGCTCGCGCCCAAGGTGTGGTGGGGCTGGCCAAGACCATGCCGAGGCGCACCCAGACCATCGAACTGCCGCTCTCAAGCGACACCGGGCTCATCCTGCCCGGTGCGTTGCTGGCGGTCGATGGCTGGAAGGGCTTTAACCGAGGGGTCAGGGTCGCGGCTGGAATGCAGGGCCGAGCCATGACGGTGCGCCAGCAACTGAGTGTGGAGCGATTTGTATGAACCTGTTCAAGCAGTTCCAGGCACTGATACCCGGTGCCGACCCGTTGCTGGTCGGTACCGTCACCGCAACGACGGGCACCAGCACCACGCTGGAGACCCCAGGCGGGGGCGTGGTGATCGTGCGAGGGGGAGGGGTGGCCATCGGCCAGAAGGCGTTCTATCAGAGTGGTGCTATCATAGGGCCCGCGCCTGATTTACCAACCTATGAAATCGAGGTTTAAACCCCTGTTAAGCGTCTTTCAAACTGGGTGATTCCTGATTCACCGAGTTTGATAAATGCGGCTGAACTCTGTTTGTCGTTTTACCCAGAAGATTTTTTCATTTTTCGCGGCGGGCTACATCAACACATCAGAGCACCATAACTGGCCGCAATGAGGTATCTTATGCCCCGATTTCATCCATCAAACGGATAAGAGACAACACATGATCATCAAACCCAAGGTTCGCGGCTTTATCTGCACCACCACCCACCCGGTCGGTTGTGAAGCCAATGTTCGTCGCCAGATCGCTTACACCCAAGCCAAGGGCGCCATCGAGAATGGCCCCAAGAAGGTGCTGGTGATCGGCGCTTCCACCGGCTATGGTCTGGCCTCCCGCATTGCCGCAGCTTTCGGCAGCGGAGCTGCCACCATCGGTGTCTTCTTCGAAAAGCCGAGCTCCGAGACCAAGACGGGCTCCGCCGGCTGGTACAACTCCGCCGCCTTCGACAAGGCCGCCAAAGAGGCCGGCCTCTACGCCAAGAGCATCAATGGCGATGCCTTCTCCCACGAGTGCCGTGCCAAGGTGATCGAGCTCATCAAGCAGGATCTGGGTCAGATTGATCTGGTGGTCTACTCCCTGGCCTCTCCGGTGCGCAAGCTGCCGGACACCGGCGAAGTGGTGCGCTCCGCCCTCAAACCCATCGGCGAGGTCTACACCTCCACCGCCATCGACACCAACAAGGATCAGATCATCACGGCCACCGTCGAGCCGGCGAATGAGGAAGAGATCCAGAGCACCATCACCGTCATGGGCGGCCAGGACTGGGAACTGTGGATGGCGGCTCTGCGCGATGCGGGTGTGCTGGCTGACGGCGCCAAGTCCGTGGCCTACTCCTACATCGGTACCGACCTGACCTGGCCCATCTACTGGCATGGTACCCTGGGGCGCGCCAAGGAAGATCTGGACCGCGCCGCCACCGCCATCCGTGGCGATCTGGCCGCCAAGGGGGGGACCGCCCACGTGGCCGTGCTCAAATCCGTGGTGACCCAGGCCTCCTCTGCCATTCCCGTGATGCCGCTCTACATCTCCATGGCCTTCAAGATCATGAAGGAGAAGGGCATCCACGAGGGTTGCATGGAGCAGGTGGACCGCATGATGCGCACCCGCCTGTACGGCGCCGACATGGCGCTGGACGAGCAGGCCCGCATCCGCATGGATGACTGGGAACTGCGTGAAGACGTGCAGCAGACCTGCCGTGATCTCTGGCCCTCCATCACCACCGAGAACCTCAGTGAACTGACCGACTACACCGGCTACAAGCAGGAGTTCCTGCGCCTGTTCGGTTTCGGTCTGGACGAGGTGGACTACGATGCGGACGTGAATCCGGACGTGCAATTCGACGTGGTCGAGCTGTAAGTCGGTCGTCAGCACAGACAGGGCCCTGCGGGGCCCTGTTTTTTTGCAGCAGGCTCAACCTGTTGCCTCAGGTTTATTATCCGCGATCACCTTTTTCCCCGAACAAACCCGCTAGGCTTGCGCTGTCCGGATCACAGACGGCACCGCCGAGGTACGAAAGTCATGACCACAACCCATGAGGCGCCCAAGAAGCGCCAGCTCCCCACGGTTTATACCCTGCTTTTCATCATCATCGCCCTGATGGCGGCCCTCACCTGGGTGCTGCCGGCGGGCAAATACAACTATGTGACGGCCAAGACCCAGCAGCCGGTTGCGGCGGCGGCCGTGGCCGACTACAGCGGTGACGAGCGATTGCTGCCGGTACCCGGCAGTTACACCGAGCTCCCCTCCCAACCCCAGGGGGTATTCGATGTGCTCAAGGCGCCCATCCAGGGCTTTCACAAGGCGGCGGACGTGGCACTGTTCGTGCTCATCATCGGCGGCTTTCTGGCGGTGACCATGCAAAGCGGGGCGCTCGATGCCGGGGTCGGGGCCATAGTGCGCACCTTCGCCGGGCGCGAGCGGCTGCTCATCCCGGTGCTGATCGCCCTGTTCGCCCTCGGCGGCTCCACCTTCGGCATGGCGGAGGAGACGGTGGCCTTCTGGGCACTCATCGTGCCGGTGATGATGGCGGCGGGCTTCGATCGCATGGTGGCAGCGGGGATCATCCTGCTTGGCTCCGGGGTCGGGGTGCTAGCCTCCACCGTCAATCCGTTTGCCACCGGCATCGCCTCCGGCTTTGCGGGTATCCCCATCGGTGAGGGGATAGGGCTACGGGTCATCCAGTGGCTGCTGCTGGTGATTTTCGCCTCCTGGTTCGTGATGCGCTACGCCAGGCAGGTGCAGCAGGACAAGTCCCGCTCCGTGCTGGCCGACATCGTTTATGACGACGAGTTCTCCCAGATGAAGAGCGGCAACCTCGCCTTCAGCGGCAAGCAGAAGCTCACCATGCTGGTCTTCTTCGGCACCTTCCTGCTGATGATCTATGCGGTGGTGCCCTGGTCCGATCTGGGCATCGATCTGTTGCCCACCCTGGGCTGGTGGTTCGACGAGCTCTCTACCCTGTTCTTCAGCGCCTCCATCCTGATTGCCCTCATCAACCGGATGCCGGAGTCCAACTACGTGGCGACCTTCCTGAACGGGGCGCGGGATCTCATCGGGGTGGCCCTGGTGGTGGCGGTGGCGCGCGGCATCTATGTGGTGATGGAGCACGGCGTCATCATCGACACCATCTTGCACTGGGCCGAGGGGCTGGTGAGCGGGCTGTCGTCGTCGGTCTTCATCCTGATGGCCTATCTGGTGCACACCATCCTGAGCTTCTTCATTCCCTCCACCTCGGGGCTCGCGACCGTCTCCATGCCGTTGATGGGGCCGCTGGCGGACTTCTCCGGCATCTCGCGGGATCTGGTGATCACCGCCTATCAGTCCGCCTCCGGCTGGATCAACCTGTTCGCCCCCACCGCCGCCCACCTGGTGGCGGGGCTGTCGCTCGCCAGGATCCCCTACGATCGCTTCGTGCGCTGGGTGCTGCCCTTCATCATCGGGGTGGCTCTGATCACCATGGTGGTGCTGGTGGCCGGGGCCCTGCTGCACGGCTGATGGCGCGGATAGAAAACGACAGACAACAAAAAGGCTCCCGCGGGAGCCTTTTTCATGAGCCTTGCTTACTGCTTGTAGCCCTTGAGGAAGCGGGCGAGGCGACCGATAGCCTCTTCCAGCTCCTCTTCCCGGGGCAGGAACACCAGCCGGAAGTGATCCGGTGCCGGCCAGTTGAAGCCGGTGCCCTGCACCAGCAAGAGCTTCTCCTGCTGCAGCAGGTCGAACACCATCTTCTGGTCATCGCGGATGTCATACACCTTGGGGTCGAGGCGCGGGAACATGTAGAGCGCTCCCTTGGGCTTGACGCAGGAGACCCCGGGGATCTCGTTCAAAAGCTCCCAGGCTTTGTCCCGTTGGCGACGCAGGCGGCCCCCCGGCAGGATCAGCTCGTTGATGCTCTGGTAGCCCCCAAGGGCGGTCTGGATGGCGTGCTGCATGGGCACGTTGGCACACAGCCGCATGGAGGCCAGCATCTCCAGCCCCTCGATATAACCCTTGGCACGACCCTTGGGACCGGTGATGACCATCCAGCCCTGGCGGAAGCCACAGGCGCGGTAGGCCTTGGAGAGGCCGTTGAAGGTCACCACCATCACATCGTCGCACAGGGTGCAGACGCTGGTGTGGGAGATATCGTCGTAGAGGATCTTGTCGTAAATTTCGTCGGCGAAAATGATGAGGTTGTGCTGACGGGCGATCTCGATCACTTCAAGCAAAAACTCGCTGCCGTAGACGGCGCCGGTCGGGTTGTTGGGGTTGATCAGCACCAGGCCGCGGGTGCGCGGGGTGATGCGGGCGCGGATGTCGTCGAGATCCGGATACCAGTCGGCCCCTTCGTCACAGCGGTAGTGCACCGCATGGCCGCCGGAGAGGGTGACGGCTGCGGTCCAGAGCGGGTAGTCGGGGGAGGGCACCAGCATCTCGTCGCCGTTGTTGAGCAGCGCCTGCATCGCCATCACGATGAGCTCGCTCGCACCGTTGCCGATGTAGATGTCGTCGATGTCAACCTTGCGCATCCCTTTTTGCTGGTAGTACTGCATCACCGCCTTGCGGGCGGAGAAGAGCCCCTTGGAGTCGCAGTAGCCCTGGCTCTGGGGCATGTTGAGGATCACATCCTTGATGATCTCCTCCGGTGCTTCGAAGCCAAACGGGGCCGGATTGCCGATGTTGAGCTTGATGATGCGGTGACCTTCGTCTTCGAGACGGCGAGCTTCTTTGTGCACCGGGCCGCGGATGTCATAGCAGACATCGTCGAGCTTGTGCGACTTGTCGATAGTGAACATGGTGAGCGTGATTCCTTCCCCGTGGGGCGCGTTGGCAGAAAAGCTGTTTTTAGTATCAAATTTCTCTGCCCCTATTCTTCACAGAATTGAATGCTAGAACAATCTAATTTATGGAATAAATCCCTGATATTTACCCCTGAAACAGGGTTGTTGAAATGTTAAATCCAGCATGATCGTTTGCCTCTCTTTGGTAGATTAGTGAAAGATGAGGGGCAGATTCATAAAGCAACATGAGTGTATTGAAATATCTCCCCCATCTGGCACGATTGGCTGGGGTAAAAAAGGCCCCGACCCGTCGGTCTGCCAGGGGAGCACGCAGGCACGGGGGCTCATCTTCCCGCTCTCGAGGTTCACTCATGCAGGCACCCGCCACCGGTCGCTACCGCCATTTCAAGGGGGGCTATTACCTGGTTCTGGCCCTGGCTTTGCACACCGAAACCCAGGAGCAGTTGGTGATCTATCAATCCGAACAGGATGGTCAGGTCTATGCCCGCCCCGTCGCCATGTTCATGGAGTGGATTGAACATCAGGGACAGGTGGTGAGCCGCTTCACGCCGGTGGCCTGAGGCAGGTTTGACGACATGAAAAAAGGCGCCAGAGGCGCCTTTTTTCATGGTGTCGGGGCTTACAGACCCAGATTGGCTCTGGCATAGGCCTCAAAATCGGTGCAGCCGCCGATGTGCTGCTCATCCAGGAAGATCTGCGGCACAGTGGTGACAGGCTTGCCCGCCTTGGCGGCGAGATCGTCCTTGGTCAGCCCGGCCACGTTGATATCCACGTAGCGGAACTCGAAGTCATCGCGCTCCTCGGTCAGTTGCTCGGCAATCTGCTTGGCACGCACGCAATAGGGGCAACCGGGACGACCAAAAATCTCTACAAACATCTTTTCTCTCCATTAAACAAGCCGTTGAAGAAGGCCATTGAGATGAGGCTGGCACAGCATAGCCGTGGCGCCCTGTCAGTCAAAGCTGAAAATAGCGATGCTTACGTTCGCCATCTCCGATTGCGCCCGCTGCTGATGACGGCGCCAGCGCCCCTGTTTCGCCCCAAGGCCGGGGAATGGGGGCCGCCTTGCTGGCAAGGCCACCTATATCGTTCATCACTGCTCGGCGATCTGGATGGGCTGCTGCTGGTAGATGCTCTCCAGCACGCCTTTTTCGAAGACGGTCCAGGGCCAGGGGGCCTTGCTGGCGCGATAGCGCTCGTGGGTGGCGGGGTCTTGCGACAGGCCGCGCTGGAACATCACGAAGGCCTTGCGCTGGCCACTTGCGGTGTCGATGAAGCCGGCGAGGTTCGAGGTGCCGGTGATGGTGCCCGTCTTGGCGTGCACCTTGTTCTTCATCATGGGGGCGGTGACGCTGCGGCGCCAGGCCAGGGTGCCGTCCACCTGGGAGCTTGGCAGCAGCTTGATGAAGTCGAGCTCGGCATCGTTCTTCTGGATGAAGTTAAGCACCGACAACATCTGGCGCGCGCTGATGAGATTGTGGGCGGAGAGGCCGGAGCCGTCGGCCAGGGTGGCGTTGCCAAGGTCAATGCCGTGCTTGGTCAGGATGGCGCGCACCGCCATGGTGCCGCTGCGATAGCTGCCCGGCTTGTTGTAGTAGTGACGCCCCACGGTTTTGAGGAAGGTATCGGCGTAGAGGTTGTCGGACTTTTTCAACATCTTGGCGAGCATCACCGGCAGGGAGACAGAGTAGTGGGTCGCCAGGGTCTGGGCACCGACAGGGGCCTGATGGGTGACCCGCAGCAGGCCGTCGTGGCTGATCCCGGCGCGGTTCATGGCCCAACGGATGTTGTCCCAGCCCCAGGCCTCCACGTCATGGATGGCAAAGCGCAGCCCTTGTGGCTCCTTGTTCGGGGTGATGCAGCCCTTGAGCTCGTAGAAGTTGCCCTTGGCCATGTCTACTTCCAGAGCGCAGAACTGACGCGCCATGTCGCCATAGCTCATCACCTCCACGTTGTCGGCGCCGATGCCGATGGGCACGCCGGTGGCCACGTTGCCCACCGCAGGCTTGCCAATCTGGGTGGCGGTGATGGTGCCGTAGGCGCAGTTCTTGTCGATGATGACCGAGGAGACGGGGGCGGCGAAGCAGAGGGTCTGATCCCCCAGGACCAGCCGTTGCCACGCTCATAGCCGTTGTAGGCACCGGTGTTGACATAGACGTTGCCCTGAATGCGGGTGACGCCCAACTGTTTGAATAGGGCAACCAGATCCATGCGCGACAGGGTCGGGTCGCCCACGAAGTTGATCCAGATGTCGCCGTTGATGGTAGTGCCCTGTTTGGCGCCGGGCTGGGCCTGGATGTCGGTGGCGAAGCGGAAGTCGGCACCGAGTTCGAGGCGTGCGGCGAGCGCGGTGAGCACCTTCATGGTGGAGGCGGGGGCTATCATGTCATCGGCGTGACGGGCAAATTCCACCCCGTTGTTGCCCTGTACGATGACGGCGTACTGGCCCCCCTTGGGCGGGGTCAGCGGGGCGGCCTGGACCGCCAGAGAAAAGAGAGCACAAAAACCAATCAACAGCCGCTGCATAGGATCCTCTAACTGAACGAAAGGGCGGCATCAGAAACCGCCCCGATAATCAAACCGGGTGACTGCCGGGTATCGCCTGCCATGGGGTCAGGCCGGGGCGTTGGCAGTCCGGTAACGCCCCTCGTAATCGAATATTTTTTCCTTCACCTGCCAGAAGCGTCCCGACTTGCGGGCGATGACGAAATCCGGGTGACGGAACTGGTCTGCCGCGAGCATCACGCTCGCCAGGGTCGTGAATTCGGGCTCCAGGCTCGGGGCGGGCCAATGATGACGCACAAAGCGTTGTTGAAACAAGCGCTGTGCACCCCGGGAGTGAAAGGGGAAGTACTCCGTCAGGGTCAGGCCATCCTCGTCGTGGTAGGTCACCTCCAGCCGCTCCCCCTGCTTGCCTCGCCCAGGGCTCAGGGTCAAACCGGCGCAGCGGATCACCATGCAGTCCTTGAGATTGAGGGCCTCCTTGAGCTTGTCGTCAGGGTCCACCAGCAGCTGGCCACAGCTTTGGCAGCGGCGGGCGGCGATGTCGTTTTCAGCACCGCAACCTGGGCAGATCTTGGCGCGAAAGCGGTAGTCGCACTCCTCGCGGTTGCCCTCGTCATCTTCAAACAGTCCCTGACAGCGGCGGCCATAGTGCTCGATCACCTTGCCATCCTCGTCGGTCTTGCCCCAGAAGGTGTTGGCAAAGCCGCAGGCGGGGCAGGGCACCTGAACCGGCTCGGTGCCGGCGTGAGGCCTGGGCTCCCCCACCTCGGGGGCAAACAGGTTGAAGTTGTTGCCTGCGTAGTCGAGCACTAGGCAATCGCTCTTGCCGGGTGAGAGGCGCAGGCCCCGTCCCACAATCTGCTGGTAGAGCGACACCGATTCGGTGGGACGCAGCATCACGATAAGGTCGACGTGGGGGGCATCGAAGCCGGTGGTGAGCACCGCCACGTTGACCAGAAACTTGAGCTCGCGCGCCTTGAAGGCACTGATTAGAGCGTCGCGCTCCGGTTCCGGCGTCTCGCCGGTGACGAGGGCGGCCTGCTGGCCTCTGGCACCGAGCAGGCCATGAATTTCCCGGGCATGTTCGACGGTGGCGGCGAAAATCATCACCCCCTGCCGGTCGGCCGCATACTCCAGCACCTGGCTCAGGATATGGGGGGTGACCCGCTCCTGACGCTTGATCTCGCCGTTGAGCTGCGCCTCGCTGAACAGGCCGTTCTCCCGCGGCACCAGCTTGCTGAAGTCGTAATGGACGATGGGGGCGTCCACCAGGCGCGGCGGGGTCAGGTAGCCGTTTTTCACCATGAAGCGCAGGGGCAGTTCGAACACGCAGTCACCAAAGAGCCGCTCGCCGTGGCTCTTGACCATGCCGTGGTAGTGGCGCCGGTAGATCCAGCCCAGCCCCAGCCGATAGGGGGTGGCGGTGAGCCCGAGGATCTTGAGGGCCGGATTGGCGGCCTTGAGATGCTCGATCACCTGATGGTATTGGCTGTCGTCATCGAGCGAGACCCGGTGGCACTCGTCGATGATGAGCAGCGAAAAAGCGCCGTCGAAGGCATCCAGATTGCGCGCCACCGACTGCACCGAGCCAAACACCACCTGGGCACTCGCCTCCTTGCGTGCGAGCCCCGCGGCGAAGATGTCGGCCTTGAGCCCCCAGGCCTCGTACTTGGCGTGGTTCTGCTCCACCAGCTCCTTGACGTGAGCCAGCACCAGCACCCGGCCACGGGCCTTGCGGGCCAGTTCGGCGATCACCAGGCTTTTGCCGGCCCCGGTGGGCAGCACCACCACGGCGGGATCCGGGTGTTTGCGAAAGTGGCTGATGACGGCGTTGACCGCGTCGGTTTGATAGGGTCTGAGAACGAACATGGGGAACGGCTGTGGTGCAAGATGGCGCCATTATAGGGATCTTGCGGGGAAAATGCAGCGAGGGAGGCTCGCGCTGACAGGAAGCGGGCCGGCAGGATGCCGGCCCGTGCAGGTCAGGGACCTCAGTGGAAGGGGAACAGGTAGTTGAGCCAGCTACCCATGCGCATCAGGATCTTGCGTATGATGGCCACGTGGTGGAAGTGCTCGTTATAGATGGCGGCCTGACCGCTGGAACCCGCGATCACCTGGTAGTTTGCCCACTCGGGATCGGTGATCTCGAGCACGATGGGCAGGCGACCCGGTACCTGGGCCGAGGTCTGATCGATAAGACCCGCCTGTGCCTGGATATTGCCCGGTGCCATGGCCGGGATAACGGACTGCACCTTGGCCTTGAAGATGCGACCCGGGATGCCGTCGAGCACGACTTCGGCCTCGTCACCCGCCTTGAGCCGCTGCATGCTGTTCTGCCAGAACCAGCCGACATAGGCATTGGCATCTTCATGAATGAAGGTCATCACGGGGCGGAACATGAAGGGGGCGGCAATCATGCCCGGGCGCAATGCCAGTTGTACGACATGACCGTCACTCGGGGCGTAGACCACGGTCTGCTCCAGATCGTACTTGGCGATGTTGAGCTGGGCACCCAGGTCATTGAGGGTCGCTTTCTGCTGATCAATTTGGGCGACGATGTCATCCACGTTGGCCTGGGTGACGTCGAGGTCGCGCTGTTTGCCGATGCCCCGTCGCATCAGCTCCTGGGCGCGATCCCTGTCCAGGCTGGCTGATCGCAGGCGGGCGTCCAGAGCCTTCAGAAAATCGGTGTTGGAGGCGAGGCGCGCCGTCAGGCTGGCGACCTTCTCCTGGAAGGGCTCAGCGTCGATGCGAAACAGCACATCCCCTTTCTTGACCGGCTGGTTGGGCTTGACCGGGACGTCGGTGACACGCCCCTTGACCAGGGGCACGACCGGGGTGGAGACATAATAGTTGCGAGCCAGCTCGGAATAGGGGTGGTTGTAGTTCATCAGCATGATGAGTGTGCCGATGATGATGACGCCACCCAGTACGGCGGTCGGCACGGTCCACTTGTTGAGCGGGATCTTGAAGATCTTGAAAATACCTATGCAGAGGGCTGTATAGGTGAGAATAAGTAGCAGGTCCATGGGGCGTTACCTATTTGTCGGTCTGTTCGAGCGTGGTCATGCGAGCCTGCAGTGCTGCCAGCTCCTCTTTGAGTGCGCTGATCTCTGTTTCGTCATGTTGTAGGCGTTGCGAGAAGCCCCAGCCGCGATCGGGGCGATAAATCGTGGCCCAGATCCAGAGGAAGGGCCAGAGCACGTGCAGGGTGAACAGGCTGACCCAGCCTGCCACGTGAATGGCGTCCTGGTGGGGGTGATTACGGTGCTTGGCAATTTCATATGGAATATCGTGAATGACGATAATGCCATCTTAAATGCGAAAGGGGACTCCCTCCGACGTAGGTGGGAGGGGAATTTCGCCGGGGCGTCAGCCCCGCTGGTTTTGAATGTATTGCTTGATCACCTCTAACGGCGCACCGCCGCAAGAGCCCGCAAAGTAAGAGCGTGACCAGAGTACGGGTTTGCTGTAAGCACCCCTCAAGTCCAGAAATTCATTACGCAGTCGCCTTGATGTGACCGCCTTTAACGAGTTCACCAGCACCGATAGCTGCACTGTTGGGCCGTACTCTATCAGCATGTGAACATGATCAGCCTCTCCGTCACACTCTTTCAGTTCCGCACCAAAATCTCTGCAAACCTCTGCCGCACACTGACCGAATGAAGCGTGATGCAGATCCCCCAATATCGGCTTTCGATACTTGGTGATAAACACCAAATGTACGTGCAAAACGTAGGTCGCATGGCGTGATTTATTAATTTTAGTGAATTGCATTCTGTCACTCAATCGGGCTTAATAGATATGGCAATAATGCTACACACTGAGCGCTAAATGCAAATTCTGAAAGCCTACAAATTCCGACTCGAACCGACCGAACAACAAGCGCAACGCCTGCGCCAGTTGGGCGGTTGTGCTCGTTATGTCTGGAATCACGGGCTGGCAGAAACCAAACGCATTCTGGATGCTGGCGAAAAACTGCCTTCTGCCTTTGAGCTGAACAGGATGCTCACCAGTTGGAAGAAAGACCCAGAAATGGCCTTTCTGGCCGAGGCATATACCGACAACCTCCAGCAGAAGCTCAAGGATTTGCATGGCGCGTGGATGCGCTGCTTTGATAAGAAACTCGCCGCCAAGGCACCCGTATTCAAGAAAAAAAGCGACAACCGCGACGCTATCCGGTTCGTCAACTTCGACAAGTATTGCCGCCTTGAAAAGGGTCGCGTGAAGCTGCCTGCCGGGCTGGCGTGGGTCAAGTTCCGTCAGTCCCAGCCAGTTGAAGGGAAAATTAAAAACGCGACCGTCAGCCAAGCAGCCGGGCACTGGTATATCTCCTTTCAGGTCGAGCAGGAGACGCTTGAGCCAATTCACCCCTCCGGCTCAATGGTCGGGCTAGATGCGGGGATCGCCAAGCTCGCAACCCTGTCAGACGGCACGGTGTTTGAGCCCGTCAACAGCTTCAAAACCAATCAGACCAAGCTGGCAAGGCTCCAACGCCAGTTGAGCAAAAAGGTAAAGTTCAGCAGCAACTGGAAGAAACAAAAAGCCAAGATCCAGCGGCTGCACTCACATATCGCCAATAGCCGCCGCGATTACCTTCACAAGGTCACAACGACTATCAGCAAAAACCACGCGATGATCGTCATTGAGGATTTGAAGGTTGCCAGCATGTCAAAATCAGCAGCGGGCACGACCAGCCAGCCGGGGCGCAACGTCCGGGCAAAATCAGGGCTGAATCGTTCGATATTAGATCAGGGCTGGTTTGAGCTGCGCCGCCAGCTCGAATATAAGCAGGCATGGCGAGGCGGTCAGGTGTTGGCGATAAACCCGGCCTACACGAGCCAGCAGTGCGCCTGTTGTGGGCATACTGCGAAGGATAACCGCCAGACGCAAAGCCAGTTTAAATGCGCTGCGTGTGGTTATGAGGCGAACGCCGATGTGAACGGCGCTCGCAATATTTTAGCGGCGGGACACGCCGTTTTAGCCTGTGGAGGCGTGGTGCAATCAGGCCGCCCGATGAAGCAGGAACCCGGTACTGCGCGAGCAGCTATCACCCAGTAATGGGAATCCCCCTCCTGTGACGCGAAGCGCTAAGGTGGGGGAGGATGTCAAAGAACATGACCAAGACGACAAACACCAGGATCCCCAGGGCAATGTAGTCAAGTACCATCGATTTCTCCCGTCTGAGTCGCTAACAATGCTTCGATTGTCGAGTCGAGGCTTCGGCAATAATGACAGCATATGCCCTCGGTGCAAGTCTGCAATCGGAGAGTTGGTGTGGCGGTACAGGCATGGTTCATCGGTTGCTCATTTAACACACAAAATTGATTTGGTTAGATAAAATCAAACAGCAATAGATGCCCGGGCAAGGTGAGAGGTGAACCTGATGAACGAATGGTGCAGTGGCAAAGGATGGCGGCTTGGCCTGTTGCTGATCTGCCTGTTGTGGTCCCGCCTCGGCTGGACCGCCGAACCCAGAATGGAGCCCAATGAGCAGGAGTTGGCACAGACCCTGGTCCTGCTTCATGAACCCATCGTCATGCTGACGGCTAAATATGGCAACCTGGATGGGGCGGCCAGGGTACGGCTGGCCCATGAGCTAGTTCAGCGGATGGAGCCAAGCGACCTCATGACGCCTGTGGCCGTGACGAAAGGCAGCCGACACGGCCAGGAGAGCCGGGAGTTTCTGGTCAATGGCAAGCGCATTCTGGTGTTGCTGGAAGGGGACCTTGATGAATTCGACGAGCTGACCCTGGATCAGGCGGCCGAACGTGTCCTGCATCGGCTCGACGGCGTGCGCATCAAGTATCTCGAGCTGCACTCGACCCCCTATTTGCTCAGAGCCGTCGGCTTGGCGGTGGTGGTCAGCCTGATCTTCTTCGGCCTCATCTGGCTGTTGCAGCGGGGCCATCGGCGAGTCAGAAAGTGGCTGGCCAACCGCCTGTTGCTGCAGAAGGGGCTGGTCCCCCACTCCTGGCGCCAGGTCACCGGGAATGTCGAGGTCCGCTTGCTCGGCCTCATCACGCTGCTGCTCATCTTCATGCTCACCTATGGCTGGCTGACCTATGTGCTCGGCCTGTTCCCCCAGACCCGGGCCTGGAGCTATCAGCTTGTGGAATCCCTGTTTGCCCTGTGTGGCGACATGCTGGAGGGCATGATTGCCGCCATGCCCGGTCTGGTAACCGTGCTGCTTATCGTGGTCATCACCCGTTTCTTCATCAAGATGTGGGCCATCCTCTTCGACCGCATCGAGCGTGGCTAGTTTCGGGTGCAGGGTTTGCACGCCGAGACCATAGGCGCCACCCGGCGACTGCTGTCAGTGGTGATCTGGCTGTTTGCCCTGACGGTGGCCTACCCCTATCTGCCGGGTGCGGATTCCGATGCCTTCAAGGGGATCAGCGTCTTCTTCGGTCTGATGGTGACACTGGGTCGGCCGGTATCATGAACCATGCCATGAGCGGCCTGGTGCTCATTTACTCCCGCGCACTGCGGCCAGGGGATCTGGTGCAGATCGGCGAGGTGGAGGGGATGGTGAGCGAGCTCAATGCCCTCTCGACCAAGCTGGTGACGCGACAGGATCACGAGGTCACGCTGCCCAATGCGGTGGTGGTGGGGGGCAAGGTGGTGAACCTGACACGGCTGGCGGGCGAGAAGGGGGTGGTCCTGTTGACCAAGGTGACCATCGGTTATGACACCCCCTGGCGTCAGGTACATGCCATGCTGGAGCTGGCCGCGCGGCGCTGCACCCGGCTCAATCAGGATGAAGCTCCCCTGGTGCGGCAGTTGAATCTGCAGGATTGGTATGTGGAGTACGAGTTGCAGGTGAGGATGAAGGCAAGCGAACTCCCTGCGGTGGTCAAGACGGAACTCCATGGCCATATTCAGGATGTATTCAACGAGTTCGGGGTGCAGATCATGTCCCCCAACTTCATTGCCCAGCCGGAGCAGGCTGTGCTGGTGGCCAGGGAGCAGTGGTATCAGGCGCCGGCCCGGGCGCCCGATCCCGCCGAGCCCCCCGTCAGGGAGTGACCACGAAAAGCAGAGGCCCGGCAGCAATGCCGGGCCTCTTGTCATGAAGAGAAGCTGACGCCTCAGTTCTCCTTGGCCTCTCTCAGTTGGGAGGGCCTGAATTTCACCAGGAAGGCGAGGGTGATGAGGGCGGTGCTCACCAGACCGATGATGGTGGAAACATTCATCTCGAGGCCGAAACCGATGGGGGCGTTGGCCAGGTAGGTGATGACCACTGCGGTCATGAAGATGGCGGGAATGGTGCATACCCAGTGCAGCTTGCCTTCCTTGATGAGGTAGGCGGCCGCAGCCCACAGCATGATGACGGCGGTGGTCTGGTTGGCCCAGCCGAAGTAGCGCCAGATCACCCCGAACTCGGCCTTGGAGATGATGAAACCAAGGATGAACATGGGGATGGCGATGAGCAGACGCTTGGCCATGGGCTTCTGGGTCAGGTTCAGGAAGTCCGCCACGATGAGGCGGGCGCTGCGAAACGCGGTGTCACCGGAGGTGATGGGCAGGATCACCACGCCGAGGATCGCCAGGATGCCGCCCACGGTACCGAGCAGGCTGGTGGAGACTTCGTGCACCACGGCAGAGGGGCCGCCGCTGGCCAGGGTGGCGTTGAGTGCCTCGGTGCTGTCGTAGAAGGAGAGACCCAGGGTGCACCAGATGAGGGCGATGATCCCTTCCCCTATCATGGCTCCGTAGAAGATGAAGCGACCGGAGCTCTCGTTCTGCATGCAGCGCGCCATCAGCGGGGACTGGGTGGCGTGGAAACCGGAGACGGCACCACAGGCGATGGTGATGAACAGCAGCGGCCAGAGCGGCAGGTCCGTCGGGTGCAGGTTGGAGAAGTCCATCCCTGTGTTGTAGAAGCCCTTGCCGGAGACGATGAGGCCGATGATGAGGCCGACCGACATGAAGACCAGCAGCGCACCGAAGATGGGGTAGAAGCGGCCGATGATCTTGTCGATGGGGACGATGGTCGCGAGGATGTAGTAGGCGAAGATGGCCGCAATCCAGTAGACCAGATCGGTGGAGGTGAGGTTGGCGAGTAGGCCCGCCGGGCTCAGGACGAAGACCACGCCCACCAGCATCAGGAGCACCACGGCAAAGAGGTTCATGAAGTGCTTGGCGGCGGTGCCCAGGTGCTCACCGACCACGGTCGGCACCGAGGCGCCCCTGGCGCGTACCGACAGCATGCCGGAGAAATAGTCGTGGACCGCACCGGCGAAGATGCAGCCAAAGACGATCCAGAGCATGGCGACCGGACCATAGAGGGCACCCAGGATGGGGCCGAAGATGGGGCCGACGCCTGCGATGTTGAGCAGTTGAACCAGGTAGACCTTCTTGTCCGACATGGGGACATAGTCCACCCCGTCCGCCATGGTGATGGCGGGGGTCTTCAACTCGGGTTTGGGCCCGAATATCCGTTCGATGAATTTGCCGTATATGAAGTAGCCGGCTATCAACAAGCCGACACAGAGGAAGAACCAGATCATTGCTACGCTCCTGCTTTGTTATTTTTTGGTGTGCGCAGCCAGTGTAGGGGGGGACTTCTGTTAACGGCAGGTGAAAGAGGGTGAGCGGCGACATGGCGACCCGAGCGGTTGCCCGCTGTGATCCGGCGCACATCGCGCCCCGTTTTATTCCAGTCCCAGCTCGTCTTTGAGCTCCTTGAGGTAGCGGCGGCTGACCGGTACCCGGGCCCCGCTCGGGGTCACGATCTCCGCCAGTTGATTCTCCAGCAAACGGATTTCGAAGATGGCGGCTGGGGCCACCAGATACTGGCGGTGACAGCGCAGCAACGGGGTCTTCTCTTCGAGGGACTTGAGGGTGAGCTGGGTGTGAAACAGCTCGCCCTGGCAGGCGACATGGACGCCGCCGAGATCGGAGAAGGCGTACTCCACCTGGGAGGTTGGGAGCAGCCGTACCCGGTTGTGCAGGTATCCGGGGATATGGTGGATGGCTGGGGCCCGGGTCCCGACGGGTTGCGGGGTGATGTCCTGCCTGAGCCGCGCCAGGGTCTTGGCGAGGCGCGCTGGCTCCACCGGCTTGAGCAGGTAGTCGAAGGCGTTCTCCTCGAAGGCCTGGATGGCGTAGTCGTCGAACGCGGTGACAAAGACGATGCGGGGCAGGGGATCGAGCATGGCCACCAGCTCCATGCCGCTGAGCTTGGGCATCTGGATATCGAGAAACACCACATCCGGCTTGAGTTGCTGGATGAGGCCGAGCGCCTCGATGGCGTTGCCCGCCATGCCCAGGATCTCGATGTCGGGATCGCTGGCCAGCAGCTCTGCCAGCTCTTCGCGGGCATAGGGCTCGTCATCGACGATCAGGGTGCGGATCATGTCATCTCCTTGGCGGTGGTGCGGGGTTGTCGTGGGAGTGTCAGGGAGACCCGGGTCCATTGCTCCGGCTCCCACTGGACGTCAATGCCATAGCGCTCGCCAAAGGCGCTCTTGAGGCGCTTGTCCACCAGGCTCATCCCCAGACCATCCCCCTGGCCGGATGGTTGCCAGGCCCCGGCATTGTCTTCGACGCAAAGGGTGATCACCTCGGGGGTTTCCCTCGCGAAGAGGCGAAGTCGCCCCTCTCCCAGCAGGGAGCAGATGCCGTGCTTGATGGCATTCTCGATGAGGGGCTGCAGGGTGAAGCTCGGCAGTTGCACCTCGGCAAGGTGGAGCGGGATCTCGTTGATGACGGTGAGCCGCTCGCCAAAGCGGGCCTGCTCTATCTCCAGGTAGGAGAGGCAGTGCTCCTGCTCCTCACGCAGCGTGGTCAGGCCGCTCTGGCGCTTGAGGTTGTTGCGAAAGAAGCGGGAGAGGTGCAGCAGCAGCTCCCGTGCCCGTCCCGGATCGCGGCGGGTAATGGCGCTGATGGTGTTGAGGGTGTTGAACAGGAAGTGGGGGTTTATCTGTGCCTGCACCAGCTTGAGCTCGGATTGCACCAGCAGGCGCTGCTGCTGCTCCAGGCGGCCTGCCAGCAGTTGCTGGGACAACAGGTTGGCGATCCCTTCTCCCAGGGTGTGATTGATCTTGAGGAAGAGCCGCTTCTTGGGCTCATAGAGTTTGATGGTGCCGATCACCCCCTCGTCACCCTGCAGGGGGATCACCAGCACGGAGCCGAGCTGGCACTGGGGGGAGATGCTGCAACGATAGGGCTGGCTGTTGCCATCGGCGAACAGCACCTTGTTCTGGGCGATGGCTTGCAGGGTGATCGCCGAGGTGATGGGAGTGCCCGGCTTGTGGTGATCTTCCCCGGTGCCGATGAAGGCGAGGATCTTGTCGGTGTCCGTGATGGCGACGGCGCCGACGTCGGTCTCTTCCTGAACGATATGGGCTATCTTGCCGCTGGCCTCCGGAGTGAACCCCTGGCTCATGATGCCGACGGTACGGTTGGCGATGGTGAGCGCCTTGGCGGAGAAGACCCGGGAGAACTTTTCGTACATCCGCTGCTGGTCGCGGATCATGCTGATGAAGAGTGCCGCCCCGCAGGAGTTGGCGAGGATCATGGGGGTGGCGATGGTGCGCACCAGCAGCAGGGACTTGTCGAAGGGGGTGGCGACCAGCAGGATGATCACCATCTGCATGATCTCGGCCACGAAGGTGGTGAAGAAGGCGACCCTGGGGGCAAAGAGGTCATTGACCCTGCCTGCCCGCATCAGCCGCCAGTGAACCAGCCCCCCCAGCAAGCCTTCGCAGGTGGTGGAGATGGCGCAGGCGAGATCGGTGAACCCCCCAGGGTATAGCGGTGCAGGCCGCCGGTCAGCCCCACCAGGCATCCCACCAGGGGGCCGCCCAGCAGTCCCCCCAGTACGGCACCGACCGCCCGGGTGTTGGCGATGGCGTCATCGATGTCGAGGCCCACATAGGTTCCCAGGATGCAAAAGCAGGAGAAGATGACATAGATGAGCACCTTGTGGGGCAGCCTGACGGAGTAGTTGGCCAGGGGACGCAGCAGGGGACTCTTGGAAAAAAGGTAGGCGATGACCAGGCTGACGCTCATCTGCTGGAGCAGAGAGAGGACTAGTTGCATAAAAAAGCTTCCTCAAACACCACGCCGGAGCCGGGCGTTGTCATGACGCAGGGGGAGCCTGAGCCCGTCTTGATGCGGGCTGCTGGCTGAACGCTGCGGCAGTTTGCCAGAATGGAAAAATAAAACCATATAAAATCAGCACGTTAAATTGATATTTGTGTAATCGGTGCCTGCCTGATATTGCTGATGCGAGCATGAAGGTATCCACCGGATACGCCACACGGAGGTGGCATGCTCCGCCCGGCCATCGGCTGGGCGTTTTTTATCCAGCTCCAATGGTGGACGATTTCGAGGGGACCTGAGCAATTATTCAGGTTTGTCCAATGAGTTATCCCCAGCTTCTGGGGATAACTCAGAAGGCGAAATAGTAACAGACCCGCCGACCCAGACCGAAAAAGGCGCGTTGCGCGTCGTCCAGCTCTTCCTGTCTGAGGGTAGCGACGATGCTTCGCGCATCTTCCCGCAGATCGATCATGGCCACCCCTTCCGGCCGCTGTCCCTTGAGGTAGGGCAGCACCTTGGGTCTAAGGGGCATGCTGGGCTCGGTGGAGAGCACCAGGGCCAGGGCATCGTCATCCAGGCGCACCAGGGAACCCGGCGGATAGACCCCCAGCACCTTTATCAGCAACCTGACCTGGGTTTGCTCGAACTTCTTCTGGGAGAGCTTGTAGAGCTGGCCGATCACCTGGCTGGGCCCCGGCGGGTTGAGGCCGCTGCGCGGGTGAAGCAGCTCGTCATAGTGGTCCACCAGCCCGATGAGGCGGGCGAGGGGGGGATCTTGTCGCCCTTCATCCCGAGGGGAAAACCGCTGCCATCGAGGCGTTCGTGATGCAGGTAGGCCATCTCGCGGATCCTGGGTTCGAAAGCCTGCAACTGGTTGAGCATCTCCAGTCCGTACTGGGGGTGCATGTTGAGGAAATTCTGCTCCGCCTTGCTGAGCTCCCCCCGCTTCTGGATGATCTGGCTCGGGATCCTGAGCTCGCCGATGTCGTGGAGCAGGCCCGCCAGACCGGTCTCCTCGATCTCGACGGGATTCATGCCAAGCTCCCGTGCCATCAGCATGGCGATGAAGGCCACGCTCAGGCTGTGTTGCAGCAGGGTATCCGTGTTCTGGCTGCGGATGAGGTGCAGACCGAGCGGCCCCTGGTGTTCTGCCAGACGGGCGGCGGTGCTGCGCACTATCTGCGCGGTATTGGCCAGGCCTTCGTCCGGTTTGAGGTTGAGGGCGCCAAGGGCGTCGCGAAGATCTGACAGGGATTGACCGAACGCCTTGTCCGCGATGCGAAGGGAGCGCCTGAACGCCTTTTCGTCGAAGGTGGGGCCCTCAGAAGAGGAGGTGGTATCCCCCGTGTCGCTCATCTCAAGAGAGGGGACGGGTTCGGCCCGCAGCAGGGGCTCGACCGGCAGATCGCTCTTGTCGGGATCCACCATCAGCAGGGTCAGGTCGAGGTGGCGGATGATGTCGAGCTGTTGCTGGTCCTTGATTTTGAAGGCGTTGAACATGAAAGGGTGGCTCGTCCATCCCGTGGGAAGATGGATGTAGTGGCCGACTCTCAACTGCTCGATGGAGGCCTGTATCAGCGCCATGGACTAGCTCTTCTGTCGAATTTGCCTATCAACAAGCTAGCAAAATTAAACAGATAGACAAACAAAAAAGCCCGCGCATGTGCGCGGGCTCTTGTCATCCGTGGCGTTTATCAGGCCTTGGATTTTTTCTTGTTGTCCACCTTGGTGTCGACCTTGGCTGCAACCGGGGCGGCAGCAGGGGCTTCCTCGATGAAGGGACGGCCGTAGTAGGTGTCCATCAGGATGGCTTTCAGCTCGGTGATCAGCGGGTAGCGCGGGTTGGCGCCGGTGCACTGGTCATCGAAGGCTTCCAGCGCCAGCTGGTCTACCTTGGCCAGGAAGTCCGCTTCGTTCACGCCGGCTTCGCGGATGGAGGCCGGGATCCCCAGGGTGGCCTTCAGCTCGTCCAGCCAGGTCAGCAGCTTCTCGATCTTGGCGGCGGTACGGTCACCGGCAGCGGTCAGGCCCAGGTGGTCAGCCACTTCGGCGTAGCGACGGCGAGCCTGCGGACGGTCGTACTGGGAGAACGCGGTCTGCTTGGTCGGGTTGTCGTTCGCGTTGTAGCGGATGACGTTGCTGATCAGCAGAGCGTTGGCCAGACCGTGGGGGATGTGGAACTCCGCACCCAGTTTGTGGGCCATGGAGTGGCACACACCCAGGAAGGCGTTGGCAAACGCGATACCGGCGATGGTGGCGGCGTTGTGCACCTTCTCGCGGGCAACCGGGTCGTTGGCGCCGTTGATGTAGCTGGAGGGCAGGTAGTCCTTCAGCAGTTTCAGGGCTTGCAGCGCCTGACCGTCGGAGTATTCGTTGGCCAGCACGGAGACATAGGCTTCCATGGCGTGGGTCACGGCGTCGATACCACCGAAGGCACACAGGGATTTGGGCATGCCCATCACCAGGTTGGCATCCACGATGGCCATGTTCGGGGTCAGCTCGTAGTCGGCCAGCGGGTACTTCATGCCGGTGGCGTCGTCGGTCACGACCGCAAACGGGGTCACTTCAGAACCGGTACCGGACGTGGTGGTGATACAGACCAGTTCGGCCTTCACGCCCATTTTCGGGAACTTGTAGATACGCTTGCGGATGTCCATGAAGCGCATGGCCAGGTCTTCGAACGCGGTATCCGGGTGCTCGTACATGACCCACATGATCTTGGCGGCATCCATGGGTGAACCACCACCCAGGGCGACGATCACGTCCGGCTTGAAGGAGTTGGCCATCTCGGCGCCCTTGCGGACCACGGACAGGGTGGGGTCGGCTTCCACTTCGTAGAAGATCTCCACTTCCATGTTCAGCTTCTTGAGCAGGCGAACCACTTCATCGGCATAGCCGTTGTTGAACAGGAAGCGGTCGGTCACCACCATGGCGCGCTTCTTGCCTTCCAGGTCGCCCAGGGCGATCGGCAGGGAACCACGACGGAAGTAGATGGATTTCGGAAGTTTGTGCCACAGCATATTTTCTGCCCGTTTTGCGACTGTCTTCTTGTTGATCAAGTGCTTGGGACCGACGTTCTCGGAGATGGAGTTACCACTCCAGGAGCCGCAACCCAGGGTCAGGGACGGGGCCAGCGCGAAGTTGTACAGGTCACCGATACCACCCTGGGTGGAGGGGGTGTTGATGAGGATACGGGCGGTCTTCATCTTGTCGCCGAAGTACTTGATGCGGTCGGCATTGCGATCCTGGTCGGTATAGAGACCGGAGGTGTGGCCGATACCACCGATGTTGACCATGTCGCAGGCCATTTCGACGGCTTCTTCGAAGTTCTTGGCACGGAACATACCCAGCGTTGGAGAGAGTTTCTCGTGAGCGAACTCGTCTTCCGCGCAGAGTTCCAGACCTTCACCGATGAGGATCTTGGTGGTGGCAGGCACGGTCACACCGGCCATGGCGGCGATCTTGGTGGCAGGCTGGCCCACGATGTCGGCGTTCAGGGCGCCGTTGATCAGCAGCACTTTACGCACCTTGTCCGCTTCGTCCTTGGAGAGGATGTAGCCGGCGTGGGTCGCGAAACGCTCCTTGACCTGGTTGTAGATGGAGTCGACCACGATGACAGCCTGCTCGGAGGCACAGACCACGCCGTTGTCGAAGGTCTTGGACATCAGGATGGAGGCGACGGCACGCTTCACGTCGGCGGTTTCGTCGATGACGATGGGCACGTTGCCCGCACCCACGCCGATGGCGGGTTTGCCGGAGGAGTAGGCGGCCTTCACCATGCCCGGGCCACCGGTGGCCAGGATCAGGTTGATGTCGTCGTGACGCATCAGGGCGTTGGAGAGTTCGACGGAGGGTTGATCAATCCAGCCGATGATGTCTTTCGGCGCACCGGCAGCCACGGCAGCATCCAGTACCAGCTTGGCAGCGGTATTGGTGGAGTTCTTGGCGCGGGGGTGCGGGGAGAAGATGATGGCATTGCGGGTCTTCAGGGAGATGAGGGCCTTGAAGATCGCGGTGGAAGTCGGGTTGGTGGTCGGTACGATACCGCAGATGATGCCTACCGGCTCGGCGATGGTGATGGTGCCCATCTCGTCATCTTCACTGAGGATGCCGCAGGTCTTCTCATCTTTGTAGGCGTTGTAGATGTATTCGGAGGCGAAGTGGTTCTTGATAACCTTGTCTTCGATGATACCCATGCCGGATTCAGCCACGGCCATCTGGGCCAGGGGGATACGGGCGTTGCTGGCGGCCAGAGCGGCGGCGCGGAAGACCTTGTCTACCTGCTCTTGCGAGAAGCTGGCGAATTGACGCTGTGCTTCTTTGACGCGGGCAACCAGTGCATCCAGTTCAGCCAAATTGGTTACTGCCATGTTTATCTCCTGATGATTTGAAAACTGTTTAGTAAGACCTTGGCAATGCCCGGCAATTATAGCCACCTTGTCAAGGCGAGAATCACCATAACGGGGTATTTACATGCCTTAGTAAACTGTTTTCTGACTCGATTATAGGGTCGGGATGTGTCAGAAAAGATTGATCTGGATCATATGTAACAAAAGAACAAAAGAAATTTTGTTTCACCCCTTATCGCACCACTATGTTACGGGAGTGTGTCATCCTTTCTTGGCATCACGAGCTGCTGTCACGCGCCCTTGAAATATCTGCTCAGGGAAGGGGATCCGATGAATTCTCGCCTTGACCGGGATGGGGGAAGGTGGCATTGCCATGATGGCGGCAGAACGCCTAGCCCCCTGACGTTTCATTTATGTTGAGAAAGGGGTTGTTGTTTTCATCCAGTCGCCCTGGCGAAACAGCACATCTGGCGGTGGCAGGGAGCTTGTCACCTCTGCACAGCCGGCCCCACTGGCACCGCACCAGGGTGAGAAAGGCCAAAATCGGGGTCACAGGAGCGGGTGGGGGCGGCAAGCAGGTGTGGTGAGAAGCAAGGGTGCCATTTGCCGAAAATATCGTTTCTTGGCTGAGGGTTGATATAACGCGCTGTCATGGCACCCGGCGATGTTAATGGTGGCCACTCTCCCTTAACAACCCGATATGTTGAATTTTGTCGATACATTAGCGGAACTAACTAAAAAGCCCCGGTAAGGGTGAGATCATTTAATTGGAGAAGGGAAAAGCCATGGTGTAAATTTACGCGTAGTTTGGGGGTTGGCCCCTTGTGGCTCGTATTGGTTCTGGATGGCGCCTATGGCAGCAATAGACTTCTCTTTATACCTGAAATTTTTCGTCGGCCTGTTTGCGATCATCAACCCGCTGGGTCTGTTGCCGGTCTTTGTGAGCCTGACGGGCCACATGTCGCCGGAGGAGCGACGCAAGACCAACACCACCGCCCACATTGCCGTGATGATCATCCTGATGGTCTCCATGTGCATGGGACAGCTCATCCTCGACAGTTTCGGCATCTCCCTGGCATCGTTTCGCATTGCCGGTGGCTCGCTGATCACCCTGATCGCCTGGTCCATGCTGCAGGGCAAGCTGGGGGAGGTGAAGCACAACAAGCAGGAGAAGGGTGAACTGGCTGCGCGTGAATCCATTGCCGTGGTGCCCCTGGCTCTGCCGCTGATGGCCGGACCCGGTGCCATCTCCTCTTCCATCGTCTATGCCAGCCAGAAGACCCTGCCCCAGATGGCCGGCATGTTCGTGGTGGTGGTGGCGTTTGCCTGCTGCTCCTGGCTCATCTTCCGCGCCGCTCCCCTGCTGTTCAAGCTGATGGGCAACACCGGCATCAACGTGGTGACCCGTATCATGGGTCTCATCATGATGTCCCTTGGCATCGAGATCATCGTGGCGGGCATCAAGGGAGTCTTCCCCGGTCTGGTGTGAGCCTGGTCCGTTTTTGTCGGAGCCGGTCCTTGTGACCGGCTTTTTATTGTTTCTTTTTTGTTGGTCATTTCCTAGAATCGAGCGGCCTTGTACGAAAAATGACCGCCGCGGGATATTTAAATGCTGAATAAATGGTTTTAAGTTGTTTTTTTGACCATGAAAGCGGCCTGTTCCTGATGATATCTATTGCATTATCAGAATTGTCAGGGAATTATGCGGGCAGCGAGGTGTTTGTCTCGTGGATAACAAATGCATGGAATGTTCTTGTTGGAGTATGGAAATGACTCATAGAAAAACAATTATTAATACCCTTTTATTGACTGCACTTTTCGGTGGCGCCACCCTGGCTCACGCCGCCGATGTCCCCGCCGGTACCAAGCTTGCTCCCGAGCAAACCCTGGTGAAAGGCAATGGTTCCGAACCCGCCACCCTGGATCCCCAGAAAGTGGAAGGTACCCCCGAATCCAACGTATTGCGTGACCTGTTCGAAGGTCTCGTCTCCTCCGGCCCCAAGGGTGAGACCCTGCCCGGCGTCGCCGAGTCCTGGGAAACCAAGGACAACAAACATTACGTGTTCCACCTGCGCAAGGATGCCAAGTGGTCCAACGGGGATCCCGTCACCGCGCATGACTTCGTCTTTGCCTTCCAGCGCGCGGTGGATCCCAAGACGGCCTCTCCTTACTCCTGGTACATGGAGATCCCGACCATCATCAATGCCTCCGACATCATCGCGGGCAAGAAGCCGGCCGACACCCTGGGCGTGAAGGCGGTGGACGATCACACCTTCGAGGTGCAGCTGGAGAAGGCGGTGCCTTACTTCGTCAGCATGCTCTCCCACACCACCACCTATCCGGTCCCGAAGAAGGTGATCGAGAAGTTCGGTGACAAGTGGACCCAGCCCGGCAACATGGTATCCAACGGCGCCTACGTGCTGAAGGACTGGGTGGTCAACGAGCGCGTCGACGTCGAGCGCAACCCCAACTACTGGAACAACGGCAAGACCGTCATCGACAAGGTGACCTACCTGCCCATCCAGTCCACCAACGCCGAGCTGAACCGCTATCTGGCTGGCGAAGTGGATCTGACCTACAACATGCCCATCGAACGCTTCAAGCAGATGAAGAAAGAGCTGCCGGACGAAGTAAAGGTCAGCGGCTATGTAGGCACCTACTACTACCAGTACAACTTCAAGCACAAGCCGTTTGACGACGTGCGGGTGCGTACCGCCCTCTCCTATGCCATCGATCGCAACGTGATCGCCGACAAGGTGATGGGCAAGGGCGAAACCCCGGGCTATACGCTCGTGCCTGACTTCGTGGACGGCTTCAAGCCGGTGGCACCATCCTGGTCCAAGCTGACCCAGGCAGAGCGCGATGCCAAGGCGAAAGAGCTGCTGACCGAAGCCGGTTACGGCCCGGGCAAGCCGCTCAAGTTCGAGCTGCTCTACAACACCGATGACAACCACAAAAAGGTGGCCGTGGCCGTCGCCTCCATGTGGAAGAAGCTCGGCGTGCAGGTGAGCCTGGTGAACCAGGAGTGGAAGACCTACCTGGAGACCAAGAAGCAGGGTAACTTCGACGTGGGCCGCGCCGGCTGGATTGCGGACTACAACGAAGCCTCCTCCATGCTGGATCTGATGCAGACCACCCACGGCAACAACGACGGCAAATACTCCAACCCGACGTTCGACAAGCTGATGAGCGAGTCCCGCAACCAGGTGGATGCCGAGGCGCGCAACAAGCTCTATGTCCAGGCCGAAGAGATCCTGGCCAAGGACATGCCGATCGCCCCCATCTATCAGTACGTGACCTCCCGCATGGTCAAGCCCTACGTGGGCGGCTACCCGGCCAACCCGCTGGACAACATCTACAGCAAAGACATGTACATCGTTGCTCACTGAGTAAAGAAACAAGTCGCATAACAAGCAGGGCCCGCCAGACGGCGGGCCTTTATTACAACCGCGACCCTTTGGAAGCAGTACAGGACAGGAAATGTCTATGTTGAAATTCATCCTTAAACGTCTACTGGAAGCGATCCCGACTCTGCTGGTCTTGATCACCGTCTCCTTCTTCATGATGCGCTTCGCTCCGGGTAACCCCTTTACCAGCGAACGCGCCCTGCCGCCGGAAGTCCTGGCCAACATCGAAGCCAAATATGGCCTGGACAAGCCCATCGGCATGCAATACCTCACTTACCTCGGCAACCTGGTCCAGGGGGATCTGGGGCCTTCCTTCAAATACAAGGACTTCACCGTCAATGATCTGGTGAGCCAGGCCCTGCCTGTCTCCGCCAAGATAGGCTCGGTCGCCTTCCTGCTGGCAGTGACCCTGGGGGTCACCTTCGGCACCATTGCGGCCCTGAAACAGAACACCCTCATCGACTACCTGTTGATGTCGTCGGCCATGGCCGGGGTGGTGATACCCGGCTTCGTGCTGGCACCGCTGCTGGTGCTCTTCTTCAGTATCTATCTGGGCTGGTTCCCGGCGGGGGCTGGCAGGGGGGCGGCGCCCAGTTCATGGTACTGCCGGTGTTCGGCATGATGATGTACTACATCTCGGCCATCTCCCGCATCATGCGCGGCAGCATGATCGAGACCATGAACTCCAACTTCATCCGTACCGCCCGCGCCAAGGGGCTGCCTCTGCGCCACATCATCCTCAAGCACGCGCTGCGCCCGGCCATGCTGCCGGTGGTCTCCTACCTGGGACCGGCCTTCGTGGGCATCATCACCGGCTCCGTGGTCATCGAGACCATCTTCGGCCTGCCGGGGATCGGCCAGTTGTTCGTCAACGGTGCCCTCAACCGTGATTACTCCATGGTGCTCGGTCTGACCATTCTGGTCGGCGCCCTCACCATCACCTTTAACGCCGTGGTCGATATTCTCTATGCCGTCATCGATCCCAAGATCCGTTACTAAGCCGGGAGTTCATCATGGTAGTCACAACTGAAAAGCGCGAAGCCGTCGAGGCGTTCGCCCAGAAAGTGGAAGTGGTGGAAGGACGCTCCCTGTGGAAGGATGCCCGTCGCCGTTTCCTGCGCAACAAGGCGGCCCTGACCAGCCTCATCATCCTGACCATCATCGGTCTGGCGGTGATCGTGGGGCCCCACCTGTCCCAGTACACGTTCGATGACCCGGACTGGGGGGCCATGCAGAGTGCCCCGGACATGGAGACCGGCCACTGGTTCGGCACCGACAGCCTGGGGCGCGACCTGTTCGTGCGTACCCTGCTCGGCGGACGCATCTCCCTGATGGTCGGCATCATGGGGGCCCTGGTGGCCGTCATCATCGGCACCCTCTACGGCGCCGCGTCCGGCTTCATCGGTGGTCGCGTCGACAGCCTGATGATGCGCGTGCTTGAGATCCTCAACGCCTTCCCCTTCATGTTCTTCGTGATCATGCTGGTGACCTTCTTTGGTCGCAACCTGGCCCTCATTTTCCTCGCCATCGGGGCGGTGAGCTGGCTCGACATGGCGCGGATCGTGCGCGGCCAGACCCTGAGTCTCAAGAGCAAGGAGTTCATCGAGGCGGCCCACGTCTGCGGCGTCTCCAAGTGGAAGATCATCACCCGTCATATCGTGCCCAACGTGCTCGGGATAGTGGCGGTTTACGCCACCCTGCTGGTGCCGGGGATGATCATGTTCGAATCCTTCCTGAGCTTCCTGGGTCTGGGCGTGCAAGAGCCCATGACCAGCTGGGGCGCCCTGCTGGATGAAGGCTCCAAGTCGATGGAAGTGGCCATCTGGCAACTCCTGTTCCCCGCCGGTTTCATGGTGGTGACCCTGTTCTGCTTCAACTTCCTCGGGGATGGTCTGCGTGATGCCCTGGATCCCAAGGATCGCTGATACCCAGGGACCGGCAAGACGCCAAGGGGCCATCAGACCCGTTCAGGGAACGCACCGCGTTCACCACGGGCAGGCCCCCATCACGACAGCGCGATAAGGAGTACTGAGATGAAATTACTGGATGTGAAAGATCTGCGGGTCGAGTTCAAGACCCCGGACGGCAATGTGGTGGCCGTCAACGACCTCAACTTTTCTCTTTCTGCTGGCGAAACCCTGGGGATCGTCGGGGAGTCAGGCTCAGGCAAGTCCCAGACTGCCTTTGCTATCATGGGGCTGCTGGCCAAGAACGGTGTCATCACCGGCTCGGCCAAATTTCAGGGGGACGAGATCCTCAATCTGCCGGAGCACAAGCTCAACAAGATCCGCTCCGAGAAGATCGCCATGATCTTCCAGGACCCCATGACGTCGCTCAACCCCTACATGAAGGTCAAGGATCAGCTAATGGAAGTGCTGATGCTGCACAAGGGGATGACCAAGGCTGCCGCCTTCGAGGAGTCGGTGCGCATGCTGGACGCGGTGAAGATCCCCGAGTCGCGCAAGCGGATGAACATGTACCCCCACGAGTTCTCCGGCGGCATGCGCCAGCGGGTGATGATCGCCATGGCGCTCCTGTGCCGGCCGCAGCTGCTCATCGCCGACGAGCCGACCACGGCGCTGGACGTGACGGTACAGGCCCAGATCATGACCCTGATGAACGAGCTCAAGCGCGAGTTCAACACCGCCATCATCATGATCACCCACGATCTTGGCGTCGTGGCCGGCATCTGCGACAAGGTGCTGGTGATGTACGCAGGCCGGACCATGGAGTACGGCCGGGTCAACGATATCTTCTATCGCCCGAGCCACCCCTATACCGAAGGCTTGCTGCGCGCCATTCCCCGCCTCGACACCGAAGGGGAAGAGCTGCCCACCATTCCGGGCAATCCGCCCAACCTGCTGCGTTTGCCCACCGGCTGCCCCTTCCAGGAGCGTTGCCACCGGGTGAGCGAAATTTGTGGCCAGCAGTCTCCGATCCTGACGCCGTTCAACGACGGACGGGAGCGGGCGTGCCACTGGGTATCGGATGCCATGATCAAGGGAGTGAACTAAATGGGTACTGACAAGAAACTGCTGCTGGAAGTGTCCGACCTCAAGGTTCACTTCCATATCAAGAGTGACAAGGCCTGGCCCTGGGCCAAGCCCTCCGCCCTGAAGGCGGTGGACGGGGTGACCCTGCGCCTCTACGAAGGGGAGACCCTGGGCGTAGTGGGGGAGTCCGGTTGCGGCAAATCCACCTTCGCCCGTGCCCTCATCGGTCTGGTACCGGCCACCGACGGCAAGGTGGTGTGGCTTGGGCAGGACTTGACCAAGCTCGACCAGAACGCCCTGCGGGAGAAGCGCAAGGAGATCCAGATGATCTTCCAGGACCCGTTGGCCTCCCTGAACCCCCGCATGACCATAGGGGACATCATCGCCGAGCCCCTCATCACCTTCTACCCGACCCTGCCAAGGGAAGAGGTGAAGGAGAAGGTGCGCGCCATGATGACCAAGGTGGGTCTGTTGCCGAACCTGGTGAACCGTTACCCCCATGAGTTCTCCGGCGGCCAGTGCCAGCGCATCGGCATCGCCCGGGCGCTCATCCTCGAGCCCAAGATGATCATCTGTGACGAGCCGGTCTCGGCGCTGGATGTCTCCATCCAGGCTCAGGTGGTGAACCTGCTCAAATCCCTGCAAAAGGAGATGGGGCTCTCCCTCATCTTCATCGCCCACGACCTCTCCGTGGTCAAACACATCTCCGATCGGGTGCTGGTGATGTACCTGGGCAACGCGGTGGAGCTCGGGACCGGCAAGGAGATCTTCGCCAATCCCCTGCACCCCTATACCAAGGCGCTGATGTCGGCGGTTCCCATCCCGGATCCGGATCTGGAGCGCAGCAAGGTCATTCAGATCCTGGAAGGGGACTTGCCATCCCCCATGAATCCGCCCTCCGGCTGCGTGTTCCGCACCCGCTGCCCGGTGGCAGGCCCGGAGTGCGCCAAGACCCGGCCCCAGCTCGAGGGCAACTTCGACCACGCGGTTTCCTGTCTCAAGGTGGATCCGCTCTGAGAACCTGTTAACGATCTTGCTGCGAGGCCGTGATCAAGGCTCATGCGCTGTTCGGAATCCTCATGTATTCATATACATTCCGGTTCCTGCGCTGCTCTTTACCTTGTTGACGACCTCTCGCGACAGCTCGTAAACAGGTTCTAAGGAGAACCGTATCGAGAAGGGCGCGTGCTGGCGCCCTTTTTATTGCATGGGGGATAAGATGCCTCTTGGCGCCAGCGGTTGTCGCTGCTACTATCCGCCGCACAAGGGGAGTAACTTCTCGCCGGTTTGTCGTCATTACGGTGCACCCATATCCTGCAGTGCACCCGGCAGCCGGGCAGTTGACGCAAGTCGGCTGTAAGTGAGACCTTGCCGAGAGGCAAGGTGTATCTGCTCCAAACGCGAACCCACTGCCTCCCGGCCGTGGGTTTTGTCGTTTTGGGAGAAGTGAAAATGGGTGAATGGTGGATGTGGACCGGTTTCTTCAGCATAGTGCTGGTCCTGTTGTGGATTGATATCCGCTTTGTCGGTGGCGGCAAGGCGCACAAGGTGTCCCTGAAAGAGGCGGGCATCTGGTCTCTCATCTGGGTCAGCGTGGCGCTCCTGTTCAACCTGGCCATCTGGCTCTGGCTGGATCACAGTGCCGGGCGCGAAATCGCGAACCAGAAGGGGCTGGAGTTTCTCACCGGCTACCTCATCGAAAAGGCACTGGCGGTGGACAACGTCTTCGTCTGGTTGATGCTGTTCGGCTACTTCGCCATCCCGGCGGAGCTGCAGCGCCGGGTCCTGCTCTACGGGGTGCTGGGGGCCATCGTGATGCGCGCCGGCATGGTGTTCGCGGGCAGCTGGCTCATCGAGCAGTTCCACTGGATCCTCTACCTGTTCGGGGCCTTCCTGCTGCTGACCGGTGCCAAGATGCTGTGGGCGGCCGACAAGGAGCCGGATCTCGAGAACAATGCCCTGCTCGGCTGGATGCGTCGTCGCTTCAAGGTGACCGAGACGCTGGAGGGGGAGAAGTTCTTCGTCTGGCGTGACGGTGTGCGCTACGCGACCCCGCTGCTGCTCATCCTGGTGCTGGTGGAGGTGAGCGACCTCATCTTCGCGGTGGACAGTATCCCGGCCATCTTCGCGGTGACCACGGATCCCTTCATCGTGCTCACCTCCAACATCTTCGCCATCATGGGGCTGCGCGCCATGTACTTCCTGCTGGCCGGGGTGGCCGATCGTTTCGCCCTGCTCAAATACGGCCTGGCGCTGATCCTGATGTTCATCGGGGTCAAGATGTTGCTGCTCGATATCTTCAAGATACCGACCGGCATCGCCCTTGGCGTGGTGGCGCTGATCCTGCTGGCCTCCATGGGGCTGAGTCTGCTGATGACCCGCAAAAAGGCGGCGTGAACGGTGCAGTAAAAAGGGCTCCCTCGGGAGCCCTTTTTCATGTCAGCAATTTGCTTAGCGCTTGATCTTCTTGGGGTTGGTGTAGCCCCAGACGGTGTACATGTCCGCCAAGAGGGCACCGTTGTACTCCTCCAGATCAGATTGTTTCACCTCGGCATCACCCTGGCGTCCGAACAGGACCACCTCGTCACCGGGTTTGATCCCCTTGATGTCGGTGACGTCCACCATGGTGGTGTTCATGGAAGTCTTGCCCACGACGGGGGCCTTCTGGCCATGGATCAGCACATAGGCCTTGTTGCTCATGGCGCGGCGGTAGCCGTCGGAGTAGCCCATCGGCAGGTTGGCCAGCAGGGAGTCGCGCTTGAGGGTGAAGGTGCGGTCATAGCCGACGGTGTTGCCCGCCGGGTAGTGGTTGACGGAGGCGACCTGGGTCTTGAACGCCATCACCTTCTTGTACTCGGTGTAGGAGGGAATGGTGTCGCCATAGATGATACCGCCAGGGCGCACCATGTCAAAGTAGGCTTCCGGCACTTCCAGGGTGGCGAAGGAGTTGGCGGCGTGGATGGTGAGCTTGCTGCGATCCAGCTTGCCGGCGTCGATGAGCCACTGGTAGTCCAGCTTGAACTGGGCCAGCCCCAGCTTGACGTCCTCTTTCTCCTCCACCGGGAAGTGGGTCATGATGCCGACCGGGGTGATCCCCTTGAGCTTGAGCATGGCCAGGGCATCGGCCTTGGCATCGTCCTGGCGCAGATCGATGCCGTTGCGGCTCATGCCGGCGGAGTTCAGGCCGATGTGCACCGGGATGTTGGTGTGATGGCGCTGGGCGATGCCGGCGATCCCCTTGGCGCTCTCCAGGCTGCCGATGAGCTCCTCCAGCTTGTAGGGCAGGGCCTGCTCCACTTCATCCGGGGTGGCGGCCCGCACCCGCATCAGGCGACCTTCGAAGCCCTTCTCGCGAGCAACACGTGCTTCTTCGTTGCTGGCGATGCCGATGCAAGGGATGCCTGCCTTGACCACGGAAGGGACCAGCAGGTCGATGCCGTGACCGTAGGCGTCCGCCTTCATGATGGCGCAGATCTGCGGGCCCTTGTCACCGAGGCGATTCTTCAGGGTCTGGATGTTGTGCTCGAAGGCACCGAGATCCACTTCCAGCCAGGCGTTGGCGGCGGTCTGTTCCTGACCGTTGCGGTGGTCGTCGGCGAGCGGCAGATAGGGGGCGGCGACCGCCTGGCCGGCCAGCAGGCCAAAAATCAGGGTCGCGAGCAGTGTTTTCTTGTGCATGGGGCAAGTCCTTTCTTATTGTCTTGAGTTGAGGCTGGGCTCATCGCTGAGGCGAGCTGCGGCAGGGCTGGTCATAGCATGTTGCTATGCTAATGATATATTTCACTTTTTATCCAGATGCCGACTCTGGGAGTGTATCTCAACGGCGTCAATCGTGGCACGTGTTGCAGGAAGAAAATATGAAGCTGACGTTGCGGATTCCACCGTTGCTGCTGTTCGTCGTCATCGTGCTCGCCATGTGGCTGGGGCGGGGTGAGGGGAGGGCGGCGCCCCTGTGGCTGGTGCTGGTCGCCACGCTGTGGCTGGCGGGAGCCCTGCTGGGGGGCGGTGCGCTTCTGCATTTCTGGCAGCAGCGCACCACTGTGCACCCCCAGCGGCTGGAGAGCAGCCGGGTGCTGGTGACCCGGGGCGTCTATCGCATCAGCCGCAATCCCATGTACCTGGGGCTGCTCTGCTGGACCCTGGCGCTGGCGTGCTATCTGGGAGGCATGGCAGTGTGGCTCGGGCCGCTGCTGCTCTGGGGCTGGCTTACCCGCTTCCAGATCCTGGCGGAGGAGCAGGCGCTGCGGCGACAATTCGGCGATGCCTATGACGACTATTGCCGACAGGTCAGGCGCTGGTGCTGAGGCGCGGCGTGCCCCATCAGGCATATGACAACGGCCCGCAGAAGCGGGCCGTTGTCATGGGGGTCAGGGGGGATCACGCCTTGGCGGTGTCCACCTCGCCGAGGGGGGCGGTCTCCCCCAGGCTGTCTTCGCTCTTGGCCACCACGCTCGCGGCGATGGCGTTGCCCAGCACGTTGGTGGCGGAGCGCCCCATGTCGAGGAAGTGGTCGATACCGAGCAGCAGCAGGATGCCCGCTTCCGGGATGTGGAACTGGTTGAGGGTGGCGGCAATCACCACCAGGGAGGCGCGGGGCACCCCGGCCATTCCCTTGGAGGTGACCATCAGCAGCAGCAGCATGGTGATCTGCTGGGCCGTGGAGAGCTCGATGCCATAGGCCTGGGCGATGAACATCACCGCGAAGGTGCAGTACATCATGGAACCGTCCAGGTTGAAGGAGTAGCCCATGGGGAGCACGAAGCTGGCGATGCGCTTGTCACAGCCAAATTTCTCCAGCCTGTCCAGGGTCTTGGGGTAGGCGGCCTCGGAGCTGGCGGTGGAGAAGGCCAGCAGGATGGGCTCGCGGATGAGGGCGAGCAGTGTCAGGATGCGGCGGCGGATGAAGAGGCTGCCCATGGCGATGAGCAGCAGCCATAGGCAGCCGAGCGCCAGATAGAACTGGGCCATGAAGGTGCCATAGGTAGCGAGGATGCCGAGCCCCTCCTTGGCGACCATGGCGGCGATGGCGCCAAACACCGCGAACGGGGCGAAGTTCATCACGTAGCCGGTCACCTTGAGCATGATCTCGGCGCCGCTGGCCATCAGCTTGACCACGGGCTTGGCGTCGTCCCCCAGGGCGGCGGCGGCCAGCCCGAAGAAGAGGGAGAAGACCACGATCTGCAGGATCTCGTTGGTGGCCATCGCCTCGACCACGCTTTTCGGGATGGCGTGGGTCACGAAATCCTTGAGGGAGATGGCGGTGGCAAGCACGCCGGAGCTGGCGCCGTCATCGGGCAGGGAGAGGGAGAGCCCCACCCCAGGTTGCATCAGGTGGACCATGACCAGCCCCAGGGTCAGAGACATCAGGGAGGCGAGCATGAACCAGCCCAGGGTCTTGACGCCGATGCGGCCCACGGTGCGGGTGTCACCCATCTTGGCGATGCCGACCACGAGCGTGGTGAACACCAGGGGGGCGATGATCATCTTGATGAGGCGCAGGAAGATGTCGGTCAGCAGGGTGATGTCATCGGCAAAGCCTGCGGCCTGTGCGGGCGCGAGCAGGCGATAACCCTGCCCGGTCACGATGCCAAGCAACATCGCAATGAGGATGGCAACGGTCAACTTGTTCATTTTCATGGGGGAGTTCCGGTTTCGATAGGTGCAATGCCTGTGCAGGCGGCGAGGGGCCGCCTCAGTCCTTTTTTGTGATCCGGGCGGTGGAATCCAGACAGCCGGTGTGCTGGAGCATGCCTAATCGCGAAGGGGAAATCCAGTGACTTGTTTCGGAGTTTTGTGTTGTTGTTAGCTGCACTTGATATGCATCTTGTGATTTATTTGTATTAATCGCTGTTTATTTTAATTTTTGCGAGATAAACGGCTTCCATGCTCTGCGCGTCCCGGGGGCTGGCCTCCAGGGTGAAGACGAGCAGGGCCGAGGTGCGGTGTTCCACCTGCATGTCGTCCATGAAGGTGTCTGGCTCGTACTCGTCGAACCCGAATTGGGGGCGGGTCGGGGTGACCCTGACGGCATCCCGCGACAGGGTCAGCGTCTCGACCCGAATCCAGGGGTATCCCTTTGCCAGTGCCACCTCACCGGCCCGCTTGAGCACGTATTTGCGCGCCGTTTCCCTGTCCACCAGATCGTTTCCCACAAACTCCAGTTGCCAGCGGGCCGGGCCAAGCTGGGTCTGTGAAAAACCGGTCTGGCCATTCCAGAACGATTTTTCACTGTCATAGGCGGTGGCGCAGCCCGCGAGCTGGCCGACCAGCAGGGCGCTGAGGGCAAGGGTGCAGAAAGTACGAAGGGAAGGCAACATGATGCGGGCCGCTTGGCAAAGGGGGTTTTACTACAGCACAAAGGGATCGGAGAGACAATCGCGGTGGAAGACCATAAAAGAAAAGGCCTTGTCGTCTGACAAGGCCTTTCTCGGGGAATTTGGTCGGTGTGAGAGGATTCGAACCTCCGACCCTCTACACCCCATGCAGATGCGCTACCTGGCTGCGCTACACACCGACGGAGTCAGCTCGGCTGACGGGGAGGGAGTTTATGGAGATGCCCCGACCCTGTCAACAGGGGAAATTCAGGTTCGAGATCGTTTGCCTGCTTTGCGAGCAACTTCGGATCAAAGTGCGACCAGTGGTGCATTTTGTCGGCACCTCACCGCTGTCTTGCAGGAAAAACGGCCACCCGGAGGTGGCCGTTTGGCGTGATGCTATCAAGCCGAGATCAGCGGTTGAAGGTGAGACGCTTGCCCAATACCTTGTCGGTGACTTGGCCGTTCTGCCAGGCTATTTGCCCGTTGACCAGGGTCATCTCAAGCAGGGCGCGCTGGAAGCGGTCATCATCCAGATCAGCGGTTGAAGGTGAGTCGCTTGCCCAATACCTTGTCGGTGACTTGGCCGTTCTGCCAGGCTATTTGTCCGTTCACCAGGGTCATCTCGATGGTGCTCTGGAAGCGGTAGCCGTTGAACGGGGACCAGCCGCACAGGTAGAGCAGGTTGCTGTCGGTGACCACGTAGGGCTTGCCGAGATCCAGCAGCACCAGGTCGGCGAAGTAACCTTCCCGGATGTAGCCGCGATCCTGCACCTGGAAGCGCTCGGCCACCGCGTGGGAGGTCTTCTTGACGATGGTTTCCAGCGAGAAGACGCCGTTGTGGTAGAGCTCCAGCAGCGCCTGCAGGGAGTGCTGCACCAGGGGCACGCCGGAGGGCGCCTTGAAGTAGCTGTTCTGCTTCTCTTCCCAGGTGTGGGGAGCGTGGTCGGTGGCGATGATGTCGAGCACGTCGTTGCGTACCGCATCCAGCAGGGCGTGCTGGTCGGCAGCGCTCTTCACCGCCGGGTTGCACTTGATCTGGCTGCCCAGGGTGTCGTAGTCCGCCTCGTTGAAGAAGAGGTGGTGGACGCACACTTCGGCGGTGATGTTCTTGTCCTTGAGATCCTTCAGATCCGGGGTGGCGGTAAAGAGTGAGAGCTCTTTCGCCGTGGTCAGGTGCAGCACGTGCAGCTTGGCGCCGTACTGCTTGGCCAGGGAGACCGCCATGCTGGAGGATTTGTAGCAGGCGTCCGCGCTGCGGATGCGGCCGTGCTCGCGCATGGGCACGTCTTCGCCCCACTTGGCGCGAGCTTCGTCTTCCAGCACCTTGATGGACGGGGTGTCCTCGCAGTGGGTGACGATCATCACCGGGCTCTCGCGGAAGATGGCTGCCAGGGTCTCCTGGTTGTCCACCAGCATGTTGCCGGTGGAGGCCCCCATGAAGATCTTGATGCCGCAGGACTGCTTGGGATCGAGCTTCTTGATCTCTTCCAGGTTGTCGTTGGTGGCACCCAGGTAGAAGCTGTAGTTGGCGGCGGCGGAGTTGGCGGCGATCTGGTATTTGGCTTCGAGGGCTTCGATGGTGGTGGTCTGGGGATTGACGTTGGGCATTTCCATGAAGCTGGTGGTGCCACCGGCCACGGCGGCCCGGGATTCACTGGCGATGGTTCCCTTGTGGGTCAGGCCGGGTTCCCGGAAGTGGACCTGATCATCGATCATCCCGGGGATGAGATGACGGCCCGTTGCATCGATCACCACGGCATCGGGGGCACTGATGTCCGGGGCGACGCGGGCGATCCGCTCACCCTCGATCAGGACGTCGGAGGCATAGATGCGGCCTTCGTTGACCAGGGTGGCATTCTTGATAAGCAATTTGTTCATGGGGGAGTCCGGTTCCTTTGTCAGTGATCGCGGGTCATAATAGCGCAAACCGCCCTTTCTCTGTAGCAAGGCCTGAGTAATGAAGTTATTTGTTAGAGATTTGACTGTGATCGATTCCAGCTATTTATGCGAGCGCCGCGGCATGGTGGGCGAGAGCTGGCTGGTGGACATCGAGATGAGCGGCGAGCTCAACGAGATGAGTATGCTGCTGGACTTCGGTCGGGTGAAGAAACTCATCAAGTCGATCATCGATGAAGAGGTGGATCACAAGCTGCTGGTGCCGACGGAATGTCCCCTGGTCCATGTCCACGCGCTGGAGAACGACGAGAGCACCGTGGATCTGCTGCGTCCGGGTCGCGCCATCCACCTGCGCTGCCCGACCCAGGGCTTTGCCTTCATTCCCGCCCCCCAGGTGGACAAGGAGTCGGTGACCCGCTATCTGCTGGGGGTACTGGCCAAGCGTCTGCCCAGCAACATCAAGGATCTCTCCCTGACGTTGCGCTCGGAGCGCATCGAGGGCGCCTTCTACCACTACAGCCACGGCCTCAAGAAGCACGACGGCAACTGCCAGCGCATCGCCCACGGCCACCGCTCTCCCGTCGAGATCCTGGTGGACGGGGAGCGTGACGAGGAGCTGGAGTTCAACTGGGCCGAGCGCTGGGCCGACATCTACCTGGGCACCGAAGAGGACAGGGTGGCCCTTGGCGAACTCGCCCTGAGCGAGCGGGCCGAGGCGTCACTGAAAGAAGGGGACGCGCACTACATCGGCTTCAAGTACGTGGCGCCCCAGGGGCTGTTCCAGCTCGCCATGCCAGCGGCGGAGGTGGAGATGATCGACACCGACACCACCATCGAGCTGCTGGCCCACTACATCGCCCGCGAGGTGAAGAAGCAGGTAGGGGACAAGTTCGTCAAGATTGTCGCCTATGAAGGGGTCGGCAAGGGCGCCATCGCCTACGCCTGATCCCGCGCCGCATGCCAGTAAAAAACAAGGCCCCGCCAATGCGGGGCCTTGTCGTATCGGGTCGTGGCCATCAGGCACTGAGGCGGAAGCGCTGGACCAGCCCCTCCTGCTGCTCGGCAAGGGAGTCGAGCTGCTGGCTGGTCTCGGCGACCCGCTCTATGCCCTGATAGTTGAGATCCGAGATGTCGGAGATGCGGTTGAGGTTGGTGGCGATGTCGGCGCTGGTGGCCTGCTGCTGCTCGGCGGCGGAGGCTATCTGGCTCGACATGTCGCTGATGAGCACCACGATGCCCTGCACCTCTTCCATGGCGTTGTTGGCCTGGGAGCTCTGATCCACGCAGCTGTCCATCTCGCGGGAGCACTCCTGCATCACGTTGACCGCCCGGGCGACGCCTTGCTGCAGGTTCTCGATCATGGTCTGGATTTCGCTGGTGGACTGGGCGGTACGACCGGCCAGGTTGCGCACCTCGTCGGCCACCACTGCAAACCCGCGTCCCTGCTCGCCGGCACGGGCCGCCTCGATGGCGGCGTTGAGGGCCAGCAGGTTGGTCTGCTCGGCGATGCCGCGGATGACGTCGAGGATGTTGCCAATCTGGCCGCTCATGGCGCTCACGTCGCCAATCACCTTGCCGGTCTGCTGCAGCTTGCCCGCGAGCTGATGGGTGGTGGTGATGTTGCCTGCCATCACCTTGCGCCCCATCTCGGAGGCCTTCTCCACATCCTGCACCCGCTCCAGGGTCTGGTTGGCGGCCTGGGCCACCTCCCGCACCGAGGCCTCCATCTGGGTCATGGCGGCGGCGACCGAGGCGGTCTCCTGACGCTGTTTCTCCAGATCCGCCCGCACCGATTCGGTGGTGTGGCGGTTGTCGTGGGCGGCACTGTTGAGCTGGGTCGACGCCTGGGAGAGCTGCTTGAGCACATCCCCCATCTGGTGGATCAGCAGGTTGATCTGGCTGGCGAGCTGGCCGAATTCGTTCTGGCTCTTGAAGCCGACGCGCTGAGTCATGTCGCCCTGGGTCACCTCGGTCAGCACCCGCAGCAGCTCTTTCAGGGGGCGGCGGATGGCTTTGCCCAGGGTGAAGGCCACCAGGATGGCGACGAAGATGGCGATGGCGATGCTGATCCCCTGGGTCAGGGTACTCTGGGTCTGCACCCGATCGGAGGCCTGGATGCTGGCGTTCATCAGCTGCTGGCTCTGGGCGGTGATCCCCTCCAGCTTGTTCTGGATGTTGAGGATGAGCTGGCTCGCCTGCTTGCTCTGCTCGCGCATGGCCTGCTGCTGCTTCATCAGGACCAGGTATTGGGAGAGCACGCCGTCATTGCCCGTGGTGTCGCGCACGAAGCCATGGACGTAGTGGCCCATGTTGTTGTCGAAGTCCTTGAGCTCCCCCTGGAGATCCTTGATGGTGCTGTTGAAGCCCTCGATCTGCATCTTGTTGCGCTTGAGCGCCGCCTCGATGGGGGCGGGGATGCTCTGGTTGAGGGCATCCATGGTGGAGAGCTCGATGGCGGAGAGCTTGGTGGTCAGGGTCTCGGAGAGCATCTTGATGAAGCTGTCGTCGATGGTGACCATCATGTCCCCCAGGTTCTTCTTGAACTGGGGCAGGCTGACCTGGAACTGGCCCTTGGCCTGATTGACCTTGTGCAGCCGGGTGAGCAGGGCCTCGTGTTCGCCGGGCAGGGTCTGGGTCAGTTGCAGGTAGTCATCCACCAGCTTGACGAGGGCAGTCATGTCCGCCTGCAACTGGGGATGAACCGCCACCTGCTGTTTGAGGCTGGCGACCATCTTGTCGACCTGCCCCTTGGCCTGTTGCAACTCGGCCACTTCCGCCGGCAGTTGCTTGAGATCCTGCTCGGTCAGCACATCGGTGAGCCATTTGTTGGCGCTGAGCAGGCTTATCTGGGTCTGGCTGCTGGCGAGTACCAGCGGCATGGACTCCTGGGTCACCTGATCCAGGGCGCCGCTGAGTTCGCTCTGGCCGCGAAAGGTCAGTACCGCACTGGCGACCATGACGGCGACCAGGATGGCAAAGCCCAGATAGACTCTCTGTAAGATCGAGAGGTCTGACATTGTTTGTTTCATTATTGTCCCGCTGTCTGTGCAAAAGTCCCTTGCCTGAGTACCCCGTCCCTTTGATACCCTGCATGCCCCGAAGGGGATGCCGTTGTGGTTCGCGGGACGTCTCCTCGCTATCGGTATTCTTCACAATAACTGAAGCGATTGGGACAACGGCTGTGCCAAATGTCGGCTTGTGTCACACTTGGCGCATTGCGGCGGCCTGTTTGGGAGCCGCTTGAGCTTTGTATTGAATTTTCTTTTTCCTATAAAGGAGTTACCCATGGCGCAAGAAACCATTTTCAGCAAAATCATCCGCAAGGAGATCCCCGCCGACATCCTTTATCAAGACGATCTGGTGACCGCGTTTCGCGACATCCAGCCCAAGGCCAAGACCCATATCCTGATCATTCCCAACGTGCTCATCCCCACCGTCAACGACGTGGAGCCGGATCACGAGCTGGCGCTGGGCCGGATGTTCACCGTGGCCCGCAAGCTCGCCAGCGACGCGGGCATCGCCGAGGACGGCTACCGCCTCATCATGAACTGCAACCGTCACGGCGGGCAGGAGGTCTATCACATCCACCTGCACCTGGTCGGTGGCGAGCCCCTGGGACCCCTGCTGAGCCTGTGATGCGCCTCGTCCCGTCGACCGGCCTGCTGTTGGCCGGTCTGCTGCTGGGGGGCTGTGCCTCCCAGTGGAAAGACATGTTCGTCTCCTACTCGGATCAGATGGTGCCCCTGCGCAACCAGCTGCTGCTGGGCCATGCCGCCGAGGCCCTGCTCGAGGTGCGCGAATCGACCCCGGGGGACGACACCTTCGTGCTCGACCAGCTGGAGAAGGGGCGCATCGCCTGGCTAGCGGGTCAGGACGGCCCCAGCAAGCAGGCCTTTGCCGCCGCCGACAGCCGGCTTGCGTGGGAAGACAGTCAGGCCGAGTACCGCCTGAGCCAGGGACTGGCCCAGGCGGGCAGCCTGCTCACCAACGATCAGACCCTGGCTTACCAGGCGCCCGATTACGAGCGCACCATGCTGCACCACTATCTGGCGCTCAACTACTTGCAGCGCGGGGATGCCGACGGCGCCCTGGTAGAGGTGCGCCGTGCCAACCAGGTGCAGGAGCAGGCCCTTAAACGGAGGGCCGACGAGGTGCGCAAGGCCGCGCAGGAGGGGGAGCAGGAGGACGAAGCCGGGGAGATGCGCCAGCTGATGTCGCGCGGCGCCCCCGAGCTCGATCGCCTGATAGGCCAGGTGAAAAACGGTTTCCAGAACGCCTACACCTTCTATTTCTCCGGCGTGCTCTACGAGGCGGCCGGGGATCTCAACGACGCCTGGGTCGATTACCAGCGCGGCTATCAGATAGCGCCGGACAACCAGAGCCTGCAGGATGCCCTGCTGCGCCTGGCCCGGCTTCGCGGCTCTCCCGAGGAGCTCAAGGAGACCGAGCAACGGATGGGCCGCAAGGCGCCGCCCTTGGCCAAGGATCAGGGCCAGCTGGTGGTGCTGTTTGAAGATGGCCTGATCCCGGCGCGCCGGGAGCTCTTCCTGCCGCTGCCCATCTCCACCTCCAGCGGCGATTTTCGTACCTTTACCGTGGCGGTGCCCTATTACGACAATCGGGCCAGCGACGGCGCCCCGCTTACCCTGTCGGTGGGCAAGGGGGTGGCACAGACCAGCGAGCTGGTGAGGCTGGAGGCGCTGGCGGCCAAGGATCTGCAGGAGCGGCTGCCCGGCATGCTGACCCGGCAGGCCCTGCGGCTGGTGGCCAAGGAGCAGGTACGGCGCACCGCCGCCAAGGAGGGGGGGGATGTGGGCAACATCCTGGTGGGGATCTTCAACACCCTCTCGGAGCGGGCGGATACCCGCAGCTGGCTGACGCTGCCCGCAAAGGCCTCGAGCTGGCAGGGGATGGTCCCGGCCGGGAACGTCACCCTGACCCTGGGGGCGGGCAGCGCCATGCGTACCCTGCCACTCAGCGTCCACGCCGGGCGCACCACCCTGGTGTGGGTACAGCGCCTGGGGAGCGGGCTCACGACCCGGGTGATGCCCCTCTAGGGGGAACCGCATATGGCAACTCAGATGAATGACCGGTCAGGCCGACGGCCACCGGCAAGGAGAACAAGATGAAAGCACAAGGGTTGGCCCTGGGCCTGGTTCTGCTGCTGACGGGCTGTGCCACCAATACTTCCGGCGTGGCGCTCTATGGCGCGGCCGGTGCGGCGGCGGTGGCCGAGCAGCATCAAAACGTCAACGTCACCCTGACCGAACTCAGCCGGCGCCAGCAGAACGGCCTGTTGCAGGTCAACGTGGCGGCGGCCAGCACCCAGCGTGGTGACAACACGCTGCAATATCTCTTCTACTGGTATGACGACGCGGGGCAGGAGGTGGCCAGCGATGGCCGCGGCTGGACCCCCCTCAAGCTGCATGGCTACCAGACCCGCACCCTGTCCGCCCTGGCGCCGAGCCCGGCTGCACGGGGTTACCGGATTTACGTTCGCGAAGTGATGGAGGAATCCTACTGATGAAAATGAATCATGCCCTGCTGATCCTGACCAGCGCCCTGCTGCTGGGCGGCTGTTCCAGCACCACCGTCAGCTATGGCGATCCCACCGAGACCGAGACGGTGACCGTCGATTACGGCTCCTCCGACTTGCAGGCCATCGCCGACAAGATGGCGGATTCCATGCTGGCGTCCCCGGCCACCAGCGAGATCACCGCCGGGGGCCGCCCGGTGATGTTCATGGACTCCATCCGCAACAAGACCTCGGAGCACATCGACACCGAGGCCATCACCGACACTATCCGCACCAAGCTGCTGCGCTCGGGCAAGTTCCGCTTCGTGGACATGAGCAAGGTGGCGGCGGTCAAGCAGCAGCTCGAATACCAGCAGGGCAGCGGCATGGTGGATCCCGCCACCATGGTGCGGCTCGGCAAGCAGACCGGTGCCCGCTACATGGTCTATGGCAACCTCGCCAGCATCGTCAAGGACAACGGCAAGGTGAAGGACGTCTACTACCAGATGACCATGAACCTGATGGATGTGGAGAACGGCGAACTGCTGTGGGCCGATCAGAAAGAGATCCGCAAACAGGCCAAGAAGTCCACCTTTGGCTGGTGAGGACCCGCGGGGGCAGGGGGATCTGGCGGAGCTGGCGCTCCTCGCCAGCCTGCCGGCGCCCTGGGATCAGGGGCGCCTTGAGCCGCTGGGCCAGGGCCTGACCAACGGCAACTACCGGCTCTGTCTCCCCACTGGCGAGCAGGCCTTCCTGCGCCGCGGTCATCCGGATCCGGTGCGCCTTGGCATCGACCGGGCCACCGAGTGGCAGCTCTACCAGGGGGCGGTGGGGCAGGGGCTGGCGTTGCCCTGTCATCACGGCGATCCCGCCACCGGCCTGATGCTGCTGGCGTGGTGCGACGAACCCAACTGGGCCGAGCAGGCGCCGCCTCTCGCCGCGCAACCCCGCCTGATGGCGGAGGTGCTGGTACGGCTGCACCGCCTGCCGGTGCCGACCGTGGTGATGGCGGTGCGGGCCCACAGCGGCGGGTATCGGCAGCGTCTGGCCCATATCCCTCCCTGGCTGCCCGCCCTGGAGCGGGCCCTGCTCGCGAGCCGGGAGCCGGACGACTGCTGGCTCCCTTGCCATCACGATCTCAATCCGGCTAACTTGTTGGGGTCGCGGCCCTGGGTCATCGACTGGGAGTACGGTGCCGCCGGTCATCCTGGGTTCGAGGTCGCCAGCATCCAGCGCACCCACGGCTGGAGCGAAGAGCAGCGGTGCCAGTTGGAGAGCTGCTATCTTGAAGCCATGGACGGGGCACCGACGGGGCTGGGGCACCGGGGATTTCAGGCCGATGCCTTCCTGCCCTGGGTCGATTACATCGGCCTGCTGTGGGCGCTGCTGATGGCCGAACAGCAACCCGGGCCCGAATATCAGGCCCTGATCGATATCAACCGCCAGCGCCTGGAGTGATGCCAGGCAACGGCCCGCGCGACGCGTGTATTCAATGAATGGGAGGCATGCATGGTGACCACATTCTCATGGCGTCAACCGCGTAGCTGGAGCCTGCTGCTGCTCTGCCTGCTGCTGACGGGTTGCGCCACCCGGGTGATCTACTACTGGCTCGACTCGGCCATCGTCTGGCAACTGGACGACTACTTCTCCCTGGACCGCAGCCAGAAGAAGCTGCTGGACCAGGAGGTGAAGGGGCTGATGGCCTGGCACCGGCAGCATGAGCTGCCCATCTATGCCCGGGATCTCGACGCCCTGGCCAAGGCGGTGGCCAGCCCCATGAGCCCGGCCCAGGTGACCCTGCATCTGGACAGAACCCAGGCGAGCCTGACCCGTACTCTGGAGAATGCCATTCCCCGCACGGTGCGCCTCGCCAAGACCCTGACCGACGAGCAGGTGGCTCGCTTCATGGCCGATCGGGTGAAGCGCCAGCAGGAGCGCCAGCACGATTTTGCCACCCAGTCGAAGGCCGAGATGATCAAGGGCTTTCGGGAGAAGATGAACGAGCGCCTGGTGTTCTGGATTGGCAAGGTGAAGCCGGCCCAGGAGCCCCTCATCACGCAGTGGGCCGAGTGGCAATACGAGATGATGGCCCCCTGGCTCGACTTTCAGGAGGCCTGGACCAAGGAGCTGGATCGGCTGATGAAACAGCGCCAGAGCCCGGATTTCGGCCAGGAGCTGACCCGCTTGCTCCAGCAGGGGGACGGCCTGATGGATGGCCGCTTCACCGGCTACACGGACCAGTCCCGCCAGCGCACCATCCAGTGGCTGAGCGATCTCAGCCACTCCATGGATCTCTCCCAGCGGGCCCACCTCTACACCCTGCTCAAGGACTATGCCGAGGACTTCGAGGGCATGACCCGCAGCCGCTGAGGACGCGGTGAGACAACACAAGGGCGGCGGGCCCCGGGCCTGCCGCCCTTGTTCTTGTGGGGCAGGCTGTGGTAGCTTGCCCTTTCTATTGTGTGGGAATTAACTTTTGAACCTGACCGACAACGTGAAACTGGCGGCGATGACCCTGCTCATCACCCTCGCACTGTTGTTCTCTACCCTCTCGGTGGAGGGGGGTCAAGGTACCCGCGTTCCAGCCCTCGGCCCAGCAGGCCCACTCGCTGGCGGAGGGGGCGGCACCTGCCGACGCAAGCCCGGCGGCCCACGGCGTCAGCGGCAGTGACGATGGCATCGTCAAGTTCGTCGGCTCCCACCAGAATCACCTGCTGCGCCTCGAGCACTCCCTGAGCCGCGATCATCAGCCCGGCAGCGTGGTCTACGAGCTGGTGATGAGCTGGTCCCAGCAGGCGATCCTGCTGCTGCTGTGCGGCCTGCTGTTCTATGCCGCCCTCTTCTACCCGGGGACGAGCTTTCGCGATCACTTCGCCGGCATTCACAGGCGCCGCCTGCAGCGCCGGCATCTGCAGTACCGCTTCGCCCAGAGCTTCCTCGCCTGACCCCGATGGGGTCAGCTTGCCACCTGTTGCCTCATCTTCTCTCTGTTGCTGTTCACTTTTAGTGAACGGCTAGGCTGTCTTGTTTCATTTTTTTGCACGGTGCGACCCCGGTGTCGCCCCTTGCCATCGCCTGACAGAGGCCGATTTCATGAGAAAAAAGAGTCATACCGTGTTGAACCGCATGAGCCTGTGGCAGTACGCCCTGTTGCTGCTGATGCTGGTCACGTTCGCGTTCTATTCCCTGCCCACCTTCTTCGGTGAGCAGCCCTCCCTCGGTCTGCACGGCCAGTCGCGCCTGAGCGACGCGCAGCGCACCCTGCTGGCCGAGAACCACATCGACCCCCTCAAGCAGATCGCCCAGGGTGGCCGGATGGCGCTGGTGTTCGCCAGCCAGGGGGAGCAGCAACTGGCCAAGCAGTTGCTGGAGCAGCAGGGGCTGGACAGCGCCGCCCTGACCCTGGAGTTCTACTCCAACGCCCCGGCCTGGATCAGCCGGCTCGGCGCCGATCCCATCAAGCTCGGGCTGGACCTGCGCGGTGGCTCCCAGCTGCTGATCGGGGTGGACGTGGATTTTGTCATCGACAACCAGACCAAGAACCTGGTGGATACCCTGCGCACCCGTTTTCGCGAGGCCAACCTGCGCGGCGCCAGCGTGATGCGCACCGCCCAGGGGAGCGTGGCCGTCACCCTGCCCGACGTGGCGGGGCAGGAGGCCTGGCTCTCCATCATCAAGGAGAGTGCCGGTACCCGCCAGGATCAGTGGACACTGAGCCGCTCCGGCAATGCACTGACCCTGGTGCTGAGCGACGCCGAGCGCACCTTGCTGGTGAACAACGCCGTGACCCAGAACCTGTCGATCCTGAAAAAGCGGATCAACGAGCTCGGCATCGTCGAGGCCTCGGTGGTGCGTCAGGGGCAGGACGGCATCCGCATCGAGCTGCCGGGGGTGCACAACCCCAAGCAGGCGAAAGAGGTGATCGGCGCCACCGCGTCCCTGGCCTTCTATGAAGCCAAGGCCGACAGCCGCTTCTTCATGGCGGATCGCAGCGGCCAGGCAGTGGGGCTGGCCCGCCAGCCGGTGCTGAGCGGCGAGCACATCGTCGATGCCCGCGCCAACATGGGGGAGATGGGGCAGCCCCAGGTCAACATCGTGCTCGACACCCTGGGGGGGAGCAAGATGAACCAGTTCAGCCGCCAGCACGTGGGCAAGCCCATGGCCACCGTCTTCACCGAGTACAAGACCAACACCGAAGGCAAGCTGCGCGCCCGAAGCGAGGTGATCAACGTCGCCACCATCCAGACCGCCCTTGGCAACCAGTTCCGCATCACCGGGATCGGCAGCCTGCCCGAGGCCCAGGAGCTCGCCATGCTGCTGCGGGCCGGGGCCCTCACCGCGCCGCTGAAGATCCTGGAAGAGCGCAGCATAGGCCCGACCCTGGGTCTGCAGAACATCGAGGCGGGCTTCACCGCCCTGGCGTTCGGCATGGCGGGCATGATGCTGTTCATGATGGCCTGGTATCGCAAGTTCGGCTGGGTCGCCATCACGGCGCTGGTCGCCAACCTGCTGATGCAGGTGGGGATGCTGGCGGTATTGCCGGGGGCCGTGCTGACCCTGCCGGGGATCGCCGGTCTGGTGCTCACCGTCGGCATGGCGGTGGATACCCATGTGCTGATTTTTGAGCGGATCAAGGACCGGCTGCGGGAAGGGGGGTCTTTGGCCAACGCCATCGACTTTGGTTATCGCTCGGCGTTTCGCACCATCTTCGATGCCAACATCACCACCCTCATCTGCGCCGTGGTGCTCTATGCCATCGGCTCCGGGCCGCTGCAGGGCTTCTCCATCACCCTGATCCTGGGGCTCATCTCCAGCATGGTGACCGGCATCTGGGGCACCCGCGCCATCATCAACCCCCTGTGGGGCAACAGCCGCGCCAAGCTGCTGAGGGTATGACCATGAACCGACTTCATCACCATGACGCCGCGCCCGTGAGTCTGTATGACCTGCGCACCGACCGCTTCCTGCCGGGAAGCCTGTACCACCTGACGTCGAGGGAAGAACAATGCTGAGAATGATCCTGGCCATGGGGCTGACCCGCTGGCGCTATATCGGGCTGTGGGCCTCCGTGCTGCTGACCCTGGCCTGCGTGGCCGTCCTTGCGACAAAAGGGCTCGCCCTCGGGCTCGATTTCACCGGCGGGATCCTGCTGGAGTTTCGCATCCAGACCCTGAAGGAGGCCCATGAGCTCAACGCCCTGCTGACGGCGCCCCTGGCGGGGGTGGTGGAGCTGCACGGCGCCGGTGTGCCCGGCGAGTGGCTCATCAAGCTGCCCCCCCACGCGCTGCCCTGGGCGGCGGAGGATCTGGCGACCATGCTGGGGCAGCAACTCGCCCTGCCGGTGGAGCTCTTGCGCACCACCATCGTCGGGCCCCAGGTGGGCGCGGAGCTGTTCCAGCAGGGGATGCTGGCGGTGCTGGTGGCCTCGCTCGCCATCTCCGCCTACCTGGCGGTGCGCTTCGAGTGGCGCCAGGCCATCGGCATCCTGGTGTCGGTGTTGCACGATGGTCTGGTGGCCATCGGGCTGCTCGCGCTCTTTGACATCGAGTTCGACCTCAACGTCATCGCGGGCCTGATGGCGGTGATAGGCTACTCCCTCAACGACAGCATCGTCATCTCGGACCGGTTGCGGGACTTGCTGGGGTCTCGTACCCGTATGGGGATCCACGAGTGCTCGGACGTGGCCATCAAGGCCACCTTCAGCCGCACCATGATCACCTCGGGCACCACCCTCTTCACCGTGGGGGCCCTGCTCCTGTTCGGCGGCGACGCCCTCTACGGCTTCTCCTTCACCCTGTTCGCCGGCATCCTGGTGGGGACGCTCTCCTCCATCACGGTGGCCTCCACCGTGCAGGAGCTGCTGGGGCTCTCCCCCCAGGCCTACCAGAAAAAAGAGGAGGAGCTGGCCGAGGCGGCGTGACCGCCGAGCGCCCCGTCACGGGGCTCATGGGCCGCCAGTGCGGCCGCCCCGGGCAAAAAAGGAAGGCGAATGCCTTCCTTTTTCCATTCTGCCAGAGGGGGGCGGCGGTCCCGAAGGCCGGGTTGGGGCGGCGGGTGTGACGCGGCCGAGCAGAAGTTGAAAAGTGTAATGAAATGCATGTTTTAGGCGCTATTTTCGGGGCCCGCATCGGCTGCACTGGCAGGGAGTCTATGGATGGAGTAAGCACTCATGAATATCGCTCGTCGGCTTCAACTCATTGCCCTGCTGGTCATGCTGGCCCTGGGGTGTCTCAGCTGGTTCAGCATCAGCAGACTCTCCTCCGCCAATGCGGATCTCAGCTATGTAACAGACAACACCGTCCCCAGCATTTCCACGATCAAGGAGATACAGACAGACTTCTACGCCCTGCATTCATTGATCCAGGCGCACGTGCTCAACACCGACGACGGCAAGATGAGTCAGATAAAGCAGAGCATTGCATCCCTTCACACCAAGATGGACGCCCTGCTGAGCCAGTATGAAAACGGGATGATCTCCAATGAGGAGGACAGGCAGCTCGTCGCCGATGATCGGCGCCTGGTTGCCCAGTACGGCAAGGCCTCTGAAGACGTCCTGCGCCTGTCCCGCGAGAACAAGAATGTGGAGGCCAGAGAGGCGATCGACAAGGAGCTTGCCCCCTTGTTTGAGCAGCTTTCCCAGGCCATCGACAAGCACGTCCACTTCAACATCCAGCAAGGTGACGCCGTCAAGCTGCGAGGCGAGCAGAATGCCGATAGCAGCATGCAGGCCCTGTTGTTCATCTCGGTGGGCACGGGTGCCCTCACGCTGGTGCTCTTTCTCTGGCTGTTCAGGCAGGTCGCCAATCCCCTCCGTCTGGCCATGGCGACCCTGTCCGAGATCCAGCGCGACCTGAACTTCACCCTGCGGGCCAATGTGAGCCAGCAGGACGAGATCGGCCAGACGCTGACGGCGGTCAACCGCCTGCTGGACACCTTGCAGCAGACCTTCACCGAGTTCTCGGTGGGCAGCCTGCAAATCAAGAGCACGGCAGAGTCCCTCTCCCAGGCGGCCCAGCACATGGCGGAGTCGGCGAGTCAGGCCAATGACGCCACCAGCCTTATCGCCGCCGGGGTGGAGGAGATGAGCGTGAGCATCACGGACATCTCCCAGCGCACCCAGGAGACCAGCCGCATCACCAATGAATCCGGCAAGCTCGCCAGTGACGGCGGGGCCACCATAGAGCGCACTGTGCTCGCCATCAACGACATCGCCGATGCCATTCGTCAGGCCTCCCGCGATGTGACGGCGTTGGGGGAGGGGATCTCCCGCATCGGTGGGGTGGTGAACGTCATCAACGATGTGGCGGGGCAGACCAACCTGCTGGCGCTCAACGCCGCCATCGAGGCGGCGCGGGCCGGTGAGCAGGGACGCGGCTTTGCGGTGGTCGCCGACGAGGTGCGCAAGCTGGCGGAGCGGACGGCCCAGTCGACCCAGGAGATCTCAAGGACGGTGGAGGCTATCCAGCAAGGGTCCGAGGCCACGGTGGCCAGAATGGTCCTGGTGGAGGAGAAGGTGGCGCAAGGGGTGGCCATGGCGACGGAAAGCGGGGCCATCATCACCCAGATCCGCCAGGCCTCCCATCGCGTCATGGATCAGGTCGGCGAGATCACCCTGGCCATCCGCGAGCAGACCTCGGCGGCGGAATCCATCGCCCTCCAGGTCGAGCAGATAGCCCAGGTGGTGCAGCAGACCAGCAGCACGGCGGAGGAGCTGAACGTGACCACGGAGAATATCCACCAGCAGATCTCCCGCTATCGCATCCAGTGAGGTGCGGATCGGTTGTTCTCTCCCCGCCATGCCCATGGCGGGGATTTTTTTATGTCAGAACCCCGAACCGGGCTGTTGCAGGAAGGCGGCCTCTTCCTCCGTGCTCGCCCTGCCCAGGATGGCGTTGCGGTGGGGGAAGCGGCCAAAGCGATCGACGATCACCTGGTGGCGGCGGGCAAAGTCGGCAAAGCCTTCGAAGGTGGTCCGGGCCGGGTCTGTGGCCTGCTCGTCGGCCAGGGCCTCGAACAGGGCGACGCTTCTGGCCTGCTGCTCTTTGGACTCCGCGTGCTCGAGGGGCAGATAGAAGAAGACCCGGGCCAGCGGCGAGAGCCCCTTGTCGACCACGAGGGTGAGCCCCTTGAGGCACAGCGCCCTGGCCTTGTCGTCCTGGGCGAAGGCGGCGGGGGTGTGGCGGTGAAGGTTTCGCGGCAGCTGGTCCAGCAGCAGGATGAGGGCCAGGCGCCCTGCGGGATCGTCCTCCCAACGGGCGAGCTCGCCCGCTGCGGCACGGGCCGCCAGTTCGCCGAAGCGTGAGGCCAGCAGGGCATCGGTCTCGCTGCTCTTGCCCCACCAGAGGGGGGCCTGACGGGCGGCACGGGGAGCGTCGTCTGCGTCATCGCCAAACCAGAAATCGAGCAGAGGTTGCCAGGGTTGCATGGGAACTCCTTGGGCCGGTGGCCGTGAGGTGAAAACGGAGCAGGGGATCTGCCATGGGGGGCTGCCGCCGTGGCGGCTTCCCGTTACACTGTGCCATCTTTTGCCCCAAAGGGTGATCCCCGGATGGGCCCGTGGTCCCCTGACCCCCTCATCACCCTGACCGGGGCAGCCCGGATGTGTCCCACTCAATAGAAGGAATGCCAGATATGGCCGGAGCCAGTTTGTTGACCCTGCTCGATGATATTGCCAGCGTGCTCGATGATGTCGCCCTGATGACCAAGGTGGCGGCGAAGAAGACGGCCGGGGTGCTGGGGGACGATCTCGCCCTCAATGCAGAGCAAGTCTCCGGGGTGCGGGCCGAGCGTGAGCTGCCGGTGGTGTGGGCGGTGGCCAAGGGGTCGTTTCGCAACAAGCTCATCCTGGTGCCTGCCGCCATCGCCATCAGTGCTCTTATCCCCTGGCTCATCACCCCGCTCCTGATGCTGGGGGGGGCCTACCTCTGTTTCGAGGGGGCGGAGAAGCTGGTCCACAAGTTCCTGCCCCACGAGGAAGAGGCGCATCAGGCGGCGCCGGTGCCCGAGGATCTGGCGGCCTATGAGCGCCAGAAGGTAAAGGGGGCCATTCGCACCGATTTCATCCTCTCGGCGGAGATCATCGTCATCGCCCTCGGCACCGTGCAGGGGTCGAGCCTGGGCCTGCAGATCGCCGTGGTGGCGGGCATCGCCCTGCTGATGACCGTCGGGGTCTATGGCCTGGTGGGGCTCATCGTCAAGCTCGACGACATCGGTCTGCACCTGCTGCAAAAGCCCGATGGCGGCGCCGTGCGCCGGGCGGTGGGGCAGGGGCTGCTGGTGACGGCGCCCCGTCTGATGCACCTGCTTGCCCTGGTGGGCACCATCGCCATGTTCATGGTCGGCGGCGGCATTCTGGTCCATGGCTGGCCCTTCCTCCATCATCTCATCGAAGGGACGGCGGACACGGTGGCCGCCCTGCCCGGGGTCGGCGGGGTACTGGCCGTGGTGACGCCCACCCTGCTGAGCGCCTTGGCCGGCGTGGTGGCAGGGCTGGTGCTGGTGGTGGCCATGACCCTGGTGAGCAAGCTTCAGCCCGCCAAATAGGTCGCTTGTCGGGGGAGGGCCGACAGGGGCCGTCGCACCCGGGGGCGCTCTTCTGCCGGTTGCCTCGAATGGGGGCTAGGCAAGTGCCTGGCCCCCTTCGTACTATCCGGTTTCACCCGCCCGCAGAGGCGGGGTGACCCGATATGGACGCAAACAGACAAGGACAACCATGAAACCACCCGTTTGGCGAGATGATCACATCTATGCCGCCCCCGACGATCCTGCCATCGAGGCCGCCTTCCAGGAGGCTGCCCGCGCCCTCACCCGGCTTGACGCCCTCCTGGCGGACCTGCCGGATCCCGCCCATCCCGTTGCGGATGCCAATGCCCTGCGCCACCTGCTGCGGGCCATCCGCCGCGAGGCCAACGGGGTGAAGAGCCTGGTCTGGAACAGTCAGGTCTATGGTTACAACCGGCTGAGCCAGAACGGGCGCGACGAGGAGGCCCGGGTACTGCTCTCCCGGGGCCAGCAGCTGGAGGCGACCCTGGCCCAGCGCAGCAAGCCGGTGGACCTGTTCTGGGTTCGCGCCCCCAAGTCACTGGTGCGCACCCTGCTGCAAGATCCCGAACTCTTCGAGCTGGCCTACCACATCCATCACGACAGAGCGCAGCAGGATCAGTGGCTTTCGCTCGAGAGCGAGCAGCTCATCGAGGGGTTGGCGGTAGACGGCCTGCAGGGGTGGGGGGATCTCTATGACAACCTGGTGGGGCGGCTGCTGCCGGTGGTGGAGGGGGTGCCCATGGGGCTTGCCCAGGCGGACAACCTGCTCGCCCACCCGGACAGGGCGCGGCGCGCCAGTGCCTGGCACGCCATCCAGGGCGCCTGGGAGGCGGAGCAGGAGACGGTGACCGCCATTCTCAACGCCATCAACGGCTGGCGCAACGAGCTCGGCCGCCAGCGTGGCAAGGGGCGCAGGCTGGATGCCCTCGAGGTCACCTGCCATCAGGAGCACATCACGGGCGCGACCCTGGAGACCCTGATGGCGGCGGCCGGGGAGCACAGGGAGCTCGGGCGCCGCGCCTTGAGGGCCATGGCCTGTGCCCAGCAGATCACCGACTTCGCCCCCTGGGATCTCTTTGCCCCGGCGCCCCAGGCCGTGCACGGCAAGTTCGGCTTCGAGCAGGCGCTGAATCTGGTGATGGAGGCCTTTGCCGCCTTCGATCCCGAGATGGGGGCGTTTGTCCGCATGATGGCCGACAAGGGGTGGATTGATGCCGCCCCGAGCGAGCACAGGCGAAGTGGCGCCTATTGCACCGAGTATGCCGATCCGCCCGAGCCAAGGGTCTTCCTCACCTTCGAGGGGACCATGGACAACGTCATCACCCTGGCCCATGAGCTCGGCCACGCCTGGCACAGCTGGTTGCTGCGGGATCTTCCCTTCGAACAGCGGGGCTACCCCAAGACGCTGGCGGAGACCGCCTCCCTCTTTGCCGAGATCCTGGTGCGCGATGCCCTGCTGGCCGCCACCGACAAGGTGGAGCAGCGCCGGGCCATCGCCTGGCTGGACGGGGAGCGGGCCGCGAGCCTGCTTCTCGACATCCCCGCCCGCTTTGCCTTCGAACGCGCCCTGGTGACGGCGCGGGAGGCGGGTTACGTGGGGGCGAGCCAGATGCGGGAGATGATGAAATCGGCGCAGCAGCAGTGCTATGGTGACGCCCTCAGCCAGTATGACGAGTTGTTCTGGGCCAGCAAGGGTCACTTCTCCATCGCCGAGTCCGGGTTCTACAACTACCCCTATCTGTTTGGCTATCTCTTCAGCCTGGGGCTCTATGCCCAGCATGCGCGGGCCGGGGGCGAGTTTGTGCCCGCCTATCGCGCCCTGCTGCGAGATACCGGCCGCATGAGCGCCGAGGCGCTGGTGGAGAAGCACCTGGGGGTCGACATCCGCGAACCCGGGTTCTGGCAGGAGAGCCTGCGCTATGTGGAAGAGGCGGTGGTGCGCCTCGAGCGGCTGGTGTGATGCCTGCCCGCGAAGGTGGTGGCTCTGGCCACCTGGATTTCACGACGGGCCAGGCCCGTCCCTGACGATGAGCGTTCGATGCAACAACGAGTCTATCCACAGCAGTGGCAAAATGATCACATCTACCCCTCCCTCGACAGCTGTGTCCTCGAGGCGGACATGAGCCTGGCCCGCGCCAGCCTGGCCGAGCTGAGCGGTTTTATCGAGGGACTGGCCCAGGTTCCGCGCACCCCAGGCGCCTTGCAGGACTTCCTCAGGGAGGTACGCCTGCGGGCCCGGCGCATTCGCGACATCGGCTGGAACATCGCCGTGCTGGCCGCCTGCAAGGGGAGCCAGGACGCCCGGGATCCCCTCGCCAAGCAGGTTGCCTCCCGGGCCCGTGCCCTCAATGCGGATCTGTTCAAGACGCTGGCCCCCATCGAAGATCTGATGCTGGGGCTGCCTGCGCCCGAGTTTGAGCGACTGATGGCTGACCCCTTGCTCGGGGAGGAGGGGTACCGGCTGCACCACGAGCGCCGCCTGCAGGATCAGCGGCTGCCGGTGGAGGCGGAGCAACTGGTCATCGGCCTTGGCACCGATGGCCTGCACGCCTGGGGCAACCTCTACAACGATCTGGTGGGCAAGATAAGGCTGGTGATCGCGGGTCGCGAGATGGGGCTGGCGGAGGCGAGCAACCTGCTCTCCAGCCCGGATCGTGCCCTGCGCAAAGAGGCCTTCGATGCCATCAGCGCCGGCTGGGAAGGGGAGCAGGAGACGGTGGCAGCCATCCTCAACGCCCTCAACGGCTGGCGCCTGGAGCTCTCGCGCCAGCGCAGCAAACACCGGCGCCTCGATGCCCTGGACGTTTCCTGCCACCAGAGCCACATCGAGCGGGCGACCCTGGATACCCTGATGGCGGAGACCTGGCAGGCCCGCCATCTGGGCCAGCGGGCCCTGGGGCTGATGGCCGGTCACCTCGGCCTCGAGGTGCTGGGGCCGGAGGATCTCTTTGCGCCGCCCCCTGCCGCCAGCCGCCGGGAGATCCCCTTCGAGGAGGCGGTCGACATCATCGCCCAGGCCTTCGCGCGCTTTGACCCCGAGATGGGGGACTTTGCCCGCATGATGGCCGAGCGCGGCTGGATTGATGCCGCCCCCACCCCCAACCGGCGCACCGGGGCCTATTGCACCAAGTTTGCCGAGCCGGTGGAGCCGCGGGTCTTCATCACCTATGCGGGCACCATGGACAACGTCATCACGCTGGCCCACGAGCTCGGTCACGCCTGGCACAACTGGCTCATCCGCGACTTGCCCATGAGCCAGCGCAGCTACCCCATGACGCTCGCGGAGACCGCCTCCATCTTCGCCGAGACCCTGGTGCGCAGCGCCCTCTACGAGCAGGCCCGAAGCGCCGAGGAGCGTCTGGCCATCGCCTGGGCGGATGCCGATGGCGCCGCCACCTTCCTGGTCAACATCCCGGCCCGCTTCGACTTCGAGCGGGCCCTGGTGGCCGAGCGCGAGCAGGGCTATGTGTCGTCGACCCGGCTCAAGGGGCTCACCGACGAGGCCTGGGGGCGCTGGTACGAGCAGAGCCTCGACCGCTATCACCCCCTGTTCTGGGCCGCGAAGGCGCACTTCTCCATCGCGGGCTTCGGTTTTTACAACTACCCCTACCTCTTTGGCTATCTGTTCAGCCTCGGGGTCTATCAGCAGCTGATGAGCCGCAAGGCCGCAGGGGAGGCGGGGGTGGCCGAGGCCTACCGCGCCCTGCTGCGAGACACCGGTCGCATGAGCGCCGAAGAACTGGTCGAACGGCATTTGGGGCAGGACATTCGAAAACCCGCCTTCTGGCAGGGGAGCCTGGCCCTGGTGGAAGCGGCGGTGGCGCGCTTCGCCCAGTGCGGCGGGTAACCTCGCCAGACCCGGTTTGCGCCATGTCCCGCCGGGGCATGGCGCTGCCACAGCCGCCCCGACGCGCGGTTTGGTGGCCCGAAGGGGCGTGATCCAAAGCAAGAAAGTGGGATGTTTTGGTGGCGCAAGGCCCTGTCGCTGGGGTAGTTTCGATAGAACCGACACAGTTTTTGAGGTCTTGTCCATGATCATCTATCTGCATGGCTTTGATGCCACCAGCCCCGGCAATCATGAAAAAGTGCTGCAGTTGCAGTTTATCGATGATGATGTGCGTTTCGTGCACTACAGCACGGTTCACCCCCGCCACGACATGAGCCACCTGCTCAAGGAAGTGAAGAAGCAGCTCGACATGAGCACCGATCCCAACCCCCTCATCTGCGGCGTGGGCCTGGGTGGCTACTGGAGCGAGCGGATCGGGTTTCTGTGCGGCATCAAGCAGGTGGTCTTCAACCCCAATCTGCACCCGGAAGAGAACATGCAGGGCAAGATCGACCGGCCGGAGGAGTACGAGGACATCGGCACCAAGTGTGTAACCGAATTTCGTAATAAAAATTCAGGAAACTGCCTGTGCATCCTTTCCGTTCAGGATGAAATCCGCGATAATCGGGACACTGAACGTGAATTGAAGAACTATTACGACATCGTATGGGATGAGCGCGAGACCCATAAGTTCAAGAACATCTCGCACCATCTGCAACGGATGAAGGCCTTCAAAGAAGCCTGAGCCATCACGTCAACCGATTTCGTTTTAGGGAGCCAATGGCTCCCTTTCGTTTTGAGGAACCAAGGAAAATCATCATGATGAATATTGTCGTTGTAGGCGGTGGCGCCGGTGGTCTCGAGCTTGCGACCAGCCTGGGCCGCAAGCTGGGCAAGAAGAACAAGGCCAGGATCACCCTGGTGGATCGCAATCGCACCCACCTGTGGAAACCCCTGCTGCATGAAGTGGCCACCGGCTCCATGGATGCGGGCATCGACGCCCTGAGCTACCAGTCCCACGCCAAGAACCACGGCTTCGAATTCCAGCTCGGCAGCCTGACCGACATCAAGCGCGACGAGAAACGCATCGTGCTGGCCCCCATCCACGACGAGAGCGGCGCCCTGGTGGTCAACGAGCGGGAAGTGGCTTACGACATTCTGGTGATGGCCATCGGCTCCGTCTCCAACGACTTCAACACCAAGGGCATCAAGGATCACTGCATCTTCCTGGACAGCCCCTCCCAGGCGCACCGCTTCTACAACAGCATGATGAACCGCTTCCTGCAGTTCGCCACCGAATACCAGCCCGGTGACAAGGTGAAGATCGCCATCGTCGGCGGCGGCGCCACCGGCGTCGAGCTCTCCGCCGAGCTCTACAACGCGGTGGAGCAGCTCTACGCCTACGGCTTCAAGAACCTCACCACCGACAGCCTCAAGGTGACCCTGGTGGAAGCGGGCCCCCGCATCCTGCCGGCCCTGCCGGAGCGCATCAGCGGCTCCGCCCATCAGGAGCTGGTGAAGCTGGGCGTGGACGTGCGCACCGCCACCATGATCACCGAAGCGACCAGCGATGGTCTGCACACCAAGGATGGGGAGCTGATTGAAGCAGACCTCATGGTGTGGGCCGCGGGCATCAAGGCGCCGGACTTCATGAAGGAGATCGCGGGCCTGGAAACCAACCGCATCAACCAGCTGGTGGTCCACGAGACCCTGCAGACCACCCGGGACGAGAACATCTTCGTCATCGGCGACTGCGCCGCCTGCCCGCAGCCGGACGGCAAGTTCGTGCCGCCCCGCGCCCAGTCCGCCCACCAGATGGCGACCCAGGCGTTCAAGAACATCCTGGCCAAGATGAACGGCGGCGAGATGAAGCCCTACCGTTACCACGATCACGGCTCCCTGGTCTCCTTGAGCCGCTTCTCCACCGTGGGCAGCCTGATGGGCAACCTGATGCGCGGCTCCATGATGGTAGAAGGCTACATCGCGCGCCTGGTCTACATCTCCCTCTACCGGATGCACCAGGTCGCCCTGCACGGCTACATCAAGACCGGCCTCATCATGCTGGTGGGCCGCATCAACCGGGTGCTGCGCCCGAGCATGAAGCTGCACTGAGTGCATGGCGGCTGCCGCTGCGAACATCAAGAAGGAGAGGCTTGCCTCTCCTTTTTTTATGGCCGACGCAGGGCGACGCTAGAAACGTCTGCCGTAGTTGAGGGCGAAGAAGTAGAGGGCCGGGTGCAGCTGCCGTCGTGTCTGCATCATCAAGGCCCCGCTTTCATCGTGGCCTGGAAGCACTCTCCCCAGCACCGGTGCCCAAGGTCGCTTTGAGGGGGTAAGTGGCACGACACAGGCCGTATGGATGGCACCTTGATGAGCCTGGCGGGCGCTGTGCTTGAAGCCCCTGGCCACGCCGGGCTTATGCTTTGGCCAGCGCCTTGCTACCATGACGGCAACGGTGCTTCGCGCACCCAGCCCAACTCACAGGAGACCTCATGATCCTCTCAACCACCCCCACCCTGGAAGGCAAGACCATTCGCGAGTACCGCGGCATCGTCGTGGGCGAAGCCATCCTCGGCGCCAACATCTTCAAGGATCTGTTCGCCGGCATCCGCGACATCATCGGCGGTCGCTCCGGCGCCTACGAAAAAGAGCTGGCCCGGGCCCGGGAGATCGCCTTCGAGGAGCTCAAGGAGCGTGCCCAGGCGCTGGGGGCCAACGCCGTGGTGGGCATCGACATCGACTACGAGGTGGTGGGCCAGAACGGCAGCATGCTGATGGTCAGCATCAGCGGCACCGCCGTGGTGATCTAGCCCGCCAGTGCCCGGCCCTGCATGGCCAAACGCCCCGTCACAAGCCGACCCCGAGGTCGGCTTTTTGTTGGGTGTGACGCGCAAAGGTGGGTGCAAGTGAGTGGGGCTCAAGGCCTGAACGTATCGAATGCCCCGATGGTTCTGGGCTGGCCGGGAATGAGAGAAAAAGCGGCCCGGCCCGGAGAAGGTGCGGGAACATGGGGGGCACGGGGCCTGAAGGTCGGCAAAGTTGTTCAATTTTGCTATTCGATAATGAGTTATCGTTTGATATATCTAAACAAAAAAATGACCTGTCAGGGGTCGCAGAGCCCAGGTCGGGACGAACATGGCGAGGTGCAGGCGGCACTGTACTCGCATCCCGCCCATAAAAAGAGGTCGCCCGGGCGACCTCTTTGTCGTCTGCTAGTTCGCTGCGGATCAGGGCAGGGCATCGGGCCGGAAGTGTTGCAAGGATCTGTGTCCCTCGTGTCTCAATCGATCAGGGCAATGCATCGGGCCGGAAGCTGGCGCGGATCTGCGGCACCAGGGGGGAGGGGTCGAAGCCTTTCTCTTCCCCGAGCACCGGGTGGAGCAGGGGTTGGTCACGGATGGGGGTGAGGTCCCCCGCCAGCAGCTGCCTTGTGGCCTGGCCCATCTGGTAGAGCTGGCGCACCGGGTCGAACTGGCGGGCGAGATCCAGCCCGTCCCCGGCCCGAGTGAAGGCCATCATGGGGATCTGGTAGCTGGCATCCCGTGGCGGTTTGGTGCCGTGGATACCCTTGCCCGCCGACATCAGGAAGGGCTGGTGGTCCCCGAAGGCCACCACCAGGTAGCGCTTGCCGGAGTTGTCCAGGGTCTTGAGCAGCCGCTCCAGGGAGGCCATGGCGTCCACCACCCCGGTGTAGTAGGTGTTGAGCAACTGGGTATCCGCCGGGCTCTGATCCGGGCAGGCGCCGCTGCGCTGCTGGGCCCGGTAGCGATCCCCGTCGAAGGGGCCGTGCCCCTGCATGGTGACCGCGTAGGCGAACAGGGGCTGATCGTCCTGGTTGCTGCGTTTGAGCAGGTGATCGATGAGGGCATCGTCGGAGATGTAGAGCCCCTTGTGCTCGAGGGCGGTGAAGCGGGTATCGAACCAGCGCTCCTGATAGCCGAGGGCCGGGATCGCCTTGGCGCGGCCCCAGAACTTCTCCACATAGGGGTGGGCGAACAGGGTCTGGTAGCCGCTTTGGGCTGCGCTGCGCGCAAGGCCGGGCACCTTGTCTGAGAGGTAGTAGTAGGGCACCACCCCCTGTTTGAGCAGGCCCACCGGCAGGCCGGTGTTCATCTCGAACTCCGCCAGTACCGTCATGCCGCCCGTGGTGGGGGAGTGGATGGTCTTGCGCCATTGGGCCACGCTGGCGGGCAGGCTCAAGGTGGGGGCGGGGGCGCAGAGACGGCCCTGCCAGTCAAGCCAGAGCGACTCGTATTGCAGCACGATCACCAGATCGAAGCGGGGAGCCCTGGGCTGGGCGGGCAGGCTCAGCTCCGGGGTGCGCTCGTTGATCTGCAAGGGGTAGCGAAACACGTTGCCGCTTTGCAGCATCTCGTCCACCAGGTTGAACAGGTAGAGGCCGGGGCCGGCGCGGATGATGTCCCTGTGGTAGTTCACCGCCCTGTCCACATAGCGGATGTTGGCCCCGAGCAGCTTGTTGCCGGTCTGGGTGGCGAACACGCAGAGGGCAAAGAAGGCGGCGGTGGCGGCGGCGGTGCGCAGCAAGCCCCGCAGGATCCAGCGGGAGAGGGCGAAGCGCCACACCAGAAAGAGGAGCCCCAGCACGACGAGCACCGGCACCACAGGGTGCTGATCGAGCAGGATGTGCAGCAGGGCCAGCAGGTTGCCCAGATCGTCCCCCCCAGCGGCACCCCGTAGATGGCGATCTTCATGAAGTTGGCGAGCAGCCCGATGCCCGAGAGGGCGGTGAAGAGCAGCCCCATATAGAGGCTGAAGCCCGCGAGGGCACAGAGGCTCCAGCCCAGCACCATGCTGCCCCAGGCGAGGTAGTAGTGCTCTGGCCGAAAGCCCGACCAGAACAGGAATTCCCCCAGCTTGAACACCACGAAGCCGTGAAGCAGCACGAAGGTGAGGTTGCCGAGCAGCAGGCTGCCTGCCACCCGGGCGCGGTAGCTTCGGCGCAGCCGCGGCAGCAGGGCTTTGAGCACGGCGGCGCTCACCAGCAGCACCAGCAGCAGGCTGGTCATCAGGTAGAGGAGGTTGAAACCGCGCTCCGGCAGGGTCTGGAGGATCTGGCTGTATTCGGCGCTCTCCGGCCTGTCTGCCAGCAGCAGCCCGATGCGCAGCTGGTAGCGGCTGTCCAGGGCGTCGTCGGGGGCGCGCAGGGCGCTGTTGAGGCTCAGGGTGCAGCGCTCCTTGCGGCACTTCTGGCGCTTGTCCACCGCCTGGCTCAGCTGGTCGATGCGCACCCCTTTGTCGTTGAGCAGCTCCACCCGCACCTTGTCCCCCTCCTGCAGGGGTTTGAGCAGTTGCCACTGGCTGCGCACCACCAGATAGAAGCCCCGGTTGTCACTTTTGTAGAGCAGGCTGTAGCGATTGAGGGTCGCGATGGGCTGATCCGCCGGGCCCAGAATGAGGGGGGCGGCACGCCCGAGCCAGCTGACGGGGTTGAGCAGCGGCAGGGCGAGGGTCAGCAGCAGCAGGGCGGTCAGCAGACCCAGCAACAGCCCGGCCAGGGGCTGGGAGGCGGGGCGGTGGCCGGTGACGGGGGCATTCATAAGGGCTCATCCTTGGAGCGGTCATGGCAGCGACAACTGCCTCTATTTTGACCCGATGGTGCGTGGCTTGTTCCTTGATGTCAATTTAATGACAACAAGATGAATATTCCGTGATGAGCACAGTGAAGCAATTTGTGATCCCGATCTGCCAGGGGCACTCATTCTGTGATGAAAGCGTCATCATGAGCCTTTGCTGCTGGTCTGGGAGGGGGGCGCTGTTTAGTCTCTCAGTAACGGTTGGAGGTACATGTATGAATCCCAAAGTTGCGGCGCGTCAGGCCAGATTGCTCCAGATGCTGGAGAGCAAAGAAGAGATCCGGATCGGGCGGGAGCGGGACTGCCCCCTGCCGCTGCCCCAGCTCGTCCGGCTGACCGAGGATCACCCGGACGTCGTCAAGGTCTACGGTCACGGGCTCACCGCCGAGGTGTTCCATCTCAAGGTGGAGGGGCACCACTGGTGCCTGAAACGCTGCCGCCAGGACTCTCTGGTGGCCAATGTGGACGGCAAGACCGCCTTTCTCACCGAGCTGGAGCGGCGTCGGGAGATAGAGAGCCTGCGGGAGCTGCACCCCACCATCCTCTCCAACGTGGTCTGCACCAGTTTCGGCTCCGCCCGGGCCGGGGTGCTGGTCTCCCCCTGGCTGCGGGGGGAGCCGGTGCGCACGCTCTGCGAGCGCAACCTGGCGCAGATGCTGGCGGTGGAGGCGGAGCTGGCCCGCTGGGGCTGGTTTGACTGGGATCCGAGCCCGGGCAACCTGCTGGATGACGGCCAGCATATCTCGGTGTTCGATTTTGGCTACATGTGGCCCTTCGATCCCCTGCACGAGTTCAATTCCAACGGCCTCACCGATCCCGACTTCCACGTGCCTGAGCGGCTGGAAACCCGCACCCTCTCCGGGCTCTGGCTGGACGAGGCGGATCCCTTGCCGCTGTTTCGCCGCTGGCGCGAGCTCTGCCTCGCCTGGGCCAGGGGAGAGCTGCAATACCTGTCGCGGGAGGGGGCGAGCGCCCCCGTGCTGGCGCGGATGCAGGGACTGGTGGGGGAGTGGAGTGCGGCGCTGGCAAGCGACGAGGCGCTGGCGGCCAACTGGTGGCGCGACATGTACCGCAGCCATCGGCTCGACATCCTGGACGACCTCAGCGGCAAGAGCTGCGGCCCGCTCACCCTGCGCCGCCTCGACTGGCTGGAGCAGGCGGTACAGGAGCACTTCCCGGCCCTGGTGGACAATCTGGCCCCTGACGAAGCGGGGCTCGGTCAGGCCGGGTTGCTGCAACGGCTGGGAGGGCTGCGCGAGCAGATCCGGGCCAATCTGCTGCCCACCCGGGCTACCCTGGTCACCAGCTGATGGTGGAAGAAGAGTGACAAGAGGGGCGCCGCGGCGCCCCTCTTTGCTGAGTGGGGAAGGCCGCCCCGGGTGTGATGGGGCGGAGGAGGCTCGTTGTGTGCCAGCGCTGGGGCGACTCAGTCGAGCAGTTCCCGGTGCAGGCAGTTGACGATGTGGCCCGCCTCGTCCTCTTTGACCAGGAAGCAGAGGTTGTGGGCGCTGGCGCCGTAGCAGATCATCCGGATGTTGTGCTCGCGGATGGCGTCGAACACCTGGCTGCCCACCCCGGCCGCCTCGCTCATGCGGTTGCCGATGAGCGCCACCAGGGCGAAGCCGGTCTCCACTTCCACCTTGCACAGCTGGCCGAGCTCCGCCAGCACCTTGTCGTTCAGGATGGGTTCGCCGTTGCTCTGGCTGCCGGTGTGATCCAGGGTCAGGGAGACGCTCACCTCGGAGGTGGTGATGAGATCCACCGAGATGCGGTGACGGGCCAGGATGCCGAACACCTCGGCCAGGAAGCCGTAGGCGTGGAACATGTTGAGGCTGTGCAGGGTCACCAGCACCTGCTGGCGGCGCAGGGCCACGGCCCGGAACAGCGGGTTGCTGCGGGTGGTGGCGCGGATCCAGGTGCCACCGGCGGCGGGGTCCTTGGCGGAGCCCACGAACACCGGGATGTCCTGGCGCAGCGCGGGTTGCAGGGTGGCCGGGTGCAGCACCTTGGCGCCGAAGGTGGCCATCTCCGCCGCCTCCACGAAGCTGATTTCGGGGATGGGGCGGGCGCGGGTAACCAGGCGGGGATCCGTGGTGTAGATGCCGGGCACGTCGGTCCAGATCTCGATGCTGCCTGCGTCCAGTGCCTCGGCCAGGAGGGCCGCGCTGTAGTCGGAGCCGCCACGGCCGAGGGTGGTGGTGCGACCATCGCCGTCGGCACCGATGAAGCCCTGGGTGATGACCAGGCTGTCACCCAGCAACGGGCCCACCGCCTGCTGGCAGAGGGCGCGGGTCGCCGCGAGATCCACGGTGGCCTTGCCAAAGCGGCTGTCGGTGCGCAGCAGTTGGCGCGCATCCTGCCACTGGGCCTTGACCCCGCGCTGGTGCAGGAGTTCGGTGAAGAGACGGGTGGACATCAGCTCGCCGCAGGCGATGAGGCGATCGGCGAGTTCGGCGTCGGTGTGCTGACTGGCCTGACGGGCCATGGTGCGAATGTCGCCGAGCTGGGCATGGATGAGGGCGCTCACGTCGCTCGGGTTGCCAAGGGCGGCCAGAATGGCCAGCTGGATGTCGGCAAGCCTGGCAAGCTGGGCATCCTGTCCGGCTTCGTCCAGTTCACCCTGAGCCAGGCTCACCAGCAGGTTGGTGACGCCGGCGCTGGCGCTCAGCACCACCACCCGGGTCGCCGGATTGGCCAGCACCACGTCGGCGCAGTGGTTCATGGCCGCGGCATTGGCGACGCTGGTTCCGCCAAACTTGGCGACATTGATCGGGTTCATTGCATACTCCTGTCTCAAGGTGAAAATCCGGTTTCATCGGGCAAATAGAGAGGAGGAGGCAAAAAATGGCAGGAAAACGCGAGGATCCCGGCCAGAAGCACTCCACCTGCAGAGCCCATCCCGTACCCGCCCCAAGTGGGGCGCGGTGTGGGATGACCACTACCGATGACAACCCGGGGGATTCAGCCCCCGCAGCCGACGTGGCGGTGTCCAGTCACTCGCCTCGTCTCGGCGCTGCTCCCCCTGACCCAAGTTCACCGGACACTGGTGTCCTCCCCTGGGCTGCCTGGGCAGCGCTCCTCTTCTGGTGCCACCTGTGACAGGTGGCGTGCATGTACAAATACCTTGGTCTGGATTGCACTGTCAATCGAGTTCGTAAAAAAGAACAAAATTGACGGTAACCAGGCACAAGATCAATCAGTTACGAAATGGTCTTGGACAAAACCTTGGAGCGACGCTGCCAGTTGTAGAAGCGCTGGCGCTCCACCGGCAGATCTTCGACTTCCAGGGGATCGAAGCCCCGCTCCCGGAACCAGTGGATGGAGCGGGTGGTGAGCACGAACAGGCGACGGATGCCGAGCCGCCTGGCCCGTTCGGCCACCTTGGCGATCAGGGTGTCTCCCCGGTTGGAGTTGCGATACTCCGGGTGGATGGCGACGCAGGCCATCTCGGCCATGGCTTCTTCCATGAAGCAATAGAGCGCGGCGCAGCCGATGATGAGGCCGTCCCGCTCGATGATGGTGAACTTGTCTATCTCCATCTCCAGCTGCTCCCGGGAGCGGCGCACCAGGATCCCTTCCTCTTCCAGCGGACGGATGAGATCCAGGATGCCGCCGATGTCCTCAATGGTGGCGGCCCGGGCCCGCTCGGCGCTTTCGCGCACGATCTGGGTACCCAGCCCCTCGCGGCTGAACAGCTCCTGCAGCATGGCGCCGTCGTCCTGATAGCTCACCAGGTGGGAGCGGGGTACGCCACCCCGGCAGGAGGCGATGGCCGCGCGCAGGTAGCGGGCGGTGCCTGACATCTCTTCCCCCGCCTGCTCCAGCGCCACCAGCAGCTCTTCGGCCTGCTCGGGGAAGAGCTCGGAGATGGCCTCCCCGTGCCTGTCCATTACCCCCTGGGTGCTGCTGAAGCAGATGAGCTTGTCGGCTTTGAGATCCACCGCCACCCGGCGGGCTACCTCTTCCGAGCTCAGGTTGAAGCTCTCGCCGGTGACCGAGCAGCCAATGGGGGAGATGAGCACCAGGCCGTGCTGATCCAGCTGGCGGGTGATCCCCTCCACATCGATGCGACGCACCCGGCCGCTGTGGCAGAAGTCGATGCCGTCATCCACACCCAGCGGCTGGGCGGTGACGAAGTTGCCGCTCACCACGCTGATGCGGGCCCCCTGCATGGGTGTGTTGGCGAGCCCCATGGAGAGCTGGGCGGTGATGTCGTATTGCAGACCGCCGCACACCTGCTTGATGATGGCGAAACTGGCATCGTCGGTGACCCGGATCCGCTTGTGATACTGGGCCTGGATGCCGGCGCGGGCCAGGGCCTCGTCATTTTGCGGACGCGAACCAAACACCAGTACCAGGCGGATCCCCAAGGTCTGCAGCAGGGCGATGTCGCTGACGATGTTGGCGAAATTGGGGTGACAAATGGCTTCCCCGCCGATCATCAGGACGAAGGTGGCACCCCGGTGCACATTGACATAAGGGGTGGATTGCCGAAAGGCATGGACCAAGCTGGGTTCGCGTTCACGCACGTGTTTCATTCCATAAAAAAGCAGCAATTTGCCCAATATATGAAAATAAATTCACAAATCAAGACTAAATATCGACTTGGTGTTTTTTTGTCGCCATTTTGACCAGTGCGGGCGGGGAGGGGAAGACGCAGGCGAGGGCGGGAGGGTCGCCCCGGGGGCCGCTCCCTGGTTGATCCGGGCTAATAACCTGATATCTTCGGTGTTCCTTTTCGTCAGCCGCATTGCGCGGGGTTTTATACAAGGACAGGGCATATGGAGCAGATTATTTCACCGGCAGAGGCGCTGCCGGGACGGCGGGAAGCGCTGGAGATTGGCCAGGTGCACGCAGTAAACGGCCACCCGACCCAGGGGCCCTGGCCCGAGGGGATGGAGCTTGCCTGGTTCGGCATGGGCTGTTTCTGGGGTGTGGAGCGTCTGTTCTGGCAGCAGCCCGGGGTCTATTCCACCGCCGCCGGGTATCAGGGGGGGCTGACCCCCAATCCCACCTACAAGGAGGTGTGCAGCGGCCTGACCGGCCACGCCGAGACGGTGCAGGTGGTGTTCGATCCCAAGGTCATCAGCTATGGGGATCTCGTGAAGCTGTTCTGGGAACACCATGATCCGGCCCAGGGGATGCGCCAGGGTGGCGACATCGGCACCCAGTATCGCTCCGTCATCTTCGTCGGGGACGACACCCAGGAGGCGATTGCCCAGCAGAGCCTGGCCGCCTACCAGCAGGCCATGACGGCGAGCGGTGACGGGCGCACCATCACCACCCGCATCCTGCCGCTGGCCCCCTTCTATTACGCCGAGGATTATCACCAGCAATATCTGGAGAAGAATCCCGAGGGGTATTGCGGCCTGGGGGGCATCGGCGTCTGCCTGCCTCCCAGCCTGAATCGCTGAGGCGTCATTGCATACCACGGGGGCCATCAGGCCCCCGTGTCATTGTGATGAAAAATAATTGAAAAAAATGCGTCAGGTGGGGAACTAAACTGAACCCTGGCTGACCAACAGGGTAGCGACCACGGATGGTTGCCAAGACCAGACACATTTTTTTGCCCCGAAATTCATTACTCTGACAAGCGCGATGAATTGACAATGCTAGCAAGCAGGGCTGCCCGATGAGGCGGCCCTTTTCATTGGGCGTCCCGCCTCACTCCTCGCCTCATTGCATCTCGTCCCCTTGCCGTCACGGCAGGGGGGGGTCAGCTGATGGTGCTGTCGAACAGGTTCTTGATGAGGTCGATGAACTCGATGAGGAAGGCTTGCTGGGCTTCGCTGGGGGCGGACAACCAGACGGCGGAGAGCACCTCTTCCAGGTCGGCGACCACGGCATCGGCCTCCTGCATGATCAGGAAGCGCACCTTGGGGTCGAGCTGGGGGTTCTGCTCGCAGATGGCCATCAGGTTGTCGGCCACCCGGCTGCTCACCAGATCCTCGATGGTCTGGGCGCCGCCGCCTTGTTGCTGGCTCTCGAACAGACCCAGACTCTCTACCAGATACTCGATCAGCGCAATGTAACCGTCGCTCTCTACCACCATGATGGCTGCCCTTTCTTCATTGCCTTGGGGAAATGGTGCGTATTTTAGTGGCTGAACCCGTCATGGCAAGCGGCAGTGGAGCCGATGGCGGATAAATTGGACACCGCCGCGCTCCACCGTCTCCAATCCGGTCAGCAGGAAGCCGTGACGCAGGAAGAGAGCGAGGCTGAAGGCGCTCGCCTCCGTGGTGAGGCTGCCAAGTCCCATCTGGCTGGCGGCTGCCAGCACCCGCTCCAGCAGCAGGGTGCCGAGCCCCTGGCGCGGATGATCCGCGCTCACGTAGAGCAGGCTGAGATGACCGTCATCGCTCAGGGTGGCAAAGCCAAGGGGCACATCGTCTTGCTCGATGACCCAGCCATGGTGCTCGCGCAACTGGCTGGCAAGCCCCGGGTGATGGGCGCCCCTGGCCCACTGCTCCACCTGCTCCGGGCTATAGTGTGCAGGCCCCAGGCGGCGTACCGACTGCTCGAACAGATCCAAAAGCCTTGGTATGTGCGCCTCCTCGAGGGGGACGATGCGAGGAGAAGAAAGAGACGGCATGGATCAACCCTCCCTGATGGTCGCGCGGGGGGCCTGGGGCCGCTTCGCCCTGGGCAGACCCGCCACCACCCGCTCATAGGAGTGGACTATCCAGCCCTGCCAGAGATCGTCAGACAGGCCTTCACTCAGGGTCACCGTGTTCCAGTGCTGCTTGTTCATGTGCCAGCCCGGTTTCACCTCGGGGTGGATCTCCCGCAGCAGCAGGGCGAGCTCGGGTTCGCACTTCAGGTTGATGGAGAGGGGCTCCGCCTGCCAGTCCACCAGGGCAAACATCTTGCCGGCGATGCGGTAGACCAGGATCTCCGGGCCGAAGGGGGTGTCCTCGGTGGCGCCGGGCTGGCTGAGCAAAAATTCACGCAATTGAACGAGGGTCATGGGGACTCCAGGCTGGTCCGATCATGGTGGAAGCATGTTCACCGGGGTGAGCCTTCTGTTAATATGCGCGCCGAGTATACCCCCCATCACCCCGGGAGCCCATGAGATGTTGTACCACAAGACCTTTGAACTGGGTCCCGATCGGGATTGGGTGGTGTTCGTGCACGGTGCGGGCGGCAGCTCCTCCATCTGGTTCAAGCAGTTGCGGGCCTACCGGGAGCACTTCAACGTGCTGCTGCTGGACCTTCGCGGTCACGGCCAGTCCAACCAGCTGCAGCAGGTGGTAAAGGGGCACTACAGCTTTCGGGCCGTGACCGAGGATATCCTGCGCCTGCTGGATCACCTGCGCATCCCCCACGCCCATTTTGTCGGCATCTCTCTTGGCACCATCCTCATCCGCCACCTGGCGGAGCTTCGCCCCGAGCGGGTCAAGAGCATGGTGCTCGGCGGCGCCATCCTGCGTCTCGACATCCGCTCCCGGGTGCTGGTGCAGCTTGGTCGCCTCGGCCAGCACTTCCTGCCCTACATGTGGCTCTACCGCCTGTTCGCCTTCATCATCATGCCGCGCCAGCACCATCAGGAGTCCCGCAACCTCTTCGTGCGCGAGGCCAGAAAGCTGTGCCAGAAGGAGTTCAAGCGCTGGTTCCGTCTCGCCACCGAGGTGAACCCCCTGATGCGCTACTTTCGCGAGCGGGCCCTGCCCATTCCCACCCTCTACGTGATGGGGGAGGAGGATCACATGTTCCTCGCCCCGGTGCGCGAGCAGGTGGCCCGCGACCCTTACAGCCGCCTCGAAATCATCGAAAAGTGCGGCCACGTCTGCAACGTGGAGCAGCCGGATCACTTCAACCGCCAGTCCCTGGCGTTTCTCTCCCGTCAGGCGGCGTCATCCGCCCTCTGAGGCCCGACAAGGGCCTCAGAGGAAGTAGTGGCCAATCTCCAGATAGCGCTGGCGGATGTGCTCGATGAGCAGCCTTATCTTGCGCGGCGGCTGGCGGGTGAAGGGGTAGACGGCGTAGATGCCGAGCTTCTTGCCCACCCGGTCGGGAAACAAGTCCACCAGATCCCCCTGCATCAGGTCGTGATAGACCAGACAGCGCGGCACATAGACGATGCCGCGCCCCCCCAGCGCCGCCTTGCGCAGGGCGCCGGCGTTGTCGGTTGAAAAGCTCCCCGACACCGACACCAGATAGTTGCCCTCTTCCCCCTTGAAGGCCCACTCCGAGGCCCCCGTGCTCTGGTAGGCGTAGCGCAGGCAGTTGTGGGCGAGCAAGTCTGACGGCTCCCGCGGCGCCCCGAAGCGGCGCACATAGGCGGGGGCGGCGCAGATGACCCACTGGGAGTCGAGAATGTGGCGGGCAATCAGGCTCGAGTCATCCAGATAGCCGGTGCGAATGACCAGATCGAACCCCTCTTCCACCAGGTTGACGAAGCGGTTGTCCAGCGACATCTCCACCGTGAGCCCCGGGTGCTGCTGGCAAAAATCGGCCACCGCATCGGCGAGCAAGAGCTCCCCCGAGATGGTGGGCACCGACATCCGCACATGACCGCTCACCTTTTCACCAAATCCCGCCACCGCGTCGAAGGCGTCCAGTGCGGCGGCCTTCACATTTTTGGCACCTTGATAGAGCGCCTTGCCCGCCTCGCTCAGGGTGAGCCGGCGGGTGGTGCGATAGAGGAGCTGGACCCCGAGCTCCTCCTCAAGACGCCCGATCCGCTTGCTAACCACTGAATTTGTCAGGGAATTTTGTTCCGCTACCTTGCTGAAGGATCCGGCCTCCACCACCTGGGCGAAGAGGATGAGGTCGTCGGTACTGGCCATATTGATCAACTTTTGGAACGAATGTTGTTCATTATTTCCATATATCGCGAAAAAGGAACAGGGTAAGGTCACGTCCGCTTAACAAAACAACAACAAGGTGCGCCTCTGCACCCCTCTGGACAAGGACGCAATGATGACAGACACCCTGCTGGCCCTGGTGGCCTTCTCGCCGATCCTGGTGGCCGCCGTGCTGCTGGTCGGCCTCAACTGGCCCGCCAAGCGCGCCATGCCCGTCGCCTTCCTGTTGACCGTGTTCATCGCCCTCTGGGGCTGGCAGATGAGCCCAACCCGGGTCTTCGCCTCCACCCTGCAGGGGCTGGTGATCACGGTGACCGTGCTCTGGATCGTGTTCGGCGCCATCCTGATGCTCAACACCCTCAAACACACCGGCGCCATCACCGCCATTCGCGGCGGTTTTACCAACATCTCGCCGGACAGGCGCATCCAGGCCATCATCATCGCCTGGTGCTTCGGCGCCTTTATCGAAGGGGCCTCGGGTTTTGGCACCCCGGCCGCCATCGCCGCGCCGCTGCTGGTGGCCATCGGTTTTCCGGCGCTGGCCGCCGTGCTGCTCGGCATGATGATCCAGTCCACCCCGGTGTCGTTCGGCGCAGTGGGCACCCCCATCCTGGTGGGCATCAACAAGGGGCTGGATAACCAGGCCATCGGCCAGACCCTGAGCGCCGGTGGCAGCAGCTGGGACATCTATTTGCAGCAGGTGACCACCAACGTGGCCCTCATTCACGCCACCGTCGGCACCCTGATGCCGGTGCTGATGGTGATGATGCTGACCCGCTTCTTCGGCCGCAACCGCAGCTGGACAGAGGGGCTCTCCATCCTGCCCTTCGCGATATTCGCCGGGCTCGCCTTCACCGTCCCCTATGCCCTCACCGGCATGCTGCTCGGCCCCGAGTTCCCGTCCCTCATCGGCGGTCTGGTGGGGCTGGCCCTGGTGGTGACGGCGGCGCGAGCCGGTTTTCTGGTGCCCAAGAACTCCTGGGATTTCGCCCCCGAGAACGAGTGGCCCGCCGAGTGGCTGGGTTCCCTCAAGCTCGATCTCAAAGAGGCCGCTGGTCGCCCCATGTCGCTCATGCTGGCCTGGCTCCCCTATGTGGCGCTGGCGCTCCTGCTGGTGGCGAGCCGGGTGAGCCCGGAGTTCAAGGCAAGCCTCTTGTCGGTGAGCCTCGCCTTCACAGACCTCTTGGGGGAGAAGGGGGTCAGCTCCTCCATTGAGCCGCTCTACCTGCCGGGGGGCCTGCTGGTACTTTGCGCCCTGCTCGCCACCTGGCTGCAGTCGCGCTCCCTCGCCCCCTTCGGTCGGGCATTGGGGGAGTCCAGCCGCACCCTGATCGGCGCCGGTTTCGTGCTCATCTTCACCGTGCCCATGGTGCGCATCTTCATCAACTCCGGCGTCAACGGGGCGGATCTCGCCAGCATGCCGGTGACCACCGCGAATTTTGCCGCCGGGCTGGTGGGGGAGTTCTTCCCTGCGCTCAGCGCCACCATCGGCGCGCTGGGGGCCTTTATCGCCGGCTCCAACACGGTATCGAACATGATGTTCAGCCAGTTCCAGTTCGAGGTGGCCCAGACCCTGGGGGTCTCCACCGCCGCCATGCTGGCCCTGCAGGCAGTCGGCGCGGCTGCGGGCAACATGATCGCCATTCACAACGTGGTGGCGGCCTCGGCCACCGTGGGGCTGCTCGGCCGTGAGGGGGCGACGCTGCGCAAGACGGCGCTGCCGACCCTCTACTACCTGCTGGTCACCGGCCTTATCGGGCTGGTGCTCATGTACAGCTTCCACATCTCGGACGCACTGCTGCAGCTCAAGTAAGGAGAGCAAGTGATGAAGGTAATGCGGGTCTACCCGGCCAAGCCGGCCGATGTCTATCTCTACGCCACCTGTCTGGTGGACCTGTTCGACCCGGTGGCGGGGCTCGATGCCATCGCCCTGATCGAGCGGGAAGGGATAAGGGTGCACTTTGTCGAGAAACAGACCTGCTGCGGGCAGCCGGCCTACACCTCGGGTCACGAGGAGGAGGCGCGCAAGGTGGCGCAAAGCCAGATGGCGCTCTTCCCCGAGCCCTGGCCGGTGGTGGTGCTGTCGGGCTCCTGCGGCGGCATGATGCACCACCACTACCGCCGCCTCTTCCCCGAGAGCCCCGAGGTGGCCGATTTTTGCGATCGGGTGTTCGAGCTCACCGAGTTTCTGGCCCGGGTCTGCCGGGTGCGCTGGCACGGGGTGGGGGAGGCGAGCATCGTCATGCACACCTCCTGCTCGGCCCGGCGCGAGATGCAGGTACACACCACGGCCCGCAGCCTGCTGGGGCAGCTCGATGGCGTCACCTTGCATGAACAGGCCTACGAGAGCGAGTGCTGCGGTTTTGGCGGCACCTTCTCGGTGCGCCACCCCCACATCAGCCAGGCCATGGTGGAGGACAAGACCCGCCACCTGCTGGCCACCGGCGCCGACACCTTGGTGAGCGCCGACTGGGGGTGCCTCTTGAACATCAAGGGATCCCTGGCCTATCAGGGCAGGATCTTGCCTGCCACCCACCTGGCGAGCTTCCTGCTCGCCCACAGCCGCCCCGACAGTGACGAAATAGCTCATAACGGCGCCGCTGTTAGCGATTTGGCTCATACCAAAGAGGCCCAGCCCCATGTCTGATCACGCCAAGTATTCGCCGCGCCGCTTCCATCCCCAGGCCGAGGCGGCCCTGGCCGACCCCGTGCTGCGCCAGAATTTTCGCGGCGCCATGGATTACCTGCGCGCCAAGCGCCGGGATGCCTTCGCCGACCCGCAGGAAGAAGCGGCGGTGCGCGATGCGGCGGAGCAAATTCGCCAGCGCTGTCTCTCGCGCCTGCCGGACCTTTTGGAGCAGCTCGAAGCCAACTGTGAGCGCAACGGCATCCGGGTGCACTGGGCCCAGACGCCGGCCGAGGCCAACGCTATCATCCTCGGTATCGCCCAAAAAAACGGGGTGAGCAGCATCGTCAAGGGCAAGTCCATGGTGAGCGAGGAGGTAGGCTTCAACCACGAGATGGCGCGCCACGGCATCCGCTGCCTTGAGAGCGACATGGGGGAGTTTATCGTCCAGCTCGACGGCGACACCCCGTCCCACATCATCATGCCCGCCATCCACAAGAACAAGCAGGAGGTGAGCGACACCTTCGCAAGCAACCTGGAAGGCTTCACCCCCACCACGGACGTGGACGCCCTGATCCAGACCGGGCGGCGGGCCCTGCGCGAAGAGTTTCGCCGCGCCGGCATGGGGCTCTCCGGCGTCAACTTCGCGGTGGCCGAGACCGGCAGCCTGTGTCTCGTCGAGAACGAGGGCAACGGGCGTATGTGCACCACGGTGCCGAAAGTGCACGTGGCCATCACCGGCATCGAGAAGGTGGTGGAGTGCTTATCCGACGTGCCGCCCCTCTACAGCGCCCTGACCCGCTCGGCCACCGGTCAGGCCATCACCACCTACTTCAACGTCATCAGCGGCCCGCGCCGGGCAGGGGAGCTGGACGGCCCGGACGAGGTACACCTGGTGCTGCTGGACAACGGCCGCAGCCAGGCTTACCGGGATGAGGAGCTGCGCAAGACATTGCAGTGCATCCGCTGCGGCGCCTGCATGAACCACTGCCCGGTCTACACCCGCATCGGCGGCCACGCCTACGGCACCATCTACCCGGGGCCCATCGGCAAAATCATCTCCCCCCACCTGCTGGGGCTGGAAAGCACGAGCGATCTGGTGACGGCCTCGAGCCTGTGCGGTGCCTGCGGCGAGGTGTGCCCGGTGCGCATCCCCATTCCCGACATGTTGCAGCGCCTGCGCCGGGAGGCCAAGCACAACGCACAGCCCGGTCACGAACCGCTGGCGGGGCAGGGGGCGGCCAAAAGCCGGCTCGAGACCCTTGCCATGCAGGGCTTTGCCTTTGCCGCCACCCACCCGCGCCTCTACCACGCCGCAACCGGGGTGGCCGGTCGCCTGCGGGGCTTGATGCCCAAACACCTGGGCCCCTGGACCCAGTGCCGCGAGGCCCCCAAACCCGCCCCCAGAGCCTGCACGCCCTGCTGCGCCAGAAGAAGAAGGAGTCCTGAGATGTCGAGCAAAGAGGCTATCTTGAACCGCCTGCGCGGCGCCGCCACCCCCATTGCCCACGCACCGCACGCCTGGCAGCCCTGGCGCGGGGTAGATGACAACGCACGGCGCGAGCGCTTTGTTGCCGGGATCTGCGCCAGCCACGCTGAGATCCTCACCGTCAAGGAGGCAAGCCTGGCCCGGGAGCTGACCGCCTGGCTGGATGAAGAGGGCGTGACGAGTCTGGCCTGTGGCCAGGGCGGCCGCTGGCAAGTCGAAATCGCGGCCGCTTGCGCCGGGCGATCTGTGTTGACCCCCTCTGGCGAGTTCGCAAGCTGGAAGGACGATTTGTTCGATGCCTGTCAGGCGGGCATCACCCACTGCGCGGGGGCCATCGCCGATACCGGGACGCTCGTGTTGCTGCCCGATGGCGGCGAGCCGCGCACCTTGTCCCTGGTGCCACCCTGCCATATCGCCCTGCTGGCGGCCTCCACCATCGCCGACAACCTGGCGGGGCTGGTAGAGGCCGGGCGCTGGCAGCAGGCCATGCCCACCAATCTGTTGCTGGTCTCCGGCCCCTCCAAGACCGCCGACATCCAGCAGACCCTGGCCTACGGCGCCCACGGCCCGAGCCGCCTCTTGGTCGTGCTGGTGGAGGATTGCTGATGCGCTGGAATGAATTTGACGCCGCCATGCTTGAGCGCATCCCGCCGGAGCGGCTGGTGAGCGACCCGGACTTGCGCCTCGCCCACGGCACGGACGCCAGCTTCTACCGGCTGGTGCCCGAGCGCATCGTGCGCCTCGACTCCCTCGATGAAGTGCGCTTTGTGCTGGCGGTGTGCCGCAAATTGCACCTGCCGTGCACCTTTCGCGCCGCCGGCACCAGCCTCTCGGGCCAGGCCCTGAGTGATTCGGTGCTCATCACCCTGACCGACAGCTGGCGCGGCCACCGCATTCTGGACGAGGGGGCGCGCATCGCCCTGCAACCCGGGGTGATCGGCGCCGATGCCAACCGCTATCTGGCGCCTCTGGGGCGCAAGATTGGGCCGGACCCCGCCTCCATCAACGCCTGCAAGCTCGGCGGCATCGCCGCCAACAACGCGAGCGGCATGTGCTGCGGCACCGCCCACAACAGCTATCACACATTGCACGCCATGACCTTGCTGCTGGCCGATGGCACCGTGCTGGAGAGCGGCGACCCTCACAGTCGCGCCGCCTTTGCGGCCAAGCGCCCGGAGTTGCTGGACGGGCTCGCCGCCCTGCGTGCCGAAGTGCTGGCGAATGCCGAGCTTGCCGCCAAGATCCGCCACAAGTACCGGCTCAAGAACACCACCGGCTACGCCATCAACGCCCTGCTCGATCATGAGGATCCCGTCGATATCCTCACCCACCTGATGATCGGCTCGGAGGGAACCCTCGGCTTTATCGCCGAGGTGGTGCTCGATACCGTGCCCGAATACCCCCACAAGGCCTCGGCCCTGCTGGTGTTCCGGGACGCCGAGCAGGCGTGTCTGGCCACCTCGCGCCTGAAAAGTGCGCCGGTGGCGGCGGTGGAGCTGATGGATGGGCGATCCCTTCGCTCGGTGGCGGGCAAGCCCGGTCTGCCGGACTTTATCAAGACGCTGGATCTGGCTGCCTGCGCCTTGCTTGTGGAGGTGCATGGGGAATCGAAAGAGGCGCTGGTGGATCGCTGCGAGCAGGTGATGGGCATGGCGGCCGAGTTCGCTCAGGTCGCCTCTGTGCCTTTTACCAGCGACAGCGCCGGGCTCTGGGCCATTCGCAAGGGGCTCTTCCCGGCGGTGGGGCGGTGCGCACCACCGGCACCACCGTCATCATCGAGGATGTCGCCTTTCCCATCGAGCGCTTGGCCGAAGGGGTGGCGGGGCTGCAAGCCCTGTTCGATCGCTTCGAATACGGTGAAGCCATCATCTTCGGCCACGCGCTGGAGGGGAACCTGCACTTCGTCTTTACCCAGGGGTTCGACGATCCGGCCCAGGTGCTCCGCTACGGCGCCTTTATGGACGCGGTGGCGGAGCTCGTCGCGGTGCGCTTTGGCGGGTCTCTCAAGGCCGAGCACGGCACCGGCCGCAACATGGCCCCCTATGTGGAGCTGGAATGGGGGCCGGAGGGGATGGCGCTGATGCGCCGCATCAAGGCGCTGCTGGACCCGGACGGCCTGCTCAATCCCGGCGTCATCATCAACGATGACCCCAAGGCCCACCTGGCCCATCTCAAGCCCATGCCGGCGAGCGATGCCATCGTGGATCCGTGCATCGAGTGCGGCTTTTGCGAGGCGGTCTGCCCCTCGCGCACCCTGTCGCTCTCGCCGCGCCAGCGCATCGTGCTCTATCGGGAGTTGTCGCGCCGTGGTCGCAGCGGTGAAGTTGCAGGGGATCTTGCCCGGCTGTTTGACTATCAGGGCATCGACACCTGCGCCGCCACCGGGCTGTGCGCCGATCGCTGCCCGGTGGGCATCAACACCGGAGCGCTCATCAAGAAGCTGCGCTCTGACAAGTACCAGCGCTTCGTGCCCATCGCCCGCTGGAGCGCCGATCATTTCGCCGGCGTTACCCGCACGGCCCGTGGGGCCCTCGGCTTCAAAGCCATTGCCGGGAAGGTGCTGGGAGACAAGGCGCTGGCAGGATTGGTGAACGGGGTTCGCCATCTGAGCGGCCAGCGCACACCCGCCTGGTTGCCCACACTGCCGGGGCCGAGCCGCTACCTGTGGCCGCAAGGGGAGGGGAGCCATGGCGGATCCAGCGAGGACATTGGAGAGGATCGCGCCGTGGTCTATCTGCCGTCCTGCGCCAGCCGGGTGTTCGGCCAGCAGGAGGAAGCCCCGTCACTGCCGGACGTGGTGCAATCACTCCTCAATAAAGCGGGTTGCCGGGTCATAGTGCCGCAAGGTATCGAGGGGCTCTGCTGCGGCATGCCCTATGACAGCAAGGGGATGGTCGAGGTGGCTGCCGCCAAGCGCAGTGAGCTGGCCGAGGCATTGTGGCAGGCAAGCGAGCAGGGCCGCTGGCCCGTGCTGCTCGATACCAGCCCCTGCGTGCAGCGACTGCTCTCGGGGGCACTCGGCAAGGGCCTTCGGGTGTTTGAGCCCTCTGCCTTTGTGCTGGAACACCTGCTGCCCCACCTTGAGCTGACCCCCATCGATGAGACAGTGATGCTCCATATCACCTGCAGCAGCCGGCGCATGGGGCTCGGCGATAAGATGCTGGCGGTGGCCCGCGCCTGTGCCCGCGAGGTGATAATCCCTGAGCATATCCAGTGCTGCGGCTTTGCCGGCGACAAGGGGCTGATGACGCCTGAGCTCAACGCCGCGGCGCTTGCCAGCCTGCCCGTTCAGGTCCCCAGGGATTGCCGCCAGGGATTCAGCAACAGCCGCACCTGCGAAATGGGGCTTAGCCAGCATGCTGGCATTCCCTATCACAGCATCCTCTATCTGGTGGATCAGGCGGCGAGATAGGAAAACAACAACGGCAGGACAAAAAAATCCTGCCGTTGTTGGAGACGTTAAACGCCTGGGGCGTTACTCCAAGGAGTTGCTGCGCGTCATAGTCAGAACCTGCATAGAGAAAACGGATTATCCCATCCCTGCCGAATTGTGTGCGTCAAGCCCCTGCCGGTGAGGGAAGGTGCGAACAAGTCCCTGATATGAGATCATGTTTGTCATCTGGAGCCATGAAAAAGGGTTCATCATGAGTCATCAGCTCACCTTCGCCGACAGTGAATTCAGCAGTAAGCGCCGTCAGACCAGAAAAGAGATTTTCTTGTCCCGCATGGAGCAGATTCTGCCATGGCAAAACATGGTGGAAGTCATCGAGCCGTTTTATCCCAAGGCTGGTAATGGCCGGCGACCTTATCCGCTGGAAACCATGCTACGCATTCACTGCATGCAGCATTGGTACAACCTGAGCGATGGCGCGATGGAAGATGCTCTGTACGAAATCGCCTCCATGCGTCTGTTTGCCCGGTTATCCCTGGATAGCGCCTTGCCGGACCGCACCACCATCATGAATTTCCGCCACCTGCTGGAGCAGCATCAACTGGCCCGCCAATTGTTCAAGACCATCAATCGCTGGCTGGCCGAAGCAGGCGTCATGATGACTCAAGGCACCTTGGTCGATGCCACCATCATTGAGGCACCCAGCTCGACCAAGAACAAAGAGCAGCAACGCGATCCGCAGATGCATCAGACCAAGAAAGGCAATCAGTGGCACTTTGGCATGAAGGCCCACATTGGTGTCGATGCCAAGAGTGGCCTGACCCACAGCCTAGTCACCACCGCGGCCAACGAGCATGACCTCAATCAGCTGGGTAATCTGCTGCATGGAGAGGAGCAATTTGTCTCAGCCGATGCCGGCTACCAAGGGGCGCCACAGCGCGAGGAGCTGGCCGAGGTGGATGTGGACTGGCTGATCGCCGAGCGCCCCGGCAAGGTAAGAACCTTGAAACAGCATCCACGCAAGAACAAAACGGCCATCAACATCGAATACATGAAAGCCAGCATCCGGGCCAAGGTGGAGCACCCGTTTCGCATCATCAAGCGACAGTTCGGCTTCGTGAAAGCCAGATACAAGGGGTTGCTGAAAAACGATAACCAACTGGCGATGTTATTCACGCTGGCCAACCTGTTTCGGGCGGACCAAATGATACGTCAGTGGGAGAGATCTCACTAAAAACTGGGAATAACGCCTTAAATGGCGAAGAAACGGTCTAAATAGGCTGATTCAAGGCATTTACGGGAGAAAAGATCGGCTCAAACTGAAAAAATGAAATGACTGAGTCAGCCGAGAAGAATTTCCCCGCTTATTCGCACCTTCCTTAGGAGCAGTTCCAAACAGCTTTTATCGAGTTTTCGATATTTAAATAAAATTCTCGGATGTAACATTTCATCTCTTTGAATATAACAATGTGTTAATGGAGGATGAGCAAAGCCACAGGTGATCCTTGGGGTTTTGGGCAGTAGGGGAAGGGCCGTCTGGGTAAGGTATCAAGTACGAGAAATTCTGTTGAGAAAAAAACCATCTAAAGCATGGAATCTGAATGATTTTTTGAAGGCGATCTGATTTCAAGGCGGTCAATATCCCGTCATTTCCAGATAGCCGACGCCTTTGGCGTCCCCCGAGACTAAGACCGCCCCTTCCCAGTAGTCAAAACGCCCCGTCATGGCCTGATTGGGCTGGCGCGCCTGGATGGTGAGCTTGATATCGGCGGCTTCCAGCTGCCACTCGATGGGGTAGGCTTGCCCCTTGGGGCCGCGCCAGGTCTTGCCGGGAGTGAGGCGGATGTGATCTGGGCTCAGCACCCGGCTGCTGCCGTCCCGTTCAATCAGGATGCCGTAGCGGTTCTCGGGCTTGTTTTCGGAATGGGCGCGGCCCGATTTGGTGCGCAGGCGAAACAGCATCAGCTCGCGGCCATCTTCAAATTGCAGCGAAAACCAGTCCCAGCCCGATTGCCACTCGGCCAATACCGAGCTGCTCCACTCGTGATCAAACCAACCCTCACCGCTGACGTTGCGGGTCTCCCCATCCAGGGTCAGGGTGCCGCTGATGGTCAGGCGCGGGTAGGAGTAGTAGAAGGAGGCGTTGCCCGGGCTCTTCTCGCTGTAACCCTGTTTGCCCTGTAGCACCGCCGGCTTGGCGGCGCTCACCTTCACATCAAGCTCCCCCGCCTTGCTTTGCACCTTGAGGGTGGCGGGAAAAAGCGCTTCGCCCTGAGAGGCCAGCACCCACTCTTTCAGCCAATACTGACCGCCGCTGGCACCGGCGAGCCCTGGCCCCTGGCGGCTGGTGCGCTCGTCCTGCTGGTGGCTGCCTTTGCTCACATCCGTGATGGCGAACTGGGCCAGCCAGAGCTGGGGGGTGAGCCAGGGGTTCTCCGATGTGATCTCCTGCTCGATGCCTTGGCGAAACAGGGTCCACTGCATGCCGTAATCGCGCCCCTGCTCGTCTTTCAGGTTGCCGGTGAGATACCACCACTCGGAGCGGTAGTCGGGGTGGGCACCGTGATCCACGGGCAGGTTGATGGACTGACCCGGCAGTGCCTTTTTGAAGTGATCGCTGCCGCCGCCAAGGATGCTCCCCAAATCGCTGGCCTGCGCGTTGCCGCTTATGGCAATAAGCGGGATCAAGGGGGCTGCAAGCCACAGGGTCCGTAAAGAGGACAAGATTTCCCTCACCCTGGCCCTCTCCCGAAGGGAGAGGGGATGGTTCACGATAGCTCTGTGCGCTTCTCTGCGTTGAATCAAGGGCGGTGACAGGGATCTGGTCAATGGGAACGTCAAGCCATGGCTGAGCCAGTGCGCCAACCGATATTTCATACCACTCTCCTTGCGGCGTACCAGGAGGCGAGCGCGCCACAGACGGGGGCGAGCAGGAGCGCCGTGACGGCGTGCAAGGGGGCGGCCTCGAAGGCCAGCCGCCAGCCAAAGGCGCGGGGGTTGACCACCTCGATGAGCACCCAGGCAAGGCCATAGCCCACCGGCAGGGCCAACAGCGCGGTGAGCAGCCCGAGGCCCGCCCCTTGCCACACCAGCAGCCGGCGGCAGTGGCGCGGGCTCAGGCCAAGGCTTTGCAGGGTCTGCAACTCGCCGCGCCGGGCCAGCCCCAGCACCATAAAGGCCGAGCCGATGCCGACGAAGGCGATCCCCAGAATGAGCAACTTCAATAGCTCGGTCACCACGAAGGTCTGATCGAACACCTTGAGGGCTGCGGCGTGGATGGCGGGGGCGGGCAACAGGTTCACCTGCTCACCAAACTGGCTCCTGAGCCTGTCACCAAGGTGCTCGGGATCCGGGCTGAAGAGGGCCAGGGATTGCACCTTGCCCCCTTCGAAGGCGTGCAGTATCTGCCCCTTGTCGCTGCCGTAATCCTGATAGACGCCGGTGACGGTGAAAGCCCTCGGCCCCCCTTCGCTGGTTACCTCGAGGCGCTGGCCCACCCTGACCCCGAGACGTACCGTCAGCGGTTCGCTCGCCAGCACCTCGTCGGGAGCAGCGGGCCAGCGCCCGGCCAACAGGGGATAGGCGGCTTTGAGCTCGGGGATAAAGTCCATCTGCGCCCACTCGATGGGCTGCCCCTGCCAGCGGGCGGGGAGCACGGCGCGGCGGGAGGCGGCGCGCACATCTGGCGAGGCGAGGATGGTGTTGAGGGTCTGCTCGCCGAGTGCGCCCCTGCTGCCGGCCACCCCCTTGGGAGCGGTGACGTAGAGATCGGCGGCCAGGCGCTGGCCGAGCCAGATCTCCACGCTCGAGCGAAAGCTCGACACCATGACCCCGATGCCGATGGCCGCGGCGATGGCCAGTTGCAGCGCCATCACCGCGATGGCGGTGCGATCCAGGTGATAGAGGGTTTCTGCCACCCCGAGCCGGGCGGTGAGGGGGCCGCGTGCACGCAGCCGCCCCAGCAAGGAGCGAAGGGCATCGGGCAGCAGGAGGGCCATGGCGAGCAGCCAGCCTCCGGCCACGAAGAGGGCGCCGCCAAGGCCGGTGGCGGGCTGCCACAGACACAGGGCGCACAGCAGCAGAATGACGATGGCAAGCCCCCGGCGTTGCCAGGGGTGAGCCGGTGGGCGACTGTTGCCCTCTCGCAGCGCAAGGGGGGATTGGCGCAGCAGTTGCCACCAGCCGGGCAGGTTGGCGGCAAGCATCCCCAGAAGGCCAATCACCAGCGCCTTGCCAAGGCTCGTCGGGGAGAGGCGCAGCAGGTCGATGGGGTTGGGGCCATAAAGGTCGGCCAGCGCCTGGGTGAGCTGCCCCATCAGGGCGAGGGCCAGCAGGCTGCCGAGCAACAGCCCGAGCAGAGTGCCGAGGGTGGCGAGGATCAGGATCTCCAGGGTCAGCCAGCGCAGCACCCGGCGCGGCGGCATCCCGAGGATGATGAGCTGGGCGAGCAGGGGGCGGCGCACGCTCTGCACGAAGCGCTGGGCGTTGAACACCAAGAACAATCCCACCGCCATGGCGAGCAGGGAGAGGGCGGTAAGGTTCAGCGCCAGCGCATCTCCGAGCTGGCTGGCATCGAGGGCCGGGCTGATGGGCTCAAGCCAGAGGGGCTGATGGGGGGCATAGGATTGCAGGGCCGCCTGCAAGGCTCTTTGCAAGGTATGGGCCTCTTGCTCGCTGAGTTTGAAGACGATGCGATCCAGTCTGCCTTCCTTGCCAAGCAGGGGCTGGGCGAGGCCGATGTCGGTCACCAGCAGCCGCTCCATGGGGACGGCGCCGGGCTCGAAGGTGCCCGCCAGGGTCAGAGTCAGGGGGCGTTGCCCCTCATCCCCCAGCACAAAGGTTCGCGACTGGCCCGCTTGCCAGTCAAGGCGCCTCGCCTCGGGGGCGGCCAGCCAGACGCTGTCGGCGCGATTCAACGAGACATCGGGTTGGCTGTCAGGCGCATCGCCAAAGAGGCGGCGCAGGGGGCCGGGGTTGAAGAGATCCATCCCCAGCAACTGGAAGCTGTGCCCCTGCTCGTCCTTGAGCCAGGCGTGAAGCTCTGGCATGGCGTCAAGGTTCGGCTGGCTTCGCACCAGCCTCACGTAGACTTGCTCATCCAGGCCACCCTGGGGGGCCAGGCGGTAGTTGGCCTCCCCGGCGAGCTGGCTGCGGGCGGCGACGAAGTTGGTGCGGGCGCTGTGGTTCAAGAGCTCGATGGCCACCACCAGGGTGACCCCGAGGGTGAGCCCGGCCAGGCTCATCAAGAGCAACCAGGGGTGAGCGCGATAGAGGCGCAGCAGCGCCTTGAGCGGCAACATCAGCAGGCCCCCCGGCAGACGTCAGCCATGGCGGCGCCCCTTGAGCTCGACCAGCTGCCCCCCTTCAAGGCGCAGCACCCGATCCGCCAGGTCGCCATAGCCCGGGTTGTGGCTCACCAGCAAGAGACCGGCGCCGGTATCGCGCACCGCGCTCATCATCAGGGCCATCACCTGCTCGGCGTTGTGTTCATCAAGGCTCCCGGTGGGTTCGTCGGCGAGCAGCCAACGGGGCTGATGAATGAGGGCTCGGGCCAGCGCCACCCGCTGGCGCTGGCCGCCGGAGAGCTGTTCCGGCCAGGCGTGGCGTTTGTGGCCCATGCCAAGGCGCGCGAGCAGGGCATCGAGGCGCCCATCGTCCTGGGGCAGGTTGTTTATCTGAAGGGGCAGGGCGAGGTTCTCGGCCACGGTCAGGGTCGGCAGCAGGTTGAAATCCTGATAGACGATGCCGAAATGGCGCCCGCGAAGCCGGGCCCGCTCGTCTGTCGGCAGGGTGTCGAGACGGGTCTCTTTCAGCCAGATCTCCCCCTCGTCCGGGGCGATGAGACCGGCGATGAGGTTGAGCAGGGTGGACTTGCCACAGCCGCTTTGCCCCAGCAGCAGGCAGGTTTCCCCCGGGGTGAGGGCGAGATCCAGCCCCTCAAACAGGGGGAGCGTCTCGCCGCCGTTGGCGAAGCGTTTACTGAGGTTGCGCAGGCTAAGCATGGGATAACCGTTTGATGGTCAATGGCTTTCACAATGTCCGTCACTATGCCAGTTAGTGATCGCGCCTGCAAAAGGGATGGGGATCCTCGCTGGATCCCGCTTGCCTGAGGTGGTTAGAATAGGGCCTTCCATGGGTCACAGGATGAGCAAGGATGTTACACAAGCAAGTCAGTTTTATCGTCGACAGCAAGGGCGTCAAGCAGGCTGCCGTGGTCCCCATCGATATCTACAACGAGCTGATGACCCTGCAAAAGGCCCTCTCCGACAACAAGCCGGGGGAGCGCGAGCTCTACCACTTCAACGGCAAGGGGGCAGAGGCCCATGGTTATCCGGTGGGCAAGCGGCAAAACCCCGGTTTCATGGTCCAGGCGGGCTCCACCGCCAACGGCGAGGATGCGGCCTCCCTGCGCGAGGCGGTGATCGAGCTGCGCCAGGAGCTGCTGGGCAAGGGGGTGCTCGTTCCCCACCCCGAAGGGGGCTTCATCTTTACCGCCGATCAGCTCTTCAACAGCCCGAGCCTGGCCGCGAGCCTGGTGGCGGGCAACAACCGAAGCGGGCTGGATGCCTGGCAAAACAGCGCAGGCTACACCCTCAAGCAATCGGGTTTTGGCAAGAAGACCTCCTGATGACGGGGCCCGGCAACGGGCCTCGCTCATGTTTGCCTTAGTGCCCGCGGCGGGCCGCTCATCAGGATGACAAGGAGGGCGGCTTCCCTTTGCGCTGCTAGCCTCAATGCCAGACGCCTGCCAGGAGATGCCGCCATGTCTGGACTCCTTCGCCTCGTGCCCGGGACGGCCCTGCTCAGTGCCCCCGCCGCTGCGGGCAACGGCCCCCTCGATCTGACCCACAGCGGGGTCGGGCTCTTCGCCCTCGCCATCTTCGCCCTGGCTTATGCCCTGGTGATGGCCGAGGAGTACCTGAAGCTGCGAAAGTCCAAGCCGGTGCTGGTGGCCGCCGGCATCATCTGGATAGCCATCGGCCTGGTCTATACGGGGCAGGGGCAAAGCGAGCTGGTTCAGGCCGGTTTTCGGCACAACCTGCTGGAGTATGCCGAACTGATGCTCTTCTTGCTGGTGGCCATGACCTATGTGAACGCCATGGAGGACAGGCTGCTGTTCGCCGTGCTGCGGGTACGCCTGGTGCAGGCGGGATTCAGCCTGCGTACGCTCTTCTGGCTCACCGGTTTTCTCGCCTTTTTCATCTCCCCCGTGGTGGACAACCTCACCACGGCGCTGCTGATGTGCTCAGTGGTGCTCAACGTGGCCAACGGGGAGCGCCGCTTCATCAACCTGGCCTGCATCAACATCGTCGTGGCAGCCAATGCGGGCGGCGCCTTCAGCCCCTTTGGCGACATCACCACCCTGATGGTGTGGCAGGCGGGCAAGGTGCCGTTCCAGCAGTTCTTGCTGCTCTTCATCCCCGCCCTGCTCAACTTCCTGGTGCCGGCCACCCTGATGAGCCTGATGGTGCCCCGTCTGGTGCCCGCCATGCCGGGCTAGATGGTGGTGCCAAGGCGCGGCGCCGTTGTCATCGTGCTGCTCTTTGTACTCACCATAGTGACCGCAGTCGCCTGCCATCACTTCCTGGGGCTGCCCCCCGTGCTCGGCATGATGATGGGGCTGGGCTACCTGCAATTTTTCAGTTTCTATCTGCGAAAGACCCAGCCCGTCACCCTGGCCCGGGCACGGGCGCTGTATGAGCGCACCGGGGACGAGGCCAGGCTGCTGCGTCTGGGCTCGGTGGTGCCGTTCGATGTGTTCAACAAGATTGCCAAGGCGGAGTGGGACACCCTGCTCTTCTTCTACGGGGTGGTGATGTGCGTCGGCGGCCTCGGGTTTATGGGGTATCTGGCGCTTGCCTCCCATTTCCTCTATGACGGTGGCGATCCGACCCTGGCCAACGTCGTCATCGGCCTGCTCTCCGCCCTGATCGACAACATTCCGGTGATGTTCGCCGTGCTCTCCATGGAGCCGCAGATGAGCACGGGGCAGTGGCTGCTGGTGACATTGACCACCGGGGTGGGGGGCAGTCTGCTTTCGGTCGGCTCCGCCGCCGGGGTGGCCCTGATGGGGCAGGCCAGGGGCATGTATACCTTCGTCGGGCACCTCAAGTGGTTGCCTGCCATTTTGCTTGGCTATATGGTCGGCATAGGGGCGCACCTGTGGCTCAACAGCGCCCTGTTTTAGGCAACCCGGTTCCAGGCACCAGGGAGAGGCAGGATGGGACAACTGTTCGAGGCGCTTTTGCCGCGCCATGTCACCTTTATCGAGGGGCAGAAGATCTTCTTCGTCGGCACGGCGGCTGCGAAGGGATCGGTCAATCTCTCCCCCAAGGGCGGGGATTCGCTGCGCGTCCTCGATGCCCACACCCTGGTCTGGCTCAACCTGACCGGCAGCGGCAACGAGTCCGCGGCCCAGGTGCTGCAACAGCCGCGCATGACGGTGATGTTCTGCGCCTTCGAGGGGGCGCCGCTTATTCTGCGAGCCTATGGCCAGGCACGGGTGCTGCACCGCACTGATCCGCAGTGGCCGTCGTTGCTGGCGCTGTTCCCCCCAAGCGTCGCGGCTCGCCAGATCTTCCTGCTGAACATTGAACGGGTCCAGACGTCGTGCGGCATGTCGGTGCCTCTGTATGAGTACCAGGGAGACAGGGAGGATCTTGCCAACTGGTCCGAGCGGCAGGGCCGGGAGGGGATTGAGGCCTACTGGCGCAAGAAGAACCAGCTAAGCCTGGATGGGCTGGAGAGCGAGATCCTGGCGCGCAGCGGGTTGCAGGCCGATGACTGAGGCCTGCGCCCCGATGCAAAAAGCCCTGTCCATGGACAGGGCTTTTTCATTGCAAGGCATCAGGGGACGCGCTTGCCGCTCAGCAGCCAGTAACTGAGGGCCGACCCCAGGCCGCAACCGGCGATGGCGATGGCCATGGGGAGCGGCGATTCGGGGGGATTGAGGTTGACCAGTACCCCCACCAGGGCCCCAAGGCCAAAGCGCAGGGTACCCGCCAGCGCCGAGGCGGTGCCTGCGGACTGGGGGAAGTGGCCCATCAGGCCGGTCATGGCGTTGGCCCCCACCAGGCTGATGTGGCCGACGAAGAGCACGACGGGGATGACGATGCCCCACAGGCCCCCGGTCTGGCTCCAGGCGTTGTAGATGAGCAGGGCCCCGGCGAGCGGCAGCACGGTCAGGCCGTATCGCAGCATGCGTTCGGCACCCACCCCTTTCACCAGCCGGCTGTTGGCGAAGGTGACCACCATCATCAGCAGGATGTTGAGACCAAAGAGCCAGCCATAGTGCTCGGTCGGCACCTTGAAATACTCGATGTAGACATAGGGGGATGCGCTCAGGAAGGCAAACATGCCGGAGCTCGACAGGGCGCCGCACAGCACATAGCCCATGGCACCACGGTGGGAGAGCACCCCCCAGTAGTTGCGAAGCACCTGCCCGAGTCGCAGGGGCTGCTTGTGCTCGGGTTTGAGGGTCTCCTCAATCTTCCACTGCATCACCAGGCAGATGAGCAGGCTGATGGCCACCAGCAGCCAGAAGATGACCCGCCAGTCGCTGTGAGCGCTGATGTACCCCCCTACCACCGGGGCCACCAGGGGGGCGAGGGTCATCACCAGGATGACGAAGGACATGGCGCGGGAAAACGCATCCTTCTCGAACAGGTCGCGCAGCAGGGCGTTGACCACCACGGAACCCGCGGCGCCCCCTGCGGCCTGCAACATGCGCCAGGCGAGGAGCTCAGGCAGGGAGTCCGCCATGGCGCAGCCCACGGAGGCCACGGCAAACATCGTCAGGCCCGCCAGGATCACCGGCTTTCTGCCGAAGCTGTCGGCGAGCGGCCCGTAAAAGAGCTGGCCGATGGCAAAGCCCCCCAGGAAGGCGCTGATGGTGAGCTGGGCGCCGTCGATGCTGGTAGCCAGATCCCGGGCGATGGCGGGAATGGCGGGCAGATACATGTCCACCGCGAGCGGAGTCAGGCCCGCCAGGGCACCGAGCAGGATGAAGAGGAAACGGGGGGAGAGGGAGCTGGCTTGGGGCATAGGGTATCCGAGTCGTGGGCTGGGCCGGGTTGAGAGGCAGGTGTTGAGTCTATCAGTTTTGGCGGGCGCGATCAGGTGCATCCTGCCCGATGCCCTTTTGTCTGGTGTGGCGCCAGAGCAGCCAGAGCCAGGCAAGCCATCCAAGCAGGGAGAGGGCATTGCCGGTGCGCTCCGGCCATCGTACCGCCAGGGTCAGGGTGAGACTGTGGTGGCCCGCCGGAACCCAGAGTTGCATCAACCCCTGGCGATTGGCGCTCACCGTCAGCGCCAGGTGCCCGTCGAGGCGGGCCTCCCAGCTGGGGTAATGGTATTGGTGCAGGACCAGCCGGGTCGGCACCCGGGCCTTGACCTCCAGCGCCAGGGCGCGGGGTTGCCAGCGGGTCAGGCTCCAGCTCGCGCCTGGCGGTTCGGCGCTGACGGGCGGCTGGAACTCCTCCTTCCAGGCGAGCAGGGTCGGGGCGAACATGCCCCCCGGCACCTGCCTTGGCCTGTATTCCCGGGCACTGCGCTTGCTGTCGAACTCGAATGCCATGGCTTCCCGTTCGGGGGCCTGGGTGAGGGGGGCGTGACGCACATAGGCCAGGGTGGAGAGGAGGGTCAGCAGAAATACTCCCCACCAGAGCCCCTGCCAGAGACGATGGGGCTGGGTGTCGAGCGCCACCACGGCGACCGTGGCAAGGGCGAGCACTAGGTTGAGCCGCCAGGGAAACTGGACCCGCTGCAAGGGGGGAAGCAGGCTCCAGAGAGGCTGGCTCGGGGGCAGCATCATCAGGAAGGCGACGACGCCGATCGCCCCCCAGCACAGCAGCTCGGGGTGGCGCGGCTCCCGGGCGGCGGCCCAGGCGATGAGCAGCAGGACCAGGGTCAGCATGCTCTGCCACGCCAGGTGACCGCGAAAACGCCAGTCCTCCCAGGCGCTGGGCAGGCGGTCGAGAAAGTTGCGCCTGTAGTCGAACATGCCGCCGCGCATCAGCTCCATGGAGATGGCCCCCTGATCCGCCAGGGCGGGCAGCAGCAGGGCGGCTGCCATGCAAAGCCCCACCCCCTGGGCGCCGAGGGCTTGCCAGCAGGGCGTCAGAGTGCGGGTGCGTCTGGTGAACCAGAAGGCGCGCAAGGTGACCAGCCCCATCATGAGCAAGAGGCTGGGGAGGTGGGAGAAGGCCAGCAGCGCCAGCCCCAGGATCAGCAGGGGCAACCCCTGAGGTCGTCCGCGGTGGGCGAGATCCTGCCCCAGCAGGATAAGGGGAGCCCAGGCGAAGGCCCAGAACTCCGCCAGGGCGAAGCGGGCATAGAGATCCATGGCGACATGATAGGGCAGCGCCAAATAGAGCAGGCTGGCGGCCAGGGCCCGGCCAGGGGGCGTGGTGGCACGCAGCCACAGATAGGCAAACACCCCGGAGAGCAGCAGGGCCAGGGTGGCGCTGCCAAGCAAAGGGTAGATGGCTTGCTGGGGGTGGGCACCGGGCCCGGCAAAGAGGGCGCTGACGTAGTAGGGGAGCGGGGGATAGAAGAAGAAGGTGGGGCTACCGAAGCCGCCGTTCATGGCCATCAGCCAGCGGGGATAGAGTTCCCCCTGCCAGAGCTGGCGGGCAAAGTAGTGGCCGGATAGCAGGTGGTGGAACAGATCGTGCCCCTGACTGCCCCCCTGCCACCAGAGCGGCAGCATCAGCAGGGCGCAGGCCAGCAACAGGGCCAGCGCGACCCGGATCCCCTCCCCGGTTCCGCTCGTGTTTCTTTCCATTGCACTGGTTCCTGACAGACCCGGCTGTGAGTGTAGACGAGTCGAGCGATGCCCTCGCAAGCGCCCGGTTCAGCGGGGCAGGGCGAGCCAGAGGCCGGGTTCGGCGTGAAAGCGGGGGGCAAACCAGAGGGTGTCATAAGGGCCTGGTAGCGCCTCTGCCCCCAGGGGGCGGCGGCTGAGGCGGCAGGCCCCCTGGGTGAGCGCAAGGGCGGCATCCCCCCGGTACCAGCCGTCGGTGACGGGCAGGGTTGTGGTTTCCCTAAGCAGCCTCACTCCCCACTGGGTTACCAGCGCCGGGCACGTTTGTTCGGCCAGTCTGGCGGCCCGGGTCATGGCTGGTGCCGCCGGTGGGGTGAGGGTGCAGAGCAGCAACAACAGGGCTCCCAGCATGGCTGGCAGCTCGCCCCGGCGCGGCAGCCAGCCTGCCAGCAGCACGAGGCCAAGCAGGGTGATGGGCGCGAGATGGCGGGGATTGTCCGGATTCTGGCCAAACAGGGTCCAGAGCAGCAGGGCGAGCCAGTAGAGCGTCCAGAGCACGGAGGGGGTCGCATTGTGATCTTTTGACCGTTGCCAGAGTGGCAGTATCAGCAAGGCTCCCATCAACAGGGGCCAGAGCGGGGTGAGCTGATCGTTGAAGGTATTCGCCCAGCTCAGCAGTCGATCCCCGTGGGCTGCCGCCGTGTTGCCCCACAGGGTAAAGTGGCCGTCGGTAAAGCGCCGCCCCTCGCTGAAATAGGCCCAGCCATCGGCCTGCCAGACAAACAGCAGGCAGGCTAGCCCCACCAGCGCGATGGGGAGCACAAACCTGACGCGCGTGCCCTGCTGCGCCATCCCCAGCCAAAGGGGCAGCAGGGCCAGCACGAAGTAGGAGGGACGCAGGGCCAGCATGAGGCCCAACAGCAGACCCGCCAGCGCTATCTTGCGCTGTTGCAAAGCCAGGAGCGCGCCCAGCCAGGCGGCCAGCGCCGGCCCGTCGGACAGGCCGGAGAGGGCGAGCGTCGGGGTGAGCGGCAGGGCTAGTACCAGCAGCCAGACCGGCGCCAGCAGGCTGGGCCGCTGCCACAATCTGACCGCGAGGGAGGCGGCGAGTGGCGCCAGCAAACTGCTCCCCAAGAGGCTGGCCCACTGCACCGCGCGGGCCGGATCGTCCACCGCCAGATTGATCAGCCGCGCCAGCCAGATAAAGGCGGGGTAGCCCGGAAAGTGGGGGGAGAACTCCAGTACGCTGAAGCGCACCACCCCGTGGGCGATGTTCAGGGCATCGTCGGAATCGAGCGCCACGGGGAAGGTCAGCAGCCAGCCAAGCCAGGCCAGTTGCAGCAGGGCAAGCAAGTAGGGTCGATTAGCGAAGCGTAATCGGCCGTGGCGACGCCCCCCTTCTCCCCTTGCGGGAGAAGGGGTGGGGATGAGGGGGGCCGTCGTCATCGATGAGAGGTCATCAAAGCGGCGCCAGCACGGTCATCAGCGCTTTTTCGGCATCGCCAAAGGCAGCGGCATCGGCAGGTTTGGCACCCACGCCGAACACTCCCGGGTTGCCGATGGCATCGAGCACCTTGGCCAGCGCCTGTTCGGCGGCCTTGCGATCTCCTTCATTGAGGGAGGGGAGGATCAAATCCAAGAAGCGCTTGCTCTTGACCACCAGCACCTTGGCGGTCTGGTAGTCGCCAAGGTTCTGGCTGGCCCCTTCGAGGCGGCGCTCGATCTCCGCCTTGTAGGCCCGGTTGAGCAGGGCCGCGGTAGCCACGGCGTCTTTGGCCTTGATGGCGGCGGCCAGCGGTGCTTGCAGCTCGACCTGGTGGTGCTCTTCCAGATAGGTCAGCTCCTCGGCAATCTCGCTCAAGGTGGCGCTGGCATCCTTGCCGTCAGTGGCGGCGCCCAGCAGTGCCTCGCGGGCATCGATCAGCGGCTCCTTGCCGGCTGCGGCGTAGGAGTAAGCCTGCGCCTGCCCGCTCAGGGTCAGCAGCAGGGTGAGGGCAAGTAAACCCGGGCGGATGGTCATCCTGTTCTCCTTACTTATGCCAAGAGGTTATGCCCATGGCGCGGCACTCAGGCCACGCTCTGGGTTTCAATGACGGTATTTTCGTTGCGATGATTGAAGATGGCGTGACGTCTGTCCACCCCGTCGATCACCATGTCTGCGGCCATCATCCCCATCTCCATGGCGGTGTCGGTGAAGATGTAGCGGAATGTCCCCTGACGGCCGGTCATGATGAGGTTGCCTATCGGCATCAGCGCCTTGATGGCTTCGTTGCGGCGGGCCTGATAACCCAGATCCATCAGCGGATAGGCGTATTCACTGCGCGCTTCGAATGTCTCATCGCCGAGCTTCTGGGTATCGACGCCGAGGCTGTCGAGATCGGCGGTGACCCGGCCGCGCAGATCAGAGAGCGGTGCCTGCCAGGTGGCATCCCCCGGATTGCAGGGGATCTCCAGCATCACCGAGGTCTGGCCTTGGGGCGCCATAAAGGGGCTGCGCCGGCGCGGCTCCTGCAGACGGGTCGCCAGAATATGGGGGTCGGAGAGGTACTGCCAGGTGTTGTCCGACAGGTTCTCCTGTTTGAGGGGCATATTGACGAAGCGAAGCGACCGGTAGTGCAGATCACACGGCAAGCCCAGATGCTGGCAGGTGAGCGGCAGCGGCAGGGTGGAGATCACCTGATCAAAGCGCTCGCTCTGCTCCACGTCATCTTGTTTCCAATAAACCCGTTCGATGCGGCCATCAGCCTGCTCGAGACGGGTGATGGTGGCGCCGGTTTTCAGCTCAACCCCTTCGGCCACCAACCGCTCCCCCAAGGTGGTGAAGATCTGGCCGAAGCCGTACTTGGGATAGCGGTATTTGCGGGCATAGGTGCGCACCGACATGCTGCCGTTGCGCCTTGGCAGCAGGCGGCGTGCCACGTCTTTGAGATCGATCAGGCTGATGCGCTGGCCGGCCCAGTCGGCGGAGAGCTTGTCCGGGTTGATGCCCCACAGCTTGCCGGTGTAGCCCTCGAAGAACTGGCGGTAGAGGGTGCGACCGAAGTGGCTCTGGATCCACTCGGCAAAGCTCGCCTTGGCAAAATCGGTAGGCTTCTTGGCAAAGGGCAACAGCAGCAGATCCTTCACCGCACCGGCCATCAGGGCCAGCGGCGCCGTCTTGAGCAAATTGGGCAGGTTCAAAGGGTAGTCATAGGTGCACCCGCCAAAGCGGATGACGCTCTTTCGCTCGGCGTGGAGCAGGTCGTCCCCCATCAGCTCATCGATAAAGGCGAGCAGCTCGGGGTTCTTGGTGATGAAGCGGTGGCCGCCGTAGTCGAAGCGATACTCCCCGTCGCGCCCCTTGAAGGTCTGGGTGGCGCACATGCCGCCCACCACGCTCTCCTGCTCGAACAGGGTGACCGCAAAACCGGCCTGGCGCAGGCGCCAGGCGGCCATCAAACCGGCAGGGCCGGCACCCAGCACCGCAATATGCTTCTTGTTGTTGTCGTTCATGAGTGTTCCGAAACGGCGTGATAGCTGGGGGAGCCCGCCTGTGCGCGGCTCCCGAACAGAGTGTGATCCCCGGGCTCAGCCCTTGGTCGGGGCAGCGCTCCCCTGGGGGCGATAGCTGCGATGCCAGAGGGTGACAAAGATCATGAGGTAGCTGGCCCAGGTCAGCAACTGCAGGCCGGCCGGTGAGGCGTTGTAGCCAAACAGGGCGCGCAGGAAGGTGCCGAATACCCCCTGATCGTCGAGGATGTGGCTGATGTTGAAGACCGGCGTTGCCCAGAAGGTGATGACGTCCGCTGCCTGCAACATGTTGACGGCGGACGAGAGCAAGCCTGCGGCGATGATGATGATGAGCAGGCCGGTCCAGCGGAAGAAGGGGGCCAGCGCCACCTTGCGGGTGGAGCGCAGCAGCCCCCACACCAGCACCACAGAGACCAGCAGTCCGGCCAGCGCCCCCATCAGCCCCTGGTGCAGATCCACCCCTTGCCCGGAGTAGACCAGGGCCGAGAAGAAGAGCACGGTTTCAAAGCCTTCGCGCATCACAGCCAGGAAGGCGAGCAGCACCAGACCAAACAGGTTGCCACCGTCGATGGCGGCATCGATGCGCGCCGTCATGGCCCCCACCTGGGATTTGGCCTGTTTTTGCATCCAGATAGCCATATAGGTGAGCACCAGGGTGGCGAACATCAGGATCCCCGCCATCAGCAAATGGTTATAGCGCTCGCTCTCGAACTGGCTCACCACCACCTGGAACAGGAAGGCGACGACGAGGGAGGCGATAAGACCCAGCCCCACCCCCAGATAGATGAACTTGTTGTAGCGGCTTGCCCCCAGCTTGGCGAGGTAGGAGAGGCAGATGCCGACCAGCAGGAAGGCTTCCAGCCCCTCGCGCAGGGTAATGAGAAAACTTGCGAACATCAGGATTGAGGCTCCGTATCGGGCGTAACGGGGAGGGGCTGCAGGGTCAGTTGCAGCCGATTGAGTAGCACTATGGGGGGCTCCGGCAAGCTCGGCTCGGCGGCGCGCACCGCATCATTGACCCACTTGGGGTAGGTGCGGAAATTGAGTCTGATATCGGCCTTGAAGGGCCCCTGAGCGTCCGCCGGCAGCGGCCAGGTTTCATCGCGCGAGCCATCGGCCGGGATGCGGGTGTCTTCAAGGAGCTTGGCATAGCGCCAGAACTTGAGCCCCACCGGCTTGCCCTCGGCATCGCCGAACACTTTTCTGAACAGCCGCGCATCCTCAGGGACGGCGCCGTTCACCGGCTGGCCGCTTTCAAGCACCAGCTTGCCGCTGGCGTCGGTAACGGTCAGCTCCAGCCAGAGTTCACGGAAATCGGCGACCCCGGTGGGCAGGGCGTGGCCGGCGCCGGTGTTGGCGACTCTCACCACCAGTGCGGGTTGGCCGCTCTGGTTTTCAATGCGGGCCGAGAGGGTGGCGCTGGAGCGCAAGAGCGCCAGGCTCTCCTGCTCAAGGGTTGCACTCCTCAGCCCCACCAGCTGATGCTGGGCGCCGGTAAAGTTGTGGCGATAGAGCCGCTCTTTCACGGTGCCGTTTTCGGTGGACTGGCCCGCCACCGGCGCGCCGCCGTTGCCAGGTGTAGGGTTCATGTGGCAGTCGATGCAGGTGCGCCGTTTGGCAGGATCTTCGGCTTTGGCGAAGCTGGATTTTTCCCACTCATCCCAGGTGTTGACGATATTGGCGCCGGTGCCGGGGGCGAACTCGTTGTGGCACGACTTGCACAGGGCCGCGTCCCGGTAGAAATCCTTCTGGTAGGAGGCCTTGTGCATGGCGGGGCGGGCGTTGATCTGCCGCTCTGCCAGCCAGTGCTGGAGGCTGCCCCCCGGGGTATCCTCGAACACATAGCTCTCGCGGTCTTTCAAATTGACCGTAAAGGCGCTGTTGCCGCCGGCATCCTCGAGCTTGGTGATGCGATGACAGAGCACACAGCCAGTCCCTTCCTCCACCACGGGCTCGCCTTTCTGGTGGGCCGCAATGAGCGAAGCACCGCCCTGCTCGAACATGTGAGAGCCCTTGGGCAGATCAGTCTGGCCGTTCATCACCTGCTGGGGCATGTGACAGCCCTGGCACCACTGGCCGAAGGCCTCCCCTTCGGTTTCGCGGGCCAGCGCCTGCACCACCTTGTAGTAGGGGTGGGAGTTGCCCATCAGCCGGTGGTTGCTCTCGCTCCAGTCCTTGAACGCCTGTTGGTGGCAGTTCTGGCAGGAGGCGGAGTTGAGCCACTCCTTCGGATGAGTGGTCGGCGCCTTGGCAGGATCCCTGCGCGGGGCATCGAGCCTAAGCCAGTTGGCCAGATAGGGGAGGTTGCCATCACTGGTGACGAAAGCGTGCAGATCCTCCATCATCGCCTGCACCTCGGGCTGGGGCCTCGCGGGGTCGACCGCATCGGCCCCATCGCGGGTGTCATGGCCCATGCCGCCCTGGGTCTGCTGGGTCATGCGCAGGTATTCGCCGATAAAGTCCCCCGCCACCATGTTGGCGAGGTTGGCGTGGCCGTTGATGGCGTTGTCGCCGCTCTTCTGGCGATGGGCCGCCATCAGATAGCGGTTGGTGAAGTTGAACCCGTCCAGATGGCAGGAGTTGCAGCTCATCCAGTTGTCCCCCGCCATGGGGAAGCGGCTGTTGGCGGCAGTGTTGCCCAGGTTGAACAATCGTTCACCGCGCTGAAGCGGCTCGGGGCGGGGATCCGTCTCTACCAGTTTGGCGAAGTGGGGCACATCCACCGTGACCCGGGCAAACGGGCCGCTGCCGCCGGTGTTGAGACGGGTGAGATCCTGCCCCATGACGTTGTGCACCAGGATGTGGTCGCCATCGATCAGCAGATCGCGCGGATTCTGGCCCGGCAGGTGACGCAAGAGCTGGGTCGCCTTGGCGCCCCCCTGAAACTTCTTGCGGCGGTGGCGGTTGCTGTTCTGCTTGCCGCTGCGCGACAGGTCGAACACCAGCAAGTCTTCGGAACCCGCCAGGGTCAGGTAGACCCGCTTGCCATCGGCGGCGAAGCGCGCCGCGAACGGGTTGGAGACGATCTGGCTGCGGTTGCCGACGCTGGGCAGGTTGATCTGCAAGAAGAGCTGTTTTCTTTCATCGACCCGCTCCTTCTCTTCATCGAGATCGATGATGGAGACGGCCGGGAAGACGGTGCTCTGAAACTGGAAGGGGTGATCGAAACTCCAGAGCACGTGGGGCAGCCAGGCTTCGCTGCCATCGGGGGAGAGGGCGATGCCGTCCAGCAGGCGCGGCAAGCCCTGGGAGTCGCTCGCTTTTCCAGTAGGGGGCGCGCTGTGGGTTTCCGCCAGGGTGATGAGCTTGGGCTTGGGCAGAGTAGCCCCCTTAGCGTCTTTCTCAAGCTTGGCGAGATCATAGATGGCGAGCTGGCCGGTCATGGCGTGGGTGAGCAGCAGGCGATCATTGTCGGTCAGGGCCAGCCCACGGGGAGTCTCGGCGGTTTTTGCATCCAGTTGGAGGTTGCCCGCCCTGTCATAAGCCTGAAGGCGCCCTCCCTCGAACAGCGTGACCCAGAACCACTGCCGCTTGGGATCGAAGATGACGCCATAGGGCCTATGGCCGGTGGGGATCGCCTTTTCCAGCTCGAATTCATCATCCAAGAGCAGCAGGCGATCGCCGCTGTAATCGGTGACCAGCAGGGTGCCGTCATCGGCGCGGGCCAGCTGGCGCAGATCGCCACCTAGTTGTGCCTCCTTGAGTCGCTTGCCGCTATCGCGCTCAAGCAGGGTGATCGAGCCGGCACTCTGGTTGGCGGTGACGAGGCGCGGGGCGCTCCCCTCGTCATAGGCAATCATGGCGGCGCCCATCTCCCGGGCCGAGGCGGTCCCCAGCAACAGGGTGGCCAACATCAGGGATAACAACAGCTTCAACATAAGATCAGGTGCGCCATTTCAAGATGGTCCAGCGCCAAGCGTGGCGCAGCACCAGGGGCGTCAACGCGAGGGCGCTCAGCCAGTGGGCCCAGCTGGCAAGGTTGCCGAGGCTATCCCCCGGGGTGCCGTGCAGCACCAGCACCAGTCCGCTTGCCAGACAGACCAGCAGCAAGGCTTCGATGATGCGTCCCGTGGTACGCAGAAAAGGCTTGCGGCTCTTGCGCAGCAGGCTGCGATGGGAGAGCCAGAAGGCGCCAAACAGCAAGGGGAACAGGGTGAGCGAGAGGGCGACGTGCAAAAACAGGTTCCAGCGCGCCAGGGACCAGGTCGGTGTCAGGGGTTCCCACAGCAGCAGACCGGAGAAAAACATCAGATAAAGGGCACCCTCGGCCGCCTGATGGTGATAGGCCAGCCACTGCCAGCATTGTCGTGGTGAGAGGGAAAGACTCGTCATGGGTGCTCCAGCTCCCGGGCGGTTCAGCCCGGGGCGAGCAAGTTTACAATGCAGTAAGGGTAATGAAAAGAGTTATCAATTCGGCTCTTGATGAATAGACCCTGAATGGCATCGGGTCCTATTTGTGCTCCGCCAGCCGCTCGGTCACCGCATAGATAAGTGCCGCGGTGGAGAAGGCGAGGAAGACGATGACCGACCACTTCATCTCGATCTCGTTGCCGGTGCCGTCGTCGAGGAAGGCTTTGAGCACCTCGATGCCGGCGATGGTCACCAGGGAGTTGATGACGATGAGTTTGAGGGATGCGAAGTTGATCTTGCTGAGCCAGTTGTCGCCAAGGGCTGCTCGCTGCTCCGGGGTCTTGATGAACTGCACGTAGCCGCAGATGGCCACCAGGATCAGCATCTGGGCCACCAGCACGAAGTCCACCAGGGTGAGTACCCCCGTGATGAGATCCAGATAGTGGATGTCGATGATGTCGCGGCACAGCACATAGAGCTGCATGGCGAACTTCACCATCAGGAGGGCGACACAGATAAGGATGCAGACATAGAAGGGGAACATCATCAACCGGCTGCCGTTGAGCATGACGTTGAAGCGGCGCATGGGAAACTCCATCGAAAAGGAAGGCAGCCAGAATATCCGGAAAGAAAGGAGCGGGAAAGCGCCTTGGCGCCTCCCGCCCGGCCTAGAGGGGGAAGGTGGGAAGGCCCTGGAACAACTGCTGCAACCCCTCGCCCCAGGCCTTTCGCAGCGCCACGAAATGGGGATTCTGTTCGGTGATGCGGTGCTGGTTCGTCGCCGAGAAGCTGCCCTCGTGATAGACCAGGGCATCCAGAGGCAAGCCCACCGACAGATTGCTGCGCAGGGTCGAGTCGATGGAGATGAGGGCGCACTGCAGGGCGGTCTGAAGCGGCGTCTCATGGTGAATGATGCGATCGATGATGGGTTTGCCGTACTTGCTCTCACCAATCTGGAAGTAGGGGGTATCAGCGCTCGCCTCGATGAAGTTGCCCTCCGGATAGATGTGGAACAGGCGGTGGCGCTCCCCCCGGATCTGCCCCCCCAGCAGGATGTTGCAGCCGAAGTTGATATGGCCCTGCTGCTGACCCCCATCCCGGCTGATGACGGTGCGTATGGTCTGGCCGATGAGGGCGGCAGCCTCGTAGAGGCTGGGGAGGGCAAGGAGCTCCTGCCCCTCCGTCAGCAGGCTGATGACGCTCTGGGTGGTGGCCAGATTGCCCGCGCTTTGCAGCACTATCACCCTGTCCTCCCGGGTGAAGAGGTGCAATTTGCGGAAGGTGGCGATGTGATCCACCCCCGCATTGGTGCGCGAATCGGACGCAAACACCATGCCGTCTTGCAGGCACATGGCGACGCAATAGGTCATGACCGCACTCCCGCCAGGACTCTCCCGGTCTTCATTGCTGCTGTCCATCCAGGCGGGTCACCTGCGCCTGGCTCTGCAACTGTTCGCACCCGCCGCCATAGCGCACGCCGCGCACCGGACAGGCATCCAGATAATCCATGCCGACTGCGAGCTTGAGGTGCTCGCTGGTGGAGCTGGTGAGGTTGGTGACGTCGAACGTGTGCCAGCGCTCCTCGATCCACACCTCGGCCCAGGCGTGCATCGCCACGTGGCTGTTGTCCTGGCTGTAGAGGTAACCGCTCACGTACCGGGCCGGCAGGCCGGCGTGGCGGCAGCAGGTCAGGAAGACATGGGTGTGGTCCTGACAGACGCCGCTGCCCGAAGCAAGTGCCTCGTCGGCGCTGAAGGTGGCATCCGTGCTGCCTGGCTGATAGGGCATCAGCACCAGGATGCGTGCCATCAGGCTCTGCAAGTCGGCCAGGGTTGGCTCCTCTGGCAGGCAGGCCTTCGCGAGATCCTGCAGGGCCGGGGTCGGGCGGGTGAGGGGGGTGGGCCTCAGGTAGCTCAGGGGAGAGATGAGGGAGGACTCCTCATCTTCCGGGGCGTCGTCGCAGATCTCCACCTCCCCGTGGGCGCGGATCAGGATCCCCTCGTGGGGGGACTCCAGGCTCAGCACGTGCAGTATGTTGCCGTAACCGTCCGTGGTGCAGGTGGCCTCCCCCGGCAGCTCCAGCTCCCAGGAGAGGATCTGCTGGCGGGCAGTGCTGTGGGGGGTCAGGCGCAGGTACTGGGTACTGCGGCGCACCACGTCGGCATAGTGGTAGCGGGTCTGGTGATCGATGATGAGTCTCATAATACCTCCAGGTAGGCGGCGTGGATGCTCTGGCCGATGGCGCCGATGTCGCTGAGGAAATCACTCAGGTACTCCTGCATGCCGAGGGCAAAGACATCGTCGATGGCGCCATAGGTCAGATGGGCGTTGAGTATGGTGGTCAGGCGCCGGGGCGTCTGACCGGCGTTGCCCTCGATCTGGGCCAGGATCAGCTCCATCTCGTCGAGGCAGGCCCGCAGGGAGCGCGGCACTTCATTGCGCAGGATCAGCAGCTCGGCGATGGAGGCATGGGAGAGCGTCTTGTAAAGGGTCTGGTGGGCCTCGTAAGCGCCCACTGACCGCAACAGGGCGTTCCAGCGGTAGAACTCGCGCACGCTGTCCTCGTCCTCCCGGATCACCTGATACTTCACGGTCAGGATGCGCGCCGTGTTGTCGGCCCGCTCGATGAAGGTGCCAAGGCGCAGGAACCAGAGCACGTCACCGCGCATGATGGTGCCATAGGTGGCGCCGCGAAACTGGTGGGAGCGCTCCTTGATCCAGTCGAAGAACTCCTGGGCCTGGCCGCTGGAGAGGCCCGCCTGGCGGCGCCGGCGGATCTCTATCCAGGCGGCGTTGATGCTCTCCCACACCTCACCGGGGATCTTGCCCCGCACGGCGTGGGCGTTGTCCCTGGCCATGCGCAGACAACTGAAGATGCTGCTCGGGTTCTCCTCGTCGAAGCAGAAAAATTGCAGCAGGTTCTCCATGTTCACCTGGCCGTAGCGGGCCAGGAAGGGCTCGTGAGTGCCGCTGATGGTGAGGGGCGCCACCAGCTCGCTGTGATCGGCGTCGATGGAGGGCATCAGCGACATGGTCTGGGTGACGTCCAGCATGCGCGCCGTGTTCTCCGCCCGCTCCAGGTGGCGGGACATCCAGTAAAGTTCGCTTGCGGTGCGGCTCAGCATGGGCTGCCCTCCATGACCCAGGTGTCCTTGGTGCCACCGCCCTGGGAGGAGTTGACCACCAGGGAGCCTTCGGTGAGGGCGACCCGGGTCAGGCCGCCCGGTACCAGGCGCAGCTCCTGCCCCGTGAGAACGAAGGGGCGCAGATCGATGTGGCGGGGGGCGATGCCGGCGTCGACGAAGGTCGGGCAGGTGGAGAGGGAGAGGGTCGGCTGGGCGATGTAGTTGTCCGGCCGCGCCTTGAGCAGCTCGCGAAAACGGGCCAGCTCCTCGCGACTGGCGCAGGGGCCGATAAGCATGCCGTAGCCGCCGGCGCCATGGACCTCCTTGACCACCAGCTCCTCCAGATTGGCCAGCACGTGGGAGAGGGCAGCCGGCTCGCGGCACTGCCAGGTGGGCACGTTGTTGAGAATGGGATCTTCCCCCAGATAGAAGCGGATCATCTCCGGCACATAGGGGTAGATGGACTTGTCATCCGCCACCCCGGTGCCGATGGCATTGGCCAGCACCACGCCGCCGGCGCGGTAGACCGAGAGCAGCCCGGGCACGCCGATGAGGGAGTCCGGGTTGAAGGCGAGGGGATCGAGGAAGTCGTCGTCGATGCGGCGATAGATGACATCCACCCGTTTCAGCCCCGTGGTGGTGCGCATCAGCACCTGACCATCCTTGACCACCAGATCCGCGCTCTCCACCAGCTCCACCCCCATCTGCTGGGCGAGGAAGCTGTGCTCGAAGTAGGCGCTGTTGAAGCGCCCCGGGGTCATCACCACCACGCAGGGGTTGTCCACCGGGCTGCTCTCGCGCAGGGTCTGCAGCAACAGGGCCGGGTAGCGCTCCACCGGGGCGATGGGCTGGTTGTGAAACAGCTCCGGGAAGAGGCGCATCATCATCTTGCGGTTCTCCAGCATGTAGGAGACCCCGGAGGGGGTGCGCAGGTTGTCCTCCAGCACATAGTACTCACCGTCGTGGTTGCGGATGATGTCGACCCCAGTGATGTGGACATAGGTGTCCCGGTGCAGATCGACCCCCTGCATGCAGGGCTGGTACTGGGCATTGGTGAGGATCTGGGCGGCCGGGATCACCCCCGCCTTCAGGATGCGCTGATCGTGATAGATGTCGTGCAGAAAGGCATTGAGGGCGGTGACGCGCTGGCGGATCCCCTTGTCCAGATGTTGCCACTCCCGGGCGGGAATGATGCGGGGAATGCTGTCGAACGGGATGAGGCGCTCGGCGCCGTCCCCATCCCCGTAGACGTTGAAGGTGATGCCGACCCGGCGAAACAGCAGGTCGGCCTCTTCACGCTTGCGCTCTATGCTCTTCTCGTCGGTCTGGTGCAGCCACGAGAGGTAGGCGTGGTAATGATCGCGAAACTGGTTGTCGGTGAGCAGCATCTCGTCGTAACAACCGGGTCCGGGGGGCTTGATGGGCAGCATAGGCAACTCCTTGTGACGTCCCTGCGTACATCACAAAGTGCAAGGGCTGTGCCAGCCAATTGAGTCGCTATCGAGGCCAGTGTCAGTAATTTTTCATTGAAAAATCATATGGATGACTTTTATGTCATCACGGGGCAAGGCAGGGCGCACCAGAGTGGTACCCCAGAGAGGGTATGGCTGCGCCATCTTGTGGCAACAGGCCATGAGGGCAAGGGACGGGCGCAGCGGGATGCGGGGGCGGGAGGCGCGCCCCCTTGCCCCGAGCTGGGGCAGGGGAAACGAAAAAGCCCAGTCCCGAGACTGTTATATCGATCATGGATTTCAAATAGGCTTCTATGTTTTCATATGACTAAGGCTATATAAACAAAATGTTGTAAGGAGGATGGTTTGGCAAGGCGGGGTAGTCTTTTAGGTTTATCTATCAAAGTTGTTAAAGCTATTGACAGGGCTGGTAAACAGGCTGCTAGGGATTCAGCGCGTAGACAGAAAGCAGCTGAACGCGAAAATGCTAGAGCAGAAAGAGAATATCAAAAATTTTTAAGAGAACAGGAGCGAGATGCAATTCGTGCAGAAAAAGAAAGATCTGCACTGGCAAAACAAGCTGAAAAGCTGAGTATTGTTCAGGCAAAGGAAAGATTAAAAGATGAGCTTGCTGATGCCCAAGAAGAATATGAAGACAGATGTTTGGAGAGAGCGACTCTACGCCAGCAATTTATCAGTTTACAACTAAGGTAGAAAAATGGAATACATGCTTTTAGCCGTCATCATTGGTGCAATTGCAACAATATTGATAGGCTATTTTATTATCAAGGGAAAAAGTAATAAGGAACTGGCTAAGTATAAGGCCAACATTGATGCTAAACTTGGCGAGCATACAAGCCTTGAGCAGGAGTTGTCTCAGTTAAAAGATAGCCTTTCATCGCTTAAAAGTGATTTATATAACGATGCGCAAGAATTAGAGCGGGTCAGAATTGAGACGAAAGATCTACAGGCACTTAAGGCAGATGAAGCTCGGCTTTTAGAACGAATCTGCGAAGCAACTGAAACAAATAACAAGCAAAATGAAGAAAAAGACAGGCTGGCATTAGAAATAACAAAGCTCAATGTTGACGTTAAAAATTTGATGGGAATGCTTGATCTATACTCTCGGTTGGACGAGTTCACATCTGTTGGGCATTTTGAAACTCCAGAGTATCTCTATGAAACATCAGCCAGATTCTCAGAAGAAATAAAATATGTCCGAAGCCAACAAAAAGACTTAATTAGAGATAAAAATGCGATAACGTATCCTATCGCTCTGACTATAGCAAATGACAAGTCATTAAATAAAAAGATTCTTGATGGTCAAGTAAAGTTAATGCTAACAGCATTTAATATTGAATGTGATCTCTTGATCGGTAAAGTGAGCCCTAGTAACTTTGCTCGAACCTTGGAGAGAATAGAGAACCTGGCTAATACACTTGAAAAATCAGCGGCAACATTGAAATGTGGTTTTAATATCAGCTATGTAGAATTGAAGTTCGAAGAGTGCAAACTTCAGTATCAATATGCCTTGAAAAAGCAAGAAGAGGCGGATGAGCAAAGAATCATAAAAGAACAAATCCGCGAAGAACAGCGAGCTATTAAAGAGTATGAGCGGGCTATTGCTGAGGCTGAAAAGGAAGAACGTATATATAGGGAGCTATTGAACAAGGCGCGAGAAGAGTTGTTGAAAGCATCTGAGAGCGAAAGGGCATTTGCAGAGCAGAGAATAGCTGAGCTTGAACAGCAACTACTTGAGGCTGAGATGAAAGAGGCTCGGGCAAAGAGCATGGCTGAACAAACACGCAAAGGCCATGTATACGTTATCAGTAATATTGGTTCATTTGGTGAGGATGTCTATAAAATTGGTTTAACAAGGCGACTAGACCCTATGGATCGAGTTAAAGAGCTCGGTGATGCTAGTGTGCCATTTTCTTTTGATGTTCATGCTATGATTTATTCCGATGATGCTCCGGCGTTGGAGGCTACTTTGCATCGGGAGTTTCGAGAGCATCGGGTCAATGCAGTTAACTTGAGAAAAGAGTTCTTCCAAGTGGACTTGTTATCGATAAAGGATGCAGTGGATACAATTGTTGATATTGACGCTGACTTTAAAATGACTGCGCTGGCAGAGGAATACTATGAGAGTTTGCGTCTTCAAGCTGTTGAACCGGAGTTTGATAAAAGAGCTTTGACTTCCACTGAAGTAGCGTAGATTTTCTCAAAACCCAAGTGATGATGTCACTTGGGTTTTTGAGGTCGGTAGTGAATAACCACTCTACACAGAAACAGAAAAATAGATACCTCGTCAGCATCGACGAAACTTCCCGCTACCTCTGGCAATACTGCCCCAAGCTAAAAAGATCGGATATGCCCTTAGTGGCTCAGGTCTGGACATCTTCATTGTAAGGATGGAGCTATATTTAGTTTTTGAAAATATAACTATTTATATTAAGCGTTATCCTTCTAGACCACCTTAATACTGATGCTTTGTCAAATATGGTCTTTAGCTGCCGTCATCATTAAATGACGAATTCCTGTTACATCAAGTACGCAACCTGGTTTAACAATATCCTTATTTGTATAACTACCCTCATGACCATTAGGCCAAGCATAGGGGGCAATCTCATCACCTTTTTGCATTGCAACAAATGGTGTCGAAGACCAGAAAGCTGCAATGGGTTCGTTTCTGTAAGAGTCGGGGTAAAACTCAAAGTATCGGCTGAGCTTAACTCCAGTGAAGGTTGCCGACGATCGCGTCGGCGTGACGACCCGTCACCGCGTCGGCATCGATGCGGCTTTGCACAACTCTTGGCAAACTCAGCTACATCCACAAAGACCGGATATGCCCCAGAACGACCCCGGTCTGTTTCACTAACCATTCCTTTTCCTTGCTCTTCGTGATCGCCTCCATCTTTCAATCTGCATTATCTCCACGCCAGTGCAACAAGTTCCGGTCTGAACATCCCCATGGTTTCCTAGCAGAAAGACCGGAAGCTGTGACCGGAGAGTTTTTCAGGGGAAATCTACGTCAGGAGAGGTGTACAGATCTAGTTATCACCTGACACCGGCCTCAAACCGGTGTCTTGTTTACGCTACTTTAGTGCGCACTTCCTTCGGTATCAATTTCAGACCCTTCTTGAACATGCTGTAGGGGGTCTGACCCTCCATCATCCTGCCCTGATGTGGCCGCTCGGTGTTGTAGTGTTCCAGGTAGCTATCCAGGTCTGTCTGCATCTGTTCTACCGACTCATACCAGGTCGTCCTCCCCTTGATACGGAAGTGCTCATCCAGCAGTGTGCGGTGCAACCGCTCGATAAAGCCATTGCTCTGCGGCCTGCGTACCTTGGTGGTCCGGTGCTCAATCCCCTCCAGTTGCAGGAACAGCTCGTAGGGATGATGGTCAGGGCGCCCACAGAACTCGCGCCCGTTGTCCGACAAGATGGTATAGACCCGAGCCTCATGGGCTTCGAAGAACGGAGGACCGTTTCGTTGAGCACATGAACCGAGGTCACCGGCAGCTTGCTGGTGTAGAGCCGTCCCCAGGCGTGGCGGCTGTAGCAGTCCAGCACGGTTTGCAGATACACCTTGCCTACCCCCTTGAGTGCGCCGATGAAGAAGGTGTCGACCGCCACCAGTTCCCCGGTGTAGTGAACCTCAATTTGGCGTTCGCGAAACTCGGGGCTGAAGCGCTCGAGCAGGCGGATCTGCTCGTCATTGAGCTCAATCGTCTGTTCCCTATGGGTTTTCTCGAGGCGCAACAAGCGGTCATGCTTGGAGAGCAAGTCGTGACGTTGCCACACGCCACGCACACCGCCCGCACTGACGTTGATGCCTTGCAGAGCCAGTTCTTGCGCGACCCGCAGCGGGCCATGGGTTGGTCTGGTGAGAGAGTAATCGAGGATGGCTTGCTCAATCTCGGGAGCGACCCGGTTGGGATGAGCCCCTTTACAGCCGGGGGAGTTTGTCGAGCAAGCCCTCGGCGCCATAGGTCTGGTAGTTACGGCGAATCTCGTAGAACTGCTGACGGCTGTAGCCGATGAGCTTGCAGGCTTTGCTGACGTTATTGAACTCTTTGGCGAGCTCTAGCAAGCTGAGTTTACGACGTGCTACTTTCTCGTTGGTGGTCATACGATGACTCCAGATAACACGGTAGGGGTACCGTTTTGTTATCCGGTTTGAAGCCGTATGACCACTCCCTTTTGTGGGCAACTGTCAGGTGAATACCATCTCCATACAAATGAAGAGACAGATACGAAAAAGCCCAGTCCTGAGACTGGGCTTTAGAAGATGGCTCCCTCGACTGGACTTGAACCAGTGACATACGGATTAACAGTCCGCCGTTCTACCGACTGAACTACGAGGGAATTGGCTCCTCCTACTGGACTTGAACCAGTGACATACGGATTAACAGTCCGCCGTTCTACCGACTGAACTAAGGAGGAATTGCCTGTCTCGTCGAGACGCAGCGGATATTAATGATCCCCCGAACGGGTGTCAACCCGCCACTCCACGGAAAAAGGGCTTTTCGGCCCGTTTGCCCAAAACTTGGGCGCTGTGGACTATTTTCAGCACAATCAGCAGCTTGAGATGCTTCCGCCAGCGGCCACGGTCGAGCTGGCCGTGAAGGCGCGCCCCGGCCTGGAGGGTGCGGGGCAATGGATGAGCCGATCATGGTGGGAACCGATGAATATCGGCGATGTCGCCCCTGTCGATGGGCTTGCCTCCGAGGTGGTGGGGGATGCGAGGGAGATGCCGGTTCGCGATGACCAGGGATCGATTAAGGGAATGGCAGGGGAAATCGGCGATATACCGGTTGTCGATGGGCTTGCCTCCGAGGTGATGGGCGAGGGAGGCGGGGAAGATGCTGGCTCGTGATGAGCCGAAAGATGAGCATAGAAATGAAGGGATGGCTGGGAAAATCGGCGATATGCGAGCTATCGATGACAATAATGCGGGGTAATGGCCATTTCTTGATCCTGCCCATCGAATTATCGGGCCGGCTCGGGTATGGTTGCTCTGGATACCATCGCCGCGTCGACAGCTCTGCCGGCCCTTGATGATGATCGGGTGCCGGTTCACCCCGGCCTTTGTCTCCCTCTTCTGGTATTACCCTAGACATGCACAATCAAGCTTCCTTACAAGGCGTGAAGCTGGCCATCGCATTGCGCCAATCCTGCATTGACGAACCCTACAGCGTGGCGCGCTTTGGCCGCGACCTCATCGCCGGCATCACGGTCGGCATCATCGCCATTCCCCTTGCCATGGCACTGGCCATCGCCAGTGGGGTGCCGCCCCAGCACGGGCTCTATACCGCCATCATCGCCGGCATCGTCATCGCCGTGACCGGGGGATCCCGCTTCTCCATTTCGGGCCCAACCGCCGCCTTCGTGGTGATCCTCTACCCGGTGGCCCAGCAATTTGGCGTGGGGGGTCTCTTGATGGCGACCCTCATCTCGGGCTGTTTCCTGGTGGCCATGGGCATGGCGCGTCTCGGGCGCCTCATCGAGTACATTCCCCCCTCGGTGACCCTGGGGTTCACCGGTGGTATCGCCATCGTCATCGCCACCCTGCAGATCAAGGATTTCTTCGGCCTGCAGGTCCTGGATATGCCGGAAACCTATCTGGGCAAGGTACAGGCGCTGGCCCATGCCCTGCCAAGCTGGCAGTGGGGGGACACCCTCGTCGGGGTGGCGACGCTGGCGGTGCTGCTGCTCTGGCCGAGATTGCGCCTGCCGGTCCCCGGCCATCTGCCCGCCGTGCTGGTGGGGGTGGGGCTCGGGTTTGGTCTGCACCAGTTCGGGGTGGACGTCGCCACCATCGGCAGCAAGTTCAGCTATACCTTGGCCGACGGCAGTCAGGGCATGGGTATTCCCCCCATCGCGCCGACGCTGGTGATGCCCTGGGCGCTGCCGGGGCCGGACGGGGCGCCGGTGGAGTGGAATCTCGCCGCCATCGAGCGGCTGCTGCCCGCCGCCTTCTCCATGGCCATGCTGGGGGCCATCGAATCCCTGCTCTGCGCCGTGGTGCTCGATGGTATGACGGGTCGCAAGCACAGCTCCAACGGCGAGCTGGTGGGGCAGGGCCTTGGCAACATCCTGGCTCCCTTCTTCGGTGGCATCACGGCGACGGCCGCCATCGCGCGCTCCGCCGCCAACGTGCGGGCCGGTGCCACCTCGCCCATTTCCGGTATTGTCCATGCGCTGGTGGTGCTGGCTGCCATCCTGGTGCTGGCTCCCTGGCTCTCCTGGTTGCCGCTCTCTGCCATGGCCGCCCTGTTGCTGCTGGTGGCCTGGAACATGAGCGAGGCCCACAAGGTGGTGGATCTGGTGCGCCGGGCGCCTAAATCCGATGTACTGGTGCTGCTGGTCTGCCTGTCGCTGACCGTCATCTTCGACATGGTCATCGCCATCACCTTCGGGGTGATCCTGGCCTCTTTGCTGTTCATGCGCGAGATAGCCAAGATGACCAGGCTGCACAACCTGGCGGATCACAAACGCTATGCCAGCGAGGTGTCCCCCTCGACCCTTGTCTACAAGATCAACGGGCCACTGTTCTTTGCCGCCGCCGAGCGGGTCTTTGACGAGTTACTTGCCCAGGTGAAGGACCACAAGGAGTTGATCCTGCAAATGGAGGCGGTCTCCATCCTGGATGCTGGCGGTCTCACCGCCTTCCAGCAGTTCGCAAAACGCATGGCCAAGGCGGGGATCCGTCTCAAGGTGGCTGAATTGCAATTCCAGCCCCTCAAGACCCTGGCGCGGGCCAAGGTGCGTCCGGTGCCGGGAGAGCTGGAGTTCTACGGTTCGCTGGAAGAGGCAATTCGAGGAGAACATTTGCACGAAGCGGTTGAAAATTGATGGAAAGGGATAGGAAATGGCATATTTTTAGTCACTTGGTTCGCTTATTGAGCAAACAGTGGCAAAAGATAAAAAATTGCATTGACCGCCTCGCGCCTATCCCTTACATTACGCCCCGTTCCAGCGCAACGGCGCAGCGAATTCGTGTTGGCTGAACACGTTAAAGCACAGACCAAAATTGGGTGCGGTGTCCGAGTGGCTGCCCACCGACGAAGTCGGCAAGATGCACGCGCAGCGTGCTCCGAAAGCCACTTCAAGCAGTGAAAATTTGGTGAGGTGTCCGAGTGGCTGAAGGAGCACGCCTGGAAAGTGTGTATACGGCAACGTATCGAGGGTTCGAATCCCTCCCTCACCGCCAAATTGCAAAAAACCGACCTTATGGTCGGTTTTTTGCTTTGGGGAAGTGTCATCAGCTCATCTCGAAGAGGGGGGGTGAGAACCCTCGCCGGGTTCGAGCAGAGCAGCTTGCTGCGATGAACGGCCGCAGGCCGCCCCGAAGGGGTGAGCCACGCAGTGGCGAATCATCCCTCCCTCACCGCCAAATAAAACAAAAGGCCCCGTCGAAAGACGGGGCCTTTTGTTTATCAAGGGCTGGTTTGACACTTCTCTGTGGCCGGTCTCAGACCGCTTGCTCAGGCCAGCTTCAACATCGGCATCTGTTCGCGTTTGTCACAGTGCGTCAGATGGACCCGGCTGGTCAGGCGGGTCAGCAGCTCGTAGGGGATGGTGCCTATCTTTTCGGCCACCTGTTCCACCGGCAACCCTTCCCCCCACAGCGTCACCTCGTCTCCCACCTTGTCGCTGGCCGCCGGCCCCAGATCGACGGTGATCATGTCCATGGAAACCCGACCCACGATGGGCACCCGGCGGCCATTGATCAGCATGGGGGTACCTTCGGGCGCCATGCGGGGGTAACCATCGCCATATCCCGCGGCCACCACGCCGAGGGTAGTATTTCGATCCGCCACCCAGTGTCCTCCATAGCCGACCGCCTCGCCCTGCTGGCAGGCGCGGGTGGCGATGAGCTGGCTCTTGAGATTCATGACCGGGCGCAGGTCATGGTCGGCGGCAAGCTGACCGGTAAACGGGGAGGCGCCGTAGAGCATGAGGCCGGGTCGGATCCAGTCGCTGCGCGATGCCGGCCAGGCGAGGATGCCGGCGGAGTTGGCCATGGCCCGCTCGCCCGGCAGATGAGCAGAGAGGCGGTTGAATTCCTCGATCTGCAGCCGGGTGGCCTGGGTATCCTGCTCATCGGACTGGCTGAAGTGCGTCATCAGATGGAACGGCTGCACCACGTTGCGACAATGGCTCAGCCGCTCGATGAAGGCGGGCAGCTCCAGGGTGCGCAGCCCGAGCCGGTTCATTCCGGTATCGAGCTTGAGCCACACCTTGATGGGGGCGGGCAGACTGGCCTGCTCGAGCAGTGCCAGCTGCTCCCAGGTATGCAAGGTGGTTTGCAGTTCGTGTTTCGCCAGCAGCGGCAGCGCCTCGGCACTGAAGAAGCCTCCCAGCACCAGAATGGGCTTGGTGATGGCGTTGGCACGCAGCACCAGCGCCTCCTCGACCCTTGCCACCGCATAGGCATCGGCCTGGGCGAGGGCGTGGGCCACCTGCAGCAGCCCATGGCCATAGGCATTTGCCTTGAGTACCGCGATGATCTTGCTGTGGGGGGCATGGCGGCGCACCACGGTGAAATTGTGCTGGAGTGCATCGATATCGATGCTGGCCGTAACTGTGTTCATCATGGGTCGGGTGTCTGCTCGATGAGTAGTTGGCTGATGGTTTCAATCCCGATCCGGTGATCCTGGCTGCCGGGACGAGCAAACGGGGGTCACTGAATCATGTTTTTTATATGCTTTAAAATGTAAAAAGATGTTATCAGTTGTTTTTTTGTTGGTAAATTATGTGGCGAATAGGAATGCGTAAATGCGCAAAATACGGAATATTCCTCGGTATAAATTTCCCTGCCAACGCTTTCTCTGGCTCCCTATCGGGCAATATTTATCACTGGTTTTTCCCCTTAAAACGGGAGGGGGATCGAGCCGTTTTCGCACATTGTTGGCGGCTTTTCGCACCGGCTGCGTGCAGGTGGGGTTGCCGACCCCTGGCCAAGGTGTGGGGAGGGGCAGGTGCATGGCAGAGGAGAAAAGCAGGCTACCAGCTCCATGGGGGGTGAAGGTGGAACTGCCGGATTAAAGAGGGCATCTCGTCGAACCGGCGAGTGGTGTACGCCACTAAGAAAGCTTGTGGCCGGCTTGGTGGCGCACGCGGCCGGAGAGACAGGTCATCCGTGGCCAGGGATGGTGAAGCATGGATGTGGGCCGGTTAATTAATCAAGGGAAGGTGCGAACAAGTCCCTGATATGAGATCATGTTTGTCATCTGGAGCCATGGAACAGGGTTCATCATGAGTCATCAACTTACCTTCGCCGACAGTGAATTCAGCAGTAAGCGCCGTCAGACCAGAAAAGAGATTTTCTTGTCCCGCATGGAGCAGATTCTGCCATGGCAAAACATGGTGGAAGTCATCGAGCCGTTTTACCCCAAGGCTGGTAGTGGCCGGCGACCTTATCCGCTGGAAACCATGCTACGCATTCACTGCATGCAGCATTGGTACAACCTGAGCGATGGCGCGATGGAAGATGCTCTGTACGAAATCGCCTCCATCCGTCTGTTTGCCCGGTTATCCCTGGATAGCGCCTTGCCGGACCGCACCACCATCATGAATTTCCGCCACCTGCTGGAGCAGCATCAACTGGCCCGCCAATTGTTCAAGACCATCAATCGCTGGCTGGCCGAAGCAGGCGTCATGATGACTCAAGGCACCTTGGTCGATGCCACCATCATTGAGGCTCCCAGCTCGACCAAGAACAAAGAGCAGCAACGCGATCCGGAGATGCATCAGACCAAGAAAGGCAATCAGTGGCACTTTGGCATGAAGGCCCACATTGGTGTCGATGCCAAGAGTGGCCTGACCCACAGCCTAGTCACCACCGCGGCCAACGAGCATGACCTCAATCAGCTGGGTAATCTGCTGCATGGAGAGGAGCAATTTGTCTCAGCCGATGCCGGCTACCAAGGGGCGCCACAGCGCGAGGAGCTGGCCGAGGTGGATGTGGACTGGCTGATCGCCGAGCGCCCCGGCAAGGTAAGAACCTTGAAACAGCATCCACGCAAGAACAAAACGACCATCAACATCGAATACATGAAAGCCAGCATCCGGGCCAAGGTGGAGCACCCGTTTCGCATCATCAAGCGGCAGTTCGGCTTCGTGAAAGCCAGATACAAGGGGTTGCTGAAAAACGATAACCAACTGGCGATGTTATTCACCCTGGTCAACCTGTTTCGGGTGGACCAGATGATACGTCAGTGGGAGAGATCTCACTAAAAACTGGGGATAACGCCTTAAATGGCGAAGAAACGGTCTAAATAGGCTGATTCAAGGCATTTACGGGAGAAAAAATCGGCTCAAACATGAAGAAATGAAATGACTGAGTCAGCCGAGAAGAATTTCCCCGCTTATTCGCACCTTCCCTAGTAACGGCCTCAACGGAGCTGGTTGTCGCGTGAGTCATACTAATCGGCTAGTGAAAAAACAGAAGGGGGAGCCGTTGAAAACCGGCGCAACGTCATAAATCGGGACCTCAAGAGGGCATTCATTGTTTGGTTTTGTTAAACGATAACTGGTTATCGAATAGAAAAACCAAACAATGTGGGCCTGGTTTCTGGCCGTGCTGGCTTGTCTGGAGGCTGGTGGGGAGTGAGTTGGGGCAATCTGGGAGGGTTTCCCGGTTTCCCCGGAATTGGTTTGGCAATCATGGTGTGATCTGGGTTGTGGGAAGAGGGGAAAGGGAGGTTGCCGCTCAATGCTGCGCCCCGACCGGGGTGATGTTGGGCCGTCAGGCACTGTGGCGGGATCGGCCATTGGCGCTCGGGGCCGGCTCGGGTATAGTCCTGCGCCAACAAGATAGGTTCGGATGGAGGAGTCGGCGCCGCTTCAGGCAAGCGGGTCGAATCACTCCTTCGGCGCGGCTTTAAAGGATATCCCCATGAAATTCAGTCCCCTGCTCGATGAGATGATGAAGGCGCTGCAGGTCTTGCCGGGCGTGGGCCCCAAGTCCGCCCAGCGCATGGCGTTCACCCTGCTGGAGCGCGAGCGCAGCGGTGGTCTGCGTCTGGCCTCCCTGCTCAACCGGGCGCTCACCGAAATAGGTCATTGCAGCCACTGCCGCACCTTTACCGAGAACGATCGCTGCGAGATCTGCGCCAATCCCAAGCGTGAGGAGAACGGCCTGCTCTGCGTGGTGGAGAGCCCGGCGGACGTGGCGGCCATCGAGCAGACCGGCCAGTTCTCCGGCCGTTACTTCGTGCTGATGGGCCACCTGTCGCCCCTTGACGGCATCGGCCCCGAGGAGCTGGGGCTCGATATCCTGGAGCGCCGCCTCAAGGAGGAGCAGATCAAGGAGCTGATCCTCGCCACCAACCCCACCATCGAGGGGGATGCCACCGCCTGGTACATCGCCGACATGGCACGCACCGCCGGGGTGGAGGTGAGCCGCATCGCCCACGGCGTGCCGGTGGGCGGGGAGCTGGAGCTGGTGGATGGCACCACGCTCTCCCACTCCCTGATGGGGCGCCAGCGCCTGAGCTAAAGACACCACGGACCCCACCCCGGCCCTCCCCTTGGCAGGGGAGGGAGCAATGGATCTTGCCCCACTCCTCCCCTTGGCAGGGGAGGGAGCAATGGATCTTGCCCCACTCCTCCCTTTGGCAGGGAAGAAAGCAACGAACCCAACCCGGCCCTCCCCTTGATAGGGGAGGGAGCAATGGATCTTGCTCCACTCCTCCCTTTGGCAGGGGAGAAAGCAACGAACCCCACCTCAGTCCTCCCCTTGGCAGGGGAGAGCAAGGCTGACCCCGCCATTGGCTCCACGCTCGATCCCAATCTGACCCTCCTCGCCAGACAGGGGATGGCAGTGCACCTCCCCCTTGTGAAGGGGGAGGCCGGGAGGGGGTTGCCTGTGTGGGCCAAGCGAGGGGCTTGTGTGCAAATTTGCTCTCAAGTTTGCACGCAAGCCCCTTGATATTTGAAAGGCCAACCCCATCTAGCTTGGGAATCTGTTCAACCCGACGTTTTGAGGACTGGTCGATGACCCAAAGTGTTCACGCCGAAACCCACGGCTTTCAGACTGAAGTCAAACAACTGCTGAGCCTGATGGCTCACAGCCTCTACTCCAACAAAGAAGTATTCCTGCGCGAGCTGATTTCCAACGCCTCCGATGCGGCGGACAAGCTGCGCTTCAAGGCGCTTTCCGATGCCTCTTTGTTCGAAAACGACGGCCAGTTGCGCGTGCGCCTGGTGGTGGACAAAGAGAACAAGACCCTGACCATTTCGGACAACGGCATCGGCATGACCCGTGACCAGGTGATCGAGCACCTGGGCACCATCGCCAAGTCCGGCACCGCCGAGTTCTTCAAGCACCTCTCCGGTGACCAGGGCAAGGATTCCCAGCTGATCGGCCAGTTCGGGGTGGGCTTCTACTCCGCCTTCATCGTGGCCGACAAGGTGACCGTGGTCTCCCGCGCCGCCGGCACCGCGCCGGAGCAGGGCGTGCAGTGGGAATCACAAGGGGAAGGCTCCTTCACCGTGGCTGACGTGACCAAAGCTGGTCGCGGCACCGACGTCATCCTGCACCTGCGCAGCGATGAAGAGGAGTTCCTGGACGACTGGCGTCTGCGTTCCGTGGTCAGCAAATATTCCGACCACATCAGCGTGCCGGTGGAAATGTACAAAGAGGGCACGCCGGATCGCGAAGAGGATGGTGAAACCATCGTCGGCACCCCGGGGGAGTGGGAGCAGGTCAACCGCGCCACTGCACTGTGGACCCGTAACCCGAAAGATATCAAGGACGAGGAGTATCAGGAGTTCTACAAGCACGTCGCCCACGACTTCGAAGACCCGCTCCTGTGGGGTCACAACCGGGTGGAAGGGGCCCAGGAGTACACCAGCCTGCTCTACATCCCGGCCCGCGCGCCGTTCGATCTCTACAACCGCGAGCAGAAGCACGGCCTGAAACTCTATGTGCAGCGCGTCTTCATCATGGACGACGCCGAGCAGTTCATGCCGACCTACCTGCGCTTCGTGAAAGGGGTGCTGGATTCCAACGATCTGCCGCTCAACGTCAGCCGTGAAATCCTGCAGGACAACAAGGTGACCGCCTCCCTGCGCAAGGCCTGCTCCAAGCGCGTGCTCACCATGCTCAACAAGCTGGCGAAAGAGGATGGCGAGAAGTACGCCAAGTTCTGGAGCGAGTTCGGCAATGTGCTCAAAGAGGGCCCGGCCGAGGATTACGCCAACCGGGAAGAGATCGCGAAGCTCTTGCGCTTTGCCAGCACCGCCGGCGAGGGCGAAGCCCAGACCGTGTCGCTCGAGGATTACGTTGGCCGCATGAAGGAAGGTCAGCAGAAGATTTACTACATCACCGCCGACTCTTATGCCGCTGCCAAGAACAGCCCGCACCTCGAGATCTTCCGCAAGAAGGGCGTCGAAGTGCTGCTGATGTGGGAGCGGGTGGACGAGTGGCTGATGAGCCACCTGACCGAGTTCGACGGCAAGCAGCTGGTCTCCGTCACCCGTGGCGAACTGGATCTCGGGGATCTGGAAGACGACGCCTCCAAGCAGGCGCAGGAAGAGGCCGAAAAAGCCAACGCCGGTCTGGTGGAGCGGGTCAAGAAGAGCCTCGGGGAGGCGGTGAAAGAGGTGCGCGTCACCCACCGTCTGACCGACTCGCCGTCCTGCATCGTCACCGACGCCCACGGCATGAGCACCCAGATGATCAAGCTGATGCGCGCCGCCGGTCAACCGGTGCCGGAGCAGAAGTACATCCTGGAGCTCAACCCGGACCATGCCCTGGTGAAGAAGCTCGGCACCATCGAGGATGAGAGCCTGTTTGGCGAGTGGGTCTCCCTCCTGCACGAGCAGGCCCAGCTGGCGGAGCAGGGCGGCCTCAATGATCCGGCGAGCTTCGTCTCCCGTATCAACCGTCTGCTACTCCAGGCGTGATGTGATTGTGATTGGCCCACTGCATGACAGTGGGCTTTTTTTTGGCCGTTCCCCTCTGGTGCGCTGCTGCATTTTCAATCATTTTTCGTGGTCGTCGTCTGCGTCTTTGGTCGCAGAGACGGGGCGGGAGTGTGGTGATAATCTGGCCACTCACACGGGGCGAGCTTGTTAATACGGGCGAAAACGTGTAGTTTTTTGCCTTCTCAAGAATTGAATAACCAATCAACTAGGAGCGTGTATGCGCATTGTTCTGTTGGGAGCTCCGGGCGCCGGCAAGGGTACCCAAGCTCAGTTCATCATGGAAAAACACGGTATTCCGCAGATCTCCACCGGCGACATGCTGCGTGCGGCGATCAAGGCGGGTACCGAGCTGGGCCTCAAGGCCAAAGCCGTGATGGACGCAGGTCAGCTCGTCTCCGACGACATCATCATCGGCCTGGTCAAAGAACGCATCGCGCAACCGGATTGCGCCAACGGCTTCCTGCTGGACGGCTTCCCCCGCACCATTCCCCAGGCGCAAGCCATGAAGGATGCCGGTGTGACCGTGGACTTCGTGCTGGAGTTCGACGTGCCGGACGAAGAGATCGTCAAGCGCATGAGCGGCCGCCGCGTGCACTCCGGCTCCGGCCGTACCTACCACGTGGTGTTCAACCCGCCGAAAGTGGAAGGCAAGGATGACGTGACCGGCGAGGATCTGGTGATCCGTGCCGACGACGAAGAGACCACAGTGCGCAAGCGTCTGGATGTCTACCATCAGCAGACCGCGCCGCTCATCGGTTTCTACGGCAAGGAAGCGGAAGCGGGCAACACCCGTTACGTCAAGATCGACGGCACCCAGCCGGTGGATCTGGTCAGCCAGCAACTGGCCGCCATTCTCGGTTAAGCCATTCAGGGCCGGCAGGACGCAGCCGTTCGCCGGCTGGCGACGAGAGTGAGAAAAGGGTCCATACCGGGCCCTTTCTTGCATTCCATTCCCACGACACAGAACGACAGGATGCTAACGTGACCACGAAAACCGGGATCTTGCTGGTCAATCTGGGTACCCCGGCCGCGCCGACCACGGCGGCGGTCAAGGCGTTTCTCAGCCAGTTTCTGCACGATCAGCGGGTCGTCGACCTGCCGCGCTACCTCTGGTGCCCCCTGCTTCACTTCATCATCCTGCCGACCCGCTCCCCCAAGGTGGCAAAGCTCTATCAGCAGGTGTGGACCGAGCAGGGCTCCCCTCTGATGGTCATCAGCCAGCAGCAGCGCGCGGCCCTGGAGCACGAGCTCAAGCGGGAAGGGGTCGAGGTGCCGGTGGCGCTCGCCATGACCTATGGCGCCCCGTCGCTGGCCGATGGCTGGCAGGCCCTCAAGGCCCAGGGGGTCAACCGGGTGATCCTGCTGCCGCTCTATCCCCAGTATTCGGTCAGTACCACCGCCTCGGTGTTCGACGCCTGGGCCAGGGCGATGAAAACCGAGCGCAATCTGCCGGTGGTGCGGCTCATCCGCGATTACCATGCCCACCCGGAGTACATCCAGGCGCTGGCCATGAGCGTGCGTCGCCACTGGGAGCAGCACGGCCAGGGGGAGCATCTGCTGATGTCCTTCCACGGCATTCCCGAGCGCTACGAGCGGGAAGGGGATCCTTATGGTCATCAGTGCAGACGCACCGCCGCCCTGCTGGCGGAGGCGCTGGGGCTGGCCCCGGAGCAGTGGACCGCGAGCTTCCAGTCCCGCTTTGGCAAGGAGGAGTGGCTCAAGCCCTACACGGACCTGACCGTGGGCGAATTGCCCTCTCGCGGCGTCAAGCGGCTCGATGTCATCTGCCCGGCCTTCTCGGCGGATTGCCTCGAGACCCTGGAGGAGATCCAGGTGCAGAACCGGGAGATCTTCATGGCCGCCGGTGGCGAGCAGTTTGAATACATCCCGGCCCTCAACAGCGATCAGGCCCATATCCGCATGATGGTTTCCCTCATCTGTCGCGAGCTGGCATGATGGCCGTTCTCATCCGGTGCCCGACGTGGCGGACGTTCGGATTCAACGATAAAGGAGTGTCCTGATGATGCATATCACGCTGATTTACGCCGGCCTGCTCGGGCTCTTGTTCCTGCTGCTCTCCTTCTGGGTGGTCAAGCGCCGCGCCCAGTTCAGGGTGATGATAGGGGAGGGGGAAGCCCCCGAGATGCTGGCCGCGATCCGCGCCCACGGCAACTTTGCCGAGTACGTGCCCCTCACTCTGCTGCTGATGGCCCTGTGCGAACTGGCGGGGGTCGGGTCGCTCTGGCTGCACCTGGGCGGTGTGCTGCTGCTGGTGGGTCGCATCCTGCATGCCATCGGCATCCAGATCCCCAGGGCTCCCAACATGCCGCGCCTCTTCGGCACCCTCTTCTTCTGGCTGTCGCTGGGGATGTTCTCGGTGCTGGCCCTGGTGCAGGGGCTCTCGGCAAGCTGAATGTCATCCCGCAACACCACCCCGCCACGGGGTGGTTTTTTGTGGCAGCCAAGTCAAACGTTTTCCTCGCAAGCCCTTGTCTATACTGACCTCAAAATTCAATCGTGCGACTTTTCGGCGTGGTGGATTGTGTTAAAATCCCGCCCCTCTTTTCCCCAGAGCACAGAAGATTGCCATGAAATTTCCCGGTCAGCGCAAGTCCAAACACTACTTCCCGGTCGACAGACGTGATCCCCTGATCCCGCAGAACTCCCAGCTCACCGAACTGGGCAAGGCCTATGTAGTGGGCATCGATCAGACTCTGGTGGATATCGAAGCCCATGTGGACGAAGACTTCCTGAACCGGTACGGCCTGAGCAAGGGCCACTCCATGCTCATCTCCGACGAGGTGGCGGAGCTGGTCTACGACGAGCTCAAGGCCAACAACATGGTGGTGAGCGAATTTGCCGGCGGCACCATCGGCAACACCATGCACAACTACTCCGTGCTGGCGGACTCCCACTCCATCCTGCTTGGCGTCATGAGCCAGGACATCCGCATCGGCAGCTATGCCTACCGCTATCTGTGCAACACCTCCTCCCGGGTCAACCTCGACTACCTGCAGCCGGTGGACGGCCCGGTCGGGCGCTGCTTCACCTTCATCACCGAAGGGGGAGAGCGCAGCTTTGGCATCAACGCCGGCAAGATGGATCACCTGGATGTGGACCACATCCCCGAGACCATCATCAAGGAGGCCTCGGCCCTGGTGATCACCGCCTACCTGGTGCGCGGCGCCGACGGCACGCCCATGAAGGAGGCCGCCATGGCCGCGGTGCGCTATGCCCGCGAGGCCGGGGTGCCCGTGGTGCTGACCCTGGGCACCCGCTTCGTCATCGACGAGAATCCCCAGTGGTGGCGCGATTTCATCAGCGAGAACGTGACTGTGCTCGCCATGAACGAGGACGAGGCGGAGGCCCTGACCGGGATAAAGGATCCCCTCGGCGCGGCCGACAAGGCGCTGGACTGGGCGGACATGGTGCTCTGCACCGCAGGTCCGGTGGGGCTCTACATGGCGAGTTACACCGACGAGGACTACAAGCGCGAGACCACCCACACCCTGCTGCCCGGCGTCATCCCCGAGTTCAACATGTACGAGTTCAGCCGTCCCATGGCCCGGGACAAGTGCCGCAAGCCTGCGCGTATCTACTCCCACATCTCCCCCTACATGGGCGGCCCGGAGAAGATCAAGAACACCAACGGGGCAGGGGACGGGGCGCTGTCCGCCGTGCTGCACGACATGGTGGCGAACGCCTACCACCGCATGAACGTGCCGAACTCCGCCAAGCATCTCTCGGAATTCCTGACCTACTCCTCTCTGGCCCAGGTGTGCAAGTACGCCAACCGGGTGAGCTACGAGGTGCTGGCCCAGAGCAGCCCGCGCCTCTCCCGCGGGTTGCCGGAGAAGGAAGACAGCCTGGAAGAGGTGTACTGGGAGCGGTGATACCTCTTCCTGTCGACCACGAGAAAGGGTGCCACTGGGCACCCTTTCTTGTTTTTGGGGCTGGATCATGTTTTTGGCATCGCTTTTGCTGACATCGTGGACAGCCCGCGTCGCGGCGGCATACCTTGTGTTAAGGATATGTAGCTGCTGCGGGGCGAGGGTATGTTGAGACAATGGAGTATCGGTCGGCGTCTGTCGCTGGTGACCCTGATGGTGCTGGCGCTGCTGGGACTGCTGCTGTTCTTCTGCCTGCAGATCTATCAGCAGGGGCTGATGGGTGAGAAGAGCCGCCAGACCCAGGCCCAGGTGGAGACCGCCTACAGCCTGGTGGCGGGGCTGGAAGCCAGGGTGCGCAAGGGGGAGCTGGACGAGGCGAGCGCCAAGGCCGAGGCGCTGGCGCTGATCAAGGGGTTGCGTTACGGCAACGATGACTACTTCTGGATCAACGACAGCCACCCCACCATGGTGATGCACCCCATGAAACCCGAGCTGGACGGCAAGGATCTCTCCGGGGTGGAGGACAAGCAGGGGCTCAGGCTGTTCGTCGCCTTCGCCGATCTGGCCCGGGCCCAGGGCGCGGGGGAGGTGGCCTACTACTGGCCCAAGCCGGGGGTGGACGAACCGGTACGCAAGATCTCCTACATCAAGCGCTTCGCCCCCTGGGACTGGATCATCGGCACCGGCGTCTATGTGGACGACGTCGAGGCCCAGTACCGGGAGGTGCTGCACACCCTGCTGGGGATCGGGCTGGTGCTGGCCCTCCTGCTGTTTGCCGTGGTCGGCCTCATTGTGCGCAGCATCGTCGTGCCCCTCTCCCGCTCGGTCTCGGCCCTTGGCAACATCGCCAGGGGGGAGGGGGATCTGCGGGTACGTCTGCCGGAGTCGGGGCGTGACGAGCTGAGCCAGCTCAGCATCAACTTCAACCTCTTCGCCAGCCAGATGGCGCAGCTGGTGGCCCGCAGCCAGCAGATAGCGGATCAGAACCGGGTGCATGCCCACCAGCTGGCCGAGGTGGTGGAGCGTACCGGCGCCATCGTCACCGGCCAGGAGCAGGATACCCTGCGGGTGGCCAGCGCCATGGAGCAGATGACGGTGAGCAGCCGCGAAGTGGGCCAGCACGCGGCCCAGGCCGCCGACGCGGCGGATTCGGCCCTCAATCTGGCCCAGCATGGCCGCGAGGTGGTGGTCCAGACCCGGGAGTCCATCAGCCAGTTGGCGGACGAGATGGTGGAGACGGTACAGGCGGTGAGCCGCCTTGAGCAGGAGACTCAGCAGATTGGCTCCGTGCTCGACGTCATTCGCGGGGTAGCGGAGCAGACCAACCTGCTGGCCCTCAACGCCGCCATTGAAGCGGCACGGGCCGGGGAGCAGGGGCGCGGCTTTGCGGTGGTCGCCGATGAGGTGCGTACCCTGGCGACCCGCACCCACAGCTCCACCGACGAGATCCGGCAGATGATCCAGCGGCTGCAGGAGGGGGCCGGCAAGGTGGTCAGCGGCATCAGCCAGTTGCAGCAGCTCTCCCGCGCGACGGCGGACAGGGCCGGCGATGCGGATGTCGCCATCAATGCCATCGATGGATCCGTCCACACCATTACTGCCATGAATGGGCAGATTGCCACGGCGGCGGCGGAGCAGAGCCGGGCGGCGGAGGAGATCAACCAGCGGCTGGTGGCCATCACCCAGCTGGCGGCGGATGCCCTGGCCCAGAACCGGCTGACCGAGCAGGCATCCGGGCAACTGGCGCTGGCCTGCGACGAGCTGGGGGCCCTGGTGGCGAAATATCGCATCTGACGGCCTTTATCCCCGCTTTTTCGGGATAAGGCTTGAGTCTGGGGGGCTTTTGGGACACCATCTGCCCCATTCTCGGCCAGCCCTGGCCGACAGCCTGCCATTGCTTTGCAAGAGAGAGACCCCATGAGCAAACTAACTGACAATCTTGACGCCAATTTCCAGCTGTTCATCGAAGAAGTCCGCGAGTCGGGTCAGGTGTGGGGTCTGCGCTACGGTGAAGACTGGGTGGTGTGCCGCTCCGCCGAGTTCGAAGATGCGGACGTGATGCCGCTCTGGTCCGCCGAAGGAGATGCCCGCCTGCACTGCGTGGACGAGTGGGCGGATTACGAGCCGGAAGTGATCGAGCTCGAAGAGTTCCTGGACATCTGGATCAACGATCTGGACGAGGATGACGTGCTGGTCGGCCCGAACTGGAACGCCGATCTGGAAGGTCAGGAGCTCGAGCCCATCGAGCTGGCCAAGGCGCTGGTGGAACTGGACGCCTGAGTCAGCCGACCTGCCGGATTGTGATGAACCGGCCCCCTTCGGGGGGCCGGTTTTTTTATGGCCGCCATGGGCCATGAAAAGGTGATTTGCCTTTGCACCCGTCCCGGGGATGGGTCATCATCAACCCTTTGCCGATCGGGAGGTGCCATGTTTGTCTTTGACGTGACCACGAAGGCGGGGGCGCAGGGGAGGATCCAGGTACAGGCGCTGGACTGGAGCCAGAGCGGCCCGGTGAGCTTTCAGTGTGACAGCGACGAGCTGGCCCTGGTGCTGCTGAGCGGGTGCCGCTGCGATGCCGTGGGGTACTTCAATCTACTGGGGGGCTGCAAGCCGCTCTACGTGGAGCAGTGGCTCACCTATTTGCAGGAGCGTGGCCAGCTGGAGAAGGTCACGGCCCGCCAGGAGAGCCCGTCCCAACCCGATTACCTGACCCGGGCCGGGCTGGCGGATGACGAGCTCAATGCCCTGCTCGGCCAGATCTACAAGGTGGCCGGGTTCAACCGCCTGCAGATCAACCGCTACCTCAAGCATCGCCACAACCCGACCATGCTGGCGACCCGTTACGATCAGAAGGAGCTGGAGCGTTATCGCCAGCTCAACGACATCATTCTGACCCTGTTGAAGCTGAAACCGTCTCCGTGAAGATCCCCATCTGACCGATCTCCGGCCCCAGCTCTTGGGGTCGGGCGATGAGGTAGCCCTGCAAGCCGTCCACATACATGCTCTGCAGCATCTGCTTCTGGCCTATCTGTTCCACCCCTTCCGCGATCACCAGGCAGCCCATGCGATGGGAGACGTCGACGATCATCCGCACGAACTGCTGATTGGTGAGATCCTGCTCCAGCTCGGTGATGAGACCGGGGTCCAGCTTGATGTAGTCGGGTTTGAGCTCGCGAAACAGGCTGAAGGAGCCGATCCCCTTGCCGAAGTTGCAGATGGCCGAGCGGCTGCCGTGGCGCCTGAGCAGCTCGAACAGCCGCCTGGACCCGGTCAGGTTGCGCTCCAGGTGCTCCTCGTCGAGCTCGAACACCAGGTTGGCCCCGATGTCGGGGTCTTTTTGCAACTGGTGATCCAGCCAGATGAGAAAGGCGCTGTTTTGCAGCAGGGAGCCCGGCAGGTTGAGACCCCATCGGCTGTTGTGGCCTCCGAAGGCGCGGTATTGGCGGATGACGTGGCGGATCACCATCTGGGTCAGGCGCAGTACCATGTCCAGCCGCTGCGCCATGGCGAGCAGGGTATCACTTGGCAGCACGGTGCCGTCGCTGCTGCAAAAGCGGGGATAGATCTCGTGATAGGCGAGCATGCCGCGATGCAGGGGCTGGATAGGCTGGCAGGTGAAGCTGATGCTCTCCTGCTCCAGCAGATCGGTCAGCACCTGGGTCCAGTGACGCTGACCCTGCACCTCGACCACCTCGTCGTTCTGCTGGATGGCCCAGCCATTGACCACCTCTGTCTGGGCACGGGCCAGCGCGAGATCCGCCCGGGCCAGAATGGCCTCTATCTTCTGCTCGCTGCTCAGGCGGGTCATGCCCGAGTAGGCGGCACTCTCGAGCTCGTGATCGTGCTGATAGCGATCGAAGGCGAGCTTCAGATCCCGTCCCAGCAGATGGGGCGGGATCTGGGCCAGGGGGGGCAGCAGGACGGCAAAATCGGCCCCCGAGATGCGATAGACCCGGTGGCCCGGGAAGCGGCTGACGGTGTGGCTGATGAGGGCGGCGATGTCCCGGATGTAGGCATCCCCGGACTGGAAGCCGCGCTGGGCGTTGAGGGTCCCGAGCTCGGTGGCGCGGATGAGCACCAGGATGGCGGTCTGGGTGTTTTCCTGTTGCAGCAGCTCGGTCAGATCGCGCCGGAAGGCGTGGCGGTTGCCAAGGCCCGTCATCTCGTCCCGGGTCGCCTGATTGTGCAATTCGGTGATCTGGCGGTGGGCATCGATCTCGGCCTCATTGAAGGACGCAAGGAGCTGGCGCAGAGCCGTTTGTGCCTGTACGCTGTCGAGCATGGCGGGATCCCGCTGCTGCAGCGCCAGCAGCCAGCGTTGCTCCTGCCTTGTCTTTTCCCCACGGCGCACGCTGTGGGTGAGAAAGAGCAGCAGGGCGAATCCCGTCAGGGTGGTCATCAGGACCAGCAGCAGGGTGAGCGGTGAGGCGGGGGGGCGAGCAGCACTCCCTGCAACAGCAGCATGGGAATGCAGACCAGTGCGCTGACCAGCAGCAGGTTTCCCTCATGTTTATTCAACATCGTTTCATCCTTGATGATGTTCATGATGTAGAAATTCTAACCAAGTCGCTGGCGCAAAACATGAGTACTCACGCAACTCCACGATAAAGCGCCGACGGAATGCAACTAAATGTGAGTGAAAACACTTTCATGGTCTGTAAAAAAAGCGAAGATGGGTTGAAAACAGCCCCAACAGAGCAGAGGTAGATATGTTGCTAGAACCCGTAGACACCGCCAAAGCACGGCAACTATTGAATCAGAGTATGGCCTTGGTGCTCGCAGGGGGACGGGGCAGCCGCCTGAAGCAGTTGACCGATAACCGCGCCAAGCCCGCCGTCCACTTTGGCGGCAAATTCCGTATCATCGACTTCGTGCTCTCCAACTGCATCAACTCCGGCATCCGCCGGGTGGGTGTGGTGACCCAGTACAAGTCCCACAGTCTGTTGCGTCACCTGCAATCGGGCTGGTCTTTCCTGCGCTACCAGATGAACGAGTTCATCGACTTGCTGCCCGCCCAGCAGCGGGTGGACGAGGTGCACTGGTATCGCGGCACCGCAGACGCCATCTACCAGAACGTCGACATCATCCGTGACTACGGTCCCAAGTACATCGTGGTGCTGGCGGGGGATCACATCTACAAGATGGACTACGCCGCCATGCTGCTGGATCACGTGCGCCTCGGCGCCAAGGTGACGGTGGCCTGTATCGAGGTACCACGCTGCGAGGCATCGGCCTTCGGCGTGATGGACATCGACGAGCAACGCAAGATCCGCGCCTTCGTGGAGAAACCGGCCAATCCGCCCGCCATGCCGGGCTGCGAGGATCGCTCGCTGGCCTCCATGGGCATCTACATCTTCGAGGCGGAGTACCTCTACCAGTTGCTGGAAGAGGACATCCACAACCAGGAGTCCAAGCACGACTTCGGCATGGACGTGATCCCGCGCATCGTGGGAGAGGGCAAGGCCTTTGCCCACCCGTTCAACATGTCCTGTGTCGGGGCCAAGGAGGGGCAAAAACCCTACTGGCGCGACGTGGGGACCCTGGATTCGTTCTGGGAGGCGAACATGGACCTTGCCTCCGTGGTGCCCGAGCTCGACATCTATGACGAGAACTGGCCCATCTGGACCAGCCAGAACATGTCGCCACCGGCCAAGTTCGTACAGGACAGAAACGGCCAGCACGGCATGACCATCAACTCCATGTTCGCGGGGGGCTCCATCGTGAGCGGCTCCTTCGTGCTCAACTCGGTGCTGTTCACCAACGTGCGGTTGCACTCCTTCTGTACCCTGGATCAGGCGGTGATCTTCCCCGGGGTCGAGATCGGGGCTGGTTGCCGCTTGCGCCGGGTGGTGGTGGACAAGGGGTGCCAGCTGCCAGACGGCCTGGTGGTGGGGGAGAACGCGGACGAGGATGCACGCCGCTTCTACCGCTCCGAGCAGGGCATCGTGCTGGTGACCAAGCCGATGCTAGCCAAGCTCGGCTAACTTCGTCGACACAGACAAAAAAAGGGAGCCCTGGGCTCCCTTTCTATTGGTGGTCGATTTATTTCTCGCTGACCAGGGCCTTGCCGGCCATCACCATGGCGGTGCCATGCTTGCCACCGGCAGCGGTCACTTGCGGGACGCCATCTTCGTCGGTGTCGCTGCCGGCCCCCTCGATGACGTTCTCGCCGGAGTCGCCGATCCACTCGGCCATCTGCATGCCGCCGTTGACGGTGCCGCGGAACCAGCTCACGTAGCGCTGGGTCAGCTGGGCCAGTTCAAGCTCGGGTGCCTTCTCGGCCCCTTCGTTGCGCAGGTTCAGCATGGCAGAGCGCAGGGCGCCGGAGATAGCGGCCTGGGTCCAGGGGGTGTATTCACCCTGCTTGCCGGCGAGCCAGGTACCGGCCTTGGCATTGAAGTAGGCCTTGTCGGCGGCGATGAAGAGCTCGCGAGCCGCGGTGCGGTACTTGGCATCCGAGGTGGCCAGGAAGGCGGCGGTCAGGCCGCGGATGGCGGCGAACTGCGCGTCGATGGACTGACCGGCGTCAAGCTTGCCGCCCAGGGTCAGACCGTCATGGACCAGGCCGTTCTTGCCCTTTAGGTTGGCGAGGATGAAATCGGCCTGCTTGCGGACCAGTGCGATCGCCTGCTCACCCTGTGGGGTCTTGAGGTTCAGCTCGCCATTGTCACCGGCGGCGTAACCCACCGGTAGCGCATCCTGGGCGCGCTGGAAGATCTGTAGGGCGACTAGGGCGTAGGCGGCGTCGAAGGTGGTGACGTGCCCGGCCTGTTTGCCAGCCTGCCAGCTGTCGACCAGGGTGCCAGCCTTGGGCTCGAAGTGCAGGGCCAGCAGGTTCTTGAAGGTGAGGTTGGAGAGGTTCAGGGCCAGGGAGAAGGCATCGCTGCCCGCCACCGCCTTGCCCAGATCGTTGGTCTGGTTGGCAGCCGGAGCGGCGGCGAACGGGGCACCGTCAAACACGGCGTGGAAGGCCGGGTTCTGATTGGTGTTGGCCGTGCGCTGATCGCTGAAGGCGTAGAACTCGGAGAGGGGCCACAGCAGCATCCAGGCGTCGCGCAACTGGGCGGAGCCGTCCACGACCTCCAGCTTGCCGATGGCACCGGCGTCGTTCTTGCTGGTCTCGGTCACTTTCACCTGATGAGGGAAGTAGACAACCCCCTTGGCCGGATCGTACTGCGGGGTGATTTTGGCGCCCAGGGTCTTGCCGTCAAAGCCGAGCTGATCTTGCAGGATGGCGAGCTTGTCGATGGACTGCTCGGTCAGCATCATGCCGTTGAAGCCGTCGGCGGCAGAAACTCCCAGCTTGTGCTTGCCGTCCTGATCCATGGTGGCGGACGCGGCTTCCACCTCTTCATCGGTCTCGGCCACGTGCATGCCCCCCAGGAAGTCCTGGGACCACATCACTTCCTTGAGCAGGATGCCGCCCACGGCGGCCGGGACCAGCAGGTTGTCACTGCCGCTCCAGCGCAGGGTGGCGTAGTCGCGGAAGTAGGCGGGGACCTGGGTCTTGACGCTCTTCTCGTTGCCCTTGGCGGTCTTGATGGTGATCTGGTCACCGTTGACCGGGGTGGCGTTCACGGCCTGGGCGAACTCCGGGTTGGCGGAGGCGTAGGGCAGGGAGAGGGGATACATGCCCTGGGGAATTTCATCGGCGGGGAAGCCGACGGCCTCGGCCATGGCCAGTACCCGTTTGCCCAGGTCGGCCAGGGTGCCGCCACGGGCCTGGTTTTGCGGCCCGTTTACCAGATGGGGGCCCATGCCGGACTGGTAGTTGAGGGCGTACATTGCCTCTTCGGAGTATTCATAGGATTCGATGCCGGCGGCGAAGTCGAACGGGGTCGGCTCGTCGGCGCGGTTGGCGTCCAGCACATCCAGATCCAGACCGAGGGCCTCGGCCAGCGGCTCGCCGGAGAGCTCGAATTCGGTGTAGGCCAGCATGTTGGCGGCGGTGTTGAACGTCTTGTCCTCCACCTTGACGGCAGCCTGTGCGGCGCTGCTGAGGAGTGCGCAGGCGATCGCCTGCACCAGTACGGTTTTTCTCATGTCCTTCTCACCATATTGTTGATTTTATTATGACGCTTCTCATGAATCTAAATGAGAATGGTGTGCATTATGGGGCAAAGGGCGGGGCTTGAGAAGAAAAAAACCGCGCCCCGGTGGGGTGAAGAGGAGAGGCGCGGCGGCAGGCGTCACATCAGTTTGAAAGGGATGACCAGTCGGCCCGGCTCCACCTTGAGGGCTTCGACCTTGTCCTTGATCCGCGCCTCGTTCTGGCGGCTGCCATCGAGCCGGTAGACGGGGGTCTGGGAGAGGAACAGGGAGAGGGACTGGTTGAAGGTGGGCAAGAGCGGGGAGAGGGCGGTGCCCACGTCCGCCGGCTCGGTCTTGACAGAGATGAGCTCGAGATCGCGCAGATAGATGGCGCCCTGTTCGGCCACGTAGTCGGGGCGGGCACTCAGGGAGAGGCGGATCTTCATCTGCTGGCTGCCCAGCGGGCTCGCCACCTGCAGCTCGCCGGCGGCATCCAGCTCGACCTTGTCGGCCTGGCTGCGGCCGATGCGGCTTTGCATGTCATCGAGTCGGATCTTGCTCGACATGATGCCGGGGATCCCCAGCTGTTTCTCGAAGGCGACTCGCTCCTTGAGGTACTGGTTGATCTCTCCTTCACTGACGCTGTATTGGGTCAGCGAGCAGGCCGCCAGCAGCAGGACGAAGGGGAGCAGAAGCAGGTGTTTCAACATGGGAGGGTTCCATTTTCGGGGCTGTCACAAGAGGTGGCGCCATCTTAGAGGCAAAGCGGGTTGGCCGCCAGTGGGGCCGCCCTGACCGGTTTCTGTCGCATCCCCCATATGGGGATGGCAATCCGTTTTCATTCGAGTAGCTATTTCCCTTCACCGCCAGCAGGCCCGCCCTGGCGTCATCCCCGACATACCCACAGACAAGCTCCTGTTTTAACGATGCAAAATCCCATTGACCCCGCGATTTCAAAGCGAGTATTTTACCGCCGCACAAAGTCAAATTGATAATCATTATCATTTTGAATCTTCTTTGAGGGTATGACGTGAAGACTCGAGTAATGGACAATGGCACACCTGCCGAGGCGAAGATGTCGCCTGATTTCTTGTTTACCTCGTGTCAGGGCACGATCAGTGCCACTGACCTGGGGCAACCCATCACCACCCCCGCCTGCGAGTGGCCCCTGCTGGCACAGCAGATAACCCTGGCCCTCGATGCCGCCAGGGCTGCCGGCCAGACCAACCCTCTGCTGATCGGTGCTTTTGCGTTCGACCCGGCGGAGGCCTCCTGCCTCTATGTGCCCGGCAACTATAAGCGGGGCGAGAAACTGGCCCCGACAGAGCCGTCATCGGTGACAGCGGTTGAGCAGGCCCCCGAGGCCAACGGGGTCATCTCGGTGCAGAGCACCCCGCCGGCCAGCGAATTCCAGGCCTCGGTCAGTGCGGCGCTGGATGCGTTTGCACAAGGTCGGCTCGCCAAGGTGGTGCTGTCGCGCAAACTCACCCTTACCCTGCACCAGCCCGCTGACCCTAAGCAGGTGATGGCCCGTTTGATGGCCCAGAATCCCCACGCCTTCCACTTCTCCCTGCCGCTCGGCCAGGGTCGCCGACTGCTCGGTGCCAGTCCGGAGCTGCTGCTGCGGGTCAGCGGGGGAGAGGTGTTCACCCACCCGTTGGCGGGTTCCGCCCGTCGGGCGAGCGAACCGGCGCAAGACGAAATGGTGGCCCGGGATCTGCTGGCTTCTCGCAAGGATCAGCATGAACACAAGTTGGTGATCGACGAAATCCGCCGGGTGCTGACCCCCCACTGCCGCGAGCTGGCGATCCCCGCTCATCCCTCGTTGATGAGCACAGATACCCTCTGGCATCTGGGCACCCCCATCGCTGGCCGGCTCAATGGCGGCGAGGCATCGGTGCTCTCCTTGGCCTGCCAGCTGCATCCCACCCCGGCCCTGTGCGGCTATCCCACTGATCTGGCCCGCCAGTTCATCCGCGAGCAGGAGCCCTTCCGGCGCGCCCTGTTCAGCGGCATCGTTGGCTGGTGCGACAACCAGGGCAACGGCGAGTGGGCCGTGGTGATCCGTTGTGGCGTGCTCGATGGCCATCAAGTGGAGCTGTTTGCCGGCGCCGGCATCGTCGCGGGCTCGGATCCCGCCATGGAGTGGGCCGAGACCGGCACCAAGCTGGGGACCATGCTCAAGGCCCTGGGCCTGGATTTGGAGGTGGCACAATGACCCAGTCCAACCGCTTCCTGCCCTATACCCGCTGGCCCGAAGAGTTGGCGGAGCTGTACCGCGCCAAGGGTTATTGGCGCGGCGAGCCGCTGACCGCCATGCTGGCGCGTCAGTGCGAGCTGGCACCTGACGCCGAGGCCATCCTCTGCGGCGAGCGCCGCTTCAGTTATCGTGAGCTGGACGCCGCCTCGAGCCGGCTGGCCGCAAATCTTGCCCGCCACGGCCTGGGGGTGGGGGACACCGCACTGGTGCAACTCCCCAACGTGGCCGAGTTCTATCTGGTGTTCTTCGCCCTGCTCAAGGCCGGCATTGCGCCGGTCAACGCGCTCTTTAGCCACAACCGGCTGGAGCTCCTCTCTTATGCCGAGCAGATCACTCCGCGCCTCTTTGTCGGCTCGCTGACCCACCCGCTGTTTGCGAGCAAGGGACGCGAGAGCGAGCTGCTGACAACCATCGGTGCCGAGCTGGTGCTGCTGGATGGCGATGGGGGGGAGCTGGGGCTGGCTCGCTGGCTCGGCGAGGGGGATGAGGGGAGCTCCCCATCCGTCTCCTTTGCCCCGACCCCGGCGAACGAGGTGGCCTTCTTCCAGCTCTCCGGTGGCAGCACAGGCACCCCCAAGCTTATCCCGCGCACCCATGACGATTACCTGTACAGCGTGCGCCGCAGCAACGAAATTTGCGGCCTCGGCTCCCATACCCGCTATCTGTGCGCCCTGCCGGCGCCCCACAATTTCCCCCTGAGCTCCCCGGGCGCCCTGGGGGTGTTCGAGGCAGGCGGCACCGTGGTGCTCGCCCCCGACCCCAGCCCCATCAGCTGTTTTCCGCTGATCGCCCGCCACCGGGTCAACCTCACCTCGCTGGTGCCGCCGGCGGTCTCGCTCTGGCTGCAGGCAGCGGAAGCGGACCCCACTGCGCGCATTCAGCTCGAGAGCCTCGACTTGCTGCAAGTGGGCGGCGCCAAGCTGGGGGAGGCGGTGGCCAGCAAGATTGGGCCGCTGCTCGGCTGCCGGCTGCAGCAGGTGTTCGGCATGGCGGAAGGGCTGGTCAACTACACCCGGCTCTCTGATCCCGACGAGAAGGTCATTCACACCCAGGGCCGCCCCATGAGCCCGGACGACGAGGTGCGCATCCTCGATGAGGCGGGCAATCCGGTTGCCCCCGGCGAGCCTGGCGCCCTGCACACCCGCGGCCCCTATACCTTCCGCGGCTACTACCAGAGCCCGGCCCACAACGCCCGGGTGTTTGATGCCGAGGGCTTCTACTGCTCCGGCGATCTGGTGGTACAGGATGCCGATGGCTACCTCACCGTGGTGGGGCGGCAGAAGGATCAGATCAACCGGGGAGGCGAGAAGATCGCGGCGGAAGAGGTGGAAAACCAGCTGCTGCACCACCCTGCCATCACCCATGCGGCCCTGGTCTCCATGCCCGACAGCGCCATGGGGGAGAAGAGCTGCGCCTTCATCGTCAGCACGGATCCCGCCTTGAAGCCGCTGGCCTTGCGCAAGTTTCTGCGCGAGCGCGGGGTGGCGGACTTCAAGCTGCCCGACCGCTTCGAAACTCTGGACGCCCTGCCCATGACGGCGGTGGGCAAGATTGACAAGCAGGGGCTGCGGGCGCGCATTGCGCACGCCATCGCCGCCAACCAGCCCCTGACAACAGCATAAAACTAAAAAGGAATCATGACGTTATGGCAATCCCAACCCTGAACAATTACGCCATACCCAGCCAGTGGAAGGCCAACAAGGTCGACTGGTCTCTGGATCCCAAGCGCGCCGCCCTGCTGATCCACGACATGCAGGAGTACTTCACCGCCTTCTATGGCGAAAACAGCCCGTTGATCGCGGCGCTCACCGAGCGCCTGGCCGCCGTGCGCAAGCAGTGCAAGGCCCTCGGCATCCCGGTCTTCTACACCGCCCAGCCCAAGGATCAATCCCCTGAGGATCGCGCCCTGCTCAACGACATGTGGGGCCCGGGGCTCAACAAACGGCCCGAGCAGCAGCAGGTGGTGGCAGCCCTGCGCCCGGAGCGGGACGACACCGTGCTGGTCAAGTGGCGCTACAGCGCCTTCCAGCGCTCCGAGCTCGAGCAGATGCTCAAAGCGCTGGGGCGGGATCAGCTGATCATCGGCGGCATCTACGGCCATATCGGTTGCATGATGACCGCCTGCGACGCCTTCATGCGCGACATCCAGCCCTTCTTCCTGGCGGACGGGGTGGCGGACTTCTCCCTGGCCGACCACCAGATGGCGCTCGACTACGTGGCGACCCGCTGCGGCAAGGTGATCCGCTGCGAGGAGGTGCTGGCCCTTGCGCCGGTTGCCGCTTCTGCCGTCCAGAGCAATCCGTTGCTGACGTATGAGGGGCTCAAGGCGCGGCTGCTGAGTCATATCGACGAGGACGAAGATGAGTTTGACCCCGATGAGAACCTCATCGACTACGGTCTGGATTCGGTGCGGATCATGGCCCTGCTCACCGAGTGGCGCGCCGCCGGGGTCGAGCTCGGCTTCGTGGATCTCGCCAAGTTGCCGACCCTCAACGGCTGGTGGCGCCTGATCGAGGCCAGGCTGGCAGCCCAGGCGCTGGAGGTGACCCCATGAACCGCTTCCCCTTGACCATACCTCAGCAGGGGCTCTGGTCCGGACATCTGCTGAACGACGACAAGGCGATGTTCAACACCGCCGAGTGCATCGCCTTCGACGGCAAGGTCGAGGCGGCCGTGCTGGCCGCGGCCCTTGCCAAGGCGGTGGGGGAGTGCGAGGCGCTCAAGGGCCACTTCGAAGACGATAAGGAGGCGGTCTGCTTCGTCCCGGCCGAGCTGCCCCTGGCCTATGAAGAGGTCTCCCTCGAGCGCGATGACGAGACGCTGGCCCGCGCCTGGGCCTGGGCCGATCTGCGCCGCCCGTTCGAGTTGACCCAAGAAGCGCCCTGCCGTTTCGCCCTGCTGCGCGGCCCCGGCCGCGATTACCTCTACAGCTGCGTGCACCACATCGCGCTGGATGGCTTTGGTACCACCTTGCTGTTCCAGCGCATCGCCGAGCTGTATGCAGAGGGGCTGGCCGGTGAGATGAACTCCCCATCCCCCTTCGGCTCGTTGGCTGAGGTGCTGGCCGAAGAGGCGAGCCGTGAGCAGAGCGGCAAGAACGCCGCCGCCCGCGCCTTCTGGCAGGAGCAACTGCAAGGCTGGCCCGAGGTGACATCATTTGGCTCGTTACGGGCGCCGATTGCCGCCGAATTTATCCGCGAGAGCCGTCCGCTGCCGGCGGCGCTCTGGCAATCCCTGACCGGCTTTGCCGACGAGCACAAGCTGGGCTGGCCCGATCTGCTGCTGGCCGGCCTCTCGGCCCAGCTGTCGCTGTCGAGCGGCCAGGATAAGACCCTGCTCGGCCTGATGATGATGAACCGCATCGGCTCGGCGTCCCTGACCGTGCCCTGCATGCAGATGAACATTACCCCCCTGGCTCTCGCGCTTGGTGAAGAGCTGGATCTGGCGGGAGCCGCCGGCGCCGTGGCCAAGGCCAAGCGCGGGGTGCGCAAACACCAGCACTACCGCTACGAGCTGCTGCGTCGCGACCTTGGCCTGGTGGGGGGCGACAAACGCCTGTTCGGCCCGCTGGTCAACATCATGCCGTTCGATCACGCTCGCCGCTTCGGGCCGCTATCTGCCCATATTCTCAACATCAGCGCCGGCCCGGTGGAGGATCTCACCATCGAGGTGCAGGTCGGCGTCGATGGTCAGCCCAGACTGGATCTGGACGCCAACCCCGGCTGCTACTGTCAGGCGGATCTGGCAGCCATCGCCGATACCCTGTTTGCCCTGCTGGGACGCTGGCTGGCCGAGCCCGCCCAGACCCTGGGGACGCTCAAGGCCGACTGGCTGGCGGAGCAGCGGGCCAGGGCCCTGATCGCCGGCCCCACCCATGAAGTGATCAAGACGCGGCCTGTGCTGGAGGCGCTCTGCCACTTCGCCGCCCAGACCCCGGACAAGATTGCCTTGATTCAGCGCACGGCGCAGGGAGAGGCCCGCTTCAGCTACGAGGCGCTGCTGGCCAGAGCCGAACAGATGGCGGCCGCCTTGCAGGCCGAAGGCGTCGCCCCCGGCGACAAGGTGGGGGTCATGCTGGCCCGCACCCCCCAGGCCATCTTCGCCCAGCTGGCGGTGCTGCTGGCGGGCGCCGTCTATGTGCCCCTCGATCCCGAGCAGCCGCTGGAGCGCCAGGGCCATATTCTGCGGCTGGGGGAGGTCAAGACCCTGATCACCCAGGCCGAGTACCGCCACAAGCTGGCCAGCCTGTTTGAGGGGCGCACCCTGCTGGCGGGGGATCTGGTGAGTGGCGATCGGCTCAACCAGCCGGCCGCCGGTTGCGCCGTCGCCTACCTGATGTTCACCTCGGGCTCCACCGGCCTGCCCAAGGGGGTGGCGGTGAGCCACGGCGCCCTGGATCACTTCGCCGCTGCGGCCCGCTGCCGCTATCACCTCGATGAAGACGCGCGGATGCTGCAATTCGCCCCCTTCAACTTCGACGCCAGCATCGAGGAGGTGTTCGCCACCTTGAGCGCCGGTGCCACCCTGGTGCTGCGCACCGACGCCCTGCTCGAATCCATGCCCGCCTTCGCGGCCGGGGTGGAGCAGATGGGGATCACCCACCTCGACCTGCCTACCGCGTTCTGGAACGAGTGGGTGGTGGCGCTGACGGCGGGCCAGGCCCATATTCCTGCCGGGCTTACCACCGTCATTATCGGCGGCGAGGCGGTCTACCCCGAGCAGTTGGCCCAGTGGCAGCGCCAGGGCCGCTCCGATGTGCGCCTCTTCAACACCTACGGCCCCACCGAAACCACAGTGGTGGTGACCACCCAGGAGCTGCAGCGGGAAGACCCGAGCCAGGCCCAGTTGCCCATCGGCCTGCCGCTGCCCGGCATGCAGGCGCTCATTCTGGGGGCGGGGGAGCAACCCGCCGAGGAGGGGGAGCTGGTGCTGCTCGGCCCGCAGCTGGCCAACGGCTACGTGGGGGACGTGCAAGGTAGTTTCGATACCCTCCGTGTTGGGGCGGAGCAGATGCCTGTCTACCGCACCGGCGATCGGGTGCGATTGGTGGATGGCCGGCTGGTCTACCTTGGTCGGCGCGACAACGAATTCAAGATAAGCGGCTATCGCATCCAGCCCGGCGAGGTGGAGGCCCAGCTGCTGGCCCTGCCGGGGGTGGACGAGGCGTGCGTGCAGGGGGTGAGCATCGGCAGCGTGCGCCGGCTGGTGGCCTTCGTGGCGGGGTCGGAGCGCGACAGCCGGGTCATCAAGGCGCAGCTGGCCAAGGTGCTGCCTGCCGCCATGATCCCCACCGACTATCGCCACTATGACCAGCTGCCCCGCACCGGCTCCAACAAGCTGGATCGCAAGGCCCTGCTGGCCGCCTACCAGGCGGGCGGCGAAGCCTTGACCCTGGGCAGCGAGACCGAGAACCGGGTCGGCACTATCTGGCAGCAGATCCTTGGGCTGGCCACCATGGCGCCCACGGACAACTTCTTCGAACTGGGGGGCCAGTCCCTGCAGACCATTCAGATCGTCAACCGGCTCGGCGCCGAGTTCGGGGTGCAGGTCAAGGTCTCCGACGTGTTCGATCACCCGCGCCTGGACGACTTCTGCCGTTTCCTCGACGGCCTGCTTTCCGAGGACGAAGAGAGCGTGGAGATGGTGTGGTGATGGATAAGGAGCAACAAGCAATGGCCTTTGATTTCACTGGCAAGCGGGTCTGGGTGACCGGAGCAGGGCGCGGCATCGGCCGCGAGGTGGCGACGCAGTTCGTGGCAGCCGGCGCCTGTGTGGTGGGGCTGGATCTGGCGTTTCCCGAAGCCGATTACCCCTATGCCACCCGGCTGCTCGATATTGGCGACTCGAAGGCGGTCAACGCCTGCTGCGCAGCGCTGCTGGCAGACGGCGGGCTCGATGTGCTGGTGAACGGGGCCGGAGTGCTGCGCCTCGGCCCCACCGACGCCTTGAGCGATGACGACTGGCACGACTGCATGACGGTCAACGCCAGCGGCGTCTTCTATCTGCTGCGGGCCCTGGTGCCCCACTTCAAGGGGCAGCAGCGCGGTGCCATCGTCACCATCGGCTCCAACGCCGCCCATGTGCCGCGCATGCAGATGGCGGCCTATTGCGCCTCCAAGGCGGCGGTCACCAGCCTGACCCAGACGGTGGGGCTGGAGCTGGCCCCCTTCGGCGTGCGCGCCAACCTGGTGTCGCCGGGCTCGACGGATACCCCCATGCTGCGCGGCATGCTGCCAAGCGAGGAGGCCATGGCCCGCACCATTGCCGGGTTGCCGGAGCAGTTCAAGCTCGGCATCCCCCTGCGCAAGGTCGCCACCCCGGCGGAGATCGCCCATACCGTCCTCTTCCTGGCCTCGGATCTGGCCAGCCACATCACGCTGCAGGATCTGGTCGTCGACGGCGGCGCCACCCTGAGTGCCTGAGGCTTGAGAAACAGATGAACAATATGATTTTGCTGTTGAAACAGCTGGAACGGCAGGGGGTCAAGCTGGCTCTGAACGACAAAGGTCAGCTTATCTCCCAGTCGAGCAAGGAGGCGGTGACGCCGGCCATCGGTGCCACCATCAAGGCCCACAAGGATGAGCTGGTGCGCTGCCTGGCGGCCCGTGCCGCCTTCGAAGAACCTATCGCCGCCGAGGGCGCCCGGCAGGGGCCGCTCTCCTCGTCCCAGAGCGGGCTCTGGTTTATCGAGCAGTACGAGGAGGCCTCCCACCTCTACAATATGCCGGTCTATTTTCGCGTCAAGGGAGAGCTGGACACGGCGGCGCTGGAGTTTGCCTTCGACCACCTGTTTGCCCGCCACCCCAGCATGCGCACCCGCTTCATCAAGGACGAGGCGGGCAGGGGGGCGCAGGAGATCCTGCCCCATACGCCCTTCACGTTGCAGATTGAGGATGTGAGCGCAGAGCCCATTGCCGAGCGCGAGGCCTATGTGGCCCACCGGGTGCGGGAAGAGATTGGACGCCCCTTCTCCTTGACCCGGGGGGATCTCAGCCGGGTGCACCTTATTCGGCTGGGCAGCCGCGAGCACGTGCTGCTGATCACCCAGCACCACATCATCTCCGACGGCTGGTCGGTCAAGAACATGTTCGCGGATCTCAAGCGCGCCTTTCTTGCCCATCAGAACCGCGAGCCCCTGCAGGTGAGCGAGCTGCCGCTCACCTACATCGACTATGCCCGCTGGTTCAACTCGGACCGTTTTCTCGATTATCACGCCGAGTTCAAGCCGTTCTGGGTCGATCGACTCGGTGGCAGCCCCGAGGTTCACGGTCTGCCGCTCGACAAGCCGCGCCCGGCCCATCAGGACAGCGGCGGCGAGCTGGTCTTCTCCACCATCGAGAGCGACCAGTGGGAGAGCTTCAAGCGCCTCTGCCAACGCCACAGCACCTCCAACTTTATCGGTCTGCACGCCCTGTTTGCCCTGCTGATGGTGCGCCAGAGCGGCGAGAAGGAGGTGGTGATCGGCACCCCGCTCGCCTATCGTGAGCGCCACGAGATCGAGTCGCTGGTGGGCTTTTTCGTCAATACCCTGGTGCTGCGCACTCAACTCAGCGGCAAGCCCAGCTTTGTCGACTATCTGCAGCAGTGCCGGGAGGAGGATCTGGCGGCCTTTGATCACCAGCTCTACCGCTTCGAGGCGCTGGCCGAGGCCATCGGCGCCGATCGCACCACCGCCATCAACCCCATCTTCCAGATCATGCTGGTCTATCAGGCCAAGGTGGACTTCAACGATCTCATCCCCGGCTGCCAGCTGGTGGAGGAGACCTCGCCTGTGCTGCCGGCCAAGACCGACATATCGGTCAAGGTGACCGAGCTGATGGACTCCGTCCGGGTGGACTGGCTGTTTGCCACCGCCCTGTTCGAGCGAGAGACCATCCAGGCTTATGCCGATCGCCTGCTGCACCTGATGCGCGCCGTGGTGGCGGCCCCCGAGACCGACATCTGGCAACTACCGCTGGAAGCGGGCACCGACCAGGCCGCGCTGGCCGCACAGCTTGCCGACTTGCCGCAAGACTACCCGAGCCGCGACACCCTGCTCTGTCATATCGAGCGGCGCGCTATTCAGTTGCCGGACGCGCTGGCGGTGAGCGAGGGCGCGCAATCGTTGACCTATGGCGAGCTGGAGGTGCGTGCCAACCAGTTGGCCCACTGGCTGCAATCCTGTGGCGTTACCCCGGGCGCCGCCATCGGCATCCAGGCCAGACGGGATGTCGCCTTTGCCATCGCACTGCTCGCCTGCTGGAAGGCGGGGGCGGCCTATGTGCCCCTCGATCCTGCCTATCCCGCCGAGCGGCTGGCCCATATCCTTGGCGATGCAGCCATCAGCCTGGTGCTGGGTGGCGTGCCGGACCCGCGGCTTGCCGAGGCGCTGGTGGGCACGGGTGCCCAGTATCACAACCTGCACCAGCTGGCGCTGGACAAGATGCCAACCAGCACGCCCGCACTGCCTCGGGACGCCGCCATGCTGGCCCAGATCATCTACACCTCCGGCAGCACCGGCCTGCCCAAGGGGGTCATGGTGGAGCAGGGCAGCCTGGTCAACCTGATGGCGGATCACGGTGATCGCATCGCCATTGATCATAACGGGGCCATGTTCAACTGCATGTCCCTCTCGTTTGATGCCGGCAACATGACCAGCTTGCTGCCCCTGTACTGCGGCGCGGCCCTGCACTTCGGCGAGCCGGGGGAAGGGGTGATCGCTGCCGCCATCAGCAAGGGCGCCAGCCATATGATTTTGCCGACCGCCCTGCTCGCGAACCTGCTGCCACCGGCGGATCTCGGTTCCCTCAAGGCCATCGGCTTTGGCGGCGAGGCGTGCCCGAGCAGCCTGGTGGAGCGTTGGGGAGAGCGGGTGGCGCTATTCAACATGTACGGCCCGACCGAGTGCACCGTCACCGCGCTCTGCGCGCAGCTCACTCCGGGGGCGCCCATCACCATAGGTAGCCCCGTCAACAACCTGAAGGCGCTGATCCTGGACGAGGCGGGTAACCTCTGCCCGGTGGGGGTCCCAGGCGAGCTCTGCCTGGCGGGGCTGGGGCTGGCCTGCGGCTATCTCAATCTGCCAGAGCGTACCCAGGAGGCCTTTATCGAGCTGGCGCTGGCGGAGGATCGTACCCATCGCCTCTATCGCACCGGCGATCGGGCCCTGCTGCGCCGCGACGGCAACATCCAGTATCTGGGCCGGATAGACGAGCAGATCAAGCTGCGCGGCTATCGTATCGAGCCGGGTGAGATAGAGACCCGGCTTGCCGAATTGTGCCCGGTCATCCGCCAGATCAAGGTGGTGGTGCAGGAGGGTCGCCTGCTCGCTTACGCCTGTTTGCAGGCCGGGGCAAGGGAGCCCGACGGCGACGCCCTGCTGCAGCGAGCCGGCGAGTGCCTGCCCGAATACATGGTGCCGGCGCGCCTCTGCTGGCTGCCCGAGATGCCGCTCACCCCCAACGGCAAGCTGGACTTGCGCCGCCTGCCTGCCATCGTCTGGCAGCAGAGCAAGGGCGAGCCGCAAAACGAACTGGAGCAGACCGTGCTCGCCATCTGGCAAGGGGTGCTCAAGCAACCGCTCGGGGTAGAGGATGACTTCTTCCGTCTGGGCGGTGACTCCATCCTCAGCATCCAGCTCACCACCCGGCTGCGGGATGCGGGGCTGCACTGCAGCGTGAAGGACGTGTTCGAAGCCAAGACGGTGCGCCGCCTCTGCCGCCAGCTCGGCCAGCAGCAGGCCGTCAGCCACAGGAGCGAGCAGGGCAGCCTGACCGGCGAGTTTCCGCTCCACCCCATTCAGCACTGGTTCTTCGAGCAGGGCTTTGCCAAGTCCGGTCACTGGAACCAGGGGGTGATCCTGCGCCTGCCGGCCGGGGTGGACGATGAGGCTCTGCGCGGCTGGCTGAATGCCCTGCGCCAGCACCACGATGCCCTGCGTCTGGCGGTGACCCCGACCGGCCAGCGCTATCTGGCCGAACTGCCATTGCCGCCGCTGCCGACCCTGGATGCCGCCAATCTCGATGAGGCTGAGCTGCAAGCCCGCCTGACCGAGCTGCAGGGAGAGCTCGACCCTGCCACCGGCCACACCCTGGCCTGGGCCCGCCTGCGCAATCTCTCTCTGGAAGGTGCGCGGGAGGGCGAGACGGTGGAGGGGCTCTTCCTCGCCTTCCATCACCTGGTGATCGATGCCGTCTCCTGGCGCATTCTGGCCGAGGATCTGGCCCGGGTGAGCAGGGGCGAGCCGCTGCCCGCCAAGGGCAGCAGCTATCGCCAGTGGGGCGAGGGGCTCGCGGCCTACGCCAAACGGGAAGAGGAACAGCTTGGCTTCTGGCTGGCTCAGGGGGAAGGCAGCCAGGGTCACCTGCTGGAAACGGCGCGCGCCGCCGATGGCCGCGCCGCCGCCAGCCTGCTGCAACTGAGTCAGGAGACCACGGCTCGTCTTATCGACACCGCCAACCAGGCCTACTTCACCCGGGTGCCCGACCTGCTGCTGGCGGCACTGACCCGCACCCTGAGCGAGCTGGGTTATGGCGCACGTCATTGCGTGATGCTGGAAGGGCACGGCCGTGAGGCCATCGATGCGGAACTCGACGTGAGCCGTACCCTGGGCTGGTTCACCAGCACCTACCCGCTGGCACTGGCGGATGCCAAGGAGTGGGACGCGCTGGTCTGCGCCACCAAGGAGCAGCTGCGCGCCGTGCCGGACAAAGGGGTGGGCTTCAACGCCCTGCGACTGCACCACCCACGTGGCTGGGCACTGCCCGAAGCCCTGATCGTCTTCAACTATCTGGGGGTCAGCCATCAGGGCGAGGCTGCTCAGCCCTGGCAGCCTCTGTCGATGGCGCCGGGGGCACCCAGCTCCCCTGACAACCTGCCGCGCGAGCTGGTCAGTCTGCACGGTGGCGTGTTTGATGGCCGCCTCACCCTGCGTCAGGTGGGCGCCCTCAACCAGCAGGCGAGCGACGCCCTGATGGCGCGGCTGGCGGACAACCTGACGGCACTGGTGGAGCACTGCTGCGCGGTGAAGGCCCCGCGCCATACCCCGAGCGACTTCCCGGGGCTTGGCCTCTCGCAAAGCGCGCTCGATCGGGTGCTGAACGGGCGCGAGGTGGAGACCCTGCTGCCCATGACCTCGCTTCAGCAGAGCATGTTCCATCACAGGGCGCTGGCGCCCCGGGATCACGCCTATCACCTGCAGACCGAGATCGCCTATCACCAGCCGCTGGACGTGGCGGTCTACCGTCAGGCCTGGCAGGGGCAGATTGCCCGCAGGCCGGCCCTTCGCAGCGAACTGGTGCTGGCGGACGGGGTTGCGCTCCAGCGCATCCTCAAGCATGCCGAGTTGCCATTCCACTATGAGGACTTGTCTGAAGTGGAAAATGCAGAGACACGGGTCCAGGCCTACCGCGAGCAGGATCTGGCCCGCCCGATCCCGCTGGAGCAGGCGCCCCTGCTGCGCCTTGTCTGCTTCAAATTGGCTCCCGATCACCACAAGGTGATCTTCAGCGCCCATCACGGCGTGCTGGATGGCTGGAGCGGCCCCGTGTTGCTGGGTTCCTTGCATCGCGGCTATCAGGCGCTGATGAATGGCCTGTTGCCGCAGCGCGAGCCGGATACCGCCTGGCTCGAATTTGGCCGCCATATCGCCAGCCAAACCCGCAGCGCCGAGACCTACTGGCAGGGGCGGGGCGAGCTCTTGGCAACGCCTAACGATCTCGCCTGCCTGTTCGGGGTGACGCTGGACGCTGGCGCAAGCGGGCGCCATACCCAGCAGCGACCGGCGGTGTGCGCCACGTCGTTGCCGGCCGAGGTGGCGACCTTGCTCGCCCATCGTGCCCGCGAGCTTGGCGTGACCGCGGGCCTGTTGGCCCAATATGCCTGGCACCGTCTGCTGGCACGCTGCTCTGGCGATGCCGTCACCCTGGTGGGCAACGTGACCCCGGGCCGGGATTACCCCATCGAGGGGATCACCGCGAGCGTCGGGCTCTATATCAACAGCCTGCCGTTGGCCCTGGTGTGGCACACCGAGTTGACCCTGGCCGAGCATATCGCCCGGTTGCAGACCGACCTGATGGCACTCAATGAGCACGGCACCCAGTCGCTGGCGGCACTGACCAAAGGCCGGGCACGTCTGTTCCAGAGCCTGTTCGTGTTCGAGAACTACCCCATGCCGGCGGCCCCTGCCGCCCCCGAACCTCACCAGCTGGTGCCGCGCTTTGGCGCCGTGGTGGAGAAGGTGGAGCTGCCGCTCTCCTTGGTGGTCAGCAGCCGGGGCGAGACGCTCCAACTGCGCCTCGAGTTCGATGGCGAGCAGATCCCCGAGGCCCGGGCCGAGGCGGTGCTGGCTGACTGGCTGGCCGAACTCGCCTGGCTAGCACAGGCGGATCTGAGCCAGCCGGCCAGCGTGGCGGCGGTACAGTCCCCGGTGATGCCGCAGGTGGTAGCCACCAGGGCGGAGCCCAGCCTGGCTCAGCCGCCGGCCGAGGCCCGCGTGCTGGTGGCCCTGTGGGAGCGCCAGTGCGGCGTGCCCGGCATTTGGCAACAAACCCTGATGGATCTGGGGGTAGATTCGGTGCAGCAACTCGCCCTGCTGGCGGCCCTCAACGAGGCGTTCGCGCAGGATCGGGCGCCACTTACCCTGCAGACGCTCAAAGCCCACCCATCCCCCAGCCGGCTCTATCGGCACTGGCTGGTGCGCCAAACGGAGGCCGCGCTATGACGGTGACCATCAAGCATAAGGCTCCGCTCGTGCAAACCCGGCCGGCCCCCGTGAGGGCGCGGCCAACCTGGGTGCGCGGCTGGCGGCCTGTCTGGCCGCCAGCCCGCTCGCCCCCGCCATTCGCATGGGCGGGGAGGGCATCAGTGAGGGCGGATCAGATGAACAGTGGCTTAGCTACGGCGCGCTCAATGCCAGGGTCGGCGAGATTGCCGCCCGTTTGCAGGGGCTGGCGGTGGGGGAGCGGGTTGGCCTCTATCTCTCCCGCAGCCCCGATCTGGTGGCCAGCCTGCTGGCCTGCCTGCGCCTCGGTCTCACCTTCGTGCCCCTTGAGCCGGACTTTCCGGTGGAGCGGCTGCAGGGGATCGCCCGCCAGGCGCGCCTGTCGGCGGTGATCTGCGACGGCGACAGGCCAGCTCCCGCCTTCGGCTGTCCGCTGCGCACCCTCGACGGGCCAGCAGCGGCAGGGGGTGTTTCCTGGCCCCAGGTGGATGATGCCCTGGCTGCCTACATGATGTTCACCTCGGGCTCCACCGGCGAGCCCAAGGGGGTGGTCATCAGCCGGCGGGCCCTGCTCTGCTTCCTCGACGGGATCCGTGAGCGGCTCGGGCTTTCACCTGGCTGCCACTGGCTCTTCATCACCACCCCGGCCTTCGACATCTCCCTGCTGGAGATGCTGGGGCCGCTCTGGGGCGGTGGTCGGCTCACGGTGGCCGGCGGCGAGCACAACAAGGATCCCCTGGGGATGCTGGCGCTGCTCGAGGCCGATCCCTCCATCAACTGGCTGCAGGCCACCCCGGCCTGCTGGCGTATGTTGCTCAAGGCTGGCTGGCAGGGGCGCAATACCCTCACCGCCCTGTGCGGTGGCGAGGCGCTGGACTCAGGGTTGGCCGAGCAGCTCTGTGCCCGCACCCGGCGGCTGTGGAACTGCTATGGGCCGACCGAGGCTACCGTCTGGTCCCTGGTGAGCGAGGTGCGCTGGCCGCCGGTTGGCGGGCAGATCACCATCAGCCACAGCCTGCCCGGCTATCGGCACTGGGTGCTGGACGAGGCGGGGCAGCCGGTGGCAGAGGGAGAGTGCGGCGAGCTCTGCATCGAGAGCCCGGCCCTGTGCGAGGGGTACTGGCGCAAGCCGGCCTTGACCAGCGCCGCCTTCCTGCGCCTTGCCACCCATTGCCTCTATCGCACCGGTGATCGGGTGCGCCTCCTTGGGGCGGACCGCTTCCTCTATCTGGGGCGGCGCGACGATCAGATCAAGCTGCGCGGTTTTCGCATCGAGCTCGGCGAGGTGGAGGCGGGACTGCGCCGCCAGGCCGGGGTGCAGGAGGCAGCGGTGCGTCTGGTGGGAGAGGGGGACGAGGCCATGCTGGTGGGCTACGTGGAGGCGAAAAGCGGGGTGATCCTCAATCGCCTCGCCCTGCGCAAGGGGTTGCAGGCGACGCTGCCGCACTACATGGTGCCGGCGCGGCTCATCCTGCTGGATGCCCTGCCCAAGACCGGGAGCGGCAAGCTCGACAGAAAGGCGCTGCCCTTGCCCGAGTAGGCGGCCTTGCCGGACGGTAAGAGCGATGGATAAAAAAGAAGCCCGCATCATGCGGGCTTCTTGTTGGCTGTAAACCGAGGGGGCTTAGTGAGCGATGGGGGCGGCATCCGGTTTGGTGAGCAGGCGCTCGACGTCGTCGATCACCTTGAGGGCCGCCTGGGGGCCGCCGGTGGAGGTCCACAGCGACCCGTCGACGGCGCCGAAGCGCTTGCCCTTGATGGCGCCGAGTTGCTGGAAGGCCGGGGTCTGCTCGGCCTGCTTCATGGCATCCACCGCATCCCCGCTGGTGCTGAGGGTGCCGATCACCAGCCAGTCACCGTCCAGCAGGTTGAGGGATTCGAGGCTCAGGGCCGGGGAGTGGGGGCTCTTGTCGCCAATCTGGTGGGAGGGTCGGGTGAGCCCCATCTCGGTGACCACGCTGCTGGCAAAGGTGCCGCCGTGCATGTAGCTCGGCCCCTTGGGGTTCCAGCGCACTATGCTCATCTGTTCCCCCTGATGCTGGGCGAGCTTGCTGCGGGCCTCTGCCAGGCGGGCCTCATACCGGGTGAGGAACGCCTTGGCCTCGGCCCCCCGGTTCATCGCGTCGGCGCTGCGACCGAACACGGTTTTCCAGGGCTCGCCCCAGTTGCCGGTGACGACGGTGGGGGCGATCTCCTTGAGCAGGGCCAGCAGCTCGGGCTTGGTCTGGCCGGTGAGGATGAGGTCCGGCTCCAGATCGATGAGGGTCTCCAGATTGGGGTTGTCCAGATCCCCGACCACAGCGATCTCCTTGCCCGCCTTGTCCAGCAGATAGCGGGGCAGGGTGGACTGGCCGCGCCCATTGACGGTGCCGACCGGTTGCAGCCCCAGGGTCAGGGCGCTGTCCAGATCGATTTCGCTCAGTACCACCACCCGCTTGGGCTGGGCCGGTACAACCTGGGTCTTGCCGTCGGCATCGGTCACCTGACGGGTCTCGCTGCCGGCCTGTGCCTGGAAGCCGACCAGGCTGGCCAGCATCAGCACGGCAGCCAGGGGAGAGGAGATCTTCATCGTTACATCCTTCTTGGTGAAATCAGTGGAACACTGGGTCCCAAACGGGCGAAATCATGCTACCACAAATTCAAATGATAAGAATTGTCATTTGTGTTTGTGGTGTGTGGAGGGAGCAATTTGCTACCATGCGGGCTCATCCACCAAGGGCCCTTTGTGATGTTCATTGCCACCGCGCCAGCCTGTTCACTGGACCGCTTTATCGTGCAGGCCGACAGCCTGCCGCTGCCCGGCGCGGCGCATCTGGCGCTGCAACGGGTCTGCTTTGACCCCGCCGCCTTCACCCCGGCCTGTTACGATGCGGCCGGCATGGTACTGCCCGCCAGCTTGCAGCGCGCGGCCCCCAAGCGGCTGGGGGAGTTTCTGGCGGGGCGTCTTGCGGCCCGCGAAGCCCTGCGCCCCTTCAACCTCGCGGAGCACCCCGTGGCCATCGGCAACGCCCGCGAACCCTGCTGGCCTGCGGGGTTTGAGGGCAGCATCAGCCACAGCCTGTTGCAAGGGCGCGGCATGGCCCTGTGTGCGGCGCGCCCCGGCCGGGCGGGGATGGGGCTGGATCTGGAGGGCTGGCTGGCAGAGGGGCAGGCGAGCGAGCTCTGGCCCGGCATTGCCAGCGGGGAGGAGTGGGCCCGGCTGGCGGCCGCTGCCCCTGCCATCGGCCTGAGCAGGGCTGAGGCGCTCACCTTGATCTTTTCGGCCAAGGAGAGCCTGTTCAAGGCGCTCTACCCCAAGGTGGGGCGCTATTTTGATTTTCTCGATGCCCGCTGGCTGACCATGACGGAGCAGACCCTCACCCTCGAACTCGTGGACTCGCTGACCCCGACACTGCCTGCCGGTTGGCGCTGTACGCTCTACTGGCAGCCAATGTACTGGCAGGCACTGCATTGGCAAACAGGGCACTGGCAAACACGGCCGGGCGGGGTGCTCACCAGCCTGCTGCTGTGAGTGGCGGTGCGCCGAGCTGCAAACATCCAAAAACCGCCTCTCGGCGGTTTTTGGATGGGGCTCAGGCCTGCTGCTTCATGGCAAAGGCGTGCGGCCTGCGGCGCGGCACTATGATGGGGGCTCCGTCGCCGGGGGCGTGCAGTATGTCCACATCGGTCTGGTAGAGGCGATCGATGAGGGGCTTGGTCACCACCTCCCGGGCCGGGCCCATGGCCTGGATGGCGCCATCCCCCAGGGCAATCAGCTCGTCGCAGTAGCGGGCGGCGGTGGCGAGATCGTGGATGACGATGAGCACCGTCTTGCCCTCGGCGGCGACCCGGTGGATGGCCTCCATCACCTCGGTCTGGTGGCCGATGTCCAGCGCGCTGGTGGGCTCGTCCAGCAAGATGATGTCCGCATCCTGGGCCAGCACCATGGCGAGCCAGACCCGCTGGGCCTGACCGCCGGAGAGAGAGCTGGCGCTCTGGTGCCAGATGCCGTCCAGCTGCATCCGCTCCCGGGCCCAGCCCACCATGCGGGCATCTTCCTCGCTCCACTGATTGAACCAGCCCTGATGGGGATGGCGGCCGTATTGCACCAGTTGCTCCACCAGGATACCGGGGGGACCAGGGGGCGCTGGGGCAGATAGGCGAGCTCCCGGGCCAGGGCCTTGGCGCCATAGGCCCCGAGTGGCTTCTCCTTGAGCAGGATCTCCCCGGACCGGGGCTGCTCCTGTCCCGCAAGGAGCTTGAGCAGGGTGGATTTGCCGCCGCCGTTGGGGCCGACGATCCCCACCAGCTTGCCCCGGGGGAGGGAGAAGGAGATCTCCTTGAAGATGGTCTTTTGCGGGTAGCCGAACTGGAGTCGGTTCACGGTGAGCGTCATCGGGCGGCCCTCGGTCTGTGTTGGAAATGGATGAATGCCATGGTCAGTCGGCCTTCTGGCGATCTTTGAGCAGGATGAAGAGCAGCAGCAGGCCGCCGAGAATGCGGGTCATGATGCCGGTGGCCACCTCGTGGGGGCTGGCCAGCACCCGCACCAGGGTGTCGCTGGCGAGCAGCATCAGGGCGCCGCACAGGGCGGCAATCCAGAGCGGCACGATGCGATCCCGGCTGAGCCAGGAGGCAAGGATGGGGGCCGCCATGGCGATGAAGACCACGGGGCCGCCGATGGCGGTGCCAAGGGCCGCGACTATGATGGCCTGGGCCAGCACCCCGAGCTGGACCCGGTTCACGTTGACCCCCAGGGTGCTGGCCGTCACCGGTCCCAGGCGCAGTACGCCGAGGGATCGGGAGAGACAGACGGTCCAGGGGCAGATGAGCAGGAGCAGCAGGCTCACCGGTAGCAGGGTGCCATAGCCCTGACCGACGAAGTTGCCCATGTTCCACAGATAGAGGCTGGTGAGGTGCACTAGGGACTGGGTGGACATGACGAACTGGCCGAGGGCGTTCATCAGCTCCGAGACCCCGATGCCGATCACCACGAACAGGTAGCCCTGCTCCCCCGGCTTGTTGCACAGGGCATAGAGCACGGCGGCGGCAAACAGGGCGCCGAAGGGGGCGGCCCACCAGGGCCAGCTGCCCAGGGTCAGATAGAGGGAGAAGATGATGATGGCCAGGGATGCCCCCTCGTTGACCCCGATCATGTCCGGGGTGGCGAGGCGGTTTCGCACCAGGGTCTGCACCAGGCAGCCCGAGAGTCCCATGGCGGCGCCGGCCACCAGCACCGCCAACAGGCGCGGCAGGCGGATCTTGAAGACGGTTACCTGATCGAGTCGGCTTCCCTCCCCGAGCAGGGTCTGGATCACCCCCATCATGGTGATCTTGCCGGAACCCAGGGTGAGGGCCATCAGGGAGAGCAGGGTGAGGGCGACCAGGAGCCCCAGGGTAATGAGCCAGGCGCGGCGGTGCAGCAACAGGGTGTGGCTGCCAAGATGAAGGCAGAGGGTGCCGCTCGGGAGTGAGAGAGAGTTCTTCATGGGCGTGGCACCTTATTTGACGGCCAGCAGGGAGCGGAAGCCGCCGCTGCGCACCACCAGGATGAGCACGGGCGCCCCGATGAGCGCCAGAATGACGCCGTTGGGCAGCTCGTAGGGCTGGATAAGCCAGCGGGCCAGCACATCGGCACCGAGCAGAAAGAGCACCCCGAACAGGGCGGAGAAGCGCACCTGGATGGCGAGGCGAACCGGCTCCACCAGGCGGGCGCAGTAGGCGGCGAGGAAGCCGACAAAGCCGATGGGACCGGCGATGGCGATGGCGCAGGCGGTGAAGAGCGTTGCGGCCAAGAGCACGCCGATCCGCACCCGGGTGGGGCGGATGCCGAGGGCCCTGGACTGGTGATCCCCCATCTGCATCAGGGTGAGAGGGCGACAGAGCGCCAGGGTCAGCAGCAGGGCGGCCAGGGCGAATGGGACCACGGTGAGTACCGCTTCCAGACTGGAGGCGGCAAGGGACCCTAAGTTCCAGAAGCGGAACTGCTCCAGCACCACCCGGTTGGAGAGCAACAGGAAGTTGGAAAGACCGCCGAAGGTGGCGGAGAGGGCGACCCCTACCAGGATGAGCTTGAGGGGGTTGGAGCGCCCCACCATGAGGCCGAGGCCCAGCACGATGAGGTTGCCGAGCAGGGCCCCCATGCCGGACCAGAGCAGATACCCGTAGGCGGATTCGACGCCAAACCAGGTGAGGCCGATCACCAGAGCAAAGACGGCGCCGGCATTGACCCCGAGCAGGCCGGGTTCGGCCAGAGGGTTGCGGGTGGCACTTTGCAGCATGGAAGCCGCCAGGGAGAGTGACGCCCCCACCACCAGGGCTGCCAGGGTGCGGGGCAGGCGCAGGGTATGGACTATCATGGCGAGCTTTTCATCGGCCACAAAGGCGGGATCGCCCAACAGGAAGCCGGCGACCTCGCGGCCACCATAGACACCGGCCCCGGTGGCCAGTGACAGACAAATCAGCAGGAAGAGGAGCAGCACGCCGAGCCAGAACAGCCGAGCTTGGTATCTGAGCACTCAATGACTCCTTGAATTCGGGGAGGCAGAAACGCAAAAAGGGAGCCCCGCGACCGGGGCTCCCGCAGACAGGATGGATTACAGCTTGTAATCGACCCCTGCGTAGACGGTGCGACCTTCCAGGATGAAGTCGGCGTCGGTCGCCACCTCGTCACGCTGGGTGTTGGTGAGGTTGGTGATGCCGAGCTTGAAGTCCAGGGCCGGCGTGACGGTCCACTTGGTGTTCACGTCCAGGGTCTGGTAGTGCTTGGAGGTGAATGCCTGGGCGTTGCGGGCCGGCACCTTGATCAGCTGGCTGCCGACATACTGCCAGGCCAAGTTGGCGCTGACCACGTCGCTCGCCTTCCAGTCCAGGCCGATGTTGCCGGTGTGATCCGGGGTCTTGGCCAGATCGTCACCCGTGCTCTTGTCTTCGGAGTCCAGAAGGGTCAGGTTGCCGGTCAGCTGCACGTTGTCCAGCACGTCGAACCAGCCGGTCAGCTCCAGCCCCTTGATGCGGGCCTTCTTGACGTTGAGGTAGGTCATGACGGTCGGACGGTAGCCCGGGCCCCACTGATCGCTCTGGATCAGATCCTCGATCTCGTTGTGGAAGCCGGTCACCCCTGCGCCGAAGCGATCGGCGTTGTAGGCGGTGCCAAGCTCGTAGCTGACGGAGGTTTCCGGCTTCAGATCCGGGTTGCCTATCACCTTGCAGGCGCCGCGGCAGGCGGTGGTGGCGAACCCTTCGCTGGACTGGGCCAGGGTCGGGGCCTTGAACGCCTTGCCGGCGCCGCCCTTGATCACCCACTCGTCACTCAGGGAGTAGAGGGCGTAGGCACGGGGGCTGAACTCGTTGCCATAGGTCTCGTGGTGATCCAGACGGCCGGAGAGCGTCAGGGCCAGATCCCCAAAGCCGAACTCGTCTTGCAGGTAGAGAGCGCTCTGGCTCGCATCCACGCTGCCGTTCTGGATGCTGCGGCTGTGCTCCAGCTCGGTCTTGCGGAACTCTGCACCCGAGGTCAGCAGGTGATCCCCGAGGTAGCCGCTCAACTGGCCATCCACCGTGTTGTTGGTCTGGGTGATGTCGGCGGCGCCACCGTTGAGCTGGGAGTCATCCATCAGATCGGTCTGCTCGAAGTAGTAACGAGCGCGGCTGTCGAAGTGTTCCCAACGGCCGTTGTGGGTCAGTCCCAGGCTCAGGCGATCGAGTTTCTGCACGTTGTGGGGAGTGGCCGGTGCGGTCGGGGCACGGGGCACGTTGTTGAAGTAGCTGTCCATGTCGTTCTGGTTGTAACCCAGATCGAAGTCGATGTCCTGGTTGTCGGCCACCAGCCACTTCAGGCTGGAGAGCACGTTGACCACTTCCCGTTTCTCCAGGGCGTCGGCATCGGGGTTGTTGGACTGCTCGCTCTTCCAGCGATCCCGCTGATAGCCTTCCACCACCACGCTGCCCAGCAGCTTGTTGTCGATGAGGGCGCCGGAGACGAAGGCGCTACCCTGGTTGGCATCCCCGCCATCCCCCTTGGTGGGCATGGTGTGGGTGTAGCCGACGGCCGCTTCGGTGTTCTCCTTGGCCTGGCGCAGGATCACGTTGACCACGCCGCCGAGGGCATCGGCCCCGTACAGGGAGGAGACGGGACCGCGGATCACTTCGATGCGCTCGATGGCGGCCATGGGGATGGAGCTTAAGTCGAAGTCGTTGCCAAAGGAGCTGCCCAGGGTCTCGCGGGCGTTGACCCGCTTGCCGTTGACCAGCAGCAGGGTGTAGTCACCGCCCATGCCGCGGATCTTGATCTCGTTGCGACCCGTGGGGTTGGTGCCGATGATGTTGACACCGGGCACGTGCTTGAGGGCATCGCCGATGTTGTTGACGTTCATCTTGTCCAGATCGGCGCGGGTGACCACGGAGACGCTGGCCGGGGCAGTCAGCTCGGTGTGCTTGGTCTGGGTGGCGGTGACCACCACCGTCTCGTTGGCCTTGACGGACTCGGCCTGGGCCAGGCCCGGTACGGCCAGCAGACCAAGGGAGAGCAGAATGGGGTTCAGTTTAAAGAGGCCGTGCTGCAACTGCATTGTCAAAAACTCCATGGATATAACTGAGGTTATGGGGTCCGGATTCTTCTGATCCGGTGCTCACTGACTTCCTTGTCTGGCGGTGCCAGAGGCAGGATTATTGTTATCTCTTGTGCGCTTCAGGCCCCGGATGAGGAACCAGACACCGGCGCAGGCCACCAGGGTGCATGCAATGTTGATCCAGGCCAGGGTGGGGAAACCGTGCAGGGCGCCCCCCTCGTCGGAGACCAGATATCTGGCGGAGAACAGGCTGCCGAGGCCCGCCGCCACATTGGTGACCGAGCCCTGGAAAGACATGAAGGCGGCGCGCTGATGGGGGGCCGGAATGGCCGCCGTGACCGCGAGGGTGGTGCTGGCACGGGCGGAGCTCAGGGCCATGAAGAGGGTGAACAGCAGATAGAGAGGCAGGCCTGCCGGCAAGGCAAAGCCCACCAGGGTGATCAGGGCCAGGGCCAGGCTGGTGAGCAGGATGGCGCCCTGGGCGCGGCCCTGATCGATCCAGCCGCCGCACAGGCGCATGGTGGCCATGCTGGCAAGGCCGCCGCACAGATAGAGGCTGGCGATCTGCTCGCGCGGGAAACCCAGGTTGAACTGGAAGTAGTTGGCAAAGTGCGGAATGAGCAGGAAGTGGCCGAACATCTGCAGGCAGAGGATGAAGAGGGCTCCCTGGCAGAGCGGTGACCCCAGCAACTGGCGCATCCCCTGGCCTGCCGGGGCCCGGTTGACCGGCAGGGACGGCAGCCAGATGGCACACAGCAGGGCCAGCAGCAGGCCGCCTGCACCAAACAAGAGGAAGGGGCTCTGCCAGCCAGACCACTGGGCCAGCACGAGGGCCGCGGGCACGATCAGAATGGCGGCCAGGGAAAACGCCATACCCACGTAGGCGAGGCGGCGGCCCCGCTCGGCGGGCGGTACCAGATCCAGCACCGCCGCCATCAGGATGGCCCCCAGGGGGCCAGCCACGCAGCCGGACAGGATGAAAAGCAGCAGCAGTGTCTGGCTATCCTCGGCCAGGGCGCAAGCCATCAAGAGCAGGAAGCGCAGGACCAGCAGTACCAGCAGAGCGGGTTTGCGGTTGACCCGATCGAGCCAGGGGGCGGCCAGGAGGCCCAGCAGGGCGGCGCCCAGGGTGGCGCCGCCGCTGAAGTAACCTGTCTGCTCCGGCAGCATCCCCAGGCGGGTTACCAGTTCCGGGCCAAGGGGCATCACCATCATCATGCAGCCCATGGAGAGCATGTTGATGAGCAGCGCCAGGTGGATGGCGGCAGGGGTGGATGCGACGGATTCTGGCTTCATCAGAGGCTGACTCGAAAAAATGAGTCCGAATTGTATCCGAGGGTTTTTGTTGTGACAACAAATGATAACCATTTTTATTTGTATTGATTAGTATCTTAACGAGTCTTTATCTGGTGCCTCTGTGTGGGGATGCATACCAGGCCCGTAGCAATCGGGGCGCCATGGACCATGATGGCAGGAAGCGAGAGGGTGGCGGTGAACGCCGGGAGGAGAAGATGCGCGCAGGATCAGGGTATTGGGGGCTGGGGTGCTGCCTGTTGCTGGCATTGCCCCTGAGGGCCGAAGTGAAGGTCATACCGGTATTCGAGGCGGATGCCGCGGTGCAGACGCTCAAGGAGATCTACCCGGATCTCGGGGTGAGCGCCATGGGCAACCAGCTGGTACTGAGCGGAACCCCCGCCCAGTTGCAGGAGGCCGAGCGTACCCTGGCGCAAGTGAACCAGCCGCCCCAAAGCCTGCTCATCGAGTGGCGGGTGGATGGCGCCTCCAGCCGTCAGCAGGCCGGAGTGGGGCTGGGCCTGGATGCCAAACGGCAGTGGCTGCTGGAGGGGGATGCCCGGCACTATGAACGCAGCCAGAGTGACAACTGGCAGGTGCGTGGCCTCTCCGGACGGCCCGTGTTGTTGCAGATGGGGTCCTATCAGCCGGTCACCTTTTACCAGTGGCAGGGGGGAAGGGTGGTGGGCATGATGCCGCTGATGAACGGTCTCTACGCCACCGCGACCCTGATAGGGGACAGGGTGCAGGTGGCCCTCAGCAGTGAACAGGCAAGAGTGGAGCGAGGCAACATACACACCGGCCAGAGTGCCACCGAGGTGAGCGGCGCCCCGGGCCAGTGGCTGACGGTGGGGGAGCTTTCCACAACCCAAGGCAGCCGGGAGGCCGCGATCGCCAATCCATCAGGCATGGGCGGGGCCAGCGGCAGCGAACGCCAGACTCTGCAGATCCGGGTCACGCGCCAGTGAACCAGCCTGTCAGTGGGGCTGATCCAGAGCATAATCCCGCAACTGGCGGCTTCTCAGCAGATACCAGAGCGCCCAGAGGCTGGCGATGAGCACCAGGGCGGTGGGCCAGTTGAACGACCACTGCTGCAGATTGAGGCTGTGCAGTTGCATCAGCAGGCCACTGACGGCAGAGCAGAGCAGCAGCAAGGGACTGTGGCGTCTGAGCCAGGCTCTGGCACTGTGGGTCTGGCGATGGGTGCCGCCGCAGGCGAGCAGCGCCAGCATGGCGGGCACGTCCGTCAGCAGGCTGATATAGAGGGTGAGCTTGTCCGGGTAGAAGAGGGTCAGGATGGCGCTGCCACTCTCCCGGGTGACCCCCGCCATCAGAAACAGCCAGACCGAGCGGGTCAGCAAGAGGGCGATGGGCCAGAACCAGAGCGGGGGGCGCAACTGGCCGTGATCGTCGTAACGGTGTTCGGGGTAGAGGGTCATGGTGGCCCGGTATCCATTCATGCAGTGCGAGTGATGAAGGGGATATGGGGCACAGGGCAGGCCATTACAAGGCCGGCAACGGCCGGGAATTAATCGGGGGCCATGCCCCCCAATCCGCAGTCTTTAGTTGCCGGGTTCCGGCGTCACAGCCAGCCTTTTCGCTTGAAGAAGAGACCGGTGCCCAGCGATGACATCACCATCAGCACCAGGGAGAGGGGATAGCCGTATTCCCAGGCGAGCTCCGGCATGCGGCCAAAGTTCATGCCGTAGATGCTGGCGATAAGGGTCGGCGGCAGGAAGATGACCGCGGCTACCGAGAAGATCTTGATCACCTTGTTCTGCTCCAGATTGGTCACCCCCATGGAGGCCTCCAGCTGGAAGTTGATCTTGTCGAACAGGAACTGGGTATGGGGCAGCAGGGATTCCACGTCGTGCAGCATCTCGTCGATCCACTTGTTCTGCTCCCCCGTCATGCGCTGGCGCAGGCTGCGTTTGAGAAAGCGCAGGGCGCGGCGGGTATCGTGCAGGGAGAGACGGATCTGGCCGTTGGCCTCTTCCTGGGCCATCAGCTCCTTGAGCATGGGGTTGATCTGGTCCGGCTCGAAGATCTGATCGGCGGTGTTCTCCAGGGTCTTGTACCCATCCTCGATCAGGTCTGAGAGGTACTCCACCTTGAGGTTCTGCACCTCCAGCAGGATGTCGAGGGCATCTTCGACCTCCAGTCTGTCCTGACGCATGTAGTGGCGCAGCAAACGCACCAGGCCGATGTCATCCTCGCGGATGCTGATCAGCAGGTTGTTGCGCAAGGTAAAAGAGACGTGCACACCCTTGGTGTCGCGACCGATGCGTTGGGGAAACAGGGAGTGGATGTGCAGACCGTCGGTGTCCCAGTAGAAGCGGGCGGATGCCTCGATGTCATCGAGCTCCTCCTTGTCCGGCACCTCCTCCAGGAACAGGCCCGTCAACCATTCTCGCTCCGCTGTGTCCGGCTTGTAGGCATCCAGCCAGACGGTGTTGTCGGGAACGATGTCATCCGGCCCGAGCGTGACTATGTCCAGCACCTTGTTGTTGAGAATGTAGGCGGTGATCATCTGTCCCCCCTTAAGAAGTCATGGGTAATCAGGGATGGTTGCACAGGTTCATGCGGCCTTAGATCGCACGGAAAGCGATCCCATGAAATAGCATAACGAGGCCGATGGACAACCTGAATGCGGCGAACTATACAGGGGCGGGACCCGCTTGTCAGGGCCTATTCATCAGGGGTTCAGCCTGTTCGCTCAAAAAATCGGCGAGGTCGGATCAGCCGTGGCGACCCCGATGCGGGCGATCCCGGCGTCGCCTTCTTTGTTCGCCCTGGTGTGGGGGAGGGCCCGGGCTCACCGGCGGGAATGGCGGGTTGCTGGTCGCCCTGCGACAGCCCCCGGCCAAGCGCAGGAAACGGTCTCCGGGCGGTGTTCCGGGGCTGCGTCTCCTTGTTATCTGCTCTGGTGTGCGTGGGCAAGCCTGTTACAGATTGGGATAGTTGGGGCCCGAGCCGCCCTGGGGCGGCGTCCAGACGATATTCTGGCTGGGATCCTTGATGTCGCAGGTTTTGCAGTGAATGCAGTTGGCGGCGTTGATCTGCAGCCTTGGCCGGGTATCCCCATCAAGGATCTCGAACACCCCCGCCGGGCAGTAGCGCTGGGCGGGTTCGGCCCAGGTGGGCAGGTTGACCTCGACCGGAATGCGCGCGTCCTGAAGGGTCAGGTGACAGGGTTGATCCTCGTCGTGGCTGGTGCTGGCCAGATAGACGGAAGAGAGCTTGTCGAAGCTGAGCTTGCCGTCGGGTTTGGGGTAGTCGATGGGCTGGCAACGGCTGGCCAGGCGCAGCTGGCGGTAATCCGGCTCCTTGTCCAGCAGAGTAAAAGGAGAGGTCAAGGCAAAGAGTCGCTGCTCCAGCCAGTTGAAGGCGCCGCCGAGCCAGGGGCCGAAGCGGTGCAGGGCGGCCCCGACGTTGCGGGCCCTCTTCAGTTCCCGGGTCAGCCAGCTTTGCAGCAGCGCGTCCTGAAACTCGGCCAGATCCCGTCCCCCTTCATCCCCTCCTCGCAGTGCCATGGCGACCGTCGCGGCCGCCACCATGCCGGACTTCATGGCAGTGTGGATCCCCTTGATGCGGGAGAAGTCGAGGGTGCCCGCGTCACAACCGATGAGCAGACCGCCGGGAAAGTGCATGCGCGGCAATGAGTGCCAGCCCCCCTTGGTGATGGCCCGCGCGCCGTAGCTGATGCGCTCGCCCCCCTGCAACGTTGCCGCGATGAGGGGGTGGTGCTTGAGACGCTGGAATTCGTCAAAGGGGCTGAGCCAGGGATTCTGGTAGTTGAGATCGACGATAAGGCCGACCGCCACCTGATCCTGGGCCAGATGATAGAGATAGAAGCCCCCCTGACTCTTGTTGCCCTTTCCCTCCCCAAGGGGCCAGCCGCTGCCATGGAGCACCCGCCCAGGATGGGATTGTCCCGCTGGCACCTGCCACACCTCCTTGAAGCCGATGGCGTAATGCTGCGGCTGGGCGGTATTTTCCAGATGGAATCGGGCGATCAGCTGTTTGCCGAGGTGGCCGCGCGCCCCTTCGGCAAACAGGGTATAGCGCCCATACAGGGCCATGCCGGGCACGTGATCCGGCTTGGGGTTGCCCTCCTTGTCGAGACCAAGATCACCGGTCACCACCCCGCGCACCCGGCCCTCCTCCACGATGAGGGTGCTGGCAGCAAAGCCCGGGTAGATCTCGACACCGAGGGCCTCGGCCTGCTTGCCGAGCCAGCGGCAGAGGGTGCCGAGGCTGATGATGTGGCTGCCGTCGTTGTGCATGCGGGGTGGCACCGCCCAGTGGGGCAGCTGCAGGGAGCGGCTGTCGCTTTGCAGCAGATGGACCTGATCATCCGTCACCGGCACGCCGAGGGGGCCTCCTGCCAGCTCTCTGGCAGCAGCTCCCTGAGGGCGACGGGATCGAGCAGGGCGCCGGAGATCAGGTGGGCGCCGATCTCGGCCCCCTTCTCCAGCAGGCAGACCGAGAGGGCCGGGGCCTGCTGCTTCAATGCGATGGCGGCGCTCAGGCCTGCCGGGCCGCCACCGACGATGACGACATCAAATTCCATTGCTTCGCGTTCCATCTTGCCTCTGTGCTCGACTTGGCCTAGGGTAGTGTTGGTAGTTTACGTAAACGTAAACCACTTTGTCAGCAGAAAAGTGAGTGACGACAAGGTGGATCCACACAACAGGTATGAGGGATGACCGCCATGAAGCTGCTGGTCGCAGTCAAACGGGTCGTTGATTACAACGTCAGGATCCGGGTCAAGGGGGATGGCTCCGATGTGGAGCTCGCCAATGTGAAGATGGGCATCAACCCGTTTTGTGAAATCGCGGTGGAGGAGGGGGTCAGGCTGCGGGAAGCCGGCGTGGCATCCGAGCTGGTGGTGGTGACCTTCGGCCCCGAGGCGGCGGCCGAGCAGTTGCGCCATGCCCTGGCGCTGGGGGCGGATCGGGCGCTGCACTATGTTACCGACGAGACCCTGACTCCGCTCACCGTGGCCCGGGCCCTGCAAACGGTGTGCGGGCAGGAGCAGCCCGATCTGGTGCTGCTCGGCAAACAGTCCATCGATTCCGACAACAACCAGGTGGGGCAGATGCTCGCCGCCCTCAATGACTGGCCGCTTGCCACCTTCGCCTCCGCCATCAGGCTGGTGGAGGGGGAATTGCAGGTGACCCGCGAGATAGACGGTGGCCTCGAGACCCTCGGCATGGCGCTGCCCGCCGTGGTGACCGTGGACTTGCGCCTCAACGAGCCTCGCTTCGCCTCCCTCCCCAACATCATGAAGGCCAAGCGCAAGCCGCTGGAGAGCCAGCCGTTCGCCGCCCTCGGGGTAGTGCCGGCCGACCAGACACGGCAGCTCGGGGTAATGCCGCCGCCGGTGCGCAGCGCCGGCATCAGGGTGGGCTCGGTGGACGAGCTGCTGGACAAGCTCAAGCACGAAGCCCGGGTGCTCTGATGGGCAGGGGCATGAGAGGGATGCCTCCCGCAGGCGTGAGCGCCATGCATGGGGCAACGGCCCCGGGGAGCAAGGGATCAATGGATGACATGAAGGTGCTGCCATGAGCGTACTTGTGATTGCGGAACATCATCAGGGGCGGATCGCCGACAACCTGGCCCAGCTGGTCACGGCGGCGGGGCGCCTGGGGGGCGAGGTGCATCTCTTGCTGCTGGGGCAGGGGCTGACGGAGGCGGGGGAGCAGGCCGCCGCCCTCACGGGGGTAAACCGGGTGCTGCTGGCGGAACATCCCATGCTGGCGGAGGGGCTCAACGACGGGGTCGACAGACTGCTCGCCGAGGTGGCCAGGGACTACCAGCACTGCCTGATGGCTGCCAGCAGCCAGGGCAAGGATCTGCTGCCGCGAGTGGCGGCCAGGCTCGGGGTGGAGATGATCGCCGAGGTGACCGGCATCGAGGGGCCCGACACTTTCCTGCGTCCCATCTATGCGGGGAACGCCATCGCCCGGGTGGCGAGCAGCGCCCCCGTCAAGGTGCTCACCGTGCGGCCCACAGCGTTCGCCAAGGCCGGGTCCGGGGAGGAGCGTGCCCTGATGGAATCGCTGCCGGTGGCCGAGGTGCGCTGCCGTACCCGGCTCATCGAGCGGCGTGCGGTGCGCTCCGCCAGACCCGAGCTCGGGGCGGCCCGGGTGGTGGTCTCCGGCGGGCGGGCACTCGGCTCGAAAGAGCACTTTGCCCTCATCGACGCTCTGGCGGACAAGCTGGGGGCTGCCGTCGGGGCATCGCGGGCCGCCGTGGATGCCGGTTATGTCTCCAACGACCTGCAGGTGGGGCAGACCGGCAAGGTGGTGGCCCCCGAGCTCTACATCGCGGTGGGCATCTCGGGCGCCATCCAGCATCTGGCGGGGATGAAGGAGTCCAAGGTGATCGTCGCCATCAACAAGGACGCCGAGGCCCCCATCTTCCAGGTGGCGGACTACGGTCTGGTGGGGGATCTCTTCACCCTGCTGCCGGAGCTCACCGCCAAGCTGTAAATTTGCCACAAAGGGGCGAAGAAAGCCGTCCGTGCTGTCTCGCCCCCGTTTCCATGCATATTCTCTGCAAGCCCTGGCCCGTTCAGGGCTTTTGTCTGATGGGGGCCCGGTGGCGCCGGGGCAAAAGGTTGCGCTGGATCCCAAAAAGCCTTTGCCCCCACGGGGGCTGTCGTGTAAAAACGTTCGAGTCACTGATCACACACATCCATTCACGGAAAGCGTCATGAGCAAACAGATTTACAACTTCTGCGCCGGCCCCGCCATGTTGCCGGTTGAAGTCATGGAGCGCGCCCAGCGCGAATTTTGTAATTTCCAGGGGCTGGGAGCCTCGGTCATGGAGCTTTCCCATCGCGGCAAGCCCTATATGGCGGTCGCCGAGAAGGCCGAAGCGGACCTGCGCGACCTGCTGGCGGTGCCGGACAACTACAAGGTGCTCTTCATGCACGGCGGTGGCCGCGGCCAGTTCTCCGCCGTGCCCATGAACCTGCTGGGTGGCGCCAACAAGAAGGCGGATTACCTGGTGACCGGCGTCTGGGCCCAGAGCGCCGTGGATGAAGCCCAGAAATACGGTGACATCCAGACCTTCCAGGGGGTGGCCAAGAACGAGCAGGGAGTCTCCCACCTGCTGCCGACGCCGGCGTTTCGCGCCGATGCCGCCTATGTGCACTACTGCCCGAATGAAACCATCGATGGCATCGAGATGTTCGACATCCCGGCCACCGGCGATGTGCCCCTGGTGGCGGATCTCTCCTCCACCATTCTCTCCCGTCCCCTCGACGTGAGCCGCTTCGGCATCCTCTACGCCGGTGCCCAGAAGAACATCGGCCCCTCTGGTCTGGCCATCGCCATCGTGCGCGATGACCTGCTAAATCAGGCCCGCGCCGATGTGCCGTCCATCTTCGACTACCAGCTCACCGCCAAGAATGACTCCATGTTCAACACGCCCCCCACCTACGCCTGGTACCTGGCCGGTCTGGTGTTCGAGTGGCTCAAGGAGCAGGGTGGCCTGGCGGCGATGGAAGCACGCAACAAGGAGAAGGCCGACTTCCTCTACGGCTACCTCGATCAGTCGAGCTTCTATGGCAACAAGGTGGATGTGGCCTGCCGCTCCCGCATGAACGTGCCCTTCCAGCTGAAAAACGAGGCCCTGGACAAGCTGTTCCTGGCGGAGTCGGAAGCGGCCGGTCTGCTGGCTCTCAAGGGACATCGCATCGTCGGTGGCATGCGCGCCAGCCTCTACAACGCCATGCCCCTGGAAGGGGTCAAGGCCCTAGTCAGCTTTATGGATGATTTTGCCAAACGCCACGGTTGAGGCGTGTCTCCCCATTGCCAGACGCCGGGGACTCCCCGGCGTCTGTTTTTCAGACCCATCCTGACCCAGGCTGCCGTCTCCCGCGGTCGTGCCACTGTCGAACTTGCCGCGGGGGACGCGGGCTGTTAACGTCCGGTCAGGTGATTTAATTGAGATCGAACAGGAAGTCTATGAATTCGTTGCGTTTGGAACCCATTTCTAGTGTGGCCGGGGTGGTCAATCTGCCCGGCTCCAAGAGTGTCTCTAACCGGGCCCTGCTGCTGGCGGCCCTGGCCCGGGGCACCACCCGGCTGACCAACCTGCTCGACAGCGATGACATCCGCCACATGCTGGCGGCGCTGACCCAGCTCGGCGTCAAGTACAAGCTCTCCGCCGACAAGACCGAGTGCACCGTGCACGGTCTGGGTCGCAGCTTCGCGGTCTCGGCACCGGTCAACCTGTTCCTCGGCAATGCCGGTACTGCCATGCGCCCCCTGTGCGCCGCCCTGTGCCTGGGCTCCGGCGAGTACACCCTGGGCGGCGAGCCGCGCATGGAAGAGCGCCCCATCGGCCACCTGGTGGATGCCCTGCGCGAAGCGGGTGCCCACATCCAGTACCTGAAGAAAGATGGCTATCCGCCTCTGGTGGTGGATGCCAAGGGGCTCTGGGGTGGCGATGTCCACATCGACGGCTCCGTCTCCAGCCAGTTCCTGACGGCGTTTTTGATGGCGGCCCCCATGGCGGCCGGCGACACCCGCATCCACATCAAGGGGGAGCTGGTCTCCAAGCCCTACATCGACATCACCCTGCACATCATGAAGCAGTTCGGGGTGGTCATCGAGCACGACGACTACAAGGTGTTCTACATCAAGGGCAACCAGACCTATGTCAGCCCGAGGGACTTCCTGGTGGAAGGGGATGCCTCCAGCGCCTCCTACTTCCTCGCGGCGGGCGCCATCAAGGGCAAGGTGCGGGTTACCGGCATCGGCAAGAACAGCATCCAGGGGGACATCCACTTCGCCGACGTACTGGAGAAGATGGGGGCCCGCATCACCTGGGGCGATGACTTCATCGAGGCCGAGCAGGGGCCGTTGCACGGCATCGACATGGACATGAACCACATCCCGGATGCGGCCATGACCATCGCCACCACGGCGCTGTTTGCTGAGGGCACCACCACTATCCGCAACATCTACAACTGGCGGGTGAAGGAGACCGACCGCCTGCACGCCATGGCGACCGAGCTGCGCAAGCTGGGCGTGGAAGTGGAGGAGGGGCACGACTTCATCACCGTGATCCCGCCCGCACAGCTCAAACACGCGGCCATCGACACCTACAACGATCACCGCATCGCCATGTGCTTCTCCCTGGTGGCACTCTCCGATACGCCGGTCACCATCAATGATCCGGGTTGCACCTCCAAGACCTTCCCGGACTACTTCGACAAGCTGGCCAGCGTCAGTCAGGCCTGAGCCCTTTCGGCCCGCTTCGTGCGGGCCTTTTCATCTCTGCCCCCGCTTTTTTCATGCCTCCTAGCAGCATTATGCAAACTTGCAAGGTGCGATAATAAAATTCCTTGTCGAAGAATGTAATTTTCTATTTACACCGACCCGGCACAGGGCTAGATTGAGATCTCTTTATCGCAGTCATCTAGCAGGAAACTTGGTCATGCAGCATCAAACCGACGACGTTCGTATCAGTGAAATCAAAGAGTTATTGCCCCCGGTTGCGGTGCTTGAGAAGTTTCCGGCGACCGACACCGCCTCGGCCACCGTGTTTGAATCCCGTCAGGCCATCCACAACATCCTGGCCGGCGACGATGATCGCCTGCTGGTGGTGATCGGCCCCTGCTCCATCCACGATCCGGTCGCCGCCCTGGAATACGGCAAACGCCTCAAGGTGCTGCGCGACGAGCTGAAAGATCAGCTGGAGATCGTGATGCGGGTCTACTTCGAAAAACCCCGTACCACAGTGGGCTGGAAGGGGCTGATCAACGATCCCTACCTCGACAACAGCTGCCAGATCAATGACGGCCTGCGCCTGGGTCGCAAGCTCTTGCTGGATCTCAACGACATGGGGCTGCCGACCGCCTCCGAGTTCCTCGACATGATCACCCCGCAATACGTGGCGGATCTGATGAGCTGGGGTGCCATCGGTGCCCGTACCACCGAATCCCAGGTACACCGCGAGCTGGCCTCCGGTCTCTCCTGCCCGGTGGGCTTCAAGAACGGCACCGACGGCACCATCAAGGTGGCCATCGACGCCATCGGCGCCGCCAGCGCCCCGCATCACTTCCTGTCGGTGACCAAGTACGGCCACTCCGCCATCGTCTCGACCGCTGGCAACCCGGACTGTCACATCATCCTGCGCGGTGGCCGCGAGCCCAACTACAGCGCCCGTCACGTGGATGAGGTGGTGAGTGGTCTGGACAAGGCGGGTCTGCCCCAGAAAGTGATGATCGACTTCAGCCACGCCAACAGCAGCAAGCAGTTCAAGAACCAGATGCTGGTGGCCGAGGACGTGGCCGGTCAGCTGCGTACCGGCAGCAAGGCGGTGTTCGGCGTCATGGTGGAGAGTCACCTGGTGGAAGGGCGTCAGGATCTGGTGGACGGGTGCGAGCTCACCTTCGGCCAGAGCATCACCGACGCCTGCATCGGCTGGGCCGATACCGAGGTGCTGCTGCGCAACCTGGCGGACGCCGTGGCCGCTCGCAACGCCCTCTGAGCCCAAGGCGCCCCGTTGGCGGGGCAATAAAAAAGCGCGACCCTGGGTCGCGCTTTTTGTTTGGCCATCTCTCGGCAGGTCGCGGTTTACTTGGCCCGCTCCTGGTGGCCGCGCAGGCGGATGTTGATCATCTCCACCACCAGCGAGAAGGCCATGGCGAAGTAGATGTAACCCTTGGGAATGTGCAGATCCAGCCCTTCGGCCATCAGCGCCACCCCGACCAGGATAAGGAAGGAGAGGGCCAGCATCTTGATGGTGGGGTGGGTATCGACGAAGTCGCCGATGGCCTTGGCGGCAAACATCATGACGCCGACGGCGATGATGATGGCCAGCACCATGACAGGGACATGATCCGCCATGCCCACGGCGGTGATGACGGAGTCCAGGCTGAAGATGATGTCGAGGATGGCGATCTGCACCAGGGTGGACAGGAAGCCCGCGGTCTTGCTCACCACACCCGCCTCTTCGGCGGCCCCTTCCAGGCTCTGGTGGATCTCGTGGGTGCTCTTGGCGATGAGGAACAGACCCCCCACCAGCAGGATGAGATCCCGTCCCGAGATGGCTTCCCCCAGCACGGTGAAGAGGGGCTCGGTGAGGCGCATCACCCAGGCCAGGGAGAGCAGCAGCAGGATGCGGGTGCCCATGGCGAGCCCCAGCCCCAGGATGCGCGCTTTCTGGCGCTGGGCTTCCGGCAGGCGACCCACCAGGATGGAGATGAAAATGATGTTGTCGATGCCGAGCACGATCTCGAGCAGGGTCAGGGTGGCGAGCGCGACCCAGGCGGAGGGGTCAGCAATCCATTCCAGCATGATTGAACCTTGGTTGAACAGTGATTGAGGTAGAAGCCGCGCATTTTAGCAGGGGGTCATGGCTTGTCCCAGTGGCGGGAAAAGATAAAATGGCGGCGATCCAACAGGAGGGAAACATGTTTCGATTAGGGCTCATCATCAACCCCGTCGCCGGCATCGGCGGGGCCGTCGGTCTCAAGGGCAGTGACGGTATGGTCGCCGAGGCGCTGGCGCGCGGGGCCGTCCCCAAGGCCCGGGAGCGGGCCCGCCAGGCCCTGTTGCCCCTGTGCGAGCTGACCACGTCATTCGAGCTGCTGACGGTGGCCGGTGAGATGGGGGAGACGCTTGCCGCAGAGCTCGGGCTGCCCCATCGCATCGTCCATCGGCCTGCCGGGGCGCAGACGAGCGCCGAGGATACCCGGGCCGCCGCCCTGGCCCTGCGCGATGCCGGGGTGGATCTGCTGCTCTTCGCCGGTGGCGATGGCACCGCCCGTGACATCTGCGCGGCGGTGGGGGAGTCCTGCCATGTGCTCGGCATCCCGGCGGGGTGCAAAATCCACTCCGGGGTCTACGGGGTGACGCCGGCGGCAAGCGGCCGGGTGGCGGCCAGAATGATCGCAGGGGAGCTTCTGAGCCTGGTGGATGCGGAGGTGATGGACATCGACGAGGAGGCGTTTCGCGCCGGCAAGGTGCGCGCCCGCCACTACGGGCAGCTGCTGGTGCCCGGGGATCTGCGCTACGTGCAGGCGGTCAAGCAGGGGGGGCGGGAGTCCGAGGAGCTGGTGCTCGCCGATCTTGCCGCCGGTGTGGTGGAGCAGATGGAGCCCGATACCCTCTACCTGATGGGGTCGGGGAGCACGGTGGCCGCCTGCATGGGTGAGCTGGGTCTGGAAAATACCTTGCTCGGTGTGGATCTGGTGGAAAATGGCCAACTTATCGGGCAGGATCTCAGCGCCGCCGAGATCCTGACCCGGATCCGCGGCCGTCGCTGCCGTCTGATCATCACCCTGATCGGCGGTCAGGGACATCTGTTCGGGCGCGGAAATCAGCAATTGAGTCCAGACGTGATCCGGGCCGTCGGGCGCGAGCATATCCAGGTGCTCGCCACCAAAGCCAAGCTGGCGGCGCTAGAAGGCCGTCCGCTGCTGGTGGACACCGACGATCCGGCACTGAACCGGTCGTTGAGTGGTTATCTGCGCATAACCACGGGATACAAGGATCAGGTCATCTACCCGGTGGCCAACCCGGAATAGGACATCAAGGATGCGGCTGGCCTGGCGCCAGAGAGCCGCGATCAACCGGATCGCGGTTCCACTCCCCGAATTTTTTGCCGGCAACCCCGGAAATGAGGCTGCGTTAAATGACGATTCACGATTTTGAACACAAGTTGTTGGGACTGATCGACGCCATGGTCGCCACGGCCAGCGAAGACGAGCTGTTTGCGGGCGGCTATCTGCGAGGGCACATCTCCCTTGCGGTGGCGCGCGCCGAGCTGGAGGGCAAGACCCTGGTGCGGGACGTCAAGAGCTATGTGCTGCGCAGCCTGAACGAGGCCATCTTGCAGGGTGAGCTCTCCGAGCAGGACGAGGTGCTGGTGCAGGAGATGTGGAAGCGTCTGCAGGCCCAGGCGGAAGCTTGATCCCATTCGCAGTTCAAACACAAGTTTAAGTAATCTGCTTCCCTGAGTGTTATCAAAAGGTTAATAATGAGGCTCGCCTTTTGTTTCAGGGATTAAACCATGGCCTCCACCTCACGCATTGCCACCAGACTGCCGCTCGAGATGCTCTATCACTGGGAGCGGCAGTGTCCCGACCGAATCTATCTGCGTCAGACCATCCACCGCGAATACGTTGACTTCACCTGGGGTGAGGTCGCCGACGAGGCGCGGCGCATGGTGACGGCACTGCGCGCCCTGGGCCTGGAGCCCGGTGACAAGGTGGCCCTGCTCTCCAAGAACTGCGCCCAGTGGTTCATTGCCGATCTGGCGATGCAGATGGGGGGATACGTGAGCGTGCCCATCTACCCCACCGCCAACGTCGACACCATCGAATACGTGCTGCGCCACAGCGAAACCAGAGCGATCTTCGTCGGCAAGCTGGACGACTGGAAGAGCCAGGAGGCGGGGGTGCCCGGGGATCTGCTGCGTATCGCCCTGCCTTACGACACCATGCCGGCCGCCCACCAGTGGGACGATCTGCTGGCGCAATACGACCCCATCCCGGACACCCCGGTGCAGGCGCCGGATGCCCTGTTGAGCCTGGTCTACACCTCCGGCAGCACCGGCAAGCCCAAGGGGGCCATGCTGAGCGTGGAGCGCTACGCCTGGTCCTGCGAGAAGCTGGTGGAGGCGGTCTCCCTCACCGCCGAGGATCGCGGCTTCTCCTACCTGCCCCTTGCCCACATCACCGAGCGGGTCTACATCTACGGCGGCAGCCTGTTCAGCGGTGCCACCATCGCCTTCCCCGAATCCCTCGACACCTTCATCGAGGACGTCAAGCGCTGCCGTCCCACCGTCTTCATCTCGGTGCCGCGGCTCTGGGCCATGTTCCGCATCAAGATCCACGAGAAGCTGCCCCAGAAAAAGCTGGCGCTGCTGCTCAAGATCCCCCTCGTCTCCAGCCTCATCAAGAGCAAGCTGCAAAAGGGGCTGGGGCTGGATCAGGCGCGGGTGCTGGGCTGCGGCTCTGCGCCGGTGGCCCCGGCGCTGCTGGAGTGGTATCACAGCATCGGCATCCATATCACCGAGGCCTGGGGCATGACCGAGAACCACGCCTACTCCACCCTCAACTACCCGTTCCGGGCGGACAAGATAGGCACCGTCGGCAAGGCCGGGCCCGGGGTGACCATCAAGATCTCCGACGAGGGGGAGATCCTCTGTCGCTGCGACGGCATGATGGTGGGCTACTACAAGGATCCCGAGCACAGTGCAGAGGCCATCGACGCCGAGGGCTGGCTGCACACCGGTGACATGGGCAAGCTGGACAGGGAGGGTTACCTCACCATCACCGGCCGCATGAAGGATGTCTTCAAGACTGCCAAGGGCAAGTACGTGGCCCCGGTGCCCATCGAGGGGATGCTCGGGCAGGAGCCCATCATCGAGCAGCTCTGCGTCATCGGCTACGGCATGCCGCAGCCGGTTGCCCTGGTGCAGCTCGCCGAGAGCGCCATGAAGGGGGACAAAGCCGGGGTGGAAGCCCAGCTGGAGGCCGCCCTCAACCGGGTCAACGACAAGCTGGAATCCCATGCTCGCCTGCGGGGCATCCTGGTGGTCAAGAGCCCCTGGAACATCGAGAACGGGGTGCTGACCCCCACCATGAAGATCCGCCGCCACCTGCTGGAACAAAAATACGCGGACATCGGCGAACGCTGGTCCGGCAGCCAGCGCATCCTGTGGGAGTCCTGACAGGGGTCGGTACCGCCATATCGGCCACATCAATGACAGCGGGGGAGCCAGTGGCTCCCCCGCTGTATTTCAGGGGGAAGCAAGCCGACAGGGGGCTGGGGCATTGACCCCTTCCCCGACGTTTCCCGCCGCCGCCATACCGCCCCGCGTCGAGGGAACGGCAGGGAAAGGTATTTGCAAAATCCATGGAGAGGCGGGATCCCAGTGGTTTGGCAAATGCATCTTGGGGTCACACACGGGGGCTGCAAGGGGCGGGGGCGGGGCATTGACCCCTTCCCCGACGTTTCCCGCCGCCGCCATACCTCTCCGCATCGAGGGAACAGCATTTGCAAAATCCATGGAAAGGCGGGATCCCAGTGGCTTGGCAAATGCATTGTGGGGTCACACACGGGGACCGCAAGGGGCGGGGTGGGGTCTTGGCCCCTTAACCTGGGCTTCCCGCCACCGCAGAGGAGGTCTGCCAATAAGGTCATCGGAGGGAGGCCGCCCTCACATGGGGCAAGAGGGCATCTGATGCACGGCGCCAGAGGCGCAGAGAAAGGGGGTGAGGGGCAGAGAGCAAGAAGGGGAGCCGCAGCTCCCCTTCCCGTTGGCGGATGCCGGGGTCAGACGGCTTTGTACTCAAGCTCGACCGAGCCCAGCGCCTTCAGGGTGGACTGGGCGGAGTCCCGCTGGCTGATCTGGCCATCCTTGCTCTCCAGCAGCACGGCGCGGCGCACGGTGGCGAGATCCTCGCCACCCAGCACAGCGTGGGCGCAGGCCATCTGCATCGGCGGCAGGCTCGGGTTGAAGGCGGCGTTCTCGGCATAGCGGCCGCAGAAGATGCGCCCGTCCTCGAACTGCAGCGCCACCGCGGCATAGCCCTGGCTGTAGGGGGCATAGCTCTGGCGGGCGGCGGCGAGCGCAGCCTGCCACAGGGGGTCGTCGCTCTCGAGCACCAGCTCGTCGTGAGCCTGGGGGCTCATCAGGGCATCGGTGATCTCGAGATCGGCGGGGCCGAAGGAGTGGGGCAGGAAGGATTGCAGCTCGCTGAGATCGTCCGGCAGGGAGACCTTCAGGGTCTTGGCGGTGCTCAGCTCGTTCATGAACTGGCGGCAGTGGCCGCAGGGGGTGTAGTTCACGGTGATCTCGGAGATCCCGGTCTCGCCACCCAGCCAGGCGTTGGAGATGGCGGACTGCTCGGCGTGGACCGAGTGGAACAGCCCCTGGCCCGCGAACTCCATGTTGGCGCCAAAGTACCAGGTGCCGCTCAGGCCGCAGGCGATGGCGCCGACGAAGAACCTGGAGATGGGGGCCACCGAGCAGGCGGCCGCCAGCGGCAGCAAGGCCAGACGCAGGGCCCTGTCATCCAGCCCGGTGGCGGCTTTCAGGGTCGCGACCTGGTCCGGGGTGAAACGGGCCTGGAAATCGTCCCCCAGCATGGGCAGCAGGGCGGCCTGGAGCGGGGCGGAAAGGGTCTCGAATGGCTTGGCAAAGCGGGGATGCATACTGTGTCCTCAAAGGCCAATTGGGGGGCCATTGTAGGGAGCAAGCGCGGCGAATTGTGTGAGCGCGCTCACGCCTTGATGGGTAAAGGGGCGGGGATGGTAAAGGAAACGTTTGTCTTTCGCAATCTGTGCGCCAGCTCCCGGCATCAGGGAGGCGAGGGTATCGGATGGAAACGGTGAAAGGGCACAGAGGCCATGGCCGCAAGGGCGGCCATGGCAACGGGGATCAGGTCAGCCAGTGGTAGAGGGCGAACAGCAGGGGGGCGATGGCCGCGGTCAGCACGCCGCACACCACCATGGCCAGCGACGAGAAGGCGCCCTGGGTCACCCCCTGCTCGGCGGAGGCGGCGGTGCCGATGGCGTGGGCGCAGGCTCCCATGGCGAGCCCCTGAGCCTCGGGGTCGGTGACCCGCATCAGCTTGAGCAGGGGGTAGCCCACCAGGGCCCCCAGGATCCCCACCACCACCACCACGGCGGCGGCGATGGCGGGAATGCCGCCGAGGGACTGGCTGACGCTCATGGCGAGCGGCGTGGTGATGGACTTGGTGGCGATGGAGGCGAGCAGCGCCGGATCCGCCCCCATCAGGTGGCCGACCCCCAGGGTGGTGCAGACCGAGATGAGCACCGCGGTGAGGGTACAGGCCAGGATGGGTGTGAGCTTGTCGCGGATCTGGCGCGCCTGCTGGTACAGCGGCAGGGCCAGGGCCACCACGGCGGGTTCCAGCAGGGCGGTCAGGGGTGAGGCCCCCTGCTGGTACTGATCCAGAGGCAGATCGAGCCAGAGCAGCAGGCCGATGATGACGGCGGTGGGGATCAGCACCGGATTGATGACGGGCCAGGGCAGGCGGCGGTAGAGGGCCCGGGTCATGAAATAGAGGGCCAGGGTGAGGGGCAGGGCGAACCAGAGGATCATGGCTTGTTCATCCTTTGATAGAGGTGGCCGACCGCGCCCAGGATGAGCACGATGCCGAGCACGACGCAGAGCATGATGAGACCGAAGGATTGGCGCAGGGGCTCGAGCCAGGCCACCAGGCCCACCGCCACCGGCACGAACAGCACCCCCATGTGGCGCAGCAGCAGGCCGCCCCCCAGCTCGACCCAGGAGAAGCGGACGATCTGCAAGGAGAGCAGCACGAACAGCAGCAGCATGCCGATGATGCTGCCGGGGAAGGCGAAGGGCAGGATGGCCGCCACGGCCTTGCCTGCCAGCAGACAGGCGATGATGACCAGAAAATCACGAAGGTAGCGCAGGGTGCGTTGCAGCAGCACGGGGGCCTCATCTTGGCAAGTGTGAGCGAGGTCGCAGTTTAACAGGCACGGGGGGGAGGGAACAGGGTCAACTGGCCCGCAGGGGATACAATGGCCCCGGCTTCATCCCCATTCACAAGAAGGAGTTCCCATGTCGACCCCCTCTCTCCTGGCCCGGTTGCGCCAACTGCCCGCCGATCCCGCCCTCCCTGACACCCTGCTGCAAACCCGCCAATGGGAGGGGCCGCTTTGCCGGGTGAGGCTCGACAACACCGGGAGGCAGTCCGAGGCCGTCCACCACTGGCGGCTGTTTGAGGGGGATCTCGGACTTGCGCCCGACGCGGCCATCTACGGAGAGGGGTTCCAGATGCTGGCCCAGACCGGGGGACGCTGGAATGCCCCCGAGCACCTGGGCCGCTGCCCCGATGCGTCTGTCTATCGCATCACCGCCGACCATGGCTACCACACGGTGCACAACCTGCTGCTGGTGGCGCAGGAGGGGGGCTGGCTGCTGCTGGCCTTTGCGAGCTGCCAGCGCTTTGGCGGGGAGTTTCGCCTCCATCCCGACGGGCGCCTCGAGATCGTGATGAACACCGAAGGGCGCACCCTGGCGCCGGGTGCGCACTGGCAGAGCGAGGCGCTGATCTGCCTGGAGGGGCCGGACAGGGAGGCCCTGCTCGCGACGCTGGCGCAGCATATCGCCGCCGAGCACGGCTCCTTGGTGGGGGAGGTGCCCACGCGCCCGAGCGGCTGGTGCTCCTGGTATCACTACTACGCGAACGTGAGCGCGGCGGACATTCGCGAGAACCTGGCGGTGCGGGCCGAGCGTTTCCCGGCCCTGCGCTACGTGCAGATAGACGATGGCTATCAGGCCAGGATGGGGGACTGGCTCACCCCTTCCGCCAAGTTCGAGGAGGGGGTGGCGGCCCTGGCAGGGGAGATCCGCGCCGCCGGTTGCGAGCCTGCGCTCTGGGTCGCCCCCTTTATCGCCGAGCCCGGCTCGCAAGTGTTCCAGCAGCACCCTGACTGGTTCGTGAAAGGGGAGGATGGCCTGCCGCTCCCCTCGGAGCGAGTCACCTACGGGGGCTGGCGCTGCACCCCCTGGTACGTGCTGGATGGCACCCACCCCGAGGTGCAGACGCACCTGGAGCAGGTATTTCGCACCCTGCGTACCCAGTGGGGCATTCACTACTTCAAGCTCGATGCCAACTTCTGGGGGGCCATCCACGGTGGTCGCTTCCACGACCCCGCCGCCACCCGGGTGGAGGCCTATCGGCGCGGTATGGCCGCCATCCTGCGCGGCGCCGGGGAGGGGGCCTTCCTGCTCGGCTGCAATGCGCCGCTGTGGCCGAGCCTCGGCCTGGTGCATGGCATGCGGGTGAGCGATGACGTAGAGCGCCAGGGCCCCCGTTTTCGCCAGATAGCGCGAGAAGCCTTCTGCCGCGCCTGGCAGCACGAGCGGCTCTGGGTGCTGGACCCCGACTGCGTCTGCCTGCGGGATATTCCGGGCCAGCACGGGAGCTGCGCCGAGTACGACTTCCACCTGGCCGCCCTGGTGGCGAGCGGTGGCATGGTGCTGGCGGGGGACAGATTGCATGATCTGGACGCGGCGCAAGGGGCGCGCCTTGGCAAGCTGCTCGCCCTGTGCGCCGCGCGCACCCCGGCGGCCCGCTTCGAGGGGATGGCATTCGAGCGCGGGCGGGTGGCGCTGCCCGGGGGCGGCGAGCTGCTCTGCCTGTTCAACTGGGGGGAGCACCCCTGCGAGTTCCCGTTGGCGCCGGGGGGCACGGACTTCTGGGACGAGACGCCCCTGGGGAGCACCCTGGTGCTGCAAGGGGGGCAGGGGGCGGTGATCCGCTACCCCTGATGGCGTTGCACTGCAAAAAGGCTCCCTCGGGAGCCTTTTTTATGTGGCGAAATGGTCTCTAGAAGTGCCACTCCATCCCGATGGCGTAATTGGCGGAACCATAGCCCGGGATCTCGTTGCTGGAGGCGAGCGCCTTGACGGTGAGGCGAGTTGTCAGGGGGATGCCGAGCCCCATGCCGATGGCGATCTCGTCGCTCTGATCCCCCATCATGTCCACCCGCAGGGTGCGATAGAGGGAGAGATCCTGGCTCATCTGGGCATAGATCTGGGACGACTTGTTGTAGAGCTGGCCGAACACCTCCATCTGGAAGCCGTTTTGCGGCGTGATGGCCAGGGGAATGCCGGCGAAGCGGTAGAGATCCGAGTGGTTGAAATAGCTGTTGGTGATTTGCGGGGTGAAGTCGGTCTGCTGGTAGAGGGTGCTGAAGTTGTGCTCGATGAGCCGGTAGGTCTGCTCCGGCAGGCGCAAGAGGTAGTCTGGCACCTCGAACCGGGCGCCAGCGAGGGCGGCCTGGGGCAGCAGGGCACAGGCGACGAGTGTCAAAGCAGGCAGAGCTGAACGCATAAAACGAGAGTTCCCCAACAGTCGAAAGCACGGCATCCATGCCGTCAGCGCATCTAAATATTCACACTATCAGGAGCTTGGGCTCCCTGCCCATTATGTCGCGAGCCGGGGAAACGCATCGGTTTTTAACTGTGAAACGGCTCACATCTCATAGATTTTCAAGGTAGTGATAGAGACTCTTTAGAATCGCAAAGTTCCGTTCGTTCCCCTGGTTCTGTTCCGCCAGGGCTTCCAGGCGCGGCACATAATCCGGCAGACGGCGGCTGAAGTAGTCGCTGCAGTGCAGGCGCCAGCGCTTCTGCTCCGCTTCGCTCAAGGTGTGGGGCCAGTTGCGGGCGCGGTAACGGAACAGCATCTCGGGCAGACGGGGATCCGTGAAGGCAAACTCCCGCTCCCCCAGCAGATCCGCCGGGGTGGCGCGCACCAGATCCATGGTGGACTTGTCGCCGTGGCCGAAGAAACCGGCGTAGAGCTGGGTGTCGGGGTCGCCGTCATTGCTGCCGGCAAACTCCTGGTTGAACACCTCCACCAGTTTTTCCCGCACCTCGGGGTGGGCCCGCAGCAGATCCAGGCTCTTGCGGCACTGAGCCCGGTTGATGCCCAGCTCGTCCGCCCGCTCCGGCGTCAGGGTGGCGGCCGGGGCCAGCACCGGGCACTTGTTGATGTGCACCAGTTTGACCGGAATGCCGGCCAGATCCCCCAGCTCCTCTTTTTTGGTGTAGAGGCGCTCGCGGATCTCCTCGCAGGAGAGCTCGATAAGCGGAGTGGGGTCACGGGTCAGATCCACCATGATCACCGCGTTCTGGTTGGTGGGGTGCCAGGCGAGCGGCGACACCCAGCTTGCACACCCCTGCCAGGGGGAGAACATGCCGGAGACGTGCACCAGGGGTTTCATGGTCACCACGTCGATGAGGGCCTTCACCTTGTTCTTGTTGCGAAGATCAAAGAGGTACTCGAAGAGCTTGGGCTGAGCCTTTTTCACCAGCCTGGCCATCTCGATGGTGGCCAGCACATCCGAGAGCGCATCGTGGGCGTTGGCGTGGGCCACGCCGTTGGCGACGGTGAGCTTCTCCAGCCTGAAGCTCGGCTTGCCCTCGTCGTCAAACGCCCACTCTATCCCCTGCGGGCGCAGGGCGTAGCAGGCCCGCAGCATGTCGAGGATGTCCCAGCGGGAGTTGCCGTTCTGCCAGGCGTAGGCATAGGGGTCATAGAAGTTGCGATAGAGGGTGTAGCGGGTCACCTCGTCATCGAAGCGGATGCTGTTGTAGCCGAGCACGCAGGTGCCCGGGGTGGCGAACTCTGCGTGGATCTGGCGGATGAAGTCCGCCTCGCACAGGCCGTCCTTCATCGCCTTTTGCGGCGTGATGCCGGTGATGAGGCAGGCTTCCGGCTCCGGCAGGTAATCCGCCGGCGGCTTGCAGTAAATCACCAGCGGCTCGCCGATGACGTTGAAATCCCCGTCGGTGCGAATGCCCGCAAACTGCGCCGGTCTGTCTTTGGCCGGACTGATGCCGAAGGTCTCGTAGTCGTGGAAATAGAACGTGGGCCCGCTGGCCGGGTGCGCTGATGTGCTCATGTTGCTCGAAAGGAGTGTCCGATGACGGCGGCGCCTGGCGCCTGGGTGGGGGTGCCATGCACCGCAATTGCCTGCATGGTAAACCATCGCGCTGGCAGAGCGAAGTCCGGGGCGTTCGCCTGGCGCTTTAATGGGCAGTGGGCGTTGTCCGTGAGCCTGATCATCCCATCGGTCCGGCTCAGGGCAGGGGAAAGTGAGGGGTCAGGGTATTGAGGTCCAGCAGGGTGAAGTAGCCGCCCTCCTCGGGATACCAGCCGCCGGTGTCGATGTAGTGGACGTTGCCAAGGCGCACCGGCTCCCTCACCGGGGTGTGGCCCACCACCAGGGCGGCGAGATCCGCGACCCCGCTCTCGTCCAGCCGTTCGATACGGCGCCTTGACCAGAGGCAGACGTTCTTGATGGCCCGAAGCCGTCCGCCGCTCACCCCGGCATCGAGTTGGTCCAGCAGCCCCTGCCAGGAGGAGAAGGGACAATCGGCGTGAAGCAGCCCGACCGGACCGGCCGGGGTGGCCACCTCGATGACCAGGGGCAGGCTGCGGTAGTGGACGGCGAACGCCGCCTGCTCGGCAGGGGTCAGGTGCTGAAACCAGCCGCCGCCGTTTCGGATCCAGTTCTCCCGATCGCAGCTCTCGTAACGGCAGACGTAGTCGTCGTGATTGCCGCAGACCGGGTGAAACCAGGGTCTGGCCAGCCAGTGGATCACCTCGCTGCACTCGGGCCCGCGATCCGCCAGATCCCCGACGCTGAAGAGACGGTCCCGGGCGGGATCAAAATCCAGGGTGTCGAGGGCCTGCTGCAACAGGGCGAAGTGGCCGTGGATGTCGCCGACGGCCAGATCGCGCCCCAGGGCGTTTTGGGGGAAGCGTCTTATCAGGGGGGAGGGTGTCATGGCGTCTCCTGCCTCTATCCCGGACGGGGATGTTTTGTCTGCCTGTACATAAGGTTACAGAAGAAAAGTGGCGAGCGGGCAGGGCCTGGTAAATCATAGGATTGCCCCCGTGAACGTGCGGCGTCACGCGCCGCCTGTGGGGGAGTCACTCCGGGAGGGCGCCTTGTCCGCCCGCTTTCGGAGGCTCTCTTTCTCCACGCTTTTTGACAGGAATCTTGAATGCGGCGTCAGCTGTTGATCTGGATAGGCCCCTGTGCAGCCTGCTGCTGCTGGGGGCGGCCTTGACCGTCCTCTATCATTTGACCCACCTGTGGCACTGGCACGACATCCGCCAGGCCATCTGGTCACAACCCTTGCCGCAGTTGGGGGGCGCCCTGCTGCTCACCCTGCTCAGCTATGGCTGCCTCTGCTGCTATGATCTGCTGGCACTGAAGGTGCTGGACAAACGCCTGCCCTGGCAGCAGGTGGGGATGACCTCCTTCATCGCCTACACCTTCTCCAACACCCTGGGCTTTGCGCTGCTCACCGGCTCCTCGGTACGCTACCGGCTCTACTCCTCCCTGGGGCTTGGCACCGGGGAGGTGGCCAGGGTAATTCTCTTTTGCTCCATCACCTTCTTCCTCGGTCTGCTGGGCTGGGGGGGCAGTGCCCTGCTGCTGGGGCAGGGGGCGGCCCTGCTGGTGGACTGGCCCCGCTGGGCGACCGGGTTGTTGCAACTGGCGGGGGGCCTGGCCCTGCTGACGGTGTTGGCGTATCTGGTGTGGCCGGGGACAGCCCTGGTCTGGCGCGGACACCCGCTGTTCCTGCCGCGCATCAGATACCGCCTGCTGCAACTGCTCATCGCCCTGCTCGACTGGATGGCCGCCGCCGCCGTGCTCTATGTGCTGCTGCCATCGGGCAGCGTGCCCTATCCGGTGCTGCTCAGTGCCTTCGTGCTCTCCAGCCTGCTCGGGGTGCTGGCCCATGTGCCGGGGGGCATCGGGGTCTTCGAGGCGAGCATGAGCCTGCTGCTCACCCACTATCTGCCGGTGGACAAGCTGCTCGCCTCCCTGCTTATCTACCGCTGCGTCTACTACTTCCTGCCCTTCCTCTGTGCCCTGCTGCTGTTCGCAGGTCAGGAGCTGCTGCAACAGCGGGCCCGCCTGCACCGGCTGCAGGGGGTGATGATGGCGACCCGGGAGTTCGTGCCCGCCCTGGTGAGCATGGGTACCTTCGCGGCGGGCACCCTGCTGCTCTGCTCCGGGATGATCCCGACTATGAGGGGGCGGATCGAAGCCTTCCTGGAGGTGTTGCCCCTGCACCTGCTGGAGCTCTCCCATGTGCTCGGCAGCGTCAGCGGCGTGTTGCTGCTGTTGCTGGCCCACAGCCTCTACCGCCGTCATGACGGGGCATTCAGGATCACCCAGTGGCTGTTGGGGCTTGGCATGCTGTTCTCCCTGTTCAAGGGGTTTGACTGGGAGTCCGCCCTGCTGCTCGGGGGCTTCTTGCTCATCATCACCCCCTGCCGCCCTCTCTTTTATCGCAAGGGTTCCCTGCTTCACGCCCGGTTCACCCCTTCCTGGCTGATGTCGGTGGGGGCCGTGCTGCTGGGGGCCTTGTGGTTGCTGCTCTTCTCCTACCGCCATGTGGAGTACGACCCCTCCCTCTGGCTGCACGTCTCGGCCCACGGGCCCGGGGCCGCCTCCCGTGCCCTGCGCGCCATGGGGAGCGTCATCGGCGTGCTGGCGGTGGTCGGGGTGGCCCATCTGCTGGCCCCCTTGCGCCTGCCCGTCGGCAAGCCGGATGCCGAGGCGCTCTCCCGTGCCCATGGGCTGGTGATGCGGGCAGGGGGAGGCCACGGCTACCTGGCCCAGCTCGGGGACAAGTCCCTGCTGTTCCACCCCAGCGGCGAGGCCTTACTCATGTACGGGGCCGAGGGCAGTAGCTGGATAGTGATGGGGGATCCCGTCGGTCAGCCCTCTCTGGTGGAGGAGCTGCTCTGGCAGTTTCGCGAGCGCTGTGACGAGCACGACGTCAGCCCTGTCTTCTACCAGGTGTCGGCCCGTTATCTGCCTGTCTATCTGGATCTCGGGCTCATCCCCTTCAAGCTGGGGGAGGAGGCCATCGTGGATCTGCCGAGCTTCGATCTCGCCGGCAGTCGCCTGCGCAACCTGCGCCAGAGTCACGCCAAGGGCAAGCGGGAAGGGCTGCGCTTCGAGGTGGTGGCCCCCGGTGAGATTGCCCCCCTGCTGCCCGAGTTGAAGGGGATCTCCGACAGCTGGCTGCACAGCAAGCAGGGCAGGGAGAAGGGCTTCTCCGTGGGCAGTTTCGATCCCGCCTACCTCACCCTCAACCCGATGGCGCTGGTGCGGCGGGAGGGGCAGATCGTCGGGTTTGCCAACCTATGGACCAGCGACAACAAGGAGAGCCTCTCCATCGATCTGATGCGCTACAGCCTCGACACAGGGGCGGCGCCTGTCATGGATTTCCTGTTTGTCGAGCTCCTGCTGTGGGGCAAGCAGGAGGGTTATGCCAGCTTCAACCTGGGGATGGCCCCCATGTCGGGCTTCAACGACAACCCCCTCGGCGGTTACTGGGCCCGCCTTGGCAACACCCTGTTCACCCGGGGCAGCCGTTTCTACAACTTCCAGGGATTGCGGCGTTACAAGGAGAAGTTCGGCCCAAGGTGGGAGCCCCGCTACCTGCTCTGTACCGGCCATCTGGTGCTGCCCCGCACCTTGACCCATCTCGTCTCCCTCATCAGTCGCGGCCCCTTCGGGCTCATGAAAAAATAGGAGTTGGCCCATGAGAGCCATGTTGTTGCTGTTGATTTGCTGTTTCGTCTCTTCGTTCACCTTGCCGGCAGTGGCCGCCCAGCCGGGCCGGGTCGGTGCGGAGCTGGGGCTGGTGGAGTTGCCGGTGGCGCAAGCCTCGTCTGCCCCCATGGTGGTTTTCATGAGCGGGGATGGCGGCTGGGCGGCGCTGGACAAGGGGCTCAGCGCCCAGTTGCAGGCCCACGGCATGCCGGTGGTGGGCTGGAGCTCGCTCTCCTATTACTGGAAGAAGAAGACGCCGGAGCAGGCGACGGCGGATCTGGTGCGCATCCTCACCGAGTACCAGTCCCGTTGGGGGCGCCAGCGCTGGTTGCTGGTGGGTTTCTCCTTTGGTGCCGAGATAGTGCCCTTCGTCATCAATCGTCTGCCGCCAGCCTATCGCGGCAGCCTGGCGGGGGCCGTGATGCTCTCCCCCTCGACGGCGTCGGATTTCGAAATCCACGTCAACGACATGGTGGTGCACGACAAGGGGGGCAGCTATCCCACCCTGCCGGAGGTGACACGCATTCAGACTCTGCCGCTGCTCTGCGTGCAGGGGGCGGAGGATGACTCCCCGGTCAAACTCTGTCCGCGCTTGCAGCAGCCGAACGTGACGACGGTGACCCTGCCGGGCTCCCACCACTTCGACGACAACTACCAGACCCTGTATCAGGAGATTGCCGGACACCTGGGCCTGGCCCAATAACGGCGAGAGGCCGGGAAACGACACAGGGCGGCCAATGGCCGCCCTGTTGCCGTGGCCCCTTGCAACTGTCCAGGGGGCCGGCATGCCGGGATCAGAGCAGATCTTCGAGCTGGTACTTCTTGAGCAGTGTGTTGAAGGTGCCGTCGGCCTTGACACTCTCGATGGCGGCATCGAAGCGGGCCTTGAGCTTGTCATCGTGTTTGCGAAGGGCTACCGCCACCCCTTCTCCCAGGATCTTGTCCTGGGTGCCGTTGAACTGGGGGCCGACGAAGGCGAACTGCTTGCCCATCTCCTTGTCGAGGAAGCCGACCTTCAACTGCACCATGTTGCCGAAGGTGTAGTCGGCGCGGCCGGACTGCAGATCCAGCATGGGAGACTGGGCGTTGACGTAGCGCTTGATCTTGGCCACCTCGCCATAGCGGGCGGTGACGAAGTTGTCCTGGGGAGTGCCCTCCTGCACCGCGATCACCTTGCCCTTGAAGTGGGCCGGATCGTCTGCAAAGTCGGCCGCCTTGTCGCTGCGCCCCACGAAGCGGTTCTGCATCATGTAGTAGACCTGGCTGAAGTCCACTTTCTGGCGCCGCTCGTCCGTGATGTTCATGGAGGACATGATGGCGTCGTACTTGCGCACCTGCAGGCCCGGCAGCAGGGCATCCCAGGGCTGGTTGATCACCTCGCACTCGGTCTTCATGGCCGCGCACAGGGCATAGGCGAGATCGACCTCGAAGCCGCCGAGCTTGCCGCTGCTGTCGACCATCTCGAAGGGGGGATAGGTGGCATCGGTGGCGATCACCAGGGGTTTGGCGGCGGCCTGGCCGGCGGTGGCCAGGGCCATCAGCATCATCAGTGTGTTGAGTTTCATGGTCAGTCCCTTGAAGTGTGGTGTCATTCCTAGCGTGCTAAAGGGTGCCGGCCTCAAGGGCCGACGGCTATCTTGCGATGGGTGAGGGCCGGCAACTGGCTGCGCACCGTGCGCTGTGCTGCCAGATCCAGGGTGGCGATGGCCATGCCCTGACCCTCCTCTACCTGGGCCAGTATCCGGCCCCAGGGATCGATGATCATGCTGTGGCCGAAGGTGCGCCGCCCACCGGGGTGATGTCCCCCCTGGGCACTGGCAAACACGAAGGCCAGGTTTTCCACCGCACGGGCCCGCAGCAGCAGCGCCCAGTGCGCGAGCCCGGTGGTGTGGGTGAAGGCCGCGGGCAGGGCGATGAAATCGGGGGCGGGCCCCAGGCGAAACAGCTCCGGGAAGCGCAGGTCGTAGCAGATCCCGAGGCGCAGCACGCCCCAGGGCAGGGGATGGCTCACCACCTCCCGGCCCGGGGTCATGGTCGCGGCCTCGTCATACTGCTCCTGCCCGGTGCAAAAGCCAAACAGGTGCAGCTTGTCGTAGCGGCTTGCGAGCTGCCCTTGCGGGTCGATGAGCAGGCTGCTGTTGTGCATCTTGCCTGGCTCCTCGCTTTCAAGGGGCAGGGTGCCCGCCAGCAGCCAGAGCCCGAGCTCCCGGGCCAAGCCTTGTGCCCAGGCAAGCAGGGGGTGATCGCCAACGGGGGCGGCCAGGGCCACGCGCGCCCGCTCATCGACCGGCATCAGGTAGAAATATTCGGGCAGCAGGGCCAGCTCTGCCCCCTCGGCCGCGGCCTGACGCAGCAACGCCTCGGCCTGGGTCAGGTTGTGGTCAAGGTCATCCCCGGAGACCATCTGGAGGACGGCAACGCGCAGTGAATCCATGGTGCCCCCTAGACGGCGCACAGGCGCTCGGCGCCCGCCAGCAGGGTGTCGTCATCCTTGGAGAAGGAGAGGCGGATGACTCTTTGATCCGTGCCGTCGTGATAGAAGGCGGAGACCGGAATGGTGGCGACCCCGTGATCGCGGATGAGCCGCTGCACGAAGAGGCTGTCGGGCTCGTCGCTTACCCGCTCGTAGCTCGCCAGCATGAAGAAGCTGCCCGCCGAGGGGAGCAGGGTCAGGCGCGAATCCACCAGGGCCGAGGCGAGCAGGTCACGCTTGCGCTGGTAGAAGGCTGCCAGCCCCTGATAGTGGGCCGGTTGCTGCAACAGGTGGGCGAAGCCGTACTGCATGGGGGTGTCGGCGGCGAACATGGCGAACTGGTGCACCTTGCGGATCTCCTCCATCAGGGGACGGGGAGCCACGCAGTAGCCCACCCGCCAGCCGGTGACGTGGAAGGTCTTGCCGAAGGAGAAGACGGCGACGGAGCGCTCCACCAGCTCCGGATAGCGGATGACGCTCTGGTGCAGGGCGCCGTCGAACACCACGTGCTCGTACACCTCGTCCGAGAGGATCAGGATGTCGGTGCCGCGCACCAGGCGGGCGAGGCGCTCCTGATCCCCTGCCTGCCAGACGGTGCCGGTGGGGTTGTGGGGGGTGTTGAGCACTATCATGCGGGTGCGGGGGGTGATGCGGGCGGCCACCTCGTCCCAGGGAATGGCGAAATCCGGCGCCTTGAGGGCGATCACCACAGGGGTGGCTCCCTGCAACTGGATCATGGGGCGGTAGCTGTCAAACGCCGGCTCGAACATGATCACCTCGTCGCCGGGGTGAACCAGGGCGGTGATGGCGCAGAACAGGGCTTCGCTGGCGCTGGCGGTGATGGTGATTTCCTCGCCCGCGTCATAGTGATGGCCGTAGCTGGCTGCAATCTTGGCCGCCAGTTGTTCGCGCAGGGCAGGCAGCCCCGTCATGGGGGCGTACTGGTTTTCACCGGCCAGCATGGCCTCGTGGGTCACCCGGATGAGCTCGGGATCGCAGGGGAAGCTCGGCGCCCCCTGGGAGAGGTTGATGCTGGGGTGGCGGGCGGCCAGATCCCCGATCACGGTGAAGATGGTGGTGCCCACCTGGGGCAGTTTGCTGGAAACCTGGGGGATGGACATGGGGCCGTCACCTGCGTGTGTGAAAGAGGTCCCTTTTTAGCCCCCCCAAGGCTTGCCGGACAACGGATTATTCGGCATGGTATGCATGAGTTTTTCTCAAGCATGGAGGCTTGTCATGTTGTCCACCCAGCCGCGTACTCAGTTGCCTCTCTATGGTCTGCAGGTCTTCGAGTGTTCTGCCCGCCACCTGAGTTTTACCCTGGCTGCCGACGAGCTGTGCGTGAGCCAGGGGGCGGTGAGCAAGCAGATCGCCCAGCTGGAGGCGCGCCTGGGCCACCTGCTGTTCGTGCGCGGCACCCGTTGTCTCACCTTGACCCCCGCCGCCGAGCGGCTGCTGCCTTTCGTTCGTGAAGGGCTGGCCCGCATGGGGGAGGGGCTCAGCGCCTTGCAGACCCTGCCCCACGAACAGGCGATCAGCATCAAGGTGCCCTCCTGCGCCAGCCGCTGGCTGCTGCGGCGGTTGCAGGCGTTCGAGGGGGAGGCGGTGGAGGTGCGTGGCAGCCATAGCCATGGCATCGACTTCTCCCGGGAGCCCTTCGATCTCGCCATCGTCTACCAGCCCTGCCTGGGGCGCTATCCCCACAGCCAGCCCCTGTTTCGGGAACGGCTGACCCCGGTCTGCGCCCCGGCGTTTGCTGCCAAGCATCGTCTGTTCGAGCGCGACCTGAACGAGCTGCCCCTGCTGCCTCTCATCCATGCCAGCGCCGATAGGCGGGACTGGCGCAACTGGTTCGCCGCCTTCCTCGACATCCCCTGGCAGCCCCAGGGGGGGCAGCTGTTCGATACCCTGGACTTGGCGATGAATGCCGCCTTGCAGGGGTTTGGCCTCTCTCTCGGGGATCCCACCATAGTGGCCGAGGAGCTGGAGAGCGGCGCCCTGGTCGCTCCCTTTGCCCCCGTGCTGGAGACGGATCACGAATACGCCCTGATCGCCCGGCCCGACAGCCAGCGCCACGGGGTGCAGCGAGTCTGTCACTGGCTGCTGGAGGGGGAGGGTCATCCCTGAGGGACGCGAAATGAAACAGCCCCGCGGGCGGGGCTGTTGTCAGGTGAATACCATCTCCATACAGTCATGGTGATGGCCGCTGGCCGATTAAAGGGTCACTGGCAGATCTTGTAGTAGACCTCGTTCCAGCGCAGTTGCTCCTTGAGCGCGGGGATGCGGGTGTGCTCGTCGATGACCACAAACTCGATACCCATGATGTCGGCGAAGGTGCGCAGCTGCTCGATGTCCACCGCCTGGGTGAACACCGAGTGGTGGGCGGCGCCCGCCAGGATCCAGGCCTCGGCGCTGGTCTGCAGGTCCGGCAGGGGTTTCCACAGGGCGCTGGCCACCGGGAGTTTCGGCATGGCCTCTGGCAGGTCCACCACTTCCAGCTGATTGACCACCAGGCGGAAGCGGTTGCCGAGATCGATGAGGCTGGCGTTGACCGCCTTGCCCGCCGGGGCCGCGAACAGCAGGCGGGCCGGATCGGCTTTCTTGCCTATGCCTAAGTGCTGGGCGTCCAGCACGGGTTTGCCTGCGGCGATGGAGGGGCAGACCTCCAGCATGTGGGCCCCCAGCACCAGGTTGTTGCCCGCTTCCAGATGGTAGGTGTAGTCCTCCATGAAGGAGGCACCCCCCGCAAGGCCATATCCCATCACTTTCAGGGTGCGCAAGAGGGCCGCTGTCTTCCAGTCCCCTTCTGCCCCAAATCCGAAGCCTTGCTCCATCAGACGCTGGCAGGCGAGGCCCGGCAGCTGGTGCAGACCATAGAGATCTTCGAAGGTGGTGGTGAAAGCGCCAAAGCCGCCGTCGGTGAGGAACTTCTTCATCCCCAGCTCCTGGCGCGCCGCCTCGTACAAGGAGGCACGCAGCGGCCCACCCGCCAGCACCGCCTCGGTCAGGGTGTAGGTCGCTTCATATTCGGCCAGCAGCGCCTCGATGTCGCTCTCGGGCACGGCATCGATCACCTTGACCAGATCGCCGACCGGGTGGTAGTTCACCTGATAGCCGAACTGGATCTGGGCCTCAATCTTGTCGCCCTCGGTGACCGCCACGTTGCGCATGTTGTCGCCAAAACGGGCGATCTTGAGGTGGCGGCTGTCGTGGATGGCGGCGGCGATGCGCATCCAGTTGCCAATCTTCTGTCTGGCCTCTTCATCTTGCCAGTGACCCACCACCACGGTGCGCGGCAGCCGCAGGCGGGCCCCCATGAAGCCGAACTCGCGCCCGCCGTGGGCGGTCTGGTTCAGGTTCATGAAGTCCATGTCGATCTCGCTCCAGGGGAGATCCCGGTTGAACTGGGTGTGAAATTGCAGCAGGGGCTTTTGCAACTGGCTCAGCGCCGGGATCCACATCTTGGCGGGGGAGAAGGTGTGCATCCACACCATGAGCCCGGCGCAGCGCTCGTCGTGGTTGGCATCCCGGGCCACCGCGCTGATTTCATCCAGGGTGGTACCGGTGGGTTTGAGCACTATCTTGAGGGGCAGGTTCGCCCCCTCGTTGAGCTGGCTGGCGATGGTGTGGGCGTGATCGGCCACCTGCTTCAATGTGGTGGCGCCATACAGGTGCTGGCTGCCGACCAGGAACCACACTTCCAGCTGTTTCATCAATTCCATGAGTTTGTCCTCTTTTAGGCTTTTGTCTGGCCGTAATAGGCGTGTTTGCCATGCTTGCGCTGGTAGTGCTTCTCCAGCAGGTAATCGGGCAGGGGGCGGGCCCCCGGGTTGATCTGGCCGGTGAGCCAGGCCATGCGGGCCACCTCTTCCAGCACCACGGCGTTGTGCACTGCATCCTCGGCGCTCTTGCCCCAGCTGAAGGGGCCGTGGTTGGCCACCAGCACCCCCGGCATGGTGAGGATGGGGGTCTGCTTGAGGGTTTCGACGATGAGATGACCGGTCAGCCCCTCGTAATCCTCCTCCACTTCGCCCGGGGTGAGCAGGCGGGAGCAGGGGATCTCGCCGTGGAAGTAGTCGGCCTGGGTGGTGCCGAAAATGGGGATGGGACGCCCCGCCTGGGCCCAGGCGGTGGCATGGGTGGAGTGGGTGTGCACCACGCCGCCAAGCTCCGGATAGGCGCGATAGAGCACCAGGTGGGTGGCGGTGTCGGAGGAGGGGCGAAGGTCCCCCTCCACCTGCTTGCCCGCCAGATCCAGCACCACCATGTCCTCGACCCGCATCCGCTCATAGCTGACGCCGCTTGGCTTTATCACCACCAGATTGCGCTCTCGGTCGATGCCGCTCACGTTGCCCCAGGTGAAGGTCACCAGGCCATGGCGCGGCAGATCCAGATTGGCGGCGAGCACCTGATCCTTGAGGGTCTTGAGGTTCATGCCGGCACCCCCCGGTTGTAGAGCGGTTCGGCGGCGGCGCCCCAGGCGAGGTAGCGCTGGTAGAGGCGTTCATACTCGGCGACCCGCTCGGGGTGTGGCTGGTGGGTGCGCTCCACGGCGCTCGCCATGTGGTGCTGGGCCTTGGCCACATCGGCGTGGATCCCGGCCGCCACGGCGGCAAAGATGGCCGCCCCCAGGGCGCAGCACTGATCCGAGGCCACCACCTGGATAGGCCTGTTCATCACGTCGGCGCAGGTCTGCATCACGGTGGTGGACTTGCGGGCGATGCCGCCAAGGGCGATCACCTGCTCCACCGGCACCTGCTGACTGGTCATGCACTCCATGATGCTGCGGGCACCGAAGGCGGTGGAGGCCACCAGGGCACCGAAGAGATCGGGGGCATCGGTGCCGAGGTTGATCCCCGTGAGGGTGCCCTGCAGGCGCTGGTTGGCATAGGGGGTGCGCCGGCCGTTGAACCAGTCGAGCACCACCGGCAGGTGCGCCAGGTCGCGCTGCTGATCCCAGGCGGCGGCGAGGCTGGGTAACAGGGCCTGCTTGTGGCGCTCGATGGCGGTGCGAAGCTCCGGATACTGGGCGGCGAGGCTGTCCAGGGGCCAGCCGAGCTGGCGCTGATACCAGGCATAGATGTCACCGAACGCGGACTGTCCTGCCTCCAGCCCCACCATGCCCGGCACCACGCTGCCGTCTACCTGGCCGCAGATCCCGGCAATGGCCCGATCACCTATGGTGGCCTCATCTGCGATCAGGATGTCGCAGGTGGAGGTGCCTATCACCTTCACCAGCGCATTGTTGCCGGCCCCGGCTCCCACCGCCCCCATGTGGCAGTCAAAGGCGCCGCCGGCGATCACCACCTCGCAGGAGAGGTGTAGCCGCTCCGCCCACTCCGGGGTCAGAGTGCCGACCGGGAGATCGGCGGTCCAGCTGCCGGTAAAGAGGGGGAAGTCGAGATCCTCCGTCAGCAGGGGATCCAGGGCATTGAGGAAGTCGGCGGGCGGCAGGCCGCCCCAGCTCGGGTGCCAGAGGGACTTGTGGCCGGCGGCACAGCGCCCGCGCTTGAGGGTGGCCGGGGCCTGGGTGCCGCTCAGGACGGCGGGGACCCAGTCACACAGCTCGACCCAGTTGCAGGCGGCGGCGCGCACGGCGGCATCGGCGCGGGAGACGTGCAGGATCTTGGCCCAGAACCACTCGGAGGAGTAAATGCCGCCGATGTAGCGGCTGTAGTCGGGGAACTGGCCGCCGTGGCACAGGGCGGTGATGGCCTCCGCCTCCTCGATGGCGGTGTGATCCTTCCACAGCACGAACATGGCGTTGGGGTTGTCGGCAAACTCCGGACGCAGGGCCAGCACGCGCCCCTCTCTGTCGATGGGGGCGGGGGTGGAGCCGGTGCTGTCCACCCCGATGCCGCGCACGGCGGTGCGCTGACTCGGCGTGAGCTGGCTCACCACCGCCACCACTGCCTGCTCCATGGACTCCAGATAGTCGAGGGGGTGGTGGCGGAACTGGTTGTTGACCGGTTGGCAGTAGTGGCCTGCCTGCCAGCGCGGGTAATAGACGACATGGGTCGCCAGCTCGGCGCCGTCCTGGCAGCGCACGGCGAGTGCCCTGACCGAGTCGCTGCCGAAATCGAGTCCGATGACGATGTGCTCAGACATAAGTGCTCCTGACCATCAATGAGGGGTGACTGGGGGGAACCATAGGAGATGGGCAGGAGGGGCGGTTAGCCATTGGCTGCTGGAAATATGGATTTTAACGCTGTCAGTGCGACAGGGTGACGGCTCTCTAAAATTCAATATGTGACGAAATTGCTAATTATATAGACGAAATGGCTGCAATCTCATGGCGTGATCCTGCTCTCCATTTTTAATTGTGAAAACGATTACAACTTGGTTCGCTCAATCAGCAACAACAATAACGTCCTGTTTAAGCATGTTTTTATATGGCTGCGACTTGATTGACTCAACGAGCAGCACTGCGTGGATACATGGATTGATAGAACCGTTGGAGACATTCGCATGAACAAAATCGTTAAAGGCATGATCGCGATGGGGTTCGCCCTTGGTATGGCAAATTCTGCTTTCTCGGCCGAAGCGCTGAAGCTGGGCTACCTGGTCAAGCAGCCCGAGGAGCCCTGGTTCCAGACCGAGTGGAACTTCGCCGACAAGGCGGGCAAGGAACTGGGCTTCGAGGTGATCAAGATAGCCGTCCCCGACGGGGAGAAGACCCTCAATGCCATCGACAGTCTGGCGGCGAATGGCGCCAAGGGCTTCGTCATCTGTACCCCTGATCCCAAACTCGGTGCCGCCATCATGGCCAAGGCCAACAGCATGGATCTGAAGGTCATCACGGTGGATGACCAGTTCGTCAACGCCAAGGGCCAGCCCATGGAGCAAGTGCCCCTGGTGATGATGGCCGCCACCAAGATTGGCGAGCGTCAGGGTCAGGAGCTCTACAAGGAGATGCAAAAGCGCCAGTGGGACGTAAAGGCGACCGGGGTGCTCGCCATCACCGCCGACGAGCTCGACACCGCCCGTCGCCGGGTCGAGGGCTCCCTGGGCGCGCTCAAGGCCGCCGGTTTCCCCGAGGGCCAGATCTTCCGCGCGCCCACCAAGAGCAACGACATTCCGGGGGCGCTGGATGCCGCCAACTCCATGCTGGTGCAACACCCCGAGGTCAAGAACTGGCTCATCGTCGGCATGAATGACAACACCGTGCTCGGCGGCGTGCGCGCTACCGAAGGGCAGGGCTTCAAGGCGGAGAACGTCATCGGCATCGGTATCAACGGGGTGGATGCGGTGAACGAGCTCTCCAAGTCCAGCGCCACCGGCTTCCTCGGCTCCCTGCTGCCCAGCCCGGACGTACACGGCTACAAGAGCATCCAGATGCTCCATGACTGGGTCGTCAACGGCGCCGAGCCTGCCAAGTTCACCGAGGTGACCGACGTGGTACTCATCACCCGCGACAACTTCAAGGCCGAGCTGCAAAAGAAAGGGCTGTGATCCCCATCCCTTGATACCCATGCCGGCATGGCGGAGTGCGCCGTGCCGGCTGGCTGGAGTCATCTCATGAATCAAGTTCCATATCTGGAGTTTTGCGGCATCAGCAAGGAGTTTCCCGGCGTCAAGGCGCTGCAGAACGTCTCCTTCGCCTGCCAGCAGGGCACGGTACACGCGCTGATGGGAGAGAACGGGGCCGGCAAGTCCACCCTGCTCAAGATCCTGAGCGGTTTTCAGGCGCCCACCCGCGGGGTGGTGAAGCTGGCGGGTCAGGAGAAAGTGTTCCAAAACACGGTCGATGCCCTTGAGAGCGGGATCGCCATCATCTATCAGGAGCTGCACCTGGTCCCTGAAATGAGCGTGGCGGAGAACATCTACCTGGGGCAGTTGCCGACCCGGCGCGGCGTCATCGATCGGGAGAAGCTCTATCAGGATGCAGCCAGGCAGCTGGCACGCCTCGGGATGGATGTCTCCCCCGAGACGCCGCTCAAGTACCTGTCCCTGGGTCAGTGGCAGATGGTGGAGATCGCCAAGGCCCTGACCCGGGACGCCAGCGTCATCGCCTTCGACGAGCCGACCAGCAGCCTCTCGTCCCGCGAGATTGAGCAGCTGTTTCGGGTCATCCGCCAGTTGCGGGACGAGGGCAAGGTCATTCTCTACGTCTCCCACCGCATGGACGAGATCTTCGCCCTGTGCGATGCCATCACGGTGTTCAAGGATGGCCAGTTCGTGCGCACCTTCGCTTCCATGGCCGAGGTGGACCGGGATCTGCTGGTCAAGACCATGGTGGGGCGCGAACTGACCGACATCTATGGTTACAGCCCAAGGCCGCTTGGCGAGGCGGGCCTCAAGGTGGAGCACCTGATGGGACCCGGCCTCAAGGCGCCGGTGTCGCTCGAGGTAAAGAGAGGGGAGATCCTCGGCATCTTCGGGCTGGTGGGGGCCGGGCGCAGCGAGCTGATGAAGCTTATCTTCGGCGCCGAGACACCTCGGGGGGGCGAGATATCGGTGTTTGGCAAACAGGTGGTCATTCAGAGCCCCATCGATGCCATTCGCAGCGGCATCATGCTCTGCACCGAAGACAGGAAGGCGCTCGGCATCATCCCCATCCATTCGGTGCAGGAGAACATCAACATCAGCGCCCGCCGCCACCACGCGTGGGGAGGCTTCTGGATCAACCAGAAGTGGGAGGACGAGAACGCGAGGCTGCGGATCCGCGACATGCGGGTCAAGACCCCGTCTCCCCAGCAGGCCATCATGAACCTCTCCGGCGGCAACCAGCAGAAGGCCATTCTGGGACGCTGGCTGTCGGAAGACATGAAAGTGATCCTGCTCGACGAGCCGACCCGAGGCATCGACGTCGGGGCAAAGAACGAGATTTACAACGTGATTTACGATCTGGCCAAGGTGGGCATCGCCGTGGTGGTGGTCTCGAGCGAGCTGCCGGAGGTGCTGGGCATCGCGGATCGGATCCTGGTCATGCGGGAGGGGGAGATCGCCGGCGAGCTTTCCCACGACGAGGCCAACGAGGTCAAGGCGCTCAATCTGGCCATGCCGGCCCGTTGATCTGCTGACCGCAACGAGATAGCACCCGGAATTTTCAGGAGAAATACCATGACAACAACGACCTCGGTCGGCCAAGCCGCCAACGACACCGCGGCGAGCGGTACCCGCCTGCAACTGACCCGCATCTGGGATCAGTACGGCATGCTGGTGATCTTCGCCATCCTGTTCCTGCTCGCCTGCGTGCTGGTCCCCAACTTCGCCAGCCTGATCAACATGCGGGGGCTCGGGCTTGCCGTCTCCATGTCGGGCATGGTGGCCTGCGGCATGCTGTTCTGCCTCGCCTCCGGCGAGTTCGACATGTCGGTGGGCTCCGTGGTGGCCTGCTCCGGGGTTGCCTGCGCGGTGGGCATCAACGCCACCGAGAGCATCCCCCTCGGCATTCTGGCCGGTCTCTCGGTGGGCCTTGTCTTTGGCCTCATCAACGGCATCGTCGTGGCCAAATTCAAGATCAACGCCCTCATCACCACCCTTGCCACCATGCAGATGGCGCGCGGGGTGGGCTACATCATCTCCGACGGCAAGGCGGTGGGCATCGTGGAGGAGGGCTTCTTCGAGCTTGGCAACTCCGCCCTGCTTGGCATCCCGACGCCCATCTGGCTGACGGCTGTCTGCTTCGTGTTGTTCGGTCTGCTGCTCAACAAGACCACCTTCGGGCGCAATACCCTGGCCATGGGGGGCAACGAGGAGGCGGCGCGTCTGGCCGGGGTCAACGTGGTGCGCACCAAGATCATCATCTTCACCATGACCGGGCTCATCGCCTCGCTCGCCGGCATCATCCTCGCATCCCGCATGACCTCGGGTCAGCCCATGACCTCCATCGGCTTCGAGCTGGTGGTGATCTCCGCCTGCGTGCTGGGTGGGGTCTCCATGAAGGGGGGGATCGGCAAGATATCCTATATCATCGCCGGGGTGCTGATCCTGGGGCTGATGGAGAACGCCATGAACCTGCTCAACATCTCCCCGTTTGCCCAGTACGTGGTGCGTGGCCTCATCCTGCTCGCCGCCGTGCTGTTCGACCGCTACAAGCAGGTGCGCAAAGCCCGTATCTGAGCGATGTCTTTCCTCGTCACCGGGCCGGCCTCGCGCCGGCCCGGTGTTTTCCCCGGCAAGCTGTGAGCCAGTTCAACAATTTCACAACGAACAGCTTGCGAACATAGGGGGTTCCTACGCCGGATCTCTACAATGGCCCATGTCGACTTTTTTACCGAAACCCTGTTTTCCGCCATGTCCTCGATGCAAAAAGAGAAGCCGAAACAACTCAATCCCCTGCTGCCTGGCTACGCCTTCGACGTCTTCCTGGTCTCGGGGATGACTCCCATCGAGCAGGGGAGCGCGCTGGATTTCACCATCGACAGGCCCCACGGCATGAAGGGGTTCATCGTCAATCTGACCATCAAGGGCAAGGGGCAGATCTTTCAGGGGGACAAGGCCTTCACCGTGGAACCCGGCGACCTGCTGCTCTTTCCACCAGCGGCGGTGCACCATTACGGCCGGGCGCCGGATGCCCGGGAGTGGTATCACCGCTGGGTCTATTTCCGGCCGCGGGCCTATTGGACTGACTGGCTCAAGTGGCCCCAGGTGACGGAGCAGGTGGGGCGACTGCAACTGGCGGACAACCAGCTGCTCACCGAATTCGACGCCCTCTTCCTCGACATCGAGGAGACCCACAAGCAGCTGCGGCCCATGTCGGAGCAACTGGCCATGAACCTCTTGGAGCGGTTGCTCATCCGCTGCTACGAGGCATCGTCCCAGAATGCCTATCCCGCCATCGATCACCGGGTCCACGAGGCGTGCCAGATCCTGAGCGAGTCCCTCTCGGCCGAGATCTCGGTGGAAGCGCTGGCGGAGCAGGTATTCTTGTCTCCCTCGCGCCTCGCGCACCTGTTTCGCGAGCAGGTGGGGGTGAGCATAGTGCGCTGGCGCGAGGATCAGCGCATCATGCGGGCCAAGCTGCTGCTGCAGACCACGCCGCTGTCGGTCGCCACCATAGGCCAGCAGGTGGGCTATGACGATCAGCTCTACTTCTCGCGGGTGTTCCGAAAGCGGGTAGGGGTCAGCCCCACCGAGTACCGCAAGTGCGCCACCCCGCTGTGAGCAGAGCCCAGAGATGACAAAGCCCTCATGACGAGGGCTTTTGTTATCCATGAGGGGCGGATGCGCAATCAGCCCTGACGAGCCTTGAACCTGGGATTGCTCTTGCAGATGACGAACAACTTGCCGCGCCGACGCACGATCTGGCAGTCCGGGTGACGCGACTTGGCGGATTTCAGGGAGGCGAGGACTTTCATTGTTTCTCTTTTCCTTTGCTGAAGAACTGACCGAATCGCTGGCCGAAGCGAGCGACCTGACCTTCCTTGCCGACCTGCTTCTGTTTGCCGGTATAGAAGGGGTGGGACGCGCTGGAGACATCCAGCGTCACATAGGGGTAGGTGTTGCCATCTTCCCACTCTCTGGTGCGATCGGTGGCCAGCGTGGAGCCGATCAGAAAGTAGGTATTGCTGGCGAGATCGCGGAACAGAACCTTGCGGTATTCAGGGTGAATATGGGGGCGCATGATTGCCTCTTTTGTTATGTTATAACAAGAGATGGATAATGCGATGGATGAGAATCAATATCAACTGTTTTTTCCATGATGACAGCGATGGGGGAAAATCGGGGCCGTTCGGCTGCACATCGTCAGCGAGAAGGTGTGAGCGGTGAGGGCCTATGTGCAGCCACCATCTTTACTTTTTAAAAATACTGTATAAAAATACAGTAAACTATCATGGAGACGTACCTTATGCGCCTGGAAATCATCATCGACAGAAAACACCAGATCCCCACCTCGACCATGGAGGCCTTGCGCCAGGAGCTGCTCAAGCAACTGGGTGAGCGCTTTCCCGATCTGCATGTGCGGGTGGCACCGGGTAGTGCCATGGCTCTGACGGTCAGTCGCGCCAGCAAGGAAGACAAGGAGCTGGCCGAAGCCATGGTGCAGGAGGTGTGGGAAAACGCCGATAGCTGGATGCCGGAAGAAGAGGCTCTGGAGGCCTGAAGATAAGCTCTCAGCGGCAAACATCGTCGTGATCCACCAGGGCGCGAGGAGGAACCTCCAGTCGGGTGATGATCCCTGTACCGGCTTTGCCGAACCGCTCTTCAAAACACGCAGCCATGGGCTGCGTGTTGCGTTGATGGGGTAAGCGCATGACCATGAAGGCGAAAGGCGAAAGGCGAAAGGCGAAAGGCGAAAGGCGAAAGGCGAAAGAGTAATGTTTCTGGCTGCGCTCAGAGTCCCGCCCAACGCTTGAGGCTGTCGACTTGCACTCGTTGGGTGGCCTGTGCGATGTCGCCATTGGCACGCAGTGCCTTGAGGGCGGTGGGGAGCGCCGTGCGTACCTCGTCCGCCGTCATGCCCGGTTGCAATGCCGGGTGGTAGGCAAGCTTGAGCAACACGTAATCGAGCCCGGTCAGAAAGCTGTCGATGCTGCTGTCATTGAAGATGGAGGGGAACACCTTGTCCGAGTCGTTGGGCAGCCCCATCACCTGGCTCAGCTCTTCCACCACGCAATCCAGAAAACGGCCCTTTGCCCGGCTGTAATCCACCGGAATGATGATGGTGGCACGGGTGATCTCGTAGCGAGCGTTGGTGGCGAAATTGGCCAGGCAGATCCCCTCCTTGAGGGCGATGCGCACCGACTCGTCCTGGCGCATGGTGCGTGCAGCCCAGCTCGCCATCTGTTTGTGCCGGGTCATGATGAGGGTGAGATTGGGGTTGTCGCTGACAATCTCGATGGGGTGACCGGTGATCCTGCTCAGGTGACGGGTCTGTACCTTGACGACCTCGGCCTGTAGCGGCTTGTCGCCGAATTCGTTGACGAGCTTGAGACGCACGGGGCCCGGCCAGCGGGAGAAGTGCTCCTGTTGTTCATGGCCATACTCCCGTTTCATGGCGATTTCCATGAAGCTCTGGACAAGGTAGTCATCACGTTGCCAGCGTTCGGTGGCCGACAGCGGCAGGGAGAAGAGCCAGAGCATCAGCCCCGGGAGCAACCAGTGCCCATGGCGAACGGGCTGGACAGGTGTGTGCCATGGGCGCATCTTGCCTCCTTGCAAGGGGATCAGCGGGCGGTACGCTCGATATCACGCCAGGTGAGCCAGAGCCTGAGATCGAACTCCAGTTGATGATAGTCCGGTTCCATGTGCTGGCAGAGCTGGTAGAAAGCCTTGTTGTGATCCTTCTCCTTCAGGTGGGCCAGCTCATGCACCACTATCATCTTGAGAAAGGCGGGATGGGCCTCCTTGAACAGGGCGGCGATGCGGATCTCGTTCTTGGCCTTGAGCTTGCTGCCCTGCACCCGGCTGACATAGGTGTGCAGTCCCAGGGCATCCTTGATCACGTTGATCTTGCCGTCGAAGATCACCTTGGAAAGCGGCGCGGAGCTTTTCAGGTAGCGGTTCTTCAGCTCCATGGTATAGGCGAGCAGCGCCTTGTCGCTCTGGACGAGGTGGGTTTGCGGGTAGCGCTTGGCCAGCATCTCGCCGAGTTTGCCCGCCGCAATCAACTGCTGTACCTGAGCCTTGAGTGGCTCCGGATAGCCCCCCAGATAAGTCAGCTCCGCCATGATTCTTCCCTCTGCCGCAAAAAAGAGCGCCATTGTAGTCAGGATGGGGCCCCTTGAACATGGTCGGCCCCCCTCTTTATGACGACAACGAAAAGGGGCCACCACCAGGATGGCCCCTTCTGTGTGCCTGATTAGCGGCGCCGGTACAGGCCCGGGTCCACCTCTTCATACTGGGCTGCCAGATACTGGTAGAAGGCAAGGTGGGAGGGGGAGGTCGGAGTCTTGAGCTCCTGTGCCACCCGCTCCGGTTTGGCGATGATGAATTTGGGTTGTTGGCGCTGGATGTCAGCCAGCACCCGCTCGCGCACATCGTAGGGCGGGTTGACGTTGGCAAAGAACAGATAGGCGGAGGCCGGCTGGCGATCGGTCCAGAGGTAGTATTGCGGCTGGATGCCATCGACCCAGATCTTGTCGGTGGGCGCCGTCTCGGCCAGGATACGATCGACCCTGACCTGGGCGGGGGGATTGAACGGCCTGCCCTTGAGATTGCCTTCCCAGGCGTTGTTGACCAGCAGCGCCAGCATGGCCAGCGAGGCGAGCCAGGGGGTGGCGCTTCGCACGTCCCAGGCGCGCCAGAGCGGGACCAGAATGAGCACGGGCAAGGCCCACAGCAGGCTGTTGCCGAGCACCTCGCGCACCCGCTCCAGAGACCACTCCTTGGTGCTCCAGCCATAGCCGAGCTGCTGGGCCAGCAACCAGCTGGCGGTCAGCACCACCAGGGAGATGCAAAGTAGCCCCAGGGCATCGGATCGCTGCTCGCTTCTGTCCAGCAGGCAGGCGAGCGGCAGCAGGCCAAGCTGCAGATAGAGCACGTCATAGTGATCGAACACATGGCCGGAGACCGAGTTGGCGATCAGGGTGAACAGCACCCCCAGCAGGGTGGCGCACAGCGCGGGGAGATACCACTCCTGGCGGCGCCCGAGCATCAGCACGAGGAAGGCGGGCAGCAGCATGATGAGGCCGGTGCGCAGCAGACCGACGGCGCCCACCTCAGGAGAGAAGCCGTTGCCGTAGCTCCCTTCAAAGAAGATGCCGAAGGCGTAGTATTTGAACTCGGCCAGCACGTCGTGGTGCTGGAAGTAGGCATAGAGCGGGCCGCCGACGAGGGCCAGTCCAAGCAGGCTGGAAAAGAGCAGGGCAAAGGCGCAGCGCCACTGCTCGCGCAGGCACCAGTGACAGAAGAGCACCAGATACCAGGCACCCCAGAAGGCGCCGTTGTTGGTGCGCATCCAGGCCACGATGGCGAAGGTGAGTGCGGCGACCAGGGCCGGTCCCCAGCTGAATCGCTTGTCCAGCAGCATGGTGATGAAAGCCCACTGGGCGATGAGGGCCAGATGGAATGTCCAGTCCTCTGTCATGTTGCCGTAGTAGTAGCGAGTGCTGTAGAGCGCCAGCAGGGCCAGCATGCTGCCAAGTCGCGCCCGCACCGAGAGCCCGAGCTGCGAAAAAGCCTGCCAGCTCGCCATGAGGCCCAGCCAGCAGAGCACCCACTCCAGCAGCCAGATCCCGAAGAAGCCACCAAGGCCATAGCCCAGTGCATCGAGGGCGAAGATCATGGGACCCTTGATGTCGATCATGTCCCGATAGAGTACGCCCCCCTCGCTCCACATCTTGCCCATCACCGCAAACAGGGAGGCATCAAATCCCGGGGCCATGCCGTGGAACAGCGGATTGCGCAGACAGAACAGCAGAGCCATCAGGGCGGTGAGCAAGATGACCGACGGCCTGATCCCGGGATTGTGGCGGTGCGGGGTAAAGCGGATGGCATGATTCATGGGTGACCTGTTCCTGCGGGAAAGACTGAAAAAGCGGGCTTATCTTGCCGAGCCGGGCTGCACGATGCAATGGAAGAAGTGTAGGCACCTGAAATAATTCGTAAAAGTATCGTTTTCACGCCTCTGGCTGCACTGGCAGGCCCCATCACAAGACAGGGCTGGCGCAGTCGGGCGTCACAGCCTGAGGTTGCATGGTAGGGGGCCTGCGCCTGGGAGCGGATCAGGATTCCCCTATGCGGGGGAAAGGCGGCACCGACCCGGGATGGGCCGGTGCCAGATTCACTGGCCGTGATACTCCACCAAGGCCGGCAGGGGGCTGAGTTCCGGCAGGTGGCGTGCCCAGCGCAGGAAGGCATCCGCCAGGGTGATGCCGAGCTCCTGATTGTGCTGGGTCAGGGTGCGGGCAAGGGCCGTGTAGCCCTCCTTGCCGGAGGCGGTATAGGCACTGGAGACCCCGCGATAGATGGCATCCGGCTCGACGTGCTGCCACTGACCCGGGCTGGCTTCCCATTCCAGGCGAGTGATCCTCTCCCCTTTGGGTCTGTCGGCCTGATAGCAGAAGCGCACCCCGGCGGTATAGGGGAAGCTGCCGCTGCCATTGCCCGTCCCCCCGTTGTTGGTGGCGTTGTCGATGGCCCCCTCCAGCGCTTCGGCCAGTTCATGGCCGTGCACCCGGTAGAGGGTGAGGGGAATGGCAAAGGGCAGCAGGCGTCCGGCAACGTCTGCTTCGGTCAGGGGGCCGGGCTCGAGGGAGCAGCGTACGCCCCCGGCATTGTGCAGGGCAAAGTCCACCTGACCCACCTGTTCGCGGGCACTGGCCAGCATGGCACTCGCTACCAGGGGGGCGACCTGGCTGCCGGCGGGCAGGCTGTCATCGGGCAGGCGCTGGTGATGGAGCGGATCAGCGAGCCGGGTCACCACGCGCCGGGTCATGGTTTCGAGCTCGGGGCGATAGCGTCTGGCCAGATGCTGCTCGAGCTCGGGGGCCGGTTCGCAGAAGTGCAGCCCCGCAGGAGGCGGGGAAGCAAAGGGCCAGGGATCCCAGGGTAACCACTCCAGCTGGCCGCGGCTTTGGCACACGCGTCCCTGCTCGTCGAAGGTGAGTTCGCACACCCCGAGACAGAGGGCGCTGTGGGCGGCGTGCAGGATGGCCACCCCGTTCACCATGAGGGGATAGCTGCCTTCGCTGTCGAGCCCGAGCGGCGCCAGATCCCCCAGCAGGCTGTGGGTGTGTCCGCCGACGATGAGGCTGAGCTCGGGGAAGCGGGTCGCCAGTCGCTTGTCCTGCGCCAGACCCAGGTGGCTGAGCAGGATAATGTGCTGGATGCCGGCGGCCTTGATCTCGCCGAGGGCACGGCTCAAGGTCTCTTCGATACCGTGGAAACGGGTGTGGGGATCGGGGCTCGCGATGGCGGCCATCTGCGGCAGCGTGATGCCGAGCAGGGCGAAGGGCACGTCGTCGATGACGCGCTTGTGCCAGGGGCGGCTTGCGTCAAACAGCTGCGGCAGTCCCTGCAGCCGCAGCGGGGCATCGGCGGGCTCCTGACGGTTGTCGATGTTGGCGGCGAGCACCGGGAAATCGAGCTGGCGCAAAAACTCCACCAGCGGCCCGTTGCCCAGATCGAATTCGTGGTTGCCGATCACCATGGCATCCGGTCGCAAGAGGGCCAGCAGGTCCGCATTGGCCCGCCCTTTGAAGCGATTGAAGTAAAGTGACCCCTGGAAGGTATCGCCGCCATGCAGCAGCAGGCAGGTCTGGCCGGCTGCCTCGGCCTGTTGGCGCAGGGCGGTGAGCCGGGTCAGGATGCGGCCATAGCCGCCGCACTGGGTGCGCCATTCGGACTCGCCATCGGGGGAGAAGCGCATGGGGGCGCCATCGAAATGGGAGTGGCAGTCGCTGAAGTGGGCAAGTTGAACCGTCATACTCAAGGCTCGGTCCTCCTTAGGAAAAAAGAGCACCGAGTCTACTGCATGGGGTGGGGGGGATACCAGCCCGGCGGCAGCCGGGCCGGTAAAGAGTCAGGCGGGAACCATGATCTGGGTGGCGAGGATCACTACCAGCAGGCCGACGGCCACCGGCAGCGAGGTACGTTTGACCACCTCGAACGGAGAGAGATTGCCCATCCCCGCACAGGCGACCACCACCCCGGAGACCGGCGAGATGGTGCGGCCGAGGTTGGATGCCTGCAGCATGGGGATCACCAGATAGGCCGGGTTGACGCCGAGGCTGGTGGCCAAATGGGGGATGAGCTCAACGAAGGCGTAGAAGGGGGCGTTGCCGGAACCCGTGGTGAAGGCCGCCAGGGTGGTGATGACCACCAGCACCAGCATGATGACGATGCCGCCGGTACCGAAGCTCTGGGCCAGATCCAGGAGGTTGGCGATGAAACCAAGCCCCATCAGACCCTGGGCAAAGACCCCGGCACCCACCAGCAGCATCACCACGCCGGCGAAGGCGTCGGCCATGTTGCGCCAGCACACCTGCAGCCCGTCCAGCAGCTCGCGGCCGTTGCGCTTGCGCACCAGCTCCAGCAGGGCGGCCAGCACCAGGCAGATGACGATGATGGTGACGATATCGAGCTTGGGCCCCAGTTTGCCGTCAAACAGCAGCACACCGATGATGGGGGTGAAGGGGAGGATGGCGTAGAAGCCGGGGGCGTCGGTGACGAGATCGCTCGGGGCGACCGCGGCGTTGTGCTCCCCGGCCTTCTGATCCAGATAACGCTGCCAGAAGAAGTGGGTCACCGCCATGGCGGCGATGGCCACCAGGGAAATGGGCAGGGTCAGCTTGAAGGCAAACTCGATGAGCTCCATGTTCGCGGCCTGGGCGGCCATCACCACGTCCCCCGAGGTGGGGGAGAGGATGATGGCGGCCGGCGAGGCGCACACCGCCGCCGCCGCGCCACGGGAGATCCCCATGTTGACCATCAGCGGGAAGAGGGTGGCCATCAGCAGAACCCCGAGGCCGGTTGCGGAGCTCACCGCCAGCGACATGGCGCAGGCGACCAGATAGGCGGCCACCAGCAGGATGTAGGGGGACTTGATGACACCGAGGGGTTTGCTCGCGAGCTTCACCAGTATGGTGTTGGCGCCGATGTGGCTCATGTAGCCGGCAAAGCCGCACAGCACCATGATGAGCATGCCGAGGCCACCCCCCCTGTCGACCAGCAGGAAGCGCACGTATTCGAAGATGTCGGTGGCCATGTGGCCGGTGGAGGGGACGCTCGCCGGCAGCACCGCCTTGCCCATCAGGGCGGTGATCGCCAGCAGCAGCAGGCCGCCGCTGAGCAGTACCCCGGTGGCGGAGTAGCCCTTGAAGATGTAGCGACCCACGGCCAGGGTGACCAGGGTGCCGATCAGGAGTTCTATCATAAAACCTTCCCAAGAGTTGAAATGAGGGGGTGGCCTGCCAGGGCTCACCAGAGGGTTGCGCTGGACTATCCGGCATCGGCCAACAAAAACACTACGGATATTACCCACTAAGGAGTATTTCACCATCCATTCGATGGCAGCTTGTGATCTCGACTGCAAATCCCCGCCTGAGCCGGGGTGATGACTCGCACGTTTGCAGCAACCGGGTGCCAAGAGCGGATGACAGGGGGCTGGATCAGGGGTAATCTCCCAATCGGGTTATTAATGCATTGATTATTAATTGAAATTAAGCCGGGACTCACAAGGAGCAAAGCCGCGGACAGATGGGACTCTTCAGCAAGACAGGGGTGACGGTGGCCCTCATTTATGCCGCCTCAATCGGTGCTGTACCTTCCCACTATGCCGGTGTGAAGGTCGCCCCCGATATCAAGGTCGACTTCCAGTTCTATCGGGTCTCCGGGGCCGATGTGGGGGCCGTGATGCGCCAGATCACCGCCTTGTCGCCCACCCAGGCGGACGGGCACATCGGCAAGGCCAGTTATCAGCTCTCCTGGCAGTTGCAGACGAAGGCGACGGCGGCGCGCTGCGAGCTGGAGCAGGCCAGCGTCCGTGCCCGCATCCAGGTCAGGGTGCCCAACTGGATGGACAAGGCCCGTGCGCCCGCGAAGGAGCGCCAGAAGTGGGACAAGCTGGTGGCCGCCATGTTTGATTACGAGAGCCGTCACAAGGATATCCTGCTGGAGAGCGTGAGCCAGCTTGGCACGCGCCTCGCCCAGTTGCCGGTGACCCGGGATTGCCCAACCCTGGAGCATCAGGGCTGGCAGGCAGGGCAGGCGGTGCTGGAGGCCACCCGGGCGCGGTTCGACACCCTGGCCAGCCAGACCGATCAGGGGCGCAAGCTGGGGGTCGTCTGGCCCAGGGCTGGCTGATGACACGTGTACAGGCCCATGGACGCTCATGGGAAACATAAAAAAACGGGCTGATTGAGCCCGTTTTTTGTTGGTGTGTCCAATGGCGTGGAGGCGGGCAGCCCCGGCTCCTGGGTGGCTAGTCGCGCAGTGGCTTGCCCCTGCGCAGCCTTCGCACCCAGTAGCGGGCGGGATGGAGCGCCTCCAGCAGATCGGCGGCCAGCGGCAGGGGCTCGCCGCAGATCTCGCTGGCGACCAGCTCGCCGCACAGGGGCGCCGAGCAGAGCCCCCGGGAGCCGAGCGCCCCCAGCACGTAGAGGCCGGCGTGCAGGGGCAGTGCGCTCTGCTGATCCGCGGGGGCGTTGACGTCATGATCCGCCAGCGCCGCCAACCGGGCGACGGGCCCGGCGACCGGCAGGTGATCCCGGCTGGCGCAGCGCACCCCGACGCGGGCCTGAGCACCGCTCACATCCACCTCGGCAGGCCAGCGCTGCTGGGGTACACAGGCTTGCAGCCGCGCCCTGTTCTGCTCCTGCTCGTCGGTGCGGTAGGCAAGGTCGGTCTGGTTGCGGCCATAGCTGGCCCCGATGCAGTGCGCGCCGTTGTGGGCCGGGGTGAGGTAGCCATCGTAGCAGAGCACGGTCTTGAGCTGGCTCAAGCCAGCCGTGGTCGGCACATGGCTCACCTGGCCGCGCACCGGATAGAGCGGCAGCTCGGCAAAGGGGAGAAGGGCTGGCAGCTGATGCCCGGCTGCCACCACCAGATTGGGGGCACGCCACTGGCGGCCATCCCGGCTCTCCACTCGCCAACCACCGTCCTGCTCGGCAATGTGGGTCGCAGCGGCATTGAACACCACTTCCAGCCGCCCGCTGGCCTGCGCCTCCCTGATGGCGGCGCGGGTGAGATCCGCCGGACAGAGCCAGCCCCCCAGGGGATAGCTCACACCATCCGCATCGCAGGGCAGGCCGACCACCTGCTCAACCTCCGCTGCCGAGAGTGGGTGCATCAGCTCGGGGGGGAAGGGGCCCTGACTCATCTTGGCAAGCTTGGCGGCGGATTTGTCGTCGTAGCCGAGTTGGGTGACGCCACACAGGGAGAAGGCGACGGGGTGGTGCTTTGCCAGGGCCAGCAGCCGGTTTCTGGCAAAGCCAAAGGCCAGCGAATAGAAGCGCGACAGGGCATCGTGCTCGCCGTTGAGCAGGGGGTAGAGCGCCCCTTGTCGATTGCCGGAGGCGCCGCTGGCCGGTTCGCCATCTTCGCACAGCAAGGTGACGTGCCGACCCCGCTCCACCAGAGAGAGCGCCGTCATGGCGGAAGCGATGCCGCCACCGATGATGAGCACCTCTCCCTCCCGCCCTGCGGGGCGGGCATACCAGGGGGCGATGCTCTGCTGCGGCACTTTGCCTTCCCGAACACCCGCCAGCATCTCCCGCTTGCTGCCATGGCCCTTCACCTTCTTCATGGCAAAGCCGGCGGCAATCAGCCCCCGTCGCACGAAACCGGCGCAGGTAAAGGTCGAGAGGGTGGCATCGGGGCGGGCGAGGCGAGCGAGATCGTCGAAGAGATCTTGGGTCCACATCTCTGGGTTCTTGGCAGGGGAGAAACCGTCCAGATACCAGGCGTCCACCAGACCGGTTGCCGGATGGGGCACCTGGGGCAGCATCTCCTTGATGTCGCCAAACCAGAGATCGAGGCGGATGCGGCCATCGGCAAAGAGCAGGCGATGGCAGCCGGAGACCGGCAACGGCCACTGGTCGATGAGAGGCTGGCTCAAGGGGGCAAGCTCGGGCCAGGCGGCCAGGGCCTTGCGCAGATCGGCCTGGGTAAGGGGGTATTTCTCGACGCTGATGAAGTGCAGCCGGGATCCGTTGCCGGACAGGGGGGCCTGTTCCAGAAAGGCGGCCATTGTGGCCAGAAAGTTAAGTCCTGTACCGAAACCTGTTTCACCAATCACGAAACTGTCACTATCGTGGTGCGAAAATCGCTCTGGCAGTCGATTTTGCTGCAAAAAGACGTAGCGGGTTTCACTTAGACCGTTATCATTGGAAAAGTACACATCCCCGAACTCACTGGAGACTGGAGTTCCCGCTTCGTTCCAGTCCAATCGGGCATGATGTAAGGATGTTTGACTCACGTTTTCCTCGGCTCGCGTCACAAAATCGCGGGCATTCTACGTGAAAGCAGACCAGTTTGGCAGCCGAAAGCGGGTAGACTCGGTGCCAGTTTTTCCAGACGAGATGAATTAATGAGAAGAGCAGTGATCACCGGTATCGGCGTCATCTCCAGTATCGGCAACAACAAGGAAGAGGTGCTGGCCTCCCTGAAAGCAGGCAAATCCGGCATCACCTATTCCGAGCAGTTCGAGCAGTACAACCTGCGCAGCCGTGTCTGGGGTAACATCAAACTCGATCCGTCTGAACTGATCGACCGTAAAGTCATGCGTTTCATGGGTGACGCCGCGGCCTACGCCTACCTCTCCATGCAGCAGGCCATCGAAGATGCCGGCCTGCCGGAAGAGATGGTCTCCAACGAGCGTACCGGCATCGTGACCGGTTCCGGCGGCGCCTCCGGCAAGAACACCTCCGAGTCTGCCGATATCGCCCGTGAAAAGGGCGTCAAGCGGGTGGGTCCCTACATGGTGCCGCGTACCATGTCCTCCACCACCTCCGCCTGTCTTGCTACCCCATTCAAGATCAAGGGTGTCAACTACACCATCAGCTCCGCCTGTGCGACCTCTGCCCACTGCATCGGTCATGCCTTGGAACTGATCCAGCTTGGCAAGCAGGACATCATCTTTGCCGGTGGCGGCGAGGAGCTGGACTGGTCTTCCACCATCCAGTTCGACGCCATGGGCGCGCTCTCCACCAAGTACAACGACAACCCGGAAAAAGCGTCCCGCACCTATGATGCGGACCGCGACGGCTTCGTCATCTCCGGTGGCGGCGGCATCCTGGTGGTCGAGGAGCTGGAACACGCCCTGGCCCGTGGTGCCCACATCTACGCCGAAATCACCGGTTACGGTGCGACCTCCGACGGCTACGACATGGTGGCCCCGAGCGGTGAAGGCGCCGTGCGTTGCATGAAGATGGCGATGCAGGGGGTCGGCAAGGTGGATTACATCAACACCCACGGTACCTCCACTCCGGTCGGTGACACCAAGGAGCTGGAAGCCATTCAGACCCTGTTTGGCAGCAATGCACCCAAGCTCTCCGCCACCAAGGCGATGACCGGCCATGCTCTGGGCGCCGCCGGCGTGCACGAGGCCGTCTACTCCCTGCTGATGATGGAACACGGCTTCATCGCCCCCAGCATCAACATCGAGAATCTGGACGAGAAAGCCGTGGGCCTGCCCATCGTGCGTGAATACGAAGCGGCCGACCTCAATACCGTCATGTCCAACAGCTTCGGCTTTGGCGGTACCAACGCCTCTCTGGTGTTCAGCAAGTTCAAGGCTTGATCTCCCCGTGGGGAGCACAACGCGAAATAGAAAAAGGCGCCGAAAGGCGCCTTTTTTATTGAACTCTTTTTATTGAATTCTGCTGATGGTTCCCGGTTTGGGACCGCTGTCTGCCAGGGGCAACCGCATATAGACAGCCCCGTCACCATACTCCACCAGCGATTTGCCGGTGTCGGCGGGCACAAACCCCTGCTTGCGCCAGAAGGCGGGGGCATCCTGAACCGCCACCAGGCCTGCATGGCGATATCCAGCATGGCTCGCGAAAGCGAGCGCCCTTGCCAGCAGCCGCTGTCCGACACCCAGGCCGCGTGCCTTGCTCGAGACAGCGAGATCGTGCAGATAGAACTCGTCGTGACCGGCCAGCGCCTTCATCGGCACCGAGAGGGGCGGGGGCTGGTGGGCACGCCAGGGGTGGCAGAGCAGGTAACCCAGCACCTTGCCCTGACGCTCGGCCACCCAGCAGGAGGCGGGGGCCAGCTCGGTTTTGTTCTGCATCACCTCGAGGGGCTCTGGTTCGAACTGGTGATAACACTCGTGCTGGATGGCCATGATGGCGGGCCAGTCTGGCGTGCGGATGGTGCGGATCGTGATCATGATGCGGGTCGGGTCCGTACTCAAACCGTGGCAAAAAGGGGTGACAGCATACCCCAGAGAGCACACAAACGAAACCGGGTCACCTGTCAGCGACTCGTCAGCGAACCGGTTCCTTGCTCACGACCTTGACCAGCTGGTAGCGCAAGGAAGGGGCATCGGCCGGCACATCGGCAAGTTGCTCCTTGGTCACTTCCAGCTGGTAGCGGTAGCCCGGCTCGAAGGTGAAGCCTTCGATCTGCTGATAGAAGAGGCTCCAGCTCTCGCCTGGCTGACTACGTACCTGCATGCACTTCATGGGGGCGACGCCGACGCAGTCTGCCAGTTTGTCCTGGATATAGAGGGTTTCGGTGGTCGGGGCGCTCTGGCAGGCGCTGAGCAGGAGGGCGGAGCTGAGGAGCAGGGGAGATTTCATGATGAGTGTCCTTGGCGTAAAAGGGCGCGATTAAACCTGCAAAAGAAAAGGCGGTCAATGACCGCCTTTGTAACAAACCATGACAGATCGGGCTCAGCGCTGGTCGAGGGGCACGAATTCGCGCAGGGGCTGACCGGTGTAGAGCTGACGGGGACGGCCGATCTTCTGATCCGGGTCCGAATGCATCTCGTTCCAGTGGGCAATCCAGCCGATGGTACGGGAGATGGCGAAGATCACGGTGAACATGGACATGGGGATGCCGATGGCCTTCATGATGATGCCGGAGTAGAAGTCCACGTTCGGGTAGAGCTTCTTCTCGATGAAGTAGGGGTCGGACAGCGCGATGCGTTCCAGCTCCATGGCCACGTCCAGCAGCGGATCCTTGATCTGCAGCTCGGTAAGCACCTCGTGGCAGGTTTCACGCATCACGGTGGCACGGGGATCGTGGTTCTTGTAGACCCGGTGACCGAAGCCCATCAGACGGAACGGATCGTTCTTGTCCTTGGCGCGGCCGATGTACTCGGGGATGCGATCCACGGAGCCAATCTCTTCGAGCATCTTGAGGCAGGCTTCGTTGGCACCACCGTGGGCCGGGCCCCACAGGGAGGCGATCCCCGCGGCGATACAGGCAAACGGGTTGGCACCGGAAGAACCGGCCAGACGCACGGTGGAGGTGGAGGCGTTTTGCTCATGGTCCGCATGCAGGGTGAAAATGCGGTCCATGGCGCGCTCGACGATGGGGTTGACCTTGTACTCTTCGGTCGGCACGCCAAACATCATGTGCAGGAAGTTGCCTGCATAGGAGAGGGCGTTGCGCGGCTGCATGAAGGGCTGACCGATGGAGTACTTGTAACACATGGCGGCCAGGGTCGGCATCTTGGAGAGCAGACGGAAGGCACAGATCTCGCGATGCTCCTCGTTGTTGATGTCGAGGGCGTCGTGATAGAAAGCGGACAGCGCGCTGACCACGCCGCACATGACGGCCATGGGGTGGGCGTCGCGGCGGAAGCCGCGGAAGAAGAAGGCGATCTGCTCGTGCACCATGGTGTGGCGGGTGACCAGACGTTCAAATTCCGCATATTGGGTCTTGGTGGGGGCCTCGCCGTACAGCAGGATGTAGCAGACTTCGAGGTAGCTGGCCTGGGTGGCCAACTGGGCGATGGGGTAACCGCGGTGCAGCAAGACACCCTGGTCGCCATCGATGTAGGTGATAGATGATTTGCAAGAACCGGTGGCCATGAAACCGGGGTCGAAGGTGAAATATCCTTGCGTGCCCAGCTTTCTGACATCGATCACATCGGGTCCAACGGTACCGGAGAGGATCGGCAATTCAACCGGCTCTTTTCCGGGCAGATGTAGGGTGGCTATCTTATCAGCCATAGCACGTCTCCTTTGCTCTTTTATAATTTGGTTCCAGCCCTACTTTATTACGACTGTTATGACGCTGGCAAAGGTTCTTACCCGTACCACGGCGGCTGGAGCGCCTTATTTGAACCAGAGAACCATGTCTTTGTCAATTTTGCTGGATGATCATTAATGACTTGTTAAAGCTGTTGTGAGATCTGGTTTACGGTTTTGGATTTTCTGTGTAGCTATTTGATTGTCATTGGTTAAGGCCGCCGATATACTGCGCCACGTGGGTGATGGTCGTCGGTGTTTGAAACGCTTTCGCAAAGCCAGATGTGATATCGAAAATGTTATTTTTGGCTTTCCTGAGTTGTTTTGGTAACAAAAACCTAACAAATGCCACTCCTCGCCCTCAAAGCGTGTGAAAACAATAACTAACGTGCTCAATGGAGCTGAGTGGGCAAAGCCGTGAAAAACAAACAGAGACCTGTAAACCTCGACCTACAGACGATCAGCTTTCCTGTCACCGCCATCGCTTCCATCTTGCATCGTGTCTCAGGGGTCATCACCTTTGTGGCATTGGCCATCTTGCTGTGGATGCTTGGTACTTCACTCGCCTCTCCCGAAGGATTTGAATCGGTCGTTGCCATCATGGACAACTTCCTGGTCAAGTTCGTGCTGTGGGGGATCCTGACCGCGCTGGCTTACCACATCGTGGGCGGTCTGCGGCACCTGGTCATGGACATGGGCTATTGGGAAGAGCTGGAATCCGGTAATCAGAGTGCCCGTGTGGCCTTCGTGATCACCGCGGTTTTGGCGGTATTGGCGGGGGTGCTGGTATGGTAACCAATTCTGCAACTTTCGGGCGCAGCGGTGTTCATGATTACATCCTGATCCGCGCCACCGCCCTCATCATGACGTGCTACGTCCTCTATCTGGTTGGCTTTGTCGCGTTCAACGACATCACCTACGAGGTGTGGACCGGCTTCTTCTCCAACACCTTCACCAAGGTCTTCACCCTGCTGACGCTCGTATGCGTCTTGATCCACGCCTGGATCGGTCTGTGGCAGGTGCTGACCGACTATATCAAGCCGGTCGGACTGCGCGGTGCGCTGCAGTTTGTGCTGGTGGTGGTGCTGTTTGTCTATGTGATGACTGGTTTCGTCGTGCTGTGGGGTGTGTAAGGTGACTATTCCAACTCGTGAATTTGATGCGGTCGTGATCGGTGCCGGTGGCGCCGGTATGCGCGCCGCGCTGCAGATTGCCCAGTCCGGCAAGAGCTGCGCCCTGTTATCCAAGGTTTTCCCGACCCGTTCCCACACGGTCTCCGCCCAGGGCGGGATCACGGTCGCCCTGGGCAATGCCCACGACGACAACTGGCAGTGGCACATGTATGACACCGTCAAGGGCTCCGATTATATCGGTGATCAGGAAGCCATCGAGTACATGTGCAAGACCGGCCCCGAGGCCATCTATGAGCTGGAGAACATGGGCTTGCCTTTCTCCCGCTTTGACAACGGTACCGTCTACCAGCGTCCGTTCGGCGGTCAGTCCAAAAACTTCGGCGGCGAGCAGGCTGCCCGCACCGCGGCGGCAGCCGACCGTACCGGTCACGCCCTGCTGCACACCCTGTATCAACAAAACGTCAAGAACAAGACCACCGTCTTCTCCGAGTGGTATGCCCTGGATCTGGTGAAGAACCAGGATGGCCATATCGTCGGCTGTACCGCCATCGACATGGAGAGCGGCGAGGTCGTCTACTTCAAGGCCAAGGCCACCGTGCTCGCCACCGGCGGCGCCGGTCGCATCTACCAGTCCACCACCAACGCCCACATCAACACCGGTGACGGCGTCGGCATGGCGCTGCGTGCCGGGGTCGGCGTGCAGGACATGGAGTTCTGGCAGTTCCACCCCACCGGTATCGCCGGGGCAGGGGTACTGGTCACCGAAGGTTGCCGTGGTGAAGGCGGCTACCTGCTGAACAAGGACGGCGAGCGCTTCATGGAGCGTTATGCACCAAACGCCAAGGATCTGGCCGGTCGCGACGTGGTGGCCCGTTCCATCATGATCGAGATCCGCGAAGGCCGTGGCTGTGACGGTCCCTGGGGCCCGCACATCAAGCTCAAGCTGGATCATCTGGGCAAAGAGGTGCTGGAATCCCGCCTGCCGGGCATCTGCGAGCTCTCTCGCACCTTCGCCCACGTGGATCCGGTCAAAGAGCCCATCCCCATCATCCCGACCTGCCACTACATGATGGGCGGCGTGCCGACCAGCGTGAACGGCCAGTGCCTGACCCAGGACAAGGATGGCAACGACGTGCCGGTGGTCGGTCTGTTCGCGGTGGGCGAGATCGCCTGCGTCTCCGTGCACGGTGCCAACCGTCTGGGCGGCAACTCCCTGCTGGATCTGGTGGTGTTCGGTCGTGCTGCCGGCATGCACCTGGTGGAGACCCTTGGTTCGATGGAGCACGGTGTGGAAGCCACCGACGCCGACATCGCCAAGGCGCTGGAGCGCTTCAACCGCTGGGAAAACAACCGTGACGGGGAAGACCCGGCACAGATCCGCAAGGACCTGCAGCGCTGCATGCAGAACAACTTCTCCGTGTTCCGGGAAGGGGATGCCATGGCAGAAGGGCTGGCCGAGCTGAAACTCATCCGCGAGCGTCTCAAGAACGCCCGTCTGGACGACACCTCCAAGGAGTTCAATACCCAGCGCATCGAGTGCCTGGAGCTGGACAACCTGATGGAGACCGCCTATGCCACCGCGGTGGCGGCGAACTTCCGTACCGAGAGTCGTGGCGCCCACAGCCGCTTCGACTTCCCGGAGCGTGACGATGAGAGCTGGCTGTGCCACAGCCTCTATCATCCGGACACCGAGTCCATGACCCGTCGCGCTGTCAACATGTCACCCAAGACCCGTGAGGCGTTCCCGCCCAAGGTCCGGACTTACTGATTGCGGAGCCAAGCACAATGAACGTCACATTCTCTGTCTACAGATACAATCCGGACGTTGATAACGTCCCGTATATGAAGGATTATCGTCTTGATATTCCTGAAGGTTCCGACATGATGGTACTCGACGCACTGATCCAGCTCAAGGAGCTGGATCCCACGCTCGCCTTCCGCCGCTCCTGCCGCGAAGGGGTCTGTGGATCTGACGGTCTCAACATGAATGGCAAGAACGGTCTGGCCTGCATCACGCCGCTCTCCGATCTCTTGAAGAAGGGCAGCAAGGTCGTCATTCGACCCTTGCCCGGTCTGCCGGTGATCCGGGATCTGGTGATCGACATGACCCAGTTCTACACCCAGTGGGAGAAGGTCAAACCCTTCCTCATCAACGACGAAAAACTGCCGCCCGTGCGTGAGCACCTGCAATCCCCCGAAGAGCGCGCCAAGCTGGATGGCCTGTACGAGTGCATACTCTGTGCCTGCTGCTCCACCTCTTGCCCCTCCTTCTGGTGGAACCCGGACAAGTTCATCGGTCCGGCCGGCCTGCTCGCCGCCTATCGCTGGCTGGCGGACAGCCGCGACACTGCGGCCAGTGAGCGACTGGGCAACCTGGATGACGCCTTCAGCGTGTTCCGCTGCCACGGCATCATGAACTGCGTGAACGTCTGTCCCAAGGGCTTGAACCCGACCAAGGCCATCGGTCAGATCAAGTCGATGTTGCTCAACCGAGCCGTGTAGTATCGGGGCCAGGGCGCCTTGCGCCGGGCCCGACCTCTGGATAGCCATCCCGCCCCGGGATGGCTATGACCCTACAAGCTGCAGTGCAGCGAACAAGATGTACAAGGGATAGAAATGCATAACGGCGTGATGAAGGCCTGGTTGGAGTCATCTCACCTGGCTGGTGCGAATGCAAGCTACATTGAGGATTTGTACGAATCCTTCCTGGAAAACCCCGACTCCGTTGCCGACGAATGGCGCAGCCTGTTCCAGTCGCTGCCCCAGGTCAACGGACATGCAGTAGAACAACCCCACTCCCAGGTTCGCGACTATTTCCGCCGCCTGGCCAAGGACTCCTCCCGTTACAGCGCTCCCGTCTCCGATCCCCAGGTGGATGCCAAACAGGTTCGCGTACTGCAACTGATCAACGCCTTCCGCTTCCGCGGTCACCAGAACGCCAACCTGGACCCCCTGGGTCTGTGGCAGCGCGAGCCGGTCGCCGAGCTGGATCCGGCCTTCCACAACCTGCAAGGTGCAGACATGGAGGCCACCTTCAATGTGGGCTCCTACGCCATCGGTCGCGAGACCATGGTGCTCTCCGATCTGTATGCCTCGCTGAAGAAAACCTATTGCGGCAGCATCGGCGCCGACTACATGCACCTCACCTCCACCGAGGAGAAGCGCTGGCTGCAAGACAGGCTGGAATCCATCGAAGGGAAGGGCAACTATACCCTCGAAGAGAAGACCCGCTTCCTCGAGAGCCTGACCGCCGCCGAAGGGCTGGAAAAATACCTGGGTGCCAAGTTCCCGGGGGCCAAGCGTTTCTCCCTGGAAGGGGGCGATGCCATGGTGCCCATGCTCAAAGAGCTTATTCGCCGCGCCGGTGAGCAGGGTTGCAAGGAAGCCGTCATCGGTATGGCCCACCGCGGTCGCCTCAACGTGCTCATCAACGTACTGGGCAAGCGCGCTCAGGACCTGTTCGACGAGTTCGCCGGCAAGCACGGCGAATCCTGGGGCACAGGGGATGTGAAGTACCACATGGGCTTCTCCTCCGACTTCGCCACCCCGGGCGGCAACGTCCACCTGGCGCTCGCCTTCAACCCGTCGCACCTCGAGATCGTCAACCCCGTGGTCATCGGCTCCGTGCGTGCCCGTATGGACCGTCGCGGTGACAAGGACGGCTCCAGCGTCCTGCCCATCACCATCCACGGTGACTCCGCCATCGCGGGGCAGGGGGTCGTTGCCGAGACCTTCAACATGTCCCAGACCCGTGCCTATGGCGTGGGCGGGACGGTGCGCATCGTCATCAACAACCAGGTGGGCTTCACCACCTCCTATATCCGTGACCTGCGCTCCACCGAATATTGCACCGACATCGCCAAGGCGGTGCAGGCACCTGTGCTGCACGTCAACGGGGATGACCCGGAAGCCGTGGTACTGGTGACCCAGATTGCCCTGGATTACCGCAACACCTTCAAGCGCGACGTGGTGATCGAGCTGGTCTGCTACCGTCGTCACGGTCACAATGAGGCTGACGAGCCGAGCGCGACCCAGCCCCTGATGTATCAGAAGATCAAGCAGCACCCGACCCCGCGCAAGATCTACGCCGATCAGCTGATCGCCGAAGGAGCCATCGCACCGGAGCTGGCTACCACCCTGGTCAACGACTATCGCGATACCCTGGATCGGGGCGAGCGGGTGAGCAAGGAATGGCGCCCCATGGAGCTGCATTCCGTGGACTGGACCCCTTATCTGGGTCACGACTGGGCCATGGCCTATGACAGCACTGTGCCGATGGATCACCTGAAGGCCCTCGGCGAGCGCATCAGCCAGTATCCGGCCACCCATGTGCTGCAACGCCAGGTCGAGAAGATCTACGAAGACCGTCGCCTGATGGCCGCCGGTGAGAAACTGGTGGACTGGGGCTTTGCCGAGACCCTGGCCTACGCCACCCTGGTGGACAAGGGATCCCGCATTCGCTTTACCGGGGAAGACTCCGGCCGCGGTACCTTCTTCCATCGCCACGCCGTGCTGCACAGCCAGACCGATGCCAGCACCTACACCCCGCTGTGCAACCTGCACGACGAGCAGGGCCCGTTCGAGGTGTACGACTCCGTGCTGACCGAGAACGCGGTACTGGCGTTTGAATATGGCTACGCCAGCGCGGAGCCGGCCGGTCTCACCATCTGGGAAGCCCAGTTCGGTGACTTCGCCAACTGCGCCCAGGTGGTGGTGGACCAGTTCCTCTCCTCCGGCGAGCAGAAGTGGGGCCGGATGTGCGGCCTGACCATGCTGCTGCCCCACGGTTACGAGGGCCAGGGCCCGGAGCACTCCTCTGCCCGTCTGGAGCGTTATCTGCAGATGTGCGCCCAGCACAACATGCAGGTGTGCGTGCCCTCCACCCCGGCGCAGGTGTTCCACATGCTGCGTCGCCAGGTGGTGCGCCCCATGCGCCGTCCGCTCATCGTGATGACGCCCAAATCCCTGCTGCGCCACCCGCTGGCGGTGAGCAAGCTCGAAGAGCTGGCAGAGGGCACCTTCCAGAACGCCATCGGCGAAATCGATGCGCTGGATCCCAAAGGCGTCAAGCGCGTGGTCTTCTGCTCCGGCAAGGTTTACTACGACCTGCTCGATGCCCGTCGCAAGGCCGAGCAGCAGGACGTGGCCCTGGTACGGATCGAGCAGCTCTACCCCTTCCCGGAAGAGGAAGTGCGCGCCATCCTGGCCGATTACAGCCATGTCACCGACTTCGTCTGGTGTCAGGAAGAGCCGCAGAACCAGGGCGCCTGGTACAGCACCCGTCATCACTACGACAGCGTGCTGCCAAGCCATGCCCGTCTGCGTTATGCCGGTCGCCCGGCCTCGGCCTCACCGGCCGTCGGTTACATGTCCGTCCACGCCAAGCAGCAAAAAGCCCTGGTGGAAGACGCCCTTACCCTGGAATGAACGAGTTGTGGATGAGGAGGGCCCGTGTCGGGATCCTCTCTGACCTGGAACAAGCCTGCTGGCCAAGAAGTAACAAGGAACTGATTACATGACTATCGAGATCAAGGTACCGGACCTGCCGGAATCAGTGGCGGATGCCACCATCGCGACCTGGCACAAGAAACCGGGTGATCTGGTTGCCCGTGACGAAGTGCTGGTTGACATCGAAACCGATAAAGTCGTGCTGGAAGTGCCCGCGCCGGAAGCCGGCGTACTGGGCGACATCCTGCAGAGCGAAGGGGCCACCGTGCTCTCCCGCCAGCTGATCGCCATGCTCAAGCCGGCCCCCGTTGCCGGTGAAGCGACCAGCGAAAAGCCGGTGGAAGCCGTGGCCGATGACGCAGCCGATGGCCTGAGCCCTTCCGTGCGCCGCATGGTGGCCGAGCATGACATCGACGTCGCCAAGCTGACCGGCACTGGCAAGGGTGGTCGTGTCACCAAGGAAGACGTGGAAGCCTTCATCAAGAATCTGGGCAAGGCTCCCGTGGCTGCGCCGACTGCTGCCACTCCCGTGGCTGCCGCACCGGTCGCGCCGCTGGCCGGTCGCACCGAGAAGCGTGTGCCCATGACCCGTCTGCGCAAGCGCATCGCCGAGCGTCTGCTGGAGGCCAAGAACACCACCGCCATGCTGACCACTTTCAACGAGATCAACATGGCGCCCATCATGAAGCTGCGCAAGCAGTACGGCGAGATCTTCGAGAAGAAGCACGGCATCAAGCTCGGCTTCATGTCCTTCTATGTGAAGGCCGTGGTCGAATCCCTCAAGCGCTACCCGGAAGTGAACGCGGCGCTGGACGGTGACGACATCGTCTACCACAACTACTTCGACATCAGCATCGCCGTCTCCACCCCCCGTGGTCTGGTGACCCCGGTGCTGCGCGACTGCGACAACATGAGCCTGGCGGACATCGAGAAGGCCATCAAGGATCTGGCCGGCAAGGGCCGTGACGGCAAGCTGACCGTGGATGAACTGACTGGCGGCAACTTCACCATCACCAACGGCGGCGTGTTCGGCTCCCTGATGTCCACCCCCATCATCAACCCGCCCCAGAGCGCCATTCTGGGTATGCACAAGATCCAGGACCGCCCCATGGCCGTCGACGGCAAGGTCGAGATCCTGCCGATGATGTACCTGGCGCTCTCCTACGATCACCGCATCATCGACGGCCGCGAGTCCGTGGGCTTCCTGGTCTCCATCAAGGAGCTCCTGGAAGACCCGACCCGTCTGCTGCTGGATGTCTGAGCAAGCGTGACTGAAAGATAACGAGGGGCCGCCCAGGCCCCCCATTCACAGGGGATTGAGAAACACGAGCCCCGGACGGAAATACCTACAACACGGATAGAGCATCTATGAATCTGCATGAATATCAGGCAAAACAGCTGTTTGCCGAGTATGGCCTGCCGGTCTCCGAAGGTTATGCCTGTGCCACCCCGCAGGAAGCGGCCGAAGCGGCCGACAAGATTGGCGGCAACACCTGGGTCGTCAAGTGCCAGGTCCACGCCGGTGGCCGCGGCAAGGCGGGCGGCGTCAAGCTGGCCAAGAGCAAGGACGAGATCCGCGCCTTCGCCCAGAACTGGCTCGGCAAGAACCTGGTGACCTATCAGACTGACGCCAATGGTCAGCCGGTTACCAAGATCCTGGTGGAGTCCTGCACCGACATCGCCAAGGAACTGTACCTGGGCGCCGTGGTTGACCGTGGCTCTCGCCGCGTGGTCTTCATGGCTTCCACCGAAGGTGGTGTGGAGATTGAGAAAGTCGCCCACGAAACCCCGGAACTCATTCACAAGGCTGCCATCGATCCCCTGGTAGGCCCGCAGCCTTATCAGGCCCGCGAGCTGGCCTTCAAGCTGGGTCTGGTCGGCGATCAGATCAAGCAGTTCACCAAGATCTTCATGGGCCTGGGCCAGATGTTCCTGGACTGCGACTTCGCCCTGCTGGAGATCAACCCCCTGGTCATCACCGACAAGGGCAACCTGCACTGCCTGGACGGCAAGATCAACATCGACGCCAACGCCCTGTACCGTCAGCCCAAGCTGCGCGAGATGCACGACCCGTCCCAGGATGACCCCCGCGAAGCGCACGCCGCCCAGTGGGAGCTGAACTATGTGGCGCTCGATGGCAACATCGGCTGCATGGTCAACGGCGCGGGCCTGGCCATGGGCACCATGGACATCGTCAACCTGCACGGCGGTTCCCCGGCCAACTTCCTGGACGTCGGCGGCGGCGCCACCAAGGAGCGCGTGACCGAGGCCTTCAAGATCATCCTCTCCGACAGCAAGGTACAAGCCGTGCTGGTCAACATCTTTGGCGGCATCGTGCGCTGCGACATGATCGCGGAAGGCATCATCGGCGCCGTCAAGGAAGTGGGGGTGAAAGTGCCCGTGGTGGTGCGTCTGGAAGGCAACAACGCCGAACTGGGTGCCCGTAAACTGGCCGACAGCGGCCTCAATATCATCGCCGCAACGAGTCTGACTGACGCAGCTCAGCAAGTGGTAAAAGCAGCGGAGGCCAAATAATGAGCGTTCTGATCAACAAAGACACCAAGGTGATCTGCCAGGGCTTTACCGGCGGTCAGGGTACCTTCCACTCCGAACAGGCCATTGCCTACGGTACCCAGATGGTCGGCGGCGTCTCCCCGGGCAAGGGTGGCACCACCCACCTGGGCCTGCCGGTGTTCAACACTGTCCGTGACGCCGTGGAAGCCACCGGCGCCACCGCCTCCGTCATCTATGTACCGGCCCCGTTCTGCAAGGACGCCATCCTGGAAGCCATCGATGCCGGTATCAAGCTCATCGTCACCATCACCGAAGGCATCCCGACCCTGGACATGCTGGACGTCAAGGTGAAGCTGCAGGAAACCGGCGTGCGCATGATCGGCCCCAACTGCCCGGGTGTCATCACCCCGGGTGAGTGCAAGATTGGCATCATGCCGGGCCACATCCACAAGCCGGGCAAGGTGGGCATCGTCTCCCGCTCCGGCACCCTGACCTACGAAGCGGTCAAGCAGACCACGGACGAGGGCTTCGGCCAGTCCACCTGCGTCGGTATCGGTGGCGACCCCATCCCGGGTTCCAACTTCATCGACATCCTGGAGATGTTCCAGAATGACCCGCAGACCGAAGCCATCGTGATGATCGGCGAGATCGGCGGCAACGCCGAGGAAGACGCGGCGGCCTACATCAAGGCCCACGTCACCAAGCCGGTGGTCTCCTACATCGCGGGCGTCACCGCCCCGGCTGGCAAGCGCATGGGTCATGCGGGCGCCATCATCGCCGGTGGCAAAGGCACGGCAGCAGAGAAATTTGCCGCCCTGGAAGATGCCGGCGTGAAAACCGTGCGCTCCCTGGCCGATATCGGCAAGGCCCTGCGTGAAGTGACCGGCTGGTAAGTCAGCCTATTATCTCTAATTGAAAAAGCCGCCCAATGGGCGGCTTTTTTATGGCTGACTATCTTAAATAGTAATCGGTGTTCGTGAATGTCAGAATGTATGGAGATGGTATTCACCTGACAGTTGCCCACAAAAGGGAGTGGTCATACGGCTTCAAACCGGATAACAAAACGGTACCCCTACCGTGTTATCCGGAGTCACCGTATGACCACCAACGAGAAAGTAGCACGTCGCAAACTCAGCCTGCTAGAGCTCGCCAAAGAGCTCAATAATGTCAGCAAAGCCTGCAAGCTCATCGGCTACAGCCGCCAGCAGTTCTACGAGATTCGCCGTAACTACCAGACCTATGGGGCTGAGGGCTTGCTCGACAAACTCCCCGGCTGTAAAGGGGCGCATCCCAACCGGGTCGCTCCCGAGATTGAACAGGCTATCCTCGATTACTCCCTCACCAGACCAACCCATGGCCCGCTGCGGGTCGCGCAAGAACTGGCTCTGCAAGGCATCAACGTCAGTGCGGGCGGTGTGCGTGGCGTGTGGCAACGTCACGACTTGCTCTCCAAGCATGACCGCTTGTTGCGCCTTGAGAAAACCCATAGGGAACAGACGATTGAGCTCAATGACGAGCAGATCCGCCTGCTCGAGCGCTTCAGCCCCGAGTTTCGCGAACGCCAAATTGAGGTTCACTACACCGGGGAACTGGTGGCGGTCGACACCTTCTTCGTCGGCGCACTCAAGGGGGTGGGCAAGGTGTATCTGCAAACCGTACTGGACTGCTACAGCCGCCACGCCTGGGGACGGCTCTACACCAGCAAGCTGCCGGTGACCTCGGTCCATGTGCTCAACGAAACGGTCCTGCCGTTCTTCGAGGCTCACGAGGCGCGGGTCTATACCATCCTGTCGGACAATGGGCGCGAGTTCTGCGGGCGCCCTGACCATCACCCCTACGAGCTGTTCCTGCAACTGGAGGGGATTGAGCACCGGACCACCAAGGTACGCAGGCCGCAGAGCAACGGCTTTATCGAGCGGCTACATCGCACCCTGCTGGATGAACACTTCCGTATCAAGGGGAGGACGATCTGGTATGAATCAGTGGAGCAGATGCAGACAGACCTGGACAGCTATCTGGATCACTACAACACCCAGCGGCCACATCAGGGCAGGATGATGGAGGGTCAAACCCCCTACAGCATGTTCAAAAAGGGTCTGAAATTGATACCGAAGGAAGTGCGCACTAAAGTAGCGTAAACAAGACACCGGTTTGAGGCCGGTGTCAGGTGATAACTAGATCTGTACAGCTTCGCAAGTTCAGCAGATGAGGATATAACAATCATATCGTCGTTCTTGGTGCTTGGGTGAAACAATGAGGTGGTTTTTTCTGCTGTTTATCATGTTGCTTGTTGTTACCGGCAATGCAGTCATTTTTGATAGTTCATCCTCTACCAGAGTGATTGATTGGATTGCATTTAACCTGTTCCCGTTATCTCTGGTTTTATTCTGGTTTGGCATTTATTTTTCTGATGGCGATAAGCGGGCCCAGCTCTTTGTCATTGGTCATGCGTTGCTGGTCTTTTCTGCCGGCGCCGGTTTTGTGCTTATCGGTACCAATATTGTTTTGGCTGATTCATGTGAAATAATGACATTTAGTGGGAAAGCGAGTGGTCTCCTGTGGATATTTTCAAACTATATGCTGTCGATTGGTTATTGTCGGGAGCTGGGGGTTGGTATCGCTGTGTTCGGAGCTATTATATCTTATCCTAGCGTTAGATTGTTTTTAGGGTTGGTTCAATCACGTTAAAGCTTTTAATGACAAATAATGTATCTTTTAGCGAGGTGATGGTTTATTTTATCACTTCAGATAACTCCCTAACGAAGATGCCAACTTATTGGCTGCATTTATTAGGGAGTATATTTTGCGTGTCAGAGCTCGTTTCGTTCTTCGACCATAGAGACTTATGATTAGTTTTTACTTGCTGCGGATTGTAAGGGCGTCGTGGACTTATTCAGTTGTTTTGCTTTTCTTTTGTCTCTAACCCAAATAACTGAACCATTTGTCTTTTTCATCTCGAAGAGATCGATGGACTGGAATAGATCGCTCAGTTTTCTAAATCCGTAGTTTCGTTGATCAAATGAAGCATGGTTTGAAATGTGGTTGCCAATCTCGCCAAGCATGGCCCAGCCATCATCTTCGCCAATAGCATCTATTGCTTGCCTGAGTAAATTGATGAGTTTTGTGTCCCCCTTTATATTTTTACTTTGTTTTTGAATGGGTTGTTCCAGAGCCGGTTCTGCATCAAGATATAGAAATCGAGAGCAACTATTGACGAATGGTAATGGTGCTTTTCGCTCTCCAAATCCGATGACGAATTTTCCATCAGCAAGTGTTCTAGTAACTAAAGGTGTAAAATCACAATCTGATGACACAAGGCATATTATGTCAATGTGTTTTGTGTATATGACGTCCATGACATCAATGACTAATGCCATGTCTGTAGCATTCTTACCCTTTGTTAAATCAAATTGTTGTACTGGTTGTATAGCATAATCGTGTAGTACATCTTCCCATGGTTTAATATTCGGGTTTTTCCAGTTACCATATGCTTTTCTAATGTTTACAACGCCGTATCGAGCTAATTCTGAAAGAACAATATCTATCTTACCTGCCGGTGCATTATCAGCATCAATAAATACGGCTATTTTTTCTTTATCTTTCATGAAAGCCTCCGTGCATAAATTTATTTTATGAGCAGTGATTCCATTATACTACTTAGCCGTAGGTTCGAATAATGAAGCGTATTCGGACGTTCGGGAAATGTATTATGCCACAAGCGTCTCCAGCCACCAGTGACAAACAGCCCAAGATTGTTACGCTGCTGCAACTAAGTTGGCTAATGCTGTTGCGCTGGTGAATCAATCCTGCCGCTGTTTGGGGCAACCCGCTGGCCACGCTGGTGGCCAATGCCCCCCCGATTTGAGGCAAAGTGCCAAGCCGAACTCAGGTTAGCTCCCGCTTATTGACCCTTGCACAACGTTCCTCGCTATCAGGGCTGGCTATCACTCGCGTCATAAAAATGCGGACCCAATAGTCTGCATGTTGCAGGCAAAGGCGCCGGGCTTACGGCATTTCGCTTTGCTCGCAGTGCATGGCAGGCTTAGCCTTGATTGGGTAAATCGGTCTTGCTGTAAAAGACGATGTGAGTAACGTGGGGATCGTTGATCTGTTCCAGAATACCGACCTAGAGTTCATAGGCGAAACCGCCACCAACCTTGAAAAATCGGGCCATAGGGCGTATAACCACGCGCTTGTCAGTGTATTGAGTGAGCTAACTTTTATGCAGCAGAGTGAACCCGTGCAGACCGCCCCCTTTTGGCAGGCGAAGAGCCTGCAGCAGATGACCATGACGGAGTGGGAGTCTCTGTGCGACGGCTGCGGCAAGTGCTGTCTGAACAAGCTGATCGACGAGGACACCGAGGAGCTGGTGTTCACCAACGTGGCCTGCAACCTGCTCAATACCAAGACCTGCCAGTGCTCCGACTACGGCAACCGCTTTAAAAAAGAGCCGGACTGCCTGCAGATCACCCACGACAAGATTGCCGAGTTCAACTGGCTGCCCTCCACCTGCGCCTATCGCCTGCTGGCGGAGGGGCAGGGCCTGCCAGAGTGGCATCCGCTTATCACCGGCAGCCGCAGCGCCATGCACCAGGCTGGCCAGTCGGTGCGCGGCAAGGTAGTGCACGAGGCGCAGGCTGGTGACTGGGCCGACCATATCATTACCTGGGCGAGCTAAGCCTTAATCCGCCGTTTATTGCTTACTACAGGGGCAGGGGAGTGAGACTTCGCTGCCCCTGTTGTTTTTGGGATATAAGGGATGCGTTTTTGTGATAAAGGTAGTGTAAAGTTCTGCTGTGAGATGAACGTAGTGAGGGGGATGAGAAGCCGTCTCTAACGCCGTCTGTATTCGTTCAATCGCTTTTAGACACAAGGGCAGCAGAGTCCACACTCCGCTGCCCTTGTTGCTTTCTGGCGTCTTCTGGCGATGTAGTGTTGTTCTCCTCAGCCTGGCCCTCTCCCAAGGGGAGAGGGAAGGGGGCGGGGGATGTTTTACAGCGTCCGCGACGATAACGTTTCTCTGTTCTGCTGTTCTGCTGTTCTGCTGTTCTGCTGTTCTGCTGTTCTGCTGTTCTGCTGTTCTGCTGTTCTGAGTACCTGAGTACCTGAGTGCCTGAGTGCCTGAGTGCCGGTGGGCACATCCGTGCATCAAGCGCAGGAGAGGAGTGGAGAGGGGCATCATAGAGAGGGGCGTTAGGAGGCTAACGTCTGGCCGAGCCTGCGGCTCAGAGCCCACGAGCCAGCCGGCCTGGGAGGTGGGAAGCGGCTTGCACACTGCCAAACAGCCATAAAAAAACCGGCGCCTTGGCGCCGGTTTTTGTTCTCCGAGACTCTATTACAGAGAAGCGGTGAAGGTACGGGTGATGACGTCTTGCTGTTGCTCCTTGGTCAAGGAGTTGAAGCGAACGGCATAACCGGATACGCGGATGGTCAACTGCGGATATTTCTCCGGGTTTTCCATGGCGTCCAGCAGCATTTCACGGTTCATCACGTTGACGTTCAGGTGCTGACCACCTTCCAGGTTGGCTTCGTGGTGGAAGTAACCATCCATCAGGCCGGCCAAGTTGGCTTTCTGGGCTTCCATGTCTTTGCCCAGCGCGTTCGGCACGATGGAGAAGGTATAGGAGATACCATCTTTGGCGTAGGCGAACGGCAGCTTGGCAACGGAAGTCAGGGAAGCAACGGCACCCTTCTGATCACGACCGTGCATCGGGTTGGCACCCGGGCCGAACGGCGCACCGGCGCGACGACCATCCGGGGTATTACCGGTCTTCTTGCCGTACACCACGTTGGAGGTGATGGTCAGCACGGACTGGGTAGCCACGGCACCACGGTAGGTGTTCAGCTTCTGAATCTTCTTCATGAAGCGCTCGACCAGGTCGCAGGCGATGTCATCGACGCGAGCGTCGTTGTTGCCGAACTGCGGGTACTCGCCTTCGATTTCGAAGTCGATGGAGACGCCATCGGCATCACGTACCGGCTTGACCTTGGCGTACTTGATGGCAGACAGGGAGTCAGCGGCTACGGACAGACCGGCGATACCACAGGCCATGGTGCGATAGACGTCACGGTCGTGCAGCGCCATCAGGGAGGCTTCGTAGCTGTACTTGTCGTGCATGTAGTGGATGATGTTCAGCGCAGCAACGTATTGCTTGGCCAGCCAGTCCATGAAGTGATCCAGTCTGTCCATCACGTCGTTGTAGTCGAGGTACTCGGAGGTGACCATTTCGGTCTTCGGACCGACCTGGATCTTGAGCTTCTCGTCCATACCGCCGTTGATTGCATACAGCATGGTCTTGGCCAGGTTGGCACGGGCACCGAAGAACTGCATCTGTTTGCCGACGATCATCGGGGACACACAGCAAGCGATGGCGTAGTCATCGTTGTTGAAGTCCGGACGCATCAGGTCGTCGTTTTCGTACTGAACGGAAGAGGTCTCGATGGATACCTTGGCGCAGTACTTCTTGAAACCGACCGGCAGCTTCTCAGACCACAGGATGGTCAGGTTCGGCTCAGGGGACGGGCCCATGGTGTACAGGGTGTTCAGCATACGGAAGCTGTTCTTGGTGACCAGGGTACGGCCATCAACGCCCATACCGGCCAGGGTCTCGGTGGCCCACATCGGGTCGCCGGAGAACAGTGAATCGTATTCCGGGGTACGCAGGAAGCGAACCATACGCAGCTTCATGACCATGTGGTCCATCAGCTCCTGGGCTTCTTGCTCGGTGATCAGGCCTTTTTGCAGGTCACGCTCGATGTATATGTCCAGGAAGCTGGAGGTACGACCGAAGGACATGGCCGCGCCGTTCTGGGACTTGACCGCCGCGAGGTAGGCGAAGTAGGTCCACTGTACGGCTTCTTTGGCGGTCTTGGCCGGTACGGAGATGTCGCAGCCATATTTGGCAGCCATCACCTTCATCTGGGCCAGGGCACGGTGCTGCTCGGAGATCTCTTCGCGCAGACGGATGGTGGCTTCCAGGTTGACACCGTTTTCCAGGTCAGCCTGCAGGGACTTGAACTGGGCCAGTTTGTCGGCCATCAGGAAGTCGATACCGTACAGGGCAACACGACGGTAGTCACCGATGATACGGCCACGGCCGTAGGCATCCGGCAGACCGGTGATGACGCCGGACTTGCGGCAGTTCAGGATGTCTTTGGTGTAGACGTCGAACACGCCCTGGTTGTGAGTCTTGCGGTACTCGGTGAAGATCTTCTCGACCATGGGGTCAAGCTGGCGACCGTACACTTCGCAAGAGGTCTTGACCATCTTGATACCGCCGTTGGCGATGATGGCGCGCTTGAGCGGTTTGTCGGTCTGCAGACCAACGATTTGCTCCAGGCTCTGGTCGATATAGCCGGCATCGTGAGCGGTAATGGTGGAGGGCAGGTCGGTATCAAAATCGACCGGCGCGTGAGTGCGGTTCTCGATCTTGATGCCTTCCATGACCTTGTCCCACAGCTTGGTGGTAGCTTCGGTCGCGCCAGCCAGGAAGGACTCGTCACCTTCATACGGGGTGTAGTTCTTCTGGATGAAGTCACGGGTGTTGACAGAGGTCTGCCATTCACCGGCTGCGAAGCCTTCCCATGCTTTTTGGAACTGTTCGTTAAGTTCTGCCATTTTCATTACCTCTCAAGGTATTTATGTGTCTGCCGCCATCCTTAATGATGGCGACGGAAGATAAACCAGTAAGTCAGCCCAACCATGACGCCACCACCAATGATATTACCGATGGTGACGGGAATGAGGTTGTGCAGGACGAAGTTGGACACGGTCAGGTCGGCAAAGGTCGCCGGATCCTGGCCGATGGCCTGCCAGAATTCCGGGCTCGCGACGCTGTGGATGGCGATACCGACCGGGATCATAAACATGTTTGCAATGCTGTGCTCAAAACCGGAGGCCACGAACATGGCGACGGGGAGCAGCATCACCATCACCTTGTCGGTGGCGCTGCGGGCGCCGAAGGCCATCCACACGGCGAGACACACCATGAGGTTGCAGAGGATGCCAAGGGCCACGGCCTCGAAGAAGGTGTGATGGATCTTGTGCTGGGCCACTTTCATGGCGTTCAGCCCCCACTGACCATCCGCTGCCGTGTATTCCGCCGACATGATGATGAGGCCGACGATGATGAGACCGCCGATGAGGTTGCCGAAGTAGACCAGTCCCCAGTTCTTGAGCAGCTGGGCCCAGCTGATGCGATTGGCCGCCTTGGCTACCAGGGTGAGGGTAGTGGAGGTGAACAGTTCGGCGCCGAGCAGGACGCAGAGGATGAGACCGAGGGAGAAGCAGATGCCGCCCACCAGCTTGGACATGCCCCAGGCCATGCCGCTTGAGCCCGTGGTGACGGTGATATAGAAGACGAAGGCGATGGCGATGAAGGCGCCAGCAGTGATGGCCAGGGGAATGACCTTGTATGCGGGCTTGGTGGCCTTGGCATAGGTAATGTCTTCGGCCAGGGCGGCGATGGCTTCGGGCTTCAGACAATCAAAGGGAGATTCTGCTTTCAATTCTCAGTACCTGCATATTTTGCCTGTGGAAATCATAACAAAGGGGCTGATCCCCAAAATTGACTCCGATCAAGAATTACAGATTGTGAATGTAATTTTACTACAGGATTTTTCGCCATCCGGAAGCGTTTCTTTACACCAGGTTTCAGGTGAAACAGAAATGAGTCTGTTATTAATTTTATGATTTTTAAGAACTTATAAAGGGCGCCCTGAAAAACGTACCGGCAAGGCACCTGTGCAGCCGCACTGCACCATGAGTGCCAAATTAACAACCCCCTAAGAGGTATTTTTTGTCTTTTATTTCATCTTTGTGGCACGGCCAGCCAAAGCGTAGACCATAAAACAGAAGGGGCCATAAGGCCCCTTCGTCACGCTAGCATATCAGTTCCAGGTATGGATTCGTTTGGCTTTTTGCAATTTCTCGTAAGCGGCCAGCAGTTTCTGGTGCAGCGGGAACTGGGAGAGGGAGAGATCGGCGGCTTCCAGACCGTGGAAGCGCGCCTCGCCGCGGGCGTTGGCCCACGCCTGTGCCAGGGTCTCTTCCCCGAACATGCGGGCGAACACCGGGCGGTACTGCTCGGGGTCGCGTTCCTCGTCGAGGAAAAGCTCGACGCAGGCGCGCAGGGCGCGGTAGTAAGCAGCGCGATCCGCCGGGAACACCGACTGGTTGAACTCCATGGTCCAGTCGATGAGGTCGAGGGCGCTCTCCAGGTCGCCAGCGGCCAGCGCCAGCATGGCTTTGAGCTCACCGACGCGCAGGGTGTGCAGGGCAGTGCCCTTGGCGGCGGCGATGCCGAGCAGCTCGCGCACCCGGGTCCGCTCGTCGTGCCCCTCTTCATCCAGCTGGTCGAACAGGGCCATGTACTGCTCTGCGTCCCACTCGAGCGCCGGCAGCGCCAGGATGGTCTCCCGCAGGTGGGCCCCCATGGTGTTGTTGGCCAGCAGCAGATCTTCCACCGGATAGATGTCGGACATGCCGGGCACCAGGATACGGCAGGCGTAGACACCCAGATGCTCGTAGTCGGCGATGTAGACCGGCTGCTCCAGCTCGTGGAAGATGCCGATCAGGTGGTCGAACTCCTCTTGCGAGGTGCCACGGAAGTCCCAGTCGGCAAACTCGAAGTCGGACTCTTCCTTGAACAGATCCCAGCTGATGAGGCCGGAGGAGTCGATGAAGTGGGTCTCCAGGTTGTGGTGATCCGCCACCTGCTCGTTGTCGAACGACGGCGGCACGAAGACGTCCAGATCCTTGAGGCTGCGCCCTTGCAGCAGTTCGGTGACGGTACGCTCGAAGGCGACCTCGAAGCGCGGGTGGGCGCCGAAGGAGGCAAAGCAGGTGCCATTGCTCGGGTTGAGCAGCACCACGCAGATGACCGGATAACGGCCGCCGAGGGAGGCATCGAAGCTGTAGATGGGGAAGCCTTCGGCCTCCAGTGCATCGATGGACGCCTTGATGCCCGGGTAACGGGCGATGACCTCGCCCGGGATCTGGGGCAGGCTGATGGCCTCGGCGATGATCTTGTTCTTCACGTGGCGCTCGAACACCTCCGACAACCCCTGGGTGCGGGCCTCGGTGCGGGTGTTGCCGGCACTCATGCCGTTGGAAACATACAGGTTGCCGACGATGTTCATCGGGATATAGACGGTCTGGTGGTCGGACTGGCGCTCGAAGGGCAGGGCGACGATGCCGCGCTCCTCGTTGCCGGATTGCAGGTCCACCAGCATGTCGGCGGTCACTTCACCGTCCGGGTTGTAGAACTTGCGGGTGAAGGAGTCGAGCAGACCGGCGGGCAGCTGATCCCCCTCGATGGGGAACCACTTCTCGTTCGGGTAGTGGACGAAGTCGCCATTGGCGACCTGCTCGCCCAGGTAGAAGTCGGCGAAGAAGTAGTTGGTGGAGAGACGCTCGAAATACTCGCCAAGGGCGGAGGCGAGCGCCGCCTTCTTGCTGGCACCCTTGCCGTTGGTGAAGCAGAGAGCGCACTCCTTGTCCCGGATGTGCACGGACCAGACGTTGGGCACGGGGTTGAGCCAGGAGGCCTCTTCGATATCAAACCCCAGGGCTTGCAGCTTGGTCTGGAAGCGTTCGATGGAATCTTCCAGCGCTGCGTCCTTGCCGGGAATAAAAGTGTGGTCGGTCATCACAATGTCCTGATTTTATGGGCTCATGTTTGGACGCAGATAATAGCATGAGTGACGGGGAAAGCGGCCAGGGCAATGGTGTGGGCTTGCCCAGGTCTGCATTGGATGGGCGGGGTGTGGTAGTGGGGCCGGACGGTGCGCTGCGGGGCGGCGATTTTTCATGGGAAAGAGGGTTGGGTCATCAGTTTTACTTAACATAATTAAGATAAAGTAAATTTTATTATGACCCTGTGCCCTTCATCATGGCGTCAACCGTTGGCGGGGGAAGGAAAAGAGGGGAACGCCCGTGCCCGTTCCGCCACCCCGTCTTGATGAGCCTTGACCAGGAGTGCTGAATGTTCCCGATGATCCCCCGTATCGACCCCGAGATAGCCAGGTTGGCGCCGGGTTTTTGTGCCCTCAGCATCGTGGTGGAAGCCGCCCCCGTGATTGACACTCTGGTGGGGGAGCGGGCCCTGGCCCGGGCATGTGCGGCCCTTGGCACCGACGAGGCCCCCTGGGCCCTTGAACATCTGGCCGCCTGGGATCAGGTGTTCAAGGGGTTTGGCGCCAAGCCTGCCCGCACGCCCTGCTCGGCCCAGGCACTGCGCAAGCGGGTGCTGCGCGATGGCGTCTTGCCCGCCATCGATCCTGTGGTGGATCTCTACAACGCCATCAGCATCGAGTATGCCATTCCCGTGGGCGGGGAGGATCTGGCGGCCTATGTGGGAGCGCCGCGCCTGGTGATTGCCGATGGCAGCGAATGCTTTGACACCCCTCAAAGAAGGGCTGCCAATCCAGGAGGCACCGGCTCCCGGAGAGGTGGTGTGGCGGGACGATCTCGGCGTCACCTGTCGCCGCTGGAACTGGCGCCAGGGGATCCGCACTCGCCTGAGCCTCTCTTCCCCCCGGATGTGGTTCATTCTGGAGTGTCTGCCGCCGATGCCGCGCACGGCCTTGTGGGAGGCCGGCGACAGGCTGATTGCCGGTCTCACGCAGATGATGCCTGGGGCCCGCATCGAGCAGACGCTGGTGGAGTGATTGAAGGAGCAGACGAAAAGATAAAAGGAGGCGCCCCATGCTCGCCCGGGCGGTCATGGGGCGGATCTTGCTCGCCATCACGCGCCATGCCACGTCTGTGCCACCCGCCTTTCCCCACCGCCTGCGAACACATCAGCAAGCAGAGGAACGCAGCAACACGCCGGGCCGACATCGCCCCCTGGAGCTTGCCACGTCGGGGCCGGTGTACCCGGCCCTTTCAGCGCGCCTAACCGATGAATTTCAGACCCAGGATCCCGCCGATGATCAGCAGCAGGCAGAGCACCCGGGCGAGGGTGGCCGGTTCGTTGAACAGCCAGATCCCCATCAGCACGGTGCCGACCGCGCCGATACCGGTCCAGACCGCATAGGCGGTGCCAAGGGGCAGCTGTTTGACCGCCATGGCGAGCAGCAGCACGCTCACGGCCATGGCACTCAGGGTCAGCAGGGTGGGGAGGGGACGGCTGAAACCGTCGGTGTACTTGAGGCCAATGGCCCAGGCGACCTCGAACAGGCCGGCCAACAGCAGGAGCAACCACGACATAAGGCAGATTCCGCAGGAAGCAGGGTCGTCCCTGCGTATCAGGAGGCCTCGGGGCCGTCCCCGAGGGGCAGCGGGGCTGCCGGTCGGTCTCAATGATGCCCCAACTGGAGGCAGGATGCCAACCGGCTGCCCGCAGGTCGGCCAGGCCGACGGATATTGCAGCGAATGGCACAGAATATTGCGCAATTCGACTTGCGCCCGCCGTCACAATCCGTAATGTGGACAGACGCATTTTTTGCAACTCATATATTGTGAATCCCTTGTAAACGGCTGGCGCCAAGGCAGGGGTCACGGGTACCACACACGATTTCTATAAGCAGCTATCCAGGGTAGGACATTATGAAAAAAGTAGGTTTGGTCGGTTGGCGTGGCATGGTGGGTTCGGTCTTGATGAGCCGGATGCAGGAAGAGAAGGATTTTGCCCGCATTCAACCCACCTTCTTCACCACCTCCCAGGCCGGTGAGGCCGCCCCCAATTTTGGTGTCGATGCCGGCACCTTGCAGGACGCCTTCGATCTCGAGGCGCTGGCCGCGCAGGACGTCATCATCACCGCCCAGGGCGGCGACTACACCAAGGATGTTTATCCGCGTCTGAAAGCCGCCGGCTGGCAGGGCTACTGGATTGACGCCGCCTCCTTCCTGCGCATGGAGAAGGACGCTGTCATCATCCTGGATCCGGTCAACGGCGACGTCATCGAACACGCCCTGAACAACGGCATCAAGACCTTCGTTGGCGGCAACTGCACCGTCAGCCTGATGCTGCTGGCCCTGGGTGGCCTGTTCAAGGCCGATCTGGTGGAGTGGGTGAGCGTGGCCACCTATCAGGCGGCCTCCGGTGGTGGTGCCCGCCACATGCGCGAGCTGGTCACCCAGATGGGCATGCTGCGGGATGAAGTGGCGGTGGAGCTGGCGGATCCCGCCTCCGCCATCCTCGACATCGAGCGCAAGATCACCGAGAAGACCCGCTCCGGCACCCTGCCGGTGGACAATTTCGGCGTACCGCTGGCCGGTGGCCTCATTCCCTGGATCGACACCAAGCTCGACAACGGCCAGAGCCGTGAAGAGTGGAAGGGCCAGGCCGAGACCAACAAGATCCTGGGTATCGAAAACGCCGCCATTCCGGTGGATGGTCTGTGCGTGCGGATCGGGGCCCTGCGCTGCCACAGCCAGGCCTTCACCATCAAGCTGAAAAAAGATGTGCCCTTGGCCGAGATCGAAGCCCTGCTGGCCGCCCACAACGACTGGGTCAAGGTGATCCCGAATGATCGCGACATCACCGCCCGCGAGCTGACCCCGGCTGCCGTCACCGGCACCCTCAGCATCCCGGTGGGTCGTCTGCGCAAGCTCAATATGGGTCCGGAGTACCTGGCCGCCTTTACCGTGGGTGACCAGCTGCTGTGGGGCGCCGCCGAGCCGCTGCGTCGCATGCTGAACATCCTGCTGGCCCGCTGAGGTAGCTGCAGCAGGGAACAGGGAAGGCCTGGCCTTTCTTGTTCCCCTCTTCGTGCCTGTCCATAAAAAAGCGGCATCCCTTGGGATGCCGCTTTTTAATTTATCCAGTTTGACTCTTAGATGTTCTGTGCTTCGTTTGGCACGATGACAGAGGCATGATTTCCTTTCGGCCCCTGCTGCAGTTCAAAGTTGACTGCCTGACCTGCTTTCAAGGTCTTGTAACCTTCCATTTGAATCGTGGAGTAGTGAGCGAAGATGTCTTCACCACCGCCTTCCGGACAGATAAACCCAAATCCTTTTGCGTTGTTGAACCACTTGACTGTTCCGGTTGCCATACATCTACATCCTTTTATTGATTACCCTGAAGTCGTTGAGTAACCTGCGCCAGCCTTATATAACTAGGGCATGACCCCGTAGCAGACGGGCGCCGATTAGCAAGTAACCAATCTAGTCCAACTTTTAAGCGAGTCAAGAAGTTGTTAACAACCGATGTGATCTGGTTAACAAGTCTATTGACAATCTTGAGCGACACGGTAGTAATCTAGAGGTACCAAAGCGCAACTATGAGCAAGCAGAAAGAACTCTTTGCTAATGAAGAGATTGCAGAGGCAGAGAAAACGAAGCTGCAACCGCCACCCATGTACAAGGTCGTCCTGAACAACGACGACTACACACCGATGGAGTTCGTGGTGGAGGTGCTGCAAAGGTTCTTTGGTATGGATCTGGAGAAGGCCACTCAGGTGATGCTGAGCGTGCATTATAGTGGTAAGGGAGTCTGCGGCACATTTACCGCTGAGATTGCCGAGACCAAAGTGGTCCAGGTCAACACCTATTCACGTAACAACGAACATCCACTGCTATGTACCATGGAAAAGGCTTGAATCTGATGACTTGATGGCGATAACGACACCGCATTGTTGCTGTACTGAGGGGAGGTGCCTATGTTGAACAAAGATCTAGAAAAGACGCTGAACGAGGCTTTCAAGCTGGCCCGTGACGAGCGCCACGAATTCATGACCGTCGAGCACCTGTTGTTGGCCCTGCTGGATAACAGCTCAGCCCATGAGGCGCTGAGTTCATGTGGTGCGGATGTGGAACAAATGCGCAAAGAGATCCGCGCCTTCATCAATCAAACGACCCCGCTCATCCCCCGTGACGACGAAGACAGGGAAACCCAGCCGACACTGGGCTTCCAGCGCGTGCTGCAACGTGCCGTCTTCCATGTCCAGTCGTCCGGCAATACCGAGGTGAGCGGTGCCAATGTCCTGGTTGCCATCTTCAGCGAACAAGAGTCCCAGGCCGCCTATTTCCTGAAAAAAGCCGAAATAAGCCGCCTGGATGTGGTGAACTTCCTGTCCCACGGGGTGCGCAAGGACAGCAAGCCCGAGAGTGGTGGCAACAATGCGGAATCTGATGACGAGGTATCCTCTGCCCAGATAGAAAGCTTTGCCACCAATCTCAACCAGCTGGTGCTGGAGGGGCGCATCGATCCGCTCATCGGCCGTGATCAGGAGCTCAATCGCACCATTCAGGTATTGTGCCGCCGCCGCAAGAACAACCCCTTGCTGGTCGGGGAAGCCGGTGTGGGCAAGACCGCCATCGCCGAAGGGCTTGCCTACCGTATCGTCAAGGGGGATGTGCCCGAGGTGATTGCGGGTAGCACCATCTACTCCCTGGACATGGGCTCCCTGCTGGCGGGCACCAAGTATCGAGGTGACTTCGAGAAGCGCCTCAAGGTGCTGCTCAAGCAGATCGAACGTCAGGAGGGGGCCATCCTCTTCATCGACGAAATCCACACCATCATTGGCGCTGGTGCGGCTTCCGGTGGCCAGCTGGATGCGGCCAACCTCATCAAGCCGCTGCTCTCCAATGGTCTGCTGCGCTGCGTGGGCTCCACCACCTACCAGGAATATGCCCAGATCTTCGAGAAGGACAGGGCTCTGGCTCGTCGCTTCCAGAAGATCGACATCGTCGAACCCACAGTAGACGACACCACTCGCATTCTGATGGGACTCAAGAGCCGTTATGAGTCTCACCATGGCGTGCGTTATACCGTCAAGGCGATCCGGGCGGCGGTGGAGCTTTCCGCCAAGTACATCAATGATCGCCATCTGCCTGACAAGGCCATCGACGTCATCGACGAAGCGGGTGCAGGGCAACGCCTCTTGCCCGTCAGCAAGCGCAAGAAGGTGATCAATGTGCCGGAAATCGAGGCCATTGTTGCCAAGATTGCTCGTATTCCCGAGAAATCTGTCTCCTCCTCCGACAAGGAGGTGCTGAAGAATCTGGAGCGCAATCTCAAGATGGTGGTGTTCGGGCAGGACAAGGCCATCGAGGTGCTGACCGATGCCATTCGGTTGTCACGTTCAGGGCTTGGCAACGAACGCCGACCTGTGGGCTGCTTCCTGTTTGCCGGCCCGACCGGGGTGGGCAAGACCGAAGTGACCCAGCAACTGGGCAAGGCGCTCGGGGTCGAGGTATTGCGATTTGATATGTCGGAATACATGGAACGCCATACCGTGTCCCGGTTGATCGGGGCTCCTCCCGGTTACGTGGGATTCGAACAGGGAGGGCTGTTGACCGACTCCGTCCTCAAGCATCCGCACTCCGTCGTGCTGCTTGACGAGATCGAGAAGGCGCACCCGGATGTCTTCAACTTGCTGCTGCAGGTGATGGACAACGGTACCCTGACGGACAACAACGGGCGCAAGGCAGATTTTCGCAATGTGATCCTGGTGATGACCACCAACGCAGGGGTTCAGGAGACCCAGCGCAAGTCCATCGGCTTCCAGCAGCAGGACATGAGCCATGATGCCATGGCGGTGATCAACAAGACGTTCAGTCCGGAGTTCCGCAACCGGCTCGATCACACCATCTGGTTCAACCATCTCGACATGGGAGTGATCCATCAGGTGGTCGACAAGTTCATCGTCGAGCTGCAGGTTCAGCTGGATGCCAAGGGCGTTTCACTGGAGGTGTCTGAAGAGGCGCGCCACTGGTTGGCAGAGAAAGGGTATGACAGGGCAATGGGAGCAAGACCCATGGGCCGGGTCATTCAGGAGCACCTCAAGAAGCCCCTGGCCAACGAGATCCTGTTCGGTTCCCTGGTCGATGGCGGCATTGTGAAGGTCGAGCTGGTGAACAACAGCCTCAGCTTTGATTTTCAGGTCAACGTTGAAGCTGTCTCTCACTGACTGTGAGCAAGGCCGGAAATGACAAAAAACCCCAACCGAGAGGCTGGGGTTTTTTGCTGAATTCCTGGCTTAGCGAGAGCGGAAAACAATACGTCCCTTGGAGAGATCGTACGGAGTCAGAGCCACCGTTACTTTGTCCCCAGTCAGGATACGGATGTAGTTTTTGCGCATCTTGCCGGAAATATGAGCGATAACCACGTGACCATTTTCCAGTTCCACACGGAACATGGTATTGGGCAAGGTTTCGAGAATGGTACCCTGCATCTCAATACTGTCTTCTTTAGCCATTGAATCCTCTTGATAAGCCACAACAAAAAACCGCTGGATCATGCCGGATTTAAGGCTATGTGTAAAGTTTACTCGGGCTTGGTGTCGATTTTTTTCCATTCGCCCTGTACCAGCAGCTCATGGGGCAGGTATTGGCGCTTGTAATTCATCTTGCGGCACTCCTCCACCAGATACCCCAGATAGAGCCACTGACGACCGGTACGTCTGGCCAGTTCCAACTGGCTCAGGATGGCGAAGGTGCCGAGCGACCGATCGGCATAGTCGGGGTCGAAGAAGGTGTACATGGCGCTCAGAGAGTGGGGAAGCAGGTCCGTGGTGGCCACGCCGATGAGGCGTCCCTCCTTGCGCATCTCCAGATAGAGGGGGGGCATCCAGTCGCAGTGCAGGAATCCCTTGTATTGGGTCCGGCTCGGTGGATACATGCTGCCATCCCGATGACGTTCACGGATATAGCGTTCATAGAGCTGGTAATACTCGGGCTTGTCGTCATAGCTCAGTACGAGTTCGAGATCTCGGTTCAACTGGCGGATGCGTTTCTGCCCACGGCTCGGGGTGAAGCGTTCACTGTGTATGCGCAAGGATTGGCAGGCGCTGCAGGCGGGGCAGTGAGGACGATAGATGTCGTTGCCACTGCGCCGGAATCCTGCCGTCAGCAGCCGTTCGTACCCGGCGGCGTTGAGCAATTCATGGTCCATCAGGACCAGCAACTGCTCCTGCTCGTGACCGAGGTAGCTGCACGGGTGCCTGGGGGTCAGCCCGACCTTGAGGATCACTTCTTCACTCATAGGCTGATTCTCCTCGGTTGCCAGCATCCCTCTTGCAACGGTTGCCGGGTCAGGGTGGCCAGGGTGGTCAGAAAGCGCTGCCTTGGCCACTCCTGAACGCCCAGTGTGGCCAGAAAGTCGTTTTGCATCTGGCAGTCGATGAGGGCACCGCCGTGCCCTGCAAAGTGGCGACAGAGGGCCACCATGGCCAGTTTGGCGCCATTGTCGATGCGGCTGAACATGGATTCACCACAAAAGAGTCGGCCCAGGGAGAGGCCATAGAGACCTGCCTGCAACTGATCATCCTGCCAGATCTCGATGGAGTGGGCATGACCGAGGCGATGAAGGCGCCGATAGGCGTCGATCATGGGGGCACTTATCCAGGTGCCGCTGGCGGTGCGACGGGGGGCGGCGCAGGCTGCAATGACGTCATCAAAGGCGCGATTGATGTAAATCTCGAAGGGGGTGCGGCGCAAACACTTCTGCAGGCTGCGGCCGATGTGGAGTTCCTCGGGCACGATGACTCCCCTGGGATCCGGTGACCACCACAGCAGTGGCTGATGGGGTTCATTCCACGGAAAGATCCCGCTGTGGTAAGCTGCCAGCAATCGAGTGGGGGAGAGATCTCCCCCAATCGCGAGCAGCCCGTTGGGCTCTTCCAGCGCATGGCTGGGGGAGGGAAACCAGCACAGCTCATCATCCAGTTCGGTAAGATAGCGAGACATAAGGCAGAGGTTCATAGATGAAGGCCATTATCCTGATAGTATCCAGCTTGCTTGGCTTTGTCACGGCACCGGCCTGGAGTGCGGTGTATGAACGCAACACGGCGCGTCCGGTGGAGCAGGTGGTCTTCGGCCAGGTGGATGCGGTGCGCAACATCACCCAGCGCCAGATGGTGGAATCAGAGCATTCCGGCTGGAAAACTCTGGGAGGGGCCGTGCTTGGCGGGCTGCTCGGCAACCAGTTTGGCGGTGGGCACGGGCGGGAGATTGCCACTGCGGTCGGGGCACTGGCGGGAGCGGCGGCGGTGCAGCAGTTTCAGTCAGGGGGCAGCGTGGTGGAGAACAAGCTGGTGGAGCTGCTGATCCGCAACGAGCAGAATGGGCTCATCAACGTGATCCAGGATTACGATCCGGCCATGGTCTTTGCGCAGGGCGACAAGGTACGCATCCTCTATTTCAACGATGGAGTGCGGGTCGACAAGACCTATTGAACGGTGAAGAAGGGATTGACCCGGCGGCCGCCACACAAGGGGCGCCGGGCGGTACTACACGGAGTGTCTCTGCTGATGCTTGCTCAGACGTCCTGACAGACTATCTTGTCTCGCCCGGTATTCTTTGCCTGATACAACTGGCGATCTGCCTCGCTCAGCGCCTCGTCCATGGAGAGCCGCCCGACATTGATGACGCCGAAACTGGCGCGTACAAAGAGCGATATCTCCCGGGACAGCGGTTGCTGGCGCATTTGCAGACGAAGCCCTTCCAGCCGCTTGAGCAGCACGGGAACGGGGCAGTGTGGCACCATCAGGGCAAATTCTTCACCACCGAATCGGGCTATCATGGCATCCGGGAAGAACTGGGTGAGCAGCCTGGCCAGATGACAGAGCAGCTGATCGCCGATGGCGTGCCCCCAGTGATCATTGACCTGCTTGAAGTGATCCACATCGAGCACGCACAGGGAGAGCTGCGCCTGATGGCGCTGATGCTCCTCGAACCACTTTTGACCCTCGTTGAACCAGTAGCGTCTGTTGTAAAGTCCGGTCAGGTAGTCTCGGTTGGCCGATTCCTGGATGTTGTTGAACTGCTCAAGGGCCTCCAGGTTGTGGCTGACCCGGCACTGCAGCTCCTCGGGTTCAAAGGGCTGATTGAGAAAATCATTCGCCCCTTGCTTGAGGTAGCGTGCCGAGAGGCCGTGTTTGTCCGATACCGAGATGCCGATGATGGCGAGCTGCTGCTTGCTGTAGCGCTCGCGCAGCATTCGCACCAGGCTGATGCCGTCGATCTCCGGCATATAGTAGTCCACCAGCATCAGGCGAATGGCGGGGTGCTGCTCGAGCTGCGCCAGCGCATCGCGGGCAGAATTGGCCTCGTGCACCTGCAACAACTGCTTGCGCAACTGGGCCGCGGTACGGTGACGGGAGGTGCGTGAATCGTCGACCACCAAGACTTCGATGGCCTGGTTGAGGTAGAGGCGGTGCACCAGACCGACAGCATATTGCAGGGAGTGACGTGAATCCTTCATCACGTAGTCCAGCACCCCGGCCTCCAGCCAGGCTTCCCGCTTCTCTTCGCTGATGTCGGCCGTCAGGATCACCACCGGCAGCCCACGCTCCCTCAGCACGTTGACAGCCTCTCCGCCGGGGGCGTCCGGCAGGGTGAGATCCACCAGGGCGACCACATAATCTTCCCCATGGCAATCGCGAGCCCCTTCAAGGGTATCGAACGCGTCGATTTCCAGCCCGGTCTGCTGCGCAATGGCCTGGGTCAGCATGCGGCGTACCGTCAGGCTGTCTTCCACTATCATTATTTTTCGTTTCATCCTGCTCCTTGCAATAAAAAAGGGCATGCCAACTGGCATGCCCTTTATATCCTTCCGATTATTGTGCGTCCAGATATCGCTCAGCATCGAGGGCGGCCATGCAGCCGGTCCCTGCGGAGGTGATCGCCTGGCGGTAGACGTGGTCGGCCACGTCGCCGGCGGCGAACACGCCCGGGATGCTGGTCTGGGTTGCGAACCCTTCCAGTCCGCCACGCACTTTCAGATAGCCGTTTTCCATCGCCAGCTGCCCTTCGAAGATCTGGGTGTTGGGCTGGTGACCGATGGCGATGAAGACCCCCATCAGCGGCAGCTCGGAGGTGGTGTCATCCCGGGTGCTGCGCAGGCGCACGCCGGTGACGCCCATGTCGTCACCCAGTACTTCGTCCAGGGTCTGATGGGTGTGCAGGACGATATTGCCGCTCTCGACCTTGTCGTTGAGGCGCTTGATCAGGATCTTCTCGGCGCGGAACTCGTCGCGGCGATGGATGAGGTGCACCTTTTTGGCGATGTTGGCCAGATAGAGTGCCTCTTCCACGGCGGTGTTGCCGCCGCCGACCACTGCCACTTCCTGATTGCGGTAGAAGAAGCCGTCACAGGTGGCGCAGGCGGAGACGCCGCGGCCCTTGAAAGCCTCTTCGGAGGGCAGACCCAGATATTTGGCGGAGGCACCGGTGGCGAGGATCAGCGCATCGCAGGTGTATTCACCGTTGTCCCCCTTGAGGCGGAAGGGACGCTCGGTCAGCGTCACTTCATTGATATGATCAAAGAGGATGCGGGTATCGAACTTCTCTGCATGCTCTTTCATGCGCTCCATCAGGGCCGGGCCGGTCAGCCCTTCCGCGTCCCCTGGCCAGTTTTCCACTTCGGTGGTGGTGGTCAGCTGACCACCTTGCTGCATGCCGGTGATGAGCAGGGGATTGAGGTTGGCGCGAGCGGCATAGACGGCCGCAGTGTAACCTGCCGGACCGGATCCCAGGATCAGCAGTTTGCTGTGAGTGACTTGGCTCATGATGTGATTTCCGAGACGTGATGAGTTTGCGCGATTGTAGGTAATTCGTGATCCGTGGTCAAAGGCCAGCGCATCGATTGGGGCAATCGCCAGCAAGAGGGGTGAGCCGGGGATGGCAGGCATAAAAAAACCGCCCATCGCGGGCGGATTTTCACTCATCTACCTCCCTTTGCAGGGACGCGATCAGTTCAGCAGGGTCAGGGGATCCGTGTAAGCCAGGTTGTGGGCCACGGCAACCTCCTTGCAGGTGATTTTGCCCGCCATCACGTTCAGGCCGTGCAACAGGTGGGGATCGGCGAGCAGAGCGTTGCGATAGCCCTGTTCGGCCAGCTTGATGATGAAGGGGAGGGTGGCGTTGTTCAGGGCCACGGTGGAGGTCCGCGCCACGGCACCCGGCATGTTGGCCACGCAGTAGTGCACCACCTCGTCGACGATGAAGGTGGGATCTTCATGGGTGGTGGCATGGGAGGTCTCGACACAGCCGCCCTGGTCGATGGCCACGTCCACGATGGCTGCACCGGGTTTCATGCGAGCAATGTGGTCACGGCTGACAAGTTTTGGCGCAGTGGCGCCAGGTACCAGCACGCCGCCGATGACCAGGTCCGCCGCCAGCAGATGGCGCTCCAGGGTCTCGCGGTTGGAGTAGACCACCTTGGCAGCCCCTTGGAACTCGCTGTCGAGACGGCGCAGGGTATCGACGTTGTTGTCGAGGATGGTGACGTCGGCACGCAGGCCGACGGCCATGCGGGCTGCGTTGGAGCCCACCACACCACCACCGATGATCACCACCTTGGCCGGTTCCACACCGGGCACACCGCCGAGCAGCACGCCGCTGCCGCCACGGGATTTCTCCAGTGCCTGGGCTCCGGCCTGAATAGACATGCGTCCGGCCACTTCCGACATGGGGGCCAGCAGGGGCAGACCGCCACGACCGTCTGTGACGGTTTCATAGGCGATGCAGACGGCACCACTGTCGATGAGATCCTGGGTCTGGGCCAGGTCCGGCGCCAGATGCAGATAGGTAAAGAGGGTCTGGCCGGGACGCAGCATGGCCCGTTCCACTGCCTGGGGTTCCTTGACCTTGACGATCATCTCCGCCTTGGCGAAAACTTCGGCAGCGGAGGCTAGGATCTCGGCTCCGGCAGCCAGATAATCTGCGTCACTGAACCCAATGCCATTTCCTGCGCCGCTTTGGACGAAAACAGTATGGTTTCGTGCTGTCAGTTCACGTACACTGGCCGGAACCATGCCTACGCGATATTCATGGTTTTTTATTTCCTTAGGTACACCGATAATCATGCTATCCCTCGTCTATCGATTGGTGGTTTATGTTGCCTAGATGTTAAGCGACATTTGCGCCTAGTATATTCAGGTATTGACAGGATTTGTGACCATTATTATAAAATGACTGGTGATTCTTACCAAAAAATAGCCAAAGGATGGAATTAAATGATGGAAGCTAAGAGTCGGCTAAAGGATTTGGACAGGATTGACCGCAACATTCTGAATGAACTGCAAAAGGATGGCAGGATTTCGAACGTTGAGTTGTCCAAACGAGTTGGCCTGAGTCCCACACCGTGTCTGGAACGGGTTCGTCGCCTGGAGCGACAAGGGTATATCGAAGGATATGCCGCCATTCTGAACCCTCATTATCTGGACGCGTCTCTGCTGGTGTTCGTGGAAATTACCCTCAATCGTGGCGCCCCCGATGTGTTCGAGCAGTTCAACAAGGCTGTTCAGGTGCTCGAAGAGATCCAGGAGTGCCATCTGGTGTCCGGTGATTTCGACTATCTGCTCAAGACCCGCGTCAGCGACATGTCCGCTTACCGCCGCCTGCTGGGTGAAACCCTGCTGCGTCTGCCGGGCGTCAACGACACCCGCACCTACGTGGTGATGGAAGAGGTCAAACAGAGCAGTCGTCTGGTGATCAGCACCCGATAAGCGGGGTTGTGCTGTGACTTGCAAGTTCCATGACGAGTCACGATAGTCAGAAACGAGCGGCCGGTCCGCTCGTTTCTTCTTATAGAGAGTTTCAGGCCCGCCCTCAGGCACTGGCTGACAATCGGTGGGCTTTTCAGGGATACTAGGCCCCCTATCCCCGCATTCATGTTTTCACAAAGGAGCCGGAGTTTGGCCGATAAAAAGCTGTTTACTCCTTTATCAGGTACACAACGGATCTTCGAGGCCGTCTTGATCGCCATCACCCTGATGGCTGCCTATCTTTTGCTTGCCCTGCTGACCTACCATCCCGCCGATCCCGGCTGGTCGCAAACCTCCTGGCAAGGGGAGGTGAAAAACCTCGCGGGCAGCGCCGGTGCCTGGCTCGCCGACATCACCATGTTTACCTTCGGGGCCTTCTCCTATCTGGTGCCCCCCCTGGTAGTGCTGCTTGGCTGGAGCCTGTTCTGGCGCCCGAGCAAGCTGCTGGAAGTGGATTACCTCACCCTGTCGGTACGGATCATCGGCTTCGTGCTGACGGTGCTTGGCATGTCCGCCATCGCCAGCATGAACTTCAACGACTTGCAGAACTTTTCCGCCGGCGGCCTGGTGGGGGATGTGATCGCCTCCGCCGTGGTGCCGCTGTTTGGCGGCGTGGGGGCCAACCTGATGCTGCTCTGCTTCGTGGCGACCGGCATCACCCTCTTTACCGGCTGGTCCTGGCTCACCATTGTCGAGCGCATCGGTGCCGCCTGCACCGGCTCTGTCAGCGCCATCTACCATTTCCCCACCACTCTGGGCCGCTGGCTCACCGGTGGCTGGCGCCAGCCTCGCTATGAGGGGCCGGATCCCCTGCTGGAAGGGGGCGTGGGTAGCTTCGATCAGGAAGAGGATGACGAAGACCCCCACAGCAGCTGGACACGCAACCCCAAGGCGAAGAATCGCGCTCAAAAGACAAAAGCTGACGAATGGCTGCCGGAGCTTGACGAAGACACCTTCCAGTTCGATCCGCAGTTTGACGACGAAGAGGACGAGGCTCCGGCGCCTGCCGCCAAGGGCAAGCGCGTGGCCAATGGCCGTCCGCGTCCCGCCGTGCGCCAGGAAGAAGATGACCTCGACTTGCCCTGGGCGGAGGGGGATGACGAACCCGATGCTCCCGTTGCCGCTGCTCCGGTGAAAGCCAAGCGCCGTCCCCAGCCCGGTCTGGCCCCTTTGCCGAGCATCGATCTGCTGGACAGGCCGCCCGCCAAGACCCAGATGATGAGCAAGGACGAGCTGGAGCGCATGGGCCGGCTGGTGGAGGCGAAGCTCGCCGATTACAACGTGCAGGCCAAGGTGGTGGGCGTCTATCCCGGTCCCGTCATTACCCGCTTCGAACTGGACCTGGCGCCGGGCATGAAGGCGAGCAAGATCACCAATCTTTCCCGGGATCTCGCCCGTTCTCTCTCTGCCAGCAGCGTGCGGGTGGTGGAAGTGATCCCGGGCAAGACGTTCGTCGGGATCGAGCTGCCCAACCGGGTACGCCAGACCGTCTACCTGCGGGAGACCCTGGACTGCGAGGCGTTCGCGGCCAGCCGCAATCCGCTCACCATGGGGCTGGGTCAGGACATCGCGGGGGAACCCGTGGTGGTGAACCTCGCCAAGATGCCCCACCTGCTGGTGGCGGGTACCACGGGCTCGGGCAAGTCGGTGGGGGTGAACACCATGATCATCTCCATGCTCTACAAATCCTCCCCCGAGGATCTGCGTTTCATCATGATCGACCCCAAGATGCTGGAGCTCTCGGTCTATGAAGGGATTCCGCATCTGCTGACCGAGGTGGTCACCGACATGAAGGATGCCGCCAACGCCCTGCGCTGGTGCGTAGGCGAGATGGAGCGTCGCTACAAGCTGATGTCCGCGGTCGGGGTGCGCAACCTCAAGGGGTACAACGACAAGGTGCTGGCCGCCATCGAGGCGGGGGATCCCTTGGTCGACCCCCTGTGGCGTCCGGGCGACTCCATGGATCAGATGCCGCCGGAGCTGGAAAAGCTGCCCCACATCGTGGTGGTGGTGGACGAGTTTGCCGACATGATGATGATCGTCGGCAAGAAGGTGGAGGAGCTTATCGCCCGTATCGCCCAGAAGGCGCGGGCGGCCGGTATTCACCTTATCCTCGCGACCCAGCGTCCGTCGGTGGATGTCATTACCGGCCTCATCAAGGCCAACATCCCGACCCGTATCTCCTTCCAGGTGTCGAGCAAGATCGATTCGCGCACCATCCTGGACCAGGGGGGCGCCGAATCCCTGCTCGGCATGGGTGACATGCTCTACATGCCTGCCGGCACCTCCAACCCCACCCGTGTCCACGGTGCCTTCGTCGATGACCACGAGGTACACAAGGTGGTGGCGGACTGGAAACTGCGTGGTGAGCCGGATTACATCGACGAGATCCTCTCCGGCGAGTCGGACGGCGAGGGCGGCGGTGGCGACTTCGGCGGGGGCGGCGATGAAGAGCTCGATCCCCTGTTCGACGAGGCGGTGGCCTTCGTGGTGGAATCCCGCCGTGGCTCCACCTCCAGCGTCCAGCGCAAGTTCAAGATCGGTTACAACCGGGCGGCCCGTCTCATCGAGCAGATGGAAAACCAGGGCATCGTCAGCGCCCCGGGTGGCAACGGCCAGCGCGACGTGCTGGCACCGCCGCCGGTTCGTGACTAAGCCTAACTCCTGTATCATTCTGGCCATGCCCTTTGCGGGCGTGGCCTTTTATCGAGAACCTCCCTATGAAGAGCCTGATGAAAAAACAACTGTTGATGGGTTCCATTCTGCTGGTTGCCAGCAGCCAGGTGTGGGCCGATGCGGCCAGCGATCTCAAGGAGAAGCTCTCCTCCGTCAATGTCTTCTCCGCGACATTTGCCCAGACCGTTTATGACAGCAAGGGCAAGGAGCTGCAAAAGGCGAGCGGCTCCCTGCTGGTGCAGCGACCCAACCGCTTCAACTGGCACACTACCTCCCCGGACGAGAGCCTGATCGTGGCCGATGGCAAGGATGTGTGGGTGTACGACCCCTTCGTCGAGCAGGTCACCGCTCTCAAGATGAAGGATGCGGTGCTCAACACCCCCTTCGTGCTCATCGCGGGCAACGACAACAGCCTCTGGAAGAACTATGACGTGACCCAGGAAGGGGATGTCTATACCGTCACCAGCCGCAACAAGGACGAGCTGATCGCCTCCTTTCGCATCACCTTCGACCGTCAGAACAACATCAGTCGCTTCGACGTGAAAGAGGCCCAGGGCCAGTGGAGCGAGTTCACCCTGAGCAGCTTCAACCGCAAGCCGGTGCTCAAGGGCAACGAATTTGTCTTCAAGATCCCGAAGGGGGTCGAGTTGGACGACCAGCGCTGATGAGCCAGCCGTTACCGGCGTTATCGTCTGACCGGGCGTTGTTTATGACCGGTCAGATGCAAGGTCAATGCAGATGAGCAATTTATCCCTGGATTTCTCCTCGGACTTTCGTCCGCTTGCGGCCCGGATGCGGCCGCAAACCCTCGAGCAGTACATCGGCCAGCAGCATATCCTGGGGCCGGACAAGCCCCTGCGAAAAGCGATCCTGGCGGGGCACTGCCACTCCATGATCCTCTGGGGCCCCCCCGGCACCGGCAAGACCACGCTGGCAGAACTGGTTGCCCACTACTGCCAGGCGGAGGTGGAGCGGCTCTCGGCGGTCACCTCCGGCATCAAGGAGATCCGCGCCGCCCTCGACAAGGCGAAGGAGAACGGGTGGCGCGGGGTGCGCACCATCCTGTTCGTGGATGAAGTCCACCGCTTCAACAAGAGCCAGCAGGATGTCTTCCTGCCCCACATCGAAGACGGCACCATCACCTTCATCGGCGCCACCACCGAGAACCCCTCGTTCGAGCTCAACAATGCGCTGCTCTCCCGGGCCCGGGTCTATCTGCTCAAGAGGCTGGAGGAGCATGACATCCTCGCCATGATCGATCAGGCGATGCAGGACCCGCGCGGCCTCAATGACCCTAGCCTGCGCTTTGCCCCCGGGGCCAAGGAGGCGCTGGCGAAAGCGGTGGACGGGGACGGGCGCAAGTCTCTGAACTATCTGGAGCTCCTGGCCGACATGGCCGAGGCCGACAGCTCAGGGGCGCGGGTGATCGACAGTACCCTGCTCGCCGCCGTGGTGGGGGAGCACGTGGCCCGTTTCGACAAGGGCGGCGATCACTTCTACGACCTCATCTCGGCGGTGCACAAGTCCATTCGCGGCTCGGCACCGGATGCGGCCCTCTACTGGTATGCCCGCATGGTGAGCGCCGGCTGCGATCCCCTTTACATCGCCCGCCGCTTGCTGGCCATTGCCTCGGAAGACGTGGGCAACGCCGATCCCCGTGCCATGCAGGTGGCGCTCTCGGCCTGGGACTGCTTCCATCGCATCGGCCCGGCGGAAGGGGAGCGGGCCATCGCCCAGGCCATCGTCTACCTCGCCTGTGCCCCCAAGAGCAATGCGGTCTACACCGCCTGGAAGGCGGCGCTTCACGACGCCAAGAACCTGCCGGACTTCGAGGTGCCACCGCACCTTCGCAATGCACCGACCAAGCTGATGAGCGAGCTGGGCTACGGCGCCGAATATCGCTACGCCCACGACGAGCCGGGGGCCTATGCCGCCGGCGAGCAGTACTTCCCCCCGGAGCTTGCCGGCAAGCAGTACTATCAACCCACCGAGCGGGGGCTTGAGAAGCAGATAGCCCAGAAGCTCGACTATCTGCACGAGCTGGACAAGCAGAGCCCGCGCAAGCGATAGGAAAGACCTTCAAGCCCCTTGCCCGGAAAGCGCACGGCAAAGGCATCAGGGGAGGGGGGCCCGGCAAAAACGGGCGTAATAGTCCCTGTTCGGGCGGGGGGGCGGTCTGCTACACTGCCCGTCTGACCCCGGTTGTCTTGGCCTTGCACCATCTTCTTGATTTCGAAGGCCCGATTCCGAAGGCAAAGGGGTGCGCCAACCGATGTTAACTTCCGGATCTGTTTCCCAACCCGGTCACGATGACCCGGGCCCAGATCCCATTAAAAAAAGTAGGTAAACCATGCTGGATCCCAAATATCTGCGCAGCGACATCACCGAAGCTGCCGCTCGTCTGGCGACACGTGGCTACGTTCTGGACGTAGCGGCGGTCAATGTTCTGGAAGAGAAACGCAAGGATCTGCAGTCCCGCACCCAGGAGCTGCAGGCCGAGCGCAACGCCCGCTCCAAGTCCATCGGTGAGGCTGCCCGTCGTGGTGAAGATGTTGCCCCCCTCAAGGCCGAGGTGACCAAGATCAACGACGAGCTCGAGACCAGCAAGGTCGAGCTGGAGGCCCTGCTGGCCCAGCTCAAGGGGATCGCCGACGCCATCCCCAACCTGCCGAGCGAGACCGCCCCGGTGGGCCGTGACGAGAACGACAACGTGGAGGTCCGCCGCTGGGGTACCCCGCGTGAGTTCGATTTCCCGGTACGCGATCACATCGATCTGGGTGAGGCGGCCAAGGGGGTCGACTTCAAGAACGGCGTCAAGCTCTCCGGCGCCCGTTTCGTGGTCATGAAGGGCCAGATTGCCCGTCTGCACCGCGCCCTGGCCCAGTTCATGCTGGACCTGCACACCCTGCAGCACGGCTACACCGAGTGCTACGTGCCCTATCTGGTCAACCCGGACAGCCTGTACGGCACCGGCCAGCTGCCCAAGTTCTCCCAGGATCTCTTCAATACCGGCATCGAAGGGGAAGGGGAAGACGAAGGCAAGGTGCGCAAGTTCTCCCTCATCCCGACCTCCGAAGTGCCGCTCACCAACATGGCCCGTGACGAGATCTTCGACGAGCAGGAGCTGCCCATCAAGATGACCGCCCACAGCCCCTGCTTCCGCTCCGAAGCGGGCTCCTACGGTCGTGATACCCGTGGCCTCATCCGTATGCACCAGTTCGACAAGGTCGAGATGGTGCAACTGGTGCACCCGGAAAAATCCTGGGATGCCCTGGAAGAGATGGTGGGTCACGCCGAGAAGGTGCTGCAACTGCTGGAGCTGCCGTATCGCGTGATGGCGCTTTCCACCGGTGACATGGGCTTCTGCGCCGCCAAGACCTACGATCTGGAAGTGTGGCTGCCGGCCCAGAACACCTATCGCGAGATCTCCTCCGTTTCCAACTGCACCGACTTCCAGGCGCGCCGCATGCAGGCTCGCGTGCGCATCGACGGCAAGCCGCAGCTCATTCACACCCTGAATGGTTCCGGTCTGGCGGTGGGTCGTACCCTGGTGGCCGTGCTCGAGAACTACCAGCAGGCAGATGGCCGCATCGCCATCCCGGCTGCGCTGCAATCCTACATGGGCGGCCTGACCCACATCGGGTAAGCGCTCGTTGCAGACGACAACGCCATGGCATGCCATGGCGTTGTGCATTCTGGGCCCGGGAAACCCGCCGCAAGGGGAAGGGATAGCTCCCTTCGGGCCTGTAACACAATTTTATCAAGCATTGCGCAATCGTTTTTGTTAGACTGCGCCGCAATTTCGCAGGACATCTTTTTCTATGGTCTGGATTGATTACGCCATCATCGGCATCGTCGGTTTCTCCGCCCTCATCAGCCTGGTGCGCGGCTTTCTCAAGGAGGCCATGTCTCTGGTCACCTGGTTCGTCGCCTTTTTCATTGCCAGCCATTTCTATCCCGATCTCGCCGTCTATTTCACCTCTTTCTCCGATGCCATGGTGCGCAACGGTCTGGCCATCGCCGCCCTGTTCGTGGCGACCCTGATCCTGGGGAGCGTGGTGAACTACGTGGTGGGCCTGCTGGTGGAAAAGACCGGGCTTTCCGGCACAGACAGGGTGCTCGGGGTCTGTTTTGGCGCCATTCGCGGGGTGCTGATCGTCAGCGCCCTGCTGTTTTTCATGGATACCTTCACCAGCCTCTCCCAGAGCGACTGGTGGGTGGCGTCCAGGCTGGTGCCGGAGTTCAAGCCGGTGATCCAGTGGTTTTTCGGGTTCATGATGAACTCGTCCAGTTTTCTTCAACAGGTACAGTGACTTCGAGGTAGCAAAGACATGTGCGGTATTGTCGGTATAGTTGGCACCACCCCCGTCAATCAGGCCCTCTACGACGCCTTGACGGTGTTGCAGCACAGGGGACAGGATGCCGCCGGGATCGTGACCATTGACAGTGGAAACTTCCGGCAACGCAAGGCCAACGGTCTGGTGAAGGATGTGTTTGAAGTGCGCCACATGCAGCGCCTGAAAGGGAATATCGGCATCGGACACGTCCGTTATCCCACCGCAGGCAGCTCCAGCGCGGCAGAGGCACAGCCGTTTTACGTGAACTCCCCCTACGGCATGGTGCTGGCCCACAACGGCAACCTCACCAACGCCAAGGAGCTCAAGGAGCAGCAGTTCAAGGTGGCCCGCCGCCACATCAACACCACCTCGGACTCCGAAGTGCTGTTGAACGTGCTGGCCCACGAGCTGGACTTGTGCGACAAGATGGCGCTGCGCCCGGAAGATATCTTCTCGGCGGTGCGCAAAGTGCACCAGCAGATCCGCGGCGCCTATGCCGTGGTCTCTCTGGTGATCGGTCACGGCCTCATCGGTTTCCGCGATCCCAACGGTATTCGCCCGCTGATCCTGGGTCGCCGGGTCGACGAGCAGGGGCAGGTGGAGTATATGCTCGCCTCCGAGAGCGTGGCCCTCGACGCCATCGGCTTCGAGACGGTGCGTGACGTCGCCCCGGGCGAGGCCATCTACATCACCGAGCAGGGCCAGCTCTTCTCCGAGCAGTGTGCGGAGAACCCGCAGATGAACCCCTGCATCTTCGAATACGTCTACTTCGCCCGCCCCGACTCCTTCATCGACAAGGTCTCCGTCTATGCCGCCCGCCTCAACATGGGTCGCAAGCTGGGCCAGAAGATCGCACGGGAGTGGGACGATCTCGACGTGGACGTGGTCATCCCCATCCCCGAGACCTCCTGCGACGTGGCGCTGGAAATCGCCCACACCCTGGGCCTTCCGTACCGTCAGGGCTTCGTGAAGAACCGCTACATCGGCCGTACCTTCATCATGCCGGGCCAGACCCAGCGCAAGAAGTCGGTGCGCCGCAAGCTCAACGCCATCAGCTCCGAATTCAAGGGCAAGAAGGTGTTGCTGGTGGACGACTCCATCGTGCGGGGCACCACCTCCGAGCAGATCATCCAGATGGCCCGTGAAGCGGGGGCCGCCAAGGTCTACTTCGCCTCGGCCGCGCCGGAAATTCGCTTCCCCAACGTCTACGGCATCGACATGCCCACCGCCAACGAGCTCATTGCCCATGGCCGTGAAGTGGAAGAGGTGTGCAAGCTTATTGGTGCTGACGGCCTGATCTTCCAGGATCTGGAAGATCTGGAAGAGGCGGTGCGGGAGATCAACCCCGAGCTGCGCCACTTCGAGACCTCGGTCTTCAACGGTCACTACGTCACCTCCGACGTGGATCAGGGTTATCTGGACCACCTCAATGCCCTGCGCAGCGACGACAACAAGGCGGTGCGCGAGTGGCAGGAAGGGACCAGCAACCTCGAGATCTTCAACGAAGGCAGTTAAACGTTTTCAGATTGCCAGCGTGATGAACAACAGGGGGGCCTCGGCCCCCCTGTTGCATGGATGCGCCTTGCGGCGAAACTGAGGGGGGCTCAGGCCAGATCCTCCCCGTTGCTCGCGATCACCTTCTTGTACCACCAGAACGACTTCTTGCGCCGGCGGGCCAGGGTGCCATGGCCGGCGTCGTCCCGGTCCACGTGGACGAAGCCATAGCGCTTGCTCATCTCGCCGGTGGAGGCGGAGACGAGATCGATGCAGCCCCAGCTGGTGTACCCCATCAGGGGCACGCCGTCCTCGATGGCGTCCCTCATGGCCTCGATGTGGGCGCGCAGGTAGGCGATGCGGTAGTCGTCCTCTATCTCCCCTAGCTCGTTCACTTCGTCCACCGCACCCAGGCCGTTTTCCACCAGGAAGAGGGGCTTCTGGTAGCGATCGTGCAAGGTGTTGAGGGTGATGCGAAGGCCCAGGGGGTCGATGCCCCAGCCCCACTCGCTCACCTCGATGTGGGGATTGCGCAGGGACTTGACCACGTTGGCCTCGCTGGTGTTGCCCGCATTCATGTCGGCGGCGGCGCAGCGGGAGGCGTAGTAGCTGAAGGAGACGAAATCCACGGTGTGCCTGAGGATCTCGTCATCTTCCGGCCCCTTCACCAGGGTGATCCCCTTGTCACGAAATACCCTCTGCGCATAGGCCGGATAGGCGCCCCTGGCTTGCACGTCGATGAAGAGGAGGTTCTCCCGATCTTTCTGGAGGGCGGTCCAGACGTCTGCGGGCTTGCAGGAGTAGGGGTAGAAGTTGCCCCCCGCCAGCATGCAGCCCACCTGGTTGGCCGGGTTCACCTCGTGGGCGATCCGGGTCGCCAGGGCGCTGGCCACCAGCTCGTGGTGGGCGGCCTGATACTTCACCTGATCCTGGTGCTCCCCTTGCTCGAACACCAGCCCCGCCCCGGAGAAGGGGCTGTGCAGCAGGATGTTGATCTCGTTGAAGGTGAGCCAGTACTTCACCAGGCCGTCGAACTGCTCGAAGCAGGTGCGGGCGTAGCGGGTGAAAAACTCCACCATCTGGCGGTTGCGCCAGGAGCCGTACTCGGTCACCAGGTGCATGGGCACATCGAAGTGGCACAGGGTCACCAGGGGCTCGATGTTGTACTTTCTGCACTCCTCGAACACCGCCCGGTAGAAGGCGATGCCCTCGGCATTGGGCTCGCGCTCGTCACCCCTGGGGTAGAGACGGGCCCAGGCGATGGAGGTGCGAAACACGGTGAAGCCCATCTCGGCCATCAGGGCGATGTCCTCCCGATAGCGGTGATAGAAATCGATGGCTCCGTGGCTTGGGTAGAACTCGTCATCTTGCAGGGTGATGCGCTTCTCCTGGCCGAGTTTGACCGCCATGCGGCGCGGGCCATGGGGGATCATGTCTACCGTGGTCAGCCCCTTGCCCCCCTCGAGATAGCCGCCCTCCGCCTGATTGGCGGCCAGGGCACCGCCCCAGAGAAAGCCCTCGGGAAATCTTGTTAACGACATCTGTTACCTCTTGTCATGTCTGAATGGGGTGTCACAGCCCGGCCTGCGCCTGGCTGGTGGCGACGGGTTGCACGGGCTCGGCGCGGGAGGCCGGGCTCTCGACCGGGATGTCCTCGAACCCCATCACCAGGGTCAGCACGAAGGAGAGCACCACCGAGAGGGCCATCACGCCGAACACCCAGGCGATGGTCATGGGGTTGGCCGGATCGAAGAACTGCACGCTGGTAAAGAGCCCGGGGGCGGCCATGGAGTGGCTGGCGAGCCCCGCCATGCCGGCGACGGCACCGCAGACAAAGCCGCTGATGAGGCTCGCGATGAGCGGACGCTTGAGGCGCAGGGCCACACCGTAGAGCGCGGGTTCGGAGATCCCCGCCATGATGGCGGAGGCGGCCGCCGCGAGCGCCGTCTGGCGCAGTTCCGGGTTTCGGGTGCGCCAGGCCACCGCCAGGGACGAGCCGCCAAGAGAGAGATTGGCGCCAATTTCGGAGGGCATCACCATGCCTTCCTTGCCGGTCTCGGCGATGGTCTGGATGATGGTCGGGGTGAAGACGCGGTGCATGCCGGTCATCACCAGCAGGGGCCAGAGCGCCCCCATGATGGCCACCGACAGCCAGCCCAGGTAGTCGTGGACCGTGTAGACCAGGCCGGAGATGGCGGTGCCAATCCAGATGCCGACGGGGCCGATGAAGAGGATGGCCAGCGGCGCCGCGATCAGCACGATCAGCATGGGTTTGAGGAAGTTCTTGGTGACCGCCGTGGTGATGCGGTCGACCCAGCCCTCGATGTAGGAGAGGCACCAGGTCATCACCAGCGCCGGAATGACGGTGTAGGTGTATTTGACCGCGGTCACCGGGACCAGGGCGAAAGTCACCTGCTCCCCTTCGGCGGCTCTGGCCATCAGCTCGATGAAGCTGGGGTGCACCAGCACGCCTGCGATGGCGATGGCCAGGGACATGTTGGTCTTGAACTTGACGGCGGCGGAGGCGGCCACCATCAGGGGCAGGAAGAAGAAGGCCCCATCCCCGGCCACCGTGAGGATGGTGAGGGTCGAGGAGCCTTTCTCCAGCACGCCGGTCATCTCCAGCACCATGGCCAGCAGCTTGAGCATGGAGCCGCCGATGATGGCCGGGATGAGGGGGGACATGGTGCCGATCAGGGCGTCGAGGATGGCAGCGCCCATGCGGCGCAGGCTCCAGCCAGCGGAAGCCTCCGGAAGCGGAGTCTGCCCGCCGCCCTGGGGCAGCAGGGCCAGCACCTCGCGATAGGCGTGGGAGACGGTGTTGCCGATGATCACCTGACACTGGTTGTCCGCCTGCACCACCCCGAGCACGCCCGTGATGGCCTTGAGGGCAGGGCCATTGACCCGGGCGGGATCGCCGAGCACAAAGCGCAGCCGCGTCATGCAGTGGGTCACGGCGACGACGTTGTCGGCGCCGCCGAGTGCGGTGATGACGGTACCGGCCAGAGCCGCATAGTTTTTTGACATCGAGGTAGATCCTTTTCACCAAGTGGGCCTGCTCGCCCCCGCCGCCGCGAAGGGCGGGAACGCGCATGAAACTGAATGTGGAACCGGTTCCACATAGAGTGCGCGGCCTGAGCGCGGGAGACAAGCACCTTGTGCAGCGAGCGTCCGGATCCGTGAATGGGATCACTGAACCCGGGCCAGCACGCCATTCGTGCGACGACAAGCCGGGGGCGGTGCAGTACACTGCGCCCCGTGACGAGCAAGGGAGAACACAATGACGACGATGCTGGAGGTGGCAAGGCGGGCAGGGGTGTCGAAGGCGACGGTCTCCCGGGTGTTGTCGGGCAATGGTTACACCAGCCAGGAGACCCGGGACCGGGTGCAGCAGGCCATCGAGGAGTGCGGCTATCGCCCCAACCTGGTGGCGAGGCAGCTGGCGACCAGGCACACCCGGACCCTGGGACTGGTGGTCACCAACACCCTCTACCACGGCGTCTACTTCGGCGAGCTGCTCTCCCAGGTGGCGCGGATGACCGAGGATCGCGGGCGCCAGCTCATACTAGCGGACGGCAAGCACAGCGCCGACGAGGAGCGCCAGGCCATCCAGTATCTGCTCGATTCCCGTTGCGATGGCGTCATCATCTATCCGCGCTTTCTTGGGGTGGAGGAGATGGACGAGATCATCGAGCAGCATGAGCAGCCCATCATGGTGCTCAACCGGCGTCTGAGCCGCCATCCGGCCCACTGCGTCTATGCGGATCAGCAGGCGGCGGCGGAGGCGGTGATGGACAAGCTGGTGGCCATGGGGCACAGGGAGATCGCCTTCATTGCAGGCTCTGCGGATTCCCCCACCGGCGCCGAGCGCCTGGCCGGTTACCGGCAGGCGCTGATCCGGCACGGCATCCCCGTGCAGGAGACCTTGATCGCCCCCGGCAAATGGACCCCCGCCTGTGGCGCGGCCGCCGTCTCGACCTTGCTGGCGCGAGGCGCTCGCTTCAGCGCCCTGGTGGCCAGCAACGATGACATGGCGATCGGGGCCATCAAACGGCTGCACGAAGCCGGTGTGATGGTGCCTGACGAGGTTTCGGTGGTGGGGTTTGACGACATCCCCCTGGCCCCTTACGTCATTCCCGCGCTGTCGAGCGTCAAGATGCCGGTGAACGGGATGATCCAGGAGACCATCAACCGCCTGATCACCATGGTGGAGGAGGGGAGCCGGGACGCACTGCCCGCCTTCAGCGGCACCCTGATCCGCCGCGACTCCCTCAGGCGTCTGACGGGCTGAGCCATGATGGCGGTGGGCAGGCCGGGCGGGATCCGTTAGCATAGGCCCCCCGGCGCCAGGCGCCGCGTGTCGTATCAACAGATGAGAGTTCAGATGGATGACCTGTTAGCCCCCGTTCGCCAGTTCCTGCATTGCGAGACCCCGGATGAGTGGGTGGAAATGGCGCGGGATCCCGCCCAGTTGCAGACCCTGCTTATCGATCACGCCAACTGCGAGAACAAGGCGGCACTCACCGCCCACAGCCTGGTGCGCCGCTACTGCCTGCCCAAGGAGAAGCGTCACCTGTTGCCCAAGCTGACCTTCTACCGGGAGCTCGATGCCTTGCCGGAGAAGGCGGAGATCCTCGGCAAGCGCACCATGGGCGAATCAGACAGGAGCGTGTTTGCCGAGCTGGAGCGCAATCCCCTGCTGTTCCCCATGGTGCGCCTCATCCAGGAGGAGCTGCACCACTTCGAGCAGGTGCTGGAGATCATGGCCGCACGGGGCATCCCCTATGGTCCCGTCACCGCCTCCCGCTATGCCCGCAGCCTGCTGACCCATGTGCGCACCTACGAGCCGGCGGCCGTGGTGGACAAGATGATCATCGGTGCCTATATCGAAGCGCGATCCTGCGAGCGTTTTGCCAGGCTGGCCCCTCATCTGGACGAGGAGCTTGGCCGCTTCTATGTCTCCCTGCTGCGCTCGGAGGCGCGTCACTATCAGGACTACCTGGCCCTGGCACAGACGTTCGCAGACGAAGACATCAGCGAGCGGGTGGCCTTCTTCGGTCGCCTGGAGGCCGAGCTCATCTGTTCGCCGGATCCGCAATTCCGGTTCCATAGCGGACTGCCTGTCAGATCTGACAGTTGTTGAGGTGACGGGGGCTGCCTACCATTCCCCTGTTCCTACTACGAGCGACGCAATCACTTTTTGAGCGCAATCCCCCGGCGACTGATGAGACATCAGGCCGGGTTTTTTTATGTCTGGCGCAAGGGGAAACGCGCCGCGGGATCAGCGGCGGTATTCGTTGTTGTAGTTCTGAATGAGGCGGCGGGTGACGTCGTGCTGGGGATCGGCGAAGACCCGCAAGGTCTTGCCGCGCTCCACCACACGGCCTTCGTGCATCACCAGCACCTCGTCGCTGATGTGGCTGACGATCCCCAGATCGTTGGCCACCAGCACATAGCTCAGCCCCATGGTCTCCTGCATCTCCAGCAGCAGGTTGATGATCTGGGAGCGTACCGAAATATCCAGGGTCGAGAGTGCCTCGTCAGCCACCACTATCTTGGGATTGAGGATGAGCGCCCGTGCCAGCCCCACTCGCTGCTGCTGGCCGGCGGAGAGCATCTGCGGATAGAAGAGGGCGTGGTCGGGCAGCATGCCCACCATGCGCAGGGTCTGGATCACCTTCTCCCGGCGCTCCTCCTCGCTCAGGGCCGTGTTGAGGCGAAGGGGGGTCTCCAGGATCTGGCCGACCCGGATTTTCCGGTTAAGGGAGGTGTTGGGGTCCTGGAAGATCATCCGCAGCAGCTTGCAGCGTGTCTGGTAATCGCCGTGGACCATGGGTTGCCCCTCGATGGTGATCTCCCCGCCGCTTGGTTCAATCATGCCGGCCAGAATGCGGGCAAGGGTGCTCTTGCCCGAGCCCGCCTCCCCGACGATGGCCAGGGTCTGGCCCACCTCGAGATCGAACGAGAGGGGCTTTATCGCCTCCACCGCGCGGCGCCTGAACAGGCCGGTGCGGTTCTGGTAGGTCTTGCACAGGCCCCTGACCTGCAACAGGGAAGGTTCGGTCACGACGTGGTCTCCTTGGGTGTGCTCGCCGGATAGAGGGGCTGACGGGGCGGGCAGGTGCCCCGGATCAGGGTCTGGTGCCGGTTCATTTCTTCGGTTCTTCCATGTTGAGCGGGAAGTGGCAACTGAACTGATGCCCCTTGACCTTGCTCATCAGCGGCGTCTGCACGCACTGCTTCTGGGCGTAGGGGCAGCGTGGGCCGAGGCGGCAGCCGATGGGCAGATGTTGCAGCGGCGGTATCACCCCGGGCAGGGTCTCGAGCCGGGACTTGTGGCGCACCAGCTTGTCAAAGTCGGGGATGGACTTGAGCAGGGCATCCGTATAGGGGTGGTGAGGGGATTCCAGGATCTGGTCCCGGGTCCCCACTTCCACCATCTGGCCGCAATACATGATGTTGAGGGTGTCGGTCAGGTTCGCGATGGCGGCGATGTCGTTGCTGATGATGAGGATGGTGGTATTGCCCAGCTTGTTCATCTTGTCCAGCAACCGCAGGATCTGGGAGTGGGTGGTGGACTCCATGGCGCTGGTGGGCTCGTCCGCCACCAGCAGGCGCGGCTGGTTGGCGATGGCCATTGCGATCATCACCTTCTGGCACATGCCGTCCGACAGTTCGTGGGGATAGGCCCGCATTACCTTGCGGTGATCCTTGACCCCAACCCGGTGCAGCAGGGCGATGGCCCGCTTCTTGCGCCACTGGAAACGCTGCCAGAACTTGCCGGTGAAGGCGCTGGTGGGGATGGCCTCTTCGAGCTGGGTGCCTATCTCCTCGGAGGGGTCGAGGCAGCTGATAGGGTCCTGGAAGATCATCGCTATCTCCCGCCCCATGATGCGGCGCCGCTCCTTGGGCGCCATGGTCAGCAGGTCCATGTCGTTGAAGCGCATCCGGTCGGCGCGCACCGTCCAGTTGTCCTTCTGGATGCCGACGATCACCTTGGCCACCAGGCTCTTGCCCGAGCCGGATTCCCCCACCAGCCCGCGGATCTCCCCCTCGTTCAGGGTTAGGCTGACTCTGTCCACCGCCTTGACCTTGCCCTGGGGGGTGTCGATTTCGATGGTGAGGTTGCGTATGTCGAGCAGGGGCATCAGCAACGTCCCCCGTTCAGGGCGCAGCCGGGTCGCTCAGGGCGTCCGGGGGCGGGGATAGATAACAAGGCTGGCAACATCAGTCGTTCCCCTCTTTGAGTGCTTCGCGAATGCCTTCGCCCACCAGGTTGGTCACCAGCACGCTGAACAGGATGGCCATCCCGGGCAGGGTCACCGTCCAGGGGGCCAGATAGATAAGATCGCTCGAATCGGCCAGCATGGCCCCCCACTCCGGCTGGGGAGACTGGGCCCCGAGACCGAGGAAGCCTACCGCCGAGATGTCCAGGATGGCGGCGGAGAGGGTGCGGGTGGTCTGGGTCACCAGGGTCTCGACGATGTTCGGCAAGATGGCCAGACGCATGATCCGCTGGGGCGGAGAGCCGTCGAGGCGGCTGGCGATGATGTACTCCTTCTGCATCTCGGCGTGGACCGCGTTGTAGGTGGCCCGGATGAAAGGCGGTATCAACGCGAGCGTGATGGCGATCAGGGTGTTGAACAGACCCGGCCCCAGGATGGCCACGACGATGATGGCCAGCAGCAGGGACGGGATGGAGAGCAGGGTATCGAGCAGGTGATGGAGCACGCTCGACTTCACCCCCTTGCTCATGCCGCCGAGGATGCCGATGGCCGAGCCGATGACCAGCGCGATGAGCACCACCAGCAGGGCGTTGCCGAAGGTGAGCCTGGCCCCGGCCACCAGACGGGAGAGGATGTCGCGCCCCAGATCGTCGGTCCCCAGGAAGTAATCGATGTTGCCGCTGTTGGCCCAGGAGGGGGCGAGCAGCAGGTGGTTGCTGTGCTGATCGTCGATGCCGTAGGGGATCACCAGGGGACCGATGAGGGTCACCAGCAGCAGCAGACCGAAGCACCAGAGCCCCGCCATGGCCAGCGGGTTGCGCCGGTAGGAAGCCCAGGTCTGCTCCAGGGGGGAGAGGATCTTGAGCTCCGGATAGATGTTCGATTTATCGTGCATGATGCAGGCTCCCGTGCTGGTCGCAAGGGGATGGGCACGCCTGTGCGCCGGTGGCCCATGGGCCGCCGTGGCTCATCCACAGACCGCAATCAATCTTGTCTTGCATAGAGTTCTTTACGCCGTGCCGGATACATGATGGTGGTCAGCAGATCGGTGCTGACGCTGATGAAGATGACGAAGCTCGCCACCACCAGGAAGGCGCCGCGGATGGCGGCATAGTCCTGCAGCGCGATACTGCTCACCAGCCAGCGGCCGATGCCGGGCCAGTCGAACACCACCTCGGTGATCATGGCGGAGGTGAGCACACTGCCAAGTTGCAGCCCCAGCAGCGGCAACACCGGGGGCAGGGCGTTCTTGAGCCCGTGACGCCAGACGATCTGGCGGCGGGAAAGTCCGCGGCTGGCGGCAGCCTTGATGTAGTTCTGTTTCATCACGTCGATGAGGGAGCTGCGCACGTGGCGGATCACCTCGGTGGTGGGCACCACGGCCAGCACCAGGGAAGGCAGTACCAGATGGCGCAGGGCATCGTGCAGGGCCGCCTCCCGCCAGGGCTCCTGGCTCATCAACACATCGACGATGGCGATCCCGGTGATGGAGGGCACGTCGTAGAGCAGGCTGATCTGGCCGGAGGAGGGGAGCCAGCCAAGATCCAGGGAGAAGAACATCACCATCAGCAGCCCCAGCCAGAAGACCGGGATGGCATAGCCGACGAGGCCGGCGGCCATGATGGAGAGGTCCGGGCTGCGCCCCTGATAGAGGGCCGCGAGGGTGCCCAGAGGGATGCCCACCAGCAGCGAGATGGCGAAGGCGGCGAGGCAGAGGGTCAGGGTCGCCGGGAAGTAGTGACGGATCTCGTCGAGGACCGGTTGGCCGGAGACGCTGGAGAGCCCGAAATCCCCGGCGGCGATGCGCTGGAGGAAGTCAGGATAGCCGTGCCAGAAATCCAGCACCTGGGTGATGAGGCGAAACTCCAGGAGGTAGGCCCCCAGAGTCAGCACCAGGAGGGTGATCACCAGCAGGGTGATGCGGCGCAGGATATAGAAAAACATGGTTATGCCTCCTGGGGACGGTGCGCCGATGGCCCGACGATGGAGTGGTTATCTGTCATGGTCACTCCCGATGGGCCTGGTTGAAGGTGGTGCCACCAAAGGGCATCAGGGTCAGCCCCTGAATGTCGCTGCGACTCACCTGGGTTCTCAGGGCATGGGCCAGGGGAATGAGCGGCAACTGCTCGTTGAGCAGGGACTGGGCATAGTAATAGTTGCGCAGGCGGAAGGCGAGCTGCGGGGTGGTCACCGCATCGTCCAGCAGTTGATCGAAGGCGGGGCTGCACCAGCGGCTGTAGTTGTTGCCCCGCTCGACGGCGGCGCAGCTCAGCAACTGGCGGAAGAAGTTGTCCGGATCCGCGTTGTCGGCGATCCAGCCCGAGAGCAGGCTGTCATATTGTCCATGGGCGAGCCGGGTCTCGATGACCGGCCAGGCCTGCTGCACTATCTTGAGGCTCACCCCTATCTTGGCGAAATCGCTGCGCATCAGTTGCGCCGTCTTGAGGCCGTCCGGGTTGTAGGGACGGGCGCCGGGTTGCACCAGCACCTGCATCTCGAAGCCGTTGGGGTAGCCCGCGTCCTTGAGCAACTGGCGAGCGAGCTTGAGATCCGGCTTGCGCTGGGGCAGGGAGGGGTTGTAACCCCAGGAGAGGGGCGGCAGCAGGCTGGCAGCGCTCTGGCCGGTCTCGAAATAGACCGCCTGCAGCAGATTCTGCACATTGATGGCGCTGGCGAGGGCCTGGCGCACCTGCACCTTGTTGAACGGGGCCTTGCGGGTATTGAGGGCGAGGAAGGCGACGTTCATCCCCGACTGCACCGACAGATCCAGGTGGGAGTCTTTGTCGATCACCGACAGCTGGCTGGCAGAGGGAGTGCTCATCACGTCGCACTCGCCGGTCAGCAGCTTGGCAAGGCGCTTGGAGGATTTGGGCGTGATGTCGTAGATGAGCTGCTCCATTCTGGCCTCGCCGCCCCAGTAGCCGGGGTGACGCAGGTAGCGCACGAACTCGTTGTGGCGATACTCCTTGAAGCTGAAGGGGCCGGTGCCGATGGGGCGGCTGTCCAGCAGCGCCGGGGTGCCGGCCTTTAGCATCTGCTCCCCGTACTCGGCGGAGAGCACGATGGCGTAGTCGCTGGCCAGGGTGGCGAGGAAGGAGGCATCGGGGCGGTTCAGCTCGAACACCACCTCATAGGGCCCCTTCTTGTAGACCCGCTTGATGAGGTTGCCGAGCCCCAGGCTGTAAAAATAGGGGTACTCGCCGCCGGAGACGGCGTGGAAGGGGTGGTGTTCGTCCAGCAGACGCTGCCAGGTGAACAGGACGTCGTCGGCATTGAAGTGACGGGTCGGGCTGAACCAGGGGGTACGGTGGAAGGTCACTCCCTTGCGCAGGGTTAGGGTATAGGAGAGGCCGTCCTCGCTGCTTTGCCAGCGGGTGGCGAGCCCCCCTTCGATGCCGAGGGTGTTGGCATTGACCTCGAGCAGGCGATCGTAGATGGGACGGGCACTGGCATCCAGGGTCGCATCCGAATTGGCAAGCTGCGGGTTGAAGGTTCGGGGTGCCCCTTCGGCACAATAGATGAGCCCGGTTTTGGAGGCTTCATCGCGTTTCTGACAGCCGCTGACCAGGACCAGGAGACCAAGCAGCAGGGGGGTGAGCATTCTCATGTTGGAACCATGTTTTCAGACAAAGTTGCCCGCCAGGGGGCGGGCGCGTTGCGGGGGGCGGCCGGGCAGGCGCTCCCGTCGGGGGTGACGTGCGCCGCGTTATCCGCGCGCACAGACCCGGTGCCAGGCATCAGCCCGCCTCCTGGTTGCCACTGTTGTCATCCCCGTCCAGCAATTGATATTTGCGCAGCATCCCCCGGAACTGGTGATAGCTCAGGGCCAGCAACTGGGCTGCTTTGCGCTGATTATACTGGGATTGCTGCATCGCTTGCTTGAGTAAATTAATCTCGTACTCCGCCACCGCCCCTTTGAGATCCAGCGGCAGGGTCGGGGCCGTCTCTGCCGAGGTCGGCGCGTCGGTGGAAGGGGCGGCGTCACCTCGGGCACGGGGGCGCCAGGGGGAGTCAAAGGGATTGAGCACCAGCTCCGCCAGCGGCAGCTGGGGGTTGCCCTGGCGATAGAGGCTGCGCTCCACCACGTTCTTGAGCTCCCGCACGTTGCCCGGCCAGGGGTAATCTTGCAGCAGCTGGGTCGCCTTGCGCGAGAAGCCGGCAAAGAGCGGATACCCCAGCTCCCGGGTCATGCCGTGGGCGAAGTGCTCCGCCAGCATCAGGATGTCCTCGCGCCGCTCCCGCAGGGGGGGCAGGGTGATGACGTCGAAGGCGAGCCGGTCCAGCAGGTCGTGACGAAACCGTCCTTTCTGTGCCAGTGCTGGCAGATCCTCGTTGGTGGCGCACACCAGCCGCACATCCACCTTGAGGGGCTTGGCGCCGCCCACCCGCTCGAACTCCCCGTACTCGATGACCCGCAGCAGTTTTTCCTGCACCCGGGCGCTGGTGGTGGCCAGTTCGTCGAGGAACAGGGTGCCGCCGTCGGCCCGCTCGAAGCGCCCCTGATGACGCTTGGCGGCGCCAGTGAAAGAGCCCGCCTCGTGGCCGAACAGCTCGGTCTCTAGCAGGCTCTCGCTCAAGGTGGCGCAGTTGATGGTGACAAAGCTTTGATCCCAGCGATCCGAGAGATAATGTAGGCGGTGGGCGATGAGCTCCTTGCCGGTCCCCCGCTCGCCGATGATGAGTACGGGCTTGCGCAGCGGCGCGAGGCGCGATGCCTGCTCGATGATTTCTAGAAATGCGTTGGATTCACCCAACAGACTTTCCGTGGCCGTGGTCATCCCTGCCCCTGTGAGTTGAAAAATCTGGTTAATCTTACCAAAAGTTGGTTATTTTAATCATCACTTGTTTCCCAGGGACTTGAACTGCATTCTGAGTGCCCATATAAATCAACAAGTTAAATATTGTTCCAGATTGGCACACAAGTTGCCATTGTCAATGGAGACACAACCCGATGCCTATCACAGGAGTACAATCATGAGCATTTTTTCTCGCCTGGCCGACATCATCAATTCCAATCTGACGGCCCTGCTCGACAAGGCGGAAGATCCCCAGAAGATGGTGCGTCTGATCATCCAGGAGATGGAAGATGAACTGGTGAAGGAGCGCTCCAACCTGGCCCGCTTCCTCGCGAATCAAAAAGAGATCGGCCGTCAGGTGAGCCGCCATCAGGAGCGGGTCGCCGAGTGGCAGGGCAAGGCCGAGCTGGCCCTGACCAAGGGGCGCGAAGATCTGGCCCGGGCCGCCCTCATCGAGAAGAGCAAACAGGCGGAGCTTGCCGACGCCCTGTCTCGGGAACAGCAGGCGGTGGACAGCGGCATCGAGAAGCTGGGGGAGGAGATCCGCCAGCTGGAAGCCAAGCTGGAAGACGCCCGTGCCCGCCAGAAGGCGATGGCCATTCGCAGCGAAGCCGCCAGCAGCCGCCTCAACGTGCAAAGCCAGGTGGCTCGTGGCGACAGTCAGGCCGTGGTGAGCAAGTTCGAGCGCATGGAGCGCCGCATCGACGAGATGGAAGCCCGCGCCGATCTGGGGCAGTCCGACAAGGCGCTCGCCCAGCAGTTTGCCGAGCTGGAAGCGGACGACCAGATCAGCCGCGAGCTGGAAGCCATGCGCCAGAAGCTGGGCCAGCACAATCCGGCACCGAAACAGGGAGAGTAACAGATGGAAGATCTGCTGGGTGTATTGATGGTTCCCATGGTGGTCTTCATGGTGGTGGTGGCCCCCATCTGGCTGGTGCTGCACTACCGCGCCAAGGGACGCATTGGCGCCGGTCTTGCCGATGGTGAGCGTGAACAGCTGCAGGGCTTGCTGGTGCGTGCCGAGAAGATGCAGGAACGGGTCGGTGCCCTGGAGTCGATTCTGGATGCCGAGGTTCCTGGTTGGAGAAACAAGGTATGACGGTTTTCAATGAGAGATGTCATGACCGTGGCAAAAAGCCGGAGCGGGCCGAAACCGTATTGGCGTCGATTCTGGATGCGGAAGTCCCCGGTTGGAGGAACAAGGTATGAACAGTGTCAGTCGTGAAGGGCGCAACCTGTACCGGGATCCCCAGCGAGGCAAGATTGCCGGGGTCTGTGCCGGTCTGGCAGAGTACTTCGGGGTGGAGACCTGGATCGTGCGGCTGCTGGCCATCAGTGGTCTCATCTTCGCCGGTTTCATCACCTTCACCGCCTATATTGCCGCCTGGTTCCTGCTCGACAAGAAGCCGGTCACCCTCTACTCCCAGGAAGATGCCGAGTTCGCCGAGGTGCGGATGAAGGCGCGCAGCTGGCAGGCTGGCGTCACACCTCATCAGGCCCTTGCCCGCATCGGCCAGGAGCTGGATGCACTGGAGCCCAGGGTGCAGCGCATCGAGAAGCTGGTGACCTCCAAGGAGTTCACCCTGCAACGGGAGTTCAGCAAGCTCTAATCGTGCCGGGCCGCGAGGATACTGCCTCGCGGCCGTCTCTCTGATGTGATCACAAGGAGAAGAAGACCCGCCTTGATACGCAACAAACTCGAACACTCCTGGTCGGTGCTCCAGCACAAGGCCGTTGACGCGGTGAACCGGGCCCGGGATCGCCACATCAGGCTGGCGGTCACCGGCCTCTCTCGCAGTGGCAAGACCGCGTTTATCACGGCGCTGGTCAATCAACTGGAGCACGCGGCCATCGACGGTCGTCTGCCACTCTGGGACGCCCAGCGCCAGGGACGCATCCTTGGTGCTCGCCGGGTGCCCCAGCAAAACGTCCACATTCCCACCTTTCCCTACGAACGGGGCCTCGATGCCCTGTTTGGCGATCCGCCCGCCTGGCCCGCGCCGACCCGGGGGGTGGCCGAGGTACGCCTCGAGATCCGTTATCGCACCCGCCATCCGCTGCGTCGGCACCTGGGGGAGATCTCCACCCTCTATGTGGATCTGGTGGATTATCCCGGGGAGTGGCTGCTGGATTTGCCGCTGCTGGATCTGAACTACGAGCAGTGGAGCGAGCAGGTGCGGGAGCAACTGTGCCGCCCCGAGCTGCAAGCCCTGGCGGCAGGCTGGTTGACGCCGCACTGGCAGGCGGATCAAGCCTTCGAGGAGCGGGCCGCCAGCGAACTGGCCGCCCGCTACACCGATTATCTGCACGCCTGCAAGCAGGCGCTCGGGCTTCACCTCATCCAGCCCGGGCGTTTCGTGTTGCCCGGCGAGTATGCCGGTGCGCCGCTGCTGCAATTCGTGCCCTGGGTATGGGAGATGCCCACACACTCCCCCGAAGACGGCACCCTCTACGCCACCTTCAAGCAGCGCTTCGAGCAGTACAAGCAGCATCTGGTACAGGGCTTCTATGAGCAGCACTTTGCAGGCTTTGATCGCCAGATCGTGCTGGTGGACTGCCTGGCGCCCCTCAATGCCGGTGCCGCGAGCTTTGGTGACATGCAGCAGGCCATCGCCCGCATCATGGAGAGCTTCGCCTACGGCAAGAGCAACTGGTGGCGCCGTCTGTTCGCCCCGCGCATCGACAAGCTGCTGTTTGTGGCGAGCAAGGCCGATCACGTCACGCCGGAGCAGCACGGGCCTCTGGTGTCGCTCCTGCAGCACCTGGTGAGCCGTGGCCGGGGTCAGGCCCGCTTCGAGGGGATAGAGACCGAATGCCTGGCGCTGGCCGCCATCAAGGCCACCGAGGTGGGCAAGGGGGTGGCAGACGGACGGGAATTTCCCGCCATTCGTGGCACTACCCTCTCGGGCGAGCCCTTGCTGCTCTTCCCGGGGGAGGTGCCTGCCCAGATCCCGCCTGCGCAGTGGTGGAAAACTCAAGGGTTTGATTTTCAGGCCTTTCGCCCGTTGCCCATGAGCGCCCATCAGGCGCTCCCCCATATCCGGCTCGATGCGGCGCTGGAATTCCTGCTCGGGGATCACCTCGAATAACGGGTGGGTGGCCCGCTGTGCTCGAGGGGCGCCCACAGGAGAGAATGCGATGAACGATCAGACAAGATGGCGCACCGATGACGCCGCTCCCCTGCAAGGCAAGGTGACGCTGGAGCCCGCGCCCTCGGTGGCAAACGAAGCGCAGCCACCGGCCCCGGCCCGGCGGCTGGAAGAGGAGAGCTTCGAGCCTCTGGACGCGCTGGACGAGCTCACCGAGGTGGAACCCGCGCTTCACGTCAGGCCTCGGCGCCGCCATCGTCTGCTGGCCTGGGGGCTGGGCGGGGTGGGGCTGCTGTCGCTTGGCCAGTTTGGCGCTTTTCTGGTGGATCAGTTTGCCGCTTCCCCCTTCTGGGGCGGCGCCTGGCTGCTTGCCTCCGGCCTGGTGGCGGTAGGCACCGCCGGGGTAGCGGGGCGCGAATGGCTGCGGCTGCGCACCTTGAAGCGGCGCCAGGATGTGCGCTCAAGAGCCGAGGATCTGCTGGCCCACCAGGGGGTCGGTCAGGGGCAGGCCTTCTGCGAGGCCCTGGCCGAGAAGAGCGGTGACAAGGGGCGGGAAGGGTATCGCACCTGGTTATCCCAGCTTGACGAGAGCCACAGCGATCGGGAAGTGCTGACCCTCTACAGCCAGCTGGTGCTCACCGAGCGGGACAAGTTGGCCCAGGCCCGCGTCGCCAAATGGTCGGGGGAGGCCGCCGTGCTGGTGGCCCTGAGCCCGCTCGCCACGGTCGACATGATGCTGATGCTCTGGCGCAACCTGCGGATGATCGAGGACATCGCCGATGTCTACGCCATCGAGCTCGGCTACTGGAGCCGCATCCGCCTCATTCGTAAGGTGTTTCGCAACATGCTCTATGCGGGGGCCACCGAGCTGGTGACCGAGGTAGGGATGGATCTGCTGGGGGCCGAGCTGACCGCCAAGCTCTCCGCCCGCGCCGCCCAAGGTGTCGGGGCCGGGTTGCTCACCGCGCGCCTCGGGATGCGTACCATGGAAGCCTGTCGTCCGCTCCCCTGGTGTGCCGACGAGAAGCCGAAACTGGGGGAGTTGCGCAAGCGGCTGATCGGCCAGTTGGCGGGTTATCTCAACAAGTCGTGAGGTGGCTGGCACCCGACATGGATGTCACAAATTATTTACAATTGTCAAAAGCAGCCGACCCCGGGGTCGGCTGCTTTTTTGAGGGGCAAACCGTTACAGTGATCCCATGACTCAACGGCCAGTGACCGCCCGGATGGCGGCTGGCACCCGAAGGATGGGAGCACTCATGGCAAGTCTCTACACGGCCCGCCAACCGGATGGGCAGGGCCGGATCCACTACACGGACGAGGAGCATGGCACCTGGCGGATCCTGATTGCACGCCAGCTTGCGGCGCTCGATGGCAAGGCCTGCGACGAATACCAGGCCGGGTTGGCACGCCTCGACCTGCCTCTGAACCGTATCCCCCAGCTGGGCGAGATCAACGCCGCCCTGATGCCCGCCACCGGCTGGTCGGTGGCGGCGGTGCCGGCCCTCATCTCCTTTGATCACTTCTTCGCGCTGCTCGCTGATCGCCGTTTTCCCGTCGCCACCTTCATTCGCCGCCGGGACGAGCTCGACTACCTGCAAGAGCCCGACATCTTCCACGAGATCTTCGGCCACTGCGCCATGCTGACCAACCCGGCCTTTGCCCACTTCACCCACCTGTATGGTCGGCTCGGACTCCATGCCAGCAAGGAGGAGCGGGTCTATCTGGCGAGGCTCTACTGGTTCACGGTGGAGTTCGGTCTCCTGCAGGGGGAGGAGGGGCTGCGTATCTACGGCGGCGGCATTCTCTCCTCCATCGGCGAGACCGCCTATGCCCTCTCGGGCAAGCCCGAGCTGCAACCCTTCGATCTGCTGGAGATCCTGCGTACCCCCTATCGCATCGACATCATGCAGCCGACCTATTTCGTGCTGCCTCGTCTCGATACCCTCTATGGTCTGGAGGGGCAGGGGATCATGGCGGCCGTGGCCGAGGCCCGTCGTCTTGGCTTGCGTCCACCCCGCTTTGCTCCCGTTGCCGGCAAGCAGGCGAGCTAACCCGAATTCATTCCCACGATGTTTCATGAAAGGAGTCCCGAATGACTGAACTGGCGAGTCAACGATGCGAGGCGTGCCGCGCCGATGCCCCCAGGGTGAGCGATCAGGAGCTGGGGGAGCTGATGCACCTCATCCCCGACTGGCAGCCCCTGGTGGTCAACGGCGAGCTGCAACTGCGCCGTGAATTTGTGTTTCGCAACTTCAAGGAGGGGCTGGCGTTCACCAACCGCCTCGGAGAACTGGCGGAGGCGGAGTTCCATCATCCGGCGATCTTGCTTGAATGGGGCAAGGTGACCGTGAGCTGGTGGACCCACAAGATAGGCGGCTTGCATCGCAACGACTTCATCATGGCAGCCCGCACCGACGGGCTGATGAAGTAACCGCCATCTGGCGCCAACGCAGACAGGGCTTGCCCGGTGAAAGCGGGGCAGGCCCGCATTTTTATGGGGGAGCGCTCGCACTGGCGGGATCGAGTCTGTATTATCCCGTTATTCAGAATGTTAGCTAGGAAGTGTGTGCCGAATGCGTCTTGAAGTCAGCTGTGAAGACCGTCTGGGCCTGACCCGGGAATTGCTCGACCGACTGGTGGAGCACAACATCGATCTGCGCGGCATCGAAATCGATACCTCAGGCATCATCTATCTCAATTTCCCCGAGCTGGAGTTCCGTGACTTTCAGCATCTGATGCCGGAAATTCGCCGCATTCCCGGCGTCTATGACGTCAAGACCATCCCCTACATGCCCTCCGAGCGGGAACACCACGAGATAGAGGCCCTGCTCAAGGCGCTGCCGGACCTGGTCTTCTCCCTCGACAGCAAGGGGCGGGTGACCCAGGCCAACCAGGCCGCCCTCACCACCCTGGCGTTGCCACCGGACGAGGTGCGCGGCGTGGCGATCGCCTCCCTGGTCAAGGGCTTCTCGTTTGGCCGCTGGCTGGAGTCGGGTGAGATCAAGCCCCAGACCTGCAAGCTGAGCCTCGGTGGCGAAGAGTACCTGGGCGATCTGATGCCGCTGTTCGTGGCCGAAGAGAAGGGCAAGCAGGCTCTGGCCGGCGCCGTAGTGGTGCTCAAATCCGCCCGCCGGGTCGGCATGCACTTCAGTGCCCTGCACGCGGTGGAAGTGGGGGGCTTTGAGCACCTCCAGGCCGAGAGCCAGAAGATGAAAGAGGTGCTGGCCCAGGCAGCCAAGCTCGCGATGCAGGACGCTCCCTTGCTCATCGTGGGGGAGACCGGCACCGGCAAGGAGTTGCTGGCCCGGGCCTGCCACGGCGCCAGCCTGCGCTCCAGCCACCCCTTCATGGCGCTCAACTGCGCGGCCATGCCGGACAACGTGGCCGAGAGCGAGCTGTTCGGCTATGCCCCCGGCGCCTTTGGCAACAACACCGAGGGCAAGCGCGGGGTGCTGGAGCTGGCCAGCGGCGGCACCCTGATGCTGGACGAGATCGGCGACATGTCCCCCCATCTGCAGACCAAGTTCCTGCGGGTGCTGCAAGATGGCGTGTTTCGCCGGGTCGGTGACGAGCAGGAGGTGAGGGTCAACGTGCGCTTCATCTGCACCACCCAGAAGCAGTTGCTGGATCTGGTTCATGAAGGGAAGTTTCGCGAAGATCTCTACTACCGCCTCAATGTGCTTAGCCTCAATCTGCCGCCGCTGCGCGAGCGCAAGGCGGACATCATGGCCCTGGCCCAGCAGTTCGTGTCGCGCTTTGCCAGCGAACTGCAGCGCCCGCGTCCGCGCTTTACCCGCAACATGGCCGAGTACCTCACCGCCTACCGCTGGCCCGGCAACGTGCGCCAGTTGCGCAACTGCCTCTATCGGGCCATGACCCTGCTGGAAGGGGACGAGATTGGACCCGAGCACGTGGACTTGCCGGTGGCGGCCGATGCCATGCCGCTCATCGACGAGTGGTTCGAAGGGGGGCTCGACGAGGCGGTGAAGCGTTTCGAGAGCCGCCTGCTGGAGCGGCTCTACCCGGCGTTCCCCTCCACCCGCCAACTGGCCAAGCGGCTCGGTGTCTCCCATACCGCCATCGCCAACAAGCTGCGCGAATATGGGATTGGCAAGAAGTAGTGTCGATGGACGGTGTCTGCCTGGGGCATTGAGCGCCTTGCTGGCACGGCTGCGACGCCCGGTGACGCAGCCGTGCCACTTGCCTCTGGGGGCTGGCCACCCGGCTGGTAAGCTCGGTGCGGTGCCATGCAGGCACTCTCATCATGGGCGTCGGGTTACCCCGGCGCCGACCTTGACACTCTCGCGGGCACCATGCAGATGTTTTGTTACCTCCGGTTACTGATGTGGCTGGCGCCACTGTGCTGCATGCTGATGCTGGCAAACCTGACCGTGGCGGCGACCTCCGCCGAGGCGCGCAGTGACATGGTGCGCCAGACCGTGCTCGATATCCTCAGTTACACCCGCTGGCCCAGCGAGCCCGCCAGACTTCGGCTCTGCATCACGGCGCCGACGGAATATGCGTCATCCCTTCTGACCATCGAACGGCAGGCCAATGGCCGACCGGTGGAGGTGCATCGCTACGACATGGGCGATGAGGCGCTGATCCAGCGCTGCGATGTCATCTATCTGGGGGTGCTGGCACCGGCACAGCGCCTCTCCCTGTTCGAGCGCCTGCGCGGTCACGCCATCCTCAGCATCAGTGAGCAGAGCCGCGAATGCATCGCCGATGCGGTCTTCTGTCTGCAGGCCGGGGAGGAGAGGGTGCGTTTTCGGGTCAATCTGGATGCGCTGGCCCGCAGCGGTGTGCGAGTGCACCCGGCCGTGCTCAAGCTAGCGCGAGCCGATGAGGAGGTGCGATGACGGTCCATCACGCCACTCCCCGGCTTACCCTGCGACAGAGTCTGGGGCGCACCCACATGATGATCTCCCTGACTGCCGTCTGCATGGCCGGGTTGTTTCTGACCGTCACGGCGCTGCTGGCGCTGCGCCTTTATGCGGATCACAACCTCAAGCTGGTGGCGCGGGCCATCAGCTACACCACTGAGGCGGCCGTGGTCTTCCATGACAAGGAGGCGGCACTGGATGCCCTGGAGACCATCACCTCCCGGGAAGACATAGCCAGCGCCAGCATAGTGCTGCCGGACGGCCAGGTGCTGGCGAGCTGGCGCCGGGACATCACTACCCCCTGGACCACCCTGGAGCAGCACCTGGCCCGCCTGATCCTGCCGGGGCCCGTGGCGCTCCCCATGGTGCGCGAGCACAAGGAGATAGCCAGGGTGCATCTGGTCGGTCACGGCCAGTACCTGTTGCGATTCCTATTGCAGACCTTGCTGGCTACCCTGGTGTGCCTGCTCATCAGTATTCTCGGGGCACTCCATGTGGCGCGCCGGATGCAACGCTCCATCACGGCACCCCTCAAGGCCCTGACCGAGGTGGCTTACAACGTCAGCCGCCAGCGGGCCCTCAAGGAGCGGGTGCCGGCGGCCAATATCGCCGAGCTGCACGAGCTGCACGAGCTGGGCGAGGATTTCAATTCGCTGCTCGATGAGCTGGAAGCCTGGCAGGCCCACCAGAAGCGGGAGAACGCCAGCCTGCTGCATCAGGCAACCCATGATCCCCTGACCGGTCTGCCCAACCGCGCTCTGTTCGAGGCTCGCATGGAGCAGGCCATCCTGGCAGGCAACAAGGGGCATGAAGGTTTTGCCCTGCTCTATCTGGATTGCGATCGTTTCAAGCAGATCAATGACAACCTGGGCCACAGCATCGGCGACGAAGTGCTGATCGCCGTGGCGCGGCGGGTGCAGCATCAGCTCAGGCCCCTGTATCTGGTCTGCCGGCTGGGGGGAGATGAGTTCGTCATCCTCCTGACCCCGATCCATGGGGAGGACGAGGTGCGCGAGGTGATAGGGCGAGTGCAGCAGGCCATGAACACCCCCGTGGTATTGAGTGACGGTCGCCATCTCGGGGTGGGGATCAGCATCGGCTCTGCCCGCTATCCCGAGCAGGGGAAGACGGCGGATGCCCTGCTGCAATGGGCAGACGACGCCATGTATCAAGCCAAACGACAACGCAGGGAGGAGAGAGAAACACGAAAAACGAGCACGTGAAGTTGAACCGGAAATAGTGAAAGGATGATAAGAATGCGCATGTTGAACCCGATCAAAGCGGGCCTGGTGGCACTGTTGCTGAGTGTGCTGGCGGCGTGCCAGAGCCCTCCCCAGGGGCTCACGGCGGAGCAGATCGCCGCCTTGAAGGAGCAGGGATTTCACCTGACCGACGAGGGATGGACCCTGGATATCTCCAACAAGGTGCTGTTCGCCAACAATGTGGGGGCCCTCAACCCCGAGACCCGCCAGGTGGTGGAGAAACTCGGCAAGGCCCTGATTGAGGTAGGACTGAACCGGGCCCGGGTGGACGGTCATACCGACTCCAACGGTGATGAGGCCTACAACCAGCAACTCTCCCTCAAGCGGGCACGGTCGGTGGCCGATGTCCTGGTGTCGGTGGGTATGCCACAGGGGAACCTGGATATCCGCGGCCGCGGAGAAGAGGCGCCCATCGCCGACAACGCGACCGCTGCCGGGCGAGCGGAAAATCGCCGGGTTGCCATCATCATCGGCAATGGCTGACCCCCGTCAGCCGGTATCGGCGCGGCGCTCCCGTCAGGAGCCTTGAATCAACCGCCCGATCCTGTGTGTGCCACCACTCTCCAGTGGGAGAGTGGCTCTCTTCCCTTGTTGTTTCACGCTTTCCTTGCCTGACGCGCTGTTGCCCTGATGGGGACAGAGTGACGGCTCAATCCTTCCCGACTTGATCCAGCACAAATACCTGCAACTGATATTCGTTATCATTTGCGTTATTTACGCAGGGTAACCCAGTGACGACTCTCCAGCTTTCTTCGACCATGACGGGGCTTTGTACCCCGGATCCCCTCAAATTCGCCTTCACCGCCAAGACGTCGGCCCATGCCAGCCGGGGAGGGACCGCCCCCCTGATGCTGGACGATGCCGGCTGGCAAGCCTGGTGGCAGCAGGAGAGCGAGGCCAAGGCCCGAGCGCTCTATATCCATATCCCGTTTTGCCGCAAGCGCTGCAGTTTTTGCAACTTCTTCGAAAACGGCGCCAATCCGGCGCGCATGAGCCGCTACATGGAGGCACTCTGCGGGTCGCTGCGCCAGGCAGCCGAGACGCCGCTTGTCCAGAGCCGGCCTTTCTCGGCGGTCTATGTGGGGGGCGGTACGCCAACCGACATGGCGGCGGGCGATCTCGCCCGCCTGGCCAGCGTCATCCGCCGTTTTCCCCTGACCGTGGATGCGGAACTGACCCTGGAGGGGCGACTCAACGGCTTTGATGACGAGAAGTGGCAGACGGCCCTGGCGGGCGGTTTCAACCGCTTCTCGTTCGGCGTGCAGAGTTTTGATACCCGCGTGCGCCAGCAGGCGGCCCGCTTCGATGACAGGGAGACCTTGCTGTCCCGGCTGGCGGCGCTGACCCGCCACAACGAGGCGGTGATCGTGGCGGATCTCATCTTCGGTCTGCCGGGGCAGGATGAGGCCGTGTGGCGCCAGGATATCGCGGATGTGATGGCGAGCGGGGTGCACGGGGTTGATCTCTATCAACTCTTCTCCATGGCGGGCACCAACCTGGCGCGCGCCGACGAGAAAGGCACCCAGGGCTGGGCCGCCGATGGCCAGCAGCGGGCAGTCATGTATGCCGACGGGGCACGGACGCTGGAGGCGGGGGGCTGGGAGCGGCTCTCCTGCAGCCACTGGCGGCGCATCGATGCCGAGCAGAGCCGCTACAACCAGATGGCCAAGTGGGGCGCCGAGATCCTGCCCTTCGGCGCAGGGGCGGGGGGCAACATTCACGGCCACGGCCTCATGTATGGCCGGGATCTGGCGCCCTGGCATGAGGCGCAGGCGGGGGGCGTGCGTGCTCCCGGCATGGTGATGAGGCCCAATCCCGATGCCCGTCTCGACGGGCTGCTGCGAGGGGGGCTCGATACCGGATGGCTGGCGTTGTCGCAATTGCCACAGGGGCTGGTCTCCCACCTGATGCCGCTCTTTGAGGCCTGGCAGCGACACGGGCTGGCACGGCTCTCGGCCGAGCGTCTCGCCCTCACCCTGGCGGGGCGTTTCTGGAACGTGAATTTGCAGGCCGGGTTGTTCGAGTATCTGAGGTGCAATCCACCGGGGGGGATCAAGGGGGGCGAGAAACCATCCGGCCACCCGGGCAAGATGGCCGGTCATGCCCTGGTATAACGGGCTATCGGAGCACAGAAAGGAGGCGGGGGCCTGGTGCAGGCCCCCGCTTTTTGTCAGCGGTTGTCGACCTCGTCCACCCGTACCCGCAGCGCTCCCTCTGCGAGGGTGGTGATCAGGGTCTGGCCTGCATTGACCTGGGATGCGCGGCGGATCACCTCCCCGGAGGGGGTGCGCACGATGGCGTAACCGCGCCCCAGGGTGGCCAGCGGGCTGATGCCGTCGAGGCGGGCTCCCAGCATGGCGAGGCTGTGGCGGGCGAGATCCTGGCGTTTTGCGATGAGGGCATGGAGGCGCTCCTCGGCCAGCTGGTGACGACGTTTGCCGATGGCCAGCCGCTTTTCGGGGCTTCTGGCCTGCAGGCGCATGGCGAGGCCCGCGAGGCGCCGCTCCCCCTGGTGCAGGCGATCACGCAGGTGCTGCTGCAAGCGGCGGTCGAGCTCGTCGAGGCGCTGGGACTGCTGCTCCAGCCGTCGCTTGGGATCCTGATGATCGAGCCGCTTCTGCAGCAGGACGAAGCCATGGCGGGCGGCGACCTGGTGACGGCTCATGGCCTGGGTGAGCCGCTGGCGCAGGTGCACGAGGCGCTGGGCGCGGGTGCTCCTGTCCGGCGCGACCAGCTCGGCGGCGGCAGAGGGGGTGGGGGCACGAAGGTCGGCGGCAAAGTCGCTGATGGTGACGTCCACCTCATGTCCTACGGCGCTCACCACGGGGATGGCGGAGCCTGCGATGGCCCGTGCCACCGCCTCTTCGTTGAAGCACCAGAGATCTTCAAGGGAACCGCCGCCGCGTCCGACGATGAGCACATCCACCTCGGCGCGGCGGTTGGCAAGCATGATGGCCGAGACGATCTGGGCGGTGGCGGCGCTCCCCTGCACCTGGGTCGGGTAGATGAAAACGGGCAAGTCCGGGGCGCGGCGTTCAAGCACCGTCAGCATGTCGTGCAGGGCGGCGCCTGTGGCGGAGGTGACCAGCCCGACGGCGCGGGGTTCCCGGGGCAAGGGGCGCTTGCGCCCTTCGTCAAAGAGCCCTTCGGCCCCGAGGCGGCGCTTGAGCTCCTCGAAGCGCAGGGCCAGCATGCCATCCCCGGCGGGCTGCATGGACTCGATGATGAGCTGGTAGTCGCCCCGGGGTTCATAGAGGGAGACTCGCGCCTGCACCAGCACCTGCATGCCATCCTGGGGACGGAACGGCACCCGGCGGTTGTTGCCCTTGAACATGGCGCAGCGCACCTGGGCCGACATGTCCTTGAGGGAGAAGTACCAGTGGCCGGAACTTGGCATCGCCAGGTTGGAGAGCTCGCCGGTGAGCCACACCAGCCCCAGATCCTGCTCCAGGATCATGCGCACGGCGCTGTTGAGGCGGGTGACGGTGAAGATCTGCTGTTGTCTGCTCTGACTGGCGGGTTCGAGGTGATTCAAGGCTGGCCCTGCTGTGGTGTCCGCCGGGGCGGGAGAAACGATGGGGGTCATCTTACCCCAGTTGCGCCCATCTGCCGAGCCATGGGCCCGGCAGATGACGCGGAGCCTAGGCTTGTGCCTTGGCCGACTTGACGGCTCTGGCGGGGCTGGTCACCAGCCAGACCGCGAGGCAGACCACGGCGCCGCCGAACACGAAGCCGCCGGTGAGGGTTTCCCCCAGCACCAGATAGCCCCACAGGATGCCGAAGGGCGGAATGAGGAAGGTGACAGTGAGGCTTCGCAGGGGGCTGATGTCGGCGATCAGCCTGAAATAGAGAAGATAGGCGAAGGCGGTACAGAGGAAGCCGACCGCCAGCACGCTGGCCCAGACCCCAGGCTGGGCCCAGTCGACGGCGGGGCCGGTCGCCAGGGTGTAGCCGAAGAAGGGAAGCAGGAAGAGGACGGCCCCTATCTGGCTGCCAAAGGCCACCAGTTTGGCGTCCAGGCCTCCCCGCTCGGTGACCCAGCGTCTCGTCAGGAAGCCGGCGCAGCCATAGCAGGCGGTGGCGATGAGGCAGGCCAGCACCCCGATGGCCAGTTGGCCGCTCAGGTCGACCTCCCCGGTGGTGGTGATGAGCCCGATGCCCACCAGCCCCAGCATGACCCCGGCCCACTTTCGCAAGGTCAGCGTCTCGTGAAAGAAGGAGAAGCCGATGAGGGCGCCCATCAGGGGCGTGGTGGCGTTGAGGATGGCGGAATACCCTGCGGGCAGCCAGAGGGCCGCCACGGCATACATCAGGAAGGGGACGCCGGAGTTGATGATGCCAAGCACCATGATGGATTTGAGCTTGCCCTGAAACTGCATGGGGGTGCGCAGCAGCAGGAGCATGGCGGCGAGCCCGACGAGGGCGAAGAAGACCCGCAGGAAGGTGGTGTTGACCGAGCCGAACGCCGGCGCCGCGATGCGCATGAACAAAAAGCTGGCACCCCAGATGGCTGCCAGCGCGAGCAATCTCCCGTAATCCGATGGTCTCATCGTTTCTCCCTGAATGAACCGCCCTGTTGCCCGAGATGGCAAGGGGGATTGCATCATGGGGGCAAGTGTCCCCGGTGGCAACGGCGCCGTGCAGGAGGCAGGGGCTGACCCTGTGCCCGAGGTGGTCGCGGAGGGCGGCCATCTTGCTCTCCCCGATGGGGGTGCCCCTCACTTCTGCGCCAGGAAATGAAAGCGCTATCAATCACATACAGCCCATGACGAGGTCGACAGTGGTCACATTTTGCGCGTGCTGGCCATTAATTGGCCATGGGGAACTCTAGACTGGTCGGGCTCATCTGAAGGCGGGACGTTGCGGATGGGGGAATGCCGGGACACACCGGCATCACACACAAACAATGAAAATAAAGGACTATCAATGGCTAGATGGATACTCGCGGCCGGATTGTTGGGAACCCTGATCACGGCGCCGAGCACGGCGGCGGAGTGGTTCTTCCGGGGCACCGCGAATGGATGGGCGGCGACCGCCATGACGTCGACGGACGGCGTCAATTTTGATACCTGTCAGCGCTTCGTGAGCGGGGATGCCAGCGGCGGCCCGCGCTTCAAGATAGACAGGTACGGCAACTGGCAGCAGAGCTACCCGGCGGCCGACTACGGGGTCAATGCCAACACGGCGTACCAGATCCGCATCAACGCGAGCACCCAGGCGGTGAGCGTGACGGCGGTGGCCAGTTGCGAGGCTTCGGGGTTTGCCAGCACCTTGCCGCAGCTCAACGTGCGCGGCACCTTCAACGGCTGGGCCAGCCTCCCCATGACCCTGGTAGGGGATCACCTGTGGCAGGTGGAAGCCTACCTGGATGGCAAGGCGAGCCAGCGCCTCAAGTTTGATCAGGCTGGCGACTGGGCCGTCAACTTTGGCGACAGCAACGGCGACGGCGTGCTGGAGAAAAGTGGCGGCGACATCTTCTGGAGCGCCGTGGGCACGGTGCGCATCCAGGTCAACGATCAGACCCTGGCCTACAGCATCACCCCCCTCGGGGATGACAACCAGCCGCCGCTCGCGGTCATCACCCCGGGGGGACGGTGAACGTGACCCAGGGGGCGTCGCTCACCTTGAGCGGCAGCGACTCCACGGATCCCGACGGCCAGATCGCGAGCTATCTGTGGAGCAGCGGCGAGACCACGGAGAGCATCGTCGTCAACACCACCCAGACCGGCACCTTCACCTATGGCCTCACTGTCACCGACGATCAGGGCGCCAAGGGCAGCAGCAGCGTGAGTGTGGTGGTCGGGGCAGGACAGAGCAGCGACAGCTGGTACTTCCGGGGCACGGCCAACAACTGGGGGCTCACCCCCATGACCAGCGAGGATGGCACCACCTTCTGCACCGAGCAGGCCTTTGGCAGCAACAACCCCCGCTTCAAGATTGACCACAAGGGGGACTGGAGCGAGGCGTATCCGGCCCAGGATTACCTGGTCAGCGCCAACACCAGTTATCGCATCTGCTTTGACAGCCTGCGCAAGGCCATCGAGGTGGAGACGCTGGCCGGGGCCGATCTGCAGGCCCCCACGGTGACGGCCACCCCGTCTCCGGGGAGTTATGTGGACAGTCAGTCCATCACCCTGGGAGTGAGCGACGATCAGGACAGCGCCCCCGCCGTGCATTTCACGACGGACGGCAGCCAGCCCACCACGGCATCGGCCCGCTATGCAGGCCAGCCCCTGGTGGCGAGTGACAAGGGGAGCGGCACCGATCTGGTGATCCGCACCTTTGCCATCGACGCCAGCGGCAATCAGCGCGAGCAGCGCTTCGAGTACCGTATCGGCGAGCAGGGGGTGGCGAGCGGCGATTTTCGCGCCGAGAGCATCTACTTCCTGCTGACTGCCCGCTTCTATGATGGCGATGCCAGCAACAACTACTACAACCGGGATCGCTACAAAGCGGGGGATCCCCAGTGGCGTGGCGACTTCAAGGGGTTGATCGCCAAGCTCGACTACATCAAGGATCTCGGCTTCACCGCCATCTGGGTGACGCCGCCGGTGGAGAACCGCTCCGGCCTCGACTACCACGGCTACCATGCCTACGACTTCTACCGGGTCGATCCCCGTCTGGAGTCGCCGGGGGCGGGTTACCGGGAGTTCATCCAGGCGGCTCACGCCAAGGGGCTCAAGGTGATCCAGGATGTGGTGCTCAACCACTCGAGCCAGTACGGCCTGCGCGGCAAGACCTGGATCGATCGCCTGCCCGTCAAATACTACGTACCGGCGGGGTCGAGCCAGGGGCTCATCAACAATGGTCCCTATCAGGGCAATCTCGGGGATTACGCCAGCGCCAATCGCTGTGACGACGACAACCCGGCGGCGCCCGACTGGTACAAGGCCCGCTGCCAGTCCGATCCGGCGGGCACCCAGCCCCTGGTAGACCCCAAGACCGGCGCCACCGTGCCGAGCGCAGGCTACAACCCAAACCGCTTCTTCGGCATCGACGCCCAGACCCTGGATCCCGCCTGGTATCACCTGGACGGTTTCATGTCAGGCGGTGACTGGGAGAGCCCGCTCGCCCTGCAGCGCAAGCACATGGCGGGGGACTGCATCGATCTCGCCACCGGCAACCAGAACGTCAAGGACTACCTCAACGGCGCCATTCGTCAGTACCTCGACATGGGGGTCGATGCCATCCGTATCGATACCTTGAAGCACATCGAGCGGGACGAACTGCTGACCTATGTCCATGACTGGCAGGCCCACAAGCCGGGGCTGTTCGTCTTTGGCGAAAACCTGGTCAAGGGCACCGGCTGGGGCTCTGAGCTCGCCAACGACAATGCCTCGGCGGTGATCCGCCCCTGGTGGTATACCCGCACCACGCCGAACCCGGCCAATCCCCGTGCAGGGGGTGATTCCGGCCTCTCGGTGCTGGACTTCTCCCTCTTCTCCACCTTCCGTGACAACGTCACCCGGGGGAACTTTGGCGGGGTAGGGGGGATCTTCGCCATGGACTGGGTCTATGGGGATGCCACCAAGCTCATCACCTTCTTCCAGAACCACGACGTGGGGCCGGACAATGACTTCAAGTACCGCTACGGCGGGGAAGAGGGGAATGCGGCCATGACCTACAACCTGCTCTGGACGGCGCGGGGGATCCCGACCCTCTACTACGGGGAGGAGGTGATGTTCCAGGCGGGCAAGCCCCAGGACATCGACGGGGCCACCATGACGGTGGATCAGACCGGTCGTGCCTACTACGGGGAGGTGCTGGACAACCCCGCCACCCCGAGCCACCCGCTCTATCAGCACATCAAGCGCCTGAACCAGATCCGCAAGGCGGTGCCCGCCCTGCAAAAGGCGCCCATGAGCCAGGTGAACGAGTGGGGGAGCGGCATCAGCTTCGTGCGTGATCTGAGCGCCCAAGGGAGCTACGCTGCCGTGGGCCTTGCGGCCAACTCGGCCCAGCAGATAAACCTGAGTGGCCTGAAGAACGGCACCTACACGGACGCGGTAACCGGTGCGAGCCAGAGCGTCAGCAACGGCAGCCTGAGCTTTGCGGTGCCCGCCTATTCGGCGCGGGTCTGGGTACTGAACGGCCCGGGCAAGGTGGGCGCGGACGGCAAATACCTCAAGTAAGGAAGCCCTGTCACAGGGAGCAGCGAGTCGGCCTTCGGGCCGACTTTTTTATTCTGCCTTCTGCCTATGCCTGAATGGATGCCCCATCCTGATGGGACTCTGGCTGCGGAGGGGCTGGTGAATGGGCAGACCTGTGGACTCGCGACCAGCACGCTCATGGGCAGGGGGCTAGAGGGAAGGGGAGTGGTGCATCCGCCGCCCGAGTCACTCCATGCTCTGCATATTGCAGTGCTCATGGCAGTGAGCAAAGCGGTGCCCATACCGCCTTTGCGCCGCGGTGCAAGGCAAACTGTGCCACTCGGTTGATCTATATTGGTGCAATTGCACTTTATTGGTGCGATCCATCCACATCCGCCCCTGGAGCCCGCCCCGAAGAAACACGCCGTATAGCCCTCGGGCTTACCCCATGACAGGCATCATCCATGCTGAAAAGCGGCATCGTATCGACATGATCTGCCGAAAAACCGGACTGTGAAGGGGATACCACGAGGCCTTTCTCGGTGACTCGGGTAAACATGCTGCGCCACCATGATGGCCGATCACTGAAGTAGTGCATTCGGTCTGCACATTGCGTATTTATCAGAATTTAAATCCGATTATTTATGGTGTCGCGGACTCTTGTTTTGATTGGCGCTCTTTTTGCTGTGCCTTGTCATCCCCATGATGGCGACATCAGGGGGCGGGGGAGCGCAAGATTGGGGGTTGGGACGGCAAGGTGAATGGGTCGCCGCCATCAGCCCCAATGCGGCCTGGTTGTCGGGCAACGGATGCCACCATCAAATCGGATCTAAGGAGTCATATGGAAGGTGAAATGACCATGCAGCCAGCGGCCGCGGGCAGGGGGCTGGCCCATACCCTCAAGGACGATGTCTACGGCATGGTGCTCGGGGTCATGTTTATCGCCGTGGGGCTCAATCTGCTCAAGTGTTCCGGCATGATCACCGGCGGCATCGCGGGCATCGCCCTGCTGATCGCCCATGTCAGCACCCTGCCCATCGGCGTGCTCTTCTTCCTGGTGAACCTGCCCTTCATGGTGTTCTGCTACGTCACCATGGGGCGCGCCTTCACCCTCAAGACGCTGATCGTCAACGTCGCCCTCTCGGCGGCCACCCAGGCGGTGCCGCTGCTGCTGACGGTGAGCTATGTCCATCCCCTGTTTGCCGCCCTGGTGGGGGAACCTTCCTCGGCATGGGGGTCTTGTCTCTGGCGCGCCACAATGCCTCCGTGGGGGCACCGGCGTGGTGACGCTCTGGCTGCAACGGCGCACCGGCATCAATGCAGGAAAGAGCCAGATGGTGCTGGATGTGCTGGTGTTTGCGCTCTCTCTGCTCACCCTGCCGCTTCCCCTGCTGCTCTGGTCAACCCTGAGTGCGCTGGCCATGAACGCCATGCTGATGAACTGGCACAAGCCGGGCCGCTATCAGGGGAACTGACCGCCGGTCTGGCTGACGGCTGTGAGTGGAAAAAAGGCCGTTCCGGGAGACTGGCGGCAGAAAGGGGCTCAACGGCAAAAAAGATCATCTTGTCGGGAAAAACGGCATGGTTACGGCTGAATTTATTGGTTTTTTGCCCTGTTGGTGGCGTTAAATCGGGCTACGCCATAAAAAATTCAAAAAACTTCTTTACCACTGCCCAATGCATGAGTAAAATTTGTCGGCAATATTTTACACCCCCACTCCTCAACGGTGAGATATTGCCATGCTCAGGATTGCCAAAGAAGCGCTGACCTTCGACGATGTACTGTTGGTTCCAGCCCACTCCACTGTTCTCCCCAATACCGCCGACCTGCGTACCAAGCTCACGTCTGCGATAACGCTGAATATTCCGATGATCTCCGCTGCCATGGACACAGTGACCGAAGCCCGTCTGGCTATCGCACTGGCCCAGGAAGGCGGCATCGGCTTCATTCACAAGAACATGTCCATCGAGCAGCAGGCTGCCGAAGTGCGCAAGGTCAAGAAGTACGAGAGCGGCGTGGTCAGCGACCCCGTTACCGTGCGCCCTGACATGACCATCGCCCAGATCAAGGAGCTGAGCCACAAGAACGGTTTCGCCGGTTACCCCGTGGTGACTGACGGCAACCAGCTGGTGGGTATCATCACCGGCCGTGACGTGCGCTTCGTCATCGATCTCTCCCAGACCGTCGAACAGATCATGACCCAGAAAGATCGTCTGGTGACCGTGCGTGAAGGGGCCCCTCGTGAAGAGGTGGTGGCTCTGATGCAAAAGCACCGCATCGAGAAGGTGCTGGTGGTCAACGGCGACTTCAAGCTCAAGGGCATGATCACCGTGAAGGACTTCCAGAAAGCCGAGCGCAAGCCCAACGCCTGTAAAGACGAGCGTGGCCGTCTGCGGGTCGGTGCCGCCGTCGGTGCCGGTGCCGGCAACGAAGAGCGCGTCGCCGCCCTGGTGGAAGCCGGTGTGGACGTGCTGCTGATTGACTCCTCCCACGGCCACTCCCAGGGCGTGCTGGATCGCATCAAGGCGACCCGTGAAGCCTATCCTGACCTGCAGATCATCGGCGGCAACGTCGCCACCGCCGCTGGCGCCAAGGCGCTGGTGGAAGCGGGTGTCAACGCCGTCAAGGTCGGTATCGGCCCGGGCTCCATCTGTACTACCCGTATCGTGACCGGCGTGGGCGTGCCCCAGATCACCGCCATCTCCGACGCCGTCGACGCCCTGGAAGGCACCGGCGTGCCGGTGATTGCCGATGGCGGCATCCGCTTCTCCGGCGACGTGGCCAAGGCCATCGCCGCGGGCGCAAGCTGCGTCATGGTGGGCTCCATGTTTGCCGGTACCGAAGAGGCGCCGGGCGAGATCGAGCTCTATCAGGGCCGCTCCTTCAAGTCCTACCGCGGCATGGGCTCTCTGGGTGCCATGTCCAAGGGCTCCAGCGACCGTTACTTCCAGACCGACAACGCCGCCGACAAGCTGGTGCCGGAAGGGATCGAAGGGCGCGTGCCGTACAAGGGCCGCCTCAAAGAGATCATCCACCAGCAGATGGGCGGCCTGCGCTCCTCCATGGGTCTGACCGGCAGCGCGACCATCGACGACATGCGCACCAAGGCCGAGTTCGTGCGCATCTCGGGCGCCGGGATGAAAGAGTCCCACGTTCACGACGTGACCATTACCAAAGAAGCCCCCAACTACCGGATGGGCTGATGAAACGGGGCTCTGCGCCCCGTTTTTCCACCCTTTTTTTATCCCGTGCTTTTTGTGACAACATCAGCCTGATGCAGGAATAAAATGACTAAAGACATTCACGCCCACCGTATCCTTATCCTGGATTTCGGTTCCCAGTACACCCAGCTCATCGCCCGTCGCGTCCGTGAAATCGGCGTCTACTGCGAGCTGTGGGCCTGGGACGTAACCGAAGAGCAGATCCGCGAGTTCAATCCGAGCGGCATCATCCTCTCCGGCGGCCCGGAATCAGTGACCGAGGCGGGCAGCCCGCGCGCCCCCGAGTACGTGTTCAACGCCGGTGTGCCGGTGTTCGGTATCTGCTACGGCATGCAGACCATGTCCGAGCAGCTCGGCGGCAAGGTGCAGTCCTCCAACCTGCGTGAATTCGGCTACGCCCAGGTCGAAGTGCTGGGCCAGTCCGGCAAGACCAGCGCCCTCTTGCGCAACATCGAAGACGCCATTGCCGACAACGGCAATGCCCTGCTGGACGTCTGGATGAGCCACGGCGACAAGGTCACCGAGATCCCCGCCGGCTTCACCACCATCGCCCAGACCGCCACCTGCCCCCATGCCGCCATGGCCGACGAGGCCAAGCGCTTCTACGGCGTGCAGTTCCACCCGGAAGTGACCCACACCCGTCAGGGTGCCCGTATGCTGGAACACTTCGTCAAGGACATCTGCGGCTGCGAATGCCTCTGGACCCCGGCCACCATCATCGACGACGCCGTTGCCCGCATCCGCGAGCAGGTGGGTGACGACGAGGTGATCCTGGGCCTCTCCGGCGGCGTGGACTCCTCCGTGGTCGCCATGCTGGTGCACCGCGCCATCGGCGATCGCCTGACCTGCGTCTTCGTCGACAACGGCCTGCTGCGCCTGAACGAAGGCCAGCAGGTGATGGACATGTTCGGCGATCACTTCGGCCTGAACATCATCAAGGTCGACGCCGAAGAGCGCTTCCTCTCCGCCCTCGCGGGCATTGACGAGCCGGAAGCCAAACGCAAGACCATCGGCCGCGTCTTCGTCGAAGTGTTCGACGACGAGTCCAAGAAGCTCAAGAACGCCAAGTGGCTGGCCCAGGGCACCATCTACCCGGACGTCATCGAATCCGCTGCCAGCAAGACCGGCAAGGCCCACGTCATCAAGTCCCACCACAACGTCGGCGGCCTGCCGGAAGAGATGAAGATGGGTCTGGTGGAGCCGCTGCGCGAGCTGTTCAAGGACGAAGTGCGCCGTGTCGGCCTCGAACTCGGCCTGCCCTACGACATGCTCTACCGTCACCCCTTCCCGGGTCCTGGCCTGGGCGTGCGTGTGCTTGGCGAAGTGAAGAAAGAGTACTGCGACCTGCTGCGCAAGGCTGACGCCATCTTCATCGAAGAGCTGCGCAAGGCCGACCTCTACAACCAGGTCAGCCAGGCGTTCGCCGTCTTCCTGCCGGTGCGCTCCGTCGGCGTCATGGGCGATGGCCGCAAGTACGACTGGGTCATTGCGCTGCGCGCCGTCGAGACCATCGACTTCATGACCGCCCACTGGGCCCACCTGCCGTACGACTTCCTCGGCCACGTGTCGAACCGCATCATCAACGAGATCAACGGCATCTCTCGCGTGGTGTACGACGTCTCCGGCAAGCCGCCCGCAACCATTGAGTGGGAATAAAAGGCGTGGGAATAAGCGGCTAACGCCTCTCTCCCAGCGGTAACGCAAAACTGTCAAAAAGGCGCCCTTGAGGCGCCTTTTCTTTTTCCAATCGTTTGCGAGAAAATTTTGCTCCTGGCGAAGGGGTGAGGGCTCTGTTACCAATGTTGTCGTGGTGAGTGCCCGAGTCGATCGGCAGAACCTCATCTATCGCATCCACACACGGCGGCAGGTTGTGGTTTCTCCGGGCAGAGGAAAGGCTTTGCTGCATAGCCTCTGAAGGCCATCCACGAGTGTTATGCCCAGAAAGTTAAGTGCCACTGTGTCCAGCATCAAAAGATGGGAAGGGAGCACTCCTTCAAAATCCCCCCAAGTGATAGCAGGCGTACCAGTTACCGTTTCAAATGCAAAACCATGGTGCCGCTGCCCAACCCGATCCACGGGGAAGCCGTGGTGCAGATCTTCCAATCCCTGGATGGTTCGGCCCATATCACCGCCATCACCCCGATCTGATTTGGCTACGGGGCAAAGCGGGGAGGGGTCATAGCCTCCAACCAGTTGGCTCCAACACCCAACAATAAGAAAGACACCCGAGTAGTGTCTTTTCATTTTCATATCGTTTGCGTGGTAAAGTAGATTTCCTAAGGAAGGTGCGAATAAGCGGGGAAATTCTTCTCGGCTGACTCAGTCATTTCATTTCTTCATGTTTGAGCCGATTTTTTCTCCCGTAAATGCCTTGAATCAGCCTATTTAGACCGTTTCTTCGCCATTTAAGGCGTTATCCCCAGTTTTTAGTGAGATCTCTCCCACTGACGTATCATTTGGTCCGCCCGAAACAGGTTGGCCAGCGTGAATAACATCGCCAGTTGGTTATCGTTTTTCAGCAACCCCTTGTATCTGGCTTTCACGAAGCCGAACTGTCGCTTGATGATGCGAAATGGGTGCTCCACCTTGGCCCGGATGCTGGCTTTCATGTATTCGATGTTGATGGCCGTTTTGTTCTTGCGTGGATGCTGTTTCAAGGTTCTTACCTTGCCGGGGCGCTCGGCGATCAGCCAGTCCACATCCACCTCGGCCAGCTCCTCGCGCTGTGGCGCCCCTTGGTAGCCGGCATCGGCTGAGACAAATTGCTCCTCTCCATGCAGCAGATTACCCAGCTGATTGAGGTCATGCTCGTTGGCCGCGGTGGTGACTAGGCTGTGGGTCAGGCCACTCTTGGCATCGACACCAATGTGGGCCTTCATGCCAAAGTGCCACTGATTGCCTTTCTTGGTCTGATGCATCTGCGGATCGCGTTGCTGCTCTTTGTTCTTGGTCGAGCTGGGTGCCTCAATGATGGTGGCATCGACCAAGGTGCCTTGAGTCATCATGACGCCTGCTTCGGCCAGCCAGCGATTGATGGTCTTGAACAATTGGCGGGCCAGTTGATGCTGCTCCAGCAGGTGGCGGAAATTCATGATGGTGGTGCGGTCCGGCAAGGCGCTATCCAGGGATAACCGGGCAAACAGACGCATGGAGGCGATTTCGTACAGAGCATCTTCCATCGCGCCATCGCTCAGGTTGTACCAATGCTGCATGCAGTGAATGCGTAGCATGGTTTCCAGCGGATAAGGTCGCCGGCCATTACCAGCCTTGGGATAAAACGGCTCGATGACTTCCACCATGTTTTGCCATGGCAGGATCTGCTCCATGCGGGACAAGAAAATCTCTTTTCTGGTCTGACGGTGCTTACTGCTGAATTCACTGTCGGCGAAGGTAAGTTGATGACTCATGATGAACCCTGCTCCATGGCTCCAGATGACAAACATGATCTCATATCAGGGACTTGTTCGCACCTTCCCTGGCGCAGTCGGATTGTCTGCTGACTCACTACCAAGATTCCTGTTCTCCTCATCAGGCCGGGCAGAAAAGGCCGAGTTCACTCATACCTTGCCGCTTCCCAGGCGTGTATCGCCTGTTTGCGGGTCTCGCCCCAGTGATAGCCGCCGAGCCTGCCGTTTTGCTGGATGACTCTGTGGCAGGGGATCATCAAGGCGACGGGGTTGGCACCCACCGCCAGCCCCACGGCGCGGGCGGCCTTGGGGTTGCCAACGGCGCTCGCCACCTGGGCGTAGCTCACCACCTTGGCGGGCGGGATCTGCAGCAGCGCCCGCCAGACGCTGATCTGGAAGTTGGTGCCGCTCACGTGCAAGGAGATGGGGCGATCCGGCGCCTTGCTGCCATCGAACATGGTGTGGATGACCCCCTGGGTGCGTGATGGCGCTTCTCGCAGTTCTGCCTCAGGCCAACGCTGGGCGAGGGCACTCAGCGGCGTTTGTGGGGCCTGCTCATCGAGAAACGAGAAGTTGCATATTCCCCGTGGGGTCAGGGCGACAAACGCCTGGCCGAAGGGGGTGTCGTGCACCCCGTGCTCGATAACCAGACCGGCCCCGCGCTGCTTGTATTCGCCCGGCGTCACCGCTTCGAGCTGTACGAAGTGATCGTAGAGCCGCGAGCCGCTGCTAAGGCCCAGGGTATCGGCCACCTCCAGCAGCGGGCGAGACTCCTGCAGCAGCGCCTTGGCCCGCTCCAGGGTCAGCACCTGCAAATAGCGTTTGGGCGTCACCCCGGCCCAGCGGCTGAACAGCCGCTGGAAGTGAAAGGGGCTTAAGTGCACGTGCGCCGCTATCTCGTCCAGGGTGGGCTGGTGCGCCACCTGGCTTGCGATAAAACGGATGGCATCGGCGATGCGGGCGTAATCAGACATAAGGCGCTCTCACGATAAGGTTGCGGTCGCAGGATCTTGGGGCGACAAGGTCATGTGCGACAAATAGATACCCCACCATCGGCCAGCAGAGCAATGCCGGTGGTAAAGCTGGATGCATCGGACGCCAGATAGAGGGCCGAGCGGGCGATCTCCTCCGGTTGGGCCAGCCGTTTGAGGGCGTGGAGTTGTTGCACAAAGGCGAGACTCTCCGGTGTATCGGTAAAGGCCCGCCCCATGGGGGTGTCGGTGCCCCCCGGCAGCAGGGCGTTGACCCGCACCCCTTGTGCCCCATATTCGGCGGCCAGCACCTGGGTCAGGCCGATGAGGCCTGCCTTGCTCGCGGCATAGGCCGCCATGCCGGGCAGCCCCAGGGTATGGCCGACGAAGGTGGAGGTAAAGATAAGCGAGCCGCCCCCGCGTGCCTGCATGGCGGGGATCTGGTACTTGGCCCCCACAAAGGCGCTGGTGAGGTTGGTATCCAGGGTCTCTTGCCACTGCGCGAGTTCAAGCCCCGGCACGCTGCCCGGTGTCCCCGTGGTGCCGGCGTTGTTGAAGGCGATATCGAGTCCGCCGAAACGGGTCAGTGCGAGATCCACCAGGGCGCGGGCATAGGTTTCGCTTTTCACATCTCCCGCCAGGCTCACCGCCTGCCCCCCCTCATGGCGGATCTCCTCCACCAGCGCATCCAGCTCGGGCTGGCGGCGGGCGCCGACGACGACGCTGGCTCCTTCCCGGGCAAACAGGATGGCGCTGGCGCGACCAATACCGGAGCTGGCTCCCGTGATGATGGCGACCTTGTTGGACAGTAATGACATGGCAGTTCCCTCGCGAGATGTACATGGCGCCAGGTGGCGACGCTCATGCAGGGTTGGCAGACAAGTGGATGGGTTCAACCCCCTCCTGGTTCAAACCTCCTTTGGTTCAACCCTCCTTTGGTTCAAAGCTTTGGGGGGGGTCGAAAGCACTGTTGGTTTGAAAGCACTATGGCGGCGAACCTTTGTCACGACGACCCGGATCTTGCTCACTTGTGCCATCGGCGATGGCTCATCACGGCATCAGGAGATATCCGCGTTTTATGAAGGGAGTGGGAAGGGAGCGGGGCTGTGGCGCCGCTTTCCCAGGTGGTGGTGACCTAGGTTTGCAAGGGCAGGGTATGGAAAACAGTGCCACCGGTGTCGGCGGCACTGACGCAAAGCCTGGTGGGGTAACGCTCTTTTAGGGGTTATCAGGCCTGGGCGGGGCTGGATGTGGCGGCGCAGGGCAGGGCGGCCAACTGTGCAAGGTGCTCGCCCAGGGAGACACCGGCGCCGGTGGCGTTGACCGTCTCGAAGTAGTCGTGCCAGCCCGATGCGGCTATTCCCTGGACGAGGGCCTCGATGGCTGCGGCATCCGGCCCGCGCCAGATGGCGAAGAAGGGGTGGGGCGCACCATGGAGGGTGGTAGCATCGGTCTCGCCCAGGGCGATGGGCTCCACCCCGAGGGCGGCGAGGTTGGCCATGCCTGTGCCAATGGCCTCGAAGAACTGCTGACGGGCCGTCTGGCTCAGTGCCAGCCAGGCGGGAGTGGGGGTGTAGAGCTCTGCCAGATAGTGGGTCATAGGGGTTCCTTCGGGAGTTGGCCCTTGCGCAAGGTGCGCAAGGCGTGTTGACAAATCCGGATTGTCGCGGGACTGGGGCTTTCGCGAGACCAGCGCGCGCAGAGGTCAGTGACCCACTGTGGCCTGTCTTTGCTCGCATCGTTCAGCCAGTTGGCAACGGAGTCCTGCACATAGGGGGCGGGATCGGCCTTGAGGGGCTCGAGCAGCATCAGGGCCTGCTCCGGTGCTTGTCGCAGGGACGCAAGATGGGTACACCAGACGCCGCGGGGCCGGGTCGCTTCGCTGGCAAAGCGTCGCAGTCGCTCGGACGGCTCCGCCGTCCAGGGCACCAGGGCGGCAATGGCCACCTCCAGCTGCGCAGCAATGGTCGTTCGCATTGCGAGCCAGGCCCACTCGCGCACCCCAAAGTGCAGGTCATCGGCGAGGGGGCGAATGAGGGCCAGGCGGTCGCTGAGCGACAGCCCCTCGCTCGCGCCCACCATGAAACAGGCCCAGCCCCGCACGGTATCGGAGGGATGACGGCTGAGCGCCGCAAGATCCCTCATGCCGTTCTCGGTCAGGAGCAGCCTGGCGGCCAGGGCCATGCGCCGGGTAATGCCCTCCCCGGATGCGGCGTGCATCGACGCCAGCGCCTGGGGCTCGAGCGAAGGCAGGGTGCACTGCATCAGGGCGGCAAAATCCACCGCCAGGCATTCGGTCAGGTTGCTTGCCTCTATCTCTCCCCGGTTGAGCTGGGCGAGGCGCGAGGGGGCGATATCCGTGATGCGGCTGCGTGTCATGGGTGCTCCTCTGTGGCGGCCTCTGTGCAGCCTGCCCGGGATGAGATGACGTTGAGCCAGGCCCGCTTGAGCAGGGTACTCAGGGTCTCTCGCTCTGCCTGATCGAACCCGGCAAACAGGGAGCCTATCCACTGGCTGTGCTCATCGAGCAGGTGCTGCGCCAGGGCCTGGCCCTGCTCTGTCAGGCGCACCGAGATCTTTCGCCTGTCCTGGCTGTCGCTGTGGCGAGCCAGCAGGCCGTCCCGTTGCAGCCCGTCGAGCAGGCCGGTGATGGTGGCCCGTGTGACCCCCGCCTTGTCGGCAAGCTCGTGGGGGGCCAGCCCTTGTGGCAGGTCGCGCAGCAAAAACAGCAGCACGAACTTGCCTTCGGAGAGGCGGTGAGGGGCCAGGCGCGCCGCGCACGCCTGATCGATGGCAGCGGCGAGGGTCAACACCTCAAAGCAGACGCGTATGTTTTGGGTGTCCGCGTGTCCGCGGCGCTCTGCATCCTCGAGCAGGGCGAGGTGTTTCTGTTCCAACGTGATCATGATAGTGAGTCTCGAATGACTTTGTATGGCGCCATACTATATGGCGCCAACCAAATGTTCAACCACCCAAGCGCGACCGGGATGGTTCATGGCAACGGAGAGCGGGAATGTGGCGATGGGGGGCCTTTGCAAGAGAAGGCGTTGCAAGAAAATCGGCCATCTTTGGCCGTCATTCCCTATAATGCCCCTCCTTTGTGGTCTGGGGGGAGTGCCCCGCAGTGAGCCACCGCAAGCCCGAATGTTGATAGAGACGATCCCATGCATACCCTGGAACAGCTTCGCGCAGGCGAACTCTGCGGCGCCCGCCACCTCAAACTTGCTGAAAACCTCGCGGTGTTCCCTCCCGAGATCCTGAGCCTCAAGGAGACCCTGGAGGTGCTGGATCTCACCGGCAACCAGCTGAGCGAGTTGCCTGACACGCTGGCCGAATGCAAGAAGCTGCGCATCCTCTTCTGCTCCGAGAACAACTTCACCGAACTGCCCGAGGTGCTGGGGCGCTGCCCAGCGCTCACCATGGTGGGCTTCAAGGCCAACCGCATCGCGACCGTCCCGGCCGCCTCCCTGCCCGCCAGATTGCGCTGGATGATCCTGACCGACAATGCCATTGAACGACTGCCGGACGAGCTGGGGCAGTGCGACGCCCTGCAAAAGCTGATGCTCTCTGGCAACCGGCTACATGAGCTTCCCGAGACGCTTGCCGGTTGCCACCGTTTGGAGCTTTTGCGCATCGCCGCCAACCGCCTGCCAGCGCTGCCGAGCTGGCTGCCCTCGATGCCGCGTCTGTCCTGGCTGGCCTTTGCGGGCAACCCATTCTGTGATGAGCAGGCGTGTCTGAACGGCACATCGGAGCTCACTACCGAGATCCCCTGGCAGGCGCTCTCACTGGGGGATGTGCTCGGGGAGGGAGCATCCGGCGTCATCTATCGCGCCGAGTGGGCGGGTGCCGAAGGGCCCGGGGCGGTGGCGGTCAAGCTCTTCAAGGGGGCCGTCACCAGCGATGGCTTGCCCCTGAGCGAGATGACTGCGTCCCTGGCCGCCGGTCGTCATCCAAACCTGGTCGGTGTGATGGGGAGAGTGAGCGATCATCCCTCCGGCATCCCGGCACTGGTGATGCCCCTGATAGACCCCGCCTTCGCCACCCTGGCGGGCCCCCCGAGCCTGGACTCCTGCACCCGGGATGTCTATGGGGAGGATCTGAACTTCACCCCGGCCCAGGTGATGGCCATGGTGCAGGGGGTGGCTGCGGCCGCCCGGCACCTGCACGAGCGGGGCATCCTCCACGGCGATCTCTACGCACACAACCTGCTGTACTCCTTGCAGCCCGCGATGCCTCACTCGTCGCAGGAGGCGCCGGGCCGGGTGCTGCTCGGGGACTTTGGTGCCGCCTCCTGTTACGACCGCGCCGATGAGGTGCTGGCCGGGCGGCTGGAGCGCCTGGAAGTGCGGGCCTTTGGCTGCCTGCTGGCCGAGCTGCTGGCGCGCTGTAATGGGGGCGACGCCGACCTTGACCCCCTTCATCGACTGGCCAGAGAGTGCGGCTTTGAGGTGCCTTCCCGGCGACCCACCTTCGCGCAGATCCTGACCCGGCTGGCAGCGATGGCGACAAGCCTGCCTGGGGTCGTGGCCTGAGGCCTGCCCATCGTGGGCGTTCTCTTGCACAGGGGCGGGATCATGGGGCTTGCGCCACTTCGGTGAAGTTGTGATAGTGATGCACCATTGCAGATGACGAGAGGAAGATGATGGAAGCGGCATTTTGGCACCAGAAGTGGAAAGAGAACCGGATTGGCTTTCATCAGGCAGATTTCAACCGCTGGCTGCAATCCTGGTGGTCGGCCCAGCAAGGGAGCGACCCCGTGCTGGTGCCCCTTTGCGGCAAGTCCCGGGACATGCTCTGGCTGCGTGAGCAGGGGCATCCGGTGGATGGCTTCGAGCTCTCCGAGCTCGCCATTACCCAGTTTTTTGACGAGAACAACCTGAGTGCAGAGAGAAGCGAGGTGGGTCCCTATCAGTGCCACCGGCACGAGGATCTGCGCATCTATCAGGGGGACTTCTTCGCCGCTCCGGAGCTTGGTCAGCGTTATCGCCTGGTCTATGACAGGGCGGCCCTCATCGCCTTGCCGGGCGCCATGCGCCGCCAGTATGCCGCCCTGATGAGCCGCCTGGTGGAGGCGGGAGGGCAGGTGTTGCTGGTGACCCTCGAGTATCAGCCCGAGCAGCAGCTACAGCCGCCGTTCTCGGTGGGGGAGATGGAGGTGCGCACCCTGTTTGAGCGCGACTTTGGTGTCGAGGTGCTGGGCCGGGGGGCTGAGCTGGATCACCCCAGGGTGCTCTCGGGGCAGCTCTCCTATTTCGACGAGGTGGCTTACCGGCTTATCCGCCGGGGCTGAGGAGGGCGCGAGGCCGCTGCCAACGAGGGAAGTGGCGCTTGTTTTACCTCCTTTGACATAGATCAACGTGGAAAATCAGGGAAATGCCTAAGATGAGGCTGTTTCTCAATCACTGCTGGTGCCGACCGATGAGCTCTGGTTTGAACGCCGGTCGAACATCAACCCAGTGTCTGATTTTCACGCTCATGTTCACTTTTGGCGGCTCTGGTCGCAATTGATTATGGTTTTTCCAGCCGACCCCACAGGGTCGGCTTTTTATTGCCTGCGCGTTGCCAACAGGGGAGGTCAGCCTTCGAAGGTGGCGGCGTTGAGCCGAAATGCCCGTGGATCGTCGATAAACTGGCCGGTGATCCGCTCGTCATGTTCGTGCCCCTGACCATAGCTGCAGAGGATCAGCCGATCGGAGGTGCGCGATCGCAGCTGGGTGATAAAGCGCACCAGATCGGCGCGGCTCAACTTGCCCACCTCGTCGCAGACCCGTTCCCGCTGATCAAACCCCAGATCCTTGTTGCCGATGCTGACCCAGAGCCGCTGGCCGCGGCTGCGCAGGTTGGCATCCCGCTCGCTCAACTGGGCTTGCAGCCCCGCCTTGCTCTCTTGCCACTGTTGCTCGGTAAATTCGAGCATGGCGAGCGGGAAGAGGTCGATAAACTCCTCCACCGCATCGAGCAGGATCTGCGGTCCCGCCACCGGCGACTGGATATAGAAGATCAGCCCCGGATGGCGATTGAGAGGCAGGTTGCCGGCGCCCACCACATACCCCAGTTGCTGGCGGGTGCGCAGCTCGTGAAAGAAGGTAGAGGACATGATGTGGTTCGCCAGGGTAAAGCAGGCGAGATCCCGCGCCCGGGTGGTGCGGGACTGGTAGTAGACCAGCAGCGCCGAGTCCTCGTGATCGCACCCCTGCTCGCGAATGAGGGTGCCTCTGTCCTGGATGGAGATGAGGGGGCGGCGGGTCTCGGCGCTGGGCTGGCTGTTGGCACCGAGGTGGCGCTCCAGCAGGGCCGCGAGTTCGAGGGCCTCGGCGGCCGTCCAGTCTCCGTGTACCAGGGCCTCCAGATGCACCCTGGCAAAGAGCTCGGAGACGAAGCCGGGCATCTCCCCGAGTTCGACGGTGCGCAGGTGGCGCAACAGCTGCTCGAAGGGCGGGTTGTTGGGTTGCAGCAAACTGGTGAGCTGGTTGAACAACTGGGAGATGGGGCGGGTCTTGGACTGGTTCTCCCAGTTGCGGATAAGCTGCTCCTTGATCTCGCTAAAGCGGGCCGGATCCGGATACCCCAGGGTGCGGTTGCCGAGGATCATGTCGAGCAGCAGCGGTTGCTTGTCGGCAAAGCCGCTGAGGTTGATGGTAAAGCCCCCCTGATGGGCATAAATCTGGTAGCCAAGGCCCGCGAGCTCCGCCGGGTAGGTGAGGGCGTTGAGGTGATCCGTGAGCAGTTCCACGGCCAGACGCGCCATGGCGATGTGACGCGGGCTCTTGACCGCATGTTCGCTGTCGACGGAGATATAAAGGCTGCCCTTGGGCACGCTGAACTGATGCTCATGCAGGTGCCAGAGCCGGAAACCGGGCCTGTCGATGAGGCAGGACGGCATGTCGGCGGGCAGCGCCGGCAGACGGGCGTCGAGGCGGGTGCTGATGAAGGGGTTGGGCGCCGGCAGGTGCAGGGCGGGATCCGGTTCACTCTGCTGCCAGCGGATCTTCTCGGCCTCGCTGATGCTCTGGACGCTGTAGGGTGTCTGGTACCAGCGGGCGAGGCGATCCGTGCTCGCTTCCGGGGCCTGGATGGTCACCCGCAGGTTGTGGGGGGTCAGCTTGGCGAGGAAGCGCCGGATCAGCGGCTCATCGAACTCGCGCATCATGTAGTCGCCGTAGAGCAGATCGTCCGGCCCGTAGCTGAACAGGTTGAGCACGAGGCCGGAGACGGTGTCGAGGGCCCGGCCCCGCTCCTGGAAGCGGAAGGCGGATTCCAGCACGCTGCGCTTCTCCTCATAGCGCCAGGCCTGCACCCCGCCCCGCTCGATGAGCTTCAGATAGCCAAACAGGGCGGCGATGATCTCGTCTACATGCTCAAGCCCAAGGGGGGTGAGGCCAAAGCTCACGCCAAAGTCCTTGAAGTTGGCGCCGCTGATGCCGCCGCCGGCGGCGAGCTGATTGACCCAGCCCCGCCCCTTGAGCAGGGAGAGCAGGCTGCCTTCCCCCTCATAGCCGATGAGGTGGCTCAGGAAGGTGAGGGGTTTTTTGTCGTAATACTCATCCACGCACGGCAGCGGGAAGGTCAGCGCCAGCTTGCGGGTCTCCTTGACCGGGGTCAGCTGGATGCGAATGCCGAGATCATCGAGCCGATAGAGAGGATGGCTCAGTACCGGAGGGCCGAGGCGGCGATCCGGAATGGCACCAAAGAAGCGATCACACCAGGCCAGCTGGGTCTCGATGGGTGCCGGTGAAAGCATGACCAGCGCCATGCGATCCGCACTGTAGTGGGTTTCGTAGAACGCAATGAGATCCGAACGCAGATCCCGGCCGGGGAGATCCGCCAGGGTGTCGAGGTTGCCCACCGAGAATTTGGAGAAGGGGTGGTCCGGATTGACCGTCTCCTTGTGCACCTGGTAGCTGCGGCGCACGTCGTCCTGCAGCTTGAGGCGGTACTCGGAGTCCACCGCGTTGCGCTCCTTGTCGACCCACTCCGGTGCAAAGGTGGGGCAGATGAAGAACTGGGAGAACCGGTCGAGCCCCGCCTCGAAGAAGCCGTTGTCGATGTCGAAGAAGAAGTTGGTGAACTCGGTACCGGTCCAGGCGTTGTTGCTGCCCCCGTGACGGCTCATGAATTGCTGGTACTCACCGGGTTTGGGGTAGGTGCGGGTACCGAGAAACAGCATATGCTCGAGGAAATGGGCCATGCCCTGGCGATCGGCAGGATCGTCGAAGTGGCCGGTATTCACCGCCAGGGAGGCGGCGGATTTGTCGGTCTCGGGATCACAGATCAGCAAGACCCTGAGCCGATTTGCCAGCTCCAGATAGTGATACCGCCGATGGTCATTGGGACTGGCATATGGGCTCATTGGGGAGGGGCTCGCGGTGAATTTATTTGAATTTAAACATGATTATCGACCCCGCTATCTTGCGAGGCAAACCCTTTTCTGAGAGGTGGCGCAATTGTTTCCCCCGGCATGGCGGGGTAAGATCCCCCCGCTATTTAAACAGGCCCCCTGGGCGAGGTTGTAATGAAAATCTACATCATGCGTCATGGCCAGGCTGGCATGAACGCAAAGACTGATGAACAGCGTCCACTGACCGAGCAAGGCATCGAAGAGTCCATCCACATGGCGGGCTGGCTGGCTCCCCAATTGGCAGGCTCCCTGAACCTGGTGATCCACAGCAACTATCTGCGTGCCAGACAGACCTGGCAGGCCATCGCCCCCGTGTTGCCCAAGGCCCTCAAGGTCGAGGAGAGCGGCGACATCACCCCCTACGGGGATCCGGCTTTCGTGGCAAGCTACCTCACGGAGCTGGCGGCGGAGCATGACAACATCCTTATGGTCAGCCACCTGCCGCTGGTGGGGTATCTGGTCCAGAGTCTCTGCCCGGCGGCAGGGGCCCCCATGTTCGCGACGTCCGGGCTGGCCTGCATCGAATGGCAAGATGGCAAAGGAGTCTTGCTCTGGCTGGAAGGACCGCATACAATACGGTAAAAGTTAATAATAAGTTACAGTTTGGTTTTTTGGGGAAGAGAGAGTCGAATTTTCCGGTTTTTTATATAAATTTAACGGAATTATTTCGCATAAGCTGCTGTCATACGGATACAACTTCAAGAGGTTGCAAACGATGAGAGTGTTCAAGAAGTACCTGCCACTGATGGTGGCAAAACATGTCAAAACCTTCTTCAAGGGGCGGATTTACATCCACGGCAGGGGGCGCTTCGATTTCCAGTCGGGCTTGCTGATGATGCCATTGCAAGCCGACATTCCCCATCGCCAGACGGTGCTCGAGGTCAATGAACTGATTTCAAGGCTCCACATGGATGCCGCCTGAGGCGCCTCAGGCTGACCCTGGTCCCCCTCATGCCCGCCCCTGTGCGGGCATGATTGTTGATGGCGCCTGGGCGCGGTGCCAACCGTTCGCGTCATGGCGCTTCTTCCTGCGTTGGCAGGCTTGCTTATCCTGATTGCCTCTCTATACTCGCGCGCAATACCCGCCTTTTTATTCTGGATATCGCAATGCCCCTTGCCTTCCTGTTTCCCTTCTCCTGCATGGCCATCTGGGCCGGCAATGGCATCGTCAGCAAGCTGGCGGTCGGGGTGTTGTCTCCTGCGGCGCTCGCCTGGTCGCGCTGGATGGTGGCGGCCCTGGTGCTGACCCCGTTTCTGGCTCACCGGGCCTGGCGCGAGCGTCGCAAGCTGCGGGCCGGTTTCTCGAAGCTGGCGGTGCTGGCCCTGCTCGGCATGGTCTTGAACCAGACCTTTGGCTATTACGCGGCCCAGACCCTGGGGGCTACCGAGATTGGCCTGATGATGGGGCTGACCCCCTTGATGACAGTGCTGCTCAGCATCTGGTTGCTGCGCGAGCGGCCCACCTGGGGGGCGCTGCTGGGAGGCGCCATCTCCATTCTGGGGCTGGCGATTTTGTTGGGGCAGGGGGATCCGGCCCGGCTGCTGACCCAGGGCATCCATATCGGTTCCGTTTACATGCTGCTCTCGGCGGCCACCTATGCGCTCTATAGCGTGCTGCTCAAGCGCTGGGATCTGGGGCTGGACAACTGGTCCATGCTCTACGGTCAGGTGCTGTGCAGCCTCCTGTTCCTCACCCCCTTCTATCTGCTGGTGGACGGGCACTGGCCCGATGGCAGCGCCCTCTGGCTCATCTTCTATGCGGGGATCCCGACCTCGGCCCTTTCGCCCTGGCTCTGGATGCAGGGCATTGCCCTGCTCGGGGCGAGCCGCACCGCCATCTTCATGAACCTGTTGCCGGTCATGACGGCAGCCCTTGCCATCAGCTGGCTCGGGGAGCGGCTCACCAGCTATCACCTCATCGGTGGCGGCATGACCCTGATGGGGGTGCTGCTGGCGCAGTTGCTGGTCAGGCCCGTGACGGTGCGAAGGGGCGCCCGGCTTGCAGTGGCGGGCTGTCAGGAAAAGTAGGAGAAAAAGACCGCCCTCGAGGCGGTCTTTTGGTTCGGTGCCCAGCGTCACTGCGCCGTCAGATAGAGATCCTTGGCATAGACAAGGTCTTGCGGGTTCTGGTAGGGGTAGCCCTTGACGTTGGGTTTGAGCAGCCGTGATTTCACGTAGAAGTAGACAGGGGCGATGGGGGCCTCCTCGTCGATCAGCACCTCGGCCTGCTGATAGAGGCGGTTGCGCTCGGCGGGGTCCTTGGCGTCATGGGCCTTGGCCAGGAGGGCGTCGTATTCCTTGTTGAACCACTTGCCGCTGTTGGCGCTGCTGCTGGAGGTCATGATGTCGAGGAAGGTGGAGGCATCGTTGTAGTCTCCGTTCCAGGAGTAGCGGCTCACCCCGAAGTCACCCTCGTTCAGGGCCGACACCATGGTCTTCCACTCCATGTTGTTGAGCTCCGCCTTGACCCCCAGGTTGTGCTTCCACATGGAGGAGATGGCGAGCGCTATCTTCTTGTGCCCCTCGTTGGTGTTGTAGAGGATGTCCACCGTCAGCGGCTTGTCAGGGCCGTAACCCGCCTCGCCAAGCAGCGCCTTGGCCTGCTTGATGCGCTCTTCCTTGCTCATCAGCTCGCTGGCGGGGCGTTTGAGCTCGAAGCCGTCCACGCTCGGCGGGGTCAGGCTGAAGGCGGAGAGCTGCCCCTGTCCCAGGATCTTCTCCGTGATGGTGTCCCGGTCGATGGCAAGAGACAGTGCCTTGCGCACCCTGACGTCGTCAAAGGGTTTGCGCTGGGTGTTGAAGACGTAGTAGTAGGTGGCGAGCATGGGGGCGCTCACCAGCTCCTCCGGGCTCTGGCGCTTGATCTGCTGATACTGCTCCAGGGGATAGGTGGTGTAGTGCAGCTCGCTCGCACGATAGCGGTTGTAGGCCGCGGTATCGGAGACGATCTCCAGATAGATCACCTTGTTCAGCACGGTGTGCTCGTTGTCCCAGTAGTGGGGGTTGCGCTCGGCGATGAGGCGCTCGTTCGGGGTCCACTCCTTGAGGGCGAAGGCGCCGTTGGAGACGATGTTGGCCGGTTTGACCCACTCATGACCGAACTTCTCGATGGTGGCCTTGGGCGCCGGGAAGGTGGTGTAGTGGGAGAGGGTCTTGAGGAAGAAGGGGACCGGGTTTTTCAGGGTGATCTGCAGGGTGTAGTCATCGAGCGCCTTGATCCCCAGGGCATCCGGGCTCTGCTTGCCCTGCACCACGTCGCTGGCATTGGCGACGCCGGTCAGCTCGATGAACCAGGCGTAGTTGGAGGCGTTCTTGGGGTCCGCCGCCCGCTGCCAGCCATAGACGTAGTCCGCCGCCGTCACCGGCTCGCCGTTGGACCATTTGGCATCGGGTCTGAGCTTGAAGGTGTAGACGGTGCCCGTGGCATCGAGCTCGTAGCCAAGGGCGCCCGCCGCCTGCAGCTTGCCGTTGCCATCCAGGGTATAGAGCCCCTCGAACAGATCGTTGACGACGTCGCTGCCCGCGCTCTCTTCCACCATCTGGGGATCGATGGAGGCAGGCTCGGTGCCGATGTTGCGCACGAACACTTGCTGGGCGGCTGGCAGAAGCTGGGTGCCTTCAGGCACCTGGGCAGCGAGGACGGGGAGGGTGAGCAGAGCGGCAACCGCCCCGGCGATAAGCGACTTTTTCATTGAATATCCTTATGTTTTTTTGCTTCCAAAGCGCAGCCAGTGTGCGGGATTGGGGGGGAGATCTCAAGAGGGGAGCCTCTGGCGCAACATTGCCGGGCGCCAGGGGGAGCAAGGCGGGCAGCCGCGTCGGCCAGGATGCATTCTTGTCACGAATTAACCCCCCAAAAGATGCCGGATGGCACCCTTGTTTCACGGCGAAAGCCCGTGGTGGCGCGGTTTTCTGGCGATTTAAAGAACGGCTTAATTCGCTGCAAAAACAAAAAACAGGCGTTACATTGGGTTACAAAACAACGCTGCCGGGGATCGGCACTTTTTTTGCCGACACTTGCAAACGTTTTCAACGGCCAACGGAAACGATCTTAAAGGAACAAGAATGCGAAACATGATCACCATGGGCGAGTTCATCGTCAAAAAGCAGGCGGACTACCCGACCGCGACCGGCGAGCTGACCTCCTTGCTCAGCTCCATCCGCCTGGCCGCCAAGGTGGTGAACCGGGAGATCAACAAGGCGGGTCTGGCGGACATCATCGGCTCCATCGGCGCCGAAAACGTGCAGGGCGAGGTGCAGCAGAAGCTGGACGTCTATGCCAACGAGCGCTTCAAGGCGGCGCTGGAGGCCCGTGGCGAGGTGTGCGGCATGGCCTCTGAGGAGGAGGAGGACTTCGTCTCCTTCGATTCCGAGCTCTCTCGTCACTCCAAGTACGTGGTGCTGATAGACCCCCTCGACGGCTCCTCCAACATCGACGTCAACGTCTCGGTCGGGACCATCTTCTCCATCTACCGCCGGGTCAGCAAACCGGGCGCCGGGGTCACTCTGGAGGACTTCCTGCAGCCGGGTCACCGTCAGGTCGCGGCGGGCTACGTGGTTTACGGCTCCTCCACCATGCTGGTCTACACCACCGGCTTTGGGGTCAACGGCTTCACCTATGACCCCTCCATCGGCTGCTTCTGCCTCTCCCACGAGAACATCCGCATTCCGGAGGAGGGCAAGATCTACTCCATCAACGAGGGCAACTACATCAAGTTCCCGGACGGGGTGAAGAAGTACCTGAAATACTGCCAGGAGCGTGACGAGGCGACTCACAGGCCCTACACCTCCCGCTACATCGGCTCCCTGGTGTCGGATTTCCACCGCAACCTGCTCAAGGGGGGCATCTACATCTACCCGTCCGGCACCAACTCCCCGAACGGCAAGCTGCGCCTGCTCTATGAGTGCAACCCCATGGCCTTCCTGGTGGAGCAGGCCGGTGGCAAGGCGTCCGATGGCTTTGGCCGCATCATGGACATCCAGCCTACCGCCCTGCACCAGCGGACCCCCTACTTCGTCGGGTCCACCAGGATGGTGGAGCGGGCCGAGGCCTTCATGCGGGAGTTCTCCGCCCACGAGGATCCGGCCAACCAGGGCTGAGCCCGGGCCAGCGTCCCTTCGTCACGGGAGCCGTCAAGGCTCCCGTTCTTATTGGCGTGCTGGCGGGTTGAACCAGGTTGATATGCTGGCGGACTGGATTGGACTGGACTGGACTGGACTGGACTGACGGACTGACGGACTGACGGACTGACGGACTGACGGACTGACGGACTGACGGACTGACGGACTGACGGACTGACGCGGCGCCTCGGTTGTCGCGGTGCAATGGCTGGTGGCCCCCTTGCCGGGATGCCTGGCCTGGATACCTGGTCTGGATACGTGGGCGGGATAAATACGGCACGGGCCATCTGCGGGGCTATCGAGGTGCGTTGACCCCGTTTTTTGCCCACGATCATCCCCACATCCATCTGTTTTTCAGATGGGTTATGACTCAATGCATCGTATCAACAGATGGATTCGGCGGCAAAATGGTGCTGCCAGAAGGGCGAACCGAGGCGTCGGGGGCAAGAAGGCGGGCCGGGGGCGAGATGCCGCCCCTTGCCAGCAACGAAACGGGAGCCCTGGGGCTCCCGTTGTTATGGGCGGCAGGTCGCGCCCTGCTGACGTCATGCTTCCCCTCAGGGGGTGGCATGGCGGGCGAGATCCGCCAGCAGGCCGTCCACCAGTTTGAGGCGCATGGCCCTGTCCTGGGTCGGCACCTGGAAGCGCAGCCGGGTCGGCCCGTCCATCTTGTAGATGCGCGGCTGCTCCGAGAGCAGCTTGACCAGATAGGCCGGGTTGACGCGGGTTTCCTGGGTAAAGTCCAGATAGCCGCCGCGCTCGCTCATCTCCACCCGGCGAATGCCCAGCGCCGTGGCGCGCTGGCGGAAGGCGGCCAGCTCCATCAGCGTTTTGGTCGCCTCAGGCAAGAGGCCGAAACGGTCGATCAGCTCCACTTTGAGCTCCCGCAGTTCCTGCTCATCGGCGGCACTGGCGATGCGCTTGTACATGGAGAGGCGCATGTTGACGTCCGGGATGTAGTCGTCCGGGAGCAAGGCGGGCAGGCGCAGCTCCACCTCGGTGTGCTGGCTCATCAGCTGCTCGAGCGACGGCTCCTTGCCATGTTTGAGCGCCTCCACCGCCTGCTCCAGCATCTCCATGTAGAGGGTGAAGCCCACCGATTCGATCTGGCCGCTCTGATCGTCGCCGAGCAGCTCGCCCGCGCCCCGGATCTCCAGATCGTGGGTGGCGAGCGCAAAGCCGGCGCCGAGATCTTCGAGGGACGCGATGGCCTCCAGCCGCTTGGCCGCATCCTTGGTCATCAGCTTGGGATGGGGGGTGAGCAGGTAGGCATAGGCCTGGTGGTGGGAGCGCCCCACCCGGCCCCGCAGTTGGTGCAGCTGGGCCAGACCAAGGTGATCCGCCCGGTCCATGATGATGGTGTTGGCGCTCGGCACGTCGATGCCGGTCTCGATGATGGTGGTGCAGACCAGCAGGTTGAAGCGCTGGTGGTAGAAGTCCGACATCACCCGCTCGAGCTCCCGCTCGCGCATCTGGCCGTGGGCGATGCCGATGCGCGCCTCCGGCACCAGCTCGGCAAGATCGGCGGCGCACTTCTCGATGCTCTCCACGTCGTTGTGCAGGTAGTAGACCTGGCCGCCACGCTTCAATTCCCGCAGTACCGCCTCGCGCACCACCGCAGGTTCGTGCTGGCGCACGAAGGTCTTGATGGCGAGCCGCTTGGCGGGCGGGGTGGCGATGATGGAGAGATCCCGCATGCCGGACATGGCCATGTTGAGGGTGCGGGGAATGGGGGTCGCGGTGAGGGTGAGGATATCCACGTCGGCGCGCAGCGCCTTGATCTTCTCCTTCTGGCGCACCCCGAAGCGGTGCTCCTCGTCGACGATGAGCAGGCCCAGATCCTTGAAGGTGAGCTCGGCGCCGAGCAGCTTGTGGGTGCCGATGATGATGTCCACCTTGCCCTCGGCCATCTCCTTCATCACGGCGCTCTGCTCCTTGGCGGAGCGGAAGCGGCTCAGTACCTCCACCCGCACCGGCCAGTTGGCGAATCGGTCGCGGAAGTTGTCGTAGTGCTGCTGGGCCAGGAGGGTGGTGGGCACCAGCACGGCCACCTGCTTGCCGCCGTGCACGGCCACAAAGGCCGCCCGCATCGCCACTTCGGTCTTGCCAAAGCCCACGTCGCCGCACACCAGGCGGTCCATGCTCTTGGCCTGGCACATGTCGCCGAGCACAGCGTTGATGGCATTGAGCTGATCCTCGGTCTCCTCGAACGGGAAGCTCGCGGCAAACTGGCGGTAGGCCTCCCGGTCGTGTTTGAAGGCAAAGCCGTGGCGGGCTGCCCGCATGGCATAGACATCCAGCAGCTCGGCCGCCACGTCCCGCACCTTCTCGGCCGCCTTGCGCCGCGCCTTGACCCAGGCCTCGCCGCCGAGCTTGTGGCTGGGCGGGTTGTCCGAGCCGGTGTAGCGGCTGATCAGGTGCAAACTGGTGACCGGCACGAACAGCTTGTCGCCGCCGGCGTATTCCAGGGTCAGAAACTCGGTGGGCAGGCCGCCTGCGTCTATGGTCTCGAGCCCCAGATAGCGACCGACCCCGTGATCCAGGTGCACCACCGGCTGGCCCTGGGTCAGCTCGCCCAGGTTTCGGATCACCGCATCCGAGCTTAAGTTCTTGCTCTTGTCCCGCTGGCGCTTGCTGCGGATCTTGCCGCCGAGCAGCTCGGCTTCGGTGATGAGGGCAAGGGGCGTCTGGCTGGGCTCTTGCAGCAGGAAGCCCCGCTCCAGGGGACAGACCAGCAGCCCGTGGCGCGCATCGCTCGAGAGGAAGGCGTCGAGGGAGGCAAACTCCCGGGGTTGCAGGTTGATCCGTGCGAGCAGATCCCCGAGCCCCTCGCGCCGCCCCTCGGACTCCACCGCAAACAGGGTGCGCCCGGCAAAGCCTTGCAGGAAACCGTCAAGGGCCAGCAGGGGCTGTTCCTTGCTGTGGTCGAGCTGCAGATCCGGCAGGGGGGCGAGGGGCAGATCCTGCTGACCCGCTCCGCCGTCAACGGTCGCTTCCTGCAGCCGCACGGCGCCATAGTCCCCGAGGGCGGCGAAGAGCTGCTCCACCGGCAGATAGATCTGCTGGGGCGGCAGCAGGGGACGGGTGTTGTCCCAGCGCCTATCTTCATAGCGCTGGCCGATGTCGTTCCAGAAGCGCTGGGCCGCGGGGTAGATCTCCCCCACGGTGAGCAGCAGGGTGTTGCCTGGCAGGTAGTCAAACAGGCTGGCGGTCTGGTTGAAGAAGAGCGGCAGGTAGTATTCGATGCCGGCGGGCCAGCGCCCCTTGCTCACCTCCTGATAGACGGAGCCCTCGGCCCGGGAGATCTCGAACTGTTCGCGATACTGGCCACGAAACAGCTCGATGGCCCCCTCGTCGGTGGGAAATTCCCGGGCGGGCAGCAGGCTCACCGACTTCACCGGCTCGCTGGAGCGCTGGGTCTCGGGATCGAAGGGGCGGATGGAGTCCACCTCGTCGTCGAAAAAATCAATGCGATAGGGGCGGCTGCTCCCCATGGGGAAGAGATCCAGCAGGGAGCCGCGGGCGGCGAATTCGCCGTGCTCCAGCACCTGTTCCACCGCCACGTAGCCCGCCTGCGCCAGACGCCCGCGCAGCTGCTGCAGGTTGAGGCGCTGGCCGCTTGTGACCATCAGGCTGTATTTGTCGAGATAAGCCTGGGGCGCCGTGCGCAGCATCAGGGTGGAGATGGGCACGATGAGCACGCCGTGGCGCATCTGCGGCAACTGGTAGAGGGTCTCGAGGCGCTGGGAGATGATGTCCTGGTGGGGAGAGAAGCTGTCGTAGGGCAGGGTCTCCCAGTCCGGGAACAGCAGCACCGGGCAATCCTGATCCGCCAGCAGGAACCCCAGTTCCTGTTCAAGGCGCAGGGCGCTCGGGGTATCGGCGGTGACCAGCAGGACGGGTCTTCGGGCTTCCCGGGTGAGGCGGGCGGCAACCAGCGCCAGGCTGCTGCCGACCAGCTGGCCGAACGTTGTCTTCTGGCCCGCTTTGGCGGGCAAGGCGGGGAGGGTCATTGGCATCATCGGAGTCTTTTACTGTTGGCGTTCTTTTGACATGGACCTGGGTTAGCGCTGACGTTCCTGGGCACGCAGCTTGAGCTGTTTCGACTGCACATGCAGGCTGGCGCGCACCAGCAGCTCCCGGTCATCCTCGCGGATGCGCACGTAGTCGAGCACCACATGGGTGCCGTGCTCTCCGGCGTTCCGCTGCACAACCTCGCCGTAGCAGTAGACGGCGGAGGCCTCTTCCCGCAGGAAGATCTTGAGCCGCACGATCTGGTGCAGGGCGGGGGCCTCCCCGTGCCCCTGGTGGGGGTGCAGGTAGGTGAGCTGCCCGGCGCCAAAGCGCAGGGTGTGGAAGCGGTGCTCAGGGTGATCCTGGGCCGCCAGCACATAGCCCATGATCATGTCGATCTTGCGGGACTGCTGATTGATGATCTCCACCAGATCGTGCATGGACTCGTTCTGGCTGCGCAGCAACCGGCTGCTCACCAGATCGATGGAGGTGATGGCGGAGGCGATGCGAAACGGCTCGGGCAACTCGGCCTCCAGGGCCTCCAGCGTCGGCAGACGAAAGTCGGCCGGCATGGGGATCACATTGACCGGCGTGGCATGGGTGACGCTGAAGAACTGTTCCTGCATGGAGGCTATCCCTTGTTGTCATAGACGGTTTCCCTTTATTATCCGGTATCTTATTTCGTTGGCAACGTAGATATCCTTGAAGACCGGACTTTTTCAGCCACTGTCGCTGGCCATCGGCCTGCGTTATGCAGGCTCGCGACGCAGTAACCGCTTCGTCTCCTTTATCTCCCTGTTCTCCACCTTTGGCATCGCCATCGGGGTCGCCGCCCTGATGGTGGTGATCTCGGTGATGAACGGGTTCGAAGGCCAGCTCAAGGGACGCATCCTCGGGGTGATCCCCCATGTGGTGGTGACCAATCAGGCCGGACGCATCGAGGCCGAGCCCGAAGGTCTGCCCGATCTGGCCCGCCTGCCCCACGTGGTGGCCACGGCCCCCATGCTCGACAGCGAAGGCATGCTGCAAAGCCCCGGTCAGCTCACCGGTGTGAGCGTGCAGGGGATTGATCCCGCCCGCTGGCCCAAGGATGACATCCTGCACGCCCAGATGCTGGGTGGGCGCCTTGACAGCCTGCAGGCCGGTGAATACCACATCGTGCTGGGGCAGGGGGTGGCCAGCCGCCTCAAGGTCTCCATCGGCGACCAGGTGCGTCTCATCCTGACCGAAGGTACCCGCTTCACCCCCTTTGGCCGGGTGCCGGCCCAGCGTCTTTTCACCGTCTCCGGCATCTTCGGGGTCGGCGCCGACGTGGACAGCCAGGTGGCCCTGATTGCCCTGGGGGATGCCCAGCGCATGCTGCGCCTGCCCGCAGACAAGGTGGGCGGCATCCGCCTCTGGCTGGACGATCCCTTCGCCGCCGACGAGGTGGTGAAGACCGCGTTGCCGGACGGGCTGGAGTGGCAGGACTGGCGCCGCGAGCGCGGCGAGCTGTTCCAGGCGGTGGCCATGGAAAAACGGATGATGGGGCTGATGCTGGTGCTGATCATCGCGGTCGCCACCTTCAACATCCTCTCCGCCCTGGTGATGGTGGTCACCGACAAGGAAGGGGAGGTGGCCATCCTGCGTACCATGGGCATGAGCGAATCCGGCATCGTCAAGATCTTCATGGTGCTGGGGGCGTCGAGCGGCGTCATCGGCGCCCTGTTCGGGGGGCTGGCGGGGCTGGCGCTCTGCTTCGGCCTCAATCCTCTGCTCAATGCCCTTGGGCTCAACCTCTATATGGCGGCGGGGGGCAGCGGTCTACCGGTCATCGTCGAGCCGGCCCAGGTCATGACCATTTTGCTGGGCGCCGTGCTGCTCAGCTTCAGTGCCACCCTCTACCCGGCCTCCCGCGCGGCCCGGGTCAAACCGGCGGAGGCGCTGCGTTATGAATAATTCATCTTCTGTTGTTACTGGTGCAAGTGGAGCCCCCGTTATGAATCAATCCGTCTCCTGCGAGCCGCTGCTGCGCTGCCAGGCCCTCAATCATGTCTACAAAGAGGGCAATCTGGAGACCCAGGTACTCAAGGGGATCGAGCTGGACGTTGCCCCCGGGGAGATGCTGGCGGTGGTGGGGAGCTCGGGCTCCGGCAAGACCACCCTGCTGCACCTGATGGGGGCGCTGGACAACCCCTCCAGCGGCGCCGTGCTGTTCAAGGGGCAGGACATCCATGGCTGGGACAGCCGCACCCAGGCGAGGTTTCGCAACCAGGAGTTGGGTTTCGTTTACCAGTTCCACCACCTGCTCTCGGAATTCAGCGCACTGGAAAATGCGGCCATGCCGCTGCTGATCGCCGGTGAGTCGGTGGCCAGCGCCACCGAGAAGGCGAGCAAGATGCTGGGGCGGGTGGGGCTCTCCCACCGTCTCAACCACAGACCGTCCGAGCTCTCCGGTGGCGAGCGCCAGCGGGTGGCCATCGCCCGAGCCCTGGTCAACGAACCCAGCCTGGTGCTGGCGGATGAGCCCACCGGCAACCTGGATCACGCCAGCGCCACCGCCGTCTATGAGCTCTTGTGCGAGCTCAATCGCGAGCTTGGCACCGCGTTCGTGGTGGTGACCCATGACTTGAGCCTGGCGGCCAAGCTCCACCGCCGGGTCACCCTGGTGAGCGGCATCATGGCGGAGGTCGCCTGATGTTCAAACCGCTGCCCCTGTTCCTGGGCCTGCGTTACAGCCGCTCCCGCCGTCGCAACGGCTTCATCGCCTTCATTTCGGCCTCCTCCCTCATCGGCATCGCCCTCGGGGTGATGGCCCTCATTCTTGGCCTCTCCGCCATGAACGGGTTCGAGCGGGAGCTCAAGAACCGGGTGCTCTCCGTGGTCCCCCACGGCGAGCTCATCGGCATGGAGGCGCCACTGCCTGACTGGCCGCGGCTCAGGGACTACCTGCTGGCTCAGCCCGGGGTGGAGGCGGCTGCCCCCGTCATTCGCCTGGACGGCCTGCTGGAGCACGGCTCCGCCCTCAAGGGGGTCCAGCTGCGTGCGGTGCTGCCGGAGCTGGAAGCCAATCTCTCCGATGCGGGCAACTTCATGACGGGTCGGGGCCTTCGCGAGCTGCAGGCGGGTGAACACGGGGTCATCCTCGGCAAGATCATCGCCGACAAGCTGGGGGTCAAGACAGGGGACACCGTCACCCTGCTGCTGCCCCAGGCGGGTGATGCCGCCGGCATCAAGAACCCGAAACGGGAGGCGCTCACCGTGGTGGGGCTGCTCGAGATCGGCGGCCAGCTCGACGGCCTGCTCGGCTTCATGCACCTGGCGGACGCCCAGGCCATCACCGGCATGGGCAGCGCGGTGGAGGGGTTCAGCCTCAAGGTGAACGACGTGCTCAAGGCCCAGTCCATCACGGTGGCGGCGGCCCAGAAATTCCCGCACTACGTCTATATCAGTAGCTGGATGAGCCGTCAGGGTTATCTCTATCAGGACATCCAGATGGTGCGCACCGTGATGTACGTGGTGATGCTGATGGTGGTGGCGGTGGCCTGCTTCAACATCGTCTCTACTCTGGTGATGGCGGTGAATGAGAAGCGCAGCGAGATTGCCATCTTGAAGACCATGGGGGCGAGCCCGGGCCAGATCCGGCTTACCTTCGTCATCCAGGGGATGGTGAACGGGGTGGCGGGAGCCTTGCTCGGCGCCCTGCTTGGCGGTCTGCTCTCCAGCAAGCTGACCCAGATCCTGAGCGCCATCGAAGGGGTTATCGGGCACCGTTTCCTGAATCCCGACATCTACTTCATCGACTTCCTGCCGACCGAGCTGCACATGCAGGACTTGCTCATCGTGACCGGCGCCGCCATCCTGATGAGCCTGGTGGCGACCCTCTATCCTGCCTGGCGGGCGAGCGGCCTGGTGCCGTCCCGGGAACTGGGGCATTGATGCCCATGGATGTGATAAAGGGCCCTGCGGGGCCCTTTTTATTGTCACTCTTTTGTGGGGAAACCCCCGACGTGGCGGTTATCGGGGCAATACGCAGGAGGAGATGATGCCCGGTGCCGTGTTAATGGCATCAATGGGCATTCAACTCATCGAGAGGCAGTGAAAAACTCCCCACGAAGACATCGATGAAGTAGCGCATGGCGGGGTTCATCCTGGCGTCCAGCATCTGCTCGAGGCGCTTTCGCGCGGGCTCGAACTCCCGGTTGCCGACGCTCAGCTCCTCCAGACACTTGGTGTAGGCGCAGAGGGTGTCTGCATCCTTCACCAGGCTGGTGAGGGCCTCGTCCTGGGCGCCGGAGTCGAGCAGGGGGCGAAAGTCCTCTACCAGCTCAGGCGGCAACATGCCCAGCAGGCGCTGCTCGGCGGCAAGCTCAATCTTCTTGTATTCGCGGGCGATTTCGGGATTGAAGTACTTGACCGGGGTGGGCAGATCCCCGGTCAGCACCTCGCTGCTGTCGTGGTAGAGGGCCATGACGGCGGCCCGGTCTGCATCCACCTGAGCGCCGAACAGGCGATTGCTGATAAGACCGAGGGCGTGGGCCACCATGGCGACCTGCAGGCTGTGCTCGGCGATGTTTTCGGGCTGGATGTTGCGCATCAGGGGCCAGCGGTAGATGAGGCGCATACGGGCGAGGTTGGCAAAAAAATGGCTGGGCAGCATGGAAGACCTCGAATGGGGCAATGAAAAAGGGCAGACCCTAGTCTGCCCTTTTTTCCACCCGCAAGGATAGCCTGAGATGGGCCCTCAGCGGATGTAGCGACCCGATTCGGCCTCGTGGTTGGTCACTATCATCTGGCCGATGGGGGCCAGGCTGATGAGGGCCAGCTTGAGGTGCTGGATGCCGAACGGGATGCCGACGATGGTGACGAAACAGGCCAGCGCCGAGGCAATGTGGCCGATGGCCAGCCAGACCCCGATGAGCACAAACCAGAGAATGTTGCCAATCAGCCCCAGGGCGCCGGTGCCGATGTCGCTCTGGCCCGTCATGCTCTTGCGGCTCACCGCCTGCTTGCCAAACGGGAAGAAGGTGAAGGTGCCGATGACGAAGCAGGCGCGTCCCCAGGGGATCCCGATGAGGGAGACGAAGCAGAGCAGCCCCGCCAGCCACCAGGCCAGCCCCATGAAGACGCCTCCCAGCACGAACCAGAACAGATTGAACAAGAAGCGGAAAAAGGACATGTGGGTGACTCCAGCAGCACGTGAATTGGCTGTCACCATAGCGAGGCCGGCCGGGGGACGCAATGGCACAGGCGAGAAGGTGGACAATTTGGGTCGCAGCACGCCATTTTTGTGCCCGATTGGCGGCGGATGGCGATCAAAATGGCCCGTTTACCGTGAAAAAGAGTGAGCCAGTGCAAATTATTGCGGATGGAATGCTTGAACTCGGTGCAAGGCTTCCCCATATAGGAGAAAGTCTTGCGCAAATTGTGCTGTCTGTGCCCCGGATGGGGGATGTGCGGCTCGACGCGACCACTGCACGCCGCTATAATGTCGCGTCATATTTTCTCATCACAAAGACAGTCGTTGTCTTTATAAACAGGAAGACTCCGGGCTTGCCCGGGGGCAATAAAGGGTCAGCACGCAGTGCTGAGTTGAACGAGGTAAAAGAATGCAAGTTTCTGTAGAGACAACCCAGGGTCTGGAACGCCGTCTTACCATCACTGTACCGGCCGCTACCGTTGACGCCGCCGTGCGCAAAGAATTGAATGGCCTGGCCAAAACCCGTCGCATCGACGGTTTCCGTCCTGGCAAGGCTCCGGTTGCCATCATCAAGAAGATGTTCGGTGCCATGGCTCACGCCCGCGTTGCCGATGAAATGATGCAGAACAACTTCATCAAGGCCATCATCGAGAACAAACTGAGCCCGGCTGGCGCCCCGACCATGGATCCGAAAGAAATCAAAGAAGGTCAGGATTTCGAGTTCACCGCCACTTTCGAAGTGTATCCGGAGTTCGAAGTTGCCGGTCTGGAGAGCATCAAGGTCGAGAAGCCGGTTGCCACCGTTAAGGACAGCGACCTGGAAAACATGATCGACACCCTGCGCAAGCAGCACGCCACCTGGACTGAAGCCGCTGTGGCTGCCGCCAACGGCATGCGTGTGACCATGGACTTCGTCGGTTCCATCGACGGTGAAGAGTTCGACGGTGGCAAGGCTGAAGGCTTCACCCTGGAACTGGGCGCTGGCCGCATGATCCCGGGCTTCGAAGACGCCATCCTGGGCAAGAAAGCGGGCGACGAGTTCACCATCGAGGTGACTTTCCCGGCTGACTACCACGCCGAAGCCCTGAAGGGCAAGGCTGCCAAGTTTGCCTCCAAGCTGCACAAGGTTGAAGAGCAAGTGCTGCCCGAGCTGACCGAAGAGTTCGTCAAGCGTTTCGGCATCGAGAGCGGCAGCGTTGAAGAGCTGAAGGCTGAAGTGCGCAAGAACATGGAGCGCGAACTGGCCCAGGCCCTGAAAAACAGCGTGAAAGAGCAGGTACTGAACGGCCTGGTTGAAGCCAACCAGATCGATCTGCCGAAGGCTGCTGTTGCCCAGGAAATCGACACCCTGCGTCAGCAGGCTCTGCAGCGCTTCGGTGGCTTCCAGGGCGGCAACGCCCCCGAGCTGCCGGCCGAGCTGTTCCAGGCCCAGGCCGAGCGCCGTGTCCGCGTTGGTCTGCTGCTGGGTGACGTCATCCGCACCAACGAGATCAAGGCTGACGACGCCCGTGTGACCAGCATCATCGAGTCCATGGCCACTGCCTACGAAGATCCGAAAGAAGTGATCGAGTACTATCAGCAGAACGAGCAGATGCTGAACGGCGTGCGCAACCTGGCCATTGAAGATCAAGCCATCGATCTGATCCTGTCCAAGGCGCAAGTCACCGAGAAAGAAGTTGCCTTCGACGAAGTGATCAACAAGTCCGGTGCCGCTGCCTAAGAACATTTGACTTAAGGTCAAAACTGTTAAGTATAATGGCTCGTGTGATCTCCACTCGGGCCATTTTATTTTAGGGACAATGCCTTATGTACAAGAACTATAACGATGTGACTGAATCCCCACGCAATGCGCTCATCCCGATGGTGGTAGAGCAAACCGCGAAAGGGGAGCGTTCCTACGACATCTATTCCCGTCTGCTGAAAGAGCGGGTGATCTTCCTGACCGGTCAGGTCGAGGATCACATGGCGAACCTGGTGGTGGCCCAACTGCTGTTCCTGGAGTCCGAGAACCCGGATCAGGACATCAGCATCTACATCAACTCGCCGGGTGGCGCCGTCACTGCGGGTATGTCCATCTATGACACCATGCAGTTCATCAAGCCGGACGTGAGCACCGTCTGCATGGGGCAGGCCTGCTCCATGGGGGCCTTCTTGCTGGCCGGTGGCGCCAAGGGCAAGCGTTTCTGCCTGCCCAATGCCCGAGTGATGATCCACCAGCCGCTGGGCGGCTTCCAGGGGCAGGCTTCTGACATCCAGATCCATGCCCAGGAGATCCTGAAAATCAAGAATACCCTGAACGATCGTCTGGCGTTCCATACCGGTCAGGACATGGCCACCATCGAGCGCGACACCGACCGTGACAACTTCATGTCCGCCGAGCAGGCCGTTGCCTATGGTCTGGTTGACGGCATCCTGAGCCAGCGCGGCTGAGCAGGGTACCCCGTCCTGTTGTAAACTCAGCAGGACGATCCATCCTCTATTGATAAAACGAGGTCGCTGAATGACAGAGAAACGCAAGGGTGAGGGCGACAAGCTGCTGTATTGCTCTTTCTGCGGCAAAAGCCAGCATGAAGTGCGCAAGCTGATCGCTGGCCCTTCCGTCTACGTATGTGATGAGTGTGTCGAGCTGTGCAACGACATCATCCGCGAAGAGATCCGCGAGATCTCTCCCAAGCGCGATGGTAGCGAGCTGCCGACCCCTCATGAGATCCGCGCCCATCTGGACGACTACGTGATCGGTCAGGAGTACGCCAAGAAGGTGCTGGCAGTGGCTGTCTACAACCACTACAAGCGTCTTCGCAGCGGCAGCGAGTCCGGTGGCGTGGAGCTGGGCAAATCCAACATCCTGCTGATTGGCCCCACCGGCAGCGGCAAGACTCTGCTGGCCGAGACCCTGGCTCGTCTGCTGGATGTGCCCTTCACCATGGCCGATGCTACCACCCTGACCGAAGCCGGTTATGTGGGCGAGGACGTGGAGAACATCATCCAGAAGTTGCTGCAAAAGTGCGACTACGACGTGGAGAAGGCCCAGCGTGGCATCGTCTACATCGACGAGATCGACAAGATCTCCCGCAAGTCGGACAACCCCTCCATCACCCGCGACGTCTCCGGGGAAGGGGTGCAGCAGGCACTGCTGAAACTGATCGAAGGCACCATCGCCTCCGTGCCGCCCCAGGGCGGTCGCAAGCACCCGCAGCAGGAGTTTTTGCAGGTCGACACCTCCAAGATCCTCTTCATCTGTGGTGGTGCTTTCGCGGGGCTGGACAAGGTGATCGAGCAGCGCTCCGTCAAGGGCACCGGCATCGGTTTTGGCGCCGAGGTGAAATCCAAGAATGCCAAGGCAACCCTGAGCGAGAACTTTGCCAAGGTGGAGCCGGAAGATCTCATCAAGTACGGTCTCATCCCCGAGTTCATCGGCCGTCTGCCGGTGGTCGCGACCCTGACCGAGCTTGACGAGGCTGCCCTCATCCAGATCCTGAAAGAGCCGAAAAACGCGCTGACCAAGCAGTATGCCGCGCTGTTCGCCCTGGAAGAGGTGGAGCTGGAGTTTCGTGACGACGCGCTCAATGCCATTGCCCGCAAGGCCATGGAGCGCAAAACCGGTGCCCGGGGTCTGCGTTCCATTGTCGAGGCCGTACTGCTCGACACCATGTATGACCTGCCCTCCCTGAAAGGGGTCAGCAAGGTGGTGATCGACGAGACGGTGATCAAGGGAGACTCCGCGCCCCTGATGATCTACGACAATCCCGAGACTCAGGCCGCAGCCTCAGAGTAACTGTCTGATTTTTAATCACATAAAGGGGCTTTTTGCCCCTTTCATGCTTTTTACGGCCAAGGCGATTGAATCTCATCTTTGCGCCCCCATATACTCAGCCAAGCCTTTGCCAACGGTATAACAAGCCGAGAGGACATATATGAACCTAGAGCGTTCAGAACGCATCGAGATTCCCGTCCTGCCTCTTCGTGACGTGGTGGTCTATCCCCACATGGTCATTCCACTCTTTGTGGGGCGGGAAAAATCCATTCGCTGTCTGGAAGCGGCCATGGAGCAGGACAAGAAAGTCCTGCTGGTGGCCCAGAAGGATGCGTCGACTGACGAACCGACGGTGGAGGAAATTTTCTCCGTCGGGACAGTGGCCAATATTCTGCAGATGCTCAAGCTGCCGGACGGCACCGTCAAGGTGCTGGTGGAGGGGGGCCAGCGTGCCCGCCTTGAGCGGATGATCGACGATCGCGACTTCTTTGTCGGGGAGGCCCAGTACATCGCGTCCGCCCCCATCGAGGAGAAGGATCAGGACGTGCTGGTGCGCTCTGCCATCGGCCAGTTCGAAGGTTACATCAAGCTCAACAAGAAGATCCCGCCCGAGGTACTCACCTCGATTTCGGCGATTGACGATGCGGCGCGCCTGGCCGATACCATGGCTGCCCACATGCCGCTCAAGCTCGAAGACAAGCAGAAGGTGCTGGAAATCGCCTCCGTGTCCGAGCGCATCGAGTTTCTGATGGCCATGATGGAGTCGGAGATCGACCTGTTGCAGGTCGAGAAACGCATCCGCTCTCGGGTCAAGAAGCAGATGGAGAAGAGCCAGCGGGAGTATTACCTCAACGAGCAGATGAAGGCCATCCAGAAAGAGCTGGGTGAGCTGGAAGACAGCCCGGATGAATTCGAAGCCCTCAATCGCAAGATTGAAGAGGCCGGGATGCCGGAGGATGCCCGCGAGAAGGCCCAGGCCGAGCTCGCCAAGCTCAAGATGATGTCCCCCATGTCGGCGGAAGCCACCGTGGTGCGCAGCTATGTGGACTGGATGGTGCAGGTGCCCTGGAAGGCCCGCTCCAAGGTCAAGAAAGACCTAGGCAAGGCCCAGGAGGTGCTGGATGCGGATCACTATGGCCTGGACAAGGTCAAGGATCGCATCCTCGAATACCTGGCAGTGCAGGCGCGTGTGAACAAGCTTAAGGGCCCCATCCTCTGCCTGGTCGGGCCTCCCGGGGTGGGCAAGACTTCCCTGGGCCAGTCCATCGCTAAGGCCACCGGCCGCAAGTATGTGCGCATGGCCCTGGGTGGGGTGCGTGACGAGGCGGAGATCCGTGGTCACCGCCGTACCTACATCGGCTCCATGCCCGGCAAGCTCATCCAGAAGATGGCGAAAGTCGGCGTGAAGAACCCGCTGTTCCTGCTCGACGAAATCGACAAGATGAGCTCGGACATGCGTGGCGATCCCGCTTCCGCCCTGCTGGAGGTGCTGGATCCCGAGCAGAACAGCAGCTTCAACGATCACTATCTGGAAGTGGATTATGACCTGTCGGACGTGATGTTCGTGGCCACCTCCAACTCCATGAACATACCGGGTCCGCTGCTGGACCGGATGGAAGTGATCCGTCTGTCCGGTTACACCGAGGACGAGAAGCTCAACATTGCCAAGCAGCACCTGGTGGCCAAGCAGATCCAGCGCAACGGCCTGAAGCCATCCGAGATCACCATTGAGGATTCGGCGCTGATCGGGGTGATTCGCTACTACACCCGCGAGGCGGGTGTGCGCAGCCTGGAGCGTGAAATCTCCAAAATCTGTCGCAAGGCAGTCAAACGCATCCTGCTGGACAAGAGCATCAAGCATGTTCAGGTCAACCAGGAGAACCTCAAGGAGTTCCTGGGGGTACAGCGCTTTGACTATGGCAAGGCCACCGACCAGAACCAGATTGGTCAGGTGTGCGGGCTGGCGTGGACCGAAGTGGGGGGCGATCTGCTCACCATCGAGACCACCAACATGCCGGGCAAGGGCAAGCTCACTTACACCGGTTCCCTCGGTGACGTGATGCAGGAGTCCATCCAGGCGGCCATGACGGTGGTGCGGGCCCGTGCCGAGAAGCTGCGTATCAACGGCGACTTCTACGAGAAGCGCGACATCCACGTGCACGTGCCGGAAGGGGCGACCCCGAAAGACGGCCCGAGCGCCGGTATCGCCATGTGTACCGCCCTGGTCTCCAGCCTCACCGGCAACCCGGTGCGTGCCGACGTGGCCATGACGGGTGAAATCACCCTGCGTGGCGAGGTGCTGCCCATCGGTGGTCTCAAGGAGAAACTGCTGGCGGCCCACCGTGGTGGCATCAAGCGTGTGCTGATCCCGAAAGAGAACGAACGTGACCTCGAGGAGATCCCGGCCAACGTCAAACAAGATCTTGAAATCTATCCGGTTCGCTGGATTGATGAGGTGCTTGCACTGGCGTTGCAGGACAATCCGCAAGGTTTCGAACGCGTTTCTGTCGTGTAAATGTTGATGCGCCGCAAATTTGGCGCATTCGGGGGGTGGTTAAGGCTTGCATGCACCGGACAACGGAAGTAGCCTTGACCACCGATCGGGTACTCATGATGAGTCGCAATGCGTGATGTGGCGCGGGTTTGCGCCAGATTGTCACTTGCAACTGATCAGGAGGCTTGTTATAAAACCTCCACTTGTTGTGGCCAGGGAAATCAGCGCCGCAGCGATGTTCGATAAAAGGGGAATATAAGAGTGAATAAATCTCAACTGATTGACAAGATTGCAGACGGTGCTGATATCTCCAAAGCTGCCGCTGGCCGTGCGCTGGATGCCTTCATCGATGCCGTGGGCGAAGCCCTGAAAGAGGGTGACCAGGTTGCTCTGGTTGGTTTCGGTACTTTCGCCGTTCGCGAGCGTGCAGCCCGTTCCGGCCGCAACCCGCAAACTGGTGCGACCATCGAAATCGCTGCCGGTAAAGTTCCTGCCTTCAAAGCCGGCAAGGCCCTGAAAGACGCGGTCAACTAAGCCGGTCGCTGATATCTATCGGCACCGTCCTTGGTCTCTGACCAGACAAGTGAGAGGGCTCTCCCTCATACTGCTTGACCAAGGCGCATCGCAATCGGTGCGCCTTTTCATTATTTACGCCCATCGAGTTCGGGAGCATAAGTACAAACATGATGTTGGATAAACTACGCGAAGGGGCGCAGGGCAAGGTAGCCAAGGTTATCTTGGGCCTGATCATCCTCTCCTTTGCCTTGGCCGGGGTAGGCAGCTACCTCAATGGCCCGGCACGTACCGCCCCCGCCACCGTCAACGGCAATGACATCAGTGCCCCCGCACTGGAGAATGCCTACCGCAATGAGCGGGCCCGTATGGAATCCCAAATGGGTGAGGCCTTCAACCAGCTGGCCGCCAATCCCGATTACATGAAACAGTTCCGCCGTGGCGTGCTGGACCGTCTGATCGATCAGGCGCTGATCGATGACAAGGCCCGCTCCCTGGGTCTGCGCGTCAGCGATGAGCAGATCAAGCAGGCCATCGTCGCCATGCCCGAGTTTGCCGAGAACGGCAAGTTCAGCAATGACCGCTACCTGCAGCTCATTCGCCGTGCCGGCATGACCCCCGAGATGTTCCGCGACTCCCTGCGCCAGGACATGGTGCGCCAGCAATTGATGGGCGCCGTGCTGGGATCGGAGTTCGCCCTCAAGGGTGAAGCCGAGCAACTGGATCGTCTCTACAACCAGACCCGTGACCTGCGCCTGATCCGTCTGGCCGCTTCCGCCTATGTGGACGGGATCGAGGTGAGCGATGCCGAGGTGGAGCAGTTCTACAAGGCCAACAGCGCTCGCTTCATGAACGACGAGACGGTCAAGGTCGACTATCTGCTGCTCGATGCCGCGAACCTTGGCAAGAACATCAAGGTCACCGAGCAGGATGCCCAGGATTACTACGACCAGCATCAGGATCTGTTCCAGCGTCCCGAGCGCCGTCAGGTGGCGCACATCCTGATCCCGTTTGGCAAGGATGAAAAGGCCGCCGAGCAGAAAGCCGAGGCCGTGCTGGCCAAGGCCAAGGCAGGTGACGATTTCGCCGCGCTGGCCAAGGCCGACTCCTCCGATACCTTCTCTGCGAAGAAGGGCGGGGAGCTCGACTGGTTCGAGAAAGGGGTGATGGATCCTGCCTTCGAGAAAGCCGCGTTCGCGCTGGCCAAGGCTGGCGATCTCTCCGCCGTGGTGAAGAGCCCGTTCGGCTTCCACATCATCAAGCTGCTGGGAGTCGAGCCTGCCAAGACCAAGCCCTTCGTGGACGTGATGAGCGATACCATCGCCCGTCTGCAATCTGAGAAGGCCAAGGAGCAGTTCTTCGCCGAGCAGCAGAAGATGGCCGACAGCAGCTTCGAGAACCCGGACTCCCTGGACTTGACCGCCGAAGCTATGGGTCTCCAGGTGCAGTCCACCGGCTATTTCAGCCAGGCCGATGCGCCGGCACCGCTCAATGATCCCAAGGTGCTCTCCGTGGCATTCTCCGAACAGCTGCGCGATGACAACACCAACTCCGACGTGATCGAGCTGGCTGACGGCAAGGCGCTGGTGCTGCACATCATGGGTCACCAGCCGAAGGCGGCCAAGCCGCTTGCCGAGGTGAAAGAGCAGGTGATCACCGCCATCAAGCACGACAAGGCCAGTGAAGTGGCCCGTGGCAAGGCCCAGGGTCTGCTGGACAAGCTCAAGGCCGGTCAGAACGTTCAGGCCGACCTGACCGCGCTGGGTCTGAAAGTGGATACCCATACCGGCGTATCCCGTTTCGCCCAGGAGATGGATCAGAACCTGGTGACCCAGGCGTTCCGCATGCCCCATCCGACCGATGGCAAGCCGAGCGTCGAGCTGGTGACCGAAGCCAACGGTGATCGTGTGGTGGTGGCGCTGGACAAGGTCAACGTCATCAAGGAGCCGTCCCAGATGGTGAGCCTGCTGCAAGGTCAGCTGGGTCAGGGCAAGGCACAGGCCGACTACAAGTCGCTGATCGACGAGCTGCGCAAGGCGGCCAAGATCGAATACTTCACCGACGTGGAAGCCACTGTCGAGTAAGTCAGCCTCACGGCCCCAAGTGTGAAAACGGCTCCATGATGGAGCCGTTTTTTTATCTGCACGCGGCACAAGGGAGAGCTGCTGCCCGCTCGCAGGGGGGATACGTCGTCCTAGTTTGCATCCCGCTCGGCGTTGCCAGCAGGCATAAAAAAACCGGCGCACGAGGCGCCGGTTCTGATCACTTTGCTTGAAGGCGGGGGATTACACCACACCCTGGGTGCGCAGGTAATCCTCGTAGGTGCCGCCGAAGTCGCGGATGCCGTCTTCGGTCAGCTCCAGGATGCGGGTCGCCAGGGAGGAGACGAACTCGCGGTCGTGGGAGACGAAGATCAGGGTGCCCTTGTACATCTCCAGCGCCAGGTTCAAGGATTCGATGGATTCCATGTCCAGGTGGTTGGTCGGTTCATCCATGATCAGGATGTTGGGGCGCTGCATCATCAGCTTGCCGAACAGCATCCGGCCCTGTTCACCACCGGAGAGCACCTTGACCGGCTTCTTGATGTCGTCCTGGGAGAAGAGCAGACGACCCAGCACGGAGCGCACCGCCTGCTCGTCTTCGTTCTCCTGCTTCCACTGGGCCATCCAGTCGAACACATTGAGATCGGTGTCGAAGTCTTCGGCGTGATCCTGGGCGTAGTAGCCGATCTGGGCGTTCTCGGACCACTTGATGGTGCCGGTATCCGGTGCCAGGGCACCGACCAGCGTCTTGATCAGGGTGGACTTACCGATCCCGTTGGTACCCAGGATGGCGACCTTCTCGCCCACTTCCAGCATCATGTTGAGCCCCTTGAACAGGGGACCGTCGCCATAACCCTTGGAGACGCCTTCGATCTCCAGGATGTTGCGGTAGAGCTTCTTGTCCTGCTCGAAGCGGATGAAGGGGTTCTGACGGCTGGATACCTTCACTTCCTCAATCTTGATCTTGTCGATCTGCTTGAGGCGGGAGGTAGCCTGGCTGGACTTGGAGGCGTTGGCGCTGAAGCGGGAGACGAAGGATTGCAGATCGGCGATCTGGGCCTTCTTCTTGGCGTTGTCGGCCAGCAGGCGCTCGCGGGCCTGGGTGGCAGCCAGCATGTACTCGTCGTAGTTGCCCGGGTAGACCCGCAGCTCGCCGTAGTCCAGATCCGCCATGTGGGTGCAGACGGAGTTCAGGAAGTGACGGTCGTGAGAGATGATGATCATGGTGCTTTCACGATCGTTGAGCACCTGCTCCAGCCAGCGAATGGTGTTGATGTCCAGGTTGTTGGTCGGTTCGTCCAGCAACAGGATGTCGGGGTTGGAGAAGAGCGCCTGCGCCAGCAGTACCCGCAGTTTCCAGCCCGGGGCCACTTCGCTCATCGGGCCGTTGTGCTGCTCGATGGGAATACCGGCACCCAGCAGCAGTTCGCCTGCGCGGGATTCGGCGGTGTAGCCATCATATTCGGCGACCAGGCCTTCCAGCTCGGCGGCCTTCATGTAGTCGTCGTCGGTGGCCTCCAGGTTGGCGTAGATGGCATCGCGTTCGGCGATGGCGGCCCACAGCTCGGTGTGGCCCATCATGACCACGTCCAGTACGCGCATCTCTTCGTAGGCGAACTGATCCTGGCGCAGCTTACCGATGCGCTCGTTGACATCCAGGCTCACATTGCCGCCGGTGGGTTCGAGATCGCCGCCGAGGATCTTCATGAAGGTGGACTTGCCACAGCCGTTGGCACCGATGAGGCCGTAGCGGTTGCCGCCGCCAAACTTGACGCTGATGTTCTCAAACAGCGGCTTGGCGCCGAACTGCATGGTGATGTTGTTGCTTGAAAGCACTGGAATGTCCCGGTTGGTCTGTCAAATGGCGCGCATTATGGCACAGATCCCCGAAAGTTTTAGCAGGAACTGTGATCTGGCCCCATTGCAGGGGGGAAGATTTCACGACCAGGCCGGCAACGGGCTCCGGCCTCTCTTGCAGAGGGGAGGCGAGGGGGCGGTCATGAAAAAAGCCGGCACTGGGCCGGCTTGGATGCGTGGGATGCCACTTAGTGGGCGGAGGCGCCGGAGGCACCGAGCCCGGTCTGGGAGCGGACGAACTGCGGGAAGAACTTCGCATGCTCGTCGGAGGCTGCCTGGGACTTGTCGGTGACCGAGAAGAACCAGATCCCGATGAAGGCCAGCCCCATGGAGAAGAGCGCCGGGTATTCGTAGGGGAAGATGGCCTGGGCATGACCCAGCACCTTCACCCAGACGGTGGGGCCCAGGATCATCAGGGTCACGGCGCTGATGAGACCGAGCCAGCCGCCATAGACGGCGCCACGAGTGGTCAGGCGGGACCAGAACATGGAGAGGAAGAGCACCGGGAAGTTGCAGCTCGCCGCGATGGAGAAGGCCAGGCCCACCATGAAGGCGATGTTCTGCTTCTCGAACAGGATGCCAAGGCCGATGGCGACCACACCCAGCACCAGGGTGGTCATCTTGGAGACACGCAGCTCGTCGGCCTCGTTGGCCTTGCCTTCCTTGATGACGCAGGCATAGAGGTCGTGAGAGACCGCTGAGGCCCCCGCCAGGGTCAGCCCGGCCACGACCGCCAGTATGGTGGCAAACGCCACGGCGGAGATGAAGCCCAGGAACAGGCTGCCACCCACGGCGTCGGCCAGATGGACGGCCGCCATGTTGGTGCCCCCCAGCAGGGCGCCGGTGGCGTCCTTGAAGTCCGGGTTGGTGCTGACCAGCAGGATGGCGCCAAAGCCGATGATGAAGGTGAGGATGTAGAAGTAGCCGATGAAGCCGGTGGCATAGAACACCGATTTACGGGCTTCCTTGGCATCGCTCACGGTAAAGAAGCGCATCAGGATGTGGGGCAGACCGGCGGTACCGAACATCAGGGCCAGCCCAAGGGAGATGGCGGAGATGGGGTCGGCGACTAGGCCGCCCGGGCTCATGATGGCCGCACCATTGGCATGCACCTTGACCGCTTCGCTGAACAGGGTACCGACGTCGAAGTTGACGGACTTCATCACCATGATGGCCATGAAGGAGGCACCGGAGAGCAGCATCACCGCCTTGATGATCTGTACCCAGGTGGTGGCCAGCATGCCGCCGAACAGCACGTAGAGCACCATCAGGATGCCGACCAGCACCACGGCCACATGGTATTGGAGGCCGAACAGCAGCTCGATGAGCTTGCCGGCACCGACCATCTGGGCGATGAGGTAGAGGGCGACCACCACCAGGGAGCCGCTGGCGGAGAGGCTGCGCACCGAGGTCTGCTTGAGGCGGTAGGAGGCCACGTCGGCAAAGGTGTACTTGCCGAGGTTGCGCAGCCGCTCCGCGATCAGGAACAGGATGATGGGCCAGCCCACCAGGAAGCCGATGGAGTAGATGAGACCGTCGTAGCCCGAGGTGTAGACCAGGGCAGAGATGCCGAGGAAGGAGGCGGCGGACATGTAGTCACCGGCGATGGCCAGACCGTTTTGGAAGCCGGTGATGCGCCCGCCGGCGGCGTAGTAGTCGGAAGCCGAGCGGTTGCGCTTGGAGGCCCAGTAGGTGATGAACAGGGTCGCGGCCACGAAGATCACGAACATCACGATGGCCGAGATATTGAGGGGTTGGCGTTGCACCTCGCCGCTGATGGCGTCGGCCGCCAGCAAGGGGGTGGAGATCAGACCTGCCAGCGGCAGCAGAAACTTGCCTTTCATGATTGCGCTCCCTTGAGGATCTTCTGGTTCAGTTCGTCGAACTCGCCGTTGGCACGAAATACGTAGATACCGGTCAGCACGAAGGCCGATACGATGAGACCAATCCCGACCGGGATGCCACGGGTGATGCTGGAGCCTTCGCTCAAGGGGGTGCCAAGCCAGCCCGGTGCAAAGGCGATGAGCAGGATGAACGCCAGGTAGAGCCCCAGCATCAGGATGGAGAGGGTCCAGGCAAAACGCTGGCGTTTGGCGACCAGTGTCTGGAAGTTGGGATCTTGCTGGATCCGAAGATACGGTTGCTGTTCCATTGCAGTTCTCCATGACAGTGAATGTCAGCGGTGGATGAGGGGTTCCCTACCGGACAGCACGGCTGTCCATGTAAGCAAAATGTGAATTAAATGTTATTTCCGAACAATTAGACTTTGGGATAAGCCAGCGGGCCGCCCTGATGCAGGCGTACAAAGACAAGGGCGGCGGTGACAGCATCGCTCAGGGCGTCGTGGGGGGGCAGGGCTGGCAGCGCCAGATGGCGACAGATCGCGGCCAGGTGCAGATCGATGGCGGCGTCGGGATAGCGGCGATAGAGGTGATCGTGATAGAGGCGGCTCACCTCGATGCCGCGCTGGGGCAGGGTGAGCCCCCACAGCCGTTGGCAGGCGAGGTTGAGAATGCGCAGGTCATAGGCGATGTGATACCCCACCAGCTCACGGGGGCCGATGAACTCCAGCAGCGCGCGCAGCGCGGGCTCCAGTGCCATTCCCTGTTGCAGATCCTGATGGCGCAGGCCGTGGATCACCACGGACCCGGCGCTCAGGCTGGCGGGAGCCTGGACCCGGATGGCAAGGGCATCGCCCGTCTCTATCCGGTTGCCCCGGATGCGCACCGCCCCGATGGAGACGATCTCCGCCAGCGCCGGATCCAGGCTGGTGGTCTCGAAGTCCAGCGCCACCCACTCGTCGCCAGCAGGGCGGGCAAAGAGCGGGGCAAACTCCCCCTCCCGAAACGTCCTGCCAAGCCAGCGGCGGCGCCAGTGCATCCACATCGCTATTGCCTAAGACGAAAGTGCAAGGTGAGCCATTGCTGGAACTTCTTCACCTGGTGCAGGGCATGGCGCAGCAGATCCCGCTCTGCGGGGCCGAGGTCGGCCACCCGCACCCGTCCGTCTCCCTCCTGCAACTGGCTGCGCAGCCGAAGCCGCATGAACAGCCGGAAGGCCTCCGCCAGATTGGTGCCATAGTCCCGGCTGAGGCGTCCCTGGCCCACCAGGGCCTCGATGCGCCCCGTGGTCGAGGTCTCCAGGATCCCCGCCTCCAGGGAGAGTACCCGGACGCCGTGGACCAGAGGGAAGAGGCCGCCCCGCTTGAGATCCAGCCCCTCCGGGGCTTGCTCCAGCCTGCCAAAGAGGGTGAGGGGGGCGTGAAAGGCGACGGCGGCCCTTGCCATCTCCGCCAGCAGATCCGGCCGGTCGGCGAGGCAGGCCCGCAGGTGACGGGCGACGGGGGCGAGCCGGGCGCGATCTCCCGTGATGGCCTGGGCATCTGCCAGGGTGGCGAGCCAGAGCAGATCCGCTTCGCTGGCGCGCACACAGGCCTGCTCTATCCCTTGCAGCCAGCCGCCAAGCGGCTTCACCCAGGCCGGGTTGTTGACCATCACCCTGCCCGGGCAAGGGGGATAACCCAGGCGCGCCAGCAGGGCGCTGAAGGCGGCCAGATCCGCCGACTGGGTGGGCCACGGCAGGCCATCCGGCAGGATCAGGGCATTGTCCTGATCGGTTTTCTGGATCTGTTCGCCACGCCCCTCCGACCCCAGCATCAGCAGGCACACCTGCTCTTGCTGCGCCGCGGGGATCACCAGGGAAAAGGCCTTGGCGATCAACTGCTCGTTGATGGTGGCGATGAGCTTCATCAGGAACAGGGTGTGGATCCCCTGGGCAAACAGGGAGCGAATGAGCTGCTGCTGCTCCCGGGCGACCGCCTCGAGGGCGGCCGGGGAGTCGGCGCGGGCGATGCGCAGGGTCAACACATGGGAGTGGGTGGAGAAGAGCCCGAGCACCTGGGTCAAATGCAGGATGCCTGCCACCTCCTGCCCCTGCCAGATGACCAGGCGCTTGATGCGGTGGCGGGTCATCAGCAGCAGGGCATCGAACAGATAGCTCCCCAGTGGCAGACCCGTCAGCGGGGTGGGGGTCAGCACCGCCAGCGGCGCACTGAGCGGCAATCCCTTGAGGGTGAGGGCGTGGAGCAGGGTCTTGCGGGTGGCCAGGCTCAGGCTGCCGTCTGCTCCGGGATAGAGCAGGCAGTCGGTGCCCCTGGCCACCATGGCCTCGGTGGCGGCCAGGAGCGAGAGGCTGCTTTCCACGATGAGCGGCGCCTGCAGATGGTCGGGAGCGATGCGGGTCAGGATGAACTCCGCCAGGTTCTGCTGCCCGAGCTGGCTGCGCCGCTCCTGCTCCCGCTGGCGCTCCGCCAGGGTGGCGGTGAAGTAGCGGGCGATATGGGGGTGCGCGTCGCACAGGGCCAGAAAGACGGGGCGGGGAATGAGCTGGCAGAGGGTATCTTCCAGGGCGGCGAAACGGTGGCGGCAGTGCCCGTCAAACTGGGCACGGACGTCGAACATGTCCCCCTCGCCATAGTCGCCAAAGGATTGATGGGGGGCAGACTCTTCCACGGCCCCCTTGATGATGAGGTAGAGCCCGGCGGGCTCCTCCCCGGCGTGCTGCACCGTCTGGCCCGCGCGAAAGTAGCAGATGCTGAGGTGCTGACCGAGCCGCTGGCGTGCCTCCTCGTCCAGGCCGTCGAACGGTGGACGGGCAAAATTGAACAGAAGTGACATGAGAGGCTCCACCGTGACCATGGGGCCAGTCTGACAAAGGCTCTACCACCGGGCCAGCCGACTTTAGTCGCAGGCCCGGGGCGGCCTCCCTGTACCTGCCCATAACACTCTGGTAACGTTGTGGTATGACCAGTTGAATCAAAAGGACGAAGACGGAGATGGAAAAGCCAAGGGTCAAATGGGTGTTTCAGGAGGGGATCGCCGAGGTGATGCTCTGCCGGGGGGACAAGCTCAACGCGCTGGATCGGGCCATGTTCGACGCCATCGACGAGACGCTGAACGCGCTATCCCGGCAAAAAGGGCTGCGGGCCGTGATCCTGCACGGGGAGGGGCGGGCGTTCTGCGCCGGGCTGGATGTGAAATCCATGCTGAGGCAGCCTGTGGCGGCGCTGGAGATCCTCAAGCGCGAGGCGGACGAGGCGACCAACCTGGCCCAGCGGGTGGCCTATGGCTGGCATCAACTGCCGGTGCCCGTGATTGCGGTGACCCAGGGGGTCTGTTTTGGCGGCGGCCTGCAAATAGCGCTCGGCGCCGATTTTCGCTTCAGCACCCCGGATTGCCGCTTCTCGGTGATGGAGATCAAGTGGGGCATCATCCCCGACATGAGCGGCAGCGTCACCCTGCGCAACCTGATGGGGATGGATACCGCCATGGAGCTTGCCATGAGCGGGCGCGAGCTGGAAGCCAGCGAAGCCAAGTCCCTCGGCCTGGTGAGCCGGGTGTGCGCGGATCCCCTGGAAGAGGCGCGGGCCTTTGCCCGGACCCTGATCACCAAGTCGCCGGATGCGCTGGCGGGGATCAAGCAGCTCTACACCCAGGCCTGGGCTCGCAGTGACGAGGCCATGCTCAAGGAAGAGACCCGGTTGCAGAGGCAGATCCTGGGGCGCCCCAACCAGTGGCGGGCGACCCTCAACAGCCTGTTTCGCTGGCGCCTGCCATTCGGACCGCGCCGCAACGCGCTTTGAACCCCTCACCCATCCAACACAAATGAAAATGGCAGCCGAAGCTGCCATTTTGCATTGTGCCGTCTGATTACTTGGCAACGGTATCCGGGTCCGCCTCGAAGGGGTGGCCGGTTTGCTCGCGCATCAGGTTTACTTCGGCGCGGTTTTCAATCCAGTAGTCCGCGTTCTTGATGCCGAGCTTTTCCGGGTGGAACACGGGATCCAGACCCTTGGCCAGCTGTGCCTCGTAGTCTTTCAGACAGGCGAAAGCCGGCTTTTGCAGCATCAGGATGGCACCGATGTTGAGCCAGGCCATCAGGCCGACCCCGATGTCACCCAGGCCCCAGGCCAGATCGGCGGTCTTGACGGTGCCGTAGACGGTGGCAGCCATCAGCGCAATCTTCAGCAGGAAGGTGAGCCAGGGGCGGTTAATCTTGCGGTTGACAAAAGCGATGTTGGTTTCGGCGATGTAGTAGTAGGCCACGATGGTGGTGAAGGCGAAGAAGAACAGGGCGATGGCGACGAAGTAGTTGCCAAAGCCTGGCATCATGCTCTCCATGGCGGTCTGCACATAGCCGGGGCCTGCCGCGATGCCGGCGATGCCGGTGTAGAGGGCGGCACCGTCCGGACCCTGCACGTTGTACAGGCCAGTGATGAGCAGCATGAAGCCGGTGGCGGAGCAGACGAACAGGGTGTCGATATAGACGGAGAACGCCTGCACCAGGCCCTGCTTGGCCGGGTGGCTCACCGCCGCGGCGGAGGAGGCGTGGGGGCCAGTCCCCTGGGCGGCTTCGTTGGAGTAGACCCCGCGCTTGACACCCCACATGATGGCCAGACCCAGAATGGCGCCGAAGCCGGCTTCCATCCCGAAGGCACTCTTCCAGATGAGCAGGATCACGCCCGGCAGTTGGCCGATGTTCAGGGCGATGATGACGCAGGCCACGATGATGTAACCCAGCGCCATGAAGGGCACCACGGTACTGGCGAAATTGGCGATGCGTTTGACGCCGCCGAAGATGATGAAACCGAGCAGCAGCGCCAGACCGGCGGCGGTCACGTTGGGGTCGATGGCAAAGGCGGTCTGCAGGCTGGAGCCGATGGAGTTTGCCTGCACGCCCGGCAGCAGCACGCCGCAGGCGAAGATGGTGGCGATGGCGAAGGTCCAGGCATACCACTTCATGCCCAGGCCCTTCTCGATGTAGAAGGCCGGACCGCCGCGATATTCACCGTTGATCTTCTCCTTGTAGACCTGGCCCAGGGTGGACTCCACGAAGGCGGAGCTGGCGCCAAGGAAGGCGACCATCCACATCCAGAACAGGGCGCCCGGGCCGCCGAAGGTGATGGCAGTGGCCACACCGGCGATGTTGCCGGTACCGACGCGACCGGCCAGGGTCATGGAGAGTGCCTGGAAGGAGGAGACACCGGCATCGTTGCCCTTGCCCTGAAACATCAGGCGTATCATGCCTTTCAAGTGGCGCAGTTGCAGGAAACGGCTGCGCAGGGAGAAGTAGAGGCCTACCCCCAGACACAGATAGATGAGCGCTGGGCTCCAAATCACGCCATTGATGGCATTGACGATCTCATTCATGTACAACAACTCCTTTGTTGCGCTGTCTTGGCGAGGTCTATATGCCTCGCTCCCTTAACATTGAAATATGCGGTGACCAAGGGGGTCACTCAGGATTGTGCGGGACTTTCGACTGGTTAGTCCGCGGGATTTAACATATCGGTTTGTTCAGGGCCTTCCTAGTGAAAAGTGTTGTGGCTTTGTTAATTTGTGAATTGACATTAACAAATGGTGAATGGAACTGGACAAGATTCGGTACATACCCATCATCTGCCGCTTTGCCATGCCCAGAGGGCTGATTGAGGTAATGCAAATAGGAGGCCAGGAGTGGCAACAAGGGAAAACAGATACATCATTCGCCTCGCCGGGGAGGCGGATGGGGCCGGATTGACGGGGTTGTTTGCCCAGTTGGGCTACCCCAACCCTGACGGGGCGGTCAGCGCCAGGCTGGCCCAGCCCGATCCGGCGCGGGAGGTACTGGTAGCCCTGTGCGAGGGGATCCCGGTGGGGGTGCTGGTGTGGCACCACTTGCAACCCATGCACCTTGCACCAGCCTGGGGCCTGATCTCGGCGCTGGTTGTCGATGAGGGTGCAAGGGGCGGGGGCATCGGGGCCCTGCTGCTGGCGGCGGCAGAGCAGCGGGCGGCAGCTCTGGGGTGCGGCCAGCTGGAGCTCTCCAGCAGCCTCAAGCGCGAAGGGGCGCACCGATTTTATCTGGCGCAAGGGTATTGCGAGCGTCCGAAACGTTTTGTGAAAGCTGTCTGATTGGCAAGAGGAGTCTGTGTGTTCTGGTCCAGGTTGAAAGAGGTATTGGGTGGTGCATCTCCCCGGGAGCCTCGTCTCCCAGAAGAGCAGGAGTGGCGCGAGGCGCTGGCGGCGGTGCCCATCTTGCAGGGGCTTGAAGAAGAAGAGGCGCAGAGGCTGATGGAGCTGGCGCGCCATTTTCTCTCGCGCAAGACCCTCACCCAGATCGGGGTGGAACTGACGCCCCGCCAGCAGGGGGTGCTGGCCCTGCAGGCAGTGCTGCCCATCCTGCACCTGGGGTTCGATTGGTATCGAGGTTTCCACGAGGTGATCATCATCCCCGAGCCCGTGACCCGTCGTCAGGAGGTGCAGGACGAGTTCGGGCTGGTGAGCGAATTTGAAGAGGAGAACGCCGGTGAATCCTGGCCCCAGGGGCCACTGGTGCTGGCCTGGAGCGAATTGCAGCAGGACGGGGACTGGGACGGATTCAACCTGGTGATCCATGAGCTTGCCCACAAGCTCGACATGCTGGGAGGGGATGCGGACGGTGCACCGCCCCTGCCGCGGGGCATGGATCCCCAGCAATGGACCCGGGCGCTGCAAGGTGCGTTTGACGAGATGAACGATCAGTTGACCAGAGAGGAGGTGACCGAGATAGACCCCTACGCCGCCTCGCACCCCGCCGAATTCTTCGCGGTGTGCAGCGAGAGCTTCTTCACCGATCCGTTGCGTCTGCGTGTCGTCTACCCTGCGGTCTATGACCAGTTCGCCCGCTTCTACGGTCAGGATCCCGCTGCCCGCTACCCGGCCACCCGGTTGCTGGCCGGAGATCCCGGAGCGCAGGGCTGACCGGCACTGCGTCCGGGCGGCAGAAACACAAAAGGCACCCCTGAGGGTGCCTTTTTCGTGACAGCGATGTCGCCGGGTGCTTAGGCAGCGGCTTTGAGCTGGGCGGGAGCGGCTTTCTTCTGCTCGCCGATGGGCAGCACGGTGCGACCGAACTGCTCGTTGATCACGGTGGCCATGGCCAGGTAGATGGCGCTGGCGCCGCAGATGATGCCTTCGAAACCGGCGATGGTGCCGATCAGGGTACTGCCGGTGAAGTCACGGGCAGCCAGCAGGAAGAACAGCACGGTCAGGGAGGCGAACACGAACTGCTTCACGCGGGGGAAGTTGACGGTCCCGATCAGCATGAACAGGGTGAACATGCCCCACATCAGCAGGTACCAGCCCATGTAGGCGTGCGGGGTGGCCTCGGCCAGACCCATGGTCGGCATCACCAGCAGGAACACCAGGCTCCACCAGAAGGTGCCGTAGGAGATGAAGGCGGTGACACCGAAGGTGTTGCCACGCTTGTACTCCATGATGCCGGCGATGATCTGGGCCAGACCGCCATAGCACAGACCCATGGCCAGGATCATGGCGCTGATGGGGAAGAAACCTGCGTTATGGATGTTCAGCAGAATGGTGGTCATACCGAAACCCATCAGACCCAGAGGGGCAGGGTTGGCCAATTTTTCGCTCACGTGGTGTTCTCCAACAATAGAGGTGGGGTTGATAAAAGACGCGCGATTTTAGGCAGGCTCAGGGTCCCGGGCAAGGGGGGGACACACAGAAATGGTAAAAAAAGAACACGAAAGTTTAAGTGGCCAACCATTCGTGCCATTCAGGTAGACGAGTGGTGAATGAAAAACGTTTTCAACGTTGCGATTTTGTATAAAAGGCAACTTGGCATGAAAGTCGGCAACGACGATGGTGACTGGGACTGGTGAGGGAAACGCGCCCCGGATGGTCGCGTCATGGCGGTTTGATTGAAAAATGAGTTCATATGCCATCAGACCAGAGTGTTTCCCTCCTGTTTGTGGCGCATGGACCTCCCGTATCGCTTGCCATCGCAGTGTCCGTTGCGCTCCCCATTTTCTCGTCAACCCCGCGCTCGCCACCGTGTTCCCTACACAAGGGCGGGGCGCCTGAGAAACCCGCAGGCGCGCTGTGTTGACTGCCACGGGCGAAAGGGGCGCAAGATTAACGGGCAGGATCAGAGGCTGCCCTTGTCAGAAAGCCAGAGGCGGGATGGGCCATGGGCCCAGTAAAGACGCTTCGAAATGGAAGGGGGGCGCGGGGTTGGCCCTTTGGCGTGCGCGAGAGGGTGTTCAGGATTGGCCCGATTAGACACTGTATATCTAATCGGGCCATCTATTTTGACATGCCGACATGCCGACATGCCGACATGCCGACATGCGGGATAACGGGATAACGGGATAACGGGATAACGGGATAACGAGATCTTTCGAGACGGCTAGCGAGAGATAAATCCTGATGGCAGGGGTCGGGGGAGGTTAGAGAAGGGGAGGCAAGCAGGGATAAGGCAGCTCCACCATGATGTCGCCGCCGCTAGGCACAAAGGGAACAGCAGGGGCAAAGCGCGGGACCAGCCACCGCCCGCTCGCTCCGGCGGGAAAGAAAGGGATGAGAAAGGGTCGAGCAACTGGCACCGCACGGGTATCTGGGCGGTGGGCACCTTAAATGGCCAGGAAGGCGTTATCCGGTGGGGGTCGGGGGTGGGAGCCCCTTGGGCCATATGCCGTCGGGGCAAACAAGAGGGGCATCCGGCGGGCGCCGGATCAGTTGTCCAGGGTCAGCACCACCTTGGCTTCCTTGTCCGTCTCCTTCACCTGGCTGTCGAGCACGAAGAGGCGCTCCGGCGCGATGCCCTGGGTATCCACCAGATACTCCTTGGTGTTCTGGGCGCGGCGCATGGCGAGGTTTCGCAGGGACTTGGCGGTGATGAGCTGCTGATCCCGTAGCAGGAGCACCGCCTGGGCGCGCAGGGCCTCGCTCCCTTCATCGAGTCGCAACCGGTCGGCCAGATCCCCGAGATCTTCGTTGAACTTAGCTTCATAGGCCTCTGCCAGTGCGGATTGCATGGCGGGATCCTGCTCCAGCAGCGTCAAATCCACCGGGCTGCCGGTGGTCTTGGCCAGCAGCCGCTCAAGCTTCTGGCGCTGGAGGATGGGGCGCTCTTCGTTGAAGTTGACCTTGCCGCGAATGTTCATGCTGAGCTTGGGCCTCTCCTTGAGGGCCTGCGCGAGGGTGGTCAGCTTGGTCTGCTGGGTCGGGGTCAGGGCGGGATCGCCAGGTAGGAAGGGGAGCTCGTCGAGATCCTTGGTGCCCCCCGTCAAGGACGCAAGCAGGGAGAAGGGGGAGGTGATGGCCTTGCCGAGGGTATTGCCGAGCACGTCCCAGAAGATGTTGCCCAGGCTGAAATCAGGCTGATCCAGATTGCCCTTCACCTTGAGGTTCATCTTGATGACGCCGTTCGAATCGCTCAGCAGGGCGATGGCGAGGCCGAGGGGCAGATCCTTGGCCTGCTCGCTCTTGACCTTCTCCCCGAGTTGCAGCTTCTTGATGGTGATGTCGTTGTCCCCCTCCAGCCGGTTGCCCTGCAGCTTGTAGTTGAGTTTCATGGAGAGCTGCCCCTTGTCGATGGCATAGCCTGCATAGGTGCTGGAGTAGGGGGTGAAGGTGGTGAGCTCCAGATTGTTGAAGGCCACGGCCACATCCAGCACGGGATCCTCGATGAGCAGGTTGGCGCCCCCCGGATGGTGACGGGGGCGTAGCGGTCCACCTTGCCGTTGAAGGCGAGCTCGGAGCGCTGCCCCGGGGTGTTGCTGATATGGCGGCTCTGGCCGTCGAGGGAGGCGATGTCCACCACGAACTCCGGGCTCAGGCTGCGATCGGCGAAGCGCAGGTTGCCCTGGGCGGTACGGATCTGATCGATGACGATGTGCGGGGCGGGGGCGCTCTCCCTGGCGTTCGCGGCGGGTTGCGGCAGCAGCAGTTGCTGCACGTTGGTGATCCCCTCTTCGTTGATCTCGATGCGGGCATAGGGTTTGCTCAGCAGGATGTCGGCGATGCGCAGTTGCTGGCTCAGGCCATCATAGTGCAGGCCGCTCAATTGCAGATTCTCTATCTGGAGCAGGCGCTGGTTGTCGGCCCGATCCAACACGTTGAGCCCCGCGACCTCGAGTCCACCGCTTATCTCCAGCTTGCTGATGGCCCCCTGGCGGTCGGTGGCCAGGTCCAGCCTGGTGCGGCTGGCAAGCTCGCCGTCCCGTACGCTGATGCGCAGCAGATCCTGCAGGTAGGGTTGAGCCAGGGTCAGCGGCAGCCCCTGCTGGCGGATGGCGCCGTTCAGGGTGAAGGGGGTCAGCCCCAGGGTGCCGTCAAACGCCACCGTCGTCCTGGTGTCGAGGGTTGCGTTGAGGGTGAGGGGGCTGGGTTGGGCGGTCTGGCTGCCAAGGGGCCCCAGGGTGAGGGCGAGGGCGGAGATGGCCCGTTTCAGGGGCTTGCCGCTGGTGGCTTCGGTCAGAGTGAGGCTGCCCTGGTCGATGCGGGTCTGCTTGAGGGCCCATTGCCAGGGCTTGGCGGGGGTGGCCGGTTGTTTGCCCCCCTTGGGGGTCTTCTGGGGGATCAACAGGTCCGCGAGATCCAGTTGTTGCTGTTGGTCGAGGACGGCGGTGATGGCCGGGCTCTTGAGGGTGGCGGCATCGAGCTCAAGGCGCTGCTTGTTGCCATCGATGCGGATCCCGGTCAGCGCCAACTGCTTGAAGCGGGCAAATTCCTCCCCCTTGTTGCGTGTGAGCTGCCAGTTGGCCAGGGTCAGCTTGCCCTTTGACAACTGCCAGTCCAGTCCCTGCTTGCCCTGGGTGAGGCGATAGGCGAGCTCGGCGCTGGCCTCCCCTTTGGCGAGGGTCGCCTTGAGATAGGGGGCCCAGAGGGGGGCGAAGGGGGCGATGGCCACCTTGCCAAGGCTGAGGTTGCCCTTGCCGGCGCCGCTCATCATGTCGAATTCCCCTTCGGCCTTGAGGGGGCTCTTCTCGTTGACGGTGGCGCTCAGGCGATAGGGGTTGAGCACCCCCTCTGCGCTGGAAAAGCCGGGCAGGTGCAGGGCGAGCTTGTCCAGGGTGAGGGGCGGGACCCACCCCGGGCTGCTCTGCTTGCGGCTGTCCCGGTAGCTGAGCCGGCCCTGCTCGACGGACAGCTTGCCGATGGTCACCAGCACGGGCTCGGCGCTAGCTGGCGGTGTTTGCTCCGGCGCAGGGGCGAGCAGGGAGGCCAGTGCATCGGTCAGGTTGAAGCGTGCCTCCCCCTTGAGATCCTCGAGGCGCACCAGATCTGCCCTGGGGGCGGTCAGGGTGGCCTCTTCCAGTACCAGGGCGCGCTGCTGCCAGCTCGCTTTCAAGGCGGGAATGAGCTTCAGCTCTTCAAATGACACCAGTGCTTGCTGCTTGTCATCGAGCAGGGCGCTGGGCCCCAGCACGAGGGAGGGGGAGCGGATCCCCACCTCTATCTTGCCAAGGGAGAGGTGCAGACCGTAATGGGTGGCAAGCCAGCCGGGGAGATGGCGCTGGATGAGGGTCGGCGCCTGCCAGAGCAGGATGGTGATGCCGATGAGCAGGAGCGCGAGAAGATAGAGGGCATAGCGCAGCAGACGAGCGGGCAGAGGCTTGAGCATGATGGTCTCCATTTGATGCGCATATGGTAGCAATTAATCGTGCCCGGTTCATGGGAAGGACTCATGAGGTGCGCCGCACTCTGACCGGGCTGGGGAATTATTGTGCGACCAAGGCCGGATTTCCCCCGTTTGCCCCACCTCGCCGCTTGCCCAAACCGCCCAGTCTGTCCGGCATGCCGTGACGGGCGATGTGGGGAACAAGGGGGTTGCCGGGTCAGGGCCTGCCACTGCGAATATCCACTGGAAAACCGGGATACCGGGGGCGAGATACCCCCAGAGTCTGTCAATCCCCGTCGGTTTTCAAGCCGCCGAGGGAGTGGATGCAGCGCTGCTCGGCGGCATCGAGCTCGGCCATCACCATCTGGATGTCCTCCAGTTGCTGGCGCAGGGAGTGGCGTCTGGCCTCGATGAGCTGGATCATGGAGTGAAGCTGCATCCGGCTGGAGCGGTCGGTGTCGTACATGTCGAACAGCTCGCGGATCTCCGCCAGGCTGAACCCGAGGCGCTTGCCGCGCAGGGTCAGTTTCAGGCGGATCCTGTCCTTGTGGCTGTAGATACGGGTCTGCCCCTCCCGGGTCGGGGTGATGAGCCCCTCGTCCTCGTAATAGCGGATGGTGCGGGGGGTGATGTCGAACTCCTGGGCCAGCTCCGAGATGCTGTAGGTCCTCTCCTTGCCACTGGCGTGTCTGGCTCTCATGGTGCGCCCTCCTGATGAGCTGGCGGGGTCCTGGCCCCGCGGCAAGGGCCGGGTTCATGATGCATGATGGCCTCCCGGGGGGCGCTGCTCACGCTCTTGTGCGAAGCGCCGCCCCCTCCCGTGCAGGGCCTGGCCGACCCGGGAGCCGTTGGGGCGCCCCAGCAGCTCGCTCACCCACTGGCCGGTGGCGGCCAGCTGGTCGAGGTCGACGCCGGTGCTCATGCCAAGGCCGTGCAGCAGATAGACCACCTCTTCCGACGCCACATTGCCGGAGGCACCGGGGGCATAGGGGCAGCCGCCGAGCCCGGCCACCGAGCAGTCGATGGTGCGGATCCCGCGCTCGAGCGCCGGCAGCAGGTTGGCCAGCCCCTGGCCGTAGGTGTCGTGAAAATGAACCGCAAGCCGGCCCGCCGGGATCTCGTGCAGCACCGCATCCAGCATGGGAGCCACGGTGCCCGGGGTGCCGACGCCGATGGTGTCGCCGAGGGATATCTCATGGCAGCCCAGATCCAGCAGCCGCTCGGCAAGGGCGGCGACCCGTTTCGGGCGGGTCGGGCCGTCGAACGGGCAGGCGATGACGGTGGAGAGGTAGCCGCGCACCTTGATGCCGAGGCTGCGCGCCTCCTGCACCAGGGGAGCGAAGCGCACCAGGGACTCCTCCACGCTGATGCCGATGTTGGCTCGGGTGAAGCCGTCCGAGCAGGCGGTGAAGAGACCTATCTCGTCGGCGCGTGCGGCGACGGCGGCCTGCAGACCCTGCAGATTGGGCACCAGGGCGCCATAGCGGGTCGGCCCCCTGCGCGGCAGGGCATTAAAGAGTGCGGCGGAATCCGCCATCTGCGGCACCTTCTTGGGCGACACGAAGGCCCCCACCTCGATGCGCTGCAACCCGCTCTCGGCCAGGTGGGCGATGAGCGCCAGCCGCTGCGCCAGGGAGAGGGTGGCGGTCTCATTTTGCAGGCCGTCCCGCGGCCCCATCTCCACCAGGCTGACCTTGTCGTCCCGGTTCTCGTGCGTGTGGCTCATGAGCGCTCCTCCTGCGCGGTATGGTCCTCGGCAAAGCGCACCAGCACGGCGCCCTGGCTCACCTGTTCGCCCTGGCGGCACTGCAGGGCCTCAATCACCCCGTCCCGGTCAGCTTTGAGGACGTGCTCCATCTTCATTGCCTCCAGCACCAGCAGGGGTTGCCCCTTGCTGACCGGCTGGCCGGCCTCGACCTGCAGCGCCACCACGATGCCGTGCATGGGGGCCAGGATGCCCGGGACATGGCTCGTGTCGTGATCATGGTGGAGCTGATGATGCTGATCATCGAGCGAGAAGCGGATGCGCCTGCCCGCCAGGTGCAGCAAATAGGCGTCCTCGCCGAGGGGCTGCACCGGATAGCGCTGCCAATGTCCACCCTGGCACAGGCGGATCTGTTCTGACCCGAGTTCAAACGGGATCTGCTCGCCTTGCCAGAGTAGGCTGCCTGCCCGCTCGGCGAGGGTGAGAGTGCGGGTCTCCTCGCCGATGCGCACCGTGGCGCAAAAGCGGCGGGTGGGGCCCAGCCGAAAGCCTGCGGCCTGCTGCCAGGGGGAGGCATCGCGCTCGCAAGTGGCGAGCCAGAGGGTGGCGAGGGGCCAGGCGAGCGCAGGAACGGGCAGGGTGTCGGTGGGAATGGGCCACTGGGTGTGGTGGCGCATCGCCAGCACCTCTGGCGCTTCGCACAGGCGCTGCAGGAGCGGGCCGTTGTGCACCAGAGGGCCGAGATCCAGGGCTGCCAGGGCATCGGCCAGGGTGGCAAAGGCTTCGCTGCGGCTCGGTGCGTGGGCGACGAGCTTGGCGATCATGGGGTCGTAATAGGGGCTCACCTCATCGCCAGCGGTGACGCCGGTGTCGATGCGCACCCCCTTGGGCCAGGTGAGCCAGTGGATGGGGCCGCTCGCTGGCAGAAAACCGGCGGCCACGTCTTCGGCGTAGAGGCGCGCCTCCACCGCGTGGCCACGCAGCACCACCTGTTCCTGGGTGAGGGGCAGCGGTTTGCCCTCGGCCACCGCCAGCTGCCAGGCCACCAGATCCTGGCCTGTGATGGCCTCGGTAACCGGGTGCTCCACCTGCAACCGGGTGTTCATCTCCATGAAGAAGAACTCCTCCCCGCAGAGCAAAAACTCGATGGTGCCCGCCCCCCGATAGGCGATGGCCTTGGCCGCCGCCACGGCCGCCTCGCCCATGGCGCGGCGCAGGGCAGGGGAGATGTCGGGGGCGGGGGCCTCCTCGATCACCTTCTGGTGGCGGCGCTGCAAGGAGCAGTCCCGATCCCCCAGATAGATGGCGTTGCCAAGGGCATCGGCAAAGACCTGCCCCTCCACGTGACGGGCGCGGGGGAGATAGCGCTCCAGCAGCACATGGTCGTCGCCAAAGGCGGCACTCGCCTCCCGCTTGACCGCCGCCAGGGCGTCGTCAAAGTCGGCCAGCTGATCGACCCGCCGCATCCCCTTGCCACCGCCGCCGCTGGCCGCCTTGATAAGGAGCGGGAAGCCCACCTGGCTCGCCTGATCGCGCAAAAAGTCGGGATGCTGATCCGCGCCGTGATAACCGGGCAGCACGGGGACGCCGGCTGCCTGCATCAGCCCTTTGGCCCCCGACTTGTCCCCCATGGCGAGGATGGCGGCGCCGCTTGGGCCGACAAAGCGCACGCCCCGCTGCTCGCAGGCGGTGGCAAAGTCGCTGTTCTCGGAGAGGAAACCGTAGCCCGGGTGGATGGCGTCGGCATTCGCTTCTTTGGCAATCTTGAGCACCTTGCCGGTGTCGAGGTAGCTCTCCCGGGCGGGGGCCGGCCCCAGATGCCAGGCTTCGTCGGCTTCGCGCACGTGCATGGCGCGGGCATCGGCGTCCGAGTAGAGGGCGATGGTGTGAATGCCGAGGCGCCGTGCTGTCTTGATGATGCGCACGGCGATTTCACCGCGATTGGCGATCAGCAGGCGCTTGATGGGAGTGTGATGGGTCATGCTGCCTCCCTGTTGTTCAAGGCGCACAAGTGCGAAGCGTGTTGATCCACACTCCCGTTATATTGACCACAGTTGGCGATCAGCAGGTGCTTGATGAGGTGGTATTGAGTCATGCTTCGTCCTTGAAACGGGGGCGCCAGGTTGGGGGGCGTTTGTCGAAGAAGGCCTGGATCCCCTCCTGGGCCTCGAGACCGACCCGTACCCGGGCGATGGTCTCGACGGTCTGCTCTTCGTGCTGGTGGCCTGGGCGCCCTTCGAGGGCGGCCAGCAGCCGCTTGGTCTCCTTCATCGCCTGGGGGCCGTTGCGACACAACCGCAGGGCCATGGCGCGTCCCTCCGCCAGCAACTGATCAGGCTGGCTGAGCCTGTGCACCACGTTGAGTCGGCAGGCGGTGATGGCATCGAAAGGCTCTGCGCTCAGCATGTAGCGGCGGGCCTGGCGCATCCCCATGGCGCGCACCACGTAGGGGCTGATCACCGCAGGCACCAGTCCCAGGGTCACCTCGGAGAGGCAGAAGCGGGCATTTTCGCTGGCCAGCACGATGTCGCAGGCGCAGACAAGGCCTAAGGCGCCGCCGTAGGCGGCCCCCTGCACCAGGGCTACCGTGGGGAAGGGCAGCTCGTCCAGTGCCTGCATCAGGTGGGCCAGCACCCGGGCGTCCTCGCGATTCTTGTCAAAGGCGCGGGGGTCGAACGCTTCCCCTGCCATCTTGCGCATCCACTCGAGATCGGCGCCCGCGCAAAAATGCGGCCCCTCGGCGCGCAGCAGCAGCACGTGGGGGCGGTCGGCGAGGGGCTGGCCGTGGGTCAGCTCGTCGAGGCAGTCGAGCAGCCCTTGCATCAGGTCGGCATCGAGGGCGTTGTGACGGGCCGGGCGGGCGAGCACCAGCTCGATCACCGGGCCGTGGCGCTCCAGGCGAAAATGGGCAAGGGGATCGTTGAAGAGCGGGTCTGACATATGAACTCCTTACATCCGGAAGATGCCGTACTGCCCGGGGCCCGGCTCGGCCCCCTGGCAGGCCGCCAGCGCCAGGGCGAGCACGGTGCGGCTCTGGGCCGGGTCGATGACGCCGTCATCCCACAGGCGAGCACTGGCGTAATAGGGGTGACCCTGGCGCTCGTACTGCGCGATCACCGGGGCGCGAATGGCGGCCGCCTCCGGCTCGCCCAGAGTCTTGCCCTCGGCGGCCAGCTTGTCCCGGCGCACCTGCACCAGCACCCCGGCCGCCTGCTCGCCCCCCATGACGGAGATGCGGCTGTTGGGCCAGCTGAAGAGAAAATCCGGTTCATAGGCGCGCCCGCACATGCCGTAGTTGCCGGCACCGAAGCTGCCGCCGACGATCAGAGTGATCTTGGGCACCCGGCTGCAGGCCACGGCGGTCACCAGCTTGGCGCCGTGCTTGGCGATCCCCTCTTTCTCCGCCGTACTCCCCACCATAAAGCCGGTGATGTTTTGCAGAAACAGCAGCGGGATCCCCCGCTGGTTGCAGAGCTGGATGAAGTGGGCCCCCTTCTGGGCGCTGTCGCTGTGCAGCACGCCGTTGTTGGCGAGGATCCCCACCTGCATGCCCTCAATGCGGGAAAAACCCGTCACCAAGGTAGTGCCGAACAACGCCTTGAATTCGTCAAACACAGAGCCATCCACTAGTCGGGCGATCAATTCTCGTGCGTCATAGGGGCGCTTGAGACTGGTGCCCACCAGGCCGTAGAGCTCCTCGATGGGGTAGTGCGGCTCATCATAGGAGGGAGCGGATGGGGCGGGTGACGCCGCCGTCTGGTTGTCACCCAGGTTGCTTACCAGGGTGCGGGTGATGGCCAGGGCATGGGCATCGTCCCTGGCCATGTGATCCGCCACCCCGGAGTGGACGCAGTGCACCTCGGCGCCGCCCAAGGCTTCTGCGCTGATCTCCTCACCGGTGGCGGCCTTGACCAGGGGCGGGCCCGCCAGAAAGAGGGTGGCCTGTTCCCTGACCATGATCGACTCGTCCGCCATGGCGGGCACGTAGGCACCCCCGGCGGTACAGAGTCCCATCACCACCGCCAGCTGGGGGATGCTCTGGGCCGACATGCGAGCCTGGTTGTAGAAGATGCGGCCAAAATGCTCCCGGTCGGGGAACACCTCGTCCTGCATGGGCAGGAAGGCACCGCCGGAATCCACCAGATAGAGGCATGGGAGGCGCAGTCGCTCGGCAATGGCCTGGGCGCGCAGGTGCTTTTTCACCGTGAGGGGGTAGTAGGTGCCGCCCTTCACGGTGGCGTCATTCACCACCAGCATGCACAGGCGCCCCGAGACCCGTCCGATGCCGGTGAGGATGCCGGCAGCGGGCACCGGTTCGTCATAGACCTGCCAGCCAGCCAGCGCCGACAGTTCGAGAAAGGGGGAACCCGGGTCCAGCAGCTGGTCGATGCGCTCCCGGGGCAGCAGCTTGCCACGGGCCTGGTGGCGGGCCTTGTTGGCAGCACCGCCGCCCAAGGCTATCTCCTCCAGGCGGGCATTGAGATCGTCGACCAGTGCCTGCATGGCGGCACGATTGGCCTCATAGTCGGGGCTCGCGGTGTCGAGACGGGAGTGGATCCTGCTCATGCATTATCCCCCATCAGCTCGCGGCCGATGAGCCAGCGGCGGATCTCCGAGGTGCCGGCGCCGATTTCGTAGAGTTTGGCGTCCCGCAGCAGGCGGCCTGTGGGGTATTCGTTGATGTAGCCGTTGCCGCCGAGCAGCTGGATGGCATCGAGGGCCATCTGGGTGGCATTTTCGGCGGCAAACAGGATGGCGGCGGCGCAATCCTTGCGGCTGGTGCGGCCCTGATCGCAGGCGCTCGCCACCGAATAGACCAGCGCCCGGCTGCTGGCGAGACGGGTATACATGTCGGCGAGCTTGCCCTGCACCAGCTGGAACTCGCCGATGGCCTGGCCGAACTGCTTGCGCTCGCGCACATAGGGAAGCACCACGTCCATGCAGGCCTGCATGATGCCAAGGGGGCCTGCTGCCAGCACCACCCGCTCGTAGTCGAGCCCGCTCATCAGTACCTTGACCCCGCCGTGCAGGGGACCCAGCAGGTTCTCCTGCGGCACCCGGCAGTTGTCGAACACCAGCTCGCAGGTACTGGATCCGCGCATGCCGAGCTTGTCGAGCTTCTGGGCGGTGGAAAAACCGGGAGTTCCCGCCTCGACGATAAAGGCGGAAATACCTTTGGGCCCTGCAGCGGCATCGGTCTTGGCATAGATGACGAAGGTGTCGGCATCGGGCCCGTTTGTGATCCACATCTTGTTGCCGTTCAGCACGAAGTGATCCCCCTCGCGCACCGCGGTGAGGCGCATGCTCACCACATCGGAGCCGGCACCCGGCTCGCTCATGGCCAGCGCCCCCACGTGTTTGCCGCTGACGAGGGAGGGCAGATATTTCGCCTTCTGATCAGGGGTGCCGTGGCGGTGGATCTGGTTGATGCAGAGGTTGGAGTGAGCGCCGTAGGAGAGGCCGACCGAGGCGCTGGCGCGGCTCACCTGCTCCATCACCAGCACATGGGCCAGATAGCCGAGGTTCACCCCGTCATACTCCTCCGCCACCGTGATGCCGTGCAGCCCCAGCTCACCCATGCGGGGCCAGAGATCCCGGGGAAAAGCGTTGCTCTGATCGATCTCGCTGGCGCGCGGTGCGATCACTTTCTGGCAGAAAGCCTCGACCTGTTCGGTCAGGGCCTGGAGGGTTTCATCCATCAGGGCATGCATCCGTGCTCTCCTTGGTGCAGTGGACTGCCGATTTCCCCTGCCATCAGGGTGATGATTGGTCAGTCCATTCGTGATTCAAGTTTACGTTAGCGTAAACGTAAATTGATTGTTAGTCTAAGGTAAATTCGATGGCAGCCCGCCGCAAGGGGCTACCCGGGCAGAGGAGCGCAAGGAGTGAACAGGATGTGCAACAGCAACATGGATGTGGCCGGCCTGCAGTGGCCTGCCATCGCCAGCCAACGGGCTAGGAGGGGGGCATGAGCCAGCATCACACCCAGTACGGGGATCTGCCGCTCTACATCGGTGGCGAGGCGTGTCCGTCCGCAAGCGACGAGTGGATAGAGGTGACCGACCCGGCGGACCAGCATCTGCTGGCGCGTGTGCCGAAAGCTACCTCTGCGGAAATTGAGCTGGCGGTGCGCGCCGCCCACGACGCCTACCTGCTGTGGCGGGAGGTGCCGGCCCCCGAGCGGGCCCGGGTCATGTTCAACTACCAGCATCTGTTGAAAGTGCATCACGACGAGCTGGCGACCCTGCTGGCCCAGGAAACCGGCAAGAACCTGGCGGATGCCAAGGGGGATGTGTGGCGCGGCATCGAGGTGGTGGAGCAGGCCTGCGGTATTGCCAGTCAGACCCTGGGGGAGACCATGGGCAACGTGGCGCGCCGGGTGGATGGCCACTCCTGGGTGCAGCCCCTCGGGGTCTGCGTCGGCATCACGCCGTTCAACTTCCCAGCCATGATACCGCTGTGGATGTTCCCGCTGGCGGTGGCCTGCGGCAACGGCTTTGTGCTCAAGCCCTCCGAGCAGGATCCCCTCACCCCCATGCGCCTGGCCGAGCTGTTTACCGAGGCGGGGGCCCCCAGGGGCATTCTGTCGGTGGTGCACGGCGGCGCCGAGCAGGTGGATGCGCTGCTGGCCCATCCCGATGTCAAGGCAGTCAGTTTCGTGGGCTCGGCCCGGGTCGGCGGCCACGTCTATCGCAGCGCCACGTCGCAGCTCAAGCGCGCCCAGTGTTTTGTCGGCGCCAAGAATCACATGGTGATCATGCCGGATGCCAACAAGGCGCAGGTGCTCGGCAACTTGGTGGGAGCCGGAGTCGGCGCCGCCGGTCAGCGCTGCATGGCCATCAGCGTGGCGGTGTTCGTGGGGAGCGCCAGGGAGTGGATCCCCGAGCTCGCCGCCGAGTTCGCCAAGGTGAAACCCGGTGTCTGGCACGATCCCGAGGCCGCCTACGGCCCCCTCATCAGCCCGGAGGCGAAAGTCAGGGTGGAGGGGCTTATCGAGGCGGGGATTGCCGAGGGAGCCGAGTGCCTGCTGGACGGCCGTTTTTGCGACGTCCCCGGCTACCCGGTGGGCAACTGGGTGGGGCCGACCCTGTTTCGCGGCGTGACCCCCGAGATGCGCATCTACAAGGAGGAGATCTTCGGGCCCGTGCTGGCCTGCCTCGAGGTGGGGAGCCTGGATGAGGCGCTTGCCCTCATCAACGCCAACCCCTATGGCAACGGCACCTCCCTCTTCACCGGCTGTGGCGCCGCCGCCCGCAAGTTTCGCCACGAGGTGGCGGTGGGCCAGGTGGGGATCAACGTGCCCATCCCGGTGCCGCTGCCGTTCTTCTCCTTTACCGGCTGGCGCGGCTCCTTCTACGGGGATCTGCACGCCTACGGCAAGCAGGCGGTGCGTTTTTACACCGAGACCAAGACGGTGACGGAGCGCTGGTTCGACGAAGACATTCCCAGCGGCCCCAATATGACCATTCAGCTGCGCTGACGGCAGGGGTTGCCCACTTTGCCCGGGTGCCCCCATTGACAGCAACGGATCGACGGAACAAGTACAAAGGAAGCGAACAAGATGGATTTTACCCTGACCGAATCCCAACGGGCCTGTGTCGAGTCGGCCGGCGCCTTCGCCGATCTGGCGCTCAAACCCCATGCCGCGCACTGGGACAGGGAGCACGAGTTCCCCATCCCCACCATCAAGCAGGCGGCGGCGCTGGGCCTGTGCGGCCTCTATACCCCGGAGCAGTATGACGGTCTGGGCCTGAGCCGGCTCGATGCCAGCCTCATCTTCGAGCGCCTCGCCATGGGCTGCACCTCCACCACCGCCTATCTCACCATCCACAACATGGTGAGCTGGATGCTGGGCAGCTGGCTGCCTGCCGAGGTGGCCGAGGAGTGGGTACCCAGGCTCGCCAGCGGCGAGCTGCTGGGCTCCTACTGCCTCACCGAGCCGGGGGCGGGCTCCGACGCTGCGGCCCTCAAGACCCGCGCCGTGCGCGATGGCGAAGATTACCTCCTCGACGGCAGCAAGGTGTTCATCTCGGGCGCCGGCAGCACCGACGTGCTGGTGGTGATGGCCCGCACCGGTGGCGAGGGGGCCAAGGGGATCTCTGCCTTCATGGTACCGGCCCAGACCCCTGGCGTGAGTTACGGCAAGGCGGAGGAAAAGATGGGCTGGAACAGCCAGCCGACCCGGGAGGTGAACTTCAATGCCGTGCGCATTCCCGCTCGCTTCCGGCTGGGGGAGGAGGGGGAAGGGTTCAAGTTCGCCATGCAGGCGCTCGATGGGGGGCGCATCAACATCGCCAGCTGTTCGCTGGGCACAGCCCAGCAGGCTCTCAACGATGCCCTGGCCCATGTGCAGCAGCGCCAGCAATTTGGACACCCGATCAGCGAATTCCAGAGCGTGCAGTTTCGCCTGGCCGACATGGCCACCGAGCTCGCCGCCGCCCGCCTGCTGGTGCGCCAGGCGGCCGCCAAACTCGATGGGGGCAGCCCGGACAAGAGCGCCTGGTGCGCCATGGCCAAGCGTTTTGCCACCGACGTGGGTCACCGCATCTGCGACGACGCCCTGCAACTCTTTGGCGGCTATGGTTATATCCGCGAGTATCCGCTCGAGCGCTATCTGCGCGACACCCGGGTGCACCGCATTCTGGAAGGGACGAATGAAGTGATGCGGCTCATCATCGCCCGCCGCCTGCTGGCCGACCCTGGCCTGTCGCTGGAGTAGCGGGAGGGGCCTGCTCTGAGGACGCAGTCGGCGCGTCCTCAGGCTTTGTGAGCCAGGTGCAGGTTGGCTCCATTCAACCCTGTCATCATGGGGCAGGTTTTTTGACAAGGACAACGCAATGACAAGGATCAGGCTCGAATATCACGGCCACGTGGCCTACATCACCCTCGATCACCCACCCGCCAACACCTGGACGCTCGCCAGCCTGAAAGCCTTCTTACAGATGATGGTGGAGCTGGATGGTCGCCCCGACGTGGTGGCCCTGGTGATCCGCGGTGCTGGAGAGAAATTCTTCTGCGCCGGCGCCGATCTCAAGATGTTCGCCGACGGCAGCCTGGCGCATGCCCGCGAGGTGGCCGAGGCCTTTGGCCACGCCTTCGAGGCGCTGGCCCGCTTTCACGGGGTCAGCATCGCCGCCATCAACGGCTATGCCATGGGAGGGGGGCTCGAAGTTGCGCTGGCCTGCGACATCCGCATCGCCGAGCAGCAGGCCAAGCTGGGGTTGCCAGAGGCCTCGGTGGGTTTGTTGCCCTGCGCCGGCGGCACCCAGCGCCTCACCGAGCTGGTGGGGCCGGGCTGGGCCAAGCGGATGATCCTCTGCGGCGAGAAGGTGAGCGCCACCCTGGCCTACGAGATGGGGCTGGTGGAGGAGGTGGTGACCGAGGGGCACGCTTGGGAGGCGGCGCAGCAGATGGCCCAGCTGGTGGAGCGCCAGAGCCCGAGCGCCCTGCGCGCCTGCAAACAGCTCATCAATCAGGGGCGAAGCACCCACAGGGACGCGGCGCTGCCACTCGAGCGCAGCCTCTTTCTCGCCCTGTTTGACGATGCCAATCAGCGCGAAGGGGTGGCGGCCTTCCTGGAGAAGCGGGCCCCGCGCTGGCGTTACGACCAATCCAAACCGAAAGAGTGAGGGAGCGAAGGATGAATGAGGTATTGATGGCGACCCGCCATGTCGCAGGGGCAGATACCCGGTCTACGGGGGCTGCCCATGAGTGAGCCCGTGCTCATCGAGACCCACCCCACGGCGGATGGCCGCCACATCGGCATGCTGACTCTGGACAGCCCCGCCTCCCTCAACGCCCTGAGCCTTGAGATGATCCAGTTGTTGCAGGGGGCGTTGACCCGCTGGGAGCAGGATCCGGCCATCGTCTGCGTGTTGTTGCAAGGGGCCGGCGAGAAGGCATTCTGCGCCGGTGGTGACATCCGCTCCTTTTATTACCGCAAGCAGGAGGCGAGCCACTCTGAATTGTTCGGCTATGCCCGCGACTTCTTCCTGCAGGAGTACCGGCTCGATCATCACATCCACTGCTACGGCAAGCCCCTTGTCTGCGTGGCGGACGGCATCTGCATGGGGGGCGGCATCGGCCTCTTTGCCGGGGCCGCTTTTCGGGTGGTGACAGAGAAGAGTCTGTTCGCCATGCCGGAGGTGACCATAGGCCTCTATCCGGATGTGGGGGCCAGCTGGTTTTTGAGCCGGATGCCGGGGCGGCTCGGACTCTGGCTCGGCCTCACCGGTGCCCGCTTCAACGGGGCGGACGCCATCGGCCTGGGGCTCGCGGATCACGCCATGGGGAGCCGCGAGCGGGTGGAGCTGCCGGCGCGCCTCGCCGCCCTCGACTGGTCCGCAGGCGACCCCTGCGAGCAGATCGAGGTGCTGCTCACCGATTTGCAGGAGGTCCCTGGTCAGGCATTGCCCCCTCCCGTACTGCTGCCCCACCAGGCCCGCATCGATGCGCTGTTGGCTGGCCGCTCTCTGCAAGGGGTGCTGGCACGCCTCGAGGGCGCCGAGCTGGACGAACCGGCGCTGACTCAGGGGCGGGAGACCTGCCTTCGCGGCAGCCCCATCAGCCGCGCCATCCTCTGGCGCCAGTTCTGGCAGGCACGGCGCCAGTCCCTGGCCGAGGTGTTTGCCGACGAGCTGACCCTCTCGGTCAATTGCGTGCTCAGAGGGGACTTCGTGGAAGGGGTGCGGGCTCTGCTCATCGACAAGGACAAATCCCCTCGCTGGCAGGCCCCGCAGGCGGGCGAGGCCTGGCTGGATGCCTTCTATCGCTGGCCCGAGGGGGACAACCCCTTGCGCCTCCGCTGACGCGGGATCACACACAAGGAGCACACCATGACAAGGATTGGGTTTATCGGGCTTGGCAACATGGGGGGCCCCATGGCCGCCAACCTGGCCAGGGCGGGGCACAGGATGCAGGTGTTTGATCTGGTGCCCGAGAGCCTGAGCCGGGCCATCGAGGCTGGCTGCATTGCCGCCGGGAATGCCCGGGAAGCGGTGAGCGGCTGCGAGCTGGTCATCAGCATGCTGCCAGCGGGGGAGCACGTGCGCAGCCTCTGGCTGGGGGAGAGTGTCGGTGAGCGGGGTGGCCAGGATCTGCTGGCGGCCCTGTCGCCCGGCACCTTGGTCATCGACTGCTCCACCATAGACGTGGCCTCGACCCGTCAGGTGGGGGCGGCGGCGAAGGCGAGCGGCATCCGTTTTCTCGATGCCCCCGTCTCGGGAGGGGTGGCCGGTGCGGCGGCGGGCACGCTCACTTTCATCGTCGGCGGCGAACAAGCGGATTATGAAGCGGCCAGACCCGTGCTCGCCTGCATGGGGCAGAACCTGTTTCACGCCGGGGCGCTTGGCGCCGGCCAGATCGCCAAGATGTGCAACAACATGCTGCTCGCCATCCACATGGCGGGCACCGCCGAGGCGCTGGCGCTCGGGGTCAAGGAGGGGCTGGATCCCGTCGTGCTCTCCACCATCATGGGCAAGAGTTCGGGCAACAACTGGAGCCTGGAGCGCTACAACCCCTGGCCCGGTGTGATGGAGAACGTGCCGGCGTCCCGTGGGTATGCAGGGGGCTTTATGACCCGGCTGATGGTCAAGGATTTGGGGCTCGCCATGGCGTTGGCGGAACATGCCCACAGCGCCGTGCCCATGGGGGCCCTGGCCCGCAACCTCTTCAACCTGCACGCGAGCCTGGGCCAGGAGAACAAGGATTTTTCCAGCATCCTCGAGCTCTATCGGGACAAGACAGCGCCGGGTTAAGGGCCGCTATCTACCTATTTACCCGATAGTCTTTGACTCGACAGTCACCGGCCATCTCACCAGGAGCATTTATGGATATCACACGGAAAGTCATCGCCATCACGGGGGCGGGTAGGGGGCTGGGCCGCGCCATCGCTCTGAGTCTGGCGGAGCAGGGGGCCGTGCTTGCGCTCATCGATGTCAACCGCACCGATCTGGAGGTGACCGAGGCAGAAGTGCGCAGCCGTGACGGCCGCTGCGCCCTGTTCGTCTGCAACGTGGCAAGCGAGCCAGAGGTCGAGGCGACCTTCGCCGCCATCAAGGATCAGTTCGGTGCGCTGCACGGCCTCGTCAACTGTGCCGGCATCCTGCGCGACGGCATGCTGATCAAGGTGAAGGAGGGGGCACTGACGGAGAAGATGAGCCTGGCCCAGTGGCAGAGCGTCATCGACGTCAATCTCACCGGCACTTTCCTGTGCGGGCGCGAGGGGGCGGCGCTGATGGCCACCGGCGGGGAGGGGGGCGTCATCATCAACATCTCCTCCATCGCCCGGGCCGGCAACATGGGCCAGAGCAACTATGCCGCCAGCAAGGCGGGGGTGGCCTCTCTGGTGGTCACCTGGGGGAAGGAGCTGGCCCGTCACGGCATCCGGGTGATGGGCATCGCCCCCGGCGTCTTTGCCACCGACATGACGGCGGCGATGAAGCCCGAAGCCATGGCCCGCATGCAACAGGCCATCCCGGTGGGCACCCTGGGGCAGGCGGCGCAGCTGGCCCAGACGGTGCAGTTCATCCTTGCCAACGACTATCTGTCCGGGCGGATGATCGAGCTGGACGGCGGCTTGAGGCTCTAGTCCCCCCTGCATATACCCTCTCTGACGCCCCTCCTGCAGGGGCGTTTTTGCAGGGGAAAGGCCCCAGTGCAAGGGTGCATAGCCATGCAGGTCCGGCTTTTGAAAAGCGGGGCGACATCATGAAAAGTCGTGAAATATCAACGGGTCTTTCTTAATTTGAACCAGCTCACAGGCACCCCGGGTCAGTGCTGTAAAATTGCGCGCGGTCAAGGCGGCTCATGATTGACGGCAAGAGGGATTGCGGCCGGAATAGTCATGCAATATAGTTGCCGCCTTTTTCACGGGGTACGGATTTCTAGCCCCTCCCATGTCGCGCGCTGTATGAATACGGATGCTCAGCCGCCGCCTAATAAAACAGGTTTGAGATGGACAAGAAACTGGGGCTGGGTGCCCTCATTTCGCTGGTGATCGGCTCCATGGTCGGTGCCGGGGTTTTCAGTCTGCCGCAAAACATCGCAGCGCACGCCAGTGCCGGGGCAGTCGCCCTGGGATGGGCCATCACGGGGATCGGCATGATCTGCCTCGCCCTGGTCTACCAGAATCTCTCCATGCGTCGACCGGATCTCGATGGCGGCATCTTCAGCTACGCCAAGGCGGGGTTCGGGGATTTCGTCGGCTTCAACGCCGCCTGGGGTTACTGGCTGTGCCAGCTGCTGGCCAACGTCTCCTACGCCATCGTGGTGTTCAGTGCGCTGAGCTACTTCTTCGACACGCCGGACAATGTCATCTTCGGTGACGGCAACACCCCGGTCGCCATCACGCTCGCTTCCCTGCTCATCTGGTCGGTGCATGCCCTGGTGCTGCGCGGCATCCAGGTGGCGGCGCTGGTGAACATCGTCACCACCATCGCCAAGATGGTGCCCCTCATCGTCTTCTGCGTGGCCATCCTGCTCGCTTTCAACATGGAGACCTTCACCCTGGATCTCTGGGGGCAGGGGAGTCCCGAGCTCGGCTCCGTGATGGATCAGGTGAAGTCCACCATGAAGGTGACCCTCTGGGTCTTCATCGGCATCGAGGGGGCCGTGGTGGTCTCCGCCCGTGCCCGCCATCGCAAGGACGTGGGCCGCGCCACCGTGCTGGCGCTGCTGGGGGCCCTGGCGCTCTACGTCATGGTGACCCTGTTCTCCCTGGGGGTCATGAACCAGCCGCAACTGGCGGCCCTCAAGAACCCCTCCACCGCCATGATCCTGGAAGCCGTGGTCGGCCCCTGGGGTGCCTGGCTCATCAACATCGGCCTGGTGATCTCGGTGATGGGGGCCCTGCTGAGCTGGACCGTGCTGGCGGCGGAAGTGCCCTACATCGCGGGCAAGACCGGGGTCTTCCCGGCCTGGTTCGCCAAGGAGAACAAGAACGGCTCCCCCAAGGTGTCGCTCTGGTGCTCCACCTGCCTGGTGCAGATCTTCCTCATCATCATCTACTTCCAGAACAGCACCTATCTGGCGTTGGTGAACATCGCCACCTCGGCGGCCCTGGTGCCCTATGTCTTCTCCGGTGCTTACGGCCTCAAGCTGGCGTTGAAAGGGGAGACCTACGCGGGCCAGCCCCATCAGCGCAAGCGCGACCTGCTGTTGGCCCTGGTGGCCACCGTCTATGGCTGCTGGCTGGTCTATGCCGCCGGGGTGGAGTACCTCTTGCTGGTGGCGCTGCTCTACAGCCCGGGGATCTTCATCTACTGGAAGGCGCGCCAGCACCACGGCCTGCGCAGCCTCAACCGGCTGGAGCAGGGGATGACGGCAGCCCTGCTCGGTTGCGCCGTGCTGGCGTTCTACAAGGTGATGGACGGTACCATTCCCCTGCATTAATCGGCACAATAAAGGGATGGCAAGATGCCATCTCTTTTTTTATGGGCAATGGCGGTCAAGTTGACCGCTGTTTCGTTATTGAAGGAATGTTTATGCTGTTTGTGGGCTATCTGGTGTTGGGGGCCTTCGCGGGCATGCTGGCCGGGCTGTTCGGTATCGGCGGCGGCCTCATCATCGTCCCCGTGCTGGTCCTGAGTTTTCACGCACAGGGCGTGGCGCCGGAGATCATCACCCATCTGGCCCTCGGCACCTCGCTGCCCACCATGATCTTCACCGGTTTCAGCTCCCTGCGTGCGCACCAGGAGGCAGGAGCGGTGGACTGGGGGATGATTCGGCGCCTGGGCGCCGGCATGCTGGTCGGTGCCTGGCTCGGCGGCATGACCGCCAATCTGCTGAGCGCCAGCACCCTCAACATCATCATCGGCTGCTTCGCCTGGACCATGGCCCTGCAGATGGGGCTCAATTTGAGGCCAAAAGCGGAGCGACACATGCCGGGCCCCCTTGGTACCGGGATCGCCGGCACCGTCATCGGCTGGATGTCGGCCTTGTTCGGCATCGGTGGCGGCTCGCTGACCGTGCCTTACCTCACCTGGAACTCGGTGCCCATGCGCAACGCCGTGGCCGCCTCCGCCGCCTGCAGCATGCCCATCGCCCTGGCAGGCAGCCTCAGCTACCTCTATGCCGGTTGGGGAGACGCCGATCTGCCCGAGTGGAGCGTCGGATTCATCTATCTGCCGGCCCTGCTTGGCATCGTGCTCACCAGCACCCAGTTTGCCCGTCTGGGCGCCAGACTGGCACACAGTATGTCACCCCGGCGGCTCAAGCAGGCCTTTGCCCTGCTCATGTTGCTGGTGGGTGCCAAATTCATGCTCTTTAGCTGAACCCTTGGCCAGATTGTTGAAAAATAAGGCGAACGGCTCGCGATGCGGTAGAAAGCCATTGCATTGAGGGGCCAGTTTGCCTATTCTCCTCGCCGGTGGTCCTATTGGTCCTCTCGCATTGATAACCCGTCGACCTGGTCAGGACCGGAAGGTAGCAGCCAAGGCGGGGGACTCGAGTGCCGGGATGTGGCTGGTAGGGCCACCACTTGTTTCTGCAATTCAATAAGTTACAGCTAATAGCCCCCTTAAGACCTCTTGGTAATCCACTTTGTGTGGATGAATCAGGAGTCTTCATCGTGAATCTCTGGCTCTCTCCGCAAGGTATCTGGTACTACCGCAAGGTGACCGTTCTTTCGTGTGGACGCCGCAAGGACATCAAGAAATCTCTCCGTACTCGGGACAAGCTGGTCGCACGTGACAAGGTGGCTCAGTTGCTCGCCTGTGCGCGTTCTCGGGTAAAGCCTGAGACTGTCCAGCCAGAACCTCAGCCAAGCTCCCTGCCGGAGCCTCAGCGACTACAGCAACAGACACCCTCAGCGGCCAGTTCTGCCCCTGTGGGTCCCTCTGCCATTGCATCTCCAGTACTCTCAGAACTGAGTGACCGTTATCTGAAAGAGAAGGCGCTCTCCTGGGCACCAAAAGAGCTTAGTAACCAGAAGAACTACATCGGTTACTTCATCAAGTCGCTGGGGGATAGATCTCCCACCGCTTACAGCAAGGCCGATGTGGTCAAGTTCAAGGACGAATTGCTGAACTCAGGCAAGAGCCCGACGACTATCAACAAGTACCTCCAGAAGCTCTCTCTGTTGTTCGTTTGGCTCGGCAATCACCACGAAGGCATCGTTAATCACTTCGCTGGGCTCAAGCTACAACGGGTCAAAGAGGTCAATGCTCGAAGTAGCTATACATCTGCGGAGAAGCAACGGTTGATCCAATGGGCGAAGCAGCAGGAGCCATACCGCAAGTGGATTGCGCTGCTCGGCCTGTATACCGGAGCGAGAGCCAATGAGATCTGCCAGTTGTACGCGGACGATGTGCAGCAGGTCGACAGGGTGTGGTGCCTGAACATCAGAGACAACCGCCCAGACCAGAAGCTCAAGACGGCCAACAGTGCCCGCCTGATCCCTATTCACTCCTCGCTGATTGCTGGTGGCTTTATCGACTTTGTGCAGGAAAGGGAAGGGGGACGGTTGTTCCCTGAGCTACCTCATCGACAAGACGGTTACAGCCATCTTTGGGGGCAGTGGTTCAGTCGTCATCGTCCTGTAGACAAAGACTTCCACAGCTTGCGGCATACTGTGGCAACAGTGTTGAAGGATCATGGGGTGCCGTTACAGTATGCAGCGGCAATCTTGGGGCATACCAATGGTGCCATCAGCTACGACAGGTATGGTGGTGGAATAGCAGTCGAGAAGCTACAGGCAGCTATCGAAGTCGCACTATGAACGCGCTACATTGGTGAACATCTAGTAGGTACTTCAACTCAAATAGCCACTATTAGCTGGATGCTAATGAGCACAAGGAAGAGCTCCATTGGAACACCATAGGCCTGACACGGCTCAATCTGGTTTGAATGACCTGAAAGAGCAAATTGCGTTGGAGTACGGGCGATGTCTCCTCCAGTTGCAACAGTTTGAATTGATGCTCAAAGCAGCCCTGCCCACTCTAAAGGTGAGCGGGTTCTCCGATGAGTTGGCTCGTAACGTAGAACGTGACCGTCAGCTTCTAGGCGGAAAAACATTGGGGTATTTGGTTGGTCAGTGGAACCAAAGAACGACGTTGGAGAATGAGCAAGAAATTGATGATGACGCTCTGAACGGCCGAGTTTACTTCCGCTTCAGTTTTGGCCTGGAAGGCGGGGAGTGGATGAATGAAAAACTCAAACAGCTGGTCGGGTTACGAAATGAGCTGGTGCATCATTTCCTGTCACAATTTACGTTGAACTCGGAGGCCAATTGCCAAGAGGCAATCCGCTATTTGGCGATTGCAGCCAGCATCATCAAGGACAATAGAGAGGCGTTACATTCTCTCCTGACTGTCGCCGAAAAAGCCAAGAGTGAACTGATAGAGTTTATGAGCTCCCCTGATGGAGAGCATTTATTACTATCCGGACTCTTACCTGGCGAGCCTGCTGATAATAGGGGAAACACCAGTATTATCCAATCGCCGAAAGTGGAATAATGGTCAATAAGCTCGCCATGTTTACCCCCTAGTACGTCACAAAAACATCTGAGGAAGGGGGAGATGAGAATGTGTGAGAGAGCCTACTGGTCGGTGAGTACAGGAAGGCTGACCGTATGCAGGGCTGGAAGGATGGCCTGAGGTTTAGCTGGCAAGATTCACAGGATCCTTTCATTTTAATTGCGCGGCATTCCATGGCGAGGACATAATGCCAATTTAATTTTCACTAAAATAGTGTAGAGAAAATGGAAAAATTAAACATTAGTTATAACGGGCCAATGTATAAAGATTTTTATGACGAGTTTTCTGCATTATTAAATACAGCAATTGCTCTGTCTGTAAAATACAGCAGAATCCCTGCGCCTGAGGGGAAGCATTGGTACGCATCAGCATTGTTCACGAAGTTATGTGTGACAGGCAAGTCAATGCAAAAAATTCTTCCAAACTCAAATCGTAAGCTCGAAATACAGCATTGGGATTTTGCATCTGTTGCATCCCTAAGTAGAGTGTTTCTTGAGAACTACCTGATGTTTTTCTACTTGTGCATTGATGATGTATCAAAGGACGAGTGGGATTTCAGATGGCGACTTCTTAATCTGCACGACCATGTTTCACGGATTAAATTCACATGTGACTTGGAAGCAAATGAAGAGAAAAAAGCAGAATTATTAAAGGATAATGAAGTTCTGTTAATCTGTAAGGATGAGTTAAATGCTAATCCAATTTTTTCCGCGTTACCTGAGAAGAAGAGAAATCACTATTTACGTGGGGTTGAAGCATTCAACATGTCCCAAGATGATCTTGTAACAAAAATAGGCATCTCAACTCCATCATTTAGAGCGATCTACCGATTTCTATCATCTCAAGTCCATACGTTTCCCATGGCATTCTATCGGCTTGCAGAACATGAGAGAGGGAAAGGGGTTTATTGTGCTCAAGAATTGTACTATCACATCATGATCCTCGAATGGTTGGTTCCGATTTTTAGTATGGCAAATAACAACTTCTCTGTTCTTTTTAATGGTCTTGAGCATCTCAAAATTAAATAACCATTGAAAAGACAATGTTGGTGATTTTTGAAAAAAATTTATAGGCCCTTTCAAGGAATCACCAGCATCTTCATTCCCCCCTTGGGGGTATGCTGGCGGGTCATCCATGAAACTTCCAGCTCTCTTCCCTGTCATGTGACTCTAATGATCTGCCACCTTCACTCTGGGTTTATCTACAGATTTGTCCAACTCTATCTTCTATCATTCCGACCGTCCCAATTGGTATACCCAGTGAGACGATTTTTCACGTGGGGGATTGACCGTCTCATTTCTGTTTCATAATCTAAGTCCCATTGGATCAAGACCTTAATGTGACAGCGTAACACCGACAAGGACTCACGTTGAAGCAATAGGAAGAAGATGAAGGAGATTTCCGCATGAATGACTTGGTTATCAGGCTTCGCCGATTCAAGGACAGGAAGTCACTGGATAGAGTTGCCCCAAGGATGCTTGATAAGGCTGCTGCTACGGGCCTCCAAGAGGAGCTGAAGGTCATCGCAGCGATTGACCACCGGCAAGCAGAGATAGCTGCTGGAAGGCATTTTGATGCGGGGAAAGTCCCTATGACAGCTTGGGCATTGGTTGATTGAGTAGGAGAGAGTGATGGGACAGGTTATCGGTTATGCACGTGTGTCGTCTGTCGGTCAATCGTTGGATGTTCAACTGGATAAGCTGACAAAGGCCGGTTGTGAGCGTGTGTACCAAGAGAAGGTATCAGGGACCAGCACAGATGGCCGTGAGCAACTAGCCGAACTCCTGCGGTATGTCCGAGAGGGGGACGATGTGGTGATCACCAAGCTGGACCGTCTGGGCCGTTCTCTCGCTGACCTGCTGGACATTACGGAACAACTGGAAGCCAAGGGCGTGACCCTGCGTGTACTGGACCAGAACTTAGAGACGATGACAGCCCAAGGGAAGCTGATGTTCACCATGCTGGGTGCCTTTGCTGAGTTCGAGACGGCTCTACGCAAGGAGCGTCAGATGGAAGGTATCGCCAAAGCTAAGGCTGCGGGGAAGTACACAGGCAGGCCAAAGAGTATCGACGAGGATGCAATCAAGGCGACCCTGTTGGAAGGCGGTAAGTCCCTGCGGGAAATCGCTACGCTTCATGGAGTCAGCCGAGCGACGGTCCATCGCCTATCAACAAGGATGCGAGAGGATGGGGAGCTGAGTTGATCGAGTGTGTCTATCGGTTGAGCCTGGGACCATCGAAAGGAGCAATCACTGGGGCTGTCCCAACGTACATTAGAGAAAGCTGATTTACCCTGACCAATAGAAAGAGCTGATCGAGTGACCAACTTTGATCGAGTTTTTCAATCGACCCCCAAGGCTGTTCACCGCGACACCTTGGGGGGTTGTCGTTTGGGAGGACTCGACGATGACCCTGCGCCTGTCCCTCTGGACCTTTCTCATTGCCTCCCTTCTCCCTTCCATCCGTGTCCCTGCTGTCTTCAGGCTTTCTCTGTGGACCCGCGAGATCGTGCAGGGGTGATCGTGTGGGGTAACATGGGGGAATGCGTATGGTGATCAGAGAGAGCGTCTGAGGGGCTATCTGGAAGGGTCCAGAGGGGGAGCCTGGGGCCGAATCTGCGCTTGTTCGTCTGAATGCCCCTGTTTGTTGTCCGTGGGGCTGTCCCGAGGTCTGTACTCCCGACGATTATCCCGAAGACACCAATAAAACACCTTCTAGAGACCTCCAGAGCAGGGGCAATTGGAGCTCGTTACTTTTCCCTGACCATAGGGGGGGATACGAAAAGACCAATACTGAAAGACACCTTTAAGACACCCCAAATAACACCTCTCTTACCTTACTTACGTCAGGTATCTTCAGGATGGCCCATTGGCTGTCCTGTTGTCGCCTCTTACAGCCCTTCCCCTGATCATTCCTAGGACAACCAAGTGAGCCCATTTAGGCATCCTCCAGACAGATGACCAATGGGGATGAACATCGACGCACTAGCGTCTGTCAGACCTATCAACAGTAATGGGAATACTGGGATTAGCTTTTCCCTTGAGACCCATGGCTTTTTCACCCACATCAGTACCGCTATAATCCCGATCCAATCTGAACCATCCCCAAGACCATTGCCCAGACCTTGTGTTAGTGGGTTTGGGTTTCCTTTGCCAGACGAGGCACAAAGTGGCTCGATTGATAATAGGAGAACGACAAAATGATAACTTCTGCGTTGAACATCGCGTCCATCAATCGGACATCCGACACACAGTTCCGTACAGAAATGAGCAAGGAACAAGTGGAAGGGCTGACCGATCTAATCGAACGTGGCGTTCAGTGGAAGACCCCAATCCAGGTGGCCCGAGTCGATGGTGTCTTGTTCCTCACCGACGGCTTCCACCGTGTCGAAGCGTATGAGGCAGCAGGGTACGCTGAGATCCCTGCCGGCCAGTACGAGATCGTCGAATGCGAGACTATGAATGAAGTGATCATGTTGTCCATGCGGGCCAATGCTGCACACGGTAACAAGAACACCACAGCAGATCGTGTACGAATGGTGGACAAGTTAATCCAGATGGATGAAAAGCGGTTCATGAAGAACCCGTTTCTGGTGAACATTGACGAAGTTATGGCTGCACTCCAGCTCACTAAAAAGCAGGCTCGCCTTGCAGTTGACCCCAAAAATTCAGAGCTGAAATCGAAGCGCTGGGTTGCAATCGTGAAGAGATACAAGCAGGGGATGAGTGGGAATGCTATTGCTAAGGAACTGCAAATTGGGCAATCCACAGTATCAGATGTTATTCGTGAGATTATCGAAGATGAGCGCAATGATGAGCCAAAGATCCGTCCTGGCTCCATCTTCACCACTCCGATGACGGGCGTCGAGTACTACGCCAATTTGGCAGATCTTCGCGAAACAAATCCAGCAATGTACGAAGAAGAACTGAAGGTTGCACATGCCGAGTATAGGGCTCTAAAAGCTAACATCGATGCTCTTCAAGCCCAACTTGAAGTAGCCCAAGCCAAACATAAAGAGATTGAATCTAAGATGTCGCCTGACGAGATTATCGCTGCAAGAGCTCTGTGGGAATTGAGGCGAGCAGAGCGTTCAGCCAAGTCATAGTGCCTTTCCAAAAACTACAGCTACTAATAACAAATGAGGGCCTTGCGAGTCTCGGTATTGGTTGGAGATGTCTATCCACTACCCGATGAAAACTTGGAGGTCTGTGGCCTTACCGAAAATGCCCAAGGGGCAAATCCGGTAACTCAGCCTCCTTCCTTTCTGTTACTCCCATCCGGTGAAAAATCCCTGACCTTAGCAATACATCTGGCCATCTCTCGGTCAATGCTCGGGCATGTTTCGTGTATCTGAAGACTGTTCTGACGTGTTGGAGAGAGGGCCAGGGAGATTCACGCTGAGGAGTAATAAAATGCAAATTACATTTAACGCCAATACCTATGTTATTCGCCATAATGCCGAAGGATTGCTATCTCTTACCGACATCGAGAAAGCCTGGCGTGATTCTGGTGGTTCGGGTGGCCAGCTCAGGAACTGGTTAACGAGCGATGATTACAAAAGGATGTCCTCTGAAATTCAGAAGACTACAACCCGTGGCCGGAATGCGGAGACCTGGGGTTGTAAACGAGCAGTCATCCTCTATGCCTCTTATTGCTCAGTAGCCTTTCAACTTGCAGTTGTGGATGCTTTCACTGAATTGACCGAAGGGGATACCTTCAAAGCAGCAGCAATAGCCGGGTCTGTTGCGGTATCCCCCGAGCTGATCGAGAAACATGACAACACGCGGCAAGCGATGAATGACATGCTCCAAGAAAAGGGTATCTCTATGGGAGGCCATGCCTATGGGAACTTCTATCGGTTGGCCTGTAAGGCTGCCACTGGTTATGTGCCTACTGTACTCACAGGGAAGAATGGGACAGTCAAAGATTACCTGGTGGCCGCGGAACATCCCGAGTGTATGGCCGCCTTGATCGCCGCGATGGAGACGATCACCATGGGCCTGAAGGTCGGTCTGAATTATCACAAGGTCGCCGCCATGCTCAACGTAGAAACCACCAAGAACGTGGATTACTTCGATTAATCAGTCCCCCGAAGATAAAGCCATCAATGGTGGACTTCAGGTCTTCCTCAATGAGGATTTGCCTGAAGACAGGCTCTTGAATCTGCGTGAACCAGCGGTATCATTAGAGCCCGTACGTTTATGACTTACGTAAGGAGACCGCTATGCGAATCCCTTTGCCTGACTTTGACAAAGATCCCTACATGTACGCCCTTGTGCGTCTTGGTGGCATGTTAGAGGATGTCCGGGTTGGCTTCACTACCCTTGAGGAAGCTGTCCATTCGTATCTTGAAGAGAACGAGGATTTCCCGCTTGAATTACTCGCTGTTCTCTTCGGGGCAGACATTAAAGTGATCGAGGCCATGGCCGCGCGCTATGAGCCCGATGCTGCCTTGGATGAAATCCTTGGCCCCAGGGAAGGCATCCCCAGCCACTAACTCTGCCTTAAGCTAGTCTCTAAGCCCGCTGCGCCTCCTAAGGTCCGGCGGGTTTTCTTTTTTCTACTAAATCCAAGAGGAACCCTGTGACCCCAACTTTTACCAAGAAGTATGGCTACAACACCTTCAACACTTCGAGTGTGATCGCCCAGTCCCCGTACCTGCTGGACCCCGACACTAAGTTCAACGCCGAAGGCGACCTGAAGTGCAACTTCACCGTCGAAGACAATGACTACTGGCGCGGTGTCATTGAGAGGTGCGAGTCCGACCTGAAGGAATACGCCGCTCAAGTCCACAAGGACACCGGCAAGAAGCCGCGCCTGTCAGCCGACCTGCCGTGGGTAGAGAACTATGACGGCACCATTACCTTCAAGACCAAGCGCAAAGCCCAGATTACCCGCAAGAAGGACAAGAAGGTAATCGAGATCACCGTTCCCCAGTTCGACGCCAAGTGCCAGCCAATCATGCCGATGGTTGAGATCAGCGGTGGATCCGCCATTAATCTGAATTTGGAGATCTATACCTGGGTTGTCATCAACAGAGCGGGAGTGTCTCTGCGTCCCCTAGCGGTGCAGGTATTGGACCTGTATGAGAAAAGAGGTCCTAGGCGTGATGCCGATGAGTATGGCTTTGGCGTGGTGGAAGGGCCTGTACTCTTGAAGCCGTTCTGATTAGGTATCAAAGAAACGACATAGCCTCAGAGGCAGGTGCCAAGGTTACCAGTGGCGGATCCCGAATAGTCATAAGAGCTATGCATGCAAAGAGATCAGCACTTGGTAACAAGGCTCTCCACGTTTTTGCTGCGTTCCTTTCCGTTGATTTACTACGTGGTTTGTCCCAGAGCTTGAGACCACAGGGGAGGGCAGTTATCATGGGCTCCTCAATTGCCCCTATAGCTACTCCACTTCATGTGGATTACTTTGGTCGGGTTAGTTGTTACATTTTGACTTTAGAAATCTTGTTGATGGCGCTCAGTTCCATCCCCAAGTGCCTGATTTATTTGGGCTCGCATTGATAACCCGTCGACCTGGTCAGGACCGGAAGGTAGCAGCCAAGGCGGGGGACTCGAGTGCCGGGATGTGGCTGGTAGGGCCACCACCTGTTTCTGCCATTCAACAAGTTACAGCTAATACCCCCTTCAGACCTCTTGGTAATCCACTTCATGTGGATGAATCAGGAGTCTTCAAAGTGCATTTTCAGCTCTCTTCACATGCTATTTGCTCTACCGCAAGGTGAGCCTGTGCCCTATGGGCGTTCATCAGGCTTCAGACCGCGCCTGGCTCAAACTTCCTCTTGATCTTCAGCACTGTCCCCTTGAGATCATGCTTTCCCTCAGTCACCTCCCGTGGCCTCTATGGCCCAGCCATCTTCTGACTTTCAGCACTGCAAGCTCTTGCAGTACGCCATCTGACGCCTCCTTTTGTTGGCGCCGGCAGAGCAGGTGAGGCCATGCGCTTGATGCGACACCATGCCGGGGCCACGCGGCAACGCGAACCCCTCTGGTGGCGGGAGCCCGGGCAGGCTATCTTGCCGTTACTGGAGACGCCGGGAACCGGTTTCATACCGTGCGACTCTCCCGTTCTGTTTTATGGATGGTGAGGCCCCGTGCAGGGGCTGCTCTCGACTCACCAGAGACCAGGCTGACAGGCGTGGCATGAATGCAGACCCCGTCAGCCTCTTTTCGCGCCCCTGAGGGGCGCCGTTTTCTGTGGTTGCTCAAAGGAGCCCTGATGATTGGCATGATCGCATCTCTACTCAAACCGGGCCTGCCCGAACACCCGGACTCCTCGCAATATCATGGGGGCCGGTTCAACAATGCCGTGACACCCCAGGCGCGAAGTCTGTGGGAAGGGGCCAGGCTCTGGTGGGACTTTCTGTTCGCCAAGCCTGAGGGCACGGTGCCGGATCGCGCCATTCCGGTACAGGTCATGACCCGGGAGGGGCTCATCGCGGCGCCGGACAACAGCGTGTGGCGCTTCGGCCACTCCACTCTGCTGCTGAAGTTGCAGGGCACGTTCTGGCTGACGGATCCCGTGTTCAGCGAGCGGGCCTCGCCGGTGCAGTGGTTCGGCCCCAAGCGCTGGCATCAACCGCCCATCACCCTGGAGGCGCTGCCCCCCATCGAGGGGGTGATCCTCTCCCATGATCACTACGACCATCTCGATCACGGGGCCATACTGGCGCTGCAGGAGAAGGTCGACCACTTCATCACGCCCCTCGGGGTGGGGGCGCGCCTCATGGCCTGGGGGATTGCGAAGGAGAAGATCCGCGAACTGGACTGGTGGCAGCAGACCCGGGTGGGCGGTGTCACCCTGGTAGCGACCCCGGCCCAGCATTTCTCCGGCCGTGGCCTCGGGGACGGCAACCAGACCCTCTGGGCCTCCTGGGTCATTCGCGGCGAGGGGGTCAACCTCTTCTTCAGCGGTGACAGCGGCTACTTCGACGGTTTCAAGGAGATTGGCAGGCGCTACGGTCCGTTCGACGTGACCTTCCTCGAGACCGGGGCCTACGACAAGCGCTGGGAGCTGGTGCACATGCTCCCGGCGCAGACGGCGCAGGCGTTTCACGATCTCGGGGGGAAATGGCTCTATCCGGTGCACAACGGCACCTTCGATCTGGCCATGCACCGCTGGAACGACCCGCTTGAACAGATTGCCCGACTGGCTGCCGAGCAACAGATCCCCCTGACCACGCCTGTCATGGGGGAGCCTCTGGAGGTGCTGAGCCCCCATGAGGGTAGCCCCTGGTGGCGCGATTGACCTGAGTGCCTTCCAAAGACGGTGTCACCCCTCAAAGGGGCGTGCGGGAGGTTGGGGCCGGGCCCTGTGAGCGCCCCCGCTGCCTCCCCATCCTCTGCGCCGGACCCGCGACGGCCAGGCGGGGAGGGCGCACGGGAGCGCCTTGCCGCGTTATCTTCTGCCACCAGAGTCTTGCTGATACCTCACTCGGGCTGGGCGGCAACCTGGCGCTTGAAGGGACCTGGCTTGTTGGCCTTGCGGTGTTCCGAAACCAGGATCAGCAGGCGCTGCAGGGCGATGAAGCTGAACAGCAGCAGGCCGATGATGATCTTGGTCCACCAGGAGCTGAGGGTGCCGTCGAAGTTGATGTAGGTCTGGATCAACCCCTGGATCAGCACCCCGAACAGGGAGCCGAAGACGGTGCCCACCCCGCCGCTCAGCAGGGTGCCGCCGATGACAACGGCGGCGATGGCATCGAGCTCGACCCCGACGGCGGCGAGCGGGTAGCCCGCCGAGGTATAGAGCGCGAACACGATGCCTGCCAGGGTCGCCAGGGTGGTGGAGAGCAGGTAGATGCGAATGGTGGTGTGGCGCACCGAGATCCCCATCAGGGCTGCCGAGGTGGCGTTGCCGCCGATGGCGTAAACGTTGTTGCCAAAGCGGGTGCGGTTGGCGAGCAGGATGCCGAAGACCACCACCGCCAGCATGATGAGGGCCAGCAGGCTCAGGCGACCGCCCCCCGGTATCTTCCACGACAGGCTCGACAGGTAGGTGAAGGTGGGGTGATCGATGGGCAGGGACTGCTCGGAGATGAGAAAACTGGCCCCCCGCAGGAAGAACATGCCCGCCAGGGTGATGATGAAGGCGGGGATCTTCAGGGTGTCGATCAGCCAGCCCATGAGGGCGCCAAAGCCTGCCCCGAGCACCAGCACCAGAGGGATGGCCAGCACGGGGCTGACGCCCAGCTTCCCGATGAGGGTTGCCAGCAGCACGCCGGTGAAGGCGATGACGGCCCCCACCGACAGATCGATGCCCCCCGAGAGGATGACGAAGGTCATGCCCACCGCCACTATTCCCAGAAACGCGTTGTCCGTCAGGATGTTGCAGATGATGCGGGTGGACATGAAGGCTGGGAAGGAGGCCAGGCAGAGCAGATAGCCCAGCACGAAGACCATGATGGTCACCATCAGGGGGAGGTTGCGTTTAAACATGGCGAGTCCCTCGCTGGAAGAGGTGGTTGAGGGCCGGTGACTGCATGACCAGCACCGCCAGCACCACCAGGGCCTTGACGATCTGGTTCCACTGGGGCTGGTAGCCGGAGAGCAGGATCCCGGTGTTCACCCCCTGGATGATCAGTATGCCGATCAGGGAGAGGGCGAGGTTGAAGCGCCCCCCCATCAGGGAGGTGCCCCCTATCACCACCGCCAGAATGGCGTCCATCTCGAGCCAGAGTCCGGCGTTGTTGGCATCGGCACCCCGGATGTCGGCGGCGACTATCATGCCGGCGACGGCGGCCATCATGCCGCTCAGCAGGTAGGTGGCGATCACCACCATGGGGGTGTTGAGCCCGGCGTTCTTGGCGGCCTTGATGTTGATCCCCACCGCTTCGATGAAGAGGCCGAGGGCGGTGCGCTTGGTCAGCAGCCAGAGCAGCAGCGCCATGCCCAGGGTGATGATGACCGGGGTGGGCAGATAGAAGAGGGAGCCGCTGCCGATCCAGGCGAGTGCGTCGTTGTTGAAGGTGATGATCTGCCCCTCGGTGATGAGCTGGGCGATGCCCCGGCCCGCCACCATGAGGATCAGGGTGGCGACGATGGGCTGGATCTTGAACACCGCCACCAGCAGGCCGTTCCACAGGCCGCACAGAAGGCCCACCCCGATGACAGCGGCGAAGATGACCGGCAGGCTGTGACCGCCGGTGGCCAGGCTGGCCATGGTGGCCCCGCTGATGGCCATGACGGCTCCCACCGACAGGTCGATGCCGCCGGTGGCGATCACCAGCGTCATGCCGAGGGAGAGCAGGGCCACCGGGGCACAGCGGTTGAGGATGTCGATGAGGCTGCCAAACAGCCGCCCATCCTGGATGTGGATGGCGAAGAAGTTGTCGGCGACCAGGGCATTGATGAGCAGCACGCACACCAGGGCGGCGCACTGGGCCGAGCCCGTGGGCCACTCCCTGCGGGCGCGCGACCCCTTGGCGAGGGGGAGAATGGATGACGTCATATCAGGCCTCACATGCAATGGCGTTCATGATGGCAGGGACGCTCAGGGCGTCCGTCGCAAGCTCTGCCACCTGTTTTCTGTCACGAAGGACGATCACCCGATCGGCATAGCCCACCAGCTCCTCGAGCTCGGAGGAGATGACCAGCAGGGCCAGCCCGTTGGCGCAGAGGGATTCGATGAGGCGGATGATCTCGGCGTGGGCCCCCACGTCGATGCCCCGGGTAGGCTCGTCCAGGATCAGGAACTGGGGTTTGGTGAGCAGCCAGCGGGCGAGCAGCACCTTTTGCTGGTTGCCCCCGGAGAGAAACTGGATGGGCTGCTCTGGTCCCGGGGTCTTGATGGCCAACTGCTCGATGAGGCGGGCGGTGATCTCGTCCTGCTCCTTGCGAGACAGGGGATGCAACCAGCCCCGCTGGGCTTGCAGGGCCAGCACCATGTTCTCCCGCACCGAGGCCGAGGCGATGATGCCGGCGCTCTTGCGATCCTCCGGGCAGAAACCAAAGCCGTTGGCGGCCGCCTGGCGTGCAGAGCGGATGGTCACCGGCTTGTCCCGCACCCGGCACTCGCCGCTATCGCTCGGGACTATGCCGAACATCAGCTCGGCGGTCTCGGTACGACCGGACCCGAGCAGGCCGGCGAGGCCCACTATCTCCCCGGGCATGACGTCGAGACTGAAAGGGGTGATGACTCCCCGCTTGCCATAGTCCCTGAACGACACCATGGGCTGGTTGCTGCGCAGTGTTTTGCCCGCCCGCTTGAGGGCATTGTCGTCCAGCTCGCGTCCCAGCATCATCTTGACCAGCTCCAGTTGTGGCAGTGCCTGGGTGTCGCGGGTGCCGACCAGCTCGCCGTTGCGCAGCACTGTGATGCGATCGCTGATGGCGTAGACCTGATCGAGAAAATGGGTGATGAAGATGAGGCTCACCCCCTGATCCCGCAGGCGCGTCATCAGGGAGAAGAGCATCTGGACTTCGCTGGCATCCAGGCTCGCGGTGGGCTCGTCCAGGATCAGGATCCTGGCGGAGAGTGACACCGCCCGGGCGATGGCCACGATCTGCTGCATGGCGACCGAGTAGTGGTCGAGGGGCAGGGTGACATCCATCTCGAAGCCGTGGCTGGCCATGATGGCGCTGGCCTGCCGGGTCATGGCGCCCCGGTCGATGAAGCCGAAACGGCGTGGCTCGTGGCCGATGAAGAGGTTGTCCGCCACCGACATGTTCGGCAGCAGGTTGACCTCCTGATAGACGGTGCCTATCCCCAGACGCTGGGCATGGGCGGTGTCCGTCGGGGAGATGGGGACGCCATCGAGTTCGATACGGCCAGCGTCTCGCTGATAGACACCGGTGAGGGTCTTGATCAACGTGGACTTGCCGGCCCCGTTCTCGCCGAGCAGCGCCATGATCTCTCCCCGGCGCAGGGAGAAGTCCACCTGATGCAGGGCTCGTACTCCGGGAAACGCCTTGCATATTCCGCGGGCATTCAATACGACATCGTGAGTGTTCTCTGACATGAACATTGGCTCTCCGATATAGCGCGCCATACAAGTTCAATCACTTATATGGCGCGCTATGTGACAGTCTGGCGGGGGAGCGGGATTAATAACCCATGTCTTTTTTCAGCTCGAGCTGCGCCTCGGCACTCCCGGGCTCAAACAGTTTGGACTCCGTCTTGATATGTTTGGGGGGCAGGGTGCCATCTTTCTTATAGGCCAGCAGGGCATCGAAGGCCGGTCCCGCCATATTCGGCGTGAGCTCCACCGAGGCATTGGCTTCGCCTGCGATCATCGCCTTGAAAATATCCGGCACGCCATCGATGGAGATGATCTTGATATCCTTGCCCGGTTTCAGCCCGGCCTCTTTAATGGCCTGGATGGCGCCGATGGCCATGTCATCGTTATGGGCGTAGACGGCGCAAATATTCTTGCCGCTATTTTCCGCCTTGATGAAGCTCTCCATCACCTCCTTGCCCTTGCTGCGGGTGAAGTCGCCGGACTGCGTGCGGATGATCTTGATGGTGGGCACGGCCGAGACGGTGTCGAGGAAGCCCTTCTTGCGATCCAGCGCCACGCTGGCACCCACCGTGCCCTGCAATTCCACCACGTTGCACGGTTTGCCATCCTGCTGCTTGATGAGCCACTGGGCTGCCACTTCCCCTTCGTGGACGCTGTCGGCGGCGACCCCGGTCATGAAGAGACCGTCATCTTTTACCGTGATATTGCGATCCAGCAGGAAGACCGGGATCTCGGCCTCTTTCGCCTCCTGCAATACTGGCTCCCAACCAGTCTGTACCACGGGGGCAATAAAGATGGCATCCACCCCCTGGGCAATAAAGGAGCGAATGGCCTTGATCTGGTTCTCCTGTTTCTGCTGGGCATCGGCAATTTTCAGGATGATGCCGCGTTTTTGGGCTTCGCTCTTGGCGACCGATGTTTCTGCAGCTCGCCACCCGGATTCAGAACCAATTTGCGAGAAGCCCACGGTCATCTCTGCAGAATATGCAGTGGCCGAGAGAATAAGGGTGCTGATAATGCTCGCCAGTTTCACTTTTTTATACATATGACACTCCTTTGTGATGCATGGTGAAATAAACCGGAACACGTCAGGTTTTTATTGTACGGGTCAAGGTTATAGGCTCTTGAATTAAACGGCGGGAGGTGGCTCACAGAAAATTTTTAGCAGCACGATGCTTCATACAAACAGCAGAAGAGTTCATATATCGAGCCCTGCCTGTATTGATTTTTATGCATATTTATTTAATTAGGCAACCATTGTGTCCAGAGTGCCACCTGCTTTTTGCCCCCGGTATCGGGGGCGCAGGCACGCAGATGAGGGGCCCTCGTCAACGAAGAGGGGGATATTCCCCTGGCACAGGCGACCCCTCTGGGTGCACCGCTGCCAGCAGATAATCCACGAAGGCCCGGACCCGGGCCGAGAGGTGACGGTGCTGTGGATAGAGGGCGTAGAAGGGGCGGGATCGCCCCGCAAAGGGGGTCATCACCTCGATCAGCTTGCCTTGCAACAGCGCCTCGGCTGCCACGAAATGGTAGATCTGGAACAGACCGCCCCCAGCCACCGCCCAGCCCAGGCCCGCCAGCACATCGTCAAGCACCCGCTGTCTGCTCTGGACATGAAGGTCGACAGGGTCCCCCTGCTCGTTCACGAACTGCCAGGGGAAGGGGCGACCCGTGCTCGGGGTGATGAACTGGATCAGATCATGTTGCGACAGCATCTCCAGGGAGGTTGGCGCGGGGCGGCGGGCGGCATAATCGGGGGTGCAGAAGACCCCGAGGCTGGCATCCTCCAGCTTGCGGGCGATGATCCGCCCATCGCGCGGCTCCCCCAGCCGGATGGCCAGATCGTAACCATCCTCCACGAAGTCGATGTTCCTGTTGGAGACATTGAGCTCCAGCTCGACCTCGGGATAGGCCGCCATGAAGCCTGGCAGCAGGGGCACCAGACGGTGGTGGGCATAGACGGTGCCCACGCTGATGCGCAGCACTCCTCTGGGGTGGCGCTGGCGGCCGGTGATGGCCCGCTCGGCCTCGGCGATCTGCTCGAGCGCCTGCTGGCACTGTTCCCGATAGAGCTCCCCGTCATGGGTGAGGCGCACGCTGCGGGTGGTGCGATGGAAGAGTTTGACGCCGAGCCTGGCCTCGAGACGCTGGATGGAGCGGCTCACCGAGGCGGGCGTTACCCCCAGTACCTGAGCCGTGGCGGTAAAGCTACCAAGTTCGGCTGCCTTGCAAAAGAGCTCTATGGTGCCGAGCTGGACGGGGTCGAAGGCACGGGACATATGTTCATCCATGTAAATAATCAAGTTCAATGGTGTGAGTTTATTCGTCCGTGTGTAATCAGTAAATTGCTCATCGAGGGCGGCCCGGTGGCCGCCCGATCGATCACTGCCATCAAAAGGAAGATCACGATGAAGAACACCCTCAAGGCCGTGCTGGCCTCACTGCTGCTGGCGACCTCCGCTGCGGCCAGCGCCTCCCCGAAAGGCGAGATCCTGGTGCTGCTCTCGAGCGAGACCGAACTGCCGCTGCAAGGGGGCAAGAGCCTGACCACCGGCTTCTACCAGAATGAACTGGGGGTGCCTGCCGCCGCCCTGCTGGAGGCCGGTTATACCCTGACCCCGGTGACCCCGAGAGGGAACCGGCCCGTTGTCGACAAACACTCCGTCGATCCCCAGTACTTTGGTGGCAACCCGCAGGAGATGGTGCGCATCGGCGCCGTCGTGGAGGGGCTGCTTGGCGCCGGCAAGGTGCTCTCCCTGAGGGAGGTGCTGGCATCCGGTCCCGAGCGCTATGCCGGCCTCTTCATTCCCGGCGGCCACGCACCCCTCATCGATCTTGCCAAGGATCCCGAGGTGGGGACCCTGCTTCGCCACTTCCATGACAACCACAAACCCACGGCCGCCATCTGCCATGGCCCCATCGCGCTGCTGGCGGCGCAGGCGGATCCGGCCGGGTTCGAGCAGTCGGTCATTGCAGGCAAGGCAGACGGCGCCAGAGAGTGGATCTACGACGGTTACAGGATGACCATCTTCTCCGACAAGGAAGAGGCGGTGTTTGAAGGCTCCCTTGGGGGTGACAAGCTGCGCTACTACCCGGCGAAGGCCATGGCCCAGGCCGGCGGCAGCATGCAGTTCGTGGCACCCTGGCAGCCTGGCGTTGTGATCGATCGCGAGCTCATCACAGGCCAGAATCCCTTCTCCGACCACGCCCTGGCGAGCGCCTTCATCGCGGCGCTGGACAAACAGCAAGGGGCAGACTGACGCCAGGAGAGGCGCAAGTTCCCCCCTTGATCAGTGCAGGCAGCCCCCATGGGCTGCCTTTTTCATGCCCCTGCCTTGGCGAGAAACGCCTTCATGGCGGGGGTGACACTGTGTTTTCGGGTGATGAAGGCGATGGTGCCTGCGCTTGCATCGCTCAGGTGGTGGCAGGGCAGTTTGAAGAGCTGCTGGGCGGTGGCGGCGATGCCGGCGCTGACCACGGCGCAGCCCAGGCCGTGGCTCACCCCGTTGACCAGGTGGAACAGGGAGTCTGTCTCCAGCACCACCCGCAGGCTGATCTGCTGGCGGGCGGCGGCCTCGTCCAGGTAGCGGCGAAACTGCATGGTGGTGCTTGGCAGGATCAGGGGGAGATCTTGCAGGTCCGCCAGGGTCAGCGGCCCGGTCGGGGCGCAGTGGGCAGGCAGGGGGCCCAGCAGGGCCATGGGGTTGGGGTGGCGAAGCTGGACGTCGAGGGCCCTGCGCTGATGCTCGGTGAGCAACTCGTCAAAGCCGAGCCCGATGTCGATGCGATGCAGATCCAGCTGCTCCATCAGGGTGGCATGGGTCATCACGCAGAGGTGCAGGCCCACCTTGGGGTAGGCGTCGTTGAACCCCTTAAGCAGCGGCATGATGTCGATGCTCGACTGGGGCACGACGCCGATGCGTAGCGCCCCCGACAGCCCGCCCCGAAAGAGGCTGAGCTCTTGGCGCATGGCATCCTGCTCCTGCAGCATCCGCTCGGCGTGGTGCAGCACCACTTCCCCCGCCTGGGTCAGGGCCACGAACTGGCTGTTGCGCACCACCAGTTCGGTGCCAAGTGACTTCTCCAGGGCGGTGATGCTGGCTGACAGGGTCGGCTGGGTGATGAAGCAAGCCTTGGCCGCCTTGGCGAAGTGACGGTGCTGGGCCAGCTCGTAGAAATAGTGCAACTGCTTGATATTCATCGTGGTAATGGCAGCAGGCAAAGGCAATGAGCGACAAATTTAATCAATCGACATCCCGATAGCAATAGAAGTTATCTATTGGTGAATAGATTTGTTTCATTGGTTTTGGCGCGGCGGCTTATCTAAACTTGAGGCCCGAATACAGCTTATAAGCGTCTCGCATGATCCCTTTCAATTCACGGTTGCCCAGTCTGGATGAGCTGGTGGAGGAGGTGGCCGTGTCAGTCAACATCAACGGCATCAACCATGCCGTCATGATGGCCACCCCGGACGATCTCGACGATTTCGCCATCGGTTTTCTGTTTGGCGAGGGGATCATCGGGGGCAACCACGATGTACACGATATCCAGAGCACCCCGTCCGAGCACGGCATCGTGCTCGATGTCACCATCGCCAACCGCTGTCTGGCAATGCTTGGCCAGCGCAAGCGCCGCCTGGCCGGTGCCAGCGGCTGTGGCATCTGCGGGGTGGAGGCCATCGAACATGCGTTGCCCGTGCTCACCCCGCTGACCCCGGGTGCCCCCTTCGACACCGCCTCTTTGCAGGATCTGCGGGAGCGCATCGTCCCCTGGCAGAGCAAGGCCCGCCAGAGCGGCGCCCTTCATGCCGCCCTGGCGCTGGATGATCGCGGCGAGATCCTGGCCTGCCGGGAGGACATAGGGCGGCACAACGCCCTGGACAAGCTCATCGGCATGCAGCTGCGCCAGCCGGTGCAGGCCGCCACCCTGGTGATCACCAGCCGCTGCGGCAGCGAACTCATTCACAAGGCGGTGCAATTTGGCGCCGCTCACCTCATCAGCCTTGCTTCCCCCAGTCAGCTCGCGGTGCGACTGGCCCTGAAGTACAACCTGACCCTGATCCATGTGCCCCGATCCGATGCCCCGGTCTGCTATGCCAGCCCCCGCGCCCAGGATCACGTTGGAGACTCCCATGTCCAGTCATATTGAAAAACCGGCCAAGGCCGGCGGCTTTTCCTCCCTGCAGTCCACCTTCAAGCAGGTGCTGCGCAGCCAGAAGACCCGCCAGAACATCAAGAACCTGCTGCGGGTCAACCAGACCGACGGCTTTGACTGTCCCGGCTGCGCCTGGGGTGACAACAAGCAGGGGGCCTTCCAGTTTTGCGAGAACGGCGCCAAGGCGGTGGCCTGGGAATCCACCGGCAAGACGGTGGGGGCCGATTTCTTCGCTGAGCATTCGGTGCGCCGTCTCGCCACCCAGAGCGACTACTGGCTCGAATATCAGGGGCGACTGACGGAGCCCCTGCGCTACAACCCGGCCACCGATCACTACGAGCCGGTGAGCTGGGATCAGGCGTTTGCCCTCATCGCCGACAAACTCAAGAGCCTGGCCAGCCCCGACGAGGTGGAGTTCTACACCTCGGGACGCGCCAGCAACGAAGCCTCCTACCTCTATCAGCTGTTTGGCCGTCTCTATGGCACCAACAACTTCCCCGACTGCTCCAACATGTGTCACGAGGCGAGCGGGGTGGGGCTTATCCAGTCCGTCGGGGTGGGCAAGGGCACCGTGGTGCTCGATGATTTCGACGCCGCCAAAGCCATCTTCGTCTTTGGCCAGAACCCGGGCACCAACCACCCGCGCATGATGAACGCCCTGCGCAAGGCGGCACGCCAGGGGTGCCAGATCGTCACCTTCAACAACCTCAAAGAGGTGGCCCTCGAGCGCTTCGCAAGCCCCCAGAGCCCGGCGGAGCTACTGACCCCGGCGGCAACCACCATCAGCCACCAGTACCTCACGCCAAAGCTGGGCGGTGACATGGCGGCCATTCGCGGCATGGCGAAATACATCCTGGAAGAGGAGGGGGGGCGCATCGATCTCGCCTTCATCGAGCAGCACACCGCGCACTTTGACGACTACCTGGCCCAGGTGAAGGCCACGGAGTGGACGCAGATCGAGGCGCAATCCGGCCTCGGTCGGGAGGCGATCACCCGGGCGGCGCAGATCTTCGCAAGCAGCGAGAGCGTGATCAGCTGCTGGGCCATGGGGATCACCCAGCACAAGCATTCGGTCGACACCATTCGCGAAATCGTCAACCTGCACCTGATGTGCGGCCAGATTGGCAAGCCGGGGGCCGGACTCTGTCCGGTGCGCGGTCACAGCAACGTGCAGGGCAACCGCACCATGGGGATCAACGAGAAACCCAATGCCGCCTTCCTCGATCGCCTGGAGCGCCGCTTCCCGGTGGGCTTCAAGCGCACGCCGGGGCACAACGTCTACGAGGCCCTCAAAGCCCTTCATGGCGGCAAGAGCAAGGTGCTCATCTGCCTTGGGGGCAACCTGGCAGCCGCCGCGCCGGATACCGAGTTCACCTATGAAGCGATGCGAAGGAGCGAGCTCAACGTGCAGATCAGCACCAAGCTCAACCGCAGCCACCTCATGGTGTCAAAAGATGCCCTGATCCTCCCCTGCCTGGGCCGTACCGAGCTCGATCAGCAGCGCTCCGGGGTGCAGAAGATCACCGTGGAGGACACCTTCAGCATGGTGCACGCCTCCACCGGGATGAACGAGCCGGTCTCGCCGCTCTGTCTCTCCGAGATAGACATCGTGGCTCGCATGGCCGAGGCAACGCTTGGCAGCGATCGGGTGGACTGGCTGGCGCTGCGGGATGACTACGGGCTGCTGCGGGATCTCATCGAGGAGACCATCGCGGGCTTTGGCGACTTCAACCGCCGCATCGAGGAGCCCTGCGGCTTCCATCTGGAGAACAGCGCCGCCCTGCTGCGCTGGAACACCGCGAGCGGGCGCGCCGAATTCAGGGCGAGCCGTTTGCCGGACTCCATCCTGCCCGAGTGCACCAGCCACGCGGAGCAGATGGTGGACCAGCCCGTGCTGCTGCTTCAGAGCCTGCGCTCCCACGATCAGTACAACACCACCATCTATGGCATGGATGACCGCTATCGCGGCATCAAGGGGCGACGCAACGTGGTCTTCATGAACGAGGAGGATGCCAGGAGGCTGGGGCTCGCCGAGGAGCAGCGGGTAGACATGAGTGCGGTGTGCAACGACGGGCGCGAGCGGGTGGTGCGGGGCTTTAGCGTCATCTTCTACGAGATCCCGAAAGGCAACATCGCCGCCTACTACCCGGAGACCAACCCCCTGGTGGCCATCGAGAGCATAGGGGAGGGCTCTTTCACCCCCACCTCCAAATCGGTGCCCGTACTGGTGACCCCGAGCGCCGCCTCGGTCGAGAGCCTGGCCGTCACGCTCTGATCTCCTGACATGGATACCGTCCGACCCCTGCCATGGCAGGGTTTTTTTTATGGCCGAACGGTGTCCGGCAAAGCCTGGGCCGATCAGCCCAGGGCCACCACCACGCAGTTTCGGCCCTGGCTCTTGGCATCATAGAGCGCCTTGTCCGCCTCCTTGAGCACGGCGGCGATGCTGGTGGCATCCGCCCCCCAGTGGGCGACGCCGAGGGAGATGGTGATGTGGCCTGCTACCTCCATGTCGTGGCTCGCCACCCGGGTACGCAGGCGCTCGGCGATCTTCTGCGCCTGTGCAAGGGAGACCCCGGGCAGCAGCAGCAGGAACTCTTCGCCGCCGCTTCGACACAAGGCGGCATCGGAACGCAGATCCTGCTGCATCAGGGTGGCGAGGGAGACGATGACGGCATCCCCCACGTCGTGACCGAAGCGGTCGTTGATGGCCTTGAAGTGATCGATGTCCAGGGCAATCACCGTCAGGGGCTGACGTTCGGCCTCGTACTCGTCCAGCATCTGCTGCATGGCCCGGCGGTTGAACAGGCCCGTCATGGGGTCGGTGTGGCTGTCGGTGTGCAGCTTGTCGATCTTGGTGTTGAGCAGCCCCAGCCCCTTGAGGATGGCCTGCTTCAACTGGGCCGCTTCGAAATACCAGGCGCGGATCCCCGAGATGCTGGTGGCGGCCCCCTGCTGATCCATGAGTCCGGCCCGGTTGGCCAGTTGTCGCAGGGGTCTGGCGATGATGGTGGCCGAGAGCCAGATGACGAAGAGAATGAAGAGGGTGACCGGGATCATCCCCTTGAGAATGTCGCTCATCTGTTGATCGAGTCTCGCTAGAGTGGCGCTGCTGGGGCGCTGGGCCACTATCCCCCAGCCTGCGTCCGCCACCGGAGCGAAGCCCGAGAGCATCTCGTTTCCATCGGTGTTGTACATGGTTTGTGCTCCCCCGTTGCCCTGTAACACCTCGTCTACTATCCGGTTGGACGCCACTTTATGGCCAATAAGTTCAGGATCCGGGTGGTAGATGAGGGTGCGCTGGCGGTCCACCACATAAAGATAAGAACCATCCTGGTAGTAGTGCTGCCCCAGCAGGCTGGAGAGCACGCTGGCGGACCCCAGATAGATGGTGCCGGCGACATAGCCGAGGTAGCGCTTGTCTGCCGAGAAGATGGGGTGGGAGAGGCTGATGAGGTAGTTGCCGGAGAGGGAGACAAAAGGATCTGAGATGATCGGCTTCTGCTTCTTCAGGGTGTTTCTCGCATGGGCCGAGGTCAGTTTGGCCCCTTTCACATTCAGAGTCTCGGGGGAGACAGCAACAATGGTTGCCTCGGTGTTGACCACGACCACTGAGTTGAAGGTATTGGTACGTCTACGCAGTTGGGTTACCTCCTCCTCGAGCCCTGCGATGTCATCGGTCTGCAGCAGGGGGGCAAGTTGGCTAGCGCTGTAAGCCAGTTGTTCCTGGGCTGAGTGCAGCATGGTCTCGGCGGAGGCGGCGAGCTTGGCGGCATAGACCCGGTTCGCCTCTAGCGTGTTGTCGATGAGCAGTTGCCGTTGTGCCTGATAGATGGCGTAAAAGCTGTTGCCAAAGGTAGCCAGCACACCTATGACGGCCAGCGCAAGGATGAGGCGATGCAGATCAAACCTCAGCAGCCAGTGAGAGTGCATGAACGAAACGGATCCTTGTCATGGTGTCGGGTTAGGAGGGCATTTTAAGGGGGGCGGACTGCCTAATGCCATCGTTAATGTGATTTTCGAATGATTCCCTTTCATGGGGTGTCCCAGGTGGGAGCCCCGTCCCCTGTCGTCATGAGGCCGGTGAGGGCCGGATCCGCCAGCTCCGCCACCGTCTGCCAGAAGGGGGCGACGAGGGGATTGTCGTTGCCCGGCGGGCGAATGAGCCCGATGATCCAGCTCGCGTCGGCCTCCCCGAGGGGCAGGGTCAGCACATCGGGATGCTCAATGGTGGTGGAGGAGGGGACCAGGGTCCAGGCGATGCCGGCCGCCGCGGTGGCGATGCCGGCAGCGAAGTCGTTCACGTACTGGATGTCCTGAAAGCGCAGGCCGCTCTGGGCGAGGTAATGGATGAACTGATCGTAAAAAGAGGGGGCCTTGTCCCGGCGCAGGATGGCGAGCGGCTTCTCCTGCAGATCGGCGAGCCCTGCCACCCCCTGATAGCCTGCGGGCAGCACGGCGACGAAATGGGCGCGCACCACGGGCAGCACCGGCCAGCCCTTGGGTGCGGGCAGGCGGCAGAAGCCAAGATCCAGGCGACCCTCCGCCAGTGCCAGCAACTGGTGATGGGTGGAGAGATCGTTGAGCTCGATGGCGACCCCGGGGCGGCTGGCCCGAAAGCGGGCGATGGCGGCGGGCACCAGCAGCTTGGTGGCGACCCCGAAGCCGATGCGCAGGGTACCCGCGTGGCCCGCCAGCACGTCGCGGGCGCTGCGGGCGAGCTGCTCGCTCTGGGCCACCAGGGTGCAGGCGTCGGCGTAGAGGGCGCGCCCGAGCACCGTCAGCCGGGTGCTGCCGGCGTTGCGCTCGAACAGCTCGCCGCCAAGGTCCGCCTCCAGCCGGCGGATCTGCTTGCTCAGGGCCGACTGGGTGACGTGCTGGCGCGCCGCCGCCTGACCAAAGTGCAATACCTCCCCCAGGGTGACGAAGGCTTTCAGGTCTCTCAACTCCATGGTGCCTCGCTTGATTCCAGATAGGAATGATAGGTGGCCATATTTGTCATTGGACGGAATTCTAGAAGTGTTGGATGCTGGTGCCAACTCATTTCGGGCCCCTGTACGGGGTCGACGTATCACGGGATGGCCCCCGCCATCCGCGCAGAAGGAGCAACACCAGATGCATCATCACAAGTTCAACGACTTCCCGAACGGTTTCCTCTGGGGCGCCGCCTCCGCCGCCTATCAGGTGGAAGGGGCCTGGAACGAGGAGGGCAAGGGCCCCTCGGTATGGGACAGCTTTACCAAATTGCCGGGCAAGACCTTTGAAGGGAGCAACGGAGACGTGGCGGTGGATCACTACCACAGGGTGGAAGAGGACGTGGCGCTGATGGCCGAGATGGGGCTCAAGGCCTATCGCTTCTCGGTGAGCTGGCCGCGCATCTACCCGACGGGGCGTGGCGAGGTGAACGAGGCGGGGCTCGCCTTCTACGACAGGCTCATCGACGCCCTGCTGGCCCACGGCATCGAGCCGGTGCTGACCCTCTATCACTGGGATCTCCCCCAGGCCCTGCAGGATGAGTACGGCGGCTGGGAAGACAGGCGCATCATCGACGACTTCGAGCGCTATTGCGTGACTCTCTATCAGCGCTTCGCCGGCAAGGTGAAGTACTGGGTGTCGCTCAACGAGCAGAACTACAACCTGACCAACGCCTACCAGCTTGGCACCCATCCTCCCGCGGTGCAGGACAGGAAGCGTTTCTTCGCCGCCAACCACATCGCGTTTCTCGCCAATGCCCGGGTCATCAAGGCGTTTCGCCAGCACGTGCCAAACGGCCTGATCGGGCCGAGCTTTGCATACTCCCCCGCCTATCCGGCCTCCTGCGCCCCGAGCGACATGCTGGCGTTCGAGAATGCCGAGGAGTTCACCAACCTCTGGTGGCTGGATGCCTACTGCTTCGGCCGTTACCCCCAGGCGGCGCTCGCCTATCTGCGGGAGACCGGCGAGGCGCCGGAGATCCTGCCGGGCGATCTCGAGCTCTTGCGCGAAGGCACCCCCGACTACATCGGGGTCAACTACTACTACACCCTGACCTTCACCGACAACCCCCTCGGCGGCCAGACGATGCAGCGCATCAACACCACGGGCAAGAAGGGCACTACGCCCTCCAGCGGCATTCCCGGCCTCTACAAGACGGCCCCCAATCCGCACCTTGAGACCAGCAACTGGGACTGGGCCATCGATCCCACCGGGATGCGCATCGCCCTGCGTCGGCTCTCCTCCCGCTACGCCCTGCCGCTGATGATCACCGAGAACGGCCTGGGGGAGTTCGACAAGCTGGAAGCCGGGGACAGGGTGAACGACGACTACCGTATCGCCTATCTGCACAGCCACCTCAAGGCGTGCCAGGAGGCGATGCAGGACGGGGTCGAGCTGATTGGATATTGCGCCTGGTCCTTCACCGACATCCTGAGCTGGCTCAACGGCTACCAGAAGCGCTACGGCTTTGTCTACGTGGACAGGGACGAGCAGGGAGGGTCTCTTCGTCGCATCAAGAAAGAGAGCTTCCACTGGTACAGCCAGGTCATTGCAAGCGGTGGCAAGACCCTGTAACGGGCCCGGTGCGCCGCACCTCGTCTGCCCAATGCCGGAAGGCCCCCTCATCGGAGGGGGCCTTCCTTGTTTGTGCAGCAGGCAATCATGACCGCCTAGATAAACATGCCGCCCGAGGCTTCGATGCGCTGGGCTGTGATCCAGCGGCAGTCATCGGAGAGCAGGGCGGCGATGGCGCCACCGATGTCGTCGGGCTGACCCACCCGGCCAAGGGCGGTCTGGCTCGCGAGAAAGTCGTTGACCCCCTTGTTGTCGCGCACCACGCCGCCGCCAAAATCGGTCTCGATGGCGCCGGGGGCCAGCACGTTGACCGCGATGCCCCTGGGGCCCAGCTCCTTGGCCAGATACTGGGTGAGCACCTCGACGCCCCCCTTCATGGCGGCGTAGGCGGCATAACCCGGCATGGCGAAGCGGGTGAGGCCGGTGGAGAGGTTGAGGATGCGACCGCCGTCTGCCAGGAGGGGCAGGAGCGCCTGGGTCAGGAAGAAGGTCCCCTTGAGGTGGATGTTTAGCAGGGTGTCGAACTGCTGCTCCGTGGTCTGCTCGAAGCTGGCATGAATGCCGATCCCGGCGTTGTTGACCAGGAAGTTGAAATGGGTGCGCTGCCACTCCCGGGCGAGCAGTTGCGTCACCTCCTCTGCAAAGGCCGCGAAGGTGGCGCTCTCGCCCACGTCCAGAGCCAGGGCATGGGCCCGAACGCCGAGGGCGCGGGCCTGGGTCACCACCGCCTCCGCCTCTGCGGCCTGGCTGCGATAGGTGATGATGAGGTCGACGCCTTTGGCGGCGAGGGCCAGGGCCCCGTGCTTGCCAAGGCCGCGGCTGGCCCCGGTGATGAGGGCGATGGGTCTGGTCATGGTATGACTCCTGTCAGGGTGGCGGACACAGGCTCGATACGAGCCGACCGGATCACTGTATTGTTCCTTTTAAACTGGATAAATAGCGTGATAATAGAATCACTGTTCCGTTAATCGAGACAATCAGGCCATGGATCAACTGGATGCGATGAGAGCCTTCGTGCGGGTTGCCGAGCTGGAGAGTTTTACCCGCTGCGCCGAGCAGACGGGCATCCCCAAGGCGACCCTCTCTGCCGCCATCCGTCGGCTGGAGGAGCGCATGGGGACCCGGCTCCTGCTGCGTACCACGCGGCGGGTGCAGCTCACCACGGACGGCCAGCTCTGCTATGCCAGATGCCGGGAGCTTTTGGCGGACATGGAGGAGTTTGACGGCCTGTTTCGCCAGGGGGGGCAGATCTCGGGACAACTGCGGGTCGACATGCCAAGCCGGATGGCCCGTCACCTGGTGATCCCGGCCCTGCCGGACTTTCTGGCGCAGCATCCCGCCCTGCAACTGATGCTGAGCAGCACGGACAGGCGGGTGGATCTGGTGCGCGAGGGGTTTGACTGCGTGGTGCGGGTCGGGGCGCTTGAGCCCTCCAGCCTGGTGGCCAGGCCCCTTGGTCACTATCGCCAGATCAACTGTGCCAGCGCAGGCTACCTGGCTCGCCACGGGGTGCCCCGCACCCTTGGGGATCTGGCGGGCCACCGGCTGGTGCACTATGGTTCCGGGTTTGGTGCCGGGCAGGGGCGCAGCGAGCCCGGCTTTGAATACCTGGCGGAAGATGGCCACCGCGCCCTGCTGCCCATGGCGGGGGCCCTCATGGTCAATGACAGCGAGACCTACCTGGCGGCGGCGCTGGCGGGGCTTGGCATCATCCAGATGCCGCGGGTGGGGGTCGAATCCCTGCTCGCGGGGGGCGAGCTGGTGAGCATCCTGCCCCAGTGGCAGCCGCCGCCGCTCCCCATCCACGCCCTCTATGCCCATCGCCGCCAACTGGCCCCCAGGGTCCAGCTCTTCATCCACTGGCTGGCGGGGTTGCTCGCCGCCCATCTCGGGGGCGCCTCAGAGGCGGCTGCGCCTTGAGCGAAACTCCCTCGGCGAGAGGGCAAACTCCTCGCGAAAGAAGCGGGTAAAGCTGCTCTGGCGGGCAAAACCCAGGCGCTCCCCCACTGTCTGCAGGGGGAGGGCGGGATCCTGCAACAGGCGGCAGGCCTCCTCCCGGCGCACCCGCTCCAGCAGGCCCGAGAAGTGGCACCCTTCCTCCCGCAGATGGCGGTTGAGGGTCCAGCGGGTCAGTTTGAGGTGCTCGCACACCCCATCGAGCAGAGAGGAGGCCTCGGCGCTCTCTTGCCACAGCTGCTGGCGGATGAGTGTCATCACCCTGTCCCGGTAGCGGCTGCTTGGGCGAAGCTGGGCCATCTGCCGGTCGAGCTCCCCGAGCAGCAGGGGTTGCAGGGGCAGGTTGCACTGCCCGTGGGCGAGATCGAGCAAGGCGGCGGGAAAGCGCAGCTCGAAGTCCGCCCCCTGTTGCAACCGCCCTTCCAGCCAGCCTGCCAGCTCACGCCACAGCCTGGGGCGTACCGGGGTGGGCAGCACCAGCAGCCCCTGGCCCGGGTGGTAGAACTGGAGCAGGGCATAGAGGTGGCAGAGGTTGGCCAGGCTGCTCAGGGCGATGACGTCCGGGTGATCGGACTCCGAGTGGTAGCTGATCCTGGCCTGCCCCTCTTCTTCTTGCAGGCGGATCTCGTCGCTCTCGCCGATGAGGGGGCGGTAGGCGAGGAAGAAGTGCAGGGCCTGGCGAAGGGTGGCGGCGTTGCAGCACAGGCTCGCCAGCGACATGAAGTCGGCAAAGAGGCCAGGGAGGGCGGGGGGCGTCCAGTCGAGGGCCAGATCCACGTGGGGGGCTGCCCCGGCCAGCAGCCGGAAGTGGCGCCCGGTGTCGAGCCGCCCCTGGGGGATCAGCAGCTCTTCGTGAGCGATGCCGCAGGGGTGCAGGAGGGCAGCAGGATCCCGCCCGCGGGCCTGCCAGTGGTTGAGGCAGTGCAGGGCAATCCGGTTGGAGACGGTCTTCACGGCAAAAATCCTTGTCAGCGGTGGCCCACCATCATCGGCCAACGGCGGCGGATTGCCGTGAGCCAGCGCCGCTTTCATGTTTCAGATTTGTAACCAAGGGTAACCCTGCAACCCTTTTCACACTTTTCAATCCTGCTCCCAACCGGCAACTTCCTGCACCCGACGGGCAAGTGAGAGGGGCCGCTTTTGCATAGAGTGGCGACTCCTACACACACAAGGAAGATAACAACAATGAAACACCACTCGCTCTCCCGAACCCGTGTCGCCCTCGCCATCGGGGCCCTGCTGCTGGCAGGGTGCAACGACAACGATTCCACCCCCAAGCCCGAGCAGCCCGTTCTGGGCCACCGCACCGTCACCCTCATCGAGCAGGACGGCCTGCAATTCAAGGATCTCGATGGCAGCGGCACCCTGACCCCCTACGAGGACTGGCGCCTCGGCGCCGCCGAGCGGGCCCGGGATCTGGTGGGCAGGCTCACCCTGGCCCAGAAGGCAGGGCTGATGATGCACGGCACCCTGGTGCTGGACGGGGCGGGGCGGGTGAACCTCGCGGCCATGGACAAGATGCTGCGCGAGGACGGGGTCAACACCTTCATCACCCGCATGGCCGGTGATCCGGCGGCCATCGCCGCAGACAACAACACCCTGCAGGCCCTGCTGGAAGGGGTGGGATTCGGCATCCCCATGACGGTGAGCACGGATCCCCGCAACCACTTCACCCATGATCCGAACGCCACCAGCATCGGTGCCGGGGCCTTCTCCCAGTGGCCCGAGACCCTGGGGCTGGCCGCCATCGGCGATGCTGCCCTGGTGCAGCGCTTTGGCGACATCGCCCGTCAGGAGTACCGTGCCGTCGGCATCCACGAGGCCCTCTCGCCCCAGGCGGATCTCGCGACCGAGCCGCGCTGGGGCCGCATCAACGGCACCTTCGGGGAAGACAACCTGCTCGCCAAGTCCCTGGTCAAGGCCTACATCGAGGGCTTCCAGCAGGGGAGCGAGGGGATAGGCAAGGAGAGCGTGGTCACCGTGGTCAAGCACTTCGCCGGGGCCGGTCCCCAGAAGGACGGGCTGGATGCCCACAACCCCTGGGGCAAGGAGCAGGTCTACCCCGGCGGCCAGTTTGCTTACCACCTGGTGCCCTTCGAGGGTGCCTTCGAGGCCAGGGTGGCCGCCGTGATGCCCTATTACGCCATGCCCCTGGGCCTGACCCAGGATGGGCAGCCCGTCGAGGAGGTGGGGTTTGGTTTCAACCGCCAGATCATCACGGATCTGTTGCGGGGCCACTTCAAGTTTGACGGCGTGGTGCTGAGCGACTGGGGCATCGTCAATGACTGTGACAGCCGCTGCGAGCAGGGGCTGACCCAGGATGAAGTCAATGCCGGGGTGAGCCCCTGGACCGTGCCCTTTGGCATGTCCTGGGGCGTGGAGAAGCTCACCAAGGCCGAGCGTTATGCCAAGGCCATCGACGCCGGGGTGGATCAGTTCGGTGGCGTGGAAGATCCGGCTCCCCTGCTGGCGGCGGTGCAGAGCGGTCTGGTGACCGAGGCGGCCATCACCACTTCGGCCGAGCGGATCCTGGCCCAGAAGTTTGCCCTCGGGCTCTTCGAGAATCCCTATGTGGATGCCGAGGCCGCGGTGGCCCTGGTGGGCAAGGCCGAGTTCCAGCAGGAGGCCCAGGCCGCCCAGGCGGCGTCTCACGTGCTGCTGAAGAACGAGGGGGCCCTGCTGCCGCTGAAGGCGGACGGCAAGCGGGTCTATCTGCACAATGTCAACGCCGAGGTGGCCAGGGCCAACGGCTATACGGTGGTGACGAACCTGGCCGACGCGGAGCTTGCCATCGTGCGGGTCAACGCCCCGGGCGAGCAGGACCCCCGCTTCCCGTTTGGCAGCATCCACTTCGGCCAGCTCGGCTTTGCCAGCAATGCTCAGGTGGTGCAGGAGACGGCCCACGAAGGGGTCTACCGCGGCGCGGATGACTATGCCGCCATCCAGGCCATCGAGCAGGCCGGGGTGCCCCTGGTGCTCTCCGTCTATCTGGACAGGCCCGCCATCCTGACCGAGGTGGCCCCGGCGGCCCGGGTGCTGCTCGCCAACTTCGGCGCCCTGGATCAGGCCCTGTTCGATGTCATGAGCGGCACCCAGAAGGCACGTGGCAAGCTCCCCTTCGAGCTGCCCTCGAGCTGGCAGGCGGTGCTGGCCCAGTCCCCGGACGTGGCCAAGGACTCACAAAGCCCGCTCTATCCCTACGGGGCCGGTCTGGCCTATTGACGGACAGGGATGTTCTGTCTCTCATCAAGGCGCCTTCGGGCGCCTTTTCCATTGCCCCCATCGACAATCCCGGTTTGGCGCAAGGGGTTGGCTTGGGCATAATGGCGCCCCGGCAACGGGTGCGGTGGCCAGTGTGGCAGGCACCCGGTCACAGTGCACAGGAGATGAGATGAAATTTATCGGAGCCCACGTCAGTGCGGCGGGCGGGGTGGAAAACACCATCGCCCGGGCCAAAGCCATCGGGGCCAACGCCTTCGCCCTGTTTACCAAGAATCAGCGCCAGTGGCAGGCGGCGCCCCTCTCCGAGGCCAGTATTCGCGCCTTCAAGGCCGCCTGCGAGAAGGAGGGCTTTCGTCCCGAGCAGATCCTGCCCCACGACAGCTACCTCATCAACCTGGGTCATCCCGACCCCGACGCCCTCGCCAAGTCCCGGGATGCGTTTCTGGACGAGATGAAGCGCTGCGAGCAACTGGGGCTGTGCTACCTGAACTTCCACCCGGGCAGCCATCTCAAGCAGATCCCCGAGGCGGTGAGCCTCAAGCTCGTGAGCGAGTCCATCAACTGGGCGCTGGAGCGCAGCGAAGGGGTGACGGCGGTGATCGAGAATACCGCCGGCCAGGGCACCAACCTCGGCTGGTCGTTCGAGCACCTGGCCACCCTCATCGACGGGGTAGAGGACAAGAGTCGGGTCGGCGTCTGCTTTGACACCTGCCACGCCTTCGCCGCCGGTTACGATCTGCGTACCCCCGAGGGGTGCGAGGCGGTGTTTGCCGACTTCGACCGCATCGTGGGGTTCGAGTACCTCAAGGGGATGCATATCAACGGCGCCAAGTGTACCTTCGGTAGTCGGGTCGACCGTCACCACAGCCTGCGGGAGGGCAACCTCGGCGAGGCGGTGTTCCACCACATCATGAACGACGACCGTTTCGACGGCATCCCGCTTATCCTCGAGACCATCGACGAGTCCATCTGGGGCGAGGAGTTAAGCTGGCTGCGCAGCCTGGCCGGGAGCCCGCGCCCGGCGTGATGCCGGGGTCCACCATTGGGTAGCAAGGAGAGACGATGCACGACGAGACAAGGGCGCCCCTGCGCTTTGGCATTGCCGGGGCGGGGGCCATCGCCCGGCGTTTTTGCCGCGATGTGAACGGGCACGCCAGGGGAGCCGAGGTGGTGGCCATCGCCGCCCGGGACCAGGGACGGGCGGACGAGTTCGCCCGGGATCTGGGGCTGCCCCACGCCTATGGCAGCTATGAGGCCCTGGCCGCCAGCCCCGAGGTGGAGGCCGTCTATGTGGCGGTCATCCACCCGGAGCACGCGGGCCTGGTGAGGCAGATGCTGCTGGCGGGCAAGCACGTACTGGTGGAAAAACCGGCGGTGACCCGGGTGGCGGATTGGGACGCCCTGGTGGCGCTCGCCCACGCACGGGGCCTGCTGCTGCTCGAGGCCATGAAGGTGATGTGCTTCCCCGCCATGCGCGCCCTGTTGCAGCGCCTGCCCCTGCTGCCGCCGCCGCGCGAGCTGCGGGCGGCGTTCGGTTCGACCCAGCCCAGGGTGGGCAAGCTGTTCGATCCTGCCCTCGACGGCGGCGCCGCCTGGGACGTGGGGGTCTATCCCCTCTGGCTCCATGCCGCCCTCTGCCATCGGCTGGGGCTGGGCTGCCCCGCCCCCGAGGTGACGCTGACGCGGGCTCCGGGGGAGGTGGATCTCACCGCCAGCTTCACGTTCGATGAGCCGTTTCGGGCCGAGCTCGGGGCCTCCATCATCGAGGATCTCGAGCGGGAAGCGTCCTTGTCCGGGGAGGGGTGGCGCCTGGTCATCGAGGGCAAGTGGTGGAATCCCCAGCACATTCGCTGGCAAGGGGGGCCTGCCCCCGTCATCTGGCCGGCGGACATCTATCTGCCGGTGGAGGGGGGCGGCATGCAGCACGAGGCGGATCACTTCGCCGATTGCCTGCGCCACCGGCTGCTGGACTCCCCCTGGGTGCCCCAGGCCGTGACCCGGCAGGTGCTCGGCTGGATTGAAGGGGGACTCGCCGGCTGAGGCCGGGGAAGGGCTGAGGGTCGAGGGGAGCATCGGCTGAACGACAAGGGCGCCAATGGCGCCCTTGTCGTATCCGAAGGGGTTCTCACGCCAGGGTCTGGGCGCGGCAGAAGGCCAGGAAGCGGCGCAGGGCGACGGAGTGGAACTTCTGCTTGTGCCAGACGAGGGAGAGCTGGCGGGGGAAGCGGCGACTCGGGGTGAGGGCCACCAGGCGCCCCTGTGCCAGCCGGTCCGCCACCGCGAGGCGGGAGATGAAGGAGATGCCGAGCCCCTTCTCCACCGCCAGCATCACCGCCTCCAGGGTATTGAGCTCTATCCCCGCCTGCCAGCGGGGCAGGTGGGGCTGGAGCTGCTGCTCGAACTGCTCGCGGCTGCCGGATTGCGCCTCGCGCAGCACCCAGGTTTCCCCGGCAAGCCGGCGCAGGGGCAGCTCGAGCTGATCCGCCAGGGGGTGACCGGGGGCGGCGATGATGAGCATCTCGTCCTCCAGCCAGGGTTCGCTCACCAGGTCCGGGTGGTGGTTCTCCCCCTCGATGAGGGCGAGATCCAGCTCGAAGTGGGCGAGGGCATGGCACAGGAGGTGGGTGTTGGCGATGGTGACCCTGGGGGCGGCTCCCAGCTCCTGGGCCCCCTCCGCCAGCAGGGCGGGCAGCAGGTAGTTGCCGATGGTCTGGCTGGCCCCGAGGTGCAGCTGGCCGCTCGGCTCGGCATCGGGGCTGAAGAGCTGCTCTATCTCCTGCATCCGGGTCAGCAGCTCCTCGGCGGCCGGTTGCAGCAGGCGCCCCTCGCTGTTGAGCTGAAGCCTCGGGTGCACCCGGTCGAACAGGGGCGTGGCGAGCTGGCGCTCCAGCTCCTGCAGCGACTGGGAGACGGCCCCCTTGCTCAGGCAAAGTTCATTGGCGGCGCCCCCCAGGTTGCCGTGGCGGGCGATGGTGGCAAACACCTTGAGTTGTTGCAGGGTGAGCTTCATATCGTTTGATTTTCCTAAACGCTAAGTTCAATTCATTTAGATATCGTAAACGATAGACCCCCTTTATCCTATGCCCATCGTCATCATCAAGAGGGTATTCGCCATGATCGCAAGAACCCGCCGCTCCCTGGCCGCCGCCCCGACCCCCATGGCCGGTCTGGCTCTGGGGATCGCCAGCCTCGGCTGGTGCTGGGAAAATGCCGGTCAGTTCGATGGCCGTCTGCAACTGCTGGGGGCCGCCATCGCCGCCGTGCTGCTCCTCGTCCTGACCTTCAAGTTTCTGATCCACCCGCGCCTGCTGTGGCAGGATCTCGCCCATCCCGTGGTGGGCAGCGTGGTGCCCACCTACGCCATGGGGACCATGGTGGTCTCCAAGGCGGTCGGCCTGCTCGCCCCGACCCTGGGGCAGGGGCTCTGGCTGTTTGCGGTCATCATCCACCTCGTCTTCCTCGCCACTTTCGTCTGGCACAGGGCCAGAGCGTTCGAAATCCATCACATGGTGCCGAGCTGGTTTGTGCCGCCGGTGGGGATCATCGTGGCTGACGTGGCCTACCCGGGCGGTCCCTTCGCATCCCTGGCCACCGGCCTGCTCTGGTTCGGCATGGCCTGCTACGGCCTGATGCTGCCGCTGATGCTCTATCGCCTCATCTTCAGCCACGAGGTGCCGGATGCCGCCAAGCCCACTATCGCCATCCTGGCCGCCCCGGCGAGCCTGTCGCTGGCCGGCTACCTCACCGTGAGCCAGGATCCCTCCCTGCTGCTGGTGGCGGTGCTGCTCGGGATCGCCGTGCTGATGACCGGCATCATCTACCTGGCCTTCATCAAGCTGCTGCGCCTGCCGTTCTCGCCGGGTTACGCCGCTTTCACCTTCCCCCTGGTGATCGGGGCCACCGCCCTGTTCAAGGTGAGTCACCTGCTGTCGCAGTGGCCGGAGGCGGCCCGCTATGCCGAGCAGCTCCATCAGCTGGCCTATCTGGAGCTGGGGGTGGCCACCCTGGTGGTGGGTTACGTGGCCCTGCGTTACCTGATGTTCTTCCTGCCGGCGGTGCAGGATGACCTGCCGGGGCAGCCCGCACGCCGCTAGGCACAAGGTTTTCATCCCCCCTCGTCATCGACCCCGCCCGTGCGGGGTCTGCCGTTCGTGATGCAGTGACACAGAGGGGAATCAAATGAAGCAGATTAATTTTGTCAATCCGTGAAGTGGCTTAAATAGTTGCCCATACAGGCGACATTCAGTTGGCGTTAACTGGTAATACCTGTCACGATGCGCGCCACTTTATCTTCCCATTGTTTTGTCGTGCCCCATGTCCTCATCTGATCCCGTGTTTGACGCCCGATTCCAGCCTCGTCTGCTGCACCCCCGTTACTGGTTGAGCTGGCTCGCCCTCGGCGCCATCGGTGTGCTCGCCTTCGTGCCCCCGCGCTGGCGGGATCGCCTGGCCGATGCTCTGACGCCCCTGGTATGCGCCATCTCGAAGAAGCAGATCTACATCGCCAGGACCAACCTCGCCATCTGCTTCAAGGAGAAGAGCGAGGCCGAGCGGGAGGCCATCCTGATGACCTCCATCCGGGTCGGCCTCAAGAGCCTGCTGGGCTTTGGCGAGTTCACCTGGCGCAGCCCCGCCCACGTGATGGGGCGGATCCAGGTCAGCGGCTGGGAACATATCGAGGCGGAGCAGGCCGCTGGCCGACCGGTGATCCTGGTGGTGCCCCACAGCTGGCCCATCGACGCGGCGGGCTACTACTTTGCCCAGCGGGGCCTGCCCATGTGCACCATGATGAAGAGCGCCCGCAACCCGGTGTTCGACTGGCACATCAACGGCGCGCGGGCCCGGCACGGCTGCCGCGTCTATGAGCGCAGCGCCGGCATCAAGCCGGTGATCAAGGCGGTGAAATCCGGTCTGAGCTTCTTCTATCTGCCGGATCAGGATCACGGCCGGGAGGCAAGCCTGTTCGCCCCCTTCTTCAACCACCCCAAGGCGACGTTGCCGGCCCTGCCACGGCTGGTGAAGCTGACCGGCGCCCGGGCCCTGCCGGTGCTGGCCTGCTATGACGAGCAGGCGCACGGCTACCGGTTGGAGGTCGAGGCTCCCTACGCCGACTACCCGAGCGGGGATCTGATGGCGGATACCTGCCGCATGAACGACAGCGTGGAGCGCCAGCTCTGCCGCCACCCGGGCCAGTACATGTGGTTCCTCAAGATCTTCGACACCCGTGAGGATCAGGTGGGGCCGGATGGCCTCTACGAAGAGGGGATCCGGCGCATCCGCCGGGGCCTTGCTCCTCACCCCTGAGCCTTGCGCTCACCCGGTGCAAAAATGTGGCCCCAAGCGGGCCACTTTTTATTTCTAACTTGTCTGATCAGTGACTTGGCGCGGGGGCGCTGTGCAGGGCAGGGTAGAAAAAGTTGTCAGGATCACTAAAATGACGCTCTGTTTTGATGATTCGATGGCGACCATGTCCGCACAAGATCCGGTGTTTGACACCTCTTTTCATCCGCGCCTGCTGCACCCCCGTCTGTGGGGCAGCTGGCTGGCCGTCGCTCTGCTCTCCCTGCTGGCCTGGGTGCCGGCAAGGGCACGGGACAAGCTGGCCGACTACCTGGCCCCCCTGCTGCTGCGCGTCTCCAGGAAGCAGGCCTACATCGCCGACACCAACCTCAAGATCTGCTTCCCCCATCTCGACGAGGCGGGCCGTCAGGCCCTGCTGCTGAAATCCATCCGGGTGGGGCTCAAGACCTTCCTGGGCTTTGGCGAGCTGACCTGGCGCAGCCCCGACTTCCTCAAGGGGCGCGTCAAGGTGAGCGGCTGGGAGCACGTGGAGGCGGAGCGGGCAGCCGGTCGCCCCATGATCTTCGTGGTGCCCCACACCTGGGCGGTGGACATGATTGGCCGCTACTTCCCCCTCCAGGGGATCAAGATGTGCACCATGATGAAAAGCCCCAAGGATGCGGTGTTCGACTGGTACATCAACCGCGAGCGCAGCAAGGGTGGGCGTATCTACGAGCGCAGCGTCGGCATCAAGCCCGCCATCAAGGCCCTGCGCAGCGGCGACAGCTTTTTCTATCTGCCGGATCAGGATCACGGCCGGGAGGCGAGCCTCTTCGTGCCCTTCTTCAACCACCCCAAGGCGACCCTGCCGGCCCTGCCCAAGCTGGTGAAGCTGACCGGTGCCCGCGCCGTGCCCATTCTGGCCTGCTACGACGAGGACGAGGGGTGCTACCGGCTGGAGATCGAGGCGCCGTTCGATCCTTATCCCACCGCGGATCTGGTGGCGGACGTCAACCAGATGAACCGCATGGTGGAGCAGCAGCTTGGCCGCTTCCCCGAGCAGTACATGTGGTTTCTCAAGATCTTCGAAACCCAGGAGCACGATCAGGGCGAGGACGGTCTCTACGAGGCGGGGATCCGCCGCATCCGCCAGGGGCTGCCACCGGAACCTTGATCGACACGGCCCCCTTGCGGGCCGTTTCTGACAGGGGTGGCAGGCCACCAGCAAACAGGTGCAAACAAGGTGCAAATAGGGTAAAAGGGCGGTCATGAAAATTCCAAATCGAATCCAACCTCTGGTTGATGACGGCCTGGTGGACGATGTCATCAGCCGGCTGATGAGCGGCAAAGAGGCCGACGTCTATGTGGTGCGCTGCGGCGACGAGATCCGCTGCGCCAAGGTCTACAAAGAGGCGTCAAAGCGCAGCTTCAAGCAGGCCGTGGTCTATCAGGAAGGGCGGCGGGTACGCAGCAGCCGCGATGCCCGCGCCATGGAGAAGGGCTCCAAGTACGGTCGCAAGCAGCACGAAGAGGTGTGGCAGAACACCGAGGTGGATGCCCTGTTCAAGCTGGCGGCGGCCGGGGTGCGGGTGCCCAGGCCCTATGTCTGCCTCGATGGCGTGCTGCTGATGGAGCTCATCACCGACGCCGACGGCAACGTCGCTCCCCGTCTCAACGACGTGGCCCTGACCCGTGAGCAGGCTCTGGTGGATCATGGCAAGGTGATCCGCTACGTGGTGCGCATGCTCTGCGCCGGGCTCATTCACGGGGATCTCTCGGAGTTCAACGTGCTGGTGGACGAAGAGGGGCCCGTCATCATCGACCTGCCCCAGGTGGTGGATGCCGCCGCCAACAACCAGGCCAGGGCCATGCTGGAGCGGGATGTCGACAACATGCGCAACTACTACGGCATGTATGCCCCCGAGCTGCTCAAGACCCGGTATGCCCGGGAGATGTGGTCCTTGTTCGAGGATGGCAAGCTGGGCCCCGAGACCGAGCTCACCGGCCTGTTCGAAGAGAGCCGGGAGGCCATCGATCTGGATGGCGTGCTGCACGAGATAGAGAGTGCCCAGGAGGAGGCCATGGCCCGCCGGGCCAGGTTGCAGGCGGAGCAGGAAGAGGAGTCCTGACGGGCCTTCATTCCAATCAAAAAGAGCGCCATGGGCGCTCTTTTGTTTTGGACCCTGGCTCAGAGCCCGGTCAGGGGTGGCGCCTTGAGACGGGGCCCCTGGTAACCCGTCACCTCGCCAAAGCGCGGATGACCGCTCTCCCAGTCGGCGGCGGCGGTGCGAATGGCCTCCTTGTCGACGCTCACGAAGTTCCACCAGATCTGCAGCGGTTTGGGCAGGGGCTCGCCGCCGATGAGCAGCAGCCGGGCGCCCGGGCGCAGGGTCAGCGCCACCTCCCGGTTGCCGGGGGGCAGGTAGAGCAGCTGCTCCGGGGCCAGGGCCTCCCCTGCGACGATGGTCTCCCCCGCGAGGGGAAAGAGGCCGTGCTCGAAGGCGGGATCCAGGGGAAGGGTGATCTCGCCTCCCTCGGGGGCGTGCAGATCCAGCCCCAGAATGGGGGAGAAGTGCAGGGTGGGGGCGCGCCGGCTGCCGTGCTCGCCGATGAGCAGAGTGAGGGTGATCTCCCCTTGCTGCCAGCGGGGGAGCGTCGGGTAGTGATCGAAGCGGGGCGGGGTATGCTGATCCGCCTCTGGCAGGGCTATCCAGAGCTGGGCGGCGTGCAGATCGGGCTGGTTCGGGACCGACTCCTCCGTGTGGGCGATGCCCCGTCCTGCGGTCATCAGGTTCACCTGGCCCGGACGGATCACCTGCTTGCTGCCCAGGCTGTCCCGGTGGAGGATCTCCCCCTCCAGCATCCAGGTGAAGGTCTGCAGGGCGATGTGGGGGTGGGGCCCCACATCCATGCCGGGGGCGCCGGGGGCAAAGCGGGTCGGGCCGATATGATCGAGAAAACACCAGGGCCCGATGGTGCGCCGCTCCTTGACCGGGATGGCGCGAGCCACCGGGATGCCGCCCACATCGGTGAGGCGGGAGGCAATGCGTTGCCACTGTTGTGTCATGGGGTGCTCCTTGTCGAGGAAAAGGTTGGCGCGCGCAGGCCGCAGCGTCTGCCGGAAGTTGGACATGCCGTCTCGCCCGGTGCCTGTGAGTGATGCCGAGGTTACTATGCCCCAATCCGGCGCCGGATGGCAAAGACGGGGCACAGCGCCTGCCCTGAGGGCCCAGCCCGGCAATTGCAGCCGGGTACTGTATGAACGTACAATAGTCCCATCCCACTCTTGAGCCCGACCACCTGCATGACCGACATCCAGCCCCTCCCTCCCGTGACCCCGCCGCTCGACGGCTTCATCCTGACCCGCCATGGTCGGGATGTGCAGGGGCGTACCGAGATCGTGATGTGGCTCTGGAGCGCACAGGGACCGGTACGGGTGGTGGTGCCGGGGCAGGAGCCGGTCTTCTTCCTCCCGGAACGCCACCTGGAGGAGGCGGCAGAGCTTTTCAAGGGGGCCGGGGTGAGGGGGCGTTTTCGCCGCCTCCCCATGCACACCTTCGAGGGGAGCCGGGTGGTGGGCTGCTACTTTGCCACCCTGAGCGCCTTCCACCGCGCCATCGAGCTGCTGCTCATCCGCGGATTGGAGCACTTCGAGGCGGATGTCCGCCTGCCCGAGCGCTTTCTCATGGAGCGCTTCATCACCGCCGGGATGCGCTTTGACGGCAAGGCGAGGCGAAAGGGGGGCAGGCAGGGTTACTGGGAGGTAAACGAGGCGCGCTGTGCGCCGCAGGCGGTGACGCCGACCCTCTCCTGGGTCTCCCTGGACGTGGAGTGCGCCATGGATGGCACTCTCTTCTCGGTGGGGCTTCATAGCGAAGAGGACGCGCGGGTCATCATGATTGGTGCCCCGGAGCCGGACTCGCAGGACTGGGAGACCCCCGTCGAGTGGGTGGCGGACGAGCCAGCCCTGCTCGGTGCCCTGGAGGGCTGGTTCAGCCTGCACGATCCCGATCTCGTCATCGGCTGGAACGTGGTGAATTTCGACTTTCGCCTGCTGCTGCGCCGCGCCGAACTCCACAAGCGGCGGCTGCGGCTCGGGCGCGGGCGGGAGCTCTGCTTCTGGCGCTCGTCCCGAAACGACCCCCAGAGCGGCAACGTCATCATCCCGGGGCGCATGGTGCTGGACGGCATCGATACCCTCAAGAGCGCCACCTGGCAGTTCCCGAGCTACAGCCTGGATGCGGTGGCGAGCGAGCTGCTCGGGCGGGGCAAGGACATCGAGGACGTGGCCAACCGGGGGGAGAAGATCACCGAGCTGTTCCACTCCGACAAGGAGGCGCTGGCCCGCTACAACCTGGAAGATTGCAGGCTGGTGTGGGAGATCTTCGATTTCTGCCACCTCATCCCCTTCGCCATCGAGCGCGCCTCCCTCACCGGTCTTGAGCTCGACCGGGTGGGCGGGTCGGTGGCGGCGTTCACCAACCTCTATCTGCCACGGCTGCACCGCGGTGGCTATGTGGCGCCCAACCTGCCGGCAGACGGCGGGCTCGCAAGCCCCGGCGGCTATGTGATGGACTCCAAGCCGGGGCTCTATCGCCACGTGCTGGTGCTCGACTTCAAGAGCCTCTATCCCAGCATCATCCGCACCTTCTGCATCGACCCCATGGGGCTGGTGGAGGGGCTCAAACACCCGGATAACGCCATTCCAGGCTTTCGCGGCGCCCTGTTCTCCCGAACCCGCCACTTCCTGCCGGATCTCATCGCCACCCTCTGGGCGGCGCGGGATCGGGCCAAGGCCGCCAGTAACAAGGCCCTCTCCCAGGCCATCAAGATCATCATGAACTCCTTCTACGGGGTGCTGGGGTCGGGGGGCTGCCGCTTCTATGACCCGAGGCTCGCCTCCTCCATCACCTTGCGGGGCCACGGCATCATGCAGCAGACCCGGGAGTGGATAGAGGCAGAAGGGTTCGAGGTGATCTATGGGGACACCGACTCCACCTTCGTGCACCTGGGGAGCGATATCCGTCTCGAACAGGCGGACGAGATTGGCCAGCGACTGGCGAAGATGATCAACGACAACTGGGCCGCGCTGATAAGGCGGGAGTTCGACCTGCCGAGCCATCTGGAGATCCAGTACGAGACCCACTACCGCCGTTTCCTGATGCCCACCATTCGCGGGCTGGAGAAGGGGAGCAAGAAACGCTATGCGGGACTGGTGGGCGAAGGGGAAGGGGAGCACCTGGTGTTCAAGGGGCTGGAGACGGTGCGCACCGACTGGACACCCCTTGCCAAGGCATTCCAGACCCGGCTCTACGAAATGGTGTTCCACGACCAGGATCCCAGCAGTTATGTGCGCACCATGGTGGACGAGACCCGGGCCGGCCGTCACGACGATCTGCTCATCTACCGCAAGCGGCTGCGCCAGAAACTCGAGGAGTATCAGAAGAACGTGCCGCCCCATGTGCGGGCGGCGCGCCTGGCGGATGAGGAGAATCTGCGCCGCGGCCTGCCCCAGCGTTATCAGCACAGGGGCACCATCGCCTACCTGATGACCCTGAACGGCCCCGAGCCTTTGGAGTACCGGCGCAGCGCCGTCGACTACGAGCACTACATCGACAAGCAGCTCAGGCCCATCGCCGACGCCATCCTTCCCTTTGTGGGGGAGTCGTTCGAGCGGATCTGCGGCCAGCAGCTCGATCTCTTCTGACGAAGCGAGGTAAACGCGGCGGCCATGGCACGACAATGGCGGCCCGTGGGCCAGAGGGGACAGGAGGCAGATGACGGGGGAGAGCGGATGTCAGAGCCGACCAATGCAAAAAGCCCGCTATCAAGCGGGCTTTTCAAATCTGGTGCGTCCTAGTGGATTCGAACCACCGACCCCCACCATGTCAAGGTGATGCTCTAACCAGCTGAGCTAAGGACGCAGGGTGCGCAAGGCGACTTTGTGTGTCATTGCAGGGGAGTGGTGGGTTTAATTGGATTCGAACCAACGACCCCTACCATGTCAAGGTAGTGCTCTAACCAACTGAGCTATAAACCCACATCTGTGTTCAACCGGATTCGAACCAACGACATTGCCTACGCCATGTCAAAGTACTGTTCTAACCGACTGAGCTTTAGACCCACATCAAATTCATATCTGCAATTTATTCAAACTGTTATGGTGCGTCCTAGTGGATTCGAACCACCGACCCCCACCATGTCAAGGTGGTGCTCTAACCAGCTGAGCTAAGGACGCATAACAGGGTTTCGTGATGGTGAGTCCTAGTGGATTCGAACCACCGACCCCCACCATGTCAAGGTGGTGCTCTAACCAGCTGAGCTAAGGACGCATCACGAAAAGTGGTGGGTTTAATTGGATTCGAACCAACGACCCCTACCATGTCAAGGTAGTGCTCTAACCAACTGAGCTATAAACCCACTTCATAAACCGGGTTGAAAACCCGTTTTATCCCGCCAGCACTGCTGGCGTGGTCGGCATACTACCCATGGCCCCCAAGGCTGTCAACAAGGGACATGCACAAAGGAGACTGTTTGCCCAGTTCTTGTGCAGCCTGTTGATTTTACAGGCGAGCCGCCCCAAAAGTGCGGCTCCCCGTGCCCCTGGCCGCGCCCTATTGCGCCCGGGAGAGGGCGGTGCAGGCTGCGGGGCTGGCGAAGCGGCCGTAGATGACGCGCAGCCGTGCGCCCAGCATCAGGGCGGCGGAGGTGAGACCGACGATGAAGCCTATCCAGAAGCCCTGCGGGCCCATGCGCGGTACCACCCAGTCGGTCAGCCCCAGGATCATGCCGGTGGGCAGACCCAGCCCCCAATAGGCGACGATGGTGACGTAGAAGATGGCCTGGGTATCCTTGTAACCGCGCAGGGCCGCCGCGGCCACCACCTGTACAGAATCGGAGATCTGGTAGATGGCGGCGAAGAAGAGCAGGGTGGCGGCGAGGCCGATCACCTGCAGGTCGTCGGTGTAGATCCCCGCGATGGGGTCGCGCAGCAGCACGGTGAGGGCGGCGGTTGCGGCGGCGACTCCCATGCCCAGCATCAGGCCGGTGCGGGCGGCGACCCTGGCCTGATCCGGTTGACCTTCCCCTATGTTGTGACCGACCCGGATGGTCACGCCGACACCAATGGACAGGGGCAGCATGAAGACCAGGCTGGAGAAGTTGAGCGCAATCTGGTGACTCGCCACCGTCTCCGCGCCGAAGGGTGCCAGCATCAGGGCCACCACGGTAAACAGGGTCACCTCGCAGAAGATGGCCATGGCGATGGGAAACCCCAGGCGGAACAGGCGCCAGATCCGGCTGCCGTTGGGGCGTGCCAGTTGGGCGAACAGGTTGATGCGCTTGAAGTGGGCAGAGCACTTCACATAGACGATCATCGCCAGCAGCATGGCCCAGAGCACGATGGCAGTGGCCACGCCGCAGCCGACGCCGCCGAGTTTCGGCATGCCGAAGTGGCCGTGAATGAAGATGTAGTTGGCGGGGATGTTGACCGCGAGCCCCACGAAACCGATCACCATGGTCGGCATGGTGTGGGAGAGCCCCTCACTGAAGTTGCGCAGCACCTGGAACATCACGAAGGCGGGCAGGCCCCACAGGATGGCGTGCAGGTAGCCGGCAGTCTTGGCCGCCATGACGGGATCCACGTCCATGAATTGCAGTGCCAGGGGGCTGAAGTAGAGTGCCACCATGGCGATGGGCGTGACGATGAGGGCGAGCCAGAAGCCCTGGTGCACGGCGGGGCGCACCTCGTCCTGCTTGCGGGCGCCGTTGAGCTGGGAAACGATGGGGGTGAGGGCCATGATGATGCCCTGCACCAGCAAGATGATCGGCAACCAGAAGCTGGACGCCACCGACACGGCGGCAAGATCCACGGCGCTCACCTGTCCCGCCATCACGGTATCGACGAAGTTCATGGCGATCTGGGCCACCTGGGCGACCAGAATGGGGCTGGCTAGACGAACGAGCTGCTTCGCCTCGGACCAATAACGTTGCACTGACACCTCCGAGTGGATCAGATAAAAGAGAAAGAGCGGGCAAGAGAGATGGGCTTTTGCCTCCTCGTCCTGAGGAGACAAAATGCGGGGGTGTCATTCTAGCCTGAAAAACCGCCAACGGGGAAGGTCGGCGGCAGATTTGTAGCCGGGATCAGGCGTCTTCGTGATCGCTGATCAGCAGGTTGGCCGCGGCATAGGCCGCCTGCTCGCGCAGATCCGCCGGTACCCGCTCGTCGGAGGCCACGGCGTTAAGCGCCCGTATGCTGGCGGCGATGGCCTGGGGCACATAACCCTGCTCGCCGGAGCCAATCTGGTTGTAGGCGATGCGAATGGCTTCACAGCATTGATATACCTGCATTTTTGTTTCCTCGTTCAGTCTGGATTGATTGGGGTCACTATAGCGATCGCGCTTCTCCTTGTCAGCCGGCACCCTTGTCTTGCAAGGTGGCCGGGGGTAACCTGCCGACAATTTTCACAGCCTGGAGAGACTCATGTTCACCGGCATCGTACAAGGGACCGCCGAACTGGTGGCCATCGATTCACTGCCCAATTTTCGCACCCACGTGATCCGCATGCCGAGCCCGGCCTGGGGCGAGGGGCTGGCCCTGGGGGCCTCGGTGGCCCACAACGGCTGCTGCCTGACCGTCACCCGGGTGGAGGGGGATCTGGTCAGCTTCGATCTGATGCAAGAGACTCTGCGCCTCACCAACCTTGGGCAACTGGTGGTGGGTGACAAGGTCAACGTGGAGCGGGCCGCCCGCTTTGGGGACGAGATTGGCGGCCATGCCATGTCCGGCCACATCATGGGGACGGCCGAGGTGACCTCGGTCATCGACACCCCCAACAACCGCCAGGTGTGGTATCGCCTCGATCCTGCGCTCATGAAGTACGTGCTGACCAAGGGCTACATCGGCATCGACGGCATCAGCCTCACCGTGGGCGAGGTACGCGCCAGGGAGTTCTGCGTCAACCTGATCCCCGAGACCCTGGCCCGGACCAACCTGGGCTGGGTCAAGGCCGGCTGGCAGACCAACATCGAGATTGACCCCCAGACCCAGGCCATCGTCGACACGGTGGAGCGGGTGCTGGCGGCGCGCCAGTAACCACCTGAGCGCTGCCCCCAGGGTTCGAAGAGGAGGGCGGCATCACGGGAAAGGCGCCCTCTTGTGGAAGAGGCGCCGCCCCAGAGCCTTGGAGACTTCTCTATGTTTGTCGTGACATTGACCTATGTGAAACCGCTGGCGGAGATCGATGCCCTGATCCCGGCCCACATTGCGTGGCTGGAGCGGCAATATGCCGCAGGCCATTTTCTGGCGTCCGGGCGTCGGGTACCCCGAGTCGGGGGCGTCATACTGGCGCAGGGCGTGAGCCGAGACGCCTTGGAGGCGATGCTGGCAGAGGATCCCTTCAAGCAGGCAGAGGCGGCCGATTATCAGGTGGTGGAGTTTGTTCCGACCATGACGTCGGCGAAGGCGGCGTGCTTGAGGGAGGCGTGATCCAGCCTGACGATGGCACCAGAACAAACGGGACCCACAGGGTCCCGTTTGTTTTTGTCTGTGTCTGGACAGGGGAATTCAGAACAGCTGCTCGTCGTCGGCATCCACGAAGAGTTGCAGGCAGTCGCGGGCTTCATCCCGGTGCAGCCGCAGGTGGATGGGGTTGCAGCAGGCCATGCAATCCTCGTAGAACTCCTGATCCCCCTGGCTGGCATCCAGCTCGACCCGGGTGTGGTGGCCGCAGTGGGGGCAGACGATACGCTTGCTGGTGTACTCGATCATGGTGACCTCCTCGGGCCCGTGGGCCGTCTCTGTGCTCCTGCTGATTCTAGTCGCCACAAGGCGGCGCAACCGCGAGCAAGCGCACGTTTATGAGCGGGCTCAAGGGAGGCAGGAGGTCAGTCAGTGTTGCCTACTTGACCCAGCCGGCCAGCATCTCTGCGTTCAGCTCGGCAAGAGAGCGCAGCTCGTGGTTGGCGATGGCCAGACGGGGATCGCCGACCAGCGCCGGGTCCGGCACGATCAGCGCCGTCATGGAGGCTGCCTTGGCTGCCAGCAGGCCGGTGAAGCTGTCCTCGATGGCGAGACAGTGCACAGGCTCGACGCCGAGCTTCTCGGCGGCGTGGATATAGACATCCGGGTGGGGTTTGCCAAAGCGCTCCACCTCGGCGGAGTGGACCGCCATGAAACGGTCCTGGATGCCGAGTTTGCCGAGCACCGCCTCGACCATGGCAAACGGGGAGGAGGTGGCGAGCCCGATCTTGAGCCCTTGGGCCTCGATGAGGTCGAGGGCTTCCAGCACCCCGGCCTTGGGCTGCCCCTCTTGCAGGATGAGCGCGATCACCTGATCCAGGATGCGCTGTACTACCTCTTCCTGGCTGGGGCTGCTCCAGGGGCGGATCCGGTACCAGTGGGCCACCAGCTGATCGATGCGCACCCCTATGGTGGAGTTGCAGTCCTCCTCGGTGTGGAAGTGGCCCAGTTCGGCGAAGACGGCCATCTGTGCCCGTTGCCAGAAGGGTTCCGAGTCGATCAGAACACCATCCATATCGAAGATCACGGCAGTTAACATCTTGTACTCCTGACATAGGTGAAGGGGGGATTATAAGCCCGGTGCTTCAATGGGAAAGGGGCAGTCACCTGCCCCTTGCGCCGGATCACGCAGATAAACGTTTGTTTTTGCGTGGTAAAGCGGATTGCCTAGAACAGTACTTCTACCCGGGCTGCCACCGTCTTGGCCTGCTCCACGGCTTCCTGGCAATCCTGTCCACGGGCGAGCGCCACCCCGAGGCGACGACGACCGGCGATCTCCGGCTTGCCAAAGAGACGCAACTGGGCACCCGGCACCAGGGCCAGTGCCTCGCCAATCCCCTGATAGCGGATATCCTGGCTGTGGCCTTCCCGCAGCACCACGGCAGAGGCGCTCGGACCGTACTGGGTGATGGTGCCGACGGGCAGCCCCAGGATGGCGCGCACGTGCAGGGCGAACTCGGAGAGATCCTGGGAGATCAGGGTCACCATGCCGGTGTCGTGGGGGCGGGGGGAGACTTCGCTGAACCACACCTCGTCACCCCTGATGAAGAGCTCGACCCCGAACAGACCGTAGCCGCCAAGGGCTTCGACCACCTTGGCCGCCACCTCCTTGGAGCGGGCCAGGGCCAGCTCGCTCATGGCCTGGGGCTGCCAGGATTCGCGGTAGTCGCCATCCTCCTGACGATGGCCGATAGGCTCGCAGAAGTGGATGCCATCGGCGGCGCGCACCGTGAGCAGGGTGATCTCGTACTCGAAAGGAACGAAGCCTTCGACAATCACCTTGCCACGACCGGCACGGCCCCCCTCCTGGGCATAGGTCCAGCTTTCATCCAGCCTGGCGAGGTCGCGCAGCAGGCTCTGCCCCTTGCCGGAGGAGCTCATCACCGGTTTTACCACGCAGGGCAAGCCGATGGCCTCGACGGAGGCCACAAACTCCTCCTTGCTCTGGGCAAAGCGGTAGGCAGAGGTGGGCAGTCCCAGGGTTTCGGCGGCGAGGCGACGGATCCCCTCCCGGTTCATGGTGAGCTGGGTGGCGCGGGCATTGGGCACCACCTTGACCCCTTCCTGCTCGAGGGCGGCCAGGGTGTCGGTGGCGATGGCTTCAATCTCGGGGATGATGAGGTCGGGCTTGACCTCGGCCACCAGGGCGCGCAGGGCGGCACCATCCAGCATGTCCAGCACGCGGGCCTGGTGGGCCACCTGCATGGCGGGGGCGTTGGCATAGCGGTCGGCGGCGATCACCTCGATACCGAGCCGCTGCAGCTCGATGGCGACCTCCTTGCCGAGTTCGCCTGATCCCAGCAGCAGGGCGCGGGTCGCAGTGGGGCGGGTGGCGGTTCCAAACATCTGATCTCTCCTGAGGTCGGTGGTCAGCAGGGCTGATCCGGGTGAGCAAAAAAAGAGGCACGCATGGCGTACCTCAGGAAGTGGGTGGGTGGGCGCGCTGCTCCAGATGGGTGAGCAGGGTGATGGCGCCGATGATGATGGCCGCCCCCAGCCACAAGCGACCGGGGGGCGCCCAGCCAAATACCAGCCAGCCGGCCAGCACGTTAATGGGCAGCTTGGCAAAATCAAAAGGTTGCACGAAGGAGGCCTCCGCCACGCTGTAGGCGCGGGCGATGGACATCTGGGCCAGTGCCGACAGTACGCCCGAGGCGGCCACCAGCAGCCACTGGGTTTCGCTCGGCCACTGCCATTCAGGGATCGCCAGCATGGCGTTGAACGGGGTGCTGAAGACGAGCAGGTAGACGACGATGGTGTGGGACGACTCGCTGGCCGCCTGATAGCGCACCAGCAAGGAGTAGCCTGCCCAGAAGAGGGCGGCCGCCACCGGCAGCAGGGAGGCCAGGGTGAAGTCGTCGGTCCAGGGGGCCAGGATCAGCATGGCGCCGACAAAGCCGGCCAGGGTGGCCAGGATGCGGGCCCGGCTCACCTGCTCTTTGAGAAAGAGGGCTGATCCCAGGGTGGCAAACAGGGGGGAGGTCATCAAGAGCGCGATCCCCTGCCAGATGGGGACGGGGACCGCCAGTGCCCAGAGCCAGAACTGGATGCCGGTCACCGCAAGGGCGACCCGCAGCAGGTGCAGGCGCAGCTGGTTCGTCATCAGGGACTGGCGCAGACCGTGGCGCACCAGCCAGGGCAGCAGGCAGACCAGGGCTATCAGATATTGGTGAAAGGCGACCTGGGTCGAGGGGAGGCCGAGCGTGAAGCTGACATACTGGCTCAGGCTGTTGACGGCGGCGAAGCAGAGGCCTGCCACCATCATCCAGACGGCGCCGGCAAAGGGGGAGTGCCTGCGGGAGGAGGTCATGAGATCCGGATCACGTACAAAAAGTGCGGCGGATCATAACGGCAATCGTTTGTCATGCCAAGGGTGCGGAGTTTGATGAGCCCCTCTCTGCCGAGGAAATGCACAGACATCAAATTTTTTGAATGACTTGAGCATCTATTTTCGCTATCAGGCTTTAATGCCAGTCTTTATAGTGACCTCCATCGACAGCCTGGCTGTTCAATTGACAATCAAATGGAGTTTCACCATGGCCAATATCCTCGTTCTGAAGTCCAGCATCCTGGGCCAGTATTCCCAATCCAACGCCCTGATCGACGGCTACCTGGCCGAGCGCCAGGGTGACACCATCCAGGTACGCGATCTGGCGACCCTGAACCTGCCGGTGCTGGACGGCGAGCTGGCCATGGGCCTGCGTGGTGGCGAGAACCTGAACGAGCGTCAGCAAGCGGTGCTGGCCCAGTCCGACGAGCTGGTCGCCGAGCTCAAGGCGAGCGATCTGGTGATCATCGCGGCCCCCATGTACAACTTCAACATCCCGACCCAGCTGAAAAACTGGATCGATCTGGTGGCCCGTGCCGGCGTGACCTTCCGTTACACCGAGACCGGTCCGGTCGGCCTGGTGGAGAACACCCGCGCCCTGGTGGTCAGCCCCCGTGGCGGCATGCACGTGGGCAATGCCACCGACCTGGTGACCCCCTACATGCGTACCGTGCTGGGCTTCATCGGCATCACCGAAGTGGACTTCATCTATGCCGAAGGCATGGGCATGGGGCCGGAGGCGCAAGCCAAGGGGATCGAGCAGGCCAAGGAGCAGCTGGAAACCCTGGCTTACTGATGCGACTCGGGGCCTCCCCAGTATCCTGAAACAACAACGCAGCCCTCGGGCTGCGTTGTTGTTTTTGGGCAGTCATCGCGCTCTGGCGTCGTTATTCGCGCAGGAAGTGGCGGCAGCCGCTGCCGACCATCAGAAAGACCGCCACGAGGGAGGCCAGCAGCAGGGTGGTGAGCCACTGCTCGGCGCTGTTGGGGACCTGGGGGAGGAAGAGGCTGATCACCAGCAATGTGCAGAGGGTGATCAGGCTGGTTGGTCGAATGAGGCGCATCATGGGTCATCCTTGGCTGCGGGTGGTGAACAAGAGGCTAACCGCGGTCTGTGACAACAAGATGTATCCATACCTCTTGCGAACATCAACGGACCGGGTAGCCACCACCTTAGCAGCTTTTGCCGACGGAGCCAGCGGCATGGGTCGGGTTGTGATCCGGATCCCTATCTGAACTGCTTCTGATCTTCCTGATAGTGAAAATCGCCACTGGCCAGCCTGGCAACCAGGGCCTCTTGATCGAGATCCTGCGCCCGGCAGAGATCATCGAGATCCTCGTAGTGATCACGCAACTGCATGTTGACCAGGCTCAGCAGCATGTTGACATCCATGGTGGCAAAGTTGTTCAGCTTCATGAGGGTTGCTCGTTGTCCAGCAGGTGAAGTTGTTCGATGGCATCGCTGACGCTCTGCAGGTGCAGGCGAATGCTCTGGCGCGCCTCGGCCGGCAGATAGTCGGTGAGAGTGTGCTGCCAGCTTCCCGCCTCCGTCTTGAGCTGCTGGAACAAGGTGAGCCCCGCCGGGGTGAAGGAGACCAGGCTGATGCGCTTGTCCTGCACGCTGTTCTCGGTGAACAGGATGCCTTTCTCCACCAGACGATGGATCTCGCGGGAGATCCGTACCTTGTCCATGCCGCTCGCCTCCACCAGCTCCTTCTGGCTGATGGGGTAGTGGGGGCCGAGCACCATCATCAGGCGCCACTGGGGCACGGTGAGTTGGTACCGCTGCTGATAAAACTGTTCAAAGGTATCGCGCACCATCTCAGCGGCGTGAACCAGCTGATAAGGAGGGTAGTGCGCGAGCAGCTCAATGATCTTCGACATATGACATCCTGCTGTGGCGGCTGCATCGGGTGCAGTTTCTCTTGATACTTTGGCCTTGATGATACGTAACACAGGGGCATTTGTCTGACCAGTCACCAGAAAAATGTGCGTTTGCGCACGTGTTCTGTCATCGAATCGGCAATTGGGGTCTCAACTGGCCTGCTTGCCCGCACTCTTTCGCAGCCATATCAAGGCGTTGTGGGTCAGCCAGGCCTCGCGACTCTGCAAGGCGTAGAGCGCCGCCTCGTCACGGCTGCCTCCCTGCCAGCGGCGAGGCTCCTGCTTGGGCAAGCGGCGCTGGCCCAGCAAAGTGGCGGGCACATGGGGATTGACCTCCATTGCCGCCGCCAGATGAGGGCGCGCCGCCGCTTCCCCTTCGCAGACAAAGCTCATCAAGGCCTTGTTGTAAAGCAGCCAGCAGGAGGCTTCATCAAAGCGCACCAGCAGTTGTTGCAGGGCATCCCATTCCCCTTGCCAGGCATAGAGGGTGGAGAGGGGGTGGCGGCAAGCGGGCTCGTCGGCGCGACAGAGGGCGAGCAGGGCCAGGTACTCATCCCGTGCCTGCCCAAGCTGCCCAAGTCGCAGCAGGCAATCGGCTCGACCGGCCCTGGCCGCGATCAGAGGGCGTGCCTCGGGGACCTGCCAGCCATGGCCCGCGTGGGCTTGCCAGAATGCCTCATCGAACAGGAGGTTGGCATCGGCAATGATGCGCTCGAACCAGCCAAGGCGAGCGAGGGGATCGCGGCTCTCTGCCGCCAGCTCGAACCACTGCTGCCACTGGCGAGTCTGCTCGTTGTCCAGGGACGGGCTCTCTTCAGGCTCGGCCTCGTAGTGATCCTGGCCGAGCAGGAGGTTGAGGGCCGTCTTCATCTGCTGGCGTTGACGCTTGCAAAAATCGAGGAAGGGGGGCTCGCTGGCCGTAGCCTGGTGCAGCATCATGGCCATGGGCTTGTCGCGAAACAGGCAGAGCTCGGCCACCAGGCTGAAGCGATAGCGGGTCGCCGGATCGTTCAGGTCGGTCGGCGCCGGCCAGCAGGCTACCCCCTGACTGAAGCCATAGCTCCATTGGCCCAGAGGATGGCGCTTGTCAAACACCTGCTCCGGGTTGTCGGTAGAGAGGCGACACTGGCTCGGCAGGGCCAGCTGCGCGTCGTCGGCCTGGGCTTCCAGCTCGGCGATCAGGTGATGCAGCGCCTCGGCACTCTTCTCGTCCAGCGCCGCATCATGAGGCAGCAGGCCGGCCAGCGGATCTTGCCAGTCGGGGGCTACGGGCCCCGCCAGACGGGCGCACAGGAAGCCGTGCAGGGCGGGGTAACTCATCTCCTGCTGGCTGTGGGTCTGGATCCATCTTAAATGCGAAAGGGGACTCCCTCCGACGTAGGTGGGAGGGGAATTTCGCCGGGGCGTCAGCCCCGCTGGTTTTGAATGTATTGCTTGATCACCTCCAACGGTGCTCCGCCGCAAGAGCCCGCAAAGTAAGAGCGTGACCAGAGTACGGGTTTGCTGTAAGCACCTCTCAAGTCCAGAAATTCATTACGCAGTCGCCTTAATGTGACCGCCTTTAACGAGTTCACCAGTACCGATAGCTGCACCGTTGGCGCGTACTCTATCAGCATGTGAACATGATCAGCCTCTCCGTCACACTCTTTCAGTTCCGCACCAAAATCTCTGCAAACCTCTGCCGCACACTGACCGAAGGAAGCGTGATGCAGATCCCCCAATATCGGCTTTCGATACTTGGTGATAAACACCAAATGTACGTGCAAAACGTAGGCCGCATGGCGTGATTTATTAATTTTAGTGAATTGCATTCTGTCACTCAATCGGGCTTAATAGATATGGCAATAATGCTACACACTGAGCGCTAAATGCAAATTCTGAAAGCCTACAAATTCCGACTCGAACCGACCGAACAACAAGCGCAACGCCTGCGCCAGTTGGGCGGTTGTGCTCGTTATGTCTGGAATCACGGGCTGGCAGAAACCAAACGCATTCTGGATGCTGGCGAAAAACTGCCTTCTGCCTTTGAGCTGAACAGGATGCTCACCAGTTGGAAGAAAGACCCAGAAATGGCCTTTCTGGCCGAGGCATATACCGACAACCTCCAGCAGAAGCTCAAGGATTTGCATGGCGCGTGGATGCGCTGCTTTGATAAGAAACTCGCCGCCAAGGCACCCGTATTCAAGAAAAAAAGCGACAACCGCGACGCTATCCGGTTCGTCAACTTCGACAAGTATTGCCGCCTTGAAAAGGGTCGAGTGAAGCTGCCTGCCGGGCTGGCGTGGGTCAAGTTCCGTCAGTCCCAGCCAGTTGAAGGGAAAATTAAAAACGCGACCGTCAGCCAAGCAGCCGGGCACTGGTATATCTCCTTTCAGGTCGAGCAGGAGACGCTTGAGCCAATTCACCCCTCCGGCTCAATGGTCGGGCTAGATGTGGGGATCGCCAAGCTCGCAACCCTGTCAGATGGCACGGTGTTTGAGCCCGTCAACAGCTTCAAAACCAATCAGATCAAGCTGGCAAGGCTCCAACGCCAGTTGAGCAAAAAGGTCAAGTTCAGCAGCAACTGGAAGAAACAAAAAGCCAAGATCCAGCGGCTGCATTCACATATCGCCAATACCCGCCGCGATTACCTTCACAAGGTCACAACGACTATCAGCAAAAACCACGCGATGATCGTCATTGAGGATTTGAAGGTTGCCAGCATGTCAAAATCAGCAGTGGGCACGACCAGCCAGCCGGGGCGCAACGTCCGGGCAAAATCAGGGCTGAATCGTTCGATATTAGATCAGGGCTGGTTTGAGCTGCGCCGCCAGCTCGAATATAAGCAGGCATGGCGAGGCGGTCAGGTGTTGGCGATAAACCCGGCCTACACGAGCCAGCAGTGCGCCTGTTGTGGGCATACTGCGAAGGATAACCGCCAGACGCAAAGCCAGTTTAAATGCGCTGCGTGTGGTTATGAGGCGAACGCCGATGTGAATGGCGCTCGCAATATTTTAGCGGCGGGACACGCCGTTTTAGCCTGTGGAGGCGCGGTGCAATCAGGCCGCCCGATGAAGCAGGAACCCGGTACTGCGCGAGCAGCTATCACCCAGTAATGGGGATCCCCCTCCTGTGACGCGAAGCGCTAAGGTGGGGGAGGATGTCAATGATTGAGATGACGGGTACGAGTGGCTGGGTTCATCGACGCTTCCTCTGGATTTGACGGCCGCGAAGTCTACCTAAAAGTGGGGTTATTTGCAGCAAAGGGGGAACTGAATGCTGCTAATATCGTCAATCTGGCCGCCCGGTAGCGGGAAAAGAGGTCAGACACAGGGGGGAGGGGCTAGGTCCTGCTGCCGCTCTGGGGTAACATGCGCGCCTGCATGACATAAATCGGCCCCGTCCTCTCTCATCCGACGGAGGCGATGCACCTCTATATGACGGGTCTTCCATGAGATGGGCCCATCCGGATATTGAAAGAAGAGATCACCATGTTACAGATTGGCAAGATGAACACCCTGACCGTCGTCGAGATCGAGGAGCGCGGCGCCTGGCTGGCGGCGGGGGAATACGGCGAGCTGCTGCTGCCCAGGCGCCAGTTGCCGGAAGGCGTTGCCGAGGAGAGCGAGGTGTCCGTCTTCCTCTATCTGGATGCGGATTGCGAGCCGGTGATCACCACCGACAAGCCCTTCGCCATGGTGGGGGACATCGTCGGTCTCAAGGTGGTCAATGCCAACAAGATTGGTGCCTTCCTCGACTGGGGCATGAAGAAGGATCTCTTCGTACCAAGCCGCGAGCAGAACAAGCCGATGCAGGTGGGCCATGTCTATCTGGTGCACCTGATGCTGGACAACGAAGGGCGCATGGTCGGTACCAGCCGTCTGGAGCGCTTCCTGCGCATCGACCCCCCTTTCAAGAGCGGTGACGAGGTGACGGTGCTGCCGGGGGAACACACCCCCCTTGGCATCAAGGCCGTGGTCAATGGCCAGTACGCCGGCATGCTGTTCAAGAACGAGGTGTTCGGCCGCGTGATGACGGGCCGGCCGCTGACCGCCTGGGTCAAGCAGGTGCGCGAAGATGGCAAACTGGACCTGACCCTGCAAAAGCCGGGGCTGGCCCGGATGGATGACGCTGGTGCGCGCATCCTGCTGCGCCTGCAAAAGCAGGGGGGCAGCCTTGCGGTGGGAGACAAGAGCGAGCCTGACGTCATCTACAAGATGTTCAGCATGAGCAAGGGCACCTTCAAGAAAGCGATCGGCGGCCTCTACAAGCAGGGCAAGATCGTCATCGAGGAGCACAGCATCCGCCTCGTGGGCTCCGACACGCCGGCAGGGGACGAATAAGTTGCCGAGTCCCTGCATCGGTGACTGCCGGGCCAAAGAGGGGCTCTGCCTCGGTTGTGGCCGCACCGTGACCGAGATAGGCCAGTGGTCCACCATGGACAGCGAGGCCCAGCTGGCCCGCATGGCCGAACTCGATGGCTCGAAGAGCACTCATGCCTGCCCGGGCTGCGGCGAGCCGGCGTTCTGCGCCGTGTCGGCGGGGGAACCCATCGAGCGCTGCTGGTGCAACCAGCTTCCCGCGTTGCCCATGAGCGATGCCAGCGCCTGCTGGTGTCGCCGCTGTCTGGCCAAGGCCATCTCGGCACGCCCCTGACTCGGGCAGCGCAAAAAACGAAAAAGGCGCCTGGGGCGCCTTTTCTTATGCCTGTTGCTGGCGGTGCCAGCGGATATGCACGTCGTGCTCGCTCTGATCCCGTGGGAGGAGGAAGGTGGCGTAGATCACCTCGAACTCGTCCTGATGATCCAGCAAGCCGACCCAGACCTCGGCCCAACGTGCCATGTCCACCGGCTCGCCGAGTTCGGTCGACCAGTCGGCATTGGGCAGGGTTGCCTCCACCGCGCCACGTTGCTCGAACTCGAGGGTGATGTCGACGATTTGTTCGGGTGCCAGCATGTCGGCGGCCTGCTCCAGAAACTGATCATAGGCCCACTCGACCAGCTGATCCGGGCTACGTTGTTCCATGAAATCACTCCAGATACGTCCAGGTTCGCCACTTTAACAAGTATTGGGATGGGCAGCCAGCCCGGGGGCGGTGACGCCGTGCTGTCAAATGGCGGGATCAGGGGATAAGGTTAACAGAGCCGCCAGCAGGGGCGGCGTGACGGGGCGGCCTGGCAAGATGAAGCGACGACAGTACAGAAGGCAGATCAAGCGGCGGCGCGAAACCTGGTGGTGGCACTATCTGCCCCTTCATCGGGAAACCGTCGGCGGCCATCTGGGGCCCGCCTCTGATCCGCAGGATGGCGCTACTCTGTGCCGTGGACCCGGTTCAGGGTGACTTGCCCGAGTTGACCCATCTGACGACGGATCCAGGCCGAGCGCTGTTGCACATAGGGTGAGGGGGGCTTGACCCGATAACGCCAGGGATTGGGCAGGGCGGCGGCGAGCAGGGAGGCCTCGTAGCGGGTGAGGCGTATCGCCGGTTTGCCGAAGTAGTGCCTGGCGGCCGCCTCGGCGCCATAGATGCCGGGTCCGAACTCCACGATGTTGAGATACACCTCGAGAATGCGGGACTTGTCCCAGCCCAGCTCCATCAACAGGGTGAACCAGGCCTCTATCCCCTTGCGCAGGAAGCTGCGATCGCTCCACATGAAGAGGTTCTTGGCGGTCTGCTGGCTGAGGGTGCTGGCACCGCGCACCCGCCCGCTTTGCTGGTTGTGCCTGAGGGCCGAGCTGATGGCGTCCATGTCAAAACCGTGATGTTCGGCAAAGCGCTGATCCTCGGCGGCGATCACCGCCAGTTGCAGCTCCCGGGAAATCTGCTCAAGCGGCACCCAGTCGTGCTTCACCTCGGCCATCTTGGCAGGGGGAAACAGGGCGCGTTCGAGGCGCCAGGTCCACATGGGAGGGTCGATGAAGCGCAGCAGCGCGACCGAGACGATGGTGCTCGCAAAGGCGGCCAGCAGCAGCTTGCCGAGCCAGCCCAGCAGTCGCCGTCTGCGCGAAGGCCTCACGGGCTCGGGCCCGCCGTCCCAGTCATAGTGGCCAGGATCATCGGGATCCGGAATTATTGGGGCAGCCATTCGATGTGGCAGAACTTCTCGTCGACGCGGCGGGAGAGCAGCATGCGGGCAAACAGGTGCTCGTACTCTTCTTGTTCGTTGCCAAGGCCGACCCAGATCTCGGCATAGTCGGCGTCGCTCACCTCAAATCCCACGTCGGCCGCCCAGTCGTCGGCGGGATCGGTCTCCGCCAGCAGGCCGCGGTCGTTGAACTCCTGATTGAAGCGGACGATCTCCTGCTCGGGCAGGTTGTCGGAGGCCAGCTCCATGAAGAGTTCGAGGGCGGTGTCGAGCAGTTCCTCGACGCTGTGCATTTCGTCATTCAAAGACATAAAAGCCGTGTTCCAGATAAGGGGGGAGGGAAAGTCCGTCGGCAGCGCCTCGGGGTGCGCGGTATTCTAGCTGGCCCTGATGCCCTTGGCGAGATGCCGGGACGCCAGGCATTAAAAAACCGGATCCTGGGAAAGGATCCGGTCTTCATTGGGGGAAGGGGTCGCGCATGGTGCGTCAGCTCATCCCTTCTTCTGGTCGTCGGCGAAGGTGATGTTGAGCTCCAGCACCGACAATTCGTCACTCTTCTGATCAAGCTGGACGGTGATCTTGTCCGGGTCGATCTGCACGTATTTGCGGATCACGTCGAGGATGTCCTGCTTGAGCTGGGGCAGGTAATCCGGCCCCCCTCTGGATGAACGCTCGTGAGCCACGATGATCTGCAACCGCTCTTTGGCCAGTTGTGCGGTGTTCTGTTTCTTGTTGGAACGAAAATAATCCAATAATGACATGCTTAACTCCCGAACAGTCGGCTAAAGAAGCCTTTCTTCTCTTCTTCCAGAAAACGGAAATCCTTGGTGTCACCCAAGAGGCGGGCGACGGCGTCCTCGTAGGCCTGACCGGCATCGGACTCCTTGTCCAGAATGACCGGCTCGCCGGAGTTGGAGGCGCGCAGCACCGCCTGGGACTCCGGGATCACCCCGAGCAGTTTGATGGCCAGGATCTCCTGTACGTCCTGCACGCTCAGCATGTCGCCGCGGTTGACGCGGGTCGGGCAGTAGCGGGTCAGCAGCAGGTGCTCCTTGATGGGATCCTCACCGCGCTCGGCACGGCGGGACTTGGAGGCCAGGATACCGAGGATGCGATCCGAGTCACGCACGGAAGAGACTTCCGGGTTGGTGGTGACGATGGCCTCGTCGGCGAAATAGAGCGCCATCAGGGCGCCGGATTCGATACCAGCGGGGGAGTCGCAGACGATGTAGTCAAACTGCATCTCCGCCAGCTGATCCAGGATCTTCTCCACCCCTTCACGGGTCAGGGCATCCTTGTCCCGGGTCTGGGAGGCGGGCAGGATGAACAGGTTTTCGCAACGCTTGTCCTTGATGAGGGCCTGGTTGAGGTTGGCTTCCCCGTTGATGACGTTGACGAAGTCATAGACCACGCGCCGCTCGCAACCCATGATGAGGTCCAGGTTTCTCAGACCAATGTCAAAATCGATGACCACGGTCTTGTGGCCACGCTGGGCCAGACCGGTGCTCAGTGCCGCGCTGGTTGTCGTCTTGCCAACGCCACCCTTGCCCGATGTAACGACTATGATTCGCGCCATTCTCGCTTCCTTGTAACTCTATTTGATTCGGTCTATACGAAGTTGTTCATTGTCGAGCCGGATATGGACCGGCTCTTGTATCACGCCTGCAGGCAATGCATCGCTGAGCTGGAAGGTGCCCGCGATGGAGAGCAGCTCGGCCTGCAATTGCTGGCAATAAATGCGGGCCTTGGGATTGCCCTTGGCCCCTGCGATGGCTCGGCCACGCAGGGCACCATAAACATGGATGCTGTCATCGGCGATGACTTCGGCGCCAGGGCTCACCGAGCCCAGCACCACCAGCGAGGTGCCGGCTGCATAGATCTGCTGACCGGAGCGCACCGGGCCCACGTGGACCTTGCTTGCCTCCACGGGCGCTGGCACCGGGGGAACCGGTGCGGCCTCCACTGGCTTGGGCTCAGGTGCTGGCGGCGTCGGCTCAGGTTCTGCCTTGCGGCTCTTGCCTGACACCATGACGGCGAGGCCTGCCGCCTTGGCGGCCGTCTTCATCGCCTCGTCCCGCGCCCCCGTGATCCCGACCAGCACGAAGTCTTCCGACTCGACCAGCTCCCTGAGCTGTTCGAAATCGGGGATCGCCTCGAGGCGTTCCACATTGAGGACGAGGGGGGCACAATTAAAAAACTGGGGGGCCTGCGCGACCTTGGCCTCCAGCAGTTGTCGGATCCGGGCCGGATTGCCATCGCTGAGATGCAACACAGAAATAGTGAAGGTGGTCCCTTTCAATTCGTTATCGCGTTCAACCATGAATCTTCCCCGAACCGAGACGGTAATACGTTATTGTTATTCAATTCCTGATGTTATAGTTTGCCACCACCAGAGGCAATAAACCCGTCGGATTATATCAATTTCCATGTTGTGTGCAGTCTATAAAAGTCGCAAAAAAGCCGAGACCTATCTCTTTATTGAACGAAGAGAGGACTTTTCCCGTGTTCCCGAGGTGCTGATGAGTACCTTCGGGCGTCCCGAACTGGTCCTGATGACCAAGCTGGACCCGGCCAAGCCCCTGGGGCTGGCCTCCACGGAGCGGGTGATGGCCGCCCTGAAGAGCCAGGGCTTTTATCTGCAGGTGCCACCGCCACCGGAAAACTTGCTGGAGCAGCACAAGGCGCAATTAAAGGGTGCACGATGAGGGCTGGGCGGCTGGCACTGCTGTTGTCAGGCGCCCTGTCGGGATCGCCGGTGCAGGCCGGCCCCGATTTTGACCAGTACGTGGCGAGCCTCAAAGAGCAGGCGCTGGCGGCGGGCATGTTGCCCGAGACGGTGAGTGCGGCCTTTGCGGATGTACATCTTGTCGATGCTGCCATCAGGCACGACAAAAATCAGCCGGAATTCAAACTGACCCTGGACACATATATTCCCCGGGCGGTGCCGGAATGGAAAGTCAAGCAAGCCCAAACCTTATATCGCCAGCATTTGCCGCTGCTTACAAAAATAGGCCGGGAATATGGGGTTCAACCCCGCTTTATTGTTGCCTTGTGGGGAATTGAAACCAATTTCGGCAAAATAACCGGCCATTATCCCCTTATCTCTTCTCTCTCGACCCTGGCCTGGGACGGTCGCCGTGAAGCCTTCTTTAAAGGCGAGTTGTTCGATGCCCTGCGCATTCTGGAGCAGGGACATGTGAACCCCGCCAACTTCAAGGGATCCTGGGCGGGGGCCATGGGACAGGTGCAGTTCATGCCCTCGTCATTCCTGCGATACGCGGTGGATCAGGACGGGGACGGCAAGAAGGATCTCTGGGGCAATCTCGCGGATGTATTTGGATCGGCTGCCAATTATCTGAGCCAGAACGGCTGGCGTGAAGACCAGACCTGGGGACGGCGGGTGAGGGTGCCAGAACGCCTGGACCCCGCCTTGCTGGGGCTTGATACCCGCAAGTCCCTGGCGACCTGGCAGGCCCTCGGGGTTCGCCAGCAGGACGGCTCACCTCTGCCTGCGGTCGACATGCAGGCCTCCCTCATCCGCCCCGACGATATTCACGGGCGAAGCTACCTTGCCTATGACAATTACCGGGTACTGCGTCACTGGAATCGCTCCCCCTATTTCGTGGTGGCCGTCGGCACCCTGGCCGATCGCATCGTGAAATAGCTCTCCCCCGTTCTCCTGTCACGGCGAACGGGTGGAGGTGATATGCCCGTCTCTTTTTATCCCTTGTCGGCCTCCCTTTATCCACGAACGCTGCCCTTTAAATCGCGACCAAAAAAAAAGCGGGAATATATCCCGCTTTTTTCATGTCATCGCGACTCGGCGTTAGTCGCAGGCGACCTGCATCACCTTGATGGCCAGGCCACCGCGGGAGGTCTCGCGGTACTTGGAGTCCATGTCCTTGCCGGTGATGTACATGGTCTCGATCACCTTGTCCAGCGACACACGCGGCTTGGAGGTGCGACGCAGGGCCATGCGGGAGGCGTTGACCGCCTTCATGGCGGCGATGGCATTGCGCTCGATGCAGGGTACCTGTACCTGGCCGGCCACCGGGTCGCAGGTCAGACCCAGGTTGTGTTCCATGCCGATCTCGGCGGCTTCACAGACGTGCTCGGGGCTGCCGCCCATCAGCTCGGTCAGGCCGGCGGCGGCCATGGAGCAGGAGACGCCCACTTCACCCTGGCAGCCCACTTCGGCGCCGGAGATGGACGCGTTCATCTTGTAGAGCATACCGACGGCGGCAGCGGCCAGATAGAAGCGGGTGTACTCGTCGCGGCTCACCGGCTGGATGAACTTGTCGTAGTAGGCCAGCACGGCCGGGATGATCCCGGCGGCGCCGTTGGTCGGTGCGGTGACGACGCGGCCACCGGCGGCGTTCTCTTCACTCACCGCCAGGGCGAACATGTTGACCCAGTCCACGATGTTCATGGGATCGTTGGAGAGGTTCTCGTTGGTGGTCAGCTGGCGGTAGAGCGGCGCGGCGCGGCGCGGTACGCGCAGCGGGCCGGAGAGGACGCCCTCGGTGCGGCAGCCGCGCTCGATCCCTTCCCGCATGGTGGTCCAGATCTTGCCAAGCTTCTTGTAGATCTCTTCCGGGGTGTTGAAGCACTTCTCGTTTTCCATCATCAGGGCGGAGATGGAGAGACCGCTCTGGCTGCAGTGGGCGATGAGCTCGGCGGCACTCTTGAAGGGATAGCTCACGGACATGTCGCCGCTGTCACCCTTGCCAAAGTTCTCTTCGTCGACGATGAAGCCACCGCCGATGGAGTAGTAGGTCTTGCTGTAGACGGCGTCATCTTCGATGAAGGCAGTCAGCCTCATGCCGTTTTCGTGCAGGGGCAGGGCCTCGTCATGGAAGATCATGGCGCCCTTGGGGAAGCTGACGGTGTGGCAGTGCAGGCCGATGGGCAGACGACCGGTCTGCTCCACGCGGGAGATGAATTCGGGGATGGCGTCGATGTCGACGTTCTCCGGCAGGTTGCCCGCCAGACCCATGATGATGGCGGTATCCGTGTGGTGGCCTTTGCCGGTCCAGGAGAGGGAGCCATAGACATCGACCTGGATCCGGGTGATGTCACGGATCTTGCCGCCAGCACGCAGTTCATCCACGAACTGTTTGGCTGCCTTCATGGGGCCGACAGTGTGGGAAGAGGAGGGGCCAACACCGATTTTGAAGATATCAAAAACGCTGATCATGTAACAATTACCTCAGGGTAGAAGGGGGCGCCATGCCCACTCGCAGAAAAGGGATCCATGGGACGGGTCTGTCGTCACAAAGGCCAGGGAACCGGATAACCACAGTGTAACGGTTCAATGCCTAAAAAAAGTTGAAACAGATCTATTTTTGTTGAATTCGTGGCGCGAGTATAAAATTTATTTTGATGGTTATCCATTTTGTTAAGCGTCAGACAAACGTTTTGCAAAAAAATACCCGGCGATGCCGGGTATTCGAGTGCCATATGCGGCTTTATCACAGCGGCTTAACACTCGGTGATGTTGACGGCAAGGCCGCCCCGTGCGGTCTCCTTGTACTTGGTCTTCATGTCGTTGCCGGTTTCCCACATGGTTCTGATCACCTTGTCCAGCGACACCTTGTGCTCGCCGGTGCCGCGCAGGGCGAGGCGGGCGGCATTGATCGCCTTGACTGCGCCCATGGCGTTGCGCTCGATGCAGGGCACCTGCACCAGGCCACCGACGGGATCGCAGGTCAGCCCGAGATTGTGCTCCATGCCGATCTCGGCGGCGTTCTCGACAATGGCGGGGCTGGCGCCCAGTAGCTCGGCCAGGGCACCAGCGGCCATGGAGCAGGCCACGCCGACCTCGCCCTGACAGCCCACCTCGGCCCCCGAGAGGGAGGCATTCTTCTTGTAGAGGATGCCAATGGCGGCGGCAGTGAGGAAGTACTGCATCAGCAGCTCGTCATCCACCTTGCGCACGAAGCGATCGTAATAGTGCAACACCGCGGGGATGATGCCCGCTGCGCCGTTGGTCGGCGCCGTCACCACCCGGCCTCCGGCGGCGTTCTCCTCGTTGACGGCCAGCGCAAAGAGATCCACCCACTCCATCACCATCAGCGGATCCTTGTTGAAATTGGTCTCGCCACAGAGCTGGCGATAGAGGGCGGGAGCCCGGCGCTTGACCTTGAGACCGCCTGGCAGCACCCCCTCGCTCTTGCAGCCACGCTCCACACACCCCTGCATCGCCTGCCAGATCTTGCGAAGCCCGGCCTTGATCTCCGCTTCCGAGCGAAACACCTTCTCGTTGGCCAGCATCAGCCCCGAGATGGAGAGGCCGCTCTCCTGGCACTGGGCCAGCAGTTCGGCGCCGCTCTCGAAGGGATAGGGGATGGGGTGGGCGGCATCGAAGCGGGCCGCCTCTTCCCGGGCGTTGGCGAAGTGACTCTCCTCGATGATGAAACCGCCCCCGATGGAGTAGTAGGTCTGCTCGAACACAAGGGTGTCACCCTCATAGGCGCGCAATGTCATGCCGTTGGAGTGGGCGGGAAGGGTCTTGCGCCGGTTGAAGAGGATGGCGCCGATGCGGGGAAATTCGCTGGGTTGCTCACCGCCCAGGCAGAGGGTCTGGGTCTGCTCTACCTGGGCGAGGAAGGCGGGAATGGCCTCGATGTCCACGGATTCGGGTTCAAATCCGGCCAGTCCCAGGATGATGGCCTTGCCGGTGCCGTGCCCCTTGCCGGTCTGGCCCAGTGAGCCGTAGCACTCGACGACAACGCGTCCGGTACGGGAGAGGAGTGCGTTCGCTTTGAGGGTCTGGATGAAGGCGCAGGCGGCCCGCATCGGTCCCACGGTATGGGAGGAGGAGGGGCCTATCCCGATGGAAAACATGTCGAAGACACTGATCATGACGTACTCCAATTATGGATTTCGTCTAAACATTGTAAATTTTTTGTAGTCGTTGAAAAGGGGGGAGATAGCGGGGTGTGATGGCGGTAGGGAAATGGGCGCGGGAGAGACGCGCCATGGGGGAGCCGCTCGGCATCCCATGGCGCCCGTGATACATCAGTCGAGGAACTCGCACAGATAGGCGGAGGCGATCTTCACTTCCAGCTTGAAGGAGGAGTGACCGGCCACGTCGAAGGATTCCCCCTGCTGGTAGGTGTGCCACTCATCTTCGTCGGCCAGCTGGATGGTGAGGGCGCCCTTGATCACCGTCATGCGCTCCGGGGCGGCGGTATTGAACAGGTACTCGCCCGCTTCCATCACACCAACGGTAGCTTTCTCGCCTTTTTGCTCGAAACCGATGGATTTAACATTTCCGTCAAAATACTCGTTAACTTTCAGCATCTTTTCTTCCCTGTATGCACGTTTGCAGAGCCAACGTAGCACACTGTTTTGGATGTTGTCATGGTAAAAGGAGCAAAAACAGCCGTGTCTCTTTTGAGGTTTTACTTTCTCATAAAGTTATCAATGCATTTCGTTAACGGATTCTAATGTAAAACGGGGCGCAAATATGAGATAAAGCGCACCGCCAGAGCAATGGAGAGGATTTGACGCTCTGGGTGGTCATTTACGCTGTAAAAGTGTGAGTAATTGCTAAATAAAGGAACATTCTGTGTTAACAAAAGGATTAATCAAAAGCATCGGCTTCCAGGTAGTGGTGGCCATGGTGCTGGGCGCGCTGGTCGGGGCGCTCATGGGAGAGCAAGCCACGGTGTTTGCGCCGCTCGGCACCCTGTTTATCCAGCTGATCAAGATGCTGGTGATCCCGCTGGTAGCGGTGGCCATCCTGTCCGGGGCCGCCAACCTGGGGGCCAGTCCCGCTGCTGGCAAGATTGGCGTCACCACGCTCGCCTTCTTCCTCGTCACCTCCGCACTGGCGGTGTTCCTGGCGTTGGTGATGGGTCAGGTGTTCAAACCCGGTGTGGGTGTTGACTTTGGCGCCACCGCGGCCATGTTCTCCGGCGACTACGCCGACAAGGGGGCACTGCCCGATGCAGTGGCCACCCTGCTTGGCATGATCCCGACCAACGTGTTCAGCGCCTTGAACGAGGCCAACATCCTGCAGATCCTGGTGTTCTGCATGTTCCTCGGCATCGCCCTGGCCAAGCAGCCCCGCGAGCGCGCCAAGCCGCTGGTGGACGGGCTCAACACCTTGGTGGACGCCTTCGTCTGGATGATCAACAAGGTGATGCTGATCGCCCCCATCGGCGTCTTCGGCCTGATGGCCGACGCCATCGGCACCTACGGCTTCGACGTGCTGACCCTAGTGCTCAAGCTGTTCGTCGTCTATATCGCCGCCATCCTCATCTTCGGCTTCGTGGTCTATCCGCTGCTGATCGCGTTCTTCTCCAACACGCCGGTACGCAAGTACTTCTCCGCGATGAAGAAACCGCAGATCGTGGCCTTCTCCACCGCCTCTTCCATGGCGACCCTGCCGGTCAACATGGAGACCTGCGAGCGCGATCTGAAGGTGACCAACGCCACCGCGTCCTTCGTGCTGCCGCTGGGCGCCACCATCAACATGAGCGGCAACGCCATCTATTACGGCCTGGTCGCCATCTTCTTCGCCCAGGTCTATAACATCGATCTTTCCATGGGGGCCTGGGCGGCGATCATCGTCACCTCCACCCTGGGTGCCATCGGTCAGGCCGGTGTGCCGGGCCCGAGCTTCCTGGTGGTTGCCGTGCTGCTGGCGGCCGGGATTCCCATCGAGGGTCTGCCGCTGCTGTTCGCGCTGGATCGTCTGTTCGACATGATCCGGACCGCGCTGAACATCACCGGCGATGCGGCCTGTGCCATCATCGTCGATCGCTACAGCCCGGATTACGATCCGAACCGCTGGAGCAAGGAGGCCTGATATCGGTCGTCCACGATGCATGACAAGAGGGAGGCTTCAAGCCTCCCTCTTTCATTTGTGTCTATTTGCTGGCGGTGTTCCCCGCTCGCCTCGCCCGTCTGCGTGCCTCAGGGGGAGAGGTGTGCCAGGGCCTGGCGGCAGCGCTGTTCGGCCGCCTCCAGCTCCAGCAGGACCATCTGGATATCTTCCAGCTGCTGCTGCAGGGTCTCCCGCTTGTCGGCCACCAGCCCCAGCATGGTCTGCAACTGGGAGCGGCTGCTCTTGTCCGCATCGTAGAGGTCGAACAGCTCCCGGATCTCTGCGAGGCTGAAGCCCAGACGCTTGCCACGCAGGGTCAGCTTGAGCCGCACCCTGTCCTGACGGCTGTAGATCCTGTGCTGTCCCTGGCGGGTCGGGTTGAGCAGGCCCTGATCCTCGTAGAAGCGGATGCTGCGGGTGGTCACATCGAACTCGCGAGCCAGTTCGCTGATGCTGAAGGTGCGGGTGTCGTCCCTGGATTTGGTCATGGGGCTGTCTTGGCTGCCATCTGGTTGTCAATGCAGGCTGGCACCTTACCCAAACGTCAACTTCCTCGCAAGTCTTGTTCCCGTCGCGGTCGCGGCATATGTTATCCCGATGTAACAAGGAGAGTGCTATCGATGGATATCGTGATTGTGGCGGCCAAACGTACCCCCATGGGGGCCTTCCAGGGGGCCCTGAGCGCGCTCGGTGCCCCCGAGCTTGGCGCCTGCGCCATCCGCGCCGCGCTGGCGCAGGCCGGGATGACGGGGGGGCAGGTCAATGAGGTCTATATGGGCAACGTGCTGAGCGCAGGGGTCGGCCAGGCGCCAGCCCGTCAGGCGGCGCTCAAGGGTGGGCTGCCGGACAGCGTGCCCTGTACCACCATCAACAAGGTGTGCGGCTCCGGCATGAAGGCGGTGATGCTGGCGGCGGACAGCCTGCGCCTGGGGGAGGCCGAGGTCGTGGTGGCGGGGGGCATGGAGAGCATGAGCCGCGCCCCCTATCTGCTGGACAAGGCGCGCAGCGGTTTTCGCATGGGGCACCAGAGCGTGCTCGATCACATGTTCCTGGACGGCTTGCAGGATGCCTACGAAGGCCATCTGATGGGTCATTACGCCCAGTTGAGTGCTGATCGCAGCGGACTGACCCGGGCCGACATGGATGCCTTTGCCATCGCCTCCCTGGAGCGGGCGTTGACGGCGCAGCGCAGCGGTGCATTTGCCGCGGAACTGGCTCCCGTCATGACCGCTGACCACACCCTGCTGCTGGCCGAGGATGAGCAACCGGGCAAGGCCAGGCCCGACAAGATCCGCGGCCTCAAGCCGGCCTTCAGCAAGCACGGCACCATCACGGCGGCCAATGCAAGTTCCATCTCGGACGGGGCGGCAGCCCTGGTAGTGATGCGGGGCGAGAGCGCTGCCCGGCTCGGATTGCCGGTGCTGGCCAGGGTAGTGGGTTACCAGAGTCACGCCGCCTTGCCGGCGGAGTTTACCAGTGCCCCCGTCGGCGCCATCGACAAGTTGCTGGCACGGGTGGGCTGGTCGGTGGAGGAGGTGGACCTGTTCGAGGTGAACGAGGCATTCGCCATGGTGAGCATGCTGGCGATGGCCGGGTGCGGCATCCCCCATCACAAGTTGAACGTGAACGGCGGGGCCTGTGCGCTGGGGCACCCTCTTGGCGCCAGTGGCGCCCGCATCCTGGTGACCCTGATCCATGCCCTGCGTGCCCGCGGGCTCAGACGAGGGGTGGCGAGCCTGTGCATCGGGGGAGGGGAGGCAACGGCCATCGCCATCGAGGCAGGCTGAATGCGTGGGTGAGATTGCTGCGGGTTGATGAAATGACAACGTCCCTTCAAGAGGGACGTTGTCATTTCTGGCGGGAGTGGACCGGTTGCGCTTCCATGGCCTGAAGCTGCTGGTTGACCCAGGCGGTGGCGCTCAGATAGAGGTGGCTGACTTTCTCTTCGTTGAGGCCGAGCCGGACGGTGTTGGCGGCGACCCGCTGCCAGTCGGCTTTCTCGAAATCTTCACAGAACGCGAGGTAGAACCCGAGCTTGCCCTTGCGGGTGAGCAGGGCGGCACGAATGTCATCGGTCAGGGGAATGGAGCCGAGCAGCTGATCCAGCGGTTCTCCCATGAGCACGTCCAGCAGGGAGAAGAGGCCGGTGACAAAGGCTTGCTGTGCCTGCTCTGCGGGCGCATGGGTCTGGGCCAGCAGTTCGCAGAACCGGGCTCTGATGAGGGACATCTGGTGGAGTTCGGCGCTCTTTTCACTTCCCGCACTGGTGGCGGCGATCAGGGCGACGAAGCGCTTGAGCTGGGCGTGCCCCAGGGAGCTTGCGGCCTGGCGAAACGAGGCGATGGGTTGTGGGAAGCGCTTGAGGTGGTTGATGTAGCGCAGCAGCTTGAGAGAGAGGGTGAGATCCTGATTGAGCAGTTGCTCAATCTTGTCCAGATCCGGTTCGGTCTGATTGACCACCTCGAGCAGCTGCATCACCACTAGTTGGGCCGGCGGTATGGTGGGCTGTTGCACCATCTGGGGGCGGCTGAAGAAAAATCCCTGGAACAGGGTGACGCCGAGCTGCTTCATCCGCTCGAACTCGGCCTGATCCTCGACTTTCTCGGCCAGATAGGTGAGGGGCAGGTGGCGATGATTCGCCATGAAGTGCTCGATGCAGGGTTGCGGCGTGCTGCGCAGGTCGAACTTGATGATATGGATGTAGGGGAGGAACCTGTCCCAGTCTGAGACCATGGTGAAGTCATCCAGCGCCAACCGATAGCCCAGCCCATAGAGCTGGATCACTTTCTCCAGCAGCGCATCGTCGGGCTCGGCATCCTCCAGGATCTCGATCACCACCTTGTCACGGGGGAGGCACTCGGCCAATCCGTCCAGCAACAGGGAGTGGGGGAAATTGATGTAGCAGGGGTGATCTCCGATGAGCTGATCGATGTTCTGCTGCAAGAACTGCTCGGCAACCAGCCTGGAAGTGGCCTGCTGTGCGGAGACGGAGGGAAATACATTGTCCAGGCTGTCGCGAAACAGCAGCTCATAGGCTTGGGTGTTCAACTCCCGATCCAGAATGGGCTGCCTTGCTACATAGGAATACATGCATCTCTCCACCATGGTTACAGGCTTGATTCTATGGTGAAGCGGATCACTATGCCAGTGCCGACCGGTCGGGAAGGTCAACAACTGGCATACTATTTGTCAGGAAACCCGGGGTGTCAGAACAGGTAGTTGAGCTGCAGGCCGGCGAGCCAGGCATCCCCTTCCGAGGTGCCATTGAAAGTGGAGGTGGTCTGGGGGATGCCGGGCCTGAGCTGCATGGTTTCGCTCACGTCCACCTTCTTGCCGTCGATCAGGGTCAGCCCCAGATCCAGCGAGAGGTGACGGTCAATCTGGTAGCCCACGCCAGCGCTGTACCAGACCCGATCCGAGTCGGGGATGGAGATGGTGCGGCGATCCGCCGGGACCGGGCTGCGGTCGTAGGCGATACCGGAGCGCAGTTGCCACTGGGGGGCCAGCTGGTAGGTCATCCCCAGGGCATAGCGCCAACTGTCTTCCCAGTGCTCCTCCTTGATGTGCATGGTGCCGTGGTGGTCGAGCTCGGATTCGAGCTGCACGAACTTGCTCCAGTTGGTCCAGTTGATGCTCGAATGCAGCGCCAGGGCCGGGGTGAGCTGATGGAACAGAGCCAGCTCGGCGGTGGCGGGCAGGGGCAGATCCAGGCTGCCGGTATCGGTGAAGGGCTGGCCCCTTTGATCGATGCCGATGGCGTCACCGGAGAGGGTCAGGGTCACGTCGTGGCGATAGGAGAGACCGACGCGGGTTGCCTGCGACAACTCAAGCAGGGTGCCCAGGTTCCAGCCCATGGCCCAGCCATCCCCTTTCAGGTGCTTGGCTATCTGGTTGTTGGAGGGGAAAGTGCCGCCCACTTCCCCTTCCCCCTGAATGGCGGAGAGACCGGCCCCGACGGACCAGATGCGGTTGATGCGATAGGCCAGGGAGGCCCCCAGATCCACTGTCTTGATGTCGGAGACGTTGCCGAAGTGACCGGCGTTGTAGTTGTCCGGCATCTTGACCCCGAGTCCGTAATAGGAGGTGGCGGCAAGTCCGAGGCGCCATTGCTCGCTGAGGGGCACGATGAGATAGGCGTTGGGCACCCAGGCGTCACCCGCAATGTCGTGGGCTCCGGCATCCAGACTGACCGGCCCCAGGGTGGTAGGCACCCGGGTGGTGCCCTCGATGTTGACGTCGGGGTGCACGTGGATGACGCCGCCGGAGAAGGCCAGGGTATCGAACCGGGTCATGGCGGCGGCGTTGCGGGAGAGCACGCTGGCATTGTCGGCGATGGCGGCTTCACCCGCGAAGGCACGCCCCATGCCGGTGGCGGATTGCTCCGCGAGCTGGAAGCCGGCAGCCTGTACCTGGCTCGACAGCAGCAAGAGGGCTATGAGGGAGGGGTTGAACGTCGGATGCATGGTCTTTCCTCGGGATGAACTGGGTGTTCATTCTGTTATTCGGTTGGGGCCGGGATTTTATATGGTATGACCAGCAAGGCAACGGGGAGAGGGGAACGTGCGGCAAAACGGGATTAAATGCTGAAAGAAATACCCATAACAGTTTGATAAAAAAAGAAAAGAGTACAGTTGTTTACTACAGCTGTGCGCTCAATTGGCGAAATTGGATAAAAAAAGAGCGCCCTGGGACGCTCTCGATGATGACATGAAAATCAGAATTTCATGTTGAACTGGGCGGAAGCCAGCAGGGCGTTGCCGTGGGAGGTGCCCTTCCAGCGCAGCGCATCGCTGTGGTTGCGCAGGCCTTCGTTCACGTCCACTTCCTTACCGTCCAGATAGGCCATGCCGAAGTCGAGGCTCATGTCCGGATTGATGTGGTAGGTGGCACCGGCGCTGTACCAGATACGGTCGGAGTCAGGAATGCTCAGGCTGCGGTATTCCGGCTCGATGGGGCTGTTGTCGTAGGCGAAGCCGATACGGGCTTCCCAGGACGGGTTGACGTACCAGGTACCGCCCAGGGCGTAACGGGCTGAGTCCTTGAACTTCTCGTCTTTTTGCAGGCACACGCCGCCGGCGCAGTTGCTGCTGGTGGCCTTGAGCTCCTGGAAGGCGCTCCAGTCGGTCCAGTTCACGGAGTAGTGGACAGCGAATTGCTGGTTCAGGCGGTGGTAGCCTGCGAACTCGGCCTGGGCCGGCAGATCCAGCTTCAGGTTGCCATCGACGACGCGGTTGCCGGAGGTGGCACCCTGGAAGTCGCCGTCAAAGCTCAAGTCCACCTGGGAGCGGTAGGTCAGGGCGAGACGGTTGTTGTCGTTGATCTCGTACAGGGTGCCGACGTTCCAGCCAAAGCCCCAGGTGTCGCCCTTCAGGTGAGCCAGACGGGTATCGGAGTTGGCGCCCGGAATGGCGGCGGAAAGCGCACCGGCATAACGGTTCAGCTCGGCGGCGGCGTAGACGGCATTGATGCCGGCACCGACGCTGAAGCTGGAGTTGATGCGATAGGCGATGTTGGGGTTGATGTTGAAGGTCAGCAGCTCGGTGTCACCGGCGCCGGCACCGGCCGCGAAGGTCTTGGAATATTCGGTGGAAAGGCCGTAGTTGGAGAAGAGGCCGATCCCCCAGGCCCACTGATCATTCAGGGGCTGGATGAAGTAGGTGGCCGGCACGAAGGCATCGGGGGCGATGTCGCTTTCGCTGGACGGAGCCAGCTTGGTGGGGCCGGCATAGATGTCGCCAGCCACATCCACGTCGGGCTTGATATAGGTGCCGGATACAGACAGTGCCATCTTGTCGAAGGTGGTCATGGCCGCCGGGTTGCGGGACAGCACGGCCGCGTTGTCGGCGATGGCTGCTTCACCTGCGAAGGCGCGACCCAGACCGGAGGCCGAGTGCTCGTTCAGCTGGAACGCGGCGGCGAAGGTCTGGGTGCTGGCCAGGGTCACGGCCGCAGCGATCAGGCTTTTCTTGAAAAAGGCAGTTGTCATAGTGTTCTCTCTTTGTAAGCAGATTTTCTGTCGACATCGCGGCTCTTTGGCGGCTATTGACGACATGATCTGTTGTTATGTCAGCTTCTTCCCATTCATTGCTGGCGTGATTCTATGGATCTGGTAGGAGGTAAGAAATCAGACCAGTGACAGCAGAATACATAAAAGTTTCTATTGTGTTAATCATTTGTTTTAACTTGCCGTTTTATTAGGCTGATTTATCTATTATTGGATAAATAAAGCACAAATGGTGCCGTTTGCGTCATTTAAAATAAATGGTAGAAATGTGACTTCGCGCGGGCAATGGGCGGGAACATGCGGGGATGTGGGGATGAACAGGCAGACAATGAGGATGTCTGCCTGTGATGTGGCTGAGGCGGAGGACGAGTCAGCCTGGGTCAAGGTCTGTTAAATGGACCAGTGCAGGCGTGACTCAAGCTGGCGGGCAACCGGGGCGAGGGGCTCCTGCATGTCTCCGATGAGCACCATGTTGGCCCCCTTGAGCGGCAGAATCTCCCCCTTGAGGGTCCCGTCTGCAAAATCGGACTGGATCGTCAGTGGCAGGTGCTTGGGGACGAGGAACAGGGTGACCGGTCCCATCTTGCCCTGCAGCACCATGTGCAGGGCCGGTCCCTGGTAGAAGGCGCAGTGGTTGACATAGGTTACCTTCATGCCCGGCATCTCGCTCAGGGTGGCGCCATATTTCTCCATTTTCGCGTTGATGGTGTGCAGGCTGACCCGCTCATCCACCGCATGAATGAAGGGCTCTTCCCCATAAACGTGGGACATGGCGACCTGAGCCAGCGACAGGGTGTCCGGTGCCACAGGCCAGCTGATCCAGCGGGTGCTCATGCCGAGCAGGAAGGCGACCGAGGCCGCGATGGCCAGAGCGCGCCATGGCGTGCGTGCAGGAGTGACGGGCAGCGGGACCACCTGCTCCTCTTCGGCTGCCATCGCCTGCCTGAGCAGGATCCGCTCCGCAAGACCGGCTGGTACGTCCACTTCCAGAGTGCTGCGCACCTGGCGCTCGAGCTGCTGCATCTCGTCCAGATGCTTGCGATTGGCCGGTGACGCCTCGGCGGCTTTCAAGAAGGCGGGATCCCTGTCCGAGGGGTGAGTGATGGCCCGGCGGCGAAATTCAAGCTCATCCATTGGTGTGTCCTCTCTGTTGTTTCGCAGACTCCATGGCCTCTTTTATCTGGTTGCGGGCGCGAAACAGCCTTGTCATGACGGTGTTCTTGTTCAGGCCGAGTTGCTCGGCGATCTCCTCCCCGCTGAATCCCCCCAGAACCTGCAGCAGCAGCGGCTCCTGATACTCGGCAGGCAGGCGCGCGATGTGACGCCTGAGCCATTCGTGCTCCATCTCCTGCTCGCTTGGCAGGACACCCTGATCCCGTAGGGGGTGCTCGTCGAGGTCGACGAGATCGAACTGCTTTCGCTCAAAGCGGCGGGCATTCTCCCGCCGCAATATGGTGATGAGCCACGCCTTGGCAGCCTTGTCGTCCAGCAGGGTATCTATCGCCTTCCAGGCGCGCAGGAAAGTCTCCTGCACCAGATCCTCGGCGATTTGCGGATCCCGGCACAGCCAGTAGGCGTAGCGGTAGATGTCCCCGTGCAGGGCGTGCACCAGGGCTTCGTACTTGGTTTGTTTGTCAGCCATCTCCCCATAGACCGGAGAAGTGCAGGGATCCTTTCCCGTGTCGGCCCTTTTTCTTCTGAAAAAACCTAACGCCATAAAGGGGTGTCCTGTTTCATGAGGGGCGCATCATGCACGCATCCACGCCAGTATTCGAAGACCATAGGCTATCGCAAAGCTCTCCCAGGTGCACAACTCCCTGGCGAGCGCCTGTCTGGGCAGGTGTTCGCCAGGGACTCGCTTGGGGGAAAAACAGGCCCGATCCAGGTCGTCCAGCAGCGCCCCCATGGCGGGGTCGCGGTGACAGGGCAGCCTGGCCAGATGAAGACAGGGGGGGGCCCAGCGCAGGACGGCCCAGGTCAGCAGGGTTTCCCTGGCCTCGTCAGGAGAGCCCGTGGCGAGGGCCCGTTGCAGGCGATAGAAGGCGCGCCAGCGCGGCCAGCGGCGCATGAATGCCCGCAGCAGGATGGCCAGGAGCACCCAATAGAGATACTGGACCCCTGGTGCGGGGGAGGCGGGAGTGGCGCTCTCCCTTGCCGTGAACACCAGAGAATGTGCGGGCAGGCGCGCCTCCTCGATGCGGCCGCTCTGGGTGTTGAACCAGCGCAGGGTCTGGGGGGGCAGCACATAGCGCCCCGCCTCGTCGGCGGTCAGGGCCTGGCGCCACTGGCGCTCGAAGCGAAGCGCCCCCTCGGCCACGAATCGCTCCTGTTGCTGCTCGCCGTCCGGCTTCATGGAGAGGCCGGCGGGCAGGGGCGGGGCCGGCAAGGGGGGCTGGCGGTTGCCATCCCCCCCTTCCATTACCAGGGTGAGGGTGCGGATCACCGGCTCACCCACCCTGGCCTGGGCCGGGCTGAACTGCTGGCGCAGCACCAGGCTGCTCGCCACCGGCTCCAGGGGGGCCTTGTCCACCTTGATGAAGAGGGTCGCCGCCCTGACGGACAGCAGATCCCCCGCGTTGCCCGGCGCGGTCGCACCGGCCGCGTCCTGGGGCGGCAACCGCCCCTGAAAGCGGGGGGATTCGACGGGATGGAGTCCGGGCCCTTTGGCCTGCAGCAGCCATTTTCGCGTGAGACGCCCGGGCAGGCCGGGGCTGGCGGGAGAGTCCCAGCGATCCTCGCCGAGGCGGCGAATGGTAAAGGCCGGGGTGATGGGCTCGCCGAGGTTGGGGGCCTCCAGGTTGGCTGGCAGCCAGAGGGTCAGCTCATAGATGAAGGGCTGGCCGGGGTAGAGATTCCCCTCATGGAGCACCCGGGCCTGCAGCTCGACCGGAGAGAATACCGGGTCTTGTGTCGGCATCAGGGTGTCGTCCAGGGAACGTGTCGGTACCGCCAGGGAGGGGGTGAGATCGGCGCCAAGGGGCAGGGAGGGCACCTGGCGCGGGCTGGTATCGAGCAGGTGCAGGGGGATCTGCCAGCGGGTCAGGCTGCGGCTCTGGGCACTGACCCGCTGGATGCTGACCCGCCCGACCGCAAACTGGCGCAGCAGCGGTTGCAGGTTGAGATCCTCATCGCGGTGCAGCCCGTCGGCCTCGATGACGAGCAGCCAGTCGCGCTCGCTCGCCCCCGGCAACAGCTCGGCCTCGACAGGGACGGCCTGCACCCGCATGGCGCACAGGGCGAGCAGCAGCCAGCAGCCGATCCGGGGGGAGAGCAAGCGCAGCACGAGGATCACCAGGGCTCCTCCACCTTGATCAGGGGGCGGCGCAGGGCCTCCTTGCGAAGACGCTGCTCCAGCAGCAGCACGGGGGGCGCCGGGGGGCGGGGAGCCTCTGAGGCGCGGGCGGGGTCGGGAGTGTCGGCCTGCTCCGGGGTATTTGCCGAGGGCGTTGTCTGCGGCGGGTTGGCCCGCAGCAGGGCCAGATTGTGCAAGGCATCCCTGTGCCCAGGTTCAAGGCGAAGGGCGCTCAGATAGGCCTGCTCCGCGGCGGCAAGATCCCCGAGCCAGACCAGGGCATTGCCCCTGTTGTAGTGGGCGGTGGCGCTGTTTGCCCTGCCATAGGCGGCGACGGCCCTGGCGTAATCCCCGGATCTATACCAGGCGTTGCCTTGCCAGACCGGATCCTGGAAGGCGTTGGCCGCTTCCCGATAGTGTCCCTGGCGATAAGCCTGCCAGCCTGCTTCATCTTGTCGGGAGGCCGCCTGCAGGGAAGGGGGCGCGAAGCCAATGACGAGGATCACCAGCAGCCAGTGGGCGCCGATCCGCGCCAGCAGCGCCAGGGGGAGCAAGGGGATGGGCAGCCAGGGGCCGAGATCCCGGGATTGCCCCTGCGTCAGGGCCTGGCCCATGGGCAGGGGGGCAAAGCGGGGCAGGCCGGAATCGAGCCAGGCCAGCCTGCCTCCGGTACTGGCGGCAAGGGCGGTCATGGCCTCCTCGTCGGGCGCCGGCAAGGTGTGGCCGATCGGGCTGCCGAGCTGCCAGCGCTCTGCAGCCACGCCGGGCAGCCGGGTCTCCTTGCCCCCGCTGGCCAGCAGGATGTCGAGCCGCGGGGCTGAGCCTGCCTTGCAGAACAGGTCGTTGAGGCAGGGCAAGAGGGCGGCGATGCGATCGCGCGCTGTCCCGGAGAGGCCGTCGGTCACGAGCAGCAGACGGGCGGACTGGCCCGGCGGGATCAGGGTGAGGGCCAGGGCAACGGCGCGCTCGGGGGCGCTGCCTTGGACAGGCATGATGGCCGGGCGCAGGTCCGGCAGCAGCAGGGCGATGGCCTGATGATCCCGGGTGGGAGGCATGGCGAGGTAGGCATCCCCGGCAAACAGGATGAGGGCGATGGGATGGGCCGCGTCCTGCCGCGCTATGTCGGCCAGCATCTCCTGCAATCCCAGTCTCACCCGGGTTGCCCGGTCCGGCGCCAGATCCTGTGCCAGCATGGAGTCGGAGAGATCCAGCAGCCAGATATCAAGGGCCGGGCTCGGCATGGGGAGACTCTGCTGGCGCAGGGCGGGGCCCGAGAGCGCCAGGATCACCGGCAGACAGGCAAGCCAGCGCCAGGGGATGGCCCGATAGCGGCTCGGCAGCAGATAGGCCTGCATGGCCGGGGAGAGCAAGCCGGGATCGCGGCGGCGGCGCCACCCCTGCCACAGCCAGGGGAGCAGGGCCAGCAACCAGAGGGGGCGCAGCAAGATCAGCTCCATGGTGCCACCATCATGGCCTGCCTATTCATGGGATGGCCTGTGTGACAGCGGGCTGCGCCAGCGGGCTGGCCAGCAGAGCAGCAGCCAGGCCAGGGCCAGTGGCCAGGGGTAGAGCTCCTGGTGGGGCCGGGAGAGGGTCTGGGGCCGGGCGAGGGGCTCCAGGGTGTCGATGGCCTGGTTGATGGCGGCGAGATCGCCCCGGTTGCGGGCGCGAAAATAGCGGCCTCCTCCCAGTGTCGCCAGCTGCTGCAACAGGGCTTCATCCAGTTCGGCACTGGGATCGGCGTCCCCTGCGGGCGCGGCGAAGGTGTCGGGGTCGGCGCCCACCCCCAGGGTATAGAGACGGATGCCGGCTTTGGCGGCGAGCCTGGCCTCGGTCAGGGGATCCGCATTGCCCGAGGTATTGCGCCCGTCCGTCACCAGCAGCAGAGCGGTGGGGCGGGTGGGGTCGGCGTGCTGGCGTGCCAGCAGGATGGCTTCCCCCAGGGCCGTGGTGCGCCCCACCAGATCGAAGTCGAGTTCCCTGGCCAGGGTGAGCAGAGCCCCGGTCTCCTGGGTGAGGGGGGAGAGCAGATAGGCGTGATCGGCAAAGACGACGAGGGCGATGCGATCCCCCGGGCGGGAGGCGACAAGGTTGCTTATCTGCTGGCGCACCGCGGCAAGCCTGTCCGTTTGCTCTCCGTCATCCAGCATGTCCTGGGTGCGCATGCTGTCGGAGAGATCCACCGCCAGGATGAGGTCCCGGCTGCTCTGGTAGTGAATGATCGGGGGCTCCTGCCACTGGGGGCGGCACAGGGCCAGTACCAGGGCGCACCAGCAGAGCATCATGCGCCACAAGGGCTGCCCCGCCTGGGGCTGGAGCAGGGGAAAACCTCCGTGAACGAGCCGGTTTCCTCCCTTGCGCCCCTTCATGGGAGGCAGGCCGAAGCGCACCAGTAGCGGCAGGGCGAGGGCGAGGGAAAACCAGGGCCAGGCGAGGATCATCGCGTACCCTCCGGGGGAGGTGCCCCCCGCTTGCTTGCCGGGAATCGCGGCGCACTGACGCAGCGTCGCCCCCAGGCGAGATAGGCGAGACGCAATCTTTTGCGCTGCGCCTCATCGGGCACGCTGCCCCCATAGAGCCAGAGTGGCCACTGGGCGGCAAACCGGGAAAAATCGCTCCCCCCCTTGCTGTCCAGCCAGGCGAGCCAGGCCTCCCCTTGCAGGGGGGCCGCCTCGGGCCAGCGGGCCATGGCCGCTTCTCGCAGGGCATCCTGCAGCCTGGGGACGAGATCGTCTGCCTGCCAGTCTATCCGGTGCGCCCAGCGGCGCTGGCGCAACAGGGTGAGGGCCGTCGTGGCGATCAGGCAAGCGGCGATCGCCGCGATCAGCAGCCCCCCGAGGGCCATCAGGCGAGGATCCTGTGCAGGCTCGAGAGCGGGGCCTTGGTGGATGTCACGCAGCTCGGCACGGATGGCTTGCAAGGACTCGCTGGACGAGGGCTGGCGATATGCATCCGGTGCGGGCACGCCCTGCTCCCCCCTCAAAACAGACGGCATCCGCCCTCCTGCCACTGGCGTTGCAGGGTGGCGCCGTTGTCGAGGCGATAGAGGCGCGTCACCAGGGGCAGCAACTGCTGGCGACAGGCCTCGGCCTGTTCGTCGGCCGCCCTCTGATAGCGGGCGCGAAAGCGGGGATCTTCTCCCGCGAGCCAACCGCTGTGTCTGCCTGCCTGCACTGCCAGCTGCCCCTGCTCGGGCAGGGCGGCTTCCAGGGGATCGCGGATTTGCCAGTAGTGGATATCGTGGCGCGGGCGAAGGCGTTGCAACTGCTGGCAGAGGGCCTTGTCCGGTGCCTGGTGATGGCTTATCAGGGTCAATCTGGCCCCGTGGGGCAGGGTGAGTCGTGCCAGGGTCTGGGCCAGCGTCCAGGGCGGGGGGGCGCGATCCAGCCCAGCCTCGTAATGGCGGCAGAGCGCTTCCAGCAGAGGCATGAGAGAGCCGCGCTGGTGCTCTGTGTGGGGGACTGCGCCTTGGCAGATCAAGGTATTGGCCTGTTTCTCCCCCTGCCAGAGCAGGGCGGCGGCCAGCTCGCAGCCAAGGCGGGCCTTGAGCTGGGCGCGGGAGCCAAAGTACATGGCGGGTGAGAGATCCAGCAGCAACCAGTGGGCCTGATCCTGCTCTTCCCCGTAGAGGCGGGTGTGGGGGCGGCCGAGGCGGGCGGTGACCCGCCAGTCGATGTGGCGTACCTCGTCACCGGCCTGATAGAGGCGAAGCTCCCTGAAATGGAGCCCGGGTTGGCGCCCGATACGCCCCTGGGCCGCCTGATGAATGCGGGCACGCTCGCCCTGGCGGGTCCAGAGGCGCACCGCCAGCAGCCGCTCGAGGGGGAGGGCGATGTCGGGGTGATCCCGGGGCTCGGCGACGGGGGTCATGGCGACAGGGCTGCCTGTGGGGGTCGGCTCAGGGGCATGGGATGGCATTCAGCAGCAGGGTGATGAGCGCCTCGCTATCGAGGTTGTCCGCCAGCGCCTGATAACTCGGGATGAGGCGGTGGCGCAGCACGGCAGGCGCCAGTTGCTGGATGTCTTCGGGCAGCACGAAGTCGCGCCCGACGAGCCAGGCCCGGGCCCGTGCGGCTCTTGCGAGGCCGATGCTGGCTCTGGGACTGGCCCCCACCGCGACCAGGGGGTCTAGCTCGGGGCACAGGCCGCTGCCGGGGCGGGTAGCGCACACCAGCTGCACCAGATAGTGCTCGAGGCGCCCCTGCATCTGTACCCCTTGAACGGCGGTGCGGGCTTCCAGCAGGTCGGACTGGCTGAGGGTGACCGGCGGCGTTGGCAGGGCGTCGCCGCGGGCGTTGAGCTGGAGGATGGCCAGCTCCATGGCGGGGCTGGGGTAATCCACCAGCAGCTTGAGCAAGAAGCGATCGAGCTGGGCCTCCGGCAGGGGATAGGTCCCTTCCTGCTCGATGGGGTTCTGGGTGGCGGCAACCATGAAGAGGGAGGGCAGGCGCCAGCTCTTCTTGCCCACGGTGATCTGGTGCTCGGCCATGGCCTCCAAGAGGGCGGATTGCACCTTGGCCGGCGACCGGTTGATCTCGTCCGCCAGCACCAGGTGATTGAACAGGGGGCCGGGTTGAAACACGAAACTCGCATCCTGGGGATGGAAGACCTCGCTGCCGGTGAGATCGGCAGGGAGCAGATCCGGGGTGAACTGGATACGGGCAAAGCGCCCCTCCACGGCACCGGCCAGCGCCTTGACCGCCCGGGTCTTGGCAAGACCGGGGGCCCCCTCGATCAGCACATGTCCTTCACATAACAGGGCGATCAGCAGCCCCTCGATGAGGGGGCCCTGTCCCAGGATCTGGCTGCCCAGATAGTCTCCAAGTGCTCTGAACTCGGCCGCTGCCATGCGATAAACCCGTTGTTTTTATGGAAGTTGATCTTTTTATACCCCAGTTGGCTCACAAGGGCGAGGGAGGGTGGCAAGATGGGGACAATTTAGTTTCAATCAGCCGTATGAAAGTTGTGATTGGATTGTTAAGATGTGGCGCAATGAGGTCAGACCTCTGCCTTTTTAACCCAAGGAGCCAGGATGAAACAGCCATTGAAACTGACGACTCGCCAGGGCGAACGGATAGCCGTCGTGGCGGGTCTGCGCACCCCCTTTGCCAAGCAGGCCACCGCTTTTCACGGCGTGCCTGCGGTGGATCTGGGCAAACTGGTGGTGAGCGAGATGCTCGCCCGCACCGATCTCGACCCCAAGCTCATCGACCAGCTGGTGTTCGGCCAGGTGGTGCAGATGCCGGAAGCGCCAAACATCGCCCGGGAGATCGTGCTTGGCACTGGCATGAGCGTCAGCACCGATGCCTATAGCGTGTCGCGCGCCTGCGCCACCAGTTTCCAGGCGGTGGCCAATGTCACCGAATCCATCATGGCCGGCACGGTGGACATCGCCATCGCCGGCGGTGCCGACTCCTCTTCCGTGCTGCCCATCGGGGTCAGCAAGTCTCTGGCCCGCGCCCTGGTGGATCTCAACAAGGCGCGCAACCTCCAGCAGCGTTTCAATATTCTGCGCCGTCTGCGCCTGAAGGACCTGCTGCCGGTGCCCCCGGCCGTGGCCGAGTACTCCACCGGTCTCTCCATGGGGCAGACCGCCGAGCAGATGGCCAAGACCCACCAGATCAGCCGCGAGGCGCAAGATGCGCTGGCCCACCGCTCCCACACCCTGGCGGCCGAAGCCTGGGCCCAGGGCAAATTGAGTGGCGAGGTGTTCACCGCCCACGTGCCCCCCTACAAGTCGCCGCTGGAACGGGACAACAACATCCGCGAAAGCTCCGATCTGGCGAGTTACGCCAAGCTCAAACCGGTGTTTGACCGGGCTCACGGCTCGGTGACCGCCGCCAACGCCACCCCGCTCACCGACGGCGCCGCCGCCGTGCTGATGATGCGTGAAGGGCGGGCCCGCGAGCTGGGTCTGGAACCGCTGGGTTACATCCGCAGCTTCGCGTTTTCCGCCATCGATGTCTGGCAGGACATGCTGATGGGCCCCTCCTATGCCACGCCGCTGGCGCTGGACCGTGCCGGCATCACCCTTGGGGATCTCACCCTCATCGACATGCACGAAGCTTTTGCTGCCCAGACGCTCGCCAACCTCAAGATGTTTGCAAGCGCCGAATTTGCCCGTGACAAGCTGGGCCGGGATCAGGCCATCGGCGAGGTGGACATGGAGAAGTTCAACGTGCTCGGCGGCTCGCTGGCCTTTGGTCACCCCTTTGCCGCCACCGGGGCGCGCATGATCACCCAGACCCTGCATGAACTGCGGCGCCGGGGTGGGGGATTGGGGCTCAACACCGCCTGTGCGGCGGGTGGGCTGGGTGTGGCCATGGTGCTGGAGGTGGAATGATGAGTGCCAAGACTTTTTCTCTGGATATTCGCAAAGACGGCATCGGCATCCTCACCATGGATGTGCCCGGTGAGAGCATGAACACCCTGAAGGCCTCCTTTGCGGACGAGATCCGCACTCTGCTGGCCGAGGTAAAGGGGAACGGGGATCTGATCGGTCTGGTGATCGTCTCGGGCAAGAAGGACTCCTTCGTTGCCGGGGCCGACATCGCCATGCTGGCGGCCTGCACCAGCGCCCAGGATGCCGAAGCGCTGTCCCGGGCCGGACAGGACGTGTTCGCCGAGATCGAAACCCTGGGGATCCCGGTGATCGCCGCCATTCACGGCCCCTGCCTTGGCGGCGGGCTGGAGCTGGCGCTCGCCTGTCATGGCCGGGTGGTGACCGATCACGGTAAAACCGTGCTGGGCCTGCCGGAAGTGCAGCTCGGCCTGCTGCCGGGCTCCGGCGGTACCCAGCGCCTGCCGCGCCTCATCGGGGTGGCCAAGGCACTGGATCTGATGCTGACCGGCAAGCAGGTGCGGGCCAAACAGGCCAGGAAGCTCGGGCTGGTGGATGACATGGTGCCCCCGTCCATTTTGCTGGAAGCTGCCATCAAGCTTGCCAAGAAGGGCAAGCCGCGCCACCACCTGAAACGGGATCTGCAGGGCAAGGTGCTGGAGACCAACAAATTTGGTCGCAAGGTGCTGTTCGATCAGGCCCGCAAGGGGGTCAAGGCCAAGACCCGGGGCAACTACCCGGCGCCGGAGCGCATCATCGAGGTGGTGCGCATCGGCGTGGAGGAGGGGATGCAGGCCGGCCTGCTGGCCGAAGCCCGCCACTTCGGCGAGCTGGTGATGACGCCGGAATCTGCCGCCCTGCGCTCCCTCTTCTTCGCCACCACGGAGATGAAGAAAGAGGTGAGCTATCAGGGGGCCGAGCCGCGCAAGGTGGGTCATGCCGCCGTGCTGGGGGGCGGCCTGATGGGGGGGGTATTGCCTTCGTCACCGCCACCAAGGCGGGGGTACCGGTGCGGATCAAGGATGTGGCGAGCGCCGGCATCGGCAATGCCATGCGTTACAGCTACGACCTCCTCGCCAGGAAACTCAAGCGTCGCCAACTGCTGCGCAGCGAGCTGGAGAAACAGATGAGCCTGCTCACCGGCACCCTGGACTATTCCGGTTTCCACCGGGTGGACATGGTGGTGGAAGCGGTGTTCGAGGACATCAACCTCAAGCACCAGATGGTGCAGGACGTGGAGCGCGAGTGCGGGGAGCACACCGTGTTTGCTTCCAACACCTCCTCCCTGCCCATCCACCAGATCGCCTCGGCGGCGACGCATCCGGAGCGGGTGGTGGGGCTGCACTACTTCAGCCCGGTGGACAAGATGCCGCTGGCCGAGATCATTCCCCACGCCGGCACCAGTGCCGAGACGGTGGCCACCACCCTGGCCTTCGCCCGGGCCCAGGGCAAGACCCCCATCGTGGTGAAGGACGAGGCGGGCTTCTACGTCAACCGCATCCTGGCGCCCTACATGAACGAGGCGGCGCGCCTGGTGCTGGAAGGGGAGCCGGTGGAGGTACTGGACGGCGCTCTGCTCGACTTCGGTTTCCCGGTCGGCCCCATCACCCTGCTGGACGAGGTGGGGATCGACGTGGGAGCCAAGATCTCCCCCATCCTCGAAAAAGAGCTGGGTGGCGAGCAGTTCCAGGCGCCCAAGGCCTTTGACAAGCTGCTGGAGGACGATCGCAAGGGGCGCAAGAACGGCAAGGGCTTCTATCTCTATGGCAAGGCGGCCCCGCGCAACAAGCTCACCGGCAAGGAGGGCAAGAAGACGGTGGACGCGAGCGTCTACGACGTGCTGGGCGTCAAGCCCCAGGCCAAGCTTGCCAGGCAGGAGATCGCCGAGCGCTGCGTGCTGCTGATGCTCAACGAAGCAGCCATGGCCCTGGATGGCGGCGTGGTGGCCTCGGCCCGGGACGGCGACATCGGCGCCATCTTCGGCATCGGCTTCCCTCCCTTCCTGGGCGGTCCGTTCCGCTACATGGACAGCCTCGGCATCGACTATCTGGTGGGGCGTCTTGAGCACCATCAGAAGCGCTTTGGCGACCGCTTCGCCCCCTGTGCGCGACTGAAAGCGATGGCGGCGGAGCAGCAGACCTTCTACTGATGGCTCTCGACGGCATGCATCGAGCGAGGCGACCCCAAGGTCGCCTCGCTTTTTGTTGGGCGTACCTTTCCGGTTTGGGGCGGGGGAGCGAAGAAAAACGGGGCGGAGAGGGGTAAAACCTTGATCTGGCGCAAACAGGTGCCCCATTTATTACTTTGGTGGCATAGGACTCAGGCGCGGGTTGAGGTCAAATAGTCTTATCAGGAACGGGGGCGACCCCGTCACGAAAGGGACACCCATTTCACTGGATGAAGGACACACTATGAGTCTGCTTGAACACACCATCTGGACTGTATTGGGGTATGGGGCCATGCCCTTTATCTTCCTGAGCGGGTTCGTGGCAGTGGCAGTGACCTGCTGCCTGCTGCTCAATGCCTTCGGGGTCAAGTCCGCCGAGAAGTGAGTCACTCTCGTTCATGCCGCCAAATGCCAGTCTCACGACTGGCATTTGTTTTTTGTGTCTTCTGAAGCACTTGCCCGCCCCTGATGGGGTAAAGGGAGCGCAAGACGGTCGAACCCGGCGGCCATTTTGATTACACTGACGCCCGGCATGTCCGCCCCCTTCTCTTTTATCAGGTATTCACGACTTCTATGGCGCTCAAGGCAACCATCTTCAAGGCCCAGATCAGCTTGTCTGACATGGATCGCAATCTCTATCAGGACTTCTCCCTCACCCTGGCCCGTCACCCCTCCGAGACCGACGAGCGCATGATGATCCGCCTAGCGGCCTTCGCCTGGCATGCCGCCGAGCGGCTGGAGTTCACCAAGGGGCTCTCTGCCGACGACGAGCCCGAGCTCTGGTGCAAGAACTATTCCGATGAGATTGAACTCTGGATTGAGCTGGGTCAGCCGGACGAGCGCCGCCTCAAGAAGGCATGCAACCGCTCTCGCCAGGTGGTGCTCTACCTCTATGGCGGTCGTGGCACCAGCGTCTGGTGGAAGCAGAACCAGGGCAAGCTCGGTCTGCACGACAACCTGAGCGTCATCGAACTCTCCGACAGCCAGACCCTGCCCCTGGCGGCCATGGTGGAGCGCACCATGCAGCTCACCTGCACCATCTCCGACGGCCAGCTCTGGGTCAGCAACGGCAGCCAGGAGGTGACGCTGGACCCCGTGGTGCTGATGGGACGCCCGGCCCGCGAACTGTAAACGGGATACCCATGTTCAGCGCCCTGCTCAATATCGTCATTCCCGTGTTTGCGGTGGTGGGCCTTGGCGCCCTCTATGGACGGCTGCGACCGGGCGGGGCCCTGGGTTATGTCAACCGGGCCAATATCGAGCTCTTTACCCCGGCGCTGGTCTTCTCAGCCCTGGTGAAATACCCCCTGGATCTGGCGGCGCACCTGCCCCTTGTGGGGGCCGGTGCCCTGGTGATCCTGCTTCCCGGCTCGTTGCTCTCCCTGCTCAAACTCAAGGAGATAGAGCGGGCCGCACTGATCCTGCCCGCCATGTTTCGCAACACCGGCAACCTCGGCATTCCGCTGATGGTGCTCGCCTTTGGCGAGCAGCAGCTCGGCGCCATCGTCATCCTCTTTGTGCTCTCCAACCTGCTCCACTTCTCGGTGGGGATGTTCATCCTCTCCGCCAGCAGCTCCCGCTGGCTCTGGCTGAGAAGCCCCGTGCTCTGGGCCGCCTTCGCCGGGCTGCTGGTGGCCAACCTGCATATCCCGCTGCCGGAATACCTGGTGACCAGCGCCGCTCTGCTCGGCCAGATAGCGGTGCCCCTGATGCTGTTTGCCTTAGGCATCCGGCTGATGGAAGGGGAGCTGGATCATCTGGGGCTGGCCATCAAGTGCAACCTGCTCTACCTGTTGGCGGGGGGCCTCTCCCTGGGGCTCGCCGTCTGGCTGCTGCCCCTCGAACCTGACTGGATACCACTCCTGATGCTGTCGGTGGCGCTGCCCCCGGCGGTATTGAATTACATCCTGTGCGAGCAGTACCAGTGTCAGCCCGACAAGGTGGCCAGTATTGTGCTCGGCGGCAATGCGCTCTCGGTGGTGGTGATCCCGCTGGCGGTCTGGTTGGCGCTGCATCTGGGGAGTTGACCCTGCTCTGTCTTCCTCTTCAAGGACGCCCGATGGCGTCCTTTTTATTGCTATCGTGCATGTCCGATGTTGTTTTGCTCATCGAGTACAGCCGAGCTTGCTCGCGTATCTGACAAGGTTTTGAAGCCGGTTTAGCCGGATAAGGCAGAGAGTGGAAGGGGGAGAAAGGGAATAAAACCGGGCGGCCTTGGCCGCCCTGTTTATTGATGGGGAGCAGGCTGAACCTGGCCATCCTTGCGCAGTTGGGTATAGAGACCAAACCCCGCCAGCAGGCCGGCGAGGGCCAGCAGCCACCAGATGGCGGTGGCGGGGCGGCTGCCCGCATCCCCCAGCATAAAGCCGATGAGCAGGTTGCCAAAGAGCGCCATGCAGCCCCCGGCGCTGGCATAGAAGCCGTAGTAGCTGCCGAGCTGCTCAGGGGGCGCGTAGCGGGGCAGCTGGGCGGCGAAGAGCGGGAAGCAGAGGATGGAGCCCAGGGAAAGCAGGGCCACCTGCGTCAACACGCCTGCCGTCGGCCAGGGTGCCAGCAGGGGCAGGGCGAGATAGCTCAGGCCCATCATGCCTATCCCCAGCCCCATGGCGAGCGGTACTCCCAGGCGGCGCTCCACCAGGCGGGAGGCTGGGAGCTGGAGCAGAACGCCGATCACCGCCGAGAGGGTGAAGACGCCGCCGAGCAGGTGGGTGGCGTCCGGCAGGCTCTGGATATGGGCGGGGAGGGCGAGGTAGAGCTGGTGGAACAGGATCTGGTAGCTGCCTGCCAGCAGGGTGAACCCCATGAAGGGGCGCTGGCGCACTATCTCCCCCCATTGGCGCAAGATGGCGCCACGGGGGCTCGGGTTGCTCACCGGGCGTTTAGGCAGCACCCGGTATTGCAGCACTCCGAGCAGGGCGAAGAGGCTCGCCGCCAGGATCCCCGTCAGGGTATAGCTCTGCTGGGTCAAGGTGAGGCCGACCAGGGGGCCGAGCAGCATGCCCGCCTCGCTGGCCAGATTGTGCAGGGCGAAGGCGCGCTGACGCTGGCTCGGGTTGTGGCATTCGCTGGCAAGGTAGGCCTGGGCGCAGGGGGTGAACAGAGCCCCCGCAAAGCCGGTGAGGGCGGCGGCCAGCAGCAGGATGGGCAGGGACTCGGCCCAGCCCAGCAGCACGAAGCCTAAAGATCGTACCAGGCAGCCCCAGACGATGGCGGGATGGTAGCCGATGCGATCCCCAAGGGTGCCGCCCAGCAGGAAGAGCCCCTGCTGGCTGAAGACCCGCATCCCCATGACGAGGCCACAGGCCCAGCCGGCCAGGCCGAGCCCGCTGCCCATGTGCTGGGCGAGGAAGGGCATCATCATGTAGAAGCCGAGGTTGAAGGCGAGCCCATTGGTGATGAGCAGGCGGGCGGCCGGGCTCATGCCCTGCCAGTCCCGCCAGTAGGAGGCGCCGTTCATGGTCGCCTCCCGCCAGTGCGTGGGGAGGTGGTCGCCGGGGTGGCGCAGGACTGTGTCATGATGTCTTTCGCAGGGTTCTGAGGAAGGGGATGCCGTGCTGATCGTGGCTTATCTCCACCGGCACCTGGTAGAGGCGCTCGATGAGGGCCGCGTCGAGCACCCGGGCGGGGGGGCCGAAGGCCTGCAGATCTCCCCCTGCCAGCACGATCAGCTGATCGGCAAACTGGGCGGCCAGGTTGAGATCGTGCAGCACCACCAGGGTGATCCACTGCTGCTCCCGGGTCTGCTGGCACAGGTGCTCCATCAGTTGCATCTGGTGGTGCAGGTCCAGGGCGCTGACCGGCTCGTCCAGCATCATGATGCGGGGGTCGCGCAGCAGCACCTGGGCGAAGAGCACCATCTGCCGCTGGCCGCCGCTCAAAGAGTAGAGGGGGCGATCCGCCAGATGGGCGATGCCAAGCGCCTGCAGGGCACGGCCGGCGGCCAGGATGTCCTCGTCCGCGAGGCGCATGGAGAGGCTGTCGAGGCGCCCCAGCACCACCACCTCGATGACGCTGAGATCCAGCTCCAGCTGGATGTTCTGGGGCATGTAGCCAAACTGCTGGCGCCACCTGGCCTGCGTCATCTGGCGGGCACTCTGGTCCCCGAGGCGAATGTCGCCACTGTCCGGGGTCAGTTCACCAAAGAGGGTGCGCATCAAGGAGGTCTTGCCGGTCCCGTTCGGGCCGATGATCACATGGACCTGACCCGGATGCAGAGTGAGGCTGAGATCCCGCAGCAAGGTCTGCTGGCCGAGGGAGAGGGAGAGTCGGGATATTTCAAGCACGTTTACGCCCCCTGCCGAGGATCAACCAGATGAAGAAGGGCACGCCAATGAGTGCGGTGACGATGCCGATGGGGAAGAGGGCCCCCGGAATGATGGACTTGGAGAGCACCGAGGCCGCCGAGAGCATGCAGGCGCCGCACAGGGCGGAGAGGGGGATCAAAAAGCGCTGATCTTCCCCCACCAGCATGCGGGCGATATGGGGGGCCACCAGGCCGACGAAGCCGATCACGCCGACGAAGCTGGTGGCGGTGGCGGTGAGCAGGGCGACCAGCACCAGGGTCTTCATGCGCAGTCTGTCGACATTGACCCCGAGGCTGCGGGCGCGGGCTTCCCCGAGGCGCAGGCTGGTGAGGGCCCAGGCATCCCGGTAGATGAGCAGGGTGCAGATCAGGGTGACGACGGCGGTGATGATCAGGGAGTCCCAGGTGGTGCGCATCAGGCTGCCAAACAGCCAGAACAGGATCTGCTGGTTGAGTTCGGGGGAGGAGAGGAACTGCAGCAGGGAGAGCAGGGACTGGAACAGGAACAGCAGGGCGATGCCCGCCAGGATCAGGGTCTGGCTGCTGACATGGCGCATCATGGCCAGACCAAACAGCAGGCAGGCGGCAAACATGCACACAATGAAGGCACCGGCCGGGATGGCCACCAGGGGAGGAAGCCCGAGGCCGCCGGTGTAGAGGGCCAGCGCCGCGCCCAGGCCCGCCGCCGCCGCGAGCCCGAGGGTATAGGGACTGGCGAGGGGGTTGTCCAGCAGGGTCTGCATCTGCACGCCGCCAAGACCGAGGGAGGCGCCGACCACCAGGGCCATGAGGGCGATGGGCAGGCGCATGTCGTGGACGATGGTGCGGGTCATGGGATCGGCCTGGGCGGGGGAAACCAGGGCATCGATCACGTCGTGCAGGGCCAGCAGGGAGGGGCCGGTGGCGATGTCGAGCACCAGGGTAATGCACAGGACCAGGGCGAGCAGCAGGAGCCAGTGCCAGCGACGGCGCTCCCGTTGCCGCTGCCGGGCGAGGGTCTGCTGCAGGGCAGCCAAATCATTCATGATGTCAATCCTGAAACGGGCGCTGCAAGAGGCGCCCACACAATCCAAGAGGGTTGCTGAAGAGGGGGTGGCCGAGGTGGGCCGCACCCGAAGTGCCGGGATTAGCTTGCGTCATCCTGCTTGATGCCCAGCATGAAGGTGCCCTGGGGACGGATGGGCAGGTAGTGCTGGTAGAACGCCTGATAGGTGGCCAGGGGGTCGAGATCCTGGAAGAGGTCCGGATAGAGGGCCTTGGCCATGAACTCGATGAGGGCGGCATCCATGATGCTGCGGGTGGCGCCGTGATAGACCGCGTAGAGGCGACCCTGCTTCACCGCAGGCAACTCGCGCCAGCCCGGACGGGCGGCAAAGCCCTGCAGGCGCTGGCGCACGGTCTTGGCCGACACATCCTGGCCCACCTGCATGGCGACAGCACTGCTCACGCTCTCGTAGCCCGCCATCAGGATCACCTCGGGCTTGCTCGCCAGCAGTTGTTCCGGGTGGATGGGGCCCCAGCGATCGACGAAGGGGGCGGCCACGTTCTCACCGCCCGCCAGCAGGGCCATAGCGCCCCACATGTCCTTGCCATAGGTGTAGCTGTACTCGGCCGGGCCCTTGTCACCCAGCTCGATGTAGACCCGGGGCGGCTTGCGCTTCGCGGCGGCGATGCGCGAGGTGATGGTGTCAATCTTGGCCTTGTACTCGTCGGCCATCTTCCGGGCACGGGCCTCCTGGCCGGTCAGCTTGCCAAGCAGCAGGGTGCTCGCCATGTGCTGTGCCAGGGTCTGGGCGTTGTAGTCGATGACCACCACCGGGATCCCCGCCTGCTCGAGGCGCGGCAGGTCCGCGGCCAGGGCCTCGTATTGCCACTTCGCCAGGATCACCAGATCGGGCTTGACCGCCAGGGTCTTCTCGATGGAGAAGCTCTGATCCTGCACGTTGCCAAGGTCCGGCACTTTGGCCAGTTGTGGCTGGCTGGCCACGTAGAGAGACCAGATGGCGGGACGGGACTTCATGAACCAGCTCAGGGACATGCCCACCAGGCGCTCGGCGCCGCCTTCACCGGCCACGGCCAGGTAATCTTCGGGATAGAAACCGAGCACGATGCGGCTGGCCGGAAGGCTCAGGGAGACCTTGCGGCCCATCACATCTTCCACTTCAACGGGGGGGGCGGCCTGCGCCATCCAGCTCGCCAGGACGAGCTGGCCGAGCAGCAGCAACTTTGCCAGGGGGTGACGAAACATCTTGTAGCACCTCGGGAATAGAGACGGTCAAAAAAAGAAAGTGAGAACTATTGCCATTCGCGAGCGCAAAAGCAACAAACCTTTGTGCCATCCCCTCTCTTGTTATTTATGTCACTACTGGAACCCATGCCACCGCGGCACAACACCCTGCTCCAATAGAAGCCCTCTCTCTGTTTGCATGGAAAAAGGGTGGCCCGTGGTGCCCATCTTGCCGCGTGTGGAGCAGGGTACTGGCCGCCGCACCTCTCGCGCTCTCAACCCTGGAGTCTGTCCGATGTCTAGTCTCCCTGGCATGGCACCGCCAGAGGTGGCGACGATTTCCTGCGCACCGATGACGGACACTGTCCATTCGGGTATTGCCCGTCACCTGCACGCAACATTTTGTTGTCATTGTTAGCCAGCTCCCAGCGGCTCCGCCGTCAAAGGGGCAGAGTAGGCCCGCCGCGGGATCATGGCACCGAATCGTCATGATCTCGCCGGCAACAAGGTGCTGCGGCCCGCCTTGCGCGGGGCGCCAATAACACGAACTGCAAATAAAAAAAGGAAACTGACCATGTCAGGAAGACATTCTCTCGTGGCGCTGGCCGTCGGGCTGGCGCTCGCTGGACAGGCGCAGGCGCAACTGCTTATCACCGAATACCTGGAAGGGTCCGGCAACAACAAGGCGCTGGAGCTGAGCAACCTCGGCAGCGACGCCGTCGATCTCTCCCAATACCGGCTGGCGCTCTATGCCAACGGCAAACCCCTCACCGAGGCCCCCACCAACAGCCTGGCGCTGCAGGGCACCCTGGCGCCGGGGGCCAGCCTGGTGCTGGCCAATCCCTCCGCCAGCAGCGAGATCCTGGCCAAGGCCAATCAGACCAGCGGCAACCTGGTGTTCAACGGTGACGACGCCCTGGTGCTCTATCGCGGCAGCGAGCTTGTGGACAGCTTCGGCCAGGTGGGGGTGGATCCGGGCACGGCCTGGGTCTCGGGCGGCGTCTCGACCCTGGACATGACCCTGCGCCGCAAGGCCACCGTCACCACGGGCCGGGTCGATGCGACCGCCCCTTTCGATCCGGCGCTCGAATATGTGGCTGCTCCCAAGGATGACGCCAGCGGTCTGGGTTGCAGCGGCGATGGTCCCTGCGATGGCACCCAGCCGCCCGCCTTCGTCTGCCCGGTGGATCAGTTGGTGCCCGTGCCCGCCATTCAGGGCCCCGGCAGCAGCAGCCCGCTGGTGCCGGCCGGCAAGTTTGAGTCCGAACAGGCCTATGCCACCCGCGGCGTGGTGACCCAGGTGGTGAGCGGCCTCTACAAGGGCTTCTTCATTCAGGACGTGCAGGGGGACGGGGAGCCGGCCACCTCCGACGGTCTCTTCGTCTACAGCACCAAGGCCAACGCTGCCGTCGTGCCGGGGGCCGAGGTGTGCGTCTCGGGCAAGGTGAAGGAGTATTTCAACCAGACCCAGCTCAGTGCCGACGAACTGGCGGTGACCCAGCCTGCCGGCGCCGTGCCGGCGGCGGTGGATCTGGTGCCGGTGGCGGGGGAGAGCCTGAGCCAGCTGCTGGAGCGTCACGAGGGAATGCAGGTGAGGCTGGTGCCCGAATCCAGCCTGGTGGTGACCCGCAACTTCAGCTTCGATTACGACGGCAAGCGCAACAACCTGGTGCTCTCTTATGGTGCGCCGCTTATCAAGTCGACCCAGAAATTTGCGGCCCAAAGCGAGGAGGCAAGCAACTGGGCCCTGCGCAACCAGCAGAACCAGCTGGTGGTGGAGACCGACGCCAAGGCGCCGGATGGCGTGCTGCCCTGGTTCCCCGGCTTCAATGCCGAGGACGGTTACCTGCGCATCGGCGACAGGCTCAACGGGCTGGAGGGGGCCCTCGGTTACTCCTACAACCTGTTCAGGCTGGTGGCGAACAATCGCATCGACGCAAGCCAGATAGATCACAGCGGCTGGGATCGGGTGGAAACCCCCGAGCTCGCCGAGGCGGGGGATCTGCGGGTCGCGAGCTTCAACGTGCTCAACTTCTTCACCACTGTCGTGGGAGGGGATGCCAACCCCACCGGCAGCAACCGGGGCGCCCTCACGGTGGCGGAGTTCGAGCTGCAGCGCACCAAGATAGTCAGCGCCATTACCCGCCTCAATGCCGACGTGGTGGGGCTGATGGAGATCGAGAACAACGGCTATGGCGACAACTCCGCCATCGCCAACCTGGTGGGGGCCCTCAACGCCGCCCAGCCGGACGAGGCGGATCACTACCGCTGGATTGCCTCGCCGGATGGCAAGCCCATCGGCACCGACGCCATCACGGTGGGCCTCATCTACCGGCCCGCCAAGGTGACCCCGGAGGGGGCCGCCAGCCTCATCGCGCTGCCGGTGCAGCAGGCCGAGGCGCAGGACGCCAGCGGCAAGCCGGTGACCATCAACCAGGGGATGCGCGAGTCGCTGGTACAGCGCTTCAGCTCGCCCAAGGGGGATGCGCCCCTGACCCTGGTGGTCAACCACCTCAAGTCCAAGGGCTCCGCCTGCTTCGAGGATTACCCCGACTACGCCACAGCCGATCCCCTCGATGGCCAGGGCCACTGCAACGCGCTGCGGGTCTCCGCCGCCAAGGTGCTGGGGGAGACCCTCAAGGATTTGGCCGGGGATCTGCTGCTTATCGGCGACATGAACGCCTACGGCATGGAGGACCCCATCCGGGTGCTGACCGACTATGATCCGGCCGCCCAGTCGCGCCAGATCATGAGCGCCTCCTTCACCACATTGGCGGGTCAGCCCTTCGAAGAGAGCGGCAGCGCCCTGGGCAAGGGATATGGCCTTATCAACCTCAACACCCGCTTCCACGGCACCGACACCTACTCCTACAGCTATGAGGGAGAGCTCGGCAACCTAGATCACGCCCTGGCCAATCCGAGCCTCGCGGCCAAGGTGATCGGCATCGAGGATTGGCACATCAACTCCGCCGAGAGCAACTTCTTCGAGTACGGCAGCAAGTACAGCGGCCAGCTGGCGAAATCCGAGGGGCCCTTCAGCGCCTCGGATCACGACCCCGTGCTGGTGGCCATCCAGTATCCGCTGCCCCCCGCCGGGGTGTTGAGCCTCGAGAGCGCCGCCGCCAGCGTGGAGGAGGGCAACACCCTGTCCCTGACCGTCAGCCGCAGCGATGGCAGCCATGGGGAGGCCAGCGTGAGTTATCGCATCGCCTACGGCAGCGCCGATGCCAACGACGTGGCGCCGCTTACCGGCACCCTGCACTGGGCCGCCGGGCAGAGCGACAGCCAGACCATCAGCATCCCGGTGAAGAGCGACACCCTGCGCGAGGGGGACGAGACCTTCACCCTGGAGCTCTATGATGCGAGCGGCGCGGCCCTGGGGGATCAGCACCAGACCCTGGTGACCATCAAGGACAAGCTGGCGCCGTCCACCATTGCGCTGGCTCACCCCACCATGACGGTGAACGAGGAGCAGTGGTTTGCCGAGATCCCCCTGGTGCGCACCGGCGATCTCAGCAAGCCCGCCCGTGCCAGGGTGAGCCTTGAGGGGATCACGGCGCGCTGGGGGCTGGACTTCCTGCCCTGGCTCGGCCAGTCGGTGAGCTGGGCCGCGGGCGAGGGGGGAAGCAAGTCGGTCAAGGTGCTGGTCATCGATGACTGGTTCGTCGAGCCCACCGAGCAGTTCAGCGTGAGCCTCGAGAAGCTGAAAGGGGCCCAGCCGGGCGCCGTCCAGCAGACCCGGGTCGACATTCTGGACAACGACAAGTCCTGGTGGCCCTTCGGTCGCCACTGAGGATGATTGAGCAACAAGAAAGGGGCCTGCGGGCCCCTTTCTGTTGAGAAAACTTTTGTTGGGAAGACCTGTTGCAGACAGGTTGGGTTGCGAAGATGAAAAAGGCCCACCATCGTGGTGGGCCTTCTTCATGGCAGGGCGCTCCTAACGGAGTATCAACCCTGCGCGTTGCTCAGTACCAGCTTGCCATCCTTGACCGGAATGGTGGGGCCGGGTTGCTTCTCCATGCGTACCACCCCTTCCTGGCCGGCGAGGCGGTAGGTGACGTCATAGCCGATGGTGCGGGTGCTGCTCTCCTGCACCGTCTTGCAGCGCTGCTCCGTGGTGGTGTAGGTATCACCCGCCTGCATGTTGCCCTGCACCTGATTCCCGGCATAACCCCCTGCCACGGCACCGGCGGCGGTGGCCACCTTCTTGCCGCTGCCACCGCCAAACTGGTGGCCGACCACGCCGCCCAGGGCCGCGCCAACCACGGTACCCAGGATCTTGTGCTCGTCCTGCACCGGCTTGCGGTGGGTCAGGGTGACGTTGCGGCACTCCTGACGCGGCGTCTTGATGGTCTCGGTCACCGGCTTGCTGGCCAGCACCTCGGCAAACTGGGGCTCTGATGAAAACAGGGATCCGCTGGCGACCGCCGACAATGCCAGCGCAGAGGCCACACCGATCCCGACACCTGCCAACATGGATTTGTTCATCACTCTTCTCCTCGTACTCATACCCGTTGAGGGCTTGGGATCATTCTTGGCATTTTGCGCCGCAGGCTCAAGGCAAGGGCCACGGGATCGCGACAGGGGCTGACTGCGCAAAAAGTGACCGCGCAAAAATAGCGTCGGCGATTGGCGACAGGGGGAGCAGGGCCGAGGGCCCCTAAGACGTTTCGCTAATACCTGGGATCTGCCCCCCTTGATACCCTTTCATCCGGTTCCAGCCGGCATCCTGGCCCCGCATCAGGGCGCAATGCCGGTCGTGGTGAACCGCGAGAGCCACCCCGTTTTGTGTCCCTGTGAGGAAGGATCCGATGACAGAGCAGAACATGTACGACGCCGGCCTTGGCAAGACGCCCGCCAATTTCGAGGCGCTGACCCCCTTGAGCTTTCTGGGGCGGGCCGCCCGGGTCTATCCCGACTATCCGGCGCTGATCCACGGCACCCTGCGCCAGAGCTGGGCCCAGACCGAGCGGCGCTGCCGCCAGCTCGCCTCGGCCCTGCGCCGTCGCGGCATTGGCGAGGGGGACACAGTCTCCATCGTCGCCCCCAATGTGCCGGCCATGTTCGAGGCGCACTTCGGGGTACCCATGAGCGGCGCCGTGCTCAACACCATCAACACCCGGCTCGATGCGGACGCCATGGCCTTCATCTTCCAGCACGCCCAGAGCAAGGTGGTGCTGGTGGACCGGGAGTTCGGCGCCGTGGTGCGAAAGGCGCTCTCTCTCATTGACAGCCAGCCCTTGGTGATCGCCATCGACGATCCCCTCTACCGGGAAGGGGAGCTGGTCGGCGAGCTCGACTACGAGGGGTTCATCGCCCTGGGGGACGGGGACGAACCCGGCTGGCTGCCGGCGGACGAGTGGCAGGCCATTTCCCTCAACTACACCTCCGGCACCACGGGGAACCCCAAGGGGGTGGTCTATCACCATCGCGGCGCCCACCTCAATGCGATCAACAATGCCCTCTCCTGGGAGCTGCCCAAGCACCCGGTCTACCTCTGGACCCTGCCGATGTTCCACTGCAACGGCTGGTGCTTCCCCTGGACCCTGGCGGCCACCGCCGGGGTGAGCGTCTGTCTGCGCCACGTGCAGGCGGCGGCCATCTACGGGGCGCTGCGCGAACACAAGGTGAGCCATTTCTGCGCCGCCCCCATCGTGCTCAATATGCTCAACAATGCCGATCCGGCCCTCAAACAGGGACTCGACCACCCCGTCAAGGCGATGACGGCGGGGGCAGCGCCACCCGCCACCGTGATCGCCGGCATGGAGGCCATGGGGATCGCCGTGACCCATGTCTATGGCCTCACCGAAACCTATGGCCCCTGCGTGGTGTGCGAGCCGCAAAGACGCTGGCAGGGGCAGGATGCCGCCACCCTCTCCCGTCTCAAGGCGCGCCAGGGGGTGGCCTCCCCCCTGCAAGGGGAGATGCGGGTCATCAACCCCGTCAGCGGCGAGCCGGTTCCCATGGATGGCAAGACCCTGGGAGAGATAGTGCTGCGGGGCAACATCGTCATGAAGGGCTACCTCAAGAACCCGGCGGCGAGCGAAGAGGAGATGGCACAGGGATGGTTTCGAAGCGGGGATCTCGCGGTCTGGCACCCGGACGGCTATGTGGAGATCAAGGACAGATCCAAGGACATCATCATCTCCGGCGGGGAGAACATCTCCAGCCTGGAGGTGGAGGATGTGCTCTATCGCCACCCCGATGTGGAAGAAGCCGCGGTGATTGCCATGCCGGACGAGACCTGGGGGGAGGTGCCCTGCGCCTTCGTCAAGCTCAAGGAGGGGCGCGAGCTTACCCAGGCCGAGCTCATTGCGTTCTGCCGCGAGCAGATGGCCCACTTCAAGGCCCCCAAGCGCATCATCTTCACCCCGCTGCCCAAGACCTCCACCGGCAAGGTGCAGAAATTTATGCTGCGCAAGCAGCTGGAGTAGAACGGGAAGTCACAGTCATGTGAAGGTTTAAGCTGGCGCCATATTGCCTCGGGGTGATATGGCGCCAATTCCTATGTTCATCAAACTCTTTTGGATCTCACTCTGGTAATATCCTGCTCAGTATCGGAACAGGAAAACACTATGACGGTTGCAGCATTTGATTGGAGTGAGCCACTTCCATGGGCTGGCCCGGGAGCCATCGACGGAGTGGTGGAGGATTTGGCAGGTGACAGGCTGGGCCGCGCTCGCTATGCCGAGTTTTTGAGCAACTATCTGGCGGCAGAGGGCAAGCAGCGCAACTATGTGCTGAACCTCAATGCCGAATGGGGTGCAGGCAAGACCTGGTTTATCAAGCGCTGGTATATGGAACTTAAAGAGTGCTATCCCACCGTTTATATCGACGCCTGGCAGCAGGACTTTTCCGATGATCCCTTGTTGACGGTGATCTCGTCGATTATTGAACAATTGAGAGACGCCACCGGAAATAATGTTGCCGTACCTGATGGCATCAAGTCCAGGCTATTGGGGTTGCTTAAGGTCGGCGGAAAATTGGTGATCAAGTCAGCCATTAAAAAGGCTGGGCTGGAGGATGGTGATTTCTCTTTGGAAAGTGAAGATGCAGATCAGTTAGTTGATACTCTCTGTGGCGCTGTTTCCCAAATCAACCATCAAGCCACAACTGCCCCAGCCCCAAGTGACCGTTACACTCGGGGCTTTCTGACAGGCAGACCAAGGGTATTCAGTTTGTTTATGGCACTGACATACGCCATGACTTCTCCCACTTGGCCATTGTAGTTACGCAGACTGATTCTCCCTGCCAGCAACTGCTTGAACCGATACATCGCCGTTTCCGCCAGCGAGCGACGGTGATACCCCGATATCTTCTTCCAGTGCGCCAGCCCTTCCTTGCGCATCACCAGCACAGCCTCATTTCTTGGATGTCCTTTTTCCCATAGCCCAGCGTTCTTGCGAGGCGGGATACAGGCTGTCGCCCCTTTGCGCGAGATTAGCTGATGGCTGGCTTTGCTGTCATAGGCGCCATCCGCATAAACACGTCCCAGCTTGCGCCGCAGTGGGTTGAGCAAGGTCGGCAACACCTCGGCATCATGGACATTTTCCAGCGAGACTTCCGCCGCCACGATATCGTGGGTCACCGGGTCTACCGCCAGATGCAACTTGCGCCACACTCGCCGCTTCTCGGCGCCGTGTTTTCTGACCTTCCACTCGCCTTCACCAAATACCTTCAGGCCCGTCGAATCGATAACCAAGTCAGTGATGCGCCCCTTAGAGGGCTGTCGATAAGCCACCGCCACCGTGCGTGCTCGCTTGCTGACACAGCTGTAATCGGGGGCACAAAGCGGTACGTTCATCAACTCGAACAGGGAGTCGAGTAGTCCCTGGGTGGCCCGCAGAGTGAGGTTGAAAATCCCCTTGAGCATCAGGAAGGTGCAGATGGTCTGGTCAGTGTATAGTTGGCTGCGGCCCCGCCGCCCATGATGGCCGTGGTGAAACCAGTTGTTCATGGCCTCGGCATCAACCCAGAAGGTGAGTGAACCACGGTTAATCAAAGATTTGTTGTATGTAGGCCAGTTGGTGATGGGGTGAAGCGACGTGCTCATGATGCAGACTTGAAGGAGATGGTGGTGATCAGATCACCAAGTCCTCAGTTAGTTCCATTCAAGCTGCATCGATTTGGGCAACAACGCCACTCTCTGTAGTAATCATAGAGAGCGTTATGAATCTATCCAGTATCTTAAAAAAGAGATCCGGCAATGGGTTGAGGCCGCTGTTTCTGCTAACTTGGATCAATTGGATGACAAAGGTCGTTTGGATTATCCCGCCTTTATTTTGATTGATGAGCTGGATCGCTGTCGTCCCTCCTATGCGGTAGAAATGCTGGAAACCATCAAGCATATCTTCGATATCTCTGGTGTGGTGTTTGTGCTCGCAACGGATACCGAACAACTTCAGCATGCTATCAAGGTAATTTATGGTGAAGGCTTTGATGCGGAGAGCTATCTTGGACGATTTTTTCATAGACGATTTACGTTAGGCAGTATCTCTCGGCGAGAGTTTATTCAACAGACAATAGCAGATAAAGAATTGCATTTTGAGCATGTCAAGGTATGGCCGGAGATAACTGATACCCAAGTATTGGTAAATATATTGACAGCTGTCAGTGATCATTTTTTATTGAGCTTAAGAAAAACAGAGCAAGTGTTGGATAGAACGTTTGCTTCCATCGTGAATTATCAAGGATGCACATTAAATCTAATTTTTCTTGTTTACTTGTTCTCTCTGTGCGAGAAAAACAATGAAGATTATCGCGCTGTAGCGGATGGCAAAATGCCTACGACAGATAACCATCCAAAGCTAAAAGGTTTCAATACACTAATGAATGAGTATGGAGAGCAATACTTTCAATGCTTTATAAAAGCAGGAAGTGCCATAGGAAGTTATGTTGAGGATGTCGATTATGAACGATATTTAAATCCATTTAGAGATGGTGAATATATGGTTTCATTAAAGAACGTTTTGCTCATGTCTTATGAAAACCTATTCAAACCGGGTTCAGATGATGAATGTTCTTATCGTTTAATCACGTTGGCAAAAGATTGTGCTAAGCGAATGCGAAATTTGACTGTAGAAGAAAATACTATATTGGCCGAAAAAGAGCTGTCACAGTTGGAGCGACGTTTAGCAACGTATAAGAATTTAGTAGAGCTGGCAGTACACCTTGACTAAATAAAGCCGGGAAATCCCGGCTTTATTATCAGATCACTTGGTGTGGCGCTCATGCAGGCGCTGCACCACATCCTTCAAACCCAAGCCTTCGTTTTGCAGCAAGACGGTCAGGTGGTAGAGCAGGTCAGCGGATTCGTTGATGAGCTCTTCTCTGTCTTTCGCCATGGCGGCCAGGGCCACTTCCACCCCCTCTTCACCCACCTTCTGGGCGATGCGCTTGGTGCCTTTGCCATAGAGGCTGGCGGTGTAGCTGGTGGCGGGATCTGCCCCTTTGCGTGATGCCAGGATCTGTTCGAGCTCGGCCAGGAAGCCGAGCGGCGGCACGGGGTGGCCGTCGAAGCAGGAGGGGTTGCCCAGATGGCAGGTGGGGCCGACCGGGTCGGCGGCAATGAGCAGGGAGTCCTGATCACAGTCGGTGGTGATGGCGACGAGCTTGAGCACATGGCCCGAGCTCTCGCCCTTGGTCCACAGGCGCTGCTTGCTGCGGCTGAAGAAGGTGACCTGGCCGGTGGTCTGGGTCTTTTCCAGCGCCTCGCGGGTCATGAAGCCCTGCATCAGCACTTCGCCGCTGAGGGAATGCTGGACGATGGCGGGGATCATGCCCTCACACTTGGCCCAGTCCAGGCGCTCGGCCAGCGGCAATGCATTGTCTACTGCTTGATTATTCACGGATGGCGACTCCTTCGTTTTTCAGCCAGCGTTTCAATTCGGGAATGGGAATGAGGCCCTTGTGGAACACGGAGGCGGCCAGCGCCCCGTCCACGTCGGCCAGGGTAAAGGCATCGCGAAAGTGCGCCATGGCCCCGGCGCCGCCGGAGGCGATGAGGGGCACCTTGCACACGGCGCGCACCAGCTTGAGCTGCTCAAGGTCGTATCCCTGACGCATGCCGTCCTGGTTCATCACGTTGAGCACTATCTCCCCCGCGCCCCGGCGCTGCACTTCCTGTACCCACTCCAGGGTGGTCCAGGTGGTGGTGCGGGTGCGGCTCTCGTCGCCGGTAAACTGTTTGACCTGATATTGACCGAGGGCGGCATCGAAGTAGGAGTCGATACCCACCACCACGCACTGCACGCCGAAGCGCTCGGCGAGCCGGGTGATCAGGGTGGGATCGGCCAGGGCGGGGGAGTTGATGGAGACCTTGTCGGCACCGAATTCCAGGATCTGGCGGGCATCCTCCACGCTCTTGATGCCGCCGGCGACGCAGAAGGGGATGTCGATGACTTCCGCCACCCGGCTTACCCAGCTCTTGTCTACTACCCGTTCGTCGCTCGAGGCGGTGATGTCATAGAAGACCAGCTCATCGGCGCCCTCGGCGGCGTAGCGGCGGGCGAGGTCGACAATGCCGCCCATCACCTCGTGGTTGCGAAACTGCACGCCCTTGACCACCACGCCATCTTTGACGTCGAGGCAGGGGATAATACGCTTTGACAACATGCTCATTGCTCCATGTAAAGCACGGTTAAAGAAACGTCGTTCTGCCGCCGGCGTTGGCCCGGGCGGCGGACGGGAACAGGGTTGGCATGCCTTGAACGGGGGCCCCTGACGGGGGAAACGACAGGCCCGGCAGGCCGTCTAGTCGCCTCTGGGCACCCCACTATATGCATGACTTCATTCAGTGATTCAACCCTTTGTCGCCCTTCACCTGCCCCGGATGGCAGGCTGGCGCCTCGGGGAGGGGAGCCCGATCGTCCGGGTGGGTCTCGTCCGTTGCCATATGCTGGCGCAGGGTGAGCAGGGCGGCATCAAAATCAAACGCCTTCAGTTGCCTGGTCAGGGTGTCGCTGCGAGACCCCAGCATGAGGCGAAGGGGACCGGCATACTGCTCGTAGAGGGGGATCACGGCGGTGTCGCTTTGCACCAGCAGGGCTTCCATCTGGCCCAGCAATTGCTGGCGCCACTGATCTCCCAGGGGCACCAGATCGGTGGTCGGGGCGGCGAGATCGTCCCCGAGCAGAGCGCAAAGGGTGGCAATCTCCTCATCGATGGATGACATGAGTCCGGTGGGCTCAGTGTCGCCGCCCGCGATGGCCTGCTCCAGGGCCAGGCAGTGGCGCGATAGCTCATGTGCCCCCAGGGTGCTCGCCACGCCGCGCAGGCTGTGGGCCATGCGGGTCGCATCGCTGTGCTCCCCGGCCTGCAAGTGGCAGTGCAGCCGGGCCATGTCCTGGCCATGCTCATGGATGAAGTAGCGAAGCAGGGCCAGGTATTTCTCCTGATTGCCGTTGAGGGTCGCCAGCCCCTGGTCGAGATCCAGACCCGGGTGTGCCTGCAGGCGGGCAAGGGAGTCTGTCACGGGATGACGAGTGCTGTCGTCAGGGGCAAGCTCGGGGACCTTGCCCTGGGGCAACCAGCGCTGCAGGGCGTCAAAGAGCTTGGCGGGGGTGACGGGCTTGGCAATGAAATCGTTCATGCCGGCCGATGCGCTCGCCTTTCTGTCCTCCTCGAAGGCGCTGGCGGTGAGCGCCAGAATGGGCAGCCTGTCCATGCCGGGCAGGGCCCGGATGGCGCGGGTGGCGCTGTAGCCATCCATCACCGGCATCTGTATGTCCATCAGGATGAGGTCGAAGGGGTGCTGGCTGACGCGGGTCAGGGCCTCCTGGCCGTTGACGGCCGTCTCGATGACGAGGCCGCTGTGGCACAGGAGCTCGAGCACCACTTCCCGGTTGATGGCGTTGTCTTCCACCAGCAGGACTCGGGCGTGGCGAGGGAAGCTGAAGGACTGTTGGTTCCCCTGCTCGGACGGGGTCCGGGAAGGGGCGTCCTCCTTTGCCTTGAACAGCCTGGCGGTAAACCAGAAGCAGCTTCCCTGGCCAGGCTCGCTAGTGACTCCGACCTCCCCCCCCATCAGGGCGGCGATCCGGCTGGTGATTGCAAGGCCAAGGCCAGTGCCGCCATATCTGCGAGTGGTGGAGACATCCGCCTGTTCGAACGCCTGGAACAGCTTCTCGCGCTGTGCAGGGGTGATGCCGATGCCGGTGTCTTCCACCTCGAAGCGCAGCAGGTAGCCGGTGGTGAGGGGGCGGGCCAGCTTGACGCGCAGGGTGACGGTTCCTTGCTCGGTGAACTTGATGGCGTTGGCCGCATAGTTGAGCAGGGCCTGGCGCAGGCGGGTGATGTCGCCGTGCACCCAGGCGGGGGTATCGCCGATGTCCGTCACTATGGTGAGCCCCTTGGCCCTGGCCTGGTCGCTCATCAGGGTGCGGACGTTGTCCAGCATGGCGGTGAGGGAGAAATCGGTCAGATCCAGCGTCATCTTGCCCGCATCTATCTTGGAGAGATCCAGGATGTCGTTGAGGATGCTGAGCAGGTGCTGGGCGGCAGTGTCTATCTTGGTCAGCCGTTCGAGGTCGGTGGGATCCCGGGTGTCGCGCTTGAGCAGATAGGTGAGCCCCAGGATGGCGTTCATGGGGGTGCGGATCTCGTGGCTCATATTGGCAAGGAAGGCGCTCTTGGCGTGGTTGGCGCTTTCGGCCCGCTGGTGGGCCTGGGCCAGCTGCCGGGTGCGCTCGTTGACCATCTCCTCCAGGTGGTAGCGATACTGGTCCAGCTCCTCGCCGAGCTGCTTCTTCTCGGTGATGTCGGCCTGGACCGTGACGTAGTGGGTGATTTCGCCGCTCTCCTGGCGGATCGGCGACACCGTGGCCAGCACCTGGTAGTGGGAGCCATCCTTGCGCTGGTTGATGAATTCGCCATGCCAGCGCTGGCCGTGGTTGATGGCATCCCACAGGGCGACATAGCTGGCATCCGGGGTGAGGCCAGAGCGCAGCAGGGACGGGGTCCGGCCTATCACCTCGTGCTGCTGGTAACCGCTGGCGGCGAGGAAGGCGGGGTTGACGTATTCGATGCGCGCCCGGGTGTCGGTGATGAAGACGCCGTCAGGGCTCTGTTCGAGGGCCAGGGACAACTGGCGCAACTGCTGCTCGGCCAGCTTGCTCTGGGTGATGTCCAGATGGATGCCAAGGAGGCGCACGGGCCGCTGCTGGGCGTCCCGGTAGACACTCCCTTTGCTCACCAGCCAGCGGATGCCGCCATCTGGCAGCAGGATCCTGAACTCCAGCTCGACGGGGGCGCCGCTGACCGCCCGCTCCGCCAGCAACTGCTCGATGCGGGGCCTGTCATCCGGATGCAGGCAGGCTTGCCAGGCGGCCAGCTCGCCGAGCGCCTCGGCACTGCGGCCATAGAGGCGGGCGCATTCCGGCGAGAAGAAGAGGCGGTTGCTGACCATGTCCCATTCCCAGATGCCGACATGGGCTCCTTCCTGGGCCATCAGCAGGCGCTGTTCGCTCTCGCGCAGGGCGCTGCTGACGGTTTCGGCGCGCACCCGTGCACTGATGGCGTCGTCCATCAGGTTCAGGGCTGCGAGGCGAGCACGACGCTGGGTATCGAGCGCCATCTGCTGATTGTGTTGCAGGCGCTGCTCCGCGAGCTTGCGCTCCGTGATGTCCTGCACAGTGCCGTAGAGCTCGAGTATGGTGCCATCCCTGTCCCTGAGCGCCGCCCCGCGGGCAATGACCCAGGCGGTCTCCCCCTGCTCCGTGATCACTTCGGCATCGCACTCGTAGGGCTGCCCGTCCATCCTGCAGCGCTCGACGGCCTGGGCCACCGTGTGCCACCCCTCCTGAGTGAAGTATTTTCTGACCTCGGGATAGACGGCGGGGGGAGGGCCGGATCCCGGCCATAGATGCGATAGATCTCCGGTGACCAGAAGTGGCTGTCATCGGCCACGCGCCAGCGCCAGTTCCCTATCTTGGCGAGACGCTGGGACTCGCGCAGTATGGCTTCGTTGCGGCGCAGCGCCTCCTCGGTCTCCTTGTTCTGCCGGTTGTCCTCGATGATGGAGATGAAGTAGTCGGGATTGCCTTCGGCGTCGCGCACCAGGGCCACCGTCAGAGTGGTCCAGATGATCTCGCCCCCCTTGTGCAGGTAGCGCTTCTCCAGGGTGTAGTGGGGGATTGTCCCCGCCAGCACCCGGGCGATGTGGACCTCATCGAGGTAGAGATCGTCCGGGTGGGTCAACTGCTGGAATGTCATCCCGGTGAGCTCGTCGGCCCGGTAGCCCAGGATGTGGCACAGTCGCTGATTGACACGCAGCCAGTGTCCATCGGGGGAGACCAGGGCGATGCCGACCGCCGCCTGTTCGAAGGTGACCTGGAAGCGGTTCTCGCTCTGCTGCAACTGGTTCTGGGTGTTCATCAGCTCCTGCCAGCGCAGGACCTCTCTGGCCCGGGCGCGATGAAAGGCGGCACTGAGCACGCTGATGAGCAGACCGTTGGCGATGAGCAGGCACCATTGCACCAGATCCTGGCCAGCCTCGACACTCAGTGAATAAATGGGGGGGAGCATGAAATAGCTGGTGACCAGGGCGGTGATCAGGGTGCAGAGCAGACCTGGCAACAAGCCCCCCAACAGGGCGCAAACGATGATGGGCAGCATGAAGAGAACCAGCTGCGGTCGCTCGCCAAATGCGATGGGCAGCTGGACCCGGATTTGCAACATCAGAACGGGCAGCAGCACGGCCAGCAGGGAGATCCCCCAGCGCTGGGTGGAGGGGCGCACATGCCACAGGGGTGACCAGCTCATCATGGGAGATCCTCCGGAGGCATGGGGGCCTGGGGATAGGGGGGCGGCACTCCGAGCTGACGGGAGAGCCCGTTGATCTGGTGCTTGAGGGCCAGCATGGCGAGTTCCCTGTCCACCATCACCTTGTTGAACCGCTCCAGCTCATGGTTCTGCTGGCGCAGCTCGCTGGCCTGGCGGGTCAGGGCCTGTTCAACCTGCTCCCGTTCGGTGACATCGAGCAGAATGCCGATGATGGCGGGCTGGCCGAGGTAGTCGACGCGCCGCCCGTACAGCTCGACCTCCAGGGATTCCCCGTGCTGATGCAGGGCACTGAAGCGGGTGTGGATATCGCGCGCGTCCTGCTCGCACGCGTGCACCAGCTCGGCGACCCGGGTGCTGTCCTTGGGAGCAGCAAGGGCGTGTAACTGGCCAACGGCGATCAGCGCCCCCGGGGTGTCATAGCCAAACAGTCGGGCAAAACAGGGGTTGATGTAGCAGAGCCGACCCTGCTGGATGATGTAGATCCCGGCAAGGGATTGCTCCACCAGGGCACGGAACAGCCCCTCCCGCTCTCGCAAGTCGGCCTCGGCCCGTTTGAAGTTCGTGATGTCCCGAGAGATGCCGAAGATCCCGATCACCTGCCCCTCGCTGTCTTGCAAGGGACCCTTGGTTGCGAGAAACACATGCTCGCCATCGGGCAGGGTCAGGTACTCCTCCTCGGTCTGCACCCGGTTGCGCTCTATGACCTGGCGCCCGGATGCCATCAGCATCTGCGCCTGCTGCGGCGGGAAGAGCGTCAGATCATCCTGGCCCAGCACCTCGTCAACCGGCTTGCCGACAAACTGGCTGGCGGCCCGGTTGAAGAGGATGTATCTGCCCTCCTTGTTCTTGGCGAAGATGGCGTCTTCCGAGCTGTCGGCGATGGCGGAGAGCAGTTGCAACGCCTCCAGCCGCTGGGACTGGGAGTACTGGAGCTGTTCGGCCATCTGCAGCCGGGTGTGCTGGCGCAGCAGGATGATGCCGGCGTTGGTGACAAAGAGCACCAGCAGGCCGATGAGACCGATCCAGACGCTCTCCTTGAAAGTGGCCTGGTAGAGTTCCGCCTTGTCGATCTTGGCCAGCAGATACCAGTCCGTGTTCATGACCGGATAGACAACCCCGAAGACCTCGCTACCCCGGTAATCCTGGCCATAGAGTACCTGGGGCGTGCCGCGTTCGGCGAGCCGCAAATACTGGGCTGCCAGCAGGGTGGGGTGGGTGACGGGATAGTGCAGGGTGAGAGCCGGTTCCGGGCGATGGCGCAGGCTACTCAGATAGTGGACCTGATCCCCCTGCTGGCGAAAGAGTATGGCTTCTCCGCTGCTGTCTGGGACGGGCCAGGCCCCCAGGATCTGATCGAGCCAGCGATTTGCGCTTATCTGCATCACCAGCACGGGGGCAGGTCCTGCAGCGACCTCCAGATTGACCAGAAAGTCCAGCCTGGCGTGGCCGCGATCATCGAGATAGGGACCAAGACGCATGACTTTGCCCTGCTCGAGCCGTGTCAGGGCGTCACGCAACGTGGCATTCATGGTGTCGCCACCCGGGGTATGCCACAGGGGCTGTCCGGCAGGATTGAACACGGCCGCACCGTGAAATCCGCGTACCGAGATGAATTCGAGCAGCCTTGCCAGTGGTGGCGTGATCGCTTCGGGTGAGGATGGTGCTTGTCCGGGACGATAGAAATCAGTACTGCCCAGACCCTTTATGAGCTGGTGAATATCCTGCTCGTGGGTTCCGAGCCACTCGGTGACGCGCTGGCTCTTGAGATCCGCGATGGCTTCGAGACGAGCCACCTCCTTGTTGCGTGCCAGTTCGATGTTGCGGGCGATGGCCATGGCGGTCAGGGCCAAAATGAGCCCGTTGAGCAACAGGAAGGGGATCCATTGACGCCGCGTAAAGACAGGTGTGCTGCCGGTGGTGTCAATGCGACGACGCAGCATGGCATAAAGCATGAGGGCCGTGATGAGGATAAAGAGCCAGCCCTTGATGGTGCTTGCCATGGCGAACTGGGCAGGGGTGCTGAACAGCCACTCCACCGCCTTGTCGGAGAGCAGGATCCACAGGCTTGCCACGGCGGCATAGGTGAGCACGACGTTGAGCACATGTGCCCGGGTCAGAGGAGCCTCAGCCATCCACGGCCTCGCTGCCATCCTGGTAGCGTTCGGCAATGGTGACGAATGCGTCGAAATGGCGATCGAAGGCGGTCACGACATCGGGATCGAAATGGTGGCCGCTGCCGGAGAGGATGAGGGCGCGAGCCTCGTCGTAGCTCATGGCCGGCTTGTAGACCCTGGCGCAGATGAGGGCGTCAAACACGTCTGCCAGCGCCATCAGGCGAGCCGAGAGGGGGATGGCGTCCCCTTGCAAGCCGTCCGGGTAGCCGCTGCCATCCCACTTCTCGTGGTGCCAGTGGGCGATCTCCTTGGCCAGGGTGAGGAAGGCCAGGGGCTGCTCCATGTCCTGTTCGGCCTCCTCAATGGCATCGCTGCCGAGCTTGGCGTGGGTGCGCATGATCTGCCACTCCTCCGGAGTCAGCTTGCCCGGCTTGAGCAGGATGTGGTCGGGAATGCCCACCTTGCCGATATCATGAAGCGGTGCGGAGCGGCTCAGCAGGTCGATGTAACCCGGGGTCAGGGTATCGGCGAAACGGGGGTGATCAGCCAGGGCGCTGGCCAGCAGACGTACGTAGCCCTGGGTGCGCAGGATATGGTTGCCGGTTTCGGGGTCGCGGATCTCCGCCAGATGGGCGAGTGCGCGGATGGAGACCTGCTGGATCAGGTCGTTTTCCGCCATTCGCCGCGCGACCTCGGCTTCCAGCGCCGCATTCTGGTTTTGCAGGCCGTCACGGGCCTGCTTGGCCTCCAGCTGGGTGCGCACCCGGGCCTGAACGACCACCGGCTTGATGGGCTTGGTGATGTAATCGGCAGCGCCGAGGGAGAGGCCGAACTCCTCGCTCTGGGGGTCGGCGAGGGCGGTGAGCAGAACGACGGGAATACGGCTGCTGATCGGGGACTGACGCAATTGCCTGAGCACTTCATAACCATCCATGCCGGGCATCATCACATCCAGCAGGATGAGGTCAGGCTTTGGATCCGCGCTGACGATGCGCAGGCATTTTTCCCCGCTCTGCGCAGCCAGCACGCGGTAATGAGGCGAAAGCAATTCGGTCAGTACCATCAGATTTTCGGGTGAGTCGTCGACGATCAGGATGGTGGCGTTGTGAGGTGTCAACATATGTCTTCCATGACGCTATCCCTGTGAGGTCGAGTATAGAGCCAATTGCTGCCAAATAATAAGGTTCGCCCCCATCGGGGAGAAAGAGGCCTGCCCGGATGGGCAGGCTGTCTGATGCCGGAAAGGGGCGCGTCACGCAGCGCGGCCGTCACCCCAGCAGCGAATGGCTTCTGCCACGTCAAACTTGCCCTCCAGCAGGGCACGGCCGAGGATGATCCCCTTGACGCCGGTTCCCTTGAGCGCCTCGATATCCGCCAGACCGCCGATACCGCCGGAGGCCTGGAAGCCGACGCTCGGGTAGCGGGCACAGAGATCCCGGTAGAGTTCGACGTTGGTGCCCGCCAGGGTACCGTCACGGCTGATGTCGGTGCAGAGCACGTGTCTGAGTCCGGCGGGGAGGAAGCGCTCGATCAGCGCCTCGATGGAGATGCCGCTGTTCTCCTGCCAGCCAGCCACTGCGATGTGGCGGTTGCCCTGTTCATCGATGTTGACATCCAGGGCCAGCACGATGCGCTCGGGACCATATTTCTCCATCCAGCTGGCCACCAGATCCGGGGATTTGACGGCGGTGGAACCGATCACCACCCGGCTGGCGCCGGCCGCCAGCAAGTCTGCCACATCCTGTTCGCTGCGCACGCCGCCGCCGACCTGCACCGGTGCCTCGGTGGCGGACAGCAGCTGGGCGATGAGGGCCAACTGGCGGGCCTTGGCATCCTTGGCGCCGTCCAGATCCACCAGGTGCAGCTGCGCCGCCCCCTGGCTGACATAGTCATCGAAGCGGGCCTGCGGGTTGTCGCTGTAGGCGGTTTTCTGGCCGTAGTCGCCCTGGTAGAGGCGCACGACCTGACCGTTGATAAGGTCGATTGCGGGAATAATCATGCCTGTCATAGCTCCAGAAAGTTTTGCAGTAGGCGGGCACCGGCCGGGCCGGATCGCTCCGGGTGGAATTGGGCGCCAAAGAAGTTGTCCCGCCCGACGATGGCGGTAAAGGGCAGGCCGTAGTCGCAGGTCGCCAGGGTTGCGTCGGTCACCTCCAGCGCATAGGAGTGGACAAAGTAGAAGTAGCTGCCGCTGGGGATGCCTTTGAGTAGCGGGTGGGTCTCGTCGTGTTCAATCTGGTTCCAGCCCATGTGGGGCAGGCGCAGGTTGCCCACCTCCATCAGGCGGATCCTGCCAGGCACGATGCCGAGGCAGTCGATGAGCGCTCCTTCGCTGCCATCGGCGCTCATGTTCTCTTCCGAGGCCTGTGCCAGCATCTGCATGCCGAGGCAAAAACCGAGCAGCGGCTGCTTGGCGGCGCGAATGAGGGGCACCAGTTCCCGCTCATTGAGGTTCTTCATGGCGGCGATGGCAGTGCCGACGCCGGGCAGGATCAGCTTGTCCGCCTGCTCGATGTCGGCGGCCTTGCAGCTCACCCTGGGCTGCACGCCGAGGCGCTCGAACGCCATGCGCACCGAGGTGAGGTTGGCGCAGCCGGTGTCGATGATGACCAGGTTCTGTCTCCCCATCACAGCACCCCCTTGCTGGAGGGAAGCTCGCTCCCTTCCACGCGAATGGCCTGGCGCAGGGCGCGCCCAAAGCCTTTGAACAGCGCTTCCACCTGATGGTGGGTGTTGCCGCTGCCCACCTTCATCTGCAAGGTGATGGCCATGGCGTCAGAGAGGGAGCGGAAGAAGTGGGGTACCATCTCGGTGGCCATCTCTCCCACGCTGTCGCGACCAAAGCCGCTCGGGCAGTCGAACACGAAGTAGGGACGGCCGCTCAGATCCAGCGCCGTGGCAACGTCCAGCTCGGTCAGCGAGGTGTTTTCAGCCTCCTGGCGGGGACGCCCGTCGATCACCGCCTGCACCTCGTCCATCGCCAGCACGAAGCCGAAGCGGCCGATGCCGCGCTTGTTGCCAAGGGCCTGGCGCAGGGCTTGACCCAGCGCCAATCCCACATCTTCCACCGTGTGGTGATCGTCGATGTGCAGATCGCCGCTCACTTTGAGCTTGAGGCGAAAGCCCGCGTGGGTCGCTATCTGATCCAGCATGTGATCGAAGAAGCCGATGCCGGTGGCGATCTGGTTGCCACCGCTCTTGTCGAGATCCACCGCCACCTGGATGCGGGTCTCCTTGGTGTAGCGCTCCACCTCGGCCACGCGCCCCTTGGAGAGCAGCTGATCACGAATGGCATTCCAGCCGTGATCTTGCGGGTGGTAGCGTATGCCGCGGATGCCCATGTTCTCGGCAAGCTGGATGTCGGTCTGTCTGTCGCCAATCACGAAGGAGTTGGCAAAGTCGATGCGGCCCGAGGCGAGATACTCCTTCACCAGCCCAAGGTGAGGCTTGCGGCAGCTGCAACCGTCGGTGGGGAAGTGGGGACAGATCAGCACTTGCTCCCAGGTAACACCCTGGGATTCGAAGAGGTGCATCATCAGGTCGTGGGGCGGCTGGAAGTTTTCAAGGGGCAGGCTGGCGGTGCCGAGCCCATCCTGGTTGGTCACCATCACCAGCACGTAGCCGGCGGCCTGGAGCTCACGCAGCACAGGTATCACCATGGGCTCGAAGCGCAGCTTCGCAAGGCTGTCCACCTGCTTGTCGGTGACCGGCTCCTCGATCAGGGTGCCGTCACGGTCGATAAACAAAAACGGGGTTTTCATCGCTACATCCTTGCTTGTCTTACAGAGAGGGTGGGGGCAGGTCACGCAGCACGGCCAGCACGGCGTCCATTTCGCCCTGATAGCCGATGGTGATGCGGATGCTGTTGTCAAGGCCAGGCTTGCTGGAGAAATCACGCAAGATGATGCCGGCGGCCTTCATGGCGGCGAACACGGCGGCGCCATCCACGAAGCGCACCAGCACGAAGTTGCCCTTGTCCTCGAACACTTCCTTGACGCAGGACAGACGAAGCAGCTCCGCCTTGATGAGCGCCTTTTGCTTGTTGAGCTCCTGCACCCGCTCCTGCATCAGTTCCAGCCCCATGGGAGAGAGCGCCTGGGCGGCAATTTGGGCGATGGGGTCGGGAATCGGGTAGGGCGCGATCACCTTGGCCAGCATGGCAATCACCTCGGGATCCCCCAGGGTAAAGCCGCAGCGGATCCCCGCCAGCGCGAAGGCCTTGGAGAGGGTACGGGTCACCACCAGGTTCGGGTATTGGGCGAGCAGGTCCACCACGGAGGCCTCCGGGCAGAACTCGATGTAGGCCTCGTCCACGACGATGATGGCACGGTCCCGGGCCTTCTCCAGCAGGGCGACGAGTCCCTTGCGGCCCACCAGATCCCCGGTGGGATTGTTGGGGGAGCAGAGGAACACCAGCTTCACGTCAGAGAGGCGATCGGCGATGGCGGGCCAGTCCGGCTGACGGCTGGCGGTCAATGGCTGCTCGACAATCCCCACGCCACAGGTCTCGGCGCTGATGGCGTACATGCCGTAGGTGGGGGGGCAGATGAGGATCTGATCTTCCCCTGCCTCGCAGAAGGTGCGGATCAAGAGCTCGATGGCCTCGTCGGCACCGCGGCTTACCAGCACCTGATCCGGATTGATCCCGGCGTAGGCGGCATAGCCGTTCACCACCTCGGCCGGCTGGCACTCGGGATAGCGGTTGAGACGGCTCCCCTCGACGGTGAAGGGGTAGGCCAGCGGTGCCTCGTTGGCATTGAGCCAGACGTGGCCCTGGCCGCCGATGCGGCGAGCGGACTGGTAGGGAGTGAGAGCCCGCACGACGCGACGGGCCAGATTGACGATGCTCATGACAAATCCTTCTGCTGTGCTGTTTGTTGGGGCTCGGCGGCCAGGGCGTTCAACCTGAGGGTGACGGCATGCTTGTGGGCATCGAGTCCCTCGGCCTGGGCGATGCGCTGGACGATGGGGCCAAGGCCGCGAATGCCGTCTGCAGTGAGCTCTTGAACCGTGTAGCGGCGCTGATAGTCGGCAAGTCCCAGGCTCGAGCAGGTGCGGGCATAGCCGTAGGTGGGCAGGGTGTGGTTGGTACCGCTGGCGTAATCACCGACTGACTCCGGTGTCCATGCCCCGAGGAAGATGGAGCCCGCGTTCTCGAGCTTGTCCAGCAGATCCCGGGGGGCCCGGGTCTGCACGATGAGGTGTTCCGGGGCATAGGCGTTGGAGATGGCGCAGGCCTCCTCCAGGCTGTCGCAGAGGATCACCAGGCTTGCCCTCAGGGCTTGCTCGGCGATGTCGCGGCGGCTGAGGTCGGCGAGTTGCGCCTGGATCTCGCTGCCGATGGCATCGGCCAGGGGGGCGGAGGTGGTGACCAGCACCACCTGGCTGTCGGGGCCGTGCTCGGCCTGGGAGAGCAGGTCCGATGCCACGAAGGCCGGGTTGGCGCTCTCGTCTGCGATCACCAGCACCTCGGAGGGGCCGGCTGGCATGTCGATGGCGGCGCCCCGCCAGTCACGGGAAACCTGGCCCTTGGCTTCGGTCACATAGGCGTTGCCCGGGCCGAAGATCTTGTCCACCTTGGGGATGGTTTGCGTGCCATAGGCCATGGCCGCGATGGCCTGGGCGCCGCCGATGGCGAACACCTGGCGAACGCCACAGGCGCGGGCGGCAAACAGGATCTCGTCGCTCGCCGGAGACGGGGTGCAGAGCACCACCTCACGGCAACCGGCCAGGCTTGCCGGAATGGCCAGCATCATCACGGTGGAGGGGAGCGGCGCGCTGCCTCCCGGGACATAGAGGCCGACCCGGCTGATGGGTTGGGTGCGCAGCTCGCACAGTACCCCGGGTTGGGTCTCGACTCGCACGACGGGTTGTACCTGGGCGGCGTGGAAGGTACGGATATTGGCAATGGCGGCCTCGATGGCACCCTTGATGTCATCACCGAGTCGAGCGCAGGCGGCATCCACTTCCGCGTCGCTCACCCGAAGCTGTTCGCGGGGCGCACGTTCGAAACGTTGGCTCAGCTCGCGCAGGGTCTCATCGCCCCGGCTGCGTACCGCGGCAATGATGTCTCGCACCACGGTACCGATGTCGGCTTCGTCGCCAAGGGCGGGCCGGGTCAGGACTTCGGCTTGCCGGGCGGGGGAGAGGGTCTTCCAGATCAGGGTCTGCATGATGTGTCTTCCTTATTCCATCTCTCTCGGCTTATTCCATCATCTTTTCAATGGGCAGCACCAGGATGGAGCTGGCACCCAGGGCCTTGAGCTGTTCCATGGTCTCCCAGAACAGGGTTTCGCTGGAGACGACGTGCAGGGCCACCTGGTTGGTGTCACCGGCGAGCTGCATGATGGTGGGACGCTCCGCCCCCGGCAGCAGATCGGTGATGGCATCGAGCTTGTCTTTGGGGGCGTGCAGCATGATGTATTTGCTTTCGCGCGCCTGTTGCATCCCCTGGATGCGGGGCAGCAGCTTGTCGATGAGTTTCTGCTTGGCATCGTTCAGGGGGTTGGGAGCCTGCACCAGGACGGCCTTGGAGCGGTAGATCACCTCGACCTCTTTCAGGCCGTTGGCTTCCAGGGTCGCGCCGGTGGAGACCAGATCGCAGATGGCATCGGCCAGACCCGCGCGGGGGGCCACTTCCACCGAGCCACCCAGCATCACGCTCTTGAAGCCCAGGCCCTTCTCGTCGAAGAAGCGCTTGAGCAGACCGGGGTAGGAGGTGGCGATGCGCTTGCCGGCCAGGCTCTCGGGTCCTGTGTAGTTGACATCGTCCGGCACCGCCAGAGAGAGGCGGCAGCCGCCGAAGTCGAGCTGCTTGAGGGTCTTCACCGCAAAGGGCTGCCCCTGGGCTGCGCGGATGAGCTGCACCTCTTCGAGAACGTTCTCGCCGATGATGCCAAGATCGACCACCCCTTCCATCACCAGACCCGGGATGTCGTCATCACGCACTCGCAGAATGTCGATGGGCATGTTCTCGACATGGGCGATGAGGCGCTGTTCCCGCAGGTTGATCTTGAGGCCGCAGCTCTTGAAGAGGGCCTGGGAATCCTGGCTCAGACGACCGGATTTTTGCATGGCGATGCGCAGACGTTGTGTTTCCATTGCTCGATTTCCTTCTAGTCAAAAACGAAAAAAACCCTCGGAAGTATGTGCTTCCGAGGGTTCATGAATCTTGCGGTCCTTTTGGAAGTCACCAGTTAAGTGTCTTCCAGCAGTCAACCTCCTGAAAGACTATTCGGGATGATGATGGTGATGATGAGTCTTCAGGGTGGTGAACTTCATGATGTAATCAATCCTTTACAAATCAGATGCCGTTGTTGACGCCCGATTTAAACTACCTGCCTTGACAGAAAATGCAACCGAAAAATGTGATCAGGACGATTAAAGTTGAGAAAACGGTTTTCTGGTCGATAACTAGACAATGAGATGCCAAAGGAGGCGACATCATGCCCAGCCAGGATCTGTTATTTCCCATCCTGCCCCGCGCACCCTCGACACCGAGCCCGGATGACATCAAGCGGGAGGTGACCCAGATCAGCCAGAAACATCAGCTGCGCAAGATAGGCACCGACAATGGCGGCGGTGGCCAGCATCACCAGCAGAGAGAGCAGCCGCCAAAGCCTGATCAACCAGCGGTGCAGGATGATGATCACAAACCGGATCCGGACCACCGGATTGATCTCTTCGTCTGAACGCATTATCAGTCCCGCTTTTTCCGCGCTTTTGGCATAATGCCCGCTTTTGCAGCGGGACATGCCTTTGACCATCATCCAGACCCTGTTCAAGCCAGACGGCCCCCTGGCCCGCCATATCGACGGCTTCAAGGCCCGTGCCCCGCAACTGGAGATGGCCGAGGCGGTGTCGCGCGCCATCAAGCAAGGTGGCCGCTTGCTGGTGGAGGCTGGAACGGGCACTGGCAAAACCTATGCCTATCTGGTGCCTGCGCTGGAATCCGGTAAGCGGGTGGTGATCAGCACCGGATCCAAGAACCTGCAGGAGCAGCTCTTCTATCGGGATCTGCCCACCATCACGGGGGCGCTTCACTACACCCCGCCGGTGGCACTGCTCAAGGGGCGCAGCAATTACCTCTGCATCGAGCGGATGAACCGGCTGTTGAGTGAATCCCATCTTCAAAAGCCCGAGATCCTGAGCGATCTCGTGAAGGTCAAATCCTGGTCGACTGCCACCGACAACGGCGATGTGGGGGATATCCCGGGGCTACAGGAGAACGCCGAGATCCTTGCCCACGTCACCAGCACCAACGACAACTGCCTGGGTCGCGACTGCCCCTATTACGATGATTGTCACCTGGTCATCGCCCGGCGCCGTGCCATGGACGCCCAGGTGGTGGTGATCAACCACCATCTCTTTTTCGCCGACATGGCGGTCAAAGACACCGGCTTTGGCGAGCTGGTGCCCGAGGCGCAGGTCTATGTCTTCGACGAGGCGCACCAGCTGCCCGAGATCGCCAGCCACTACTTCGGCAAGTCCGTGGGCAGCCGCACCATCCAGGATTTGGCGCAGGATATCCAGCTCGCCTACCGGGCAGAGGCTCATGACATGGCCCAGCTTGGCAAGGCGGCGGACAGGCTCGCCATTGCCAGTCAGGATCTGCGCCTTGCCTTCGGCGTGGAGGGGGGGCGCGGCAACACCCGGGATCTGCTGAGACAATCCCTCTGGGCCCAGGCGCTGGCCCGTCTCAACGATGCCATCGGGCTCTGTTATGAAGTGCTGAAACTGGCGCTCGGGCGAGGGGAGCTGCTGGATCACTGTTTCGAGCGCATCAGCGAGCTGCGCACCCGCCTTGGGGAGGTGCTGGCGGTCAACCAGACCGGTTTCTCCTACTGGTATGACTGTTCGCGTCTGCACTTTACCCTCAATCTGACGCCGCTGTCGGTCGCCGAGCGCTTCGGTGCCGAGGTGCAGCGCCCCGAGGTGGCCTGGATCTTCACCTCGGCCACCTTGACGGTGGACAATCGCTTCGCCCACTTCGTCGCCGAGATGGGGCTGGCCGGCAGCGCCGAACTCATTCTCGACAGTCCGTTCGATTACGCCGAGCAGGCGCGCCTGTGCGTACCCCGTTTCTTGCCAGAGCCCAATGCCTTCGGGCGCGGGGAGCAGCTGGCGACCCTGATGATCCCCCTCATCAACAAGACGCCGGGGGGATGTTTTTTCCTCTGCACCAGCCATCAGGTGATGCGCCAGGTGGCTGAGGTGCTACGCCGGGAAATCGGCCGCACCGTCCTGCTGCAAGGGGAAGACAACAAGCAGCGGCTGCTCAAGACCTTCGTGGAAAACGGTCGGGCCGTGCTGGTGGCCACCAGCAGTTTCTGGGAGGGGATAGACGTGCGGGGGCGGCATTGTCCTGTGTTATCATCGACAAGCTGCCCTTTGCGAGCCCGGACGATCCCCAGCTCAAGGCACGGGTGGAGGATTGCAAGCTCAAGGGGGGGGATCCCTTTGCCGAGCTGCAGTTGCCCAAGGCGGTGATTGCCCTCAAGCAGGGGGTGGGGCGGCTCATCCGTGATCGCAGTGATCACGGCGTATTGGTTATTTGTGATCCCCGGGTGGTCAACAAGCCCTATGGCGCCACCTTCATCAAGAGCCTGCCTGCCATTCCACGGACCCGGGAGCTGGCGACCCTGGGAGAATTTTTCGGACCACGGGAGTGAGTCCGCCGCGCCGGGGCTGATTGCCCCCGGCCATGCATGACGGCAGGCCTTGGCCATGCTGACGATTTAACTGACTGATGTGAAGAGAATAAAAAGAATGGATGAGTTGAAGATCCTGGCCGTGGATACCGCCACCGAAGCCTGCTCCGCAGCCCTCTTGGTGGGCGATACCCTCTTTTCCCGCTGGGAAGAGGCGCCCCGTGACCATACCCGCAAGATCCTGCCCATGGTTCAGGCTCTGTTGGATGAAGCCGGTCTATCGTTGGATGAGCTCGACGCCATCGCCTTCGGTCGTGGGCCTGGCTCCTTCACCGGGGTACGGATCGGGATCAGCGTGGCCCAGGGGCTCGCCTTTGGTGCCGGCGTGCCGATGATCGGTGTCTCCACCCTGGCGGCCATGGCCCAGGGGGCCCATAAGCTGGAAGGGGCCGAGCAGGTGCTTGCCGCCATCGATGCGCGCATGGACGAGGTCTATTTCGGCCACTACGCCCTGGTGGACGGAGTGATGACGCTGGTGGGCGAGGAGGTGGTGAGCGAGCCAGCCGCACTGGTGCAGGCCCGTGACAAGCTGACTGGCGCGGTGAGCTGCGTTGGCACCGGTTTTGAAACCTATGGCGAGACTCTGGGCGGCCTGGCAGATGTGCTGATGCCAAGCCAGGTGCGTTTCCCGGCGGCCGCCGACATGCTGCCTCTGGCACGCCAGGCCTGGTTTGCGGGTGAGGCGGTGCCGGTTGAGCAAGCCACCCCTGTCTATCTGCGTGACAAGGTGACCTGGAAGAAACTGCCGGGTCGCGAATAAACGGCAGCGGCTGCCCCGGGCTGCTTTGTCGGACGATGAAGGAGAGACGAATGAGAAAATCCGTGATCATGCTGGGATTGGTGGGGCTGCTGCTGGGCGGTTGCAGCACGGTGCCCAAAGAGCTTGCCTATGAGCCTGCGGATCAGCTGGTGGCCTATCAACCCGCTCTGCAGGGGATGGAAGGCAAGCCGGCCCGCTGGAGCGGTGTCATCTCGGCGGTCCACAACAAGGCGGATCAGAGTGTCATCGAGGTGGTCTATCTGCCCCTCAAGTCCAATGGGGTGCCGGAGCAGACCGAGCAGAGCCCAGGTCGTTTTCTCGCCATCATGCAGGGGTTTGTCGACCCGACCCTCTATGCCAAGGGTCGCAGCCTGACGGTGCTCGGCACCCTCGACAAGCCGGTGGACAGCCAGATTGGCGAGCACAAGTATCGCTTCTCGGTACTCAAGGTGACGGGGAGCAAGCTGTGGCCACCGGTGAAGGAGGTGGAGATCCGCTACATGGATCCCTACTTTTACGATCCTTTCTATGATCCCTTCTGGCCCAGACGGTCCCTGCGCCGCTGAGGAGCCCGGATGACGGCGACATTGCAGGAGCGCAGGCTGCGCCTGGCGGACGGGCGGCACATCGCCCTGCTGGACAATGGTCAGGAGGGCAGACCGCTGCTGGTGGCCCTCCATGGCTGGCTCGACAACGGTGCCAGCTTTTTGCCTCTGGCCCCCTGGCTGGGGGCGTTTCATCTGGTCTGCGTCGATTTGCCGGGCCATGGTCACTCCGATCACAAGTCGACTCCCTATGTCTTCGTGGACTGGCTGGATGATCTCTACCAGATCAGCCAGGCCGCGGGCTGGCAGCGTTTCATCCTGCTTGGTCACTCCCTGGGGGCGCTGATTGCCTCTGCCTATGCCGGCGTCTTTCCCGAGCAAATCGAGCGGCTCATTCTGCTGGAGGGGCTCGGCCCCTTGAGCCAGCCCGACGAGGAGGTACCGGGGCAGCTGCGCCGCGCCATCCTCAACCGCACTCGTACCCGTGAGCGTGCAACTAGTGGATTTGCCACCCTCGAGGAGGCGGTGGCTGCCCGCTGCAAGGTGGCGGACATTCCCTCGAGTGCGGCACGCCTTATCTGCGAGCGGCAGCTGGAGGCGCGGGCAGGGCGCTGGTATTGGCGCAGTGATCCCCGTCTTCGCGATCTCTCGCCCCTGCGCATGAGCGAGGGGCAGGCCCAGGCCCTGATCCGGGCCATAGCCTGTCCGGTGCTCTTTATCCGGGGAGAGCAGGGCTTCCCCGGGCTCCTGGCACAGTGGCAGTTGCGGGAGGCGGCCTTTGGCCACATTGAACGGGTGACAGTGGCAGGAGGCCATCATTTTCATATGGAAAATTCATCAGAAACCGCCGTTTATATCGAAAACTTCGCTCAAATCCGGTAGGATCGGCGGCTTTGAATCATGTCAGGTTTGCTTTCTCCCTCACATTTCCCGTTGTTAATTCACTGTTAATTGATGTTGCCTTATGTAAATATGTGCGGCATTAGAGCATGAACTTAAAACAATTGATTGAAATGGATGTGACAGGGACGGAGGCAACACAGTGAGCGCACAGGTGCGAGTTATGCAGGAGAAGTTCGTGGAAAGAGTCTGGCTGAAGCGTTATCCAGAAGGGGTGCCCGCCGAGATCAATCCAGACCAATACGGCTCTCTGGTCGAGATGTTTGAAGAGTCGGTGAACCAGTTCGCCGATCAGCCCGCCTTCGTCAACATGGGGCAGACCATTACCTACCGCCGGCTGGAGGAGCAGTCCCGAGCCTTCGCCGCCTACCTGCAAAACGAGCTCAAGCTCGGCAAGGGGGACAGGGTGGCCGTGATGATGCCTAACCTGCTGCAATACCCCATCGCGGTATTCGGCATCCTGCGGGCCGGCATGACGGTGGTGAACGTCAACCCCCTCTATACCCCGCGCGAGCTGGAGCATCAGTTGAAAGACTCCGGCGCCAAGGCCATCGTCATCGTCTCCAACTTTGCCCACACCCTGGAAAAAGTGGTGTATGACACCCCGGTCAAGCATGTGATCCTGACCCGGATGGGAGACAACCTGGGGCTGGCCAAGGGGACCCTGGTCAACTTCGTGGTCAAATACGTCAAGAAGCTGGTGCCCAAGTACAACCTGCCCCATGCCAGCACCATGCGCCAGGCCCTCGCCAAGGGGCGCTACCTGCAGTACATCAAACCCGAGATCAGCAACCAGGACATCGCCTTCCTGCAATACACCGGCGGGACCACCGGCCTCTCCAAGGGGGCCATGCTGACTCATCGCAATATGATCGCCAACGTCGAGCAGTGCCTCGGTGTCTATGGCCCCGTGCTGGAGCGCGGCAAGGAGTTTGTGGTCACGGCGCTGCCGCTCTATCACGTCTTCGCCCTGACGGTGAACTGCCTGCTGTTCATGCGTCTGGGGGGCTACAACCTGCTCATCAGCAACCCCCGCGACATCCCGGGTTTTGTCAAAGAGATCAAGAAGTATCCTTTCACCTGCATCACCGGGGTGAACACCCTGTTCAACGCCCTGGTCAACAACGACGAGTTCAAGGGCATGGATTTTGCCAAGCTCAAGCTCACCATCGGTGGCGGCATGGCGGTGCAACGGGCGGTGGCCGAGCAGTGGAAGGGGCTGACCGGCACCCCGCTGCTGGAGGGCTATGGCCTGACCGAGTGCTCGCCCCTGGTGAGCGTCTGCCCCTATGATCTGGTGGATTACAACGGCTCCATCGGTCTGCCGGTCTGCTCCACCGAGATCCGTCTGGTGGATGACGAGGGTAACCAGGTCACCGAACGGGGTGTCCCCGGCGAGATGCAGGTGCGCGGTCCTCAGGTGATGACCGGCTACTGGCAGCGCCCGGAGGCGACCGCCGAGGTGATGCAGGATGGCTGGCTCTGCACCGGCGACATCGCGGTATGCGACGAGCAGGGTTTCTTCAAGATTGTCGATCGCAAGAAGGACATGATCCTGGTCTCCGGCTTCAACGTCTACCCGAACGAGATAGAAGACGTGGTGGCCCTGCATCCCAAGGTGCTGGAGGTAGCCGCCGTCGGCGTACCCAACCCGGTGTCCGGCGAGCAGGTGAAGATCTTCGTGGTCAAGAAAGATGCAAAGCTGGCGGAAGAGGAGATAATTGCCCACTGCCGCAAACATCTGACTGCCTATAAGGTGCCGAAACTGGTAGAATTTCGCGACGAACTTCCCAAGACCAACGTGGGCAAGATCCTGCGCCGCGTGCTGCGCGACGAGGAGATTGCCAAGCAGTAACCGGCATGCACTGCTTTGCAGTCCAGCGCTGTCGTTATGCAAAACCGTGGGACATCCACGGTTTTTTCTTTCTGGATCCGACCAACGTGCAGGCAACGATGCAATATCAACTCATTTCACAGCAAGCCGAACTGGATCAGTATCTCGCTTCTCTGGCCGACGTTCCCCTGGCCATCGATACCGAATTCGTTCGCACCCGTACCTACTATCCCCAGCTCGGTCTGTTCCAGATCTACGATGGCAAGCAGCTTGCCCTGCTCGATCCCCTGACCCTGGATCTCTCCGGTTTGTGGCAGCGCCTCGGTCGGGCCGGACAGATTGCCATCCTGCACGCCTCCGGTGAGGATCTGGAACTTATCCAGCATCAGGCGGGTCACCTGCCCAACCAGATGCACGATACCCAGCTGGCGGCAGCCTTCCTGGGCCATGGCGTGTCGGTGGGGTTTGGCGCCCTGGTCAACGAATTCCTCGGGGTCGAGCTTGAGAAGGATCAGGCCCGTACCGACTGGCTGGCGCGCCCCCTTACCCCTCGTCAGCTGGAATATGCCGCGGCGGATGTCTTCTACCTCATGCCCCTCTACGAGAAGGTGATGGCCAGACTGCGCGAGAGCGGCAAGTTCCCCTGGTTCGAGCAGGAGTGCCAGAACCACTCCGCCCGCAAGACCCAGGGCAGCGATCCCCGTCAGGCCTACCTCGAGATCGTCAACGCCTGGCAACTGGGTCGCCGCGAGCTGGCCATCCTGCGCGAGCTGGCCGCCTGGCGCCAGCAGGAAGCGGTACGCCGGGATCTCGCCCTCAACTTCGTGGTCAAAGAGCTGCACCTGTTCAAGGTGGCGGAGCGTCGTCCCGCTTCGCTACGGGATCTCAACGAGCTGGGCCTCTCGCCCATCGAGATCAAGATCCACGGCAAGCGGATGCTGGACATCGTCGCCGCCGCCCAGCAGAGCGACCCTGCGAGCTGGCCCGATCCCATCCGCCGTCTGGTGGACTTCCCCCAGTACAAGGCCGAGCTCAAGCGCATCAAGGCCATGGTGGAGGAGAAGGCCAACGCCAGCAACATTCCGCCGGAGCTGGTGGCGAGCAAGAAGATCATCCACCAGTACTTCACCTGGAGCTGGCGCATGAGTGCCGAGGAGCGGGCCAGGGCGGACAAGCCCATGCTGCTGCAAGGGTGGCGTCATGAGCTGGTAGGCCACCTGCTGGCACAGTGACGAGTACGCAGTACGAGAAGGGGAGTCCATGACTCCCTTTTTTCATGCCTGTGCGGCAGCCCCCGGGGGTTGCCGGGATCGTCGCGCCAGGGGGTTGGTCATGATGGGAAGCGAGAAGGGGTGGAGGAGGAAAATGGCGGGCACAAAGGGTGCCCCCATCAGAGTTCGTGAGCGTGGAATCCCTTGCGGTAGCGGGCCTCGCAGCGCGGGCAGCGTTGCAGGGTCGGATCCTGTTCCAGCTGTTCAGGGAGCAGCGGCTCCTCACAATCGGAGCAGAAGCCATAGAGCCCCAGATCCATCTGGCAGAGCGCCGCGTCGAGCCGCTTGAGGCGTGCCACGCTGTGTTCCACCCCGGGCAGATCGAGACGGCTGGTCAGATCAACCAGTTGATCCCGCTCGCAGCGCTCCACCTTCTGTGCCCAGTCATCTTGTCGACAGGCCTTGAGCTGACGGATCAGCTCCTCTCTTGTTTGCGCCCAGTCGGTCAGAAGGCGCTGATGCCATTCGGCCAACCGGGCTTGCGTCACTTCACACACAGCAGCCCCCAAAAACGAGTGATAAAACTCGGCCAGTATAGGGAAACCCGCGGTTTATCAAGATGACATGAGTCAAGTTAACCGTGCTTTGACGGGTTTTTTCGGCAGGTGCTGCGGCTTGCCGGTGATGACGTAGAGCACTCCCGCCACCAGACAGACGACACCCACCAGGGTACTCATGGGGGCATGATCCCGCGCAGCATAAAGGCGTACAAGAGTCCCGCTAGAGTCTCGAACACGATGAGCGGCCCGACCAGCACGGTCGGCAGGCGCTGGCTCGCTTCGTTCCAGCATAGGGTGCCGAGCCAGGAGCAGAGGAGCCCCACTGCCCCCATCAGCAGCACGAAGCGCAGGGGCGTCGGCCCGAAGGGCAGGGGAAAGTCCGGTGCGCTCAGGGCAAGATGGCCGAGGCTGCCGAGATAGGCAATGAGCGCTACCGGCAGGGTCACCAGCCCCTGGGCGGTGGCCCAGACGGCCGGACTGCGGCCCGGGTGCTCGCGCAGCCAGCGGGCGTTGCGCAGGGGATACCAGGTCCAGCACAGCACGGCGCCCACCGCCAGGGCGAGCCCAAGCAGTTGTTCGGTGCGCGCCTCGGTGTGCCAGATCAGCTCGGCGCTGTTGACCAGATAGAGGCCGGCCCCCATCAGCACCAGGGACGGGTAGAGCCGGGTGCGGGAGAGGCGACCGTCCCGTGCGCCATAGAGGCGGTTGGCGGCCAGGGCCGTCACCACCGGCAGGGTGCCGATAAACATGGCTGCCAGGGGCGAGCCGATGCGCAAGATGGCCCCCGACAGGCAGAAGTAGTAGAGAAGGTTCCCCACCAGAGTGAGGGCGAGGGCCTCTCGCCAGTCGCTGGCCGAGAGGGCCGCCAGGTGTTTGCGGGCCTGCCAGGCGAGCGGCAGTACGATGAGGCCGAAGGCGAGGTAGCGGCCGCTCGCGAGCAGGGCGGGGGGATAGCCATCCACCAAGAGGGGGGCGACGAAGATGAGCCCCCACATCAGGCCGGCCAGCAGGGCAAACAGGACTCCGATCAACATGTTTCATATCCGGTAAAGAAGAAGGAAGTCAGCCTAGCAGGGGGAAGGGGGGTGTATTGAACCAGATTGCGCTTTAGCGGCCAGCCTGCACCTGTTTCTGGTAGCGGACCGGGGTGGTGCCATAGCGGCGCAGGAAGGCACGGTTGAGGTGGGACTGATCGGCCAGACCACAGGCGGCGGCCACCTCGGCAGCGGGCAGGCCGGCAGCCAGCCACCCCTTGGCGCGCTGCAGGCGGATGGCCATCAACATCTGCTGGGGGGTGACGTGAAAGCGGGCCTTGAAGCTGCGCTGGAAGTGGTAGGGGCTGAGGTTCACCGAACCGGCCAGCTCGGCCAGGGTAATGGGGCGGGCGAAATAGGCCTGCATATAGTCGATAGCGCGGCCCAGAGGGTGGGCCGCTTCGCGCGGGGCCGCCAGGGCCCGGGCATGGGGGCGCAGGGTCTCGCACACCCTTAGCAGCAGGCCGTCGGCGGCGAGCTCGCTGTCACAGTGCCAGAGGGCATCCAGGGTCGCCTGCAGGACGGGGGCAGTGCGCGGATCGCTTCGCACGGCATCGGTGAAATACCAGTCGCGCTCGCCGCTGATGGCCTCGAGCCGGTCGGCGGGCAGGTAGAGCATGCGATAGCGCCACCCCTGCTCGCAGGCTGACTCGCCCGTGTGCAGCTCATCGGGGTTCATCAGCACCAGGCTGCCGGGACCGGCCAGGAGCTGGCTGCCGCGATAGCGAAAGCGCTCGGCACCGCACTCGATGACACCGAGGCCAAACCCCTCGTGACTATGGGGATCGAAGATGTGGTGCTGGATGTGGGCGCGATAGAGCTCGGTCGCAGGCTGCCCCGGCAGGGCGCGAAAATCGGCCCTGTCGTGCTGATGGGTAAAGTTGACCGGCACTCCTTGCATCCTGACCTCCTGTCAATGAGCCTTCATCATAGGGCGCTGCGGGGTGGCGGCCAAGTCTAGGCCTGTGAGGCGCACTCGCGCTCGAGGGCGGAGCGGATCTCCTCTGCGGTCTTGATGGTGCGGATGCGGCGAAACAGCTCGTCGGCCTGGGGGTATTCCCGCACTATGTAGGAGAACCACTGCTTGATGCGGCTCGGGTAGTAGTCGGCCTTGTCGCTCGCCAGATCCTGCTCGGTGTAGGTCACCATCAATTGCAGTACCTCGGCCCAGCTCATGTGGGCACACCCCGTCTTCATCACGTTGGCCAGGTTGGGCAGGGAGATGGCGCCCCGGCCCACCATGAGGGCATCGCAACCGGACACCCGGGCACAGGTCAGGGCATCGGCATGGTTCCAGATCTCGCCGTTGGCGGTGATGGGGATGGGCAGGGCGCGGCGGATGGCGTCCACGTACTCCCAGTGGGCCGGCGCCTTGTAGCCTTCGCGCTTGGTGCGGGCATGCACCGCCAGCTCGTTGGCCCCCCCCTGATAGACGGCCTGGGCGTTGTCCAGATAGAGATCCTTGTCATCGTATCCCAGGCGGATCTTGGCGCTCACCGGCAGGTGGGCAGGCACGGCCTCCCGCACCGCCTTGACGATGCGATAGACGGTCTCGGGTTCCTTGAGCAGCACGGCGCCCCCCTTGCTCTTGTTGACCGTGGGGGCAGGGCAGCCGAAGTTGAGATCGACCCCGGGAGAGCCGAGCTCGATGGCCCGTATGGCATTTTCTGCCAGCCACTCCGGATGTTGTCCCAGCAGTTGCACCCGTACCGGGGTCCCTGCACGGGTCTTGCCATCCTGTTTCAGCTCGGGGCAGATGCGATGGAAGACCTTGGCGGGCAGCAGTTGATCGACCACCCGGATGAATTCACTGACGCAGAGGTCGTAATCATTGACGGAGGTGAGGACCTCCCGCATCAGGTGATCCAGCACCCCCTGCATGGGGGCCAAAATAACGCGCATAGCTGCTTCCGAAGACAAGGGGAGAAAAAAGAGCGCAGATTGTAGTGGCAATGGCCGGGATTGTCAGCCGTCTGCCCACTCGATGGCCCCCATCGACGGCCGCAGACTGGGCCAGGCTGTCAGCTTCCGGGCCAACTCTGTTAGGCTAAAGGCAGAGAAACACTAGAGGAGTACCCATGAAACGCTGGTGTCTGATGGCCCTGGGCTGGCTTGCCTTCGCCACCGGGATAGTCGGGATAGTCCTGCCCCTGCTGCCGACAACCCCCTTCATGTTGCTGGCGGCGGCGCTGTTTGCGCGCTCCTCCCCCCGCTTTCATGGCTGGTTGCTGGCGCATCCCTGGTTTGGCCCCCCCATCCTCGACTGGCAGCAGTATCGCGGCATTCGCCGCCACGCCAGATGCCGCGCCATCATCTTCATCCTGATCTCGTTCTCGGTATCGCTGCTGGTGGTGCCGTTGCCCTGGGTGAGGTGGCTGCTGGTTGTCATAATGGTGATCCTGCTCACCTGGTTGATGCGTCTGCCGGTGCTGGAGCCGGTTGCAATGAAGAAGTGAAATCCCTAAGCTATCGCGGCAATAATGCTATGGAGTTGGCTCGTCATTTTTGCGTGACGGGCCTTTTTACTGCCCCCAGGCGGAGACCCCGTGCGCCGCCATGGCAGGGCTCAAAAAATAAGCGGTCAAATAATGAATCCGGAAACCCTGAAGTTTATCGAAGCGAGCATCAAGACCATTCCCGACTATCCGAAGCCGGGCATTCTGTTTCGCGACATCACCAGCCTGATCGAGAATGCCGAGGCCTTCAAGGCCACCATCGATCTGCTGGCCGATCATTACCGTGATCAAGGCATCACCAAGATTGTCGGCACCGAGGCCCGTGGCTTCATCTTCGGCGCCCCGGTTGCCTACGCCATGGGGCTGGGGTTCGTGCCGGTGCGCAAGCCGGGCAAGCTGCCCCGCGCCGTCATCGAGGAGTCCTACGCCCTGGAGTACGGCACCGACACCCTGCAACTGCACACCGATGCCATCGTGCCCGGTGACAAGGTGCTGGTGGTGGACGATCTGCTGGCCACCGGCGGCACCGTCGATGCCACCGTCAAGCTCATCCGCCGCGCCGGCGGTGAGGTAGCGGATGCCGCCTTCATCATCTCCCTGCCGTCCCTGGGCGGTGATGCCCGCCTGACCGCCGCCGGCGTCAAGGTGGTCTCTCTGGTGGAACTCGCGGGGGCGTAAATCGCCCCTTCGCGCGGCAGGCCTCGTCACCCTGCTTTCTGCCGCAAACCGGTGCCTGAACGGGCACCGGTTTGAAATTCAAGCGATCCCTCCCAAGGCGGCGCATCCCCCATACAGCCAGCCCTCCATTTGTGTTAGCATCCAGCCTCAATGCCTCGTTTCCCAGCATCGAGATCTATGAGCTATCAGGTTTTGGCGCGCAAATGGCGCCCCCATACGTTTGAACAAGTGGTCGGCCAGCAACATGTGCTGACTGCCCTGACCAATGCCCTGGATCAGGGACGGCTTCACCATGCCTACCTGCTGAGCGGGACCCGCGGGGTGGGTAAGACCACCATCGCCCGCATTCTGGCCAAGAGCCTCAACTGCGAGCAGGGGATCAGCAGCCATCCGTGCGGTGTGTGCGATACCTGCCGCGAGATCGATCAGGGCAATTTCGTCGATCTGCTGGAAATCGATGCGGCGTCTCGCACCAAGGTGGAAGACACCCGCGAACTACTCGACAACGTGCAGTACCGTCCGGCCCGTGGTCGTTTCAAGGTGTACCTCATCGATGAAGTGCACATGCTGTCGCGCCACAGCTTCAATGCGCTGCTCAAAACCCTGGAAGAGCCGCCCCCTTATGTGAAATTCCTGCTGGCCACCACGGATCCGCAGAAGCTCCCCATCACCATCCTCTCGCGCTGCCTGCAGTTTCATCTGAAGAGTCTGGATCAGACCCAGATTGCCAGGCAGCTCGAATGGGTGCTGGATCAGGAGGGACAACCCTTTGAGCCTCGCGCCCTGCTGGCCCTGGCCAAGGCGGCTGACGGCAGCATGCGCGATGCCCTGAGCCTCACCGATCAGGCGCTGGCCCACGGCAACGGCAGCGTGCGCCTGGAGAGCGTGCTCACTATGTTGGGGACCCTCGATCATCACCACCTGCACCAGTTGCTGGAGGCAGTGCTGCGCCAGGATGCACCCGCCACCATGGCCAAGATCACCGAGATAGCGACCCTGGGCCCCGACTTTGATCAGCTCCATGCCGAGCTGGAAGCCTTGCTCCACCGGGTGGCCATGGCGCAACTGCTGCCTGCGAGCGTGCAGGAGCAGGGGGCGGATGCCGATGCCTTGCTGCAGCTAGCCGGAGCCATGAGCCCGGAAGAGGTGCAGCTCTGCTATCAAATCGTGCTGGGGGGGCGCAAGGATCTGCCCTGGGCCCCTGACGGACGCACCGCACTGGAAATGACCTGTCTGCGGATGCTGGCCTTCTCTCCCCGGCGCGAGGTGGTCCATCCCGCCAACCTGGCGGCCCAGCCTCTCATGACAGGGCACACCGGCGTGATGGCGGCTGCGAGGGAAAACGCGCCGCTCCTGCCGGGAAAGCCCCAGGGGGCTGAGCCGGCCCCGGCTGCCAGCGCAGCACCACAGGCTCCCGCCGCGCCAGCATCGGTCCTTGAGACCGAGCACGTCGCCCCCGCACCCAAGGCGGAAGAGGGCGCAGTGCTGGATCCGCTCTTTGCCGAGCAGGATGAGCTGCTGCGCGAGGCCGAACGGATGGGTTACGAGGCCGTGGTGCCTGCCAGTCCGCCTGCAGAGCCTGCCTCTGCGCCGTTGGCGGCGGATGACACCGGGCTGACGCAGCAGGTTGAGGTCCAAGGGGAAGACGTCGCCATCTCTTCGACCTCCAGCATGCAGAGCCTGCTTGGCAAGCGCAATCTGCTGCGAAGCCGCCTGCGTGGCGAGCAGAGTGCAAACGCCGCGCCTGCCCGGGTCACTCCCGTCAAACCGGTGGCCGCGACCAAACCGGCCCCGATGCCTGCCGTCGCGACTTCGCCCCAGGCCGAGGTGCAACCAGCGGCGCGGCCCGAGATGCCGGGGCAGGGATCTGTCATGCAAACGGGGTATGACGACCTGCCCCCTCTGGATGCCTATGAAGAGGGGGCCAGTGACTACGAAGAGTATCTGAGTCAGGGGTTTGACGAGGGGTTTGCCAGTGCCCCGTTGCCCACGCGGGCAGTGACTTCCGCCCAGCCAGCTCCCGCCACCATGGCTCCTCCTTCGCAGGAGGATCTGCCGCCCTGGGATCTGGGCGCTGACGTCGGCAGCGCGGATGCGGCGGCACCTGCTGTTGTCGCTATGGTGCCTGCCGCGCCTCCAGTGGCCGCGAGCGAGCCTCAGCCCGTCATTGCGTTGATGGAGACCATCGACTGGGATGCGCTGGAGGGTGACGCTCAGCCCGAGGAGGAGGGGGAGGTCGCCCGTCTGATCCCCTCGTCCTTGCTGGTCAATTGCGGGGACGCCTGGGCCGAGCTCATCGCCCGCACCGGGGTGGGTGGTCGGCTGCGTCAACTGGCCATCAACGCGGTGATGACCCGGGAAGGCAATCGGGTCTCCCTGCTGCTCAAACCCGAGCAGCGCCATCTGGTGAGCGACAAGGCCCGCGCCGATCTGGCCGAGCTCATCGGTCCCGAGCTGGGCGGCCCGGTTCACATCGATGTGACCCTGGGCTCGGATCCCGCGCGGGAGACGCCGCTCGAGATAGAGCATCGTCTCTATCTCGGGGTGCGTGAACAGGTGAGCCGGGATCTGGCGGCGGATCCCAACGTACAATTCTTGCAGCAGCGTTTCGGCGCCGTGCTCCATCCCGAGAGCATTGAACCACTGAGTCGCTGAATTGCGGTGAAAAAACCGTGCCGGGGTTTGTCCCCGGTTGAAAAGACTTTTGGCTGCCCCCACTTAGGGCAGATGAACCCACAGCCCGGCGCTGGATGCCGGATTTCAAGACGAGAGACGATCTATGTTTGGTAAAGGTGGAATGGGTAACCTGATGAAACAGGCCCAACAGATGCAAGAGCGCATGCAGAAGATGCAAGAGCAGCTGGCCCAGATGGAAGTGGTCGGCGAGGCGGGCGCAGGCATGGTCAAGGTGACCATGGCCGGCAGCCACAGCGTGCGTCGTATCGAGATCGATCCCAGCCTGATGGAAGATGACAAGGAGATGCTGGAAGATCTGGTCGCCGCCGCCGTCAATGACGCCGTGCGCCGCGTGGAAGAGCAGAACAAGGCCAAGATGGGCGAGCTGACCGGCGGCATGCAACTGCCCCCTGGCTTCAAAATGCCCTTCTGAGGATCCTGCCCGTATCCGTTTCCCCTCCTCTGTGAAGGGGAAAATGAAAAGGCCAGAGCCAAGCTCTGGCCTTTTGCATGTCGGCACACCCGGGAACGGCCATGAACAGATCATGGCGGGGGCGGCGTACTTGCCTGCCCCAGGGGGGAGAAGCCCTCGACCAGATGATCGATGAGGGCGCGGATGGCAGGCAGCAGACCGCGGCGTGAGGGGAAGACCGCGTGGATCACCTCTTGGCGCGGTGCCCAGTCGGGGAGCAGACGCACCAGCCGGCCATCGGCCAGGGGCTCATTCATCATCATGGTGGGCAGTTGCACGACCCCGAGCCCGTCGATCGCCCCCTGACGCAATGTCTGCATGTCGGTGGTGGCAAAGCGGGGGCTGTGGTGCTGTTTGACTCGGGCACCATCGGGGCCCAGCAGGGTCCAGTGATGGCCTTCCAGGCTGGCGCCGTGACCGAGGCTCGGCCATGACAGCAGATCTGCGGGGGCCCGGGGCATGCCGAGTGACGCGACAAGGGCCGGACTTGCCACCAGACACTGGGTCGCATAACCCAGCACCCGCATGGCGAGATCGCTGTCCTCCAGGGGCAGTGGTCGCACCCTGAGCGCCATGTCCAACCCCTCCGCGACCAAATCCACCGCCCGGTTGACCCCGACGAGCTGCACCTTGACGCTGGGATGGGCCAGGGCGAAGGAGACCAGCATCCTCCCTACGTGGGCGTGCAGCAGATCGATGGGGCAGGCGATGCGCACCAGACCGCAAGGCTCGCTCTGGGTCGCGGCGATGAGATCCTGCGCCGCATCGGCTTCCACCAGCATGGCCCGGCAACGGGTGTAATAAGCCTGCCCGAGTTCGGTGACGGTGAAGCTGCGGGTGGAACGCTGGATAAGGCGCACTCCGAGTCGCTCCTCCAGCATGGCGATGCGGCGGCTGAGCCGCGATTTGGGCATGCCGAGGGCCCTGCCGGCCTGGGCAAAGCCCCCGTGATCCACCACCTGGACATAGAAATAGAGGTCGTTGAGATCCTGTTGCATGGGGTTATCGTTCACAAAATAGGACGCTGATGGCAAATTTTACGTCTACCGGACGCAGCGTTCCAGACTCACAATGCGAGCAACGACACATTCCGTGACGATCACCCAGGAGAGCATCATGAAAAGAGTCATCGGTATTTACAGCGCCCCTCGACAACACTGGGTCGGCGACGGATTCCCGGTTCGCTCGCTGTTCTCGTATCAGACCCATGGCCGCGCCTTGAGCCCCTTCCTGCTGCTGGACAGGGCTGGCCCAGCACATTTCGAGCCCGCCGATCATGCCAGGGGAGTGGGGGAGCACCCGCACCGTGGTTTTGAGACGGTCACTATCGTCTATGAAGGGGAGGTCGCCCATCGCGACTCGACCGGTCAGGGGGGGATCATCGGTCCGGGAGACGTGCAGTGGATGACGGCCGCCGCCGGCATCATGCACGACGAATTCCACTCCCAGGGGTTTACCCGTCGTGGTGGCACCCTCGACATGGTGCAGCTGTGGGTCAACCTGCCCGCCAAACACAAGATGTCGACGCCCGGTTATCAGGGCATCACCAGCGACACCATCCCGCAACTGAGCCTCAAGGAGGGCGATGTGCGGGTGCGCATCATCGCCGGGAACGATGCCGGGTTGCAACAAGGCGAGGTAGAGGGGCCTGCCCGCACCTTCTCGCCCATGAACATCTGGGATCTGCGGCTCAAGGGCGGGGCCAGCGTGGTGCTGCCGGCGGTAGCGGGATGGAACAGCGCCTTGGTGGTGCTCAAGGGCTCTCTCTTGATCAACGGTCAGGAGCGCGCGGGCGAAGCACAACTGGTGCTGCTCGATCCCAACGGGGAGGAGTTCATGCTGGAGGCTGAGGGCGAGGCCAGCTTGTTGCTGCTGAGTGGCGAGCCCATCGATGAACCCATCGTGGGTTATGGCCCCTTTGTCATGAACAGCGAGGCAGAGATCCATCAGGCGATAGATGATTTCAACAGCGGCCGGTTCGCCGTCATCGCCCCCTGAGACAATCCCGATAAAAACAAAGCGCCTGATGGCGCTTTGTTTTTTTGTGAGCCCTGGTCAACCGAGCCAGCCGAGGGCCAGCGCCAGCCTGCCGCACAAGGCGGCCAGCAGGATGCCAAGCAGGGTGCGCAGCAGCCAGATCACCACCAGCTGTCCCACGCTCACCGGGATCCGGGTGGCCAGGATGCAGGGGATGGAGGCAGAGAAGAAGAGCACCGAGCTGACCGAAACCACGGCCGCGACATAGCGCACCAGCAGGTCGGCATCCTTGAGCAGGATGGCGGGCAGGAACATCTCGGCCAGACCGGCCGAGAGGGCCTTGGCGGTGGCGAGCGGCTCGCCGAGATCCAGCAGCCAGGTCAGTGGCCAGAGCAGCCAGCCCAGCAGATCGAACAGGGGAGTGTGCTTTGCCAGCAGCAGGCCCAGCAGACCGACGGACAGTATGGTGGGCACCACGGCAGCGGCCATGTGAAGACCGTCCCTGAGGTTGTCCTTCAATTGCCGCAACAGGGGATCTGCCTGGTGGGACTGGGTCAGGCCGCAGGTGAGGGCCGCCTGCCAGCGGCTCATGCCAGCCGGTAGCGGCTCGTCGGTCTCCCCATGGTGAGCCAGGCGACTGATGGGAGGAACACGCGCCAGGATGGCGGTGATGACGAAAGTGATCACCAGGGTGGACCAGAAGTAGAAGTTCCAGTGTCCCATCAGGTTGAGGGTCTTGGCCACGATGATCATGAAGGCGGCCGAGACGGTGGAGAAGCCGGTGGCGATGATGACGGCTTCTCGCACCGTGTACTTGCCCGCGAGGAAGACCCGGTTGGTGATGAGCAGGCCCACCGAGTAGCTGCCGACGAAAGAGGCGACCGCATCGATGGCGGAGTGACCCGGCGTGCGCCACAGGGGGTGCATCACGGGTTGCATCAGCACCCCGATGAATTCCAGCAGGCCGAAACCGAGCAGGAAGGTCAGGGCCATGGCGCCGATAGGCACGATGAGACCCACAGACATGGCCAGTTTATCGAACAGGAAGGGGAGGCGATCCGGGGTCATCAACCAGGCAGGGCCCCAGTCTGTGACATACAAAATGGCCAGGGCCAGCCCGAGCAGCTTGAACAGGCTCAATACCCTGTCGATGGGACGGGCGCGCCAGCGGCCATCCAGCAAGGGGGTGATGGCGCCATAGGCGATGAGCAAGAGAATGAGGGTCAGGGCAAGGGGGCGCTGGGCAATCAGAAAGCCGGCCAGGTGATCCACCACTATGGTGCTGCGCCCGCCAAGCTCGAAGGGAACAAAAAAGATGGCGATGCCAAGCAGGCTGGCCAACAGCAGCTTGATGCCGGCCCCTGATCCTGCCGGTGCAGTGAGCGTGTGTTCAGGTTCCATTTTCTCTCCTTGTGATCCGCATGGTTCAATTCCATTGAGTGGATGATTTGTATATACAATATCGTCCGGCGCTCAAAATGGAAACACCAAAGTCACCAAAATGCAACATGTGAATCGGTGTGGATGCAGATGACCCCAATGTTGAAAAGCGTGATCTTGGGGGGAAGAGGGGCCGGGATGGCGAGTGGGTGGTGAGACATCAAGAGGTAAAACAGGGAGGTAAGCGACCAGCGCCAGGAAAAACATGAGCGGCTATTTACCCTTTTTGGCCATATTCATTCATGAGCCTATATTCATGACTATTTATGAATAAATCATAAACCCTTTGTTCATTTGACTACTTTTCGACTATCCCATTGCAGAGTAAGATGCCTCTTCAATAAAAATAAGAATTAGGAGTTCGGGTGTGAAGGCATTAGAGAAACAAAGGATATCGCCCTATATCAGCCAGTTATACGAGTGCGGTATTAATGATTCTGACATTAAGCTCGTCGTGGACCAATTTCGCGCCGACGTTTCCTGTAGTTCATCCCTGTTTTTATTGCGGGATGATGACAAGAGCGACGGAATAAAGCTTTTTTCCAGCGGTCTGACCGAGGCCCAGCAGCAGTTTTACCTGCAACATCATCGCCAGGATGTGTGGTTCAACCATTACCTGGATAAAGGGTGCAAGGGGATTGTCAGCGCCAACAGCATTTCAAGCTCGGTGGGCCTGCTGGCAAGTTTCGGCGCCCAATTCGCCGCCGGCGGCGTCTGCCAGGTGAAAGGGAGGGGGCTGAGCAGCCTGTGCAGTTACCGTGGTGCAACGCAAGATGATTTCAGCAGTCGCGACCTCACCTCGCTCTCGGAAATCTATTCCGGACTGGCGGCCTGGAGCCACCATTATTGGAACTTGCTGGCCCTGGAAACCCAGAACTATCAGTTGCAACAGCTGGTGAAAAACCATAATAAGCCCAGCGCCATCATAGACGACAAGGGGCATATTCATTATTCCAATGTGGCCTTCAACCGTATCGCCGATGAAAATGTGGAATTGCGGGCCATCAATGGCATTTTCTCTTTGCAGAATAAGGAGCAGCAACGCCAGCTCAAGGAGATCCTCAATGGCTTTGCCTATTTGCTGCCCGGCGCCAGCGCCTATATGTCCATTCCCCGTCAGCCTAACCTGCGTCCGCTGCTGGTCCAATGCACCCTGATGAGCGGACTCAGCCGCTTTGAACGCTATGTGGAAGTGGTGCTGCGTGACCCCGAGCACGCCTTCAACCCCGACATCGAAGCGCTGGCCAGCCTCTATCCGCTCACTATCGGCGAGAAGGAGCTGCTGGTGCTGATGAGCAAGGGTTACAGCAGCAACGACATCGCGGAGCTGCGCGGTGTCAAGGTGGAAACTGTGCGCTCCACCCTGAAAGGGGTGTTCAAGAAGACCGACTGCCACAGCCAGAACGAGCTCTTGCTCTTGCTGCAATCCATCTCCTGATCCATGCGGACTATGCTTGGAGTGAGCCGGACATAGTGCCCGGCTCTTGCCTCCCCTCGGGAGGCTCGTTGGGGGAAAGCGTCATGGAATCACTCAAAGCAAAGGACTACATGCAGACCAAGCCCATCACCTTCAGCGCAGAGATGATGGTACAGGCGGCGGTGGAAAAATTTCTCAACAGTCATCAGTTGGGCGGCCCCGTAGTGGACAGCCAGGGACATCTGATTGGCTGGGTCTCCGAGCAGGATTGCATCGCCGTCATGTTGAAAGAGGCCTACCACTGTGAACAGGTGGCCCAGGTCAGGGATGTGATGCGCAAGGAGGTGCTGGCAGTCGGCCCCGACACCAGCATCCTGGATCTGGCGGAGATGATGATGGGTCAAAAGCCCAAGATCTATCCTGTGGTGGAGGAGGGGCGCCTGCTCGGGGTCATCAACCGCCACAATGTGATGCAGGCCATCCACGCCCAGCTTGGCACCTGTTTCGTGCATCAGGCCAGAGTCTGAACGGTGTTGTCTGGTTGTTTTCAAAGAGCAGGCTCTGGCCTGCTCTTTTCATCCGTGACGGTCATGACGCCTCCGGCTTGATGTGCTGGCGCGGCGCTTTAAGGCTTGCACCGCCCAGCCTCGCTCTTTAGGATCTCCCCCAGCTATCGATATGGCCCTTGATGGGCACTCTTTTAAGGAATTCGTACCTTGTCTCTCTCTATCGAGGCGCTGCGCCGCCGTCTTACCGCCTGCATGAATCTCGACGCCCGCCGTCTTTCCAGTCGACTGCACGGGGTCAAGAAGCTGCCGGAAGCCAAGCAGGCTGCCGTGCTCGAGACCATCGCCGCTGACCTGGATGTGGCACAGGCGCGCTACCAGTCCCGTCTGGCGGGCGTGCCCAAGGTCACCTATCCGGACAATCTGCCAGTCAGCCAGAAGCAGGGGGAGATCGCCAAAGCCATTGAAGAGCATCAAGTGGTGATCATCGCCGGCGAAACCGGCTCGGGCAAAACCACCCAGATCCCCAAGATCTGTCTGGCGCTTGGGCGCGGTGTGAAGGGCTTTATCGGCCACACCCAGCCGCGCCGTCTGGCGGCCCGCACCGTGGCGGCCCGTATCGCCGAGGAGATGGAGTCCGAACTCGGCCACTACGTGGGTTACAAGGTGCGCTTTACCGATCAGGTGAGCGAGCAGACCCACATCAAGCTGATGACCGACGGTATCCTGCTGGCCGAGATCCAGAACGACCGGATGCTGACCCAGTACGACACCATCATCATCGATGAGGCCCACGAGCGCAGCCTCAACATCGACTTCATTCTGGGTTATCTCAAACAGCTGCTGCCAAAGCGCCCCGATCTCAAGGTGATCATCACCTCGGCCACTATCGACCCGCAACGTTTCTCCCGTCATTTCAACAAGGCGCCGGTGATCGAGGTCTCCGGTCGCACCTATCCGGTGGAGGTGCGCTACCGCCCGCTCGTCAGTGATAAAAGCGACGGGCTGGAGGAGCGCGACGAACTGCAGGGGATCTTCGATGCGGTGGAAGAGCTGGCACGCGAAGGGCTGGGTGACATCCTCATCTTCATGAACGGCGAGCGGGAGATCCGCGATACTGCCGATGCCTTGCGCAAGCTCAACCTGCGCGATACCGAGGTGCTGCCGCTCTACGCCCGCCTCTCCAACGCCGAGCAGAACAAGGTGTTTCAGCCCCACGCCGGTCGGCGTATCGTGCTGGCCACCAACGTGGCGGAGACCTCGCTGACGGTGCCGGGCATTCGTTACGTCATCGATCCGGGCACCGCCCGCATCAGTCGCTACTCCTGGCGCACCAAGGTGCAGCGCCTGCCCATCGAGCCGGTCTCCCAGGCCAGCGCCAACCAGCGTAAAGGGCGTTGCGGTCGGGTGGCGGATGGTATCTGTATCCGCCTCTACTCAGAGGAGGATTTCAATAGCCGTCCTGCCTTTACCGACCCCGAGATCCTGCGCACCAACCTGGCCTCGGTCATCCTGCAGATGCTGGCGCTCGGCCTTGGCAATATGGAGGCGTTCCCCTTCGTCGAGCCACCCGAGTCGCGCCATATCAAGGATGGCCTGACTCTCTTGAAAGAGCTGGAGGCGGTGCGCGAGCTGCCCGCCACCGGCGATCGCGAAGCCAAGTTGCAGCTGACCGAGACCGGTCGCCAGCTCTCGCGTATCCCCCTTGATCCTCGTTTGGCGAAGATGGTGATCAGCGCGGCGCAGACCGGCTGCCTGAGCGAGGTGATGGTGATCACCGCCGCCCTCAGCATTCAGGATCCCCGTGAGCGGCCCATGGAGAAGAAGCAGGCCGCCGACGAGCAGCACAGACGCTTTGAGGACAAGGATTCCGACTTCCTCGCCTTCGTCAATCTGTGGAATTACCTGAAAGAGCAGCAGGATGCCCTTGGCAGCAACCCGTTTCGCCGCATGTGCCAGAAGGAGTTTCTCTCCTACCTGCGGGTACGCGAGTGGCAGGACATCCATTTCCAGCTGCGTCAGACGGTCAAGGAGCTGGGTTTTAAAGCCAACCATGAATCTGCAGATTTCAAGACGGTGCACTGCGCGCTGCTGACCGGCCTCTTGAGCCATATCGGCAACAAGGATCTGGAAAAACCGGAGTTTCTCGGCGCCCGCAACGGCCGCTTCCACCTCTTCCCAGCCTCGGGTCTGTTCAAGAAGCCGCCCAAGTGGGTGATGGCCGCAGAATTGGTGGAAACCTCGCGCCTCTACGCCCGTATCAACGCCAAGATTGAACCCGAGTGGGTGGAGCCGCTGGCGGGTCACCTCATCAAGCTGCACCACAGCGACCCCCACTGGTCGAAGAAAAACGGCGCCGTGATGGCCAAGGAGAAGGTGACCCTCTATGGCCTGACCCTGGTCAATGAGCGCACCATCAACTTCAGCCGCATTGATCCGGCGCTGTGCCGCGAGCTGTTTATCCGCCGCGCGCTGGTGGAGGGAGATTTCGAGACCCGCCACCGTTTCTTCAGCGATAACCGCAAGCTCCTGGCCGAGGTGGAGGCGCTGGAGCACAAGTCCCGCCGGCGCGACATCCTGGTGGATGACGAGGATCTGTTCCGCTTCTACGATGCCCGTTTGCCGGAAGATGTGATTTCCGCCCGTCACTTCGACAAGTGGTGGAAAGAGGCGCAAAAGCAGGACGCCGAGCTGCTCAACTTCGAAAAAGAGATGTTGATGAAGGGAGATGCGGCCCGCATCAGCGATCTCGACTACCCCAACTTCTGGCAGCAGGGGCGCCTCAAGCTCAAGCTGACCTATCAGTTCGAGCCGGGGGAGGCCGCCGATGGCGTGACCCTGCATATTCCGCTGCCGCTCCTGAATCAGGTGGAGGTGAAGGGGTTCGAGTGGTTGATCCCGGGGCTGCGTCACGAGCTGTTGGTGGCCCTCATCAAGTCGATGCCAAAACCGATGCGCAAGAACTTCGTACCGGCCCCCAACTATGCCGATGCGCTGCTCGCCAGCATCAACCCCGAACAGGGGCCGCTCTTGGACGAGATGGAGCGCCAGCTGCGCCGGATGACCGGCGTGACCGTGCCCCGTGAATCCTGGGACTGGAATGCGGTACCCGATCACCTGAAACTCACATTCCGGGTGGTGGATGACAAGCACAAGAAGGTGGCGGAAGGCAAGGATCTGGAGGCATTGAAAGAGTCCCTGCGCGGCAAGGTGCAGGAGACCCTGTCGCAAGTGGCGGACGATGACATCGAGCAGTCTGGCCTCACCCTGTGGAGCTTTGGCGAGCTGCCCCAGGAGTACAGTCAGAAGCGGGGCGGGTTCGAGGTGAAGGCCTATCCAGCCCTGGTGGATCAGAAGGATTCGGTCGCCATCCAGCTGGTGGAGAGTCCGGTGGTACAGCAGCAGCTGATGTGGGCGGGCCAGCGCCGGCTGGTACTGCTCAACGTGCCGTCGCCCATCAAGTATCTGCAGGAGAAGCTGCCCAACAAGGCCAAGCTCGGGCTCTATTTCAACCCGTTTGGCAAGGTGGCCGAGCTTATTGACGACTGCATTGCCTGCGGCTGTGACAAGCTGATTGAGCAGCATGGCGGACTGGCCTGGGACGAGGCGGGTTTCGAGGCGCTCAAGGAGTATGTTCGCGCCGAGCTCAACGATGCGGTGGTGGAGGTGGCCAAGCAGGTGGAAGCCGTACTGACCCTCTCCCATGAGATCAAGAAGCGGCTCAAGGGCAAGATGCAGCTCGACACCGCCTTTGCCATGTCCGACATCCAGCAGCAGCTCGGCAACCTCATCCACAAGGGCTTTGTCACCGAGACCGGCTGGCAGCGGCTGCCTGACTTGCTGCGCTATCTGCGGGCCATCGAGCGTCGTCTCGAGAAGCTCGCCATCGATCCTAACCGGGATCGGGTCTACATGCTCAAGGTGCACAGCGTGGAGTCGGAGTACAAGGCACTGCTCGCCAAGATCCCCAAATCCCAGCTGATCCCGGCCGAGGTGGCCAATATCCGCTGGATGATCGAGGAGCTGCGAGTCTCCTTCTTCGCCCAGCAACTGGGGACGCCATACCCTATCTCGGATAAACGGGTGCAGAGCGCCATTGCCCAGTGCTAAGCTGCTATCTATCTGTTTTCTGAGCCATAGTGTGAAAGCAACAAGACGCCAAAGGGAAGGGAGGCCGTCATATGCTGGGGATCTGGTTGGGGGTGGCACTGGTCAACATCAGCGGGTATCAACCCATTGCGGAACAAACCTGGGTGCAGCTCAACCCGGAGTTCTATCCGGTGCAGCGCCCCGTGCCGCCCATTTTTGCGGCCTGGCGGGGCAATCAGTTTCCCCCTCTTGAACAGAGAAAGAAGAATGGCCGCTGGCAGATCCTCTTTCCTGCCCGGCTGGTGCCCCCCTTCGATCTGTTCGAAGGGGAGGCCCAGCTCTCCAAGGCTTACCTGGCCAGGCTAAAGCGCATCGATGAGATGGCCTATGGCATGGCGCCCCACCAATCAGTACAGCAAGCCGCCTCCTCGGCCCCCTCGTTCGAAGTCCAGGGCGCTGTCGCCTTTGTCGCCGAGTTCTCCCTGCCTCGGGAGAAGAAGGCGCGGATGCCTCTGGGGGAGCCCTTGCTCGCACGGCTGGGGGGCAGGGAGTCGCCATCCAGGCCTTGGCAAGACAGGGAGATGCACAGCCCATGGCCACCGCAGATTCTTCCCCTGAGCAGGCGACCCTGACTCTTTCCGCCACGGCGGCAGGGGAGGCATCGCGGGTTTGTCATCAGGTGGCGGCGGGAGAAACCCTGTGGCGCATTGCAAGCCAGCTTCAGTCAAAGGAGGCCGGCGGCTCGGATACTTACAGTTATCTGCTGGCGCTGGTGCAGGAAAATCGTGACAGGATGGCCAAAGGGATCCAGGTACAGGCCGGGCAGCGCCTCTATTGCCCGAAAGCGCAGACTCTGGCGCAATTCGATGCCCTGAGCCCGGCCCAGCGACAGCAGCAGTTTGCTCGTCTGGAGCAGGGGCGCTAGGGGATGGCGAGAGGCGTGGTGGAGTGCCTCTTGGCCAAAGAGGAGTGACGCGGGTTCTTTCCTTGTATCCCCTCCGGACCCGTGCTAGTATTCGCGCTCGTTTTGCGAGGTGCTGACCGGTCGCAGTCAACACCATACATTCATCTTAAAAGAGATAATCACTATGTCTTTCGTATTCCAAGCTGAAGTCCGTTCTGACCTGGGGAAAGGTGCGAGCCGCCGCCTGCGTCATGCTGACCTGGTTCCTGCCATCGTTTACGGTGCAGGCAAAGAAGCCGTGTCCGTTACCCTGGACCACAAGAAGCTGATCCTGGCCCAAGAGAAGCCGGAGTTCTACTCCTCCGAGCTGACCCTGGTCATCAACGGTGAAGAAGTCAAAGTGAACGTGAAAGCTATCCAGCGTCACCCGGTTCGCTACAAGCTGGTTCACCTGGATTTCGTTCGCGTCTAATCGACAACGAACTTTCCTGTGAAGAGGCCACCCAATCGGGTGGCCTCTTTGTTTTTACAGCATTTTTTCCGGGAAAATAAAATACTCAAACAGCACTATTGGTCTTTACTTGAAGGCATGATTGACAGCAGGACACGTGTTGTGGTGCTCTGATGTTCAAAAAGTACTCGGGCAAGTCCATTTTTCGGGGCGATGTTGACCGTTATGAAAGGAATCGTACGGACATATATCCTGCTGTTTTCACCTATTCTGCTGTTGGTCCTGGCAGGTGGCTATCTGCTGGGCAGTGCATTGATCGAGCGCGAGCTCTATCGCGTTCGCAGCGATGAGAGCACCTTCCTGGCGCTTGTCAGCGGCCGCCTTGACGGCGAGCTGGCGGTGCCGCTGCGCCATGTGCGCAGCATGTCGGAAGAACCCATCCTGCTCGAAGCGGCGGCTCGCAATGACCGTGACACCCTGGCCGTCCAGTTCACCATCCTGCTGAACCGCAATCCCGACTATGCCCAGGTGCGTTGGCTTGCCCCGGATGGCATGGAGCGGGTACGCATCGATCGCCAGGGCCAGCGTCTGTGGCGTGTGACGGACGACCAGTTGCAGAACAAGGGGGAGCGTTACTACTTTCGCGATGCTATGGCGCTGCCCTGGGAGCGGGTCTACGTCTCGCCGCTCGATCTCAACGTTGAACACGGGGTGATCGATCGCCCCTTCAACCCCATGATCCGCATTGCCAAGCGTCTGCGCCTTGGGGGACGTGATCTTGGTCTGCTGCTAATCAACGTTCAGGCTGCCCGTATGCTCAAGGAGTTTGCCGACAACCGCGGCAAGGCAGCCGATCACATTATGTTGTTCAACCAGGACGGATACTGGCTGCGCAGCCCGGACCCATCCCGGGAGTGGGGCTTCATGCTCGAGCGCCCGGATCTGACTCTGAAGCAGACTTCTCCCCAGGCCTGGCAGGCGTTCTGGGACGCATCAAACGGCCAGATGGAGTCTGCCGACGGACTCTGGAGCTGGACCACCCTGTACCCGGCACAGAATCATGATCAGCTGATCTGGAAAGCCGCGTCCCTGGTGCCGCACAGCGAGCTGCAGGCCATTCGCACTCATATCTGGGGGATCATCTTGGCCGCCAGCGCCGTGCTGCTGCTGTTGTTTGGTGCTGGTGTGGCTGCACTGGTGCGCAGCAGGCACAAGGAGCAACTGGCCCAGCAGGAAGCGGCCAGGTTGGCACAGGTCAAAGGTGATTTCATCGCCAACATGAGCCACGAGATCCGCACCCCCATGAACGCCATCATGGGGCTGACCTACCTGCTCGAACAGGGAGGGCTCGACGATGGTCAGCATGCCCTGGTGCGCAAAATCCACCAGGCCGGGCAGGCACTGCTCGGGATCATCAACGACATCCTTGATTTCTCCAAGATTGAGTCGGGTCGGCTCGAGCTTGAGCGGGTACCATTCAGTCTCGAAGAGGTGCTCGATCACGTGGCGGCCATCATGTCCACCTGCGTTGGCCAGAAGCACCTCGAACTGGTGGTGAGCAGTGCCCCCGAGCCGGTTTCCCATCTGATTGGGGACGCCCTGCGCCTCGAGCAGGTGTTGCTCAACCTGACCGGCAATGCCATCAAGTTTACCGAGCGCGGCGAGGTGGAGGTCAAGGTCGTGCTGGAAGCAGAGCAAGACGGCATGGCCACCTTGCTGTTTCGGGTGCGCGACACCGGGATCGGCATTCCCCCCGAGCAGCAGGCCAACATTTTCAATGCCTTCTCCCAGGCAGACTCCTCCACCAGTCGCCGCTTCGGGGGCACCGGGCTTGGTCTGACCATCAGTCGCCGCCTGGTGAACCTGATGGGGGGGGACATCGGCGTCACCAGCGAGCTTGGCAAGGGGAGCGAATTCTGGTTCCGCGTCCGGCTGGAGCAGGTAGAGCGGCCCGAGGCCTTGAACGAGCGTCTGCAGCACATCTCGCTGCTCATCGCCGACGACAATCAGGTGACCCGCGACGCCCTGTCGATGACGGTGGGTTCCCTCGGATGGCAGTCGAGGGTGGTGGAGTCCGGTGAGCAGGCGCTGCATCATCTGCTGCGCCAGGGGGAGCGTTTCGACGTGATCCTGCTCGACTGGATCATGCCGGGCATGGACGGGCTCGAGACCTGCCTGGCCATTCGCCGCGCCTTCGAGCAGCAGGAGCGTTCACCCATCATCATCATGGCGACCTCCTATTCCCAGGATGAACTGATGCACCGCCCCGGTTCGGATCAGGTGGATCTGGTACTGCACAAACCGGTCACCGGCTCCAGTCTTTACAATGCGGTGGCGCGTCTCATCCACGAGAAGCGCGAGCATGTGGATCCCCTTGAGAGTGGCCAGCGCCGTCTGCGCCTGCCGGGCGTGCACATACTGCTGGTGGATGACAGCGACATCAACCTTGAGGTGGCGACCCGCTTGCTGCAACGGGAGGGGGCCGAGGTGATCACCGCCATCGACGGGGAGCGAGCCCTGGCCTGCCTGGCAGATCCGGCCCGGCGCATCGATCTGGTGCTCATGGATGTGCAGATGCCGGTGATGGATGGCTACGAGGCGACCCGTCGCCTGCGCCTGCTGCCGGGGCGGGAGGAGACTCCCGTGCTGGCTCTCACCGCAGGGGTATTCAAGGATCAGCGGGAGGCGGCATTGGCCTCTGGCATGAACGACTTCATCGCCAAGCCGCTCGATGTGGAGCAGCTCATCGCGACCTTGCTGCGTTATCTGCCGGACGTTGTCCTGCCGCTCACCGTGAACGACGAACTACTCCCCCACGAGCCGGTGGCCGGCATCGATATCGATACCGGACTGCGCAACTGGGGTGAAGCCTCTATCTACCTCAAATACCTGCGGCGTTTTCGCGATGACTACATGACGGTCGGTACCGTGTTGCCGGGTTACATCGCCCAGCACGAGACCGATGCGGCCGCGAGTCTGCCCACAAGATCAAGGGGGTGGCGGGCAGCCTGTCGCTCACCGATGTGGCGCGTATCAGTGCCGAGTTGAACGAGGCCATCGAGCAGGGTGGCGACACCAGCCAGCTTATCGCGCCCTTCCTCGAGGCCCTGGAGCGGGCACAACACTCCATTGATACCTATGCCGGGCGCGAGCCGGGCGCGGTCAGCTCCCCGCTGGCCCAGGAGGGGGCGCGGGAGGTCTGCCTGCACGCCCTGCATCAGGCCCTGGTGAGCGAGGAGCTGGATCTGATTGAGCCGGCGCTGAGCCAGGCAAGGAGTCACTTGCCTTGCGAGCTGGTGAGCGAGATAAGTGCAGCCCTGGAGCTGTTCGATATCCCGTTCGCCACCCGCAAGCTGGAGGATTATCTGGAGGATCGGGAGGAACCTGCGCCATGAGTCGACCGCGCGTGCTGATCATCGACGACGAGCCGAGCAACCTCGGGTTGCTGCGGCAAATCCTCAAGGAGGAGTACAACCTCTTCTTTGCCAAAGGGGGAGAGGAGGGGTTGGCCGCCGTGGGGCGTCACGAGCCGGCACTTATCCTGCTGGACGTGCGCATGCCCGACATGGATGGTTACGAGGTGTGCCGTCGGCTCAAGGCCGATCCGGCTCATGCCGGGATCCCGGTGCTCTTTATCACCGCGAGCGACAACGCAGACAGCGAGAGCCAGGGGTTCGAGGCGGGCGGAGTGGATTATATCTACAAGCCGGTCTGTCCGAGCACGGTGCGTGCCCGGGGGCGCAATCATCTCTCCCTGGTGCGCCTCGATCAGCTCGAGTGCAGCTATCGCACTGCCATCGTCATGCTGAGCGAGGCGGGCCACTACAACGACACCGACACCGGGGTGCATATCTGGCGCATGGCCGCATACGCCCGGGCCCTGGCTGATGCGGCTGGCTGGAGCCCGGAGCAGTCGGATCTGCTGGAGCTGGCGGCCCCCATGCACGACATGGGCAAGATTGGTATCCCCGATCACATCCTCAAGAAGCCTGGCCCCCTCACCGAGGAGGAGTGGATCATCATGCGAAGTCACCCGCGTATCGGTTACGAGATCTTGAGGCGATCCGATGCCCCCATTTTCGCATGGCGGCGGAGATTGCCCTGCACCACCACGAGAAATGGGACGGCTCGGGCTATCCCGCCGGCGAGACCGGCGAGGGGATCCCCGAGGCGTCGCGGATCGTGGCCATCGCCGACGTCTTTGACGCCCTGAGCGTGCGTCGTCCCTACAAGGAGCCCTGGCCCCTGGACCGGGTGCTGGCTACCATGCGCGATGGCTCCGGCCAGCACTTCGATCCCCGGCTGCTCTCCCGTTTTCTCGAGATCATGCCGGAGATCTTGCGCCTCAAGGCGCAATGGGATGCCCGCGAGGAGCGGGGGGATTACCAGATGGGCTGGGTCAGATAGGGATTGCTGGCCCGTTCGTGACCAAAGGTGGAGCTCGGGCCATGGCCCGGAATAAAGACGATCTCATCCCCGAGCGGCAGCAGGGTCTCGGTAATCGACCTGATCAGCGTCCCGTGATCCCCGCGCGGGAAATCGGTGCGGCCTATGCTGCCGGCAAAGAGCACATCCCCCACCCAGGCGAGGCGTTCTGCCTGGCAGAGCAGTACGATGTGGCCCGGAGTGTGGCCCGGGCAGAAATAGACCTCCAGCACGCATTTGCCAACCTGTACCTTGTCACCCTGTTCGAGCCAGCTATCCGGTGTAAAGGCCGGAGTATGGGCAAAGCCGAACATCTGGCTCTGCTGGGGCAGCATGTCGAGCCAGAAAGCATCCTCCTTGTGGGGGCCGGTAATGGCGATACCGGTTCTCTCGCGCAGCTCGGCGGCAGCGCCCACGTGATCCAGATGGCCGTGGGTCAGCAGGATATGGGTGAGGGTCAGCCCCAGTTTGGCAATGGCGGCCAGCAGCTTGTCCGCCTCGCCGCCGGGATCGACGAGGGCAGCCTGGCGGGTCTCGTCACACCAGATAAGCGAACAATTCTGGGCGAACTGGGTGACCGGGATCACCTCGAACTTCAACATGTGGGACTCTCCTGAGGGGTCTGAAGGGGGGAACGTTCGGCGAAGAAGGCGAGGCAGGCCTCCTTGTCACCACGAAACAGGATCCGCTCGCGCTTGTTGTCCAGCTGATAGCGGTACATGGGGTCATAGTAGCGAGTCAGCAGCAGCCTGATCCAGACCAGATGGGCGCGGGTGTCCCCGCTCTGGGCCTGTTCCCTGAGGGCGGCCTGCAACAGCCCATCGAGTTCGCGATAATCCTTGTCACCGAGTCGGCGCTTGAGCCTGGCCATGGCGTCGGTGAGGTAGCCGGCAAACAGCGGCCAGCCTGCATCTGGCCCATGGAACTCCAGATAGCGCAGCCAGAGATCCTGCACGTAATCGGTGCGGATCTGCTCGGCCCGTGCCTCCTGCGGCACCTCCACCACCACTAGAGGAGCCCGGCACATGGCCTCATAAAGGTTGAGTGGCAGGGCGCAGCGACCGATGAGACGGCTCTCGTCTTCCAGCACAAACTGTGATTCCCCCCGGTTGCGACGCTGAAGCAGCTCGATGGCAAGCCGATTTTCGAAGTCGATGTTGCCGGGTTGCCCACCCGGCAGTTGGCCAAACGACGACCCCCTGTGACGGGCGTGCCCTTCCAGATCCACCGCCTGGGTGATGTGCGCCAGCATGTGGGTCTTGCCGGAGCCGGTCATGCCGGTCAGCACGATCCAGTCGCACTCTGCACTGGCCTTCGCCTGGGTGTCGATGAGAAAGTGGCGCAGCGCCTTGTAGCCGCCCGCGACCCGGGGGCGGGTGATGCCGGCCTCGGCCAGCCACTGCTGCACTGTCTGGGAGCGCAGGCCGCCGCGAAAACAGTAGAGCAGGGCGTCGGGTTGCTGGCGCAACCTGGCCAGCCAGCCTTCCATGCGCGCGGCGCGCACCGCGCCACCTACCAGTTGATGGCCCAGGGTGATGGCTGCGGCCTGTCCCTCCTGCTTGTAACAGGTACCGACCCGGGCACGTTCCTCGTCAGTCATCAGCGGCAGGCTGACGGCGGTGGGAAAGGCCCCTTCCTTGAACTCGACGGGGGCACGCAGATCGATGAGTGGAACCTCATCCAAAAAGATCCGGGCGTAATCCGTGGCCAGTGGCAGGGCACTCATTGGACAACCTCGATGAACTGGTTGCCGGTGCGGGCCTGCAACTGGCCGATGGGAGAGAGGGTCAGCCCTGCCTGTGCGGCAATGGCAAGGAGCTCGGCTTCACTTTCTTTACCGACGGCTACCAGCAGGCCGCCGCTGGTCTGCGGGTCGCACAGGATGTTGCGGGTGCGATCATCCATGGCGCCCAGCTTATCACCATAGGAGTCGAAGTTGCGCAGGGTACCGCCCGGTACGCAGCCCTCACTCAGGTAGTAATCCACCTCGTCCAGCAGCGGCAGCGCCTTGAAGTCCAGACGGGCACTGACGCCGGAACCTTCGCACATCTCCAGCAGGTGGCCTGCCAGTCCAAAACCGGTCACGTCGGTCATGGCGTGCACGCCGGGGAGGGCGGCGAAGCGCTGGCCAATCTTGTTGAGGGTGCACATGGCATCCGGGGCCAGTTGCTCATGCTCGGGCTTGAGCTTGCCCTTCTTCTGAGCTGTGGTGAGGATGCCGATGCCAAGCGGCTTGGTCAGATAGAGGGTGTCGCCCACCTGGGCGGTGTCATTCTGCTTGATGGCGTCGAGTGGCACGATACCGGTCACCGCAAGACCGAAGATGGGCTCGGGGGCGTCGATGCTGTGGCCACCGGCGAGCGAGATACCCGCCTCGTGGCACACCTGGCGGCCGCCGTCGATCACCTGCTGGGCCACTTCCGGCGCCAGCGTGTTGATGGGCCAGCCGAGGATGGCGATGGCGACGATGGGCTTGCCGCCCATGGCGTAGATGTCGCTGATGGCGTTGGTGGCGGCGATGCGACCGAAGGTGAAGGGGTCATCGACGATGGGCATGAAGAAGTCGGTGGTGGTGACGATGCCCTGGCCGTTGCCGATGTCGACCACGGCGGCGTCATCCTTGCTGCTGTTGCCGACCACCAGGGTGGGGTCGTCAAAGCCCGGGATCTGGCTCTTCAAGATGGTGTCGAGCACCTTGGGGGAGATTTTGCAACCGCAGCCAGCGCCGTGGCTGTATTGGGTCAGACGAATGGAAGACATGCTTTCCCCTTGTGTGGGCAGACTTGCGTGTGCCAATAACTGCTGTGGCACCGTCAAATGTGCGCGCAAAAATAGGGTGGCCCTGGCGGCCTGTGAACACAGTGATGTCAGGCTGCCTGGCAGGACAGGAGGAGGGCAAGGATGCGCCGGCGAAGCCCCGCCAAGGACCACAGGACGGGCCATTATGCCACAAATGGCCGCTCTGGTTCGAACGGGAATTCACACAAAGCGCAGGGGATTGTCGGGTTCAAAAAGAGCCGTACTCTTCGCCTTGCTCAGGCTAGTCCCACTTTGAGCCGCCCCGACGGCGTGCCGGTCTTGCATCGGGGCAGCATGTGGCGACGGAAACTAGCCAGCTTGCTCCATCACTGGTTGGGGAGCCTTGCCTAGCCGGCGCAGTCGCCGTTGCAGCGGCCGCTCCAGCAGGGTGTAGCTCAGTGCCGAGAGCCCGATCAGCACGGCGAGCATCAACAGGGTGGCCAGCACCCCCAGCAAGGGGTTGGTCTGGGCGTACCACCACGCGGTGAGTCCCGGCGCCAGAGAGTGGACAAGCTCGCAGCCGGTGAGCAACACCAAGGCGTGGAGCAGGTAGATGGAGTAGGAGAGATCCCCCAGCCAGTTGGTGAAGCGGTTGTCCAGGAGGCGCAGCAGCGGGCTCTGGCGATCACCCTGGGCAGCGGCAATCCAGATCAGCAAGACGTAGGCGCTGATCAGCAGCAGGGTCAGCTGCGGCGTCATGGTGAACTGCATCAGTGCGAAGGGGAGCAGAAAGGCGAGCAGCAGCGGCAGATCTTGCTGCATCATGGACCACTGGCGGGCAGCCTTCACCTTGGGCAGCAGCCAGAAGCCGAGCACGAATTCACTCACCCCGCGCCCGATGGCCAGCGCTCCGCTGGTGACATCCAGGGTACCCCGGCTGTGCACGATAAAGGCCAGTACCGTCAGGGCCAGCAAGGGGGCGAGGTTGCTCCAGCGGCTGCGGGTGACGGCGAGCGGAATGAGCAGCGGAAACAGCAGATAGCTAATCCACTCCACGCTGAGCGACCAGGCGGCGAAGTTCCAGGTCAATCCGTGATCGGTCACCACCTGCAGCAGCAACAGGCTGCTTGGCAGCGCCTCGGCGGGGGTGAAGGGGGAACCAAAAGGAGGCATCCCCTCCCACTCCCACATCTTGAACAGGGGGCCGGCGTAGAAGCCAATCCCGTGGTGGGCCTTGTAGAGCTCCCAGCCAACCAGCAGCAGCAGGGTCACCAGGTAGAGGGGATACACCCGGGTGAGCCGCAGCCAGAGGAAGCGGCCATAACCAATGGTGCGGGGCGTGCGGGCGAAGGCCTCCCCGTAGACGTGGGCCAGCACCAGCCCGCTCAAAATAAAGAACAGATCGACCCAGAGGTAGCCGTTCTCGATGAGTTGGGTGTGGCCGGCGATCGACTCCATCCACTGGGGAAAGAGCAGCAAGCGGGCATGGAACAGCACCACCATCAGGGCAGCGATGCCCCGCAGCGGCGTCAACAGCGGCAATGATTGATTCATGACGGGATCCTTGATGATGTTCAGCTTGGCCTGACATCAATTTTTGTTGTGGTGCCGCTCATCAACCCTGATGAGTCGGCTGCCCCGGCTTGGCGGCCACAGGCGGGATCACCCTACCTAAAAGAGAGTCATACGAGTGTGATTGCCGTCATGAATGGGCGTTTATCATCCCAGGACCAGCATGGGATAGGGACGCATCGAAAATAGAGAGGGGATCTAGACTAGGGAAGTCATCCCTCTGAGCGTCAGGAACATCCCCATGAAACTCTATGCCCACCCCTTTTCGTCCTACAGCCAGAAAGTGCTGATCGCCCTTTACGAGAATGCCACCCCGTTCGAGTATCGGAATCTCGAAGAGCCGGCGGCGAACGCCGAACTTGCCGCCCTCTGGCCACTCAAGCGCTTCCCAGTGTTGCTGGATGATGGTCGCTGCATCCTCGAGAGCAGCACCATCGTCGCCCATCTGCAGGCGCACCATCCGGGTTCCATCAGCCTGATCCCGCCCGGCGATGCGGGTCTGGAGGTGCATATGCTGGATCGCATCTTCGACAACTATGTGATGACACCGATGCAAAAAGTGGTGCTGGATGCGCTGCGCCCGGTCGCGGATCGCGACCGCTATGGCGCAGTGGAGGCCCGCGAGATGCTCAATCAGATCTACCCCTGGCTTGATCAGCGACTGGAAGGACGCCACTGGATTGCCGGCGCAGACTTCACGCTGGCCGATTGCGCCGCCGCCCCCTCGCTCTTCTACGCCGACTGGGCCCACGAGATCCCGGCTGGCTATGGCCGTCTGCGTGCCTATCGCGCCCGTCTGCTCAATCATCCCTCCATCGTGCGGGTGGTGGAGGAGGCGAGGCCATTTCGACACTACTTCCCGCTGGGCGCGCCAGCGCGTGATTGAGCGGGATGACTTGTGGTGGGCGAGTATTGTCGCCCCAGGCAATGTGCGAGGCGGACAGGGGCATGGCGTGATCCATTGCAGGGGAAAACAGCAATATTCATTCAAATGAGTGGGTATGCGTTTATGGCTGATATTTCACCGAGAATTTTTGAATGTTGATGCGTAATATTTCATGCTTTTGCATAAAGCAAATGCCGGGCATGTCTCTGCTGGTGGGTTGTGTATGCCATGCCTGAGGTGAAAGAGAGATGAGAATCGGGTTAACGATGCGGCAACCTTTGATTGAAGATGGCAGTCGTCAGTCGAAGAGGAGGGATGGGGGCAGCAATCGCTGTTGGTGGCAAAGTCGGGGGGAGGTTGTCTCTTTGGCGGCCGCATAAAAAAAGCCCGCTTTGATCGCGGGCTTTTTGATGACTAGCAGAACCCAGCCTGGCCCGGATCTGGCACCGGGAACAAGGGGGCTGCGCTGGTCTGCTCGGCTTAGCGGGCGCGCACCACCAGTCCCTTGAGGTAGAAGCCTTCCGGATAGGCGGTGCCGATGGGGTGATCGGATGCCTGGGAGAGGAGCTCCAGGATCTGGGCATCACGGCCGGCATCGAGGGCCGCATCGGCCACTATCTTCTGGAACAGGCTCTGCTCCATCAGGCCGGAGCAGGAGTAGGTCAAGAGCACGCCACCCGGCGCCAGCAGTTGGAACGCCAGCATGTTGATGTCCTTGTAGCCGCGGCAGGCGCCCAGCAGCTGGGCCTTGCTCTCGGCAAACTTGGGCGGGTCCAGCACGATGACATCGAACTTCTCGCCCTTCTCGCGATATTCGCGCAAGAGCTTGAAGACGTCGTGACGCACGAACTGGGCGTTGCTGGTATCGAGACCGTTCAGTTCGGCGTTCTGGCGGGCGATGTCCAGCGCATTCTGGGAGAGATCGACGTTGACTACCTCCTTGGCACCGCCCTGGAGGGCATAGACCCCGAAACCGCCGGTGTAGCAGAAGCAGTTGAGCACCCGCTTGCCTTCAGTGTATTTCGCTGCGGCAAGGCGGTTATCCCGCTGATCCAGATAGAAACCCGTCTTGTGACCGTTGCGAATATCGACCAGGATCTTGACGCCGCCATTCTCCTCGATGACCACGGGGTCGGTCGGGGTCTCGCCATGGATGACGCCGGTGCGCTCCTTCAGCCCTTCCTTCTTGCGCACGGCCACGTCGGAGCGCTCATAGATGCTGCACTCGGGGTAGAGGGTACGCAGGGCTTGCGTGATCAGCTCGCGCTGGTACTCGGCACCGGCGGAGAGGATCTGGCACACCAGGAAGTCGGCGTAGCGGTCGATGGTGAGGCCCGGCAGACCGTCGGATTCGGCGGCGCAGAGGCGATAGCCGGTGAGGCCCTGACGCTTGATGAGCCCGTCACGGGACTCCTGCGCATATTTGAGGCGACGGATGAAGAAGTCGAGATCGACGCTCTCATCCTTGTCGAAGGTCCAGACCCGGGCACGGATCTGGGAGCTGCCGGACCAGGCGCCACGGGCGAGCCATTTGCCGTCATGGGTGAAGATCTCGACGGTATCGCCGTCAACGGGGTTGCCCTGCACCCGCTCAATGCCCTTGGAGAAGATCCAGGGGTGGCGACGCAGCAGGGATTTTTCGCGGCCTTTGACGAGATAGATGGAAGCGCTCATGGGTAGTTGCCGATGGTAGAAAAGAAGGGGGCATATAGTAGGGGCTGTGAGGGTAGGCACGCAAGCCGCGTCTACCGGGATCCGTGCATCCACACGCGGTCAGGGTCGAACGGGCTGTTTCGCGCGTCCCAAGCAACTGGCCCAGACATGGCAGGCCATCTGGACGATGGCCTGCCGGAGGGGTCAGATCCGCAGGCCGGTGAGCGCCTGACCGAGTTCGCTGGCGGTTCCCTTGAGGCCGGTGGTGCCGGCGACCGCCGCGCTGGCGGACTCCTCCACCCGGCTCGCCTCGTGGCGCACCTTGTCGAGGTTGCGGGTGATCTCTTCTGCCACCGAACTCTGCTCTTCGCTGGAGGTGGCGATCTGGGTGCTCATCTCCAGGACCGCATCGCTGTGGTTGCTGAGCCGCTCGATGTCCATGCCCACCTCGGTGATGAGCTGCTGGCTGTCGGCCGCGCGCCCCACCGTCTTCTCCATGATGTCGTTCAGCGCCCCGGTCCCGGCCTGGAGCTCCTCGATCATCTGCTGGATCTCCACCGTGGCCTGCTGGGTGCGGCTGGCGAGGGTGCGCACCTCGTCGGCCACCACCGCAAAGCCGCGTCCCTGTTCACCAGCCCGGGCGGCCTCGATGGCGGCGTTGAGGGCCAGCAGGTTGGTTTGCTGGGAGATGGCGTTGATGACGTTGACCACTTCGTTGATGCGATTGGCGTTGTGAGTCAGCCGCTCGACCGCGCCCGAGGCATTGCCAATCTCGTCTGCCAGGGTGCGGATGGCGGTGATGGTACGTGCCACCCGTTGTGCCCCGTGAGTCGCCTCGTCGCTGGACTGGCGGGTTTGCAGCAGGGTGTCGTTGGCGTTGCGGGCTACTTCCCGGATGGCGGCGGACATCTGCTCCATGGCGGCGGCCAGGGAGTCCATGTGCTGGCGCTGGGCACGGGCAAGCTGCTCGCCGTCGCTGGCATGCTCGCGAAATTCGTCGGCGGCCAGGGTAAGGGCATCGGCGGACTCTTCCACCAGTTGCACTATCTTGTGCTGGCGGTCGGTGAAGGTGTCGATGCTGCCCGCCAGAATGGAGAACTCATCCCGCACCGGGAAGAAATTGAGCCGGAAGGTGAGATCGCCGTTCGCCACCGTCTGCAATGCCTTGTTGGTGGAGTAGAGCGCCCCCGAGACAAAGGTCATCAGATAGTGGGTGATGAGGGCCAGCAGGGCGGCCAGCACCGCGATGATGGTGAGCGTGGTGCCCTGACCATCCCAGAGGGCGTAGTGACTCGTATCCAGGGTGCCGGAGACGACGCCCGCCTGACCTGCGCTGGCGCCATAGCGATAGATGTCTCCCTGCTGGCTAAGGCCGGTGGCGGCGCCAGGCGTGAGTACGAGATCCGCGGGCAGGGTAAGGGTCGGCTGCTGGCTCACCAGCTGGGCCGTGGTCTCGACCCGCCCTTTTAGCTGATCCACTCTGAGCTGCATCGCCTGATCATGGCCGTCGGCCAGCAGATACCAGGTGAGGAAGGCGATGAACACCAGGGGGCACCAGAAGGTGATGAGAAATTTCTCGCTGATCGTGAGGTGAATGAGATAACGGTCAACCCACCGAAACTTTACTTCTTTCATAATGGTATTGCGTCCTGCAAGGGGAAGAGAGTGTCGCGCTCATTATCGCCCCGGGGAAAAATTACTTAAGGGAAAGGTGTGATAAATGGGAGAGCAATCGTTTGTCGTGCGGGTGTGGGGTCAGGTTCAGGGGGTGGGGTTTCGCTACTTCACCCGGGAGCGGGCGCTGCAACTGGGGCTGCGGGGGCATGCCTACAACCTGGAAGATGGCTCGGTGGAGATCCTGATTGCCGGTCCCGAACAGAAGGTACAGATGATGCTGGGCTGGCTTGAGCACGGGCCCCGAACCGCCACCGTCACCCGAATGGAGTGCACCCAGGCGTTGCCACCCACCGGAACCGGTTTTCATACCAACTAGCCGGGAGGGGTCATGGGGGAGAGCGGGATTGCGCAGGCCAACCGGCTCGTTGGGCAATATCGGGGGGCGACCCTGGCACTGCGCCAGAACAAGGGGATGGAAGAGGTGCATGCCTACCGGATAGCGGCCCGCCGCCTGCTGGCGCTGCTCGCCCTGTGGCGACCCCTCATTCATGAGCCCGAGCTGGAGCGGCGATTGACCCGTGCCGTCGGCACGCTCTCCGCCCTGCGCGATGCCCAGGTCTATGCGCAGCATCATGGTGGTTCGCTTCGGCAGAACCGCTTGCCACGGGTCCCCCTGTTGACCGGCCCGCTGGCCCGTTGGCTGGCCCGACTGGAAGAGGTACCCGTCGATGTCGATCTCTTGCCGCTGTTTCGGCTGCATCTGGCGCTGTCACTGTCGGATGCACTGGCGAAGACCACCTCCCTTCCTATGGGCACCAAGGCGAAACTTCGGTGCTGGCACCGGCTGCGTCTGGTGCTGAAACAGGCGCGCTACGGGATGGAGCTGCTGACGGCACAGGGGGGAGGGGATCCGGCCTGGTTGTCCATGCTGGTGAGCTGGCAGGAGCGGCTTGGGCAATTGCAGGACAGGCGCCAATGGCTCAGACGCCTTGGGGGCGAAACGGGGCGAGGCCAGCAACGGCGAGCCCTGAAAACAGAGATCCGCTGCCAACTACTGCAACTGGATTGCCATCAGGCGGAGCTGGTCGCCCTTCGCATGGCATTGCTGCAGAGCGGGTAGTAAGCACCCCACAAGGTAAAAAAAGAGAGGCCATTGGCCTCTCTTTTCATTGGGACTGTCCGGGAAGGGGCGTATTACTTCACGCGCATGCCCGGCTGGGCACCTTCCTGGGGCTCGAGGATCCAGAGATCCTTGCCGCCCGGACCTGCCGCCAGCACCATGCCTTCGGACATGCCAAAGCGCATCTTGCGCGGGGCCAGGTTGGCCACCATCACGGTCAGCTTGCCTTCCAGATCTTCCGGGTTGTAGGCGGACTTGATACCGGCAAAGACCTGACGGGTTTCGCCGCCGATATCCAGTTGCAACTTCAGCAGCTTCTCGGCTTCCGGCACCGCTTCGGCTTTCTTGATCAGCGCCACCCGCAGGTCAATCTTGGCAAAGTCGTCGTAGGTGATGGTCTCGCTGATGGGATCGTCCACCAGGGGGCCTGCCGGCTTCTTGCTCTGCTCCTTGGCGAGATCTTCCTTGGACGCTTCCACCATGGCATCCACCTTGGCGGACTCGATGCGGGAGAAGAGCGCCTTGAAGGGGGCGACGCCGTGGTCGACCAGAGGGGCGGCGATGCCGTCCCAGGTCAGGGTCTCGCCGAGGAAGGCTTCGGCGCGCTCGGCCAGTTGCGGCATGACGGGCTTCAAGTAGGCCATCAGCACGCGGAACAGGTTGATGCCGACGGAGCAGACGGCTTGCAGTTCGGCATCCGCCCCTTCCTGCTTGGCGATGACCCAGGGAGCCTTGTCGTCCACATAGCGGTTGGCCTTGTCGGCCAGTGCCATGATCTCGCGGATGGCGCGACTGAATTCGCGCGCTTCATAGGCTTCGGCGATGCTGGCGCTGGCGTTGGCAAACTCGGCGTAGAGTGCGGGCTCGGCGCAGGTGGCGGCCAGCTTGCCGTCAAAACGCTTGGCGATAAAGCCGGCGTTGCGAGAGGCCAGGTTGACCAGCTTGTTGACCACGTCGGCGTTGACGCGGGAGACGAAGTCTTCGAGGTTCAAGTCCAGATCGTCGATGCGGCTGTTGAGCTTGGCGGCGTAGTAGTAACGCAGGCACTCCGGATCCAGGTGCTTGAGATAGGTGGACGCCTTGATGAAGGTGCCCTTGGACTTGGACATCTTGGCGCCGTTGACGGTCACATAGCCGTGCACGTTGACCTTGGTCGGCTTGCGGAAGTTCGCGCCTTCCAGCATGGCCGGCCAGAACAGGCAGTGGAAGTAGGCGATGTCCTTGCCGATGAAGTGATAGAGCTCGGCGTCGGAGTCCGCTTTCCAGTAGCTGTCGAAGTCGATGTCGCCGCGCTTGTTGCACAGGTTCTTGAACGACGCCATGTAGCCGATGGGGGCGTCCAGCCAGACATAGAAGTATTTGCCGGGGGCGCCGGGAATTTCGAAGCCGAAGTAGGGGGCGTCACGGGTGATGTCCCACTGCTGCAGGCCGCTTTCGAACCACTCTTGCATCTTGTTGGCCATCTCTTCCTGGATGGCGCCGGAGCCGCGCACCCAGTCGGCGAGCCAGGCTTCGAACTGGGGCAGGTCGAAGAAGTAGTGCTCGGAGTCCTTCATCACCGGGGTCGCACCGGAGACGGCGGATTTCGGATCAATCAGCTCGGTCGGGCTGTAGGTCGCGCCGCAACTGTCGCAGTTGTCACCGTACTGATCGGGGGACTTGCACTTGGGGCAGGTGCCCTTGACGAAGCGATCCGGGAGGAACATGGATTTTTCCGGATCGAACAGTTGGGAGATGGTGCGGATCTTGATTTTGCCGGACTCTTTGAGGCGGCCATAGATCACGCCCGCCAGCTCGCGGTTCTCGTCGCTGTGGGTGGAGTGGTAGTTGTCGAAGCTGATGTTGAAACCGGCAAAATCCCCCTGGTGCTCCTGGGAGACGGCGGCAATCATCTCTTCCGGCGAGATCCCCATCTGCTGCGCCTTGAGCATGATGGGCGTGCCGTGGGCATCGTCGGCACAGACGAAATGCACCTGATGGCCACGCATTCGCTGATAACGAACCCAGATATCGGCCTGGATGTGTTCCAGCATGTGGCCGAGATGGATGGAGCCGTTGGCATAGGGGAGGGCGCAGGTTACCAGCATTCTACGAGGATCAGTTGCCATAATACGTTCTTTATGTGCCTGTTGGGATGATACAGTGCCGTGCATGTTACCCGAATTGGAGGCGGCCTGCCTAGGGTTGTGGCCCCCGGTGCCCTGACTGGCGGCATCACGATGACGTCGGCAAGCCACTGATTTATGTGCGGTAACCGTTCACCTCAGCATAACGACAACATAATGGGGAGTTAATGGTGATTGATTCAGTAAAACAGATCCTGGCCGAATTTAAGCCGGCAGGATGGGGCAAGGATCTGGTCGCGGCTGGTTTTGTGCGTACCGTCGAGCGGCACGAACAGACCCTGGCCATCACGCTGGTGCTGCCCTTTGCCGGCCAGTCCCTGTTTGAACAGATCAAAGAGGAGTTCGATGCCCGGCTGCGCAGCGCAACCGGTGCGACCCGCATCGACTGGACGGGGGAGATAGACGTGGCCAGCATGCCCCGCGCGCAGCAACTGGCGGCGGTGCAGGGGATCCGCAATATCCTGGTGGTTGCCTCCGGCAAGGGAGGGGTGGGCAAGTCCACTACCGCGGTCAACCTGGCGCTGGCGCTGCAAAAAGAGGGGGCGCGGGTCGCCCTGCTGGATGCGGACATCTATGGCCCCTCCATCCCGACCATGACGGGGACCCTCAAGGAGCGCCCTGTCAGCTTTGATGGCAAGTTGATGGAGCCGGTGATGGCCTGCGGCATCAAGAGCAACAGCATCGGTTATCTGGTGGCCGAGCAGGATGCCACCATCTGGCGCGGTCCCATGGCGAGCAAGGCACTCGGGCAGATCCTGCACGAGACCCGCTGGGGCGAGGTGGACTACCTGGTGGTGGACATGCCCCCGGGCACCGGCGATATCCAGCTGACGCTGGCCCAGCAGGTGCCCACCACGGCGGCGGTGATCGTCACGACGCCCCAGGATGTGGCGCTGGCAGATGCCCGCAAGGGGATTGCCATGTTCAACAAGGTCAATGTGCCTGTGCTTGGCATCGTCGAGAACATGAGTTACCACGTCTGCAGTGCCTGCGGGCATCACGAGCCGTTGTTCGGTACCGGCGGTGGCCAGAAGATGGCGGAGCAGTATCACGTGGCGCTGCTTGGTCAGTTGCCGCTGCATATCGACATTCGCCAGCACATGGATGACGGCTGCCCCACCGTGTTCGGTGCGCCGGATGGCGAGCTGTCACAGACTTACCTGAAACTGGCTCGCCGGGTAGGGGCCGAGCTCTATTTCAGCGCAAAACCGATTGCGACCCCGCTCTACACGGTGGCGCTGGACGAATAATCGGCGTTCGGCCAAGGGGGACGGATTTGGGGTGGGCATGGCCACCCCTTTTTCATATAATGGATCGGTTTAAACAATCCCCAGTGCTCTTCTCTTTAGGTATTTTCAATGTCTGATACTCAACATTCCTGCGTGATCATCGGTATTGCTGGTGCATCCGCGTCCGGCAAGAGTCTTATCGCCCAAACCATCTATGAAGAGCTGGTGGCCGAGCTGGGAGCGGGTCAGATTGGTGTGATCACCGAGGATTGCTACTACCGTGATCAGACCCACCTGACCATGGAAGAGCGGGTCAAGACCAACTATGACCACCCCAATGCCCTGGATCACGATCTGCTGGTGCAGCATCTGACCCAGCTGACGCAAGGGGAGGCGGTCAACATCCCCCAGTACTCCTATACCGAGCACACGCGCATGACCGAGGTCACTACCTTTGCACCGCGCCGTGTCATCATCCTCGAAGGGATACTGCTGTTGACCGACAGCCGCCTGCGCGAACTGATGGACGCCTCCATCTTCATGGATACCCCGCTCGACATCTGTTTGCTGCGCCGTCTGGTGCGCGATGTGCAGGAGCGCGGTCGTACCATGGACTCCGTACTCAAGCAGTATCAGAAGACTGTGCGTCCCATGTTCATGCAGTTCATCGACCCGTCCAAGCAGTATGCCGACGTGATCGTGCCCCGTGGCGGCAAGAACCGCATCGCCATCGACATGCTCAAGGCGCGTATCCGCCATATGTTGATTGGTTGAGAGAAAACAAGCCGGGTGATGCCCGGCTTTTTTTAATGAATCTTTTGTCAGGAGAGTCGCAGAATGCGTCTTTGTGATACCGATATCGAACGGCACCTGGATGAAGGCAAGATCGTCATCGAGCCGCGGCCCGGTGTTGAGCGGATCAGCGGCGTCAGCGTCGATGTGCTGCTGGGCAACGAGTTTCGGGTGTTTCGCGATCATACCGCGCCTTACATCGACCTTGGCGGTACCAGTGCCGAGATGGCCGATGCCATCGAGCGGGTGATGAGCGAGGAGATCCACGTGCCGGACGGTGAAGCCTTCTATCTGCACCCGGGTCAGCTGGCGCTGGCGGTGACCTATGAATCGGTTACCTTGCCCGCCGATATTGTCGGCTGGCTGGATGGTCGCTCCTCCCTGGCGCGCCTGGGCCTCATGGTGCACGTCACCGCCCACCGCATCGATCCGGGCTGGTCCGGCCGCATCGTGCTGGAGTTTTACAACGGCGGCAAGTTGCCTCTGGCCCTGCGTCCCAAGATGAAGATCGGTGCCCTGAACTTCGAGATGCTGTCAGGTACCGCGGCTCGCCCGTACAACAAACGGGAAAATGCCAAATACAAGAGTCAGCAAGGGGCTGTGGCCAGCCGGATCAACCAGGATTGATCCCCGCACCGTGCGGCTTGTCTATCGAGGAGGGTGCCAAGGCACCCTCTTTTTTATCTGACAAAAGGAAACGGGCGTGCCGAGTGGGTTGAAAAGCGGCCTTTTTCGGGACATTGAGCCATGCTCCGGCTTTGATTGGCGCCTATCCACAGCAATGGAATGGACTTAAATTAATCCTCGACAAGCCCCGTTCCTACAGGCCCTAAGACATTTTCTGACGGAATGCCCTTTTTTTTTTTTGCTGAAATATTTCAACAACGGGTATGGCGCATCGAGCCTTCTGGCATAATCCGCCGCAACTCATAAACAGGTTCGTTTTTATGTTTGAAATGTTTAGTGGTTTGGGTTTGTGGTGGTCAATCGGTTTGGTATTGGCCGTTTTTTTTGTGCTGGCCTATGAATTCATCAACGGCTTTCACGATACCGCCAACGCGGTAGCAACGGTTATCTATACCAAGGCGATGCCGGCTCATATGGCGGTGGTGGCTTCCGGTCTGTTCAATTTCGCCGGTGTCATGCTGGGTGGGTTGGGGGTGGCCTATGCCATCGTTCACCTGCTGCCCATCGATCTGCTGCTTGGCATGGACTCTACCCAGGGTCTGATCATGGTGTTCTCCCTGCTGTTCTCGGCCATCGTCTGGAACCTGGGAACCTGGTACTTCGGCATTCCGGCATCCAGCTCCCACACCCTGATCGGTTCCATCCTGGGGGTAGGCGGCGCCTATGCCCTGATCAGCCATCAACCTCTGAAAGAGGGTATCAACGTCGGCAAAGCCATCGACATCATGCTCTCTCTCATCATCTCTCCCACCGTGGGCTTCATCATTGCCGCCTTGCTGCTGTTCGCCATGAAGCGCGTATGGCTTGGCAGCAAGATCCACAAGACCCCGGAAGAGCGCCTGCTGGTGGACGGCAAGAAGCATCCACCGTTCTGGGCCCGTGTCACACTGATTTGCTCCGCCATGGGGGTGAGCTTCGTACACGGTTCCAACGATGGCCAGAAAGGCATCGGTCTGGTGATGCTGGTGCTGATCTGCATGGCGCCTGCCTATTTTGCGCTGGACATGAACAGCCGCTCCTATGATCTGGACAGAACCCAGGATGCCAACCAGCGCATCATGGAGATCTACCAGCGTAACCAGGATCAGGTCTCCCATCTGGTGAACTTCAGTGTCCCTGCCAAAGCCCAGGAGGAGCTGATGAGCCACTGTGCGGCAGGGGAGGCCCTGCAGGCCATGGCGACCCTCGACAAGCGTCTGGGCCAGGTGCGCACCTACGAGGAGATGAATCTGGTGGATCGCCGCGAAGTGCGTCGCCTGCTGCTGTGCATCGACGACACTGCCCGCAAGGTCTCCAAGTTGCCACTGCCGGCCAAGGAGCTGACCGATCTCGCCAAGTGGCGCAAGGATCTGACCGCAACGGCCGAATATGCGCCGACCTGGGTCATCGTGTCCATCGCCCTGGCGCTCGGGTGCGGTACCATGGTGGGCTGGCGTCGTATCGTCTACACGGTAGGGGAGAAGATCGGTTCCTCCGGCATGACCTACAGCCAGGGCATTGCAGCCCAGATCACGGCCGCCGCGTCCATCGGGATTGCGAGTCTGACCGGGATGCCGGTGTCCACCACCCACATTCTCTCCTCTGCGGTAGCGGGGACCATGGTGGCCAACAAGTCCGGCCTGCAGAGCCAGACCATCAAGACCATTCTGCTGGCCTGGGTGCTGACATTGCCGCTCACCATGCTGCTCTCCGGCGGTCTCTTCCTGCTGAACAACCATCTCTTTGGCGGATAAGCGCGACAGTCATTGGAAATGAAACAAGGGCCTTCGGGCCCTTTTTTGTTGCCTGGTGAATGTCACGTCATACGGCAATAGTTCAATGAGTAATAGCTGTATGCCATCAGACAAGAAGTTGAATGACATTATCTATCACCTCTTTGGCTTCTCTACATCCCTGAGCCACTCGTTGTGCACAGTGAGGGGAACCTGCCTGTGTGACGCCTTGTTACGAGCCGACCCTTGCACGTGAAGCTGAAGGGAGGGCGTTCAACGGGTCTATGATCCTCACCAGAAATGATGAGAGTGAAGAGTGCCACAGGTTGCCCTATGTCTGGCATTCCCGTTCAACCTGGGTTGTCTCAGCCACCACTGAACACACCGACTGTGCTACCAAAGGGGAACGCTGCCAGACTGTTTGCCAATGGCTTCATATGCTGTCAATGCACGGACCCTGTCGACAAAGCAGAGCATGTCGTGATGCTTTGACAGAGATGAATTCTCTGTCTGGTGTGTTATTCACGTCTTGTTTGGACTGTGTGTGGTCGCTGAACATCGGGAAAGCGGCGGATATCGAACGGGCAGGGGGGAGAGCAAGGCGATGTCAGCCCCAATAAAGAGACAAAAAAAGAGCCACACGATGTGTGGCTCTTTATTCAGACTAACGAGTCTGCTCAGGGGCGACCGGCCGGGCTGGTTGCCACGTTGCTGGCAGCGGTGCTGCCACCGTGGCGACCGGAGGTCACGACTTCGCTGCGTACCAGGGGAGCGTACTCCACGGGTTCACGGGGTGTCGGGGCAGGAGCCGCAGCTGGCGTTGCCATGGGCGCATAAGCCTTGCGGGCACGGGCCAATACACCGGCACCCTTGCTGACCTTCACTTCGGGGCTGGTTGCTGGCTCGGTTTGCACCACGGCAGCCGGCATCTCGACGACCTCCGCCTCGGCGGTGGCCGTCTCCTCAGCGATAACGACAGGTGCCGCTTCAGCAACCGGTGCAACCTCTTCTGGGATGGCCTCCACTTGCTGGGTCTGCTCGACAGCATCGATCACGGCGACAGGTTCGTCATGAGAGGCGGTGTTGACGATAGGTTCGACCATCTCGGGTTCGACAACTGCCACTTCGGCGACGGGTTCAGCGTCTGCTTGCGCAACCTGCTCAACTTCGTCAGTGGAGGGCGCATCCACAGCCTGGGCTGCCAGTGCTTGCTCTGCCGCTTCCTCAGCAACGGCTTCAGCCACCACGTGTTCGGTCAGTGCGGCGGAAGCCTGCAGGGCGGCTGCAACCGCTTCTGCGCTCGGAATGGTGATGACAGGCACAACCGGTTCTTCCACCTTCACCTGAGCCGCATCGGCCTGGGCCGCGGTAGTCAGCTGCACTTCACCTTGTGCTTCGTCTTCACGCTGGCCACGAGCCTCTTCGTTGATGCGCTTGCGACGTTGTCCTTCGATGCGCTGATTGCGCGGGGTACGGCGGGAACGACGCTGACCTTCGCCTTGCTCTTCTTGTTGCTCAGCAGCGGCGGCTTGCACGTCGGCGACATCGGTGATTTGCTCGTCAGTCGGCAGGGCAGGGGTGTCGGTCGCGGCGACATCGACACGGATCTGCTTGCGCAGTTGGCGACGTTCGCGGCGCTCGGCCACTTTTTGCTCTTTTTCCTGACGCGGTTCAGCGCTGGCGACCGCAGTATCAACGGTATCAACCGCCTCGACGCTCACCTCGGCACGGGGTTCGCGGGGGGCGCGAGGTTCACGAGCCGGACGCGGGGCACGAGGTTCGCGCTCCTGGCGGGGTTCGCGAGGCTCACGCTCCATGCGCTGTTCGGTGCGCACTTCGCCACGGGGTTCCCGTTCCTGGCGCGGTTCCCGCTCTTGACGAGGCTCACGCTCTTTGCGCGGGCGACGATTGCGATCACTGCTCTCGCGGCTGGCTGCGCCTTCACGCTTCTCGCCGGCCTCGACATTGCGACTGCCGCGGTTGTCATCGCGACGGCCACGTTGACCACGGCTGCGGGATTCATCGCGCTGGTGACGGTGCCCGTCATCCTTGCGAGCTTCGCGCTGGGCGGCCGGTTTGTCGGCAGGCGCCTTCACCTCGGCCGGAGCCGCATCGGAGGAGGCACCGAACAGGCCGGAGAAGGCCTTGGCCAGCTTGCCAAAGAAGCCGACTTGTTCTGCAACCGGAGCGGGAGTCGCAACAGGAGCCGGGGCGGTGGGCGCAACCGGCTGGGGAGCCGGGGCAAACCCTTGCAGCAGCGGCTGTTCGCGCTCGACTACCTGAGCCTGGCGCGGCTGATAGACCGGCTTGGCAATCTCGGTTTTGAGCTCGTAGCTGGCCGCTTCCGGGATCTCGTTCTGACGGATGCGGGTCACTTCGTAGTGCGGGGTTTCCAGATGCTGGTTCGGAATGATGTAGACACGCACATCATTGCGCTGTTCCAGATTGGCGATGGAGGTACGCTTCTCGTTGAGCAGATAGGCGGCCACATCGACCGGCACCTGGGCATGAACCTGCTCGGTGTTGTCCTTCATGGCCTCTTCTTCGATGAGACGAAGGATGGACAGGGCGAGGGATTCGTTGTCACGGATGACCCCCTGACCCTGGCAACGGGGGCAGATATGGCTGCTGGACTCGTTGAGGGAGGGACGCAGACGCTGGCGAGACATCTCCAGCAGACCGAAACGGGAGATACGGCCCAGCTGGATACGGGCACGATCCTGATGCACCGCTTCACGCAGACGGTTTTCCACTTCGCGCTGATGGCGAACCGGGGTCATGTCGATGAAGTCGATGACAATCAGGCCACCCAGGTCACGCAGACGCAATTGACGGGCAATCTCGTCTGCTGCTTCCAGGTTGGTCTGCAGGGCGGTCTCTTCGATATCGCCGCCCTTGGTGGCGCGGGAGGAGTTGATATCGATGGAGGTCAGTGCTTCGGTCGGATCGATGACGATGCTGCCGCCGGAGGGCAGGCGCACTTCGCGCTGGAAGGCCGATTCGATCTGGCTCTCGATCTGGAAGTGGTTGAACAGGGCGACATCGCCCTTGTACAGCTTCACGCGATTGAGAAAATCGGGACGGACCAGCTCGATATGTGACTTGGCGCGCTCGAAGATGACCGGGTTGTCGATCAGGATCTCGCCCACATCGCGACGCAGATAGTCACGGATGGCGCGCACGATGACGTTGCTTTCCTGGTGAATGAGCACCGGAGCGGAACGTTGTTGTGACGCCTTGTGGATGGAGTCCCAGTGATTGAGCAGAACGTTCAGATCCCACTCCAGCTCTTCCGGGGACTTGCCCACACCGGCGGTGCGCACGATGAGGCCCATGCCGTCCGGCACGGTCAGTCCGCTCAGGGCTTCCTTCAGCTCGGTCCGCTCGTCACCCTCGATGCGACGGGAGATGCCGCCGGCACGAGGGTTGTTCGGCATCAGCACCAGGTAGCTGCCAGCCAGACTGATGAAGGTGGTGAGGGCTGCACCCTTGGTACCACGCTCTTCCTTGTCGATCTGGACAATGACTTCCTGGCCTTCGCGGACCACTTCTTTGATGTTGGGACGACCCTGATAGGAGTAACCGGAGGGGAAGTAATTGCGGGCGATTTCCTTTAACGGCAGGAAACCGTGGCGTTCGGCGCCATAGTCAACAAAAGCAGCTTCGAGACTGGGTTCTACTCGGGTGATTTTGCCCTTGTAAATGTTCGCTTTTTTCTGCTCGTGTCCCGGACTTTCAATATCCAAATCGTAGAGCTGTTGTCCGTCAACCAGCGCTACGCGCAACTCCTCTTCCTGAGTCGCGTTGATTAGCATTCTTTTCATTGAGTTCTCATTATTTTGTCATTTTGATTCCTCCACTGGGTCCTGCCGGCGCCGGCCTCGGGTCTTCAGCATGCTGGGGCAACCTCCCGGTTGGGGTATGCATGAGGCGCAAACTAAGGGCACTCTGGTTCAGCCTTCTCGAGAGGGCGTGAATTAAGGATACCGATGTGGAGACAATTTACGTCGGCTCTGTTTGTGTTCTCCATGCGTTGTACCTCGCACCCGGGAACCGTCATGTTCTTGTATACACGGTGTTTCGGGATTGGGTGGCATACATTTTGGCCACTTAGTACAAGGCTTGAACACAATGCCAAAACCTTGTTTATTATCCCATTTAAACCACTTTTATAGCAAGACGCCATTTTTTAACAAAGCATGGAGCCAAGGGCTGTCTGCGGTGTTAAAATCCGCGCCATGACACAGATACATCAACAAGTGCAGCTGCTCACCATCGAAGCTGAGCATGACGGGCAGCGCATCGACAATTTTCTCAAGACTCAGTTAAAGGGCGTCCCCAAGAGCCTGATCTATCGCATCCTTCGAAAAGGGGAGGTGCGGGTCAACAAGAAGCGCATCAAACCGGAATACAAGCTTTGTGCCGGTGACGAGGTGCGGGTGCCCCCCGTGCGTGTGGCCGAGAAGAATGAGTTGCCTTCTGCCAACCTCGGCAGCATCCAGCGTCTGGAGAGTCAGATCCTGTTTGAAGACGACGCCATGATAGTGCTAAACAAGCCGTCCGGCATGGCAGTTCACGGCGGCAGCGGCCTCAGTTTTGGCGTCATCGAAGGGCTGCGTGCCCTGCGCCCCGAAGCCCGCTTCCTCGAACTGGTGCACCGGCTGGATCGTGACACCTCCGGCGTACTGCTGGTTGCCAAGAAGCGCAGTGCCCTGCGGAGCCTGCACGAGCAGCTGCGGGTCAAAACCATGCGCAAGCAGTATCTGGCGCTGGTGCGCGGCCAGTGGCAACCCCACGTCAAGGTGGTCAATGCGCCACTTCGCAAAAATGATCTGCAATCCGGCGAGCGGGTGGTGCGGGTCAGCAGCGATGGCAAACCCTCCGAGACCCGGTTCCGGATTGCCCGTCAGTTTGCCGAGGCTACCCTGGTCGAGTGCAGCCCCATCACTGGCCGTACTCACCAGATCCGTGTCCACACCCAGCACGCCGGCCATCCCATCGCCTGCGATGACAAATATGGTGAGACCGGGTTTGATGAAAAAATGCGAGGGCAGGGGCTAAAGCGTCTGTTCCTGCACGCCTGGAAGCTCACCTTTACTCATCCGGTGGATGAGCGGGAGATGCAGGTGGAAGCGCCATTGTCACCGGAGCTTGAGGCGTTTCTCGCCAAGCTGCCACGCTGACAACCATGAAAAACGGGAGCCAGGCTCCCGTTTTTCATGGCAGAGTTCTTGTTATGGCAGAGCCAGGCCGTGGCGACCCAGGAGATCAACCAAGCCTATCAGGGGAAGACCGACAAGGGCGTTGGGATCGCGCCCCTCCAGCGCCTTGAACAAGACGATGCCCATTCCCTCGCATTTGAAGCTGCCGGCACAATCCAGAGGACGTTCGGCCTCCACATAGCGACGGATGGCTGCTTCGTCGAGCGAGCGAAAATACACGGTGAAAGGCTCGACGAGCTGCTCGGCATGGCCATTCGCAGCATTGATCACACAGAGCCCGGTGTAAAAGATGACGCGCTTGCCTTGTGCCCGCAGCAACTGCTCGACCGCCTTCTCCACCGTGCCGGGCTTGCCGAGGATCTGCCCGTCACAGACGCACACCTGATCTGAACCGATGATCAATCCTTGATCACGGTCAGTAGCAACGGCATTCGCCTTGGCAAATGCCAATCTGCTGACCAGGGCTTCTGCGGTCTCCCCGTGTCGCGCTGTCTCATCGACTTGAGGAGCAGCACAGTGAAATGGCTGACCGAGTTTTTCCAGCAAGGTTTTGCGGTAGGACGAGGTGGACGCGAGGATCAAGGAAGGCTGCATGTTTTGATGATATCCATTTATAAATCAATTGGTTGATTCTATCTGTGCAGATGGGGCCACGCAAACAGGAGATGTCTACAGTGGGACTCGCCTAATTAGCGGGAAGCATGCATGCTGATGGAACCACAGCACAAACACAATCGCCAGCTGGGCAGGGACATGGCAACTTCGTCAGGGGGATGAGGGGGTGATGCTTTGGACCCAGCCACATCCTCCGACATCTTTTCAGGCCTTACGTCTGGAGATGCGCGTGAATGCCGATCCTGGCGCGCTGATCACGGTACTGCGCAACACGGTGCGCCATGAAGAGTGGTTGCCCCAGAGCCGTGAAGTCAGGGTGCTGGCCAGATCGGGTCCCGACGATGATCTGGTCTATACCCGCCTGGCGTCTCCCTGGCCGGTGCAAGACAGGGAGCTCATCACCCGCTCCCATTTGAGTCGACGCATCGATTGCGGCCTGACTCTCGAGGTGTGGGCAGAGCCGAATGCCCTGCCATTGCATGCAGGGCTGTTCCGGATCCAGGAAAGCGCTGGACGGTGGGAGGCGCTACCCCAACGGGATGGCAGCACACTCGTTCGGCTCGAAACCTATACCAACCCGGGCAACAACTTGCCGGGCTGGCTGGTCAATCCCATTGCCATCAAGGCTGCCGTGGGCAGTTTCAAAGCCATACGCAGACTGATGGAAGCCGAGCCCAGAGTGGCTGCGACACCAGGCCTGCTGGGGAGAGACCCGCGCTGTTCTGCCACCTGATGAGACACCAAGGAGCACATCCGGTGGACAGACAGGAGAGGGGAACAGGATCCTGTGCCAGATCCTGCACGATATGGCATAATCGGCCACCGATGAGCACAAGTTCCTCTTGCAGGGGCCTGTGAAGGTAAAATCATCGGCGGTAAGGACTTTTTCCTTTGACTATCCCTTGTTGGACCTATATTATTCGCGCCCTATGCAAAAGGTGAAGTTGCCCGTTAAGGTTGATCCAGTCCGTAATGCCTTGAAGCTACTCGATTATGTCGGGATAGTGGAAAAGTCGCAGATGCCCAGGCTGGAGGAATCAACCGAAGGCTTGCGAAGTGATGTGGATGTCACACTGCACTTTGGCAAAGATGTCCAGAAGTTGACCGTTATGAAAGGCACTGCCCATGCCAAGGTCGACCTGGTTTGCCAGCGTTGTGGTGAGACGTTTGAACACCTTTGTGAAGCTAGTTTTATTTACACTCCGCTGTTCGAAAGAACAAACGAGGAAGAACTGCCGGAAGCTTATGAGCCCATTGAGTTGGACGAAAACGGCGAGATAGATCTTCATCAAATCCTGGAGGATGAACTCATCCTCTCGTTGCCTCAGGTAGCCATGCATCCGGTGGATGTGTGTCCCAGAGGAAACATGGAGATGACCTGGGGTGAAATCGAACCTGCTGATGAGCGGCCGAATCCCTTTGCAGTTCTTGAAGCGCTCAAACGTAAGTGAATTTTAGGAGTTAGCCTACCATGGCCGTACAACAGAACCGTAAAACCCGCGCCAAGCGTGGCATGCGTCGTTCCCACGATGCGCTGACCACCGCTGCCCTGACTGTTGATCAGACCAGTGGCGAAATTCATCGTCGTCACCACGTGACTGCCGATGGTTTCTACCGCGGTAAAAAGGTAATCGCTTAAGGATTGCCTTTGTCTACGCAAACTGTCGCGCTAGACATAATGGGGGGAGATATCGGCCCCTCGGAAACAGTGCCTGCCGCCGTGCAGGCACTGTCTCTTCTACCCCAGCTAAAACTTGTTCTGGTCGGTGATCAACACCAGACCGCCTCTCTTCTGCAGCAACATGGCTTGCTCAACCACCCTCGCGTTCGTCTCGTGCATGCCTCCCAGGTCGTGGGCATGGGCGAAAAGCCTATCGTGGCGCTGCGTACCCTGAAAGACTCCTCCATGCGCGTGACCCTGGATCTGGTCAAGAGCGGCGCTGCCGATGCCTGTGTCAGTGCAGGCAACACCGGTGCCTTGATGGCCATGGCCAAGTGCGTGCTCAAATCCTTGCCCGGTGTTGACCGGCCAGCCCTCATCAAGGCGCTGCCCACATTGAGTGGAAAGCGGACCGTGATGCTGGATCTGGGTGCGAACGTGAGCTGCGATGCCGACACCCTGCTGCAATTTGCCGTGATGGGCGCCGTAGTCGCAGAGAAGGTGGAGGGGATACCTTCACCCAGAGTGGCACTGCTCAACGTAGGGGAGGAGGAGATCAAGGGCAACGACCTGGTGCGCCACAGCGCCGAGTTGCTGCGCCAATGCTCCGCCCTGAATTTTGTCGGTTTCATTGAGGGGGACAGGATCTTCAGCGGCGAGTGCGACGTGATCGTCTGCGACGGTTTCGTGGGCAACGTGGCGCTCAAGACCGCGGAGGGGGTGGTGCGGATGATGGCCGAACTGGCCGGATATCCGCGCAAAAAACGCAGTTTTCTTGGTCGACTCGCCGGATTTATGTTCAAACGGCGTTTCTCTTACCTGAACCCCGACCAGTATAATGGCGCGAGTCTGTTAGGATTGCGCGGCATTGTGGTAAAAAGCCATGGGCGGGCCGAGCGCCGCGCTCTGTGTCATGCGATTCTGCTGGCCGCACAAGAAGCCAGACATCAACTTCCATTGCAAATTGCAGATCGCCTTGAATCTGTCTTTTCCGACAGGGATTTATAAAACTCTATGCATAGCAAAATTCTGGGTACTGGCAGTTATCTGCCGAGTTCGGTTCGTACCAACGCCGATCTTGAACAGATGGTTGAAACCAGTGACGAATGGATCGTGGAACGCACCGGGATCCGTGAACGCCGTATCGCCGGAGCCGACGAAACCGTCGCGACCCTTTCTCATCAAGCGGCCTTGCGTGCGCTTGATGCGGCAGGTCTGACTGCCGCCGATCTGGACATGATAGTGCTGGCCACTACCAGCGCAGAGAATGCCTTCCCAGCTGCTGCCTGTGAACTGCAGGGGCTGCTTGACGTACCGGGGATCCCGGCGTTTGACGTAGCCGCCGCCTGTGCCGGCTTTACATATGCTCTCGCCATCGCCGATCAGTTCGTCAAATCCGGCGCTGCTCGCCACGTGCTGGTTGTCGGTGCGGACGTGCTGTCACGCATGTGCGATCCCGAGGATCGCGGCACCATCATCCTGTTCGGGGATGGGGCAGGGGCCGTGGTCATCGGTGCCAGCGACACTCCTGGGATCCTCTCCACCCATCTGCATGCCGATGGCCGTTATGGCGAGCTGCTCAAACTGCCGCAGCCCCGTCGCGGCATGCCGGGTGCTGAGCTCGAAGCCTACATGTACATGAAGGGCAACGATGTCTTCAAGGTGGCGGTGACACGCCTTAGCGAGATCGTGACCGAAACCCTGGCTGCGGCCAACGTCGAGCCGAGCGAGCTGGACTGGCTGGTGCCCCATCAAGCCAACTTCCGCATCATCAATGCCACCGCCAAGAAACTCGGCATGGGGCTCGACAAGGTGATCCTGACCCTGGATCGTCATGGCAATACCTCCGCGGCCTCCGTGCCCATCGCCTTCGATGAAGGGGTGCGCGATGGTCGCATCAAACCCGGCCAGCTGGTCCTGCTGGAAGCCTTCGGCGGCGGTTTTGCCTGGGGCTCTGCGCTGGTTCGCCTCTGATACCGAGCGGTGCCCGGTCCTCGGGCGCCCGCTTACCGAATTCGTCTTACCTTAAAGGAATCAATGATGACCCGATTTGCCATTGCCTTCCCGGGACAAGGCTCCCAGAGCGTCGGCATGCTGGCCGAGCTGGCCGAGCAACACGCAGTGATTAAAGAGACCTTCGCCGAGGCGAGCCAGGTGCTGGGCTATGACCTGTTTGCCCTGGTGATGGCAGGCCCGGCCGAGGATCTCAACAAAACCTGGCGTACCCAGCCAGCGCTGTTGACCGCCTCCGTCGCGCTGTGGCGCCTGTGGCAACAACAAGGCGGGGTAACCCCTGCCGTGATGGCCGGCCACAGCCTGGGGGAATACTCCGCCCTGGTGTGCAGCGGCGCGCTGGCGTTTGCCGATGCCGTCAAGCTGGTCGAGCTGCGTGGTTTGGCCATGCAGGAAGCCGTACCGGAAGGCACTGGCGCCATGGCTGCCATCATCGGTCTGGACAACGAAAGCATCGCTGCCAACTGTGAGAAAGCGGCCCAGGGGCAGGTGGTTTCTCCGGTCAACTTCAACTCTCCGGGTCAGGTGGTCATCGCCGGCCACAAAGAGGCGGTCGAGCGTGCCAACGTGCTGATGAAAGAGTCAGGTGCCAAGCGTGCCCTGCCGCTGCCGGTCTCCGTGCCCTCCCACTGCGCCCTGATGAAACCGGCCGCAGAAAAGCTGGCCGCCGCCCTGGATGGGATCGAGATCAAGGTTCCTGCCATCGCCGTCATCAATAATGTTGACGTCTCTTGTGAGCAGGATCCTGCCGCCATCAAGCAAGCCTTGGTGCGTCAGCTGTTCAGCCCGGTTCGCTGGACTGAAACGGTAGAGCGCATGGCAAACGACGGTGTTACCCTCGAGATCGAGATGGGCCCGGGCAAGGTATTGACCGGCCTGGCCAAGCGTATCGATGCGCGAGTGGAAGGTATTCACGCCAACGACGCCGCCTCGTTCGAGCAGGCACTGGCCCAGATCAAGTAAACAGGAGCAAGTCATGAGTTTTACCGATAAGGTTGTGTTGGTCACTGGCGCCAGCCGTGGCATTGGTCGTGCGATTGCGGAGATGTTTGCTGCTCGTGGCGCCAAAGTCGTGGGGACCGCGACCAGCGAGAGCGGTGCCGAGGCGATCAGTGCTTACCTGGGTGAACAAGGCTGCGGCATGGCACTGAACGTGACCAGTCAGGAATCTATCGAAACCGTCTTCGCCGCCATCAAGGCGCGTTTTGGCGACATCGACATCCTGATCAACAACGCCGGCATTACCCGCGACAACCTGCTGATGCGGATGAAGGATGACGAGTGGAACGAGATCATCGACACCAATCTCACCTCCCTGTACCGTCTGAGTAAGCCGGTATTGCGTGCCATGATGAAGAAGCGTAACGGTCGCATCATCAGCATCGGTTCCGTGGTCGGCACCATGGGCAACGCCGGTCAGGTCAACTATGCTGCTGCCAAGGCTGGTCTGGTTGGCTTTACCAAGTCGCTGGCCCGTGAAGTGGCATCTCGTGGCATCACGGTGAATGCGGTTGCTCCCGGTTTCATCGAGACCGACATGACCAAGGCGCTCAATGAAGAGCAGCGCGCCGGCATCATGAATCAGGTGCCTGCTGCCCGTTTGGGCGATCCGAAAGAAATTGCTGCCGCTGTGGTATTCTTGGCATCGGATGATGCCGCCTATATTACCGGCGAAACCCTGCATGTTAATGGCGGGATGTACATGGTGTAATCAATTTGTCGTGAGTTCTGTTCAAATTTGCGATAATACGCCGAAGTTTGGCGAATTTCGTGGTTTGACCAGCGGCAAGTCACTTGCAAACTCACGTCAATTGAATACACTACCCCAACCAGACGCAATAGCGTATTTTTAAAGGAAAATTCAGGTCATGAGCAACATCGAAGAACGCGTAAAGAAAATCATCATCGAACAACTGGGTGTTAAAGAAGAAGACGTGAAGAACGCTGCCTCCTTCGTCGACGACCTGGGCGCTGACTCTTTGGATACCGTTGAACTGGTAATGGCGCTGGAAGAAGAATTCGATACCGAAATTCCTGATGAAGAAGCCGAGAAGATCACCACTGTTCAAGCGGCTATCGACTACATCACCGCTAATCAGGAATAAGTTCCTGTTCTGAAAGAAGCGGCCCAAGGGCCGCTTCTTTTATGTTTACCCCTTTCAAAACACCTCTCGGAGACTACCTCAGTGTCAAAACGCAGAGTCGTGGTGACCGGCTTGGGGATGCTTTCCCCGGTAGGCAACACTGCCGAATCCAGCTGGCAAGCCCTGCTCAACGGGCAGAGCGGCATTTCCCTCATCGACCACTTTGATGCAAGCGAGTTCGCAACCCGTTTCGCAGGCCTGGTCAAGGATTTCGACCCCGAAGAGTTCGGCATCAACCGCAAAGAAGCCCGCAAGATGGATCTCTTCATCCAGTATGGCGTGGCGGCGGGTGTTCAGGCCCTGGAAGATTCCGGCCTGATCATCAACGAAGAGAACGCGGAGCGGGTAGGCGTTGCCATCGGCTCCGGTATCGGCGGTCTGGGTCTGATTGAGCAGAACCACAGCAGCCTCATCAATGGCGGCCCTCGCAAGCTGAGCCCTTTCTTCGTTCCGTCCACCATCATCAATATGGTGTCCGGTCATCTTTCCATCATGAAAGGCATGCAGGGCCCGAACATCGCCGTGACTACCGCCTGTACCACGGGTACCCATGCCATCGGCATGGCTGGCCGGATGATCGCCTATGGCGATGCGGACGTGATGGTTGCCGGTGGTGCCGAGAAAGCCTCCACCCCCATGGGCATGGGCGGCTTTGCCGCTGCCAAGGCGCTCTCCACACGTAATGACGAACCGCAGAAGGCGAGCCGCCCCTGGGACAAGGATCGCGACGGTTTCGTGCTGGGCGACGGTGCCGGCGTGTTGGTGCTGGAAGAGTATGAACATGCCAAGGCCCGCGGCGCCAAGATCTATGCCGAGCTGGTCGGCTTTGGCATGAGCGGGGATGCCTATCACATGACGGCCCCTCCCTCGGACGGCGATGGTGGCGCACGCGCCATGAAGAACGCCATCAAGGATGCTGGCATCGCACCCGAGCAGATCGGTTACATCAATGCCCACGGTACCTCCACGCCCCTTGGGGATGTGGCAGAGCTGCGCGGCATGAAGAAGGTGTTTGGTGACCATGCCAGCGCCCTGATGGTCAGTTCCACCAAGTCCATGACAGGCCACCTGTTGGGTGCGGCTGGCGCCATCGAGGCGATCATCACTGTGCTTTCTCTGCGTGACCAGATGGTGCCTCCCACCATCAACCTGGACAAGCCGGATGATGAGTGCGACCTGGATCTGGTGCCGCATGTTGCCAAGGCTGGCAGCTTCGAATATGCCCTCTCCAATTCCTTCGGTTTTGGCGGCACCAATGGCTCCCTGATCTTCAAACGCGTATAATTCGCTCTGGGCGAATGATAAGGCCCGATACGGCAGTATCGGGCCTTTTTTATCGGAGGGATCCCCTTGCTGATTAATGGAATACCCACAGAAACACTGTCAGCCAGGGATCGTGGGCTGGCATACGGTGATGGTCATTTCACAACCATACTGGTGAGGGAAGGGAAGGTACTCTGGTGGCAGGACCATCTGGCCCGGCTGCAACATGCCAACGCCCGGCTTGGTTTTGGCGAGCACTCCTGGGACCTGCTTGCCGACGAGGCGGCGCAGCTGGCTTCTGGGCAGGCACAGGCTGTCGTCAAGATAATGCTGACCCGGGGCGCCGGTGGGCGGGGATATGACGGCGCAGGCTGTGACACGCCCACTCGCATCGTCTCTTTGGCACCTTATCCTGAGCATTATCATGATTGGCAGCAAACCGGCATCAATGCCTTGGTATGCCAGCAGCATCTTGGGGACAGTCCCATGCTCGCCGGTCTCAAGACGCTGGGGCGCCTCGAACAAGTGATGCTGAAGCGCGAACTTGCTGCGCGCGGCGGGGTCGAAGGTATAGTCTTGAACAGCCGGGGATTTCTGGTAGAAGGGGTCAGCGCCAATCTGTTTTGGCGTCGCGGCAGGACGGTGTTCACACCGGATCTCACCCGCGCCGGGATCGATGGCATCATGCGCAAGCGCGTGATGACGATGCTTAAACAGATGGGCATTGAACTGCGTGTCGTTGAAGCTCCATTGGAGTCACTCTGGCAGGCGGAAGAGGTCTGGCTGACCAATACCCTGATGGGGATTGTCCCGGTCACCAGCATCGGGGATATGCACTATCCCAGTCCGGTATTGATCCGCCGTTTACAGGAGCGCTTGGTCATTGAAGTTTAATCGGCTTTACACCCTGCTCGCGGGGGCGGCACTCTCTGTCGCCGTTGCCGGAGGGTACGTGTATCACAAGTGGCAACAGGTGGAGACGCTCACCAACAAGGGGCCAACCCGCCTCTTTACCGTCGAAAAAGGCGCCCATGCGGCGCGCCTGATTGCCGAACTGGGAGAGGGGGAAACCAGCCCCTGGGCGGTGCGCCTCTGGTTGCGCGGTCATCCCGAACTGGTGGCCATCAAGTCCGGCACCTATGAAATCAAGGAAGGGGCGCCGCTCAAGGAGACTCTCTCTCTCTTTGCTTCCGGCAAGGAGTTTCACTTCAGCCTGACCTTTGTCGAAGGGTCCCGTTTTGAGGATTGGCTGAAGCAACTTTCCAGCGCCCCCTATCTGGAGCGCCTGACTCTGGAGCAGAGCGAAACCGAGCTGGCTCAGGAACTCGGCATCGAAAATGGCAAGCTGGAGGGGTGGTTCCTGCCGGAAACCTACGCCTATACCACTCATGCCAGCGATCTTTCCATCCTGCGCCGCGCCTATCAGGACATGAAAACGTTCCTGGAGGCTTCCTGGGAGAAGCGTCAGGCCAATCTGCCCTACAAGACACCCTATGAGGCGCTCATCATGGCCTCCATCATCGAAAAAGAGACGGGCCAACCGGATGAACGAGCCCAGATTGCCTCTGTGTTCGTCAACCGTCTACGCCTTGGCATGAAGTTGCAGACCGACCCTACCGTCATCTACGGGGTGAAGGAGAGGTACGATGGCAACATTCGCCGCAGCGATTTAACCGACGTGAACCCCTACAACACCTATGTGATCGACGGTCTGCCTCCGACGCCCATCGCCATGCCGGGCAAGGCCTCCATCGAGGCGGCGCTCAACCCCAAATCGACCGACTATCTCTACTTCGTTGCCAAGGGGGGCGGTGCCCACTACTTCTCCAAGACCCTCGATGAACACAATCGGGCGGTGCGTGAATACATATTGAAGAAACCCTAATGTCTAAATTTATCGTGATTGAAGGATTGGAAGGGGCAGGGAAGAGCTCTGCGGTGCGCTATGTGACCGACTATCTGCAAGCCCACGGAGTTGCGCGGATCGAGTGCACCCGGGAGCCGGGCGGCACGCCGCTGGCGGAACGCATGCGGGCCATCGTCAAGGAAGTGCACGACGAGCGCCTGACAGTCGAGGCCGAGCTGCTGTTGATGTACGCCTCCCGGGTACAACTGGTGGAGACCCGGATCAAGCCTGCCTTGGCAGACGGCATCTGGGTAGTGGGCGATCGCCACGATCTCTCCTCCCAGGCCTATCAGGGGGGTGGCCGCGGCATCGATGCGAACCTCATCGGCGCCATCAAACGGGCGGTCCTCGGGGATTTCAAGCCGGATCTGACGCTCTATCTGGACATCGATCCTGCCATCGGCCTGCAGCGGGCCCGCCATCGCGGCGAGCTGGACAGGATTGAGCTGGAGCAGATCGGCTTCTTTGAACGTACCCGCCAGCGTTACCTCGAGTTGGCGGCCGCCGATGATTCCATCCAGATCATCGATGCCGGGTTGCCCCCGGCGCAAGTCAAAGCCGCCATCGAGGCTGCCCTTGAGCATTATCTGGCAAGCGAGGGGCTATGTATCCCTGGCTGATCCCGGATTGGCATGCCCTGAGCGAGACGGCCCGGGCCGGACGGCTCGGGCACGCCTGGTTGCTGCTAGGAGATCCTGGTCTTGGCAAGGAGCAGCTTGCAGAGCGACTGGCGCGACTGCACCTGTGTCAGCATCCACAACGAGGTGAGCCTTGCGGTCAGTGCCACTCCTGCCAACTGTTTGAGAAGGGGCATCACCCGGATCTTGGCACCCTGGGGCCCGAGGGCAAGACCATAGGTGTCGAAGCCATCCGGGAGATTTGCAGCCGCCTCCAGAGCACATCCCAGCTCGGTCGCGGCAAGGTGGTGATCATTCAGGAGGCGGAGCGCATGACGGAGTCTGCCGCCAATGCTTTGCTGAAGACGCTGGAAGAGCCGGCTGGCGACAGTCTGTTGCTGCTCATCGCATCCCGGGTATCTCGCCTGCTCCCCACCATCTTGAGCCGTTGTCACAAGCATGTCTGCCAGCTCCCCTCTGAGGGGGAGACCCTTGCCTGGCTCGCCGAGCAGGGCCATCAGGCCACCCAGGCCCAGGTGCGGATCTGCCAGGGTGCGCCGCTGCGGGTGCTGAGCTACATCGAAGCACAGCAAGATGATGCCAGACGGGCATTGCTCGACGGATTTGTCTCGCTGGCATCGGCCCCCACCCGTGCGGCGAATGTCTGTGCCCAGTTGGCCGAGGATACTCAGGTCCGGCAGCACTGGTTGCAGCTCTTCCTGTGTGATGCCCTCAAGCTTCAGGCTGGCTGCGGCCATCATCAACTGGCAATGCCGGATCTTGCATCACTCAGCCAGCAACTGGCAGAGAAACACTCCAGCGAACGGCTCCTGGAAGCCGAACAGCAGCTGGTTATGCTGAAAGAGGCTTGTCAGCCAGGGCAGCTTTCCAATCCCACCATCCATTTGATGAACTGGCTCAATCGCTGGTTATAAACAAGGTTGTCTATGTTACTCGTTGATTCCCATTGCCATCTCGATCGCTTGAGTTATGGCTCCAAGCAGACCGACATGGCCGATGTATTGGCCAAGGCGGCGCAGCAGAGCGTGGGATATTTTCTCTGCGTGAGTGTGACCCAGGCCCAGTTCCCGACCATGATGGAGGCCATCGCTCCCTATCCCCAGGTGTTTGCCTCCTGCGGTGTCCACCCGCTCAATCAGGATCCCGGGGTGGATGCTGCCTTGCTGCTGACTCAGGCGGCCGATGAGAGAGTGGTGGCCATCGGCGAAACCGGGCTCGACTACTTCTATTCACCGGAAAACAAGGATGTACAGCAAGCCTCTTTCCGCGAACATATTCGTGTAGCCCGGGCACTGAACAAACCGCTCATCATCCACACCCGGGATGCCCAGGAAGACACGCTGCGGATCATGCGAGAGGAGGGGGCCGAACAGGTGGGCGGAGTGCTGCACTGCTTCACCGAGTCCCTCGAAATGGCCGAGGCCGCGATGGCCATGGGGTTCTACATTTCCATCTCGGGAATAGCCACTTTCAAGAACGCCTCAGCCCTGCAGGCCGTGGTCAAGGCGTTGCCCCTGGAGCGACTGCTGGTTGAAACCGACTCTCCCTATCTGGCACCGGTTCCGCACCGGGGGAGGGAGAATGAGCCGGCCTTTGTTCGCGACGTCGCCCAATTTATCGCGGATCTTCGCCAGATATCGCTCGCTGAATTGGCGGAGGCCACCAGCCACAATTTCTTCGAATTGTTCAAGTTGGCAAAGCGATAACAGACAACGCCCCGCATAGCGGGGCGTTTTACTATGACAATCAGCATTATCATTACCCATCCAAAAACAATCACGCCAAGTTGTTATCTCTCACTTTTTTTTTGCGGTGGATACTGATGAGATTAAATCCACAATCCTGATAAAACGGAGTAGAGATGACAGGGTACTTGAGAAATAAATGAGGGAGCTGAAATGGGTTAAAGCACTCTTCATAAGTATCGATAATATTCATTATCGATACTTGATAGATCTGGATGATCCTGTAAGATCCACCGAAACTCCGCTTTAAATCATAGAGTTAAGTGAACTACCCAAGCCTTCAAAACCCAGTTCAGCAATCCTTGCAGAGCGTCTTCGATCCTCAGCTGAACAGCCGGGCAAGACGCTTCCTGCGCAGCGCCAAAGCCGACTCCACCCTCAATGCCTATCAGGCAGATACCCGCATCTTTGTCTCCTGGTGCCAACTCCACGGGCTGGATCCCTTGCAGACGACACACCACGACATCATGAATTTTTTGGCGGATCAGGCCGACGGCATCCTGGCCAACTGGGTCTGGCTCGACAAGGAAGAAGGGAAGGGGGAGCTTCGCAACGGGGAGCCTCGCAAACCGGCCACCCTAGTAAGACGGCTTGCCGGCATTCGTTATGCCTTCAAGCAGAAGGGGATCCACCCCATGCCGACTGAGCATGCGGAGATAAAGGAGATGATGCGGGGCATAGTACGGCTCGGTGATAACCGCAAACGCAAAACGGGGGCGCTGACCCTGAAACCATTGGCCTGCGTGCTGGACGAGATAGATACCTGCAACCTGGCGGGACTTCGGGATTACACCCTATTGCTCCTGATGTTCAGTGGCGCCTTGCGCCGATCGGAAGCGGCCAGGATCGAGGTGAATGACGTGCAGTTTGTGGGGCAGGGGATACGCCTTCGTCTCAAACCAAGCAAACATCAGCTCCATGAATCGGAGATAGCACTCATTCCAGGTACCCGGTATTGCCCGGTCTCTGCACTGCAACAATGGCTGAAAAAAAGCCGGATTGCTGAGGGCCCCCTGTTTCGCCGGATGAATCGCTGGGGACAGCTGATGGCAGACCCCCTGGGGCCGCAAGGTATCAACCTGATGATCAAGCGGCGAACCGGCCAGGCCATCGACGATCTCCACGTCAGTGGCCACAGTTTGCGGCGGGGATTCATCACCTCTGCGGTAACGGCGGGCAAACCGATGAACAAGATCATCGAGGTGACAAGGCACAAGGACATGCGCACCTTGCAGGAATATTTCGATGATGCACACAAGTTCTCCGATCACGCCCTGGATGGGTTGTTATAGCAAACCGCGCCCCTGCTTTTTTTATGTTAAATGATATCCTGTTGATCTGATGGTATATTCAATCCGTCCTCCACAGACATCATGACGGTGGGAGAGTCGTAATCCGATTTACTTTCGTAGAAGATGCCAACGAAAAATGAGAGATAACATTCGCGACAATGATATGTCAGAGGGGCACGGCAGCCAGGAATTGAAGAAAAGCGCCGCTCAAGAGAACGCCGAACGCCAGCGTCAACATGTAAAGCGCAAGCAGGAAACCCACAGCCGGTTGCAATGCTGGATAAGCAACCGTCACGCCGAGCGGCTGCATGAACTCGGCCTGCATCTGGAAGACAGTCAGGCATCCCTCATCGAGCAGGCGATCGATCTGCTCTATCAGCACGAACTGCAACAAACGACCAACGCGCAGCAGAGCGATGTCCCCGAGTCGGCAGACATGCTCGAATAGACGATGGTATCGTGCCGGCATGGTTGAAAAAGGAAGACAAAAAAAGCCAGGTACGAATTCCTTGTACCTGGCATAGGGGAATTGGCTCCTTGCAGAGCCGTGCGCTAACTGGTATGCGGATAGCCTTAAGCTTAGACAAGGCTCTAGGCATTTCAAGAACCGGATAAAAGTTCAACCAGAGTGGGGGTTTTTCAGACTCGAACAGGCGCTGTTTTTGCTCGAGCGACCCCACTCTCACGCATTGAACAGGTTGTTGTCCCGTACCAGCTCCCGGGGCAGGGCATTCTTGATGCGACTCCCCACCCATTTCCCCATGCCGAGCGGGTGCCCCTGGTAACGAACGATCACTTCCCCACTCCCGGCATCCTGCTCTGGCCAGACATCTCGTCCCATCATGAATTCACGGGCATTGGCGGCATCCAGCTCGACGCATCCCTTGCTCGCCTCATGGCCGTAAGCCAGAGCCCATTCATGGGTCAATCGATATCCCTTCTTGAAGGTTTCAGCCAGCTTGATGCCGATGCGATCGAAACGCAGCTTCCCCTGTACCTGCTCGAAGGCATGAGGGAAGAGCCAGATCTCGTCATTGCGGCCAAACAGTTGGCCATGGGGCACGATGCCAAAATGCCCTTCAATCTCCCGCAGCATGGGGCCGGCCTCTTTCTCTGGCAGCGGTGAGAAGGGGAACTTGCCGAGCTTGCCAGGTTTGAACATGGTGTTGGGCACGGAGTGATGCTTGTGCAACCGGGCAACGAAAAAGCCCTCACTGTCGAAGATCTGGGGCCACACATGCAGGTATCCCTCCGGCGTACAGGCTTTCTCCGCTCCCGGAAAGAGATCGGCCAACGAGTCAAAGCTGAAGGCATCGCCGAACTTCTCTTGCAGTGACTGACAGACGTCCTGGTTCTCTTGCAGGCTCAGGGTGCAGGTGGAGTAGACCAGTACGCCGCCGGGTTTGAGGGCGTGAAAAGCGCTCTCCAGCAGGCCACGCTGCACCGCGGCGATCTCCTCGATGCTCTCCAGGCTCCAGTTGCGCAGTGCGTCTTCATCTTTTCGCACTGTCCCCTCCCCGGAGCAGGGGGCGTCGAGCAGGATGGCGTCGAAGGTTTCCGGCAGCCATTGGCCAAAGACCTTGGCATCGAAATGGGTCATGCCGACGTTGGTCACACCGCAGCGCTGGATATTGGCGCTCAGCACTTTCAGCCTGCTGCTGGAAAACTCGTTGGCGATCAGCATGCCGCGGTTCTCCATCAGCGCCGCGATCTGGGTAGTCTTGGAGCCAGGGGCGGCGGCCGCGTCCAGCAACATGCCATCCCCTCTGGTTTGCTCACTGGCAAAGAGCGCCGTCACCGGCAACATGGAGCTCGCTTCCTGAATATAGAAGAGGCCGCACAGATGCTCGGCCGTGTTGCCAAGGGGAACGCTCTCATCACTGCGGGTGAGCCAGAAGCCGGTTTCACACCAAGGCACGGGATCCAGCTGCCAGCCAAGCGGCGCCATGCGGGCGACAAACTCGGATACCGTGACCTTGAGGGTGTTGACCCGGATGCTGCGCCGCAGCGGCTGCCGGCAACTCGCCACGAATGCCTCCATGGAGAGATGGGATGGCATGAACTCCGCAATGTGACGCAGGAAGTGATCGGGGAGGTAGGTGTTGTCGTGCACGGCGCAATCTCGCTGACCCAAAATGAGGGGCGACATCTTACCACAGTGCGCGGCCCTTCTTGATGGGGGAGTCCATGAGGCCATAAAAAAACCGGCACAAGGCCGGTTTTTGACGAGCAGGGGAATAACTCAGGGCAAGATGCGGGGACTCCACTCCAGCCACTCTTTTTCCGCCTTGGCATGAAGCGGATAACGATGGCCCGCCTTGACGGTCGCGCCCATCTCCCGCTCCGGCGTATTGAAGGCAATTCCGCCCGCCAGCAGGCTTTGCACCGTTTCGACCTCGATGGTGCCACCGGTCAGACCGATATCGGCCTTGACCCCGGAGACATTCCAGAAGCGGCTGTTGGCGCGTATCAGATGGGCGTACTGTCCATCCACATTCACATCGATCAGTACCTCGCTGCCATCCCGGGCCAGGGTCACGCCGGTGACGCTGCCCACCACCATCTTGCGAAACAGCAGGGGGCTGCCCACGCTGATGCCATCGACGGAGGGGCTCTTGAGGGTCAGGGCAAGACCGGCGGGGCCACTCTGGCTCAAGGGGAAGGTCTCCTTGCCAGCCCCCCGGCCCGGTGTCGCCTCCACAAAGGCCCCCTTGATCAGGGTATCGAGGTGGGCAACGCCCCCCAGCCCGACCTTGGCCTGCACCAGGGCATAGCGCGCCCCGGATTGCAGGAAGCGCGCGGCATATTGCTCATTCAGCTCGGCCTTGAAGCTTACCTGGCCCAGGGTCGGATCCAGTTCCACCTGCTCCACCTTGCCGATGTCCACTCCGCGATAGCGGATGGGGCTGCCGACCCCGAGACCCGGGTTGTGATCCGCCGTGAGGGTGAGGGTGCGCACCTGGGAGCTTGCCTGCTCCTTGCTGTCAAAGAGCTGATGACTGCTGCGACCTGTCCCCAGCTTGTCGAATTCGATGGCACCACGCAGCAGGGTGGCGAGGTTCCCCATCTTGACCTGCACGCCGTCGAGCCGGATCTTGCCGTCGATGGCGGCCTTCTTCCAGAACTGAGGTTGCTGCTTGAGCAAAGGAGCATAGATGGCATCGATCTCCAGGGTGATGGCCACACCGCGACCATCGGCATCCAGCGCCTTGACCTTGCCCGCTTCCAGTCCCAGGTAGAAGACGGGGGAGCCCACACCGATACCATCAGCCTGAGCGGCACGCAGCGTCCAGCTGACCGCTTTGGCATGGCGGCTCCCAAGCAGGGCCAGCTCCTGGCTGGGGTAGAGGCGGTCAATCCTGTCACCCTTCGCAGCCTGTACCAGCTTGATGCCCCCCGCCAACCAGGCACTGGCCGGGCTGGTCTCCACCTTGATACCGCTGAGGTCCGCCTCCACCTGCAAGGGGGCGGCGCGATAGAAGCGAGCCCGTTGCAGCAGATGGCGATAACGCTCGTTCACCAGCAGCTCGACACTGGCATTGCCGCCGACATCCAGGGTCAGTGCCCCGAGCTGACCTATCTGCAACCCCTTGAACCAGAGCGGAGCCCCTTCGCTCAAACCAGCGAGATCCTCTGCCTGCAGGGTCAGCTTGATGCCGCCGCGCTGTGCCTGGCTCTCCAGGGTCATGGTGTTGACCCGTTTACCGGGTTCATAGTCCAGACGAATGGCGGGCCCGGCCAGCAGGCGATCCGCATGCTTGATCCCGGCAGGGGAGAGAGAGACCGTCTCCCACACCAGACGACTCTTGCCGGTCACCCGGAACGCCTGTTCGGGGTTGATGAGGGCCGTCACGCTCCGCCCCTGTTCGGTGAGGCGAATGGGGTCGACTCGTCCAATCTCGATGCCCTCATAGAGGATGGGCATCCCTTCCTTGATGGGCAGAGTCCCCGCCTGGATGGTGATGCGCTCACCCCGGGCGGCCTCGGCCAGCCCCTTGTAGAGGATGAAGTTGACCCCCTTTTGCGCCACGGGAGAATCCTTGGGGGAGTCAAACGCAATGCCGCCGCTCAGGATGGAGGTGAGGCTGCCCGCCTCCACGCTGACGCCAGCCAGGCTGAAGGAGCCCTTGATGCCGCTGATGTTCCAGAAGCGGGTATCCGCCTTGACGAGGTGCTCGAAGCGCGGCTCGATCACCAGATCCAGGATCACGTTCTGGTTCTCTTCCCCAAGACGGGTGTTGATGACACTGCCCACCTCCAGCCCGCGGAAATAGATCTTGGCGCCGATGCCCACCGACCCCAGAGAATCGGCTGTCAGGTGCAGGGTGCGCCCCTGGGCCTGATAACCGGGGGGAGGGCCATCCAGGGCATCGAACTCATCCTCCAGCGGGTTGTTCTCCCGTCCGGGTTGCAGGTTGATGTAGTTGCCGGACACCAGGGTGTCCAGGCCGGAGATCTCGGTCAGTGACGCCTTGGGACTCACCAGCCAGAAGTCGGAGCCCTTGCGTATGAGGGAGCGGGCACGGCTGTCCACCTTGGCCAGCACCGCAATCTTGCGACCATCCTGTGCCAGTTCCAGCTCCTGGACCACGCCGATGGCGACCCCCTGATAGCGCAACTGGGTCTTGCCCGGCAAGATACCGTTGCCCTGGGCAAAGTTGATGCGAATGAGTTGACCACTGCTCGTCCACTGCTGGTAGAGAAAGCCTCCCGCCAGCAAGAGGGCGATGAAGGGCAGCAACCAGACCGGGGATAACCAGCGGTGCTTCTCAATGACGGGCTCAGCCCCGACCATACCGACTCCTTACATTGGCTGTGATGCACAGCGCGTTCGACACAAAAAACATTAACGGGCCGCCTTGTCCCACAACAGGCGGGTATCGAGCATCCTGGCCGACATCATGGTGAGCACCACCACGCCGGCGAACGCCGTCGCCCCGGGGCCGGCACGCACGTTGAGCAGCACGCCGCGATCCACCAGGGCCACCATCAGCGAGATGACGAACAGGTCCAGCATGGACCAGCGTCCGATGAAATCGATGATGCGGTACATGACGAGCTGGCGTTTGCGGCGCACCGGCTTGCTGCGCTGCAACTGCCAGCAGATCCAGCCAAGACCCAGGATCTTGCCGATGGGCACAATGATGCTCGCGGTGAGCACTATGGTGGCGATGCCGGACATCTTGCTGCGATAGAGCGCCATGATACCGCTGAAAATGGTATCGGACTGCAATAATCCCTTGTTGTAGAAGTGGGTGATGGGCAGCAGGTTTGCAGGCAACAACATGAAGGTGGCCAGCGCCAGCAGGCCCCATGACCAGGCGAGGGAATGGGGAATGCGCATCTGCAAGGGGGTGTGACAACGAGGGCAGCTCATGCCATGTTGATGGCGCACCAGCAACCCGCAGGTATGGCAGCGGCAAAGCCCCAGTTCACGGGCGCTGATCGGGGACATGGTCCGGCTCCCGGGAGGCGTGTTGCAGCGGAATCCGCTCCCAGTAAGGGGCAGGATCAAAGAGGATCAGCAACGTCATGTTGAGCAGCATCAGACAACCCAGGCTCAGCAGACCGCCTCCCAGGCGCACGTCGGCGATGTCGATAAGCTTGAACAGGGCGACAAGCAGGCTGACGATGTACACCTCCAGCATGGCCCAATGGCGAAATACCTCGACCGCTTTGAGGGTCCACGCCAGCAGATGCCAGCGCTTGGCCAGGCCGGAGGCGAGGGCAAAGATCCCGAGCAGCAGCCCTGTCGGCGCCAGCACGGCGCACCAGAGCACCAGTGTTGCCACCCAGAGCTCGCTCTCGGCATACAGCATCATAATTCCCTTGATCAGGTTGGCGTCCGAGTTCACGCCCGCCAGACGAAGATAGATCAAAGGCTCAAAAAACGCGGAAGGCAGCAACAGGAATCCGGTGATGGTCAGCGCCATCAACTGGGAAGGGCGAAAGGCATAGCGCCCATAGAGATGCTGATGACAGCGGGGGCAATGGGCGTGACGGCGCAACGGCAGCAACTTGCGTTCGATCAGCAAGTCACAGGCCGGACAGACAATCACCGAGTGCGGATCCGACATACGATTCAACCTGTTGAAGGAATTGATGAAATTTACCTTAAAACGCCTGCCCTGTCTTGCCGCGCTGCACAGCCCCCTTTGAAAAGACGTGTTTTCCGCTGTGAACTGGCCGCCGCTAGCCAAGCAGGAGCTGGCGATGCACGCCGACATGCTGAGGGTATTTGCAATACTGTATATACGTACATATACTTGTAATCACTATCATCAGGAGGGCGCCGCGATGGCCGTTGAGATCAAGTATGTTGTGGTACGTGGGGGAGTGGAGAAGATGACCTTTGCCAGCAAGAAAGAGGCGGATGCCTATGACAAACTGCTGGACACCGCCGATGAGCTGATGACACTGCTGGCGGGTGCGCCGGTCGCGCTTGCACCGGAGCAGCAGGAGAGTCTGGCCTTTTATCTGGCCGAGCAGCGGGATCAGTTGCAGCAGGTATTGCGCGGTGGAAAAGGGCAGGGGAATCCCCCCAAAGAAGACAAGCTGGATACTGAACTGCCAAAGGGGAAGCCCCTGAAGAGCGTGGCTTGAGACGAAAGGGCGGGGAAGGGGATGTGAGGCAGAAGCCGCTCTCTCATTCATGAAAAGTGCAACTTAAGTCATTATCACGACTATTTTCCCCGAGAACTTTCTAACCACACTGCATATTCATTGAATATGCCGATTGCTCGTCATCATGGGGTATCACAGCAAGATGCCTCAGGTCGTTGCCCCCAAGGCGCACTGCAAGCCCTGATGCCGATAACCCCATTTATCGGCATCAGGGGGGCGGCCCCGTTCAAAACATTCAACCGACATCACACACCATCATGACTCATCCAGCACTTCCACCCGCCATGCCACTGTTCGATAACGTGGACCACCTTGAGGCGGGCAATCCCCAGGTCAACCAATACCTCGCCACCCTGAGTCTTGGCAAGGTCCCCGACGCGGGGATCGTGTATGAGCTGGCCGTCGACTGGCTGCTGGAGCAGCGCCACAGCGAAAACAACTACAAGACCTATCGCAGTGAGCTGACCACTTTTTTGCACTGGTGTTTTTGCGAGGTGGCCATCAGCCCCAGGGATCTCACCAGGCGCATCATGATGCGCTATCTCGACTATTGCCAGGCGCCACCGTCCGGACTGATTGCCTATCGCAACGTCGCCCAGTTCGTGCTCGACAAGGAGTGGGGGGAACGGTTGCCAAACCCCCTGTGGCGTCCGTTTCTTGGCAAGCGGGAACTGGGCCGGGAGCTGCCGTATCGACTGAGTGAGCAGGCGATGAAGACAAAACTCGCCATTTTGTCCGCCTTCTTCCAGTTTCTCATCCAGGAGGAGTACATGGATCGCAATCCGGCGCTCCTGCTGCAGCGGGTTAAACGTGCGGGCCCCCAGGAGGCTGGTGAAGACGCGCAATCCTTCACCGAACTGCAATGGTCCTATGTGATGCAAGCCGCCGAACAGCTCGCTGCCGAATGCCCGGCACAACATGAGCGCAGCCGCTTTCTCATCAGTCTGATGTATGCCTGTTATCTGCGGATTTCCGAGGTGGCGGCCAGGCCGGGTTTCAGCCCCGTCATGGGCCAGTTTCGACGTGACGCCAAAACGGGCGTCTGGGGTTATGACATTCCCCGCAGCAAAGGCGGTAAACGTCGCACCGTAGCCGTTTCTCAAGCTCTGCTCGAAGCCCTGGCTCGCTATCGTACCTTTCTTGGACTTTCGCCACTGCCGGCCCCCGGGGAGCAGACCCCGCTGTTCGTACGCCACAAGGCGGCGGCCCATGGCCGCGAACAAGGCGAACTCAATGCCAATCTGGGTATCCGCCAGCTACGAGACTTGGTAATGGCGGTATTTGAACAGGCCGCAAGCCTCGCCGAACAAGACGGTTTTGATCAGGATGCCGCTGAAATGCGAACCCTGACGCCGCACTCCATTCGCCATACCGGTATCACCCATGACATCAATCTGCACGGCCGGCCTTTATCCCACGTACAAGCCGATGCGGGACACGACAGCATCGACACCACCTCCAAGTACCTGCACACCGGCAACCGGGAACGTCACGAGAGTGCCAGCCGCAAGCCGCTGGACCACTTGCTCGACCAGAACCGAACATATGATTGATAACCAGTGGTGAACAATAAAACTGCACTCATAACCAAGACGCGGGACCTAAAGACAATCCTTGATTGACCATGCCCTGGGACTCATAATTCCGACACCGCGCATAATGCATATTATGTTAAATCAGATATCTTGGTATTCTGTCACCCTCAACCGAACTGTGTATAATGGTGGCAATTGATCCTATCCCCGACCGGATGTCTTAAGTGGCTGAATTAACATCAGAACAATTAAAACCCGCTTTCTCGATTGAGCAGTTCCCCACACTTGGCGAACTCGACCCCATTCCGTTTGCCGCCCTGCAACCCAGAGCGATTTCGGGTATCAAACGGCTGGCCAGTTTTGATGGTGACTGCCCGGTCATGATCCTCAACGGTTTCCCCGGTGCAGATTACGAGAATGTCTGCCAGACCCTGATCGCCTCTTCGAATGGCAAGGATGGCGACCTGTTCGATCTCTGTTATACCGAGAATCTCAACAACCCTTTCAAGCCCATCTGGCTGCGCCTGCAACCGGGCTCGGGTTTCGAGTTCTGCGAAATGGTCGGTGAGCTGCTCAAGCTGATGAGCCACCATCTCGACGCCGAGCGGCTGGTCACCCGGATCATCCGCAAACAGAACAACGACCCCAAGATCGTGGATTTCCTCTCCGATCTGGCCGCCCATGTCGCCCAGGGCCTCGAGTTCCAGCACCCGGTGCTCATCAACCTGCTGATCCATCATGAGGATCAGCAAGCCCCTGTCGTCTACGGCCGTGACCTGAACTGGGATACCTTGTTCGGTTCCATCAACTATCAGACGGAACAAGGCTCCGTTTACGCCAACCAGCACCTTTTGGAACCTGGTCTGCTGCGGGAAGCCAACGGTGGTTACCTGATACTGCAGCTTGATGAGCTGCTGGATCAGCCTCATCTCTGGTTCAAGCTCAAGAACGCCATGCAAAAAGGCGAGCTGGACTGGAATGCCTATCAGGAAGGCAAGACGCTGACGCCGTTCTTCACCCCGGAGGCGACCCCCATCCGGTTCAAGTTGATCCTGGTCGGTGACAGGCTGGACGTGGCGGAATTCCAGATGCTGGACAGGGACATGGCGGAGCGCATCTTCCTGCGTGCCGATCTGGTCTCCGAAGTGAACATCGAGGAAGATCTCCCCGCCTTCCTGCAATATCTCGCCTGGCTGCGAGCGCGCTGGGCGCTGCTGGATTTCACCCCAGGTGCCCTCCTCGCCCTCTGTCGCCATGCCAGCCGCCTGTGTGACCACCAGGAGTGGCTATCCCTCTCCGAGGTACAGCTCGGCGCCATCATGCGCATGGCCGACAGCCTGGCCCGCGAGCTGGAAGCGATCTGCGTCACTGACGAACATATCCTGCTCGCCCTGGAAGAACAGGATTACCGCCTCAACTATCTGGTGGAGCAATCGGATCAGGGTGTCATCGACGGCCAGATCCTGCTGCAGACCGACGGTGAAGAGGTTGGCCAGATCAACGGGCTTTCCGTCATCCAGGTGGCCGGCCATCCCTATGACTTCGGGGAGCCGGTACGCCTCACCGCGACCGTCCACCTCGGGGATGGCGATGTTGCTGACATCGAGCGCAAGGCGGAGCTCGCCGGGCACATTCACGCCAAGGCCATGATGATCATCCACGGCTACCTCTCCAACAAGTTCGGCGCAGAGAACCCCTCGCCGCTCTCGGCCAACCTGGTGTTCGAGCAGTCATACCACGAGATCGATGGTGACAGCGCCTCCCTGACCGGCCTGTGTGCCCTGCTCTCCGCCCTCGCCCGCCAGCCCATCTATCAGCACTTCGCCGTGACCGGTGCGGTCGACCAGTTCGGCAATGTGCAGGCCGTGGGCGGCGTGAACGAGAAGATTGAGGGCTTCTTCCGGGTGTGCAAGATCCACGGTCTCACCGGAAAGCAAGGCATTCTGCTGCCAGGCACCAACGCCCAGCAGCTCAACCTCTCTGATGAAGTGATCGCGGCAGTAGAGGCCGGCCAGTTCCACATCCACCCGGTGGATCACGTGGAAGAGGCAATCGAGCTGCTCACCGGCTGCGTTGCTGGGGAGCCTGACATGCCGGATACCCTGTTTGGCCGCATCCAGGAGAGACTGGACGAACTCAATGGCACGGCAACCAAGAGTGGCGGCCTGCTGCGCAGCCTGCTGGACCGGCTGCTTGGCCGTTAAATGAAGTGATCGGAGTTGTTTGGCGAACATCTGTAAGCTAAATTGGCCCGGCTTTGACCCATATGAAGGATAAACAGCGTGACCCTAGATAACGACACCACTGATCCCCGCCTCTCCCTGTGCGAACAAGGCAAAGAGTCCTTTACCCGTGAAGAGCTGCTTGCCTGCAGCCGTGGCGAATTATTTGGTGAAGGTAACAGCCAGCTGCCCGCCCCCAACATGCTGATGATGGATCGCATCGTCAAGATCAACGACCATGGCGGCGAGCACGGCAAGGGTGAAATCCTGGCTGAACTCGATATCACGCCGGATCTCTGGTTCTTCGACTGCCACTTCCCCGGCGATCCCGTCATGCCTGGCTGCCTGGGCCTGGATGCCATGTGGCAACTGGTCGGCTTCTTCCTGGGCTGGAAAGGGGGTCCTGGCAAGGGACGTGCGCTGGGTGTCGGTGAAGTCAAGTTCACCGGCCAGATCCTGCCGACGGCCAAGAAGGTCACCTACAAAATCACCTTCAAGCGCGTCATCAACCGCAAACTGGTCATGGGCATTGCCGATGGCGTCGTGGAAGTGGATGGTCGCCCCATCTACAGCGCCACCGATCTGAAAGTGGGCCTGTTCAAAGACACCACCGCATTCTGATCCTGCTCCTGGGTGAGCAGAGACAACGTAAAGGGGCCACGATGGCCCCTTTCCTTTTGTAATGAGTGATGAAGTATCGGTTACTTCATGAAGAGGCCTGAGCCTCGCCCTTCCATGGCATCGCGCCAACCACCAAGCCAATGGCCCCTGGCATCCAGGCACTGGTACGGACACGCTTCTTTCTGTTTGCCGACTACGCCAGCCTGATAACCACGAGCGCGAGCTCTCTCCAGACGGTCCCGTTTCTGTCTCTTCATCATCTACGACCCTCTTCGTGGAACAAAAAAAGCGACCAGTTTTTCACCGGTCGCCTTCATCTTTACCCCAGGGGGGAGGCAGGGTCAAACAAAAATTCCATGCTATTCAGGGGTTGTGACACAAGATACTGAACTGCATTAATTTTTGATGACACTTATTTATCGCTGATAGCGACGCAGCCAGGCAAAGGGCAGCGCCAGCAGAGTCAACCAGAACAGGCTGCCACCACCGCCCTCGCCACCATCCTGACCGGTCTGGTTGTTGACCGGCGCATTGCTGACCACATAGCTGGCCGGGGCATTGCCCTGATAATCCGCCACGGCCGGCGTCAGTTTGACGGCGACCACGGTGGCGTTGGCGCGTTTGTTGAGGTCGCTCTCGCTGTCATAGCGATACGCCGTCGCGGCAATGGTGCCGTCGCTGCTGATGCCGCTGGCATAAGCGATGTGATAGTACTTGCCGTTCTGGGCACACTGCTTGTTGCCGGCGTCATCCTTGCCACAGATGAGATCGTTCAGATACCAGCTGTTGGCCGGGGCGGCCGCGTTCAGCAGGAAGGCTTCCTGCATGCGGTTGGTGCCATTGACCACCGGTTGGGTCTGATGGCGGGAGTCGCGCCAGCCAACCACCATGTTGTGCTCGTTGATGGCGGCCGCTTCCGAGCCTGCCCCCGAGACCGGCTTGTCTTGAAGAGGAAGGCTGGCCGCCGTACCCGGCTTGCTCAGGTTGAACAGGAACATCTCCACCGGGCGGTTCTGACCCTTGTTGATGCGATAGCGCTGGTTGCCGATCACGTAGCCGTTGTCGTTGACGGCCACGGCCCAGCTGTGTTGCAGCTTGGCATCGTCCTTGCCAGGCTCGCCATCCGGCAGCGGGATGATCTTGGTGGTGCCCACGGTGCCGGCAGCCGTATCCAGGGTCCAGTAGCTGGCGAGGTTGCGGCCATCCAGATCACCGGTGCCCACCTCGCCGGTAGAGCTGTAGCCCACGCCGTAGAGGGTGCCGTTGTACTTGGCCACGCCCAGTGCAGAAGCGGTTTGCAGCACCTCGTCACGCTGATGGCCATAGGTGCCGGCCTGCATCAGCTTGTTGAACCCGCCCGAGCTGTTGAGCAGCCAGAAACTCGCCTGGGTATCGACCCCGGGGCAGTAGCGGAAGTCACCGTACTGGCTGTCATTGCCCGTCTCGAAACACCACTTGTAGAAATCACCGCCCACCTTGTGGCGATACTTGTCGCTGGCCGCGGTACCGGTCACCAGATACTGACCGTTGTCCAGCTTCTTGATGGAGGTGGGTACGCTCAGGCCGTGGGTGCTGGCCGCATCCTTGAGCTCGACCGGGTTGCCGTCATTGACCACGGCAAAGGCGGTGCGCAGCTTGCCATTCATCTTGTAACCGACCCGATCCTCCGGAACATCCCCGAGGGCCGTCACCAGGCCATCGACCTCGGAGCTGGTCACGTAGCCCAGGTTGCTGCGTTGATCCACCTTGTCCAGGAAGTCGCGACGCCACTGGTAGGCAAAGCCCGAGTTGTCGCTCCAGAAGGAGTTGCAGACCGAGTTGGAGAGCATGCAACCCTGCTCGAAACGGAAACGATCCACCAGGAAGTCGGCAAACCGCACGGTGGAGAAGTATTCCGCCATGTTGTTCTTGGTGTTGAGCCCGATGAGGCCGTTGGCATCGCCGCTGATCCCGCTGGCATAGCCTTTGACTTCGTCATCGACGATGGTGAAAAAGGAGCTTTGTGCCGCCTGCGCGTTGAGGCTGGCGCCGACCAGGATGGCCAGCATGGATAATTGCTTTTTCATCTACTTCCTTAGTCTTGATGTTTCAACGCTTCCAACTCCTCCCAACGGGAGAAGGCGTGTTCCAATGCGGCCTCTGCCGCATTCAATGCATCCAGTTTGGGCTGGGTCTGCTCTGCTGGCAGGGAGAAGAAACCGGGGTGGTTAATCTCGGCCTGCAGGGCATCGAGTTCCATTTCCAACTGTTCCAGCCGGGCTGGCAGATTATCCAGCTCCAGTTGCAACTTGTAAGAGAGTTTTCGTGTTTTTTTCGCAGGCTCCGCTGCCGATGCGACAGGCTCTGCCACCTTGACCGGGGCCGGCTTGGCCGTCTGTTGGGCGGCCTGCAGGGCTCGTGTGGCCATCATGTCGGCGTAGCCCCCGACATAATCGCTGATCCGTCCATCCCCTTCAAACAGCCAGCAGCCGGTCACGGTATTGTCGATGAAACGGCGATCGTGGCTGACCAGCAGCAGGGTGCCCGGATAATCGGTGAGCAGCTCTTCCAGCAATTCCAGCGTTTCGACATCCAGGTCGTTGGTTGGTTCATCCAGAATCAACAAGTTACTGGGTTTGAGGAAGAGTTTGGCCAACAGTAGACGGTTTTTCTCGCCCCCTGACAAGGCCTTGACCGGGGTGCGCGCCCGCTTGGGCTCGAACAGGAAGTCCTGCAGGTAGCCAAGGATGTGGCGGGAGCGGCCGCGAACCATCACCTCCTGCTTGCCCTCCCCCACGTTGTCCACCACCGTCTTCTCGGGATCGAGCTGCTCACGGTATTGATCGAAGTAGGCCACTTCCAGGTTGGTCCCCTGGCGCACCGAGCCACGGCTCGCCTCGAGCTGGCCCATCAGCAGCTTGATCAGGGTCGACTTGCCGCAGCCGTTGGGGCCAACCAGAGCAATCTTGTCCCCGCGCAGCACCTGCAGATCCAGTCCCTGGAACAGGGTGCGATCACCAAAGTCCAGCCCCAGCCCCTCGGTCTCGAACACCAGCTTGCCGGAGCGGCCCGCCTCGTCCAGTTGCAGCTTGGCCTTGCCCTGCAGTTCCCGGCGCTGGGTGCGCTCCATGCGCATCGCCTTGAGGGCCCGCACCCGTCCCTCGTTGCGGGTACGACGCGCCTTGATCCCCTGGCGGACCCACACCTCTTCCTGGGCCAGCTTGCGGTCGAACTCGGCGTTTTTCAGCTCCTCGACCCGCAACCACTCCTCCTTGCCTTGCAGATATTCGTCATAGTTACCGGGCCAGGAGGTGATCACGCCGCGATCGAGATCGATGATCCGGGTCGCCAGCTTGTGGATGAACTCCCGGTCGTGGGAGATGAAGACGATGGCGCCACGAAAGTCCTTGAGGAACTCTTCCAGCCAGTTGATGGCATCGATGTCCAGATGGTTGGTCGGCTCGTCCAGCAGCAACAGGTCCGGGTCACACGCCAGGGCGCGGGCCAGAGCCACCTTGCGCAGCCAGCCGCCAGACAGACTGTCGAGCGTCACATCAGGGTCGAGATCGAGCAGGGTCAGCACCTGATTGATGCGGGTTTCGTACTGCCAGCCGTTCTGATAGTCGAGCTGCTCCTGCAACTGGCTCATGGTGCGAATGTTGGCATCGGAAGGGTCGTGCGCCAGGGCGTGGGAGACATGGTGGTACTGCTTGAGCAGCTCCCCTACCCCGGCCAGCCCTTCTGCGGCGTAATCGAACACGGTGATCTCGCTCGAGGCGGGCGGATCCTGCTCGAGGCGGGTCACTTTCAAATCTTGTTGCAACACCAGACGGCCGTCGTCCAGCGGCAGTTCGCTGGCAATCACCTTCATCAGGGTGGACTTGCCCGCCCCGTTGCGACCCACCAGACAGAGGCGCTCGCCCCGCTCTATGGTGAGCTCGGCATGGTCGAGCAGCGGAAAATCACTGAACGACAGGGACGCGCCGTGCAATGTCAAAAGAGCCATGTTTGTTCCTTATTGCTTATGAAAAAACGGGCGGCAGCGTGAATCTGCCCCCGTTTTGTCGTCAAATCCTGCTCACCCCTGTGCCAGCCAGCCTTGCAGCTCCCCCAGGGTGAAGGGCCAGCCCAGCTCCCGGCCGGCACTGTCTTGCAGCACCGGGATGCGCACCCGGTAAGCCTCGAGCCAGGCCTCCTCCTCCAGGATGTCGCAGCGGCGGGTCTGCGCGGCCATCCCGGCCTGTTCCACCAGCGTCCACGCCTGTTCGCACAGGTGGCAGCCGTCGGTGTGAAACAGGGTCAGCATCAGCCTTGTGCCTCGGCGTGGGTGATGATCCAGCAGTTGTGGATATGCTGGTTGCGCTCGAAGTCCTTGGGCCGGGTCTTGTTCGTGATGTTCTGCGCCTTGAGACCGATGGCGTCAAGGCCGGCCAAGTCCATCTTGAAGTGGCGTTTGTTGTTGGAGAAGACCAGGGTGCCGTCCGCCGCGAGCAGGCGCTTGAGGTGCTGCATCAACAGCAGGTGATCCCGCTGCACGTCGAAGCTCTCGTCCATCCGCTTGGAGTTGGAGAAGGTGGGCGGATCGATGAAGATGAGGTCGTACTGCTCGTCGGCTTCCGACAACCACTTCAGGCAGTCCGCCTGCACGAACTTGTGCTCGCGGCCCACCAGCGAGTTGAGGCGCATGTTGTCCTGGGCCCAGTTGAGGTAGGTGCGCGACATGTCCACCGTGGTGGTTTCGCGGGCGCCGCCGAGCCCCGCGTGCACGGTGGCACTGCCGGTGTAGGCGAACAGGTTCAGGAAGCGCTTGCCCCGAGCCATCTGGCCCAGCATGCGGCGGGTCTGACGGTGGTCGAGGAAGAGGCCGGTGTCCAGATAGTCGTAGAGGTTGACCCAGAGGCGTGCACCGTACTCCTGCACTTCCATCCGGTGCTGCTCTTCGGAGAGCTTCTGGTACTGCTGTTTGCCTTCCTGGCGCTCGCGCACCTTCAGGATCACCTTCTCGCCGTCCATGCCGGTCACCTTGATGGCGGCCTGCACCATGTCCAGCAGACGCTGGCGGGTTTTCTGGGCGGGAATGTCCTTGGGCGCCGCGTACTCCTGTACCACCAGATAATCCTGATAGCGGTCGATGGCGGCGTTGTATTCCGGCAAGTCCGCGTCATAGAGGCGGTAGCAATCGAGGTTCTCCTTGCTCGCCCATTTCTCGAGGGTCTTCAGATTCTTGCGCAGACGGTTGGCAAAGTCCTGGGCCACCTCTTTCTGGGAAGCGACGGCATCGAGGGCGATCTGGTAGTTGCGCAGCTGGCACTCGAGGGCGCCGTTGAACAGGCGATACTGCTTGTCGGCACGCAGGCGCAGGCAGCTCAGGAGTTCGGGAGAGGCGGAGAGAATGGTGACCTTCCACCCCTGGAAGCCGCGGCGCAGGGCATCGCCAAGGGCCTGATGCACTTCCAGCAACGCCGGGAATTCACCGAGACGCTCGCCATAGGGCGGGTTGGAGATAAGCATGCCGACCTGACGGCTCTCTCCTTCCACAGCCGGCATTGGCAGCGGATTTTCCAGCTTGGTGACATCGGCCTGCTTGAAGGTAATGAGATGATCCACGCCGGCGGCCTTGGCGTTGTCACGGGCCTTCATCAGGACCCGGGTATCCGCATCGCAACCGAACAGTTTCACCTCGCAGCGCTGCATGCCGCGCTTGGCACGTACCTGGGCTTCCATCATCAGACTCTGCCACAGTTCACCATCGTGTTGCAGCCAGCGATCGAAACCGAAGCGCTCACGGCGCAGCGCAGGCGCCATGTCGGCAGCGATGAAGGCCGCTTCAATCAGCAGGGTACCGGAGCCGCACATGGGGTCCATCATGGGCTCGCCGGCCCAGCCGCTGCGGGCAATCATGGCCGCCGCCAGGTTCTCTTTGAGGGGCGCCTCGCCGGTGCCCTGGCGATAGAAGCGCTGGTGCAGCGCCGGGCCTGACAAGTCCAGCGTGATATTGGCCTTGCCTTTGCCAAGGTGCGCCATGATGCGAATGTCCGGGGACTTCTTGTCCACATCCGGGCGCACGTGACCGCGCTTGGTGAAGCGATCGACGATGGCGTCCTTGATCTTCAGGGCACCGTACTGGGTATTGCGAATGGAGGCGTTGGTACCGGTAAAGTCCACCGCGATGGTGGCGGTACCGGAGAAGTGATCTTCCCAGGGAATGGTATGGGCCCCGAGGTAGAGGTCCAGATCGTCGTTCATCTGGAACTCGGAGAGCACAAGCACGATTCGGGAGGCAAAGCGGCTCCACAGACAGGCCTTGTAGCCGATGGCCAGTTCGCCCTTGAAGTGGACGCCGGCCACGGTCTCACGGACCTGCTCTGCACCCAGATTGGTCAGCTCAACGGCCAGCAGGTTTTCCAGCCCTTTGGGGCAGGTTGCAAAAAATTCTTTCATCACGCTCACGGGGATGCCATAAAAATAGTGCCGCATTATACCTTATCGGCCCGCGCTCGGCACTCGAACCTTGGACAAAGGCGCCATATAAACGGCAAGAGGCGCGGCAAACGCTCCCCTCCCCCTTGCGGGCGACAGGATCCCGCTCTTGGCTGGCAGTTGTCTACCATCACATTCGTAAAGAATTCGAAAATCTTGCCCGGACCAGGCAGAAAATGGTCGTGACGACCAGACGAAGGAAAAAGACAAATAATGGAACAAGAGAGAGACTGAGCGCTTAAATATCAGACCAATATAGCAGGCCTATAACGGACTTATTCGTCGCCATATAACGGCCCCGTCGTCAGCCCACTTCCCGATATTGTGTCTGTGCCCGAACTCTGGCTTGCATCCGGTTATTCATCACCTTGATCACGGCAAAGCGCGGCAGCGTCTTGCTGTTGGTCAGCACCAGCTCGTCGGTCAGGTTCAGGCAAACACTCGCCTGATCGCCGGCTTCGATGACCATGAATTCCCCCCTACCGTGGGGCGTATCCATCCACACCAGGGATCCCATATCCGGAATAACATGGGCCTGCTGTTCATGAAAGAACCAGCTTTGCGGCATCAGGGGTTTATAAAAACGGCTGACGGCGATGGCATTGAGGACCAGCTGGACCTGGTGGGGCGTACTCCAGTCGAGTTCAGCGGCCTTGTCCATCAACTGGTAATAGAGGGCGGCATCATCCACGCAAAAAGGCTGGGTGGTGAAAGAACAGGGAACAAGTTGTCGACCTTTATATTCGGTGGCAAATATCATGCGATCGGACAAATCCAGCATAAGGCGATCATCCTGAGCGTCATAATGCCACTGCCAATTGTCATTGGGTTGAATACACATGGTGGTGCCCTTATCTAAGCCGTCCCTCGACTTTATTCCATGTCGAGAATTTGAGCAACGTTAAATAAGGGCAACCGGTTATTTTTTAAATATGGGTAACGATCTCTTTGACCAGACTCGGCCCTTTATAAATAAAGCCGCTGTAAATCTGGACAAGACTGGCACCCGCTGCCAGTTTTTCCCGAGCCGCCATGGCGCTGTCGATACCACCCACACCGATAATGGGCAGGGCGCCGTCGAGGGCCTTGGCCAGGTGGCGAATAACCTCGGTGCTCTTGTGCTGGAGCGGACGACCGCTAAGCCCGCCAGCCTCTGCGGCATGGGGCATGTCATATATCATCTCCCGCTCCAGAGTGGTATTGGTGGCGATGACACCGTCAATACGGTTCTTGATCAAAGAGGCGGCTACCTGATCTATTTCATCGAGTGACAGATCCGGGGCAATTTTCACGGCCAGCGGCACATACTTTTTATATTTCTCGGCCAGCTCCTGTTGGCGCTGTTTCAATGCGGCCAGCAGTTCATCCAGTGCATCGCCATATTGCAATTGACGCAGACCCGGGGTGTTTGGCGAGGAAATATTGACCGCAATATAACCGGCGTGGTCATACACCTTGTCCATGCAGAGAAGGTAATCATCCTTGCCCTGCTCGATGGGGGTGTCCTTGTTCTTGCCGATATTGATGCCGATCACCCCCTGATATTTGGCCTCTTTCACCTTGGCCACCAGGTGATCGACTCCCTTGTTGTTGAATCCCATGCGATTGATGATCCCCTCGGCCGGGATCACCCGGAAGAGACGTGGCTTGTCATTGCCGCTCTGGGGTCTGGGGGTCACGGTACCGACCTCGATGAAACCGAACCCCATGGCGCCGAAGGCATCGATGCACTCCCCGTCTTTATCCAATCCCGCGGCCAGGCCCACCGGATTGGCAAAATTAAGCCCCATGACGGTGACGGGGCGTTTTGGCAGGGTGTTGCGGAAGAAACAATCGAGCGGTGTACCGAGAAGGCGGGGCAAATATTTGATGGAGAGATCGTGAGCCTGCTCCGGATTGAGTTTGAACAGGAAATGCCTGGCGAGTGGGTACAGCATGCTTGCTCCTTAAAAAAAGCCCCGGCAACTGGCCGGGGCTTTTGGGGTTATGCCGAGGTTCGGCAATTCAACTGGAGCAGGTTCAACTCTCGCAAGGCCACCGAGAACTTGGCGAACTCGTGGGTGCTGGTAGTCTTGAAGTCGGCCAACATATGGGTCCAACGGGACAAGAGCTGCTCATGCTCCGAAATCCAGTCGGCCAGTATGGTAGCGCATTCCCCCTGCTCTTTGCACCCTTCCAGTACCACGGAAGTGAGGCTGCGTTGCTGCCAGTCCAGATCTTCGCGGAAGGAGGCCCGCGCCATCGCCTGCCAGTGGTTGCCCACCGGCTGATGGTTGATCTGCTCGAGGAACCAGTGCAGATCCAGCTTGGCACCGAGACGGTAGTAAACGTTGGCGGCGCGCAGGATGTCGGTCTTGTGCTCCGCGGCGATCTGCGCCAGATCCAGGCAGGAGAACAGGCTGCTCATGTGGGCTACCTGACGGGCAATCTGCTCGGGTACCGCTTTGGCCACCAGGGCCGCGACCGCCTGCTGGTGCTCGGCCACTTCGCTCTCGTCCATCACCTCGTAGAGGTGCTCCGCCAGGGTCTCGAAGGCCGGGCGGAAGAAGGCGATGTTCTCGCCGATGCTCCAGCTGCGGTTGCGGGCACGCAGGAACCAGCGGGTGGCGCGGCGTACAATGCGGCGGCTGTAGAACATCAGCTCGAGCTGGGTGTTGGCATCCACCTGGTTGTCACACCCTTCGATGTCGCGCCACAGGGTATTGAGGCCGAACACCTCGCGGGCCATGGCGAAGCAGCAGGCCACTTCGGCCACCGAGGCACCGGTCTCGTCCTTCATCCGGCTGGCGAAGTTGAGCCCCATGTCGTTGACCAGCATGTTGGCCACCCGGGTCGCGATGATTTCGCCGCGCAGCGGATGCTGGGCAAGGGCCGCACCGAACTGCTGCTGCAGCTGGGTCGGGAAGCTGGTGACCAGCATGTTGGCCAGGAAGGGCTCGTCGGTCACTTCCGGGCAGTTGAGCTGCTCTTTGAGCACCATCTTGCCGTAGGCCACCAGCACCGCCAGCTCGGGACGGGTCAGCCCCTGCCCCGCCGCCATCCGCTCGGAGAGCTCCTCGTCGGTGGGGAGGAACTCGAGGCCGCGGTCCAGCTTGCCTTCCCGCTCCAGCCCCTGGATGAAGCGCTGCTGCTCTTTGAGCTGCTCGGCGCCACGGAACGCCGTGACCGAGATGGACTGGGACTGGCGATAGGCGTTGGTGATGACCACCTGCGCCACCGCATCCGTCATCTCGTAGAGCATCTGGTTGCGCTGCTTGAGGGTCAGATCCCCGGCGGCCACCAGCTGGTTCAGCAGGATCTTGATGTTCACCTCGTTGTCGGAGCAGTCCACGCCGCCCACGTTGTCGGTGAAGTCGGTGTTGATGCGACCACCCTGGCTCGCGTACTCCACCCGGCCGAGCTGGGTGAAGCCCAGGTTGCCACCCTCGCCCACGATGCGGGCACGCAGATCGCGACCGTTGACTCGCAGCACGTCGTTGCTGCGATCCCCGACGTCGGCGTCGCTCTCGCGGGCACTCTTCACATAAGTGCCGATGCCGCCGTTCCAGAGCAGGTCCACGTTCAGACAGAGCAGGGCCTTGATCAGCTCGTTCGGCGCCATGCTGGCCTTGTCAGTGCCGAGCAGGGTCTGCATCTCGGGGCTCAGCTTGATGGACTTGGCCGAGCGCAGGAAGATGCCGCCCCCCTTGGAGATGAGCTCACGGTTGTAGTCATCCCAGCTCGAGCCCGGCAGCTCGAACAGGCGCTTGCGCTCGACGAAGCTCCTGGCCGCATCCGGGGTCGGGTCGACGAAGATGTGCATGTGGTTGAAGGCGCCCACCAGCTGGATGTGCTCGGAGAGCAGCATGCCGTTGCCGAACACGTCGCCGGCCATGTCCCCAATACCCACGCAGGTGAAGTCGGTGGTCTGGCAGTTGATGCCAATCTCACGGAAGTGGCGCTTGACCGATTCCCAGGCGCCGCGGGCGGTGATGCCCATCTTTTTGTGGTCATAGCCCACCGAGCCGCCGGAGGCAAACGCATCGCCGAGCCAGTGGCCGTATTCGAGGCTTATCTCGTTGGCGATGTCGGAGAAGGTGGCGGTGCCCTTGTCGGCCGCCACTACCAGGTAGTAGTCATCCTCGTCGTGACGCACCACGGATTTTGGCGGGATCACCTCGCCGCCGATGATGTTGTCGGTCACATCGAGCAGGCCGCGGATGAACAGACGGTAGCAGGCCTTGCCCTCCTCCTGGATGACGGCACGGGGGGCGCCTGCCGGCATCTGCTTGCAATAGAAGCCACCCTTGGCGCCCACCGGCACAATGACGGTGTTCTTCACCTGCTGGGCTTTCACCAGACCCAGCACTTCGGTGCGGAAGTCCTCCTTGCGATCGGACCAGCGCAGGCCGCCACGGGCCACCTTGCCCCAGCGCAGGTGTACCCCTTCCACTCGCGGGGAGTAGACGAAGATCTCGAACTTCGGCAGCGGCAGCGGCATGTCGGTGATGCTGGAGGGGGCCAGCTTGAAGGAGATGTAGGGCTTGATGTTGCCCGCCTTGTCCAGCTGGTAGTAGTTGGTGCGCAGGGTGGCGTCGATCATCTCCACATAGCGGCGAATGATGCGATCGTCATCCAGGTTGGCGACCTGATCCAGCTTGGCGGCGAGCTGCTCATGCAGCTTGGCGGATGCCTTGGCATCTTGCGATGGCACCTTGGCGTCCTGCTTGCCGGCCGGATCCAGACGCTGTTCGAACAGAGTGAACAGCAGCTCTGCGATATCCGGATAACGGGTCAGGGTCTCCTCGATATAGGACTGACTGAAGGAGACGCCGGTCTGGCGCATGTATTTGGCATAGGCCCGCAGCACGGATACCTGACGACCGGTGAGGCCGGCCCCCAGCACCAGACGGTTGAAGCCGTCATCTTCCAGGGTCTTGTTCCAGATGGCGGCGAAGGCCTGCTGGAAGCGCTGCTGGCTCTGCTCCAGATCGAACGGTTGCTCGCCCCGCAGCAGCATGGAGAAATCGAGGATCCAGAACACCTCGCCGGTGGGGGTCCGTACCTGATACGGGGTCTCGCCGATGACGCGCAGTCCCATGTTTTCCAGCATGGGCAGGACGTCGGAGAGGTGGATGGGTTCGCTTCGGTGGAACAGCTTGAGGCGTACCCGGCGATCGTTCTCCTCCTCCTGGGCGCGGTAGAACAGCATGCCAAGCGGCTCGGCCTCGCTCAATCCATCCAGGGCCATGATGTCCGCGACGGCAGAGCCCGGCAGCACATCTTCCTTGTAGGCACGGGGGAAGGCGGTGCTGAAACGGCGGCGCAGCTCGTTACCGCGGGCCTCGCCATAGTGGGAAAGCAGCACGGAATCCAGGCGGTCATCCCAGCTGCGGGCCGCTTCAATCAGGTTGTTCTGTACTTCGTTCACATCCACATCCACGTTGTTGTTGTTGACCCGCACTATGTAGTGGGTCCGTGCCAGCACGCCCTCGGTGAAGTAGACGTTGAACTCCACATCGATGCTGCTGCCAAAATATTTCTGCAAAATCTGCTGGGTCTTGACCCGCAGCGCCGTGTTGTAGCGCTCCTTGGTGACATAGACCATGCAGGAGAAGAAGCGGCCGTAGACGTCGCGGCGCACGAACAGGCGCAGCATGTCCCGCTCCTGCATCTCCAGCACGCCGAGACCGGTGGCCAGCAGCTCCTCTTCACGGGCCTGGATCAGCTCGTCGCGCGGGTAGGTTTCCAGCACGTTCAGCAGCGCCTTGTAGGCATGAGAGCCCGATTCAAAGCCGGAGGCGGCCATGATGCGCTCGAGGCGGTGGCTGATGAGGGGGATCTGGGTCGCACTGGTGTTGTAGATGGAGGAGGCATACAGGCCGATGAAGCGATCCTCTCCCACCACCTTGCCGTGCTCGTCGAAGCGCTTGATGCCGATGTAATCCACATAGGCCGGACGATGCACCCGGGACTTGCTGTTGGACTTGGTGAGGATCAGCAAGTCGGAACTGAGGGCCGCGTGACGGGCGCTGGCGGGCATGGTGCCGAGGCGCTGGCCTTCGTCCTTGATGGAGTTCTTCATCAGCCCCAGGCTGGACTCGGGCTGCGGCAGGATCTCGTGATCCCCTCCACCGCCTTGACGTCGTAGCGACGATAACCCATCAGGGTGAAGTTGTGGGCGGCCACCCATTTGAGGAAGGCGACGCAGGAGTCCACCTCGGCCTGGCTGACCGGGTTCTTGCGTTTGGGCAGCTCCTCGATGATCTCGTTCAGGCGCGTCAGCATGGGCTGCCAGTCTCCCACCGCCAGGGCCACTTCCCGCGCCACCGAGTTGAGCTCGGCAGTCAGGGCGTCCATCTCCTCTTCACCGGTCAGGTGATCGATTTCGATGAGGAAGGCGGTTTCCACCGAGGTCTGCTCTGCGGTGTTGTCCAGATCCAGGATGGCGCCAATCTTGCCGCCTTCGCCGCGGATCAGGTGCAGCGGCTGGTGCAGCATCATGTGGGCGGTGATATTGAGACGCTTGAGGGCCATGCGGATGGAGTCCACCAGGAAGGGGGAATCCTGCAGGATGATCTCGACGATGGTATGGGGAGACTGCCATCCGTGGCGGGTCAGCTCGGGGTTGTAGACCCGGATATAGGGCTCGATGCCGGTACGGTGGTTGAGGGCATTCCACAGACTGAGGGCGGCGCCATAGAGATCGCTGTCATTGCGGTCATGCAGATCAGTGCTGGCCATGTTGCCGTAGAACTTGGCAACGAAACATTCGACCAGGGAGGCACTGTTTTTCGGCAATTTCTGGTGGATCAGACTGAGAACGTTTTCGAGCAGAACGGAGGTAGGGGCGTCTTTCAATGCCATTGCTAGTTTCCTTATCGGACGACATCACAGACACGGCGACATCCACCCAGGATGCCCACCGGTACAGAGTTGCAGCGAAGTGTAATGGCTTGGATCAAGGAAGGCGAGCAAAGGTGATAACGGGATGTTAAAAACAAGGGACAGATCACGGCTTGGGTTGTGATAAATTTTGCCAAGTTGGCAAAATTCAGAAAATCCCACTGGATGCCGCGCCATTTGCCGGATAGATAGTGACTTAAAGCAGATAATTACCCGGATTGATGTTCAAGTTTTGTTAATTTATGCGCTCCAGGGAAATGAAGCGATGATCGTCCTGGGTTTTCAGTCGAAAGTAGCCGTGAACGCCGCTCTCCGACACAAAACGCCGGATTTTCTCCAATCCCAGCTCCAGGGTCAGACCCTGCTCGGTACGTACCACCAGGCGGTTCACCTGCCCCTGGTACATCAACATGATCTCGTCGCGGCCAAGGGAGAGCCGAAAAGTGTATTGCCTCATGTCACCTCCTGGTCATCCATGAAAAACGGGCAGGAAAGCCAGGCTCCCCTGCCCGCCGTCGCGGCGCTTACTGTGCCAGCGCCTTGCTCACCTTCTCGAACAGATCCCGCGCCAGCCCGTCCAGGTTGGCCAGGCGGGTCAGCTCGGCGCGAACCAGCGCCTTGCGCCCCTCATCGAGCCGCTTGAACTGGATAAGCGGGGTGATGAGGCGGGACGCCACCTGGGGATTGACCTCGTTGAGCTCGATCAAGAGATCGGTCAGGAAGCGATAGCCGCTGCCATCGGCGGCGTGGAACTGCACCTGGTTGTTCATGGCGAAGCTGCCGATGAGCGCCCGCAGCCGGTTCGGGTTGCGGATGCTGAAGGTCGGGTGCGCCATCGCCTGCTTCACGTCATGGAGCACATCCTTGGCCGGCTTGGCCCCCACCAACCGCAGCCAGTTGTCCAGTACCAGGCCATCATGGGCCCATTTGCCTTCGAAGTCGGCCAAGAGCGCGGCGCGGCACGGCAGCAGATGGCTGTTGGCCACCTGGAGCGCCGCCAGGGTGTCGGTCATGTTGTCGGCAGCCTCGTACTGCTCGCGCACCAGGGTATCGGCCTTCGCGGCATCCAGCGCCGCCAGATAACCCAGCACCACACCCTTGAGGGCCCGCTTGGCCATGTCGGCATGGACCACCTGATAAGCCGGCAGACGCAGGCTCTCGTAGCACGCCAGCAGGCGGTCGCCGAAGGCGTGGGCCAATGCGGTCTGGATCCCGTTGCGCACCTGGTGGATGGCGTCGATGTCGGCCACCTCGAACAGCTCGGCCAGGGTCGCCTCCCCCGGCAGGGCCAGGATCTCTGCCTTGAGGGCGGGATCCAGTGCAGCCTCGTCCAGAATGGCGACAAAGGCCGCCAGCAGGGTGTGGGAGAGTTCAACCCCCTGCCCGTGCTGGACCCGGGCCACCCCGTCGATCACCGCCTTGTTGATCAGCATCTGGGCGGCGTCCCAGCGGGCAAACTCGTTGCGGGCATGACGCATCAGGAAGGCCAGGGCCTCGTCGCTGTAGTCATAGTGCAGCTTGACCGGGGCGGAGAAGTCTCGCAGCAGGGAGGGTATCGGTCTGACCGGCACTCGATCGAATTCGAACGTCTGCTGTGCTTCCAGCACGTCCAGCACATTGCCGATGGCCTTGCCCTGGTATTGCAGCGGGATGACGGCACCCTGTGCATCGTAGAGCTCGATGTCGAGGGGGATATGCAGCGGCAGCTTTTGTGGCTGATCCTGGGTCGGCGGCGTGTGCTGGCTCACGTGCAGACGATAGACACCGCTTTCGGCATCGTATTCGTCGGTCACGGTGAGCTCGGGGGTGCCGGACTGGCTGTACCAGCGGCGGAAGCGAGCGAGATCCACCCCGGAGGCATCCTCCATCGCCTGCACGAAGTCGTCGCAGGTGGCAGCAGAGCCGTCGTGACGCTCGAAGTAGAGTCGCATACCCGCCTGGAAGGCGTCCTCCCCCAGCAGGGTGTGCATCATGCGGATCACTTCAGAGCCCTTCTCGTAGACGGTCAGGGTGTAGAAGTTGTTCATCTCGATCACCACATCCGGGCGGATGGGGTGGGCCATGGGGCCGGCATCTTCGGCAAACTGCGGACCGCGCACGGTGCGCACGTTGTTGATGCGGTTGACGCCGCGCGACCCCAGATCGGAGGAGAACTCCTGATCCCGGAACACCGTCAGTCCCTCTTTGAGGCTTAACTGGAACCAGTCGCGGCAGGTGACGCGGTTGCCGGTCCAGTTGTGGAAATATTCGTGGCCGATCACCCGCTCGATGCCGTGGTAGTCCGCATCGGTGGCAGTGGCCGGGTTGGCCAGCACGAACTTGGAGTTGAAGATGTTGAGCCCCTTGTTCTCCATGGCCCCCATGTTGAAGAAGTCCACCGCCACGATCATGTAGATGTCGAGGTCATACTCGAGGCCGAAACGCTGCTCGTCCCAGCGCATGGAGTTGATGAGGCTCTCCATGGCGAAACCGGCGCGGTCCAGGTTGCCCTTGTCCACGAAGATCTCGAGCGCCACCTGGCGGCCGCTTTTGGTAATGAAGTGGTTGCGTTCCACATCGAAGTCCCCCGCCACCAAGGCGAAGAGGTAGCTCGGTTTGGGGAAGGGATCCTGCCACTGCACGAAGTGGCGACCGTCGTCCAGATCGCCGCTCGCGACCTTGTTGCCGTTGGAGAGCAGATAGGGGTACTTGGCCTTGTCGGCGGTGATGCGGGTACTGTAACGGGCCAGGATGTCCGGCCTGTCCATGTAATAGGTGATACGACGAAAGCCCTCGGCCTCGCACTGGGTGCAATAGGCATCGCCGGATTTGTAGAGCCCCTCCAGCGCCGTGTTGGCGGCGGGATCGATGTCGGTGACCACGGTCAGCACGCACTCGGCCGGCAGGTTGAACAGGGTCAGGCTGCTCTCTCCCTGCTCGTATTGCTGATAGGGCACGCCATCCACAATGACGCTGACAAGGTCAAGCCCCTCGCCGTCCAGCACCAGGGGTTCGTTGTGATCGCCGCTGCGACGCAAACGGGAAATGGCGGTGACCCGGGTCAGGGGCTCTTGCAGCTGAAAATCGAGATCCAGGCTGTCACACCAATAGAGGGGAGCCTGGTAATCCTGGCGATATTTGGCCGTCATGGCCTGAGGTTGTTCAGTCATTATTGTGTGCTTCCACGCTTTGTTATTGACGTGTCAGAGGCTGTCACAAGGCTCGGACAGGGTCAAATAGTTTGCATTCAGGCAAAAGAAAGGGCGACCCGAGTCGCCCTTGTCATTTCGTTGCCAGCATCAGCTCTTCTTGCTGAGGGTGGCCAGATCCGCCGTGATGTTGGCCGCTTCCACCTGGTATTCGTCAGGTGCCTCGAAATCGGTCGGCAGTTCATCCAGGCTCTTCACCGTCGGCTTGCCAAGACGGGTCAGCCGCTCATTGGCTCGCGCCAGCGCCTTCTCGTCCTGTTTGGCCTGTTCAGCCAGCCGCTCGGCTTCGTTCAGGGAGACCGACTTCTTGTCCTTGTCCGCCTGATACTCCTTGATGTCCTGCAGCACATAGGCAAATTCCGGATCCTTGGTGATCCGTGCCTCGTGGGCCGCTTTCAGCTTGGGCAGCAGGCTGGAGAAGTCCCCCAGTCGCTCGTAGCTGGCCGAGGCAATCTTGTCCCAGGGCAAGGCGTTGAACTCGCGGCTCTCCCCCGTCTCCCCCGGCGCTACCGCAGTCGGGAAGGCGATATCGGGTGCAACTCCCTTGTTCTGGGTGCTGCCGCCATCGATACGGTAGAACTTGGCGATGGTGTACTGCACGTGACCCAGCGGCTGCTCGTAGAAGTCATAGACCTTGGCGAGGCTGCGATGCTGCTGCACCGTCCCCTTGCCGAACGAGTTTTCGCCGAGGATCAGCGCACGACCATAGTCCTGCATGGCGGCAGCGAAGATCTCGGAGGCCGAGGCGCTGTAGCGGTCGATCATCACCGACATGGGGCCACCGTAGTAGACATTGCCGTCGTCGTCGCCATTGACGGTGATGCGACCCATGTGATCACGGATCTGCACCACGGGGCCGCTGGCAAAGAAGAGACCGCTCAGGGCGGAAGCTTCCGTCAGGGCACCGCCACCGTTGCCGCGCAGATCGACGATGAGGCCGTCGATCTTCTGCTTGTTGAGGCTGGAGATCTCCTTGATCACGTCGTCGTGCAGGTTGACGTAGAAGCTCGGGATCTCGAGCACGCCGATCTTCTTGCCCTCGGCGGTGATCACCTTGGACTTGGCGGCTCTGTCTTCCAGACGCACCTTGTCACGCACCAGCTCCACCAGCTCGGTCTTGGCGGTCGCGCCCTTGCCGCGCTGGATCTCCAGCTTCACCTTGCTGCCCTTGGGCCCCTTGATGAGCTCGACCACGTCGTCAAGACGCCAGCCAATGACATCCACGATCTTACCGTCGTCCTGCCCCACACCGGTGATCTTGTCATCGGGTTTCAGGTGATTGGACTTGGCCGCCGGGCCGCCTGGCACCAGGGAGCGGATGACGGTAAAGTCATCTTCCGCCTGCAGCACGGCCCCAATCCCTTCCAGCGAGAGGTTCATCTCGGTGTTGAACCGATCGGCGCTGCGCGGAGACAGATAGCTGGTGTGCGGTTCGATGGCGCGGGCGAAGGAGTTCATGAAGAGCTGGAACACGTCCTCGCTCTCGGTCTGGGACATCCGCTTGATGGCGTTGTTGTAACGCTTGCCAAGCAGCTCCTTGATCTCGGGCCACTCCTTGCCGCTGAGCTTGAGGCTCAGGGCATCGAACTTGACCCGCTGACGCCACAGCTCGTTGAGCTCGGCTTCATCCTTGGGCCAGGGAGCCCCTTCCCGATCGAAGACGTAATTGTCTTTCTGGGTAAAATCGAAGGGAGTGTCGAGCAGTTTGAGGGCGTATTCGAACCGCTCGTACCGCCGCTGCTGACTCAGGTTGAACATCTCGTAGGCCGGAGCCAGTCGCCCTCGCTCGAGGTCGGTGTCAAAACCGGTACGATATTTCTCAAAACGGCTGATGTCAGAGGCCAGAAACAGGTTGCGGCTGTAGTCCAGATTCTCCAGATACTTGTCAAAGATCACGGAGGAAAAGGCGTCGTCCAGCTTGAACTGTTTGTAGTGGGAGCGGGTAAACAGATTGGCAATTCGCTTGCTGGCCGTAGCATGTTGGCTCTCTTGAGCCAACACAGGCAAATCACTTTCCTTGAGCACCGGCTCGATGGCCTGTGCGAGCCCGGCAAGCGCCAGGCTACAGGCAACGAGTGAAAAACGAATCACGCCATGCTTCAACATTCGTCTCCTTAGAGAACCAGATGCTCGAACTTGACCCGCAACATCATGCCGGTCTGCAATTGAACCTGTACGTCATCCTTGGTCACTTCCTTGATGGTCGCAGGCACAGGGGACTTGCCCAGCACGACGCGCACGCCCTGCTCGACTTTCAGGGTAGCGGCATCCACTTTCACCAGCGGCGCATCGGCGACCGGTGCAGCCTTGGGAGCAGGGGCGGACTTGGGCTTGTCGGAGCGGGGAGCGTCAGCCTTGCGCGGCGCGTTGCGACGCGGCTGCTTGGGCTTGTCTTCCTTCTCCTTGGTGTTGGTGCGGCGGCTGGCAAAGACACGTTCCTTGCTCTCCTTGAGCGCCTGTTTGGCATGCTCGATGTGCTCTTCGGTGAGCAGCTCGCCCGGGTTGCCGTCCAGATCGACACGGGCCTGGCCAGCCTTGAGGCCATGCAGGTAACGCCAGCTGGAGGTGTATTGACGCAGAGCAGAGCGCAGCATGGTCTTGGAGACTCTCTCGTCATCAGCAAGACGCGCGGCCAGATCCTGGAAGATGCCAATCTTGAGTGGCTTGGCCTCTCCTTCAGCGATGAAGCAGGCCGGGAATTTCTCGACCAGGTAGGCGACGATCTCTTTACTGTTCTTCAGCTTTTCAGTGTTTTCCATGTATAACCTTGGCTTTCATATAGACGCACGGGCATGCCCGAACACAACAAAGGCCCCATTATAGAGAGCTTGGGACCTTTTGCGAACCATCTAGCAATGACTTAGAGCATGCTTTCCAAAATTTGCACCGTTTCTTCGAGGCCAATCCGGTCCTGCTCGTCAAAGCGGTTAAAGATTGGACTGTCGATGTCCAGCACCCCGATGATCTCCCCGCCACGGCGCAGCGGGATCACGATTTCCGAGTTGCTGGCACCGTCGCACGCAATGTGCCCCGCGAACTGGTGCACGTCGTCCACCAGCTGGGTCTTGCCCTCGGCAACCGCAGTGCCACAGACGCCGCGCCCGACCGGGATGCGCACACAGGCCGGCTTGCCCTGGAACGGGCCGAGCACCAGGGTCTCGCCCTGCAGCAGGTAGAAACCAACCCAGTTGATGTCAGCCAGTTCCTGATTGAGCAGGGCAGACAGGTTTGCCAGGGTGGCGATCATGTCGGGTTCGCCCTCTAGCAATGCCTGGGCCTGCTGGTTGAGCGTGCGATAAAATGCTTGTTTTTCAATCATGATTAAATGAACTTCACTCTTTGATAATCAATGCAAGGTACCGTCCTGCCTGAAAATTTCAAATCAATTTTCATTTATCCCCCCTCCTGGGGCCCGATGAGAGTCCGTTCAACGTGCCGCGCCCAACGTCAGTTGATGGCGCTGGCCATTGCTCCACTCGATGGTCAAGAGCCAGTCCATCGCCTCTGCCGTACAACTTCCCACCTGGGTCACCCCTCGCCACCCCGCATCGCTGGCTTCAAACAGCACGGGGATGAGCCCCATGAACATCTCCTTGCCCTCGAGCCAGGCCTTGACCGGCGTAATGGCCGGCACACCCCCTTGAAGGCGCAGGACAAAGTCATGTTCAGGGCGGATCGGCAAGCCATCGATGCTGACCGTCAGCGGGCGATCCCCGACGATGAGGCGGCAGGGGCTGTGGGACAGATCACAAATCTGAACATTGGAGCCCTCTGCATGGTCGCTTCCTGTGCCTGAAAACCAGGTTCGATAGGCCATCAGGGAGAGCAAAATGACCAGCACCATGGACAGGTGGACGATTTTGCGTGAAGTGAGTCTCTCTTTCATGAAAAAACAGCTCTGTAAGGTACGTAGAAAATGTAATTTTCGTGATCTGGCTCAAGGTAAAAACTGGCGGACATGAGACCCGCTGGAGCCAAATATATCACTGTTTGTACTGTTATTTTACCGGTCATTTCAGTATCATTCTCAATGGATTTTCATTTAACCACCTTTTGCTTTTCCTTTTATTAACAGATGTTAACGAGGGGATTTTGCAAAACCGGGGTGAAAATGGCCCAGGACACCGGGCAACACTAACAACAGCATCGGAAGCGGAATACAACGATGAGCCATACAACAAACCACCCTGAGTACAACTACACCGTTGTGCGCCAGTTCACCGTCATGACGATTGTCTGGGGTATCGTCGGCATGTCGGTGGGTGTATTGATTGCAGCCCAGTTGATCTGGCCTGCCCTCAACTTCGACACCCCCTGGCTGACGTACAGCCGTCTGCGTCCCCTGCATACCAATGCGGTCATCTTCGCATTTGGTTGCAGCGCCCTGATGGCCACCTCCTTCTACGTGGTGCAACGCACCTGTCAGGTCCGGCTGTTTGGTGGTCCCCTCGCCTCCTTCGTGTTCTGGGGCTGGCAGGCGATCATTCTGTCTGCAGCCATCTCGCTGCCGCTGGGGTACACCACCTCCAAAGAGTACGCCGAGCTGGAGTGGCCCATCGACATCGCCATCGCCGTGGTCTGGGTGAGCTATGCCATCGTCTTCTTCGGCACCTTGGTCAAGCGCACCACCTCCCACATCTATGTGGCGAACTGGTTCTTCGGTGCCTTCATCATCACGGTGGCCGTACTGCACATCGTCAACAACATGGAAGTGCCGCTCTCCGGCATGAAGTCCTACTCCATGTACTCCGGTGCCATGGATGCCATGGTGCAGTGGTGGTATGGCCACAACGCAGTGGGCTTCCTGCTGACAGCGGGCTTCCTTGGCATGATGTACTATTTCGTGCCCAAGCAGGCGGGTCGCCCCGTCTACTCCTACCGCCTCTCCATCGTGCACTTCTGGGCGCTGATCTCCCTCTATATCTGGGCCGGTCCGCACCACCTGCACTATACCGCCCTGCCTGACTGGGCCCAGTCGCTGGGCATGGTGATGTCCCTCATCCTGTTCGTGCCCTCCTGGGGCGGCATGATCAACGGCATCATGACCCTCTCGGGTGCCTGGCACAAGCTGCGTTATGACCCCATCCTGCGCTTCCTGATCGTCTCCCTGTCGTTCTACGGCATGTCGACCTTCGAAGGCCCCATGATGGCGATCAAGACCGTCAACGCCCTCTCCCACTACACCGACTGGACTATCGGTCACGTTCACTCCGGTGCCCTGGGCTGGGTTGCCATGGTGTCCATCGGTGCCGTCTACCACCTGATCCCGAACCTGTTCGGGCAGGGGCGCATGTACAGCATCAAGCTCATCAACGTCCACTTCTGGCTGGCCACCGTGGGCACCGTGCTCTATATCGTCGCCATGTGGATTTCCGGTGTGATGCAGGGTCTGATGTGGCGTGCGGTCAACGACGACGGCACCCTGACCTACAGCTTCGTGGAGGCGCTGCAAGCTTCCTATCCCTTCTACTTCGTGCGCTTCCTGGGTGGCTGCTTCTTCGTCACCGGCATGCTGCTGATGGCCTACAACGCCTATCGCACCGTCACTGCGCCCAAGGGTTCTCTGGAACCCGTCGCACAGCCAGCCTGATTTGAAGGGGTTTAAAGCATGAGCAACAACAACCGTCACGAGATTTTTGAAAAAAGCGTCCCCATGCTGGTCATTGGCATCATCTTCGCCATCAGCCTGGGGGGCCTGGTGGAAATCACCCCCCTGTTCTTCCAGAAGCAGACCAACGAGCCGGTGGAGGGCCTCAAGCCCTACACCGCCCTGCAGATGGAAGGACGCGACATCTACATCCGCGAAGGCTGCACCGTCTGCCACAGCCAGATGATCCGCCCGTTCCGCGCCGAGACCGAACGCTACGGCCACTACTCGGTTGCCGGCGAGAGCGTGTGGGAGCACCCCTTCCTATGGGGCTCCAAGCGTACCGGCCCGGATCTGGCCCGGGTCGGCGGCCGCTACTCCGATGACTGGCATCGCGCCCACCTCATCAACCCGCGCGACGTAGTGCCCGAGTCCAACATGCCGGCCTTCCCCTGGCTCGAGACCAATGTGCTGAGCGGCGAGCTGACCGGCAAGAAGCTGGCTCTGTTCCGGGATCACTTCGGCGTGCCCTATACCGATGCCGACATCGCCGGTGCCGGTGAGGCCGTCAAGGGCAAGACCGAGCTGGATGCGCTGATCGCCTATCTGCAATCACTGGGCCATGCCCTGAAATAAGGAGTCGGGATATGGATTACGGCACATTTCGCGGCCTGTACACCCTGCTGCTGATGGTCATCATGATTGGCATCATCGTCTGGGCCTACAGCAAGCGCCGCAAGGCTTCTTTCGACGAGGCCGCCAACCTGGTTTTTGCCGATGACGAGCAACCCAGTGCTGATAACAAGAACGCAGGAGCGAAGCAATAATGAGCACTCTGTTTAGCATTTTTGTGACCGTCATAAGCCTTGGCACCATTCTCGGCTGCTTCCTGCTGCTGGCCTGGTGCATGAAGGACAAGATGGGGGCCGAAGAGGGCAAACCCATGGGTCACACCTTCGACGGCATCGAGGAGATCAACAATCCCCTGCCGAAGTGGTGGTCCTATATGTTCCTCTTCTTCATCGTCACCGGGCTCATCTACCTGCTCGCCTTCCCGGGCCTTGGCAACTTCAAGGGTCTGCTGGGCTGGCAGAGCTCCAACCAGGATGTACGTTCCCTGGCCGAGTCCAAGGCAGCGGCGGCTTCCGCCAAGGCCGAAGGACGCGCGGTGGAATACGATCGGGAACTTGCCAAGGCCGACGAGATCTACGGCGCCAAGTTCCGCGAGCTGACCTATCAGGCTGACGGCAAGAGCTACAAGGAGATCACCGAGATCGCCAAGGATCCGGAAGCCCTGAAGGTGGGTCAGCGCCTGTTCCTGCAAAACTGTTCCCAGTGTCATGGCTCCGATGCCCGCGGTGGCCGCGGTTTCCCGAACCTGACCGACAGCGAATGGCAGTGGGGCGGCGCACCCGACCAGATCAAGACCACCATCATGGGCGGTCGTCAGGGGATCATGGCCGCTTGGGGCGAGATCCTGGGTCAGGACGGGGTGAAGGAGGTGGCCTCCTATGTGCTGAGCCTCTCCGGTCGCAAGGTTGATCTGGTGGAAGCCAAGAAAGGGGAAGCACGCTTTGCCATGTGCGCCGCCTGCCACGGCCCGGATGCCAAGGGCGGCATCGCCTTCGGCGCCCCCGACTTGACCAACAACATCTGGCTCTATGGCGGCTCCCGTCAGGTGGTCGAACAGACCATCACCCACGGTCGTCACGGCGTGATGCCGGCCTGGAAGGACATTCTGGGGGAAGACAAGGTACATCTGCTCGCCTCCTACGTTTACAGCTTGTCCCACAACGATCGGCAAAATCAGCAGTAACATGTGATAAGCACGTGATTAATCAGCAAAAAGCCTCGACTCTTCGAGGCTTTTTGTTATCTTGTGTTGGCTGAATTACCGCCATTTCGTTAACCATTTGTTTCGGTAGCATCATGACCCAACCCTGGTATCGCCAATTCTGGCCCTGGTTCATCATCGCCCTCCCCTGCGCCGCCGTGGTAGGCAGCATCGCCACCGCCATCATTGCCAGCAAGGATGGGGTCAACCTGGTAGCGGAGGACTACTACAAGCAGGGCAAGGAGATTAATCAGGATCTCAGCAAGTTCGATCGCGCCGAGGCGCTCGGCATCCGTATCGCCCTCAATGTCAGCGACAAGGAGCTGACGTTAAATCCACTGTCCGGGGATTTCCCCCTCGGGCAGGCACTGCACCTCTCCCTGTTTCATCCCACGTTGGCGGGCCTGGACAGCGAACATCTGCTGACGGCCGATGGCAAGGGAGTCTATCGCCTGATGCTGGACAAGCCCCTCACCGGCAAGTGGCACGTGCGGGTCGATGCCTTCAACCATGAATGGCGCCTCCAGGAGACGGCACAACTGCCGACTCAGGCAGCGATTGAGCTCGATCCCAAGGGACGTTGAATCACGAAGGCAGGGTGATCGGCACGCCGGTCAGCCACCCTTCTCCCCGACCCGGCCTGCTGGGCTGCATCAAAGAGGGATGATCACCATGACCGGCTGTTTTCACTGTGGTGAACCGGTTCCCACTGGCAGTAACTTTACTCTCGAGATCAAAGGCATCGTTCAGCCGATGTGTTGCCCTGGCTGTCAGGCCGTGGCACAGACCATTCTCGAATGCGGCCTCGCCAGTTATTACGAACACCGCACCGCTCCCGGCATCAAGGGGGAACTGGTGCCCGAAGAGCTCGCCGCCCTCACCCACTACGATCTGGCGGAGGTGCAGCAGGAGTTCGTCACCGACACCGGTACGGGTCGCGAAACTACGCGCGAGATCCAACTGACGGTGGAAGGTTTGACCTGCGCCGCCTGTGCCTGGCTCATCGAGCGGCACCTGATGACCCTGCGCGGTCTGCGTTACATCAACGTCAATACCACCACCCATCGCGCCCGCATCAAGTGGGATCCGGCCCAGCTCTCTTTGAGCGACATTCTCAAGGGCTTTGCCAGGGTCGGCTATCGCGCCTATCCCTTCCAGACTCATCAGCAGGAAGCGCTCTACGCCAAAGAGGTGCGCAGCTACATGTTCCGCATGGCGCTGGCCGGCCTTGGCTCCATGCAGGTGATGATGTGCGCCGTAGCACTCTACATGGACCTCTTCATCAGCGTGGAAGAGGAGTTCATGATCTACTTCAAGTGGATAAGCCTTCTGCTCTCCACCCCCATCATGATCTACTCGGCCCAGCCTTTTTACGTGGGGGCATGGCGCAGCCTGAAGCAGGGGCACCTCTCCATGGATGTTTCGGTGTCGCTGGCACTGATCGGCGCCTTCGTCGCCTCCATCTGGGCCACGGTCTTCAACACGGGTGAGGTCTATTACGACTCCATCACCATGTTCGTCTTTTTCCTGCTGTTGGGCCGTCTGCTGGAACTGCGAGCGAGGCGCAAGGCGTCGGAGTCGAGCTCCAACCTGGCGCGCCTGGTACCCATCATGGCAACCCGCATCGATGATGACGGCGAACACGAGGTGGCCGCCAAGACGCTGCGAGTCGGAGACAGGGTGCGGGTACTCGCGGGGGCCACCCTGCCGGCAGACGGCATCGTCACCCTGGGCCAGGCCAGCCTCAACGAATCCATGCTGACTGGCGAACAGTTGCCTCTGCTCAAACAGGCCGGAGATCCCGTCTATGCAGGCACCATCAACACCGATGCCCCCCTGGAGATCCGGGTCAGCCATTCCATTGAAGAGTCGCGCCTGGCCCAGATCATGCGCCTGCAGGATCATGCTCTGGACGACAAGCCCGCCATCGCCCAGCTGGCGGACGTGCTGTCGCGCCACTTTATCCTGGTGCTCCTGATCATTGCGGCCGGGGTCTGGACCTTCTGGCATTTTCATGAGCCCGAGCGGGCCTTCTGGGTCACCCTGGCGGTGCTGGTGGCGACCTGCCCCTGCGCCCTCTCGCTGGCCACCCCGACCGCACTGACCTCGGCCACTGCCAACCTGACCCGCAGCGGCATCCTACTGCGCCGCGGCCACGTGCTGGACATTCTGACCCGGGCCAACCGCATCGTGATGGACAAGACGGGGACCCTGACCACGGGCAACATCAGCCTGGTGAGCACCCAGCCCCTCGGCGAGCTCGACGCAGCCCGCTGCCTCGCCCTCGCCCAGGCCCTGGAGACCTATTCCGAGCATCCCATCGCCCGTGCGTTTCGAAGCAAACCACTGGCGGACGGGGTGCCGCTCGCCGCCAGCGACGTCACCCCCGTCATCGGCCACGGCGTGCAGGGAGTAATTGAGGGCAAGCATTACCGCATCGGCAGTGCACGCTGGCTCGAACTGGCGCAAGAAGAGAATGCCGCTCAAGGGCTGACCATCTATCTGGCCGATGAACACGGACTGCTGGCCCGTTTCATCCTGGCCGACACGCTGCGCCCCGATGCCGGTGCACTGATCCAGGCCTTCAAGGAGGCAGGCCTGCAAACCACCATTCTCACCGGCGACGGTTCGGACCAGGCGGACATGCTGGCCCGCGAGCTGGGGGTCGATGAGCTGGTAAAAGGGGTCACCCCGGACGGCAAGCTGGCCTATCTCAAGGCCCGGGAAGCGGCCGGGGATATCAGCATCATGGTGGGAGATGGCATCAACGACGCCCCTGTGCTGGCCGGCGCCCACGCGTCCTTTGCCATGGCGGGGGGCACGGATCTGGCCAAGAACAGTGCCGACGCCATCCTGCTGGCCGACGATCTCTCCCGTCTGCTGGCCGCCCGGGCCCTGGCCCTGCGAACTCGCAAGATCATCAAGGAGAACTTTGCCTGGTCCATCGGCTACAACCTGCTTGTGCTGCCGCTGGCTGCAAGTGGCTGGCTCCCCCCTTATCTGGCGGCTGCTGGCATGTCCCTGAGCTCCCTCATCGTGGTCACCAACTCCATGCGGCTCAACCGGTGAGCAGCCATCTGGCATCCTCCCGGGTGGCGGCACCTCTTGCCTCGCCGGGTTATCATCCCCCTTTCACCACAGGGTCCACGCCATGAACATTATCTTCGTCCTCATCCCCATCGCCATCCTGTTCGTTGTCATTGCCGGCGCCGTCTTCTTCTGGGCCATCCGCTCCGAGCAGTTCGAGGATCTCGACAGGCAGGGCTCCAACATCCTGTTTGACGAGGAGCAGCGCCCCTTGCCCCCCTCTGAACAACAAGCAGAACAGGAAAACAGGCCCCATGACCAGCAGCCTTGACCTCATGGGCGCCCTGCTGGTCGGGCTTGCCGGTGCCGGCCACTGTATCGGCATGTGTGGCGGCGTGTCCGCAGCGCTCTCCATGGCCATACCTGCCGAGAAGCAGCATTTTTGGGGCAGGCTCGGTTATCTGCTCAACTACAACCTGGGGCGCATCCTGAGCTATGTGCTGGCGGGCGCGCTGGTGGGCGGCTTGCTCGCCACCACCACGGAGATAGGCGCTGGCAAACACGCCCTGGCAGGGCTTCGCCTCATCGCCGCCCTGCTGATGATAGCGCTCGGCCTCTACTTGGCTGGCTGGTGGCATGGCGTCTTGCTGCTCGAGCGCATCGGTGCGAAGTTCTGGCCTCTCATCAAGCCGCTGGCAGGCAGGTTTCTCCCGTTTACATCAGCCAGGCAGGCCCTCCCCTTTGGCATGATATGGGGCTGGCTCCCTTGCGGCCTCGTCTACTCCATGCTGACCTGGAGCGCTGCCGCAGGCTCCGCGAGTGGCGGGGCACTCATCATGCTCTTTTTCGGCCTCGGCACCCTGCCGACCCTGTTTGCGCTAGGGGGGCTGGCAGACCGATTGCGCTACTGGCTCACCCTGCGCAGCCTGCGCCTTGGGGGCGCCTTGCTGCTTATTGCCTACGGGATCCACACCCTCTGGATCGGGATGGCGTCCTTTTGAAACCCTATCCAAAACGGATGAGATGGTGGTAAACTTGTTTGATATAAATCAATTATTCATTTGAGCCTATGATCCCGGACAAGAAACCTGGCAGACGTATTCAGAGCGGTGGCTGTGCAATTCATTGCCAGGATTGCAGCATCAGCCAGCTCTGCATCCCCTTCACCCTGAACGATAACGAGCTCGATCAGCTCGACAGCATCATCGAGCGCAAAAAGCCGTTCCAGAAGGGTGAAGAGTTGTTCAAGGCCGGCGATGAGCTCAAGTCGCTCTATGCCATACGTTCCGGGACCATCAAGTCATACACCATCACCGAACAGGGTGACGAACAGATCACCGCCTTCCACCTCGCCGGTGATCTGGTCGGTTTCGACGCCATCCACAAGCAGGCCCACCCCTCCTTCGCCCAGGCGCTGGAAACCGCCATGGTGTGCGAAATACCGTTCGATGTGCTCGACGACCTCTCTGGCAAGATGCCCAAACTGCGCCAGCAGATCATGCGGCTGATGAGCAACGAGATCATGGGCGACCAGGAGATGATACTGCTGCTCTCCAAAAAGAACGCCGAAGAGCGCCTCGCTGCCTTCCTGCACAATCTCTCGGTTCGTTTCTCCGAGCGCGGCTTCTCCGCCAAGGAGTTCCGCCTCTCCATGACCCGTGGAGACATCGGCAACTACCTCGGTCTCACCGTCGAGACCATCAGCCGCCTGCTGGGCCGTTTCCAGAAATCCGGTCTCATCAGCGTCAAAGGCAAATACATTACTGTACTGGACAACGTTGCCTTGGGCGTCATGGCCGGAGCCACTCGTCCTCCCTGCGGTTAATCCCCGTTTATTCCCTTTTTTGCCGGATCGGATCACCCTGAAATTTGATCCGGCACACCTTCCCGTCTCCCCCCTTGGACTAAGCTGTAATAGCTAAAGAGTTGCCATCATTGGCCTTTTTACCAAGGAGGAGAACATGGTCAAGTACCGAAACATTCTGGTGGTGATCAATCCCGAGGAGGAGCGCCAGATCGCGCTCGAGCGCGCGGTCAAGGTCGCCGAGCTGGATGAGGGCGCCCAGCTGACCCTGCTCCTGACGATTTACGACTTCTCTTACGAGATGACCGCCATGCTCTCGGCAGACGAGCGGGAAGAGATGCGCCATGGTGTCATCGCCCAGCGTCGGGAGTGGCTCGACGAGATCCTCACTCCCTATCGGGCCAGAGGACTGGAATGCGAAGTGAAAGTGCTCTGGCACAACCGTCCCTTCGAGTGCGTCATTCAGGAAGTGCTGGAACAGCGTCACGATCTGGTCGTCAAGGCGACTCACAAGCACTCCTTCCTGCAAACCTTCATCTTCACCCCCACCGACTGGCACCTGCTGCGCAAATGCCCCTGTCCGGTTCTGCTGGTAAAAGAAGGGCACTGGCAACGGGGGGGCAACCTGATTGCCGCCATCAACTGCTCGAGCGATGACAAGGAGCAGAAGGTGCTCAACGAGCGGATCACCCGCGAGGGGATCGCCATCGCCGAGCTGCTTGGTGCCAGTCTCTATCTGGTCAACACCTACCCGGGCACCCCGGTCAATGTCGCCATCGAACTGCCAGAGTTCGATCCCAACGCCTACAACGATGCCATTCGCAAACACCATGAAGATCTGCTGCGGGAGCATGCCGATCAGTTCGGCATCAACCACATGTGGACCAAGGTGGCGGAAGGCTTGCCGGAGGAGGTGCTGCCGGACATGGCGGACGATCTGAATGCCACCCTGATGATCATGGGATGCGTCGGCCGTACCGGCCTCTCTGCCGCCCTGCTTGGCAACACCGCCGAGCACGTGGTGGACAGGCTCAACTGCGACATTCTCATCCTCAAACCCGACGATTACAGCAGCCCTGTGGATGACAGGCGTCATCCTGCATAAGCGTTTCTTGCCCTCCCCCGGGACATGGCTATAATAAGCCGCTTATTTTTGTCCCGGGTTTGAGGCCATGCTAGAAGAGCTTAACGCCAAAGAGAAATACAGTTTCAACAAGCTGCAGAAACGCCTGCGGCGCAACGTGGGCCAGGCCATCGCCGACTTCAACATGATTGAAGAGGGTGACAAGATCATGGTCTGCCTGTCTGGCGGCAAGGACAGCTTTGCCATGCTCGACATCCTGATGAGCCTGAAGGCCAGCGCCCCCATCCATTTCGATCTGGTGGCCGTCAACCTGGATCAGAAGCAACCCGGCTTCCCCGAGCACGTGCTGCCCGAATACCTGAGCACCCTCGGCATCGACTTCAAGATCGTGGAAGAAGATACCTACTCCATCGTCAAGGAGAAGGTACCGGAGGGCAAGACCACCTGCGCGCTCTGCTCCCGCCTGCGCCGCGGCATTCTGTATCGCACCGCCCAGGAGCTGGGTTGCACCAAGATCGCCCTTGGCCATCACCGTGACGACATCCTCGAGACTCTGTTCCTCAACATGTTCTACGGTGGCAAGCTCAAATCCATGCCCCCCAAGCTGGTGAGCGACGATGGCAAGAACGTGGTGATCCGCCCCCTGGCCTACTGCAAGGAGAAAGATCTGGTGCGCTATGCCGAGGTCAAGGCCTTCCCCATCATCCCCTGCAACCTGTGCGGCTCCCAGGAGAACCTGCAGCGCCAGGCCATCAAACAGATGATGCAGGAGTGGGATCGCCGCTTCCCGGGTCGTCTCGAAACCATGTTCACCGCCATTCAGGACGTGATCCCGAGCCACCTGCTCGATCACCAGCTGTTTGACTTCAAGAGCATCAACCGCGACTCCGGCATCATCGACGGTGGCGACAAGGCATTTGATCCGCCCGAGCTGCCCAAGGCGCCGCTGCTGGACATCGACGAGATGGACATGCTGGACGTGATTGAGGTGCGCTAAGCCCCGTCACCCACAAAAAAGGAGCGCCAGGCGCTCCTTTTTTCATTCTGGCAATCTGCGGACTCGGGTCGCTACCCCTTGTGCAGCCAGGGGGTCAGACGCAGGATCTCCCCTTGCAGTTGCAGCTTGCCCTGGGCAAACCCCTTCAGCTGCGCATTGCTGAGCAGCAGTTGCCCCTGCTGCCAGGAGACGGCCTCCTGACGGGCACCCTCCACAAGGTAGGCTGTGCCTGCGGGCGCCACCATGGAGATCCGCACCCCTTCCATCTTGGGCAGGAAATACTGGCCGACCATGCCGGCCATCTTGTCGAGCAATCGCTGCATCTGCTGCTGGCGCGAGACAAGCTCGGCCAGCGGCACCTCGGGTGTGGCGGGGGCGTCGGCCATCACCTGTACCGACAGATCGCAGGCGGCATGGGCCTCGGTGAGCCCCACCACCACGATCGCCTTGTCGAGGTTGAGATCTTCGTCATAGGGCAGACGCAGTTCGCCATCCACCGTGACCTCGGCGGGCACATCCCTGTCCGGGGTCGAGACCCGGGCCGAGGTGAGCCCGCAGCGCCGACCGTTCTGTTGACTGGCCAGATAAAAGCCCAGTCTGGCGTGGCCGAACTCCCCCTTGGCGAAGGTCTTCATCTGGCTGTAGAAGGTGCCGTAGTCGAGTTCAAGGGACGGCTCAGCCTGTCCCAGCATGGGTACCAGCAGGAGCGCCGCCATCCCGTATCGCTTGTTCATATGCCATCCTTTTGCATCACGCTCCGGGCGGGTCGACACCGGCTGACCCCCTGGTATCCCGTTATGCGTTGAAATGATCCGGGCCCTGCCCGCCGTTGCCACTGGCAACCTCGGTCACTTCGACTGCCACCCCACACAGATCCCGGTAGAGAATGCCCTTGCAGTTGAAGTAGAGCGGCGCCACCCAGATAAGTCCCAGCCCCATGGGGATGAGCGCCAGGAAGAAGAGTGCCAGCATGACCCCGTGCAGCAGCACTATGCTGGGCCATCCCCGGGCAAAGAGCTTGAGGGATACCAGAATGGCCTGAGCCGGGGAAAGACCGCGCTCCAGCACCAGAGGTACGGTAAACACCAGCCCCATGCCCACCAGGGCGGAAGGGATGAAGGCCAGCATCACCGGCACGCCCAGCAGCTCGAACAGGGGGCCAAACAGGCTGGTGATGAGGCTGCCGAGCAGACTCAGGCTGCCCAGGCGCAGGAAGTGGCGGAAGAAGTCGAATACCTGGCTCGGCCGGGCGCGCACCCCCACCGACTGCTGCAACCCCAGCATGTCGAGGGAGGAGGTCATGGGTGACATGATCACCGTGACCAGCAGGCTCAGGATCAGGGCCATATCCATACCCCCCCCTTCACGGGCGACATAGGGTGTCAGCAAGGTATTGCTCAGCAGGATCCAGATTGCCATGACCCCGGCGATGGCCAGCGCCAATCCGAAACCGGTGCGACGAGTCTGTTGCCACCCCTCTTTCAACACCCCTTGCAGGTCCAGACGATATCCCTGGCTGAGGGACTGTTCGAGGGTTCCACCGATCCGCATTCTATTACTCAATTGACTGTCCAACATTCACTGACGACTGATCCAAGGTGGCACATTATAGCGGTTTGAACCGGCATGCGTAGCCGTTTTTCCTGTTATCTTCCGTTCAGAAAGCCATTGATACCAAAGGCCTTGCAGCCCTACTTGATGAAGTTCCCCTCACCCTTGGCCCCTCTGTCCAACGATGGCGCGCGCTGGCGGACGAGATGTCCACTGGCTCTTCTCTCTCACACAAGGAAAACGGTCATGTCCGAACTGACGCTCTATCTTGCCCCGGGTACCTGTGCCATGGCGGTACGCATCGCTCTGGTGGAGGCCGGTGCCCCTCACCTTGTCAAGCGCCTGGATCTGGCCGCTGGTGAACAGCGCAGCCCCGACTACCTCGCCATCAATCCCAAGGGGCGAGTCCCGGCACTGGTGACGGAGCATGGCGTGCTGACCGAAACACCGGCTCTGCTGCTCTACGTGGCCCAGCGTTTTCCTAACGCCGGGCTGGCCCCATTGGATGACCCCTTCCTCCTGGCCAGGATGCAGGAGGTACACAGTTTCCTCGTCTCCACCGTCCATGTCGCCCATGCCCATGGACGCCGTCCCGGCCGCTGGGCCGACGATGAACAGGCCATGGCTGCCATGCAGGCCAAGATGCCCCAGAACATGCGCGATGGCTTTGACCAGATTGAGCGCCACTATCTGGCCGGCCCCTGGGTACTGGGGGAGCGCTTTAGCCTGGCCGACATCTACCTCTTCGTGATTGCAGGCTGGCTCGAGAGCGACGGGGTTGCCATCAGCGAGTTTCCCAAGGTGGCGGATCACTATCAGCGCATGCTGGCCCGCCCCGCCCCGCAGTGCAGGCGGCGCTCGCCCTCTGATCTCCTCGCGCCGGGTACGCCTTTTTGTGCGGGCAACATCCGGCGACGCCTCTCAGACGGGGTGCTCTTATGGCACCCGTTTCTTCTGAAATTGCCCTGTCACTGAGATCGTTTTCACATTTTCGTCATCACTGCCTAGACCCGTTAACGGTTAACACCTATCTTTCGCCCTAATGACGCAACCGGTTGCGTAACCGATTGCCCAACTCAATATTCATATGCGGTCCCAGGCCGCCGAGGTGCTGTATGAAACGAGGCAAGCTGCTCAATGCTCCCTTAAGCGCGCTGGTCGCGCAGATGGGCCACACCGACGAGATCACCGTCTGCGACGCTGGCCTGCCCATTCCGGCAGGCCCCGAGCGCATCGATCTGGCGCTGATGGCGGGCACCCCCAGCCTTGAAACCGTACTGACCGCCCTACTCACCGACCTGGTGGTGGAGAAGGTGATCATGGCAAGCGAGATCAAGCAGATCAGTCCCGCCGCCCATCAGGCGCTGGTGGATCAGCTGGAGGCCCACGCAGCCGCCCAGGGCAAGCCCATCACCATCGAGTACTGCCTGCACGAAGCGTTCAAGGCTCGCTCCTGCCAGAGCAAGGCTATCGTGCGCAGCGGCGAGGTGACTCCCTACGCCAACCTGATCCTCTGCGCCGGTGTGGCGTTCTGAATTCTTCAAAGAAGGCCTCTTCAAGGAAGCTGCAAATGAGCACAACCTCCCCCCTCTCACCCATTCTGGAGCTGACCGGGATCGTCAAGACCTTCCCCGGGGTACGCGCCCTCGACGAAGCGGGCCTTCGGGTCTATCCGGGCCAGGTGATGGCCCTGCTCGGCGAAAATGGCGCTGGCAAGTCGACCCTGATGAAGGTGCTGACCGGCATCTACCAGGCCGATGCGGGCTACATCAACTATCGCGGCCAGCCGGTGCACTTCAAGGGCCCCCGCGACTCTCAGGATCAGGGGATCAGCATCATCCACCAGGAGCTGAACCTGCTGCCGGAATTGTCGATTGCCGCCAATATCTTCCTCGGCCGCGAACCGCGCACCCGTTTTGGCAGCATCGACCACAAGCAGTTGCGTGAGCGTGCCAGCGGTCTGCTGGCGCGACTTGGCGTCAAGCACGGCCCGGATACCCGACTCGGGGATCTCTCCATCGGTGAACAGCAGATGGTAGAGATCGCCAAGGCGCTGTCGTTCGATGCCAGCGTCATCATCATGGACGAGCCCACCGATGCGCTGACCGACACCGAGACCGAGCAGCTCTTCACCGTCATTCGTGAACTGCGCGAGCAGGGCTGCGGCATTGTCTACATCTCCCACCGCCTGAAAGAGATCTTCGAGATCTGCGATCGGGTCACCGTGCTGCGGGATGGCAAGTGGATCGGCGAGCAGGCGGTGAGCGATCTCGATGAAGACAGGATCATCGAGATGATGGTGGGCCGCCGGCTGGAAGAGCAGTACCCACGTCTTGAGCGCGAGCTTGGCCCGGTTAGCCTGCAGGTGAACGATCTGGCTGGTCCCGGCGTGCGCGGGGTGAGCTTCTCCCTGCGTCAGGGGGAAATTCTGGGCTTTAGCGGCCTGATGGGCTCCGGCCGCACCGAGCTGATGAAGCTCATCTACGGTGCCAGCCCCATCAGCGCTGGCCAGGTGACGGTGGATGGCCACGCCCTGGTACCCAGAAGCCCGGCCGATGGTCTGGCCGCTGGTATCGCCTATATCTCCGAGGATCGCAAGGGCGACGGCCTGGTGCTGGAGCTGTCGGTGCGCGAAAACATGAGCCTGTGCGCCCTCGGCGAGTTCATTCGTGGCGGTAAGATTGACGGCAAGGCCGAGCGCCAGGCGGTAGGGGACTATGTGCGTTTGTTCAACATCAAGACCCCGAGTCAGGATCAGCTGATCAAGCTCCTCTCCGGCGGCAACCAGCAGAAGGTGGCCATCGCCAAGGGGCTGCTGACCCGGCCCAAGGTGCTGATCCTGGATGAGCCGACCCGCGGCGTCGATGTCGGCGCCAAGAAGGAGATCTATCAGCTCATCAACCAGTTCAAGAAGGAGGGGATGAGCATCATCCTGGTCTCCTCCGAAATGCCGGAAGTGCTCGGCATGAGTGATCGCATTATGGTGATGCACGAAGGGCGCATTAGCGCAGAATTCAACACCCGCGATGCCAATCAGGAGAAGCTGATGGCAGCGGCAGTCGGTAAACAGTGGCAAGCAGAGCAAGAGGCAGCACAATGACAACCCAAACCCTTTCCCGCCGCGGCGTCATGAGCAAGGCCTGGTGGATCGAGAACAAGTCCCTGGTCGCGCTGCTGGTGCTGATCGGCGTGGTCTCCTTCCTGAGCCCCAACTTCTTCACCGCCGACAACCTGCTCAACATCCTGCGCCAGACATCGGTCAACGCCATCATGGCGGTCGGCATGACGCTGGTCATCCTCACCGCCGGCATCGATCTGTCGGTCGGCTCGGTACTGGCCCTGTGCGGCGCCCTGGCCGCCACCATGGTGGCCATGGAGCTGCCCATCGGCCTGGTGATCCCCCTCACCCTGGGGGCCGGCGCCCTGCTTGGCAGCATCAGCGGCCTCATCATCGCCAAGGGCAAGGTACAGGCCTTCATCGCTACCCTGGTCACCATGACCGCCCTGCGCGGCGTCACCATGGTCTACACCGAGGGGCGCCCCATTTCCACCGGCTTCAGTGACGGCGCCGATCACTTCGCCTGGCTCGGGACCGGCTACCTGCTGGGTCTGCCGGTGCCCATCTGGCTGATGGCCATCGTCTTCCTGCTGGCCTGGTACCTGCTCAACCACACTCGCCTGGGCCGCCACATCTATGCCCTCGGCGGCAACGAATCGGCCACCCGCCTCTCTGGTATCAATGTGGATCGGGTCAAGCTCGCGGTGTATGGTCTGTGCGGCATGCTGTCGGCACTGGCCGGGCTCATCGTCACATCCCGCCTCTCCTCCGCCCAGCCCACAGCCGGCATGGGGTACGAGCTGGATGCCATCGCCGCCGTTGTGCTGGGGGGCACCAGCCTGATGGGGGGCAAGGGCCGTATCATGGGTACCCTGATCGGTGCCCTCATCATCGGCTTCCTCAACAATGCCCTCAACCTGCTCGACGTCAGCTCCTATTACCAGATGATCGCCAAGGCCAGCGTGATTTTGCTTGCTGTGATGATCGATAACAAAAGCAACCGTTAACAAGCCACGCCACACACAAGGAATGAAATGATGAAAAAGCTCAATACCCTGCTCGCTGCCGCCATCATGTCCGTGCTGGGCACCGCCCAGGCCGCGGATCACACCCTGGCGATGGTGGTCTCCACCCTCAACAACCCCTTCTTCGTCACCATGAAGGAGGGGGCCGAAGCCAAGGCCAAGGAGCTTGGCTACGAGCTGGTGGTGCTGGACTCCCAAAACGACCCGGCCAAGGAGCTCTCCAACGTGGAAGATCTCACCGTGCGCAAGGTCAACGCCATCCTGATCAACCCGACCGACTCCGAAGCCGTGGGCAACGCCATTCGCCTGGCCAACAAGGCGAACATCCCGGTGCTGACCCTGGACCGCGGCGCAGCCCAGGGTGACGTCAAGGCCCACATCGCCTCCGACAACGTGGCCGGTGGCAAGCTGGCTGGCGACTTCATCGCCGAGAAGCTGGGCAGCGGTGCCAAGGTGATCCAGCTGGAAGGGATCGCAGGTACCTCCGCCGCCCGTGATCGCGGCGAAGGCTTCGCCCTGGCGGTCACCGCCAACAAACTGCAGGTGCTGGCCTCCCAACCCGCCGACTTTGACCGCACCAAGGGTCTGAACGTCATGGAGAACCTGCTGGCCGCCCATCCGACCGTGCAGGCAGTGTTCGCCCAGAACGACGAGATGGCGCTGGGTGCCATCCGCGCCGTGCAGGCCGCTGGCAAAGAGGTGATGATCGTGGGCTTTGACGGCACCGACGATGGCAAAGCCGCCGTGGCCAAGGGTAAACTGGCCGCCACCGTGGCACAGCAGCCTGCCCTCATCGGCGCCATCGGCGTGGAAACCGCCGACAAGGTGCTCAAGGGTCAACCGGTGGAAAAATCCATCCCGGTACCGCTGCAAATCGTCAACAAGTAAGTTGACGGGGGGAGGTTCGCCTCCCCTCTCTTTTTCCGCCAGTGCCGCCTGGTCTGGGTCCACCCAGACCAGGATGTACTCAACCAAGGGTGATAGGAATGAATCGTCTCGTAGTCCTCGGCAGCGTGAATGCGGATCATGTGCTGCGCGTCCCCCACTTTCCCCGCCCCGGTGAAACCCTGACCGGCCACAGCTATCAGGTCGTTCCCGGCGGCAAGGGCGCCAATCAGGCGGTGGCCGCCGCCCGCCTCGGCGCCCCTGTCTCCTTCATCGCCCGCATCGGTGATGATGCCATCGGCCACCAGATGAAAACCGGGTTTGCCAACGACGGCATCGATGTCAGCGCCGTCGAACTCGACCCCAGGCTCCCCACCGGCATCGCCATCATCTATGTGAGCGACGAGGGGGAGAACAGCATCGGCATCTCCGCCGAAGCCAATGGCGCCCTCACCCCGGCCGTAGTGCAAGGTCACGAGGCAATGATCGCCGCCGCCCACACCCTGCTGCTGCAACTGGAAGTGCCGCTGGAGAGCGTGCAGGAAGCGGCCCGTCTGGCTCGTGCCCACGGCACCCGGGTGGTGCTCAACCCCGCCCCCGCGCGCCCGCTCTCAAGGGATCTGCTGGCGCTGGTGGATCTCATCACCCCCAACCAGACCGAGGCCGAGCTGCTGACCGGCGTCAAGGTGACGGACGAAGCGAGCGCCCGGGAGGCTGCCACCCGCTTCCACCAGATGGGCATCGGTGAGGTGATGATCACCCTGGGGTCTCAAGGGGTCTATTGCAGCAAGGGGCAGAAACAGGCGCTCATGCCGGGTTTTCGGGTCAAGGCGGTGGATACCACGGCTGCCGGGGATACCTTCAACGGCGCCTTCCTGGCGGCCGAGCTCGCCGGCGCCGACTTTGACGCAGCCGTACGCTTTGCCCACGGGGCGGCGGCACTCTCCGTCACCCGGTTTGGTGCCCAGAGCTCCATCCCGAGCAAGCAGGAGGTCGATGCTTTCCTCCTTGAACAGACTGCGCAGGGGCACTGATGGCCAATATCAAGGAGGTGGCTGCGCTGGCGGGAGTGTCGACCACCACCGTTTCCCACGTCATCAACGAGACCCGCTTCGTGGCCGCAGAGACCCGGGAGCGGGTCTTCGCCGCCATGCGCGATCTCAACTATGCCCCGAGCCTGGTGGCCCGCAGCCTCAAGGTAAAGGAGACCAACAGCATCGGCATGCTGGTTACCACCTCCAGCAACCCCTTCTTCGCCGAGGTGGTGCGCGGGGTGGAGCGCTACTGCTTCGAGCAGGGTTACAACCTGATGCTGGGCAACACCGAAGGACAGGCCGAGACGGCGCTCTCCTACCTCAAGATGATGCTCAGGAAACGGGTCGACGGCCTGCTCATCATGTGCAGTGAAGGGCAGCAGGAGGTGTTCAACCAGCTCGACTGGCTCAAGAGCCTGCCGGTCGTGGTGATGGACTGGGGCATGGAGAATGGCGAGGTGGATCTCATCGCCGACAACTCCCATCGTGGAGGCTACCTGGCAACCCGCCATCTGCTGGGGCTGGGTCACACTGCCATCGGTTGCATCACGGGCCCCCACAGCCGCGCCCCGGCCAACCAGCGCCAGGCGGGTTTCGAGCAAGCGATGCAGGAGGCCGGGCTCACCGTCAATCCGGGCTGGATCCAGGAGGGAGACTTTGACTGCGCCAGCGGCGCCGCCGCCATGACCCGCCTGCTGGAGCTGCCAGAGCGTCCCACCGCGCTGTTTGTCTGCAACGACATGATGGCCATGGGGGTCATCAGTGCCGCCCATCAGGCAGGGCTGGTGATCCCCCGCGATCTCTCCATCGTCGGCTATGACAACGTGGCGCTGGCCCAGTTCATGTCCCCCCCGCTCACCACGGTCAATCAACCGAAAGAGGAGCTGGGCCGCCTCGCCGTCACCCGGCTGCTGGCGCGCATCAACGGCGAGCCCATCGCAAACCGCATGATCACCGTGGATCCGGACCTGGTGATCAGACACTCCTGCGCTCCCTTTTCCTCACCGGACAGCAAACCAGTTTAAGTGCCAGCAAGCAGCAGAAGGGCGGCCATGAGCCGCTCTTCTGTGTATTGTCTCCTTGGCATCGGCCCCGAGACTGCACAAGCCACCACTCAACTCAGCTTGAGATCATCCTCTTGCTGCGCCTCTCCCAGGGGAGCCAGGCGCAGCAGCCCCAGCGCCGTTGCCAACGGCTGGAGCAGCGCCTCGTACCCGGAGGGTGCTGGCAGCCAGTAGCGAATTGGCCAGCCCGCTTGCAGCAGTTCGGGGGCGCAGCTGCCAAGCTCGCTCAGCGCCAGCATGCAGCCACACTCGCGCATCTTCTCAAGCAGGGTGGCATCCGGTATCAGCGCAGGCAATGCCAGGATCAGTCTCCCCTGTGGCAAGGGGGGCAGGCTCGCCAGCAGAGGGGCCAGCTGGGCAGGCTGATGAAGCCTTACCAGCAAGGTGCCACTGCATGGCTCTTCTGTCAGCCATCGTGCCATCACGGGCCCAAGGACACCACGCTCTTGCATCCAGCCCACGTCACAGGGCTGCTGGCTCACCCGCCAGCGCAGGCTGACCGCCGTCACCGGCACGCCCTGCTCGTCTCTCATCGCCTCGCAGAGGGTCTCCAGGGGGGAAGGGGCGGCCCCCGCCAGCCATTCCCGCAATTGGTGCAGCTGCCGCTGGGCCATGTGGAGATCAGCCTTCATCGCACTCTGATACCACACCAGGGTGGTCCCCTCACGCTTGGCCTCGTTCAATGCCAATATGGCTTGCTCCAATAGCTCATCGGCATCCTCGCCACCCTCGCGCCTGGCCACTCCGAAGCGACACGCCAGATCAAAGCTGCTTTCCCGGGTCACAAACTCAAACTGCAACAGACTCACCTTGACATCCTCCCCCACCTTAGCGCTTCGCGTCACAGGAGGGGGATCCCCATTACTGGGTGATAGCTGCTCGCGCAGTACCGGGTTCCTGCTTCATCGGGCGGCCTGATTGCACCACGCCTCCACAGGCTAAAACGGCGTGTCCCGCCGCTAAAATATTGCGAGCGCCGTTCACATCGGCGTTCGCCTCATAACCACACGCAGCGCATTTAAACTGGCTTTGCGTCTGGCGGTTATCCTTCGCAGTATGCCCACAACAGGCGCACTGCTGGCTCGTGTAGGCCGGGTTTATCGCCAACACCTGACCGCCTCGCCATGCCTGCTTATATTCGAGCTGGCGGCGCAGCTCAAACCAGCCCTGATCTAATATCGAACGATTCAGCCCTGATTTTGCCCGGACGTTGCGCCCCGGCTGGCTGGTCGTGCCCGCTGCTGATTTTGACATGCTGGCAACCTTCAAATCCTCAATGACGATCATCGCGTGGTTTTTGCTGATAGTCGTTGTGACCTTGTGAAGGTAATCGCGGCGGGTATTGGCGATATGTGAGTGCAGCCGCTGGATCTTGGCTTTTTGTTTCTTCCAGTTGCTGCTGAACTTTACCTTTTTGCTCAACTGGCGTTGGAGCCTTGCCAGCTTGTTCTGATTGGTTTTGAAGCTGTTGACGGGCTCAAACACCGTGCCGTCTGACAGGGTTGCGAGCTTGGCGATCCCCGCATCCAGCCCGACCATTGAGCCGGAGGGGTGAATTGGCTCAAGCGTCTCCTGCTCGACCTGAAAGGAGATATACCAGTGCCCGGCTGCTTGGCTGACGGTCGCGTTTTTAATTTTCCCTTCAACTGGCTGGGACTGACGGAACTTGACCCACGCCAGCCCGGCAGGCAGGCAGCTTCACTCGACCCTTTTCAAGGCGGCAATACTTGTCGAAGTTGACGAACCGGATAGCGTCGCGGTTGTCGCTTTTTTTCTTGAATACGGGTGCCTTGGCGGCGAGTTTCTTATCAAAGCAGCGCATCCACGCGCCATGCAAATCCTTGAGCTTCTGCTGGAGGTTGTCGGTATATGCCTCGGCCAGAAAGGCCATTTCTGGGTCTTTCTTCCAACTGGTGAGCATCCTGTTCAGCTCAAAGGCAGAAGGCAGTTTTTCGCCAGCATCCAGAATGCGTTTGGTTTCTGCCAGCCCGTGATTCCAGACATAACGAGCACAACCGCCCAACTGGCGCAGGCGTTGCGCTTGTTGTTCGGTCGGTTCGAGTCGGAATTTGTAGGCTTTCAGAATTTGCATTTATCGCTCAGTGTGTAGCATTATTGCCATATCTATTAAGCCCGATTGAGTGACAGAATGCAATTCACTAAAATTAATAAATCACGCCATGCGGCCTACGTTTTGCACGTACATTTGGTGTTTATCACCAAGTATCGAAAGCCGATATTGGGGGATCTGCATCACGCCTCCTTCGGTCAGTGTGCGGCAGAGGTTTGCAGAGATTTTGGTGCGGAACTGAAAGAGTGTGACGGAGAGGCTGATCATGTTCACATGCTGATAGAGTACGCGCCAACGGTGCAGCTATCGGTACTGGTGAACTCGTTAAAGGCGGTCACATCAAGGCGACTGCGTAATGAATTTCTGGACTTGAGAGGTGCTTACAGCAAACCCGTACTCTGGTCACGCTCTTACTTTGCGGGCTCTTGCGGCGGAGCACCGTTGGAGGTGATCAAGCAATACATTCAAAACCAGCGGGGCTGACGCCCCGGCGAAATTCCCCTCCCACCTACGTCGGAGGGAGTCCCCTTTCGCATTTAAGATGGCTGCAAGCAGCAGGTTATCTCGCTGTCGTCGCGTCACGGGACAACCTCGATGCGGATCACCTGCCAGACCATGTTGTTGTGGATGGCGGACACATCCATGTCGGGATGGGCCGAGAGGGGGACCAGCAGCCAGAGCGGCCCTTTATTGCGACGGGTGAGCGGTTTGTCATCCTGGTAACGCACCAGGGTCAGCGGCACCTTGGCAAACAGGGAGAGATCGACCCGCTGCTGGTAGCCATTGAGTGCGGCAACATCGATGGCGCTGGCACTATCCACCTGCTGCTGCGCCAGCACGCTCTTCAGGGTCGGTCCACGATAGCGGTGAGTGCCGAGGGTCCAGGGCGTCGCCGTCTCGAACTCCACTTGTGGCAAGGCTGCCAACGCCGCCTCATCCAGGGTGATTTCCCGCTTGTCCGGCAGGATCAGTTGCAATAGCGAAGAGGAGGAAGCCTGGGTACCGAACGAGAAAAGCACCAGCAGGAGCGAGGCCATCCCGCGCGTTGGAAAGTTCATGACATGTTGTGCCAACTGCATCTTGAAGTTAGGAGCCAGTGTGGCGATTTCAGTGGGTCAATGCAACTGTGTGAAAAATCAATAATTAGGGGCCCCGCATCTCCATCCAGTTATGGCCCTCGACGGAGAGAGGCTGATGCACTCCGCAACTTTGCAGGAGTTCATCCACAAAAGCGGGCACAAGCAAGGAAGCCGGACCATAACGTTTTTCATCAAACTGGCTGCCCACTTCGCTCGGCTCCAGATTGAGCTCCACCGTATGGGCACCGTTCAGGCCGGCCTCATGGACGAATCCGGCGGCAGGGTAGACCGCCCCGGAGGTCCCGATGGAGATGAAGAGATCGCACTGAGCCAGGGCCGAGTAGATGCGGTCAAGTCCGAGGGGCATCTCCCCGAACCAGACCACATGGGGGCGCAGCGGGTGGGGAAACTGGCAGCAGGAACACAGCTCTTCCTGATGGAGATCCCCGCGCCACTCGATCACCTGACCAGAGCCCGGGCAGCGGGCCTTGAGCAACTCGCCGTGCATGTGGATGAGGTTCTTGCTGCCGGCACTCTCGTGCAGGTTGTCGATGTTCTGGGTGACCAGGGTGACGCGCCCCGGCAGCAGGCGCTCCAGACGGGCCAATGCATAGTGGGCCGGATTGGGGTGGATCTCGGCGCGCTGCAACTGATGGCGCCGTGCATTGTAGAAACGTTGTACCAGTTCGGGATCCCGCGCATAGCCTTCAGGGGTGGCCACGTCCTCCACCATGTGCTCTTCCCACAGGCCATCACAGGCCCGGAAGGTCTTGATACCGGATTCGGCCGAGATGCCGGCACCGGTGAGGATCACGATATGTTTGGCTGACTGCACCATGGTTGTTCTCCTCCAACGGGTAACAGGCTGACCTTAGCACAGGAGCAAGAGGCGGCCCATTCGCCCTTGGTCTTAGGCCGATGGGAGCACAAAGCTCGCCATGGGCGCGAGATCCAGCCTGGCAAAGACCATCTCCCGTCCTGTCACCAGGGTAAGCGGCAACCCGAGCCCCTTGAGCAGAGCCAGCATGGGGCGATTCTGGCCGAGCACTTCCGCCGTCCACTCCCGGATCCCCTCCCCGTATGCCAGCCGCGCAAGCGCCAGCAGGATGCGACGCCCGGCGCCGCGATGCTGAAAATGATCCGCGACGATGCAGGAGAACTCAGCCCTGTCCGGGTGCAGGCGCCGGCGAACGGACTGGGCCATGGCAAGCGGCCCCCCCTGCTCGTCGGTCAGCAGCAATCCTATCTGGGGTTCTCTGGGGTAGTCGAGAAAGAAGGCGAGCTGCTCGGCCGTCGCAGGCTGCTTGGCCCGCATGAAGCGCAAATAGACGCTCTGCTCGCTCAGGGCGTCATAGGCCGCGCTTATTCGCTTCGGGTCGCTGCCCGCCAGCTCCTGCAAGCGGCAAGTCAGCCCCCCCACCACCATCGTCATCGGCAAGGCGGCCCGTGAGGCGGGAGCCGTCCAACCCGACATTCCCTGCCACAAGCGCGGCTCATCGAGCGGCCAGCAAAGATAGCGAGCCATTTACCAGCGCCCTGCCACGCCGCGATCCTGCCACTGGGCGGCATCCTGCAGGTTGAAGGGGTCGTCGAGGTAGAGCGCGATGCCAAGCTCCCGGGAGCGCTGGATGAAGCGGGCCAGCAAGGAGTCGGCAGCCATCGCCTCCAGTTCGGGCAGCAGGTGTTGCCCGAGCAGCAAGGATTGCAACGGCAGACGCTCGATGAGATCAAACGGCAGGTGCTGGGCATGATCGAGCAGCAGCGCGAGTCTGGCCCCCGCGAGGCTCGCCTGCAGCACCAGGGCGAAACGGTCCGCCTGGCTCAGCAGGTGATCCCGTCGGTGGATGACCAGGGTGAGTTCGCTTGCTTCTCGTCCATGCTGCTCGAGCCAGAGCTTGAGCGGCTCCCAGTGAGGGGAAAGACCGCTCAGGCTCAGCCAGATCGGCAGCGTGCAGGAAGCCGCATCTGCCAGCAGCCCAAGCTGTCCTCTCGCCTCTCCCTGCCAGCTACGCACGGTGCGCTTGAGCCCGCCCAGCCTGCGCTGACGCTGGGGGCCAAGATAGAGCATCTTGAGCAGACGCAGCAGATCGTCGCTTTGCAGCGGCTTGGCCAGGGCGGCCAGCACGTTGAAACCCGCATCGTGCAGGAGACGCCGGGCGCCGTCTATCAGGGTCTGATCATGAGCGGAGAGCAGGATGATGGGCAGACCGCTGTGGTGATACTGGGGATGGCTCATCAGCAGGCTGATGGCATCCTGCTCCGCTAGGCTGAGATCACAGATAAGCAATCTCACGCCCCCCTCTTCCAGCGCCTTGAGGCACCCTTCGCCATCCTGAACCCAGTGGCAGGGCAACCCCAGTCCCTGGATCTCCTGCTGAATGCAGGCTCCCTGGAAGGGGTGATCTTCGAGCAGCAGGATCTGGCACTGGGCGAGCCAGGCACGCCACCCCTGCTCCCGTGCCTGCAACCCCTCGAGCCAGGGATCGCTGAGGCGATAGATCCCTGCCCCGGGAGCCAACAGATGAGGCAGATAGTCGGCCCCCTGATGAGAGGCAGGATCAAACAGGGCGATGGCCCCGGCGGCAAACAGTCCTTCCCATTGCCAGCCGGCATCGGGTCGGGTGCGGTGCAGATTGGCATAGGCCGGCAGGCCCGCTCCCTTGACCGCCAGATGGGAGACGGCGTCCAGGGCATAGACGCTGACCGGGTAAAACGTTGGCTCCTGGCTGTCATCAGACTCCAGCAAGGCCATCAACTCTTCATCTGTGATGATCATGTCATGCTCTCTCGCCCAGTTGTCGGCAGACCTCTTCCACGCACTGCCTCAAGGCGGCTGCAAAGGGATGTCCGGGGGCCTCCTGCCAACGGTCGATCACCTCTACCAGGGGGGTAGCCCCCACCATTTTGGCGGCCCCCTTCATCTTGTGTAAAGCCGTATTGAGGGCCTTCTCGTCCCCTTGTGTGACACACCGCTCAATGTCGGCCAGATCATGGTGAACCGATGCCAGATAGATGTCTACGAGGGCCGGGCTGAGGGACACGGGCAGGGAAAGGGCTGCCGTTGGCTGCGGTGCCTTCCCCCCGTCATGGGGGCCAAAGACGGTACGAAGCAATACGGCCAGATCCCTGAGCAAGACGGGTTTGTCCAGATGGCCCTGACAGCCGCATTCCGCCAGTCGCTGCGCCGCCTGCTCGCTGAGATCCGCGGTGATCACGTAGACGGGTAGATGCTGCCAGCGTTCATCGGCGTGCAATTGCCTGCAGAGCTCGGCGCCGTCCATCACCGGCATCTGCAGATCCGTCAGCACCAGATCCACCGACTCCGATTGCAGGATCTCCAGTGCCAGACGGCCATTGGCCGCGCTCAATACCCGGGCCCCCAGCTGACCCAGCTGCATGCTAATCAGCATTCTGTTCACCTCGTGATCTTCCACCAGCAGCACCCGCCTGCCTGCCCCCGGCAGGTCCGTGATCTCCTCGGCGCCACGGACGAGTCTGGGCTGCAGCAGGCTGACCACGGAGCCCGGGATCCAGGGTTCCCCCTGCCAGTACCAGGCGCGCAAGCCCCCATCGTCCTGCATGGCCCCAAGGCAAGGTGCCGCCGGATCCTCGGCCACGCCAAACTCTGCGAGCCAGGCCCGCATATATTCGAGCTCCCCGGGCAACAGTTGTAGGGAGACCGTCTTGACGCGCGGTTGCCAGGGCGCCTTCTCCTGCGCATGCCTGAGGGGCAACGAGCAGAGGAAACGGCTACCCCCGCGAGCCAGAGGCTCGACCCGGATCTCGCCCCCCATCTGCTCCATCAACTGGCGGCAGATGGCTAGCCCAAGCCCGGTTCCCTGGGCTCTGGGCTGGCCAGGCTCCTCCCCTTGTTCGAAGGGCAGGAACAACCGGGGCAACAGCTCGGCACTGATCCCGGGCCCCTCGTCGTCCACCCCGCACAAAATCCACTCCCCTTGTCGCCGGGCCCAGATCACCACCTCTCCCCGCTCGCTGAACTTGATGGCGTTGGAGAGCAGGTTGTGCAGCACCTGCTGCACCCGGTGGGGATCGAGTTCCATCAAGGCGGGCAGCGCCGGGTCGAGCGCCAGGCGCAGTTGCAGATGGCGGGATCGCGCCTTGGACCAGTGCACCGCCGCCACGTGTTCGCACAGCTCCACCAGATCCGTGGGCTGTACAGAGAGGCGCAACTGACGCGTCTCGTTGCGGCTGAAGTCGAGCACGTCGTTGAGCAGCCCGAGCAGTTCATTGCCCGCCTGCCTGACATGGGCCAGAGCCGAGGCCTGCTCTGCATTGAGTCCGGTCTGCTCGAGCCACTCCAGCAAGCCGAGCATGGCGTTCATGGGGGTGCGGATCTCGTGGCTCACGGCGGCCAGGAAGCGCCCCTTGGCAAGCACGGCCTGCTGGGCCTGCTCGTGGGAAAGCTGCAGGGAGTGCTCCTGCTCCACCCTGGCCGTCACATCCTGCACCACCCCGTAGATCCGCCACCCCTCCCCCTGACGGCGCCCCCTGCCGGAAAATTGCAGCCAGCGGGTTCCCTTGGCGGGGTGCTGATAGCGCAGCAGATGGGAGAAAGGTCGCCCGGCTTGCAGCATGGCCAGCATGGGGGCTCGCATCTCGCGCCTGTCCTGGTGGGAGATGCGAGTCAGGGTCTCGTTGGGATTGACCCGGATCTGCTGGCTCGCCAGCCCCAGCAGTTCGTGACTGCCCCGGCTCACAAACTCCACCCGGGTGATGGCTCCCCCCAGCAGGGTGAATTGCAGCACCACACCGGGCACCGTATTGGTGAGGGCGCGCAGGCGCCGCTCTGCCTGACGCAGCAGGCGGGTACGCTCGCGCAGGGCGCTGATGTCGGAGAGGGCGATAAGATCCCCTGCCGGTGCCTGGGGGCCCAGTCGCAAGGGGATCTGGGCATAGGAGTAGACCTGCTCGTGCAGCGCCAGCTCCCCTTCGGCGCCCTGCAACTGTGGCGCGGGCAGCACCAGATCGGCGGCGTAGCGCGCCTCCATGCGCTTGGCCCGCTTGTTGCGCTTGATCACCTCCCCTTTGTCATTGCGCAAGAACACGGGCACGGGGAGCGCCTGGAAGAGAGACTCCCTGAACTTGCTTTCCAGCGCCAGCGCCTGCTCTACCTTGTGACGCTCGCGGGCCTCCTGGGCCAGTTGCTGGCGGGAACGCCAGACTGACCAGATCACCGCCATGCTGATCAGCAGTGCCAGCAACACGGAGCCAAGCCAGAAACCGTAGCTGACCCCTTCCTGCTGGTTGACCACCAGGCGACGCCAGCGTTGCACCAGCTCGTCCACCTGCCGATCATTGAGGGTCATCAGGCTCTGATCCAGCACCCCTGCCAGGCTGGTCTGTTCCGGCCGGATGGCAAAACCGAGGCCGAAACGCTCCGGCAATTCGGTGATGGTCAGCTCGCTCAACTGGTTGTTTCGAATGGGATATTGGAGCTGGTACAACTCCGCCAGCATGGCCTGGGCATCCCCATGCCGCACCGCCGCCAATCCCTGCAGCAGGTTGTCGGTCACCTCCCACTCATGCTGGCCGAACCGGGCAAGCAGGCCGGGATCATAGAGCATTCTCGGGACCACCACCTTGCCACTGACGTCCGCGAGGGAGGCAGGCCCCCTCTTGCTGCGACTGACCAGAGCATAGCGGCTGGTCGCCACCATCCGGGTGAAGTCGAACTCCTTGTTCAGGGCGGCGGACTCCATCAGCCCGACCATCATGGCGGCATCGCCACTGCGCAGCAATGCCAACGCCTCCTCCCGGCTGGCGGCGGGTACCAGCTCGAAGCGCAGCCCTGTCTGCCGACTCACTTCCCGCAAGACATCCGCACTCCAGCCAATGAGCTCTCCCTGCTGGTTGACACCGCTGTATGGCATGAAGCCGGGATCCGCCACCATCTTGATGGTGTGGGCCTTGCCGACCAGCCAGGCCTGCTCCTTGTCGTTAAAATGCAGAGGATTCACATCCTGCTCACCCTGAGGCAGATACTTGCCCAGATCCCGGTAGAGACTGCCCGGCGGCAAATAGCGGATGGCCGTATCCACCAGCTCCAGCAACTCGGGCTGGTTGCGCATCATCAGCCGGTAACTGATGACCAGATCATCGCTGCGAAGACGGCGAAGGCGCAGCCCTTCATCCGGGAATTCCCGCATCAGGTAGCGCAGTTGCAGATAATCGCCGAGATAGGCGCTGCCCTTGCCGGCCACCAGGGCACCATACCAGTTCTCGGCATCGGTCAGCTGTTGCTGGGATGAACCAGGATAGAGACGCTTCAGGATCTCCTGGGCCTGCCAGATAGGTGACACCAGAAACTGCGCCTGATCGAGCTCACCCCGATAGAGGATGGCGGACTCCGCCTCCATCATGGCCCGGCTCAAGACGGTATCGCTCGAGTTCGACCGGGCAGGCCCGACGTGAGGAATGAGATCGCAGCGCCCGTTCAGCAGATCCTGCGTCATGGCTGCCCAGCTCGGCCGCTTCTCGAAGCGCACCGGTACCGGCAACAGCTCTGCCAACCGCGTCAGGCGATCGATAAGCAGGCCCCCCTCCGCCTCCAGATAGGGAGAACGTTGCAGGGCCGGGTAACAGAAGGTCAGTCCGGTGAGCGAATCGGCATAAGCCTGGGCACCCGGTGACAGCGGGAGTATGGCGGCACGCAGTGGCAAGGCCAGCAGCGCGCCGGACAACAGAAGGATTTTTATCATCGGAATGGAAAAGCCAGGCGATTGCCTGGCTTTTTGTCACTCGTTGGGTTCAACATTTTCTACCCTGGCCTTGAGCTTCTGGCCGGGCCGGAAGGTCACCACGCGACGGGCGCTGATGGGAATATCCTCCCCCGTCTTGGGGTTGCGTCCGGGACGCTGGTTCTTCTCGCGAAGATCGAAGTTACCGAAGCCGGAAATCTTGACCTGTTCGCCACGCTCGAGCGCCTGTCTGATCTCCTCAAAGAAGGCTTCCACCATATCTTTGGCTTCACGCTTGCTCATCCCGAGCTGGGTGAACAGGTGCTCTGCAATGTCGGCTTTGGTAAGCGCCATAGATCAATCCCTCAAGGATGCATTCAACTCTTCACCGAGGGCCCGCACGACATTGTCCACGGTCTCGGCGATCTCTTTCTCCTCCAGGGTGCGCTGGGTGTCTTGCAACACCAGGCTGATGGCCAGGCTCTTCTTGTCCTCTGCCATACCAGCGCCCTGGTATACGTCGAACAAGTTTATTCCAACTAACTGATTTCCGCCAACTTTTTTAATTACTGCCAGAACGTCGCCTGCCAGGATCTGTCTGTCAACCACCACGGCGATGTCGCGACGGTTGGCCGGGAACTTGGATACTTCGGCAGCAACCGGCACCTTGGCCGGCGTCAGTTTGTCCAGCTCCAGCTCGAACATGACAGCGCGGCTCTTGAGCCCCAGCTTCTTCTCGAGGCTCGGATGGATCACGCCGATGTGGCCGATCACGACGCCATTACGCAGAATGGCTGCGCTCTGGCCCGGATGCAGGGCACTGTGCTCGGTGCGCTCGAAGGTGAAGGTAGCCCCTTCGGCAGTCAGATCCAGTACCGCTTCCAGGTCACCCTTCAGATCGAAGAAGTCGACGGGACGGGCCTTGACATCCCAGTGCTCGTCCCCCTGGTTGCCGGTGATGATGCCGGCCAGCATGGGTTCCTGACGGATGCCGTTCTCGGCATTCTCGTCCTTGATGAAACGCAGGCCCTGCTCAAACAGGCGCACGCGTGGCTGCTGACGGTTCTGGTTGTAGACCACCGCCTGCACCAGACCCGGGAACAGAGAGACGCGCATGGCGGACATCTCGACCGAGATCGGGTTCGGCAGCACGATGGCATCGCTCTGCGGGAACAGGGTTTGCTGGGTCTTGGGATCGACGAAGCTGTAGGTGATCGCTTCCTGGAAACCGCGATCAACCAGCAGGTCGCGTACCCGCTTCAGGGTCACCTGCCCTTCAGCCTGCTCCACCATCGCCAGAGAGGCGGCGGGTTTCAGGTTCGGGATGTTGTTGTAGCCGTAGATGCGGGCCACTTCCTCGATGAGGTCTTCCTCGATGGCGATGTCGAAACGCCAGGAGGGAGCCAGCGCGGTCCAGCCGTCAGTATCCACGGTTACCTGCATGCCCAGACGAGTCAGAATTTCGACCACCTGCGCATCCGCCACGCTGATGCCGATCACCTTGTCGAGCTTGGTGCGGCGCAGCTTGATGGGGGCAGCCTTGGGCAAATGGGCATCGGATTTGACTTCGATGACCGGACCCGCTTCACCGCCGCAGATGTCCAGCAGCAGACGGGTGGCACGATCCATCACCTTGGCCTGCAGCTCGGGATCCACCCCGCGCTCGAAGCGGTGGGAAGAATCGGTATGCAGACCGTAGGCACGGGCACGGCCGGTGATGGAGAGCGGCGCGAAGAAGGCGCACTCCAGCAGGATGTCGGTGGTGGTCTCGGAGACACCGGTGCGATCGCCGCCGAAGATGCCGGCCATGCAGGCAGGGCCTTTGGCATCGGCAATCACGAGCGTGGTCTCTTTGAGCTTCACCTCGTTGCCATCGAGCAGGGTCATGGGCTCGTCGGCCTTGGCGCGACGCACCACCAGTTCCCCTTCAAGCGTCGCCAGGTCGAAGGCGTGCATCGGCTGGCCGTATTCCAGCAGCAGGTAGTTGGTGATGTCAACGATGGCGTCGATGGAACGAATACCGCCACGGCGCAGCTTCTCCTGCATCCAGAGCGGGCTCTGGGCGTGCAGGTTCAGCCCCTTGATGACACGGCCGAGATAACGGGGGCAATCTGCCGACGCTTCAACCCGGATCGGGAATGTTGCATCGATAGTGGCAACAGTCGGCGCCCAGGTCGGCTCGACCACGTCCACGCTGTTGAGCACGCCGATTTCACGGGCAAGACCCGCGATGCCGAGGCAGTCGGCACGGTTCGGGGTCAGATCCACATCGATGCTGACGTCGTTGAGCGCGAGGTATTCACGGATATCGGTCCCGATGGGGGCATCCAGCGGCAGCTCGATGATGCCATCGGCTTCGACGTCGATGCCCAGCTCGCTGAAGGAACAGAGCATGCCGTGGGACGGCTGGCCGCGCAGCTTGGCTTTCTTGATGGTGAAATCACCCGGCAGGGTCGCCCCGACCTTGGCCACGCACACTTTGAGGCCGGCGCGGCAGTTCGGCGCACCGCAGACGATGTCCAGCAGCTCGGCCTCGCCCACATTGACCTTGGTCACCCGCAGCTTGTCGGCGTCCGGGTGCTGGGCGCACTCGACCACTTCACCCACCACCACATTGTTGAACTGGCCGGCTACCGCTTCCACGGCGTCCACTTCCAGACCGGCCATGGTGATCTGCTCGGCCAGTGCATTGTCACTCAACTCGGTGCGGACCCACTCCATCACCCAGGATTTACTGAATTTCATGTTCTCTCGCCCTTACTTGAACTGCTTGAGGAAGCGCAGGTCGTTTTCGAAGAAGGCACGCAGGTCATTGACCCCGTAACGCAGCATGGTCAGGCGCTCAACGCCCATGCCGAAGGCAAAGCCGGAGTATTTTTCCGGATCGATGCCGACCGAACGCAGCACGTTCGGGTGCACCATGCCGCAGCCCAGCACTTCCAGCCACTTGCCGTTTTTGCCCATCACGTCCACTTCGGCGCTCGGCTCGGTGAACGGGAAATAGGAAGGACGGAAGCGAATCGTCAAGTCTTCCTCGAAGTAGTTGCGCAGGAAGTCGTGCAGGATGCCTTTCAACTCGGTGAAGCTGGCATGCTCGTCAACCAGCAGGCCTTCGACCTGGTGGAACATCGGGGTGTGGGTCATGTCGTAGTCGTTACGATAGACGCGGCCCGGCGCGATGATGCGGATCGGCGGCTGCTGATGTTCCATGGTGCGGATCTGCACACCGGAGGTGTGGGTACGCAGCATCAGATCAGGATCGAAGTAGAAGGTGTCGTGATCGGTACGCGCCGGGTGGTGAGCCGGGATATTCAGCGCATCGAAGTTGTGGAAGCCATCTTCAATCTCGGGACCACGGGCAACCTTGAAGCCCATCTCGCCAAACAGGCGCTCGATGCGCTCGATGGTGCGGGTCACCGGGTGCAGACCGCCATTCTCGATGCGGCGGCCCGGCAGGCTGACGTCGATGGTCTCGGCGGCCAGCTTCTGGTTCAGCACGGCGACTTCGAGGGCTTCACGACGCGCGTTTAGGGCATCCTGAACCTGCTGTTTGGCCTGGTTGATCACGGCGCCCGCTGCGGGACGCTCTTCAGCGGACAGGGCACCCAGTCCCTTCATCTGCTCGGTAAAAAAGCCCTTTTTACCCAGATATTTGACCCGGATTTCGTCGAGGGCGGCGATGTCGCTCACGCCCTCAATTTCGGCCTTGGCCTGGCCGACTACTTCTTCAAGCTGTTGCATGTCTTCCTCGTCACCACTCCCGGAACAGGAGCCTTTAGGCTAAATAAGGTCAAGAGGGGAATAATACAAAAAAAGCCCCTTGGCTGACCATAGTTATGACGGGCTTTTCTCCCTGCAAATCATTTTGTTATATGGATAAAGCCACAAGCCAGATGCAACAGGATTAAGACAAGCGTCGTTTGTTCTAGTTTGTTGGCATATGGAAGGATAAAGCATTCATGAACGTGGCATGCTACCTGCCAACGCTCAAAAATGAGCAACAAAAAAGGAGGCCTGAGCCTCCTTTATTTTTATAACAGAGCTGGATTAGACCAGAGCTGCTTTAGCTTTTTCAACCAGGGCGGTGAAAGCCAGCTTGTCGTGAACGGCGATATCGGACAGGATCTTGCGATCGATCTCGATGGAAGCCTTCTTCAGACCGTCGATCAGACGGCTGTAGGACAGGCCGTTCTGACGGGCTGCAGCGTTGATACGTGCAATCCACAGTTGACGGAACTGACGCTTCTTCTGGCGACGGTCACGGTAGGCATACTGACCAGCTTTGGTTACCGCTTGTACCGCTACGCGGTAGACACGGGAACGGGCGCCGTAGTAACCCTTGGCGGCTTTCATTACTTTCTTGTGACGAGCGCGAGCGGTCACACCACGTTTAACTCTTGGCATTTTTCACATCCCCCCTTATGCGTACGGCAGACAAGCGACAACACGTTTGTGGTCGGCAGCAGAAACAAAGAACTTCGGTCCCAGCTGACGCTTACGCTTACTGCTCTTCTTGGTCAGGATGTGACGCAGGTGGTTATGCTTGCACTTGAAGCGACCTGAGCCAGTCTTCTTGAAGCGCTTTGCGGCGCCCCGGTTGGTTTTCATCTTCGGCATTTCATACTCCGCATTGTGAGTGACAACAAAATCGCAAGGCGAACCGACTCATGGGGCCAGCCCCATGAGTCAATTTCTTGTGGGCCTTAAGATTTCTTCTTGGGTGCGAGAACCATCACAGCTTGACGGCCTTCGACTTTCGGGAACGATTCGACTACGGCCAGCTCTTCCAGATCGTTCTTGACGCGCTCGAGAACCTTGATACCAAGATCCTGGTGGGCCATTTCACGACCACGGAAGCGCAGGGTGACCTTTGCCTTGTCCCCGTCTTCCAGAAAGCGAACCAGGTTGCGTAGTTTTACCTGATAGTCGCCTTCGTCGGTGCCAGGACGGAATTTGATTTCCTTGACCTGGACGACTTTCTGCTTTTTCTTCTGTTCTTTGGTGGTCTTGCTCTTTTCGTAGAGGAATTTGCCGTAATCCATGATCCGGCAAACGGGCGGCTCAGCGTTCGGACTGATCTCGACCAGATCCACTCCAGCCTCAAGGGCCAAGTTCAGCGCATCCTGAATGGAGGTGATGCCAATGGCTTCACCATCCAGACCAGTCAGACGAACTTCTTTCAGACGGATCTCTTCATTGATCCGGTGAGCGCGGGCTTGCGGTTGCTTGCCCAGTTTTTTTCCGCCTTTTATAGCTTATTCCTCCACTTTCTTTTGTCCGCGGGTCTGAACTTCCTGGGTCAACAGAGCAATCAGCTCTTCAACAGGATAAGAGCCCAGGTCAGCCCCTTTACGAGTACGCACTGCAATCTTGCCGGCTTCTACTTCTTTGTCGCCGCAGACCAGCATGAAGGGTACTCGCTTCAAAGTATGCTCGCGGATTTTAAAGCCAATCTTCTCATTTCTCAAGTCCGCTTTTGCGCGAAGGCCCGCATCATTCAATGCCTTGGCAACTTTCACAGCATAATCGGCCTGGTTATCCGTGATATTCATGACCACGGCCTGGGTCGGCGCCAGCCAGGTCGGGAACAGACCGGCGTACTCTTCCGTCAGGATCCCGATGAAGCGCTCCAGCGAGCCCAGAATGGCGCGGTGGATCATCACGGGGATGTGGCGCTCGTTGTCTTCGCCCACATAGGTGGCGCCAAGACGGCCCGGCAGGGCAAAGTCGAGCTGCACGGTACCACACTGCCAGGCACGATCAAGGCAATCGTGCAGGGTGAACTCGATCTTGGGACCGTAGAAAGCCCCCTCGCCCGGTTGCAGGTCGAACTTCAGGCCGTTGAGTTCCAACGCCTCGGCCAGCGCGGCCTCGGCACGATCCCAGGCTTCATCAGAGCCGATACGCTGCTCCGGACGGGTCGAGAGCTTGACCACGATGTTCTCGAAGCCGAAGGTACCGTAGACGTCATAGACCATGCGGATGCACGCAGACACCTCTTCCATGATCTGCTCTTCGGTACAGAAGATGTGGGCGTCATCCTGGGTGAAACCCCGAACCCGCATCAGGCCGTGCAGGGAGCCTGACGGCTCGTTGCGGTGGCAGGAGCCGAACTCGGCCATGCGCAGCGGCAGATCGCGGTAGGATTTCAGACCCTGGTTGAAAATCTGCACGTGACCCGGGCAGTTCATCGGCTTGATGGCGTACTCGCGGTTTTCGGACTGGGTGGTGAACATGGCCTGGGCGTATTTCTCCCAGTGACCTGAACGCTCCCACAGCACGCGATCCATCATGAAGGGGCCTTTCACTTCCTGATAGTCGTACTCTTTGAGCTTGCCGCGGATGAAGGTTTCCAGCTCGCGGAAAATGGTCCAGCCGTCGTTATGCCAGAACACCATGCCCGGCGCTTCTTCCTGCATATGGTACAGGTCGAGCTGCTTGCCGATCTTGCGGTGGTCGCGCTTGGCGGCCTCTTCCAGACGCTGCAAATAGGCCTTGAGCTGCTTCTTGTCAGCCCAGGCGGTGCCGTAGATGCGCTGCAGCATCTTGTTGTTGGAGTCGCCGCGCCAGTAGGCACCGGACATCTTCTGCAACTTGAAGTGGTGGCAATGACGCATGTTGGGCACGTGCGGGCCGCGACACATGTCGATGTACTCTTCGTGATGATAGAGACCGGGCTGGTCATCACGGGCAATGTTCTGATCCAGGATCTCGACCTTGTAGGTCTCGCCACGGGCTTCGAACACGTCGCGCGCTTCCTGCCAGGAGACCTTCTTCTTGATGACATCGTAATCCTTGGCGGCCAGCGCCAGCATGCGCTCTTCCAGGGCAGCCAGATCTTCGTCGGTCAGGGTGCGGTCGAGATCGATGTCGTAGTAGAAACCGTTGTCGATAACGGGACCGATGGCCATCTTGGTCTGGGGCCAGAGTTGCTTGATGGCATGACCCAGCAGGTGAGCACAGGAGTGGCGCAGAATGTCCAGACCTTCTTCGTCTTTGGCGGTGATGATGGCCAGGGAGGCATCGGCTTCGATCAGCTCGCAGGCATCCACCAGTTCACCGTTTACCCGACCGGCAATGCACGCCTTGGCGAGACCGGGACCGATGTCCGCGGCCACATCCATGACGGAAACGGCGTGGGCAAATTGACGTTGGCTGCCGTCAGGCAGAGTAATGATTGGCATTAGGTGTTTCCTTATACAGTGGTGACCCCTACCAAAGGCCACATGCAGGTTGGAGAAACCCTTTCATGTCCAGCTGTTCACTCCCGAGTTTCACCGTTCACAATACGGTTGGTACACGGCAGTGGCACACCATATGGCGTGTGCAAGGCCATCCATTGAGAGGTACAGCGGGGGATTGTATCAGACGCGACAACCCAGACAAGCTGTCTTGGCGATTTTGCATACCGCTTAAGCGCGGGTGTCAACCTGTCCTACTTGCGAGGGCGCCCTTCTGCTGCCATACCCTGTACCAGATTGAGGCGTCAGCCAAAGCAAGGAGAGCATGATGTACACCTACGATATTTCATTTCCGGAGCATGCAGAAAAGCTGGTTCATCCGGATCACCTTCTCACGACTCACTGTCCCGTCCATATCGGTGAGCTGGTGATCCTGGGTGATGGCAGCAAGCGGGAGGTATGCAGCATCGTCCACAGTGCCGAGCGCAGTACCCTCTATGTCACGGACGTGACGCCCGGCAAAGTCACCGCCAGCCGTTGATCCCTAACCGGCGTTCAGAAAAGAGTGGCCATTGAAATCGAAGGCGCTGCGTCCCTCCTCGGCCAGCGCCATCTCCTGCAATACCTGTAGTGCCATCTTGTTGCCCTTTTGCGAGGCCTGATAGAGCCACTGCTTCGCCTCGGCCAGTTCAACCCGCCCGTTGACCCCCATCAGGTGCAGGATGCCCACCTTCAGCATGGCGGGCACATCACCGTTCCTGGCTGCCAGCTCCATCCAGCGAAACGCCTCGTGCAGATCCCGCTTCACCCCGGCCCCGCGCAGATAGACCTCTCCCAGCCGATACTGGCCGAAAGCGTCCCCCGCCTGCGCAGCCTGACGATAGAGTCGGATGGCGCGATCCATATCCTGCTCGCTCCCCTGCCCCACTTCATGGCTCCAACCCATCAGCGCCTGTGCCCGTGGCTGGCCCTGCTCCGCCAGGGGCGACCAGATCCGGGTCGCCTCATCAAAGTGCCCTGTCCGCCAGGCGCGGTTGGCCGCCGCCAGCTCCTGCTCGGTGGAGAGCGGGATCAGACGCCAGATGACCAGCGCAATGAGGGCGATGAAGAGCCAGCGGGCGGTAGTAGGTTGCATGACATTTTCCGTGATCTGGTTCGCATTTCGTCTATGTAAACGAAATGTAGCAACAGATCAAGCAGGAGATCACCCGGGTTCACCCTCTTTCATGGGGTCGCTCTTTGCGAACTTGCAGTTTAACGGGCTACACAGCAAAATAACTGTATATATAAACAGTGAATTGGTGATGTGATGGCAGGACGAGGCGCGAACCACAATGTCGAGCACCGCTTCAGCGGCCCGCAAATCGAAACCGTTGACGACGGCTGGAGTCAGAGCGACTGGGACGCGGCATTTGCCGCCAGCGCTCCCCGCACCGAGGTGACGGAGATCAGCGCCCGCAGCATTATCAGCTACAACGATTCGCCGGATCTTCCCTTCGGTCGCTCCATCAATCCCTATCAGGGGTGCGAGCATGGCTGCATCTACTGCTATGCCAGACCCAGCCACGCCTACCTTGAGCTCTCCCCCGGGCTGGATTTCGAGAGCAAGCTGTTTGCCAAAATCAATGCTGCCGAGCTGCTGCGACGGGAGTTTGCCAAGCCAGCCTATCAGCCACAAACCATCGTGCTGGGGGCCAATACCGATCCCTATCAACCCATCGAGCACCACTATCGCCTGACTCGTGAACTCCTGACGGTGATGCTGGCTCATCGCCATCCGGTAGGGCTCATCACCAAGAGCGCCATGATCCTGCGCGACCTCGATCTGCTGACCGAGCTGGCCCGAGAAGGGTTATGCCAGGTGATGGTGTCGGTCACCACCCTCAATGACACGCTGAGGCGACAGCTGGAGCCCAGGGCCAGCACGGGGGTTGGTCGGATCAAGGTGATCGAACGACTGGCCAAGGCCGGTGTGCCGGTCGGGGTGCTGGCGGCCCCCATGATCCCCAGGCTCAACGAGCCGGAACTGGAACAGATCATCAAGGCCGCCGTCGACGCCGGGGCGGGCTGTGCGGATTACATCTTGCTGAGATTGCCCCACGAGCTCACCACCCTCTTTTGCGACTGGCTCGATACGCACTATCCCGGCCAGAAAGAGGCGATCCTCAACCAGCTGCGGGCGAGCCGGGGTGGCGCACTCAACAGCGCCACCTTTGGCAGCCGCATGCGAGGTGAAGGACAGTTTGCCGACCTGCTCGCCCAGCGCTTTCGCCTGATCAGCAGGCGGCTGCAACTGGGCAAGCGCCATGTAGCACTCAATACAGCCGCCTTCATCCGCCCGGGCGAGCAGTTGCGTCTGTTCTGAGCGCCGTCAGCCCCGTGGTCTCGGCGGGCAGCTCCCCGCTGGATGGCGCTGTGCAATCAGCTCCGCAGGCAGGCGTGATGGCTCGTGCGCCACCTCCTCCTCATCCACCCTAAGGCGCGCCTTCTCCTGCCCTCCCCACATCCGGCTCCACCAGATCTCCCACATTACCCAGCTCGTCATAACAGTGCTCCTGGCAAGCGATGCCTGCCTCTGTGGTGGCCTCATTCAACGCAGGCAGCATGGCTGGCAGTCATGACAGGGCCATGACAGCCGAGTGAAGGAATCGTGTTGATGCGATGGGGTCAACCCTGCATATCAGGAAGATGACGCCGTGGCAGGCAGGGCTGCATGCACGGCAGACGGAGCCGGGCACCAGAGAAGAGAGCGCCAGGGCAAGCACAAGGACGGGGAGAGCCTGCGGTGAGGCGGACAAAAAAAGAGCGACCATCAAGGTCGCTCTTTTGCACCGGACAAAGGGGGACGATTACTCGTCGCTCGCCTCTCCGGTATCGACGGCGCCAGCGTCCGCTGCGGTGTCGGTGCCTTCAGACACCTCCCCTTCAACAGCCAGGGCCTCGGTTTCCTCTTCGTCGCTCTCGGCAACACGCTGCAGGCCGACCACGGTCTCGTCTTCACCGGTACGGATCAGACGCACACCCCCGGTGTTGCGGCCGATGACGCTCACCTCGGACACCCGGGTACGAACCAGGGTACCGCCGTTGGTGATCAGCATGATCTGGTCGGTATCTTCGACCTGGATCGCATCGATCACCTTGCCGTTGCGCTCGTCCACCTTGATGGAGATGACGCCCTGGGTACCACGGCTCTTGGTCGGGTACTCGTCCAGCGCGGTGCGCTTGCCGTAACCGTTCTCGGTGGCGGTGAGGATGGCACCATCACCACGGGGCACGATGAGGGAGACCACCTTGTCACCGGCGCCCAGCTTGATGCCACGCACGCCAGCAGCGGTACGACCCATGGGACGTACGCCCTTGAAGGTACCCTTGCTTTCGGTGCCTTCGCCGTTGTCACTGCCATCATCATCGTTGCCGGCGTCGTCGTCGGTGTCGACTTCGTCAGTGGCATCGGCATCGGCGCGACCGCTGCCTTCCGCGAAGCGAACCACCTTGCCCGCATCGGAGAAGAGCATGATCTCGTTGCTGCCATCGGTGATGTCCACCCCGATCAGCTCATCACCCTCTTTGAGGTTGATGGCACGGATACCGGAGGAGAGCGGACGGCTGAAGTCGGACAGGCTGGTCTTCTTCACGGTGCCGTTGGCGGTGGCGAAGAAGACATACTTGTCGGCGTCATATTCTTTCACCGGCAGGATGGCGGTGATGCGCTCACCCTCATCCAGCGGCAGCAGGTTGATGATCGGACGACCGCGGGCGCCACGGGACGCTTCCGGCAGCTGATACACCTTGAGCCAGTAGACCTTGCCACGGGTGGAGAAGCACAGAATGGTGTCGTGGGTGTTGGCCACCAGCAGACGCTCCACAAAGTCCTCTTCCTTGATCCGGGTGGCCGACTTGCCACGACCACCGCGGCGTTGGGCCTCGTAGTCGGAGAGCGGCTGATACTTCACATATCCCTGGTGAGACAAGGTAACGACCACGTCTTCCGGGGTGATCAGATCTTCGATGTTGATCTCGGCACTGGACATGCTGATCTCGGTGCGACGCTCGTCGCCGTACTGCTCGCGCACGGCCAGCAGTTCGTCACGGATCACTTCCATCAGGCGTTCCGGGCTTGCCAGGATGTGCAGCAGCTCGGCGATGAGATCCAGCAGAGATTGGTACTCTTCCAGGATCTTCTCGTGCTCGAGGCCGGTCAGCTTGTGCAGACGCAGGTCAAGGATGGCCTGGGCCTGGATCTCGGTCAGGAAGTACTGCCCTTCACGGATGCCGAACTCAGGCTCCAGCCACTCGGGGCGAGCCGCGTCGTCGCCCGCTTTTTCCAGCATGGCGGCCACGTTGCCGAGCTCCCAGCCCTTGGCTACCAGGGCGGCTTTCGCATCCGCCGGGGTCGCACTGTGGCGAATGAGCTCGATGATGGGGTCGATGTTGGCCAATGCCACCGCCAACCCTTCCAGGATGTGCGCCCGATCCCGCGCCTTGCGCAGCTCGAACACGGTCCGGCGAGTCACCACTTCACGGCGGTGCAGCAGGAAGGCATCCAGGATCTCTTTGAGGTTCATCACCTTGGGCTGGTTGTTGTCCAGCGCCACCATGTTGATGCCGAACGTGGTCTGCATCTGGGTGTGCTTGTAGAGATTGTTCAGCACAATCTCGCCGGACTCGCCGCGCTTGATCTCGATGACGATGCGCATGCCGTCCTTGTCGGACTCATCGCGCAGGGCGCTGATGCCCTCGATTTTCTTCTCTTTGACCAGCTCGGCGATCTTCTCGATCAGGCGAGCCTTGTTCACCTGATAGGGGATCTCGTGGACGATGATGGTCTCGCGACTGGTCTTCTCGTCCACCTCCACTTCAGCCTTGGCCCGCACATAGACGGAGCCGCGACCGGTACGGTACGCCTGCACGATGCCGGAACGGCCGTTGATGATGCCGCCGGTGGGGAAATCCGGGCCGGTGACATGGGTCATCAGCTCGTCAATGGTGAGGTCGCCGTTTTCGATCAGCGCCAGGCAACCGTTGACAATCTCGGTGAGGTTGTGAGGCGGGATGTTGGTCGCCATGCCCACCGCGATACCGGAGGAGCCGTTGACCAGCAAGGTGGGGACCTTGGTGGGCATGACAGCCGGGATCATCTCGGTGCCGTCGTAGTTCGGCACCCAGTCCACGGTCTCTTTGTCCAGATCGGCCAGCAGCTCGTGGGAGATGCGCGCCATCCGCACTTCGGTGTAACGCATGGCCGCGGCGTTGTCGCCGTCCACCGAACCGAAGTTGCCCTGACCGTCGACCAGCATGTAGCGCATGGAGAAATCCTGCGCCATCCGGACGATGGTGTCATACACGGCGATGTCGCCATGCGGGTGATATTTACCGATTACGTCACCGACCACACGGGCCGATTTTTTATAGGGCTTGTTCCAGTCGTTCCCCAGCTCGTTCATTGCATACAGAACGCGGCGGTGAACCGGTTTCAAGCCATCACGCACATCCGGCAGAGCTCGTCCTACGATCACGCTCATGGCGTAATCCAGATAGGAACTCTTGAGCTCTTCTTCGATGTTGACCGGCGTGATCTCTCTGGCCAGATCGCTCATAGAAAGCCTTAATCCCTAATTAGTTGTTCTTTGGCTTAAACAGCGCGACATGGTAACACACTGAGCCAAATACATTAAGCCACAAATCCGATGAGCACATCGGGCTGGTGCGACGAGGTCGGTCCGTTATAATGCGCGCCAGGACAATAGATTGCGCGCGCCCAGCCCGCTGCGCGCCTTGCCACAGGATCATCAAAACATGAATAGTGATGCCAATGTCGATCTGACAGAAATCGCCAAATTTGAAGCCATCGCCTCCCGCTGGTGGGACATGGAGGGCGAATTCAAGCCGCTGCATCAAATCAACCCGGTGCGCCTTGACTGGATCACCGACAAGAGCGGCGGCCTGTTTGGCAAGCGCGTGCTCGACATCGGCTGCGGTGGCGGCATCCTCTCCGAGAGCATGGCCCGCCGGGGGGCCCGGGTCACCGGCATCGACATGGGCAAGGAACCCCTCGGCGTCGCCCGCCTCCACGCGCTGGAACAAGGTGTGGAGCTCGAGTACCGCCAGATCACCGCCGAAGCCCACGCCGATGAAGCGCCTGGCCAGTATGACGTGGTTACCTGCATGGAGATGCTGGAGCACGTGCCGGACCCGGCCTCGGTGCTGCGCGCCATCGCCACCCTGGTACGGCCGGGGGGAAAGGTGTTCGTCTCCACCATCAACCGCAACCCCAAAGCCTATCTGATGATGATCCTCGGGGCCGAGTACCTGATGAAGATGGTCCCCAAGGGCACTCACGATCACAAGAAGTTCATCACCCCCGCCGAACTGTGTCGCATGGGGGAAGCGGCGGGCCTCCTGGTGCGGGACATGAGCGGCGTTCACTACGCCCCGCTCTCCAACAGCTTCAAGCTCGGCAAGAATGTCGACGTCAACTACATGGTGGCGTTCGAGCGCCCGGAGCAAGGCTGATGAGCACACCTCACCCGATGCCCCTTGGCTGCGTGCTGTTTGATCTGGACGGCACCCTGCTCGACACCGCCCCAGACCTTGGCGCCGCCGTCAATCACGTGCTGATAAGCGAAGGCTTTGCCCCGCTCTCTGAGGACATCATCCGTCAGACCACCTCCCACGGGGCCCTCGGGCTGCTCAGGGCAGGTCTTGGGGACGAGCTGCTGGAGGAGCTGGGGGCCACCCGCCTTCGCACCGCCCTGCTCGACTACTACGCCGCCAACCTCTGCGTCGGCACCCGCCCCTATGAAGGCATGGTGGATCTCATCGAGTGGCTCGACGAGAAAAAGCTGCCCTGGGGCATTGTCACCAACAAGCCGGGCTTTCTCACCGAACCGCTCCTGGCAGCCCTGCCTGAACTCGCCAGTTGCGGCGTGACGGTGAGCGCCGACACCCTGCCGGTGCGCAAGCCCGACCCAGCCCCCATGTTCTTTGCCTGCGAGCGCCTCGGCATCGCGGCGAGCCAGTGTCTCTATGTGGGGGATCACGTGCGCGACATCGAGGCCGGCCGCAATGCCGGCATGCGTACCGCAGTGGCTGGCTGGGGTTATCTCAATGATGACGAGGATCCGGCCCTCTGGGGCGCCGATCTTCACTTTGATACCGTGCAGGCCCTGCACCACTGGCTGCGTTACGAACTGAGCTGACACGTTCATTGCCCATGACCGACAAGGCATCCGGATAGAGGTGGATCTGCGGGGCAACTTTGATGTTGTCCCGATGGCCATGTGGGCATCTGCCCCGGCGCGCAGCTCCCCCAGCAGCGCACCAGAGGGATCCCGGACGATCCCTCTTTTTACGGGCTTGGCAACCCCCCGAACGGCGTAACAGGACACCTTTTGACCCTGACTGCACAAGGGATGAGCAGGCCGGATTTGCTAGTAAAAACACCCTGCTTTCGCAAGCAAAAAAAGTTATTTTAATTTTCCATCTTCGATCTCCGGACTTGCATTTGACGGATCGGACGGATGAAAACCCGTTCGCTGTGAGCGTCCACTAACTCCCGTCCCGACACCCACAATTTATCCACAGCTAATGCGTTATCCACAGATTGCATTACCGCATCGACCTCACTATCTTGTAGTTCGCATTAAAAATAACACTACATCTTGTGATTCATCGCACAATCCCTGCCCAGTTTCCCTCGACAGACGGAGCCGGGTTGCGCCATTGTGCGATGGCTTTTCGGGAATCAACCGATACCGGCAGGTATCAATGAAAGGGGTCATCAGCCAATGAACTTGTTTGTGACGAAGCGTAACGGACACAAAGAACCCATCGATCTGGATAAAATTCACCGTGTGCTCGACTGGGCTGCCGAGAAGCTCGACAACGTGTCGGTCTCCCAGGTGGAGCTCAAGTCCCACATCCAGTTCTATGACGGTATCCGTACCGCCGACATCCACGAGACCATCATCAAGGCTGCTGCTGACCTCATCTCCGAGCAAAGCCCGGACTACCAGTACATGGCTGCCCGTCTGGCCATCTTCCACCTGCGCAAGAAGGCCTACGGCCAGTTCGAGCCGCCCCACCTGTATCAGCACGTCGCCAGACTGGTGGACATGGGCAAGTACGACAAGCACCTGCTGGAAGACTACACCCAGGCGGAATTTGAGGAGCTGAACGGCTACCTCGATCACTGGCGCGACATGGACTTCTCCTACGCGGCGGTCAAGCAGCTCGAAGGCAAGTACCTGGTACAGAACCGCGTCACCGGCGAGATCTACGAGAGCCCGCAGTTCCTCTACATCCTGGTAGCGGCCTGCCTCTTCTCCAAGTATCCGAAAGATACTCGTCTGGACTACATCAAGCGCTTCTATGATGCGGTCTCGACCTTCAAGATCTCCCTGCCGACCCCGATCATGAGCGGCGTGCGCACCCCGACTCGCCAGTTCAGCTCCTGCGTGCTGATCGAGTGTGACGACAGCCTGGATTCCATCAATGCCACCGCCAGCGCCATCGTGCGCTACGTGTCCCAGCGCGCCGGCATCGGCATCAACGCCGGCCGCATCCGTGGTCTGGGCAGCCCCATCCGTGGCGGCGAAGCCTTCCACACCGGCTGCATCCCCTTCTACAAATACTTCCAGACTGCGGTGAAGTGCTGCTCCCAGGGCGGCGTGCGCGGCGGTGCGGCCACCCTCTTCTACCCGCTGTGGCACACCGAGGTGGAGAGCCTGCTGGTACTGAAGAACAACCGCGGCGTGGAAGAGAACCGGGTCCGTCACATGGACTACGGCGTGCAGATCAACAAGCTGATGTACCAGCGCCTCATCAAGGGCGGTGACATCACCCTGTTCTCCCCGTCCGATGCACCAGGTCTCTATGACGCCTTCTTCGCGGACCAGGACAAGTTCGAAGCGCTCTACGTCAAGTACGAGCAGGATCCGGCCATTCGCAAGAAGACCCTGAAGGCGGTGGATCTCTTCTCCCTGATGATGCAGGAGCGCGCAGGTACCGGCCGCATCTACATCCAGAACGTGGATCACTGCAACACCCACAGCCCGTTCGATCCGAGCGTGGCGCCGGTACGCCAGTCCAACCTCTGCCTCGAGATTGCGCTGCCCACCAAGCCGCTCAACAACGTGGATGACGAGGACGGCGAAATTGCCCTGTGCACTCTCTCCGCCTTCAACCTGGGCGCCATCGAGAAGCTGGAAGATCTGGAAGAGATGGCCGAGCTGGCCGTGCGCGCTCTGGACGCCCTGCTCGACTATCAGGACTACCCGCTCAAGGCAGCCAAGAAGGGCAGCATGAACCGCCGCACCTTGGGTATCGGCGTCATCAACTACGCCTACTACCTGGCGAAAAACGGTGCCCGCTACTCCGACGGTTCCGGTCTGGCCCTGACCCACCGCACCTTCGAGGCGATCCAGTACTACCTGCTGAAGGCCTCCGTGCAACTGGCCCGCGAGTTCGGCCCCTGCCCGGCCTTCAACGAGACCACCTATGCCCAGGGTATCCTGCCTATCGATACCTATAAAAAGGATCTGGACACTCTGTGCAATGAACCCCTGCACCTGGACTGGGAAACCTTGCGCGAAGAGATCAAGACCGTGGGTTTGCGCAACTCCACCCTGACCGCCCTGATGCCGAGCGAGACCTCCAGCCAGATCTCCAACGCCACCAACGGCATCGAGCCGCCCCGCGGCCTGGTGTCGGTGAAAGCCTCCAAGGATGGCATCCTCAAGCAGGTGGTGCCGGAGTATCACCGCCTGAAGGATCAGTACGAACTGCTGTGGAAACAGCCGAGCGTCGACGGTTACCTGCAGCTGGTCGGCATCATGCAGAAGTTCGTGGATCAGGCGATCTCCGCCAACACCAACTACGACCCTGCCCGCTTCGAAGGCAACAAGGTGCCGATGAAGCAGTTGCTCAAAGACTTGCTGACCGCCTACAAATACGGTCTCAAGACCCTCTACTATCACAACACCCGTGATGGTGCCGACGACACCCAGACCGATCTGCAAGATGACGGCTGCGCTGGCGGGGCTTGCAAGATCTAACCGCGAAACGCACTGATAAACCGGGCGGGAGCATCAAGCTCCCGCCCTCCTGTTTTCCCTATTTCACGGCATTCGAACCATGGCTTACTCTACTTTTTGCCAGACCCAAAACGATCAGCTCAAGGAGCCGATGTTCTTCGGCCAGTCGGTCAACGTGGCTCGTTATGATCAGCAAAAGCACGACATCTTCGAGCGGCTGATCGAGAAGCAGCTCTCCTTCTTCTGGCGCCCGGAAGAGGTGGATGTCTCCCACGACCGCATCGACTTCCAGGCTCTGCCGCCCCACGAGCAGCACATCTTCATCTCCAACCTGAAGTACCAGACCCTGCTGGATTCCATTCAGGGCCGCAGCCCCAACGTGGCCCTGCTGCCCCTGGTCTCCATTCCGGAGCTGGAGACCTGGATCGAGACCTGGGCCTTCTCCGAGACCATCCACTCTCGCTCCTACACCCACATCATCCGCAACATCGTCAACAACCCGGGCCAGGTGTTCGACGACATCGTGACCAACGAGCAGATCTTGAAGCGCGCCGGCTCAATCAGCCACTTCTATGACGATCTCATCGAGGCCACCTCCGTCTATCACCTGCACGGTGAGGGAACCCACCGGATCGGGGATCGCGAAGTCACCATCAGCCTGCGGGAGCTCAAGAAGAAGCTCTACCTGTGCCTGATGAGCGTCAACGCCCTCGAAGCAATCCGCTTCTACGTGAGCTTCGCCTGCTCCTTCGCCTTCGCCGAGCGCGAGCTGATGGAGGGCAACGCCAAGATCATCAAGATGATCGCCCGTGACGAAGCGCTGCACCTGACCGGCACCCAGCACATGCTGAACCTGATGCGCAGCGGCAACGACGACCCCGACATGGCGGAGATCGCCGTCGAGTGCGAGCAGGCCTGCTTCGAGCTGTTCAAGGAAGCGGCCCTGCAGGAGAAGGAGTGGGCCGAATACCTGTTCCAGGACGGCTCCATGATCGGCCTGAACAAGGACATCCTCTGCCAGTACGTGGAATACATCACCAACCTGCGCATGGCGGCCGTCGGCCTGCAACCGGCCTTTGCCGGCACCAAGCAGAACCCCATCCCCTGGATCAACACCTGGCTCTCCTCCGACAACGTGCAGGTGGCGCCCCAGGAAGTGGAAGTGAGCTCCTATCTGGTGGGTCAGATCGACAGTGAAGTGCACGCCGACGATCTGGGTGACTTCGAGCTGTGATGCAAGGCAACCTCTGCTGGCAGACCATGATGCGGGAGAGTGACGTCCGTGAGTGACGCCACCGCCACCCTGAACGCGCCCCTGCATTCCGCCACCACGGCGTCGGAGGGGCAAGCCCTCCAGGTACAGACCCTGGACGGTGTGCTGCACCCCCATCCCGGCGAAAGCGTGCTGGAGACCCTGGAGCGCCACGGCCATCACGTGGAATTCCAGTGCCGCAGCGGCTATTGCGGCGCCTGCCGCACCCCGCTGCTGGCGGGCAAGGTGCACTACGCCGCCGTCCCGCTCGCCTTTGTCTCCCAGGGGGAGTGCCTCCCCTGCTGCTGTCAGCCGGTGGGCGCCATCAAGCTCGATATCCGAAAGGGCTGACGGCCCTTATCGCCAGATCTGCCCCGCAAACAAAAAGCCGCCGGATTGCTCCGGCGGCTTTTTTCATGGGAATGTCCCGTCTCTTAAATGAGGGGCCATGACCCTCTTGCGTTACAACCAGGGGGCGGCGGTCGGCCCGTGGTGCAGACCCAGCTTCCAGACCCGGCCAAAGTGCTTATAGTGACCGGCCGCGACACCGGCCTTCTCACCCATACCGTGGTAGAGATCGAGGTGGCCCTTCTTCACCGCGCCCCCCACATCCAGCGCAATCAGCAGCCGCAGCTGGTGCTTGCCGGTCCAGTTGCCTGCTTTGTCCAGCAGCGGCACTTCCGCGAGGATGGGGGTGCCCATGGGCAGCAGGGTCTTGTCGGCAGCCACCGCCGCCATGGGCAAGAGCGGAATGCCGGCGGCCCCCACCACGTCATTGGTGGGACGGCGCTCGAAGAAGACATAGGAGGGGTTCTGCTCCACCAGCTCCTTCACGCTCTCTTCCGGCTGACGATTGGCCCACTCCTTGATGGCCTTCATGGACATCTGCTCCTTGGGCACTTCGCCACGGTCGATGAGCACCCGGCCAATGCTGACATAGCCGTGGCCGTTCTTGCCGCTGTAACCGAGGTACTGCAACCGGTCGTCATCGCCGTAGTGAACGAACCCGGAACCCTGCACGTCCATCAGGAAGTTGTCGATGAGGGACTTGCTGTAGCCCAGCTCCAGCCCCCGGTTGGCCAGCGCCCCCCGGTGGATCTCGGCCCGGCTCGGGCAGCGGTCGCCGCAGTTGGGCATGGCATAGATGGGATACTTGTACTGGGCGTCCGGGCGATGGCGCACTTCCAGCACCGGCGAGTAGTAACCGGTGAAAAGCACGTTGCCCATGCGGTCGGCACCGCCAAGCTGCGCCAGGCTGATGCCGTACTGGGTGATATGGGCGGGATTGCCCCCATTGGCGACCCAGCGTGAGAGTTGACGGTAGAGCTCCCCATAGCGGCTCGCCATGCGGCCGGAGCGTTCCATCACCAGCCGGCTCTGGGGACCGAACTTGCTGTAATCGGCGCGGACGCGGCTGTTGACCCGCTCCACCCGCACCAGATCCCCCGGCAGGGCACCATCCAGATACTGCTTGCCCAGATTCTCAGGGATCTCGCAGTTCAGAAAACATCCGGATTCCGCCTTCTTCTGGGGCACCTTGACCGGTTCAGGATTGCCCGCACAACCGGCCAGCCCCACCACGGCGGCGGCCAACCAGTACGCATGTCTATTCATATGTCCTCATATAACACCGAGTGTCTTGCACGGCGGGGAAGATGCCAAAATTGCCCGGGGAAAGCAAACGCCTTCACGCCCCCGACGACGGATTTCTCCTGCCGTGATCTTCTGGGTTATAACAAGGTGACAAGGTGTGAGAGGTCATGGATGGAACAGCTCGAAATCTTCCCGCTCCAGAGCCCCTGTGTCGGGGTCTGCGAACTGAACAACAAGGGGTATTGCAAGGGATGCCTGCGAAGTCGCGAGGAGCGTTTCAACTGGCTTGCCATGACCCCTGCCCAGCAGCAGGAGGTGATGCGCCTGTGCCGCAGCCGCAAGGCCAGGGTCGAGGCCGCTCGCCGCAAGGCGCAGGCCGCAGAGGCGGCCGATCCGCCGCCCCCGCCGGGCTGGGATTTTTAAATCCCACGTTGCCCCTCCCCCCAACAAGAAAGGCGGCCCCAGGGCCGCCTTGTCATTAAGAGTGTGTCACGCCGTGACGCCCTCAGGCGGTCGCCAGCTTGGCCTGCTCCTCGCCACGCTTGAGCATGGCGTAGGCCACCCCGGTCACCAGAGAACCGGCCGCGATCGCCAGGATGTACATCATCACATGGCTGATGGCGTTCGGGATGAAGAGCACGAACAGACCACCGTGGGGTGCCACCAGCTCGCAGCCGAACAGCATGGAGAGCGCACCGGTCAGGGCACCGCCCGCCATGCAGGCCGGGATGACGCGCATGGGGTCCTTGGCGGCAAACGGGATGGCCCCCTCGGAGATGAAGCACAGACCCAGCACGAAGGAGGCCTTGCCCGCCTCCTGCTCCGCCTTGATGAACTTTCTGCTGGCCAGGAAGGTCGCGATCCCCATCCCCAGTGCAGGCACCATGCCGGCGGCCATGACCGCTGCCATGGGGGCATAGGTCTTGGAGGCGAGCAGGCCGACACCGAAGGCATAAGCCGCCTTGTTGACCGGGCCACCCATGTCGAAGCACATCATGGCGCCGATGATGACACCCAGCAGCACGGCGTTGGCAGAGCCCATGTTGTTGAGGAACTCGGTCATGGCATTCATGATGCCCGCCACCGGGCCACCCACCACGTAGATCATCACCAGACCGGTGAACAGGCTGGCAAAGAGCGGAATGATGAGGATGGGCTTGAGGGCTTCCAGGGTGACCGGCAGGCGCACCTTGTCGCTCAGGAACTTGGCGCTGTAACCGGCGAGGAAGCCGCCGACGATGCCGCCAAGGAAACCGGCGCCGAGCGAGCTTGCCAGCATACCGGCGATCATGCCGGGCGCCAGACCCGGACGGTCGGCGATGGAGTAGGCGATGTAGCCTGCCAGCACCGGGATCATCAGGGCGAAGGCGGAGCCGCCACCGATCTTCATCAGGGCCGCGGCCAGCGTCCCCTCTTCCTTGAACGCTTCAATGCCGAAGATGAAGGAGAGCGCGATGATAAGGCCCCCCGCTACCACCATGGGCAGCATGAAGGAGACACCGGTCAGCAGGTGCTTGTAGGGGCCCGCCTTTTCCTCTTTCTTGACCGCAGCCGCGCCGCTGTGGCGATAGACCTTCGCCTCGGTCCAGGCCTTGTCGAGCTCGGCCCGGGTTTTCTTCAGGGCAGCCCCCGTGCTGGTGCGATAGACCGGCTTGCCGTCAAAGCGCGCCATGTCCACCTCGATGTCAGTGGCGAGGAACACCAGATCGGCGGCGGCAATCTCGTCCGCCGTCAAGGCATTCTGGGCACCGACCGATCCCTGGGTCTCGACGCGGATCTGGTGACCCAGCTGCTTGGCCATGGTCTCCAGGGCCTCGGCCGACATGAAGGTGTGGGCCACCCCGGTCGGGCAGGCCGTCACCGCCACGATGCGCTTGGCACCGCTGGCCGGTTTGGCAACCACAGGCGTCGCCTCATGGCGATAGACGCTGGCACCGCTTCGCGCGGCGTCCAGCAGGGCAGCGGGATCCTGGAGCGCCAGATCCATGTCGCCCCGATAGAGCGACTTGCCATCATAGGCGGCCAGATCCACCGGTGCGCTGGCAACGACCAGCACCAGGTCGGCGGCGGCAATCAGCTCTTTCGAGGGAACCTGACGGGGCTGCACGCTGGAGTCGACGTCGAGGGTGAGCTCCCAGCCAGCCAGTTTGGCCTGCTGTTCTATCCGTTTTGCAGCGAGAAAGCTAGTGGCAATGCCCGCCGGGCAAGCCGTAACCAGAATTGCTTTCATTGGGCATCTCCTGAGTTAGCCATCAAATGGGGTTGGGGTTGAGTCGGTGCCAGATCATCCAGACGCTGTACGCGCACCTGCTCGAGTAACGGTTTGAGCACATTGATATCGTTGAAGCCGACCGCGACCTGGCTCACCGCCAGTGCCGAGACGGCGGTGGCCAGCCGCAGGGTCTGCTCCGGCGTCCAGTCCAGGCTCATGCCATGGACCAGGCCCGCCACCAGGGAGTCGCCGGCACCCACGGTGCTGACCACCTCCATGCGCGGCGGAATCGCCTGCCAGGTGGCATCCGGTGCAAACCAGATGAGGCCGTCGGCACCATTGGAGATCACCACGTTGGGGATCCCGCTGGCCTGCAGCGCGCGGGCGCACTCGGCCTGCTCGCTCAGGGTCTTCACGGGGCGACCCGCCCACTGGCTCAGCTCTTCCAGGTTGGGTTTGACCAGGGTCGGCGCCGCCTTGATCCCTTCGCTCAACGCCGCGCCGCTGCAATCGAAGATCACCTGCTTGCCCTTGGCCTTGAGCAGACGGATCAGATGGCCGCAGTAATCGGGGGCCACCCCTTTGGGCAGGCTGCCCGCCAGCACGAACCAGTCAGTGTGGGGTGCCAGTCGCTCCAGCGCCGCTTCCAGGGCGCTGACATCGCCTTCCTGCACCGCGAGTCCCGGCAGATTGAGATCGGTCACCCGGCCGGATTGTTCGGAGATCTTGACGTTGATCCGGGTGTCGCCCGCCACGCGCACGAAGTGATCGGCAAGGGCACGCTCCTCGAACAGGGAGACGAAGCTCTGCTGGTTACCCTCGCCGAGCCAGCCGGTCAGGCCTACGTCACGGCCGAGATCTTTCAAGACCATGGCGACGTTGATCCCCTTGCCCGCGGCGCGCAAGTTGGCCTCGCTCACCAGATTGACCTCGCCAGGGTGCATGGCCTCCAGACGGGTGGTGAGATCGAGCGCGGGATTAAGGGTGATGGTGACGATGTCCATCAGTGCGCCCCCTCGCCCAAGCCGGCGGCAATGGCTTCGCCAATGCCCTTGAGGGCTGCTTCGGCATCCGCTCCTTCGGCGCGAAACGCCAGACGATGACCGCACTTGACCCCAAGCCCGATCACCTTCATCAGGCTCTTGGCAGAGACGGCTTCACCGCTGCCATCGAGGTTGGCGACGCGGATGTCGGATTCATACTCCTTGGCCACCTTGACCAGCATGGCGCCCGGACGGGCATGCAGACCGTGGGGGTTGATGATGGTGAAGGTCTCGGACAGCCCGCTCGCCGGACCCGCCTGCAACATGGCCAGACCGTCGCTGCCAGAAAGGGTGGCCAACTGGCCGGCTGCGGCCAGCTTGGCCAGATTCTCGAGTTGCGGCAGATGGCCGCTATCTGCGGCACACAGCAGTAGCAGGGCGCTGACCGGCAATTCACCGACGTTCAGCGGGGTGCTCGGGGTGGCCAGCACCCAACCGGTCTGGGCCGCTTGCGCACGGGCCAGCCAGATGCCCTCCCCCAGGTGAACAGGCTGGCTGGCCAGGAGGGCGCTCACCATGGCGGCGTCTCCCCAGCCTGCGGATTTGGCGCGGGCCGCAGCCCCCAGCAGCAACTGGTCCTGGTCGTCGGCCGGGAAGTCCGCCAGGGTCAGGTATTGCACCTCTTTGGCGGCAGTCGCGCCAGTCAGGATATTGATGATGGTCTCTTCGTCGGTCGCCCCCTTGAGCTGGGCTGCGGCCTGCTCGTCACCCAGCACGTGGGTGAGCTGGCGCAAGATCCCCAGGTGCTCGTCGGACTTGGCGGCGATGCCGATGGCGACGTAGGCAATCTGCCCCTCGTCCCACTCGATGCCGTGGGGGAACTGGGCCACCATGACACCGGTGCTCTTCACCAGATGACGGGTGTCCGTGGTGCCGTGGGGAATGGCGATACCGCTGCCAAGATAGGTGGCGTGCTGCGCTTCCCGCGCCAGCATGCCGTCCACGTAACCTGCTTCAACCAGACCGGCGTCGGTCAGTTTGCTTGCCAGCAGGGCGATGGCGTCCGCCTTGGTCGTCACCGATTGTCCCAACAGGATTTGCTGTCGCGCCAACTTCAACATAGAGATTCTCCATCAGGTCCGGCTTCGCCTCGCGGCGTACCGGCGCAACTCAACTCGATTTTCGGGTAACTTGCCTGCTGACAATAGACGGTGATCTCTCGCTTTGGTGAGCCGGAACCCATTTCCAAGTGCAGATAATCATCCGTTACTGACAAGCTGAATCGTTTCACTTACACTCAGACTGAATCGTTTCAGCGCATTGTTCAAGATCCCGCAGAAAGTACGTTTCAATGATATGATCCCGCGCACACTTTTCGGCGCCCCAACCAGGAACCGGCGCGGGCCTTGCAACTCAAACAGAGCCAACATGATGAAACTGGATGAAATCGCCGCGCTGGCCGGTGTCTCTCGCACCACCGCCAGCTATGTGATCAATGGCAAGGCCGATCAATACCGCATCAGCCAGGCAACCCGCGACAAGGTGATGGCCGTGGTCCATGCCCACAACTATCAGCCGGACAGCCGCGCCGCCTCCCTGCGCGGCGGCCAGACCCGCACCCTCGGCTTCATCCTGCCCGACCTCGAAAACGCCAGTTACGCCAAGCTCGCCAAGCGCCTGGAGCAAGGGGCCCGCACCCAGGGATATCAGTTGCTCATCGTCTGCTCGGAGGACGATCCGGACACCGAAAAGGAGCTGGCCCGGATGCTGGTGAGCCGCCATGTGGACGCGCTCCTGGTGGCAAGCTGCCTCCCCCCGGCGGATCCCTTCTACCTGGAGCAGCAGTCCCGGGGCGTGCAGATCCTCGCCATCGACCGTGCCATGGCCACCGAGCACTTCGTCACCGTGGCGAGTGAAAACCAGAAGGCGAGCCTGGACCTCACCGCCTCCCTGCTCACCCCGGCCATCGGTCATATCGCCTTGATCACTGCACTGCCGGAACTGACGATCAGCCAGGAGCGAAAAGCGGGCTTCGAACAGGCGATTGCCAGTCACAGTGCGACCCGCCACCTGTGTGAAGGGGCCCACTTCTCGCGCACCGAAGGGTATCGCCTGATCAAGACGCTCCATCAGCAGCTCGGCCAACTGCCCGAGGCGCTGATCACCACCTCCTACATCCTGATGGAGGGGGTGCTCGACTACCTGCTGGAGCAGGAGGCCGACATGAGCCAGCTCGCCATGGCTACCTTCGGGGATGACCGCCTGCTCGATTTCCTCCCCTTTGGCATCAACTCCCTGCCCCAGCAGCACGACGCCCTGGCAAGCCAGGCCCTGACGCTGGCCCTCAAGGCGGTCAATGGCGACTACCAGAGCGGCCTGCACTATGTGAGCCGTACCCTCAAACGCCGCCGCTGACGCGAAACGGACGTGCCGAAGGCGACCACGGTCGCCTTTGCGTGTTTTTACGCCATCCACTCCAGACAACTGTCATCATTTATTTCCACACAAGCGCCTTTCACAGTAGAACCTTCGCTCACTCCCGCTTGTTTTCGATATTTTAATCGGCTAACGTGGCAACCCTGTTTTACAACCTGCGGCTGTTCGTAACGATGTCTCCACTCCGATATTGCTAGCCTCCGGCTTTTCCCCGGAGGCGTCTCCCGACACAGCCAACTGGCTCTCTCTTGTTTGCAACAGCGCCCCTCACTTTCGGATGGATGACATGAATACCAAGACCCTGGGTTGTACCCTGTTGATTGCCGGCACCACCATAGGCGCCGGCATGCTGGCCCTGCCGCTGGCCTCCTCGTCCCTGGGCGGCCCCGCCACCCTGATGCTGATGATCGGCCTCTGGGCCCTGATGGCCTTCACCGCCATGCTGCAGGTGGAAGCCAGCCTCAGCACCGGCAAGTGGTACCTGCACCAGCTGGCGGATCACCTGCTCGGCCCCTGGGGCAAGGGCATCGCCTCCTTCTGCATCCTGATGCTGTTCTACGCCCTGGCCTCCGCCTACATCAGCGGCGGCAGCAGCCTGCTGGCCCAGGCACTGGCCGATGCCGGCCTGCCCCTCGGCCAGGAGCAGGCGGCCTGGGTCTTTACCCTGCTGTTTGGCGGCATGGTGTGCGTCGGCACCAGGCAGGTGGATTACCTCAACCGCCTGATGTTCACCGTGAAGCTGGTGATCATGGTGGCGGTGCTGGCGCTGCTGCTGCCCCGCGCCCAGGGGCAGCACCTGCTCTCCATGCCCCTCGGGGAAGGCTTGCTGCTGGCGGGCCTGCCGGTCATCTTCACCTCCTTCGGCTTCCACGGCTCCATCCCGAGCGTCATGCTCTACCTCGGGGACAACCCCAGGCAGTTGCGCCGGGTCTTCGTGTGGGGCTCCGCCTTGCCGCTCGTGCTCTACGTACTGTGGCAGGTCGCCATACTGGGGCTGCTGGGCCAGCAATCCCTGATCCAGACCGGCGGCGCCCTGGACAGCCTGCTGGCCAACGTCGGCGGCCTGGTGAGCTGGCCCGCCTTCAACCAGGCGATGCATCTGTTTGCGGATCTCGCGCTCGCCACCTCCTTCCTCGGGGTGACCCTGGGACTGTTCGACTTCATGGCCAAGGTGACCCGTCGCAAGGACAACTGGCAGGGCCGCACCCAGACCGGCCTCATCACCTTCGTGCCGCCCCTGCTGTTCGCCCTCTACTTCCCGCAAGGCTTCATCATGGCGCTCGGTTACGCCGCCATTGCGCTGGCGGTGCTGGCGGTGCTGCTGCCAGTGGCCTTGGTGTGGCAGAGCCGCAAGCAGGCCGAGGCAAACCACTACCGCGTCCCGGGCGGCGTACTGGCCCTGGGTCTGGCCGGTGCCATGGGGGTACTGATCGTCGGGGTGCAGGTCAGCGTCAGCATGGGGCTGCTGCCCGCCCTCTGATCTCCCCGACCCGACAAGCAGAAACGCCGCAAAGAGACACGCCCCGCCAACCCAGTTGGCGGGGCGTTTCATTGGCACGGGCTCACTTGGCCGACCCGCGCCCCTCCTCGCGAAGCTCATCCAACAATGAACATTTGAGTACAACCATGTATAGATATGTACATGACTGCGCCCCTGCCCTACACTGCTTAGCAGACAACCCACGATCCCGTGCCCGTCTGGCACGCCAACCCGGGAGGCAACATGGCCGCCACCGCATCTCTTCCCCGGCAACAGCCCGCCGTCGATCCCAGCAAGGCCCTGCCCGTGGTGTTTCGCATCCTGGACAAATGGCAGTGCAGCACGGATGAACAGCTCAGGCTGCTTGGCATTACCTCCCGCTCCACCCTGAACAAGTACAAGGAGGCTAGCGGCGGTATTCGGCTGAGCGCCGATCTCCAGGAGCGGATGAGCTATCTGCTCAACATCCACAAGAGCCTGCGGCTGCTGTTCAGCCTGGATGAGAGCATCTATGGCTGGGTGCGCAAACCCAACAGCCACCCCTTCTTCGCCGGGCGCAGCGCCATGGAGGTCATGCAGGGTGGGCGGGTGGCCGATCTCTACGAAGTGGCCACCCGGCTGCACGCCTGGCGCGGGGAGATGGCCTGATGTCCTCCCCGCCCTTGCGCACCTTCCACAATGCCTGCGCCTATCGCATCATCCCGAGCCGCTTTCCCCCCATCTGCCTCTATGAAGACGTCGCTACCGCCGACGAGCTGGAGGCGGTCTGGGCCGTCGAGGCCCTGACCAACGACAGGCTGAGGGAAGAGGCGGGCGAGCTGATGCGGGTGCCCAGGGAAGACTGGCTGGTGGGGCTGCCCGGCGGCAGCTATGTGATGGCCGCCTTCACCCACCTCAATCCCGAGGGTGGCCGTTTCACCACGGGGGACTTTGGCGGCTACTATTGTGCCCCCTCCCTCGACACCGGCATCAAGGAGACGGTCTACCACAGGGAGCGGATCTTCGGGTACACCCGGGAGCCGGCCCAGAAGGTGCAGATGCGAGTGATCCAGGCGCAGTTCAGCGCCAGCCTCATCGACATCACGGGCCCGGCGTTTCTGCCAGGCCCCCTCTATCACGCCACCGATTACGGCCCCGCCCAGGCCTTCGCCCGGGAGCAGAAGGTTGCCGGGGCGGACGGCATCCACTACCGCTCGGTGCGCCACCCCGGTCACGGCTGCCACGTGCTCTATCGCCCCCGTCTGGTCAGCCGGGTGGACCACGCCCGTCATCTGGAGTACCACTGGAGCGGCGAGGCCATCACCCATGTGCTGGAGATCCGCCTCTACGGTGAATAGCGTCTACCAGGACAAAAAAGCCCCGCCAGATTGGCGCAATGCTGATCAGTTAAGGATCCATTGACCGATCCTTCTGCTGTAGGACAATCCGGAACCAATCACTGGTTCCGGATTTTTTATGTCTATTGCAAACGATCTGAACGATGTTGTTGAGGCATCTGGCGACATGCTGGCTCGGCTGGCCATTTTTGCCGACCATATTCCCGACGAATGGATTACTGCCGCTGCCGCCTTGTCTGAAAAGGCCACTATCCGCCGACGCCGCTTACCTTCTGATATGGTCTTGTGGCTCGTCGTGGGGATGGCCTTTTTCCGCAATGAGCCCATCTCCGAGGTCGCTCGGCGCCTCAACATCTGTGCAGAAGGGTTGGCCAATGATGCCTTGCTCGCGGACAGTGCCCTGTCTCAGGCCCGTCAGCGACTCGGCAAACAGCCGCTCGAGTGGCTGTTCAAACAGTGCGCCGATGTGTGGGGGCGGGAACGTTATCCTGAAGACCATTGGCACGGTTTACAGGTCTTTGCCATCGATGGGGCCCTGTTCCGAACCCAGGATATGCCTGAACTCAGAGCACATTTCGGCTCGGGTAACACCTCAACCAACCGGCAGACACCCTACCCGATGCTGCGGTTGGTCACGCTCATGAATGTCCGCTCGCATGTCATTGCCAACGCGGCCATCAGCCCGTACCGCAAAGGGGAAATCCCCCTGGCCAGCGAGTTCATTCACTCATTGCCGGACAAGTCAGTGACCCTGCTGGATAAAGGCTTCTTCGGTGCCGACCTGTTGCTGCGTATTCAGGCCGAAGACACCGACCGTCACTGGCTCATCCCGGAACGCAAGGGGCTGGTATACACGGAACTTGAGCGCTATGGCGACGGTGACCGTCTGTTGCAAATGACGGTCTCGCCTCAGGCTCGCAAGAAAAACCCGGCGTTGCCGACACACTGGCAAGTTCGCGCAGTGACCTATGAGGTGGCAGGCAAGGAGAAAACGGTCTTTACCTCCCTGCCCGTGGCGCGATTCAGTGCAGCTCAGGTGGCGACCCTGTACCACGAGCGCTGGGAAATCGAGCTGGGATACCGGGATATCAAAAGCGCGATGCAGCACAACGCCATCACGCTGAGAAGCAAGAAAGTGGACTTGGTCTATCAGGAGCTGTGGGGATTGCTGCTTGGATACAATCTGGTCAGGCGGGAGGCCAGCCAGGCCGCCATAGCCCATCAGCGAGCGCCCAATGAGGTGAGCTTTAAGTTTGCCTGTCAGTTCATCGCGAACCAGATGGCAGTGATGGCGGGCGCGTTATCGCCAGCCCATACGCCACGGAGGTTGGCGGAGTTGCGGGGCTGCATAGGCGTCATGTTCATAGAAAAACGCCCCAGGCCATCGAGACCCAGGGCGGTGAAGATATCAAAGACCCGTTTTCCGGTAAATCGCAATGCGGCTCCGCTTAAGTGAACAGCATTGCGCCAGATTGGCGGGGCTTTTTGTATCAACCGAACAGTGGGGGAGCCTGGCTCCCTGACCGCTTACTGGTTGTGGCTGGCGCGGCGCGGACGACGGGCCTGGGCCGGTTTGGCGGCGCCGCCTTCCGGACGCTGACCGCCCTGGGGCTTGGGCTTGCCACCGTTGCCGGAGCGGTTACCGCCGCCATTGCCACCGTTGGCAGAACGACCGGCACCCTGACGCTGGCCCTGACCTTGCGGACGCGGCGCACGGCGCTGCTCGCTCGGATCCCGCGGCTCTTTGCGAAGCGGCGCGCCGATGCCACGGGCGATGTTGTCGAGGGTCTCGCGGGAGGCTTCAAAACCGGCCACCTGCTCGCACGGAATGTTCTGCTTGGTCAGCCGCTCGATGGCCTTGATGAGCTTGCCCTCATCGGCGGCCACCAGGGAGATGGCGTGACCAGCGGCGCCAGCACGGCCGGTACGGCCGATACGGTGCACGTAATCTTCCGCCACGTTCGGCAGCTCGAAGTTGACCACCTGGGGCAGTTTGTCGATGTCCAGGCCACGGGCGGCGATGTCGGTCGCCACCAGCACCTTGACGCTGCCATCCTTGAAACCGGCAAGGGCGCGGGTACGGGCACCCTGGCTCTTGTTGCCGTGGATGGCGGCGGCGCTGACGCCGTTCTTGTCGAGGGTCTCGGCAACGCGGTTGGCCATGTGCTTGGTACGGGTGAACACCAGCACCTGCTGCCAGTCGTTGCTGGTGACCAGGTGACTCAGCAGGGCAATCTTGTTGGCCTTGTCGCAGGGGTGTACCAGCTGCTCGATGCGCTCGGCGGTGCTGTTGCGCGGGGTCACTTCGATCACCGCCGGGTTGTCCAGCAGACCGGTGGCCAGCTCGCGAATTTCGTCGGCGAAGGTGGCGGAGAAGAGCAGGTTCTGGCGCTTCTTCGGCAGCAGGGCCAGGATGCGGCGGATGTCGCGGATAAAGCCCATGTCGAGCATGCGATCCGCTTCGTCCAGTACCAGGATCTCCACTTCATCGAACTTGACGGCGTTCTGGTTGTAGAGATCCATCAGGCGGCCCGGGCAGGCCACCAGCACGTCCAGACCACGGCGGGTCGCCATCATCTGGGGGTTGATGCTCACGCCGCCAAATACCACGTGGCTGCGGATCGGCAGGTGTTTGCCGTAGTTGCGCACGCTCTCGCCCACCTGGGCGGCCAGCTCGCGGGTCGGGGTCAGCACCAGGGCACGGATGCGATTCGGGGAGACCTTGCGCTTGCTTTCAGTCAGACGCTGCAGCATCGGCAGGGTGAAACCTGCGGTCTTGCCGGTCCCGGTCTGGGCGGCGGCCATCAGATCACGGCCAGCCAGTACCGCCGGGATCGCTTGTTGCTGGATGGGAGACGGGGTGTCGTAGCCTTGCTCGGCAACGGCACGCAACAAGGGTTCGGCCAGACCGAGGGAAGTAAAACTCATAGTTACCTGCTAGGGATAGGGGCGCCAAAGATCGTGGTGGGGCTCCTCTGCTGAGCCGATGCCATCTCACAGGATCCGGGCCTATAGAGAAAACAACGATTTCCCCGGGGAGCAGAGCAAAGGGGAAAGAATAGAGGCGCAGTCTAACGGAGTTGGCGCACTTAGACGAGGAAAATGTGATGCGCCTCCCAGCACGGCTGGAAATAGGGACGAAGGCAGGACAAAATGGCCCGAATCGCCGTATGTATCAATGCCCCTGCGCAGCCTGCCGGGGACGGCGCGATACACGGAACAGGAGGTTTTGATTGAAACGGAAGTTCACCCCCACCGCCCGGCGCATGCTGGGCCTCGTCCTGCCCCTGCTCTTCGCCCAGCCCCTCGCCGCCAGGGAGACCCTGTCGGTGGCCTGGAGCCACTGGCCCCCTTTCAGCCAAATCGCTGCCGACGGTACCCTCGGTGGACTGGACGTGACCCTGACCCGCCAGATCCTGGGCAAGGCAGGCGTGGAGCCCGCCTTTCGCAACCTCCCCTGGGCCCGGGCCCTCTACCTCATGGAGCGCCAGCAGCTGGACGTGGCCATGGGCGCCCTGAAAACCCCCGAGCGGGAGCGGTTCGCCCGCTTCTCCGCCCCCTATCGGCGCGCCAGCTTCGTGCTGCTGAGCCAGCGCCCGCAGGCCGGGGAGCCCGAGGGCTGGCGAGAGATCACGGAGCTGGCAACCCTGTGCCAGGCCAAGGGGCTGCGCCTTGGCAAGCTGCGAGGCACCCGCCCCCTGCCGATGAGCGAGGAGTGCCCCGCCCTCGGGCAGGCGAGCGAATACAACAGCGATGACAGGCTGCTCACCCTCTTGCTGGCGCGCCGCCTCGACGGCGTCATCATGGAGTGGCAGTACGCCCGCTACCGGCTCGGCCAGCTCGGGGCGAGCGATGCCATCCAGTGTCAGGTGCTCTTGCACCAGCAGCCGGTGCGCCTGATGTTTGCCAAAGAGGCCGTGAACGAGGACGCGCTCGCCCGCATCGATTCCGCCATCGCCGCCCTGCCCTCACCGGATCCCGCCTTTGCGCCGCCCCGCTGCCGCCTGGACGCAACCCGGCTGTCATCGCTCTCGACGCCATCGGCCCCCTGACGCCGACGCCGGCAAAAAACCATGAAAAAGGCGACCCTGGGGTCGCCTTGTGGTTTTTGGTGATCACTCACCCTGCCTGCAGCATGATCAGCGCAGTTGCGGGGTCTGGGTGTGCACGCCCTGGTTCTGGGCGCGGTGGCGCAGCAGGTGATCCATCAGCACCAGGGCCAGCATGGCCTCGGCGATGGGCACGGCACGGATGCCGACGCAGGGGTCGTGACGACCCTTGGTGATCATCTCGGTGGCCTCACCGCTGGTGGTGATGGTCTTGCCCGGCACCGTGATGCTGGAGGTAGGCTTGAGGGCCATGCTCACCACGATCTCCTGACCCGACGAAATGCCCCCCAGGATGCCCCCCGCATGATTGCTGGCAAAGCCGGCCGGAGTCATCTCGTCCCGATGCTCGGAGCCTTTTTGCTCCACCACCGCGAAGCCGTCACCGATCTCCACCCCCTTCACCGCGTTGATGCCCATCATGGCGTGGGCGATGTCGGCGTCGAGGCGGTCGAACACCGGCTCCCCCAGGCCCACCGGCACATTGCGTGCCACGACACACACCTTGGCCCCCACGCTGTTGCCCTCTTTCTTGAGGGCACGCATGTATTCATCCAGCGCCTCCAGCTTGCCCGCATCGGGGAAGAAGAAGGGGTTCTGCTCGATCTGGCTCTCGTCGAACCCTTCCGCCTTGATGGGGCCGAGCTGGGAGAGAAAACCCACGATCTCGATGCCGTGCACCTGTTTCAGGTACTTCTTGGCGATGGCCCCCGCCGCGACCCGCATGGCGGTCTCGCGGGCCGAGGAGCGGCCGCCGCCACGGTAGTCACGCTGGCCGTACTTCTGGTGATAGGTGTAGTCGGCGTGACCCGGACGGAACAGATCCTTGATCTCGGAGTAGTCCTTGGAGCGCTGATCGGTGTTCTCGATGAGCAGCCCGATGGAGGTGCCCGTGGTCTTGCCCTCGAACACCCCGGAGAGGATCTTCACCTCGTCCGCCTCGCGGCGCTGAGTGGTGTAGCGGGAGGTGCCGGGCTTGCGCCTGTCCAGATCCCCCTGCAAATCGTCTTCGCTTATCTCCAGCCCCGGCGGGCAGCCGTCGACCACGGCGCCCAGCGCCAGACCGTGGCTCTCGCCGAAAGTGGTGACCCGAAAGAGTTGGCCGAAACTGTTCCCTGCCATGAATGCTCCTTGCTGCTTAGTTCTTGTAAATGGCGAAATGGGCCTGGTGCTGCTCGAGCTCTGCGCGGGTCATCACAAAGACGCCGTGGCCGCCGTTTTCGAACTCGACCCAGGTGAAGGGCACCTCGGGGAACTGGGCTTCCAGGTGGATCATGCTGTTGCCCACCTCGACCACCAGCACGCCATCCTCTTTCAGGAAGTCGGCGGCATTGGCCAGCAGACGTTTGGTGAGCTTGAGGCCGTCGGAGCCCGACGCCAGGGCCAGCTCCGGCTCGTGGCGAAACTCCTCCGGCAGATCCGACATGTCCTCGGAGTCAACATAGGGCGGGTTGGAGACGATGAGATCGTACTTGTCACCGGCCGGCAGATCCCGGAACAGATCGGAGCGAATGGGGATAACCTGCTGCTCCAGTCCGTGATCGTTGATGTTGCGCTCGGCCACGTTGAGGGCATCGACGCTGATGTCGATGGCATCCACTTCCGCATGGGGGAACTCGTGGGCCATGATGATGGCGATGCAGCCGGAGCCGGTGCACAAGTCCATGATCCGGGTCGGTTCGTCTTTCAGGAAGGGGGCGAAGCGGTTGGCCACCATCTCGGCGATGGGGGAGCGCGGAATGAGCACCCGTTCGTCCACGTAGAATTCCCAGCCCGCATACCAGGCCTTGTTGGTCAGGTAAGGCGCCGGAATGCGCTCCTGCACGCGGCGGATGATGAGCTCGGCGATGCGGTGGCGCTCGCTGGTGGTCAGGCGGGAGTGGCGCATGCCCGGATCCACGTCCGGCGGCAGATGTAACGCGGGCAGCACCAGTTGCACGGCCTCATCCCAGGCGTTGTCGGTACCATGTCCGTAGAAGATCCCGGCGTCGTTGAAACGACTCATGGCCCAGCGCAACATGTCCTGGATGGTGTGCATTTCGGCAACCACCTCATCGATAAATATCTTGTCCAAATCCACCTCCAAGTCGAGTAATATCCGGCCCGAGAATTTTATACAGCGAGCAAGACGAGTACCTGATGAAAAATACGCCCTCACTCACAGACGAGGAAAGCCTGCTGTTTCGTGATGCTGTCAAAGGTACCCGGAAAATTAAGCAAGATACCATAAGGGCCTCCTCAAACCCGGTCAAGCAGAAACGCGAAGTGCGCGAGAGCCGCGAAAAGCTTGGGGTTGACTACTTTTTCAGCGACGAGTACCAGCCCCATCTCGAGGCGGACGGGCCGACCCGTTACGTGCGCGACGACGTGTCAAAATTCGAGCTGAAAAAGCTCAAGCGCGGCAGCTACCCGCCGGAGATTTATCTGGATCTGCACGGCATGAACCAGCACCAAGCCAAGCAGGAGCTGGCGGCCCTGCTCACCCTGTGCCGAAAAGAGAACATCCACGTCGCCTCGGTGATGCACGGCATCGGCAAGCACATCCTCAAGCAGCGCATCCCGAGCTGGCTGGCCCAGCACCCCGCTGTGCGCGCCTTTCACCAGGCGCCGCGGGAGTGGGGGGGCGAGAGCGCCATCCTGGTGCTGCTGGACATCGCGGAGTGACCCCCTGCCCCGCCTTGCCCCGGACGAACGCCATAAAAAAACCACCGCCAGCTTGCGGTGGTTTTTTTATTGGCACCCCGCAGGGGTCAGCCGGCGGCCTCCATATGGCGCTTAAAGTTATCCAGGATGCTCTGCCACCCCGCCCGCTGCTGTTCGCCGCTGTGCAGGGACTCGGCATCGAACCGCTCCTCCACCCGGGTGCCCCCCTGTTCTGCCACGAACCGCACGCTCACCTCGCGGCCATCGGCCATGACGTAGCCGAGCCCCGTCGGCGCCGTGACCTCGGTGAAGGTCCCCTCGAAATCGAACCCCGTGCTGCCATCCCGCGCCGCCATGTGGTGGCAAAAACGCCCACCCACCCGCAGGTCCACCCGGCTTTGGGGGCAGTGCCACTGCGGGGAAGCGGCGTTCCACGCCATGATGCTGGCGGGGGTGTTCCAGCCCCGCCACACATCGGCAATCGGCCTGGCAACCCAGACGCTGACGCTTATCTTCATCTCTCTGCTCCTCTGGCTTTCCTGCACGTTTTGCACTGTGGCACTGTCATGCCACGCCGGGCGCATCGGGCTGCGCCAAAAAGTGTGCCACCAGGGCATTGGCATGGCCGTGACCCATGGCGTGTTCGTCCTTGAGCCAGGCCACCAGGGCCATGTGTTTGCGCTCCTCCCGCCCCGCCAGCAGGGTCAGCCAGTGGACGATGGGGTGGCCGTATTTCTGCTCGATGGCGGGAAAATAGGAGGCAGGCCCCTTCACCTTCGGTTGTTCATCCATGATGGCTTCTCCTCGGGGTGATTACAGGCTCAGGGTTTGGGGGCGAACTGCTCGAACACCTGCTGCCCGGTCAGGGTCGGGGTGTCGTTCTTGAGGGCATAGAAGTCGGGCTTCTCGTCGATGAAGATCTGCCCGGTGAGCTCGAACCCCTGATCCTGAAACAGGCCGGCGGAGAGGATGTACTCGTCCGTCGGCAACAGATGGTAGAAAAGATGGGTGCCGCAGGTGGGGCAGAATCCGCGCTCCGCCCACTCCGACGAGCGGTAGGCCACCGGGGTCATCCCGGTGAACCGTACGCCCTTGCCCCCGTGCACCGCGAACATGGGCCCCCCTGACCAGCGCCGGCACATGGCGCAGTGACACAGGTTGACCTCCTTGTGATCGCCGCTCGACACGGTGATCCCGCCACACAGACAATGTCCTTCCATGATGCCTCCTGAGAGTTGGGGCGACAGACCGGGCGAACGGGTGCTCGCCTTCTTGCCGCACCAGATGAAGTAGCACGGGATCCGGGGGGCGGCAACTGACCATTCCGGGGCCTCACCGCGGGTCTGAGACTCCCGGAGCGGGAAAATCCCCCTCTTTATTCATCGCGTGAATGACTCAACATATCCCATGCACCGGATAAATAATGGTCAGGTTCCCTCCTGCAAGGCGATGCGATTCCCCTCGCAATCCCGACACTCCGCCACCCCGAGGCCCTCCCCGACCCGGGTGACGGGATAGAGACAGGCCCCGCCCGATGCCAGTGCCCGGGCCATGGTCCCCTCGATGTCAGGCACCCGCAGATAGATCCGGGTGCCATCCAGGCTCGGCACATAGCTCTCCCCCTTCGCCAGGGCGCCGGAGCAGCCCGCCGTGCCACTTTCCAGGGGAAAGAGGGCCATCTCGTTGCCATCGATCTGCACCCGCTCCAGCACCGTCTCGAAGACCCCCTCATAGAAGCGGATGGCTCTCTCCAGATCCTGTACCGGAATTTCAAAATGAATGGCGATGTTCATGGTCATCCTCCCTCGGTGTGAATCCGCAGGCTATCAGTGCCAAAAGAGGCGCAGCAAGCCAGCGCGGCGATCAACAAGGGAGGCGCGCGGCCTCCCCGGAGTGCTTGCGCTTGTACTGACTCTCAGGTTACCGGTGCCCAGGGATCCCCCTTGCCCGGCTCGTTGCCCTGGGTCCACCACTTGGCCTGATAGATGACCCCCTTGTGGCTCACCTTGTTGCCCGCGGTGTAGACCTTGCTTGCCTCCCAGGCCGGTACCCCGTCCACCGGCGGCGTGCCGGGGTCGACCGGGGCCGGATCCAGCGCGGCCACCACCCGTACCTTGGGCCAGCTGGCGTGGGAGCCGTAGAAGTTGGTCACGCACTTCTCGTAATCCCCCGGCACCAGGGCCGAATAGGCGGTCTGGTACCCCACCAGATCGCACTCGAAGGAGTAGCCGCCGGGTCTGTCCGGGTAGTATTTCCAGTTGCCGTCCCAGTTGGTGTAGAGCACGTCGGTGGCGCCGTTGAGGTTGAGGCTGCCATAGGGGGTCTGCTGCCAGCAGGTGTTCTTCTCGTCCGCCAGCAGCGGGATCCCGTAGTGGGCCGCGAGCCCCTCCCAGTAGCGGATGCGGTTGACCGGCTGGCCCTTGTTCTTGTTCTGCTCGCCGCACTCGATGCCACCGTTGATGATGTTGATGGTGGTGCCAAAGCCGTAGCCGATGCCCGCCGCCAGCTCACGCTGGGAGGGCACCCAGGTCCGGTCGATGACGTGCAGCATGGCGGGTTTGGGAGCCTGGGGCGTCAGGAAGAACCAGATGGCGGAGGCGAGGTTGAGCCAGGAGTCCGCCACCAGCCCGGGGTTGTTGAGGAGCACAGAGGCGTCGCCGTCGAACATGGCCTCGGAGAAGGCGCCGTAGTTGAAGTGGTAGGAGAGCTGCTTGGCGCCGCGACCGAAATAGCCCTGACCGGTGCTGCAGGGCCAGCGCCGGTTCTGCCAGTCACTCTGGCCACACCCCGTGGTGTAGCCGGTCTGCCCCTCAGACCAGCCCATCTCCCGCACGTGCACCACTCTTCCAGCCCCAGGGGGTTGTCGGAGACATTCTCCTTGGCAATGTGGCCGCCGGTCTCCTGGGCAAAGTGGGCGAAGGCGGTGATGATGGACTTCTTGCAGATGGCGTCCGCATTGCGCCCGTCCGTGTAGTCGCCGCAGAAGGCGGGGAACTTGCCCACCGCCCGCAGGAAGCGCTCGTAGGTGTACTCCGGGGCGGCCATCTGGGTCAGGAACTCCCAGTCCGATTCGGTGAAGACCCGCTCGACCCGCTTGACGTTGTCCGGGTTGCCGGGGGCGCGGGCTACGATGGCCTCCACCACCGAATTGGGCCGGGTGGCCAGGGCGTGGGACCAGATCCCGTACATGGGGTTGGCGGTCTTGGCCTGGGCCGCACTGGCAAGATCCGCCGCCGCCATCACATAGCCGCCGCTGTTCTGGGGATCGGGCTGGATTGTCATGGCGCTCTGGCCGGGCAGTGCCCAGACGAGGGCAACCAGGCAGGCGGTGCGCGTGAGCATGAACATGGGTAACCATCCTTGTCTTGAAAATGTCAGGGCGAGCATAGGCATCCTGGCAACTAAATTCACGACAAGAATTAAGTATTTGGCGAAATTGTGAGCCACGCCTCCCTGCACTCAGATGGCGCTCGTTTGCAGGGGGATCCAGCCCCTGGCCTTGTTGGCGCAGCCATCCGACCTGTGCGGACGCTTGCTCAGATCCCCCCTGCGCGCACCGCCCGGATCAGCAGGTTGCGCGGGGTCATGGGTTTGGGGCAGAAGGTGCCCACCTCCACCCGGTAGCCCTGCTCCTCGAGGAAAAGGGCGCGATCGAGCAGCAGCCAGATTTCCAGGGGGCGGCGAAACAGGTGGCGCACCAGCTCCATGCGGGCGACATCGCCAAAGCGCCGCTCCCCCTGTGCCAGCAAGGCGGCGTAGTCGAGCCCCGCGGGCAAGCCCATCCCCTTGCGTTCGGCGGCCCAGTGGCAGAAATCCTCGAAGTCCCCGGTCAGCAGGCTCTTTTGCAGGTTGGGCACCGGCAGGTACTCATCCACCCCGCGCACCTGGCGCTGCAGGCAGTCAAAGGCGAGGCGCCACACCACCTCCCGCTCCCGCAACCGGGCGATGCGGGCGCCGCCGGTCACCGTCTCCTGCAGCGGCAGCTTCAGATCGCTCTTGCCAAGGCGCAGGGCACTGGCCCTGGCGGCCCGGGAGAGGGGCGCATAGTGCTCTCCTCTGATGAGGTGGTAGCAACACGGGGAGAGGGTCACCCCCTGGGCACGCCCCTCGGCCACCCGCGTCAGCAGATGGGTGTGCAGATCGCCGCAGGCATGGAGCGCCATGGCGTGATGGTGCGGGGCGATGAGGGCCCCGGACTCGGTGGCAAAGGCATCCGCCTCCACGAACCGCATGTTGGCGCCGTCGCGCGCGGCGAGCCGCCGCCCCTCCTCGCAGAGCGCCCCCTGCCACTCCAGGCTCAGGATCTCCGCGCCACGGTGCAGCGACACCAGGCGCCCCAGATGCCCCTTGCCGGCGCACCACTCCAGATAGGGACCTTGGTGGGGGGCAGGCAGCCGGTGAAGGCCTCTATCTGCCCCTGCTTGCGTCCCGGCATGTACATCGCCATGGTCCTGGCGCACTGGACGGGCTCTGGGGCGAAAGGGGCAAGCTCGCCGAGGGCCTGCAACTCGGCCCCCGCCGGGATCCAGGGGGCGAGCAGGGTGCAGAGCGCATCCATGTCCCCGTCGAGGTGCGCTATCTCGTCAAGGGTCAGGGCTGCCAGGCACTTCGCAAGGGCTGGCGCCTCGCGGGCAAAGGCGATCCCCAAATGGTGATAGGGCTGGTATTGCCACCAGCGTCGCTCGGCGGTGAGCAAGCAGTCCAGTTGTCGAAAACGGTGGGCCAGCACGGTGAACCTGTCCTTTGGCGCAAAAAGGGAGGCTCATTCTAGCGATCTGCCGTCAAAAAGCACTCGCCTGTGCGCCGCTGGTAGCCTGACAAAAAGCAGGGATTTGTGCTATATTCCGCCCCCTCATTCGCGCAGCCCGCCACGGCGAGCCGCTTTACCCCTATAAACGGAACCCAATCATGACCATCAATGCCATCCTGCAAGCCCGTGCAAATGCCAAATGCGAGCTGTGTGGCGCAGAACATGCGCTGACTGCCTTCCCGGTGCCGCACTCCCCCGCCAGTGACGACGACCAAAGCGTGGTCCTCTGCGCCACCTGCCGCGGCCAGCTGGAGCAGCCGGACACCACGGAGGTGAACCACTGGCGCTGTCTGGGTGACAGCATGTGGAGCCAGGTGCCGGCGGTGCAGGTGATGGCCTGGCGCCAGTTGAAGGCCCTCGTCGCCCGGGGCGAGCTCTGGGCCCAGGACATGCTGGACATGATGTACATGGAAGACGAAGTCAAGGCCTGGGCAGACGCCGGCGTGACCAGCGACGATGACGACAGCGTACCGACCGTCGACTCCAATGGCGCCGTGCTGGTGGAAGGGGACTCAGTCACCCTGATCAAGGATCTGGACGTCAAGGGCGCCGGCTTCACCGCCAAGCGCGGCACCCTGGTCAAGGGCATTCGCCTGACCAACAACCCGCTGCACATCGAGGGCAAGGTCAACGGCATGCAGATCGTGCTGGTGGCCGCCTACCTGAAGAAGGCCTGATACTGACCCCTTCAAGCCAGAAGCGCCCCCCGGGGGCACTTTTTTGTTGCCTCTGTTTCCTGCCGTTCGGGTGGCATCCGGGGGAAACTGGACTATCCTGCAAACCAGTTCCGCGGTATGCCCCCTCCCCTGGCCGCCAGTGCGCCAACGGAGAGGGCCTTCCCGGCACGCATGGAAAGACCCCGGGCACCCTGATCCCCATGGCGCCCACGAGACAAGGAGCCGCCCCATGGCCAGCAAGAAAGAGATCAAAAAGAAGATCGCCGCCCGCCAGGCGAAAATCGCCAAGCACGAAGGCAAGATCAAAAAGCTGAAAAAAGCCCTGAAATAGGGGCTGACAACCATTAAAACCGCCTGATGGCGGTTTTTTCATTACTGCGTTGGCCGCAAGGCGCGTCGAGTGGCCATGACTGCCAACCTCCGGCTAGCACCAATACTTCCTGTTCCAACCACAATCCCTTTTCGATCAGATATATAAGGACCTCTTCCAGTTGCTTGCCATGCTCACTCACCACGGGTACCTCCTCCCATGGGATCTTGCCTCTGCTGATCGGTTGCCCCTCCAGACGGCGGATCAGAGTGCGGGCATAGTGATGAACATAGGCCATCAAGGTGTCGGGTAGCCAAAGAGCCAACGGACGACGAAGGGCATGGGCCAGCTCGTTAGCGATATCCAATCCGCGCTGATCCAAATCGCCAAAATGGGCCCAGGGTACGGCAGCCGGCAACAGCGGGAATACCTGACGTGCCAACTTGGTATTGCGGCCAGGCACATAGAGCAACAACTCCCCCACTTGCAGCGGGTAATCCACGAAAGCTCCCTTGTTCTCCACCGTGACCAGTTGCCGCCCCTGCCACTCAATGCCATGTAACTTACTCAAGCAGCGCTCCGGTAAGACCAGCTCTCCCAATAGTGCCAGTTGCGCCCTCATGTCGTAGCGCAGTCCGTCCTTGCCGATGAGTGACAGCGGGCTCAGCGTGCGAAGTCGAATCACTTCATCCTGTGTCAGCGTGATGTCGATAGCATCATTATCTGGATCTATCCCGCTCTTGCTGTCCCCATGCCAGAGGGCATGAAAACTGGCCTGGTTTAGATGTGCGGGCAGGTCCACCCCGAGAGCCCGTATCGTGTCACGCCTGTCCGGCATCACTGGTGCAACCTGTGCCAGCTGTGCTGCGAGATAATTCCTTCCAGCATCGGTCAACACATGACGAGCCCCTCGTCCCACTGGCTTGACTCCACCCACAGCCTGCAGGAGATCTCTCAACTCGCGGCCATGCTTGCTATCGAGTGAATATCCCTGGTTATTAGTGTCTGCCAGCAAGCGGGCACAGAGATCCTGCACTCGACGCTCATCAAAAAGTGACATCCTCCCCCCTCATTCATTGCGGTTCCATATGGCCAAGTAGAGGGGATCTTTCTGTCCACAACCGTGACCTGTCTCGCACCAAAGGAAGATCGCTCTTTCAAACCGTCACCCGTCCACAAGCTCGTGGCAGGATGGTCAGCGCTTACGATTGGCAATCCATCGACATCGGTGAAATCAGTATGCTGCGACGCCATAGGTTAACCGGTGAGAAAAAAGACAGCTTATCTGCGGTTTTAACACATCATAAAAAACTGCCTTCATGCGATTTTTTTATACATATCCTTGCCTATTTCATTTCCAGCCGCAGACCATGCTGCACCTGATTGCTCTCGCCTGGATCCTCTTCGGGGCCGGGAGAGACGCCGCTGGACGACTCGTCAAAGAGGCTGGCATCATGCCAGCTTTGACGCCAAGGATCTGCTCATGAACCCCAATACCTGGATGCTGTTTGCGCTGGCCTATCTGCTGGCGACCCTGACCCCTGGCCCCAATGTGCTGCTGGTGGTCAAGAACGGTCTGCAACACGGCTGGCGCGCCGCCCTTGTCAGTATCCTCGGCAACCTGGGGTGCCAGGCCATCCTCATCGGTCTGGTCGCCATGGGGGTGGGGGCCCTGCTGCAAACCCTGCCTCCCCTCTTTGTCGCCCTCAAGCTGGCGGGGGTGGCTACCTGGTGTATCTGGGCTACAAGGCGCTGCGCGCGGCCAATACCAGTGCCCAAGGGCTCTCTCCCTCCACCGCGCGGGGACGCACCAGAACCACCCTCTCCTTGTTGCGAGAAGCCTTTCTGGTCTCCGCCAGCAACCCCAAGACCATCGTCTTCCTCTGCGCCCTGCTGCCCCAGTTCCTCGATCACCAGAGTCCGCTGACGCTGCAGTTCATCACCATGTACCTGACCATCTGCGCCATCGTCAGCCTGGTGCATCTGTGCTATGTCGCCCTGGCCAGGCGCGCCGGTCGCTACTTCAAGCCAGGTCGCGGCGAGCGCCTCGTTGGCCGCATCACCGGCGGGCTCTTCATCACCCTGGGCGGCGCCATCCTGCTCAGTGGTCGTCCCTGATCCCTGTGCCTCACCGCTGCTGACATTATCTGCACCATCGGCGCCGCTTGGGCGCCGCGGATCCCGGCTACCGGGGCTAGAGTTGTAGGCGTGTCTGTATATGAGCCTGCGGTGGAGCGCCATATGTATTCCTACACCCTCACCTTCCGGGAGGAGGCCGACAAGCTGACGGCCCCCGAACACGAGATCCGCTTGCAAAGCCCGGCACAGGCCGGTGATTTCATCATTCTCTCCGATGGCAGTCGCCATCAGGTGATGTTCGTCACCCACCGCGCCCACTACAGCAGCCTCTACCTCGACAAGGGGGTCCGCATCCCCCAGAGCTGACGCAGACATCGTCTTTCGCTCCCTCCTGCTTGCTATGGTGAGAGAGGGCTTCATCTCGCCAGCGCAAGCCCCTTGCCGCCCAGGGAGCAGCAAGCCCGAATGACCCATTGCCAGAGGTATTGATCATGTTCAGACAGACCGCGCTCATCCTGACCCTCACCCTGTTGGGCAGCGCCCAGGTTCACGCCATCAACCACAAATACGCCGAGCAGCTGGAACGCTCCGGCTGCACCCAGGTGACCGAAGCCCAGGGCTGCGATATTCACAAGAGCAAGGCGGAAAACGCCAAGGCAGGATTTGGCACCGCCGCCACGGCCAACGAAGGCGGATTGAACATGAGCTATGAGCTATGAGCAGAAGCTGGAGCGCTCAGGCTGTACCCAGGTGAGCGAACTCAGCGGCTGTGACATCAACATGAGCAAGGCCGAGAACGCCGCCGCCGGATTTGGCGCCGCCCCCGCAGCGGCCAGCGCCAGCCCCTACACCGGCAACTGGGTCGCCACCTTCCCCGAGACGGGCGCCACGGTCGCGAACATCCGCATCGATGACAAGGATCAGGTGTGGGTCAACGACAAGCAGGTCAGTGCCAGGAAATCCGACGGCGCCCTGGTGTTCAAGGAGGGCATGGTCATCTACACCATCCAGGGGGATCGCCGCCTCAAGGGAGAAGATGGCTGGGTCGACAACGACGCGGGCACCAAGGGGCCCATCGCGGCCAAATGACCCCGTCACCATCACGACAAGGGGAGCCGCGGCTCCCCTTGTCGTTTCTGCCCCCCCTACCTCTTCTTCGGAAAGTCCAGCACGGCCACCACCGGCGAGCAGGACGGGAGCGCCGACCAGGAGGGGGCGTCGAAGATGAAGCGGGCGAGGGCGCAGGTCGGCATGCGAGTGATACCGGAGGAAAAGCCATGAGCCAGGTCGGTGAAGGCAGGATCATGACCCACCAGCAGCACGCAGGCGAGATCATCTGAAAGCGCCCCCACCACCCCGAGAAGGGTCCCGGCATCGCTCTCGTAGAGGCCCTCGTCGATGGCGATGTGGTTCGGGGAATAACCCAGCTCTGCGGCAAGCAGCCGGGCGGTCGTCAGGGCCCGGCAGGCGGGGCTCGAGAGGATGAGATCGGGCTTCACCCCCAGGCACGCCAGGCGAGCCCCCATCAGGGGCGCATCGCGCAGCCCGCGCGCCGCCAGCGAACGAGCGCGGTCAGACAAAGACGCGTCCTCCCAGCTCGACTTGCCATGGCGTACCAGGATCAGGGTTCTTCTCATGACGCACTCCCTGGTTGATCAGAGCGACAGGCAGCCCCTCAGACCACCCCCCATTTGCCAGCATGAAGGGGCAGCAGCACAGTGGCGCAGATGAGGGTCCAGCCGGTCAGGTGGAGGAAGGACTCCCCCGGTAGCAGCGCTTGATCAGGATGGGGTTGAGGGCCATGGCCACGCAGCCGAGCAGGTAGATGCGATTGCCGGGAGCGAGGCTGAAGGAAAAAAGCCCGATGAGGGGATCATCGGGCTCTGCGGCAAGGATCAGGGACTCACTTCTTCCATGAAAACAAGCCGAAGGGGTTCGGCCAGCAGTTCGTCCGCCTGGCGAGCGAAAGCCTGGAAATACGCGGTCTCACAGTGGGCATCCAGGGCGGCCTGACTCACGAAGGCTTCCCGCATGTAGAAGGTGCCGGGTTCATCCTTCAACTCGAACAGCACGTAATCGAGGTTGCCCGGCTCCTGGCGAGTGGGACCAATCAAGGTAAGCAGGGCATCGCGAAGACGCTCTCCCATGCCGTCACGGGCCTTGAGCACCGCGATCGATACCAGTTTGTCTGTCTCTTTTTTCATCCAGTTATCTCCGTTGTACATCGTCAACACGCCAGAGAGTGCAACCTGGACAGCTATTTATACTGCCGGATGCGCCTCCATCAGACGTTGCCCAGTGTAGGCAGGACGGTGGGGGCCATATAGGGGGGCAGAATGAACACTGTGTTCAACGGGGTGGATAACCACACCGTGCACGGAGGAACAAACGAGCGGGAGGGATCATGGCGCAAAGGGTGGCAACGGGACCCGCCAGGAGGCGGCACGGCTTGCTGCCCCTGGTCCAGGCTAAGGGCCTGCAGACCAACGTTCAACGTCAAGGCAATAGGTGGTGAAAGGGTGTTCGCCCAGGCGCGTTTTCCTCACCCAGATGGCCCGTCTGGCGAGGGATCGATAAGGCTGGCGGGTATCCAGCAAGTGAAAGAGGATCGTCCGATGGCCAAGCTCCCTCGCCCACCCCATCATCTCGTTGAAAATCGCCACGCCGCTTCCCCAGCCGGCCTTGGCGAGCACGATGGCAAGCTCCACCCCCTCGTCATCAGGCTGGATGCCGCACCACCCCGCCAGGGTGCCGTCGAGGAAGATGGCGCGCACGCGGCAACCTGGCCGGGCGTCGACTCCCAGCTTGTACGCCATCCAGTCGCGCACCCCGGCCACTTCGAAAAGCGGGTGAGGGATCAGGTGCTTTCGCAGCGTCTCGTCGTTGAGCAGCGGCAGAAAATCCTCTGCCCTGACAGCAGAAAAGGGGCTGAACACCATGGAGGTCTCTCTCATTGCCCGAAGAGGCCCCCCTAGTAGGGGCTGCCATCCTTGTGTCTGGCTGACCAGGCACCATCGGCACCCTGTACCAGGGCCAGATCGTCGTCGGGATAGTCGACGGTATCCCCTGGCAGCCTGTCCCCCACCTCGAGATAGACGGCGTCCACCTCACCGTGGTTGAGCAACTGGTGGGCCAGGCCGCTGCCCCCCTTGAAGCCGATGCACTCCCCCGGCGACATCCGGTACTCCTCCTCCCCGTGGCGCAGGGTGGGATTGCCCGAGAGTACATAGACGAACTCGTCCTGCAGGCCGTGATGGTGCTTGAGCGCCGAGATGGCCCCCGGTGCCAGGGTCGTCAGATTGACCCCGAAATTGGCGAGGCCGAAATGATCCCCCAGCCTGCGCCGGGTGCGGTGCTTGACCAGGGAAGCAAAGGGCTCCGGATAGAGGGACTTTGCCTTGTGCTCGGGGATGGCCATTGCCTGAATGACGCGTTTGTCAGTCATGTTCTGATCCTCCCTGTGAATGACGTCTCTCTTTATAGCCTGCTCCTTAGCGACAAAACATGGGCAGGGGGTTGAAGGGGTGTCTCACACACCATGTCATGCCCGGTTGCCGCCAGATGGTAAAGACGCCCTGATTTTCGTTTGGCTATCTTAATGGCACACCGGAAAATGGGAAGTCGCGTTGGCGACCTCACCAATGGAATAAAGAAGATGGCCCGCGATCACTGGAAAATGCCCTCTTCCAGCGGCCCGGGTATGGAGGGGCACCGGCACATGCAGACCCGGTGACTAGAGCACCTCAATCCTGACCTTGATAAGCCCGGATCGGGGATTGCCGATGGCGCTGAACGCTGCCCTGGAGAGATCGATGATGCGCCCGCGGGGGAAATTGCCCCTGTCGTTGACCCGCACCACCACGCTCTTGTCGTTGGCCAGGTTGGTGACCCTGACCAGGGCGCCAAAGGGCAGTGTCATGTGGGCAGCGGTGTTGGCGTGGCGCTGGTAAGGCTCCCCGCTGGCGGTGCGCTTGTTGTGGTAGCGATCGGCGTAATAGGAGGCGAGCCCCGTCTCGCTATAGCCTCGCCAGTTGCCCGCACTGCCTGCATCAGGCTGGCTGCTGCAGGCGGCCAGCAGCAGGCACAGGGAGGCCAGCAGCCTTTTTTGTCGCGTCGTCATGCGTTGCTTCCTCGATGGGACAGAGCGACCAGCATCGCCAGTCGGGCTTCCGTTAACAGGGGCCTACTCTCTCATATTTCCCATGGAAAACGGGAGGCCCAGGCCTCCCGTTTTGCGTATCGCTCCGTCAGCCCCTGTCAGGGGAAGGGGTCAGGCGATGAGCTTGTCGTCGGCGAAGCCAAAGCCGCGCAGCCCCACCACATGCACATGTTCGTGCTTGCCCTGCACCTTGCGGATGAGCTTGTAGGTGGTGCCCTTCTCGGGGCTGATGTTCTCGGGCGCCGCGATAAGCAGCTGCATGTCCTGGCGCTCGCACAGCTCGAACAGGGTGGCGATGGATTTGCCATCAAGCCGCGCCGCTTCGTCCAGGAACAACAGGCGGCAGGGAGCGATGTCCTTGCCGCGCAGGCGGCGGGACTCCTCCTCCCAGCTGATGAGCACCATCAAGAGGATGGCCTGACCGGTGCCGATCGCCTCGCCGGTGGAGAGGGCGCCACTCTCGGCCCGCAGCCAGCCGTCGGCCCCGCGCTGCACCTCGATCTCCAGCTCCAGGTAGTTGCGATAATCCAGCAGCACGTCCCCCATCACCTGATAGTTGCGCTCCCCCTGCTCCACCTGCGGATTGAGACGCTGGAAGAGCTTGGCCATGGCCTCGGAGAAGCTGAGCTCCTTGTCGGCGAAGAGATCGTTGTGCATGGCGCTCTGATCGGCGAGTGCGGTCAGGAGGCGAGTGTGGGCCTCGCGGATATTGACGTTGAGACGCACCCCGCGCACCAGACCGAAGGCGATGTTCTGCAGGCCCTGGTTCAATACCCGGATGCGGTTCTGCTCCCGGCGGATGATGTTGGTGATCTTGGCCGCCACCTCGTGGGAGGAGAGGGACAGATGGGTTTCCCGCTGCTTGAGCTCATCGGCGAGGCGCGCCAGCTCGATCTCCATCTCCTCGATGGCTTCAACCGGATCGTCCGAGCGGATGATGTCGTTGCGGATGCGATCTTTCAGGTAACGGTAGACCTGCACGTAGAAGGTGACCTTCTGCTCGGTGCTGCGGTTGCCTTCCGACAGACGCAGCGCATCGCGCAGGGCCTCGTCGTGGGCCACCGCCACCCGCAGGGCGCCGAGGGCCTTGTCCGACATGGAGCGCAGCTCGTCGCTGTCAAGATAAGCCAGCTCGCGCTTGTTCAGACGCTTCTCGACGTCGGTCTCCCGTGCCAGACGCACCACCCGCGACCAGCTCGCCTTGTGACCCACCAGGGATTTGCGGGCGCTGTAGTAATCCTTGCCTTCGAGCTTGAGACGACCGCCAAGGGATTCGATTTCGCGCTTGCACACCTGCAACTGGGCCTCGGCGCTGGTGCGGCGGGTCCGGGTGCGGATAAGCAGCTCTTCAATCTCTTTCTTGTGGGCACGGGCCTTCTCTTCCATGTCATCCGACAGGGTCAGCCCCATGGCCGCCAGCTCCTGCTCGAACTCCGCCAGGGTCTGCCCCTTGGCCGAGGCGCTGGAATCGAGCGCCGTGCGCAGTTGCAGCGCCTCGGTGTGGCGCTGGGTGATCTGCTTGTGCTGCTCACCGGCGGTGCGGGCGGCAAGCTCTGCCGCCTTGAGCTTCTCTTTGAGTCGCTCGCTCATCTCGGAGGCCTTGCCCAGCAGATCTTGCGCATCCTGATAGGCAAAGTGCGGCAAACGGGCCACCAGCTGATCGAGGGCGTAGCAACGGCGCTTCTGCTCGGCCAGCAGGTCGCTCACCTCGTCAAAGGCCGCCTGCAGGGCCGCCAGATCCTGGGGATCCTGGCGCAGCACCTGCACCATGGTTTCCAGTTTTTCCAGCGCCTTGCCGTGCCTGGCGATAAAGGCTTCGGCTGTTTTAAGGGCCTCCACATCGGCGTGAGCCGCCTCGAGGCGGGCCGCCAGGTCTGCCTCGGCAAACAGGTGGGCAAAGGGCAGCATCCCCTGCACCAGCTGGATATGGCGGGTCAGCTGGGCGGCGGCGGCTTTGGCATCACTCAGCTGCTTGTCGCACTCGGCGATGGTTTCTTGCAGCTTTCGCTGCTCGTGCTGCTTGGCCTGCACCTCGGCTTCGGGGTCCGGGCGGAAGGCGATATCCAGATGCTGGCCGATAAAGTCGCGGAAGTGGCCGTAGAGACGGTGGTACTTCTGCTGCTCGAAGGCGGCCTTGGCGTAGCCCTCGATGAGGTTTTCCCGCTCAAGATCGAGCTGCTCGATCCGTTTTTCCCGGGCGGCGCGGCCAAACAGCGGCAGCTCGGGGTAGCGGGAGAAGCGCACCTGACGTTTGCTGGTGCGCACCAGCACGGCGTCCCCCAGCTCATCCGCTTCCACCAGATCCTCGTCAAAGGAGTCGGGGTTGCCCTGGATGAGGTAGATATCTTCCGGGCAATCTTCCAGCTTTTTCAGCCGCTCGATGGCGCCTTCGAGGTCGAGCACCACCAGGGCGCTGCGAGCCGGGCCGTAGAGCGCGGAGTAGTAAGGGGCATCATCGATGGAGATGTCGTCATAGACGTCCGAGAGCAGCACGCCCCCCACCTGCTCGGCGATGCGGGCAAGACGGGGATCCGCCTCGCCGGCACCCAGCTGCAGGTTGCGAATTTGCAGCTCCAGCGCCTGTTTCTGGCCCTGAATGCGGTTGCTCTCCTGCTCGAACTCCCGCTCCTTGTCGAGCACGCTCTGCATGCCGGAAGAGAGTTCTTCGGCGGTGGCCAAGGCCAAGCCACTCTGCTCGCGCAGTTGCTCGAGTTTTTCAAAGGATTTGAGCCAGCGCGGGGCCAGCTTGGTCAGCTCCGCGATATCGCGACCCAGCTGAGTGCCCTGATGCTCGAGGCTGGCGCGGCGCTGATTGGCCTCTGCCTGCTGCTCGGAGAGCTCCTCCTGGCGGGTGCGCTGGGCTTCGAGGAAGATCTCCAGCTCGTCCTGGCTAGCAATGTGCTGACCAGACGCCTGGGCCAGCTCGTCTCGCAGCCGCAAGAGCGTCTTCTGGCTTTCGCTCTCTTTCTCGAGGCGAGCCAGCGCGGCGCGCAGACCCTGCCCCTGGGCAATGCGGGCCTTGTCTTCGATGTGGCGCTTGAGCAGCGCCTGCGCGGTGGGCCAGGCAGCCTCGCGCACTGTCTCGGGTGCGATGCTGAGCAGCAGCGTCAGCGCCGCTTCGTGTTCGGCCACCGCCGCCTTGGCCAGCGCCAGCTGCTGCTCGGCCCCCAGCACCCGGCTGGTGAGGCTCTGCTCGGCTGCGCGGAACTGGTGCAGGGTGTCGCTCGCCTGCGCAGGCTCGAGCCCCGGCAGTTCGCACTGCTCGCGGGCGTTTTCCAGGGCCTGCACCGCCTGACGGTACTGGATGGCGCGGGTCTGCTGGATATCGAGCGCCTGCTGGTAGTCGGCCAGCTGGGTCTTGAGGCTGTCCACCTCTGCCTGGGCCAGCTCCTTGCGCTCCTCCACTTCCAGCAACTGGCCGTGGATCTCTTCCACCACCGCCTGCTGCTGCTCGAGCTTGTCGTTGAGCTCCGCCAGATCGGCGCGATAGAGGGCAATCTTCTTTTGCAGGGCCACGGCCGCCATCACCTTGGCCAGGTGCTCGGCGGCGGACTCCAGCTCGTCGGTCAGGAGCTTCTCGCGGTTGGTGAGCTGATCCACCTCGTCCGCCAGATAGATGGCGCGCTGCTTCTCCTCGGCCAGCAGACGGCGTTTGCCGGCGAGCTCAGAGCGTGCCTTGAGGGCCAGCTCGGAGAGGCGGCTCTTCTCGGCAGCGCCCCGCACATACTCCGCGGCCACATAGTGGGTGGTCTCGGTGATGAGATTCTTGAAGAGATCACGCTGACCTTGGGTCTCCTTGATGGCTTCCAGGGTGCGGCGGTTCTCGTAGATGGCCGCCTCCATGTCCTGGAACGCCTTGCGTACTCCGGAGTTCTCCGGCAGCAGGTATTCACGCAAGGAGCGGCTGATGGAAGACGAAATACCGCCGTAGAGGGAAGCTTCGATCAGGCGGTAGAACTTGCCGCGATCCTTCTGATCCCGCAGTTTCTTCGGGGTGATGCCGAACTCGAACATGAAGTTGTGATAATCGGTCACCGTATTGAACTTGGCGACCTTGATGGCGCCAAGCTCCGCTGCCGCCCCCTTCAGATCGGCGAAGGCACGTACCCGGCCCTTGCCGTCGTCGAGCTTCTCCAGCAGCAGATCCGTGGGCGCCAGGTGCTCGGGCACATCCACCAGGGCGAACGGGGTGATGTTGACCTTGTTGTCACGGTTGGCCACCTGTTCGAGGTGGACGCCGACCCAGATCCGCTGCTCGCGGCTGTTCATCACTTCCAGCAGCGAATAGCAGTGGCCGCGCTGCAGCTTGCCGTAGAGCCCCTTGTCGCGGGACGCGCTGGAGGAGCCCGCCTCCGTGGTGTTACGGAAGTGGAGCAGTGACTGGTCGGGAATGAGGGCCGCGATAAAGGCCGCCATGGTGGTGGACTTGCCCGCGCCGTTGCCGCCGGACAGGGTCGTGACCAGCTGGTCGAGATCGAAGGTGCGGGCGAAGAAGCCGTTCCAGTTGACCATGGTCAGGGATTTGAATTTGCCTCTCACGCCACACTCTCCATCAAACCGGCAGACACCATCAGTGCCGGCACATTAACGTTGCAGATCATCTTCCACCTCCAGCTCCAGCTGCTCTTCGTCCAGATCCTCTTCGATATCCTCGAACAGGGAATCGCTGCTCGGCATCTCGTCGTCGTGGAAAATGGCCTCCCCTTCCTGGATCATCCGCAGTTGCACCGCGCGAGGATCCTCGTCGGAGCGCACATCGGCGGCGAAGCGGAACACGGACTCGTTGACCCGGAATTTGTCGCTGTTGCCAAGGGGGGTGATCATCCCGAGGCGCTTGAGGCGACGCATGGAGGTGCGGATCTTCTCGAGGAGCTTCTTCTTGTCCAGATCCGTGCCGCCGGAGCGGCTGTTGACCATGCGCAGCAGTTGCTTCTCGTCCGCCAGACTCAGCACCTCTTCTTGCAGCTCGCCCATGGCGAACACCCCTTCAGAGGCGAGCCTGTCCGGGCTCAGGAAGAGGTAGCAGAGCACCTTGCCCACCAGCATATCGAGCTCAGATAACACTGTTGTTCCGATGTCTGCGCTCGGGCGCGGACGCAGGTAGAAGAAGCCTTCCGGCGCCTTGATGAGTTCCACCTGATAGCGGCCGTAGAAGATCTCCAGCTCCTGGTGGTACTCCACCAGGGCCGAGTGCTGCTCGAATTCGTCGGCACTGATGTGGCGACCGGAGCGCAGGGCGGTGTCGATGCGCGGAAACAAGGGGTTGGCGATGGCCTCTGCGAGACGCAGGGGCAAGGGGAATTCAGTATTGATCGATGACATAGGCCTGAACCTTGGATCCAGCTTGGTTGATGGGTTTCCATGCGGGTTGGCGGTGGTGCTCGCGCTCACCGCTGGCATGGCCGAGACGCACGGCCTGATCGATCAGGAGGCGCGCCACGTCGAAGTGGGCATGAGCCGGGTAGTCCAGCAGGTATTCCCGCAGCACGTCGGCAAGATCCAGCCGATCTCCCTGCTCCGGGTAGCGGGCCAGGTAGCGCTCGATGCGCTCCGCCAGCTCCTGGTTGATGTCCACCATCTCTACGTACTCCATCTCGAGGGGCACCTCGCCGGTCACCTCCTCGTCGTGGATGGCGATGGTTTCATCCCGCAGCTCCAGCAGACGGGGCTCCTCGGCCACGCGCAGCAGCCAGTTGTGCTGCTCGAAGTTGCGGATGGATTCCCGCAGCCGCTGGCTGAAGGCGCGGTTCTTGTCCATGTCGATGGCGTTGCGGATGAACTTGTGAACGTGCCTGTCATAACGGGACCAGAGCTCGATGCACTGCTGGCCCCAGGCGGTGATGACGTCCAGACGCCCCTGCAGGGCGTGGGTCAGCTCCTCGACGTGGAACAGATCATCACGCCCCTGGGCCGCTTCCTGAATGTTGAGCAGCCCCGCCTGCAGGCGGTGGCCGGCGGCGTCCAGGGTGTCCTGCAACTCGCGCAGGGTCTGGCCGGTCTCGTGCAGGAGCTTCTCGCAGCTGTGGATGGCATCGACCCAGTTCTGGGTCAGCAGGGCCGCGATCTCGCTCTTGACCTGGTTTTGCTGCTCGTCCATGGCGCGCTGGGTGAGATCGATGCGCCCGAGCGTCTCTTCCAAGGAGAAGGAGAGGCGCGGCAGCACCTCGGCGTCCCACTGCTCCCGGGTGTTGGTCTCGAGCGCCGCCTTGCGGGCGGTGTCGAGCTCGGCCGCCAGGTGCTCGAGCAGGATGGAGAGCTTGATGGAGTCCACCTGGCGCTGATCCATGAAGAAATCGACGATGCTCATGCCAAGGCGCGACAGGCGGTAGAGGCTCTCCCCCGCCACCATGTCGGTGGTGAAACGCGACAGCAGTTGCTGACGAATGAGATCGTTGATGGCGTTGTTGGCGCGACCGGTGAGGGTCTCGTCCATCTGGCCGAAGGCACTGCTGACATAGCCAAAGGCATCGTGCAGCGCGGCCTCCGAGAGATCAGACTCGTCCTCGGAGAGCGTCTTGATCGCTATCAGAAAGGCCAGCCTGTCGGTGGGGAGGTTCAGCGCCAACCCCTCCTGTCTGACCCATCCCACCGTCTCTGGCAGGGTACGGGATGTACTCATCATGACGTTATCATCTCGTTGTTATAGTCGGCAGGTCTTTGCCTGCCGTGGTGATATAGGCCGGGGTCGGTGGCGCCCCGGCGGCTGGATCCCGCATCGTATTCATGCCGGTGGGGCTCAACCGGCCGGTTTCTGGGCCATCACATGGATGTAGCGCCCCAGGGAAACAAAGGGCTCCTGGCGGCAATATTGCTGCTCCATGGCCAGCAGGTCCTCGAACTTCTCGACCTGATCCTGCTTGTGGCGCATGTAGTCGTGGATGACACGCACCCCGGTCTTGCCGATGATCCGCAATCCCCCCCGGCCTATCCAGTCATAGACCTGCTCCGGCAACTGGGGATTGGTGGGTGTCAGGGCTGTCTGGCGTTTCTTGCGAAGGCCCAGGCGCACATAGTCAAAATTGCCCACCACCAGGCTCTGGAACAGGAGGCCGTGACGATTGTAAAAAAGCAGCGACAGTATGCCCCCAGCCTTGACGAAAGGGAACAGACCCAGCAAGGTCTGGCGCGGCTCGGCGAGCCACTCCAGTACCGCGTGACAGAGCACCAGATCGAAGGTGCCGGTCACGTGTTGCTTGAGCTCCTGAATGGGGCAATGGATGAGACGAATTCTGTCTTCCAAGCCCTTCTGGGCGATCTGCTCCCGGGCCAGATCCAGCATTTCTGCCGACAAATCGCACAGCTCCACCTGATGGCCCATGGCCGCCAGTTTCTGGGCGAAGTAGCCAAAGCCGCCGCCGGCATCCAGGATGCGCAGCGGCCGGTTGCCCAGGCGCGCCAGGCAGGCTTCGATGTCACTCCAGACAATGGTGGTGCGAATGCGCCCCTTGGTGGAGTCGTAAATGTTGCGAGCGAACTTGTCCGCGCGCCCGTCAAAACTCTGATCTTGCTTCAAGACACACTCATCTTCGACCGCCCCGCCATGAGGGCCGCAGGAGGAACCACACAGGATTGGGCCACAGGAAAAAAGAGGGGTATTCTGTCACATCCCGAATTTGCTGAAAACTCAAGGACGTGTCTGTCGTGTTCGAGCTCAACTTCTTTGTCATCAAGAAATGGCTGGGCCATCTGCTGATGCCGCTCCCCTTCTCTCTCTCCTTGTTGGTGCTGGCGCTCGTGCTGCTCTGGTTCACCCGCTTTCAAAAAAGCGGCAGGCTGCTGGCGACCCTCTCCTTGGTGATCATTGCCCTGATGGGGACGCGGCCGGTGAGCTACGAGCTGGCCCGCAGCCTGGAGCAGACCTATCCCCCCTTCGAGGTGAGCCTGCATCCGGACATCCAGGCCATCGTCGTGCTGGGCAACGGTCATGTGAGCGATCCGGCCATCCCAGAGCGCGCCTGGCAAAACAACATCTCCCTGGCGCGCACCCTGGAAGGAGTTCGCCTGGCTCTGGCCTATCCAGAAGCCGAGCTGGTCTTCTCCGGCGCCGTGGCCGGGGATCCCCTGTCGAACGCCGAGGTCAACGCCCGCATGGCGGCCAGCCTTGGCATCCCGCGCGCGCGCATGACGTTGTTTGAAAACAACAAAGACACCCATGACGAGGCGGTCAGCATCGCCGCCCACCTCAACGGCAAGCGGGTGGCGCTGGTGAGTTCGGCCACCCACCTGCCCCGGGCCATGGCCCTCTATCGCAGTCAGGGACTCGATGCGGTGCCTGCTCCCACCGATTACACCGCCAAGCAGAGTCAGGAGCCGCAACCCCTCTACAGTTACCTCCCCAAGGGACGTTATCTGATGTATTCCGAGGCTGCCATTCACGAGTGGATTGGGGTATGGTGGGCCCGTTTGCGTGGGCAGGTCACCGAGTGAGCAATCGCGCCTTGCATTCCTGATTTGGATCAGGAAAGCGAAAAAAAATTACGTCATTTGCCGCCGGGTCAGCTATCTTGGGCTCGGTTCAATTCATATAATGTTGCGCAATCAAATGCCTAGGAGATATAGAAGATGAGACAGCACCTGGTAATGGGTAACTGGAAACTGAACGGCACCAAGGCTTCTGTAGAAGCCCTGATCAAAGGACTGACCCCGGCCGCTGCCGCTCATCCTTCCGTGCAAGTGGCCGTCTGCCCGCCGGTTATCTTTTTGGGTCTGGTTGAACAGCTGACCGCTGGCAGCAAGATCGCCTACGGTGCCCAGAACGCCGACGTTCACGAGTCCGGCGCCTTCACCGGCGAAAACGCCCCCTCCATGCTCAAAGCCTTCGGCTGCACCTACTCCCTGGTCGGTCACAGCGAGCGTCGTACCCTGCACGCAGAGACCGACGACGTGGTGGCTGCCAAGTACGAAGCCATCCAGAAGGGCGGCCTGATCCCCGTGCTGTGCATCGGTGAAACCCTGGCCCAGTTCGAAGCCGGTACCACCAACCAGGTGGTCGAGACCCAGCTCAAGGCCGTGATCGATCGCTGCGGCATCGCCTCCTTCGAGAACGCCGTCATCGCTTACGAGCCGGTATGGGCCATCGGCACCGGCAAGACCGCCACCCCGGAGATCGCACAATCCGTGCATGCTCACATCCGTCAATACCTGGCCGGTTTTGATGCAGCCGTGGCTGCCAAGGTACAGATCCTGTACGGCGGCTCCGTGACTGGCGCCACCGCTGCCGACCTGTTCGGCCAGCCGGACATCGACGGTGGCCTGGTGGGTGGCGCGTCCCTGAAAGTGGACGACTTCTCCCAGATCATCGCTGGCGCCGCCAAGTAAGCGCCAAGCAAAGAGGGGCCCCGCCCCTCTTTGCATATCGCTTTCCTATGGACCCTCTCGCCATAGGAAAGCCGATATAGTAAAAGCGGCCAGCCGTATTTTTCAGAATCTTGATTTTCGACAACTCAGATCCAGAGGCACTCATGACCAAACAAATCAAACGTATTGGTGTTTTGACCAGTGGTGGTGACGCACCGGGTATGAACGCAGCCATCCGCGCCGTGGTGCGCGCCGGTCTGCATCATGGCCTGGAAGTTTACGGCATCTATGATGGCTACCTCGGTCTGCACCAGGACCGTATCGTCAAGCTCGAGCGTCACAGCGTTTCCGACGTCGTGAACCGTGGCGGTACATTCCTCGGCTCCGCCCGTTTCCCCGCCTTCAAGGATCCGAAAGTCCGTGCCGAAGCGGTCGAAAACCTGAAGAAACACGGCATCGACGCCCTGGTGGTCATCGGCGGTGACGGCTCCTACATGGGTGCCAAGAAGCTGACCGAAGAGGGCTTCCCCTGCATCGGCCTGCCGGGCACCATCGACAACGATATCGCCGGTACCGACTTCACCATCGGCTTTGATACCGCTCTGAACGTGGTGGTTGACGCCATCGACCGCCTGCGCGACACCTGCAGCTCCCACCACCGCATCTCCGTGGTCGAGATCATGGGCCGCCACTGCGGCGATCTGGCCATGTCTGCCGCCGTTGCCGGTGGTGCCGAGTACGTGATCGTGCCGGAAGTGGCCTTCGACAAGGAGAAGCTGCTGCAACAGATCAAGGAAGGGGAAGCCAAGGGCAAGAAGCACGCCATCATCACCATCTGCGAGCACGTCACCGACGTCAACGCCCTGGCGAAAGACATCGAGGCCATGACCGGCCGCGAAACCCGCGCCACCATCCTGGGTCACATCCAGCGTGGCGGTTCTCCCACTGCCCGTGACCGTATCATGTCCAGCCGCATGGGTGCCTTCGCCGTCGAGCAACTGCTGGCAGGCCAGGGTGGCCGCTGCGTCGGCATTCAGGGCAACGAGATGGTGCACCACGACATCATCGATTGCATCGAGAACCTGAAGCGCCCGTTCAACCAGGAGCTGTACGATCTCTCCACCACCCTGTTCTAAAGGCTGTGGTCTGACAAAAAACCCTCCTCTGGAGGGTTTTTTTATGGCGCTGTCCCAATTATGTGTTGGAAGGCTAATCTGGAAGTAGGTCATCACCGCGAGGACCTTCATCATGGATACGCCAGCCTTCCAACACCTGTTGTCCCTCTTTCCATTACTTACTCTGCGTCAGCGCCGTGTCGCTCAGCATGAGCTCGCCGCTCCACACCCGATTACGTCCCTCCATGCCCAGTTACCCACATGCTGCGGCTGTCCCCACTGCCAGGCGGATGCCACCCAGCTGGCCCCCTGGGGCTGGAGCCGTGGGCTGCGTCGTTAACGTTGTAAGCAGTGTCGGCAAACCAGCTCCCTCCTCACCAAGACGCCTTTGGCCAGATTACGTAAGGCTGAGCATTGGGAGGACTACGCCCAGGCTCTCATCGACGGGCTCACTGTCCGCCAGGCCGCCGTCCGCTGCGGTGTTTGCAAGAACACCGCCTTCTTGTGGCGTCACCGCTTCCTGAAGGCGATGGCAAACCACCAGGCAACACGGGAAGAAGGCATTGTGGAAGTGGATGAAACCTTCTTCCTCGAATCGTTCAAGGGGCAGCGAGGGTTGCCTCGTCCGGCAAGACATCGTGGCGGGAAAGGGCGTACCCGGGGGACAGGGCGGGCCATCAAGCCGACTTTCAGCTGGAAAGGCTGGATGCGCAGACGGTGAAAGCGGTGTTGCAGCCACTCATCGCGCCCGATGCAGTGCTCTGCAGTGATGGTGCAGGGGTGTATGCCAGTTTCAGCCAAGCGCGGGGCATAACACATCAGGTGGTGTACAACCGTCGAGGTGAGCGAGTCATTGGGGCATACCACATCCAGCATGTGAACGGATATCACCGGCGGTTGAAGGAGTGGATGGAACGATTCCATGGAGTCGCAACCCACTACCTGAGGAATTATCTGGGCTGGCGCAGGATGCTGGAACGTTACGGCAGGGAGGTAAATACCAAGATGTGTTTGCATGAGGCGCTAGGCTGTGTTCTCAAAATGCTGGTTTTCTGTCCACACATAACTCGCGCAAGTAGCGAAGGCAGAAAGCCAGTTTGATAAAGGCTGCAAAACTCTTGGCTAGCTTTTCATATCTCGTTGAAAACCGGCGAAACTTCTTCAACCAACCGAAGCACCGCTCCACGACATTGCGCCTGCGGTAATGCACCTTGTCCAGTACCAATGGACGCCCCTTATGGCGGCGTTGCTGGTCGCTGCGTTGCGGAATGACCGCTTTTATCCTTCTCCGCCGTAGCTCGGCTCGAAAGGCTTTGCTGCTATAGGCCTTGTCTGCGGCAAGATGCGCTGGCCGTGTTCGGTAGCGACCTGATGACGTTGGTATCCTCGCCATGGCCAACGCGCTTGTTGCATAGCTGATTTCTGCTGATTGCCCCGGTGACAGGCAGAAGCTCAGTGGTAAGCCATGACCGTCCGTGACCAAGTGAATTTTGCTGCCGAAACCTCCCCGCGAACGGCCAAGGGCTTGATTCATTGAGGTGTTTTTTTACGTGCACCGGCAGCATCTTTGGATGCTCTGACATTGGAGCCGTCCAGGCACCACAGGTCGAAATCGATGAGCCCTTCTTCATTGAGCTTGAGTTGCAGCGCTTCCAGAATGGCATCAATCCGGCCTGCATCCTGCCAACGCCGGAAGGTGTTGTAGACCGAATTCCATGGTCCGAAACGTTCTGGAAGGTCTCGCCAAGGAGCTCCGGTGTGGAGTATCCAGAGAATGCCATCGAGCACTTGGCGCGGTTCACGGGTAGGGCGCCCGATCAGGCTTCGAGAAGGAAACTGGGGCTCGATAAGCCCCCATTGTGCATCAGTCAGCTGATAACGGCGGGACACGGAATGGATCTTAAGCTGTTGAGAAGATGTGAGATTATATCTTCATCACTTTTAAGAACACAGCCTAGGGCACCCGATGCAACACGTAATTGGGACATAGCCTTTTTTATGCGGGCTCCTCACCCCCTCCTCCCCCTGCGGGGGCCCGACTATCCACTCGCCACTGTCGCCATGTCTTACCCCTTGCCCGGCGGCCCTGAGCCTCTGACCCCACAACCTTCTCCTTTACTTCTTTTCCCCGCTTTTCTGCTTGCTCACCTTGTTCGCGACGGGTCTGGATAAAGGCCCTCGTGCCGCAGTGCCACGGCCCTGCGCCAGGCCTCCCCTGCCCTTCATCTCATCACACTGGCGCCATATAGCAACCCGGGTAGGCCGACGATATCGCCCGCTTCCCCTGCGCGCGGGCCCGGTGGCTCGCCCCCCCAAGAAAACAGCGAAAAACGGGGCTTCCGGCCACCCAAGGCCCCATGAAGATCGCTCCCCCATTTTCCCGCCTTCCCCCTTCCCTTCCATGCTCCTTTGGCGGCCCTTTTGTCGTTTTTTCGTTCTCTTTTTGCTCCCATCCTGTTTGGGATGAGCAGAAAATTGAGCCTTCATCGGATAACCCTGGCTGGCAACAGCCTTGCAGACTGGGGTTAGGACACAAGTCGTGAGAAAACATGACATGGAATGACAAAACCTGGCTGACAGCCACCAACCCCCCTAGGACGACACCAATCGGCGCATCCCGCAGGCCATTTTGCTGACTAAAAATGGAGATCACCACAAAGACCCCAATCGGAACCACAAAGGAAAGAGTCACAAAAACAACGTAACTAAATGTATTTAAAGACTTTATACGCATACCATTTCACTGGCATCACCATAAAACCCTTTTCAGGACAAAAAACGCCCTTAAACTTGGGAAAATGCAGCCATATTTCACCGCCAAACCATTTTCGCCTCATAATTACATTCTTCGTTGTTTTATCGTTCTGTTGTGGTATCTTGGTTCCATCATGAGCCAACCAAGGGAGATAAAATCATGAAAGAGTTCGTAGTTACCGCCGTTTTCACCGTGTTTTTCACTCTGGTTGCCGTCTCCATGCCGTCGCTGGCACAGCTCTAAGTCGGTCAATCAGCCATCTGCCCCCTCTGCACCAGAGGGGTGGTTCAAAAAACAGACTGCAACATGGGTTTTTGACGCACTCTGGCAAAGGATGATGCCAAGCCATCTTTGAATGCGATTTGCGCACACAAAACGACCTCGTCGACATCCATGCTATCTTTCAAGGGGAGCCCGGACTCCCCTTGTCGCATCTCCCCCTGCGGGATTTACTCTTGCCCCCTGCCCGTCACAATGGCCGCTGGATTTGCCACGCAGGAACCACCATGACTCAGGATGCCTTGCGCCACTGGCGCCGCGACCTTCATCGTCACCCCGAAGCCGCCTGGTGTGAATTTCGCACCACCACCCTCATCGCCCAACACCTCAGTGAACTCGGTTTCTCCATCATGCTGGGGGATCAACTGCTCGCCAGCACCCTCATCATGGGACGGGAAATAGACGTCCAGGCCCAGAAGGCCCGTGCCCTGCACCAGGGGGCGCATCCGGAGTGGATGACGCGGATCGACGCACTCACCGGCGTGATGGGACTCTGGGAGAGCGGGCGCCCCGGCCCCACCCTGGCGTTTCGCTTCGATATCGATGCGGTGGAGGTCGAAGAGAGCCAGGAGGCGTCACACCTGCCCGGCCAGGGAGGCTGGCACTCCGCCAACCCGGGCTGGATGCACGCCTGTGCCCACGATGGCCACACCGCCATCGGGCTGGTGCTGGCCGAGCGGATCGCGGCCCTCGCCGATCGCCTCACTGGCCGCATCAAGCTCTTCTTCCAGCCGGCTGAAGAGGGCTGCCGAGGCGGCAAGGCGCTGGCGGCAGGGGGGCAGCTCGACGACGTGGACGCTCTGCTGGCACTGCACATCGGCATTCACGCGAGCAGCGGTGAGCTGGTGGTCAACCCCACCGAGTTTCTCTGTTCAACCAAATTCGACGTGGAGTTCATGGGGCAAGCCGCCCATGCGGGGCTCGAGCCCAACGCGGGCCACAATGCCCTGGCGGCGGCCTGCATGGCCACCACCGCCATGCTCGGCATTCCCCGCCATCGGGACGGCATGACCCGCATCAACGTGGGGCAGCTCAACGGCGGCAGTGGACGCAACGTCATCCCGGGCCATGCCCGCCTGATGGGGGAGACCCGTGGCGCGACGCCGGCCCTCAACGACTACATGTTCAATCAGGTGCAGCAGATTGTGGAGGGGGCGGCCCTGATGCAGGGCGCGACCTACCACATCCGCAAACAGGGGGAAGCGATCGGCATCGAGAACAGCCCAGCCCTCATCGAGGAAATCGTGCCTCTCGCACAGGGGATCTCCCTTGATACCATCCACACCCGCCGCTTCGGGGCCAGCGAGGATGCCGGTTTCCTCATCGAGCGGGTACAGCAGCACGGCGGCGAAGCCGCCTATCTCATCCTGGGAGCCAACCTCGCGGCCCCCCACCATCATCCGGAGTTCGACTTCGACGAAGCCGTGCTGGCCCCCGGAGTGGCCTTGCTGGAGGCCTGGTTGCTCGCCCGCCTCGGCCGCTAGCAGACGCCGGATGCAAACAAGGCAGCCCATGGGCTGCCTTGTTTTTTTACACCCTTGCGGGCATAGAGGACCTACTCTCCCAGCACGATCGCGCAGAGATGGGCGAAGTGGTGGATCTCGTGGGTCGCCTCGCACGGGCCTGTCTCCCGTCCCGGGTTGTACCAGCAGGTGGCAAGCCCCTGGGCGGCGGCACCGGCGATGTCGGTCTTGGGATTGTCCCCCACCATCAACACCCGCGCCGGGCTCGGCTGACCCATCTGCGCCAGGGCATGCTGGAAGATGGCCGCCGCCGGCTTGGTCACTTGCACCTCGTCAGAGATAACGAGAGGCTCAAACCAGCTGTTCCAGCCCAGTTTGTCGAGGCGCCCGCGCTGGGGCAGGCTGAAGCCGTTGGTGATGATCCCCATTCTGACCTTGCTCTTCAGGGCCTGCAGGGTCTCCTCCACCCCCTCCAGCGGCACGCTCAGGGCGATGATCTGCTGCAGGAAGGTCTCGTTCATCGCCATGGGCGCCACGTTGACCTGCTCGGCAAAGAGCGAAAAACGGGTCTGCTGCAGGTGGGTGGCGTCAATCTCCCCTGAGTTGTACTGCTGCCAGAGCCGCTGGTTGAGGGCATGGTACTCCGCCATCTTGGGGGGAGTCGGCGCCACGCCGTAGATCTGCAGGGTCCGCTCCAGCGCCCTGGCGACCGGAAAATCGAGCAGGGTTTCGTCCAGATCGAACAGCACCCAGTCATAGCTTGCTTGTTTCACGCTTGTCCTTATTGATTGTGCTTGGCCACGTTGTCATGCGTCGGGCGCACCCATCCCCAGAGGGCTGTCGAGCAGGGTCAGCGTCAGCCTGACACCAAAGCCGGTTACCTCGCTGCCCACCACGCCATTGCCCCCCTTGTTGCGAAAACCACTCAGGTCGAGGTGCAACCAGGGAAGCTCGGCGGGCACGAAGTGCGTGAGAAAACGGGCGGCATCGATGTGATCCGGGGAGGCGCCCGGCGCGCACTGTAACAGATCGGCCCACTCGCTATCGAGGTTGTCATCGTAATCCTCGTCCAGGGGGAAGGGCCAGACTCGTTCCCCGCTCTGCTGGCCCAACGCTATCAGAGTGGTGAGCCACTCGGGGCGGTTGGTGAAGGCGCCGCTGTAACGGCTGCCGAGCGCCCGTTTGCAGGCGCCAGTCAGGGTGGCGTAGTCGATCAGCAAGTCGGGTTTGTCCCCGGCCGCCAGGGTCAGGGCATCCGCCAGCACCATGCGCCCCTCGGCGTCGGTGTCCACCACTTCGATGGTGGTGCCGTTGAGGGCGGTCACCACCTCACCGGGCCGGAAGGCCTGCGGGCCGATGTGGTTCTCGGCGATGGCGAGCCAGCAGTGCACCTCAACGGGGAGTTTCGCCCGGCTGATGGCCAGCAACGTGCCAAGGGCCACCGCGCTGCCCCCCATGTCCAGGTGCATGCCATACATGCTGCCACCGACTTTCAGGTTGTAGCCACCGGAGTCGTGGCAGATCCCCTTGCCCACCAGCGCGACGCGGCGCACCGGGTTGGCCGGGCAGTAACTGAGCCTGACGATGGCGGCCTGACCGTCCGCCGAACCACGGGCCACCGCCAGGAAGGCGCCAGCCCCCTTCTGTGCCAGGGTCGTCTCATCAAACTCCTGCCACTGCCACCCCTCCTGCTGCGCCAGCTCCCGGGCATAGGCTCGGTAATGACGGGCATTGAGCTCGGACGCTGGCAGCACTGCCAGGTGGCGAGCCAGACCGTTGCCTTCGGCTTCTGCGCTCAGGCGGGTCATGTCCAGCTCGCAAGGGGGGGAAAGTTGCAACTGCTGATAACCCGGTCTTGTCGCCTCACTCCGTTTCTGGGTCGGCAGGGTCACATCGGCGGCGAGCAGGCAGGCAAGCACCACCCTTGCCAGTTGCGCGCGGTGCTCATCGTCAAAGCCCTCCAGATGGAGCGCCAGGTGCGTCGCCTTGAGGCCCGCCAGCGAGCCCACCCAGCTGCGCACCTGCTTGTAGAGCCGATGATCCAGGACCGGGCGGGCATCCATGAAGATCACCCGTTGCAGCCCCTGACTGTCGTCGAGGGAATAGGGGGCCTTCTGACCCAGGGCTATCTGGGTTGCCACGGCGGCAAAGGGAGGCGTCGCCAGCAGGGTATCGCGCGCTGAGTCGGCAATGAGCAGGAGTTTGACGGCTGTCGGCCCTGCCATTACCTCGGCGAGGGAGGTGTTCTGCATCGTGATTTGGGGAGAAGAATAGCTAAAAGGGGTCATCACAGGGTGCGGCCTCATCCATGAACAGAAAGCAGGATGATACCGAACAAATGGCGAGAGGGATCGGAAAAACACACATTATTGTGTGCAAGCAACAGATGCTGGAGGGGATCAGAGAGGTAATGCAGAAGAAAATCAGTCAGAAGTTGGTTGCGGGGGCCGGATTTGAACCGACGACCTTCGGGTTATGAGCCCGACGAGCTACCGAGCTGCTCCACCCCGCGTCCGAATTGCATTGCCACCACAAAAAGCAGAGCAGTTGCTTCTTGCTGTCTTCGTCTCCACCACAGGCGCTAGCGCTTGCCATGGATACAAATAGTTGGTTGCGGGGGCCGGATTTGAACCGACGACCTTCGGGTTATGAGCCCGACGAGCTACCGAGCTGCTCCACCCCGCGTCTGAATTGTATTGCCACCACAAAAAGCAGAGCAGTTGCTTCTTGCTGTCTTCGTCTCCACCGCAGGCGCTAGCGCTTGCCATGAACACAAATGGTTGGTTGCGGGGGCCGGATTTGAACCGACGACCTTCGGGTTATGAGCCCGACGAGCTACCGAGCTGCTCCACCCCGCGTCCGAATTGCATTGCCACCACAAAAAGCAGAGCAGTTGCTTCTTGCTGTCTTCGTCTCCACCGCAGGCGCTAGCGCTTGCCATGAACACAAATGGTTGGTTGCGGGGGCCGGATTTGAACCGACGACCTTCGGGTTATGAGCCCGACGAGCTACCGAGCTGCTCCACCCCGCGTCCGAATTGCATTACCACCACAAAAAGCAGAGCAGTTGCTTCTTGCTGTCTTCGTCTCCACCGCAGCACTATGCTGCTTGCCATGGACACAAATGGTTGGTTGCGGGGGCCGGATTTGAACCGACGACCTTCGGGTTATGAGCCCGACGAGCTACCGAGCTGCTCCACCCCGCGTCCGAATTGTATTGCCACCACAAAAAGCAGAGCAGTTGCTTCTTGCTGTCTTCGACTCCACCGCAGCGCTATGCGCTTGCCATGGATACAAATAGTTGGTTGCGGGGGCCGGATTTGAACCGACGACCTTCGGGTTATGAGCCCGACGAGCTACCGAGCTGCTCCACCCCGCGTCCGAGGTCGCCCATAATAGGCGCCAACGCTGAGATTGCAAGTAAATATCCTAAAAAAAGTTTATTCGGGGATTAAACCGTCACATACTGCGCTCTTTTGCAACAAATCGCAGTTTTTTCAGGCAGCTAGCGATCTCTTCCCCCTCAGGCCCCTCCCCGCCTTGCCCCTCTTTGCCATAAAAAAAGCCCGCACGACAAGGTGCGGGCGGAAGGATGCGCCGGGATCAGGCCAGCTGGTGCAACACGCTGGTCGACGCAATCTGGGCGATGATGAGGCCGCACAGGGTCACAGAGACCACCACGGGGGCCGTCTCCTGCTGACGGTAGATGGGGCTGAACCAGAGCAGCAGGGCTGCGACCAGCAGGCCGGCCTGGGTCACTACACCGGGGATCAGCGGGTCGAGCCCGGCGCTGCTCCCCTGCCAACCCACCAGCACCGCCAGCCAGATAAGACTCAGGATGGCAGAGACCAGCCCCGCCAGGGGCAGCAGCAGATTGAAGGCTTGCAGGCGGTGGCGGGCACGCAGCAGCATCAGGTGGGCAAAGGCCGACCCCAGCAGCACCATCTGCAGCAGGCCGCCGAGCCAGCCCTGGATCTGCATCAGACCCAGCCCGTAGAGGGCGAGCGGCATGGCGGGCAACCACAGCAGGGTGGCGGGGATGGCGCGCTTGCCCTCCAGGCGAGACTGGAGCAGGGAGAGCACGATACCGAGCACCAGGGCGGCCCCCCCACTCCAGATGAGCCAGCCCGCAACCTTGGCCTCCACCGCCAGCATCAGGGAGAGCCCGGTGATCACCCAGACCGAGAAGAGCTGGGTAGTGATCCGCGAGCGCTGGCCCGGGCAGAGATCCCCGCGCCACAGGACGAGCCCCACGGCGATCAGGGCCCCCAGGGCCATCAGACCGGTCAGGGGAAAGAGCCAAAAAGGAAGTTGGACGAACATAGGGTCTCCGGCAGCAGTCCGGGTGCGGGTGCACCCATCACAGGGTAAGGAAGGACAAGAGGCAGGGAGTATATCCAAACTCCCCCCGTCTTCCCAACGTCGCCGGTCAGCTTTGTCCCCGGGCAAGGGCGACCACCCGGGCAAACATCTGCTTGAGCACAGGGGGAATGTGCTCGCTGCCGAGACGCTCCGCCTCCTCCACCACCGCCAGGGCCATGCCTGGCTTGCTGCGATGGTGGATCGCCTTGGCGATGATGCGCCCGGCGTTGAGGGTGGAGCGCCCCCCGACCCCCGCCTCACGCCGGAACACCCCCTCGAACCCGTTCTGGTAGAGGTAGTGCTCTATGTCTGCCGCCGGCAACTGGGTCAGCCGATCCCGCTCGCGCTCCCCCTTGAGCAGGGAGCGAGCGGAACTCGCATACTTGGCACCCGCCTCGTCACCGTCGGTGAGCAGGTGCCACTCTATGCCAAAGTCCCGGGCCACCTTGATGAGAGGAGCCTGGCCGCACTGGGCGAACTCGATGATGCGCACCCCCTCCGCCCGCAGGCTGTAGCCGCAGATCTGGGCCAGCTCCGAGAGCAGCCAGATCTCGGTCTCCCCTTCCACCAGCAACCAGCAGCGGGCAAACATCGACATGGGCCTGTTGATGCGCACATGGAAGGCAATCTTGCGCAGATCGTCGCTGCTGTAGCGCTCCCCTCCCAACTGATGGCAGAGGATGTCCTGCTGGCGGCGCACCAGACGGCGCACCTGATTGAGGGGCAAGGAGGAGAGCAGGTCCCCCGAGTTGGTGGTGAGCAGCTTCTGGCCGGGCAACTGCTCCAGCAGACCCCAGGCCAGGGCCAGCATGGTGGGATGCAGGCGACTCTCGGGGTCTTCCAGCATCAGTATGGGTCTGGCCCCCTCCTCCAGCTCCCGGTTGCCCCGGGCGTGGAGCAGCATGGCCGCCATGCCCGCCATGGCCAGTTGCAGCGCCCGGTTGTCCGCATTGCGCAGCAGCACCTGCAGGTTGCCGGGATTGCGCAGGGTCATGGGGCGATTGACGATATCCCGCTGGCTGCGAGGCTTGTGCTTGATGGGCGCCAGGGCGCTGAAGTAGTGCTCCATCAACTGCTGCACCGCCTGCAGCGCCTCCTTGAGTTCTGGCTCGCCGATGCGCTGGGGCTCATCGGTGAGCTTGCCGGCCAGCTCGTCCAGCCGCTGCTCGCACAGATCCCCCCAGGGCAGCCGCTCGATACCATCCCTGGCGGTACGGGCATCCCGCAGCCTGAACACCGGATTCATGGTGATGAGCAGACGCACCAGCGCCTCGTTGTTGTCGATGGTCAGGCTCTTGCCGATGCCGTCGAGAAAGTCGTGGGTGGTGAGCACGCTGCCATCGTCCTGCAACTCGGCACTGGCACGATAATGCACCCGGTGGAACTTGTCCTTGTGCGGGATCCAGGCCGCCCCGAGGCGGGCCAGACGGCGGGAGTGCTGGCACATCTGGGGACGATACTCGCTGAAGGTGAGCACCAGTTGCAGCGTGCGCGAGGGTTCGAGCTCGGGATCTTCCGGCCGATGAAAATCATCCTGACCAAATTGATAGGGCTCGGCATCCCCCAGCAGGCACCAGAGGGCCCGCAGCAGGCTGGATTTGCCCCAGGCGTTTTCGCCGATGAGCACAGTGGTGTTGTCCAGCCCGAGGGAGAGGCGATTTATTCCGCGAAAACCTTTGACTTCAATGCGTTCCAGAAACATGCGGCCATATCCAGTCCATCCTGATGGCGCAATAGTGGCAAAGTTGCCGGAAAAATCCTATCGGGTTACGGCGTTTTCAGCGGGAACTGTGAGGAACGAGCGGTTCGGGCGGCGTCGGCTGGGTGGCGCGATAGAGGGGGGCATTCCAGTGGTTGAACCAGAGATGGCGAGTACGGGTCTGACGTTTGCGATGATTCAATGGGCATTCCTTTCAATGGACAAGAGACAGAGGGTACACCTCTTTTGCCCAGAGTCTCAGGGTTATCTGTGACAGGAGAATGACAACTGGGCTCGCCACTGGCCCGGGCTCAGGCCGAACGCCTCCCGAAAGCGGTTGCCAAAATGGGCCTGGGAGGAGAAGCCGCACTGGGCGGCGATGCTGGCCAGGGGCTCGCTTCCCGCCAGCAACTGCTTGGCCCGCTTGAGCCGCAGCCCGAGCAGGTAGCGGTGGGGCGGACAGCCCAGGCTCTGCCCGAACATCCGGGCGAAGTGGTATTCGCTCAGACCCGCCTCCCGGGCGAGCTCTCCCAGAGTGACCGGCTCGGCCAGGTGAGCCTGCAGATACTCCTGCACCCGGCGCACCACGGCCGGGGCCAGGCCGCCGCGCACTTCCGGCAGCGCCGGGGCCTCGCGGGTGTGATGGCGATAGGCGTGCAGCATCAGCATCCAGGCACCGTGGGAGAGCGCCATGCGATCGATGCCGTGCTGCCAGTCCAGCTTCATCAATTGCCCCTGCACCAGGGCCACCGCCTGGGGATCGTCGATGAAGGTCTTGTCTTCCAGTTGCAGATGACGCCCCTCCTTGTCACACGCCTGCTCGGCGATGCGGGTGAAGTGGGCGGGGGTGAAGTAGAGGTGGAAGAAGCGAAACTCCTCGCGCACCAACCACTCGGACCTGTGGTGATCCGGCATGATGCACACCTTGCCGGCACCACCATGGCCACCGGGGCCGTCCAGCCGCTCGGTCTGCTCGCCCCCCTGCAGGTAGACGCTGATGGTGTGGTTGCCCGGCTTGTGGTAGCGGGTCTGATCGTAGCGGTTGCACCAGCTCGCCACCCCGAGCCCGGGCTCCAGCCAGCAGGAGTCCTCCAGTCTGGCACCGGTGCTCACCAGGGCATCAAAGACCCCCGTTTGTCTTGTCTGCTGCATGGCATGCTGCACGCTTGCGTCCCTCTCCCGCCCCTTTCCTGTCGCCATCTTATCGCGCCTCATGGTCAAAGGCTGCGCCTCCGTTGAAAAAACCGCAAGATGGTGCAAGCCGGCACCCCGCCTCCCGGTTCATGCTGATCACATCATCTTCTCTTGATGGGATCACACCATGAATCTGATGCTCTATGTTTCCACCGTCCTCATCTGGGGCAGCACCTGGATTGCCATCGCCTGGCAGCTCGGCCCCATCCCCATCGAGGTCTCGGTGCTCTATCGTTTCGCCCTGGCGGCCCTGGCCCTGTTCACCCTGCTCACGGTGAGCGGCAAGTTTCCGCGCCTGCCCTGGGCGGGCCAGCGTTATGCAGCCCTGCTCGGCGCGTTGCTCTTTTCCACCAACTTCCTCTGTTTCTACCACGCCACCCTCTATATCCCGAGCGGTCTGTCGGCGGTGATTTTCGCCAGCGCCAGCATCTTCAACGGCCTCAATCTCTGGCTGTTCGAGGGTAAACGACCGGGCCTGCGCTGGCTGCAAGGATCGTTGCTGGGGCTGCTTGGCACCCTGCTGCTCTTCTGGCCGGTGCTGGCGGATGCGCAACTGGGTGCAAACGGCTGGAAGGGCTTGCTCTTTGCCTGCGCCGGCACTCTCTGCTTCTCCCTGGGCAACCTGGTCTCCGCCCGGGGACAGCGCCAGGGCTATCACGTATTGCAGATGGTACCCTGGGGCATGGTCTACGGCGTGGCGCTGCTGCTGGGCTGGGTCACGGTACTCGGTCAGTCACTCACCCTGCCCACCGACCCGCGCTACCTCGCCGCCATGGTCTATCTGGCCATCTTCGGCTCCGTCATCGCCTTCACCGCCTACCTCACCCTGGTGGGGCGCATCGGTGCCAGCAAGGCGGCCTACGCCACCGTGCTCTTCCCCCTGGTGGCCCTCACCCTCTCCACCTTCTATGAAGGCTTTGTCTGGCAGACGGTCTCCATCGTCGGCGTGGTGGTGAGTCTCATTGGCAACCTGGTGATCTTCGCGCCCCCCGTCAAGGCGTGGCGCTGGCCGCTATCAAGGGCCGCAAACGGTACTTGCCCCTGATGCCACCAGCCCCTAAGGTAACCGCGTCCAACACACGAGGAGGGAGGACGCATGTTACTGGAAGGGCTGGAGACACTCTGCCTGCTGGCAAGCGAGGGCACCATGGCCAAGGTTGCAAGCCGCCTCTATATCAGTCAGTCGGCGGTCAGCAAGCGCATCGCCCAGCTGGAGCAGCGCCTTGGCAAGAAGCTCATCGAGCCGGATGGCCGTCATATCCGCCTCACTCCCCAGGCCCGTGAACTGCTCGCCCGGGTAGCCCCGAGCCTCGCCGAAATGAAGGGGGTGCTGGCGGACAGCCAGATCCTCACGGATCAGACCCCTCTGTCCATCGCCTGCTCCGAAACCCTGTTGGCGGGCTACCTCGCCCGCTTCATGCACGCCTACCTTGAACGGGATCCCCACATTGCCCTCTCTACCCACCACACCCCGGTCATTCTGGCCCGGGTGCGCGGCGGGGATGCCCTGCTCGGGATCTGCGCCGGTCGCCTGCCGCCGGGCCATGGGCTGTGTGCCGAACGGCTGCTGGAGGAGCCCTTCTATCTGGTGGGGGACGCTCTGGATGAGGCGGCGCAGCCGGATCACCAGAGCGCCTTGCAAGAAACTGTGACCAGCAAGCAACTGACTGAAGGCGACGTGAGTAAGGGGATGCAGGGCAAGGTGCGCAATATCCTGACCATGGATCTGGAGAACCCCTCCAACCGCTATCTGCGCGAGCCCCTGGCCGCCCTCGGGCTTATACCCGCCATGGAGCTCGATTCCTACCTGGCACTGATCGAGCTGGCCAAGGCAGGCATTGGCCCCGTGCTCCTGCCCGCCGGCCTGCTGGCGCTGGTGGGTGAGCAGGGGACACAGGCACGCCCCCTGCCGGGACTGGGCCGCCCGCTCCACCTGGTCTATCGGCCAAACAGCCTCAAGCGCGATCGCATTGCCCGCCTGGTGCAGGCGCTGCAAGCCCATTTCCGGCAACTTTCGGCACTGGGCTGAAACGCAAGAGGGCCCGATCTGCGATCGGGCCCTCGTCATGGCGGGTACCGGCTCAGCCCAACCAGGCAAAGAGCTCGGGGTACTGGCTCCACACCAGCTTGGCGGACATCACCAGGGAGACGGTCACCAGCAGCGGCTTGATGAGCTTCACCCCTTTCTTGAGCACCAGCTTGGAGCCCATGCGCGCCCCGATGAACTGCCCCAGCGCCATGCACAGCCCCACGCTCCACACCACCTTGCCCCCCAGGGTGAAGAAGAGCAGAGAAGCGATGTTGGAGGTGAAGTTGAGCAGCTTGGTGTGGGCGGTGGCCCGCGCCATGCCGAAGCCCGCCAGGGCCACGAAACCGATGGCAAAAAACGACCCCGTGCCCGGCCCGAAGAAGCCGTCATAAAAGCCCACGCCCCCTCCCACCAGCAGGGCGAACGCCATGGGGGTGAGGCGGCGCTGGCTCTCCGCATCGCTCACCCTGGGGGAGAAGTAGAAGTAGCAGGCAAACGCCATCAGCAGGAAGGGGAGCAGCCGCTCCAGGATGGCGGCATCGATGGTCTGCACCGCCAGGGTGCCGATGGCCGCCCCGATGAAGGTGCAGATGACAGCCGGCCAGATGATGGCCCACTCAAGGAGCCCCTTGCGGGCATAAAACCAGGTGGCGGAGAAAGAACCGAAACTGCTCTGCAACTTGTTGGTGCCAAGCACCAGGGCCGGCGGCATGCCGGTGGCCAGCAGGGCCGGCACCGTCAAGAGCCCTCCGCCCCCGGCGATGGCATCGATAAAGCCGGCGATGAGGGCCACCCCGAACAGGGCGACCAGGGTGAGCAGTTCCAGTTCCATCCATAGACCTCGTGTGATTGGCGGCGCCCGGCATGGCCTGGAGCCTGAAGGAGTCAACAGGTCGCTATCCTAGCGAGGGCGGGCTCATGAAGCCAACGAAACAATGGCAGCCAACTAATTCCTTATTTTCATTAATCAGCGTGCGAGAGGGCCTGTGCTTTGATAGCCGCCACCCACTGCAACAGGGGCGCTTCATCCTCGCCGGGTGCACGGCTTACCCGGCCAGCCATCTAGCGGCTGCTGATGAGGATTAATCCAGAGCGCGGCTCTGGCCCTTGATGGCCTCCACCCCCTGCAACAGGGGCGCTTCATCAGCACCGGGCGCACAGCTTACCCGGCCAGCCATGTAGCGGCTGCTGATGAGGATTAATCCAGAGCGCGGCTCTGGCCCTTGATGGCCTCCAGCCCCTCCAGCAGGGGCGCTTCATCCTCACCGGGCGCACGGCTTACCCGGCCAGCCATGTAGCGGCTGCTGATGAGGATTAATCCAGAGCGCGGCTCTGGCCCTTGATGGCCTCCAGCCCCTCCAGCAGGGGCCCTTCATCAGCACCGGGTGCACGGCTAACCCGGCCAGCCATGTAGCGGCTGCTGAAGAGATTGAACCAGAGCTGCAGCGCCTGTCCCGCCCGCAGCTCCCCGGCCACTTCCAGCACGCAGGCGGCCACCTCGGCGGTGCACAGGTGCTCGTCGCTGTGGGCGACGCGCATGCCGTAGGTAGAGAGCGCATCCGGCTTGATGGCGAGCACCGGGAAGCCGTCCAGATAGGGACTCTTGTTGAACATCTTGCGCGCCTCGGGCCAGGTGCCGTCCAGCAGGATGAACAGCGGCTTCTTGCCGGGGGCCAGTACCACCTCGCCGGTCAGGCGGTCGGGCGCTTTCTCGCAGGCGGGAAAGACCAAGTAGGGCTGCCAGGCGGGATCCGCCAGCAGGGCCAGCAGCTCGGGATGGGGTTCGGTACGCGACCAGAGAAAGGCCCAGGTGGAGTCCGGCAGCACGTCGGCGATGAGGCGCCCGGTGTTGGAGGGCTTCATGGGCTCGCTGTCATACATCATGAGGCAGAAACCGGCCTCGGCCTTGAGCGCCGGGCGCCAGTCGCAGGCACACCAGTCGTGGCGCAGCTGGCAGGCATCACAGCGTGGCACGCTGCCGCCACGGGCAAGAAAGGGCCGGGTCGAGACGCTCTTGCGCCAGATGCGCAGGCGGTTGACGGCGTGATCGGGGATGGGCTTCATGGAACGCGGCTCTGACGGTGCCTGTGGCGGGACAAAAGGGGGCTGATTGTAACGGCGCGCCCTCCTGGCGGCAAGGCTTGCCGGGCGGCGCCCTGCCCCCTTCCCTCCCCGCGCTCTGCCCGCTTCCCCCCATGAAAAAAGGGGCCCTGAGGCCCCTACTCACCATCCGTTGCAACCGGGTCTGGCGACATCAGACCGCCTTTCGCAGGATCTGCTCCAGATAGTGCGCGAAGCTGTGGCCGTGGTGCTCCAGCAGTTTCGGGAACATGGAGATGGAGGTCATGCCCGGGAAGGTGTTGATCTCGTTGAGCAAAATCTCCCCCTCTTCGGTCAGGAAGAAGTCGATGCGCGACAGGTGGGTCAGCTTGAGCTGACGGAACGCCTTGAGCGCGTACTCGTGAATGGCGTCAGCCTGCGCCTGAGTCAGTCCCTCGGCCTTGAGCGCGGTCTCGGTGTGACTGGCACTGCTGTACTTCTCTTCATAGGTGTAGAACTTGTCCTGGGGTACGCAGATCTCCCCCGGATAGGTGGCCACCAGCTCGTCACCATACTGGTAGACCGCCACTTCCAGCTCGCGGGGCTTGACCGCTTTTTCGATCAATACCTGCTCGGAGTAACCGAAGGCATCGGCAATACCCTTCACCAGGTCTGCCTCGTTGCTGGCGGAGTAGCAACCCACGGAAGAGCCCTGGGAGGCCGCCTTGATGAAGACCTTGCCCCACTTGGCCAGCGCCGCTTTCGCCTCGATCAGGCTCGCCTCGCCTTGCTCGGTCAGGAACAGGTAGGGGGTATTGGGGATGCCGATGGCGGTGAGCCACAGCTTGGTGGTGATCTTGTTGAAGCACACCTTGCTCGCCTCGGCGTCACAACCCAGATAAGGCAGGCCGGCCAGCTCGAGGAAGGATTGCAGATCGCCGGTCTCACCGGGATAGCCGTGGATGCAGGGCACCACGTAGTCCACCGGACGGGCCACGCTGTCGAACGAGAGCAGCTTGTCCAGCCCCAGCTTGCACTCGCGACCGTCGGCGGAGAGCCAGCGGTCGGCAAACATCTCGACCCGGGTCACTTCGATACCGGGCAGGAGCCCGAGCTGTTTTTCGAGGAAATTGGCGCTGCGCAGCGAGACTTCGTGCTCGGAGCCGCCACCGCCGCACAGCAGCAAGACATGCATGTTCTTCATTAGATGTGATCCCTTGGGAGAAGCGGCTTCGTCATCACCATGTCAAACCCAACCGCATGAAAACCGGACGAAGCCAGAAACGAACATAAGTGCGGGCAGTGTAGCAAGGGAGGGGAAGCCTTGTCAGCCGATGGGGCGCACCTCCCCCTGCCCGGGCAGATAAAAGTCTCTTCCTGTGTCAGAAACAGGATGAAATGCGCTCAGCGGGGGGGATCGACCCGCCCGGCGCCATTGCCGTTGACCCGAAACCAGCCGGCAATGCTGTAGCGCTCCCGGCTTGCGGGCAGCACCTCGTGGGGAAACTCTTCAGACAGGAAGAGCACCAGCCGCCCGCCCCGGGGGGAGACATCCATCAGAAACTGCTCGCTGTCGTCATAGACCCGCAATATTCCCCCCGCCTCTGGCTGCCAGTCGTTGTTCAGGTAGAACACCGAGGTGAGCCGGCGGTTGGATCGCCCGGCGAAGGCGTCGCGATGGGTGGCGTAGAAGTCCCCCTGACGGTAGCGGGCAAAGTGGGCCTCGTAGTCGAACAGCCCCAGCATCAGGCTGCGATTGGCGGCCAGACGCAGGGACTCCATCCGGGCCAGATAGTCGGCCACCGGCGCGCCGAGGGAGGCGTCGAGCCAGTGGATCTGATCCCGACGGATATCGCGGTTGTCCTGATGCAGGGTCTCGCGCCCGATCCCCGCCGGTCGCCACTCGTCCGGCAGGCAGGCCTTGAGGGCATCCACCTCGGCGGCGGTTAAAAAATCATCCACTATCACCCAACCCCGGGTGTAGATGGCATCCATGACGGCTTGATAGTCCAAGATAGGCTCGCAGCGAGGGGAGAGAGTGCGCTTTGTAGCGACTTCGGACCATCGGCACAAACCGGATTGCTTCTCTTGAGAAGTCCCGCCATCAATAGGAGTCTGGGGGGCACAGACGCCCTCCCCCTTGCTCCCCGGCCCTCGGCCCGTTAACGTGCAAGGATTGTCCCCCGGGCGCCTTGTCGCCCCTCTTGCATCAGGAGAAACCATGCCCCTGCCCCTCATCCCCCTGCAACGACTCGATGGCATGGCCTGGTCCACCGCCGATCTGCAGGGCCGTGTCGTGCTAGTGGTCAACGTGGCAAGCCGCTGCGGTTTTACCCCCCAATACACCGGGCTTGAGGCCCTCTATCGCCAGTTCGGCCCCCAAGGCTTCGAGATCCTGGGCTTTCCCTGCGATCAGTTCGGCCATCAGGAGCCGGGCGATGCCGAGGAGATCGCCCGCTTCTGCTCTCTCGACTACCCGGTCAGCTTCCCCCTAATGACCAAGTGCGAGGTCAACGGCGCCGGGGCCCACCCCCTCTATCGCTGGCTCAAGGAGCAAAAGCCCGGGCTCCTTGGCAGCGAGGCCATCAAGTGGAACTTCACCAAGTTCCTGATTGACCGTGAAGGCCGGGTGGTGGACCGCTTCGCCCCCCAGACCAGGCCGGAGGATCTGGTGCTGGCCATCGAGGGACTGCTCTGACAGGCGTGCGCTGCTCGCGACACGGCTGCTGCGCGTGCGCCTCGCATCTGCTATATTACGCGCCCACTGTCTCTTGTGCGGTCGCTTTGCCGGGCTCAGGCCCAGCCTCGATGGCGGCCCACCCTATTTTCCATGTCGTGACGGACCAAGGCTGCCGTCACCCGTTGAGCCCAAGGCTCGGAGTGTCCCTCGAACATGTCATTCAATGAACTGGGTCTGTCACCGCACATCCTGCGGGCCGTCAAGGAGCTGGGTTACGAACAACCCACCCCCATCCAGCAGCAAGCCATTCCCGCCATCCTGGCCGGGCAGGACGTGCTGGGCGGCGCCCAGACAGGCACGGGCAAGACGGCCGGTTTCACCCTGCCCATGCTTCATCGACTGCTGGCCAACCACGGCCGTGGCGGTCGTCGCCAGGTGCGAGCCCTGGTGCTGACCCCGACCCGGGAGCTGGCCGCCCAGGTGGGCGAGAGCATCATCAAATATGCCCACCACCTGCCGTTTCGTACCCTGATCGCCTATGGCGGCGTCAGCATCAAGCCGAACCTGGACGCCATCAAGCTCGGGGTCGACATCCTGGTCGCCACCCCGGGCCGCCTGCTGGATCTGCTGACCCAGGGCGCCCTGACCCTGAGCGCCCTCGAGGTGCTGGTGCTGGATGAAGCGGACAGAATGCTCGACATGGGGTTCATCACCGACATTCGCCGCATCATGAAGGCCCTGCCGGAGGAGCGTCAGACCCTGCTCTTCTCCGCCACCTTCTCCAATGACATCAAGGCGCTGGCGGACGATCTGCTCAAGGATCCCACCCTCATCGAGGTGGATCCCAGCAACACCGCCGCCGAGCAGGTAAGCCAGCGCATCATCCAGGTCGATCGGGAACGCCGCCGGGAGATGCTCTCCCACATGATTGGCCGTGGCAACTGGCAGCGGGTGCTGGTGTTCGTGCGCACCAAGCAGATTGCCGACAGGCTCGCCCAGCAGATGCAGAAAGATGGCCTGGATACGGTCGCCATCCACGGTGACAAGAGCCAGGGGGCCCGCAACCGGGCGCTGGCGGATTTTCGTGAAGGCAAGGTGCGGGTGTTGGTTGCCACCGATATCGCCGCACGGGGTCTGGACATCGATCAGCTGCCCCACGTGATCAACTTCGAGCTGCCCCAGATGGCGGAGGATTACATCCACCGCATCGGCCGCACCGGCCGTGCCGGGCGCGGCGGCGAGGCCATCTCCCTGGTGAGCCAGGACGAGCTGGGTCAGCTCAAGGAGATCGAGGCGCTGATCGGCCAATCCCTGACCGTGGAGATCCTGGAAGGGTACGAGCCGAGCGGCAAGCCGAGCCGCCAGACCCTGCCGGGCAGCAAGCCGGTGCAAAACCCGCCCCGCGCCCGTGGCCATGCCAACGCCAAGGGTGGCAACGGCAAAACAACCACAGGCAAGAGCAAGGCGAAGAGCGATGGCGGCAAGAAGCCAGCCCCAGCCCGCAAGCGGGAAGTGGTGGGCGAGGACATCGGTTTCGCCCCCATGCGCCGTCTACCCAAGGCCCAGCGGGGCGACTATCAGGACAACTCCAGCGAGGAGTGAGGGGGCGCAAGCCAAACCTCCTGAACAACAAAAAACCGCCCTCGGGCGGTTTTTTTATGCTCTGGCGCCCTTAACCGGCGACCAAGGCCATGTGCAGCAGCGGATAGGGCTTGCCCTGACCATCCAGGGGGGAGCGCCCCGTCACCTCGAAGCCCAGGTGCTGGTAGAAGCCGACAGCCTGGGCATTCTGTTCGTTGACGTCCACGCGAGTCGCCCCCAGACAACGGATGGCGTGGTCCACCAGCTGGCGGCCGACCCCGCCCCCTCTCGCCTCGGGAGCGATGAACAGCATCTCGATATTGCCCTCAGCCACCCCGATAAAACCGACGATCACGCCATCCTGCCTGGCGCAATAAAGGCGCACGGCATCGAAATAGTGTTCGAGGATGAGAGGCTTGAGGGTGGCGATGTCTTCCTCTTGCAGGAAGTGATGGGTAGCGCGTACCGAGGCCTCCCAGAGAGCGATCAGGGCCGGGTAATCCTCGGTTTGTGCTGGTTCTATCTTCATGAATTGTTGGCTCAATTTATGGCAAAAGCGCCGATGCTAAGCCTTGGGGCCGAACCTCGTCAAGGTGCAGCCCTGGGCCTCTGCCTGCTTGATGACAAACCCCTTCTCGATGCCCGCCTTGAAGCCCAGCTTCTCATAGAGGCGATGGGCTTCATCGCGCCCTTCCCCCGAGAGCAGCATCACCTTGTAGCCATCCAGCCCCCAGGCCAGGGAGAGCGCCTGTTCAAGCACCTTCTGGCTCAGCCCCTGGCGTCGGAACGCAGAGGCCGTTACCACGTGCTCTATGATGCCAAAGGGCCTGCCGCCGTTGCTCAGGGTCGGGATCACCCCGAGCTGGCAGGTGGCGGCGAGCTCACCGCCCACCTTCGCCACGATGATCCGCACCTCGGGCCTGGCCAGCAGGCTCGCGAGCGTCTCCCTCGCCATGGAAAGCGGCATCACGGGATCCCGTGGTCTGAGCTCGGCGTAAAGGCTGAGCAAGCCGCCAGATCCTGCTCCCTGCACTCTCTGATCACCACCATGGCAACCCACCTGATCTGCCACTCCTCTTTCGGCTGATCATGCATGACGCCAGCATGGAGTGTGCGCAGGCATAATAGAGAAAGAAGATGCCTCCCCAGGTTGGGAAGGCATCGCGATCAACGGGTCTTGACCGCCTGGAGCAGGACAGAGACATCGGCGCCAACGCGGCGGGTCGCGATGGCTTCGCGAATGTCGCTCTCGCTGTAGCGACTGGCGGGGTAGACCACCACGCAGGCGGTGTCACCGGGAGCGAGGAAGTGGGTCTCGCCAAAGGGGGTGTAGCGGGTGGCGCCAATGCTGATGAGCGCATGGGCCGGGCGCCCCGCCTGGGCCAGCAGCCCCTGGATATGCTCGGCCGGGCCTTCGTCCTGCTGATGGTTGAACTTGTCGATGGCCCACGCCAGCAACTGACCGTGGAAGTAGCTGTAGTCCACCGCCGCGCTGTCGATCCCGTAGGGGTGCAGCTCCCCGTCCCGCTCCAGATAGCAGGCGATGCGGTAGTCATCGAGCTCGCATCCTGCGGCAAAGTGGGTCAGGGGCAGCAGGTTCGCGGCCAGCCCCTTGCTCTCTTCACCCCAGTTCTTCTTCTCGCTGATCTTGTTGGCATTGGGGCGACGGATGGAGCAGTCGTTGTAGGCGCCAAACGCCTTGGGATGGATGGCCACCACCTGCTCCCCCGCGTACTCCAGCTCGCACCACAGTGCCACCTCGGGTTCAATCTGCACCTTCTCGTCCCCGCTCACCGCCGCCTCCGGCAGGAAGATGGCATCGCCGCTCAGGGGAAAGACCCCGAGCTGGCCGGGATGGTTCGGCACATAGAAGGGGAACAGCGCCTTGGGGGCGACCTTGTCGTCAACCTTGACGGCGACGAAGTCCGCCGCCTCCCCTGCCTGCTCCAGGTGACCGGCGAAGTTGCCCGCCACGCCCAGTCCGATAAAGGGGGTCTGTGAGGTGATCTGCATCTGTGGCTCCACTGGCGCGGCCGGGGCCGCCGCCTCGTTGTCGTTGTTCAGGGCGGAAATACCGCCAAAGAGGGAGCTTATTAGAGCACAGCCCCCGTACGGCGCCCAGCCACCGGGCCACAAGCTGTGCACCAGGGCGGATTTTCCCTCACCATCTGGTCATAAAGTCGGCAGTCGATGCGAAGCTGTGATCCCGATGCTTGGGAGAGCCCGGCACTTTTGCTAGGCTGCCCTATTCATTTGCCGTTCGGGAGCCGTCGCAAGGCCATGACCACCCACTTTCAGGGGCGCTTCGAGGTGGAGTTCAAATACCGCCTGACGGACAGCGCCGCCTTTGTGCATACCCTCACGGCCCTCGGCCCCGAGGTGATGGTGGCGGACAATCATGAGCAGGACTGCTACTTCGACACGGCAGATGGCGCCCTGGCCCGGGCAGAGAAGAGCCTGATCATCCGCACCATGGCCCCCAGCGGCATCCGGCTCTGGATAGTCAAAGGACCCGGACCCGATCGCTGCGAGGCGGTCAACATCACCGATGCGGACAAGGCGGCCAGCATGGTGCGCACCCTGGGCTACCAGCCGGTGCTGACCATCGACAAGCGGCGCAGCATCTATTTTCTGGGGGCCTTCCACGTCACGGTGGATCACCTGGCAGGCGTCGGTGATTTTGCCGAGTTCGCCATCATGACTGACGACGAGACCGCCCTGCCCGCCTACCGCGCGCAGTTGCTGGCGCTGGCTAGCCGGCTGGGACTGGCGCCCGAGATGCGGGAAACCCGCTCCTATCGCACCCTGTGCGAGCAGCGAGCCCCCCCCCTTTGACAAGCGGCAACAAGAGGAATCTGCCCATGATCGACAAACTCGCCTGGCTGACCTTCAAGGAGGGACAACTGCTGTGCGCCCGCTCCCACGGCAAGGACATCTACTACATTCCGGGGGGCAAGCGCGAGCCGGGCGAGAGCGACGAGGCGGCCCTCGTTCGTGAAATCGAGGAAGAGCTCGCGGTCATCCTGAAACCCGACACCCTGGCGTTCGCCTGCGAGTTCAGCGCCCAGGCGGACGGCAAGCCGCAAGGGGTGAATGTCAATCTGCGTTGCTACACGGGGGACGCCGACGGCACGCCCGTCGCCTCGGCGGAGATCGCCGAGCTGCGCTGGCTGGACAGCCGCCACCTGGCCGAAGTCTCCCCCGTCTCCCGCCTGCTGTTCCAGTGGCTGGCAGCGCAGGGACTGATCCATTAAGAGACGGCGCACCTGACCGGATGATAATAGCACCGGCAGGAGAGTCCGCGCCCGAGACGTTAATCCCCCACGTGGGCCAAGAGAGAAGATGAGGACATTCAATGGAGATCCTTGAGGTCGAGAGCACCAGAGGCATCAAACCGGCGCTGATCGCCCTGCTGCAAGATTGCGTGGCCAGCGGTGCCTCGGTGGGCTTTCTGCCTCCCCTGCAGGAAGAGCAGGGGCTGGCGTACTGGCAAGGCATCGAGGGGGAGCTGGCGGATGGAGTGCGCAAGCTCTGGGTGGCGTTTGATCAGCACCATCTGGTGGGCGCCCTGCAGCTCTCCCTGTGCACAAAGGCCAACGGGGGCCACAGGGCCGAAGTGGAAAAGCTGATGGTCCACAGCCAGGCCCGTGGCAAGGGGGTGGGCCGCGCCCTGATGAACGCCATGGAGCAAGGGGCCCGGGACGCCAGGCGTACCTTGCTGGTGCTGGATACCCGGGTCGGCGACGTGGCCTCCAGCCTCTATCGCCAGCTCGGCTATCAGGAGGCCGGCCAGATCCCGGACTTCGCCCGCAATGGGGACGGCACCCTCGCCGCCACCCAGTTCTTCTACAAGCAGCTCTGAGGCAGACGGCCTGGCAAGACCGGACAGCGTGCCGGTCTTGCCCCCTCCAAGGCTCGGCGTACATAGGTTTTTGGTTCAACCAGACTCATCGGCATGGAGCCATCATGATATTGGAAGTCGCCCATCTGCAGATCATTCCCGGCAAGGCCACTGACTTCGAGCAGGCCTTCGCCCGAGCCCAGCACATCATCAGCGCCATGCCCGGCTACCTGGGCCACCAGTTGCAGCGTGCCCTGGACGATCCCCATCACTACCTGCTGCTGGTGCAGTGGGCGCGGCTGGAAGATCACACCCGGGGGTTCAGGGGCTCCCCCCGGTACCAGGAGTGGAAGGCCCTGCTGCACCACTTCTACGACCCCTTCCCCAGGGTCGAACATTTTCAGGATGCAACACCGATCAGTGCCGCAAGCTGAACCTTGATCAGCTCGTCCCGTCACGGGCTGATCAATGGCGTCAGGCCAGGCGCTCGGCCCTGTGGGCAATCTGCGGCTCGGCAAAGGCGCTCTGGGCCGCGATGAGCTGCAGCTCGTAGGCATTCGCCTCCCAGGTCTGTCTCAGCACCGCATCCACCGCGGCGTTGGTGCGCTCGAAGGCGCTCACCCCATCATATCCCGCCTGCAGGTTGGCCAGCATCAGGGCGCTGATGAGATCCCCCACGCCCACCGGTTGGCGCGCGAAATCGTAAAGGGGACGGGCGATCAGATAGTCTCCCTCGGGGGTGGCAAGCAGCATCTCGAAGCGGCCGGGGACGCTGGCGGCGCGACCCAGATGCTTGACCAGCACCATCTTCACCCCCTTCTCCAGCAACTGGCGTGCGGCGACCCGGGTCTGGGCCAGGGTTGTCAGATGGACATCGCACAGGGTCTCCAGCTCCAGCAGATTGGGGGCCATGATGTCCGCCACCGGCAGGGCCTGCTCGGTGAGAAAGCGGGTGACGCCCGGGGCGACGATGCACCCCTTCTCCGGATGCCCCATCACGGGATCGCAGAAATAGAGGGCCGCCGGATTGGCTCGTTTCACCGCCGCCACCACCGCCAGGATCTCGTCCCCCTGCTCCGCCGAGCCCAGATAGCCACTTAGCACCGCATCGCAGCGCGCCAGCACCTCGATATTGCAAAGCCCCTGGCACAAGGCGGCAATGTGGCCCGCCGGCATTGCCATTCCCTGCCAACCCGCCTCGTACTGGGTGTGGTTGGAGAACTGCACCGTATTGATGGGCCACACCTCCATGCCGAGACGGCGCATGGGGAACACGGCGGCGCTGTTGCCGGCACAGCCAAACACCACGTGGGACTGGATAGAGAGAATGCGTTTCATCGACACCACCGGACAAGAAGCCTGAGGAAAAGAGGCAATATATCGGATGAAGAGACGGCTCTTCCAGCAATTAACGCCCTGACTCCCTATTTATGCTTCTGCAGGCTTAACCTGCCGCATATTTGACCCCCGCTACCCTGTTTCTGTACAACCCTGGAGCCATCTCCCCGCTGCTGCGGCGTGATAAATGTACTTGTACGTCTCTTGTCTGATGGCATACAAGGTGATTTTTAAACCAGCCATGAACAGTCGGGATCAAGGATGAGGTCCGATGAAAAGGCGCCAGTCGGCAGTCGGCAGTCGGCAGTCGGCAGTCGGCAGTCGGCAGTCGCAAAGTAAGGCAACAAGGGCAAGGGTCAAGGAGGCGTCGGAAGATCACAGGACAAAGGCGGCCTACCCTTGCCTGACACCGTGGCAACGGCAAGCCATACGCAGTGGCGACAGCAAGTCACGTCACCAGTGCCGTGGCTGCAGCGAGTCGCCAGCAGTCATCAGGGGGAGCGCGGTGCCCTTGGGCGCCTCAATCCCGGGCGAAGTGGTAGACCCAGCCTTCGTCCGGTGCCATCTCGTCCGGCAGGTCCACCAGGGCAGGCAGCGAGGTGACGGCCCCTTCGGCCGCAAATTGCAGGGCCATCAGAGCGCAGAGCGCGGCATCATAGGGATCCGTTCCAGGGATGAGGATTGCTGGCAGGTGGGGTTGCAGCTCGGGCCGCACCGCAGAGGCTTTGCCCCCCATTTTGGCCAGGGCGGGATAGACCTCCAGCACCGCGCGCCCGGCAGCCCTCGCCCGTTTTGGCACCAGTTGCAGATCCCCGAGGCGCGGCAGCATGGAGAGGGCCAGGGTGGCGTTGTTGCCGAGCCTGTCGAAGGTGGCGGAGAGGGGCTTCTTGCCATAGTGCTGATGGAGCCAGCGCTCGCAATCCCGGTAGGCGTAAGGGTTGTCAATCTCCCGCTGGGGCACGGGAAAGCCGCTCCCCCGCCCCGCCAGCAGATCGGCGAGGGCGCGGGGAAAGGCCAGGGGCGCATCGATGCCGAGAGCAAGGCGCGGGCAGGCCAGCACCTGCATCAGCGCCACCTCGTCTTGCAGGGCCGGGCGCAGCAGGGCATCCAGATCCGGCGCGACCCGGGAGCTCAGGCGAAACAGGGGGGAGATCCCGAGCCAGTGCAGACGCGACTCCCGGGCCTGCCAACCCACCACCGCCACCGCCTGGGCATTGCCCTGCCAGCCCCTCACGTCCCAGCCGATGCCGATGGCGTCCATGTGTTCCGTTGTCATGCCCCTGTTACCTCTGTGCAGCCTTGATGGAGCACAGGGTAATGGCTGCCCCTCCTAAAGCAAGGGCAAGTTGGTCCCTAGAAGGATTTCTTGAAGTTGATCAGGGGCAGAATGGGGAAGATGCCGTTCTCGGCGTAGTTGGCCAGGCCAATCTGCAAGCCGTCTAGGTGCTTGGTGGCATTGACGAATCCCAGCTGGAACGTGGTGCGTTCGGCATAGTTGACGAAGCCGACGTTGGCCAGGGCATTGCCCTGGGCGATGTTGACCGCCCCCCAGTTGAGCCCCTTCACATTGTTGGTCAGGTTGACGAAGCCCAGATTGAGGCCGGTATCCTGCCCTTCGTGCCAGTTGACGGCGTTGATGGCGACCCCGCCAAACTGATGGCGCACCCGGCTAGCGCCAAAGAACACACCAAGCTGCAGGCCGGTGAACTGATCCACGTCGGAGAGGGCGAACACCGGCAGATCGATCCCCTTCACCTGGCCGGTGCGGCCGTAGAGGAAGGAAGCCCTTGCCCCTTCCACCTGATTGGACGAGGGCAGGTTGACACCGGGCAGGGAGATCTGGACCGGCGTGCTGGCCTGGGCGACACCGGCGAGGGTCAGGGCACCACAGCCGAGCAGCAGGGCGAACGGTTTCATCGGGGATTCCTTGTGAAGAGGGTGTGGCTCAAGGGTACCAGCGTAGGCCCCGGGGAACGAGACCCCGCCCCCTGCCCTGCGTCACCTCTCGTCTGAACCCGGGGATGGCTCTCTCGGCGGATTGGAAAATTCAAACAGAAACTAACATTTATACCAAAGGTAGATTGGTTGCAGAATGCTCAAACGTGTGTTTGAACAGAGCAAACAACACGTAACACAGGGATGACGTGCTGTACCCGCAAGAAGGGTCGATTGACCCGCAAAAACAGTGTTCTGCCGAACCGGAGACCCATGATGAATATGGACGTGATCAAGAGCTTTACCGAGCAGATGCAAGGCTTTGCCGCTCCCCTCACCCGCTACAACCAGCTGCTGGCCAGCAACATCGAACAGCTGACCCGGTTGCAACTGGCGTCCGCCAATGCCTACGCCGAACTGGGGCTCAACCAGTTGCAGGCCGTCGGCAAGGTGCAGGATGCCCAGAGCCTGGCGGCCCTCGGCACCGTGCAGCTGGAGAGCGCCAGCCAGCTCTCCCGCCAGATGCTGGATGACATCCAGAAGCTCAGCACCCTCGGCCAGCAGTTCAAGGAAGAACTGGATGCCCTGACCGCAGATGGCATCAAGAAGAGCACGGGCAAGGCCTGATAACCCCTGGCTGCCCGTCTTGCGGGCAGCCACATCTCCCCACGACTCGACAGAACGGGCAAGTGCCCGCCCCGGGCGTGGGTGAAGGAGAACACATGAGCCAATCATCTTACGGCCCGCTGTTCGAGGCCCTGGCCCACTACAACGACAAGCTGCTGGCCATGGCCAGAGCCCAGACCGAGCGCACCGCCCAGGCCCTGCTGCAGACCAGTCTGGACGATCTGGGCCAGGTGCTGGAGCAGGGCAGCCAGCAGCCCTGGCAGCTGATCCAGTCCCAGATGAACTGGTGGCAGGATCAGCTCAAGCTGATGCAGCACACCCTGCTCAAGAGTGCAGGCCAGCCGAGCGAGCCGGTGATCACCCCGGATCGCAGCGATCGCCGCTTCAAGGCCGACGCCTGGAGCGAGCAACCCCTCTATGACTACCTCAAGCAATCCTATCTGCTGACCGCAAGACACCTGCTGGCGGCGGTGGATGCCCTGGAGGGCGTGCCCGAGAAGAGCCGGGAGCGACTGCGCTTTTTCACCCGCCAGTACGTCAACGCCATGGCTCCCAGCAACTTCCTGGCCACCAACCCGGAGCTGCTCAAGCTCACCCTGGAGTCCGACGGCCAGAATCTGGTGCGCGGCCTTGCGCTCCTGGCCGAAGATCTGGAGCGCAGCGCCGATCACCTCAACATCCGCCTGACCGACGAGTCCGCCTTCGAGCTCGGCCGGGATCTGGCGACCACCCCGGGCCGGGTAGTGCTGCGCACCGAGCTCTTTGAGCTCATCCAGTACAGCCCGACCACAGCGACGGTGGGCAAGACCCCGGTGCTGGTCGTGCCCCCCTTCATCAACAAGTACTACATCATGGACATGCGCCCCCAGAACTCCCTGGTGGCCTGGCTGGTCGCCCAGGGGCAGACGGTCTTCATGATCTCCTGGCGCAACCCGGGGGTGGCACAGGGGCAGGTCGATCTCGACGACTACGTGGTGGACGGGGTCATCGCCGCCCTGGACGCCGTGGAGGCGGCCACCGGCGAGCGGGAGGTGCACGGCATCGGCTACTGCATCGGTGGCACTGCGTTGTCACTCGCCATGGGCTGGCTGGCGGCGCGGCGCCAGAAGCAGCGGGTGCGTAGCGCCACCCTGTTCACCACCCTGCTGGACTTATCCCAGCCCGGGGAGCTTGGCATCTTCATCCACGAGCCCATCATCGCGGCGCTGGAGGCGCAGAACGAGGCCAGGGGCATCATGGACGGGCGCCAGCTCGCGGTCTCCTTCAGTCTGCTGCGGGAGAACAGCCTCTACTGGAACTACTACATCGACAGCTACCTCAAGGGCCAGAGCCCGGTGGCATTCGATCTGCTGCACTGGAACAGCGACAGCACCAACGTGGCGGGCAAGATCCACAACAGCCTGCTGCGCCGACTCTACCTGGAAAACCAGCTGGTGAAGGGGGAGCTCAAGATCCGCCACACCCGCATCGCTCTCGCCAAGGTGAAGACCCCGGTGCTGCTGGTGTCCGCCGTGGACGATCACATCGCCCTCTGGCAGGGAACCTGGCAGGGCATGGCGCTGTTCGGGGGCGAACGGCGCTTCATTCTGGCCGAATCCGGGCACATCGCCGGCATCATCAATCCACCGGATGCCAACAAATTCGGCTTCTGGCAGAGCGAGGTCGAGGCGGACAGCCCGGCGCAGTGGCTGGCGGGGGCGACCCACCAGAGCGGCTCCTGGTGGCCCGAGATGATGCGCTTTATCAAAGACCGTGACGAAGCAGAGCCCGTCCCCGCCCGGCAGCCTGTCGAGGGGCTGGAGGCGGCCCCCGGCAGCTACGTCAAGGTACGGCTCAATCCGGTGTTTGCCGGCGTCAGGATGCAAGAAGAGGAACCCGCATGAGTACACAACCCCTTGCCGTGGGCCAGAAGGCTCGCCTGACCAAGCGCTTCGGCCCGGCGGAGGTGGAGGTGATTGCCCTTCGAAGCGACAAGCCCATCGCCACCCTGGCCACCCGCATCTTCACCCAGGGCGGCGCCCTCGCCGTGACGGGGGAAGCGGTGGTGAAACTCCCTTGAGCGCCAGTGGCCCCCAGAGACATAACCAGCCCGGTCGGGCTGGTTTTATTGCCTGTGCTCGCCCCTTTTTCGGGGCAATTCGGCCCGGACCCTTTCCCTGCCCCGCCTAACTGCCTAGAATGAGCCCCCGCTGTTTCAGCCATTCATCCAGCTAGAGGATTTCCCATGGAGACGTTTCTGCTCGAAGGTCACCCCTTCGTTGCCTTGTGTGACCTGATCAAGCATCAGGGTTGGGCCGATTGTGGCGGTGCCGCCAAGGCGCTGGTCGCCGAGGGCCTGGTGGAAGTGGACGGTCAGGTCGAGACCCGCAAACGCTGCAAGATAGTCGCCGAGCAGGTGGTCAACTTCAACGGCATGAAGGTAGTCGTGAAGGAAGGCATCAGCCCCGAGCTCCTCTGATCCTGACGCCCTGCCACGCAAGCGCTACCCAGCACAGTGGCCGAGCGGGCGGTCAACTTCAATGGCATGAAGGTGGTCGTGAAGGAAGGGATCAATCCCGAGATCCTCTGATCCCGGCTTGAACAAGGGCGCCAAGCGCCCTCTGGCCTTCAGCTGGCCTTGATGGAGAGGGTCAGCACGAAGCGGGCCATGGCCTCGTCGCCGTTGCGCGAAGGACAGGTGGCCACCACCTGGATGGGGCGGTTGATGCGCTGGCCGCTCGCCAGGGACTCGTCGATCATGGCGTCGATAAGCTCCCCCGCCGCGCAATCAAACTGCACGTCCCCCTCCGGGCGCTTCAAAAACTCCCCCTGCACATCCTTGAAGGCAAAATGCACCTTCTTGCGCCGCGCCCGCCCCTTCTCCATGACCAGGAGCCCCCCCACCAGGTCGGCACCGGTGGCGAGCGCCCCGAAATACATGCTGCCCAGGTGGTTACGGGTGCGCCAGCCCAGCGGAATGCGGATGCGCAGCGCCCTGGCGTCCATCTGCTCGATGACGGGGGCACAGAAACCAATGACGGGAATGTAGCGCCAGGCGAACAGACGCAGGGCGAGGTTGGCTTTGAGGCGTTGCAGGTCCATTGCAAACTGATCCGATGAGTGAATGTGACGCAAATGTTGCCAGCCTGCTTCCCGATAGACAAGCCTCCCGTGCCATCCCTGTGAGCGGGCCCCCAAAGGGTATTTGCAAAATTCATGCAATGGTCGGGTTCTATTTGCCTGGCAAATGATAAAACCGGCCTTTCCTGACCCCGGGTCGCCCCTCTCTTTCCCTTTTCCGATTTTTTCAAGGTCCCGCCCCGGATGACGGGACCATGACAGCCATATCCGAATGAAACACAACAAGAAATACTCCCCGTCAGGGGGCTAGCCCAGGATCCCGCCCCCGCCACTGGGATTATTCGCAGTAACCAAACCCCCACTCCCTCGCTAGGCTGTTGCTGGCCCGGAAGTAGCCACTCGGCACCGGGTCAACCCGTCTACCAATCTCACCATAAGGATAGAGAGATGAGTCACGTGCAACAGTTGTTCAACGGGGGCGAGAGCGCCGGTACTTTCCAGCTCAACTTCAACAACAACCGTGCCTACGAGCTGTTTGGCCGAGAGTACCTCAAGTGCTATGCCAACCTCAGCGCCAAGGGGAAGATGAGCAAGCCCCTGCCCACCGGGCCGCTGAGCTACACCGTCGACTTCGCCATGGATTGCGGCTGCAGTTCGGTGCTGTTTGACTTCAACCTCGCCTACAAGAAGACCTTCGGCAACCAGTTGCAGGCCCCCCTGTGGCGCGAGTCGGACTACGAGGCCGAGCTGGTGCTCTGCCAGCTGGTGCGCGAGGCACCGGCCAACCGCCTGAGCAACCATGATCAGTTCGCCGAGGCCGAGGCCTTCTTCAACGACGTCAATCTGCCCGACACCGTCCGGGCGGTGGGCAATGATCCCTATGCCGACAAGGACGGTCTGGTGGAGTTCATCGTGGCCAACGAGCTGCTGGACGATCCCGCCGTCATGGCCAAGCTGGCGGAACAGAAGGCCTACCTCATCGCCATCACCTCCGTGGTCACCGCCTACATCAACCGTTACGCCGAAGCCTATGGCGAGCAGTACAAGACGGACGCGGATCTCTGGGCCAGGGCCCTCTCCAAGATCCCCCTGATGGGGCCGAGCAAGATCGATCAGCAGAGCTACAGCCGCCACATCAAGGGGCTCAGCATCGCCACCGACTTCATCAACTTCATCATGGACGTGGTGGTGAGCCAGGGCACCACGGCGCTGGCCAGCTTCAACAAGTTCCTGCAAAAGCAGGGGGATGCCATCCGCTTCGGGGTGGAGAACAACAAGGACTTCTACAAGACCATCACGGTGGGGGTCACGGTGGAAGTGTTCAAGGTGGGCAACGAGCTGGTCTATGTGCCGAAGATCAAGCAGTACCGCGTCAACTTCGACCGCCAGAACAGCAAGTTCACCTCCGCCTGTGCCAGCGCCGAGTTCGTCGACATCTACTTCAACTACCTCTATGCCGCCAACGTGTTCGACTACGAGGCCCTCAAGGACCCCGAGATCAAGCGCGACTTCGACAACTTCATCCAGAAGCAGCGCAAGGCACAAATTGAAGAAGCGGATACCTTCTTCAACGATGACTTCCCGCCCCTGGAGCCCAAGCTGGTCAGCCGCAGCAAGGCCACGGTGTAACCCCGCCAGTCAAAAAAACAGCCGGCAGATGCCGGCTGTTTTTTTAGGTGGGCCTCAGGCCCGTTTCTCTTCAAGCCAGGCCCCCTGGCTCTGCATCTCGAACAGCTGGGCATAATGTCCTCCCAGCGCCATCAGCTCGCCGTGGGTACCGCGCTCGCTCACCCACCCGCGGGAGAGCAGCAGGATTTCATCGGCATCCACAATGGTGGAGAGGCGGTGAGCGATGGCGATGGTGGTGCGGCCACGGCGCGCCGCCGAGAGCGCCTGGGAGAGGGCGAGCTCGGTCTGGGAGTCCACGCTCGCGGTCGCCTCGTCCAGGATGAGGATGCGCGGATCCCCCACCAGGGCGCGGGCAAAGGAGAGCAGCTGGCGCTGGCCAGCGGAGAGGTTCTTGCCCCCCTCCTCCATCAGGGTGGTCAGGCCATCGGGCAGGCGGCGCACGAAATCGGCCAGCTGCACCTCCTCCAGGGCCTGCCAGAGCCGCCCATCCTCGATGCCGTCACGCCCAAGGCGCAGGTTCTCGGCCAGGGTGCCGACGAAGATGAAAGGATCCTGCTGCACCAGGCCGATGCTGCGGCGCACCGCCGAGAGGGCCAGGCCGTTCATGGGGTGATCATCAAAGTGGATGCTCCCCCGATCCAGGGGGTAGAAACCCATCAGCAGGCTGATGATGGTGGACTTGCCGCTGCCGGTGTGGCCCACCAGCGCCAGCATCTGGCCCGGCCGGGTGGCAAAGCTCACATCTTGCAGTACCTGCTGCTCCCCGTCGTAGGAGAAGCCCACCCCATCGAAGCGTACCCGTCCCTCCAGGGGGCGCACCTCCCCGTCGGTGCTCTCGCGGGTTTCATCGAGCAGGGCGAACACCCGCTCCCCCGCCACCATGGCCTGCTGCAACTGGTTGAGCTGGTTGGTCATCTCGATGAGGGGCTCGATCATCCGCCCCAGATAGCTGATGAAGGCGTAAAGCACCCCCACCTGGATGGCCCCCGCCGTGCTCAGCCCCTCGTGGGCAAACAGGGCCAGCAGGCCGATGAGCACCATCATGTAGAAGAGATCGATGAGGGGGCGCAGCAGGATGCCGTTGATCTTGAGGCTCTTGATCCGCGCCTGCCAGTGCTGCTGGTTCACCCCGGCAAAGGCGTTGGCGAAGTGGCGCTCCTGCACCATGGCCTGGATCACCGGCATCCCCTGCAACGACTCGTTGAGACGGCTGTTGATGTCGGAGAGCAAGGATCGGGTCGCCCGCACCACGGGCACGCTCAGTTTCTGGTAGAGCCACATCACGGCTCCCACCGCCGGCAGCAGGGTGGCGCACACCAGCATCAGGCGCAAGTCCAGCAGCGCCATGGAGAGCAGGATACCGCACAGGAGCACCACTTTTTGCACCAGGAGCCCTATCACCTGGACATAGAGGTTCATGATCGCCTCGGTGTCGTTGGTGATGCGGGAGATGAGGGAGCCCGAGCGGTGCTTGTCGAAATAGCGGGCAGGCAGGCGGATGGCGGTGGCGAACACCTGCTCGCGCAGACGCTGCACCACCGCCTGGGCGATACGGTTGAAGCGCAGGGATTGCAGATAGAAGCCGGCCGCCGACAACACCTGCAGCCCCAGATAACCGGCGGCAAGGGCGGCGATGATGCCCCACTCCAGCCGGCGCGGCGCCAGGTAGTCATCGATGAAGAGCTTGATGAGCAAGGGGCCCGCCACCTCGGCGCCGGTGGCGAGCAGCAGGCAGATGCCCGCCTGCACCAGCCAGCGGGGGTAGCTGGCGCAGTAGGCGAGCAGCCGTTTGATGGTTGGATTCACAGACTTGCCTCCAGCGCAACGTTCCACGGGAATTGACTCTCTTTGCTCCCCTCTCCGCTCGCGGGAGCCGGGCGGGGGGTGAAGGAAACCAGGGGCCTTGTCATCCTGTTCACAGGCTCTCCTCCACGTCCTGCTCCAGGCGCTGGTAGCGGACCATGTCCGCGTACCAGCCGTTCCTGGCCATCAGGGTCTCGTGACGGCCCCGCTCGCTGATCGCTCCCTGCTCCAGCACCAGGATCTCGTCCGCCTGCTCCACCGCCGTCATGCGGTGGCTCACCAGCACCAGGGTGCGCTTGTGGACCTTGAGGGCCAGCAGGATCTGCTGCTCGGTGTGGGCATCCACCGCCGAGAGGGCGTCATCCAGCACCAGGATAGGGGCATCCAGCAGCAGGGCGCGGGCGATGGCCAGACGCTGCTTCTGACCGCCGGAGAGGGTCACCCCCTTCTCTCCCACCTCGGTTTCATACCCTTTGGGGAAGCGACTGATGTCGTCGTGAACGCAGGCGATGCGCGCCACCCGCTCAATCTCCTCCCGGCTCGCCTCGGGGCGGCCCAGGGCGATGTTGGCCGCGATGGTGGTGGAGAACAGAAACGGCTCCTGGGGCACATAGGCAAACTGGCTGCGCAGCTCACCCAGCGACAGTTGCGAGATGGGCACCTCCCCCATGCGGATCTCCCCGGCCGTGGGGTTGGCCAGGCGCATCAGCAGCTTGAGCAGGGAGCTCTTGCCTGCCCCGGTACGTCCCACTATCCCCAGCATGGCGCCAGCCTGCAGGGTGACATCCACCCCCTGCAACAGGGTGCGCTGCTCCAGCCGGTAGCCCAGCCCCTGCACCCGCAGGGGAAAGGCCGAGGCCAGCGCAACGGGATGGGCCGGCTCCTCGATGTCGCTGCGCTCCCCCAGCAGGCTTTCGATGCGCGAGTAGGCGGCGCTGCCCCGCTCGATGATGTTGAACAGCCAGGCGATGGCGAACATGGGCCAGATGAGCTGGCCGAGGTACATGGTGAAGCTGGTGAGCTCCCCCAGAGTCAGCTTGTCTTGCAGCACCAGGGCGCTGCCCCCTGCGACCGCCAGAAAATAGGAGCAGCCGATGCACAGGTAAATCACGGGGTCGAACTTGGCGTCGATGCGGGCCACCGCCATGTTGCGCTCCCCCGCCTGACGGGTCAGCTCGGCAAAGCCCTCGTCCTCCAGGGATTCGACCGCGTAGGATTTGAGCACCCGCACCCCGGAGAGGGCCTCCTGGGTCTTGTTGTTGAGGCGGGAGAAGGCCCCCTGAGCCGCCTTGAACTCCTTGTAGATCTGGGTCCCGAAGCGGTTCATGAAGAAAGCCATCACCGGCAGGGGCAGCAGGGAGAGCAGGGTCAGCTGCCAGGAGTACTGGCTGCACATGATGGAGAGCACCAGGATGCCGACGATGAAGGAGTCCACCAGGGTCAGCACCCCTTCCCCTGCGGTCATCTCCACCGCCTGGATGTCGTTGGTGGCGTGGGCCATCAGATCACCGGTGCGGTGGCGCTGGTAGAAATCCGGGCTCATGCGGGTGAAGTGGCTGAACAGCCGGTTGCGCAGCACGTAGGCGAGCCGGTAGGAGGCACCGAACAGCATGACCCGCCACACATAGCGCAGCAGGTAGATAAGCAATCCCAGGCCCAAAAGCCCCGCCAGATAGCCGGTCAGGGTGCCGCTGTCCAGGTCACCCTTGGCGATGCCATCCACCACCCAGCCCACCACCTTGGGGGGATCACGGTCAACAGGGCCACCAGCATCAGCAGGGAGATGGCCACCAGATAACGCCGCCACTGATCCTTGAAAAACCAGCCAAGCCGCAAAAATACGCTCACAGAGAAGTCCTTGGTCGCAGCGCGCTGCCGCGTGATCATGAAGAGAAGCTCAATACAATCGCCCCCTGGCGGGGGCGAACGAGTGGGTCATCATAGCCTGAAGCGGGTGACTTGAGAACGATTGCTATCTTGCCCTCCCTCAGAGCCGCTTGTCGGGGGGCGAGAACGGGAAGGCGACCGACTCCTGCTGCTCTCCGGTGAGCAGGAAGTGGGAGACCTCCTCCCGGGTCTGGGTAAAGACCTGCTGCAACTGGTTGAGCTCCCCCTCGCTCAGCTCCTCCTGCAGCCGCAGCCGCCACTCCAGTTCCCCGGCCAGCAGTTGCAGGCGGGAGGCGGAGATGTTGGCCGAGACCCCCTTCAGGGTATGCAGCAAGCGGCACGCCACTTCGGGCTGCTGGCGACGCAGGGCGGTGCGGATGTCCCACAGATCGTCCTTGTGCTCGGAGAGGAACAGCTTGAAGAGGATCTGCAGCGCCTCCCTGTCATGCTCCAGCCGGCGCAGGGCATCCTCCAGATCCAGCACGCCCATGAGGGCCGGCGGCTTGACCTCGATGGGCACCTTGGGCTCCCCGCCGCTGCTCTTCACCCATTGCAGCAGGTTGTTGTAGAGATCGAGCTTGCTCACCGGCTTGGTGACATAGCCGTTCATGCCGACGCCAAGGCAGCGCTCCCTGTCCCCCGGCATGGCGCTGGCGGTGAGGGCGATGATGGGCACATCGTGCTTGTCCACCATCTTGCGGATCTGGCGGGTGGCATCCAGCCCGTCCAGCACCGGCATCTGCAGATCCATCAGGATGACGTCAAACGGCTGCTCCGCCACCTGCTCCACCGCCTCGCGGCCGTTGTCCACCACGGTGACCTTGGCCTCCACCCGGCGCAGGTACTCCAGAATGAGCTGCTGGTTGACCCGGTTGTCCTCGGCCAGCAGCACCCGGGTACCGCGCAGCAGCTCCCGGAACTGCTGCTGATCCCCCTGGGCCTCCGCCTGGCGGACCTTGCTGTCATGGGAGCTGCCGTTGAGCAGTTCGTCCACCTTGGCCAGCAAGGCGTTTTCGGTCATGGGTTTAGCCAGGAAATGGGTCAGTCCCATGCTCTCCATCCGCCCGTGCAGCCCCTCCCTGGACCAGGCGCTGGTCATCAGGACAGGCAAGCGCCGCCACTGGCTGTGCTGGTACATCTCGAGGGCCAAGTCCAGGCCATCCTCCTGACCCATGCGCCAGTCGAGGATGGCGAGGCGGATGTGATGCCCCTCTTCCCGCAGCACCTGACGGGCGCGGGAGAGGCTGTTGACCGTGATGACGGACGCCCCCGCCCGCCCCAGGATGTCCTTGGCCAGCTCCAGCACCAGCTCGTTGTCATCCATCATCAGGATCAGAGGCTGGTGATCGAAGAAGACCCGGCGCCCCGAGACCCCGTACACCGCCTGGGAGATGGGGATCTCGAACAGGAAGGTGGAGCCCACCCCGGGCTTGCTCTGCACGGTGATCTCCCCACCCATCAGTCCCACCAGGCGCTGGGAGATGTTGAGGCCAAGCCCGGAGCCGCCATATTTGCGGGTATTGCCCGCCTCCAGCTGGGTAAAGGGCTGGAACAGCTGGGCCTGCTTCTCCGGGGCGATGCCGATGCCGGTATCCCGCACGCTGAAACAGACCCGCATGGGATGCTGGCTGGTGAGCGTAATGGCCACCTCCACCTCGCCCCGCTCGGTGAACTTGATGGCATTGTTCACCAGGTTGACCAGCACCTGACCGAGGCGCAGCGGATCCCCGCGCAGAAAGTCGGGCACGGCGGGAGACTTGTTGATGATGACCTCGATGTGCTTGCGCTCCGCCAGATCCGCGAACATGGCGGCGAGGGAGTCGAGCTGCTCGCTGAGATCGAAGTCGATCTCCTCCAGGGTCAGCTTGCCGGACTCCACCTTGGTGAGATCCAGGATGTCGTTGATGAGCAGCAGCAAGGTGTCCGACGAGGATCTGATCTTGTTGAGATAGTCCCGCTGCTGGGGATCCAGACTGGTTTGCAGTGCCAGGGCGCTGAAGCCGATGATGGCATTCATGGGGGTGCGGATCTCGTGGCTCATGTTGGCCAGGAAGTCGCTCTTGGCCTGGGCCAGCAGCGCGGCATGGCGAGAGAGCTCGCTCAGCTTCTGGTTGCGACGCCACAGGGTCGCGGCCACCAGCGAGAAGCAGAGCAGCGCCCCCCCCAGCACCATCAGGTAGAAGCGGCTCTTGAGGGAGGAGGCCCGCTCCAGCTTGCTCTGCTTCCAGGCGGGCAGTGAGCTCAGCCCCTTCATCTCCACCACCTGATTGCGCAGGCGATGGTACTCCATCACCTGCTGATTGAACTCCTGGCCCAGCCGGACGAGGGCCGTGACCCTCGGCTGCTCGCCATAGCGGTCAAGCAGGTGCTGCTGGAGTTGCAACAGTTGCCGCTGCTCGTTCTGATCCCAGCTGCGTCGGAGGTAGTGGTGCAGGCGCATGAGTTCGGTAAGGTCGCGGTACTGCGCCTCACCGACCGGCAGGGTGCCTTGCAACGCCTTGAGCTGGCCCTGGAAGCGGGGAGCCAGATACTCGATGGTCATCTCCATGGTGTAAAGCCTGGCGAGATCCAGCAGATAACCGTCGATGTCCCGCTGCAACGCCTGGGAGCCGGGGTCGTCCACCGACTCCGGATCCTCGTGCACCAGCCTGACGAACCTGTCCAGGTGACTGGAAAGCAGGCTCAGACGTTGCTGTACGCTGCCATCGCTGGCCTTCGCGCGCCCCAGCAGATAGACGGTATCGGTATTGACCCGATTGAGCACCATCTCAGCCGCCACGCTCAAATCGAAGGCACGCTGCTGCTGGCTGAGCAACTGCCAGCAATAGGCAGAAAAGCCCACCAGCGATACGATGATAAGGCCAAAGACAACACGATTGCCCCGTGCAACACTCTTCATCCCGTCTCGATTCTCATGTCATGGTCGGCCATCCGGTGACATCAGGTCACGGCCGGAGGCCAACTGTGAAAAACCACTGAGTGCTATGTTACCGTTAGTCGGCGCTCTGATTGCAATAAAGATGTTGCCGGGCCATGAAATAAGGAAGCAATTATGTCACTTGTCACCACCTATTGTAGCCAATGCTTTACCCGCAACCGCCTGCCTGTCGAAAAAGCAGACTCAAACGCGAAGTGTGGCCGCTGCCGTCACGCCCTCTTCGAACAAACCCCGGTGGCGGGGCGTCAGGCCAGCTTCGATGCCCTGATCCAGTCCGACATCCCGGTGGTGGTGGACTTTTGGGCAAGCTGGTGTGGCCCCTGCCTGCAGTTTGCCCCCGTCTTTCAGGAGGTCGCCCGGGAGCTTGAGCCCCGCCTTCGCTTCGTGAAACTCGATACCGAGCAGGAGGCCGCCATCGCAGGTCGCTATGGCATTCGCAGCATTCCTACCCTGATGGTCTTCCAGCGGGGGGAGATCCTGGCACAGCGCAGCGGCTCCCTGCCCAAGAGCCTGTTCAAGGAGTGGCTGCTCTCCTTCACCTCCCCTGTCAAATGAAAATAAAATGTTTCATTTCTGTTTGATTGAAGATCCATCTTCACTTGACTCTGTGAGTCGCCACATGATTTGACCATATCCCCCTGTTTCAAACAGGGGGATATATGTAACCTCGGCATCACAACAACAACCATAAATTAACCGAGAGAACGTTATGCACACATCGGCTGTACCTCCGACTCCCCCCTCACGCTGGCTGGACATCAAGTCCGGGATCGTCATCCTGGATCTGCTCCTGCTCTGCGCCATGCTGGCATGGCTCCCGTTTGACCCCATGGTCAACAAGGGGCTGGCCATCCTAATCTTCATCGCCATCCTCTGGCTGACCGAGGCGGTGAACATCACCATCACTGCCATCTCCATCCCGGTGCTCGCCACCCTGCTCGGGGTGTTCGACATGAGCAAGTCGCTGACCGACTTTGCCAACCCCGTCCTGTTCCTCTTCTTTGGCGGCTTTGCCCTCGCTGCAGCCCTCTCCAAGCAGGGACTCGACACCCAGATCGCCGGCAAGGTGATGCAGCTCGCCAAGGGACACCTGGGCTGGGCTTCCATCGTGCTCTTCACCATCACGGCCGCCCTCTCCATGTGGATCAGCAACACCGCAACCGCGGCCATGATGATGCCGCTGGCCCTCGGCATGCTGAAAGGGCTGGACGTTCACAAGGAGCGCCGCACCCTTGTCTTCGTGCTGCTTGGCGTCGCCTATAGCGCCAGCATCGGTGGCATCGGCACACTGGTGGGCAGCCCCCCCAATGCCATCGCCGCCGCCCAGATGGGCTTGGGCTTCACCGACTGGCTGGAGTTCGGCATCCCCGTGGTGATCATCTTCATGCCGGTAGGCATCGGCCTGCTCTACTGGGTGACCCGTCCCAATCTCTCCCACCAGGTCAGCACCGAGCAGGTCACCATCGAGTGGACAGGTCAGCGCAAAGTGACCCTGGCCATCTTCCTGACCACGGTGCTGCTGTGGATTGGATCCCAGCCTCTTGCCAAGGCGCTGGGCGGCATTCCCCAGTTCGATACCCTGATCGCCATGGGCGCCATCCTGGCCATCGCCGTCAGCCGCGTCGCCAGCTGGGATGACATCAACCAGAACACCGACTGGGGCGTGCTGCTGCTGTTCGGGGGTGGTCTCACCTTGAGCGCCATCCTCAAGCAGACCGGGGCCAACGCCTTCCTGGCGGAGCACCTCTCCAGCGGCCTCTCCTCCATGCCCATCTTCGTGATCCTGCTCTGCCTGGCCGCCTTCGTGGTGTTCCTGACCGAGCTGGTCTCCAACACCGCCACTGCCGCGCTGCTGGTGCCGCTGTTCGCCGGGGTGGCCGAGGCACTGGGGGTCTCCCCCATCGTGGTCTCCGTGCTGATCGCCGTCGGCGCCTCCTGTGCCTTCATGCTGCCGGTGGCAACGCCTCCCAACGCCATCGTCTTCGCCAGCGGCCATATCCAGCAGCGGGAGATGATGCGGGCCGGCCTGGTACTGAACCTGGTGTTCACCGTCATCCTGACCATGCTGGCCTATTTCATGGGGGATATCCTCCACTGAGGTTCGCCCCCTAATGCCCCTCCAAGCCCCGCATCGCCGCAATGCTGTTCACTTAAGCGGAGCCGCATTGCGATTTACCGGAAAACGGGTCTTTGATATCTTCACCGCCCTGGGTCTCGATGGCCTGGGGCGTTTTTCTATGAACATGACGCCTATGCAGCCCCGCAACTCCGCCAACCTCCGTGGCGTATGGGCTGGCGATAACGCGCCCGCCATCACTGCCATCTGGTTCGCGATGAACTGACAGGCAAACTTAAAGCTCACCTCATTGGGCGCTCGCTGATGGGCTACGGCGGCCTGGCTGGCCTCCCGCCTGACCAGATTGTATCCAAGCAGCAATCCCCACAGCTCCTGATAGACCAAGTCCACTTTCTTGCTTCTCAGCGTGATGGCGTTGTGCTGCATCGCGCTTTTGATATCCCGGTATCCCAGCTCGATTTCCCAGCGCTCGTGGTACAGGGTCGCCACCTGAGCTGCACTGAATCGCGCCACGGGCAGGGAGGTAAAGACCGTTTTCTCCTTGCCTGCCACCTCATAGGTCACTGCGCGAACTTGCCAGTGTGTCGGCAACGCCGGGTTTTTCTTGCGAGCCTGAGGCGAGACCGTCATTTGCAACAGACGGTCACCGTCGCCATAGCGCTCAAGTTCCGTGTATACCAGCCCCTTGCGTTCCGGGATGAGCCAGTGACGGTCGGTGTCTTCGGCCTGAATACGCAGCAACAGGTCGGCACCGAAGAAGCCTTTATCCAGCAGGGTCACTGACTTGTCCGGCAATGAGTGAATGAACTCGCTGGCCAGGGGGATTTCCCCTTTGCGGTACGGGCTGATGGCCGCGTTGGCAATGACATGCGAGCGGACATTCATGAGCGTGACCAACCGCAGCATCGGGTAGGGTGTCTGCCGGTTGGTTGAGGTGTTACCCGAGCCGAAATGTGCTCTGAGTTCAGGCATATCCTGGGTTCGGAACAGGGCCCCATCGATGGCAAAGACCTGTAAACCGTGCCAATGGTCTTCAGGATAACGTTCCCGCCCCCACACATCGGCGCACTGTTTGAACAGCCACTCGAGCGGCTGTTTGCCGAGTCGCTGACGGGCCTGAGACAGGGCACTGTCCGCGAGCAAGGCATCATTGGCCAACCCTTCTGCACAGATGTTGAGGCGCCGAGCGACCTCGGAGATGGGCTCATTGCGGAAAAAGGCCATCCCCACGACGAGCCACAAGACCATATCAGAAGGTAAGCGGCGTCGGCGGATAGTGGCCTTTTCAGACAAGGCGGCAGCGGCAGTAATCCATTCGTCGGGAATATGGTCGGCAAAAATGGCCAGCCGAGCCAGCATGTCGCCAGATGCCTCAACAACATCGTTCAGATCGTTTGCAATAGACATAAAAAAATCCGGAACCAGTGATTGGTTCCGGATTGTCCTACAGCAGAAGGATCGGTCAATGGATCCTTAACTGATCAGCATTGCCGCATCGCCGGGGCTTTTTCTCGCCCCGAAACCACCGCACTCCCTACCCGCGACATCACGGCGACATTAACTTGCACTTAAGAAATCGCCTCCATGATGCTGACAACGGCCATCACGCAGCCATGGCTGACGATGGCGATGATCATGGACATCACGACAAGGGGATCACCTCATGGGTAAGACGATGCAGAACAACCGTGAAATCAAGGTATGGGATCCGGTGGTCAGGGTATTTCACTGGGCCACTGTGCTGTTGTGCGTGCTGAATCTCTTCATCATTGAAGAGGGGGCGCGCAACCACCGCTATGCGGGATATACGCTGGCCGGACTGCTGGCACTGCGCATCGTATGGGGATTCATCGGCTCCTATCATGCCCGCTTCGCCCAGTGGCTGCCGACACCGACCGGCGTCATCACCTATCTCAAGGAGACGATCAAGGGGCGCCACCCCTACTACGCCGGCCACAATCCTTTGGGGTCCTTGATGATACTGCTGCTGTTGACCTGCCTTGTCGGCACCGCCGCCAGCGGGATCATGACCGAATACGGGCCGCTCTCCGGCACCCATCGCATGGAAGAGATCCACGAGTTCTTTGCCAAGGGGCTGCAGGTGGCCATCTTCGTCCATGTACTGGCCGTCATCGCCCTGGATCGTCTGGTACGGGGTGATCTCGTCAGGGCGATGATCACCGGCAAGAAACGGGTGCCGGCGGACACCCGGGTGGTCGACAGGCCCTGAGCCTCCCTCAGCCCGACAGATGAAAAAAAACCCCGCATCGCGGGGTTTTTCACAGGAGCAGACATCAGCCGACGCTGCAGCTCGTCAGTTTCCAGATCCGGTCTACGTAATCCTGGATGGAGCGGTCGGAGTTGAACTTGCCCATGGTGGCCGAGTTGATGATGGCTTTCTTCGCCCACAGGGCCGGATCCCGGTACCAGGCGTCGATCAGCTTGTGCGCCTCGGAGTAGGACTCGAAATCCGCCAGAGTCAGGTAAGGGTCTCCCCCTTCCAGCAGGGAACGCTTGATGGAGGAGAGCTCCCCCGGGCGACCCGGCGTGAAGTAGTCGGTATCAAACCAGTCCAGCACGGCTTTCAGTTCGGAGTTGGCGTAGTAGAAGTCATACGGGTTGTAGCCGCGCGACTTCAGGGACTTCACCTCGTCCACGTTCAGACCGAAGATGGCGCAGTTCTCGGCCCCCGCCTCTTCGGCGATCTCGATGTTGGCCCCATCCAGCGTCCCGATGGTGATGGCACCGTTCAGCGCCATCTTCATGTTGCCGGTACCGGAGGCTTCGTAACCTGCGGTGGAGATCTGCTCAGAGACATCCGCCGCCGGGATCAGCTTCTCGGCGAGGCTCACGCGGTAGTTCGGCATGAACACCACTTTCAGCTTGCCCTGGATACGGGCGTCGTTGTTGACCCGCTCCGCCAGCTTGTTGATGGCGTAGATGATGTCCTTGGCCAGCTTGTAGCCGGGCGCCGCCTTGGAGCCGAAGATGAACACCCGCGGATGCATGTCATAGTCCGGGTTCGCCAGCAGGCGACGGTAGAGCGCCATGATGTGGATGAGGTTCAGCTGTTGACGCTTGTACTCGTGCAGACGCTTGATCTGGACGTCGAAGATCGCCTCCGCGCTCACGTCGATACCGGTTTCCGCCTTGATGACCTTGACCAGCTTTTCCTTGTTGTGGCGCTTGATGGTCATGAACTGCTGCTGGAACGCCTTGTCGTCGGCAAACTTCACCACGCTACGCAGCTTGTCCAGTTGCAGCGGCCACTCCTTGCCCACCACCTCGTTGTAGAGTTCGGCCAGTTCCGGGTTGCAGGCCAGCAGCCAGCGACGGGGAGTCACGCCGTTGGTGACGTTGCACATCTTCTCGGGCCACAGCTCGGCATACTCGGGGAAGAGATCTTCCTTCACCAGCTTGGAGTGGATCTCGGCCACGCCGTTCACCTTGGAGGAACCGATGACGCACAGGTTGCCCATGCGCACCTTGCGCACGTCACCCTCTTCGATGATGGAGAGCTTGGCCTTGATGGCATCGTTGCCCGGCCACTTGGGCTCCACCAGCTCGTTCAGGAAACGGGCGTTGATTTCGTAAATGATCTCGAGATGGCGCGGCAGTACCTTCTCGAATAGGCTGACGGACCACTTCTCCAGCGCTTCCGGCAGCAGGGTGTGGTTGGTGTAGGAGAAGACCTGATAGCAGATGCCCCAGGCGGTATCCCAGTTCAGCCCCTCTTCGTCCACCAGCACGCGCATCAGCTCGGGGATGGCCACGGTGGGGTGGGTATCGTTGAGCTGGATGGCGATTTGCGCGGCAAAGTTGCTGAAGTCACTGCCATGCACCCGCTTGTAGCGACGCATGATGTCCTTGATGGAGCAGGCGCAGAAGAAGTACTGCTGGATCAGGCGCAGCTCCTTGCCGGCGTCGGTCTCATCGTTCGGGTAGAGCACCTTGGAGATGGTCTCGGCCTGGGCCTTCTCGGCCTGGGAGTCGATATAACCACCGGCGTTGAACACGTCCCAGTCGAAGAACTCGGAGGCGCGGGATTCCCACAGACGCAGGATGTTGACGGTGTGACCACCGAAGCCGACCACCGGAATGTCCCAGGGCACCCCTTTGATCTTGCGACCGGCGTGCCACACCTTCTTCAGGCCACCCTTGTCACCAAAGACGGTCTCCACGTAGCCGTAGAGCGGGATCTCCTGCACCGATTCCGGGCGGCAGATCTCCCAGGGGTTGCCATATTCGCGCCAGGAGTCCGGACGCTCGATCTGACGGCCATCCTGAATTTCCTGACGGAACAGGCCGTGCTCGTAGTGGATGCCATAGCCCACCGCCGGGTAGTTCAGAGTGGCCAGGGAATCGATGAAGCAGGCAGCCAGACGACCCAGGCCGCCGTTGCCAAGGGCCATGTCAGGCTCTTGTTCACACAGATCGGTCAGTTCCAGACCGAGTTCACCCAGCGCCTCTTCACAGACTTTGTAGAGGGAGAGGTTGTGCAGGTTGTTAGAGGTCAAACGCCCCATCAAAAATTCAGCAGAGAGATAGTGAATCGCACGAGTATCTTTCTTGAAGTGAGTCTGCTGAGTACGGGTCAGGCGCTCGTACACCTGTTCATTGACGGCGGCAGCGGTCGCTTTCCACCAGGCATCCGGAGAGGCTTTCTGTTCGCTTGTACCCAAGGTAGAACGCAGGTGACGCACGATACTCGCCTTGAGCTGATCTTTATCCAGTTGGAGATCCTGGTCTGTCTTCTTCTTGGTAGCCATAAACCATTTTCCTTCGTTACAAATAAAAAATGTCATCCCATCGGGGGGACCGGCGCTGTTATCTCAGAATATGCTCCGGCGGGGGCATACTAGCTAAAGCCAAGGGTTTAAAAGTTAACGTGAGTCACACTTTAACGCATAAAAATGACAGTTTCACCATGAAAACCCTTTCCTTAAGCCAGTCTGAATAAAATATAAATTTCGTTTTAAATCATGGTGATACATGAAAACAAAAAAGATAGTTTCATGAATAGGTTTTCAATGATTGCCTGTGACTGAAAATACGTGAAAATAATCGCCAACTAGGGAGAAATTGAAAGCGCTTTCAATTCACACCTCCTCGTCAGGTAATAAAAAGGATGCCCCAATCGGAGCATCCTTTGATTTCAATTAACCATGTGCCTTGAACTGATTGCTCATAGGGTCGTAGTGATACCCGATCTGTTGCAGACGGGTAGCCAGCTGATCTTCTGTCATGTCGTAGTAAGCCAGCAGCTCTTCCAGACCATCACACTCCAGCCGCAGCTTCTCGTTGATGATCCCGAGCAGAATGTTCGCATCCAGTCGTTGCAAGGTACTGACGTCCATCTCGCTCCCTCCTCTCCCCATACAGGACTGTATAACCATGAGCGCCGACCCGAAGTTTGTCTACAGGTTAAAAAACACCCTGTATAAGGAAGATATAAATATTCTTTTTAATCATGGAGTTAAAATCATCCCCTGTTAATCGGCTCACACTTTTAGCCACAAATGACTTGTCACTCCTTGCGAACAGAACTACTGTATACGCATACAGCATGGTTATTCATACAGGAACGACATATGAGCCAGCCCCTGAGTCTTTGCCCCCCTTCCTCCTCTGCCGGTCTGATCACCACCTGGCCCACTCGCCATCAGAGCAAGATGGGACAAGAGCAGCGGCGCGGCCCTCTCCATCAGGAAGCGCCGCTGCTCGATGCCCTGGGGCAACTGAGTCAGTCTGACAGTGGCTGGATCCTTCTCGTCGCCCCGCCAGGTCTGCCCGCCGCCGCGCAATTGCAGGCCAGAGGGATCAATCCTGCCAGGGTGCTTGTCGTGCACGCCCCCAAGATCAAGAATTGGCAGCGCCTGCTGGAGCAGAGCCTGATGAATGGTCACTGTGCCGCCGTGCTAACCTGGCTGCCCGAACAGGTCGCTCTGGACCGGAGCACATTGAGCACCCTGGGCCAACGTGCCGGTGTCCTGACCCGCTTCTTCGAGCCCTCAACCCCTCTGGGTGGGGCACTGAGCTACGGCGGCCAGGATATCTACCTGAACCACTGATCGCCCCTTCGGCGTAACAGCCAATGCGCCGGCATTGCCCACCGGGTTATCCAGGCTTCCGACCCGGGATGCCATGACGACAAAGACAAAGCAGCACAGCAGCACAGCAGCACAGCAGCACAGCAGCACAGCAGCACAGCAGCACAGCAGCACAGCAGCACAGCAGCACAGCAGCACAGCAGCAGTAAATTTGCTCAGGCCCAGACCGTCAAATGGGGCCCGTAAAAAAGGCGACCCGAGGGTCGCCTTTCAACATGCTGCTGTACGGGGGCTAATCGCTCTCCGTTTGCATCGAAGTCCGATTGATCAAGCCAGCTTGGTCTCCAGCTCGGCAATCTTGGCGGACCAGTAGGCCGGGCCGGTCTCGTGGATGTTGTTGCCCTGGGAGTCGACCGCCACGGTGACCGGCATGTCTTCCACCTCGAACTCGTAGATGGCCTCCATCCCCAGATCGGCAAAGGCCACCACGCGCGCCTTCTTGATGGCTTTCGCCACCAGATAGGCGGCGCCGCCCACCGCCATCAGGTAGACAGCCTGGTGCTGCTTGATGCTCTCGACCGTCTTGGGGCCGCGCTCGGACTTGCCGATCATGCCGATGAGGCCGGTTTCTCCCAGCATCATGTCGGTGAATTTGTCCATCCGGGTGGACGTGGTGGGGCCAGCCGGGCCGACCACCTCGTCACGCACCGCATCGACCGGGCCCACGTAATAGATGAAGCGGTTGGTGAAATCGACCCCTTCCGGCAGTCCTTCACCTTTTTTCAGCATGTCGGCGATGCGCTTGTGGGCGGCGTCGCGGCCGGTCAGGATCTTGCCGGAGAGCAGCACGGTATCACCGCTCTTCCAGCTGGCAAGCTCTGCCTTGGTGATGCCATCCACGTTGACCCGGCGCACATTGCCACCGGACTCACGGGTGATCTCCGGCCAGTCTTCCAGCCTGGGGGGTGTCAGCTCCGCCGGGCCGGAACCATCGAGTTCGAAATGCACGTGACGAGTGGCGGCGCAGTTGGGGATCATCACCACGGGCTTGGAGGCGGCGTGGGTCGGTGCGGATTTCACCTTCACATCCAGCACCGTGGTCAGGCCGCCCAGCCCCTGGGCACCGATCCCGAGCTTGTTGACCTTGTCATAGAGCTCGACCCTCAGCTTCTCTTCGGTGGTCTCGGGACCACGGGCAATCAGCTCCTGGATATCGATGTGCTCCATCAGGGCTTCCTTGGCGAGCACCGCCGCTTTCTCGGCGGTGCCGCCGATGCCGATGCCGAGCATGCCGGGCGGGCACCAGCCAGCCCCCATGGTCGGCACCGTCTTGAGCACCCACTCCACGATATCGTCGGAGGGGTTGAGCATCACCATCTTAGATTTGTTTTCGGAGCCGCCGCCCTTGGCCGCGATACTCACTTCCACCTTGTCGCCGGGGATCATGTCGATATGCACGACAGCGGGGGCATTGTCTTTGGTGTTCTTGCGGCTGCCGGCCGGATCCGCCAGCACGGAGGCGCGCAGCGGGTTGTCCGGATTGGTGTAGGCGCGGCGGGTGCCCTCATCCACCATCTCCTGGACCGTCATGTCGCTGTCCCACTGTACCTGCATACCGATCTTGACGAAGCAAGTGACGATACCGGTATCCTGACAGAGCGGGCGATGACCTTCGGCAGACATGCGGGAGTTGATCAGGATCTGGGCCAGGGCATCCTTGGCGGCCGGGTTGATCTCGCGGTCATAGGCGGCCTTGGCGGCCTGCACGAAATCGAGGGGGTGGTAGAAGGAGATGTACTGCAGGGCGTCAGCAATGGAATCGATAAAGTCCTGTTTTCTAATGATGCTCATATCATCCTCACTGGTCCTTGTTATCGCTTGCGCGAGCAAGGGCTTCCATATGAGCCGGGCCTTCGGCAGGTGGCAAATGCACCTGGAGCCGGCAGACTGCGGCGTGTTTTTATAACGGTGTTTTTCTTAAAAATGCTGGCGGCCATGATACGCTTGACCACCCGAACCGGCTAGGGAGCCGGGCGCAAACTGTTGCCTATGTAACAAAAAATGAAACCAAGACTGCATATCCACCATTTCGACCCGCAGGCCTCGCACCACACCTGGTTTGCCTGCCTGCAACACCAACCCTGGGCCATCCTGCTGGAATCCGCCGGCCCCCTGGGGGCTGACAACGGTTTTGACATCATCAGCGCCGATCCGCTTGCCACCCTGGAAACCCGGGGTACCAGCACCTGCCTCACCCGGGATAACCACCAGCACCATCATGACGGCGATCCCCTCGCCCTGCTCGCCAAGACCCAGCAAGCCCTGCTTGGGGAGCGCGTTGAGGATGACTCGGGATTGCCGTTTATCGGGGGAGCCCTGGGACTCTTTGGCTACGATCTGGGCCGACGATTCGAGCGTCTGCCCGCAGTGGCGCAACAGGACATCCAGGTGCCCGACATGGCGGTCGGGATCTACGACTGGGCGCTGCTGCGAAATGTCGCGACGGGACACTGGCAACTGGCCCACTGGGGTGATGAAGCCGGCCTCGCCCGCAGGCTCGACTGGCTGATGGCGCAGCGCGAACGAACCACCCTCCCCCTTCGCCTGACCGGCCCCTGGCAGAGCAACATGACGCGGGCCGAATACGGAGACAAGTTTGCCCGTATCCAGGCCTATCTGGCGGCGGGGGATTGTTACCAGATCAACCTGACTCAGCGCTTCAGCGCCCCTTATCAGGGGGATGAATGGTCCGCCTATCTCGCCCTGAGCGCCGCCAACAAGGCGCCGTTCTCCGCCTTTGTCCGCCTGCCGCACAGCGCCATTCTGAGCCTCTCCCCGGAGCGTTTCCTGCTGCTCGACAAGCGCCATATCGAGACCAAGCCCATCAAGGGCACCCGGCCTCGCCACCCTGATCCCGCCCAGGATGCCAGGGTGGCCGAGTCGCTCGCCAGCGCCGACAAGGACAGATCGGAGAACCTGATGATCGTCGATCTGCTGCGCAACGACATCGGCCGGGTGAGCCGGCCGGGGTCGGTCACGGTCACGCACCTCTTTGCTGTGGAATCCTTCCCGGCGGTGCATCATCTGGTTTCCACCATTCACGGAGAACTGGATGCTCGCTGGCAAGAAGTGGATCTGCTGCGGGCCTGCTTCCCCGGCGGCTCCATCACAGGGGCTCCCAAGATCCGGGCGATGGAGATCATCGAGGAGCTGGAACCGGTGCGGCGCAATGCCTACTGCGGCAGCATCGGTTATCTGAGTCAGCACGGAAGGATGGATACCAGCATCTGCATCCGTACCCTGATCGCCGAAGCCGGTCAGCTGCACTGCTGGGCGGGGGGCGGCATCATCGCCGACTCCGATCCCGACGCCGAATATCAGGAGACCTACGACAAGGTGGCCCGCATCCTGCCACTGCTCGATGCCCTTTGACCCCATCCGGCCCTGCGGGGCCGACACAAGGAGACCCATGGAGATGACGAGCGCCGAGCTGCTGACCCGCTTTTTGCTGCAGCGCCCCGCCCCCGCCCATCGCCTGGCACTGGCCGGGCTCAAACCTGCCGCCGTGTTGATCCCCCTGGTGGAGCGCCCCGAGGGCCTGCACCTGCTGCTGACGCGCCGCAGCGCCGCCCTGCGCCACCACCCGGGGCAGATCAGCTTTCCCGGCGGGCGCCAGGACCCGGAAGACCGGGACCTCATTCACACCGCGCTCAGGGAAACCGAGGAGGAGCTTGGCATTCCCCCCTCCCAGATCCGGATCATCGGCAGCCTCACCCCTCTCAATACCGTCTCACGCTACGATGTGCTGCCGGTCCTCGCCATGCTCGACCCAGGCTACGGGCTGACCCTGAGCCAGGACGAGGTGGCCCAGGCCTTCGAAGTCCCCCTCGCCCACGTGCTGGATCCGGGGCAGCACATAGCCCTGAGCCTGCCAAGGGCGGACGGACGTCACACCATCTATTGGATCCCTTGGGAGCAATCTTTCATCTGGGGGGCCACTGCCAGCATGATCCGCCAGCTTGCCCAACACATCTCGACATAACATTTCGACAACATGATGAGGTGGAAAATTATCCAGTTAACATTCAAATAACACTGCATTTGATAAATAAATTTTGATTTTTTATTCTTTTGATCACATTTCTACAAGAAAGTACGGGTTTTAGCCGCACAAAGGTGAATTTGATCAACATTTTTGATTAAAAAGAAAGTATTCTTGCGCCGACTAATTAAAACCACACATTCGGGGTGAGACACATGTCCAATACTGTCACTGGCGCACAGGATGTTGCAGCCGCACAGGAGCAAGGAATCAGCTCGGTCCAATCTCGCGGTTGGAGTAAACAAGACACCACCTGGGTGATCAGCCTGTTCGGTACCGCCGTCGGTGCAGGTATCCTGTTCCTGCCCATCAACGCCGGCATGGGTGGCTTCTGGCCGCTGGTAGTGATGGCGCTGCTGGTCGGCCCCATGACCTACCTGGCACACCGTGGTCTGGCGCGCTTCGTGCTCTCCTCCAAGCAGCCCAATGCCGACATCACCCAGGTGGTGGAAGAGCACTTCGGCGTGGGTGCCGGTAAATTGATCACCCTGCTCTACTTCTTTGCCATCTACCCCATCGTGCTGATCTACGGCGTGGGCATCACCAACACGGTGGAAAGCTTCCTGGTCAACCAGTTGCAGATGACGCCGCCCCCGCGCTGGATCCTCTCCATCGTGCTCATCATGGCCATGATGTCCGTGATGCTGGCTGGCGAGAAGCTGATGCTGAAAGTGACCGAGTTCCTGGTCTATCCGCTCATCGCCATTCTGGCGGGCATCTCCCTGTACCTGATCCCGGACTGGACCGGTGCGGCCCTGAATGAAATGCCGAGCACCAAGGATTTCGCCACCACCCTGTGGCTGACCATCCCGGTGCTGGTGTTCTCCTTCAACCACAGCCCGGCCATCTCCAGCTTCGCCCTGGCTCAGCGCCGTGATCACGGTGAGCATGCCGTCGCCAAGTCCGACGCCATCCTCAAGCGCACCGCCATCATTCTGCTGGGCTTCGTGATGTTCTTCGTCTTCTCCTGCGTGATGAGCCTGACGCCGGCCCAGCTGGCAGAAGCCAAGTCCCAGAACATCGCCGTGCTCTCCTACCTGGCCAACCAGCATGCGAGCCCCATCATCTCCTACTTCGGTCCGCTGGTTGCCTTCGTGGCCATCGTCTCCTCCTTCTTCGGCCACTATCTGGGTGCCCGTGAAGGTCTGAAAGGGATGATCGTCCAGAACATGCGCAGCTCCGGCAAGGCACCGAACCACAAGAAAGTGGAGCTGTTCATCATCGCCTTCTTCATCCTGACCCTGTGGGGCGTGGCCGTGATCAACCCCTCCATCCTCGGGATGATCGAATCCCTGGGTGGCCCCATCATCGCCACCATCCTGTTCCTCATGCCCATGTACGCCATCAAGCGCGTTCCGGCCATGGCGAAATACCAGGGTCAGATCAGCAACGTCTTCGTGGCGACCATGGGCCTCATCGCCATCTCCGCCATCCTCTATCAACTGGTCGGCTAAGCCTTCCTGCGATACCGTCGGGCCAGCATCTGGCCCGGCGCCTCCCACAGCCCGGCAGATCTCCTCTGCCGGGCTGTGTTCGTTATGATCATCAGACACTGGACTCAGATGATCAGAGCCCCTCAGATCAGAGACAGCCCTTTCATCCACTCTCTTTCCCCTTGGTGACAGCTTGCCGCTCATATTCCTTTCCCTATGGCACACGACCAAGGCGTGCTGCGTTATCCCGTCATCTGCCGCACGCCATTTGCCTTGCCAGACAGAACACCAGAGCCCTTGTCCTTACCAGGAACGCCCGATCTTCGGGGTTTAGCCCAGAGAGCCCAGATCCCCACCCAATGGAGCCTTTCTTCAAGGCATTCAAGGAAAATACCGGCCACAGGGCGCAGGCAAACCGCCGAGAGGGCCTTGACCGGGCTTCCCGTACAGCGTCCGAAGAGCAGATGACCCCTTCGGTCACCAGAGGGGATGCCACAGGCCGCCATGCTGACAGCACAAACAGCCCGATATGCCCTGCCGAATGCAGTGCCGGGCACGCGGGTACAGGGAATGGCTTGTTGGCGGTGGCGAGAACACGTAAGGCGGCCAACGGGCCCCTCCCGGGAAATCACACAGGGGGATCCGAGCACTGTCAGTGCCATGACACGGCGAGAAGGTGCAGGGCGCCTGACGCGCGCGCAAATAAAAAGCGCCCTCCGAAGAGGGCGCCTGTGCAGAGCGGAAAGTCTGAGGGGATCAAGCTTCGCGGCTGGGGACCGGGGCGGCATCCAGCAGGCTCTCATCCTCGGCCATGCAGGCGGCCGCAGTGAACAGCACGTCGGTGGAGCTGTTGAGGGCCGTTTCGGCGGAATCCTGCAACACCCCGATGATGAAGCCAACGGCCACCACCTGCATGGCGATGTCGTTGCTGATACCGAACAGGCTGCACGCCAGCGGGATCAGCAGCAGGGAGCCGCCCGCCACACCGGAAGCGCCACAGGCACTGATGGTGGCGACGACGGAGAGCAGAATGGCGGTTGCCATGTCCACTTCCATCCCCAGGGTATGCACCGCCGCCATGGAGAGCACGGTAATGGTGATGGCGGCGCCGGCCATGTTGATGGTGGCCCCCAGCGGGATGGAGACCGCATAGGTGTCTTCCGGCAGGCGCAGCCTCTCGGCCAGGGCCATGTTGACCGGAATGTTGGCGGCGGAGCTGCGGGTGAAGAAGGCGGTCACACCGCTCTCTTTCAGGCAGGTCAGCACCAGGGGATAGGGGTTGCGCTTGATCTTCCAGAAGACGATGAGCGGATTGACCACGAAGGCGATGAACAGCATGCAGCCGATCAGTACCACCAGCAGCTGGGCATAGCCAAACAGCGCATCGAAGCCGGTTTCAGCCAGGGTGGAGGCAACCAGGCCCAGGATGCCGAGTGGAGCGCAACGGATCACGGCCTTGACGATGGCGGAAACCCCGTGGGACACATCGGAAATCAGTGATTTGGTGCTCTCATTGGCGTGACGCATGGCGATACCAAGGCCGATGGCCCAGGCCAGGATGCCGATATAGTTGGCTTCCAGCAGTGCTTTCACCGGGTTGGTCACCACGTTGAACAGCAGGGTCTGCAGCACTTCCGTGATGCCCCCCGGCGGCGTGATCTCGGTAGCGCCTGCCACCAGATGCAGGTTGGAGGGGAAGAGGAAGCTCGCCACCACTGCCACGGCAGCCGCCAGGAAGGTACCCAGCACATAGAGCAGCAGGATCGGTTTCATGTTGGTCTTCTGACCCTGCTTGTGGCCGATGATCGCCGACATCACCAGCACGAAGACCAGCAGCGGCGCCACGGCCTTCAGGGCGCCGACGAACAGGCTGCCGAGCAGACCCGCCGCCTTGGCCCACTCGGGCATGAACATCGCAAGAAGGATACCGAATACCAGACCGACTAGGATCTGGCTAACCAGACTGGTGCTGTTGACCAGTCGAATGAGGGGGTGTTGTTGTGTCATCAAGTAGTCCCTGTGCACTCATGGTGCGTGAATCATTAGTCCTGTTGGCAACCAGCCCCGCGCATTGGCACCGGTCCGTTGACGGTGACGCCGTGGGCAGCTCTTCTGGTGGATCTGTCCCGTTCGCGTGGGGTTGCGGACAAGAATATCCCATCTGCCATGGTTTTTTTCCACATAATCACTGAAAAATATCAGGGTTACCTCACAAAAAATCTACAACAATGTGATAACACAATATCAACCACGGTCAAAATGTCACCAAACCAGTCCGATCATCGGCCACCACTGGGCCAGAAGTGATATGATGACGCCCTTTTTCAGGGAGCCTTGCCATGATCACCTCTTTATTGACCCGACACTTCGGCTTTGATCGCTTGCGGCCCGGGCAGGAAGCGGTGATCAGTCGTCTGCTGGCCGGCAAGAGCGCCGCAGCCATCTTCCCGACTGGCGCGGGGAAATCCCTCTGTTATCAATTGCCCGCCCTCGCACTGCCCCACCTGACCCTGGTCATCTCTCCCCTGCTGGCCCTGATGCACGATCAGCTCGCCTTTTTGCGCAGCAAGGGGATCGCCGCCGCCACTCTGGACTCCAGCCAGACAGCGGAAGAGAGCCGGCGCGTGATGCAGCAGGCCAGCGATGGCAAGCTCAAGATCCTGATGATTTCGGTGGAGCGCCTCAAAAATGAGCGCTTTCGCCGCTTCATCGCCCACATCCCCCTGTCACTGCTGGTGGTGGACGAGGCCCACTGCATCTCGGAGTGGGGCCACAACTTTCGCCCCGACTACCTCAAGCTGCCGGATCATCGCCGTGAACTGGCCATTCCCCAGGTGCTGTTGCTGACCGCCACCGCCACCCCGGCCGTCATGGCGGACATGCAGGCAAAATTTGCCATCGACCGGGACGATCTGGTGGTCACCGGTTTCTACAGACCCAATCTGGATCTGGCCGTCCTCCCGCTGGCCGGCAGTGCCCGCGATACATGGCTGCGCGAGGAGCTGCACCGGAATCCGGCCGCCCCCACCATCGTCTACGTGACTCTGCAACACAGCGCAGAGCAGTGCGCCGCGCAGCTACAGGCCAGCGGCATCCGGGCATGCGCCTACCATGCGGGGCTCGATCCCGCCCTGCGCAGCCAGATCCAGCATGACTTCATGGCTGGCAGACTCGACTGCATCGTGGCCACCATCGCCTTTGGCATGGGCATCGACAAGGCCGACATTCGCCGCAATGCTGATCAGTTAAGGATCCATTGACCGATCCTTCTGCTGTAGGACAATCCGGAACCAATCACTGGTTCCGGATTTTTTTATGTCTATTGCAAACGATCTGAACGATGTTGTTGAGGCATCTGGCGACATGCTGGCTCGGCTGGCCATTTTTGCCGACCATATTCCCGACGAATGGATTACTGCCGCTGCCGCCTTGTCTGAAAAGGCCACTATCCGCCGACGCCGCTTACCTTCTGATATGGTCTTGTGGCTCGTCGTGGGGATGGCCTTTTTCCGCAATGAGCCCATCTCCGAGGTCGCTCGGCGCCTCAACATCTGTGCAGAAGGGTTGGCCAATGATGCCTTGCTCGCGGACAGTGCCCTGTCTCAGGCCCGTCAGCGACTCGGCAAACAGCCGCTCGAGTGGCTGTTCAAACAGTGCGCCGATGTGTGGGGGCGGGAACGTTATCCTGAAGACCATTGGCACGGTTTACAGGTCTTTGCCATCGATGGGGCCCTGTTCCGAACCCAGGATATGCCTGAACTCAGAGCACATTTCGGCTCGGGTAACACCTCAACCAACCGGCAGACACCCTACCCGATGCTGCGGTTGGTCACGCTCATGAATGTCCGCTCGCATGTCATTGCCAACGCGGCCATCAGCCCGTACCGCAAAGGGGAAATCCCCCTGGCCAGCGAGTTCATTCACTCATTGCCGGACAAGTCAGTGACCCTGCTGGATAAAGGCTTCTTCGGTGCCGACCTGTTGCTGCGTATTCAGGCCGAAGACACCGACCGTCACTGGCTCATCCCGGAACGCAAGGGGCTGGTATACACGGAACTTGAGCGCTATGGCGACGGTGACCGTCTGTTGCAAATGACGGTCTCGCCTCAGGCTCGCAAGAAAAACCCGGCGTTGCCGACACACTGGCAAGTTCGCGCAGTGACCTATGAGGTGGCAGGCAAGGAGAAAACGGTCTTTACCTCCCTGCCCGTGGCGCGATTCAGTGCAGCTCAGGTGGCGACCCTGTACCACGAGCGCTGGGAAATCGAGCTGGGATACCGGGATATCAAAAGCGCGATGCAGCACAACGCCATCACGCTGAGAAGCAAGAAAGTGGACTTGGTCTATCAGGAGCTGTGGGGATTGCTGCTTGGATACAATCTGGTCAGGCGGGAGGCCAGCCAGGCCGCCGTAGCCCATCAGCGAGCGCCCAATGAGGTGAGCTTTAAGTTTGCCTGTCAGTTCATCGCGAACCAGATGGCAGTGATGGCGGGCGCGTTATCGCCAGCCCATACGCCACGGAGGTTGGCGGAGTTGCGGGGCTGCATAGGCGTCATGTTCATAGAAAAACGCCCCAGGCCATCGAGACCCAGGGCGGTGAAGATATCAAAGACCCGTTTTCCGGTAAATCGCAATGCGGCTCCGCTTAAGTGAACAGCATTGCGACATTCGCCGGGTCATTCACTACGACCTGCCCAAGTCCATCGAGAACTACAGCCAGGAGATAGGCCGCGCCGGACGTGACGGGCTTCCCTCCCGCTGCACCGTGCTGGCGAGCCGCGCCCAGTTGCCGGTACTGGAAAACTTCGTCTATGGGGATACGCCGGACAGGGACGCCATCGCGCACTTGCTCGATATCGTGCGCCAGAGCGGCGCCGAGTGGGAATTCAGCCTGCTGCGCCTCTCCAACGAGACCAACATTCGCCAACTGCCCCTCAAGACCCTGCTGGTCTATCTGGAGATGGCGGGGGTCATTGCACCGGCCTACAGCTACTTTGCCGAGTACCGTTTCAGGTTCGTACTGGAAAAACAGGCGATCCTCGCTCGTTTCAATTCCGAACGCCGCCAGTTCCTGGAGCAGGTCTTTGCCTGCGCCCCCCAGGCGCGCACCTGGTGCACCATTGACTTCGAGGCGCTGTGGCAGGGATATCAGGGAGAACGCCAGCGCGCCGCGGCGGCGCTGGACTACCTGCAGCAGCAGGGTTGGATCGAGCTTGAAAGCAAGCAGATGACCGAGCTCTATCGGGTGCTGAGCCAGCAAATCGATACCGTGACCCTGGCCGAAGAGCTGCATGGATTGTTTGAAAAGAAAGAGCAGAGCGAGCTGGCCCGCCTTCAGGCACTGCTGGCCTTTTTCACCTCGACCACCTGCCTCAGCCATGAGCTTGCCCGCTATTTTGCCGACGACGCCGCCCCCGAGCGCTGCGGGCACTGTTCCGTCTGCCGGGGAGAGATCGCCGTGTTGCCGCCGTTGCCATCACCGGGCTTGCCCAACGAGCACGGTTTGCGCGCCTGGTGCGATCCGCTGATCGCCCTGTGCCATCAGCGCCATCCCAGGATCCTGACCCGTTTCCTGTGTGGCATCGCCACCCCGCTGACCACCCGTCTAAAGGCCAGGGATCTGGCCGGTTTTGGCCAGTTGGCGAACCATCCCTTCGCCGAGGTGCTGGCGGTGGTGTCAGCCCTCTATCCCGCCGAATCCTGAGCTTGCAGGTTTGGCGCCGTTCAGGCGCTGAAAAAATAAGACCCTCGCGGATGCGAGGGTCAAGCCAACGGAAACGTGCTTAAACAGAGCTTAGTATCTGCACAATCACCCACTCTCTTGCTAAAGCGATGACTGCTCGACACAGGACCAATCTAGAGCAGCCAGAATGTAGCGTCAATGTAAAAATTAGAGCAAAAGCACCAAGCAAGTAACATTACGTTGACGTAAGCGACACGTCTTTTTACCCTCTATTCCCTGCCGCCCTTGCCCTTGCTGGCACCGCCCCCTGACAAAACAGAGCGTCACCATTTTCTCCCTCTGGCACACAAAGATTTATTTTTTATGTCTTTGACATTTGCATCACTGTCGTGGCAAAAATAATTTAACAGTCAGTAACATAGGTATGTCACTTACTGCTTCTTCCCGCACGAGGATCGGGAAGCTCCCGCACAAACTTAAACCAATGATGGCGATGGATTACTGGGGGCTGTTGACTAGGCTTAAGAGGTAAACAGAACAAAAGTAGTGATCCACTCTTTTTCAGGGCAAGCGACTATAACGAGGGCTAAGTTATGGGCATCTTCGAGCACTATCAACAGCGGTATGAGAAGGCCAGAGAGGAGGAGTACAGCATCCAGGAGTTTCTGGATATGTGCAAACAGGACAAATCCTGCTACGCCTCTGCCGCCGAACGTCTGCTGACCGCCATCGGCGAGCCGGAAATGATCGACACCTCGACCAATCCACGTCTCAGCCGTCTCTTTTCCAACCGCGTCGTCGCGCGTTATCCCGCTTTCAAAGACTTCTATGGCATGGAAGAAGCCATCGAACAGATTGTCTCCTATCTCAAACATTCCGCTCAGGGTCTGGAAGAGAAGAAACAGATCCTCTATCTGCTCGGACCGGTTGGCGGCGGTAAATCCTCGCTGGCAGAGAAACTCAAATCCCTGATGCAAAAAGTGCCCATCTATCGCATCAAGGGCTCACCAGTGAATGATCACCCCTTCTGCCTGTTTGACATCGACGAAGATGGCGAAATCCTCGAGAAGGAGTACGGCATCCCTCGCCGTTATCTGCGCCCCATCATGTCTCCCTGGGTCGCCAAGCGCCTTCACGAGTTTGGCGGCGACATCACCAAGTTCAAGGTGGAGAAGGTGAACCCCTCCATCCTCGATCAGATCGCCATCGCCAAAACCGAACCGGGGGACGACAACAACCAGGACATCTCCTCCTTGGTCGGCAAGGTCGATATCCGCATGCTGGAACACTTCGCCCAGGATGATGCCGATGCTTACTCCTACTCCGGTGCGCTATGCAAGGCAAACCAGGGGATGATGGAGTTCGTCGAGATGTTCAAGGCCCCCATCAAGGTGCTGCACCCGCTGCTGACGGCGACGCAAGAGGGGAACTACAACGGTACCGAAGGGCTCTCCGCCCTCCCCTTCGACGGCATCCTGCTGGCCCACTCCAACGAATCCGAGTGGCAGCAGTTCCGCAACAACAAGAACAACGAAGCCTTCCTCGACCGTGTTTACATCGTCAAGGTGCCCTACTGCCTGCGCGTCTCGGAAGAGGTGAAGATCTATGAAAAACTGCTGTTCAACAGCGAGCTGACCGAGGCCAAATGCGCACCGGGTACTCTGGAGTTGCTGGGCCAGTTCTCGGTGCTGTCGCGGCTCAAGGAGCCGGAAAACTCCAGCCTCTATTCCAAGATGCGAGTCTATGACGGCGAGAGTCTCAAAGACACGGATCCCAAAGCGAAAAGCTATCAGGAGTACCGGGATTATGCGGGGGTTGACGAGGGCATGAACGGCCTTTCCACCCGTTTCGCGTTCAAGATCCTCTCCCGTGTCTTCAACTTCGACCACGCGGAAGTGGCAGCCAACCCGGTGCACCTCTTCTATGTGCTGGAGCAGCAGATAGAGCGCGAGCAGTTCCCGCAAGAGCTGCACGATCGCTATCTGGAGTTCATCAAGGGTTACCTGACTCCGCGCTACGTCGAGTTCATCGGCAAGGAGATCCAGACCGCCTACCTCGAGTCGTATTCAGAGTACGGTCAGAACATCTTCGATCGCTACGTCACCTACGCCGACTTCTGGATCCAGGATCAGGAGTATCGTGACCCAGAAACCGGCCAGCTGTTTGACAGAGCGTCTCTCAACAGCGAGCTGGAGAAAATTGAAAAACCTGCCGGGATCAGCAACCCGAAAGATTTCCGCAACGAAATCGTCAACTTCGTGCTGCGTGCCCGGGCCAACAATGCAGGCCGTAACCCCAACTGGACCAGTTACGAGAAGCTGCGCACCGTGATCGAGAAGAAGATGTTCTCCAACACGGAAGAGCTGCTGCCGGTTATCTCCTTCAACAGCAAAACCTCGGCTGAGGAGCAGAAGAAGCACGATAACTTTGTCGAACGGATGATGGAGAAAGGCTACACACGTAAACAGGTGCGGCTGCTCTCCGAGTGGTATCTCAGGGTACGCAAGTCATCCTGACCCTGCCGTGTTCAAGGGGGAGTTATGGCGCATTTTATCGACCGCAGGCTCAACGGCAAAAACAAAAGCGCTGTCAATCGGCAGCGCTTCATCCGCCGCTACAAGAAGCAGATAAAACAAGCGGTCTCGGATGCTGTCTCCAAGCGCAGCATTCAGGACGTGGACAAGGGTGAGAGCATCAGCATCCCGACCAAGGACATCGGGGAACCCCATTTTCATCAGGGTCATGGCGGCAAACGGGAGATGGTGCATCCAGGCAACGACCAGTTCGTATCTGGTGACAAGATTGACCGGCCCAAAGGGGGTGGCGGCGGCCAAGGGAGTGGCGAGGGCCAGGCTTCGGATCAAGGAGAGGGAGTCGATGATTTCGTCTTCCAGATCTCCAAGGACGAGTACCTGGACTTGCTGTTCGAGGATCTGGAGCTGCCGCGGCTGCAAAAGACCCAGCTCAACCAGCTGATGGAGATGAAGACCTATCGGGCCGGCTACACCTCCAACGGGGTGCCTGCCAACATCAACGTGGTGCGCTCCCTGCAAAATTCGCTGGCGCGGCGCATGGCGCTGCAGGCAGGCAAGAAACGTCAGTTGTGTGAACTGGAGGAGCGCCTGGCCCAGCTGGCTTGCGAGCCCAACGACCATTTCGCCGAAATGGCGCAACTTGAAAAAGAGATCAGGGAGCTGAAACGACGCATCGATGCGGTCCCCTTTATCGACACCTTCGACCTCAAATTCAACAACTTTGTCAAACGGCCCGTCCCCTCGAGCCAGGCGGTGATGTTCTGCCTGATGGACGTCTCCGGTTCCATGGATCAGGCTACCAAGGAGATGGCCAAGCGTTTCTATATCCTGCTTTATCTATTCCTGAGCCGGACTTACAAGAATGTCGAGGTGGTCTACATCCGCCACCACACCCAGGCCAAGGAGGTGGACGAGCACGAGTTCTTCTACTCCCAGGAGACCGGCGGCACCATCGTCTCCAGTGCGCTCAAGATGATGAACGACATCATCAACGAACGTTATCCCGCCAACCAGTGGAACATCTATGCGGCGCAGGCCTCTGATGGTGACAACTGGGCCGATGACTCACCCCAGTGCAGGGAGATCCTGATGCGCGACATCATGCCGCGGGTGCGTTACTACTCCTACATCGAGATCACTACCCGCGCCCACCAGACCCTGTGGCACGAATATGAGGCGGTGGCAGAGCAATACGCCCACTTCGCCATGGAGCACATTCGCAAGGTCGAGGACATTTATCCGGTGTTCCGGGAATTGTTCAAGAAGCAAGCGGCTTGAGGGATCACATATGGTAGAAACCGCAAGAAAGATAGCGCCGCTGGACGATGGTCCTGACTGGAACTTCGATCTGCTGGAGCTTTATCACCAGGAGATAGCCCGGGTCGCCAAATTCTATCGGCTCGACACCTATCCCAACCAGATCGAGGTGATCACTGCAGAGCAGATGATGGATGCCTACTCCAGTGTCGGCATGCCCATCGGTTATCAACACTGGTCATTCGGCAAGCGCTTTATCCACACCGAGCGCAACTACAAGCGCGGCCAAATGGGACTGGCCTACGAGATCGTCATCAACTCGGACCCCTGCATCGCCTATCTGATGGAAGAGAACACCATGCCGATGCAGGCGCTGGTCATGGCCCACGCCTGCTATGGTCACAACTCCTTCTTCAAGAACAACTATCTGTTCAAGGCCTGGACCGATGCCTCCTCCATCATCGACTACCTGTTGTTTGCCAAGAACTACATCACCGAGTGCGAGGAAAAACACGGCATCGATGCGGTGGAGAAACTGCTTGACTCCTGCCATGCCCTGATGAACTTCGGGGTGGATCGTTACAAGCGGCCCCAGAAGATTTCTCTGGCCGAGGAGAAACGGCGCCAGAAGGCGCGGGAAGATTATCTGCAAACCCAGGTCAATGAGCTGTGGCGTACCCTGCCCAAGCAGCACAAGATTGCCGGGGTGGAAGACAGGCGCTATCCTGCCGAGCCTCAGGAGAACATCCTCTATTTCATCGAAAAGAATGCCCCCCTGCTCGAGCCCTGGCAGCGCGAGGTGGTGCGTATCGTGCGCAAGATCAGTCAGTACTTCTACCCGCAGAAGCAGACGCAGGTGATGAACGAGGGCTGGGCCACCTTCTGGCACTACACCATTCTCAACCACCTCTATGACGAGGGAAAAATCAGCGATCGCTTCATGCTGGAGGTACTGCACAGCCACACCAACGTGGTCTATCAGCCCCCCTACAACAGCCGGTATTACTCGGGGATCAACCCCTACGCCCTTGGCTTTGCCATGTTCACGGACCTGCGTCGCATCTGCGAACACCCGACCGAGGAGGACAGATACTGGTTCCCCGATTACGCTGGCACCAACTGGGTCGAGACATTGCATTTCGCCATGCAGAACTTCAAGGACGAAAGCTTCATCAGCCAGTTCCTCAGTCCCAAGGTGATGCGCGACATGAAGCTCTTTGCCATCGATGACGACGATCTGAAGAACTACCTCAAGGTGTCCGCCATTCACAATGAAGAGGGCTACCGACTGGTGCGTAGCACCCTGTCCGCTCAATACAACCTGAGCAACCTGGAGCCCAACATTCAGGTCTACAACGTGGCAGTGAAAGGCGATCGCTCCCTGACCCTGCGCTATGTTCCCCACAACCGCATCCCCCTTGGCGAGTCACGCCACGAGGTGCTCAAGCATCTGCATCAGCTGTGGGGCTTCGATGTGGTGCTGGAGCAGGACAATGGCGAGCTATCCGCAGATATCATCGGCCGTTGTCCGGACCGCAAGAGCATGACCTGACGTCAGTGCCGGGCATAAAAAAACGCGCCATCAGGCGCGTTTTTCTTGGATCAGGGCAATCAGTTGTCACACAGGTTGCTTGGCATGTCCTGACGCAGACGGGTCCAAAGCTTGCCAGACTCGATGCCGTACTGGCGTACCGTCATGAACACGGCTTCGTGATCCTTGGTTTCGGCCAGCTTGCGCAGCGTCTTGTAGTAGGCATCTGCGGTTTCCCGCGCCTGTTTGTCCGAGAAGTAGTAGCGGCCAACCCGGCTGTACAAGCCCTTGAAACCGTTGAGAATCAAGGCATAGATGGGGTTGCCCGAGGCAAATGAAAGCTGGTGATGCAAACGGTAGTCGAAGTCCGCATAGGCCTCGGCCGTGTTCTCCACATCATCGGCACCCCGCAAGATCTCGGCGGCCTGTTCCGGGTTGTTGCGAATGGCGCCACGGATGAAGATGGTGCAGATGTTGGTCCGGGCGGAGAGCAGCTGTGCCACCAGATCCGGCACCTTGTCCTGATCGAGACGTGCCAGTGTCTCCAGAATGTTGAGACCGGAGGTTTCCCAGAAATTGTTGACCTTGGTCGGTTTGCCATGCTGGATGGTGAGCCAGCCATCACGGGCAAGGCGCTGCAACACTTCACGCAAGGTAGTGCGAGTCACGCCGATCAATTCGGACAGCTCGCGCTCCGCCGGCAGAATGGATCCAGGAGGAAAGCGATTGTTCCAGATGGACTCGATGATGTATTCCTCGGCAAACCCGGCAGGGCTTTGCGCTTTAATGACCATGTAATGACTCTGTTGTAGTGCGTAAAAAGGCCCCCGAATAATAGCAAAGCCGGTCATGCTGGCAAGCAGAAGGTCGGTCCTCTGCTCACATTACCCCGATCTTTTTGTTAAAAATATGTATACAGCAACAAGTGGGGAGTCAACCAACACCAAATGATGGGGATATAAGCGTTTGCTCGCTGGGCAAGTTCGGCGAGCTTATTTATAGTTATCGCTCCCTTGATTAAAATCATGTGCAATCAATCTGATACAGGTGAATATCCGGATGTTCGGCTCGGGTCGGGCTCGACTGCATAGACGCAGATATCAACAACAGAACAGAGAACCATCATTATGCCAATCAGCCTAGGGCGCGCGTTTACAAAGAACTTTTTGGGCAATGCTCCGCGATGGTACAAAATTGCCATCGTTCTATTCCTGCTGATCAACCCGGTCATTTTCTACGTTGATCCCTTCCTGGCCGGCTGGCTGCTGGTTGTCGAGTTCATTTTCACCCTGGCCATGGCCCTCAAGTGCTATCCGCTGCAACCGGGCGGACTCCTGGCCATCGAAGCCGTGCTCATCGGCATGACCTCCGCCAACCAGATAAAGCATGAGCTGGTGGCCAATATCGAAGTGCTTCTGCTGCTGGTCTTCATGGTGGCCGGCATCTACTTCATGAAGCAGTTGCTGCTCTACGTCTTTACCAAGATGCTGGTGCGCATCCACTCCAAAACGTTGCTTTCTCTCGCCTTCTGCCTGGTGTCTGCCTTCCTCTCCGCGTTCCTTGATGCCCTGACCGTGATCGCCGTGGTCATCAGCGTCGCCACCGGCTTCTACGCCATCTACCACAAGGTGGCCTCCCGGGATGAGTCCGGCAATCTGCATCATGATGACGAAGAGATTGACGAGCTCTCCCGCCAGCATCTGAACGAGTTTCGTGCTTTCCTGCGCAGCCTGATGATGCACGCCGCCATCGGTACCGCCCTGGGGGGCGTCTGCACCCTGGTCGGCGAACCCCAGAACCTCATCATCGGTGAACAGGCCGGGTGGCACTTCGGTGAATTTGCCATTCGCATGGCACCAGTCACCATTCCGGTCTTCATCTGCGGCCTGCTGACCTGCATCCTGGTCGAAAAATTCCGCTGGTTCGGTTATGGCGCCCGCTTGCCCGAGCCCGTGCGTCACATCATGGAATCCTACGAGCGCGACGAAGACGCACAACGTACCCCGCAGGACAAGGCCAAGCTGATCGTCCAGGCGCTGATTGCCACCTGGCTTATCACGGGTCTTGCCCTCCATCTGGCTGCAGTTGGGCTGATCGGCCTGACGGTCATCGTGCTCGCGACGGCGTTCACCGGCGTGACTGAAGAACACGCGCTTGGCAAGGCATTCCAGGAGGCTTTGCCATTCACCGCCCTGCTCACCGTCTTTTTCAGCGTGGTGGCGGTCATCATCGATCAACAGCTGTTCAAGCCGGTGATCCAGTGGGTACTGGCGGCCAAGCCGGAGGATCAGCTTGCCCTCTTCTACCTAGCAAACGGTCTGCTCTCCATGGTCAGTGACAACGTCTTCGTCGGCACCGTCTACATCAACGAGGTGAAGACCGCCCTGATCAACGGCGCCATCAACCGGGAGCATTTTGATCTGCTGGCCGTGGCCATCAACACGGGCACCAACCTGCCGTCGGTCGCCACCCCCAATGGCCAGGCCGCATTCCTGTTCATGCTCACCTCGGCCCTCGCTCCCCTGCTGCGCCTCTCTTATGGCCGTATGGTCTGGATGGCGCTGCCCTATACCCTGGTGCTGGGGCTTGTCGGCTTTTTCTCCGTGGAACTGCTCCTCGGTCCTGCAACCGAATGGTTCTATCAGGCAGGGTGGTTGCTGGATCATGGGGCACTGCCACTGCCCACCCCGTCCACACACTGATCATGAAAGGGGCTGTTCGGCCCCTTTCTTTTCAGATGGGACTCTGCTCTAATTCAGCCACTATTTTTCTCTGAGAGATCAATCATATGATCGAGTATCTTCGCCGCATTGCCAGTCATCGTCTGGCCTGGGGATTGCTGGCAGCCTCCGCTTTCGCGCTGGAACTCTGCGCCCTCTTCTTCCAGCACGTGTTGGGTTTGCACCCTTGCGTGATGTGCATTTATGAACGTATCGCCCTCCTCGGCGTACTCACGGCCGGCCTCCTCGGCATGGTCGCGCCAGAGCGCTGGTACCTGCGCTGGAGTGCCATGCTCCTGTGGGGTTACAGCGCCTTCTGGGGCCTGAAACTGGCGCTCAAGCATGTGGATTACCAGATGAACCACTCCCCCTTCAACGTATGCGAGGGATTTGTTGACTTCCCTGCCTGGGCACCACTGGATAAGTGGGTTCCCTGGATGTTCTACCCGGACGGCGACTGCAGCGAGATCAGCTGGCAGTTCCTCGGTTTCTCCATGCCGCAGTGGCTCGTGGTCATCTTTGCCGCCTATCTGCTGGTGTTCGTCATCGTGGCTGCTGGCAACCTGATAAAAGGGCGCTGCTGCAACTAGTTCGTCACTCGACCCTAAGAAGGGAGCCCATGGCTCCCTTTTTATTTCCTCTTTATCGCCTCACGACCCCATGCCCAGAGGGCCGGATCTCCTTCTCCCTGTTCTGCCAATGAAGTGGCTGCCTGCGGGTGTGCATCATCGTAACAGGCCACAAGCGGGTCAAAGGGCGCAGCAGCGACCTGCCACTCGGCCTACCAACAAGAAGGGAGCCATCGGCTCCCTTCTTTCATGTCGTGCACGGCGATGTCACGCGCCTTCGGAGGTAGCCTTGCTGGCACTTCTCCTGGCCTTCACCATGCCGATCACCATGGGCAACAAGGAGACCGCGATGATGCCGAAGATGAGCAGGGTAAAGTTGTGGCGCACTACCGGCAGATTGCCAAAGAAGTGGCCGGCATAGACGAAGGAGAGCACCCACAAGAGCCCCCCCACCAGGTTGAACGCCAGGAAGCGGGGATAGGTCATGGCCCCCATGCCCGCCACGAAGGGGGCGAAGGTGCGCACTATGGGCAGGAAGCGGGTGATGATGATGGTCTTGCCGCCATGCTTGGCATAGAAGGCATGGGTCTTGACCAGATAGTCCCGGCGAAAGATTTTGGAATCGGGGTTGCGAAACAGCTGCTCACCGAAGAAGTGGCCTATGGTGTAGTTCACCACGTTGCCGAGCACCGCGGCGATGATCAGCACGGCGGCTAGGGTGTGCACGTCCAACACGCTGCCCACGGTGAGGGCACCTGCAGCAAACAACAGGGAGTCCCCCGGCAGGAAGGGAGTCACCACCAGCCCGGTTTCACAGAAGATGATGAGAAACAGGATGGCGTATACCCAGACGCCATAGTTCTCGAACAGCTCTTTCAGATGCACGTCAACGTGCAGAATAAAGTCGATGGCAAAGAGGATCAGATCCATTTTTTGGTACCCATGAAGTGAACGGCGTGGAGTCTACGCCAATGAGACCAGGCTCACAATCTCCCCATGGTCCCCTTTTTCGAATCCCATGAAGGGAGTCATTCAGTCCCCCCTTCTTTTCCCCTCTCCCTGAACGTAGGCTTCTGCTCACTCGGCCTTGTCCAGAGCGGCCAGCACCTCGCCGGGCAAGCATTTCTCCCAGCCCCACAAGAGGAGCAGCAACAAGGTAGCGTCGTCGAGCCAGCCAAGGAGAGGCACCACATCGGGGACAACGTCCACCGGGCTGATGCCATAGAGCAGAATAAGGATCACCAGCCCCTTCGCCCACCAGGGCGTGCCTGGGTGGCGAAAGCCTTGATAGAGGCGGCGCAAACGCCGCCAGATGAGCCAGCGTCTGGTGCTCATGACTCGATCAGCTCGCCGCGCAGCCGCTGGATCTGATCCCGCAGCGCCGCCGCCTGTTCGAACTCCAGATCCCGCGCATGCTGGAACATCTGCTCTTCCATCCGCTTGATCTCCTTGCTGATCTCGCTGGCAGAGCGGGCATGGTACTCCCCTTGCGGTTCGGCAGCCTTGCGACTCCCCTTGCCCGCCTTGCCCGCCGTGCGGCTGCCCCCCATGTCCATCACATCGCCGATGGCCTTGTTGAGCCCCTTCGGCACGATGCCGTGTTCCAGGTTGTGGGCGTGTTGCAGGGCGCGGCGCCGCTCGGTCTCTTCGATCGCAACCTTCATGGAGTTGGTGATGGTATCCCCGTAAAGGATCACCTTGCCGTTGAGGTTGCGCGCTGCCCGGCCGATGGTCTGGATGAGGGAGCGGGTGGAACGCAGGAAGCCCTCTTTATCCGCATCCAGAATGGCCACCAGGGAGACTTCCGGCATGTCGAGTCCTTCGCGCAGCAGGTTGATGCCCACCAAGACGTCGAACTTGCCAAGGCGCAGGTCGCGGATGATTTCCACCCGCTCCACGGTATCAATATCCGAGTGCAGATAGCGCACCCGTACCTCGTGATCCGCCAGGTATTCGGTCAAGTCCTCCGCCATCCGCTTGGTCAGTGTCGTGACCAGCACCCGCTCCTCCACCGCCACCCGCTTGCGGATCTCGGAGAGCAGATCGTCCACCTGGGTGCTGACCGGCCGCACTTCCACCTCAGGATCGAGCAGGCCGGTGGGACGCACCACCTGCTGCACCACGTCACCGCCTGACTTCTCCAGCTCGTAGGGGCCGGGGGTCGCCGAGACGAACACCGTCTGGGGCATCAGCGCCTCGAACTCGTCGAACTTGAGGGGCCGGTTGTCCAGCGCCGAGGGAAGGCGGAAGCCGTACTCCACCAGGGTCTCCTTGCGGGATCTGTCCCCTTTGAACATGGCGCCGATCTGCGGCACCGTGACGTGGGATTCGTCGATGATGAGCAGGCCGTCCCCCGGCAGGTAGTCAAACAGGGTGGGCGGCGGCTCACCCGGTGCGCGGCCGGAGAGGTAGCGGCTGTAGTTCTCTATACCGGAGCAGTAACCCAGCTCCTGCATCATCTCCATGTCGAACTGGGTGCGTTGGCTGATGCGCTGCTCCTCCACCAGCTTGTTGAGGTTCATCAGCTGCTCGCGCCGCCCCTTGAGCTCCTCCTTGATGTGCTCGATGGCACCCAGAATGGTCTCCCGCGGGGTGGCGTAGTGGGTCTTGGGGTAGATGGTGTAACGCACCACCGTCTGCTCGATGGCGCCGGTCAAGGGATCGAACAGGGAGAGGCGTTCTACCTCTTCATCAAACAGCTCCACCCGCAGGGCCAGCTTGTCCGATTCGGCGGGGTAGATGTCGATCACCTCCCCCCGCACCCGGAAGGTGCCGCGCTGGAAGGCCATGTCGTTGCGGGTGTACTGCAGTTCGGCGAGGCGGCGCAGGATATCCCGCTGATTGATCACGTCCCCCACTTTGAGGTGCAGCATCATGCTGAGGTAGGCCTGGGGATCCCCCAGACCATAGATGGCCGATACCGAGGCGACGATCACCACGTCGCGCCGCTCCAGCAGCGCCTTGGTGGCTGACAGCCGCATCTGCTCGATGTGATCGTTGATGGAGGCATCCTTCTCGATGAAGGTGTCCGTGGTCGGCACATAGGCTTCGGGCTGGTAGTAATCGTAATAAGAGACGAAATACTCCACCGCGTTGTCGGGGAAGAACTCCTTCATCTCCCCATAGAGCTGGGCCGCCAGGGTCTTGTTGGGGGCCAGGATCATGGTGGGACGATTAAGAGTCGCGATGACGTTGGCCATGGTAAAGGTCTTGCCCGAACCGGTCACCCCGAGCAGGGTCTGGTGGGCCAGTCCCGACTCGATGCCATCGAGCAGCTGGGCGATGGCCCTCGGCTGATCCCCGGCGGGTTGAAACTGGCTGGCCAACTGGAATAACTTGCTCATGACGACTCCCGGCAAAAAACGGCAAGGGAGCAGTGTACCCCGAGTTGAAGGAGCTGGGTATCCGCTCACCCTCCCTGATGGCTATTGACCCTGAAATACGACCTCTGTATGATGCACCTCCTTGCCTGATGTTCCCCCGTAGTTCAGTCGGTAGAACGGCGGACTGTTAATCCGTATGTCACTGGTTCAAGTCCAGTCGTGGGAGCCAATTCCTCACCATCTCGGTGCAAGTTATCCACTTTAGTGCTTTCCTCTTCCAATTTTAATGCACAAGCCCTCCCCTGCGGCCTGACTCCCTTTTGATCTCCCGTTACTGACCAGCAGCTTTTTGTTCTGCTGCGTATAACTATTTGATTTTTATAGAAACAATTTATTGCAGGTATTTTTTGAACAGTCCTTGCAGCCCAGTATTGGCGCGGCTTTCAGCCTGATTGCCAAGTTTCATAAACAGGGTTATCCACAGTTTCTGTGGGTAACTTGACCAAAGCCACGGTTCATCTGGGCTGGCAGCCATTGTCCCCGGTTTGCGATGGCTGCCCCCGCTCTTCCCCATTTTCTGCTGTTTTTCCCTTCCCCCCTAAATGGGATGAATCGACTCGCGGTGCTGCCTGTGGGGGATTTTTTTTCGCTATGCCGCGTCCTGCGGGTCAGCCCTCGCCGGATGAGTCATGAGTCTCTTTTGTTACCCTTCAATTTCCTCAGTGGAAAATGCTGAAAAACATGCCCGTTTGCTCCCCATGCAGCAGGTAATAAATTGTCCACAGGAGCGTCATCCCCTCTCTGCTCGACAGCATATTTCACTCATTGACAGCGGGCCTTGCAGCGTAAAATAGAGGTGTTTTCCCCAGCCCCCCCTCGCATCCCTATCTTCATCGAAGAGACCAGCACTTAACTGGCTGTTAATCCGCTTTGGCGCTTCTTTCTTGATACAGGATCCGGCACAATATCGGCCTCACTTTTATCCTCGGTTTTTCCGGGCATGACCATAGATTTCGTGACACTGCTACATCAAAGCGACTCCCTGCTGCTGTTCGTGGTACTAGCCTTCGGGCTGCTGCTGGGCAAGGTACGCATCGGCAACTTCCAGATAGGCAACACCATAGGCGTGCTCTTCACCGCCCTGCTGTTTGGCCAGATGGGATTCCAGTTTTCCACCTCCACTGAAAACGTCGGCTTCATGCTGTTCATCTTCTGTGTGGGAATTGAAGCGGGGCCGCACTTTTTCAGCGTCTTCCTTCGCGACGGCATCCACTACATCACCCTGACCCTGGTGATCCTGCTGTCGGCCCTGCTGCTGACCGTGGGGCTCGCCAAGTTCTTTAATCTGGGGCCCGGCATGGCCGCCGGCATTCTGGCAGGTTCCCTCACCTCCACGCCGGCCCTGGTGGGGGCGCAGGACGCCCTGCGAAGCGGATTGCTCAACCTGCCCCACCAGACCGACATGCAGTCGGTGCTGGACAACATGGGCATCGGCTACGCCCTGACCTACCTGGTGGGGCTGGTGGGGCTGATGCTGGTGGTGCGCTACCTCCCCTCCCTGGCCAGGCTGGATCTCAATACCGAAGCGCAGAAGATTGCGCGCGAGCGGGGGCTGTCCGACAGCGAGAGCCGCAAGACCTATCTGCCCATCATCCGCGCCTATCGGGTCGGCCCAGAGCTCGCCGCCTGGATCGGGGGGCGTACCCTGCGGGAGACCGGCATCTATCCCCACACCGGCTGCTATGTGGAGCGCATTCGCCGCAACGGCATCCTGGCGAGCCCCGACGGTGATGCCGTCATTCAGGAAGGGGACGAGATAGCTCTGGTGGGCTACCCCGAGAGCCACGAGAAGCTCGACGTCAACTACCGCAACGGCAAAGAGGTGTTCGATCGCAACCTGCTTGACCTCCAGATCGTCACCGAAGAGATCGTGGTGAAGAACGATGCCGTGGTGGGTCGCCACCTGGTGGAGCTCAACCTCACCGAGAAGGGGTGCTTCCTGAACCGGGTGGTGCGCTCCCAGATCGAGATGCCGTTCGATCGCAATATCATGCTGCAAAAGGGTGACGTGCTGCAGATCAGCGGCGAGAAGCAGCGGGTCAAGCTGCTGGCCAACAAGATCGGCTTCATCAGCATCCACAGCCAGACCACGGATCTGGTGGCCTTTGCCACCTTCTTCGTGCTGGGGCTGCTCATCGGCTCCGTCTCCCTGGTGTTCGGCCAGATAGAGTTCGGCCTCGGCAATGCCGTCGGCCTGCTGCTGGCGGGGATCCTGATGGGCTACCTGCGGGCCAACCACCCCACGGTGGGCTATGTGCCGCCGGGGGCCCTGCGCCTTGCCAAGGATCTCGGGCTCGCTGTCTTCATGGTGAGTACCGGCCTCAAGGCGGGGGGCGGCATCCTTGATCACCTGAGCGAAGTGGGGATGGTGGTGCTCTTCTCCGGCATGCTGGTGACCACCTTGCCGGTGCTGGTAGGCTACCTGTTCGGTGTCTGGGTGCTCAAAATGAACCCAGCCCTGCTGCTCGGCGCCATCACGGGCGCACGTACCTGCGCCCCGGCCATGGACGTGGTGAACGAAGCGGCCAACAGCTCCATCCCGGCGCTCGGCTATGCCGGCACCTATGCGGTGGCCAACGTCATGTTGACCCTGGCGGGCTCCTTCATCATCGGCTTCTGGTTCTAGCCAAACGGGCCCGCAACACGCAGAAAAAGAGGAGCCTCGGGGCTCCTTTTTTCATGGGCGGGCACTCCTGGATGGAATAGTGGAAATCGTGCTATGGGGCCATCTCTATCAAACCCAATAAGCTAAATCACCCACAAGGCGCCACTTACACTCAATAAAACGAGCGAGGTGTAAGTGATGAAACGCGCATGGATGGTCGTGATCTGGTGGTTCTGCTCCCTGACGCCAGCCTGGGGGGCCGAATCCGGCAAGCAGGTGGCCCCCGAGGCAGAGACGGAGAAAAGCGCCCTGAGCTTTGAGGGGGACGAGCTTGCCAGACCCAGGCTGGGAGATCTCGACGTCATGCTGGAGCAGCGCACCATCCGAGTGCTCACCACCTACAACAAGACGGGGTTCTTCATCACCAAGGGCGTGCAGCGGGGCGTCACCTACGATGCCTTCATGCAGGTGGAAAAGCGTCTCAACGAACAGTTGCGCAAGCAAAAGGCGATCAAGCGCCACCTCAAGGTGCACTTCGTCTTCATTCCCGTGGCCCGGGAAGCGCTGCTGAGCTCCCTCATCGAGGGCAAAGGCGACATCGCCGCCGCCAATCTCACCATCACGGACAAGCGCAAGAAGCAGGGTATCGCCTTCACCGATCCCCTGCTTGAAAACGTGCGGGAGCTGCTCGTCTCCGGCCCCCTCTCCCCCAAGGTGGAAAGCGCCGCCGATCTCGGGGGCCAGCGCGTCTTCGTGCGCCCCTCCTCCAGCTACTACGAGAGCCTCATGGCCTACAACCAGGCCCGCAAGTCGGCGGGAGAGCCCCTCATCGACCTCCAACCCGCCTCGGAGGTACTCGAAGATGAAGATCTGGTGGAGATGGTGAACGCAGGCCTGCTCCCCTTCATCGTCATGGACGAGCACAAGGCCCGCTTCTGGCAAAAGATTTTCCCCGGAATCACCATTCACGACGCCCCCGTGTTCCGGGAAGGGGGCGTCATCGCCTGGGCGGTGCGCAAGGAGAGCCCCCAGTTGCTCGCCATGCTCAACGAGCAGATCAAGGCGCTGCGCGGCAAGGCGACGGGGGATGAGATCCTGGCCCGTTATCTCAAGCAGAACAAGTTCGTCAAAAGCGCCGCCGCCGAGGCGGAGCGCAAGAAATTCCTGCAGGTGGTCGAGCTGTTCCGTGAATATGGCGAACGCTATGACATGGACTGGCTGCTGATGGCGGCCCAGGGCTACCAGGAGTCCGCCCTCAACCATCATGCCCGTAGCCATGTGGGCGCCATCGGCATCATGCAGATCATGCCCGCCACCGGCAAGGGGCTGAAGGTCGGCGACATCCGCCAGCTCGAGCCCAATATTCACGGGGGCGTCAAATACATGCGCTGGATGATCGATCACTACTATGCGGACGAGCCCATGACCGCCCTCGACAAGGCCCTCTTCTCGTTCGCCTCCTACAATGCCGGCCCCGCCCGGGTAGCCAGGCTCCGTGCCGAGGCCAGGAAACGGGGGCTGGATCCCAACGTCTGGTTCCACAATGTCGAGTACGTGGCGGCAGAGAAAATCGGCCCCGAGACGGTCACCTATGTGGGCAACATCTACAAGTACTACATCGCCTACAAGCTGGTGATGGAGCAGGTGGCTCTGCGCCAGCAGGCGAGCGATGCCCTGAAACAGGAGGCGAAGGAGGACATCAGCACATCGGCGGCGAAACCGACCCAGTGATCCTTGCCGGACGAGGCGCTCACGGGCGCCTCGTTTCTATACGCGCCCCCCTCTTCGGCCCATGACCAGAATGAACACAATGGCCACAACAGCCTTAATAGCCATTACGGTCAGATTGTTTTCCAGTCAGGCATGATTAATTAACCTTCTTGCAACAATCACAAGGAGAGCACCATGTTGCAAGGAACCTTCAAGCGTACCCTGATCGGTAGTCTGCTCGCACTGAGCGTCGGCGCCCACGCCCAGATCAACGAAGTCCACTTCCTGATCCCGGGCGGCGCTGGCGGCGGCTGGGATACCACGGCCCGCGGCACCGGTGAAGTGCTGGCCAAGTCCGGTCTGGTCAAGACCGTCTCCTACCAGAACATGTCCGCCGGTGGCGGCGCCAAGGCCATCGCCCACCTCATCGAGACCTCGGCCCAGTCCGACAAGACTCTGATGGTCAACTCCACCCCCATCATCGTCAAATCCCTCTCCAAGGAGCTGCCCCAGTCCTTCCGTGATCTGACGCCGGTGGCCGCCATCATCGCCGACTACCAGGCGCTGGCGGTGAAGGCGGACTCCCCCTATCAGAACTGGGCCCAGCTGCTGGCCGCCTACGAGGAGAACCCGGCCAAGGTGAAGATTGCCGGGGGTTCCGCCCGTGGCAGCCTGGATCACCTGGTCGCCGCCCTGACCTTCAAGAATGCCGGCGCCGACGCCAGCAAACTGCGCTACGTCGCCTACGATGCCGGCGGCAGCGCCATGGCCGCCGTGCTGGCCGGAGAGACCCAGGCCATCTCCACCGGCTTTGGCGAGGCGATGGAAGCGGTCAAGTCAGGCCAGATGCGGATCCTCGGGGTCACTTCCGACAAACGCCTGCCGGGGGCGGAGCAGATCCCCACCTTCAGCGAGCAGAACAACCCCACCGTCTTCGCCAACTGGCGCGGTTACTTCGCCTCCCCCACCATCAGCCCGGAGAAATCCGCCGAGTTTGCCGCCCTGCTCAAGCAGATGTACGACAAGCCGGAGTGGGAAGTGGTCCGCAGCCGCAACAGCTGGACCAACCTCTACCAGTCCGGTCCCGAGTTCACCGCCTTCCTTGACGGCCAGGAGCAGCAGATCGGCGGCCTGATGCGCGAGCTCGGCTTCATCAAATAACCCTCGCTGTCCCATCGCAGGCGGGCGCAGGCCCGCCGCTCATGTTGGAGTCAAAAGATGAACATTACCAAGGAGCGACTGGGGGGCCTGCTGTTTCTGCTGCTCTCCCTCGCCTATGGCTACTACGCCACCGAGATACCGGGCTACCCCGGCGACGAATACGACCCCTTCACCGCCAGCACCCTGCCCTATGCCCTGGCCGGGCTCGGGGCGCTGCTCTCCCTGCTGCTGGTGCTCTTCCCCGGGGGCGAGCCCCTGCGCCGGGAAGAGGGGGACTGGCGCCGGGTCTTCATCCTGCTCGGGCTCATGGTCATCTACGGACTGGGGCTCACCTGGTTTGGCTTCGTGCTCTCGACCATCGCCTTCCTGAGCGTGGGCATCCGGGTGCTCGGTGAGCCCAGCCTGCGCTACGGCCTGATGATCAGCGTCCCCTTCTCCATCGGCTTCTGGGCCCTGCTCACCAAGGGGCTCAACATCTATCTGGAGCCGGGTCGCCTGTTCACCCTGCTCGGTTTCTAAGGAGTCACCATGTTAGACGGAATCTTGCAAGGACTCGGCACTGCACTGCTGCCGGTCAACCTGATGATGGTGGTGCTTGGCTGCTTCATCGGCACCTTTATCGGCATGTTGCCGGGCCTTGGCCCGGTCACTGCCATCGCCCTGATGATCCCCATCACCTATGGCCTGGATCCGGCCTCCGGCATCATCTTGATGGCGGGGGTCTATTACGGCGCCATCTTCGGGGGCTCCACCTCCTCCATCCTGATCAACGCCCCCGGCTGCTCCGCCACCGTGGTCACCGCCTTCGACGGCTATCCCCTGGCCTGCAAGGGACAGGCGGGCAAGGCGCTGGCCATCGCCGCCTACGCCTCCTTCACCGGCGGCACCCTCTCCGCCATTATGCTGATGGTGGCGGCGCCCCTGCTCGCCAAGGTCTCCCTCTCCTTCCAGTCGGCGGATTACTTCGCCCTCATGGTGCTGGGCCTCTCCGCCGTGGCGGCCTTTGCCGGCAAGGGGCAGGTGCTCAAGGCGCTGATCATGGCGCTGTTCGGCATCATGATCTCCACCATCGGCATCGACCGCAGTGTCGGAGTAGACAGGTTTACCTTCGGCCTGCCGGACCTGCGTGACGGCTTCTCCTTCCTGCTGCTGGCCATGGCCACCTTTGCCCTCGCGGAGATCCTGATGGCGGTGCTGCGCCCCGGCAAGGACAGCAGCGAGGAAGAGGCCAGGCAGATGCAGCAGCTCGGCAGCCTCAAGCTGAGCAAGGAAGAGGTCAGGGAGATCGCGCCTCCCATCGCCCGCTCCTCGGTGCTGGGCTTTCTCATCGGCGTGTTGCCGGGAGCCGGCGCCACCATCGCCGCCTTCATGGCCTATGGCGCCGAGCGCAACATCGCCGGCAAGCAGCGCCAGGAGCAGTTCGGCAAGGGCAGCCTGCGCGGTCTGGCCGCCCCGGAAGCGGCCAACAACGCCGCCTCCACCGGCTCCTTCGTGCCCCTGCTGACCCTGGGGATCCCGGGCTCCGGCACCACGGCCCTCATCCTGGGCGCCCTGGTGGCCTACGGCATCCAGCCGGGCCCGCGTCTATTCATGGAGCATCCGGACGTCTTCTGGTCGGTGATCATCTCCATGTATCTGGGCAACGTGGTGCTGTTGATCCTGAACCTCCCCCTCATCCCCTACCTGGCCCGGGTACTGGCGGTGCCGCGCCCCGTGCTCATCCCCATGGTGCTGCTGTTCTCCCTGACCGGGGTCTATCTGGTCTCCTTCAACACCATGGACATCCATGTGATGGCCATCGTTGCACTGATCGCCATCGGCCTGCGCCTGCTCACCTTCCCCATGGCCCCCATGCTGCTCGGCTTCATCCTGGGGGGCATGCTGGAGGACAACCTGCGCCGGGCCCTGGTGATCAACGACGGCAGCCTGAGCTTCCTGTGGGAGCGCCCCATCACCCTCGCCTTCACGGTGATCACCCTGACCATGTTGCTGCTGCCCGTCTGGCAGTGGTGGCAGGCTCGCCGGGCCCCCAAGGGGGAGCCTGCCACCAGCCACTGAATCGATGAGCCTCTGCCACCTCTGAACCCTGACCATCACGCGCAGAGACCTTGATGCCCACGGGAAGCAAACCCTGATAAAAAGAGCGCCGAAAGGCGCTCTTTTCTTGTCTGGACAACAGGTTCCGGGCGATCGGATCACGGCTTGCGGTAACGCCGCTCCGGCCGCCCGACGGTGCCATATTCGAGCTCGGGGCTCGCCAGTTTCTGCCCCACCAGAAATTCCAGATAGCGGCGTGCCGTGGTCCGGCTCACCCCTATACGGCTGCCTATCTCCTCGGCACTGGCGGCCTCCGGAGTCAGGGCCGTCAGCACCCGCTGCAGGGTGAGAGCATCGATGCCCTTGGGCAGTCCCTCTGCCGCCACCTGCTGCAACGGCGTACCGAACAGGGTGTCCACCGCCTGCTGATCGATGTCGGCCAACGCCGCCAGGGCGGCGATGCTCTGATGGTACTTCTCCAGGGTGTCGCGCAGGCGCTCGAACACCACGGGCTTCAAGATGAAATCCACCACCCCGAGGCGCATCGCCTCCTGCAGGGCAGCGGCTTCCCGCGCCGCGGTGAGCAGGATCACATCCAGACTCGCCCCCGCCTGGCGCAGCTCTCTCAATAGCGAGAACCCCTCTCCATCGGGCAGCCAGACATCCAGCAGCACCAGATCGGGCCGGAGGATCCCTATCTGCTCCCTGGCATCGAACAGGGTCAACGCCACCCCCAGCACCTCAAAACCGGCGAGGCGCTGCACGAAGCGGCGGTGGATCTCGGCAATGGCGGGATCATCCTCGACGATCAGGATCTTGATCACTCACACCTCCTTGGGAATGTAACAGACGACGCAACTTCCCTGCGTCGTGGCTTCGATGGTGATCTCCCCCTGCAGGGCATCCAGGGTCTTGCGCACCAGGGAGAGCCCGATACCGTGTCCTGGCTCGGGCTTGCTGCTGACCCCCTGTTCGAACAACCTGTCCGCCAACTGCGGGTCGATACCGCCAGCCCCATCCTCCACCTCCAGCACCAGATCCTGCCCCAGATCGCTCAGGGAAACCCGGATGGGCTGATAGGGCGCACCGTGGCGGCGGGTCGCCTCGAAGGCGTTGTCGATGAGGTTGCCCAGCACCGTTACCAGCTGGGAACCGCTGACACGGGCAGGAATATCGTGCAGACGGGCATCGGGATCGATCACGAGCTCAAGACCGAGCTCGTGGGCCCTGTGGTATTTGCCGAGCAGCAACCCCGCCACCTTGGGTTTGGCGATGGCCCCCATCAGGAAGCCGAGCAGGGTCTGCTCGGTGGCCGCCTCCCGCCCGATGAAGGCGAGCGCCTCCCGGGTAGCACCGAGCTCAATGAGGCCGGCGATGGTCCCGAGCTGGTTGTTGTGCTCGTGGGTCTGCACCCGCAGCAGATCGCTGTAGGCCTGCACCTGGGAGAGCTGGGCGCTGAGTTCCGCCAGCTCGTCCTTGCGGCGAAAACTCGACACGGCGCCGATCAGCTTGCCCTCGCGCACCAGCGGCAAGCGGTTGACGATGAGGGACTGGCCGTTGAGCACTATCTCCTCGTCAAACTGGGGGGTCTGCTCTTGCAGGATGGAGAGCATGCGACTGCCCGGCAGCAGGTGACCAATGGGCTGGCCGATGGCGCTCCTGGCGGTGGTGTCGTCTAGGCGCAGCAGCTTGATGCCGTTGGGGTTCAGGGAGGTGAGGCGCCCTTGCTCGTCGATGGTGAGGATCCCCTCGCGCACCGTGCGCAGGGTACAGTCGAGCTCCGCATAGAGTCGCCCCATCTGCTCGGGTTCAAAGCCGAATATCGCCTTCTTGTAGCGCCGGGCCAGCCAGGCGGCTGCGACACTGTTGAGTACCACAATGAGCAATGTCATGGCCAGGCCAAAGCGCAAATAGCCCTGCAGATCCGCATCGATGTCCCGCACCAGATAGCCGACCGACACCACCCCGATGATCTTGCCCATCTCGTCCCGGATGGGCCCCTTGCCGCGCACCGAGACCCCAAGGGACCCTTGGGCCCTGGAGATATAGGCTTCTCCCTGCAGGGCACGCTCGGGATCATCCCCCACCATGGCTTTGCCAATCCGGTCCGCATTGGGGTGCACCAGGCGGCGTGCCTGCCTGTCCCCGATGACGATGTAGCTGGCCCCGACCTCGGCGCGGATCCGCTCCACCAGGGCATTGAGGCGGACCGTATCCGCCCGCTTCACCCCGGCGATGACGCCGGACTCCCGCGCCACCAGCCGTGCCACATCCAGGGCCTGATCCCCCACCTCACGGTAGCGCTGCCCGGCGACATAGTAGTAGCTGGCCCCGCTCAGCAACACCAGTTGCAACAGACTGACCAGACAGAGAATGAGCAGGAAGCGTCCTTGCAACCCGAGCCTCATGCCTCCTTGTCGCCTCGCAACAAGTCGAGCAGCAGACTGCCATCGCGCAGGGCCTTGTGCACCTGCACCGAGGTGGGTTTGGTGGGATCTTCGTAGAAGTGGGTGGATTCAATCTGCAGGCGCACCAGGTACTCGGCGGGCAACTGGCTTGCCAGGGACTGGTGCAACATGGGGAAGAGCAGTCGATCGGCCCGGGTGATCTCCCCCCCGAGCAGCAGCTTGCCCGGGTTGAGCAGGCAGATGAGGTTCGCCAGTACCCGGGAGAGGCGGCCTGCTGCCTGGTGCAGGATGTCCTGACACAGGCTGTTGCCGGCCAGCGCCAACTCGCACAGCTCGCGGATGGTGACGCTTTCGGGCAGATCGAACTCCTGCATCCGTTCACGCAGCTCCCGATATTGCGCCTCCAGCGCCTGATTGGTCACGAGGGTGCAGGCGCAGCCGAAGCCACCGCAGTAGCAGCGCTGGCCATAGGGTTCGAGCTGCAGATGGCTGAGATCCCCGAGCAGAGCCGACTCGCTCTCGATGAGCTGGCCATTGACCACCATGCCGACCCCGATGTCGTTGTGCACGAACACCAGCACCGCATCCGAGCAGTTCCTGGCGGCGCCCCACTCCCGCTCGGCCTGGATCCAGGTGCGCACGTCGCCGCTCACCAGCACGGGTACCGAGAAGGCTTCCTGCAGGGTGGGACCGAGGGGCCAGTTGCGCAGATCGTAATAGGGAAAATGCTTGACCATGCCGGAGTGGCGCTCCACCTGGCCGGGCAGGCAGAGGGCGATGCAGGCCAGACGCAGCGCCTTCTTGGGCAAAAAGCCCTCGATGGCCCGCACCAGGCTGGCCAGCAGCTCGGCACGCTCCGCCTCGTTGAAGACATGGCGATGGCGTGCCAGGGAGTGACCCGCGAGATCGAACAGGGCCATGTCCACATAGCCGCGCCCCAGGCGCATGGAGAGAAACTGGAAGCGGCGCTCGTTGATGCGCAGCAGGGTCTGGCGACGGCCACGCCCCACCGAGCTCTCGCCGCAGGTGACCACCAGGCCGCCGTCCAGCAGCTCGCGGGTGATCTTGGTGATGCTGGCCGGCGACAGGCCGGTCAGACGGGACAGATCGGTACGGGACAGCTCCTTGTGCTCCTCCAGGCTGGCATAGACCAGGCCGTAGTTGAGCTGACGGATCAAATCGATACTGCCTTTCACGATCTCATTCATAGGGTTGGGGCTAACGAAAGGAACGAATGGCGCGATTTTCACACATTCTGCGCCGATCCCCAAATTTGCCGTCTGGAAATCCTGTCCAGACGGCAAAAATGTGATTAGTAACGGAAGCGGGAGACGAGTTGGCGCAATTTGTCACCCGTGCCTGCCAGGGCGCGGGTGGTGGTGCTGGACTCCCCGGACGCCTCGGTCAGCTCGCTGACGATCTGCTGGATGGCCACCAGGTTCTTGTTGATCTCCTCGGAGACCGCGTGCTGCTCCTCGGCGGCCGTGGCGATCTGGATGTTCATGTCGTTGATGGTGCCGACCGCCGCCACCATGCTGTCCAGGGAGCTGGCGATGTGGCTCGCCTCCTGCACCGTCTCCTGGCTGCGTGCCTCGCTGGCCTGCATCACCTCCACCGCCTGTTTCACTCCGCCCTGCAGGCGCTGGAGCATCTCGTTGATCTCTTTGGTGCTCTGCTGGGTACGGCCCGCGAGGGATCGCACCTCGTCCGCCACCACCGCAAAGCCGCGCCCCTGCTCGCCCGCCCGGGCCGCCTCGATGGCGGCGTTGAGGGCCAGCAGGTTGGTCTGATCGGCGATGCCGCGAATGACCTCCACCACGGAGCCTATCTTGCCGGTCTCGTGGGCGAGCTGCTCGATGACCCCGGCCGCCACATGCACTTCGTCCACCAGCCGGTTGATGCTGCCGATGGCGCTGTTCACCACCCCCCGGGCCGCATCGGACTCGCGGGCCGCATCGCTGGTGGCGCTGGCGGCGTTGGAAGCGCTCGCCGCCACCTCCTGGGCGGTGGAGCTCATCTCGGTCACCGCGGTCACCACCTGATCCGTCTCCTTGCCATGGCCCTGCATCTGCCTGTCCGCATGCTCGCTCAGGCTATGCAGCCGATCCACGGCCCCCAGCAACTGGTGGCTGGTCTCCCCCACCTGGCTCACCACCGACTGGATCCGCTCGACGAAGCGGTTGAAGGCGGCGGCCAGCTGCCCCACCTCGTCCTTGCTCTGCACCTTGAGGCGCTGGGTCAGATCCCCGTCCCCGTCGGCGATGTCATTGAGTGCGGCAACCGCATCCGCCAGCGGGCGGGTGACCCGGTTGCCGATCACCACGGTGGCCGCCAGGGTCACCCCCAGGATCACCAGGATGAACAGCACCCCGGTTTTCAGGGAGCCATACATGGTCTCCTCCCGCTCGCTGCGCAGGGTGGCCAGCTCATTGTCGATGTCGTCGATGTAGAAGCCCGTGCCCACGACCCACTGATACTTGTCGAGCACCAGATTGAAGGAGAGCTTGGGGGCATCCCGCCCGATAGAGGGCTTGTTGGTCCAGTACTCCGAGAAGCCATCTCCTTCCCGCGCCGACTTGATGATCCCCTGAATGAGGAAGGCACCCTTGGTATCCTTGTCCTGCCAGCGGTTCTTCCCCTCCATCTCGGGCCGGGTCGGCAGCAGCACGGTATTGCCCTGATAGTCGTAGACGAAGAAGTAGCCGTCGCTGCCATAGCGCAGCGGCCGCAATATCTCCTTCACCTGCTGGCGCACTTCGGGGCTGTCAGGCTTGCCGTAGCTGCCCTCGATGGCCGTCTTGGCCAGCATCAGATAACTGCTGAGCAGCGCCTTGCGCTCCTTGATTGCCCTCTCCCGCGCCACCACCAGATCCGATTCCAGATCGCTCCTGGCCACCAGGTAGTTGCTGAGATTGACCACCAGGGCCATCAGCAGCACGGGGATGGCCCCCAGTAACAGGATCTTCTGCTTAAGTGTCATTGTGTCACCCTTTGTGCTGTGTTCATTGCTGCATGATGTCTGCCTAAACGGCATGGGAAGCTGGCCGAAAGGGAAGTGCGTTCGCTACAATCCCGCCACCTTTAATTATCGACCAGATGAGCTGACTCATGAACCTATGTCCTTGCGGTTCCTCTCTTTTTCTTGCCAAGTGCTGCGGTGTACTCCACGCAGGTCAGCCCGCCGCCACCCCGGAGCAGCTGATGCGATCCCGCTACAGCGCCTTCGTGCTGGGATTGGGAGAATATCTGGTACACAGCTGGCACCCGGACTATCTGAACGGGCTGACCGCGGCCGACCTCTCATCGACCGACACCCGCTGGGATGGCCTCGAGATCCTCACCAGCCAGGGCGGCCCCGATGACACCCTCGGCATGGTGGAATTCAAGGCCTGGTTCCTGGAAGGGGACGAACGTCACTGCCTCCATGAGCGATCCCGCTTCGTGCGCCATCAGGGGCGCTGGGTCTACACCGACGGCGAGCAGGATCCGGCGCCGCTGCGGGTGGGGCGAAACGACCCCTGCCCCTGTGGCAGCGGCAAGAAGTTCAAGAAGTGCTGCGGCTGAGGTTTCCCCCACGCCGCCCTCTGGCCAGCCCCCGGGCTGGCCTTCTCCCCTCCCGTCATGCTTTCCCCTGCCCGCCTCGACGGTGACGTGAGGTTCATCACATTTCGCTCATCGCCTCACACTTAATGAGCGTTTACGAACATTAATTTGGCCCATATCAAACATTTTACGTCGTGAAGGCGCCACACTGGCCTTATCTGGAAGAGATGAGACGGGCAAGAATGAAAAGAATCACCACACAAGTCGTCATCATAGGGGGTGGCGCCACCGGCGCCGGCATCATGCGCGATTGCGCACTGCGCGGCATCGACTGCATCCTGCTTGAGCGGGACGACATCGCCGCCGGCACCACGGGCCGCAACCATGGCCTGCTTCACTCCGGCGCCCGCTACGCGGTGACGGATCAGGAGTCCGCCCGCGAGTGCATTCAGGAGAACCGCATCCTCAAGCGGATCGCCAGCCACTGCGTCGAGGACACCGGCGGCCTCTTCATCACCCTGCCGGAAGATGACATCCATTTTCAAAATACCTTCATGGACGCCTGCGCCCTGGCGGGCATCGACGCCCGCCAGCTGGATCCCGCCGAGGCGCTACGCCTTGAACCCAACGTCAACCCGGCGCTGATCGGCGCCATTCAGGTGCCGGACGGCACGGTCGACCCCTTCCGTCTGGCTGCCGCCAACGTGCTGGATGCCAAGGAGCACGGCGCCCGCATCTTCACCCACAGCAAGGTGCTGGGGCTGCTGCGCACCCAAGACAGAGTGCACGGGGTCAAGGCGATCAACACCCGCACCGGCGAAGCGTTCGAGGTGGAGTGCCAGGAGGTGATCAACGCCGCCGGCATCTGGGGCCAGCAGATCTGCGAGTACGCCGATCTCGGCATCCGCATGTTCCCGGCCAAGGGCTCCCTGCTAATCATGGATTACCGCATCAACCAGCTGGTGCTCAACCGCGCCCGCAAACCGGCGGACGCGGACATCCTGGTGCCGGGCGATACCATCTCCCTCATCGGCACCACCTCGAGTCGCATCGATTACCACAAGATTGACCAGCTCACCGTCGAGCCTGAAGAGGTGGAAGTGCTGCTGCGCGAAGGGATAAAACTGGCCCCCATCATGGCCCGCACCCGATTGCTGCGCGCCTATGCCGGGGTTCGCCCGCTGGTGGCGGTGGATGGCGACGAGTCCGGCCGCAACATTAGCCGTGGCATAGTGCTGCTGGATCACGCCGAGCGCGACGGGCTCAAGGGCTTCAACACCATCACCGGCGGCAAGCTGATGACCTACCGGCTGATGGCAGAATGGGCCACCGACTTGCTTGCCAAGAAGCTTGGCAACAGCAAACCGTGCCGCACCGCTGAACTGAGCCTGCCCGGCTCGCGGGATCCGGAGAAGGTCTCCGCCCCCGGTCTCTCGGTCCCGGCTGAAGGCTCGGCCCAGTACCGTCACGGCGAGCGGGTCATCGCCTTTTTCCGCGACAATCCCAAGGCCAACGCCCTCATCTGCGAATGCGAGATGGTGACCGCAGGTGAAATCGAATACGCCCTGCGCGAGCTGGATGTGGACAACCTGGTGGATCTGCGCCGCCGCACTCGTCTGGGCATGGGACCCTGTCAGGGGGAGCTGTGCGCCTATCGCGCCGCCGGCCTGATGCAGGAGTACGGCAAGGCCGACGGCCGCCAGGCTTGCGTCATGCTGCGCCAGTTCCTGGAGGAGCGCTACAAGGGCACCCGCCCCGTGCTGTGGGGCGATGCCCTGCGCGAAGCCGAATTTACCTACTGGATCTACGAGGGGCTGTTCGGCCTTGGCGAGTGGACGGCCCCCCACCTGGTGGCCGAGCCCCCCTTCCCGCAAGACGCCAGCACCGCCAATCCCACCAAGGAGCGCAGCCATGAAATTTGACAGCATCGCTATCGGCGGCGGCATGGCGGGCCTCTCCGCGGCCCTGCGCCTGGCCGAGGCCGGCCAGAAGACCCTGCTGATGGCCTCCGGCCAGAGCGCCCTGCACTTCTCCTCCGGCTCGGTGGATCTGCTGGAGAGCGAGGGAGATCCCCGCGCCGCCCTGCCCGCCTTTATGGCCGCCAACCCCGAGCATCCCTACAGCAAGGTGGGGCTGGCCCATATCGCGGCGAGCCTCGATGATCTGCAACGCCACTGCGCCGCCCAGGGCTTGCCGCTGTTTCGCCAGGAGCGCAACCACCAGCGGCTGACCCCCATCGGCACCCTCAAAGCCACCTGGCTCTCCCCCGACACCTGCGCCTGCGTGACCGATGCACCGGCCCCCGACGCCATCCTGCTGGCCACCCTGGAGGGATTTCGCGACTTTCACCCCGAGCTCGCGGCAGCGAATCTCGCGACCCACGCGCGCTTCGCCCACTGCCGCATCCTGACCGGGGAAATTCGGCTGCCCCAGCTGGCCGAGTTCAGCCGCAATCCCCACGAGTTTCGCTCCGCCGACATCGCCCGCCTGTTTGACAAGCAGGGCAATGGCCAGCATGACCTGCTGACGGATCTAGCCCGCGAGATCAGCCGCATGGTGCAGGAGAGCGGTGAGCCGCGCTGCCGCCACCTGGTGCTGCCCGCCTGCCTGTCGCTGGGGCTGGTCGGCCCGCGCCTGACGGAGCTGGAGCAGCGCACCGGCTGCATCATCAAGGAGGTTGCCACCATGCCGCCGTCGCTTATTGGCATGCGGATGCAGGAGGCCCTCAAGCGCCGCTTCATGGCCCTTGGCGGCACCTTCCTCACCAGCGAGCGGGTGCTGGGCGCCCGTTACGACGGAGATCGGGTCATCGGCGTGCACAGCCAGAATGGCGACGATCAACTCTTTGAAGCGGATAACTTTGTACTCGCCTCCGGCAGCTTCTTCAGCCGCGGGCTGGAGTCGCGCCTGCGCGGCATTCGTGAGCCCATCTTCAACGCCGACGTGCTGAGCCTGCCCGAGCGCGACGCCTGGGCCGGCCGCCGCCTGTTCGACCACCACCCCTTCATGGGTTTCGGGGTCAAGACCGACGACAAGCTCAGAGTGCTGCGTGGCGGCAAACCGCTCGTCAACCTCTACGGCGCCGGTAGCGTGCTGGCGCACTATGACCCCATAAAAGAAGGGTCAGGCTCAGGCGTGGCCGTTGCCACCGGCTGGCAGGCTGCCGGTCATATTTTGAGTTCAGCCCAATGACGATTTTGTCCCATATCCCGTGCCTTCACACCCAACGGGAGGAGAACTGACATGCTACTGGATCATGCCAACCAAACCTTCGATCAGTGCATCAAATGCACCGTCTGTACCGCCTACTGCCCGGTGGCCAAGGCCAACCCGGCCTACCCAGGCCCCAAGCAGGCGGGCCCGGATGGGGAGCGGCTGCGCATCAAGAGCCCGGAGCTCTTTGACAGCGCCCTCAAGTACTGCACCAACTGCAAGCGCTGCGAAGTGGCCTGCCCGAGCGGGGTGCGCATCGGCGACATCATCGCCAAGGCCAAACACCAGTACAGCGGCTTCAAACCGGGGATCCGCGAGTTCGTGCTCTCCCACACCGACCTGATGGGCAGCATGTCCACCCTGATGGCCCCGGTGGTCAACTTCACCACCGGCCTCAAGCCGATGAAGCTGGTGCTGGACAAGGCGCTGGGGGTCTCCTCCCACCGCGACCTGCCCAAATACTCCCAGGGCACCTTCCGCGGCTGGTACAAAAAGCAGAAAGCGAGTCAGGCCCGCTTTACGCGCCAAATTGCCTACTTCCACGGCTGCTACGTCAACTACAACCACCCGCAACTTGGCAAGGAGCTGGTGCAGGTGCTCAACGCCATGAACATCGGCGTCCAGCTGCTGGAGCGGGAGAAGTGCTGCGGCGTGCCGCTGATTGCCAACGGCTTCATGGACAAGGCCAAGCAGCAGGCGGCCTTCAACATCCAGCAGCTGGAGAACACCCTGCTCGGCAACGAGATGCCGCTACTAGCCACCTCCTCCACCTGCGGCTTCACCCTGCGCGACGAATACCCCCACCTGCTGGAGCAGGACAACCACAAGGTGCGCGATCGCATCTCGCTGGTGACCCGCTTCCTGTGGAACGAGTTCTACCAGGGCAACAAGCCGGCGATGAAGCCGCTCAATCTGCACATCGCCTACCACACCCCCTGCCACATGGAGAAGATGGGGGGGTCATCTATACCCTGGAGCTGCTGCGCGCCATCCCAGGGGTCAAGGTGACGGTGCTGGACTCCCAGTGCTGCGGCATCGCCGGTACCTACGGCTTCAAGTCGGAGAACTACCAGACCAGCCAGGCCATCGGCGAGGGGCTGTTTGATCAGATAAACCGGCTCAAGCCCGATCTGGTCATCACCGACTGCGAAACCTGCAAATGGCAGATCGAGATGAGCACAGCGTTCCGCTGCGAACACCCCATCCACCTGCTGGCCCAGGCCCTGGCTTGATCCCCTTGCCACGCTAGGCCAGACGGCCCGCTCGGCAAAGAGGCCGACAAGCAAACACCAGATGGAAAAAGAGCCGGCAAGCGCCGGCTCTTTTTACTGGATCATCGTTCGAATAGGCCATGGTATCCATGGACAATCCTCTGATTGAATCCGGCAATAAGGGGATTATAATGACTCCCTCCCCTAAAGTTAATAATGCATATATATACATTAGAAATTTTCTATCCCTAAATGAATACAGCTCGCGCCATTTGACGCACATTTCCTTGCCGGACGCGGGCTGGCGGGCAACTGAGCCCACTGTCGCCAGACAACAGCGTTAACAATGGTGCAATAAGTTGAGTTTCCTCATAATTTAACCGGGATCTCATTTCCGCTTGTTGCCGGCTCCGCCAATTGATCTAGCGCAATCCCGCTCCCGATAAATCATCATTCGTTTTACCCATTTGGTAATATCCAGCTCGAGCAATCGCATAAATACATGGGTTTTATTCACTAATAACAATTAATCGGCCTGCCTGCTCCTGCCTAGTGCGGGGGCTGATGCCCACATCCAGGATGGAACGGTCAGGCTTGGCAATGAGATCGATTTGGGAGTGATGATCGTGAGTTCACACAACAGACAGACCATGCTGGGCCTCGCCGCCCTGCTGCTTACCACCTGCCTTGGCACCAGCGGCTGGGCACAGGCGGCCGACGAGGCACAAAGCAAGGGCAAGATCGAGGCGCGCAGCGAGCTGTTCGCCAAGGATCACGCCGATCAGTTCACCAGCTGGAAAGGCACCAGCGAGAGCCGCGAGCGCACCGACGCCCTGGCGGAAGATCCGCAGATGGTGGTGCTCTGGGCCGGCTACCCCTTCTCCAAGGATTACAACAAGCCGCGCGGCCACTTCTATGCGCTGACCGACGTGCGGGAAACCCTGCGTACCGGCGCCCCCAAGACTGCCGAAGACGGTCCGCTGCCCATGGCCTGCTGGAGTTGCAAAGGCCCGGACGTGGCCCGCGTCATCGACGAGAGGGGTGAGGATGGCTACTTCAAGGGCATGTGGGCAAAAGGCGGACCGGAGATCGTCAACACCATCGGCTGCGCCGACTGCCACGACACCGCCTCGAAAGAGTTCAAGGAAGGGAAACCCGCCCTGCACCTCTCCCGTCCCTATGCCGACCGGGCCATGACCGCTATCGGCAAGCCGTTCAAGGAGCAGGGGCGCTTCGATCAGCAGTCTCAGGTGTGCGGCCAGTGCCACGTGGAGTACTACTTCAGCGGCCCCACCAAGGCGGTGAAATTCCCCTGGGACAAGGGTACGACTGTTGAGCAGATGGAAGAGTATTACGACGAGATTGGCTTTGCCGACTGGACCCATGCCCTCTCCAAGACCCCCATGCTCAAAGCCCAGCACCCCGAGTACGAGACCTGGCGCGCCGGCATTCACGGCCAGAACAACGTCGCCTGCGTCGACTGCCACATGCCCAAGGTGCAGAACGAACAGGGCAAGGTCTACACGGATCACAAGGTAGGCAACCCCTTCGATCGCTTCGATCAGACCTGCCGCAACTGCCACACCCAGAGCAAGGAGATGCTGCAAGGGGTGGTCAAGCAGCGCAAGGACGCCGTCACCGAAATCAAGCTCAAAGTCGAGAAGCAGCTGGTGCACGCCCACTTTGAAGCCAAGGCCGCCTGGGATGCCGGCGCCACCGAGGCCGAGATGAAGGACATTCTGCAGGACATCCGTCACGCCCAATGGCGCTGGGACTTCTCCATCGCCTCCCACGGGGTGCAGATGCACGCCCCGGAAGTGGCGCTGCGCATGCTGGGAACCGCCCTGGACAAGGCCGCCGATGCCCGCACCAAGCTGGCACGCCTGCTGGCCGCCAAGGGGATCAGCCACGAGATCGCCATTCCTGACATCTCCAGCAAGGAGAAGGCCCAGGCCGCTCTTGGCATGGACATGAAGCAGATGAACAGCGACAAGGCCCAGTTCCTCAAGACCACAGTCCCCGCCTGGGATGCCGAGGCCAAAGCGGCCGGACGGCTCGCACAATGACGAGGCATGCGGGCCCCCAGTGTCGGGCCCGCAGCCGGATGGAGGCTTCCTATGGGTGATTTAACAATGGATTTCTTACGACTGATGCTGATGGCAGCCATGCTGCTCACCAGCCTGCAGGGCCAGGCGGCCGATGCGGCAACCGCCCCGGCACCGACTACACATGAAGTGGAATTTCTGCGCAGTGCCGACAAGGCCTGCACCGACTGCCACAAGGAGCAGGTCGAAGGCATGCACGGCAAGCACGGCCAGGCGACCAACCCCAACAACCTGGCGCCGGTAACCTGCACCAACTGCCACGGTCAACCCTCCCCTCAACACCGGGAAGGGGTCAAGGACGTGATGCGCTTTAGCGACAGCTTCAATAACAAACAGAGTACCGAGAGCTACCCCATCGCCGAGCAGAACGGGGTCTGCATGAGCTGTCACGAGCCCAAAGTGCTGCGCGAGGCGCTCTGGGCCCACGACGTGCACGCTACCAAGCTCACCTGCACCAGCTGCCACCAGCTGCACCCGGCCAAGGAGCCCATGGTGGCGATTCCGGAGAAGTCCCGCATCAAGCTCTGCGTCGACTGCCACAGCAAGCAGCATGAGGTCGTCAAGGCGGCCAAGGCGAACACCACCTCGGGCAAGGAGGCACCATGAGCTGCTCTCGCCGTCACTTCATGGCGGGGATGAGTGCGGGGGCCCTCATCATGATGACAGGGCCGACTCGCTCCCTTGCCACCCCCCTCGCCCACAGCCAGACCATCGACGGGGTACGCTTTGGCATGATCCACGACGAGACGGCCTGTATCGGCTGTACCGCCTGCATGGATGCCTGCCGGGAGGTGAATCAGGTGCCAGAGGGGGTCTCGCGCCTCGAGATCATCCGCTCCGGCCCCATCGGCACCTTCCCCGATGCCGAGTACCACTTCTTTCGCAAGTCCTGCCAGCACTGCGACAACGCTCCCTGCGTGCACGTCTGCCCGACCGGTGCCTCCCATATCCGCAAGGAGGATGGCATCGTCGACGTCAACCCGGATCTTTGCGTCGGCTGCATGTACTGTCTGGCCGCCTGCCCCTATCAGGTGCGCTTTATCAACCCTGTGACCAAGGTGGCCGACAAGTGCGACTTTTGCCGCAGGACCAACCTGGCGGCGGGCAAGGAGCCGGCCTGCGTGGAATCCTGCCCCACCAAGGCGCTGGTGTTCGGCAATCTGGATGACCCGGACAGCCCCATCGCCAAACGGCTGGTAAAGGAGACCACCTATCGCTACAAGCAGGCACTCGGCACTTCGCCCAAGATGTACCGCGTGCCCAAAGGGGAGATAAAGTCATGACGATGCAAGAGGCATTTCACTTCCCTTCCCTTGTGTGGGGATTTGTCCGATCGCCATCTACCGCAGTAACAGAAGGAGGAATGGATCATGTTGCATGACGCATTTCACTTCCCTTCACTTGTCTGGGACTGGCCAATCGCCATCTATCTCTTTCTGCTCGGCATCTCCGCCGGGGCCACCAGCCTCTCGGTGCTGCTGCGCCGCAAGGGAGCCGGCAGCGAGAGCGGCATCATCAAGGCGACCGCCATTCTGGCGCCGGTGAGCGTGGTGCTGGGGTTACTGATCCTCATCTTCCACCTGGCCCGCCCCTGGACCTTCTGGAAGCTGATGTTCCACTACCAGTTCGACTCCGTGATGTCGATGGGGGTCATGCTGTTTCAGGTCTACATGGCGGTGCTGTTTGCCTGGCTGGCGGTGGTATTTCGGGCCGAGATCGAGACCTTGCGCAGTCACCTGCTGCAAGAGAAGTTCGCCTTTGTGGATGGTCTGATTGGCTGGCTCGCCCGCATCGAGCGGCTGCTGGCGCCGCTCTTGCTGCTGCTCGCCGTGCTCTTGGGGGCCTACACCGGCTTTCTGCTGTCGGCGCTCAAGACCTATCCGCTCTTGAACAACCCGGTGCTGCCGGTGCTGTTCCTCATCTCCGGCGTCAGCTCCGGCATCGCTTCCACCATCTTGCTGGCGGTCACCCTGTTCAAGGAGAACCATCACAGCCAGGGGGTGAGCTTTGTCCACCGCTTCGAGCGGCCGGTGCTGGCGGTGGAGGTGTTGCTGCTGGTCTGCTTCTTTACCGGCCTCTACTTCGGTGGCGGCCAGAAGGAGGCAGCCATGTGGGCCGCCATCGGCAGCGGCTTCTGGGTCAGGTGTTCTGGCTCGGGGTGGTGGGCATCGGCATGCTGCTGCCCCAGTTGCTGGCCCTGCTGGCCCCCGCGCCGCTGCGGGCCAAAAACGGCTATCTGGTACTGGTCTGCAGCCTGACCCTGGTGGGGATCCTGCTGCTGCGCTACTTCGTGCTCTATGCCGGCCAGATGACGGTAGTTTAAAAATCGGTTCACGCTCCTGCTGCGAGGCCGTGATCAAGGCTCATGTGCTGCTCGGAATCCTCATGTATTCACATACACTCCGGTTCCTGCGCTGCTCTTTACCTTGCTGACAACCTCTCGCGACGGATAGTGAACCGGTTATTGAAAGCTGGGGATAAGCGCCAGCCGCCCTTCGGGTGACTGGCGCTTGTTTGTGGCGATGAGTTGTTGCGATTGGTTGTTGCCAGAAAGGTGGATGTTATCCCTCAGCGCCGGTACGGTGCAGACGCTGCGGCATAACATAGACAAATGATTGACTGGAGGTTGTGTGCTGGCGGAGCTCGGCTATCTCTCACTGTTGCTGGCGACCGGGCTCGCCCTGCTGCAAGGGCTGCTGCCCTGGCTGGGGCTGCGGCTCGCCTCACGCCCGCTGCTCGGCTGCGCAACACCGCTGGCCATCCTGGTCGCGCTCCTGTTGGTGGCCGCCCTGCTGCTGCTCGCCAGCTGTTTTGGCCAGGATGACTTCACCCTGGTCTATGTGGCCCAGCACGCCAACAGCGCCCTGCCCCTTGGCTTCAAGCTGGCAGCGGTGTGGGGCGGCCATGAAGGCTCCATGCTCTTTTTCGTCTTTGCGCTGGGGCTGTGGGGCGCCCTGGTGGCCCTTTGCTCCAGGCGGGTCGATCCGCTGATTACAATCCGGGTATTGGCCATCATGGGGCTGATCGTCGGGCTGTTTGGCCTCTATACCCTGATCTTCTCCAGCCCGTTTGACCGCCAGTTCCCGGGGCCGCTGGAGGGACGCGATCTCAACCCCATGCTGCAGGACATCGGCCTCATCATCCACCCGCCCCTGCTCTATCTCGGTTATGTCGGCTTTGCGGTCAACTTCGCCTTCGCCATGGCGGCGCTGCACTCGGGTCGGCTCGATGGCGCCGTAGCCCACTGGAGCCGCCCCTGGGCGCTCGGCTCCTGGGTCTTTCTCACCGCCGGCATCGTGCTGGGTTCCTGGTGGGCCTATTACGAGCTCGGCTGGGGCGGCTGGTGGTTCTGGGATCCGGTAGAAAATGCCTCCCTCTTGCCCTGGCTGCTCGGCACTGCCTTGCTGCACGCCCTGGTGGTGTGCGAGAAGCGCGGCGCTTACGGCCACGCCGTGCTGCTGCTCTCCATCTTTACCTTTTCGCTGAGCCTGCTCGGTACCTTCGTGGTGCGCTCCGGGGTGCTCACCTCGGTACACGCCTTTGCGGTGGACCCCAGCCGCGGCCTCACCCTCTTGTTGCTGCTCGGCTTGCTATTGACCTGCGCCCTCACCCTGTTTGCCCTGCGGGCGGACATTCGCGCCCCCTATGCCCGCTTTGGGTTGCTGTCAAAAGAGGGACTGCTCGGCGCCGCCATCCTGCTGCTCAGCGTGGCCTGCACCAGCGTGCTGCTCGGCACCTTCTACCCCATGGTGTTCCAGTCGCTCCATCTGGGTTCACTCTCGGTGGGCGCCCCCTATTTCAATACCATCTTCGTGCCGCTGGCCCTCTGCCTGATGGCGCTCATGACCCAACTGCCGCGCCTTCGCTGGCAGCATCTGGCAGCCCAGCGCCGCATCAAGGTGCTGCTCCCATGCCTGTTCGGCCTGCTGGGGGGCGCCTTGCTGAGCCTAGCCTATCCCGAGCCGCTGCGGGCAAGCTGGCTGGGGCTTGCGGCCAACGTGCTGAGCCTCTGGCTGATGGCCAGCCTGCTGCTCCCGCTCTTGCAACCGGTCGCCCTGCGCGAGCTCACCCTCAATCGGTTCGGCAGCCTGCTGGCCCACCTCGGGGTGGCGGTGTGCGCCCTCGGCATTGCGCAGGTGAGTCACCACAGTCAGGAGGGGGGCGCGGTACTCGCCGCAGGCCAGCCCTATCGGCTCGGCGCCTTCGAGTTTCGCTATGAGGGGAGCGAGCCGATCATCGGCCCCAACTACACCGCCCAGCGCATCACGCTTAGCGTGCACAAGGACGGTAAAGAGGTGGCGCGGCTCACCCCGGAGCGGCGTCACTACAGCGTGCGCACCATGAACATGAACGAGCCCGGCATCGCGTGGGGGCTGTTTGGCGATCTCTACGTGGTGCTTGGCGAGAAGATGGGACCCGGCGCCTATGCCATGCGGCTTCACTACAAGCCGCTGGTGCGCTGGATCTGGCTCGGCGGCCTGTTGATGATGACGGGCGGCGCCCTGCGCCTGCTCGCCCGCCGACCGCTGCTGGCTAACCATCCTGCGCCAGCGACCGCCCCCTCCCCTCGGCTTGAACAGGAGTCCTTATGAACGCCCGTCTGCGCCTGTTCGTGCCGCTCGTGCTCACCCTGGGGCTCGGTGCCCTGCTCTGGCTCGGCCTTGGCAACAACCCCTACAGCCAGGATGAGGCCGTCGCAGGGCGTACCCTGCCCGCCTGGCAGAGTGACGATCTGTTTGGCGGCGCCCCCATCCACACCGCGGCACTCAAGGGGGAGCCCTTTGTGCTCAACGTCTGGTCCAGCTGGTGCCCCAACTGCCGCGCCGAGCATTCGCTGCTGGGTGAGCTGGCCAGCGCCGTGCCCCTCTATGGCCTCAACTACCGAGACAAGGGAGACCCCGCCCGCGCCTGGCTCACCGAGGCGGGTAACCCCTATCGCGCCGTGCTGGCCGACCCCGACGGCCGACTCGCACTGGAGCTAGGCGTCTACGGCACGCCGGAGACCTATCTCTTCGCCGGCGACGGCACCCTGTTGACCCGTCATACCGGCCTGCTCACCCGGGAGATCTGGCAACGCCAGTTTGCCCCTCTACTTGCCGAGGCCCGCAGCAACACCGCTAGCCAGCCCGAAGTGGAAAGAGAAGTAGAGAAACAAGTGCAGGAGAGCAAGCCATGAGCCGTCTCGGCCACGCCCTGATCGCGCCGCTCTTGCTGGCCTTGAGCCTCGGGGCCCTTGCCAGCGGGGTCGACACCTATGAGTTTCGCCACCCCGAGCGGCAGACCCGCGCTCAGGAGCTGGCCCGCGCCCTGCGCTGCCCCCAGTGCCAGAACCAGAACCTGGTGGAGTCCAACTCCCCCATCGCCCGGGATCTGCGGCTCGAAGTCTACCGCTGGGTGGACGAGGGGCAGTCTGATGAGCAGGTGATCGCCCGCATGACGGAGCGCTTCGGCGACTTCGTGCGCTACGATCCCCCCTTCAAGCGCAGCACGGCGCTGCTGTGGGGCGGCCCCGCCCTCTTGCTGTTGCTGGCCCTCAATCGCCTGCGCAGGAGCCTGCATCGCCGGCAACCGGCGCGGGTGCCGCTTGTCGGCGACAGAGCCGAGGGGGTGCTCGCCCACGACCCCAGGGCCGAACTGAACCGGCTGATCATGGCCGAGCAGCAGGCGGGGCTTGCCCCCCACAGCCGCCTCTACCGGGAGCTGGAGCTGGCCCGCCTCGCCAACGCCACCCCAACCGCCGAGCAGGCCCTGCGCGAGCGGCTGGTAAGAGATCGCACCGCTCGTCCGCAGCTCTGGCTGCGCACCTGGATACTGCTTGGGGGCCTGCTGCTGGCGCTGATGGCCGGTATTTATGCCGGCACCGGCCGCTATCAGGCGTGGCAGGCTTATCAGTCGCGCCCCGATCCGCTGGCGGGATTGAGCCCGCGGGATCTGCAGGACAAGGAGCTGGGCGCCCTGCACCAGCGTCTGCAAGCCAACCCCGCCGATCTCGACGGCTGGGCGGCGCTCGGCCAGTTGTATCTGTATCGGGACGAGTACGACAACGCCCTGCTCGCCTACCAGCGCCTCGCCCTGCAAGAAGGGGGCGCCAGCGCGGCGACTCAAGCCGCACAGGCTACCGTGCTCTACTATCAGGCGGGCCAGCAGCTGACTCCCGAGGCAACCCGCCTGCTGGATAGCGCCCTCAAGCAGGACAAAGGCGAGGTGAGCGCCCTGATGCTGCTCGCCTCCGATCACTTCCTGCATGGTCGCTACAGCCAGGCCATTGCGCTGTGGCAGCAACTGCTCGATGAAGAGCGACCCCGTATCAACCGGACCGCACTGATCGAGGCCATTCAGACCGCAAGGATGATGGGAGGATGAAGCGGGGCAAAACGGCGATAATGCAGCGGGCCATCTTCCCTGCCGGGCGCCGTTTTTATCGCCATGGTCGCCATTAACGACCCCTTCATCATCCCAAGGCGCCGAAAGGTGCAAAAAGAGTCGTCATCCCGCTCCTCGCCAGCATATAGTGCGCCCCCGTGGTGGCGTGTCTGGCATGGCCTGACAGGCCTCTATGACTCCCTTTATCGGGCCTAATAGCCCCGATGCGGGGGATTTCAAGGTGCGCTGGCCCATAAAATGGAAATATCCGGCCACCAGACGTTGTGAAGCGTCAATTACCGTCATATAACTTAGCCAAATGTCCCTGTGAGTCGTAGTAGAGTCAAATCATGAACCTTCGTCCTTTTCTTCCCTTGCTGCTCGGCGCCTTCCTCCTTCCCGCCAGCATGGAAAGCGCCCATGCCAACCCGTTTTCTGCGACCTCTTCTTCCACCAACAGCCTGCTCGAACCCCGCAGCAACCTGCCGCTGAGATCCGATGCCTACGTGGTCGTCAACCCGAAAACCGGCGAGACACTGGCAGAGCGCAACGCCAACCGGGTGATGTCCATCGCCTCCATCACCAAGCTGATGACAGCGCTGGTGGTACTGGATGGCAATCAGCGCCTCAACGAGACCCTCACCGTCACCATGGATGACGTTGACAGACTCAAGGGCACGGGGTCGCGCCTCGCGGTGGGCTCGCGCCTGAGCCGCGCCGACATGCTGCACATCGCACTGATGTCCTCTGAAAACCGCGCCGCCTCCGCCTTGGGACGGCACTACCCGGGTGGCCGCAAAGCCTTTATCGAGGCAATGAATGCCAAGGCCCGCATGCTCGGCATGTGGAGCACCCATTTCGCCGACAGCACCGGGCTCAACCCCCGCAACGTCTCCACCGCACACGATCTCGCCAAACTGGCTGCTGCCGCATCCACCTACCCGCTGATCCGCCAGTACACTGCCTCCGAGCAGCGTCTGGTACGCAACGGCAAGCGCCAGCTGCACTACCTCAACTCCAACCGCCTGGTACGGGAAGGAAGCTGGCCCATTCTGGTCTCCAAGACCGGTTATATCCGCGAGGCGGGGCGCTGCCTGGTGATGGGAACCCGGGTCAACAACGAGCCCGTGGTCATGGTGCTGCTTCACGCCAACACCACAGATGAACGGGTCGCCGATGCCAGAAAGATCAAGAGCTGGCTGGAAACCTCGGGCCGCATGACCCTGACGGCGCAGTCCACTCCCCAGCCCAGGCTCTTCAGCAGCCAGTAACGGCAAAGGATAAAGAGGGCCCCCGTACCGGCAGGTTCGGGGGCCTTTTTCATGAGTGGCAATCACCCCCTGCTGCCTCTTTCTGCTCCCCCGGTGATCCCGACCGTATGGTGCTTCGTTAAGGAGGCAGAGAGAAACCAAGGGCATCAACAGGGCCGCCACATGCACCTCAAATCCCATCTACCCGAGAAGATCTGTCCCGTCTGCCTGCGTCCTTTTGCCTGGCGGCGCAAGTGGGCCCGCTGCTGGCAGGAAGTGCGCTATTGCAGCGAACGCTGCCGTCGTCGGAAGGAGCACCCCTGATGGAGCTGCGCCTCATTCTCGGGGATCAACTGAACGCAGGTCACAGCTGGTTTCGCACGCAGGATCCCGCTGTCTGCTACCTGATGGCGGAGCTGCGCCAGGAGACGGACTACTGCCGTCACCATCGCCAGAAGGTGCTCGCCTTCTTTGCCGCCATGCGTGCCTTCGCCGCCGCCCTCACCAAGGCGGGCCACCGGGTCTGCTACCTGACTCTCGATGAGAGCGCCCCCTGGCCCGATTTGCCGAGCTTGCTGGCGGCTCAGCTCGAAGCGCATCAGGCCGATCGCTTCGCCTGGCAGAGCCCGGACGAGTGGCGCCTTGCAAGCCAGCTGACCCAGTGGGCCTCAGGCCTTGCCATCCCGACCGCTGAGGTGGACAGCGAACATTTTCTCACCCCCCGCGATGGCTGGCGACGCTACCCCCACAGCCGGATGGAATTCTTCTACCGCGCCCTGCGAAAGCAGTACCGGGTGCTGCTCGATGAACGCGGCCAGCCCCTTGGGGGGCGCTGGAACTTCGATGCCGAGAATCGCGCCAAATTGCCGGCGAGCCAACCCATCCCGGCGCCCCTCACCTTTGCCAACGAGGTGAGCGACATCGATGCCATGCTGACCCGCCACGGCGTCGCCACCATTGGCAGTGCCGATGCCGACGCCCTGCCCTGGCCCGTCACCCGGCGCCAGAGCCGCGCACTGCTTGAACACTTCCTTGCACACTGCCTGCCCCACTTCGGTCGCTATCAGGACGCCCTGAGCGAGCGGGGCTGGAGCCTGTTCCACAGCCGCTTGTCGTTTTCCATGAACAGCAAGATGCTCCATCCCCTCGAGGTGATCCGCGCTGCGCAAGCTCACTGGCAGGCCAATCAGGCCACCATTTCCCTGGCGCAGGTGGAGGGGTTCATCCGCCAGATCCTCGGCTGGCGCGAGTTTGTCCGCGCCCTCTACTGGGAAAAGATGCCCGAGTATCAGCGCACCAACTTTCTCGGGGCCGAACGACCCCTGCCCGGTTTCTTCTGGAATGGAGAAACCAGCATGGCCTGCGTGCGTCACGCCATTCGACAGTCTCTGGAGCACGGCTACGCCCACCATATCCAGCGGCTGATGGTGACCGGCAACTTCGCCCTGCTGGCGGGGATCCACCCTGACGAGGTGGATACCTGGTATCTGGGCATCTATGTGGACGCCATCGAGTGGGTGGAGCTGCCCAACACCCGCGGCATGAGCCAGTTTGCCGATGGCGGTTTGATGGGCAGCAAGCCCTACGCCAGCAGCGGCGCCTATCTCGAGCGGATGGGCCACTACTGCAAGGGGTGTCACTATCAGGTGAAGGCCCGCAGCGGGCCGGACAGCTGCCCCTTCAACAGCCTCTATTGGCACTTTCTCTGGCGCAACCGGGACAAACTTGGCAACAACCCTCGCCTCGCCCTGCCCTATGCCAACTGGGATGGCCAAACCACAGAACAGCAGCAAGCCATCCTGACGACGGCAAAGCATCATCTGCTCCACCTGGAACGGCTCTGAATCGACCGGATTTCATGCCAGAAAATGAGCAAATGACAACATTGAGAGCCAGTTAACAAAATGTGAATAGCGATAACCACCAATGACATCGACACCAGTTGAATATCCTGTGGCGGCTGATTAAGGTGGAGGCCCCAGTCAAGGAGAGACAAGATGGACATAGTGGTACTCGGTGGTGGCGTGGTCGGTGTGACCAGCGCCTGGTATCTGGCCAAGGCCGGTCACAAGGTGACCCTGCTGGAGCGGCGTGACGGGGTGGCCCTTGAAACCAGCCATGCCAACGCGGGTCAGATCTCCCCGGGTTATGCTTCCCCCTGGGCTGCCCCCGGCATTCCCCTCAAGGCCGCCAAATGGCTGCTGCAAAGGCACGCCCCCTTCACGGTGCGGCCCACCTCGGACCCCTTCCAGCTGCGCTGGATGCTGAAGATGTTCGCCAACTGCACGCCAGCGGCCTATGCGGTCAACAAGGGGCGCATGGTACGGCTGGCCGAATACAGCCGCGACTGCATGAAGCAGTTGCGGGGCGAGCTCGCGCTCGACTACGAAGGGCGCCAGCTCGGCACCCTGCAACTGTTTCGCAGTCAGGCCCAGCTCGATGCCAGCCAGCGCGATATCGCCGTGCTCGAGGAGTACGGCGTCCCCTATCAGTCTCTGAATGCCGACGGCTGCGAGGAGGTCGAGCCCGCCCTGGCAAGGGTGCGTGGCAAGGTGGTGGGGGGCCTGCGCCTGCCGGGAGATGAAACCGGTGACTGTTTCCGCTTCACCCAGGCCCTGGCGGACGAGGCTCGCAAGCTCGGGGTGAGCTTCGTCTTCAACTGCGCCATCGACGAGGTCGAGATCGCGAAGGGACGCGCCGTGGCGGTCCGTGCCGGCGAGCAGCGCTTCCAGGCCGACGCCATCGTCTGTGCCCTCGGCAGTTATGGCACCGGCTTCCTGCGCCCCCTCGGGATAGAGCTCCCCGTCTACCCGGTCAAGGGGTACTCCCTCACCCTGCCGATGACGGATGCCGAGGGCGCGCCGCGCAGCACTGTGCTGGACGAGACCTACAAGGTCGCCATCACCCGCTTCGACGAACGGATCCGGGTGGGCGGCATGGCCGAACTCTCGGGCTTCAACCTGGCGCTCAACCCCAGACGCCACGATACCCTGGCCATGGTGGTGAGGGATCTCTTCCCCCAGGGGGGAAATCTGGAGCAGGCCACCTTCTGGACCGGGCTACGCCCCATGACGCCGGACGGCACACCCCTGGTCGGCCCAAGCCCCATTCCCGGGCTCTGGCTCAATACCGGCCACGGTACCCTGGGCTGGACCATGGCGGCCGGATCGGGCCAGTTGCTCAGCGATCTCATCTCGGGCAATACCCCGGATATCAGCGACGAGGGGCTCACCCTGGCCCGCTACGGCTGACCCGCCGCGCCGAGGACAAGAGAGGGAGTGCCTGGCACTCCCTCTCTTTATTCGCCCCCCTTCTATTCGCTCCTCTTCGCAGGGGTCTGGCAACCCGGCGCCAGCCCCGGCATCGACTGCCAGACCCGGGCGGGATCCGCCTCCTCGATGGCCGCCATCATCAGCTGCTCGCTCCAGCGTCTATGGAGTTGCCACAGCGCGCTGCCCGCCTCCCCCTGCCCCTTGGTGCACTGCTTGGCCACGTCCGCAGTCCGATAGAAGTAGCGCACCAGGGTGGTGAGCTCGGGCTCGGGCCAGCGACAGCCAAAGTGGCGCAGCCGCTCGGACCAGAACGCAATCTGGCGTCCCTCGTGCTCCTGCTCGACCCCGTGCAGGGCGGGGATGAGATCCATCGCCTGCCACAGCGCCCCATACCCGACGAAGCGCTCATCCAGCGCCTCCAGCGCCTGATCCAGCAGCAGCAGGGTCTGGGGCCAGCTGTCGGCCTGCTCGCGGATGCGCTCCTGCGCCTCGCACACCGCCGCCAGCCAGTCCATGGCCAGCCGGCAGATAATGGCCTCCTTGTTGGGGTAGAGATGGTAGAGCGACTTGATGCCCACCCCGGCGCGGGCGGCGATGGCATTGGTGTTGAGGGCCGTAAACCCCTGCTCCTGCAACAGGGCCAGGGTGGCCTGCTCGATGCGGCTCGCCACCTCCTGGCTGCGCAGTTGCCTGGGTTGGCGCCGCATGCAAAGTTCGGCCGGCAGCACGTGTTGTGACATTCTCTTCCCCCGATGCGGTGTCCGCCCCCAAGGGGCAACTGGTGTTCATAACTACATGATGAGACAAGGTAAACACAAGTCAAAAAAAGTGCAGTAATCGCTGGCATTTTTCAGAATAGCTGCAATAACCATAGGTGCTCATATCTGCAGTAAGAACTGCAATTAACCCAAGGAGAGCGTGCTATGGATAGCAAACACCCCAATCTCAGGCTGGGCACCATCGCCCTGCTGCTAGGTGGCCTGCTCGGCTGCCAGCAAGACAGCAGTGAGCCACCGCCCGGCAACACCCTCTATCTCAACGGCAAGATCCACACCCAGGATGGGCAACGCAGCCAGGCCGAGGCCATGGTGGTGCAAGGGGGCAAGTTCACTTACGTGGGCACTCGCGAAGGGGCCGAGGCCTTGAAAAACAGTGCGACCCAGGTGGTGGATCTGCAAGGCAAAATGGTGCTGCCGGGCCTGCACGACAACCACATCCACCTGCTCGGCACCGTGGCGCTGGACATGTGCGATCTGGACGGCCAGAGCGTCAACCTGGATCAGCTGGCGGCCAAGATCGGCGAGTGCCTGCCCCGCTACGCCCCGGCTCCCGGGGAGTGGCTGGTGGTCAACCAGTGGTCGCCCTATGACGGCAACACCCCCACCGCCACCCATGCCACCCTGCTGGCGGCCCTGGATGCGGCGGCGCCGAACAACCCCGTGATGCTGGCCGGGGTCGACGGCCATGCCGGCGGCTACAACTCCCAGGCGCTGGCGCAGGCACAGGACGAAGAGGGCAATGTGGTCGGCTTCAATGCCACCACCCTGGCTCCAGGCGGCGTGTTCGAGGCCTTCATCCCCTATGTGGATCTCGCAACCGGCGTGGTCCGGGACGCGGCCCGCAGCGCCATTGCGGTCCCCGACACCGGGGTGCTGAGCGCGGAGGGTGAACAGGCAGCGGCCCAGTATGACAAGATACTCCCCGCCATCTCCGAGCTGATGGCGTCCCGCGGCATCACGGGGGTGCAGGATGCCTGCGCCAACGACTTCATCCGGGGTCGGCTGCTCAAGATGCAGGACCAGGATCTGCTGCACATGCGCGTCACCGCCGCCACCTGCTTCAACCAGGATGACTACAGCGGCAAGCTGGACATCGACGGGCACCTGGCCAAGGCGAACCAAGTGCGCGACGCCTTCGCAGGCAACCCCCTCATCAAGGCCGATGCGGTCAAGATCTTCCTCGACGGCGTGCTGGAGGGGGATCCCTTCACCAGCCCCCCCTTCCTGCCCAATGCCGGCATGCTGGAGAATTACCAGCATCCCCATCTGGCCCTGGATCCCGCCAGCGGAGAGGTGAGCATCACCGCCGACAGCGAGGATGCGGGCAGCAACGGCATCGTCAACTACAAGGAGGCGGATCTGACGCGCTACGTCACGGCGCTGGATGGGGCCGGGTTTGGCATCCACATGCACAGCATCGGCGATCGCAGTACCCGGGTGGCCCTCGATGCCCTGGAGGCGGCCCGCGCCAGCAACGGCAACAGCGGCATTCCCCACACCCTGGCCCACCTGCAGGTAGTGCACCCGGACGATCAGCAGCGCCTCGGCGAGCTGGGTCTCTACCTCACCTTCACCTATGCCTGGACCACGCCCCAGCTTGCCTATGACATGCTGGTCAGCCCCTTCATCCAGCCAACCAAGGCAGGGCAGTCCCTGAGCGAGGCCATCTACGATCCCATGGGCTATCTTCATGACGCCCTCTACCCGGTCGAGCGTTCGCGCCAGGCCGGCGCCGTGTTGGTGGCGGGCAGCGACGCCCCGGTGGACAGCCGGGATCCGCGTCCGTTCGAGAACATGGCCGCCGGCATCGTGCAGGCGGCCGGCAGCGGCGACGACTTTAGGGCCAGTCAGCGCACTTCGCTGGCCGAAATGCTGGCCGCCTACACCATCAACGGCGCCAGGGCGGTGCGTCAGGGCGACATCACCGGCTCCATCGAGGCGGGCAAGTCGGCGGACTTCATCGTGCTGGACAGGGACCTGTTCGCCCTGGTCAAGGCCGGCACCCCGGAACTGATCGCCGATACCCAGGTCGAGCAGACGGTCTTCATGGGGGAGACCGTCTATCCCAGACCCTGAATGACACGGGCCCCGCAAGGGGCCCGTGTCTTATGGCTCATTCTCATTGCTCACAGGCGTGCGCCTCCTCCACCTGACCCGGTTGCAGGGCCAGGGTGAACAGGGCCGCCACCATGTCGGACTGAGTGATGATGCCCACCAGCTGCTCCCCCTCCACCACCGGCATGTGGTGCAGCCCCCCGTCGGAGAAGGCCTCCACCAGATCGTAGAGAGGCTGGTAGCGCCGCGCCGTCTGCACCTCCCGGGTCATCAGATCCGCGACCTGCTGCTGCTCAAGGGCCTCCTTCGCCCTCGGCTGGTGACCCGCCCGGTCGATCATCAGGTCGTGCAGGGTGATGATGCCGACCAGCCTCTCCCCCTCATCCACCACCGGCAGCGCCTTGATCTGGTGGTGGGAGAGCAGATGCCACGCTTCCATGGCGAGCGCCTGTGGCGTCGTCACGACGAGATCCCGCGACATCACATCCTGGCACCGTACCGTCCCCACCCGCTCGCGCAGGGCGTGCAACTGGGCCTCCTGCAGCAGCTCCTGCAGATCCTGGCGGCTGATGTCCAGCAGTTCCCCGTGCTTTTGCAGGGCAAAGTCGATGTCCTGGGTGGCGAGTCGGGCACTCGGCTGGGGATCCGCCGTCTGGTGGCGATTGGGCGCCGCCTTGCCGCCATGGGGATAACGACGCCCCAGAGCGCGGTTGTAGAGCAAGCCCAGACTCAGCAGCAACAGGGAGTTGAGCAGCACCGGCAGCAGCACGTAGCCGACCCCGAGCGCCCGGATCCCCTCGCCGCCGATGACGGCGGTCAGGGCCACGGCGCCGCCGGGCGGGTGCAGGCTGCGGGTGAGGAACATGGCGGCGATGGCCAGCATCACCGCCAGGGCCGAAGCGATAGCCATGTCCGGCACCAGGCTCGCACTCAATACCCCCATCAGGGCCGACATCCCGTTGCCCACAAGGATGGACCAGGGCTGGGCCAGGGGGCTGGCGGGCGCGGCAAACAGCAGCACGGCGGAGGCCCCCATGGGGGCGATGAGCCAGTGCACCTCGAGCCCCAGCCCCCAGCGACACAGCAAGGCGGTGCCGAGCAAGCCGATGAGGGCGCCAAGGGCGCCGTAACAACTCTCTTTGACGCTGGTATTGGTCGATACCGGCAAAAAATCCCTGAACTGCATGGTGCTCCCGCTGGCGATAACATTTATTTCAAATGCGCAATTCTAGCCACTTTCCCCCGTCCCGCACCAGCACCCGCTCCGCCATGGCCATCATCCGCACGCTTTTTCCCTTCTTAACATTGTCTTAAGAGTCCGCTGGCACCCTTTACGCCATCCCAACACTGGAGCCCAACGGTATGACTCACCTCAACGATGCCCTGCGCCGCTTCGACGGCCAACGCCGGGTCTGGACAGCGGGACTGGAGCGAACCCTGCTCGGCTGGCTTGCCAGTCGCAGCGCATTGCCGCCCTCTTCGCAGGCCCCCCGCCGGATCCTGGTCATTCGCAGCACCAACCGCATCGGCAACAACCTCTTCCTGCTGCCCTTCCTGCACCAGCTTCATCGCGCCCATCCCCACGCCGAGCTGGAGCTGGTGTGCAGCCCCACCACCCTGCTCCCCTTCCTGGCCGATCTGCCCCTGCGGCACATTCATCAGATCCGGTTGCAGGGCAGACACCTGCCGGGCGCCCTCTCGGCACTCTCGCGTCTGCGCCGCCAGCACTACGACAGGGTCTACGTCCCCTTCGCCTCCAGTACGGATCACTTCATCGCCGCCTGGGTACAGGCCCGTGAGAAATGCGGCTTCGACGATGGCCATGGGGATCTCATCTTCCCGCGTCCGCAGGCTCCGGACAGTGAGTGCCACTACGCCCACCAGCCCCTGCAACTGCTCGGCATACCGGGCAATCCGGCCGACCCCATCCCCCTTGGCAGCCTGTTGCAGGGGCCAAGCCCGGCCTTGAGTGCGCTGCGACGAGCCCATCCTGGCCGTCCCCTGATCGGCTTTTTCACCGGCGCCCGCAAGGGCAAGGGGCTCTCCCAGCCCCAGTGGCAGCGGTTGCTTGGGGATCTGCGCCGTCACAGCCCGGATGCCCTGCTGATCCAGCTCGCGGATCCCGCCGCCCCCGAGCACCTGCTCGGGGACGTGCACGTTTCCCTTGGCAACATGGGGGAGCTGGCCCGCTTCACGGGCGGCCTCTCCCTCTTCGTCAGCGCCGACACCGGTCCCCTGCACCTGGCTGCCGCCAGCGGTGTGCCCTGTCTTGGCCTCTTTACCCAGACCGACCCCGCCCGCTACGGGTGCCTGGGCGCCCAGCACCTCAATCTGGTGATCGAGGATCGCAATGCCATTCCCCTCGACCACCAGTGGCTGGCCGAGGCGCTCGCAAGCGCCCCTCACCCGGTGACGATGTCGGTTTCCCCCACCCGCTACCTGCCCGCCCCCCGTCCCGCCCTGATCCCCTCTAGGGAGCGGCCATGCAAAAAAGAGGGAAGGCTGTCGCCTTCCCTCTCTCGTCTTGGTGACACTCACCGGGCGCTCGTCCGGGTGAATGGAAGCCCTCAGGCCAGCTCGGCGCGCAGCGCCCGGGTCGCATCGACCATCACCTTCAGGGCTGCGGTGGTCTCTTCCCAGCCGCGGGTCTTGAGGCCGCAGTCCGGGTTCACCCAGAGCCGGTCTGCCGGGATTTGTTGTGCAGCCTTGCGGATGAGGTCTTCAATCCAGCCCTGGCTCGGTACGTTCGGCGAGTGGATGTCGTAGACGCCCGGGCCGATCTCGTTGGGGTAGTTGAAGCGCTCGAACGCTTCGAGCAACTGCATCTGGCTGCGGCTCGTCTCGATGGTGATCACATCCGCGTCCAGCGCCGCCACCGCCTCGATGATGAGGTTGAAGTCGCTGTAACACATGTGGGTGTGGATCTGGGTGCTGTCCACCACCGGGCTTGCGCTCAGGCGGAAGGCGCGCACCGCCCAGTCGAGATAGGCCTGGTGATCCTGCTTGCGCAGGGGCAGCCCTTCGCGGATCGCCGGCTCGTCGATCTGGATGATCTTGATGCCGGCGGCTTCCAGGTCAGCCACCTCGTCGCGAATGGCCAGGCCAATCTGCAGGGCGGACTGCTCGCGGCTCACGTCTTCTCGCGGGAAGGACCAGCAGAGAATGGTCACGGGGCCGGTCAGCATGCCCTTCACCGGCTTGTCGGTCAGGCTCTGGGCAAACTTCGTCCACTCAAGGGTCATGGGGGTCGGACGGTCGATGTCACGGGTGATCACCGGCGGCTTCACGCAGCGGGAGCCATAGCTCTGTACCCAGCCAAAGCGGGTGATGGCAAAGCCATCCAGCAGCTCCCCGAAATACTCCACCATGTCGTTGCGCTCGGCCTCGCCGTGCACCAGCACGTCCAGCCCGATGGCCTCCTGGCGCTCAATCGCATCCTTGATCTGGGCCTGGATGCCCGCCTCGTAGGCCTGGTCATCGATGCGCCCGGCACGCCAATCCTGACGCAGCACCCGGATTTCAGAGGTCTGCGGGAAGGAGCCGATGGTGGTGGTGGGCAGGAGCGGCAGCTTCAGATCCGAGCGCTGCGCGTCGGCACGCACCGGGTAGGCGCTCTGGCGATCGAAGTCACTGTTGGTCAGGCTGGCGAGTCGTGACTGCACCGCTTTCTTGTGAACCCGGCTGTCGGACTCCCGATCCACGATGGGCTGGCTGTAAGCCTCGATTTTGTCCAGGGCGCCACCGTCCAGGTAGTCGGACAGCAGCCCCAGCTCATAGCACTTTTGCAGGGCGAAGGCGAACCAGCTGCGAGTCTGGGGATCCAGCTCGTGCTCCAGGGTCAAATCCACCGGGCTGTGCAGCAAGGAACAGGAGGAGGCCACCCAGAGGCGCTCGCCAAGCTTTTCTTTCAAGGCCTTGAGGGTCGGCGCCAGCTTGGCCAAGTTGGCACGCCAGACGTTGCGGCCATTGATGACACCCGCCGAGAGTACCCACTGGGCCGGCAGGTGCGGGACCAGGTTCTCCAGCTGCTCGGGGGCAGCCACCAGATCCAGGTGCAGGCCGTCCACCTTCAGACTGGTGATGATGTCGCGCTGATGGGCCACGGACCCGAAGTAGGTGGTGAGCAGCAGCTTGCAGGGGCCGCTCAGGCGCTCATATGCCTTGAGGTAGGCCAGGCGCCACTCGTCCGGCAGGTCCAGCGCCAGGGCCGGTTCGTCGATTTGTACCCACTCCACCCCCTGGGCCGCCAGTTTGGCCAGGATCTCCTGGTAGACGATCAGCAGGCGATCCAGCAGTTCGAGGCGGGAGAAGCCGCTCTCTTTCTCCTTGCCAAGCCACAGGTAGGAGACGGGGCCCAGCAACACCGCCTTGACCGGCAGCCCAAGGGCCTTGGCCTCTTCCACCTCGTCAAAGAGCTGGCTCCAGCCCAGCTTGAAGCGCTGGTCACGGTAAAATTCCGGCACCAGGTAGTGGTAGTTGGTGTTGAACCACTTGGTCATCTCGGCAGCGGCCGCCGCCGGGCCGGTCGGCGCACGGCCACGGGCCACCCGGAACAGGGTGTCGAGGTCGGTGTCGCCGTGGCGGTGACGGGCAGGCACGGCGTCCACCAGCAGGCTAGTACCCAGCACCTGATCGTACCAGGCAAAATCCCCCACCGGCAGCAGGTTGACCCCGGCGGTACGCTGGGCCTGCCAGTGGCGCTCACGCAGGCTCTTGCCCACGGCGACCAGCTCGGCCTGGGTGGTTTCGCCACGCCAGTAGGATTCGAGGGCAAATTTCAGTTCGCGCTTGGCGCCGATACGGGGAAAGCCCAGGGTGTGTGCGCAGGTCATAGGTTCCATTCCTTATGCTCGTTTATCTGATGAGGATCTGGATTGTTTGGCCATCCAGATGTTTACACATCCAAAATGACAAGATAAGGTGACCTTGGCTATTGAATCCTCTTCAACTGGCTCTCAAGAATTTCTCAACTGACGCACAAAGGAGCAGTGCCATGGTCGCGCCCACCCCATCCAGCCCCCCTCAGAGCAGCAATCTGGGCATCGATCTCAAACACCTGAAGACCATCAGCGCCCTGGCCGAGCAAGGGTCCCTGGCTGGGGCCGCGCTCACCCTCAACCTCACCCAGTCCGCCCTCTCCCACCAGCTCAAGGAGCTGGAGACCCGCCTCAATCTGGAGCTGTTTCTTCGAAAAAGCCGCCCTCTGGTGCTGACGGCGGCAGGCCAGCATCTGCTGGCCCTGGCCCGTCAGGTGCTGCCCGCCCTGGCCCAGACCGAGCGCCAGCTGGTCGCCCTGCACAGCGGCGAGGCGGGCAGGCTGCATCTGGCCCTCGATTGCCACAGCTGCATCCAGTGGCTGCTCCCGCTGTTGCCGGACTTTCGCCGCCAGTGGCCCGGCGTGGATCTGGAGGTGGAGTCGGTGCCGGGTTTCGATGCCATCAGTGCCCTGCTTGGCGGCCAGCTCGACCTGCTGCTCACCTCGGATGTGCAGGCCCGCGGGGATCTTCACTTCGAGCCGCTGTTCGCCTTCGATCTCACCCTGGTGATGGCGCCGGATCACCCCCTCTGCCAGCAGCGGCGCATCGCACCGGACGATCTGCGGCCGGAGGTGCTGCTGGTCTACCCGGTGGAGCGGGCGCGCATGGACGTGTTCAGCCGTTTCCTGCAACCGGCCGGGGTGGAGCCCGCCCGCTGCAAACCGGTGGACAACACCTCGGTCATGCTGCAGATGGCCGCCGCCGGGCTCGGACTCGCCGCCCTGCCCCGCTGGGCCAGCGAGGAGTTCGTGCGCCAGGGCCTGCTTGAGGCGCGCCCTCTCGGGGAGGGCATTCGCCGCCACATGTATGGCGCCGTGCGCGCCGCCGACAAAGATCAGGCCTGCCTGCAGAGCCTGTTCGAGCGCATTCGCACCCGGATGGCGGCCCAGTAAGCCGGGCACAAAAAAGCCGCCATGATCAGGCGGCTTTCATCACGGGTTGCCCGCGAAGACGAAGAGTCGGGTATCAGCACTCGTCACCCCTCGCCCCACCCAGCCTTCGTGGGCAGTTGCCACAAAGCTCCCCATCCCGGCGCTTGTAGTGCAGGCAGCAGCGCTGGCGCACATAGCCCGGGAAGGCCTCGTCCCGGGGCAGCCCCGCCTCGCGCCAACCCGTCAGATGTGCCGACGGCAGACCACAGGATTCAAGCCAGAGGGGGGCATGGGCCCTCACCTCCTCCCGACTCACTTCCCCGAAGAAATCGGGTACCCGCACCAGGGCCGCCAGCAGATCGTCCGCCAGGAGCGGGCGCACGAAACCGGGGCGCAGCCGCTGCGCCGTCCCAAGGAGGGTGAACTGCCCCTGCCAGTGCGCCTGGAGTCGCTCCCCGGCCGTCTTGATCAACACGCCGACCTCCCCTCTGATCATGGGCTCGGCCGGCAGGGTAAAGCCCGACACCACGCCTGCCTCATGCCCCTGTCCCAACCTGTCGAGGGCAGGCATGGCCTGATGGCGATAGACGGCCACCATGGCGAGATAGATGGATTGCCAGCAGAGCATGCCCCAGCTGCGGGTGAGCCAGTAGGCGGGCCCCGCCTCCGGGTGTGCCTGCTGCCAGTGCGCATGGAGGGCTGCGGCCACCTCGGCCGACGTCGCTCCGGCGGCATCAGTCAGTGGCGGGCGTACGTCACCGGCCGCCACCAGGTTCCCCTTGAGGGACGGGATCAGGCTGGCCGCCGCCGCGAACAGGGCCTGGTGATCCGAGACGAGGGCGCGTTCCGCGTCCGCTTTCTCCCGGCCAAGGCCGCGCGGCACACCGCGCGCCCTCTCCTCGCCCATTCGTTGAAAGGGCCCCGGGCGCGTGCCGGGGCGCAAGGTCAGAATGCGTATTTGAGTCGCGCCTCCACGCTTCGTTCGGCCCCGAACCAGCAGTTGTTCTGGTCGTAGCAGGAGTAGTAGGTCTTGTTGAACAGGTTGCTGGCGCCAAGCGATACACCTACCCCCTTCAGGCTTGCGCTGAGGGCGGCGAGATCGTAGGAGGCGGACATGTCCATCAGGAGGTAGTCCGGTACCTTGTCGGTGTTGGCGGCATCCATCTCGGCCTCCCCCACGTAGCGCAGGCCGGCGCCCACTCGTATCCCCTCGAGGTTGCCGCCGGGGTAGTAGTTGCTCCACAGCGACGCCATCTGTCTGGGGACCCAGACCGGCGTCTTGCCCTGCAACGTGGTGGTATCGCGCGTGATCTCCATGTCCATCAGGGTGTAGTTGAGGGCCAGATCCAGCTGGCTGGTGAGATCGGCTCTCCCCTCAAGCTCGATGCCCCTGGAGACCGTCTCCCCGGTCTGCAGCTTGGGCCCGTAGACATTGTCCGGATCCGTCACCAGGGCATTCTTCTTGGTGATGTGGAACGCCGACAGCGTCGCCGTCTTGCTCATGTCGTCGGAGAGGAACTTGACGCCCCCTTCCCACTGATGACCGGTCGCCGGTTTGAACGCCTGACCCTGCTTGTCCGCCCCCGGCACCGGCTCGAAACTCTCGGCATAGCTCGCATAGGGGGAGAAGCCGCCATCCAGCTCATAGAGAGCGCCGACGCGGAAGGAGAGGTTGTCCTGATCGATGTGGGCCAGGGACTGGCTGTCCGCCCCCTGATAGAGGGTCCGGCTGTCGGTGTCCATCCGGTAGCGGTCGTAGCGGGCGCCGCCGATGGCCACCAGCCGATCGAGGCGCACCTGATCCTGCAGATAGACGCCGGTCTGGGACTGACGAATCACCTTTTTATCCTGGTAGTTGAAAGTGAGTGCCTCTGGGACTATCTGGCTATGGTTCGGGTTGAAAATGTCGATGCTGGGCGCCGAGTAGTCGAGGGTATCCCGGTAGAGGATATGGGCATCCAGGTACTGGTAATCGACCCCGAGCAGCAGGTTGTGCTGGGCAGAGCCCGTCTGCACCTTGCCCGCCAGCTGGTTGTCGATGACAACGCCGCGAGAGTCTTCATCGGTGAGATAGGCGTTGCGGGCCAGGGTGCGGTTGTCCGCCGCCAGGGCCGCGTTGTAGGTGTTGCGCTGATAGGCAGACGCATCCATATAGCGGGCATTTTGCAGCACCTGCCAGCGCTCGTTGAAGTCGTGGCTCAGCTTGTAGCCCAGCAGGGTCACATCCCGGTTGTACTCGTTCCAGTTCTCGTCACCAAGGAAGGTGTCGCTGCCAAGCTGCCCCAGGGGGTTGGACTTGGCCGAGCCGCTGGCGGGCACAGTGGTGTAGATGCCGGCCTCGGGATCCTTCTGGTAGTAAAGGTTGAGGTTCAGCAGGGTGCGCTCGCCGAGCTGCCAGTCCAGGGACGGTGCAAAGACATAGCGCTCCTCCTTCGAGGTCACCGCCTGGCCATCCTTCTCCCGGGCCAGTCCCACCAGCCGATAGGCGAGCTGCTCGTTGATGGCACCGGTGCTGTCGAGGGTCATCTCCTTGAGGGTGCCCGTGCCGGTCGCCACACTCACGTTGTGCTTGCTCTCCCGCTGGGGGCGCTTGGCGATGAGGTTGACCATGCCGCCGGGGGCATGCTGCCATAGAGCACCGATGTCGGCCCCTTGAACACCTCCAGCTGCTCGATGGCCACCGGATCTATCTGGGGTTGCAGGTTCCAGTCGTTGTACTGGAGCAGCAGGCCGTCATAGAAGTTCTGGTAGTTGTCAAAGCCACGGATGTTGAACAGATCCAGCCGGTTGACCGCCCCGCCCCGCAGCTCGGTGTTGACACCGGGCACGTAGCGCAGCGCCTCGCTCACCGAACTGACACCGCGCAGCGACAGGGTCTCCCCATCCACCACCGAGATGGCCTGGGGCGTCTCGATGGGGTCGAGCCGGGTCTTGGTCGCGGTGTTGCGATAGGTCTGGCCGAGCACGGTCAGGGTCTCGTCGGCGGTGGCCGTATCCTGGCTTTCGGGCGCGGCGGCCTGTACAGAGCCTGCAAGCAGGGTGGAGATGGTCACGGCGACCAGGGTCAAAGGGGGGTGAACAAGCTGCATCTGATCCTCGATTACTTACTGCATGTGAATAGTAACAAATATCATTTGCATTTTATTGTTCTATTTTGCCCCGATATTAACAATTTGGGGCATGTTGGCGCGGAAGCGGGGAAAGCGAGGGTGGCAGGCATGCCATCTGCTATCGGAGGCAACATGGCGACGCCGTCGAGGCTCTCAGGGAGGGCTCATCATGGCCGCCTGATGAAGGACACCGCCTTCACTTGCACAGCCAATTAGAAAGTAACCATCACATATTCAGAACATGGCGGCATTTTCACCACCATATTCACACTCATCAGATAAGTATGGTCGCGTTCTCCCTCCCCTTGTTGATCCTGGTCAATCGCTATTGATAAAGGAGGCGATAGCATGCCCACCCTTTTATCAGCCCTGATTGAGACAATACCAAGCCATCAGCACACGCCTATGAATGAGACCGCCCACCAAAATCTGCACTGCGATACCCAGCTCAACGTCACCTTCGGAGTCATCATCCTGACCCTGCTTATCGCCCTGATGGCCGTCAGTGTCAGCATCCGGACCTCTGCCGAGCGCAAGTACCACAAGGTGGCGGCCATGTTCGTGCACAACATGGCGACCCAGTCCATCGAGCCACAGTTCAAGTCACTGGAGCATGTCCTCAACGAAACGGGCAGTGTCATCGATGAATCAGGCCTGGATGCCTTCCTCAATGAGGATCATACGCCCCTTAGCCTCTCCCTGATGCAAACGTTGGCGCTCACCCCCTATGTGAAGAGCATCCTGCTCGCCGATCCGCAGGGGCGGTTCAACGCCATCCCCCATCTGCCGGTCGAGGAGCACGTTGATGCCAGGGAGCGCCCCTGGTTTCTCGCGGCCGCCGTGCGAACCCTCTTCGTGCACTACACCGACCACTACACCAGCAAGTTCGATGACAAGAGCCGCAGCGTCTCCGTCTCCCGCCCCCTGCTCGACAAGGAGGGGTTCTTCCTCGGCACCCTGGCCATGAACGTGGATCTCGAGCAGATGAGCTATCCCCTGCGTCAGCTCATGAGCCCTCTCAAGGGGGAGTTCTACCTGGTCGATCGGGCAGGCGACATCCTGCTGCACTCGGATGTGGGGAACCTGTTTCGCCATCGCGTGGACCGCCGGCTCATCGAGCAGATGACCAACGGCGCCGACCACCTCTTCGATGCAAAGCGCCAGACCCACCTCTACTACCACTCCTTCTCCAACCCGGACTGGTTCGTCATCTATGCCGTCAGCGATGCCAGGTTCAAGGAGGTAAGCAGCCGCGAGTCCCACCAGCTCCAGATCACCCTGGTGGGCTGCATGCTGATCTGCCTGCTCTGCTGGTGGTCCTTGCGTCATGTGCTCAGCAAGATGATCTTCGAGATCATCGCCCTGATGCGCGCCGGACGCATCCACGCGGGCAAACCGGGGGATCAGTTGCGCCAGGAGATCCAGAACGGCCATCGCCAGATGCAGGAAGCCGTGGAGGCGTCCAACACGGATGCCCTGACGGGCCTGTTCAATCGCCGCTGCTTTGACAAGGCACTCGACGACCAGCTGATCGCCGGCCGCCCTTTCTGCCTGGGGTTGATCGATCTGGACAACTTCAAATCCATCAATGACACCCACGGCCACCCGGTCGGTGACGACGTCCTGTGGGCGGTGGCCCGGAAAGGGCGGCAGATTGCAGGCAAGGAGGCCACCCTCTATCGCTACGGCGGCGAGGAGCTGGCCATCATCATTCCCGGGGAGGACAGCGTCAGAGCACGGAGGCTGATTGAACAGTGGCGCACCCAGGTGGCACAGCGGTCATGGCGCGAACCGGAACTGGTGGTGACCTTCTCTGCCGGGTTGGGACTGTGGCGACAGGAGTCCGCCGAGCAACTGCTGGCGCGGGTCGATCAGGCGCTCTATCAGGCCAAGGATGCCGGCAAGAATCGGGTGCACCATGCCGACTGATCCCCTGGCACAGCGTCTGCGTCTGGCCATCGTGCTCGGGCTCCTCTTGCTGGTCGGCCTCACCGCCCTCAACCTCCTGCAGGCGGCCAGCGGCCTTCGCAAGGACAACGCGCGCAGCCTGAACCATGCCCGGGCCATGATAGAGAGTGCCATCAACGACGGTCAGTCCCTGGTTAAGGCCGCCCGCCCCCTCGCCATGGGCCGCTGCCAGGATGAGCAACTGGCCCTGCGCGACCTCATCACCGCCTCCCCCTATGCGCGGGCACTCTATGTGCTGGAGGGGCAGCAACTGCGCTGTACCACCCTGCACAGGCCCATCCTCACCCGGGATATTCCCCGTGGCCCGGCGGGCAACCAGACGCTGATCCTCGCCAGACACAGCCCCATCACCGGGCAGACCGCCATCCTCTACCGTCAGCCATCCGGCGATCGCACCCTGCTGGTGGAGCTGGACGGCTTCCACATCTTCGGCGCCTTGCAGGCCGTGATGGGAGAGGACAACCTCTTCTTCCTCCTCGGGGACCAGGCCCTCGATGGCCACGGCAGGACCCTGCCCGCAGCCCGCCTGCTGGAAGGGGGACAGCGTCTGCAACAAAGCGAGCCCACCGCTCATCCCTATCGCCTGGTGGCGCTCAACGGTTACAAGGAAGTGCTGGCGTTTGCCTGGGCGTACAACCAGGAGAACCTGCTTGCCGCCCCTGTGCTGGCGCTGTTGCTGGGGCTGCTCACCTTCTATCTGAGGGGGCGCAGCGGCTCCCCTCGCAGCGAGCTTGCCAGAGCCATGGCGGCCCGGGAGTTCATCCCCCATCTGCAACCCGTGATGGACAGGCAGGGGCGCCTGCGCGGTTGTGAAGTGCTGATGCGCTGGCGTCATCCCACACAAGGGATGATTGCCCCCAACCACTTCATCCCCCTCGCGGAGGAGTGCGGCTACATAGTGCCGATGACTCGCCAGTTGATGGCCCAGACCCGGGATTATCTGGTCGGGGTGGCCAACAGGCTGCCCCTCGGCTTTCACGTCGCCGTCAATGTCTGCGCCCAGCACTTCAAAAACCAGGACATCGTCGCCGAGTGCCGCGACTTTCTTCGCGCCTTCCCGGGTCAGGATCTGCGTCTGGTGCTCGAGGTGACGGAGCGGGAGATGGTGGATGCGGACGAGCAGACCCGCGCCATCTTCGATGCCCTGGACGAGCTGGGCGTGCTCATCGCCATCGATGACTTTGGCACCGGCCACTCCAGCCTCTGCTATCTGCAGATGTTCCATGTGGACATCATCAAAATCGATCGCAGCTTTATCAAGGGAATGAAAGAGGAAGGCCCCTCCCGCCATATCGTCGAAAACATCCTGGATCTCGCCCATCGCATGGGGCTGGCTCTGGTCGCCGAAGGGGTGGAGACCCAGGAACAGGCCGAGATGGCACGCCACTATGGCATCGACTACCTGCAGGGCTTCTACTTCGCCAAGCCGCTGCCACCGGCCCAGTTCACTGATCTCCTGACCAGCGCCACACGCCCGGAGCCATCCCGGCGCCATGCCGGGGTGAGCCTCCTTCCCTAACGAGGGGCGACGGGCAGCCAGTACTCCATGGTGGCGTCGGGCTGCTGGCCGTCAAAGCCGGGGGCATAGCGCTCCAGTTCGAAACCGTCCAGCCCCCAGTATGCCGACTCCGGCAGCCAGTGCAGGATGAACCAGTGCAGGCTCTCCCCCAGCTGGGCAATGGGTCCTTTGTGGGTGAGCACGGCATACTCCTGAGCCGGCACGTTGAGACTCGACAGGCCGGGGGGCGTAGGCGCCGTCGTGGTCACCCCGGCCCAGTAAGGCAGCCGTTCCCCTGCCCCCGATACACCCACCACCCCCAGCCATTCCCTCGACAGGTCCAGCGCCCCCGTCTCGCGCAGCGCTCGCCAGATGGCGGGCACCGTCTGCTGAAAATCCGGTGAGGCATCGAACAACCCCCGGATCGTGCCACTGACTCCCTGCAAGGTGAACGCCGGCAGGCTCTCTATGCGCACCTGCACCAGGTTGGGAGAGGCAGAGCGGGGGACCGCCGCCCGCACCAGGGGCGTGCGCAACCCCAGCCGCAGGCCCCGCTTGCGATACGCCAGCGGCGAGCAGCCAAATTGCTGCTTGAAGGCGCGGCTGAAACTCACTTCCGAGCCAAACCCGTGATCCAGCGCCACATCCAGCACCCGCAGCCGGGTGGAGAGCAGCGCCTCCGCCGCCATGCTCAGCTTCAGCTCGCGCACATAGTGAGCCACCGTCTGGCCCGTCTCATGCAGGAATACCCGTTGCAACTGCCAGCGGGACCAGCAGCTCTGCCGGGCCAGCGCCTCCAGGGAGAGCGGCTGATCCAGATTGGCATGGATGTAGTCGAGCACTCGCTCGATGCGGATGAGGTGGGCGCGCGCCTCGGGTGCCGGCTCACGGAGTGGGTGGGGAGAAGTCGGTGTCATGATGCGCTTGAGACCACGCCAGCAGAGGGCGCTCTGGCCCGGGAGGGCCACATTAAACAGGGGTGTCGCGCCGACCGCAAGGCCGGCGCACCGCCTGGCTATTCATCCCGCCCCGCTCAGGGTAGACGGCTCTGGCCATGCTCGGCAAAGTGGCTGCGAAGGGCGCTGATCACCCGCCGCACCTTCTCCGGGATCTCCCGCTGGGGGGTGATGGCATGGATCTCCATGGGAGGGGCCAAAAAGCCCGGCAGCAGCACGAGCAATCGACCGGTGGCGATATCTTCTTCTATTTCACCTTCCGGTTGCAGCGAAATCCCCTGCCCTGCCAGGGTGAACTGGCGCAGGGGCAAGACGTTGTTGCACAGCACCCTGGGCTTGGGCTTGATCTTGTGGGCCTCCCCCTTCTCGTCCAGCAGCAGTATCCCACCCCCCAGCATGTCCGAGGCCAGCCAGTCGTGGGCCAGCAGATCCGCCGGGCTGCGCGGCGTGCCCTTGCGTGCCAGATAGGCGGGCGAGGCACACAGCAGCATCCGGGTCTGACCCAGTCTGCGCGCCACCAGGGTGGAATCTTCAAGCGTGCCGACCCGCAGCGCCACGTCGATGCGATCCTTGATGAGATCCCGCTTCTCGTCGTCGGCAATGATCTGGATGCCCAGGCCCGGGTGCGCCTGCAGCAGCGGCGAGAGCGCCCGCGCCAGGGGCTGGCCCGCCATCCCCACCGGCGCGGTGATCCGCACTTCTCCGAGCAGGCTGTCGCGCACCTCCGAGAGGCGCAGCTCGGTGTCGTTCAGGGTCTGCTGCAACGACTGGCAACCCTGCCACACCACTTCCCCCGCCTCGGTCAGGCTGAGGCGGCGGGTGGAGCGGTGCAGCAGGGTGAGGCCGAGCAGGCTCTCCAGCTGGCTGATATGCTGGCTGACGGCGGACGGGGTCATGCCGAGGGCCTTGGCGGCGCCGGTCATGCTGCCCGCCTCCACCACGGCCGCGAAGATGGCGTAGCGTCTGAGCTGATCCATTATGAAGCCCTGCTTACAAGTGAATGCAATTTTAAGTGGATTATTAAATCACACTCGGGGGCGTAGGATAGCCCCATTCCCACAGTGAAGGAGAATTCCCATGAAGATTGCCCTCATCGGTGCCAGCGGTTTTGTCGGTTCAGCCATCCTCCAGGAGGCCGTCAGCCGCGGTCATCAGGTCACCGCCATCGTGCGTGACGTGAGCAAGGTCGCCGCTCACCCGCAAGTCACCGCCGTGGCGGTGGACGCCCAGGACAGCCAGGCACTGGCCAAGGTGCTCAAGGGGCACGATCGGGTGATCAGTGCCTACAACCCGGGCTGGAGTGCCACGGACATCTACGATCAGTACCTCAAGGGGGCCAGCGCTATCGTGGCCGCCGCCAACGACGCCGGGAGCTGGCTGCTGGTGGTCGGCGGTGCCGGCAGTCTGGAAATCGCCCCGGGCGTGCAGCTGGTGGACACCCCGGAGTTCCCGGCAGAGTGGAAGCAAGGGGCCCTCGCGGCCCGGGATGGTCTCACCGCCCTTCGCCGGGAAACCACCCTCGACTGGCGTTTCGTCTCCCCACCCGTGTTCCTCGAACCCGGCGAGAAGCGCGGCGGTTACCGCCTTGGCACGGATCAGGTGCTGTTCAGCGGCGAGCAGCCCGCCGGGATCACGGTCGGCGATCTGGCGGACGGGGTGCTGAACGAGGTGCAAGCACCGGCTCACCTGCGCCAGCGTTTCACCCTGGGTTATTGAGGAAAGGCGCGCCAGCAACCCTTCCCATGACAGTCCCACGGAGGGAGGCGGATGCCTCCCTCCGCCTTTTCTCTCCCGCGTCTATCCCGTCACGCCAATGTCGCTCTCACCCGGTACGGCAGATCGCCGCCTGAGCCGCCCGTTGCTCGTTCCATTCGCTCAAGTCCGAATTCCATTTCGAATTTTGTATATAACTAAGAATATTTTGTTGCTTCCACCTTATAACCTCGAACAGTAGCATCACCCTCAACCCAAACGGCGCCACTCAAGAAGAGTGCGCCCCGGTTTCGCAACACCCCGCACGCCGGGGCACGCAGACCCCGTTCACGGAAAGTGAGGAGATGCCCATGACCACCCCATCATTGCCGATCATCGATCTCGCCGCCCTCAAGGGCACCCCGGCTGCACGCAGCCAGATGCTGGCGCAGCTTGGCCAGGCCGCCCGCGAAGTGGGCTTTTTCTATCTGGTGGGCCATGATCTGAGCGAATCGGCGCGCCAGGAGACCCTGGCGCTCGCCGCCCGCTTCTTCGCCCTGCCACTTGAAGAAAAACTGGCGGTGCAGATGGTCCACTCCCCCCACTTTCGCGGCTACAACCAGGTGGGGGCAGAGCCACCCGGGCACGGCCGGATCTGCGGGAGCAGTTCGATATCATGAACGAGGCCCAGGCCCTGCCTGTGGCGCACATTCGTGAACCCTGGCAGCGCCTCATCGGCCCCAACCAGTGGCCCGCCGCCCTGCCCGAGATGAAGACACGGCTGCTGGCATGGCAGGATCGACTGAGCGACATCACCCTCACCCTGCTGGATGCCTTCGCAGAGGTGCTGGGGCAGCCCGCCGGAGTATTTGATGAGAGCATTCGCGGTGCCCCCTACCAGCACATGAAGCTCATTCACTACCCCGGACAACCGGAAGGCAGCAGTGGTCAGGGGGTAGGTGCCCACAAGGATCCCGGCTACCTGACCCTGGTGATGCAGGACGATCACTCCGGGCTCGAGGTGGAGACGGCAGATGGCTGGATCCCCGCGCCCCCCCTGCCGGGCGCCCTGGTGGTCAACATCGGCGAGCTGCTGGAGCTCGCGTCCGACGGCTACCTCAAGGCCACCCTGCACCGGGTGGTGAGCCCGCCTCCCGGGGTATCGCGCCTCTCCTGCGCCTTCTTCATGGCGGCAAGGCTGGATGCGACTGTGCCACTGCTTAGCCTCTCCCCCGAGCTGGCGGCGCTGGCCGAAGGGCCCCAGAGCGATCCCGCCAACCCGCTCTTTTATCAGGTGGGGGAAAACGTGCTCAAGGGGAGGCTGCGCTCCCACCCGGATGTGGCGGCCCGCCACTATGCAGGCGAGCCGCAGCGCGAGCCAGCGCTAGTCTGACAACCCGCCACACGACATTAGAAAAGGGGCGCGACGGCGCCCCGGATAACACAAGCAGTCGGGCAACAGCCTGGCAATGACGGAGTACAAAAATGAAATTCAAGACCATGAGCGTGCACAGCGGCCAGCGGATCGATCCCCAGACCGGCGCCCTCACCACCCCGCTCTACCAGAGCAGCACCTTCAGCTACTTCAACGCCCAGGCGGGCAAGGAGCGCTTCGCCGGTCAGGCTCCCGGCTTCATCTACAGCCGCTTTGGCAACCCCACCACCGCCGAGCTGGAGCAGAAGCTGGCAGCCCTCGAAGGTGCAGATGAGGCACTGGTGGTGGCAAGCGGCATGGCGGCGGTGAGTGCCATCATGTATGCCCTGGCCGACAGCGGTGATGAAGTGGCCTATATCGGCCCCCTCTACGGCGGCACCGATGCCTTCCTCAAGCAGACCTTCAGCCGCGCCGGCATCAAGATCACCGCCTACGAGAGCGATCAGGCGCTGCTGGCCAACATCCGCCCCGCCACCAAGGTGGTACTGTTCGAAACCCTGACCAATCCCACCCTCAAGGTGGTGGATCCGCGGGTGGTGGTGGAGGCGGCCCGCAAGGTGGGCGCCATCACGGTATGTGACAACACCTTCCTCACCCCCTACCTGCTGCGCCCGCTCGAGCTTGGCATCGACATCGTCATGCACAGCGGCACCAAGTATCTGGGCGGTCACGGCGACATCATCGCCGGGGTGGTGGCGGGTCGTCATGAGCTGATGAAGTCGATTCGCACCGTGGCCCTCAAGCACATCGGCTCTCCCATCGGCCCGCAGGAGGCCTACCTGCTGCAACGGGGGGTCAAGACCCTTCCCCTGCGCATGGATGCCCACCTGCACAACGCCCAGAAGGTGGCCGAGTTCCTGGATGCCCACCCGGCGGTGAAGAAGGTGATCTACCCGGGCCTTGCCAGCCATCCGGGCCACGATGCCCTCGGCGCCTTCGCCAGCGGCTTTGGCGGCATGGTGAGCATCGAGCTGGAAGGGGGGTTTGAGCGCAGCGCTACCCTGCTCGACAACCTGCAACTCTTCGTGCAGGCGGTGAGCCTCGGCGATCTCGAGAGCCTGGCCTGCCATCCGGCCAGCACCACCCACGCCGCCATGGACGAGGCGAGCCGCCTCGCCGCCGGGGTCAATGACGATCTCATCCGCTTCAGCATCGGGGTGGAAGACGCCGACGATCTGATTGCCGATCTGGCCGCCGCCCTGGCCCTCCTCTGATATCCAGTGGCGATCCGGGGGAGTGACGCAATAAAAAAAGGGAAGGCAATGCCTTCCCTTTCTATTTTTCTGCCCGGCGCCCTCATCAGGCGTCGTGGTAATCCTGGCAGGCGCTCAGGGTGTTCTCCATCAGGCTGGCGACCGTCATGGGGCCCACGCCCCCCGGTACCGGCGTGATGAAGGCGGCATGATTGCGCGCGGTCTCATACTCCACATCTCCCACCAGGGAGCCGTCCGCAAGGCGGTTGATGCCCACGTCGATCACCAGGGCACCGGGTTTGACCCACTCCCCCGGAATGAAGTTGGGCTTGCCCACCGCCACGACCAGCAAGTCGGCCCGGCGCACCTGGGTCTCCAGATCCTGGGTGAAGCGGTGACAGGTGGTGGTGGTGCAACCGGCCAGCAGCAGCTCCAGCGTCATGGGGCGCCCCACGATGTTGGAAGCCCCGACCACCACCGCATGCAGACCGTGGGTCTTGACGCCTGTGGTCTCGATCAGGGTCATGATCCCCTTGGGGGTGCAGGGTCGCAGCGCCGGGATGCGCTGGGCCAGACGACCCACGTTGTAGGGATGGAAGCCATCAACGTCCTTGTCGGGACGAATGCGCTCCAGTACCTGGGTGGTATCGCAGTGGGCCGGCAAGGGCAACTGCACCAGGATGCCGTCCACTTCCGGATCCTCGTTGAGCTGGTCGATCAGGGACAGCAGCTCCGCTTGTGTCGCCGTGGCGCTGAGGTCATAGGAGCGGGAGACAAATCCCACCTCTTCACAAGCGCGACGTTTGCTGCCCACATAGACTTGGGAGGCCGGATCCAGCCCCACCAGGATCACCGCCAGACCCGGTGCCCGTTTCCCCTGCGCCAACCGCTGTTGGACTTGCGCTGCGACCTGATTGCGAATCGTTTGCGCAACCTGTTTTCCATCAATGATTTTGGCAGACATCGTTCTTCACTCACCATGTGTTCAACTGCGGCGCATTGTCGCATTTTTTTGGCGCGGGTGTTAGCGGCTCTCGCAGGGAGGGCAATAAGTAGGCACTTGAATTTACTGGTGGAAAAAGTCGTTGACGCTGACTTTGGCGCTTGGGTATGATGCCCGCCCGTTGCCCAGTGGTGCCGCCGAAGGTATGCTGGATGGCGAATTTTCGGTGATTAGCGCAGCCCGGTAGCGCATCTGGTTTGGGACCAGAGGGTCAAAGGTTCGAATCCTTTATCACCGACCAGGTTCATCGGGAAATCCCCGGATTTCTTGATACAACGCGCCCTTAGCTCAGTCGGATAGAGCAACGGCCTTCTAAGCCGTGGGTCGCAGGTTCGAATCCTGCAGGGCGCGCCATCGATACTGATGAGTTTGATTGCTGTATCGAAGGCAGATTTCAGTGGTGGCTGTAGCTCAGTTGGTAGAGTCCCGGATTGTGATTCCGGTTGTCGTGGGTTCGAGCCCCATCAGCCACCCCATTATTCCCCTCCAGGCTGGGATCAGCCTGATGAGACAGCAGCACGCTGTCTGTTTGGACCGGCCACTGGCCGGTCTTTTTGTTTCTGCGCCGTCCGCTTTTTGGCGCAACGCCCCCACCCCATCCTCTGGCGCTCGGCGTCCTGCTCAGGACGCAATCCGGACCGCCGTCACAAAAATGGGGTTTTCTGCCCCGCTCAAGACAAGCCCTCCTCATGCCATGACCCAGCGCAAGTCCAGGTCTGATCCCTCGTGTTATGGATAAAAAGATTGATAACACGGCTGCCAGGGCGCTCCTTCCTTCTCTTATCCCTTGTCCAGGAGCAGCCAAATTCGATGGCACCGATTCATCTTTTCGTAATACGGTCATCCCATCCTTAATCAATTAGCTGAAATATAAGGAGTTATTGATAACCCCCCGATGCCGGTCCAAGGCCCAACCTGTCACATGCCCCGCCGGTTGCAGGAAAAGTTCCCATACTGAGTTGTCTGCATTGCACATGACTGCCAAGGAGAGACAGAGATGAGTGAAGAAAGCAAATGCCCCTTCAACCACACCGCCGGCGTCGGCAGAACCAATCGAGATTGGTGGCCGAACCAGTTGCGGCTGGATCTGCTGCATCAGCATTCCCCCGGCGCCGATCCCATGGACAAGGACTTTGACTACGCCAAGGCCTTCGCCAGCCTGGATTACAAGGCACTCAAGAAAGATCTGGTCAAGCTGATGACGGATTCCCAGGAGTGGTGGCCGGCGGACTTCGGTCACTACGGCCCCCAGTTCATCCGCATGACCTGGCATGCTGCGGGCACCTATCGCACCACCGACGGTCGCGGTGGCGGCGGCCGTGGCCAACAGCGCTTCGCCCCCCTCAACAGCTGGCCTGACAACGTCAACATCGACAAGTCCCGTCGCCTGCTCTGGCCCATCAAGCAGAAATACGGCAACAAGATCTCCTGGGCCGATCTGCTGATCCTCGCCGGCAACGTCGCCCTGGAGACCATGGGTTTTCGCACCTTCGGCTTTGGCGGTGGGCGGCCCGACGTGTGGGAGCCGGATCAGGACGTCAACTGGGGGGATGAAATTGCCTGGCTCGGGGTCGATCCCGATCGGGTCAAGGGCGATCGCGAGCTTACGGCCCCCTTCGGGGCCACCCACATGGGCCTCATCTACGTCAACCCGGAAGGGCCCAACGCCAGCGGTGACTACATGGAGGCGGCCAAGGACATCCGTTCCACCTTCGGTCGCATGGCCATGAACGATGAAGAGACGGTCGCCCTTATCGCCGGCGGCCACACCTTCGGCAAGGCCCACGGCGCCGCGCCCGAATCCCACAAGGGGCCAGAGCCGGAAGCCGCGCCTCTGGAGGCCCAGGGCCTCGGCTGGATGAGCGACTACGGCAGCGGCCATGGCAAGGATACCGTCTCGAGCGGGCTCGAAGTGATCTGGACCAAGACACCGGCCCTGTGGAGCAACAACTTCTTTGAAAACCTGTTCAACTACGAGTGGGAGCTGACCAAGTCGCCAGCCGGCGCCAAGCAGTGGGTGGCCAAGGATGCCCCGGAGATCATTCCCGATGCGCACATCCCGGGCAAGTTCCACAAGCCGACCATGCTCACTACCGACCTGACCCTGCGCTTTGACCCCGAGTTTGGCAAGATCTCCCGCCACTTCTACGAGGATCCGCAGGCCTTCGCCGATGCCTTCGCCCGCGCCTGGTTCAAGCTGACCCACCGTGACATGGGCCCCATCGCCCGCTACCTGGGGCCGGAGGTACCCAAAGAGGAGCTGATCTGGCAAGACCCCATCCCCGCCGTCAATCATCCCCTGATCGATGACAAGGACGTGGCCCTGCTCAAGGAGAAGATCCTGGCGGCCTCCCTGTCCGTAGCCGAGCTGGTGTCGACCGCCTGGGCTTCCGCGTCCACCTTCCGTGGCTCCGACAAGCGTGGCGGCGCCAACGGTGCCCGCATCCGCCTGGCTCCGCAAAAGGAGTGGGCCGTGAACCAGCCTGCCCAGCTTGCGAAGGTGCTTCAGGCCCTCGACGGGATACAGCAGACCTTCAACGCTTCCGCCACCGGCGGCAAGCGGGTATCCCTCGCCGACCTCATCGTGCTGGCGGGCGGCGTGGGGGTCGAGCAGGCCGCGAAGAGAGCCGGTGTCGCCGTGACCGTGCCCTTCACTCCGGGCCGGATGGATGCCTCCCAGGCCCAGACCGATGTGGACTCCTTCGCGGTGCTCGAGCCCCTCGCCGATGGATTTCGCAACTACGCGGGCGAGTGCGCGGGCTTCGCGGAGACCATGCTGATCGACAAGGCGCAGCTGCTCACCCTGAGTGCCCCCGAGATGACGGTACTGGTGGGCGGCATGCGGGTGCTCGGCACCAACGCGGGCAACTGCCACGGGGTCTTTACCGCCGCCCCGGGTACCCTCTCCAACGACTTCTTCGTCAACCTGCTCGACATGGGCACGGAGTGGAAGCCGGCGGCGGGCAGCCAGGGAGTCTATGAAGGCCGTGATCGCCAGAGCGGCAAGGTGAAGTGGACCGGAACCCGGGTCGATCTGGTGTTCGGTTCCAACTCCCAGCTGCGCGCCCTGGCGGAGGTCTACGCCAGTGCGGATGCCAAGGAGAAGTTCGTGAAGGACTTCGTGGCGGCCTGGACCAAGGTGATGAATCTGGATCGCTTCGACCTCGCCTGAGGCTAAAGCACTGCTCGACCACCAAGCCCGGTATCACTACCGGGCTTTTTTATCGATGCTAAAGGGGAGTCCCATCCCTCCCCTTTGAGTGCTGCCATCGACCAACCCGCAAGGGGAGATGGCCAATGCCCCCAGCCCCGGGAAACCAGGAAATACCCCAGCAGGGCCTGACGCGCTCACCTTCATGGGCACAACCCCATTTCAATGAGTGGACATGATCGCCGTCCCATGAAATGTTCACGTATGACACTCAGGCCCGAGTCTTCACAAGAATCCTTCTATAGTCATCGGGATAGAATTGAAGCGACCCACATCAGCAAGGATGTTTAAATGCCAATTACACGCAGAGAGTTTTACAAGCTAGCACTGGGATCCGCCGTCGGTCTGACGACATTGAGACTTCCGACTCCGGCGTTTGCCGAAGGGTTGTCACTGAAGACACCACTGCGCCATGGCGCCGGCCAACCAGGTGAAACCGAGAGTGGCCTGCCGCCAGCGGGCTCCGTCAGCTCGGTCGAAGATTTTGAGTACCAGATCAAGTACCAGCGGGCCTTCGAGGCTGTCTTGTGGAACATGCCGGCGGTCGCCATCTACAGCTTCCGGCGCGCCGCCTTCGACAATCTGGGTCTCAAAGACAACGACATCATCGCCTATGCCAAGCCTGCCACCCCGCATCTCGAGGCCATCACGGCCAACAGCACCACCCCCTACATCACGGCCTTCACCGACTTGCAACACGGCCCCACCGTGCTGGAAGTGCCCGCTGCGGGCCCGGATGGCAGCCTGTATGGGCAGATTGTCGATGCCTGGCAATTCACCATCGCGGATGTGGGCCCGGCAGGGCTCGACCAAGGCAAGGGCGGCAAGTTTTTGCTGACGCCCCCCGGCTACAGCGAGCCGATCCCGGCCGGCTATCTGCATGTTCCTTCCCCGAATTATCGCGTGGCGTTTGCCTTTCGCTCTGTGCCAGCGCCCGGCAAGTCGACGAACGATGCCTATCACTACTCCAAGCGCCTGCGCATGTACTCTCTCTCCGAGGCGAGCAATCCGCCGACCCAGCGCTTCGTCGATCCGGGCAACAAGCGCTACCCGACCCTGCCCTACTACGACGAGCGTCACTTCGACGACCTGCATGCAGTGGCCAGCGTCGAACCCGTGCGCGAGCAGGACAAGGTGATGATGGGGATGCTCACCTCCCTTGGCATAGGTCGCGGCACCTCATTCAACCCGGATGAGAAAACCCGCAAGGCGATGCGCCAGGCGGCCATCGATGCCTGGTTCTACATGCAGCATTGGTATGACAATTTCCCGAAGGAGAAACGCTACTGGCCTGACAGGCACTACGCCTCCCTCTTGCAGAGCGATGACAACAAGACCTTCACCTTCACTTATGAGGATCGCATCGACCTCATCAATCGCGCCGCCGAGTACTTCTGGTGTACCTATATGCCCAAGGCGCTGAGCGATACCCCGGCCACCCAGTACCTGATGTGCCTCGCGGACAACAACGGCAAACTGCTGGAAGCCGGTCAGCTCTACAAGCTCACCATCCCGGCCAAGATGCCGGTCAAGCAGTTCTGGGCACTGACGGTCTACAACCGCGACACCATGTCCTTTATCTACAGCGAGAGCGGGCGCACCACCCTCTCCTCCTACGATCTCGACAAGATGGCCAAGAATCCGGACGGCAGCATCACCCTCTACGTGGGCCCGACCGCCCCGCCAGGCAAGGAAAACAACTGGATCCCGACCAGTGGCAAACGCCCGCTGCCGGCCATGCGTTTCTATGGCCCGACCGACGAATTAAACCACAAGACCTTCAAGCTGGCGGATTTCGAGCGCGCATAAACCATGAACAGGAGTGGAGCACTTATGAGAAAGCTATCCCTTGCGGCAGTGTTATGTATCGCAGCCATGCCTGCCATGGCACAAATCACTGATAAAATGGCACAAGATGCCTATATCTACGGCTATTCCATGGATGAGGCCTACAAGTTCTTCTATGAAACGGCGGTCAAGACCGACACCCCGCTGAACCGCTTCCAGAACATTCGCCACCTGGCGGACGATACCTACACCGATCACCCGACCATCAACAACGATACCCTGCACCTGCAGGGCTGGTTGGATCTCAGTGCGGAGCCGGTGATCATCAGCGTGCCGGACATGGACAAGGGCCGTTACTGGATCCTGCACACCATGGACATGGGCCATTACACCACCTCGATGATCGGCTCCCGCACCCACGGCACCAAGGGGGGTCACTTCATGTTTGCCTCCCGTAGCTGGAAAGGCGAGACGCCGGCCAGCGTCACCGAGGTGATCCGCGTCGACTCCGACATCCTCAAAGTGATGGGCCGCATCATGGCCACCAGCAAGGACGACGAGAAGGTCGCCCTTGGCTACATGGATGACTGGAACGTGCGCACCCTGTCGGCCTATCTCGGCCAGCCTGGGCCCAAAGCCACCGAGCACCAGTGGCCGGATCCGGCGAGCACCAACTGGTTGCAGCGGGTCAACTTCGTGCTGTGTCAGGGGGACATGGGCACCGCCGACAAGCACTGGCTGGCGCAGTACAAGGAGACGGGCCTCGCGCCCTGCAACACCAAGCTGAGCGCGGCGCAAATGGCCGCGGCGAAGCAAGGCGAGAAACAGGGCTTGGCCTATCTCAACGCGCTCCTGCCCAAGATGACCAGCTCGGAAGGGCTGCTCGGCACCCGGGCTGAGCTTCAAAACCAGAAGCGCGATCTGTTCGCCGAAGGCACCCTGATCGGACAATGGGGACTACCGCCGGAAGAGTCCGTCTATCTACAGGCACTCAAGGGATCCGATGGCCAGAGCATCAACGGCGCCAACGGCAAGCAATACCGCATGCATTTCAAGGCGCCCGAGGTCAGCCAGTTCTGGTCCTTCACCGTCTACGGCACGGATAACAAGCTGATGGCCCATAACACCATCAACCGCCACAGCCGTGGGGATCGCACCCTCAAGCCGGGCCCGGATGGTATGTACACCATAGAGCTCAGTGCCAAGGGGGATGCCAGCAACCCGAACTGGCTGCCCATTCCGGAGAAGGATGCCTACATCATCATGCGGCTGTATGGGCCGAACAAAGCCATTCGCGAAGGCAAGTACCCGATGCCGGTGCTGGAAGTAGTGAAATAGCGGTGAAATAAGGCACATGGGCTCACCGCGCTGGCTGGCAGACAAAATCCGAGGGGGGATGGCAAACTAAGGCAGCGTCTGAGCGGTACCAGGCAGAACAGCCAAAACAAAAAACCGACCATCAGGTCGGTTTTTCTTATTGCGGATAAGGGCGGGATCCACGGCTCGACAACTCAGTGTCGACATGTCACACCAGCCTTGTCAGGGGAAGATATTACACTGCCTTTACATTAAAAAACCTGCATAGCCACATAGTTAAATGGCACTTTGCGGTATCAATAACAGGTTTTATTTAATCAAGGCAGCATATTGAATCACCCAGTTATAGTGTCCCGCCGTTGCTGGCGATGACCTGGCGATACCAGTCGAAGCTGCGCTTCTTGCTGCGCGCAAAGCTGCCGCTGCCGTCGTCGTTCTTGTCCACGTGGATAAAGCCGTAGCGCTTGCTGTACTCCCCTGTGGTGAAGGAAACGCAGTCGAGACATCCCCAGGGGGTGTAGCCCATGACATCCACCCCGTCTTCGACGATGGCGAGCTTCATCTGCTCGATATGGGCGCGCAGGTAAGCGATGCGGTAGTCATCGTCTATCTCTCCCCGCTCGTCTTTCTGATCCCGCGCCCCGAAGCCGTTCTCGACGATAAACAGCGGCTTCTCGTAGCGGCCATAGAGCAGGTTCAGGGTGTAACGCAGCCCCACCGGGTCGATTTGCCAACCCCATTCTGAGGCCTTCACATGGGGGTTGGGTACACTGCCCTCGAAGCCCGACAAGGCGGTGCCCGTGCCGGCGCCGTGGGCCCGCACCGCGTTGCTCATGTAGTAGCTCAGCCCGATGTAATCGGCGCAGCCCGCCCGCAGCGTCTCCTCATCCCCCGCTTCCATGACAATCTCATAGCCCTTGCGTTGCCACTCCTTGCGGATATAGGCGGGGTAATGGCCGCGCATGTGAACGTCCCCGAACAGGAAGCGCTCGCGCATGGCGATTTCCGCATACATCACATCGTCCGGGTGGCAGGAGTAGGGGTAGAGGGGCACCATGGCCAGCATGCAGCCGATCTGCAAGCCCGGGTTGATCTCATGGCCCAGACTGACCACCTTGGCGCTCGCCACGAACTGATGGTGCAGCACCTGGTACATACACTCTTCCGGGTTCGGCTCCTGGTTGTAGATGACCCCGGAGCAGCAGTAGCCAAACAGCGGCACCTTCCAGTTGCGCTGGTTGTTGATCTCGTTGAAGGTCATCCAGTATTTGACCTTGTGCTGGTAGCGGCGCAGCACCACCTCGCTAAAGCGCACGAAGCAGTCCAGCACGGTGCGGCTCTTCCAGCCGCCGTATTGGGTCACCAGGTGGTTCGGCATCTCGAAGTGGGAGAGCGTGATGACAGGCTCGATGCCGTGGCGCAGCAGCTCGTCGAACATGTCGTCATAAAAACGCAGCCCCGCCTCGTTCGGCTCGGCCTCATCCCCCAGCGGGAAGATGCGCGACCAGGCGATGGAGGTGCGAAAACACTTGAAGCCCATCTCGGCAAACAGTGCGATGTCGTCTCTGTAGCGGTGGTAGAAATCCACCGCCTCGTGGTTGGCGTAGCGATGACCGGCCTCAATCTTGTCGGTGATGACGCGCTCCACCCCGTGGGCGCCGCTGGTGAGCACATCGACGATGCTGAGCCCCTTGCCGCCCTGATCCCAGCCCCCTTCTACCTGGTGGGCGGCGACCGCCCCCCCCACAGAAAGTCTTTCGGTAATGCGTTGTTCATGACTTGTCGCTCCTTATACGGCTTTGGATGTCAGCGGCTGGGGTTGGCTTATTTCGGCATCTGTCTGAAAGCCCGCCATCCAGGAGAAGATGACGCCCAGGGTAAAGGCTACGCCGATGGAGAGCAGGAAGCCCAGGAACTGCGCCATGTGGCCCTCTTTGAAGAACACCGGCAGCACGGCGATGCCGGGGATGCAGTAACTCCAGGAGACCGCGTTGAAGGCTCCCGCGACCGTACCACCGATGGCACCGGCCAGGCAGCCGCAGATGAGCGGGCGTTTGAAGCGCAGGGCCACCCCGTAGATGGCGGGTTCGGTGATGCCAAACAGGGCGGTCACGCCGGCCGAGAGGGTCACGCTTTTCAGCTCGGGATCCTTGGCCTTGAAGTAGACCCCGAACACGGCGCCGGCGATGCCGAACACGGCGGAGGCTTGCAGGCCGGTAAAGGTGTCATAGCCCAGGGTGGCGTAGTTGCCCACCGTCACCGGGGTGATGCCCCAGTGCACGCCGAGGGTCACCAGGGGTGTCCAGACAGCCCCCACCACGAAGCCGGCGATGGACGGGCTCAGGTGATAGAGGGTGTTGTAGATGCCACCGATGGCGCCGCCGATGAGGTTGCCGATGGGGCCGAAGGCCAGCAGGGTCAGGGGCACCATGATGGCGAGGCAGAACATGGGGGTGAAGAGGTTGCGTACCACCACCGGCAGGATCCGCTCGAAGAAGCGCTGCACATAGGACATGGCCCACACCATCAGGATGATGGGGATCACCGAGGCCGTGTAGCTCAGGTACTGCACCGGCAGACCGAGGAAGCTGAGCGGCGCGCTGTTAAGGGGAACCCCCACCAGGTTGACGATGGCCTCGTTGATGGCCGGGTTCTCCATCGCCGACTGCATCAGCGCTTGCACCGCCGGATCCGCGGAGTTTGCCAGGATGATTTTGTTCGCGGTCAGCATGTTCATGTAATCGGGCGACACCAGGGCGCAGGCGGCGATCACGGCGGTGAAGGGGTTCACGTTGAACTTCTTGGCCGCGGTGAAGGCGACCATCACCGGCAGGAAGGTAAAGCCGGTCCAGGAGACGAAGTTGAGGATGCGGAAGGTGCCGCTGGCGGTGTCCATCCAGCCGATGGCGGCGAAGAAGGAGATGAGCCCCTGCAACACGCCGCAGGCGGCCAGTGGGTAGAGGAAGGGGGCGAAGATGCTGGAGATGATGTCCATCAGGTGGTTCACCATACCCACCTTGGGGGCGTCGACCACGGCGTTTTCGTCGATCTGCACCCGTTTTTGCACTTCCCGATAGGCATCCCCGACGTGGTTGCCGATCACCACCTGCAGCTGACCGCTGGACTCGATGACGGTGATGACCCCTTGCACCCGTTTCAACACCTCCTTGTCGACCCGTCCCATCTCTTTTAGGACAAACCGCAGCCGGGTGGCACAGTGGGTGACGCTGATGACGTTGCTGTCACCACCAATCAACTCGACGATCTGTTTCGCCGAGTCCGCATAGTTTATTGCCATAATGATCCTTCCCTGCCATTTATTAATTAATATCGAAACAATTCAAATGTTATGAATCGATGGTAGGGAAAGCATTCATCCTTGTCACGATATAACAAAATACCCGCTTTGTTACTTGTTACATAAAAGACACACCCTGTGACACCTCGGCACTTATCTTGTTTGCCAACTGGCGACCGATGGATTCGATGATATAAATCACCGGCACCTGGGTGGTAATATCATATTCATTGTCGACCACCAGCCTGGCCGCATGATATGAAATATTGAAATCCGCCATCTGGGCCAGGGTGGATTTATTATTGCTGGTAATAGTGATGAGCTTGCAGTGATGAAACAGAAACTGCTTCGCCAACTTGATTATCTCGGTGGTCTCCCCGGAGACCGAGAGCACGATCGCCACCGCCTGTTTGTACATGTCGGTGTTGACCGGGTAGTAGGGATCATCGATGTGGTTGCTGAACTTGCCGATGTTGGAGAAGAAGCGCGCCCCGTAGCGCCCCAGCGTGCCCGAGCTGCCCGCCCCCACGAAGATCACCCGCTCGGCCCCCGCGATCTGCTCGGCGGCGCTCGCGATCAAGGCGTCGAATTCGTCATTGTTGATGCTCTTGAAAAAAGAGAGGAACTCGTTGGCACCGTGTGGCAGCGATATTTCGCCGCGCTTCTCGGCATTCATTTTTAGATAGGCTTTGAATTCCGCATAACCGCTGCAATTCATCTTCTTACAAAATCGCAATATGGTGGCGGTCGACACATCACAGGCTTCGGCCAATTCCCTGACCGTCATATAGATAACCGTCTGATGGTTCTTTATTACATAGTTATATACCTTGAACTCGAAGGCATTTAATGTTGAGACCAACTGATTATTAAACATGGTAATTCACCGAGCGCAGCCGCGTCCTTATTCAGGATGATGTCACGCAGTGTAACAAAAGGAGTGACCCGGTCGAGGAAGGATAAATCTAAACGCTCGAACTGTGATTACTATCACAATCACGCCGGCAAGATTTTCGCGTATCTGCCCATGGCTTCGATGAGAGAAGGAATATTTAGGCTCTGCATGGAGCCTAAATTTTTAGCGAATGTCATTGTGTCTATTAGTGGCACGCAATATCAGGTTATCGGTGAGCAACCCCTCCATGGGATCAGCAAGTCCCGCGATGCCAGCAGAGGGTGAGCGTATTTGTACGCTTCGCCCCCAAGGCGCCTGAGCACATGGTGCCGCGATCACGGTGCAGCCGTATGCCTCGAAATGGCTCATGAGGACGGCGTACTGTCGGTAGTCCAGCTCACTGTATTGCAGGAAGGGGTAGACGCCAGGGATTCCATCTTGTCGTCATTGCTGAACGCACCTTCCATCGCGACCCTGTTTGTGAAACCGGGCCGCGTGGCGATCCCTGCCGAGCAATTTGATGCCTATGAGATGGCAACGGATGAGCTGCCTGTCGACTAAGGGCTGCCCCGGGAGTACAAGTACAGAAATGTCCCCTCTATCTCCAAGCTGAAGAGATAACACCGTGACGGGAATAAGGGTGTGTACGGCTGGCTCAGAAAGCAAAAAACCGACCCTGAGGTCGGTTTTTCTAATTTGGTGCTGGGTCGGGATTGACTCGCACCATCCCTGGCGCTCGCCCTGCGGGCAGCCTTCGGCTGTCCAAGCGGGCTAGTCCACCCGCCTGTCGATACCGGGTAGAGACCAGATTGCCGGCTACCGGAAAAACAAAAGGCCCCGTCTTGCGACAGGGCCTTTTGTTTTATTTGGCGGTGAGGGAGGGATTCGAACCCTCGATACGTTGCCGTATACACACTTTCCAGGCGTGCTCCTTCAGCCACTCGGACACCTCACCAAATTTTTACTTCTTTGAAGTGGCTTTCGGAGCACGCTACGCGTGCTTTCTTGCCGACTTCGTCGGTGGGCAGCTACTCGGACATCCCACCAAATTTTGGTCTGTGGTTTAACGTGTTCAGCCAACACGGGTTCACTGCGCTGTTGCGCCGGAACGGGGCGTAATTTAGGGGAAAGCCCCGCCGCCGTCAACGGCTTTTTAGCCGCAGCGAACCGTTCGCACATTAAACGCACAGTTCAGGTGCTGAAGTCAGTGAACGGATTCCGGTGCGACCTGGATTTCCGGCAGATTGAGGAAGCCAAGGCGTTCACATTCGGAAACCACTTCATGGGTGGCTGCCGTGGTGCTTTCAACGAACAGCAGGAACTGCTCGACGGTGAGACCCGCCTTGGTAAAGACGGTGTGACCCACAACGAGGCGTGGCAGGTTGTCATCGATGATGTCGAGGAACACCTTGAGGGACGGATATTGCATGTTGAGACGACCCAGTTCGGCCACCAGGGGCAGTAGCGATGAGGGGCGCACCTCCAGCTCGGATGAGAACAGCAGCCCTTCCTCTTCCACGAAGATCCGGCTCTCCTGGATGCCCTCGACGGACTGCAGGGAGACCATGTGGATGCCATGACACTGATCGCACACATAGTGCTCGATCCGGGCCTGTTGCAACCAACGCATTATCATTTCAGAGCTGGGGATATTCATCATTTTCACGACACGGTAGAGATCAAGGGGCGCAGTCTAAACCAATTTTCAGACAACCAAAAGCACACAGGCCGGATCCCCGTCGTCTCGCTTCTTTTTGACAGGCCCTGTGCCTATACTCAGCCATTCTCGTAGCGCACTCGCCTCCAAAGAGCCCGATGACCATCCAAGAAAAGTATCGCCTGCACCTCAAATCCCTCTCGGATGAACTGCTCGCCCTGCAAAAACCCATCCGCATCCTGGATGCCATCAAATGGCCCCGTCACCTGCAAAGCGACTTTCTGGCAAGTGGCGGCAAGGCACTGCCCGCCATCGACAGGCACTTCTATGAATCCCTCCCCCTGGGGTTCGATCCCCGCAACAAGTACCTTGAGCTCAAGGAGTTGAGGGACAGGATCCGCCGGCGCCTCGGCCCCCAGGACGATCTCGGCCGGATCCTGCAAGAGACGGTGGATCAGTACATGGTGGTCATCGAGATGCTGCGCCAGCGCGGGCAGCCGGACTTTCAGCGCTACAGTCAGCGGCTCTACGGCTCGGCAAGCGATCACCTGCGCGGGGATCGCAAGACCCTGAAGGAGCTGGGGGCCAGATTGTGCGACATCTTCTCCCTGCCCGGCGCCCGCCATCTGGTGCGCCCCTACCCCAAGGAGTTCGAGGGGGAAGCCGCGGTGGCGAGGTTGCAAGGCAAGCTGTCGAGCTACTTCAGCGACGGCACAGTCCAGGTCAAGCTCAGCGATGGCATCGTCTCCGATGCCGCCGCCGGGGGGGATTACATCAAGCTCAACTCCCACGCCCGTTTCTCGGAACTCGATCTGCAGGTGCTGGAGGTACACGAAGGCTGGGTTCACGTCGGCACCACCCTCAACGGCCGCCAGCAATCTTACGCCACCTGGCTCGGTGCCGGCTCGCCCCGCATCACCGCCTGTCAGGAGGGGTTGGCAGTACTCATCGAGACCCTCACGTTCAGCTCCTTCCCGGACAGGGCCAAGCGCATCTCGGATCGGGTCATGGCCATCGACATGGCGGAGCGTGGCGCCGATTTCATCGAGGTGTTCCGCCACTTCGTGGCCAAGGGGGCCAGCGAGCACGACGCCTACAAGATCACCCAGCGGGTGTTTCGCGGAGGCATGGTCGAGGGGGGCGCCTGCTTTACCAAGGATCTCTCCTATGTGAAGGGCTATGTGGAGACGGTGAACTTCATTCGCAGCGCCGTGCTGGAGGGGGTGCCGGAGATCCTGCCCATGCTGTTCGTCGGCAAGGTGACCCTGGACGACATCCCCGTGCTCTATCAGCACTATCTGGAGGGGCTCATCGACGCCCCCCGCTACCTCCCTCCCATGTTTCGCGACCTCACCGGGCTCTACGTCTGGTTCGGCTTCGCCTCCGGCATGTCCCTGGTGGACATAGGCCGGGTACAACAGCATTTTCGCCAGCTCTTCCACCGCCTGCCGGCGGCCGACCCCATCATCGCCCCTGTCGACATCGAGATCGACTGACTCCCATAGACAAAGAGGACGCCAGATGGGCGCCCTCTTTGATGTCCAGGCTGCACGAGCCAGCCACGGGTTACTTGAAGGCCCGCCCTTCCAGATAGTGCTTGCGGCAGAGCGACACATAGCGATCGTTGCCGCCGATCTCCACCTGCTCACCGTCGCGCATCACCTGCCCCGCCTCGTTGACCCGCGAGTTCATGTGGGCCTTGTTGCCGCACCAGCAGATGCTTTTTAGCTCCTCGAACTTGTCCGCCAGACAGAGCAGGTGGTAGGAGCCGGGAAACAGTTCGCCGCGAAAATCGGTCTTGAGACCATAGGCAATCACCGGAATGTCCTGCTCGTCGACGATGCGGGCGAGCTGGTAGACCTGCTCACGGGTCAGGAACTGCGCCTCGTCAACGATGAAGACATCGATGTGCCGCTTTGCGTGGCGCGCCTTGACCATCTCGAAGAGATCGCAGCTGTCGCTGAACACCTCCACTTTCAGCTCAAGACCGACCCTGGCACTGATGACGCCGGCACCGAAGCGATCGTCGATGGCGGGCGTCATGGCCAGCGGATACATGCCACGCTCCAGATAGTTGAAGTGGGCCTGGATGAGCTGGGTCGATTTGCCTGAGTTCATGGTGGCAAATTTGTAGTGCAGTGAAGCCATGATGGGGTTCCGAAACGGGAGTGATGGGGCGCATGCTAACCAAAGCCCCTGCCAAAACCAAGGGGCCCGCAGGCCCCTTGTTCTCTTATGCAACTGCCACGGCGCTATACGCCCGGGCTTTGCGCAAATGGTAACCGGAGAAGATCAGGAACCAGAGCCCGCTCACGGTGAAACCGGCCAGCGCGGAGTGCATCAGCCCCATCACCAGGTAGCCGAGCGCAGCGCCAAAGGCGATGGCCAGGGCATAGGGCAGCTGGGTCATCACGTGATCGATGTGATGGCAACCGGCCCCGGTGGCAGACAGGATGCTGGTGCTGGAGATGGGGGAGCTGTGATCCCCGAACACGGACCCTGCCAGTACGGCGGCCAGCATGGGCAGCATCAGACTGATGTCGCTGGCGGCCGCCATGTCGCCGGCCAGCGGCAGCATGATGCCGAAGGTACCCCAGCTGGTGCCGGTGGCAAACGCCATGGCGCAGGAGAGCACGAAAACCACGGCGGGCAGCACTTCCACCGGCAGATTGCCATTGGCCAGGGAGGCCAGGTATTTGCCGGTTTCCACATCGCGCACCACGGCGCCGATGGTCCAGGCGAACAGCAGGATGTTGATGGCGGGCAGCATGGCCATGATCCCCTGCGGAGCCGCTTTCATCCAGTTGCTTGCCCCCAGCTTGAGGCGCATGGCCAGACCGATGGAGACCACCAGGCTGCACAGGGCACCATAGACCAGGGAGGAGCCGACATTGGTGTTCTCGAAGGAGCCGAGCACGCTGAACGGCAGCCCCTTGTCGGCCAGCACCGCAGCCCCGGAGTCAATCATGAAATAGACGGTGGCCAAGGTCAGGGTCAGGATGGGCAGCACCATGTCAATCATGCCGCCATTGCTCTCCTCCGGGCTCTCCATGTCGAGCCCGATGGGGCGCCCCTTGGACTCGTCCCACAGCTTGCCCTCCAATGCCCACTGCTCATGCTGACGCATGGGGCCGATGTCGAGCTGGAAGGCGATCACCACCAGCACCATGATCAGGGTGAACACCGCATAGAGGTTCATGGGGATCATCTCGACGAAGGCGGAGATGGGGCTCTGGTCGGTCAGACCATGAGCCGCCATGATGCCGCCGACGAGGGCGATGATGTAGGCCCCCCAGGAGGAGACCGGCATCAGCACGCAGACCGGCGCGGCGGTGGAGTCCAGCAGATAGGCCAGCTTGGCGCGGGAGATCTGGAAGCGATCGGTCACCGGACGGCAGATGGCCCCCACCGACAGACTGTGGAAGAAGTCGTCGATGAAGAAGGCGAACACCATCAGACCGGTCAGGGACTTGGCACCCTTGCGGGTCTTGGCGCGGCGCTCCGCCCACTCGGCAAACGCCCGGGTCGCACCGGAGACGCTCATCAGGCTGATGAGGCCGCCCAGCAGCAACATGAAGAGGATCATGTTGACGTTGTCACGATTGAGCGCACCGTCGACCCAGAAGATCCTGAGCACGGTGTCGAGCATGTAATGCAGGGACGCAAGGGGAGAAAACTGGTTGAGCAGCAGGCTGCCTGCGACTATGCCCACCCCCAGCGACACCAGGACGCGGCGGGTGATGATCGCCAGCGCAACGGCCAGCAGGGGGGGAACGACGGACCAACCGGAGTCGGCGTAATGAACGATGTCCATGATCTCTTTGCACCTAAAGACAACAGGTGGAGATCTACCGAGAGGATCAAAGAAACAAAACCCATGGGGAGGGTATACTCCTCAGCCCCTTCAGGTAGCGCTCCATAGTGGATGACTATGGCAGTCCTGCACCTATTAGATGCAGAACCAGCAACCCGGTATGATGGCCTGGTCACTTCGGCGCCGACTCCTTTCATCGAGCATCGCAGGCATCACCCTCCGCTCGGTTACTCATAGGCAGCGCGCCTCTACTTAAAGGTATTCGCGCCACATTTTATCGAGCCGCCGGGTGATAGCAAGTTTTTTGATTAAATTTCAAGGTTTCTGTGGCACCCACATCTTCAAAGATAGTCAAATGGTTCATCAAAGACTCTACTGGCGATATTTTCATCTGACATGAACCCATTCGAAGATGCTGGCCCGTCAAACGGATAAAAATATCCTTCATATCTATTTCAAGACTTAATTTATCAGCCTAATTAATTATTTGGGCAGGCTTGACTTGGTGCCAAACACCCCTATAAATTATCGAAAAACCAGTTCTTCCCTTAATATTTTGCTCGCGTGGTAGCCAATATGAACGAATTTCTGAAAGTGCTGTTGAATATCCGTAGCCTGCGTGCAGTTTGCCGCGATTTGACGCTGGAACAACTGGAAGAAGGCTTGGAAAAGCTCTCCGCCATCGTCGATGAACGTCGACAAGATGAATCCGCCGAACGCCAGGCCCGTGAAGAGCATCAAAAGAAAATTGCCGAATATGCCGAAATGCTGAGGGCCGCAGGGATCGATCCCGCCGAATTGGTCAACACCGTGGTTCCCGAGAATACCAAGGTCAGCAAACGTGCGCCCCGCCCCGCCAAATATCGTTATCTTGACAATGGCGTGGAAAAAACCTGGACCGGTCAGGGCCGCATGCCCTCGGTCATTGCCAAGGCCGTTGCTGAAGGCAAATCTGTGGAAGCCTTTGCCATCTGACTGCAATATCAGGCCCCTTTCCACAGCAATAAAAAACCTCGCAAGGCGAGGTTTTTTATTGCTGCTTCGAGCGGTGGTCAGCCTCTGTCAGCCGCCTTGACCCAGAGGATCTCCGGGGTACCCGACGATACCAGCAGGTATCTGGCGATGGTGAAAAACCAGTCGCTCAGCCGGTTGAGGTAGGGCAAAACGGCCGGATTCACCCGCTCTACGTGGCTCAACCCAAGCAGCAGGCGCTCACAGCGACGGGTCAGGGTACGCACCACATGTGCCTGGGCCGCCGCCCGCGAACCGCTCGGCAAAATAAAATTGCGCAGCACCGGCAACCCGGCACTGTAGGCATCGATCTGTTGCTCGAGCCTGTTCGTCCAAGCCTCATTCACCTGCCACAGCGCATCCGTTTGCGATTCACTGGAAAATGCCAGCTCCCCGCCCAGATCAAACAGCTCCTGCTGCAACAATATGAGATCGGCCAGGAGTGTGCTCTCCCCGACGGGTATTTCAGCCATCAACAAGCCTATTTGGGAATTCAGCTCGTCGATGGCGCCATAGGTCTCGACACGTTTATCGTCTTTGGCCAAGGAAGTGCCATCGGCCAGTCGCGTGAGCCCCTTGTCCCCTTGCCTTGTATATATTCTCATTCTGACATCCTGTTAATAATGGGAATAATCATGGACTCGAGTCCATTGAGCTTTACCTCGTAGGCCAGTGCCAGAGACTGGCCCAGGATACCGGCCGGAAAACCGCTTCGCGCCATCCATACCAGATAGGGTTCGGGAATATCGATGATGCGCCGCCCCTTGTATTTCCCGTAAGGCATCTTGCTGGCCAGCATCAGCAAGATGCGCTCATCGCTGAGTCCATCCATATCAATCGATATTCAGGTATTTATGGGTCTGGATGGAGAGTCGCCAGTTACGGGCGATGCAGGTCGCCATGGCCAGCTCCGTGGCCCTGGCTTTCTGGCTGATGGGTTGCAGCGCAATCATCACATCGGGGCGCAGCCGGGCGGTGGCCAGCAGGGCATCCAGCTCCTCGATATGGTGCTCGGTGGCCACCGGGTGCTTGATCTCGTTGGCCCGCTCCAGTGCAGAGACCAGCACCGGCAACCCACCCTTCATGCCGATCTTGGGGGAAACAGTCACCCAGGTCTGCTCATGGGTCAGCACCTCGCTGGTCCCGCTGGTTTCGATCTGCACCTGATAACCCGATGCCACCAGGGCCGAAGAGAGCTCGCGCAAGTCGTAGAGGCAGGGCTCACCACCGGTCAACACCACGTGACGGGCCCGGTAACCGAGCCGGGTAAAGCTGGCCAGGATATCTTCCGTGCTCATCTTGCTCCAGCCGTCGGACTCATTGGAACGATCGAGCACCTCGCCAGGGGCCACCTCACGCTCGGGGTCCACCACCCAGGTGTGGCGGGTATCGCACCAGGGGCAGCCCACCGGGCAGCCCTGAAGGCGAACGAAGATGGCGGGCAGGCCGGTAAATACCCCCTCCCCCTGGATGGTCTGGAAGATCTCGTTGATTGGGTAGTGCATCTTGGTCACGACTTGCTGCAAAAGGGGCGGATTATACCCCAAACCCGGGCTAGGCACAGGCTCAGGATCCGCTTTTCTCGCCCAGTCCACTCTTCTCGTAAAGTCTGGCACGGATGCCGGTCTTGTCAGCCAGATAGTGATCCAGGCCACGGCGACGCAGCTCGCAGGCCGGACAGGCCCCGCAACCATCTCCCTGGATTCCGTTGTAGCAAGTGAGCGTCTGGTGACGCACGGTATCGAGGTGACCGTAATGATCCGCCAGCGCCCAGGTTTCGGCCTTGTCGAGCCACATCAGGGGGGTTTCGAAGCGGATGGGGCGATCCAGCCCCAGGGAGACCGCCTGATTGAGCGCCTTTACGAAGTCGTCGCGGCAATCGGGATAACCGGAAAAGTCGGTCTCGCACACCCCAGTGATCACCGCTTCGGCACCCACCTGATAGGCATAGATGGCCGCCAGGGTCAGGAACAGGATGTTGCGTCCCGGTACGAAGGTGTTGGGCAGGCCGTTCTCCTGAAGCTCGAAGCTCACCGGTATGTCGTCCCGGGTCAGCGCAGAGATGGCCAGCTCCCCGAGCATGGTCACATCCATTACCTTGTGGGCGGCGATCCCGAGCGCCGTCGCCAGATGGCGGGCGGTGTCAATCTCCGCCCGATGGCGCTGGCCGTAATCGAAGGTGATGGCATGCACTTCGTCATAGCGGGCCTGTGCCTGCACCAGACAGGTGGTGCTGTCCTGCCCACCACTGAAGACCACGACGGCTTTTTTCATGTTTTTCACTCCTCTGGGCAACTCAACGGCGGCGGCCTTGTGCAAAGTCATGCCACTGCCGGTTCAAATGGGTAAACAGGGTCATCAGCGGGGCGAAGCGCTCAGGCTCTCCTTCCCACCGGGACAACAGATGGTAGCCCGCTTCCAGGGTGGACAATGCCTCCTCAAAGGGCTTTTTGCGAATGGAATATTGTCCAGCAATGGCGCCGAGGGAGATCCGCGGCAACCCGAGCAGTGCAGGCGAGCTGTGCAACATGCGATAGGCTTTGCGCCAGGTGCCATCGAGGAGGATGAAGTGGGCTCGCACGGTGCGCCCACTTCTCAGGAGATGCTCCCTTGCCTCTATCAGGGTCAGGGCCTCCTCATCGGGCCACAGCACGTAGCACTGGACAGCGGGGTCGGCAAGCAGGGCATTGAGCCCTTCGTCGTCGGAAAAATCCTCTCCCACATGAATGCGTACATCGGTCAGGGACGCCGCCAGCAACGCAGCCGTCCCCTTGGGGTGACCTACTTCGGCAGGGTGTTGCAGAATATGGAGCGCAGCCAGGTTCGGCACCCGCTGAATATAATCGCACAGGCACGCTTTGAGGGCCCGGGTACAGCGTGTACAGTATCGGCTCTCTTTGTCGTTGGGCTGCTTCATGTTGTCAGGAAAATCGGGTCTGCTCTGGGTCATCGCGCTTTCGCTCGTCACTGCCTTGCTCTTTTTCACCGTGCCAAATCATCAGCTCGCCTTCGATCGCGACCTGATCGCCCAGGGCGAAGGGTGGCGCATCATAACAGGCAATCTGGCACACACCAATGGATGGCACCTGCTGCTCAACCTGAGCGGTCTGGCCGTGCTCTACAGCCTGTTTCAGGAGTACCTGACGGGATGGCGCCTGCCCGTGCTGTTGCTGCTGCTGGGAACGGCGGTCGGACTCGGCATCTGGTGGGGCTGCCCGCAAACCCAGTGGTACATGGGACTCTCCGGCCTGCTGCACGGCTTGTTCGTATGGGGTGCCATGCAGGACATCCGCTTTCGCCGTCACTCCGGCTGGCTGATGCTGGCGGGCGTCGCCATCAAGCTCGGTGTGGACTTTTACAGTGCCGGCGAGAGCCCTGTCTCCGCCTTGATCGGTGCCAGGGTGCACATCGAGTCACACTTCATCGGCGCACTCGCCGGCCTGCTGCTCGGCCTCTTCCCCATTCGTCTGGACACCCAGGCCGTCCACTCCTGAACTCCCTATAGGCAGGGCCAGCCCACGGCCAAAATGCAGCAGGCCGGATCTGGGATCCGGCCTGCGCTCATTCGCCCATTACGCCGTTACCGGCAAAGCTCGGCATTGATCGCCCCAAGCACGGCGGCGGGATCCGAGGACTGGGTGATAGGACGGCCGATCACCAGATAATCCGCCCCCGCCTCCACCGCTGCCAGCGGCGTCATGACGCGGCGCTGATCACCGGCAGCCGATCCGCTCGGACGAATGCCCGGCGTCACCAGCTTGAATTCGGCTCCCAGCAGCCCCTTCAGCACACTCGCCTCTTCCGCGGAGCAGACCACACCATCCAGCCCGGCCGCCTTGGCAAGGGTGGCCAGGCGGATCACCTGTTCTGCCGGCGTCACATCCAGACCCAGGGGCGCCATGTCGGACTGCTCCATGCTGGTCAGCACGGTTACCCCGATGAGCAGGGGCGCCTTGTCCCCGTATGGCAGCAACGCCTCTCTGGCGGCACGCATCATGCGTTCGCCACCGCTGGCATGGACATTCACCATCCAGACGCCCAGCTCCGCACTGGCCGCCACCGCCTTGGCGACGGTGTTGGGAATGTCGTGAAATTTCAGATCCAGGAAGACGTCGAACCCCTTGGCCACCAGTTGACGAACGAACTGGGGACCAAACAGGGTAAACATCTCCTTGCCTACTTTGAGGCGGCACTGGGCCGGTGAGATCTGCTCAATGAAGGCAAAGGCGTCGGCTTCGTGCTGATAATCCAGCGCGACCAGTACTTTGGGGTCTTGCATGTCACTTCCTATGGATTGTTATGCCACAGCCAGGCGCAGCAGAGCCGGGGCCCGGTTGCACGCTGGCATCTGAAATTCTTGGGTATCCGTGCTCGCCCGGGCGTGTTGGCCTCGCTGGCGTTTACTCCCCATCCAGCCCTCGGATCGGCTTGATGGTGCCCCACTGCCGGCAGGAAGGGCATTGCCAGAACAGCGAATGGGTGGCAAAGCCGCACTGACGGCACTTGTGGGTCGACTTGATCTTGATCTGCTCACCGACCAACTGTTGCAGCAGCTCCAGGCTCTCCTTGGCAGGCCCCTCCTCGGCACTGGCCAACTGGAAACCGACCAGCTGATAAAACCCCTTCATGGAGGGGTGGCGACGCAGTTGGCGCAGCACCAGCGCACGGGCCTGACTCAACCCATCGCGGGCCTCCACCAGATTGGCCAGCGCCAGGGTCACGCTGACCCCCGCATGATCCTCTACCGCTTTTTCAAGCAGCGGGATCAGCTCCTGGCTGCGACCAAGCTGGCGATAGCATTCGAGCAGTTTTGGCATGGCTTCGGAGGCAAAGTCGATGTCCTGCTCGAACACCCGCAGGAGCTCCTTGGCCGCATCCTCGAACCTGCCCTCCTCCATCGCCAGATCGGCCAGCCGCAGGCTGGCGCGGGCACAGGCCGGGTGGGCACCGAGCGCACGCTTGAGCTTGGCGATGCCCGCAGGCTTGTCGCCATCGCGCAAGGCACTCTCCGCCTGTTCGCAATAGAAGTGGGAAATGGGCTCGGCCAGTTTCTTGCCCTGGAATTTCTGCAGACGCACCGCCACGGCGATGGCATTGTCCCAGTCACGCAACTGCTGATGAATGATCAGGAGCTGTGCCAGAGCCGTCTCTTCGAAATCGCTGTCATCACACAGCTCTTTCCAGAGTGCTTCGGCCCGATCGAGCAATCCGGCAGCCAGAAAGTCACGGGCCAGCTCCTGCAAGGCAAGCTGACGCTGCTCACGGGTCAGCTGACGGGCGACCAGGTTCTGGTGGATCTTGATGGCGCGATCGACCTCGCCCCGTTGACGGAACAGGTTGCCGAGGGAGAGGTGGGTTTCGATGGTTTCGCTGTCGACTTCCAGCAGCTGGATAAAGAGATCCACCGCCTTGTCCGACTCGTCAGAGAGCAAATAGTTGAGGCCCGCCACGTACTGGCGGGAAAACTGGTTACTCTGTTGCTGGGTGTCCTGGCGAACACTCCTGCGGCCCATGTACCAGCCATAACCGGCGGCGATGGGCAACAGCAGGAAAAGCAGTTCAAGCATCGAGGGACATTATTCCTTGGTTGTCGACCGGGCAAGCTCCAACTCGCGAGATTGACGACGCATGGTTCGGTTCAGGGTGCGATTTTGCAGTTTGAGACGCAGGAACAGCAGACCAAATACCAGCCAGCCCAGCAGAAAACCGCCGGCGAAGAAGAACCCCAGCAACATGGAGAGCGAGAACTCCCCCTGGGCGATCAAGTAGTTGAACTGCACCAGCTGACCATTTTGAGAACCGATGGCAAGGGTCAGGACAAACACCAGCACCAGTGGAATGAGGGCCAAGATACGCTTCATGGGAGCTCCCTGTCTGTAGCGAATGAGTGACTGATTATCCTTAAAATCACAGGCAGACTCTAGCGCGAATGGGAAAAGAGTGTGAGAAACCCGACAACGGGCAGACTCCAGAACATAAAAATGAAAAAGGCATACTCAGGTATGCCGTTTTCTGCATTATTCGATGATGTTGACGCGTTCGCGCAACTCTTTGCCAGGTTTGAAGTGCGGGACATATTTCCCGGTCAGTTCAACCTTGTCCCCGGTCTTGGGGTTGCGACCCACGCGGGGCGCACGATAGTGCAGCGAGAAACTGCCAAATCCTCGGATTTCAATCCGGTCGCCGTTTTGCAAGGTCGATGCCATCTGCTCAAGGATCTCCTTGATAGCGGCTTCGACATCCTTGGCCGGCATATGCATGCGGCTGGCTGCCAGTTGTTCGATGAGATCTGATTTGGTCATAAGGTTAAATCTCCTTCCCCGATCACATGCAATAATCATTTTGCCAAGATAAAAAAGGGCGGCGCAATGCCGCCCTTTTCTTGCATCAAGGATTACTCACCCTTGGCGGCTTTGAACGCTTCCATCATGGCATTGCTGAACACAACTTCTTCTTGTTGGTTCAGGCTGTCGATGGCAACACGCTCGTCAGCCTCGTCCTTGGCACGGACAGACAGGCTTACGGTACGGTTCTTGCGATCAACGCCCATGAATTTGGCTTCAACTTCGTCACCAACAGACAGCACCAGAGTGGCGTCTTCTACGCGGTCACGAGCAGCGTCGGAGGCACGCAGGTAGCCTTCTACGCCGTCAGCCAGTTCGATCACGGCACCCTTGGCATCAACCTCGGTAACCTTGCCCTTCACAATAGCACCTTTCTTGTTGTCAGACAGGTACTTATTGAACGGGTCTTCTTCGATCTGCTTGACGCCCAGGGAGATGCGCTCACGCTCCGGGTCCACTTGCAGAACAACGGCTTCGATCTCGTCGCCCTTCTTGAATTCACGCACGGCTTCTTCGCCCTGGTTGTTCCAGGAGATGTCAGACAGGTGAACCAGGCCGTCGATGCCGCCATCCAGACCGATGAAGATACCGAAGTCAGTGATGGACTTGATCTTGCCGGAAACACGGTCGCCCTTGGCGTGAGTTTCGGCAAACAGCTGCCACGGGTTGGATTTGCACTGCTTCAGACCCAGGGAGATACGACGACGCTCTTCGTCGATGTCCAGAACCATCACGTCAACCACGTCGCCAACGTTGACAACCTTGGACGGGTGGATGTTCTTGTTGGTCCAATCCATCTCGGATACGTGTACCAAGCCTTCCACGCCTTCTTCGATTTCAACGAAGCAGCCGTAGTCGGTCAGGTTGGTCACGCGGCCAGACAGACGGGTGGTCTCCGGGTAACGCTTGGCGATAGCAACCCAGGGATCTTCGCCCAGCTGCTTCAGGCCCAGGGATACACGGGTACGCTCGCGGTCGAACTTCAGAACCTTGACAGCGATCTCGTCGCCAACGTTGACGATTTCGGAAGGATGCTTAACGCGCTTCCACGCCATGTCGGTGATGTGCAGCAGGCCGTCAACACCGCCCAGATCTACGAATGCACCGTAGTCGGTCAGGTTCTTGACGATACCCTTAACTTCTTGACCTTCTTGCAGGTTGGCCAGCAGGCTTTCACGCTCGGAGGTGTTCTCGGTCTCGATCACGGCACGACGGGAAACAACAACGTTGTTGCGCTTCTGGTCCAGCTTGATGACTTTGAACTCGAGTTCTTTGTTTTCCAGGTGAGCGGTGTCACGGATCGGACGCACGTCAACCAGAGAACCCGGCAGGAAGGCACGGATGCCGTTCAGCTCAACGGTGAAACCACCCTTGACCTTGCCGTTGATGATACCGATAACGGTAGCTTGCTCTTCGTAAGCTTTTTCAAGCTGCAGCCAGGCTTCGTGGCGCTTGGCTTTTTCGCGGGACAGCTTGGTTTCGCCGAAACCATCTTCGATAGAGTCCAGAGCCACGTCAACGGAGTCACCTACGTTGATTTCCAGCTCGCCCATGGCGTTCTTGAATTCTTCAGCCGGGATAGCAGACTCGGATTTCAGACCGGCATCAACCAGTACGAAACCGTTCTCGATAGCAACGACAGTGCCCTTGACGATGGAACCTTGACGGGTTTCAACGGCATTCAGGGACTCTTCAAAGAGTTGAGCAAAAGATTCGATCATTGTTTATGTCACAAATGAAACATCCACTTGCAATCCGGCACAAGCGGGGTTGTTTTAAATTATCTGCGCCATCCTTGGTGCAGACGACTGACATCAGTTTGCGCTGACATCACCAAGTTGTTGCTCTGCATAGGCAAGCACCGTTGCCAGCACTTCATCTATGGTCATGGACGTTGAGTCTACAACAAGAGCATCTTCCGCGGGTTTCAGGGGAGCGACGGCGCGATTTCTGTCGCGATCGTCACGTTCCCGAATCTCGGTTAAAAGACGCTCAAAGTTAACATCAAAGCCCTTATCTTGCAACTGCTTATAGCGGCGCTGGGCCCGCTCCTCGGCGCTGGCGTCGAGGAAAATCTTCACATCCGCCTCGGGGAAAACCACTGTACCCATGTCGCGACCGTCGGCGATGAGACCGGGGGCTTGGCGGAATGCACGCTGACGGCGCAGCAGGGCTTCACGTACCCGGGGAAACGCCGCGATTTTGCTGGCCGCGTTGCCCACTTCTTCAGTACGAATGGTACGGGAAACATCCTCCCCTTCGAGGATCACCTTGACCAGCGCCCCTTCTACCTGGAATTGCACATCCAGATTGGCGGCCAGGGGAACCAATGCGGCTTCGGAATCGAGCTCCACATCGTGATGCAGGGCTGCCAGGGAGAGCACCCGGTAGATGGCACCGGAATCGAGCAGGTGCCAGCCCAGTTTTTCAGCCAGCAACTGGCACAAGGTGCCTTTTCCTGCTCCACTTGGGCCATCAATAGTCATCACGGGGGCCATCTGAGCCATAACGTTTCTCCTGCGCACTCGGCATCTTGACTGGTTGCACACATCCCTGTCGGGATGGGTTAATGGGCGCCGATTATACCCGAATGCGCCGTCTCTGGCAGTTGTCAGGGCACACAATTGCGCAAAAGTCGTCGTGATTGCACCTATTCTGACCAATCGGGTTAACCCACTTCTCACGCAAGGTTTTGTTCTTATGGTTGTTCCGGACAATGCGCGCTAAACTGGCCGCCCTTTTTTAAGCAGCTGTAGTCAGGAGCAACCATATGAGCAGCGTTACCCTCGTGGCCAAATCCAAGTTGCCGACCCCCTGGGGCACTTTCACGCTGGTTGGTTTTCAGGAAACCGGCACAGGCAAGGATCATGCCGCGCTGGTGATGGGCGATATCGCAGACGGCGAACCCGTGCTGGGACGCATTCATTCCGAGTGTCTGACCGGGGATGCCCTGTTCAGTCTGCGTTGTGACTGCGGCTTCCAATTGCAGGCCGCTCTGGAAAACATCGCCAAGGCGGGCCGCGGCGTCCTGCTGTATGTCCGTCAAGAAGGGCGAGGCATCGGCTTGCTCAACAAGATCCGGGCCTATCATCTGCAGGATCAGGGGGCCGATACCGTGGAGGCCAACGTGGCGCTTGGCTTTGCCGCCGACATGCGTGACTACACCATCTGCGCCGACATGCTCAAGGCGCTCGAGGTCAAGTCCCTGCGCCTGATGACCAACAACCCGCGCAAGTTGAAGGCGATGGAATCCTTTGGCATCCCGGTGGCGGAGCGCGTGCCCCTTCAGGAAGGTCGCAATCCCCACAACGAGTTTTATCTCTCCACCAAGGCAAACAAGCTGGATCACCTGTTCAAGAAATAAGGTTGCATCCACCTTGTCAGCATACGCCTCCAGATTGGAGGCGTTTTTATTGGTGATACCACTCAATCATTGAGTATCTGTAGCGCAATGGTGAGAAACATCCCCTTGTGCCAGCAAAAAATCCCGCAATGCCCGGTTCGCCATGGAGAGCGGATCCCCCCGTCGCCAGGCTACGCAGAGATCCAGGAAGATAGGGGGTGAAAAAGGGATGCCGGTGAGGGCCGGCTCCTCTTCCAGCGCCATGCGCAGGAAGGTGGTCACGGCGAATCCCTGACGCACCACCGCCTTGAGCAGCGGGATGAGATTGCTTTCGAACGCGATGTCAGGCTCTACCCCCAACCCCTGCGCCAACACCTCCATGTGTTCCCTGTGGTAGAAGCCTCGCCGGAACATGGCGAGCTCCTGGCCGAAGAACTGTGGCAGCGAGACCGACTCAGCGCCGCGCAGCGGGTGCTCCTCCCCCACCACCATCAGCATCTCTTCCCGCAGCAGTTGCGCCCCCTCGAGGGCCGGTGGCAGATCGCTGGTGATGAGGATGGCGAGATCCAGACTGCCATCCACCATGCGGCTGAGCAGCTCCCGGGTGCCCGCCTCCTCCACCCGGATCTTCAAGCCGGGGTAGCGATGCTTGAACGCCATCAGGATTGGCGGGAAGTAATAGGATCCCATCATGTAGGGGATGCCGATGCGCACCTCCCCCCGTTCCAGCCCCTTGAGCTCGGCCATCTCGGCCTCGGCCTGGTGCATTTGGCGCAGCAGCCGTTCGGCGTGGCGGCAGAGGACCTCTCCCTCCGGGGTGAGGCGCACGCTGCGGTCCTGCCGGTCAAACAGCCGCAGATCGAGCTGCTGCTCCAGCTTGGCGATGGCCATGCTGACGGCAGGCTGGGCCACGTTCAGCCCCTGGGCCGCCCTGGTGAAGGAGCCGGCATCGCGCACCGCCAGCAGGTATCCGAGCTGTTTCAGGTCCATATCAATTTCATTTATCAGGGTGATAACTTAAATATATTATATTTATACGTTTCGTCGCACTACCCTGCACAAAAGTCGTCGGGACAACTCCATATGATTGAAATAGGTAGTCGCGAATGGATACGCGCCACCCTGGCTCTCAGCCTGGGCTCCTTCCTGGTATTCCTCAATCTCTACCAGACCCATCCCCTGCTGCCGCTCCTGGCAGAGGTTTTCTCGGTCAGCGCCTTGTCCGCCAGCTGGACGCTGGCAGGCTGTACCGCAGGGCTGGCAGGCTCCCTGCTCGTCTGTGCCCGTCTGGCTGATCGGTTCGGACGGCGGCGGATCATGCTGTGGACCCTGGCGGCCGCCATCCTGCTCTCCCTGTGCATCCCCTGGGTCACCCACTTTGATGTGCTGGTGAGCCTGCGCATCCTGCAAGGCGTCCTGCTGGCAGGGCTGCCCGCCACCGCCATTGCCTACATGGGGGAAGAGTTCAGCAAACGTGCCCTCATCGTAGCCGTCGGCGTCTATATCGCGGCCAACTCCCTGGGAGGCATCGCGGGCCGGGTGGTCGGCGGTCTGCTGGCTGGCTGGTTTGGTGACTGGCAGCACACTTTCCTCGGTATCGGGATCATCAGCCTCGCCCTGCTGCCACTGGTCATCTGGCTGCTGCCCGCCCAGCGCTGCTTCGTGGCCGTGGAGGCAGCGCCTGGGCAACTGCGCCGCGCCATCCAGAGCCACCTTGGCAACCCCTTGCTGGTGGGGGCCTATCTCATCGGCGGCCTCAACTTCATGGTCTTCCTGAACCAGTACAGCTATCTCACCTTCCTGCTGGCCAAGGCCCCCTTCTCCCTGCCGACCCAGTGGCTCGGCATGCTGTTTCTGACCTACCTCACCGGCACCGTCGCCTCTTCACTGAGCGGCCGCGGGGCCCATCGCTGGGGAGCACATCGTCTGCTGCTGGCGGGAATAACCTTGATGGCACTCGGCAGTCTGGCCCTGTTGCAGGGGAGCCTTGTCGCCATCATCGGGGGATTGCTTGTCTCGAGCTTCGGCTTCTTCCTGGCCCACGCCTGTGCCAGCGCCTGGGTCGGCCAGCACGTGGAGCACAACCGGGCGCTCGCCTCGTCGCTCTATCTGGTGGGGTATTACCTGGGGGCCAGCCTGGGCGGGCTTTATCTGCATCCCTTCTGGGAGCAAGGGGGGCTATGGGGTCTGGTGCTCGGCATCGAGCTGGTGTTGATGATCACCGCCGGGTTGAGCCTCTGGCTCGGTCACTTGAAAGGACGTGTGGCGCCCGCTTGTGCGTTGACGCCACAGGATCAGGCTCCCGTCAACGGGTCCTTCCCTCACAGACCGTCATAATAGTCCGCCGGTACCGGCACCACGGCGCCGGTGCAGAGCTCTTCGTCGATCACCTCCTCAAGCGGGCGCAGATGAAACTTGATCTGCCCGGAGGGCAGCATCAATCCTATATCCGGATTGCGTCCGTCATCGATGTTGCCGGTCTTGAAGGGGACATCCGGATGCGTCGTCACCAAGGTCGTGAGCGAGGGCACCACCAGCTCGATATGTTCGAGCCCGGCCTGATGGCTTCGACCCGCCTTGGGGGCGGCCAGTTCGATGCAGGGGACGGTCACCTGCTCCCAGCAGACAGGCTGGTGCAAGCGATAGGTGGCGATGGGACGACCGCCTATCATCCCCTCCACCAGCAAGACTCCGTGGGCGGCCAGCACCGCTTTCAACTCCAGATATTCCGGCAGGGTGGCGGCGCGGTAGCAGAGGTGATCCACCACGGGGGAGTCCTTGACTCCCATGACGGCATGCATTTCCGTGAGCAGTTGGCAAACAAATGGGGCCATGGGCCCCAGTGTGGAATCCAGTGGATGTGACATGATCACCATTTCTTCTTGGGTTGGAACAGGACGTCCAGTTCGTCCGTCTCTTTGTCCTTGATGTTTTGCAGCTCCTTCTCGCTGTGCTGCTGCAGGTGTTCTTCCAGCTGGCGCATCCCCTGACGCATGTCCTCTTCCCGCGCCAGCAGGTAGGGATCCTTGTCGGTGACATTGGCCAGCGCCCCCAGTCCCTTGGTGTAGAGCTGGCGGCAGGTGCCGTACTGCCCCTGGATCTGGGCATCCATGGCCCGCTTGAGCAAGTTGGCGATGTTGATCTTGAGCTGCATCAGCTCGAGGCGGCGATCCTCCTGGGCAAAGCCCTGGGGATCTATCTTGCCCTTGTTGTGCTCGACCCGCAGCACGGCCCGCATCTTCTTGGCCAGTTGCAGCATCTGGATGGCCTGGCGGTCGGACTCCGGCGTCTTGAAATGCCCCTCGTCCTGGCTGCTGTAGTTCTCCTGCACGTTCTTGATCTGGAGCTGGACGTCGGCGATGCGCTGCTTGACCTGCGCATTGGGCATCACCAGCGCGATGGCGCGGTAGGCATCCAGGATCCGGTGTTGCAACAGCAGCACCATGTTTTTGGAAAAGGGCACCAGATTGACGTTCAGCAACACCTCTTCAGTCTCGTCTGCCACCGCCTTGTGACGGGCAATGGCCTGGCGCTTGTCCGATTCGGCCTTCTGCTTGTATTGCTGCACCACGTTATAGGCGATGACCAGAAACAGGAGTGCGCCGATTGACAGCAATATCAGGGTTAAAATCATAGGGTGTTCACACTCCAGTCCCAATCCAATTGCGAGATCCTACAACAGCTTAGCCTCATAGGGTAGCGCCCAGATCCCGTATTGCCTCACAAGAACGCTCCCAGGCGGTGACCGCATCCGGTGCGTCTTGCTCCATATCGCCCGCCGCCCCCATTACTTGAGGCAAAAACCCTTCGACTGCAGGAATCCCAGCATGAAGGGCCTCGCCTCCTTGCCCAGGATCCCCCTGATCTGCCCGCTCCAGGTCTGATCCTTGTTGTTGCTGCTGCGGGCCTGGTAGTAGTCGTGGATCTGCCCGTCGTACCGGGCCAGCAGGGCGCGGTCCAGGGTGGCAGGATAGCGGTTCTCGTGCACCACCAGCGCCCGGGGCAGCCGCGGTTTTTGCTCCGGCCGCTGGGCGGGATGACCCAGGCAGAGGCCAAACAGCGGGATCACCTGATGGGGCAGACCCAGCACCTCGCTCACCTCGGCCGGATTGTTGCGAATGCCGCCGATATAGACCCCGCCCAACCCAAGTGACTGGGCCGCCAGCAAGGCATTTTGCGCCATCAGGGCGCCGTCGATGGCCCCGATCATGAGCTGCTCCACAAAGCCGGTGCGGGCCTCCGGCACTATCTGGCTGTGACGATGGTAGTCGGCGCAAAACACCAGAAACTCCGCCGCCTCAACCACATAGGCCTGATGACCGGCCAGCTCCGCCAGGGTGGCCCGCAGCCCCTTGTCGGTGACCCGGATGATGCTGTTGGCCTGGAGGAAGCTGGAGCTCGCGGCGCTCTGGGCGGCGCTCAGGATCTGATCCAGCTGCTCTGCGCTGACGGGCTCTGGGGTGAACTGGCGAATGGAGCGATGGGAAAGAATGAGATCGATGGTCGGGTTCATGGTACCTCCGGGATGAAGGTCACACTCTACCCAAAAAAAGCGGGGGGCCCAAGGCCCCCCGTCACCCTCAAGGGGCAGGATAGACATAGGGGGCCTGCAACCCAAGCGGGAACCCCAGCGCCCAGTAGAGCAGCAGGAAGCCCGTCCAGCTCACCAGGAAGGCCAGGGAGTAAGGCAGCATCATGGAGACCAGGGTGCCGATGCCTGTGCTCTTCACATACTGCTGGCAATAAACCACCACCAGGGGGAAGAAGACCATCAGCGGGGTGATGATGTTGGAGGCGGAATCCCCCACCCGATACGCGGCCTGAGTCAGCTCGGGCGAGATCCCCACCGCCATCAGCATGGGCACCAGGATGGGGCTGATGAGGGCCCACTTGGCGGAGGCCGAGCCCACCACCAGGTTGACGGTGGCCGTCAGCAGTATGATGCCGACGATGGTCACCTCTCCCGGCAGCGCCAGGGCGTGAAGCACCTCGGCACCGGAGAGCGCCAGCAGGGTACCGAGGTTGGAATCCCCGAACGCCTTGATGAAGAGGGCGCAGAAGAAGGCCATCACCATGTAGGAGCCCATCTTGTTCATGGTGGCCGACATGGCGTCGATCACATCCTTGCCGCTCTTGAAGCTGCCGGCGACAAAGCCATAGACGATCCCGGGCAGGATGAAGAGCAGGAAAATGAGGGGCACGATGGACTTCATCACCGGCGCGGCGAAGGTGGTGAGGGAACCGTCCGGTGCCCGCATCGGCGAGTCGCCGGGGGCCAGCGCCAGCCCCAGCAGCACCACGGCCGCCAGCATGGCGAACCCGGCCCAGTTGAAGGCCCGGCTTTCCTGGGCGCTGTAACGGCCCATCTCGTCGGCGCTCTCCAGATCCTCGTTGAGAGGCACCTGCTTGAGGCGCGGCTCGACAATCTTCTCGGTGACAAACCAGCCCACGCAGATGATCAGCAAGGAAGAAGCGCCGGTGAAGATGATATTGCACAGGGTGTTGACCATGTAGTCAGGGTCGAACAACTGGGCTGCAGACTGGGTGAAACCCTGAAGCAGCGCATCCCCGCCGGAGGGCAGGAAGTTGGCGGCAAACCCGCCGGAAACCCCGGCAAAGGCTGCGGCAATCCCCGCCAGCGGGTGGCGACCCGCCGCATGGAAGATGATGCCGCCAATGGGGATCACCAGCACATAGCCCGCATCGGCGGCGGTATGGCTGACGATGGCCACCAGGATCAGCATGGGGGTCAGAAAGCGCGCCGGCGTCACCTTGAGCAGCTTCTTGAGCCCGGTGTTGATGAAACCGGACTGTTCAGCCACCCCGACCCCCAGCATGGCCACCAGCACGATGCCAAGGGGAGCAAACCCGGTGAACGTGGTGACCATGCTGGCGAGAAAGTCCGCCAGCCCTGCCCCGGTCAACAGGTTGTTGATGACCACGGCCTCTCCGGTGCGGGGATTGACCAGATCGAAGGAGAACTGGGAGCCTATCCAAGAGCCGACCCAGACGATCAGCAAGGCATAGAGGAAGAGCATGGCGGGATCCGGCAGCTTGTTGCCCGCCTTCTCCACCCCGTTCAGAAAGCGGTTCAACCAGCCGTTGGGAGGGGCCGGACGCTCGTTCACTGCAGCTTGACTCATT
>NZ_CP026227.1:0-51597 GCF_002903485.1 Aeromonas sp. ASNIH7
TGCCGCTTTCTTTCTTCGGATCAGGGGCTTGCCGCATTTTGGACAGGCAAACTCAGACGCTTGAGGCTTGGGCTTGGGTTTGCCTGGTTTGCCTGCTGCATCCGGGAGCGTGATAGAACAGTCAGGGTATCCAGTGCATCCCCAAAAGAAACCATCTTTACCTTTCATTCTGCGTAGGGCTTTTCCGCAATCCGGGCACGGGTGCAACGGGGCGGCGGTGATCTTCAACCCGGATAACTCCCGTTCTAACTGGCCATGTACGGCGCTGACTACATCACGATATGAAAGCCGCCCTTGAGCGATCAGGTCTAAGCGGCCTTCCATTTCGCGGGTAAAGTCATATTCCACAAATGAGAACCGGCCAGACACCAGGGCTTCAATAACCAGGTTCCCCGTTTCCGTTGGCACCAGGTATTTGCCGCTTTTATCTGCCTCCACGTACTGACGGCGCATGATGTTATCCATGATGGCCGCATAGGTGCTGGGCCGACCGATGCCGAGTCGTTCCAGTTCGGCAATCAAGGACGCTTCAGTAAAGCGGGAAGGGGCGCGGGTCTTCTTGTTGAGAACCCGGCCATTTTCGGCACTCAGACGCTGACCAGGTGCAAGAACGGGGATCGGGTTATTGGCCTTGGTGTCCTTGTCGTCTTCGTCTTCGGTATCGTCACTAAACAGCCCTGTCCAGCCGCTAAACGTCATGGTGCGACCTTCGGCGGTGAACTCTACCGGGCGACCATCAAGGGGCTCAGTTGCCCGCAGACGGACAGATCTCACGGCATATCGAGCCGCCGCAAGCTGACACGCAACGGCTCGGCCCCAGATAAGCCGATAGAGCGCCTTTTCTTCTGGCGTCTCGCCTGCTTCTTCTAGGTCAAAGTGAGAGGGCCGAATTGCTTCATGGGCCTCCTGTGCGTCGCCTTTGGCTTTCCAGGTGCGGGGTCTGTCTACCATCGGCAACCCTTTGGCTTTGCAGAGCTGGTAAATCTCGATCAGGGCGTCATCCGAGAGGTTGGGGCTATCCGTCCTCATGTACGTTATATGGCCCTGCTCATAGAGCTTTTGAGCCGCTGCCATCGTGGCCTTTGGCTTCATCTTCAGCTTTACAGATGCCGCCTGTTGCAATGTGGAAGTGATGAACGGGGGCGGGGGCGCTTTCGTTGCCTCCTTTTCTTCGTAGCCGATCACCTGAAGGGAGCGAATACCGGCGATCCGTTGGGCCAGTTGGCCATCGAGAATGTATTCAGTGCCATCAGGAAGCCACGGCTTTAAATCCCATTCGGCTGACCAGTCACCACTGAAAAGCAGTTCAACGCCAAAGTGAGCCGTTGGCTTGAAGTTCTTGATGGCCTTTTCTCGTTCAACAATGATCCGCACCGCAGGGCTCTGGACACGACCGGCAGACAGCCCAGGCCGCCCGCTCATGTCAGACAGCTTGGGCGATACCATGTAGCCAACCAGGCGATCCAGTACGCGCCGCCCTTCTTGAGCCGCCACCATTGGGATATTCACAGAACGGGGGGCCATGATGGCCGCCTTGATGGCTTTCGGCGTGATTTCTGCGAACGTCACGCGCTGGGCATTGTTGAGGCGCAAGGCTGCCTGAAGATGCCAGGCTATTGCCTCCCCTTCTCGATCCAAGTCCGTTGCAAGAAATACAGACTCAGCACCGGACGCCAGCCCCGCCAGCTTGGCCAATACCTCTTTGCCCCGTTCAGTCTTCACGTACTTGGGTTTGAAGTCCGGCGCTTCAACTCCCATTTCCCGCTCAGGCAGATCACGAACGTGGCCAACGCTGGCCGCAACTCGCCATCCTGCCCCCAGGATCTCAGATATTTTTTTAACTTTGCCGGGGCTCTCCACAATTATTAATTTCATTGTTCACCCTCGAAAACAGATTTATTTCCCGTGCTCTTTCCGCCGAATACATCCCAAGCGGCATTATTATCATTCATCGACTTTCTGGAATTGCCGAATACATCCCATTTTTTAGGCTCTGGAATGTCAGCCGCTTTATTTACTTGAACAGTTACCGGCGCTGCATTACTAACAGCGGCAAAAAAGGCATGGTCATTGATAACAGCCGATGGCTCAGAGCCGCCGAAATTAGTAAGACCTTTTGAGACGGTTCCCTTCTTTTCCCTATCCGCAACAATCTTAGGGTTTTGGAAGAAAAGAGCCCCATTAGTCAGGTCGGGTAAATGACCATCCAGGGCAAGGTTAATAATGGTGTCAACTTTTGAACGTTGAGCGGTATTAACTTCGGGAAGTTTCTTCCAATTGCCGCCAACTTTGGAAACTGGTTCAAACTGACGGGGAGCGTTTACTACGTCAGAAATAGACGCGCCAAAATTGCCACTGACGAAGCGGTTAATTATGGTATATACAACGCCCGCAATTCCGGCATCACCTTGATTGGCCGCCTCGGCAAAAGCAACCCTTGTTATGGCGTCCCGATCTACTTCATTCAGCTTAACTTTTGTCAGCATCCCTTTATATTCAGAGGCCGCCTGTTGGCACTCCTCTTTTGTGTATGGGTATGCTTGTTCGACAGGGCTACCCGTGCCGAACGTCAGGGCCGAGCAAGTGGCCAGGATAGTAAACAGCTCCATAGCCTAGACCTCAGCGCCAGAAATAGGTATCGCCCGCCAGGGCACCATCAATGAACACATCAACATAGCGATATGTTGAGGTGCAACCTCGTGGGGTGTGGGTGCCGGTTCGGTTGTTGATCCTGCAAACCTCCCCTTTCTTATAGTGGGCCGGTACGGTTTCCCACTCCACACATTGATAATTGTCACGCCCGCGCCGTTCGGTTCGCTTGCAAACGCGCTGCTCCTGGATAGCCGCCGCATAGTTATAGTCGTATGTCATCGAGCTGCCGCCGCTGTCTCCTTTCACCGCGCACGAAACGAAGTCGGGGAGAGGGCTTTTCCCTTTTTTAACGCGCTTCAGCATTGCGCTTTTAGCCCCACCACAACCGGAGGGGAACCCACCAGGTAGGCACAACCAGATCGCGCATTCATCCTCAGATGCAGCTTGCACAGAGGGGGAGAACATCGAGGTTGTGACGCCAAACAAAGCCATCAGAACCACGGCCTTTGCTGCATTCTTCATCGTCTTTATGCTCCTTTTCATTGTTGAAGTGATATACTTCGATTATCAATATACACCATTTTGATGATATGGACAGCCACAAATGAACTTCGTACATACGAAAAAAAATACACTAATAGGCCAAAATGGCCTATTATATAGGTGTGGCAGTACCATGAAAGCGACAAGCTAAGGAGTACGGCAGATGAAAAAAAATGATAGGATTCATTCAATTAGCGGTGAGGCAGATAAGGTTATTCCTATCCGACCCGGCATCACTACATCAGCAAATGATGATGAAAACCCAGCATCTAAGGCCGCTTGGGCGGCTAAAGTGGCCGTAATGGGGGCGCTTCAGATACTCCGTTACCTGTTGTTTGCTGTGCTCCTGTGGTTACGCTTCCCGGTTAAGCTGGTGTTCAGCATCATATCAGGATTGGCTCTTGTTGGCTCCCTTCTGACCTGGCTATTGTATGAAGATTATTCAATGCTGCCGGGGTTCGTGATGATGGGAGTCACCGCCGCTTTGTTGGCTTGGGCTTATGATCTGCTGCTCGGCCTATTGTCACCGGCTGACATGGTAAACACTCTTTAATTACCAGGGAGGTTGCTTAATGGGTTCCATTGATGGAAAGGCATTGTCAGAGATTGGAAGGCGTTCTAGGGCATCTGGCGATTATTGGGAGCAATTATTGGGTTTGGAAGATACGGCCAGGCTAATGCAAATCAGGATTTCAGATCTTAGATTGGCCGTGCTTAGTGGAAAAATGATCAATGGGAAATTGCTGCCCAAGATCCACTCTGTTAGTGGGGGCGGTCATTTCTTTTTTGATGGTCAGGAAATTAAAGAGTGGCTGGCGTTAAAAAATGACTAATTATATTACCGATGAAGAAATAATTAAGGCTTACCAGGAAGAAGGTACATTACATAAATTAGCAAGTAGGTTAGGAATTTCATATCCCACCGCCGTTAGTTGGACTACCGACATAGGAATAAAGCTAAATCGGCAAGGCTATAATAGCCCCTCTCACGACTTTACAAATCTACAATGCCGCCATGCCAGGGAATTTCTAAAAATGACCAGGGATGATTTCTGCTCGTTATCCAAAGTAAGCAAAACAGCTCTAAGGGAATTTGAATTAGGGAAGGCCAATATCAGGAGAGAGACGGCTAATAAAATATTGGCCGCTTTTGAGGTGATGGGGATCAGGTTCAATGCTGATGGCACCTTTTCACATGGCCAAAGCACCCCCCGCGATTGACTGCGCAACCTGCTTTTTTATGTTAAATGGCAGTGCGAGAAGTGAGCTATGATGCGGCTTTCAGCTAGGTATCAGATGGCGACAATCTCGCCAATGCTGCGTTTAAAGTCGGCCTAGACACACCAAAGTGTTTTGCAACTTCAGCTTTCGTTATCTCTACATCCGACAGCATGGCCCTTGCCTTCCTGGCGTCTTCATCTGACATGGCCAAGGGTCGCCCACCGCGTCGCCCTCTTGCCCTTGCTGCCTCCAACCCGGCCCGTGTGCGCTCTTGCAGTCGTGCGCGTTCGTATTCAGCCAAGGCCGCAAACACATGGAACACTAGAGCCCCGTTCGCCGTTGTGGTGTCTATGTCTGATTGGGTTAGGGAGCGGAACCCGATCCCCTGGCGCTTCAACGAGCTGACTATCTCGATCAGGTCTTTGATGCTCCTTCCCAGTCGGTCTAAGTGCCACACAATCAACGTATCCCCTTCCCTCAAGGTATCTAGGCACCGTTCAAGCTCTGGGCGTTCTGTGCTGGCCCCTGATAGCTTCTCAACGTAAACGCGCTGACACCCGGCCTTGTCCAGGGCGTCCAGTTGCAGCGCCGTTTCTTGCTTGTCCCTTGATACCCTGGCGTAACCTATCAGCATGTAACCTCCAAAAAACGCGCCTTTTCTTTCCTTGATATTTTGACGGGTTATTTTACGTGAAAAGCGGCAGGATCGGGGAGGTGGCTGTCGTTTTCAGAAGACGGCTGCACCAAATGTCAGAAGCCGAATGCACTACAGCAGCAAAGGGGGTTGAACCCATCAGGGAATGACGGGCGGCAGTCGGCCATCAGCGGACGCAGGGAGGACTTTCCGCAACCGGCCGTTCGATGCGGCACCGATGGCCTTCGCGCAGGGGTAGTGAATCCGCCAGGATTGACTTGCGCTGCCCTACCTCTCACTAGTGAGGGGCGGCAGCGCATCAAGCGGTGAGCGCACTCCGGCACCGCCAACTTTCAGCACATGCGGGTAAATCATCGTCGTAGAGACGTCGGAATGGCCGAGCAGATCCTGCACGGTTCGAATGTCGTAACCGCTGCGGAGCAAGGCCGTCGCGAACGAGTGGCGGAGGGTGTGCGGTGTGGCGGGCTTCGTGATGCCTGCTTGTTCTACGGCACGTTTGAAGGCGCGCTGAAAGGTCTGGTCATACATGTGATGGCGACGCACGACACCGCTCCGTGGATCGGTCGAATGCGTGTGCTGCGCAAAAACCCAGAACCACGGCCAGGAATGCCCGGCGCGCGGATACTTCCGCTCAAGGGCGTCGGGAAGCGCAACGCCGCTGCGGCCCTCGGCCTGGTCCTTCAGCCACCATGCCCGTGCACGCGACAGCTGCTCGCGCAGGCTGGGTGCCAAGCTCTCGGGTAACATCAAGGCCCGATCCTTGGAGCCCTTGCCCTCCCGCACGATGATCGTGCCGTGATCGAAATCCAGATCCTTGACCCGCAGTTGCAAACCCTCACTGATCCGCATGCCCGTTCCATACAGAAGCTGGGCGAACAAACGATGCTCCCCTTGCAGAAAACCGAGGATGCGAACCACCTCATCCGGGGTCAGCACGACCGGCAAGCGCCGCGACGGCCGAGGTCTTCCGATCTCCTGAAGCCAAGGCAGATCCTCGCACAGCACCTTGCCGTAGAAGAAGAGCAAGGCCGCCAATGCCTGCCGATGCGTGGATGCCGAAACCTTACGCTCGTTTGCCAGCCAGGACAGGAATGCCTCGACTTCGCTGCCGCCCAGGGTTGCCGGGTGACGCACACCGTGGAAACGGATGAAGGCACGAACCCAGTGGACATAAGCCTGTTCGGTTCGTAAGCTGTAATGCAAGTAGCGTATTCGCTCACGCAACTGGTCCAGAACCTTGACCGAACGCAGCGGTGGTAACGGTGCAGTGCTGGTTTTCATGGCTTGTTATGACTGTTGTTTTGTACAGTCTATGCCTCGGGCATCCAAGCAGCAAGCGCGTTACGCCGTGGGTCGATGTGTGATGTTATGGAGCAGTAACGATGTTACGCAGCTGGGCAGTCGCCCGAAAACAAAGTTAGGCCACTCATTCCGGGGCATGCCACCACCCTCCCCGCGCCAACATCGTTTAGGCTGTCTAACACGCCACTACAACAGCATCACGGGAGAACAAATGCCTTGCACATCAAGCACTTGCATCGCCACACACTCGTGGTTACAAACTTTTAGGCCAACATGCCTTGCGAAGGCTGGTTGGTCTATTTTCAGTTAGGCATCACAAAGTACAGCATCGTGACCAACAGCAACGATTCCGTCACACTGCGCCTCATGACTGAGCATGACCTTGCGATGCTCTATGAGTGGCTAAATCGATCTCATATCGTCGAGTGGTGGGGCGGAGAAGAAGCACGCCCGACACTTGCTGACGTACAGGAACAGTACTTGCCAAGCGTTTTAGCGCAAGAGTCCGTCACTCCATACATTGCAATGCTGAATGGAGAGCCGATTGGGTATGCCCAGTCGTACGTTGCTCTTGGAAGCGGGGACGGATGGTGGGAAGAAGAAACCGATCCAGGAGTACGCGGAATAGACCAGTCACTGGCGAATGCATCACAACTGGGCAAAGGCTTGGGAACCAAGCTGGTTCGAGCTCTGGTTGAGTTGCTGTTCAATGATCCCGAGGTCACCAAGATCCAAACGGACCCGTCGCCGAGCAACTTGCGAGCGATCCGATGCTACGAGAAAGCGGGGTTTGAGAGGCAAGGTACCGTAACCACCCCAGATGGTCCAGCCGTGTACATGGTTCAAACACGCCAGGCATTCGAGCGAACACGCAGTGATGCCTAACCCTTCCATCGAGGGGGACGTCCAAGGGCTGGCGCCCTTGGCCGCCCCTCATGTCAAACGTTAGACCTCACAGGAAAGGATCTCGTCATGTTCAGCGCTGAGTTCTTGCTTACTTCACTCATCGTCGTGCTCATACCAGGCACCGGCGTCGTATTCACGGTGTCCACTGGGTTGGCGCTGGGGCGGCGCGCCAGCCTCTACGCGTCCATAGGCTGTACCCTTGGCATCGTTCCGCATCTGCTTGCAACTATCCTCGGTTTGGCCGCCGTCATGCACACCAGCGCGCTGGCCTTTCAAGTTCTCAAGTACGCTGGCGTTGCCTATCTCTTCTACCTTGCTATCGCAACGTGGCGCGATCGAAGTGCATTTGCAGTCCAGCAGGTACAGGGCAAGGTTGGCGCTATCGCGTTGGTGGTCAAGGCGTTTCTGCTGAACATCCTCAACCCGAAGCTCACCATCTTCTTCCTTGCGTTCCTGCCGCAGTTTGTGGAGCCGGGTTCTGCATCACCGCTTGCGCAGTTGCTTGCGCTGAGCGGCGTCTTCATGGCCATGACCTTTGGCGTTTTCGTGGTCTACGGGCTACTGGCGCATGCGTTTCGCACGGCCGTCATTGAGTCGCCGAAAGTTCAGGCATGGCTTCGCCGTGGTTTTGCAGGTGCATTTGCAGGCCTTGGCGCCCAGTTGGCGCTGTCAGAGCGGTGAGGTCTAAAACAAAGTTAGGCGTCACAAACGAAGTCCCGTGGTAGCCCTTCCGCAAGTTCAAACCCAGGCGCTCCAACGCGCCGCTGGATCATCACGCGTTGAACTGGGCCAAGCCTTAGCCATGTCGTACAACAGGATCACCATCCGCCCACCGGACCTAATCGCGAAGATTGAGTTCCTGCCCACCGAACAGGGAGGCCGGACACTGCCCGCACATTCAGGCTACCGTCCAAACCACGACTTCGGACTTGAAGGAACACTCAACGACGCGGCCCACGAGTACATCGATCAGGAAACTGCTGGGCCAGGCGAAACTGTGCGTGCAAAACTTTGGCTGCTTGCCCCAGAGCTTCAAGCCGGTCGCCTACACCCAGGATTCAAGTTCTCAGTGCAAGAGGGCTCTCGGGTTGTCGGAAGGGCCGTAGTGCAAGTGGTGCTCAATGCAGCGCTCCGCAGTGACGCCTAACTCGAACGTTGAACGACAGCTTTCCCAAAAGCTCTACGGCGGTTCAGGGTCGACACCGGCAATCGGATCGTTGCCGCACTGAACAGCGCCTCGTTCCAGGTCGCCGCTACTATGCGGCTGAACCTCGGGAGAGCAGCTTTACGCCGTCTGGTCGCAGCTCTCCCTTGGGTGACACATGCCGGTAGAGCGTCTGCCGGGTAATCCCCAGTTCTTCGCAGAGATCGCCCACCTTGGGGGGGTAAGCGGGAACCCCAGAAAATTCCGCCATTCCGCATTGTGGAATTTTTTGGGGGGGTGGTCCGCGGCATGACGACCCGCCAAAGGCTACCGCATCTATCTGAGGCGCTGTGGCGCGACGCTGAAACCCCGGGGAATTCCGCTACTCCAGTTCCAGGTCCGCAATAGTTCGTCCAGGTCGGGTGGCGTACGCCGGAAACGCCGATTTTTCCGCAACCGTTTCTGCGTTGTCGGCAAGGTGGTCTCAGAGAGCGCTCAAGAAGCGGTTTTTCTCGTATGTTTAGCTACGGTGGCCTAGGAGCCTGCGCGGCAGAAGCCAAATCGGCGGAAGATCGAGGACGATACGGGGATGGCTGCCAGTTACCTTCCTTACCGACCCGACCAATCCTATCTGCTGCCCCCTTCTCTGGGAGAGTGGCTACCTGAAGGGCATCTTGCCTACTTCATCAGCGAGACTGTCGATACGCTGGACTTGAGCGCATTCCACGCCCGGTATGCCGGCGGTGGTCCGGGCAATCAGCCGTTTCATCCGGCGATGATGGTCAAAGTGCTGATCTATGGTTACGCGAGCGGCGTCTTCTCTTCGCGCAAACTAGCCAGGAAGCTGTACGAGGATGTCGCGTTGCGTGTGCTGGCCGCTGGAAACTTCCCGGCCCACCGCACGCTGAGTGACTTCCGTGCCCTACACCTGACCGAGCTTGAGAATTTGTTCGTTCAGGTGGTGCAACTGGCGCGCGAATGTGGGCTGGTGAAGCTTGGCACGATCGCGGTCGACGGCACCAAGGTAAAAGCCAACGCCAGCCGCCACAAGGCGATGAGCTATAAGCGCATGAAGCCGGCCGAGGACGAATTGCATTGCGAGATCAAGGCGCTGCTTGATCGCGCCAAGGCTACCGACGACCAGGAGCGTAACGAGCCGGAGCTGGACATTCCTGCCGAGATTTCTCGCCGCGAGAAGCGCCTGGAGGCGATCCAGGCGGCAAAGGCGCGCCTGGAAGCGCGCCAGCGTGAAGCGGACCAGGCCCGGGGGCGCAGCGAAGACGATGGCCGCCGGCCTCGCCATCCGGATGGCTCGGACAAGGGCGGTGGCTCGTACAAACGCGAGTTTGGTGTGCCGGATGACCGTGATCAGGAAAGCTTCACCGATCCGGACAGCCGGATCATGAAACACGCCGGTGGTGGCTCCGAGCAGAGCTACAACGGGTACACAGCGGTCGATGCCGAGCACCAGATCATCGTGGCGGCGGAGTTGACCAACTGCGCCGCGGACAGTCAGGCGCTGCTGGGCATGCTGGCAGCAGTTCAGGCCAACACCGGAGAAATGCCGGCCCAGACGCTGGCGGATGCGGGATTCCGTAGTGAGGCTGTTCTGGCAAAGGTCGCCGATCACCACGGCGATGTCATCGTTGCCCTCGGCCGCGAGGGACGTGAAGATGCCAAGGTCAATGCCAAGACCCATCCGCATACGGCGGCGATTGCGGCGAAATTGAAAACGGAGCAAGGCGATGCAGCTTACCGCCGGCGCAAGTCGATCGTGGAGGCTCCGAATGGTTGGATCAAGGCGGTGATGGGATTGCGTCAGTTCAGCATGAGGGGCCTGGACAAGGTGCAAGCCGAGTGGAAGCTCGTCTGCATGGCGCTAAATCTGAGGCGAATGGCGTATCTGTGAGGGCGAAGGTTAAATGGGGCGGCTCAAATGCACCCCAGTCGTCATAACACGCCGCGCGCCGCAAGATTGGTATCCTTGGCGCCGACGCCTTGCCAATTGCAGAGAGCGCCGCCGCCATCGTCAGTGCTCTACAGAAAACCGGTCACACGGCTCTGCCGCGCAGACTCCTAGCCTAAATGTGACAGTGGTTGGTAATCCATGCCGCCCGCAAGGGCGGCGGTGGTGGGCCAATAGATGATTTTCAGAGCCTTACTGCCCGTTGACGCCCAATCCCTCGAGCGCGAGTCTAGCCGCAGCGGCGATGACGGCCTCGCTGTGCTTGTCATCCTTGTTAGGCGCCCGGGTGTAGACGGCCAACACAATAGGTGCGCGCCCAGTGGGCCAGACGACGGCATAGTCATTTGCCGTGCCATACACTCCGCAGGTTCCGGTTTTGTCTCCGACTGCCCAGTCTGCCGGCACCGCCGCGCGGATGCGGTGGTTGCCGGTCGTGTTTCCCTTTAGCCAATCAACAAACTGCTGCCGCTGCGGCGCAGCCAGTGCAGAGCCCAGTGTCAGTTTTTGTAAGCTTTCCGTCACGGCGCGCGGCGATGAGGTATCGCGCGCATCGCCTGGGATGGCGGAGTTCAGCTCCAGCTCCCAGCGGTCCAGACGGAACGTGGTATCGCCGATAGAGCGCATGAAGGCCGTCAGCCCGGCCGGGCCGCCCAACTCCTTCAGCAACAAATTGGCGGCGGCGTTATCACTGTATTGCACGGCGGCCGCGGACAGCTCCGCCACCGTCATGCCTGTTGTCAGATATTTTTCCGAGATGGGTGACCACGGAACCAGCGCATTTTTGCCGTAACGGATGGGTGTGTCCAGCAAGCCGGCCTGCTGCTGGCTGCGAGCCAGCACAGCGGCAGCAAGAAAGCCCTTGAATGAGCTGCACAGTGGGAAGCGCTCCTCAGCGCGGTAACTTACAGTTGCGCCTGAGCCGGTATCCATCGCGTACACACCGATGGAGCCGCCAAAGTCCTGTTCGAGTTTAGCGAATGGTTCCGCGACGAGGTTGGTCAGCGCGGTGGCAGAAAAGCCAGCCAGCGGCCATGAGAGACAAGACAGCAGAACTAGACGGCGATACAGTGACATCAACGATATTCCTTGTTTGAAGGTGGAGCTAGGTGTAGCGGCCGGATGTAATCAGGCCGCTACAGCTGGGATTATCACCGAGCGGCAAGCCGCTCCCTCTCCAGAGGCTGTAACGGCTGTAACTGCCCCGGATGGGCACACATCGGGTTGGTAAGTCCCTGGCACCACAACGTCCAGCGCTATTGAAAAACGAATCAGGTCGGCGTTCATGGGTCGGCCACCTCGCCTGACCTCGGCATCCACGTTACGGACGGCCTCAGGAAGTCCTGGCCAAGCCCCGACTATTGGGGCGCGAAGATAGCACCGAGGGTACGCCGGTGTCAACACCAACTGAAAACTGACCCACTTTACCCCTGAATCACCAAAGTAATACTGACCCACCTGGATCATTCGGGTTTGGAATTTTTCCTGACCACTCCCGCCTTCCTCTTGTCCTTCAAGCGGTAGCTTTCGCCGCTCAGGGTCAGGATATGGGCATGGTGCAGCAGCCGATCCAGCATCGCGGCTGTCAGGGTGGTATCGCCGGCAAACGCGTCGGCCCACTGGCTGAACGGCAGGTTCGAGGTCAGGATCATCGCCCCTTTCTCATAGCGCTTCGCCACCACCTGAAAGAACAGGTTCGCTTCCTCGCGTCCGAAAGGCAGGTAGCCGATCTCATCGATCACCAGCAGCCGTGGACCGAGGATGGCGCGGTTGAAGTATTCCTTCAGCCGCCCTTGTCGCTGCGCCGTGCTCAGTTGCAGCATCAGGTCGGCTGCCGTGATGAAGCGTGTCTTGACCCCGGCTTGCGCGGCCTTGTAACCCAAGGCGATGGCGAGGTGGGTCTTGCCGATGCCAGAGGGTCCGATCAGCACCACGTTCTCGGCCCGTTCGACAAACGCCAGACTGCCCAGCTCCTGCACCAGTGCCTTGGGCACGCCGGGGTTGAAGCTGAAGTCATAGTCCTCCAGGGTCTTGATGCCCGGGAAGCAAGCCATCCGCGTCAGCAGTTCGCGGCTGCGCTGCTGGCGACACCCCGCTTCATGCCGCAACAGGTGTTCCAGGAAGTCGGTGAAGCTGAAGTCCTCGCGCACCGCCTGCTGCGCCAGGACGGGGTAATGCGTTGCCACCCGTTCGAGTTTGAGTTGCTGGCACAGGGCGTCGATCCGCTCATGCTGGAGGTTCATCGGCAGGCCTCCCCAATTGCGTCATAGACAGACAGTGGGTGCTGGAGAGATTCCAGTGGTACCGGGCGGAGACTGTTATCCAGCAGGGGGGCCTCGTCGCGCCGCACACGGGATGGCAAGGGTTGCAGGTGTTCCCGCTCCTGCCGCCAACGGTCGATGGGGCGCTCGTTCAGGGTGGCGTGGACCCGCACATTCGCCTCGTCTGCCAACCAGTCACGGACGCGTCGGTTGGCAGCAGCACAATCGAGCAGCAGCCCCGTGCCCTTCATCCGGGTCAGCAACGGGTTGTAGAAGCTCTCGCGGAAGTAGCGATTGAAGCGCTCGACCTTGCCTTTGGTCTGGGCCCGATACGGGCGACACAGCCGGATCCGGAACCCCAGGTCATCGGCCAGTTGAAGCAAGCCGGGGTGAAAACGGTGCTTGCCGTCACCGTAGGCATCGCGTTCCAGCACCACGGTCTTCATGTTGTCGAACAACACCTCGCGGGGCACACCGCCCAGATAGTCAAAAGCCAGCAACAGGGAGTCCCGCACGGACTCGAAGGATTCGTCCGGTACGAAGGTGACAAACGTCATGCGGCTGTATCCCAGCGTGGCGACGAAGGCCGACATGGGGGATCTGGCCCGGCGCAAGACCACGAAATCAGCCTGCAACTGCCGTCCGGGCTCGGTCTCGAAACGGACGGCCGGACCTGCTTCGCGGCGGGCGGGCTTGAGCGTGGCGAGGAAGGCGCGCAATAACGAGAGACCGCCGCCATACCCTTGAGCGCGGATTTCCCGATTCAGGACGGTGGCAGGCAGCCAGATGGGGTGGGCCTGCTCGACCCGTTGCCGCAGATAAGATTCAAATGGCCCCAGTTTGGTGGGGCGTGGTTCACGGGGCTGGTATCGCGCTACCGACGGATCGCGGAGGTAGCGGCGCACGGTATTGCGCGAGACCCCCAACGTGCGGGCGATGTGCCGGATGGAGTGGCCCTGTCGGGCAAGAACTCTGATTTCCACGGTTTGCTCCTGGGTCAACATCGACGGCCTCGAAAAGGCCGCCAAACTAGCCCAGGTGGATCAGTTTTACTTCGCTGGGGTGGGTCAGTTTTACACTGCTGCTAACACGGAACCGCTGAAAATTCCGTCACTCCAGTTCCAGGCCTGCGACGATCGCATCGAGATCGATCGTCTTGCCGCTGCTTTGAAAGGTGTAGTGCCCGTTGAGCAGGATGTGCCGCCATGCCGCAGGCGAAATTTTTGTGATGAGTGCCAGCGCCTTGCTGTTGCCGGCCGCCTCGTACTTGGTCACCAGCCGCGACAAGATTGCCGAGTTGTAGAAAATGATCGTGTTGGCGATCAGCCGTGCGCACTGGTTGCTGATCTCGATTTCAATGTCGGTGCGACCGGTCAGTTCCTTCTTACCGCCGACCTGGGCAATGGCCGAGCGTAGCTGATGGTAGGACTCGAGGCGATTTTGCGAGCGGTGCACGTTGCGTTCCAGTTGCGGATCGCGCAGGTAGCGAAGCGTGTAGATGCTGCGGATGAGCTTGTCGAACTCGAAGATCGCGCGCCGCGTCGGGTTCGTCGTGGTGTAGGTGCACAGCTTGCGGATCAGCGTGCCCTGCGTCATTTCCTTCAGCCCGAGTGTGGCGACGATCCGGTCGATGTTCGGCTTCTCGCGATGGATGAGATCGCAGTCGATTTTCCCGACTGGCCGAATCAGGCACGCCTGATACTGTGCTGGATCGTCAGCGCAGTAGAGTTCTTTCAATTGCGCGTTGAGGTCGGTGAAGCGCGGCTCGAACCGCCGGCCAAACCAATGCAGGATGGCGAAGTTGGCCTTGTTGACGCTGTGCATGTCGCCGGTGATCGCGGTCGGCATGATGTCCGACGTGTTGCGATACCAGATGTCGAACACGTGGTGGGCCTCGTAGTCGTGCGCGCCGATCAGGTAGCCGTTGAGCGGGATGTGGTTGCACAGCAGCGTGTAGGCGACCACGCCCTTGCCGCGCCCGAAGTACTTGCGCGAATAGCGCGCCTTCACGGTCGGCCGTTCGACGCTGAATTTCTGCCCGTCGACGGCACCGTACAGCGTTTCGAGGTCGAACGAGTAGTATGGGAAGATCGGTAGCGTGGCGATGGCGTTGCTGATGCAGTCGTTGGCCGCGTGCAGCGTTGCCTGGCGCAGGTACTGCTGGTAGCCGCTATCCAGCACGTGGTACGGGATGTCGCTGGTGCGCGCCATGACGTGGTTGCCGTGGTTCATCGCTTGCGCGATGATGACCGCCATCAGGCTGTCAGCGTCGGCGACCTTCTTCGCGTAGCGCGGCTGCATGGGCGTGAACGCCGACAGAAACTTGCACTCGTCGTTGACGAAGCGAAACACGTCGGCCACGTCGCAGAACGGAAGCTTCTCGTAGAATGCCTTTTCGCGCGCTTTCTCATTCTCGCTCTTGGGCTTGCGCCAGGTCAGTTTCTGCGTGTCCTTGTTGTATTCGAGGTGCGTCAGCTTGCCCTGTTTCAGCTCGCGGTTGAACGCCAGCCACTGCGTGCGCAGTTCGGCAGTCAGCGCATCGAGTTGGGCATGGACGGGTTGCTGCAGGAAGGGGATCTCCATTTTTGCGAGCACATCGATCTTCCTGTCCATCTCAACCAGTTCATCTGAGAAGTGCCGGTGTTGCAGGCTGTCGTCGAGGTAGAGTTCACCCGATTGGAGACGCTTCCTGATCTGGCGGTACAGCCAGAACTCGTAGCGGTCAGCGTGCAGGCCGGTTGGTTTACCGTCGGCGTCGAAGGTCAGCAGGTACGGCCGCAAGCGTTTCGGAAGTGTCGCCGCGGGCCACTCGTCGAGTGGCCGTTGCGACAGCCGCTGCTGCTTGGCAAAAACACCTTTGGCCCAGGCCAGCGCGGCAAGCCATGGACTGTCTGGATTGGAGCCGGAGAGGTCGAGCGCAACGTACAGTGGACGAAGATGGCGGCGCATGCGGTCGGCCAGCCCGTCCACCGCCTGCCACTGCAAGGCCAGCTTGCTCGCCGGCTTCACGCTCATACGCTGCGCCGTGGTTTGCAGCGTATCGCGAGGCATGATCTTGTAGGCGCGCTGCCGCACCTCGCCGAAGGGCGTGGGATCGGCCACGCTATCATCAACGTAGAGTGACAGCAGGCGGCCTACCCGCGGCGTTTCCTGCTGACGGCGCACCTGCTCGTCGGCAAAGGATTGTTTGGCACCAGCGCTGCTTTCGTCCTCCAACTGCTTCATGTGGTACGCCATCGCATCGACCAGGTTGTCGGAGAGCTGCCGGTAGCGTACCCAGGCATAGCACAGCAGGTAGAGTTGGGTCTGATCGGCCTTCAGATTGCGCAGGTCGTGGACGGTGTAGAAGTTTGCCAGGCTCGCGTAGTACAGCAGGTTCTGCTGCGAGACGTCGAGTTTAGGCAGCAGTGTCTTGGCGATTGCGTGCAGCGGCTCCAGCGTGGCGCGCTTTTCGCGCTCGCGGACCATCTGGCGCCAGCCGAAATTCTTGGCGTCCTGCTTGAGCGCCGCCAGTTGCGACAGGGTGTCATCACGGACCAGAAGCTGGCTCAGCGCGGCCTTGGCAGATTCGTCCAACGCTTGCTCCAGCAGATTGCCCAGGCGCCGGCGCTCGGCGGATAGCGTTTCGCTGACCAACTCTTGCAAGGTCGTATAGCCGGGCCGGATAATCTTGTGCTCATTGAGCCAGACGATCAGCTCGGCGGCGACGAACCCCGGCGTTACGTCACGCCGCACGGTCCGTGCGGCCTGCTGCTCGAGCTGCGGCAGGAAGGCGGCCGACCACGGCCAGTAGCCGAATAGTTTGGCGATCTGCTCGCGCTGGGTGTAGCGTTCATGCTTGGTGATCGCCTTGGGTTCGAACACCTCGCCGTGGAAATAGCGGCTCAGCACGAAAGCGCAATCGTCCTCGACTTCGTCCCAGTCGAAACTGAAGAAGGCATGCTTGGCCTTGAAGTAGCCGATCTGCAAGAGGCAATAGACCTTGGCATGAAGACTGGGCCGGCTGTTGGCAAGCGCCAACTCGGTTTCTGTCACAGCCAGATATTCCAGCTGCTGCGCATCATCGAACTCCGGCAGGCCATACAAGGCCTCCTGTTCGGCGTCGGATAGGACGCTGAGTAGCTTGTTCTTCTTGCTCATGGCCCGTTCTTGCTATCTTGAGGTTTCGTAGAAACATGGGGCATTTTCGATTCTACTGAAATAATCGTTATTATCGCGTTACTCGCTTTTCGAATCGCAACCTGTCCATATGAAAACGGGCCAGACTACGGCTTCGAGTTCTACCCCAGTCGGCTTTCCCGATGCGGATTCGCTGGCTGCCTTGCGCGGCTGGTACGCGGGACTCAGCTCTCGCGCGGCCGTTGAACACTACCTGGCGGCACGCAAGGCCGCCGGTCAATCAGCGCGAGGGATGCTGGGGCATATCCGCCGCCAGCTCATCGTTTTCGCCAACAGCCGCCACCGGCCGGATCTGGCCGACGTGTTCCAGCACGCCCCCGAAGAGCGACAGGGGCGCGCGGGTGCCGTCGAACGCGCGATCCGGCTCTTGCCCACGCTGCCGGCGCCGAAGCCCCAGATCAGCGACAGCATCGACCAGTGGCTGTCTCCGAGGACCGTCAGGGCACTGCAGGCGTACGGTATCCACACCCTCTCGGCGCTGACCGTGCGCATTCCCCGCCGGCGTGGCTGGTGGAAAGCCATCGAGGGACTCGGCATGACAGGCGCCCGGCAGGTCGAGGCTTTCTTTGCCGCACATCCGCAGCTCACCGAGCGCGCCCGGGCCCTGATCCCGATTATTCAGCCCAGCGGCATCGTGCCGTGGGAGCAGTTGCGTCTGCCGAACGAAGTCGACGGCTCGCAGGGCAATTTCCGGGCCCCGCGCAACGCTTGCACGCTGAATGCGACCAACGACTACGAGGCCGTGCAGGCCTGGCTGGCGCTGCACGAGACTGTCGCCACACAGCGCGCCTATCGCAAGGAGGCTGCGCGGCTAATCCTGTGGGCCATCGTCGAACGCGGACGGGCGCTATCATCCCTGACCACGGACGATGCAATCGCGTACCGGGCCTTTGTCCGGCACCCGACCCCGCGCGAGCGTTGGGTGGGGCCACCTCGACCACGCGATTCGGTGGAATGGCGCCCCTTCTCGGGCGGCTTGTCCGCACGCTCGGCAGCGTATGCGCTGACGGTGCTCTCGGCGCTGTTCCGGTGGCTCATCGAGCAGCGCTATGTGCTGGCCAACCCTTTCGCCGGCGTCAAGGTACGCGGTCACGCCTTGCGGCCCGCACTGGATACGGCGCGAGGCTTTACCGAGGGAGAATGGCTACTGCTGCGCGCCATTGCAGACGGCCTGGAATGGTCCTACGGCTGGTCCGAGCCGGCAGCACAACGCCTGCGCTTCATGCTCGACTTCGGCTATGCCACGGGCCTGCGCGCTAGCGAACTGGTCGGCGCCGTCCTGGGTAATGTCCGCCTCGACGAGCACGGTGACCACTGGCTGCATTTGGTTGGCAAAGGTGGCAAACCAGGTAAGGTGGCCTTGCCGCCGCTCGCGTATACGGCGCTGGACCAATACTTGGCACAGCGTCAACTGCCAGTCAGCCGGGAACGGTGGAATCCGAAAACGCCCCTGGTGGGCAGTCTTGGGGAAGACGGTAATGCCGGCATCACCGGCCCTCACCTTTGGTGCGTGTTGCGAAGATTCTTTACGCAAGCCGCTGAGGCCATTGAGGCCGATCATCCGGTCGCCGCCGAAAAGCTGCGCCGTGCCACGCCTCATTGGATGCGTCACAGTCATGCCAGCCATGCGTTGGCCCGGGGAGCTCAGCTCACCGCGGTGCGCGACAACCTACGCCATGCGTCGATCGCCACGACGTCGATGTATTTGCATGGCGATGAGCTCGAGCGCGCCAGGCAGATGCGGCAGGCTTTTGGCGCTCGTCACGTCAAGCGAGGAGTCGACTGAATTTTCATCATACGGAATGACGGAATTTTCTGGGATTCCCGCTTAGAACCCCACCTTGGTTTCCGGTTGCCCCATGCTGGCCATCGCCAGGCGTAGCTTGGCGGCGGTCATCTTGAAGGGGCGCCCCCCTTTCCTGCCGCGAGCGCGCGCCGAGACAAGCCCGGCGACCGTTCGCTCGGAAATCAACTCCCGCTCGAACTCTGCCAGCGCAGCAAAAATGCCGAACACAAGCTTGCCGGCGGCAGTCGTCGTGTCGACCGCTGCACCGTGACCGGTCAGGACCTTCAGTCCCACGCTACGCGCAGTCAGGTCGTGCACGGTATTGATCAGGTGGCGCAGATCGCGGCCGAGCCGATCGAGCTTCCATACGATCAGCGTATCCCCTTCACGAAGCGCCTTCAGGCAAGCAGCCAACCCTGGGCGATCATCGCGTCGGCCTGATGCCAGATCCTCGTAGAGATGGGCAGGACTCACGCCGGCGACGATGAGCGCATCGCGCTGCAAATTGGTGGATTGGGATCCGTCCGCTTTCGACACCCGCATATAGCCGATCAACATCTCTTCGCCTGTCACATATACGTTCGATTATGTGACAGTGTGCGCCGGAAAGCTCAGGCCGTCAAAAGTTGTCACTTAACCCGTCATTCTGTCTAAGACATGCAAAGGGTCCATCAGGCTCGTAATGTGACAGAAATTCCGGCGGGATGCCTTCCTTCACGAAGGTGGCTCGCAACCGTTCCAGGGAAGCTGGGTCGCGCCGACCATAGGAAGCCAACGCGAACAGCGAGCGTGCCGTCTCGGGGTTGTGCCGCGCTTCAATGATGGCTTCATCGATGGCCTGGACTGCACGTTGCCAGTGATTGACGGGTTCGGGCTTCGGCGCTTTCGCCGGCAGGCCACTGGTGAACTCGGTTTGGGGCTCGGACCAGAATAGCTTTGCATGCTCGCCAGGCGGGCTTATATCCCTCACCTCGATCAAGCTGATTGCCGTTGCCGCAGCCTCCAGCATCTGCAACCCTACTGCTAGGTTCAGGGTTTCATACGGTCGCCACAGACTTTGCCCAGCACGCAGCGGATACCCACAGCGTTCCCAGATCAGGCGGAGATACCCCGCGTAGGTTCCGCACGCCGAAAGCGGGGTGTTCAGCTCATCAAGCAGCGTGCGTAGCAGCCGAAACCACAATCCGGCGTGGATGCGTCGGCGCGGCAGCTCAACATGGCCGGTCGTCAGTGCCTGCCAGGTACGCCGGTCCATCGTCGCAATCGCGTCGCTGGACGTGCGTGGGTCGGCGTCGGCGTTTTCCCAGCCGAGAAACCGCCCAGGCACGCCCCAATACGATTCCAGCCAGCACCCATGCAGCGGGCAGCTCAGCATCAGGGGCAGCTTCCACGCAAGCAATACGGCTTGGTTTGCCGGATTGTTCAGGCAGAGTGGACAGGCGCGATGTAATGGCTGGCTGGGCAGCCAGGCGCGCCAGCTCGTGATAGATCGCGTCCTACGGCGGAGTTTCGGCAGCAACACCGAGAGCTGGAACGTATAGGTTTCTAAAGCGTCAGGAATCTGATCATCAAGGCTGTCCAGTAACCAAGGCACCCAGCCGGCGAAACTCATGCAACGCAGCCGATCCAGCTCGATGCCGCTCCGCCGGGAGAGCATTGTCAGCAGCGACTGTGGTGGCGCGGTATCCATGTCATCAGCCTCGCCGTGACCAAGATCGTGCTCCAGCAGCTCGGACACTTCCATGTGATAGCAAAGGGCCACGCGGTTGAGCCACGAAGACAAGGCTTCGCCTTCTCTGGGAGCCGGATGCAGCGGCCAGCGCGGCGCTGGCTTCACATCAGTTCCCGCTCGAACTGTCGTCGCCGCTCGCTTGGGCCGGTGTAGTCGGCCATGCTGAGCGTGCGGTGGTTGATTGCTTCCTCACCGCTTTCCACGGCAGCGACAGCCGCCGCCATCAACAGGTGCGCCAGTTCGCCGATGGTGCCCTCGCAGCGTGTGAGCAGGTAGCGAGCCATGTCTAGCGTGGCAATCGACGAGGGGCGGCGCAGCGGGAGCGAAGCCGTGAAGCTGGCCAGCAGCGAGCAGCAATCATCGTTGGCCTCCCACACCGGCAGCATCATCGGCTCGAACCGATTTTCCAATTGGTCATCCGAGCGGATGGCCAGGTAGGCGTCGCGCGTGCCGACTCCGACCAGGGGGATGCGTAGCTCGTTGCCGAGGAAGCGCAGTAGATTGAGGAATTCCCGGCGGTTGACGCTGTTACCGGCCAAGACGTTGTGTAGTTCGTCGATCACCAACATACGCACACCGACCTTACGTAACAAGGCCAATGCCAATTGCTCCATTTCCGGCAACCGTGGGCGTGGGCGCAAGGGCGCGCCCATCGCAGCGAGCAGCGCGACGTAGAAGCGGATCACCGACGGCTCGGATGGCATCTGCACGACCAGCACCGGGATGTGCTCCTGGTCGGCGTCGGCACTGGCCGGATGCGTGCGCCGGAATTTCTCGACGATCATCGACTTGCCGTTGTTGGTCGGGCCAACCAGCAGCAGGTTGGGCATGCGTTGTTTGTTCGGCCACGCATACAAGGTTTCCAGCCGGTTCAGAGCCTCGACCGCACGGGGATAGCCGATCCAGCGGTCGGCGCGAAGGCGTTGGATGCGCTCGTCCGCCGGCAGCCGGGCCAATCCCTGCGCCGCCTGTAAGAGGTGCGACAGGTCGATGATGGGATATTCGTCCACGGCTACCACTCCTCAATCTGGTCGAAAGGTTTTGCCGGAGGCTGCTTGTCTGCCTGCGGGTCGGAAACATCAGTTTCCGGCGGCGTCGGCTTGTTCGGCGGAACCGACGCCTTGAGATGCTGGCGTCGATCCGTGTCGCGCCGCGCCTTGCGCGTGGCCTTCTGCGCGGCAGTCACGATCTCGCGCATCTGGCCGATCATGCGGAACAGCGCCGATTCATCCACTTGCTCGCGCCCTTGCTGACGCAATTTCGCCAGAGCTTGTCGTTGTTCCCACAGCGTGACCGCCGGGTGCGACAAGGTGCGGTAGGGGATTTCCAGGTAGTGCTGCCCTTCCGGTTCCAACACCCAGATACGGCTGATGTCGCGCGGGTCGCGCCGGATCAGGAACGCAGGCAGGCGGTCGCGCCGAGCTATCCACGGCTTGAGCGCATCGGCGTAGTAGTGGATGTGGTCGATGACGAAGCCGGTGCGGGTCAGCGTACGACGGAGGATGGGCAGGAAATCAACCAGGAACGCCGTGGCGCGGGTGACGACGGCCGGCACGCCGACACGCGCCACGGCCTCGGCCCACCGCGCCGCCGGTGGTTGAAGCAGGCCGTTGTGCACCGAACCGTGGTAGGTGCCTACCGCCAATGTGAGCCAGCGCTCCAGCTCGCGCAGCGTCAGGGCAGCCTTGTTTTCGGAATCGTAGTCGCCGCGCTGGTCCGGGTTGGAGAAGGTTGTTCCCGGTAGATCGTCGTGGATCATCTGCATCGCCGTGCCGATGATCCGTTCCACGATGCCGCCATAGTGCGGCTGTCCCAGCGGACGATAGTCCAGCCGGATGCCATGCTGCTCGCAACCCCGGCGCAGGGCCTCGCTCTTGAACTCGGCCGCGTTGTCCAGGTAGAGCAGCAAGGGCTTGCCGCTCATCGGCCAATCCATTTCCACCTTCAGCCCTTCCAGCCAAGGACGCTTGTCGCAGGCGACATGCACGAGGCACAGGCCAACCGAAACGGCAGACGGTGCTTCCAGCGTGACGACCATGCCGAGCACGCAGCGGGTGAACACGTCGATGGCGAGGGTCAGGTACGGGCGGCCAATCGGTTGCCGATCGCGCTCATCGACCACGATCAGGTCGATGACCGTATGGTCGATCTGTACCTGCTCCAGCGGCGCGGTCACGGCAGGAGGCTCGCCGCCAACACCTTGTAGGTCACGAGCGGCATCCTGGCCTTCCCGCCGGCGAATGACCTTGCGCGGGTCAAGGCTAGCGATCCGTAAGGCCACGGTATTGCGCGCCGGCACTCGCAGTTTTTGAGCCTTGCACACCTGAGTGACTTCGCGGTGAAAGGCCGCCAGGCTGCGCTTCTGCTTGGTCAGGAACCGCCTTTGCAGTAGCTCGCGGATGATGCGCTCGACCGGTTCCGGCAAGCGCCCCTTGCCTTTCCCGCCACCGGACTGGCCGGGCACCAGATCCGTCACGAGGCCGCTGCCTTGCCGGGCACGCCGGATCAGAACGTACACCTGCCGCCGAGATAAGCCCAGCGCCTGAGCCGCCGTATCGGCCGCTTCGTGCCCGACCGTCTCCGACTGCGCCAACGGGCCGATGATCTCCGCACGACGGCGCGCACGCTCCCAAGCCTCATCAGGCAGAGTGGCCACGCCTTGCTCGGGAATCCGTGGGGTGTCGGTCGCCATGCTCACCTCGCTTTGGTGCACACGAGTATTGAGCATAGTCGAGATTGGTGCAGATCACTTCTGATATTGGACTGTCAGGAGCTGGCCGCACAACAGCCGCCACACCTAATTAACTGGTGCATTCGTCTTCTGAAAATGACAGTGGCCAGCAAATCCAATCATGTAAAGAAAACCATCGTTATTTTTACGCCTATTTTGGATTGCGCAATCCAAAATTGAAACACTAGATATGGTGGCCGCGATCAGCTGCCGGCGCACAAGATGTTGTGTTGGTGATGGCTGTTGCTAAGTTCAGATCTGGACGCCAGAAGTAAATCAACAGCTCAACCAGGTGATCGCCTCGATGCGGTGAGACAAGTCCCCCCCTATTACAGGCGGCAGCTCGACCAGGTGATCGCCTCGATGCGGTGAGACAAGTCCCTCCCCTATTACAGGCGGCAGCTCGACCAGGTGGCCAACGCACCAGGCACCGGCAGCAGCTCAACCAGGTGATCGCCTCGATGCGGTGAGACAAGTCCCTCCCCTATTACAGGCGGCAGCTCGACCAGGTGGCCAACTCACCAGGCACCGGCAGCAGCTCAACCAGGTGATCGCCTCAATGTTGTGAGACAAGTCCCTCCCCTATTACAGGGCGGGCCTGATCTATTGTTGAAGTTTACCAACTAGGTTACACTTCAAAACACATCATTCTGATGAGGGCTTATTACATGAACCAATCACGACCGGCCACACCTGGCCAGATACTTGAAAGGGAATTCTTGGCCCCGTACGGAATCACTCAAACAGACTTGGCCACCCATACCGGATGGACAAGAAAGCACGTTAATCAGCTATGTCGCGGGCGAGTGCCTGTTACAGTCGATAGCGCGTTTATCCTGGCAGCAGCTACACGAACAGAGCCGGAATACTGGCTAGGGCTGCAAAGTGCCGTGGATCTATGGGACGCAGAGAATGACGAGGCGTTGCGTAGTCGTCTAGGACAGGTGAGGCCGTTAGCGGCATAGAAAGGGAAAACCCCGGAAACCAACTTGGCGGGCGGTTTACCGGGGTCTAAATTTGGTGGCACTTTCGGTGAGCTTGGCGGCAACCGAGGTGCCGGAGCCTGGATAAGGCTAAGGGTTGCACCTCCTATTATAGCGGGAGTGTACCCCTTGGCAAGTTAGGGGTGCATCAATAATGGCGCAAGCTCAGTTGTCCTTGTTCGGTCAGAACGAGGCAGAAACATATCACGACACAAGCGCAAGGGGCTTTTTCTCGCTCCTGGTGCAATGGCCAACCGGCAAACGTCAATCCTCTTTCCCTCTTGAGCAGATGCCAACAGTCCTTAATGCTGTTGATCATCGTCTTGATACCTGGCTATCACAGGCCGAGTTTATGCGGCCAAACAGGCGAGTCGTGAACCTCCTTCGGATTGGTTTGTTATTCGCTGATCTCGATACCTACAAGATGCCCTGGGCTCAAGGTCGCAAGCCTGAAGAACTGGCGGCGGCCATCACGTACTTTTGCCAGTCTGAAGGCATACCGCAGCCATCCATCATGGTCTATTCAGGGCGTGGCATTCAGGCTAAATGGCTACTGGAAAGGCCAGTACCTCGCCAAGCCCTGCCCCGCTGGAATGCTTGCCAAACCCATCTAATCAACAAGCTGGCCGAGCTGGGCGCTGATCCAGGGGCAAAGGATGCAAGCCGAGTGCTTCGCCTGGTCAATACCGTGAATTCAAAGAGCGGGGCCGTGTGCCGTGTGGTTCACGTACTGGAAGAAGGGGGCTTACCCATTCGCTACAACTTCGAGTATCTGGCTGAAATGCTGTTGCCGGTGGCTCGCTGGGACATCGAGAAGCAAAAGGCGGAACGGCAGCAAGCCAGGCTGACGGTCGTTAATGGTGGCAAGGTCGGGAACCTGCGCACCTTCAGCGGTCGTCAACTGGCCTGGGACAGACTGGAAGACCTACGCAAGTTGGGCCAGCTCAGAGGCGGAATCAACGAAGGCGAGCGAATGAGGCATCTTTTCTGGCGTCTTAACTTTCTCCTTCTCTCTGGGGCGACAAACAGCGCCCAGATGTACCATGAGGCCGCCGCTCTTTCCTCCGAGCTGGATACTCGTTGGTCTTACCGCTCCAAAGAGCTTATGACGCTCTACAGCAAGGCGAAATCCTATGAGGCTGGGGAACGTGTCGAGTTCGGCGGAAAGTCGTTTGCACCGCTATACACGCCCAAAAACGACACGCTGATCAACCTATTCCAGATCTCACAGCAAGAACAAGAGCAACTGAAGACGATTATCAGCACTGACGAGGCTCAGAAGCGCCGCAGAGAGCGCGATAGACTGCGTGATGAAGAACGTCGCCGTGCCGCTGGCCAGCTTGAGCGTGAAGCCTATGAAGCCAACTCATTGAGCAGGCAAAAGCCCTGGGAGGCAATGGGCATGAGCCGGGCTAAATGGTATCGCCTGGGCAAGCCTTCACCTCAACAAAACAGTGAGACAAGTCCCTCCCCTATTACTAATGGCGAAGCCTCAGCCCCCGCTCTACAGGCTGCTAGGTGTAAAGCCGTTTAGATGGCTATTTCAAACAGGTGGCCAAGTTCAGATCTGGACGCCAGAAGGAAATCAACCAGGTGGCCAACTCACCAGGCACCGGTAGCAGCTCAACCAGGTGGCCAACTCACCAGGCACCGGCAGCAGTTCGACCAGGTAGCCAAGTTCAGATCTGGACGCCAGAAGGAAATCAACCAGGTGGCCAACTCACCAGGCACCGGCAGCAGCTCAACCAGGTGGCCAACTCACCAGGCACCGGCAGCAGTTCGACCAGGTAGCCAAGTTCAGATCTGGACGCCAGAAGGAAATCAATCAGGTGGCCAACTCACCAGGCACCGGCAGCAGCTCGACCAGGTGGCCAAGTTCAGATCTGGACGCCAGAAGGAAATCAACCAGGTGGCCAACTCACCAGGCACCGGCAGCAGCTCGACCAGGTGGCCCATTTCGTACGTACGAAATCAGGCGACGCTATGCGAAATCTTGGCAGCAATCCCCCGTGACTACGTGATTTTTTTAACGTAGAGCGCGCTTTTTATTGCCAAGGTAGGCCATTTTGGCCTATAATCTTAATCAAGAAGACCGGGCACCCGCCACGGTCAATACCGGAGAACTCCGATGATCCACACAGCTAACCGCACCTTTCACCAACTCTATCGAGAATGGATACGCGAACGCCGCGAGCATATGCACAACGTTTTGACCTGGGAGCGTGATCGTTACGGTGCTCGTCTCGTCGGTCTGTTTTATCGTTACTGCAAGGTGGCCAACCCCTTTCCCCGTTGCACTCTGAATACTCGGATCAACTACCGCGCCCATGCGGTGAATCTGCCAGATTGGCCAGCCCGCAGCCTGGAGCTGAATAAAATGTGGCTCAGTTGGAGCGAAAAAAAGTAGGCCGATTTGGCCTATTTTTTATTGTACCCGCTTGACACAATAGGCCAAAATGGCCTATTATTTATCTCAGAAGGCCGGGCACCCGCCACGGTCAATACCGGAGAACTCCGATGATGCAAACAGAACTTAATCCCCTGATCTGCTCCCTGGTCGCCACCCCTCGCCGTATGGCTGCAATGCCTCGCCATGTAGGCCGCTTCTATGTGGTGTTCGAGTCGATGCTTTACCAGCAAATGAAAGGGCTCTGCCGCGAGTATCGCGGGGCTTATTGGCTTATGTGGGAGCTGTCGAACGGCGGCTTTTATATGGCTCCTGGGCGTCGTGATGAAATGCTGAACATCGAGGCTATGAACTACTTTAGTGGCCAAATGAGCGCCGATGCTGCCGGGATTACCGCTTGCCTCTACCTCTATAGCCATCTGTCATTTCACACGGAAGGCGCTGACCAGGAGCGGTTTTCAAGGCTGTATCACAGCTTGCGGGATTGGGCTTGTGAGCATGACGAAAAAGAGGCCATCTTGGCCGCAATAGACTAGCAACAGAAAGCCCCGGTGATGGCCGGGGCTCTTAAAGGAGGTGCATAGGTAGAAAAAGAAATGGTGCCCCTGGTATGGCTGCAACCAATCACAGGGGCTTTCACCGGTCAATTTGAGGATAAACGCGATGAATACGGATATTGTATCACTTGCAAAACACATTGGCGACGCTCTGACGGCCCGCCGCCCCGTTCATATGCCACGCATGAAGATGCGGGAGCTTGGCTTGCTCTTGGTTGAACTGAAGGCGTATCGGGAGGCCGCCGCGACCGTTTCCCATTGATGAAAAAGCCCCGGCATTGTCCGGGGCTATTTGAGGATTTATTGCATGATTAGACCTGAAACGCTTAGGCCGTTTGCTGAAGATTGGCAGGCTCCAACAGTCGATGAAATCAAAGAGGTGTTGGAGCTGATTAGGCAACGAAAAGGGCTTAGTAAGCCGCTCAGTGGTGTTGATGTTGCTGATCTAGTTGGTTTGCCTGGTGAGAGGGGCAGCGGAAAGGGAACCCGAACCTTCAGACGTTGGGTGAGCAAAACCAACCCTAGCCCTATTGCTTATGGTGCTTGGTCTATCTTGGCCCACCTGGCAGGTTTCGGGGCTATATGGGACGCTGACCGGGATTGAAACCATGACCGAACATAAGGCCGAACGTGCTCCCTGGGGAGACTTCCCGGCAGTAGTGAGGAACGGCGATCTAAAGGATCTCTCTAAAGAACCTGAATACGAAGCCGCCAAACATGGCGACCCTGCCGCCGCCTTGGCCATTGCCAGGCGTTTGATGAAACCGGAGACGGTCGATTCAGTGAAGGCCATGATAGGCGACCAGAAACCCAAGGTTGTGCCTGTCCTGGCTGTTGAGTCAGGGGGAAACAACAAGATCCCGTTAATGGCCGCGCATGTGCTCGCTGACCGTCTAGGGCTTGAGGTTGAATACAGCATTGTCCAAGCGGAAAAGGTCGGTCGTACAAACTCAAATGCTGATCATCGGCTGGCCATTAACCCGGCTTTTGTCGGGGAGGTCGAGCGTGACCAGCCTTATCTGATTGTCGATGATACGCTGGCGATGGGCGGCACCCTGGCCAGCTTGAGGGGCTACATTGAGAACAGAGGCGGCAAGGTCTTAGGGGCCGCTGTAATGACCGCTCACCCCGGATCGGTTGATATGCCTGTTAAGCCTCAAATGTTGGCAGCAATTGAGCAGAAGCACGGCAAGGCAATGGATGAATATTGGAGGTCTACATTTGGCTATGGAATCGAACAACTCACCCAAGGCGAAGCCGGACACCTCAGAAAAGCATTATCAGTTGACGCCATCAGAGATCGAATCACTGCGGCAAGAGATGCGGCAGGCTGGGGAATGGGCAAAAGCGGAGCTGAAGCGCCTGAACGCCCAGGAAAGCAAGAGTTAACGCCAGAACAGGCGAAGGCCGAAGACTTCAGGCAGCTATCAAACCAAGAGCTTCTGAAGAAGTATCCCGGCGATAAGGCGATCCAGGATGCCGCAAGCGTGTACGCTGTCGCGGATAAGTTCGCCCAGGTAAAAATTCAAGACGATGCAGAACGGGGGCGATTCGTTGACTCAGTAAGGGCGCGACTCGCTGATAACCTGGCCCTCGGGAAGGATAACCCAACCCCGAAGATTGCCGAGGCTGTAGAGCCCAAGCCCCGGAACCATGAAGACGATCTAGAGCGGTGAAGCCGCTACCCTGTCACCGACCCCGGCCATTGCGCCGGGTTTTTTTTGTTCGTTTTTCACTCCGTTGTATTGTATGTATTGTATGTATTGTATTAAAATACAATACATACAATACAGGGAGCCGAAGCCATGACCATGATTAAGCCTGAAATGAAAGAAAAGATCGTCCGAGCTGCTGAATCACTTCGATCTGAAGGGGTAGCAAAGCCAACAAATGAGCAGGTGCGCGAGCGCATGGGCGGCGGCTCTTTGTCTCATATCTCGCCGGTTATGCGTGAGTGGCGGGCCTCTCAAGAGCAATCGGACATTGTTGTAATTGAGCTGCCGGGGGAGCTGAAAGCCGGGTTTGATCGTGTGGCTGCCGAGTTGTGGCAGGTGGCTAGTAAATTGGCTGCTGCTGATATTGAAGCGGTTAAAGCTCATGCCGCCGAGCATGTGGCTATGGCAGATCAGGAGCGTGATGAAGCCCTGGACGAAGTGGCCCGCCTGGAAAGTGAACTAGATCGCTGTCGTGTTGCTGTGAGCGAAAAGGAGGCCGAGACTCGGGCCGCCCTCTCTGAAAAGATCACTATCGAGCAGAAGGCAATCGGCTTGGCTTCAGAGGTTGAGCGGCTGACTCAGGAACTCGCCGTTTGTCGCCAGTCTATCGAGTCGTTTACCTCTGATAATGCCACGCTCACCGCGAACCTGAAGGCGGCCAACCAGGAGATCGACAAGCTGGCCAAAGCCAACCAGGACAACCAGGGCAGCATCGAGGCGCTGAAGGAAGAACGGGCCACGCTCACCGCGAACCTGAAGGCAGCCAACCAGGAGATCGACAAGCTGGCCAAGGCCAACCAGGACAACCAGGGCAGCATCGAGGCGCTGAAGGAAGAACGGGCCACGCTCACCGCGAACCTGAAGGCGGCCAACCAGGAGATCGACAAGCTGGCCAAGGCCAACCAGGACAATCAGGGCAGCATCGAGGCGCTGAAGGAAGAACGGGCCACGCTCACCGCAAGCCTGAAGGCAGCCAACCAGGAGATCGGCAAGCTGGCCAAGGCCAACCAGGACAACCAGGGCAGCATCGAGGCGCTGAAGGAAGAACGGGCCACGCTCACCGCAAGCCTGAAGGCAGCCAACCAGGAGATCGACAAGTTGACTAAGCCAACAGCGAAACGCCAACAGAAAAAAGACGCAGCCGACACCAAAGAGTAACCCCTATCTATTGACGTAAACAGATAAAGTGTTATCTTTAAACGGCGGCCAAAATGGCCGCCTGTGATAGGGTGAAGGTCATGGCGCTGACCAACGAGGAATTTGAATCAGCACTAAAACACCTTCCCCGCCGCTTGGCTGCCAAGAATGTTGAGATCGCCAGGGCAATCCTGGTGCAGGGGCGGCGGCAGGTTGATTTAGTGAAAGAGTCCGGCCTAAGCCGTTCGGCGGTAGCGGCTTTGGTTAGGAAGGTGCGCCAAGCGCACGAAAAGCACGGCACCCCTCCGGCGGGCTGGGTACGTGTTTCGGTATGTGTGCCGGTCGATATGGCCCCAATAGTTAAGGCCATCGAGGATGAGGCATATAAACAGGCTAATAAACCAAAGGGTTGAGCATATGAAAATTGTTACTGTATCGAATCAAAAAGGTGGCGTTGGCAAGTCCACTACAGCGGTTCATCTGGCTATGGCGTTGCGCGAAAAGGGTATGCGTGTCGTCTTTGTTGACCTTGATCCGCAAGCGAACGCGACGAAGACCCTTACCGTATCCGGGAGCCCTGTAGCATTGGCCGCTAGTGCTCTTTTTGGCGTCGAGCCTTTCAGTCTGGCGGCGGGAGACGCTATTACCCTAATCGAGGCCGATCCCCTGATGGCTGATATGGAACGGGCTGATCCTGCCGTCCTAGCCAACTTTAAAAAGCAGGTGGCCACGCTGGCCAGCGAGTTTGATTTTTGCATCATCGACACCCCGCCGACTTTGGGCCTTCGCATGACTGCCGCCCTGATTGTGGCCAACTACGTGCTTTCCCCTATCGAGCTGGAAGAATACTCAATCGACGGGATCGAGAAGATGCTAAAAACCGTCTTCGGGGTAAAGAACAAGTGGAACCCGGATCTTAATTTCCTGGGTATGCTCCCCAACCGCTTCAATCCGCGCAGCGAAGCCCAACGGGAAACGCTCAAGCAACTGTTGAGCAAATATGCTCACCTGCTGATTGCCGCCAAGATTGGCATCCGTTCATCTATTCCCGAGGCGCTTTCTGAAGGTAAGCCGGTCTGGCATCTGAAGAAAACCGCAGCACGGGAGGCAGCTAAAGAGTTCCAGGAAGCCTTTAGCATTATCTTTGAAAAAATGGGGGTGGCTGAATGAGTGGTAAAGGGGCAGACCTCAGCGGGCTGGATTCGTTCAACCTGTCCGACCTGATGGGCGGGCCTGGTGCCGCGCCAGTAGAGGCGGCGGAACCAGAGAATAACAACCTGCTGATTCGTGAAGTACCGATCAGCAAAATCCATCCAGACCCTAACAACAGTCGCCAGCGAGTAGACCCGGCAAAAATCACCGAACTGGCTGACTCTATGAAGGCGGTCAGTAAGGTAACAGGCAAACAACGGGGGGTGAAAAACCCCCTTAGCCTGAAGCCTCACCCGGAGCTTGAAGGCGAGTTTATGATTAACGCCGGTTATCGGCGTTACCTGGCCGCACAGGAAGCGGGCCTTGATACCGTCCCGGCGTTTATCGACTCTGACGCCGACGAGTACGATAACGCCGTCGATAACATTCAACGGGAGGGGCTGACGGCCCTCGAAATGGCCCACTTCATCCAGCGTCAAATCGACAACGGAGACAAGAAATCAGAGATTGCCGGAAAGCTGGGTAAGCCCGCTTCGTTCGTGTCTGACCATATCAGCTTTTTCGAGTTGCCGGATTGCATTCGTGAGCTGTACGACTCGGGCCGATGCGTGTCCGTTCAAGCCTTGGCTATCCTGCATCGTTCATTCAAGAACTACCCCGACGAGGTGGAAACCTATTGCATCGAAAGCATGGTTGCCGAGGATGGGGACGAACTGACAACGGCAGACGTTCGCCGCTTCTGTAATGACCTGAAGAACCCGAGCACGGAGCCGGACAGTGACGACCAGGGCGGCGCAGGCTTGCCAGGTGCAGACGGCGACAAAGAGCCGGACAGTGACGACCAGGGCGGCGCAGGCTGGCCAGGTGCAGGCGGCGACAAAGAGCCGGACAGTGACGACCAGGGCGGCGCAGGCTGGCCAGGTGCAGGCGGCGACAAAGAGCCGGACAGTGACGACCAGGGCGGCGCAGGCTGGCCAGGTGCAGGCGGCGACAAGGAGCCGGACAGTGACGACCAAGGCGGCACAGGCTGGCCAGGTGAAGGCGATAAGGACAAGCAACAGCCGTTGACCATCGACGGTGCCCCGATTGGCGGGGGCGGGCCGGATGCGGCGGCTAATGCCCTGCTGAACGCTGACGAGCAACAAGGCAAAATCAAGAAGCCGATCATTCAGGTGCGCTATGACGAGCGACCGGCTCGCCTGTTGTCCAGTCGCCGCGCTGCATATGGTTTGGGCTGGCTGAAGTACGACGACGACGGGGAAGAAATCGAAGTTGATCTGAACCAAGTTCAGCTTGTTGCTGTTATCGAGGGCTGACCATGACGGCAAAAGCGAAAACCTACTTTGCCGCTGCTGTTGCCGTTGGAGTGCTGTTGTTGTTCGCGGCCTATCCATTGCTGAAGGACAGTCAAACCCTGTTGGCCTGGCTGGCCATTATTGCAACGGTGGCCGTGCTTGTGCTGGCGGTGCCGTCGAGAATAGGCCGCAGCTTTTACCAGGCGACGTTAGCCGCCTGGCGCAAGCTGGCAAATGGCGGGAACAACTGAAGTCACAGAACGAACAAGGGGGCCAAAATCGGCCCCCTTACTTTTGGCGTTTAATCTAGCCCTTGGGGCGTGGTGAACTAGCGAAGTCTGTTCACCACGAACCGAGGGCCGACAAGCGAAGCGCGTCAGTTAGCGGCCTCAAAAGCCGTGTCACAGTCTCCGCATAGGACGTTTAGGCCAGGCTTGCCCCAAATGTTCGCCTGGCAGAGCGGGCAAGTATATTTTTCCCGATTCGACTTATTCGGGCGCTCCCCTGGCTCAAATGTGATTTCTCCATCCTCAACAGAGATCCCAGCCAGCCCCATGATAGAAAGATCCCCGGCCATTTCATCGGTGGTGCCGTTGGCGATTGCTGCCATCAGCTTTTCACGACTGGGGAAGCGATCCATCCAACTGATCCGATAGTCATCCGTCATCAGGCTTTCATATGCTTCCAAGAAGCGCCCGCCCTCAATGGCATAATCCGCCATCTTGTCGCCGGTTCGTGCTCCACCAGGTGCGCCGGTGCTGCTTGGCATTAGTCCGATAGCTTCCATGAAGTCGGCCCATTCCTTGTTGTGATAGCCACGCCGCCCAGGCTTGCCGAAATGGTGCTGCCATAGGTGGCACATTTCGTGGCAAAGCGTTTGCATAATTTCTTCGGGGGGCATACGGCGAAGTAAGCCGGATTCATGGCGATTTCGTCCGTCCGGGTTCCTTGGGAGTTAACGAACCTCTCCGGGCTGAAATAGCCATAGGTTTGTTTTTCTCGTTGGAGGGTGATCAGGCAATCGGGCAGGACACCATCAAACAGCTCGTTGTTAAAGTGATCATATGCCCGCTGTAGTTCGTCGTAAGCCTGCAATGTTGGTTTCATCTAGTGCCCTGCTCCGTGTATTGGATTGCACAATCTATAACCATTATGCGGCAGCCTTTTGGATTGCACAATCCAAAGTTAGGGGAAGCCGACGAGCCAGGGAGCCCCGCGACCTGGTGAGCCTGGCCGAAGGCCAAAAGCCACTGCAAAACCGAAAAATTTCGTACGTACGAAAAAACATGGGGGGTTAGAACTAGGGCAGGATTCGCAATTTGCTAGCGTCTGCCGCCGCTTGTGCTAAAATTGCACCTGTCCCCCCCTGCCCCCCCATGTTTAAAGAGGTCGTTAATGGCAAAGAGCTATCGGATCGAAAGGCGCGTCACTAAGGAGCAAAAAGAAGCCTGGCAGGCTTTCTGCCACGCTCAGGGCGTATCTGAATCCGACATGCTGGGCCTAATGATCGAGAAGGTTACGGCGGGCAGTGTTGCCCTTGACCATAAGGGGCTGAAGGAAACCAAGACGGATCAGCTCAATATCAGGTTGAACACCAGAGACATGAAGCGCATCACGAAGCGAGCGAAGGCCGAAGGGTTCACCAGTCGGACGGCGTGGCTAACGGCTGTTGCAATGGCCAACCTGAACCGCGAGCCGGTTCTTACCGAGAGCGAGATCCAAGCACTGCGAACGTCAAACAGGGAGTTGGCGGCAATAGGCCGGAACCTGAACCAGATCGCCAAGGTACTGAACACCGAGTTTAGAGAGTCGGATAAGCTCAACCGCCAGGCGGTTCTAGCTCTATCTGAAAAGATCGATTCCCACCGCGAGGAAGTCGCCGGTTTGCTTCAACGCAACTTAAACAAGTGGGGGATCGATGAATAAGGGCTATGACACTCTAGCCGGGTTGCTAGAGGGGAAGGTCAAGACCAAGGCCAATAAGACCGGCGATCTGAAAGGCCGAGTTAAGCGAGTCACGGATAAAGCCTCCGAGGTGATGGTTAAGGTATCTGGCGCGGCCAAAGGGGCCGAGCACGTAAAAGCTCACCTGGACTATATCAGCCGAAACGGAAAGCTAGAGCTTGAGAACGAGCGGGGAGAAGTTATCAAGGGAAAGGCAGCGGTAAAGGAGGTTCACAAGGAATGGACGCAAGACGGCGGGAAACGCCGAGCCAATACCAGGGATACCGCTAACCTGGTGCTGTCCATGCCAAAGGGAACTGATCCGAAAGCTGTCCGAGACTCGGCCCGGGATTTTGCTAAGGGGCAGTTCGGGGATAACTACCAGTATGTTTTTGCCCTGCATACTGACGTTGATCACCCGCATGTGCATCTGACCATTAAAACGCTAGGGCATGATGGCCGCCGTCTCCACATCAAGAAGGGTGATCCGCAGAAGTGGCGCGAAGGGTTCGCGGAGCAGCTTCAACGGCGCGGCATTGATGCTGAAGCCACACCCAGGGCACCGAGAGGCGTAGTTAAAAAAGCCGTCTCCCAGGTCATCAAGAATATTCGGAGTCGGGGCGAGATCCCGGAGGTCGATAAGGCTAAGGTCAAAGAGATCGTTTCCGAGTTCAAAGATAAGCAGGCAGGCAAGCCGCCGAAGGCGAAACCGTGGGAAGACAAGATCCAGCAGCGACAGCAGGAGGTTAGAAAATCCTGGTTGTCGGCGGCCAAAGACCTGAACCAAGGCGATGCCGAAGATAGGGAACTGGCGAGCAAGATAGTTGGCTTTGTTTCGTCTATGCCACCACTGGCAACAGAACGGCATGAGATAGCCGCCAAGCTGGCCGAGCAGATGAAGCCCCAACAGAAAGCCCAGGACGTAGGGCAGGGCAAGGCAAAATCAGAGAGGGACGAAGACGAGAGATAAAAAAACCGGCCTGTTGGCCGGTTTTTGTTTTCAGGTATTTAGCGTTCCATATCTTCCGCTTGTGCCTTGGGCTCTTTGCTTGTTGCCACGGCCTCCCGGATCTTGATTTCAGGCTGGGGAGCGTCAGAAAGTCGGGCTTGAACCTTTTCAAGGAATTTTGCCCTATCTTCCTCATTCGCAAACCGACTAGATAGCTTCTCAGCAAGCGCCAGAGGCAATTTGCTGATAGGGTCAATGCGTTGCCCTTGGTCAGCCCCTTGCGTGGCTCTAATCGCTTCCTGTTCGGCCTTGGCCTTCTCAATCTGCTTGGCTAATGCTGGGTGTTTCTGTAGGTCACTCAAATTAGAGATAACATCGTTTGCCTGGTCAGGTTGATTACGGGCCAATCCTTCCAAAGCAACAGCCGCAGATTCCCCCAGGGCCGCCCCTTTGTTCTGGTTCGCTACAATCTCCATCAGCTTGCGAGTTTCACTGAAAGCCTCAGTCTGGGGCTTGTTATCCGTTGCCGCTGATTCAGTTGCCTTGGGCTCCTGGTGTTGCTCCTGGTGCTGGGGTTTCAATAGTGCTAACTCAGCTTCAGCCTTTTTCACCTGTTGAGCTAAGGCGGGGTGTTTCACCAGGTCATTGAGTGTAGAGATAACATCGATCACCTGTTTGGTTTCGTTGAGCCCCAATGCTTTCAGGGCGAGGGAAGCAGAATCCCCCAGGGTGGCCCCTTTGTTCTGGTTCGCTACAATCTCCATCAGCTTGCGGGTTTCAGCCAGGGATACCGCCTGATCTTCTTGTTGCGTTTGGGGAGGTCTGGCGTTGTCGCCGGTTAGGGTGCTTTCCCGTTCCCTGGCAATAACCCAATCTTTGATCGCTTCAGCGTCTCTAGCTGCTCGCAAAATTTCCTTGGGGTCTTCCTTCAGCACTTTTACCCAGCTTTTGACATAGGCAGCGTGTTGGCCAGGGTCATGCCCGATCTCTAATTCATCCCCTATCAGCAGGGAACCGATCTCAGCGCGTAATTCTTCCTTTGCGTAGGACTCCGAGCCAAAGCGCCCGGATAAGTCCCTATTCAAGCGGCTGGCATGGCCGGTTGCGTGGCCAAGTTCATGCAGAGCTGTTGCATAGTACCTATCAGCGGTGGCGAACTGGTCGCGCCCTGGTAAGTGGATTTCATCTTTGCCAGGGAGGTAAAAAGCGTTATCAGCTTGATCGTGTGAAATGGGGATACCGGCATTGGTTAGAATGGCTTCCGCCCGTTCGTGTCTATTCCATGCGGGATCTTTCTTTTCTGTCTCAATTGGGGGGAGTCCTTGGATCTGCTCACCGTTGAAGACAACAGCCGAGAAGACTTTAGGCTTATCCAGTTGGACGGTGATCATCTTCTTTTTGCCGTCGCTATCAATCTCAGGTTTTCCGCTGGCGTCTAACTTGGGCACTTGGTCTTGGAACTTGAAATACTGGATCAGCGTACCGCTTTCACCTCGTTTCACCTGGGCATTGACGCTTTGCGCCTGCTTGTAGGTCATCCAGCGCGGATCTGACCTACCTTGCATGGTCAACCATAGGGCGTTGCCGCCCCGGTATTTTGTACCGCTCACAGGGTTATGGGGCACCATAGAGGTGCCCGGTTCCCAGGGTTTTTGCCACGGCGCGGTGCCTTCTTCGAGCTGCTTGATAAGTGTTTCAGCAATCAGCTCGTAATAGGGCTTTTTCTCTCCGCTCGACTCTTTACCCTTGGCCATGTTTACGCCTCCTGTTCTGTTTCAATCGCATCGAGGGCGTCTTGTTCGGAAAGGGCGCTTTCCTCGAAAGCGCCCAATTCTTCAGCCTCTTGTTTGGTCAGTTCGACAATCTGACCGGGCTGATTCAGCTTCAGTAATTTATCGTTCATTCTCTGTCTCCTTCGTGCGTTCGATGGTTGTTTCTTCCCTAATCTTCAGCTCAGGGGCTTGCTGACCGGTCGATACGTTATCCGCTACCTGGCCGCGAACTCGCTCCATGAAACGGGCTTGATCGACTGCGCTCAAATTTGCCGCCGCGAATTTTTCAGCGAGCTTAACCGCCGTGATTTCGTTGATTAAGTCCGGGTGCTCCTTGACCAACTCTTTAGCGTCACGGGAAGAATCGCGGATTGCTTCGGCCTTAACAGCCCATTCGTTGCGATACGAGTTAACCGTTTTGGTGCCGGTAACATTACCCTTTTCATCCTTGATCTGCTTTTCAACTTGTACCGGTTTGCGTCCCAAGTTTTCCAGCTCGACATGCTGGCCAGCTTCGGCCTGGGATTCTTCAATCGCCTTTTCTAGGCCCACACCCCAAGTTGTGCTTTGTTGGCCGTCTGCATTCTCAAGGGTGACAAAGTAACTCCCGTTATTGTCGGGGTTGTGCTCATAAGGGGCTTTACCATGCTCAACCAGCTTACCCGCGAGCCGGTTAACTTCTTGAGCTGGGGCCGCCGCTTCAGGCTGTTGCTTATCAGCGGTCGCTGTTGCGGCTGCCGCTTTGGCCATCTGGGGAGATTGGGCCGCCTGCTGGCCTTGTTGCTTATCTTGGTTCGTCGGCTGTTCTTTGCCCTTGGCTGCTGGCGGTACAACGTCAGCTTGTTCCCTGGGCTCAATCTCGTTTGAAGTCCGGTCATTGGTCAGCTTTTTGAGCCTGGCCAAGTCTTCCTCTTTCGGTTTGTAACCCCTAGAAGCCAAGCCCCGTGATGCGGCCTCAAGCCAGGCGGCCCGTCTGAAATCTTCAGTACCGGAGAGCTGTAATTCAGTCCAGCCCCGAGCTTCAGCAATATCGACCATTGAGGCCGCTACTTGCTCGCTCGACAGCTTGGTTTGCAACTTGGCCCCTTTATCGACGAAAGCCAGCGAATCAGGCCGATTGCCAAAGTAATATTTGCCGTCTACCTCGATATAAGACTTTGCGACCTTCTCAGGAACAATCGGTTTGAACGTGGTCGCTTCAAAGTCAGAGTTTGAGGCTTGGCCCTTCGGTGTCTGGCTTGGTTCAGATGAAAATTCACCTTCCGCTTGTGGTCTATGTTGAGCCTTCCGCTCGTCTTCCTCGATCAGCTCACCTATGGGTTGACGGCTGTTGGTCAGCCATGCCCTAACGTCAGCGTCAGCCGTTTCTATTTTCCGCTCAATAAATGGCTCCACGGCGTTTTCTTCGGGCTCCTGGTTGTCCAGGGTAGCAGCAGGGGCGGCGGCTTGTTCCTGGTTGTCCAGGGCAGCAGCAGGGGCGGCGGCTTGTTCTTGGTTGTCCAGGGCGGCAGCAGGCGAACGGGCCGTTATGGCCAGGGCTTCATCACGATCCAGATTCAAGCCGAACCCTCTCTTATAAGCGGCTTCAAGGTGTGGCCAGTTCATAGCCTGGTCAGTGTTTACAACGTGAACCCCGTCGCTATCGCTTGGCTCGTCTTGTTCAACGGCGCGAATATAAATATGGCTTCCCTCTAACTCTGATTCGTATTGACGGGAAACATGGACAGCCACTTTCAGGGCTTCCACTGGTTCATAACGCTTGGCGTCTTCCAGGTCGCCAAATTCTTGCCCGTCCCAAAAACGTCCTTGGTCATCACGCAGAATACCGAGTTTTTGATTGTCTTCTGAATTAGACAGGGCGGTATCAATTTCACGCTCGAATTTATCCGTAATTACCGGCCCGGTGTTTTCTTCTACTTTATCCACGGTCGCCACCTTATTAAGAGTTGCTTCAACTTGTTCCCGTACAACCTCAAGCCCTCTTGACTGGCCAAGGTCATTAAAATCCGAAAAGCCTTTTTCAATCTCTTGATTATTGAAAATAGGGGTTTGAGCAATGCCATTTGTTATGGTGGCTGCTTGCTCGGCTTTTTCCTTACCCTTGTTTGCTGTGTTTTTACGGTCATCGTCTGCCAAAAAAACATGCTGGCTATCTGGGTATTTTTCCAATAGCTTTGCGGCAACTGTCGGCATATTTCCAGCGTCAACAGTCATCACAACAGGCCGCCCGGTGGCTTCACTGATAGTTGCCGATGTTGAATAGCCTTCAGCGTATAGAATCGGGTCGCCATTTTTTAGCTCGCCGCCAACAACAAAATAACTCCCTGATTTCTGGCCATTCTTCTTTAGGGATTTAAAGCCATTTCCGCTAATGCGTTGCAGGGTTCTTACTTCATCCTTTTCATTCTGAAGCGGAATTACAACGCGCCCGCGCTTATCAGTTTTCACGCCAGGGAAAGCCTTCACCCCCTTATTGACCAAGTATTGCTCTTGGCCGTTGGCGTCGGGCATTAGGCTGGCCGCTTGCTGGCTTCTGTGGGCGTTGTGGTCGTACTGTCTTGCCTGTGCCTGGTCGCGTTCTATCTTGCGCTGTGCCGCTACTGCCTTCAGGTGCGCTTGTGCTTCGGGATCAATACGATTGCCGGTAGCCTTCCACTTCTGCGGTTCGCTATGGATGCGGTGATCTTGATACCAGCCAGCCGGTACACCGTCCAGGTATCCGACATAAACGCCCGACTTCTGGCCGCCTCTGTCGTCTACAGTGCTAACCCGGTGTTTCTTGCCGTCCATCTGTGGTTCGCCATCGAGGATGAAACCGGCGTCTTCAAGTGCCTGGCCAAACTCAATGACCGGATCTGTTTCGCCTTGTTCGGCCCGGCGAGTGGTGTCCGGTATCCACTTTTTCAGCTTGTCGAGATCCGCACCAGGATTGGCAAACCAGAGTTTGCTATCTTCATCCAGCCCCAAAGCGTTCTTGCCGTCTGGCAGTTTGCCCGCAGCTCGAAAAGCGTCTTTCCGTTCTTCAAAAGGAATGGCCAGATATGTTTTTTCCTGTGCAATATTTGCCATTTCAATTATTCCTTATGCCGCTTCAGCCAAGCCATTAAAAAACTGGCTTACAAGGTCGTCCATTGCATCATCAGATATTGAGCCTTCAGGGATTTCAATCTTGGAGAAGTCACAAGAAAAATCGTCAAGGTTCAAATTGTCGATGTTCTCAATGTCAGCAACGGTAATATCCCGCTCCACAACAGTTTTTTCTGAAGTTTCAGCGTCTTCAATTTTGTTGGAGTGGAATGAAACCTCACCTTTCGGCCTGTTGTTAGGGTCAACCAGGGGAACGGCAGGCGAGGGGAATTTAACCCCATCACGACCGTTGCCGCGCTCGTTGAAAGTCTGGTCGGCGTACCAAGTTATTTTGCTGCACTTAATAGGAGGGCAGTTTTCCAACAACAATATTTCAGCCTTTTGGCCAATCTGCTTAACCTCTTGAGGCATAAGCAGGGCGCGGCCTGTATCGCTGGCATTCTCAGAACGGCTTGTTTTCCCGGTGAGTTGCCGACTACGTGATTTGTTTTTTACTGTCTTGGTGCCCAGGCTGTCGGATATTTCCTTTGCTACCTTGATGTTTTTTGGAGCAAAAACAATTTGCAAGGCGTGGTTATCAATGAATGTTTCCGCCGCATCAGCCCCATATGTTTCACGCAACTGTGCCGGTGATTGGATAATTGGCAGCATACGCAGGCCATAACCTGCAATATAACTAATACCTTTTGACAGAATGCCAACCTTGCCCATAGCGGTAAATTCATCCATAAGCAGCAAACAGCTATGTTTCAGGTCTGGATTTTGCTCGGGCAGCTCACGGGTATTGAGATCGATTACCTGCTGGAAAAAGAGATTAATCAACGGTGCCAGGCGATCCAGGTCATCCGGGGTAATCCCTACATAAACCGACATACGGCGTTTGCGCAGGTCGCGCAGGTCAAAATCATTGCCACTGGTTGCTGCATCGATCACCGGGTTATAAAACAGCTCCAGGGAGGCCGTGAAACCTTTACGAACGGAGCCGCGAGTCTTGTCCGGGGTGTCCAGGTACTCTTTCAGTGCTAGATAGCATTCATCTGATAAGGGGTTATCAGACTCTTGCCGCTGCTCTACGATTTCGGCCAGACGTTCATCGCCCATAGTGAGCTGACGCAGAGCCTCGCCCATCGTAACCGGCAGTTCCTCAGTCTCGATAAGGTAAAGCACCAGGCCCAGCCAAAGGCTACGAGCGGAGGATTGCCAAATAGGCGCTTCATTCTCGACTTTCGGGAAAAGCATCTGACCGATTTTCTGTATATCGTTGATGCGGAAATTCGGGTCATCAGAGATATAAAAAAGTGGATTCCAACGGTGCGAGCGATAATCTCGGGGAGCTAGGTTCAGCAAATAGCACTCTTGGCCATGTTTGGCGCGAAAACCTGAAGTTATATCCCAGTTTTCTTGCTTTATATCCAGCACAACAACGCTATCTTTCCAGCTCAAAAGATTGGGGATAACAATACTCACACCTTTACCGGAACGGGTCGGGGCCGCCATTAAGACATGTTGAGCTCCGCCGAAAATAAGATATTTTTTTATCAGGCCGAAAAAAGCAGTTTTGACGCCAACAATAATCCCATCTTCAGAATAAAGACCGGAATCCTTTATTTCTTTTTCAGTTGCCCACCTGGCATCGCCAAAGAGGCTTTCTTTCTTTGGCATGAAGTAAAGGAATACTGGCAGGAGCAAAATAAGCAGGGAGCCAAAGGCCGCCCCGGTTATCCATGCTTGAGTTTTTTTAATGTCCCCGTAATAGTACCAATATTGGTAAAGGGTCAACGGGGTTGCTTCCTTGGCGTTCAGACCATTGCCAGCCATAAAAATTGCGCCAGCCAGCCAAACCCAAGCCAATATGAAAAGAGGGACGCCAAATAAAATGGCGTATTTACGCCATTTGTGTCCGTTTGAATTCTGGGTCATAGTAAATCTCCGTTATTACCCGTTTCCCGCGAATGTTTTTAATCTGCACGATAATATCGACGCACATAAAGAGAAGTTGCTTAATATCCTCTCTATTCATCGAGCTGCCGCTTTGGCTTTCCTTCAAGAACAAAACCAGTTGTTCTATAGCCATTCTGGCGCTGTTGGCGTGCATGGAGGTAATCGATCCAGGGTGGCCAGAGTTGACGTTTCTCAGGTAGTAAAAGGCTTCATCCCCCCGGATCAACTCAGCCACAAAAATCCGGTCTGGCTTCATGCGCAATGAGCTTTCCAACAGGTGTTGCTGACTAACTTCAGATACCCCTTGCCCACCGGCTGAATAGAACAGCGGAACGGTGTTCCAGTGTGTCTTATAGAGCCCCAATTCATCCACGTTCTCGATGCTAATCAGGCGTTCATCATCAGGCACAAGCTGAAGCAGGGAGCGCATAAACGTAGTCTTACCGCTACCGGTTGAGCCTGACACAATGATGTTTAGGCGAGACTTGATCGCCAGCTCAAAAAACGCCTTAAACTTCCGGCCTTGCTTGAGTTCTAAAAGAGTTCGTTCAACTTCGCTAAGGTCAGATGAATAATCAATTACCTGGTCAAACGCCCCGCTTTTCTCGTAATCATCCAGCGTGGGGTTAAATGTAGGTGGCTTTCGGATTGTCAGGCTGACACGGCCAGACAGTGTTACCGGAGGCACGACAATTTGAACACGTTCCCCCTCTGGTAGGGTGGCCGAGATTATCGGCTTCCGTTCATCGAGAGACTGACCGGAAAACGTGGCGGTAAGTTTGGCTATGTCCTGGCAAAGGTTGAAATTCAACTCGGGTACGTCAAAGCGTTCCCAGCCAGAGCGGCTTTCTGTAATAACCTCACCTGGTTGATTAATGACGATTTCTGTAACGCCGTCGCGGTTCAAATAAGGATGGAGAATCCGAAGATTCTCCATCAGTGCGACGCCCTTAATATGCGGGCTTGAGGTCATATACCCCCCTGAAATCAAGATCCCTGGCCACGAAAATATTGATGTGGTCGCCTTGGTTTTTTAGCAGTGTTGGCGGAATGTTGATCGAGTTTTCCAGCGCGATACCTGCCGCCTGGGTTGCTGCATCTGCTGTGCTGCCGAATTGAACCTGATTGTTGTTGCCGTCGCCGCTGGCCTTGTTCGCTACGAACGTGCCAACGTCATCTATCAGGCTCAACATGACAGCCCCGCCGAAGCGTTCCCAAAAGTGGGTATCAACAAAGCCATCCAGGCCACTGCGACCGAGCGCATCGGTGCCGGGGCTGTCGATGTTCACAATGACGCCGTTCGGTGTTTCAACGCGAGTCCAGAGCACAAAGATCCGTGCTTGGCCACGTTTCAGCCCGCCTTGGTATTGGCCAACAACTTTAGAACCACGTTCCAGCAACAAAACCTTGCTATCGGTGCTGTAAACGTCCCTGGTAAGGCGGCAAGCGGTCATACCTGGTACGTCGCTTGAAAGAGCAGTTTCCAAGGCGCAATCAAGGAAAGTACCTTGCGTGATAAAGAAAGAGCGATCACGCAGGAGGCCCGCACGGGTGCCCTGTACCGTTGTCCCCTTCAGTCGAGCGCCTAACCCGTCTGCGGTGTCACTCTCAGCCAGGGAGCCATCACCGCCCGCCGCTGTAGCCTGGTAGGCCGCGCCGCCTTGGCCATCATCAGCCCCTTGCTTGGGAGGCTTTGACATATTGCCAAACGCCAGCAAAGAAGGGTTACGCTTGCGCTCTTGAGGGGTCGGCTCTTGCTTGCCGTTGTTCCCTCTTGGGCGCTCCATTGCAGAAGATGGGGGCGGCGGTGCAACGTCACCAGTTCTTACCACTGTGGCGGTGGCTGGCTTATCTTCCTCCGGCGCTTTCGGCGGCGGTGGCGGTGCAGGCAAAGACGGCGCAGGGCCGAGCCGGTTCACCACCTCGGAGTTTGACCCCTTGCCAGTTTTCGGCTTGTCTTCATCCTTCTTGCCACTGCTAAAGCCGCCGTTTACAGCTACCAGGGCGAGAACCACGAAGATACCGATAACGGCCACGACGATTTTTTGCATCACGCCGCCGCTGCCTGGCTGGCGTTTTTTCTTCGATATGCTGGGCATACCGCGATCAACTTCATCCCCGCCGACTTCTTCGACCGGTAGATTTTTTTCGTTCTGGTCTGACATTACTGGCCTCCCTTAATCACGCGCTCAACTCCTGGGGCTGTTGTCCCTGTCTTATTGGCGATTCCATCCGGGTCATAATTTTCATTGAAAATACATGCAACACGGTTGCCGATTCGCAATGTAAATTGCCGCGCAATTTTCTGGACAATAATTGTGTCAGGGTGTTTGGAATCAACCGTTGTATTTACCAGGCTTTCAGAACCGTCCGGGTTAACGATATAGATTGCTGGCATTTCGCGGTTGCCTGGGTATTTCAGATAAGTAAAGCGGCCATCATCAAACGCACTGATTGGCGACACATCTTGGCTACCCTTGGCCCAATAGTTCCAGTTCGTCGCTTTCGGCGCGTCGTTCTGGCTCATTCTGGCCTTCAGTCTGGCGGCTTCTGCCTCTGCTTTTGCCTTGGCCAATTCTTCATCCGGGTAACGGAAATTGACTTGGAAAAACATATCGTTCGGGATGGGGTGAGCGCCGTTCTTGGATTCATGGGCGGTCAGCTCAAAGTTATAAACCCGAACGTTGGTGATAACGGTCATGTTTGTTTCGGCCATTTCACCGAGAGGCTTAATAAAGAGGTGATTTTCTACCGGGGCAACATCCCAAGCCTCTTTATCACCGATGGCAATATTGGCGATTACTTCATTTGCACCAAATTGCACATGAGTAGAAAAGCCATAATGGCCAATTACTTTTGTCACCTGGGCGGGGTTGTAATTGATATATTTCACCCGCTTGTCATAGATGCCACCGGCTGGGATTTCCACCGCCAGGGCAGAACCGGCCAAGCTGGCCAGAAGCAACGCCAAAGGAAGGGCTTTCATCTTCTTTTGCATGATTAGAGTCCCCCGGCTTCTTGGTCATTGCGATAGGAAATCACTTGGAAGCCAAGCGGGTTTTTGGTGCGGTCGTCGAGCCTCATAGGCTCATTGCGATAAGCAAACGTGATCGTCGCGGCCCAGTGGGTGATCGGTGAGAACTCACCGGCACGGCGCACCTGCTTGGTATAGCGAACCAGGGCGGTATAACGGGTTTCGCCTTCCAGCTCCTCCCCTGTGTTCAGCATGGAAATGGCTTTAACCTTGGTTTCTACTTCGGAGTTTTGGCCATATACCACAATCGGCGCTTGTGGGTTTTTGCGGGGGTCGGTGTATTCGGCATATTGCTGTTGTATCGTCGGTGCGGAGAGCAAGCCGACCATTTCCCGATCATAGTCACGGGTATCCCACAAATAGCCCTCACGGTGCCGGATATATTGCGCCAGCCAGTATTTATTCAGCGCCTCTTGAGCTGTGGCTTTTACGCCTTCGTCCTTCTCCTTCAGGGTGCTTACAACGTCAGTCAGGCCGGTATTGTTATCAACCCGAATAACAAACGGCTCAACGGTTTTGAGGGGGAGGACAGACGAGATCCCGATAGCTTCCAGGATGGCCACTGTCACGGCCACGCCAGCAACTCGCCAGGCCCGCCGCTCTGATTGCTTGGTTTTGGCGATAGCATCGCTATCCCAGCCCCGCGCTTCCTCAAAATATTGCTGGTCGATGGTTTTACCCTTGCCAGGCTTTTTATTGTCACCTTTAGCCGTCATTACCGTGCTCCCTTAGTACGTTCGTCCTTCCAGGTTGTTTCCTGGTATTTGGCCTTCACGGCCTTGATCTGCTCCTGGGTCAGCATTTCCGGGTTAAGCGGAACCATCCCGCGCCCATCATCCACACATTGCGGAGGTGGAGGCGGGGAAAGGGTGCAGCCAGTGGCAGACAGAGCCAAAGCAATCATCAAAAGGGTTTTCTTCATTATCCTATGCCTCATCAAAGTTATGCGCCTTGAAAATCAAAATATACCATTTTGATAGTCAAAGCGCAAAAGATTGATGCGGGATTTTTCATCCCGCATTATTAGTTTTTTGGGTTACATGCTTGCCACGGAGTTACCACTACCGAACCGTTTTTGATATGCAGATGCTACTCGTTGGCCAGCTCTTACGGGGGCTGTAACAGCTTGCTTAGTGGCGCGGTACTCCCGTTGAACCTGACGGGAGGCGCGTTGCATGGAGGAAGGGCGGAGGGCATTCATAGCTGAACCAAACGCGCCTTGCGTAGCCAGGGCAATACCACCGCCCAGGGCTGCCGCAACTGATGGAACCTGACGAACCACCAGGATACACAGGGCGAACACAAGGCAGAGCATGGCAGCATCCCCGAGGTTTGCGGCATCGGCGGCGGCTGCTTCGTTGGGGGCCAGCTTGTCTATGTAGGTTTGCGCCAAGCTAGTCATTAGCGTACCGACCGACGAGGCAAGCACCAGAAGCAAGCCAAAGTTAGACACCATAGCGATCCAGCTTTCAAAGAAACGCTGGGTTACTTTGAACAGCAGGCAAATGATGAACAGCGGCCCAATTCCCAGGAGAACCGTAGTCATCAACTTGGCCAGCAAGATCAGGAAGGCAACAAACAACGTCAGGCCGCTACCAATTACCAGGACAATCAAGGCAATCAGGTACAGGCCAAAGTTACCATCCAGAACCCCGCCTTTTTCCCAGGCTGCCTTTGACACGGCAAACACCTGGCTAAAAAGGGCATCCAGCGTGTCGGCACTGGTGCCACCGGCACCGGATACGACAGCCGAAATATGCTCTGGCCCTTGCTGAAGGAACGTCACGACAACACCCATATAAGTGCCAACCGTCAGGCCAAGGGCCATGATGCCACCTATACGAATGATCCTGAAAACCCCGTCTTGTAACGGCTCTTGCACCCTGCCGAACATCATCAGATAGCCCCACATGGCCACAAAGACGATCATCATCGAGGTGAACAGAGGGGAGGCAAAACCAACGACATTCCCGACCGTATCCACAACGTAGGTATTCAGGGCGTCGTCAACATTCGCAAAAATGCGCTCAAACAGGTTTGTTGACATGGCCCGACTCCTTACCAGTTATTCAGCTTCTTCAGAGAGCCGCTTGTTGCGGCCTTCTCAGCCTGCATTGCATTGACGCAATTGGGGGTTTCTTTCAGCTCGCCGGGGTTGTCGGCGCACCGCTTGACCATTGCCGCCCGGTCGGCGGAATTCTGCGAATAGAATTCAACCGACTTGGTTTCTTCGAGCGGCTTTTGTTCAAAGCACCCGGCCAGCGCGAGGCTGGCCAGGCTTACCAGGGCAAAATTTCGTACGTACGAAATCGCGGTCATCTTGTTCATTTTCTCTCCCGTTCTCTCTTGGATGTTGTGCCGATTACCAGGCTACTTGACGCAGTGAGCCGGACGACTCAACAGCCATTTGTTTCACGCGCTGGCTTCGGATTTGCTCATTGGCCTGGGCCTGCTGCTCCAAGATTTGCAGCTTGGCCACTTCGTTTTGCAGGAAACTTTGCTCGGCACCAATCCGGGCTTGCAGATCCATTACTTCTTTCGGGTCGCTCGAATTGTTCACCTTGCTGACCAGCCCTTTCAGCTCGTCAAAGCGTTCCTGGGCTTGGGAAAGGCTCTTGGTTGCCTGCCCGGAGTATTGGGCGGCGTTCTTGTTCGACAGGTCGAATACTTCGCCCACGCCTTGCCCCAGGTTGTAATCGTTGGACGACTTCAGGCCGTTTTGGCTCATAAGCCCCTTCAGGTCGAGATCCTTCAGCACATCCTTGTCATAGGCCGAGTTGATCAAGCTACCCAGCCCACGGGAGCCGGTCATTGACGTATATTCACGCTCCATCTGCCTCAACTGATTTTCAAGCTGGCGGATCTGCTCGACCATCTTGGCCAGTTCGGTGATATGGTTTGCCAACGCTTGAGGGTCGGCAACAACAGTCACCGGGATACCAGCAAACGCCGGGGAAATAGCCCCCATAGTGAGGGCCAGGCTAAGGGCTAACGTCTTCATTTTCATTGGCCATACTTCCTTTTTTGGTGGAAAACCGGCAACCACTCTTTCGGGTCGTTACCATATTCGGCAATAACGCGCTCCATCAGCTCCACGTTATCGGTAGTACCTGAAATAACGGCCAGTTCATCACTGAACCCCTTCAAGTCCAATTCCGCGACAACAGAATTATGCCCTTGTTTAATAAGGAAACGGCGGGAGCCGGGTTGCATTTCTTCTTTGATAAGCTGAAATTCCCGCTCGGTCAGCTTGAGCCCGTCCACATAGTCTTTATGCGCAGCCTTGGGGTTAGGCATGAAAATCATGGTGGCGCACTGCTCTATGATGCTGTGAGCAATGGGGGAATTCAGAACGTCTTTTGCTGACTGTGTGCCAAACGTCAGGATGCCGTTTTGTTTACGAATAACCTTCAGTTTGTTTTGGGCCAAGTCTTCAAAGAATTCATCCAGAAGCAATTTCCAAAATTCATCCATGAAGATTTGAACCCGTCGCCCATCAATCAGTTGCTCGATGCGATGGAACAGGTACATAACCAGCGGGGTACGTACTTCGGGATCATCCAGGAATTCGGTAACGTCAAAGCCGAACATCGAATTACCATCAAAGATAATCTGATCTTCAGCGCAATCGAATACCCAAGCCAGGGAGCCAGAGCCGCACCATTTCCCTAATCTGGCGTGAACACCTTCCCGGTTCACCGGGTCGAGGAATTCCAGGCATGAGCTAATGCGGCGATGCGCTTTAGGCAAACGCATAACGCCACGAACAGCACGGGAAACCTCTTGTTCATCATTAACCGTGAATTTCCCCCCGGCGCATTTCTTCACCAGGCTTTCGAGGAAAAGCAGGTTGCTTTCGGTAGGTTCTAGCTGGAACGGATTGCAGCCGGTGCGAACGCCTTTCTTCAGCGGGAGATAAACACCACCCTCGGCCCGGACGTAAATTTCTAAACCGCGATCTTTATCAAAGATGATTTGGGTCGGGTTGAACTTCTTGCTTTGGGCCAGCAAGACACCTTGGACAACAGTTTTACCGGAACCAGACGGGCCGATAATCAGGGTATTCCCCAGCGCCTTTTGTTCTTCCTTGGATTCGGCCATTTTGTTAGCGCCTAACTCTGCTTCGAGCTGGGCTTGTTTCTTCGCCTTGTTTACATCCAGGGGCTCATGGAAGTTGAAATAGAACGGAGCGCCGGAAGTGGTCTTGAACATCGTCACGGCTGGCCCCCATTGGTTGCCCAACCGGCGACCGGTCGGATAGTTATGGAAGCTAGAGAACCCGGCAAAGTTCTTGGAACTCAGCGGGGCAGGGCGCGGGCGAAACTTAAAGTTACCGGGCAGCATAGACCAGAACGCCGCAGCAACAGCCCAATCCTCACGGCTGACAACCATCGAGCAGTTAGCCAGCTCGGCCCGTGCGTCTGACAAGTTCTTTTTCAGGTCGGCCCCGTCAGTCCCGAACACGGTCAGGCAAAGGTGATGCTCGCCAAATACAAAGCGGCCTGCTGTCAGGTCGTCCAGGGCATCATCGATCTCGTCAATCTGTGAGGTGGCCAGGTCGCCAGCGTTGCGCATACGGCGTTGCTGACGGCGCAACAGCTCAATCCCTATCGGCTTTGACAGGAAATTGAAAGATTGCGTCAGTACCAGGGGGAACGGAGCAGACAACAGGGCATTCAACAGCCCCGCTTCGGTGCCTTCTGGATATTCGCCAATGCCAAGTATTGCGCCAACTTTGGAATCCACTACACCCCGCAGCTCGAACGCATCAGAGCCGAAGAATGGGCGATTAAATGCCAATGTTTGGGCAAGGTCTTGGCGGGGCAAAGCCCTGGGATACCACTCGCCATTTACCAAGAAAGAGAGGAATTCCAGCACCTCAGAATGAAGAATCCCGCGCCGCTCATATGTCCCCAGCAGCTTAGGGCCATAGGATGAAAGGCTACTGCATACCAGGTTTGAAACTTCAGTCAGTTTCTCGATGGCCTCTTGTTGCTGGCGTCTGATAGCCTGCTCGTTTTTCTCAAACTTCTGGAAATAACCATCGGCTTTGTTCACACCAGGGCGCAGAAGAATAGTCAAATAAAGTTCATTGACCATCATGTTATTTTTGCCCAGGTGCGCTTTGTACTTCTCGTTAAAACTCGCCGCAAAGCCAGGCTCAAAGTCACCACCAGGGAAAGTATTTTCCTCACGGCGGATTGTGTTCGTCCATATGGCGAGATTTGGCGACGCAATATTTTTAAGGGCAATATTCAATTGCTCTTTCCATGTAATAACGTCTGACGGGTCGGCGCTTTCATGCGCTCGACCATCAAGTTTAATCACATGGAGATAATCGCCGCTGTGGTTCTTAACGGTATTCTCGTTAAGCTGCACAGCATAGGGAATGAATTCTGAAACATCATTTTCACGATGCCAGTTATTATCCCGTAGAGTATTTTCCTTCATCCCGGCATTCTCCGTGATTGCTTGCGAGTGCTAACCCGAGGGCTTGCGGTGGCCGCGCCCCAATAACGCCATGATATTGATTTTGCTTTAGTCCCAAGCCACAACAGCAAGAACCTGAAAAAACGAGGGTCTTTGAGGCAAATTAAATAACAAGCCCCGTGCATTGGGATATAAAACAACAATAAGAAAGGGTTATTGGTAGCGAGGAACAGCATACCGACAATTGAAACGCAGATAATGATCGCTTCGTAGGTAACGCCCATCACGAGTGATGGGCGTGTGGCTCCAACGAACAGCGGATCTGTTGCTGTTGCCATTGTTCACCTCAGCTCTGTTAGGACACAGCCGCAATAATGAGGTCAACGATGGCCGCACCACCGAACACCAGGACGATACCACCGATGAATTTAACGGCGGCCTCACCGGTCAGGCGGCCAGCCCAGGCCATATAACCCAGGACAACGATTGCAATGATGGCGACGGAACGGGCAATGCCGTTGGTCAGCAGATCCAGCAGCCAATCGACACCATCAGCGATGGGGTTCGCAAAGGCGACGGACGGGATGAACATGATCCCCAGGAACAGCCACAGGGTAGCGATAGCCTGGCGGGCCTTGGATACTTCTTTTTTATTGTCAACAACGCCGATTTTTTCCATTTGATTCTTTACTCCAAAGATAAAGTTCTACAACAGGAACAGATCCATATTTGCTGTTTATGTGTTTTGCGAGTCTGTCCAGACTTGACCAAACACGGGGTTTTTTCCGTTGGGTTTCCAGTAAGAGATCACCTCCTTTCCAGCTCAGTTGGATGTATATACAAAATTTCAAATCTTCACCTTGAACGAGTTTCAACCGCTTCACCGCTCCGCTGGCCAAGTTGTCGATAAGTTCAAGCTCGCTAATAGTCTCGTTTCCCATTTCAATATGCTCATCTGGTGTGGCAGGTGGGCACATTTTACGAGGTTTACGACAAAAGTCTTTTTTGTTCATTCATCACCATCCGACACAATCAAAGCATATCATTTTGATAATCAAAACGCCACACTTTGATGTGTCATTTAGTGAATTTTGGCTTTCCTCCCACAACGTCGAATTTCTCGTTGCAGGTAGGGAAGCCACTACAGCCGAAGAAGTCGAAAGCCTTCTTGCCGCCTGT